>CAWIVS010000017.1:0-68527 GCA_963839685.1 uncultured Pseudomonadota bacterium | reverse complement strand
GGTCGATTTCCGGGTCGTCGCTCAGTCTTTCACACAACATCTCCTTGATGCGCTCATCGCTACGCTGGTAGCCCTTAGGCCCCTTGCCGCGATGCTGACCCATGGCTCCCGTGCCACCCATGCCGCGGCCACCGTAGCCCGATTCTGACGAAGTGCCCGCGTACTCTCCGCGTGAGGTGTATTGCTGGCCTTCGCCGTACGGCTCACTCCAGCCTCCACGCTCGGTGCCGAAGGTGCCGTGCGAGTAGCGGCCGCCGCGTGAACCGCCATAGCCGGTTTCGCCGTACTCACTACTGCCGTAGCGGCTCGTCCCGGAGCTGCCAAAGTCGCGTCCGTATTGCTGTCCGCGTTCGGAGCCGTAACTCGGCTGACCGTAGTTGCCCTGGCCGTAACCACCCTGACCGTAACCGGTCTGACCATAGTTGCCCTGGCCGCTGTAACCCGAACGGCCGCCCGAATACTCTCCCTGACCGTATCCGGCGTAACGGCCGGTCGAACCACTCTGTCCGCCGGTATCACGCGACCGGCCGTACTGCGAGCGACCCTGGTCGTAGCTGCCCGCACGTGCCGAGCTCTCGCCTTCGTCGGAGCCGGTGTAGGAACCGTAACCATAGTCACGATCTTCGGAGCTGCCGGAGTAGCGCCCCTCATCGTCATCGCGCGAGCGGTAGCTTTTCCTGCGCGTGTAGTCCTCGTCGCGCCAGTCCTGGCGCTGTCGTCCCGATTGATAGTTCTGGTAGCGATCTGCCATCTCTGTCTCCTCGTTCTCCAGTAGTGGATTGGAAGGAACTGGACCTAACGAGGAGCAAGCGTCGTGCCATGACTCTCGCAGTGTGTTTGTTGGCTGTGCAGGGCCACAGCGCGTCCGGGAGCAAAGTGCGCGAGCTTTGCGCCGAAATCGTTACACGTTGTGCGGCACAAATTTCAGAGCCGCCAATCTCTTAATCAGAATTTTCCGCCGCAAGATCGAGCAGCGAAGGTGCGCATTTTCCCGCTCGAGGCCCGCGCAGGGATTGTTTGTCAGACGTAGCCTGCATTGGCGACGCCGGAACGGAACTTGCTTGACTAACAGCTCCACGAGGAAAGGAGACCAAGATGCCTGGACAATACGATCGCAATCGGGATGCGGAAGGACGATTCACGGGTGGGCGTGGCGGCAGGGATCGGGACGAATACGATGATCGCGGCCGCGACGACCGCGGCCGGCGGTACGGCCGTGGCCACGATCGGCCCCGGGATGAGGAGGGCCGCTTCTCCGGCCAGGAGGAACGCGGCAGCTATTACGGACAACGCGGCTATGACGAGGACCGCTATCGTGAACCGGAGCATGGCCGCGGCTCCGGTCGCGGTTACGAGGAACGTGACGACTATCAGCGCGGATACCAGGGGTACGAGCGCAGCCGCGGCGACTACGAACGCTCCGGTCGAGACGAAGATTATCGCGGCGGACGTGAGCGGGACGAATACGGACGCTTCACCTCCGACGACGACTACCGTGGTGGCCGCGGACACCCGGATGACAACGACCGTGGCATGTGGAGTCGTGAGTCGCGGGGGCGAGGTCGGTACGACGAGCCGCAACGAGGGCGCGGCGGCTCGCGCTACGACGAGGACGATGACAATGGTCGTGGCGGACGCGGCGGCTCACGCGGTGGCGGTCGCGAGCGCGATGAGCAAGGCCGCTTCATGAGCCAGGACGACGATGACAACGGGCGTGGCGGACGCGGCGGCTCACGCGGTGGCGGCGATCATCGCGGCTGGTTCGGCGATTCGCAGGGTCATGCGGCCGCGGCCCGGCGCGGCTGGAGGCATCGCCAGGACTAGTTAGTTTGTGTTGATGGAGGGGGAACGCTTTCGGTCGCCGTCACTGCCTGCCGGCGGCCGGAAGCGTCTTGGTCCCCAGGGCCCAACCCTGACGAAGGGCGAGACTTCCGCCACTCGTTGGCGCATAGTGGCGCGCCAAGAAAAAGAACGTCCTCATCTTCCCTGGAGCGACATGTACCTTCAAATCCTCAAGTCCGGTGCCGTGGCACTGGCTGCCGTATTACTCGTCACCGGCACGGCGACCGCCACCGATGCGCCCGCGACAAACAGTAAATGGCGCGTGGATTTCAACGGCAAGGCCGCCAGCGACGGCGAGATGCAGTTTCGCGTCACTCCACGCGAAGGCGATCCCATCCTGGTTACCGCGAAGATCCACCAGGGGCGCGCCCAGATCTACATTGCCCAGGACGTGCGTGACACCTTCAAAGCCCAGCTGCCGAAAGAACGCTTTCGCGCCGAAATCGTCGCGCAGGAAAGAGTGATCGTGAAGGCGCACTCCGGCGAGCAGGACTTCCTCCTCGAACTGGTGCAGTCCAGCGTGGCCGGCACGCACATCCACATCTCGCCGGGCTGATCTCGCTACTGCAGCGCGAATTGCCACTTCACGATCAGCGTTCCACCCTCGCCCTCGGCGCCATCGACCTTGAAGGACTGCGTGCCGGATGCCGAACGCAGATCGCCGGGAATCACCGCCGTGATCGACTTCTGTTGACCGAACATGGCGGGCAGGATGCCGGGGGACGTGCCGCTCTTCTCGTCCGGAAAATCTGAGGTGACCTGTCGCGAGTAGGTGAGCGCGCTCAGCGGGATTGGCAGCTTGATCAGAACGTCCTTCTTCTGGCTGTCGAACTCGAGCATCGCCGCGGAGGTGTCCTTGGCGCCCGGCGGCGGAGGAACATCGCCGCCACCCTTACGAGTTTCTTCACGTGAACAGCGTTGCTTCGACTTGCTCATGCACAGCGGATCCGAAGTCTGCGAACGGTAGGTTTCATCGATGATGTATGTGCCCGTCTGCGTCACCGGCTGCCAGAGCTGGTAGCGTGGCACGCCCACCTGGCTCGCCGCCGCGGCATCTGCCTTCGCGGAATTGATGGTCGCCATGTCCATGGTCTTGCTGTAATCCTGGATTGCCTTCTCGATGCAGGCCTCGTCCTCGTCGCACTTCTCGGCGATCTTCATCATGTCGGCCATGGTCGGCGCCAACGTGGTATGCAGGTTCTTGACGCGGGCCTGTTTGTTGGCGAGATCGGCGGTTTGTTCGGCATCCATGGGACGCAGAGTGGGGCCCGGCAAAGGCGGCTCCGCCCTCATGGGCACGACCAGGTTGATGGTGCGCACCACCCGCCATTCGGCGGGTTCGTATTTGTCTGCCTTCTTGCCGGCCGCCGAATACTCGTACTGAACGCTCAGGGTGCCCTTGGCACCTTGAGCAGCCAGCAACTCGGCCTGCGCCGCGCCGCACACAGCCATTCCTGACAAAAAGACGATGAGAGTTTTCATGGTTCCTCCGCATCAGCTAGATGCGGAATTCGGAACAAAACCGGCTCAAGGTTTTTTCAGTCGGCCCTATGGCTGCTGGAGCCTGGCGAGCGTGGCGTCGGCGCGAGCCAGCGAGGCCACCCCATCATTGACCACGATCATGTCGATGGCCTGGAGCGTGGCGCTGGCGGTCACTTTCTTCAGCGAGGTGACGCCCTGTTGCAGGTAGTCGCGCGCCTTTATCCAAGTATCGAGTTGCACGGTACGACTCTCGCGGGAGTTGGCCGCGAGATGCGCATAGAGTTCGCCCAGGCGCACAGCGTTGTGCCCGAGCGCAAATTCGGTGCGTAGCGAGCCGTCGCGCGCCAGCAGCGCCTCGAGGACTTTCGCGCACTTGAGAAAGAGCACCCGCGCCTCTTCCACTTTTCCAAGTTTGAACAAGGTCTGCGCGAGCTTGGTTTCGAACAATGCCAATGTGTACTGCGCGTGGGCATCGTCTAAGTCTCGCGCAGCATCCTGTGCCGTAGCCGTTCCCAATTGGTAGAGCTCCAGCGCTTCGGCGTACTGACCAAGCGCATAGCGATAGTTGCCGATGTTGAAGCGCCCCGCTGCCTGGCGTAACTGATACTCACGTTCATTGGGCTTGAACGTGAGCAACATTTCGTCAGCCCACAGCGACTTCCCGAGTAACGCCAGGGATCGGTCGTAATTTGCCGATAGCGACAGCCGCGGGTCATCGGTTAGCGCCGCGACGTTGTATGCCCGACTCAACGCGACGAATGCGCGTTCATCCTCCGGGTGCGCATGCCAGTACGCTTCGACAACGGCGATCGACTTGTCGAGGGAGGCGATGGACTCGAGCGAAAGTCCCATGAAGCCCAGGATTTGCGCCTGCACCGTATAAGCGGCTCGAAGCCGGTGCATGCGCTCTGCTTCGTCGGATATCGAGGGTGCGAAGTTCTCGGTGAGCGCGGCACCCCGATCCGCCGCCTCGCGTGCGAATTTTGGACCGCGAGCCACCATCAACAGCGACGCCTGCTCTGTGTACGCGCCAGCGAGCGACAGACCCGCTCGATGATTCGCCGGGTCAGCCTCCATCAGCGGCGTGAGGAGGGCAATGGCGCGTTCATAGCTGCGCAGCGCGCCCCGGTAATCTCCCTTGTTGGACGCAGTCGCGTCATTTCCCAGGATCGCGGCTACCTTGATGTACGCTGTGGCAAGTTCTTCCTGCAGCAGCGGGTCTGCTCCTGACTCCTTATATAAGGCATCGAGATACTCCAGGGAGGTCTTCACCATCATCTCGCGGGTCTTGATCGACCCTGAATCGCGCGCCATTTCGTCGTGAAGTTGCAGCAGCATGGTGTTCGCGAGCTTGCGGACGCTGTCAAAATGCTGTTGCGCGACCACTCGCTCGCGCTCCGCGATGCGCGCCTCGCGCAGCGAGAACACCAGCGCGCCTAACAAGGCGCCAGCCACCAATACCCCCGCGGCGAGTTCGACCTTGCGTCTGCGCACGAACTTGCCCGCCCGGTAGCTCAACGAATTACCGCGGGCCTTCACCGGCATGCCAGAGAGATAGCTGCGCAGATCGTTCGCGAATTGCTCCGCGCTCGCGTAACGCAGCGCCGGTTCCTTGCGCAGCGCCATCAACAGGATGTTGTCGAGATCGGCGTCCAGCTTGTGATCGACCTGGCTGGGCCGCGTCGGCGTGGCGTCGCTCAGGATCTCCGCCATGCGCGCGGCGTCGGTGGCACCTTCGCGATACGGACTCTTGCCCGTCAGCAGCCGATACAACACCACGCCCAGCGAGTAGACGTCGCTGACGGTGGTTACCTGCGCGCCGCTCACCTGCTCCGGGCTCGCGTATTCGAGCGTCATGGCCCGCAGCGTAGTGGCCGTCGCGGGTGCCTTGGCCTCGTCGATACTGAAGTCAGGCTCGAGCAACTTCGCGATGCCGAAGTCGAGCAGCTTCACCGAGCCGTCTGCGGTCACCAGGATGTTGTTGGGCTTGAGGTCGCGATGCACGATCAGGTGTTGATGCGCGTAACTCACTGCCGCGCACACTTGCAGGAAGATCTGTACACGGTCGCGCACCGCGAGATTTCGAACATCGCAGTAGCCATCGATGGGCTCGCCGGTAACTAGTTCCATCACCACATAGGGCGCGCCCACCTCTGACGTGCCGCCATCGAGCAGCCGCGCGATGTTGCGATGGTCGAGTCCGGCGAGGATCTGTCGCTCGGTTCTGAAGCGCTGCTCGGTCAGACTGGTGCGCACGTCGGCGCGCATGAGCTTGATGGCGACCTCGGCGCGATATTGATCGTCATCGCGCACCGCCTTGAATACATCACCCATGCCGCCGGTGCCCAGCACACCAACGATCCGGTACGCACCAATGCGTTCACCAATGCGGCTGCGCGTGGCACTGGAGGCGGCAAACGCCTGGGAGCGGAAGTCGGGTGAAACCTTGTCGGGAAACCCGCCCGGCTGCTCATGCGAGTCGAGCAACGATTGCACCTCGGTGAACAGCCGCGTGTTGTTGCCGGCTGCGAGCATGAGAAACGCCGTCCTGTCGTCGGGCGGCAACTCCAGCGCTGCCGAGAACAGCGCCTTCACTTCGTCACGACTCAGTTTCGTCACGGCGTCGCCCCTGCTTCGTACGCCGCGAGCTCGCGGCGCAACCAGGCACGCGCCATCGCCCATTCGCGCTTGACGGTTGCGAGCGAGATGCCGGCTGCCAGCGCCGTTTCCTCGAGCGTCAGGCCGCCGAAGTAGCGTAATTCAACGATGCGACTCTGAGGCTCGTCGACTTGCTGAAGTTTGGTGAGCGCGGTGTCGATGGCCAGCACGTCCACGCTCTCGTCATGGAAGGCGTCCAGCGCCTGGATCTGATCGACCTCGTCGGCGGCCCAGGTGTCGTGAATGCTCACGCGTTTCGCGCCATCGCCGCGCCGCTGTGCGCCGCGCTGCCGCGCGTAATCCACCAGCACGCGCCGCATGATCTGCGCGGCCAGCGCCAGGAACTGCTCGCGCCGCTGCCATTCGAAGGCACGTTCTCCGGCGAGCCGAATGAAGGCCTCGTTCACCAGCGCGGTGGCCTGCAGCGTGTGGCCGCCGCGTTCACCCGCAATCTGCCGACCCGCCATGCGCCGAATGTCGTCGTACACCAGCGGCCAGAGCGAATCGATTGCCGTGGCGTCACCATCGGACCAGCGATGCAGGAGACGCGTGACCTCGCCGGGGGACTGCTTGTCGTTCTTGTTGTCCAAGTCCACGCAGCATTGTCGCGCGAGCCCCATCCGCGTCAATGACATACATCGCTCATGTCTTGAAATGAGCGTTAAGTCACACGCTCTCCCCGGAAAGCTTGAGCCGGTTTGCCGGTTTCTTACGCATTGACTCGCTGACCGGTGTGTTTGCCGGCCAAAAGGGTGGGAGTCATGCGTTCTCAAATAGCCGTCGTGGTGTGTTTGTTGTCGCTCGTGGGTTGTGGCGGTGGTGGTGACTCGCCGCCCCCGGTAGCTCCCGCGCCCCCACCAGTGGTTCCTCCTCCGCCCCCACCGCCACCCGTGATCGGATTGACGGGTGGCACCATCACCGACGCCAGTGGCGCCGCGGTGATCTTCCCTGCAGGCGCTGTCGAAAGTGACACGACTTTCCGAATCGCCATGGACTCCACCGGCGCACCGTCCGTGCCATCTGATCTCACCACGGCCGGTAACGTGTACGTGATTACTCCCCACGGCGGCAATTTTGCGCAACCCGTCGAGGTTCGAATTCCGGCGCCAACTGTCACGCTGCGACCCGACGAGTTGTTCAAGATTGCGACGGCCGAACCGGGGGGCGAGTGGGTCATCCTGGACGACACCAAACTGGTCGACGGCATGCTCGGAACCGAGGTCAGCCGTTTTTCGTACTTCCGGGCCGCGATCATCAAGTACTCGGGACCTCTTGTCTCGATCGACCCGCTGCAATTTACGACGACCCTGACCTGCAATGGTGGGCCGTGCGATTCGCTGATGGGGCCCGTCAATGCTTCGTACACGGTGTTGAGCAACAACGGTCAGATGCCGGCCAACTGCGACGCGAACTCACTTTTCATCGGACGCACTGAAGTAGACCAGGGGAGCTATCTCAACACCTCTCACCGCAAGCCCCTCACAACCACCGGAGGCTCGAGCAACGACGTGCTGATTCCAGACCTCAAATGGTATCAACAGTACGGCATCGGCATGGTGTGTGGTGGGGTGGTGACAGACTTCGGCTCCAGCGTTTCAAAATCGGCCTCGTGGCGGTTCATGCCCCTCTATCCTCGCGTGGCGGTACTCCGGACGCCCGCACAGATCGACGTGGTCGAAGGCGCCACCTCAAGTCTCGACGTCATTCTCGGCGGCGGTGCGGCGGGAACTTACTGGAGCAGCGTCATCCGGAGAACCTTCCACCGTCCTGGGTCGACCTCGTTCCGTCGGCGACCGATCGTGCCGTGGTCGATTGGATGCGCGGCGACCAGGGCGGTACCTCGTGGCTCGAAGTCGCGCACTCCTACCAGGATGAAGGCAACCCGCTGCCCTTTGGTGTAGGAGTTCCATGGCAACCCTGGAGCGTGCGCCACAGCTTCATCGCCTTCGCCCCCGACCAGGGCGCACTGATTCGCGTGCGTGCCTGCTACACGCCGTCGGAGCCGTATGAGCCTGGCCCCCCTAATGAGCCTTATGAGGTGCCACCCTGTGTCACCGGTCCCACCACGCGCATCAATATCCTGCAGCAGAGCGCGCCACCCGCCGTCGTCGGGCAGCCACGCTCGGTGCTGATCCGCACCGCGGAGACGGCTAACTTCTCGGCCACGGTGTCCGGCCAGCCCGCGCCCACCTTGCAGTGGCAGACGCGCCCGGCCAACTCCACCGGTGAGTGGACGAATGTGGCCGTCGGCAGCGGCGCGACTTCCGCGAGCTACACCACGGCGCCGCGAGTTCCTTCAGACAATGGCGAGCAATACCGGGTAGTGGCCACCAATTCCGTTGGGAGCGTCTCGAGCACACCCGTCACGGTGTCGGTGAGCGATCTCGACGTCGCACCCAGCATCACCACACAGCCGGCCTCGCTCGCCGTGACCTCGGGCAATGACGCTGTATTCGCGGTGGTGGCCTATGGCACAGAAGCGCTGAGTTATCAGTGGCGCTTCAATGGAACGAACATCGCGGGCGCCAACAATCCGGTGCTGCGCCTCAACGGCGTGACCGGCGCAAGCGCCGGTAGCTACAGCGTGACCGTCACCAATAACGCCGGCAACGCGGTTAGTAGTGCCGCGGTGCTCAGCGTCACCGCCGGCACTCCCGTCGCTATGACACCCAGCATCGTCACCCAGCCCGCCTCGGTCACCGTGAATGTCGGCAATACCGCGACCTTCGCCGTGGGCGTGGATGGCAGCGGACCTCTGAGCTTCCAGTGGCGCCGCGACGGCGTGAACATCGCCGGCGCCACCAGCGCGTCGCTGACCTTCAACTCCGTGGCGCTGCCGAACGCGGGTTCGTATTCGGTGCTCGTGACCAACAGTGCGGGCTCGGTCGCCAGCGACAGTGTCACGCTCGATGTGGCCTCTGCCACCGAGGCGCTGCCGCCCACCATCACTTCGCAACCGTCGACCGTCATCGTGCCTCTGCGTGGCTCCGCAAACATGGCAGTGGGCGCCACGGGCAACGGACCGTTGTCCTACCAGTGGATGCTCAACGGCGCAGCGATCCCGGGCGCAACAGCGCCAGTGCTGAGCTTCTATTACGTCAGGAACGAGGACGTCGCCCAGTACACGGTCCAGGTCAGCAACAGTGTGTCCTCGACCATGAGCCAGGCGGCAGAGCTCATCTTGTTAGGCGCACCGCAGATCACCCAGGATCCCGGCTCGACGACCGCAATCCAGGGCCAGACGGCCACATTCGACGTGACCGTCGATGGCTCGGCCCTGCGCTACCAGTGGCTGTTGAACGGCAATCCGATCTCAGGCGCCATCGATGCCAGCTACATCACGCCCACGCTGGTCGCCAACGACAGCGGTGGAATCTACAGCGTCATGGTTTACAACGGCGCCGGACTCGTCATCAGCCAGACGGCGGTGCTCACCGTGCAGACCATCGTGGCGCCGACCATTACGCAGCATCCGCAGGACGTCACGATCGAGCCCGGCCTGCAGGCACAGATGTGCGTGACCATCGGTGGAACGCCGACGTTCGACGTGCAGCTGCAACGCTGGAATGGATCCGCGTGGGCGCCGGGCACAGACGTGCTCGTGAACAACAACACCCAGGTCTGCTATTTCACCGCTCCGCTGACACTCGCCGACAACGGCGCGCAGTACCGCTTCCTGGTCGACAATGCGGCGGGCGAAGTGGCAAGCAGCACCGCCACGGTGACCGTGCAGGCACCGGTCGTACCCGTCATTACCACCACGACGCTCGCCAGCCGTGCGACCAGCGGCGCCACGGCTAACAACCGCAGCGGTCTCCCCAGCCTTTCGGCCGATGGCAACATCGTTGCCTTTATCAGCGACGGCACGAACCTCGTGCCTGGCGCTACGAACAACGGCCATGGGTACGTTCGCAACCTCACTACCGGCGTGACGACGCTGGTCGACCAGACTCCGGCAGGCACCCAATCGCAATCGCCCTACGGCGTCAACGGCCTGAAACTAGCCGCGGGCGGACGCTACGTCATCTTCAGCTCGCTCGCGGGGGATCTCGTGGCCGACGATGACAATGGATCGCAGGACGTGTTCGTGCGCGACCTGCAGACCGGCACCACCACGCGTGTCAGCCTGAAAGCGGATGGTTCGCAGATCACCAATGCGGGTAACGGCCAAAGCGACATGCAGCTGAATATTTCTGCAGACGGCCGTTTCGTGAGCTTTGTGTCGAACCAAGACCTCATCGGCGACGATCCGTCAGGGGCGTACTCGCTGTACTTCCGCAGCCTGCAGACCGGCTTCCTGCGGCGCGTCTTCAGCAGCACGACGTCTCTCGCCGCTTATTCGGCGATGTCGGACGACGGCGAACACCTGGCGTATCTCTATGCCACCTTCGTCCCTGGCGCAACGCGCAACATCATCATCCACTACGATGCTGAAGCCAATGTCTCAACTGAGGCGTTCAGCATCGACAGCACCAACAACGAGTCTTACGTGGGTCAGGGCATCGGCATCTCGGGCAATGGCCGCTACATCGCCTTTTCATTGCGTTCTCCCACCACGCTCAACGGATCGAATTTCACGCAGGTCCTGGCGATCGACCAGAACAATCCAGGCAACATCACTGTTGCGAGTGGTGGCTCCTTTGGTTTCGGGAATGGCAACAGCAGCTGGCCAAAGGTGTCGGATGACGGTCATGTGCTCTTCATGACCAATGCCGGAAATCTCACGGGCGACTTCACGAGTGCTGCGCTCGTCGTGCGCGATTTGCAGAGCACGGCATTGGCCGTGGCGTCGCGACGCCCCAACGGCACCACCATTGCAGTCCCCGTTGCGTATGCCTATCACGCTCTTTCGAGCGATGGCACCGTGGTGGCATTCGCCGCCGACGAGTTCGATATGTCGGGCGGCACGCGCGAGAACCAGGTTTACGTCGCACCGCGCCCTTGAGATCCAGGAGACCAAGGTCGTTCATCGTTAAGTAGTCGGGAGTGAGGCTCGCACTACTTCGCGCCCGCGATAAACCGCTCGCCGCTGGGGCTCAGCGTGACCACGCCACCCAGGGAGAACTCCACCAGCCCCGCGATACAGGCGTCTTCCCAGATCGACAACCTCGGGCAGCTGGTACGCCAGACCTCGAGAACCTCCGCGCGAGTGCGAGGCTTGCGCGAAATCCACTCGAGCATTTGCAGGGTGAGTGCTTCGTTGGCGGTGCTCATAGGTGCTCGTGAGTGGCCGGGAAACAACCTTCAGGTTCTCCCCGGCGGCAATGATCGGCCATAGGGCGCCAAACGCTCAGGGTTTTTCGGTCGTAAGTCGCTGATCCACAAGGTTTGCTTGACGAGCGCAGGGTCCTCTACGAGAATGCGCGCCCTTCTTGGTTCTCGGTTCCCTGGTAGCTCAGTTGGTAGAGCGTCGGACTGTTAATCCGTTGGTCGTTGGTTCGAGTCCAACCCAGGGAGCCATCTAACCGTCCCGCACAGTTTCACCTCGTGCCAGGACATTTCTAACCCGCTGAATTCACTCAGACTGCTCGTGCCGTAGGACGGCAGCCGCTCGCGTCTAGCGGCTCTCCGATCCGCGTGGCAGGGGCGTATGCTATTCAGGAAGGTTCACGGAGGAATCTACCCATGGCTCGTGTACCCACCCTGTTGATCGTCTCACTCCTGAGTGCGAGCGCGGCCTTCGCGCAGACCGCGCCCCTCACCCAAGCATCCATCCGCGCGGTCATGGGCCGCGTGCATGGCTATCTAATCACGGCGACCCCGCTACGGCCCATCAACGGCGACACGGGCGCCCTGATCTCGCTCGACAACATGCCGAGGAACGTCGCGCTCCAGCGCACCACCATGCGGATCACCACGTACGAATCGGGCGTCACGTATGCCGGCATGCTGCGCGCCACGTCGGTCACGGGCGACGGGCGCTACCACTCTTATGTGAACCACCGGCTCACCGCGCTGGCGCGCATGGCGGCGCACATGCGGGCCAACTACCCGACGGCGACCTACGACACGTATCCGTCATCCGTGTCCGGCAGTAGTTTCTCGCTGCGCCCGATGCTCTTCCCGCAGACCCTCGACCACTCCGGCTCGATGTGCGCGGCCATGATCAAGGCGCATCGCGCGGGAATCGGCAACGGCGCGCTGCGCCCGTGGATCGACAACTTCGCGAACTGGGTGTCGAGCCGGCAATTCCGCCTGGCCGATGGCACGTTCGCGCGCAACGTACCGCTGCCGAATTCGGTGTGGCTCGACGACCTCTACATGAGCGTGCCCTGCCTCGCGCAGATGGGCAAGCTCACGGGCGACCGCCGCTATTTCGACGACGCCGCAAAGCAGATCCTGCAGTTCTACTCGAGGATGTTCGTGGCGCAGAACAACCTGTGGATGCACGGCTGGGTCCAGGAGATGAGTCCTCACCCGGCGTTCCACTGGGCGCGCGCCAACGGATGGGCGATCATGGCTACAGTCGAGTTGCTGACGGAGCTGCCGACGGATCATCCCCAGAGGACGCAGTTGCTGACCATCCTCAGGGCGCATGCCGCCGGGCTTCGGCGAACGCAGGCGCCTTCAGGGCTCTGGCACCAGTTGCTCGATCGCCCGGATTCGTACGAGGAGACGTCGTCGAGCGCAATGTACGTATTCGCGCTGACGCGCGCCATCAATAAAGGCTGGCTGAGCCGCAACACTTGGGCTCCCATCGTGTTACGCGGTTGGAATGGCGTGACGACGAAAGTGAATTCGATCGGCCAGGTCGAGGGCACCTGCATCGGCACGGGTCTCGGCTGGGACGATACGTTCTATCTCAATCGCCCGACGGACGTGAACGCGGCGCACGGCTACGGGCCAATCTTCCTGGCGGGCGCCGAGATCATTTTCCTGCTCCAGAGGCACCCGGAAATTGTCACAACCAATGCCACCGTTCAGTTCGAGCCGGTATTCGAGGACTAGGCGAAGTTAGCCGCTTCAGGCGCCTGCGTTGATGGGGTGAGTCTCATGGCCAGAAACCGCATTTTTCGTTCCGTCCTGCTGGCCGCGGGCGTGCTTCTGATCGCCGCCTGCACCTCGCAGCCCGCTGCCTCGCCTGCTCGTGCGTCGGTTCCCACCCCGCTGCTCGAAATGAAGTTCCAGCGAGCCGTCAAGCATTACGACCGGAAGTACCAGCATGAAGGGCAGATCGTGTACTGCAAGAGGGGCGCCACCAGAAGCTTGCCGCCTACGGAGTGCATCACCGAGTCCGCGCTTCGTCTGCAAGTCGAAAACATGCAAAAGTCGCGCAACCTCGTAACACGTGGGGGCCCACAGTACGTGGGAACTGTACCGGGGGGGTCGGGGCAGTAACGACTGTGACGAACGCGGCCGTGACCGCCGCGAATCCACCTTTCGAGGGGTATCCTGCCTCGCGCAAACCGCGTACTTTCGCCGCCCATGTACAGCGAAATCTTCTCCCAGTTCAAAAAGCAGCTCGGCCAACTCGATAAGTGGCTCGGCATGGCCGCCGACTACGCCAAGTCGAAAAACTTCGACCCGGATGTCTTCCCCACCCTGCGCCTCGCCGCGGATCAATTCCCGCTCGCGCGACAGGTGCAGATCGCCTGCGACACCGTGAAGCTGTCCGCGGGCTTCCTCACCGGCAAGCCGATGCAGCAGCAGGAAGACAACGAGAAAACCATCGCGGAGCTTCAGGCGCGGGTGCGGTCGACCATCACGCTGCTGGACGGACTTACGCCGAAAGACTTCGAAGGCGCCGCCACGCGCGTCGTGAGCCAACCTCGCTGGAAAGGCGAATGGATGACGGGCGCCGATTATTTCCTCGAGCACACGATCCCGAACGTCTATTTCCACCTCACGACCGCATACGCGATCCTGCGTCACAACGGCGTGCCCGTCGGCAAGCGAGACTATCTCGGCGTGCAGTCGAAACGGCCAGCCGCTGCCTGATTCGGCGTAAGACCGAAGCGCGAGCCAAAGCACGCGCCGTTAATCGACATGTCATGAAACAGCGCTCTCATGCTGAGCCTCACTGCTTGGCAATCGGGAGAACGTCACATGCGTACAGTCTGGCTGTTAGTCGCAACCATTATTCCGGCGATTGCGCTGGGTGAGCCGCCGGTAATCCCGAGCACGGTCGACACGACTCCGTTTGCGAGTTACGACGAGGCACCGGCGACAGTCGATGCCGACGACCCTGCGATCTGGATTCATCCTGAGCGTCCCTCGGAGAGTCTGATCATCGGAACGCTCAAGGACGCGGGCTTGGTGGTTTATGACCTGCGCGGGCGCGTGGTGCAGCTCATTGCGCCGCCGAATCTGCCCACCATTCTGCCGCAGGATCCGCCCACACCCGCCGGCTTGAACAACCTGCCGCCGAACCCCTGTCCGGAGAGCGCGGGTGAAACCTTCGGGCGCTTCAACAATGTCGAGGTGGCGTATGGCGTCAAGCTCGGCGGCCATCGACGCGATATCGCCGTCGTGACGGATCGCGGTTGTGATCTGCTGCGCATCTACGCCATCGATTCGTCTCGGTCTGATGCGCCGCTGGTCGACATCACGGCGCGCAGCGCACCACGCTTGTATCCGTGGCGCGTGATTCAGTCCTCGCCGCTGCAGCCCGCCGAGGTCGAGCCTGGGTTCCAGGCGAATCCTCTCGACGATCAGGATACCGGCTACGGTGTCGGCCTCTGGCACGACGGCAAAGATCTCTACGCCTTCGTGTCACAGCGCAATCGCAGCGCGGTGCAGCAGTTCAAGCTGGTGGCGGTCGGCGACAAAGTGAGCTACGTGCCGGTGCGCGTGTTCCTCTTCAATCCGCATTTCACGCTGCGTGAGCGCGGCGAGGCCGCGTTCCGCTGGACGCCATGCCGCGAGAACGCCAACGAAGATCCGCAATCCGAAGGGATCCTCATCGACGCCGAGAACAACAGGCTCTACGTGGCCTTTGAGACCATCGGGGTGTACCGCATTCCATTGTCCAACCACATGCCGTTCGTGATGCGTATCGGCCGGGAGTCGCTGCTAGAGCCCGTGAAGAGCTTCGGTCAACCCTATTGGGCCATCCCTGATGATGACGAATTCGAATGCGAATACGCGCCGGAAGGAACTCCCGAAGCAGAGACAATCGTCGCCCCCGGCAGCGCCGCATTCGCCGGCGCCAACCTCGAAGTGGACGTCGAGGGCCTCGCGATCTACAGCACGGGAAAGAAGCGCGGTTACCTCGTGGTCTCGAGCCAGGGCGACAACACGTTTCATGTCTACGAGCGCCGCGATTCAAACGATCACATCGGCACCTTCATGGTGAAAGACACGGGCGACAGCGACGGCGTTGCGATCACCAGCACGCCGCTCGGCCGCGCATTCCCTGCCGGCATCGTGGTGGTTCAGAACGGTGAGGCGGAAGACCCGCCGAACACCGATGACATCAACGGCTTCGAGTACGACGGCTCGACGCAGTTTCGCTTTGTCGACTGGAGGAAGATCGCGCGCGCGTTGTACCTGACTGACTAGGGGTGAGCGCGGACGCGCGCTCATCCACCAGCCATTCGTAGTAGACGAGGGGCACCTCGCGATACTGCGTGCGTCCAACCTTGACGAACCCGCACTTCAGATAAAACGGCCCCGCGCCTGCGATGTGATCGTATGCATCCAGCCATAAGGCTTCTACGGGCCACGATCGGGCCGCATTTTTCGCAGCTTCGATCAGATCACGCCCGACATTCTGACCCCGAGCCTCCGGCGCGACGGCGAGACCGAGAACGTAGAACGCCGACTTCACGGGCGTGAACGAGCTCGAGTCGATTGCCCATGGTCTTGCGGTGGTCAGGCGCACGGTGCCGATGACCTCCGCCTCGCGTCGGGCCACGAACACATGCGAAGCGCGCAGCTGTCGCACGATCTCAGCCTTGGTGGGAGACGCGGACCAGTGGCCCTCGCCGAATTTCTGCGTCATACCGTGCGATACGGCGGTGCGCAGGGCCACGAGTGCCCGTGCATCTTTCTGGGTCGCGACGGCGATTGCAGTCTTCATGCGCGCCCGCTCACATCTGCCGGAACAAATGCAGGTAGGTGCGGCTCACTGGCAGTGTCTCCTGGCGGCTCTTCAGATGAATGTCCGCGGTTTCATTGGCACCGCGCGTGACGTGACTGACGGCGCTCAGGTTGACCACCACCGAGCGATGCACCTGCGCGAATTGTGCAGCATCGAGCTGGGGAATGAGCTCCTTGAGCGCGGTGCGAATCACCGCCTCGCGGGGCTCGCCGGCGTCATCACGCCAGGCGATTTGCGTGTACTTTTCCTCGGCGCGCAGGAAATCGATGTCCTGTACGGCGATCAGCCGCACTGTGGTACCGACCGAGGCTCGCAACCAGCGCAGAGTCTGTGGCGTGGAGCTCGGAGTAAGCGCTCGCGCCAACTGCTGAAGCAGCGCCTCGGTGTCGAGCGCCGGTTGTGCGGCTCGCAGCCGCTCCTGGAGTCGCAACACGGTTTCGGCGAGACGTGCTGGCTCGACCGGCTTGACCAGGTAGTCGAGCGCGCCTTGCGCAAACGCCTGCACCGCGTATTCGTCGAACGCGGTCACGAATACCAGGTGCGCGCGACGGCCGATGTGCTGCGCGGCTTCCACGCCCGTCTTGCCTGGCATCTGCACGTCGAGGAAGCAGACGTTTGGGCGATGCGCTTCGAACTGATCGATGGCTTCACGGCCGTTGCGCGCCTGCGCAACGATCTCGAGCTCCGGCCAGGCACTCGCGAGCATACGAACCAGCGCCTCGCGCAGCAGCGGCTCGTCGTCGGCGATGAGCGCGGTCACCTTCATGAGGCAGCCTCGCGGCGCGGAATGCTGACCTCGGCGCAGACACCGCGCGGCGCGGTCTCGGTCAATGAAAAATGCGCGTTGGCGCCGAACGCCAGCTTCAGGCGCTCGCGCAGCGTCGACAGTCCTGTGCCCAGCCCGCGAGTGACGTTCTTCAATCCTACGCCGGTGTCCTTGACGCGGATGACACAACGATCGTCGCGGATCCAGAGATCGACGTCGATGCGGCCCCCGGTCTCACTCGGATCGATTCCGTGGCGAACGGCATTTTCGACCAGCGTCAGCAGTGTCATGGGTGGACAATGCAGTCGCGCGGCGGCCGGATCGAGATGGATGGCGTACTGCAGCCGATCCGGCATGCGCATCTGCATCAGATCCAGGTATGCGCGCGCCAGCTCCACTTCGGTCTCCAGCGTGGTGGTCTGCGAATGCATGCGCGGCACGGCCGCGCGTAGATAGGCGATGAGACTGGTGAGCACTTTCGAGGCCTGCGGTGAGCCCGAGTCCACCAGGGCCTGCACGTTGGCGAGAGTGTTGAACAGGAAATGCGGCTCGACCTGCGCCTGCAGCAATCGCAGCCGCGCGTCGGACTCGCGGCGCTCGAACTCGCTGCGCTGCAGTTCGAACTCCAGCGCCTGCTCGCGGGCGAACGCATCGCGTTGCCTGAGGATGGTGCCGATGGCGATCCACGGCGCAAACAGCAGGGCGACAACCGCGAGCAAGCCAAAGTCGTGTTCGCTGCCGCCGCCGGTGATGCCAAACGCGAATCCGGTGGATATCGGGATTACGAGGGCTATGCCGATGAGCCTGAGCACGGTACGTGGCAGCCACCTCGGCAGCCGCCGCGGCCACTGCTCGAGCCATCCGAACATGAACAGAATGGCGCCACCGACAATCAATGCGCGCAGCACGTCGAGGGGCAATGCCGCCTTGCTGTGGAGTCCAGTCAGCAGCCCAAACATTGCGGAAATCCCCAGCGTGAAACGCAGTCGCGGCCACGCGAAGATGCGCCTGAAGCCGCTGGGGACGGATGCCGCGGTGGATGCCATGGCTGGACTATAGAGCAAGGCGTCCGTGGCGGACGCGCGCCGGAGTCCTCATGCCATTCCATCGTCGCCATTCGTCGGCACGGATCGTAGTTCGAGCCACTTTCGTGGCGGTCCGTCGCAAGTCCCAGCACGCACACTGACGCCGACTCATAGTTTCGATGGTCAGGGTGTCATTGCAGGAGCCTGGTCGTGAAACTCAGAAACAAAATACTCATCGGTGTGGCCGCGGTGTTCGGAGTCGCGTTTGCCGCGCTGGCCGTCACTGTCAGCTACGACTCCCCTTGTCCTGCGGTCGCCGCGCTCGATGCGGGTGCGGAACCCATTCGCGCCGTGATGAACCGGTGTTACGGAGTGCCGGAAGGCATGAGGCTGGAGAGGATTGCCAAGCCCACACCCGGCGAAGGCAAGGTGCTCATCAAGGTGCACGCCACTAGCGTCAATCCTGCCGAGTGGTACGGCATCAGCGGCCGGCCCTTCCTGATTCGCCTCGAGAACGGCATTGGTGCGCCCAGTGGAGATGGGCGCGCGGGATATGACGTCGCGGGCACGGTGGAGGCCGTGGGCCCAAATGTCACGCTCTTCAAACCGGGCGATGAAGTGTTCGGCGGCGTACATGGAGCATTGGGCGAATACGTCGTCGCGCGCGAGCAGGGAGCCATTATCGCCAAGCCGGCGGAGTTGTCGTTCGAGGAAGCCGGCGCCATGCCCATCGCCGCCATCACCGCGCTACAGGGTCTGCGTGATAACGGCGGCATCAAGCCGGGACAGAAGGTGCTTATCAATGGGGCTTCCGGCGGCGTGGGGACTTATGCGGTGCAGATCGCCAAGGCCTTCGGCGCGCAAGTCACCGGAGTCTGCAGCACTCGCAACGTGGAGATGGTGCGTTCACTCGGCGCGGATCACGTCATCGATTACACGAAGGAGAACTTTACCGAGGGCCAGGAACGCTACGACCTGATCCTGGACAACGTTGGCAGTCAGGGCTTCTTCGCCATGGAAACTGTGATGATGCCGGGCGGCGTCATCGTTGTGGTCGGCGGTTCGAAAAAGGGTCCCTTCCTCGGACCCATCAAGCGGGTGGCCTGGAGCAAACTCGTGGGGCACTTCATCGAACCGCCGGTGAAGTTTTTCCTCGCGAGAGTGAACAAGACGGACCTGGAATTGCTCGCCGGCCTTGCGCGCGAAGGCAAGTTGAAGACGGTGATCGACAGGCGTTATCCGCTCGAACAAGCCAGCGCCGCGCTGGAATACCTGGGCGCCGGTCATGCACGAGGCAAGGTCGTTGTCACCGTCAACTGAACGAATTGCGGATCTGGTCGCGGCGGTGAGCCGTGCGCCGGACGACGCGAGTTGGCGCTTCGCCTTCCGCCACGGATTCCGTGGCCTGCGCGCGGAGCTGAATCTGCATCCGGCGGAACGCACGGCCGCGGCGACCTTCGCCGCCGCCGCAGATACTGCCCGCAGCGTCGCCGTGGATTGTCTGCCGCTGGGCCTCGCCCTCGTGATGCACCTCTATCCGCTGTGCGCGTTGCGGTGCGTGCCGCTTCCCTGGTGGAGCTCCGCGGGTTTCCGGCGGACGCTGCTGCTGCATGCCATCGACCGCCGCTCGCTGATCCTCGCCAATGCCGGCAGCGAACGAGCGGCCGGCGCACATGCGCCGGTCGAGATGACCCGCACGCGCGACGGCATCCGCGTCAATGGCACGTTTGACTACGTATCGCTCGCGAACGTCGCCGACGTCGTGCTGTTCAGCGCGCCACTCGCCGGGAGTTCCTGCAGCGTGTTCTGCGCCGCCGACCTGCACAGCGCCTCGACCCGGATCGGTGACGCGCGCTTCAACGGCAGCATGCGACTGTCCAACACCTGTTCGGTGACCTTTGGCAACCTTCACGTCCCGGCCGATCGCTACGTCGTCGTACCGGACGAGTCCGCCCTGAACTGCATGGCGCAGTATCAACGCAGCTGGTTCCAGCTCCTGCTGGGCGAGAGTTATCTCGCGCGAATCGAACGGCTGCAGTGCCAGTGGGAAGTGCCGCGTTCGACCGCGGAAATCGCCAGCCTCAACGAGGTGAGCCTGTTGAAGGAGTATGCACTGCGACTCTTCGATGAAGCCGCCTCGCCCCGTGCGGTGGAATCGCTGTCCCGGGTCACCGCAGCGGTGAAGCTGCGCATCTCATCGATTGCGCAGTCCACAGCCGCAGCGCTGCGCAGCCGCGACGAGACGGCCGCGAATGAGCTCGGCTACTTCCGGCGTCAGCCAACGTCTGATGACAGGATCCTGCGGAGCATTGGCGCAGCGGCGTAGTTGCTCTGGAAGTCGGCTAGTATCCGCCGCCATGGCAAACATCCGACTGACCGCACTCATCACCGCCCCCGCCGCCTTGATAATCGCGCTATTGGCTGCCGCACAGACCGCGCCACCGGCGCGCCCCACGCCACCCACCCGTGCAGCCGACGGACCGGGCGCTCCGCCGTTCACCAAGGTGGCAGGCACCGGCGCCAACGCCCCTATCGACAAGAATGGCGACTTCCTCATCGGGCCCAACTACCTGCCAGCACCCGAGCTCACCGCAGTTGAAGGCGTTCCGCAGGGCAAGGTCCAGCAGTTCGTGATGGACTCGAAAGACAGCAAGTTCTATCCCGGCATCGCGCGTGACGTCTTCGGCACGGTCGATCCCAACAATCCGAAAACGCTGATCGTCGAGACGCACTCCCAGCCCTACCAGCGCACGATCACGGTCTATATCCCCGCACAGTACAAACGGGGCAAGAAGGCGCCCTTCATCGTCACGCATGATGGTCCGGCGCTCGACAAACCTGACCCCTACAACCTGCCACGCGTGCTCGACAACCTGATCGCACAGAAACGCGTGCCGACCCTGATCGCGGTGATGATCCAGAACGGCGGCGGCGACGCCCAGGGCAACGAGCGCGGGCTCGAGTACGACACGCTCTCCGGCAAGTTCGCGGAGTTCATCGAGGCGGAAGTGCTGCCGGCGGTGGAAAAGAACTACGACGTAATCCTCACCCGCAAGGCCGATGGCCGCGCGGTCATGGGCTGCAGCTCGGGCGCGGCCGCGGCATTCACGATGGCCTGGTACCACCCGGAGTGGTACCACCGCGTGATCAGCTACTCGGGCACCTTCGTGAACCAGCAATGGCCGTTCAATCCGCAGACGCCGGGCGGCGCCTGGGGTTATCACGAATCGATCATCGCCGACGCCAAACCCAAGCCCATCCGCATCTGGATGCACGTGGGCGACCGCGATTTCTTCAACCCGAACGTGATGCGCGACGACATGCACGACTGGGTGGTGGCTAACCACCGCATGGCGGCGGTTCTCAAGTCCAAGGGCTACCAATATCAGTACTCGTTCGCGCTGGACTCGGCTCACTGCGACAAGAAGGTCCGTGACCAGACGCTGCCGCAGGCACTCGAATGGGCGTGGCGCGGTTACCCGAGGTAATCCGCGCCGGCTCCCGCTGATTCAGGCGGCATACCACTGCAGGGATACGACCGTCCAGGCAATCGCAACCGCGCCGATGGCGAAGCGAATCGTGTGGCTCACGACCTGTGACAGAAATTCCCGGGCGTTCGAGACCCGGGCGGTACCCGTTCTCGAAACTTCGACGCTGAAGGCGAACTCATGGACCAGCATGGCGGCGGCCACCAGTGCGGTGGCAAACGCCAATGATGCGGCGGTAGAGAACGAACTGGCGACGGAGACTCCCGTCACAACGATCAGCATGGCGACGATGACAGCGAAGCGATTCATGACCTGTACTCCCGTGGTGTGTGTGATTCAGTGAGCACAGTATTTCGAACGGCGCGGCCGGATTTAAGTGGCAACCGTCATATGTGAGTTGTCATGTCGGGCGCATGACAGCCACGGCAGACTAACTACATGATGATCCAATTACGCCTGTGTTGCCGCCGCATTACGCAAAATTAATGCCCTGCCCGGCCCTGGGCGGCAGGTAAGAATCCGGCCGGCGGCTGGTCGCGCTCTCCTCCTACTTTGCCGGCCTGATTCCAAGCCTAGAGTCGGGGCATGCGCCACCTACTGATCGTTTTGCTCCTGGCCGCCACCGCCTGCAGTGCCGAGCCGCGCGCCGCGGACTCGCAGCGACAGGCCAATCCCCTGGGTATGTTCTATGACAAAAGCTTCGACAACTTCGAGCTGTACGAACGTCCCGGCGCGCTGCTGGTCGCCGGCAACTGCAATCGTTACGACGAGCACTTCCAGCAGGCGCGCGCCAAGGGCGCGGAGGTACTCGCGTATCTCAATGTCATCGAAGTGTACGACCGCATTCCCTGCAAGCTGAACGAGGGCTACTACATGGGCGGACGCGAAAACGTTCCGCTGTGGCCCTACCCTTCGTAC
Source organism: uncultured Pseudomonadota bacterium (assembly GCA_963839685.1). GTDB lineage: Bacteria > Pseudomonadota > Gammaproteobacteria > Steroidobacterales > Steroidobacteraceae > CADEED01. The sequence continues at coordinate 46,306 of CAWIVS010000017.1, read as the reverse complement.
GGCGTACGCATCAACTGGCCAAAGACACACCTGGCGGATATGCGCCCGGAGTCGCGCTGGGCGGACAACGTGGTCGAGTACATCACCAGGTTGATGCAGGAAGGCAAGGTGGATGGCGTGTACCTGGACAATGTCGGCGCACGGCTGTGGGGGAATCTGGCCGATTGGGTCCAATTGGCCGCAGGACGAAAAGGATGCCTGGACTGCCGGCAACGTCGACATCGTGCGGCGCATCGACGAGAAGCGCCGCGCGATCAACCCGGGCTTCATCATCGTCACTAACAACCTCTGGGATCGCGGCGACCCGAAGGGCTTCGCAGGCGAAAAATATGTCGATGGTGTTTGCATCGAACGTTCGAATTACAACGCCTATCACCAGCGCTACGCCGGCCGCGCCTTCGGCGATCTCGGGCACCGGCGGCTGCTGGTGATTGCGAAGGGCGATGAAGACGCCGTGAAGTGGAGCTTTGTCCCGGGAGTGACCCACGTCTCCGGCCAGATCAAGAACGATCATCCGGGCAAACCGCTGGTTCCCTTCAGTCCCATGGCCGATACATTCCGACCGCGTTAGCATGTCTCCCACTATCAGGGAGGACGCGCGCGATGAAACCAGCCAAGGCCAGAAAACCCATCAAGCAGGACAGCCCCGATGCCCGCGGGATTCTCGACACCTGGGTTGCGGGTTACCAATCCCGCGACGTAGCAAAGGTGATGTCGGTGTTTGACCCGACGTTGCGCTACATCGCGCCCTGCCAACCCGAACAGACCTTTGAATCGCTATCGAGCTGGTTCAGGAATGACTTCGGGCGCCACGGCCCGCTGCCCACCTGGACCTTCACCATCGAATCGGTCGACGTGGGTGGAGACCTGGCGGTGGTCGTGTCGCGCTGGGTGTCGGTCACGCACTACGAAGGGTTTTCCGCCGACGTATACCGGTTGCGCAGCATCGACTTCCTGCGTCTCGGTGCGGAGGGCTGGAAGATCTTCCGGACCATCAACGATCCGGAATGCTGCGGCCCGTCGCCCAAGGCAGTGAAGCGCCCGCGGCGCTAGGTTCGAACGGCAGTCCCACGTAGTTCTCGGCCATGGCGAGCTGCGCCGCCTTCGATTCGAACAGGTATTCGAGTTCTGTTTCCTGCATGCGCAAGGCGAACGCATCGCCCGGGAAGCGGTGCAACTGGCGTGTCAGCCACCAGGAGAACCGCTCCGCCTTCCAGATGCGCCGCAGGCAACGCGGTGAATATTCATCGAGTGCGCTTTCACGGCGCTCGCGGTAGTAGTCGCGCAGCGCCTCGTGCAGGTAGAACACGTCGCTGACGGCGAGGTTCAGGCCTTTCGCGCCGGTAGGTGGCACGATGTGCGCGGCGTCGCCCGCCAGGAACAGTCGGCCGAAGCGCAGCGGCTCGACCACGAAGCTGCGCAGCGGCGCGATGCTCTTCTCGATCGACGGCGCGCCGGTCACCTGGTCGGCCACCTCCTCACCCATGCGCCGGCGGAATTCGTCCCAGAAGCGCACGTCACTCCACTGCTCCACGCGGTCCTCGAGCGGACACTGCACGTAACAGCGTACGCGGCTCGGCGATCGAAGGCTGGCGAGCGCAAAGCCGCGCTCCGAATTGGCGTAGATGACTTCCGCCCACGGCGGCGGCACATCGGCGAGCACGCCTAACCACCCGAACGGGTACTCACGGTGAAATGTCCTGCATTGATCCGGCGGGACGCTGGCCCGGCTGATGCCGTGGTAGCCGTCGCAGCCGGCGATGAAATCGCAGGCGATCTCGTGGGTCACGCCCTTGCTGCGATACGTCACCTTGGGATTGACCCCGTCCCAGTCATGCAGCTTGACGTCTTCGGCTTCGTAGACGCTCACGCCGCCCCCCGCGGCGCGAGCGTCCATGAGGTCGCGCGTCATTTCCGTCTGCCCGTAAACAGTGACGCACTTGCCCACCAGGGCCTTCAGGTCGATCCGATGGCGCCGCCCCTTGAAGCCGATGGCGACGCCATCGTGCACGAGCCCTTCCCGGTGGAGACGCGCGGACACTCCGGCGCGATCGAGGACGTCGACCGTGCCCTGCTCGAGCACACCGGCGCGAATGCGTCCGAGCACGTACTCGGGACTGCGCCGCTCGAGAATCACTGCATCGATTCCCTCGCGGAGCAGCAGTTGGCCGAGAAGGAGCCCCGCGGGACCAGCACCAATGATGGCGACCTGTGTGCGCGCGTGCACTAAAAGTCGTACTCGACGGTCGCGAACCACTCCTGCGGCCGCGAGTAGGCAATCTCCGCGTAGCCGCTACCCGTGGTCAGCGATGAGTTGCCGGCGATGGGATATTCCTCGTCTGTGGCGTTGTTCAGCCCCGCGATGAAACGCCACTTCCCGGTTCTGACCTGCAGCTGCACATTGACCGTGGTCACCGCGTCATCCTGTGCGATCTCGCGGGTGTTGGTCGCGTCGAAGAATGTCTCACCCTGGTATGAAACATCGGCACGCGGCACGATTTCGATATTGCCAGCGTGAATCGTGTAGCCGATACCGAAATGCCACTGCAGTTCCGGCGCGTATGGCAGACGATTGCCTTCGACCAGGCCGGGCGGCAATACGGCGAAGGGGATGTTCGATAGGGAGTCGATGGTCGCCTCGAGATATCCCAAGCTGGCTTCGATGTGCAGATCTGCCGTGGGTACCCAGGTGAGCTCGGCCTCGGCGCCATCGATGCTGGTCTCGCCCGCGTTGGTGACGAACGGCGCGACACCGGCCGGCGCCGGACCGCGATACGTCAGCTGCATGTCGGTGTAGTCAGATGAGAAGACCGCCAGGTTCAGGCGCAGCGTGCCCCCCAGGTCCAGCTTGGTGCCGAGCTCGAGGGTCTGTGCTTCTTCCGGCGCAAACGGATGCAACGCGGCCTGCTGCTCTGGCGTCAGCACGGCGTTGAAGTGGCTGTTCCAGCCGCCGCCCTTGAAGCCCTCGGAATAGCTCAGGTACGTCATCGCGTTTTCGTTCCAGGTGAGCTGCAGTGTGGCGGAGGGCGTGAAGGAGCTGAAAGTGTCGCTGTACCACTGCACGGGAATCTGCGGGATGTCCGGCGTCGCGAAGTCGTACTGGTTCGGGTACGCGTCCTTCTTGTCCTCCGTGTAGCGCCCGCCGAGGGTGGCCGCGAACATGTCGGAGTATTTGAAGGTCCATTGCGTGAACGCGGCCCAGCTCTTGTTGTCGACCTTGTTGTTGTCACTGTCGCGCTGGATGCCGGGAGGCGGCGGATTCAGTTCAATGGTGGCGATGTCGTCCGAGGTCTGCTCGAAGTAGTACAGGCCAAACACTCCGACGATGCGTTCGGACTCATAGGTGAGCTGCAGCTCTTCGCTCAGCTGATCGCCGCTCACGTCGTAGTACGTGTGGAGAATCGTCAGCGGCGTGTTGTCGGCATCGCGCACGCCCTGCCAATCCAGCTCGCGATACGCGGTGATCGATTTCAGGGTCAGCGCTTCGCCGATGCCGAAGCTCAGATTGAGCGACGCGCCAAAGTTCTCGAACTCGCTGGTCAGCGGCACGCTGCCGTTGTTGGCGTAATGGCCTGCGCCCTGGAAGTCATTTGCGCAACGAGGATCGTCGATCATCGGCACCGGTCCGGAAGTCGGGAACACGACGCCCGCGCAGCCAGCCTCCTGGCTCGATACTCGTGGGAAGGTGGCCGTCTCGTTGATGGCCGCGAACACCAGCGGGCTGCCGTTCTCGTCGGCCTTCGTATAGTCGATGGCGAGTGCGGCCCTGGTGCTGTCCGACGGCGTCCATGCCCACTTGGTCTGGCCGGTAAAGGTGTTGGTATCACCGAGATCGGTGCCGTCGGGACGCTCGACATAGCCATCCTGCTGGCGGACGCCCAGTGACCAGCGCGTCTTGAGCGAATCCGAGAACGGCACATCGAGTGCGAGGAAGCCGTCGATGAGATTGTCGTCACCGAATCCGGCGCGCACCTTGCCGCCAAACTCGTCTCCCGGATCCGTGGTCGACAACAACACCGCTCCACCAATGGTGTTGCGGCCGAAGAGCGTGCCCTGTGGTCCGCGCAACACCTGCACGTTGGCGATGTCGCGCAGTTCCATGTTGCCGCCTACCGCGTTACCGATGTACACGTCGTCGAGGTACAGGCCCACGCCAGGATCGACGGTGGACGTCGGGTCCGTCTGACCGATGCCGCGAATGAATACCGCCGAGGAAGCATTGTTGCCGGCAAGAGGTGCGTTGTTGGCGAACTGCAGATTCGGCACCAGCTGATCGAGCGTGTCCGTACGGAACACCTGGCGATCTTCGAGTGCGGCGCCGGTGATGGCGGTGATCGAAATCGGCGTGTCCTGCAGGTTTTCCTGCACCTTGCGGGCCGTGACCGTGATCTCTTCGAGGGAACTCGCTTCCTGTTGCTGCGCGAACGTCGGACTGGAAAGGACGGCCGTACCCGCCAAGACCAGCACCTGACTGATCGCCGTCGCGAGTGACTTCTTCCTCATGGGATCCCCCTGGCTACGGGCGAAATTGCGGGTGACGGTAGGCGCGAAGCCGGTTATCTTCAATCGCGCAGATTGAATATCGATTATCTGTGGGAGTGATATCGCCGCCATGCCACGGCATTTCGACCTGAACCTCCTGCCCGTGCTGGTTGCCATCCACGAACACGGCAGCGTGACGCTGGCTGCGCAGCACCTCGGCATGAGCCAGTCTGCGGTGAGCACCGCGCTCGCCAAGCTGCGCCTCAAATATTCCGATCCGCTGTTCCACCGCGTGGGCCACGGCATGAAGCCCACCACGCGCACACGCGCACTGATCAACCCTCTGCGCGAGGCCATGTCGCGCGTGGCAACCACGTTCACGGCCGAGACGCACTTCAATCCTCGCACCACCGAGCGCACTTTTACCTTTGCGATGTCGGATGTGGGCGAGATGGTGTTCATGCCGAAGATACTGCAGCGCGTGCACCAGGCGGCGCCGCGGGCCCGGGTGCGCTCCGTGGCCGCCAGCGCGGCACAAATCGAGCGTGGCCTGGAAACCGGCGAGATCGATCTCGCCGTGGGGTACTTCCCCGACCTGCGCGAGAAATCATTTCTCGAGAAACATCTGTTCTTTCACTACTTCGTCTGCCTGCTGCGCGCCAACCACCCGATCACGGCCAGCACGCTGTCCATGCAGCAATTCCTTGGCCTGGAACATGCCGTGGTCTACGGCGCCGGACGCACCAACGAGATTTTCGAGCGCTTCCTGCGCGCCAAGAAGGTCCATCGGCGCGTGGTGCTCGAAACGCCACATTTCATGAGCATTCCGTCCATCATCGCGCGCTCCGATCTCATCGTGACGGTGCCGCACGCGGTTGGCATGTTCGTCAAGGAAGTGCACATGAACATCCGCATCGCGCAGCCGCCGATGCGCACGCCCAAGATCGACCTCAAGCTGCATTGGCACCGCAACTTCCACAGCGATCCCAAGAACAAGTGGCTGCGCGAGCTGGTCGCGAGCCTGTTCTCCGATGAACTTGATGAATGGCAGGCTTAGCGCAAAATATCCGCATGTGTTACTCAGCCCAGCTCCAGGCCGCCTATGCCCGCTACCTGCGCGAGACCGGCGCCGAAATGGACATGGACCAGTTCGTGGAAATCTTCGGCGCGCGGCTGTCGGATTCCAGCATCCGCATTCCACGCGCCGTCGAGCGCTGGTTCGATGAGCCGAAGAATGACGGCGAGCGCAGGGTAAAGACTTTCATCGACGAATACCGCGCGGCGGAAACCAGCAAGCTCGAGCGGGAGGTGTTTGCTCAGAAAAAGCGTCTCGCCGATGCCGAGCGTGCGCTGGCTGCCAAGACTACGAAGGCCGCGACAGAGAGCAAACGCATCGCATCAGACAAGATCGAAAAGGCGATCGAGCGGCTCGAGCGACTGAAAGCGACCAAACCGCACCCGGAAGAGGCGCGGATTTTTCCGCTGCACTTTGCGCCCATCGTCATGCAGGTCGGCGACAAACGGCTGTTGCGTCTGGCCCGCTATCACTGTCGCAAGCCCGGCGAAGTCGCCTTCATCGATCGCAAGCTGCCCGGGCTCTACAACGCGCGGCGCGACAGCCTCGGCAAGTACTGGAAGGAGCTGTTCGGCGTCTCGCATGCCGTGATGCTGGTCGATTCCTTCTTCGAAAACGTCGAACGCGAAGGCAAGAACCAGGTGCTGCACTTCGTGCCGCGGCCTGCCGGCACCATGCTCATCGCGTGCCTGTACGCGGAGTGGAAGGATCCCAAAGGTGGCGTTCCCCTGCTCTCGTTCGCCGCCATCACCGATGAACCACCGGTTGAAGTCGCGGCGGCCGGCCATGACCGGATGATCATCAATCTCAAGCCCGAGCACCTGGATGCCTGGCTCAAGCCCGAGGGACGCTCATTGGATGAGTTGCAGCAGATCCTGGGAGATCGGCAGGCGCCGTATTACGAACACGAGGTGATGGCGGCCTGACGCGGAGGACGGACATGCCGGCGTAGCGCCAGCAGGCATGCCATTGCGAGCGCCAGCACCATCGCGAGGCCAAGGAAGAACCCGGTCGCATCGACCATGGCCAGCAACGATCCGCCCGCGAAAGAACTGAGGATGCCACCGATACGCCCCGCGCCGGACACGAATCCGACGCCCGAGGTTCGACATTCGGTAGGGAAGACATGCGCTGACACGATGTACAGGCCCGACTGCAGCGCATGAATACCAAAGCCCGCAGCGGCGATGGCTATGAAGTAGATAGTCACGTGTCGCTGTGACTCCAAAGCCTGGTCGCCGAGCGCCGCCACACAGGTGAGACTCACCAGCGCGAAGACCGCGACACTGCCCACCGCCACGAGCGCCAGGCGCGAACCGATACGCGCGATCAACCATGCGTTGAGCAGGCTGCCCAAGACGCCGGCGAGGTTGAATACCAGTCCACTGCGCACCGCCTGGTCGAGGGGAAATCCCACCGAAGTCAGCACCAGCGGCACCCAACTGAAGAAGGCATACACCGCGATCATGTTGGTGAAGAAGGCCAATGCCATGACCCAGGTATCGCGCGCCAGGCCCGGCGCAAACATGGCATGGAACGCACAACCTTCGTCTGCAGCAGGCTTGCGATCTCCCCGCGCCGCGAGGAAGCGCGGTGATTCCGGCAGCAGCGGCAGGAGCGCTGCCGCTGCGACCAGGGGCAACAGGCCGCCGGCGATGAAGATGGCTCGCCAGCCGAAGATCGGCACCAGCTCGGCGGCAAGCGCCGCTCCCAGAATGCCGCCGATGGGCACCCCCAACAGCGATCCCACGATCAACTGGCTGCGCAGCCTTGCGGGTGCGAATTCCGCCATGATTGCGACCGCACTGGGCAACGCACCTCCGAGGCCCACTCCGGTGAGAAATCGCCACGCCGCGAGCGAGGTCACGTCATTGGCGGTGGCGCCCAGCAAGGTGGTTGCGCCGAACAACACGGTGCTGAGCAACAAGGCCGGCCGTCGTCCGAAGCGATCGCCAACCCGCCCGATGGCCATGGCGCCCAGGCTCATGCCGAGCACCGAGGCCGCGAGCGCCAGTCCGAGCGCACTGCGCTCCACGCCGAACTCGGCGACCAGCGCGGGTGCCGCGAAGCCGATTATCTGAATGTCCAGGCCGTCGAGGATCATGACGCTGAAGGTGCACACGCACACCAGCAGCGATTGGCCACGCAGGCGGCCGGCATATAGAACAGCATCCATCATGAGGTCCCTCTCTGTAACGCGGCCGCACGCGCCTCGGCGAAGCAGTGGCGCATTTCATGTGGCGTGCAGGATGTCATGCCACACGCGCGCCTCTGTCCCCATGCAATGGGGACGCTCATCCGGCGCTGAACAATTGCCGCAGGGCCTTCAGATTCTGCACGCCGAGCCGTCGATACGCACGCTCTCGGTAGGTGATGGCGGTGGAATGCGCGACGCCCAGCGACGCGGCGATCTCGCGCAGCGTTTTCCCGGCGAGCATGCCCGCGGCGACCTCGAGCTCGCGAAAGCTCAGATCATGCCGAACTACCTTGAGCCGCTGGCGCCAGGCGTCGGTACTGGAGGCGGACTGGACGATCAACTCCACGTGCCGGCGCGCAATGGCGGCGAGCGGCAAGGCGACCGCCCTGAGACGGCCGATCTCCGCATCGCTAAACTCACCGGAGGCGCTCACGCGATACAAGTTGAGCGCCACCAGTGCCTGTCCCTGCGTGCCGGTCAGTAGTGAGACCCGGTGCGCGATACCGGAGTCTTCGTAGAGCTTGCGATACGCGCGTTGGCGGATGTCAGCGGGTTTGACCGAGCGAACCAGCACCTTGCCTCGGAGCCGCGCGGCGTCGCCGACGAAACGCAGGTTCGGGTCGTACCGGTAGAAGCGATCGATGTAGGCAACGGCCGCCTTCGACAGCTCCGGATGCTCGTTCAGCGAATCGTTAGTGAACACCTGTGAGATCGTCGTCCCCGCCAGGCGTATGAGGGCGCAATGATCCACGTTGACCAGTCGATTCACTGCCTTGAGCATCACGGAAGCAAATCGTGCCTCGCAGATCGCCGCGATGGGCTCCGCCAGCCAGCCGACGTCCTGCTTCACGGAGAATCAGTTCGAATTGAGACTGATGAGCGACAGGAACTCGCGCCGCAACGCGCCGTTCTCGAGGAACACGCCCCGCATCACGCTGTTGGTCATCTTCGACGCGTTGTCCTTCACGCCACGCCAATGCATGCAGAAATGATCGGCCTCCATCACCACCGCGAGCCCATCCGGCTTCACCATTCCCACCAGCACGTCGGCCAACTGGATGATGGCCTCCTCCTGGATCTGTGGCCGCGACATGATCCACTCCGAGATGCGCGAGTACTTGGAGAGTCCGATGAGGTCGGAGTCCTTGTTAGGCATCACGCCGATCCACAGCCTTCCCATGATGGGACAGAGGTGATGGCTGCACGCGGAGCGCACGGTGACCGGACCCATGATCATGAGCTCGTTCAGCTGCTCGGCATTCGGAAACTCGGTGACCTTGGGTAGCGGCACGTAGCGCCCGCGGAACACCTCGGTCACGTACATCTTGGCGACACGGCGCGCGGTCTCCATGCTGTTGTGATCGTTCTCGGTGTCGATCACCAGGCTTTGGAGCACGCCGGTCATCCTTTCGCAGACTTCCTTCACCAACTGGTCCATCTCGCCGGGCTCGATGAACGCGGAGATGTTGTCGTTGGCGTGAAAGCGCTGTTGTTTGGCCTTCAGCCGCGCACGAATGCGCTGCGAGACGTCCGTGGATTCGTTGGACATGGGGCACCCGTAAGTCTGTGTCTCCCTGACAGTAGCAGCCGCGCCCGGCGGCTGCTACTGGCCGCCCGTCAGCCGCCGGCTCGAGTTGTCATGTGAATCGCGCCCGCGCACGACTCACATGACAAGGGTCAACTCAAAGCGAACTCAAGTACTGCACCAGGTCTTTCTGCTCGGTGTCGGTGAGCTTGAGTGTGCGCTCCTTGTTGTAATGCCCCACCACGTCGTCGAGCGTCTTGGCACTGCCGTCATGGAAATAGGGCGGGTGCTGCCACAAGCCGCGCAATGGCGTGGCGCGGTACTTGCCGTTCTTGGTGCGCGCGGCATAAGCACCATCCATGCCGGTCTCGGTCGGCGCATGCAGCTTGTCGGCATCATTGTCGGTGCCATTGCCGCCGACGTGACAGCTCGCGCAGGATCGGTCGAACACGACCTTGCCGCGCCTGGCCGCTTCGTCATCGAAGCTCCCTGCCGGCGGAGGCGGCGCCATGAGACTGTGTTGATAGGCGCGCAGCGCCGGCAGCTTCGACGTCACCATGTCTGGCGAGTGCTTCACGTCGATCTTCAGTTTGGCGTCGGAGAAATTCCCCTGCCCGCCCATCTGCGTAACGGCGACGTAGGCATTCCAATAGGAGATCGGCCCTTCCGCCGTGTACGTTTCATTCTTGACTTTTGCGAGTCCATATGCCGGCGGCAATACCAGCGGCGTGTTCTTGCCATCCTGGTTGTAGCGCGGATCGTATTTGCCGGGTCCCCACGAGGTGTACACCTTCTTCTGTTCCGCTGTCAGCGCGGGCGAAAGCGCGATGATCTTGCCCACATCGAGGTCGCGATTCGGCCAGCCGTCCATGCGCTTGCCGATACCACGCTTGACGGAGTCATCGACCGTCGAGTGGCACAGCGCACAAGTCACGCCGAGTCGGGTGATGTGATTGCTGGCATCGACTTCGGCTTTGAGTCCAACCACGGCATTCATCTTGAGCAATGCCACGGTGGTCGCGGGACTGGTCAGATCTGCCTTCTCGAGCGTTCCCGGTGGTAACACTTCCGCATCCACCTTGAGGCCCACCTTGAGCGCGGTGGTTGGATCGACCTTCTCCTCGACGACCTTGTTCAGCCCGAGCTTGTCGGTCCACAACTGCTCATCCCCGAAGGTGTCGAATCGAAAAATCTCCTTGCCCCCACTCACGAGGTCTGCGTCGGCCGCCGCCGCGGCACCTGAAAATCCCATCGTCGTCACGGTAGCAATGGCCAGGCTCAGCGCCACGCCACGCATGGAGTGCGTTTCCATATTCACAAAACCCCCGTTTGAAAACAGAACCACCGCGACGCGAAGAAGTTAGGCCTGATGCCAAGGCACATCTGTAGGAAGCAGCCAAGTCTGTTGCAGGGTTGCGCCGCGCCGACACCGGGGACTGTCGTCGCGTCGCGACCACTCCGCGTTCGGCAATTGCTGCCTTCACGTGCAATTTCTTCAATTGCACATGCACGATCCGCGCCGCATGACCATGGATCTTTCGATCTACGGTTTCAGTCGGCGTCAAGCGACAAGACGATGCGGCGACGAGTCTGAAAATGTCGCAGCGCAAGTGGCACACATACGCAAGAATTGATCTGGAATCTCTTTATTGACATTCGGACTCGGACTACGTGATCGTCGTGGTGGCACCACGCAGGGAGCGAGCGCGGCCAGGGGGCCATGGAGACGCGCAATGGTGATCAGAGTGTTGGTAGCGACGGGCGTACGCGCCTATCGCGAAGGACTGCAACGCGTACTGCAAGGCGAAGAAGGAATCGCGCTGGTGGGGATGGCGTCCACCGCGGAACAGACCGTCGAGCAGGCGTGCAAACTCCTGCCGTCCGTCATTCTTCTCGACATTGGCATGGCAAAGAACCTGGCGCTCGCCGGCCAGATGGTGGGAATTCCGCGAGCGTGTGGCTTTGTCATGCTCGGCACACCCGAGGCCTACGCGGACGTGGTCGTCTGCCTGCCGGCCGAAGTGGTCGCGTTCGTGGCGCGCGACGCCACGGTGGCCGACTTGCTGAGCGCCATTCGCGCCGCCGGCGGGAGTGAGGTCGCAACGCGAGTCCCGGCACCGCCACCCGCCGTGGCGATACCCGTACCACTCACCTTCACGGGATTCCTGCCGCGACAGCATCCTTACGCGATCGCACATCTCACGGAACGCGAGATGGAGATCCTCAAGCTCATCCAGCAGGGATTGCCCAACAAGACCATCTCGCGTCAGCTCGGCATCGAGCTGTCGACGGTGAAGAATCACGTGCACAGCATTCTGGCCAAACTGGGCGCACACAATCGCGGCGAGGCCATCTCTTTGCTATATCGCCACGAGAGTACTGAGCGCGCGGCGACGGTCACCGCCGAGACTGACGCGGAAGGTATCCTGCCGCTGGACGGGCAGTCCGCGGTCGCCTAACGCCGGCCGCGTTTTCTGCCGGCGAATTCCGTTTCCGCGGCCTGCGTGAGAGCGCGAATCTGCTCGACTTCCGCCTGCCGGTACGGTTTGCCGTCCGGATGCAAGATGTCGTGATGCCACACGACGGGCGGGTTCTGCGTGTAGGGACGCTGCCAGGAGTCCCACGGGAAATTGGTCTGCGTCTTTCCGAGCACGAAGCCCCAGTTCACCATGCCGACGTTGTATTTGCGCGCCAGCGGCAGCGATGTGTCGAAGGTCGAGCCGGCGCCGCGCGCCAGGTACTCGGTGCAGATCAGCGGTCTGCCATAGGCCTGGAGCTGTGTCACGCGGCGCCCGAAGACCTCCGGCCAGTCATAGACATGAAAGGTGATGACGTCGGACTGTTCGACCTGCGCCTTCTCGATGGCGTTGAGTTTTCCGGCCGGTGACCAGTCGTCGTTGTGCCATACGCCCGAGGTCAGCGGCTGCGAAGGATTGGCCGCGCGCGCCCAGGCAAACACCTGCGGCAACAACGTCGCGACCTGGGTGAACTTCTCGCGCGCGCCGGACGAGTCGCCGTCGGCACCATTGTCCGGCTCGTTCCAGATATCCCAGCCGAGCACGCGCGGGTCGTTTGCAAAGGCACCCACGACGCCACGCACGTAGGCTTCGAGCTTAGGGTAGTTAGCGGTGTCCGCGAGCCCGGCGCGACCCGGGCCCTGCACCCATCCGGAGTTGTGTACGCCGGGGATGGGTGGGCGCTGCGGTCCGAGCCTGGGGTTCGGATCCCAGCAGGAGTCGAACAACACCAACAGCGGCTTGATGCCGTGCTTCGCCGCGATGCTGAGGAACTGATCGATACGCTTGCGAAATCCCGGGGCGTCCTGTGCCCACAACTGGTCGTGCAGGAACACCCGCATGGTGTTCATGCCCATGCCGGCGGCCCAGCCCAGTTCCCGGTCGATTTGTGCCGGATTGAAAGTTTCCGCCTGCCACATCTCGAGCTGATTGATCGCATCCGTGGGTATGTAGTTGCTGCCGAGCAGCCAGCGCTGCGCGGCATACCAGTCATGCGCCTTTTCCGGAGACCAGCGCTGCGTATCCGCGAGCGCCTGGCTGACAAACAGCAAACAAACCGCGCCAGCGGCCAAAACTTTCCCAGGTTGCAACACGAGACCCCCTCGAGCGGAATGCCGGCGCAAGACTACCCGCACCTGCGTGGTATTGTCCTGCGCCAGGAGGTTGAATGCTTCGGTCGACGATGTTGGTGGCGCTCGCGTTGTTCGGCACCACGATCCATGCACAAACCGCCTTCGACACTCCATCCAGCGTCGACGAATTCGCCGGCCACCCGCGCCTGTTCGTGCTCACCGACATCGGCAATGAGCCCGACGACCAGATGTCCCTCGTGCGTCTGTTGCTGTACTCGAACGAGCTCGACATCGAAGGCCTGGTTGCCACCACGTCCACCTGGCGGAAGGAATACCCGCTGCCGGAATACCTGCTCGCGGTGCTCGAGGGGTTTGCCGAGGTGCAGGCGAACCTGGGCAAACATGCGTCGGGGTGGCCCACGGCGGAGGCGTTGCGCGCGCTGGTGAGCAGCGGGCCGGAAGGATTCGGCATGGCGGCGCTCTTGAAGAATGAGCCCTCCCCCGGCGCCGTGGCGCTGGTCCGCGCGGCGCAGCGCAGCGACCCGCGGCCGCTATGGATCTCGATCTGGGGTGGCGCGAATACCCTGGCCGAAGCCCTGATGCACGCCCGCGCCACGCTTTCGCCCTCTGACGTGGACGCGCTGGTCACAAAGCTGCGCGTGTATTCGATCTCGGATCAGGACGATGCGGGTCCGTGGATACGGCGCGAATTCCCGCGACTCTTCTATATCGTCAAGCCGAGCGCACCGAACGGCGAAGAATATGCCTCCGCCACCTGGACCGGCATCAGCGGCGACGTGTACTACGGCAATTGCGCCGGTGCGGACGGCAGCACCGTCACCAACCAGTGGTTAGAGACCAATGTCCGCGCCAAAGGGCCGCTGGGCAATCATTACCCGAAGTTCGAGTTCATCATGGAAGGCGACACGCCGTCTTTCCTGGGACTTACCAACAACGGTCTCGCGAGTTTCCGCAATCCGAGCTGGGGCGGCTGGGGTGGCCGATACCTGTTCCGCCAGCCCTACGGCGAAAGCCGCGCCATCTGGACCCAGGGCGGGGATGCCTTCGCGCGCGTCACCTCGCAGGACGCCGTCTATGGCAGGGACGGCAAGGTGTACCTGTCGGACCAGGCCACCATCTGGCGCTGGCGGACGGCCTTTCAGCACGATTTTGCCGCGCGCATGGACTGGACCATCAAGGAATTCTCCGCGGCAAATCACGCGCCGACCCTCGTGTTGAACGGCGTCCCAGGAACTGTCCCGCTGCACGTCGCTGCGCAGGTCGGCCAGCCGCTGGTATTCGACGCTTCCGGCAGCGCCGATCCGGACGGCCAGCCATTGAACTATCGCTGGTTCCATTACGCCGAGGCCGGCTTCGTTCCGGGCGAAGCGCTCGCCAAGGTGACGTTGGCCGCCGGCAATTCACCGCGCGCCACGGTCACCGTGACCGAGGCCTGCCGGCCGGCATGGATTCCTTCGAAGCAGCCCTGCCCGCGCAGCACCGCGCACATCATCCTGGAAGTGACCGACGCGGGAATGCCCGCGCTTACGTCCTATCGGCGCGTGATCCTAGACGTGCGCTCGGCAGCGACTCGTTAGAGCGATCCTGGATCCTTGCGCGCACCGGGGGACGCACGGCGAGAATCCGCCGGATGATCCGCAGGATGGCGGCCTCGATCCACTCGCTCAATTGACGCGGAAATGCGAGCGCGGTTTCCGCCTGAAAGCTGCGACCCACATCGTGCAGGCACCATTCGGCAAAGTGCTCGCAATTGTTGGAGAACAGGCGGTAGCGCTTTTCGCCGAGCCGTGAGCGCGCGCGTTGCACGACTTCCTTTGCGCAAAGGCAATGTTCCGCATGCTGCACCACGAAAACGGCGCGTCCGTTGGAAAAGCGCGCCATCGACACCTCTTCGACGGGCTTGCGAATCAGATTGAACATCAATGCGCCGTACTGAATCACCCGGCCATTTCCCACGTAAATCCCGTGATGCGCGAATCCAAACCAAGGAGTGACGAGGTGGGCCCCAAACTCGGGCTCCGCGGCGTCGAGCAATTGCAGGAGTCGTCGAGCGGGTGCCTGGCGATACGCCACGGGGCCGAAAGCGGGAAGGTTGTCAGGGTTCATTCGAATTCGCCAAGTCACCAAACGTTAACCGTCGTACCTAGTACACCGTGTCTTTGGATGCAGGGCCGTCGGTCCGCTACCCGCGTAGTGTTGAAATGAGACGTTTGGATTTGGCGGCCAGCGCTGACAAGGCTCGTAGCGGCGCTGCGCTGCGTCAGAGAATCAGAAAAAGTCGAAGGCTCGTGACACGGCCCAGGGGAGCGCCGTGGCGAGCACCACGCCAAACATGAAATGCCCCGCCGAGGCCCCCTGCACTGGCGGCAATTCAGTCGGATACGCGCGCGCACCGTGCAGCATGGCCTCGAGCAGTTTTTCCTTCTTCACGAAGCGATACCACCCAATCGCGATGACGTGCAGCACGATGAGGCCCATGAGCAGGTTAAAGACTCGTTCGTGCCATTCGGCTGCTGCGCGTCCGGTCTCGAAACTCACGTACAACGACATCGGCCCGGACTCGATCCCGTCCACGTCGACGGCAAACAAACCGAGCGCGACCTGGAAGACCATGACCACGATGAGCGCGAGCACACTCAGCGCGCCGAGGGGATTGTGGCCGGGCGCCACGGGCCACGCGCCGCGCAGGTAATTCAAGATGACGCGCGGCCCGCGCATGAACTGCCGGAAGCGCGCCGTGGAACTGCCGAAGAATCCCCAGTAGATGCGAAAAGTCACCAGCCCGAGCAGGGTGTAACCGCTCCACCGGTGCCACTCGAGGTGTCCCTGTTCTCCGGTCCACCACGACGCGGCAATACACAACACCATCAGCCAGTGAACCAGCCGCGTCGGAACGTCCCAGACCCTCACGCGGGTCGGGGACGGCAGGTCATCGGACATCGAAGCTCAATCTTCGGGCGCGCGGAACGTGTCGTGGCAGTTCTTGCAGGCGCCACCCAGTTCCTTGAACGCGGCCTGCACCCCGGGAGTGTCCTTCGCCTTGATCGCCGCTAACAACTTCGGCGCCCGGTCGGTGAACATCTTCTGCGCCGCAGTAAAGTCGTCGGGCTTTTTCCAGATTTCCGGCAAGGCGCGCGTCTTGCCGGCATCCGGGCCACTGCCGGCTGGAAACCACCTCTGCTGGTCGATGGACGCTTCCACCACGACATTCGCCGCCTTTTCGAGCGCCGCCCAATCGGGGCTGGCGCCTCGCGACTTGTCGCGCACCGCCTTGAAGGCATCGCCCAGTTCTTCGTAGTGCTCATGGCGCACTGTCTGCGCTTCCGTCCTGCCTTCGTTGGAGTGGGCGGTGACAGCGCCGGCGATGAAAGCGGGAACGAAGGTGACGATCAGGAATCTCACTGAGGGCCTGCGTGGCATATGTCCATCCTGCAGATGTGTGATGCGGGCCACATCTATAAACGATTTGGGGCGTTTCTGGCGAGGGGGTGGCCGACTGTCGTTTGTAAGACAACAAAAACACCCCGTGACCTCGCACCGCAAAAACCGGACAATGCGCAGCCTTTTCAAGCTGAAAATCGTGAGGCCAGAGCTGGTGTTGAGTACACGCGTCAGGCGCAATTCGATATTGGCGCTGGCCCTGGTCATTCCCGCATCCGTGGTTGCGAAGCCTGCGGTCGAGACCTATCACTCCTCCATCGTGCCCATCCTCGAGCAGTACTGCTACGAGTGCCACGGTGACGGCTACGACAAGGGCAAGGTGGCCTTCGACCGGCTGGAATCCGACCAACAGATCCTGAAGCCCGAGCTGTGGGTCAGAGTCCTGCTGAACACCCGGGCCGGGCTCATGCCCGCAGAGCGCAAGCCGCGTCCCTCACCTGCTGAGCAGGCCACGCTCGAGCGCTGGATCAAGTACGACGTATTCGCCATTGATCCGGCCAATCCCGATCCGGGCCGCGTGACCGTGCGGCGCCTCAACCGCGTCGAGTATCGCAACACCGTGCGCGACCTGCTGGGCGTCGACTACAACACCGACCACGAATTCCCGCCCGATGATTCGGGTTTCGGTTTCGACAACATCGGTGACGCGTTGACCATATCGCCGATGCTCATGGAGAAATACGTGGCCGCCGCCCAGGCGGTGGTCGCGCAAGGTGTGCCCACCGTGCCGCGCAAACCCGCCGAACAGCTGGTGCAGGGCCTGGCCTTCGATGGGCAGAACGCGAGTCTCAAGTGGAGCAAGCGCCGGCTCGTGTTCAACGAACCCGCCAATGTCGCGACCACCTTTCACAACGATTCGCCCGGCAGCTACCGCGTGAAGCTGGAACTCGAGGTGAACGGCAGCTACACCCCGGACCCGGGCCGTGCGCGCGTGGTCTTCAAGGTTGACGGCAAGGAAGTGATGAACCAGGAGTTCGGTTACTACGACGAGAAGGTGTTCACCTTCGACTCCACGCATCGCTGGAATCCTGCGGATCACACCTTCAGCATCGAGCTGGAACCCACGGCTCCCGCGGGCAAGAAGGAAACCATCATCGACCTGTTCGTCAACAAGGTGACGATCGAAGGGCCGCTCGAGAAGGATCAATGGGTGAAGAGCGAGAACTACGAACGCTTCTTCCCGCGCGCGGTGCCGAAGGCTCGCAAGGAGCGGCGCGCGTATGCCACCGAGATACTGACTGCGTTCGCCGAGAAGGCGTATCGCCGCCCGCTGACTGACGAGGACACGGGAGCGCGACTCGCGGCGCTGGCCGAAGCGGCGTACACGCAACCGGGCAAGAGCTTCGAACAAGGTGTCGCACATGCCATGGCTGCGGTGCTCGCCTCACCGCGCTTCCTGTTCCGGCTGGAGGCGCCGGCCTTGCAGGCGCTGACCGCGCGCTTCGCCGACGTCGACGAGTATTCACTCGCCGGGCGACTGTCCTATTTCCTCTGGTCGACCATGCCGGATGCGGAGCTGATGAGCCTCGCCGCACGCGGTGAGCTGCGCGCCAATCTCGCTGCGCAGGTCAAACGCATGCTCGCCGATCCGCGCGCCGACAACCTGGCGCGCAATTTCACCGGTCAGTGGGTGCAGGCGCGCGATGTCGAAGGCATCGCCAGCAATCCGCGCGAAATCATCCTGCGTGATGCCGGTGAAGAAGTGGTGCTCAAGCAGCTGTTCGCCGCGTGGAAGGCGCAGGACGAGAAAACCGCGAAAGAGCTCGCCAACAAGGTAGACGCCATCGTGGAGGCTCGACCCGATCTCTCCAAGGACGTGCGGGCCGCCATGCGCCAGGAGACGCAGGAATATTTTGCGTACGTGATCCGCAATGACCGTCCGGTCACCGAGCTCATCGACAGCGACTACGCCTTCGTGAACGACGAGCTGGCCAAGTTCTATGGCATCCCGGATGTCATCGGCAAGGAACTGCGCAAGGTGACGCTGCAGCCCGGTAGTGCGCGGGGCGGCATGTTGACCCAGGGCAGCGCGCTGCTGGTGACATCGAACCCGGACCGCACCTCACCGGTGAAGCGTGGCCTGTTCGTGCTGGCCAACTTTCTCGGCACGCCGCCCCCGCCGCCGCCCGCCAACGTGCCGGCGCTCGAGGCCAGCGAAAGCGAATTCCACGACAAGGAGCCGGCGCTGCGCGACGTGCTGAAGGTGCACCGCGAAAATCCGCTGTGTTCCTCCTGTCACAACCGCATGGACCCGATCGGTCTGGCGTTCGAGAACTTCAATGGCGTAGGACTGTGGCGAGATTCGGAGCGCAAACAACCCATCGTCACCCAAGGCAGCCTGATTACCGGCGAAACCTTCAACAGCGTGAAGGATCTGAAGCGTATTCTGGTGACCGGGCACCGCGAGGATTTTTACCGTACGCTCACCGGAAAGTTGCTGACCTATGCCACCGGGCGGGGCATGGAGTATTACGACGTGGAGACCATCGACCGGATCGTGAAGCGGCTCGACGACAACGATGGCAGGTTCTCCGCGTTGTTGATGGGCGTAATCGAGTCCGCGCCGTTCCAGAAGATGCGCACCGAGGCAACCATGACAGTGGCGAATTGATCATGAGCAAGGTTCTGTCCAAAGCCGCGCGGCGGCACGACGCTCTCTCCCGCCGCCAGGTGCTGCGCGGCCTGGGAGCCTGCATCGCATTGCCGACGTTCATGTCCGCGGGCTCCGCATTTGCCAAACAACGGCTGGCGCCGACGCGCATGGCCTATGTGTACGTGCCGAATGGCGCGATCCCCGCCGCCTGGTGGCCGGCCGGCGACGGTGGCGCGGACTTCGCACTCTCGCCGACGCTGGCGCCGCTGGTGAATGTTCGCAACCATTTGCAGGTGATCTCCGGGCTCGACTGCGTGAGCGCGGATCCGGGGCCCGATGGCGCGGGTGATCACGCGCGCGCGGGCGGTACCTTCCTCACCGGCGTGCGTATCAAGAAGACCGCCGGCTCGGACATCAAGGCCGGCATCTCGATCGACCAGGTAGTGGCTAACAAGATCGGCCACCTGACACGCTTCGCATCGCTCGAGCTCACCTGCGACGTGGTGCGCAAGTCGGGCGAATGCGACTCCGGTTACGCCTGCGCCTATGAATACAACCTCGCCTGGCAGTCGTCGAACCAGCCGCTGGCGCCCGAACACAACCCGCAGTTCGCCTTCGAACGGTTGTATGGCGACGGCGCCCGCAACGAGCGCGTCGCCAACCTCAAGCGCCGCGAGTACGAGCAACACTCCATCCTCGATTACGTACTCGATGATACAAAGACGCTGAACACCAAGCTCGACGGACGCGATCGGCAAAAGCTCGACCAGTACCTCACCAGCGTGCGCGAGATCGAGCAACGCATCGCGATTTCCAAGAGCATGCCGGTGCCGAATCCGGACGTGGATGCGCCGGCCGGCGTGCCCGCCAA
This sequence comes from uncultured Pseudomonadota bacterium, assembly GCA_963839685.1. Classification (GTDB taxonomy): domain Bacteria; phylum Pseudomonadota; class Gammaproteobacteria; order Steroidobacterales; family Steroidobacteraceae; genus CADEED01. The sequence continues at coordinate 26,512 of CAWIVS010000017.1, read as the reverse complement.
CTACTCGGACCATGTCGCACTGATGTTCGACATGTTGCACCTCGCCTTCCAGACCGATTCCACGCGCATCGCTACGCTGCTGCTGGCGCGCGAAGGCAGCAACCGCCCCTTCAACGACATCGGCATTTCGTCCGGTCACCACGATCTCACGCACCACAAGAACAACGCCGAGATCATCGAGAAGGTGAAGCTCATCGATCGCTGGTACGTACAGCACTTCGCCGCGTTCCTCGAAAAGATGAACAAGACCGAAGACGTCGACGGGCAGTCACTGCTGCATCACTCGATGATCCTGTACGGCTCGGGCAATGCTGACGGCAATCGTCACACCCACGTCAACCTGCCGCTGGTAATGGCTGGCGCGGGCGGTGGCGCATTCAAGCCGGGGCGGTACATCAAGGCAAAGCCTCAGCCCATCCCGAACCTGTTCCTGAACATGGCGGATGCCATGGGGGCCGAGGGCATCGAGCGACACGGCGACTCCACCGGCCGCTTCTCCGCGTAGGAGTGTCGATTTCGAGCATTCCCAATCGTCAACTCGGCATCCAACCTCAACAGGAGAACGACGATGCGAGTCATGGTAATTGTCAAAGCGACGAAGACCTCCGAAGCCGGTGTCATGCCCAGCGAGAAGCTGCTGGCCGACATGACGAAGTTCAACGAGGAATTGGTGAAGGCCGGCATCATGCAGTCGGGCGACGGTCTCAAGCCCAGCAGCGCCGGCAAGCGAGTGCGTTTCACCGGTAGCGGCGGCCCGAAGACAATCGTCGACGGCCCGTTCGCGGAAACCAAGGAGCTCATCGCGGGCTTCTGGGTCTGGAAAGTAGCCAACATTCAGGAAGCGGTCGATTGGGTGCGCCGCTGTCCCGACCCGATGCCCGGCGAAGAATCCGAGATCGAAATCCGCCCCTTCTTCGAAGCCGAGGATTTCGGCGCTGAATACACGCCCGAGCTGCGCGCCAAGGAAGACCAGATGCGCGCCGAAATCGAGCGTCAGCAGAGGCACTGACGTATTGACCGGTCGCGACTGGAAGGGCCGTTTCCAGTCGCGACCGGTGAATCCAGGGACGGTCGAATTCCGCGGGCGCCATTCGACCAATTTCCGTACCCCAACACCAGGAGTCGGAACATGGCCTACATCGAAGGATTCATCCTCGCCGTCCCCGAAAAGAACAAGGAGGCGTACCGCCAGCTCGCCACCACCATGGCCCCGTATTTCAAGGAATGCGGCGTGACACGCATGGTCGAGAACTGGGGCGATGAGCTGCCGGCTGGCAAGGTGACGGACTTTCGCCGCGCCGTGAAAGCCCAGGCCGATGAAGCCGTCCTGTTCTCATGGATGGAATATCCCAACCGCGAAGTGCGCGATGCCGCGGTGAAGAAATACATGAGCGATCCGAAGATGAAGGAGATGGGCGCCAGCATGCCCTTCGACGGCCAGCGCATGGTCTTCGGCGGATTCAAGCCCATCAGCGAAGTTGGCGCGGCCGGCAAGCCCGGCTATGTCGACGGCTGCGTGATTCCCGTCCCCGCAGGTAACGAGGCGGAGTATCGCGAGATGGCGTCGCGTAGCGCGGCCGTGTTCCTGGAATACGGCGCGACGCGCGTGGTTGATGCGTGGGCCGACGACGTGCCGGACGGCAAGGTCACCGACTTCAAGGGCGCGGTCGACAAACACGACGACGAACGCGTGGTGTACTCATGGATCGAGTGGCCCACGAAAGACGTGCGCGACGCTGGCTGGCCGAAGGTCATGGCCGATTCGCGCATCAAGGATCGAAAGATGCCCTTCGACGGCAAGCGGCTCATCTACGGCGGCTTCCGGCCCATTCTAGACGCGTGAGGCTGACGCCTGATCAATACACGGATCTCCACCTGTTCATGTCGCGTTCAGCAACTGCACCCGGCATTCACGTGGAGTTCAGTGCCCTCGATTTAGCCTGTTTCCGAGGCGCCGAAAAGCGGCGTTGCATCGAGGAGCAGGCACATGACACCCCGGGACGTGATCAATCAGGCGCATCTGGCCATGGCGGAAAATTGCCTCGCCGAGGCACGCGCGCTGTTCGAGTCGCTGATCGATGATCCGTACTACAAGGGACAGGGGTTCCTCGGCCTCGCGTTGCTCGAAATCCGCCACCGCCGCTTCGAAAACGCGATGGTACTGCTGGACCTTGCGTTCCCCTGCGTGTCGAACCCCGCCGAAGTGGCCTATCTGATGGGTACCTCGTTCGACGGGCTCGAGCGGCGCGAGGCGGCACTCGACGCCTTTCGTGTGGCGATCACACTCGATCCGAAACACGCGGATGCCCGGGCGGCGCTGCAGCGTCTGCTGAGCTGAACGGATGGGGACAGACGTAAGTCTGTCCCCACATATCCGCGCCGCTCGCTTGGTATCGCAAATATTTGGTTTAGGTATTGGTCGCCCGCCATGCCTGAGGCAGGCTACCGACATGCCAGCCCACAATGCGTTCCGTGCCCTTTGTCTGACCGGCACTGCGCTGGTGGCGGCCTGCGGCGGCGGCGGCGACAGTGGCCCGGCCCCTGGCCCCCCTCCACCGCCCCCACCTCCCCCGGCGATCACCTTTGCCAATGTGTCGGTGCACGACCCTTCCATCATCAAGGTCGGGGCCGAGTACTACGTGTTCGGTTCACATCTCGGCGCGGCGAAGTCGTCCGACCTGATGAACTGGACGCTGGTGGCCGACGGCGTCAACAACGCGAATCCGCTGTTCCCGAACGTGCTGACCGCGCTGCAGGACACCTTTGCCTGGTCGCAGAACAATGACCTGTGGGCGCCGGACGTGGTGCGGTTGGGCGATGGCAAGTTCTACTTCTATTACGACTCGTGCCGCGGCGACGCACCCCTGTCGGCGCTGGGTGTGGCAGTCGCGGATTCGATCATTGGACCGTACACCAACAAGCAGATCATCCTCAGATCCGGCATGGCGGGCCTCTCGGAAGACGGCGTGACCAACTACGATGCGCGCCTCCACCCGAACGTGATCGATCCGCACACCTTCTTCGACAACGACGGCAACCTGTGGATGATCTACGGCTCGTATTCTGGCGGCATCTTCATCCTGGCGATGGATGAGACCACGGGATTGCCGGAGCCAGGCCAGGGTTACGGCAAGCACCTGATGGGGGGAAATCACGCCCGCATCGAAGGCGCGTACGTGCTCTACAACGCGCAGACCGGCTTCTATTACATGTTCGTGTCCTTCGGCGGACTGGCGGCGAATGGCGGCTACAACATCCGCGTGGCGCGCTCGCAGGCGCCCGATGGTCCTTACTTCGATGGTATCGGCACCGATATGGCGACCGTCATCGGCAATCCAGACGTGCTGTTCGACGATGAGTCCATCGCGCCGCACGGCATGAAGCTCATGGGCAACTTCCAGTTTGCCAATGCCACGGGAGAAACCGGCGCGTTCACGGGATATGTGTCACCGGGACACAACTCGGCCTATTTCGATGCCGGGCTCGGCAAGTACTTCCTGATTTTTCATACGCGCTTTCCCTTGCGGGGCGAGGAGCACGAGATCCGCGTGCACGAGATGTTCTTCAACTCGGAGGGCTGGGCGGTGGTTGCGCCCTTCCGCTACGCGCCGCTGAGTCTCGCCAATCCGGCCCAGGTCGCAGAGATTACGAGCGCGCAGGCTGCGGGGGAGTACAAGATCGTCAATCACGGCAAGGACATCAGCTCGAGCATCAAGATGTCCGAATCCATGCGGCTGAATTCAGACGGTACGGTTTCCGGAGCGATGACCGGAATCTGGATCGATCGCAGCAACAACCTGGTCGAACTCGTGCTCTCCGGGACCGTCTACTACGGCGTCTTGTCGCGCCAGTGGAATACCAACGCCAACAACTTCGTGGTGACGCTCAGCGTGCAGAACACCGCCGGGAACTCGCTCTGGGGCGTCCGCACCGGCAATTAAATGGTAACCGGGGACTTTCCTTGCCCAGGTAATCGACGCGGAGCTCAGCCGACCAGGCGCTCCACGACGGTACGGTAACGCGCGCTCACCGATTCCCGCGCGTGGTGCACGCCCCGCGATACCACCCCGCGACCGGCGCGCCACACATCTCCAATGTGTCCGGCGCCGCCCGCAAAGATGAAGGCGTCGAGCCTCACGTCATCATTGCGTCCGGGAGCCGGCGCAGCGGAATTCAACGAGAAACAGTCGGCCGGCGCTCCCTCGGCGATACCGCTGCCGGCCTGCGTGGCCGCCAGGCCCGCGGCGCGCGCGCCGCCGCGCTGGGCGTGCGCAAACAACGTCCGTCCGGTGGAATGCGCGCTTTGCGCGGCCAGCACATTGCGGGCCCGATCGCGCAGGCGCTGGCTGTATTCGAGCTGGCGCAGTTCTTCGTTCACGCTGATGCTCACGTTCGAATCCGTGCCGATCCCGAACGTGCCGCCGGCCGCCAGCCAGGGCGCCGCCGGTGCAATCCCGTCGCCCAGATTCGCCTCGGTGATTGGACAGAATCCGGCTACCGCCCCGCTCCGTCCCAGCCGCGTCACTTCGTCGGAATTCATGTGCGTGGCATGCACCAGGCACCAGCGGGCATCGACGTCGGCATTGTCGAGCAGCCATTGCACCGGACGCGCGCGCGACCAGGCGAGGCAGTCTTCGACTTCCTTGGTTTGCTCGGCGGCGTGAATGTGAATCGGACCGCCGGCGCCGAGCGCCGTCACCCGCTCCAATTCCTCCGGCGTGACCGCCCGCAGACTGTGCGGCGCGACGCCCACGATGGCGTCTGGCAACGAGGCCACGGCGCCGCGGCTGGCCTCTAACAACCGCGCATAGCCCTCGACGTCGCTGATGAATCGCCTCTGGCCCTCGGTCGGCGGCACGCCGCCAAAATTGCCGTGCGCGTAGAACACCGGCAGCAGCGTGAGTCCCATGCCGGTGGTTGCGGCGGCGGCGGCCACGCGGCCCGCCATTTCGGCCGGATTCGCATACGGCCGGCCACTCACGTCGTGGTGTACGTAGTGAAATTCGCCGACCCGCGTGAAGCCGGCCTCGAGCATCTCGACATAGGCCTGCGCGGTGATGGCCTCGAGGTCATCCGGCGACATGCGCCCGACGAACCGGTACATGAGCTCGCGCCAGCTCCAGAAGTTGTCGGCCTCGGGCCCGCGATATTCGGTGAGCCCCGCCATGCCGCGCTGAAATCCGTGGCTGTGCACGTTCGCCATCCCGGGCAGCAGCACATCCACCGCCTCGTCGCCCGGTTGCGCGATCGCGCCGCGTTCCACCTTCGCGAACTTTCCGTGCGCGAACTCGACACGCACCTCCTGTGCCCAGCCGTCGGCCAGCAGCGCGCGGGAACAGAACAATGGCATCGACAGCGGCGGCAAGGACATCCAGCGCAGTATATGCGCTGGGATAAGGGCGACACCTCTGGCGGCGCGCGGGGCTCATCTATATGTTTCCGTCATGCGCTTTGACCGTATCTGGCGGAATGCCCGGCTCGCCACCCTGGCATCGAGTCGCGAGGGGCTGGGGATCGTCGAGGACGGGCTCGTTGCCTGCCGCGATGGACTCATTGAATACGCCGGTCCACGCGCTGCCGCCCCGGCCGCACTCGACGCGCTGGAAGTCATCGACTGCGAGGGACGCTGGGTCACGCCCGGCCTCATCGATTGCCACACCCACCTGGTCTACGCCGGCGACCGCGCCAACGAGTTCGAGCAGCGCCTCAATGGCGCCACCTACCAAAGCATCGCGCGCAATGGCGGCGGCATCATCTCGACGGTCAATGCAACGCGCGCCGCGAGCGAAGCACAGCTCGTCGCTGAGACTCTGCCCCGACTCGACGCGTTGCTGGCCGAAGGCGTCACCACCGTGGAGGTCAAGTCCGGTTATGGACTCGCACTCGAGCACGAACGCAAGCAGCTGCGCGCCGCGCACGCGCTCGCATGGGAACGCGCGGTCAGCGTGCGCACCACCTTCCTGGGCGCGCATGCGCTGCCGCCGGAATTCGCCGGGCGCGCGGATGACTACATCGACGAAGTCGCCGAGCGCATGCTGCCAGCGTTGAAGGACGAAGGCCTGATCGATGCCGTCGACGCCTTCTGCGAGAAGATCGGATTCACGCTCGAGCAGACCCGGCGCCTGTTCACCGCCGCCACCCGGTCGGGGCTGCGAGTCAAATTGCATGCCGAACAGCTCTCCAACATGCACGGCGCGGCGCTCGCTGCCGAATTTCACGCGTTGTCGGCCGATCACCTGGAGTACGTCGATGAGCAGGGCATCGAAGCCATGGCCCGGGCGGCAACGGTCGCGGTCATGTTGCCGGGTGCTTTCTATTTCCTGCGCGACACGCAGCTGCCGCCACTCGCCGCGTTACGCGCCGCACACATCCCGATCGCCCTGGCGACCGACTGCAACCCGGGAACCTCGCCGCTGACCTCGCTGCTCCTGGCGATGAACCTGGCGGCCACGCTGTTTCGGATGACGGTCGAGGAATGTCTAATCGGCGTGACCCGCGCGGGCGCGCAGGCCCTCGGCATCCAGGATCGGGCCGGCAGTCTCGAAGCCGGCAAGTCCTGCGACCTCGCCATCTGGAATATCGAACGGCCGGCCGAACTCGTCTACCGCATGGGCTTCAATCCGCTGCACGCACGCGTCTGGAGGGGCACGTGATCACACCGGCCCATCGCGACTGGCTGTCGGTGCACCACGGCAATGCGCCGCTCATCGTGAGCTTTCCGCATTCCGGCATCGAGATTCCGGACAGGATCGAAGAGAACCTGGTGTCGCCATGGCTGGCGCGCAAGGACACAGACTTCTGGGTCGACGTGCTGTACGACTTCGCGCACGAACTGGGCGCCACCACCATCCGCACGGCGCTGTCGCGCACGGTCATCGACGTCAATCGCGATCCGTCCGGAGCTTCGATGTATCCGGGCCAGGCCACCACCGGACTCTGCCCGCTCGAGACCTTCGACGGCGAGCCACTATACAAGTCGGGTAGCGAGGCCGGCCCCGCCGAATTCCTGCGGCGCCGCACGGAATATTTCGACCCTTATCATTCCGCGCTCAGCGCCGAGCTGGAACGCAAACGCGCGCAATTCGGTTGCGTCGTGCTCTACGACGCGCACTCGATTCGTTCGCGCGTCGCACGGCTGTTCGACGACGAGCTGCCGCAATTCAACATCGGTACCAACAACGGCGTGACCTGCGCGCCCGACCTCACCGCGTCGATCGAAAAGATCTGCGACGCCTCGAGCTTCACGCGTGTCACCAACGGCCGCTTCCGCGGCGGCTGGATCACGCGCCACTACGGCAATCCCGCCTCGGGGATTCACGCCGTGCAAATGGAGCTCGCCATGCGCGGCTATCTGCACGAACCCGAAGACGCGCTCACCCGCAGCAACTGGCCCGCGATGCTGGATGACGTGCACGCCGCAACCCTGCGCGTCGCGCTGCGCGACATCCTGGACGCCTGCATCACCTTCACGAAAGCGCGGAGCCGCTCATGAATCGCGCTGAAAAACGCATCATCCGGGCGCCGACCGGCACACAACTGACCGCCCGCAGCTGGCTCACCGAAGCGCCGCTGCGCATGCTCATGAATAATCTCGATCCCGCGGTCGCCGAGCGGCCCGAGGAACTGGTGGTTTATGGCGGCATCGGGCGCGCCGCGCGCAACTGGGAAAGCTTCGATGCCATCGTCGCGACGCTCAGGCGCCTGGAGGCGGACCAGACACTGCTGATCCAGTCGGGCAAGCCGGTGGGCGTGTTCCAGACGCATGCCGACGCGCCGCGGGTTCTGCTGGCCAATTCCAACCTGGTGCCCCGCTGGAGCACCTGGGAACACTTCAATGAGCTCGATCGCAAGGGCCTGATGATGTTCGGTCAGATGACGGCCGGCTCGTGGATCTACATCGGATCGCAGGGCATCGTGCAGGGCACGTACGAGACCTTCGTGGAGATGGGCCGCCAGCACTATGGCGGCAATCTCGCGGGCCGCTGGCTGCTCACCGCGGGCCTCGGCGGCATGGGCGGCGCGCAGCCGTTGGCCAGCGTCATGGCGGGCGCCTCGTGCCTGGCGGTCGAGTGCCAGCAATCGCGCATCGACATGCGCCTGAAATCCGGCTACCTCGATCACGCCACCAGCAAACTCGATGAGGCACTGGAGCTCATCGCGCGTTCCGGCCGCGACAAGAGGCCAATATCGGTAGGGTTGTTAGGGCAATGCCGCCGAACTACTGCCCGAGATGCTGAAACGCGGCGTGCGGCCCGACATGTTGACCGACCAGACCAGCGCCCATGACCCGGTGAATGGTTATCTTCCCATCGGCTGGACGGTCGAAGAGTGGATCGCGAAGCGCGGCAGCGATCCACAGGCGGTTTCAAAGGCCGCCAAGGCTTCGATGGCCGTGCACGTGCGCGCCATGCTGGACTTCCAGAAAGCCGGCGTGCATACCGTCGACTATGGCAACAACATCCGGCAGGTGGCGCTCGAGGAAGGCGTGAAAAACGCCTTCGACTTTCCGGGCTTCGTGCCCGCCTATATCCGCCCGCTGTTCTGCCGCGGCGTGGGACCCTTTCGCTGGGTGGCGCTCTCGGGTGATCCCGAAGATATCGCCAGGACCGATGCCAAGGTGAAGGAGTTGCTGCCCGACGATAAGCACCTGCATCACTGGCTCGACATGGCGAAGGCGCGCATCCAGTTCCAGGGACTCCCGGCGCGCATCTGCTGGGTGGGGCTCGGCGATCGCCATCGGCTCGGCCTCGCCTTCAATGACATGGTGATGCGCGGCGAGTTGAAGGCACCCATCGTCATCGGTCGCGATCACCTGGACTCCGGCTCCGTCGCTTCGCCGAATCGCGAGACCGAAGGCATGAAAGACGGTTCTGATGCGGTCTCGGACTGGCCCTTGCTCAATGCGCTGCTCAACACCGCCTCCGGAGCGACGTGGGTTTCGCTGCATCACGGCGGCGGTGTCGGCATGGGTTTCTCGCAACACGCCGGCGTCGTTATCGTCTGTGACGGCACCGAGGCCGCGGCCAAACGAATCGCGCGCGTGTTATGGAACGACCCGGCCACGGGTGTGATGCGCCATGCCGATGCCGGCTACGACATCGCGCTCGATGCCGCGAGCAAGCACAAGCTGGATTTGCCGGCCATCCTGAGAGGAAAATGATCCGGGAGGATACTGCAATGACTCCGACAAACAGCGGAGAACCGCGCTACTCGTACTCATGTTGACCGCAGCCCTCGCGCCGACCGCAAATGCGCAGACCGGCCCTCTGGAGCCGCGCCTGGTCATCGCCGGACAACCGTATCCGCAATTCGAGCCCGATCTTGCGATCGAGTTTCTGGCGGCGACCGCCGAGCTCACGGTGGACGCCGAGGGGCGCGTCACCGCGGTCAGGATCGCCGAATCCTCTGGCAACGAACGCTTCGACCAGATCGTTCAGAAGTATTACTCGAAGTTCCGCCTGATCCCGGCGTTGTCCCAGGATGGCCAGCCGATGGCAGCCGCGACCGAGGTTCGATTCAGGGTGGCCGTTGACGATCCGCAAGCCGAACGACTGCGCGGCCCTGAGGACTTTGTCCAGGCCGAAGTCCGGCGCATCCGTCGCATGAAGTGCGATGACTTCATCTGGGAGTACGACCGGATGCAGGAAATCGCGCACGGCCATGAACTCGACCAGGAGTACCTGTTCCAGACCTCATTTGCACTGGTCGAGGCCACGCAGAAACTCAATGCGGCCGAGATCGAGCGCATCGGGCGCAAATCGAATGCAGTCGTCAAGGACACGGCGAAACGCTGCCGCGCCAACCCCGAAGCCGGATACTTCGCCGACGCCTACCAGCCCGCGGTGATGAAGCGCGCCGGCCGCTGATCGCCAGTGCACACGTTTTCATCGCTGGCCGTTGTCGGCCTGCTGGTTGCAGCCGCGTCGGCGTCGACCGCCGCCCGCGGGCAAACCGGTCCATTGGAACCGCGAATGGTCCTGGTGGCCATGCCGACGCCGGTGCCAAAGCCGGCCTTGAATGTCACCCAGCGCGTCCCGTTGAGCATGGAAATATCGGCGGACGGCCGCGTCACCAGCGTGGCGATACTCGAGTCTTCAGGAGACGCGAAGTTTGATGAGAAGGTGAAAAAGTATTACTCGCGCTTCCGTTTCGTTCCCGCTCTCAACGATGACGGCACACCCACGCCTGGTGTTTTCAGGTTCGCCTACAAGTACGACGTGGATGATAAGGCTGATCTGCCCCACACCCCCACGCGTGCACCGGAAAACCCGAACAGCGCAATGGTGGGCAGACCTGGCATCGGCCAGGCGAAAGTGTTCGACGAAGTCGATCGCATCAGTCGCATGCGCTGCAAGGACTTTCTTTGGGAATACGACCTCATGAAGGGCATCGCGGGCGCGAAGCCCATTTACGACGAGCGCATGTTGCGTACCTCGCTCGCCATGTTCATCGTTCACAAAAGTGTAAAGGGCGACGAGATCAACATCATCAACATGGCGTTTTCCGAATCCGTCCGCGACGCGGTAAACGAGTGCCGCAAGCAACCCGACGCAAAATACTTTCTGGACTCGCTCGCGCCCGCACTCGAGCGCAGGCTCAAGCGCTGATCTTTTCCTCGGCGTCCTCCTACGCGCGCGGAACATTGCGCGCGCGCCGCTATCCAACGCGTTTCACCAAGTGACAAACCAAGGAGAGACGCATGTCCTACATCGAAGGATTCGTTGCTGCAGTGCCTCGCGGAAACAAAGAGGCTTATCGAAATCACGCTGCCGGTTCGGTTTCCCTGTTCAAGGAATTTGGCGCGACGCGGCAGGTGGAAGGCTGGGAGGATGATGTTCCCGCTGGCAAGGTCACGGACTTCAAGGGCGCAGTGAAGGCGAAACCCGAAGAAGTGGTGGTGTTCTCGTGGCTCGAATATCCCGACAAGGCCACGCGCGACAAGGCCAACCAGAAGATCATGAGCGACCCGAAGATGAAGGATCTCGGCGCGCAGATGCCCTTCGACGGGCAGCGCATGATCTTTGGCGGTTTCCAGCCGATCAATGACAGCGGCGAGGCGGGCAAGCCCGGCTATGTCGATGGCAGCATCATCGCCGTACCCGCGGCGAACAAAGCCGCCTATCGCGAGATGGCCGACAAACACGCCGCCATCCTCAAGGAATACGGCGCGACGCGCACTGTCGACGCCTGGGGTGACGACGTGCCGGACGGCAAGGTCACGGACTACAAGGGTGCGGTGAAGGCCACGCCGGAGGAGACCGTGGTGTTCTCGTGGGTGGAATGGCCATCGAGAGAGGCACGCGATCGGGGCTGGGAGAAAGCCATGGCCGATCCGCGCATGAAGGACATCAAGATGCCCTTCGACGGCAAGCGCATGATCTATGGCGGATTCGCGCCCATCCTGGATCAGTAGTCAGAACCTGTGACGCAATAAGAAATGGGGACATTCCTAATTTCGTTGTAACAATTGACCGAGGTCTCCACGGGGCAAATCAGTCAGCCGATTGTTACAACGAAATTAGGAATGTCCCCATTTCTTCCTCATTTGAGCGCCAGTTCGGCGCGCACTTTGCCGTTGACCATCGCGACCGGCTTGACGCCGAGGACGAACACGCGCTTCGCATCGACGGCACCCGAGCCCAGCAGCGCGCCGCGGATCGCCTCAGAGCGCGCCCGCGCAAGCTCGTTGAGTTCTGACTCGGTAGCGGGCTCCTTGGCCAGCAAGGCGGCAATCAGTTCATCGTTGGCCGCGGCATAGGGAATCTCCTGCCCCTTCTGCTTGCGCACTTCCATCACCGTCGCCGCCGTCGCAGGCAGCGGCGTCTTGGCTCCCAGTTCCTTCTCGTGTTGCTTGCGCAGCGCCTCGAAACGCGCCGCCGTGTCCGCCTCCGGTAGCTGTGCGAGGGCGGGCAACCGCGCGTCGAGTTTCGCCTGCGCCAGGATCTTGCCGTCGGCATCGGGCGAATAAACCGTCGGCACATCGAGTTCGAGTGACGGACGCTCGCCGAGCGCCTTGACCAATGCGGTCATGCGTTCCTGCGCTGCGGGCTCGAGGGCCGGCGAACCCGGAGAAAAGTCCACCTCGTTGATCTCATCCTCGCGACCGCCGAGACGCGCCAGCAAGGCGAAGGGCGCGGTCGCAATCTTGGTGAGCAGTCCGACGAAAGCTTTCCAGATCAGCGGTCCCATGCGGAATTGCGGATCATCGAGACTGCCGGTCAATGGCAGATCGATGTCGATGACGCCATTGCGATCCTTTAGTAGCGCCACCGCCAGCTTCAGCGGCAACTTCACGGCCTCGGGGCTTTCCACCCGCTCACCGAGCTGCAACTGATCGATGACGAACTTCTGCTTGGCGGTGAGTTGCCGGGCTCTTCGTCGTCCGCCGACGGCTCGACATTCTTCGGATTTCCCAGGTCCGCGAGGTTGAGCGTGCCGTCCGGACGCAGCATCACTCGTGCGTAGGGCTTGTCGACCTCCACCGCCGCAAAACTCGCGCCGACCTTCCAGACGGACGAGATGTCGAAATCGAGCATGAGCCGCTCGAAGCCGAGCAGCTGCGCGCCGTCCGCGTCCGGGAACGAAAAATCCCGCGTCTCGAGCACCAGCGTGAATGGATTGAAGCGGATGTCGCCGACCTTCGCTTCGCGCTGGTATTGCTCGCGGGCCAGGTCAAGCAGATTGCCGCGCACGATGCGGGGCACCAGCCAGAAACCGAAAGCCGTGTACGCGACAAAGAGCAGGACGACCGCAATGAGCCCGATACGCGCGGCGCGATGTCGCAGCAGGTTGGCCGGAAAACTTGGCACCGACGAAAGCCTACCGCGCAGCAGCGAAATTCAAGAATGAGACCAAAGGGCGGTCGTGGCCGGGCCGTCATGCCCGGTGACTCATACAGTTGCACGTGGTTCCGTTTGCTGTGGATGAGGGCCAGGGCCGTATTCTTCACGCATGCCCAAGCAGACCATCACGGTGTTCATCGAGTGCCGCCGGTGCGGGCACAAGGCACAACGCGAGGTCGCCCAGCTGCCGCTGCCGCCCGGGGCGCGCTGGCGTTGCCGGAACTGCAGCAATCGCGACCCGGGAACGATCAAGTTCTGGCACACCGGTGGTTCGTCGTCAGCGCGTATCGTCTCTTTCCCGCGCGGCAATCGACGTAGTTAGGAAAATGGGGACATTCCTATTTTCGTCGCAGCGAAAATAGGAATGTCCCCATTTTCCTCACGCCGCCACATGCGGTGGGCTAAATTCCACGCTCAATTCCACGCCTCTCCCACGCTGGTTCAAACGGCGGCAGCGCAGCCTGCGCGCCGTCAAAAACCTCAGTTAGGGAGAAGATCATGTTCAAGCAATCCTGGACAGCGGCGGCCGTTTTGGCCTGCACGCTCGTCGGTACCGCCCATGCCACGGGCACCTTCCATGACGGCGAAGATCCTGCCGTGATCCGCGAATGGAACCTGCTCGCCGAAGGCGTCGTTCCGGCTTCCGCCGGCCCCACGCAGCCGCGCACCTACGCGATGATGCATATCGCGATGTTCGATGCGGTGAATTCCATCGAAGGCGGATATTCGCGCTATCGCGTCCGGATCCCGGCCACGCGTTTCGCATCGAGCGAAGCGGCCGCGGCGCAGGCTGCGCACGATGTGCTGGTGCAACTGTGGCCGGCAAACACCGAGAAATTCGACGCGGCGCTCAATGCCCGACTCGCCGGCATTCACCCGTTCCGCGCGCAACTCGGCGCACAGGTGGGACGTGAAGTCGCGAAAAAGATCATCGAGTGGCGCGCGAACGACGGCTGGGCCACGCCGCAGAGCTATACGCCGCCGGCCATTCCGGGCATCTGGCAACCGACACTGCCGGCGCTCTCGCCGGCCACGTTCGTGCAGGCTGGCGATGCCATGCCTTTCGCGCTTCCGACTCCGTACTACTACCTGCCGCGCCGCCCGCCCGCGCTCGACAGCCAGGAGTACGCGGATGCCGTCAACGAGATCAAGGCCATCGGCGGCGCCACGAGTGTCGTGCGCACTGCCGAGCAGACGCTGCAGGCCAAACTCTGGGCCAGCATCGGCTACAAGGAGCAATGGAGCGCCATCTGGAACCAGGTGACGCGTTTCATGGCGCTGAGAAACAACTTGTCGCTGATCGAATCTGCGCGCCTGTTCGCGCTGGTGAATGTCGCCATGCAGGATGGTGTGCAGACCGCGCAGGCCAGCAAGTTCGTCTACCAGATGTGGCGCCCGGTACACGCCATCCAGCGTGCCGGCGAGGACCTGAATCCCGGCACCGATGCAGATCCGACCTGGATGTCCCTGATCCCCAATCCGCCGTATCCCTCGTATGCCGGCAACATGGCCTGCATCGGCGCGAGCACCGCGCGCGCCCTGGCGCTGTATTTCGGCACCAACGACGTGCGGGTGACGGCGCAGTGGTCCAGCACCGACGGCATCAACTACGTCGCGCGCGCGTTCCCGGGCTTCTGGCAGATGGCCGAGCACCAGGGCGCGAGCCGTGAATACGGCGGCATTCACTACCACTTCGACACCACGGCGAGCCAGGAGGTTTGCCCCAAGGTGGCCGGCTACGTGTACGCGAATTTCATGCGTCCCAAGCGCGACTGAGTTTTCCGCGATTTCCCCTGCGATCTTGACGCCGCCTCGTGCGGCGTCTTTTTTTTGGGGAGCTGGCATGTGTCATGCAGGTGTAAGAATTTTTCCACCCGCATCCGGGAAGTCGGCCGCTTCGAGCGGGACGAAAGTTCGTTCACACTGCAACCGTAGCCTCAAGTTGCGGCCAATAACGGAAGCGACTCGAAGCTACAGGTAGTACCCAGCGAGCGAAAGCACGACTGGAACTACGACGGAGGCCGCGTTAACCCGCGGCCTCTTTTCATGCGCAAGCGCAACTCTTGATCGCCGCCGAAGCGGCGGCGTCCATTAGTTCAAGACGCTTCGATATATGCCATCTCAGGCACGGGTGGGACGTCCGCGCGGCGATCGCCACCAGTAGACGATGGCGGCAAATGCGCCCAGCATGCCGCCGAGATGTGCGAAGTGTGCGACACCCTGCGCCGTACCCAACACTCCGCTCGTAAGCTCGATGACGGCGTAAGCCGCAACGAGCACCCACGCCTTCATCGGAATAGGCGGGAACAGCAGCATCACGCGTGTGTGCGGAAACAACCAGGCGAAGGCGAGCAATACGCCAAACACCCCGCCGGATGCTCCGACCGTCGGCACCGCCCCTGCGTCGCTCCCGGCACTCACCACCAGCAGCTGCACCAACGCGGCGGTGAGCACCGATGCCAGGTACAAACCGACGAATCTTCGCGATCCCACCGCACGCTCGACCATGGTGCCGAACGAATAGAGCGCGAACATGTTGAGACCGAGATGCGCGAACCCGCCATGCAGAAATGCAGATGTCAGCAGCTGCCACGGCTCGAAGCTGACTCGGCCCAGAAACGTCTCGTGTGTGCCCATTGGCCACAGAGCGAAATTCGTCAACAAGGCGTCTGGCGCAAGTCGCTGCAGGATGAAAACAGCCACATTGGCGAACAGGAGCTGGCGAACGACGGGCGTCATCCCTTGGCTGACCGCCTTTCGCGCGCGAAGTTCGTCTCGCCGCGGTCCGAACCTCAGATCATGGCCGCTTGGCGTATTCGGTGTCGAAGCGCGCTTCGAGGGCGGCGTGGGTGCCGCGCATCTGGTCGATCACCTTCCTGGACCAATCGAAATACTCGCGCTTGCGTTCCAGCGACCAGCCGGCGGGCGGCGCATCGTTGATGTCGTTCACGTTGGCGATCTTGTCGGCGATCTTCACCAGCTTGGCCTTGTCGCTGATGGTTGCGGCGTGATCGATCTGCGCCTGCTTGCGCTCGAGCTTGCTGAGTTTCTTGTCATCGCTGCACTCGGCCACGATGCCGGCAATTTCATAACCGAAGACGATCTGCAGCTCTTCGAGAGTGGTGTTGGTGTCCTCGATGGTGTCGTGCAATAACGCGGCCGCGAGCACCACCGGATCTTCGACGTCCGCCTGCACCAGAATGTAGGCGAGCTGGATGGGATGGTTGATGTACGGTGATGCCTCTTCGTCCTTGCGCCGCTGACTACGATGCTTCTCGGCCGCAAAGGCCGCGGCTCGCAACACGGTTTCCATGTGGGTGGACATCGCGCCGCAGTATAGATGAGTCCGGAATCACGGCGCGTCTCTGGCTTCGTGCCGTGCCGCGACGTACACCTCGCGGGCCGCATCGAGATTCATGAGCAGGATGCCGATGCCCACGATGAGATCGGGCCAGGCCGACGACCAGAAGAACGTGACGCCGCCGGCCGCAATGATTGCCAGGTTGGCAAAAGCATCGTTGCGTGCCGACAGAAAGGCTGCCCGCGACAGACTCCCCGCCACATTACGCACCCGCACCAGCAGCCAGGCGCAGTAGACGTTCACGAGCAATGCGCCCAGTCCGGTTGCGGATAGCGCCAACTCGTCCGGAGGCTGCGGTGATACAAACTTCTGCCACGCCATCCAGCAGGCGGCGATGGCCGGCACCAGCAGCAACAGGGCGAGGACCACCCCCACCGATGCGCGCCTGCTCGCGCTCCAGCCCAGCGCCACCAGCACCAGGAAGTTGACACTGGTGTCTTCGAGGAAGTCGATCGAGTCGGCAAACAAGGACACCGAGCCAATGTCCCGGGCGACCGCGAATTCCACGAAGAAGTAGCCGAAGTTCAGGACCGCCACCTGCATGACCGCGCGTCGCAGCGCGAATTCCATCGAGTCATTCCGCATGTTGCGATCGTAGTTGAGAAATCCTTAACACGTCTTTCGGAGTTATCAGCACGTGCGCTCAGGTCCCGTGCGATGGTGCGCGCTCGCAATCGAGGCGCGCTCCGGGTCTATCCACAAAGGGGTAGACCGGTGTGGCGCTTATGAGACCGCGCGCTTGACCCACCTGGTGAATGTCCAGCGCGCGCCAAGGAGCACAAGATGTGCTTCACAAACCCAGGGAGGAAACCCTAGTGAAAGATGTTGTCAGGTTTTCGATCGTGCTTCTCGTCGCAATGTTCGCCGCCGGATGCGCGCGTAATGAAGCTGCCGAGGCACCACAGGCCCCGCCCGCCGTGCAGGCCGCGAAAGTGGTGTCGAAGTCCATCACCGAGTTCGACGAGTTCACCGGCCGCTTCGAGGCGGTTGAAAGGGTGGAAGTCCGGCCGCGCGTATCGGGCTACGTCACTGCCACGAAGTTCGAGCAGGGTCACGAGGTCAAGGCCGGCGACATCCTCTATGTCATCGATGCGCGTCCCTACCAGGCGGCCCTCAAGCAGGCGCAGGCCGAGCTGACCCGCGCGCGCACCCAGGCGGCACTGGCGCAGTCCGAACGCGAACGCGCCACCCGGCTGATCGAGAAGCGCGCCATTTCGCAGGAAGAGTTCGACGCCCGCACTTCGGGCAATGAACAGGCAGCAGCCAATGTCGCCGCGGCGGAGGCCGCGGTGGATGCGGCGGCGCTGGATCTGTCCTTCACGCAGATTCGCGCGCCGATCTCCGGCCTCGTGGGTCGCGCCGAGATCACGGCGGGCAACCTGGTCGCCGCCGGCCAGACGCTGCTCACCACGCTGGTGTCCATCGACCCGATCTACGTCTCCTTCGACGGTGACGAGCAGGTTTATCTCAAGTACGTCGGCATGGACCTGCGGGGTGAGCGCGAGAGCTCACGCACCGCGGCGAATCCAGTCTGGGTGGGTCTGGGCGATGAGCAGGGTCATCCGCACGAGGGTCACATGGTGTTCCTCGACAACGAACTCGACCCGAACACCGGCACCATCCACGCGCGCGGCCTGTTCGCGAACAAGGATCGACGCTTCACGCCCGGCATGTTCGCGCGCGTCAAGCTGATCGGCAGCGCCGCATACAACGCGCTGCTGATCAACGACAGCGCGGTCGGTACCGACCAGAGCGTCAAGTTCGTGCTCAAGATCGGCGCCGACAACAAGGTGGAATACGCGCCCGTGAAGCTGGGACCGCTGATCGACGGCATGCGCGTGGTGCGCGAAGGCCTCAAGGTCGACGACGTGATCCTGGTCAAGGGTCTGCAACAGGTACGGCCCGGCATGCCGGTCACACCGCAACTCGTCGCCATGGGTGAGCCACGCCGCGGCGGCAATACGTTGGTCGCACAAAACTGAAATGGGGACACTCCCCATTTCCGGGAAACGGGGAGTGTCCCCAATTCGCAAGTCAGGGATACCATGAAATTTTCCAGTTACTTCATCGATCGGCCGGTGTTCGCGGCCGTACTGTCTGCCTTCATCACCATCGCGGGCGCCATCGCGCTCTTCAAACTACCGGTGAGTGAGTACCCCGAAGTGGTGCCGCCCTCGGTGGTGGTGCGGGCCGCCTACCCCGGTGCAAATCCGAAGGTGATCTCGGAGACGGTGGCGGCGCCGCTCGAGCAGGAAATCGTCGGCGTCGAGGACATGCTCTACATGTCCTCGCAGGCCACGATGGACGGCTCGCTGGCGCTGACGGTGACTTTCCGCATCGGCACGGACATCGATCGCGCGCAGGTCCAGGTCCAGAACCGCGTCGCGCAGGCTCTCCCCCGCCTGCCCGAGGACGTGCGCGCGATCGGTGTGTCCACGCTCAAGAGCACGCCGGCGTTCCTCATGGTGGTGCACCTGACCTCGCCCGACGGTCGCTACGATCCGCTCTACCTGCGCAACTACGCCACACTCAATGTCCGCGACCTGCTGGCGCGCATCCCGGGCGTCGGCGACGTGCGGGTGTTCGGTGCCGGCGACTACGCCATGCGTGTCTGGCTGGATCCACAGAAGATGGCCGCGCGTGACCTCACCACCGGCGACGTGGTCGGCGCCATCCGCGAGCAGAACGTGCAAGTGGCCGCCGGCCAGATCGGCGCGCCGCCAGCGGCAGGTTCGGAGTTCCAACTCGCGCTCAACGCCCAGGGTCGCCTCGAGTCAGAGGAAGAATTCGGCGACGTGGTGGTGAAAACCGGTGACGGCGGCGAAGTAGTTCGCCTGCGCGACATCGCCCGCCTCGAACTCGGTGCCGCCACCTACGCGGTGCAGTCTGGTCTGGGCAACGAGAACGCCGTGGCCATTCCGGTGTACCAGTCTCCGGGTTCCAACGCGCTCGAACTTTCCGACAAGGTCCGCGCCGACATGGAGGAGCTCAAGAAGAGTTTCCCCCAGGGCATGGACTACAAGATCATCTACGACCCCACGCAATTCGTGCGCCAGTCCATCGATGCGGTCATCGAGACATTGCTCGAAGCCGTGCTGCTCGTAGTGTTGGTGGTCATCCTCTTCCTGCAGACCTGGCGCGCCTCGGTGATCCCGCTGGTCGCCGTACCGGTGTCGATCATCGGCACCTTTGCGGTGTTGTATGCGCTCGGATTCTCGATCAACACGCTGTCATTGTTCGGCCTGGTGCTGGCCATCGGCATCGTGGTGGACGACTCCATCGTGGTGGTGGAAAACGTCGAACGACACATTGCCAATGGATTGAAACCGCTCGAGGCCACCAAGAAGGCCATGAGTGAAGTCAGCCGCCCCATCATCGCCATCACACTGGTGCTGTCGGCGGTATTCATCCCGGTAGCTTTCGTGCCTGGCCTGACCGGCCAGTTCTACAAGCAGTTCGCGCTGACGATCGCCGTCTCGACGATCATTTCGGCGTTCAACTCTCTGACGTTGTCGCCGGCGCTGGCCGCCGTATTGCTCAAGCCCCATGGTGCGGCGCCCGACGCACTCACGCGCGGCATGAACAAGGTGTTCGGTCGCTTCTTCGCGTGGTTCAACCGGCTGTTCGTGAAGTCCGGCGACGCGTATCAGCGCGGAGTCACCCGTGCCGTGAAGCGCAAGCCGATCGCGGTCGCGATCTACGTCGGCCTCGTGGCGCTCACAGTGTTCGGCTTCATGCGCACGCCGGCGGGATTCATTCCGCAGCAGGACAAACTCTACCTGGTCGGCGTCGTGCAGCTGCCGCCCGCGGCGACGGTCGAACGCACCGCGGATGTGGTGCGCCGCATCGGCGAGATCGCCAAGGCCGAGCCCGGCGTGCTCGATTCAGTGCAATTCGCCGGCGCTTCGGCCAACGGCTTCGCGGCCCAGTCGAGCGCGGCGCTGGTGTTCTTCCCGCTGAAGGACTTCGACGAACGCGAGGGCATTTCGGCGGGCCAGATCGCCGGTTCGCTCAATCAGAAGTTTGGCGCCATCCAGGACGCCTACATCGCCGTGTTCCCGCCGCCGCCCGTGATTGGCCTCGGCTTGTTAGGCGGCTTCAAGCTCAACGTGGAGGACCGCCAGAATCGCGGCGCCGAAGCGTTGTACGCCGCCGTGCAGGACGCGTTGCAGAAGGCCTGGGCGGATCCGTCGCTGGCGGGCGTGTTCTCCAGTTACCAGATCAACGTTCCACAACTCGATGTCGACGTGGATCGCCTCAAGGTCAAGCGCCAGGGAGTGCGCCTCAATGACGTCTTCCAGACACTGCAAGTCAACCTCGGATCTCTCTATGTCAACGACTTCAACCGATTTGGTCGTACTTACCGTGTGGTCGCACAGGCGGATGCGCCGTTCCGTTCGCAGGTGGAAGACATCCTTCCTCTCAAGACTCGCAACGCTGCCGGAGAAATGGTGCCACTCGGCTCGATGATCTCCGTCAAGGAAGCTTTCGGTCCGGATATCGTGGAGCGTTTCAATGGCTATGGCAGTGCCGACATCAACGGCGGCCCCGCGCCCGGACACAGCTCGGGCCAGGCCCAGGCGGCCATCTCGAAGATCCTCGACGAGAGCCTGCCGGCCGGCATGAGTTATGAATGGACCGAGATTGCGTTCCAGCAGATTGAAGCGGGTGACGCGGCTCTGTTCGTCTTTCCGCTGTGCGTGTTGTTCGTGTTCCTGGTGCTGGCGGCGCAGTACGAGAGCTTCTCGCTGCCGCTGGCCATCATCCTGATCGTGCCGATGGGGTTGCTGATGAGCCTGGTCGGCATCCATCTGCAGGGTGGCGACAACAACATCTTCACGCAAATCGCCTTCCTGGTGCTGGTGGGACTGGCATCCAAGAACGCCATCCTGATCGTCGAGTTCGCCAAACATCTCGAGGAACAGGGGCACGATCGCGTCGCGGCGGTGCTCGAGGCAGCGCGCCTGCGACTGCGGCCCATCGTGATGACGTCCATCGCCTTCGTCATGGGTGTGTTGCCGCTAGTCGTGGCGCATGGCGCCGGCCAGGAAGTCCGGCGCGCCATGGGTGCGGCGGTGTTCTCCGGAATGATCGGCGTCACCGTGTTCGGCCTGATGCTCACCCCCGTGTTCTATGTGTTGGTGCGTCGTCGCCGGGCGGAAACCCCCGCCCTGCCCGCGCCGGATGCCGAGGTTGCTTCCCATGCGTAAGTTTCGATTCCTGTTAGCCCCGGTGGCCGCGGCAGTACTTGCGGCCTGCGCCGCGGGCCCCGACTACCAGCCGCCCGAGACGCCCAGCGCACCGAAGTTCGATCGTCTCGAAGCCACCTACTCCACCGAGCAGAGCGTGGCGGATTTCTGGCAGAACTTCGATGACGCCACGCTCGACAAGCTGGTCGACACGGCGCTGCACGCGAACTACGACGTGCGCATCGCGCTGTCGCGCGTCGCCGAGGCGCGCGCCCTGCGTCGCGACGTGGCCTTCGATCTCGCGCCGTCGATCTCGGCCGGCGGCGGTTACACCGAGACGCGCGTAGCCCGAGAACAGACCCTGGCCGGTGCGCCGCGCAGCACCGAGTTCTACGATGCGGGCTTCGATGCCTTCTGGGAACTCGATTTCTTCGGCCGCGTTCGCCGCGGTCTCGAGGCGAGCACCGCGCAACTCGGTGCCGTCGAGGCGGATGGACGTGACACGCTGGTCATCGTCACCGCCGAAGTCACGCGCACCTATTTCGAATTGCGCGGCTTCCAGCAACAGCTCGACGTCGCGCAGCGCAACGTCGTGAACCAGCAGGCAACGCTGGACCTCGCCACTGCGCGCCTCGATGCCGGCAGCGGCACGGAGTTCGACACGGCGCGTGCCCAGGCGCAACTTTCCGCCACGCGCGGCACCATCGGGCCGTTCGAGGCGGCCGTGGCGCGCGCGATTCATCGACTGTCGGTACTGGTGGGCCGCGAACCTGGCGCGCTGCGTGCCGAGCTGGCACCGGCCCGCAACCTGCCGCCGCTACCGGGCATCGTGCCAGTGGGCGATCCGGCGGGTCTGCTGCGCCGACGCCCGGACATCCAGGTGGCGGAACGTGAGCTGGCCGGCGCCACCGCACAAATCGGAGTCGCCGTTGCGGATCTGTTCCCGCGCGTGACCTTCACCGGCAGCGCCGGCTACGTCGCGGCCTCCTCGGGCGAGCTTGGTGATAACGGCACGGACGCCTACGTCCTCGCGCCCGGAATCTCCTGGGCAATTTTTGATTACGGCCACGTGCAGGCCCGGATCGCCGCCTCGAAAGCCCGCAAGGAGACCGCGTTCCTGAACTATGAGCGCACCGTACTCAATGCCCTCGAGGAAACCGAAAACTCGCTGGTCACCCATGCACGGGCCCGCGACCGGCTGGTGCACGACGAGGCCGCGGTACAGGCCAGCAATACCGCCGCAAGTCTCGCGCGGGTACGTTATGAAAATGGCGCCAGCGACTTCCTACAGGTGCTGGACGCCGAGCGCACGCTGCTCGAATCCGAAGACCGACTGGCGCGCAGCCGGACCGAGGCCGGGACCAGCCTGATCGCGGTTTATAAGGCCCTGGGAGGGGGTTGGGAGGCGGCGCCCCATCCCAATTGAGGGACGCATACCGAGACTTTCCGCGAGTAATATCCCGCCATGAGTATCAACCCGATCG
This sequence comes from uncultured Pseudomonadota bacterium, assembly GCA_963839685.1. Classification (GTDB taxonomy): domain Bacteria; phylum Pseudomonadota; class Gammaproteobacteria; order Steroidobacterales; family Steroidobacteraceae; genus CADEED01. The sequence goes on along the minus strand of CAWIVS010000017.1, from coordinate 3,636 downwards.
ACTTCGCCGCCGCGGCTGAGGGCATCCTCAATAACCAGTACCTGCAGCAGCGTGAACGGTTGCTGGCAGCCTCGGCCCAGGCCAGCCGCCTGTTGCTGGGATCGCCGGACGCCATGAAAGTGATGCCCGAAATTCTCAAGCTGCTGGGCGAGGCGGCGCAGGTGGATCGTACCGCCCTGGCATTCGCCGTGAACGGACCCAACGGCGAGAAATTGCTCAAGATCCAGGCCGAGTGGATCAACGAAGCGCTGGCGGACACCTGCTGCGAGCTCGCCGAATGCAATGAGCCACTCCCGGACGAATATTGTTCGATGTTGCAGTCGGGCAAGAGCGTGGTGTTCTGCCCCGACACGATGCAGGGCTTCGACAGCGTCAGCATCACCAGCGACAAGGCACGCACCTCGGCCATCGTTCCCATCATCGTCGAGGGTGAATACGTCGGCGCCATCGGCTTCGATGACTGGCAGCGGGTGCGCGAATTCGATTCTTCGATCGTCTCGGCCCTGGAGATTGCCGCCGGGCTCGTGGGCGCGGCCCTGCACCGCGAACGCCTGCTGGAAACCGTGCGCGAAGCGCGCGAACGTGCCGCCGAGGAGCGTCTCTCGCAGCTCGCCCGCGCCAATACCCTGCTGCGTGAAAATCTCGTGCGGCTGGCGCGTGATCCGGAGCCGCATGACTTCGTATCGAACATCCTGATCGACGCCATCCGGCAGATGGACGCCGCTGCGGCCTACGCTATCGGCTTCGATCCCGCCGCCAATCACTGGCGTTGCTTCGTTCACGTCGAGAATGGCGTCGCCGGCGCGCCGCCGTTTCAGCTCACCGCCACCCAGGAGGAGACCCGCATCGCGGAGATCCTCAAGGAGTTCAAGGAGCCGGTGTTCTACCCGCTCGAGCCACTCGACCGGCTGCTGTGGCCGGGCGTGGCCGACTGGCACGCGCGCGCGGGCCACAAGAGCGCCTACCTTTTGCCACTGACCTACGGCGACGGCACCAGCAAGGGCTGCATCGGCCTGGTATTCCGCCAAAGCGAAGCACTGAGCGCGGAGCGAGCCGAACTGGCACTCGCGGTCGCTCACCAGGTCACGCTGTGTATCGGACTCAAGAAGCTGGGCATGGCCGCCAAGAACGCCGCGGTGCTGGCCGAACGCAACCGCATCGGCCAGGAAATTCACGACGGTCTGGCGCAGGGTTTCACCGGAATCCTCATGCAACTCGGCGCCGCCGAAGAAGCCATGCACGAATGCGCCCGCAACTCACCGCTGCCGGCCATCCTCACGCGCATTCGGGACCTCGCCAAGGACGGTCTCACCGAAGCCCGCCGGTCGGTGATGGCGTTGCGCCCCGAGCAGACGCGGCGCGTCGGCCTGGAGCTGGCCCTCAAGAACCTCGCGGATCGTTCCACCGTGGACGGCCGGATCATCTGCTCTTTCGAAGGCGAAGGCGTGCTGACCGGCGACGGGCTGGTGCCCGAGCGCCAGCACGAGTTGCTACGCATCGCGCAGGAAGCCGTCAGCAATGCCGTGCGCCACGCGCATCCGGCCAATGTGCGCATCCTGCTCCAGGAAGAAGCCGCGTTGTGGCGCCTCACCGTGATCGACGATGGCCGCGGCATGACGCTGATGCCCGAGTTGTACGCCAGCCAGGGTTACGGACTCAACAACATGCGCGAACGTGCCGGTGCCATCGGCGGACAATTCCGTATCGAGAGCCGGCCAGGCGAAGGCACGCGCGTCACCGTCAGCCTGCCACGTCCAGGAGTCGCGAGATGAAAGCCGTGGCCAAACTACCCACCCAAAAGATAAGTGTCATACTCGCCGACGATCACCCGGTGGTGCGAGACGGACTCGCCGCCATCGTCAACCAGCAATCCGACATGCAGGTGGTGGCCGAAGCCGGCGACGGCGCCGAGGCGCTCGAACTGTACGAACAGCACATGCCTGATGTCATGGTGCTCGACCTGCGCATGCCCAAGCTCGACGGAGCCGCGGTGGTGCAGAAGGTGCTCGAAAAGCACCCCAAGGCCTGCCTGCTCATCATGACCACCTACGACGGCGACGAGGACATCTTTCGTTCGTTGAGCCAGGGCGCCAAGGGTTATCTGCTCAAGGATGCCCCGCGGCAGGAGATTCTCTCGGCGATTCGCGCCGTGGCCGAAGACCGGCCGTACACCTCATCCAGCGTCGCAGCGAAGGCGCTGCAACGCATGTCGCGGCCCAGTCTCACCACCCGTGAGCTCGACGTCCTGCAGCTCGTGGCCGAGGGTCGCTCGAACAAGGACATTGCGCGCCGGCTCGAAATCACCGAAGGCACCGCCAAGACGCACGTGAAGGCCATCCTGGCGAAACTCGATGCCATCTCGCGCACCGAGGCCGTGGCCGTGGCGCACAAGCGCGGGTTGATCCGCCTCAGTTAGCGTTGTCTCAATCGTTGGATTTTTGGACCCATTCCCGTAGCCAGATCTCGCCGTTCGTGAGCTCAATGCAGTCCAGGGCAACGAGCTCATTCACGACGTAAGCAAACTGCGAGGTAGTGAACGCGGTGTGCTCGTTCTTGACCCTGAAGGCGTTGACGATGTCGAGCGCTTCGGCTTCGGGAAAGCGCCTTGACGGGCGCCCATCCTTCCACAAGGCAAACATGGTCATCGCCTGCTCAGGCCTGATCTCGATCTTCGCTAACGACCAGACCACGTTCCAGAGATAGAGGCCGGCGAAGAAGATCAGCCAGGGCTGAGCGGCCACCCCTGCGCCGGTGAGAACGAGCTCGGGGATCTTTTCGAGCAGCTTGCGCCAGTTGAGCCGAATGTTTCCGGGCTTGAAGGAAATTGTTCCGCCACCCGGACCGTCTGGCCGGAGGACTTCGGCATTCGTGTTCAATTCGCCTTGGATCTCGGAATCCTTGATCCGGGCAAATGACTGCAGAACGGCTATGGCAAACGAATCGGGTTCGCTTACCTGGCCAACAAGGTGTTGCGCCAGCTGCGATTTCAGGTCTTCTTCCGTGTAACTCATTGCAAAGTTCTTTTGCGTTGTCGCTGACCTCAGTTCGCGGTCTTTGCTCCGAAGACATTGCCTTCCGGATCGTAACCGAGAAAGAACGGCAGGCCCGCCTCCGCCCACGCCGGCGGTGCGTCGTCGATCTGCCCGCCGAGCCGTTTCGCGGCAGCGCGCGCCTTGACCATGTCTCCAACCGGGTAATCGAGCCGCAGCGAAGCAGCCTCGCGTCGCTCCGGCGGCACGCTCACGACGACCGATGACGCAAGTTGCGGCGGAATCTGATGCACCACGAGATGGAAGCCCTGCCAGTCGATGACTGCGTGATGTTCGTCCTCGCGCAGCAGCGAACCCCCGAGCGCCTCGATGTAGAACAGCTTCGCCCTGCGCGCTTCCTTCACGAACAACACGGCACTCATTTCGCACTTCGCCATTGACCGAATCCCCTTCTACGGAATTTCGAGATCGTGCAGGAAAATATAAGTACCTATTCGAAGGCAGGGTTCTCGACTGGATAGGCGCTCACCGGAATCCCGCTTTGCGTCGGCAATGCAGCATGAACTATTCTCCGGTAAAACCCAATTCACAAGAAAGCATAGGGAGAATGCAGTGAACTACTCAAACCCACGTTGGCAAGTCCTGG
>CAWIVS010000016.1:0-73147 GCA_963839685.1 uncultured Pseudomonadota bacterium | reverse complement strand
GCGCTCGACAGCGATTCGATTCTCGGTGCCCTCGAGCTGCACCATCAGATCGCGAAATACACCGTCGGACTTGAGATCCGGATAGTTTTCGACGGTCGCGAGAAGGCTCTTGAGCGCGCTGCTCAGCTCGCCCTGCGCGGCCTGGAATTTCGCGAATGCAGCCGGGTCGTTGATGAGTTCCGGCGTCAACTGGATGGAAGTCGCCTTGGCGCGCGCCTCGGTCACCTCGACCAGCACGCGTTCTTCCTGTGCCGCGTAACCCTTCACCGTGTTCACCAGATTGGGGATGAGGTCAGCGCGCCGCTGGTACTGGTTCACCACCGCCGACCACGCCGCCTTCACCGCCTCATCCTGGTTCTGCAGCTTGTTGTAGCCGCAGCCCGCGAGCTGCGCGCTGACGAACGCGACGCACACACTCAACAGCAGCTTGCGCATAGGAATCTCCGGGTCCGGACTTCAGGGCCGTCACCAGATATTGACACGCTCGTCCGGCGGCCGGTACATGCGATCGCCCGCCTTGACGCCAAACGCGTCGTAGAAAGCGTCGATATTGCTGGTCGGCCCATTCGTACGAAATTCGCTCGGGCTGTGCGGATCGGTCACCAGGCGCTTCAGCAACTCCTCGTCGCGGTACTTGCGGCGCCACACCTGCGCCCAGCCGAGGAAGAAGCGCTGTTCGCCGCTGAAGCCGTCGATCTGCGGCGCGGCCTTGCCGGCGAGCGACATCTTGTACGCCTTCAGCGCCACCGCCATGCCCGACAGGTCGCCAATGTTCTCGCCCAGCGTCAACTCGCCATTGAGGTGCCGGTTGTCGAGCACGCTGTAACCGGCAAATTGCTTCACCAGCTCGGCGGCGCGTGCCTTGAACTTCACGCCGTCTTCGGCCGTCCACCAGTCACGCAGGTTGCCGTCGCCATCGAACTGGCGCCCGGAGTCGTCGAAGCCGTGGCTGATCTCATGGCCGATCACCGAACCGATGGCGCCGTAGTTGACCGCATCGTCCGCATTCATGTCGAAGAACGGCGGACGCAGGATGGCGGCAGGGAACGTGATCTCGTTGGTGGTCGAGTTGTAGTACGCATTGACCGTCTGTGGCGTCATCAGCCACTCGCCCTTGTCGACCGGCCCACCGGTGCGTGCGATCTGGCGCCTGATCTCGAATTCCGAGCCACGCAGTACGTTGCCGACCAGGTCGCCCGCTTGCACGGCGTATGTCGAGTAATCACGCCACTTTTCGGGATAGCCGATCTTGACGGTGATCTTGGCGAGCTTTTTCCTTGCCTCGGCGCGCGTGTCCGAGCTCATCCACGCGAGGCCGTCGATCGAGGTGTCGAAGGAACGCAGCAGGTTGTTCACCAGCTCGAGCATCCGGCGCTTGGCCTCCGGCGGGAAATGCGCCTCGGCGAACATGCGGCCGACGAGCTCGCCCATGTTGTTGTCCATGGAATCCACGGCAAGGCGCCAGCGCGGCTGAGGTTCCTTCACGCCGTTCAGGGTGCGCTGGTGGAAATCGAATTCGAGGTCGGCGAACTGCGCCGACAGCAGCGGCGCGAAGTCATCGAGCAGCTGGAATTTGAAATACATGCGCCAGTCGGCCACCGGCACGGTCTTCACCAGCTGGCCGACGCCGGTAATGTAGGTCGGCTGGGTGATGTCGAGCTTCTGCACCGGCGCGCCTAGCCCATCGAAGAACGCCAGCCAGTCGAAGCTGGGCGCCAGCTTCTGATACTCCGGCAGGCTCATCGGGTTGTAGGTCTTTACCGGATCGCGGTTCTGTACCTTGGTCCACTGGTAGTTGGCGATGCGCGTTTCGAGCGCCGCGATGCGCGATGCCGCGGATTTCGCGTTGCGTTCCCCGGCACGCGCCAGTATCTGCTCCACGTAACCCGTAAATCTGGCGCGGAATTGCGCGTACTTGGCGTCGGGATTCAAGTAGTAGTCCCGGTCCGGCATGGTCAGGCCGCTCTGGAACAGCGAGCCGATGTACACGGTCGAGTTCTTGTTGTCGGGCGTCGAATACCAGAAGAAGGGATGGGCGACACCGAGGCGCTGCGCGTGCCCGATGTAGCGCGCCACATCGCGCGGTGTGGCGATGGCGTCGATTCGCGCCAGTTCGGCCTTGAGTGGTTCGAGGCCCAGGCGTTCCACGCGCTCGGTATTCATGTAGGCGAGGTAGTAATCGCCGACCTTTTGCGCGTCGGAGCCCGGCGCGCGATCAGGCTGCTGCGACGCGGCGACGATCAGGTTCTTGACTTCTTCCTGCGCCTGGTCATCGAGAATGATGAAGGAACCGTAATTGGACCGGTCGGGCGGAATCTCGGTGTGCGCCAGCCAGTTGCCGCCAACGAAGCGATACAGGTCGTCCTGTGGACGAACGCTTCGGTCGAAGCCGGTCAGGTCGAGTCCCGACTTGAGCGGGGCGGGAGCCGCAACTGCCGGCGTCCCGGGAACCGTGGATTTGGGAGCCTGCGCGGTGCATGCCGTGAGCAGTGCCGCCGCGGCCAGGACGATGAATCGATCGGCCATGAAGAATTCCCGAAAAGGAAGCGATGGCCGTGAGTATAAAAAAAGCCCCAAGCTTTTGGGGCTCGGGGCTGGAAGGCGGACTTTCAATGAAGGGAAAGAAGTCCGCTAGGGGATTCAGCTCATCAATGCAGTCGCGCGACCTGCAGGATCTTGATGTCGTCGGCGTCGATTTCGAAGTTCGCGGCCAGCAAGCGGCGCAGTTCCTTCGAATCGCGGCGTTCACCGAGCGGGTGCGTCAGCTCGATGACCCCACTCCACTCGCTCGAATGCGCGGGCTCGGCGCTCGTGACAAAGTGCGTGTAATAGCGGGCTGCCATGGGTACAAAGCGTAGAGCCGCGACCACAAAACGGCTGTGAGGCGACGCACAGAACCCCGGGGCGCGGGGTCCCGGCGATTGAGACCTCCATCACATATGATTTAACTGAGTTTGGAATGAGCCGCTATCGACCTGCCGAGAAACCCGGATCGCAGTTCATTACTCCGGCAGGCGCTGCGCGCCTGAAGCAGGAGCTCGATGAGTTGTGGCGCGTGGAGCGACCGCGCGTCACGCAGGCGGTGTCCGAGGCCGCGGCGCAGGGCGACCGCTCGGAGAATGCCGAGTACACCTACGGCAAACGGCGCCTGCGCGAGATCGACCGGCGCGTGCGTTTCCTGCGCAAACGTCTCGACGGCATGACGGTCGTGGACAAGCCTCCCAGCGAACGCAATCGCGTGTTTTTTGGCGCCTGGGTGACGCTCGAGGACGACGCCGGCGGACAGCAGCGCCACCGCATCGTCGGACCGGATGAATTCGACCACGCCCCCGGCTACATCAGCATGGACGCGCCGCTGGCGCGCGCCCTGATGCGCCGCGCGCTGGACGAGGAGGTTCGCGTGGAACTGCCAGGCGGTACGCGCACTTACGTGGTGGTGCGGATTTCCTATGAATAAGTAAATCCTGAGGCTTGCCTTGCGCCTGCGGTGGATGTAATTTCTGTAACGACAGAAATTACAGGCGGATCGATATGCACCTCACCGACACCATGCAGCGTTACATCGTCCACTGGGGCGAAATGGGCGGCCGCTGGGGCATGAACCGCTCCGTCGCGCAGATCCACGCCCTGCTCTATCTCGCGGAAAAGCCGCTCAGTGCGGACGAGATCGGCGAGACCCTGGGGATTGCGCGTTCCAACGTGAGCACCGGCCTCAAGGAGCTGACGTCCTGGGATCTGGCCCAGGTCACCCATGTGCTGGGTGATCGGCGCGATTTCTTCACCGCCCAGCACGACACCTGGGAAGTGCTCCGCGTGATCATGGAAGGCCGCAAGCGCCGTGAGCTCGACCCGACGCTCGCGGCGCTGCGTGAATGCGCGGCACAGCTGGAAAAGGACCGCGACACCCCGGCGGCGGTGCGCGAGCGCATCCTCTCCCAGCTCGAGTTCCTCGAGACTCTCACGCGCTGGTACGACTCCGTGAAGCGTCTGCCGCGCAAGACGCTGCTCAAGATGATGCGCATGGGCGAACGCATCGCGAAGGTCATCGGTGAATAGGTAGCGCTCATGACACAAGCCGCGCGCACTCTTCCGCAAGCCCTGGTGCAGGAGCGCCAGGCGAGCGGCGTGCGTCATGGCCTGCGCGCGGTGCTCGGCCCCGCCGCCTGGAGCCGGCTGCCCGAAGCGGTGCGCGAGCGCTTCGCGGACTGCGCCGGTGCGGCGACTTACGCCGGCAGCCTCGAGGTGGTGCGTGCCAGCTGGCTGGGACTTGCGTTTGCCTGGGTCGGCAGGGTGTTCGGCACGCCGGTAACCCCGCGCACCGGGGCAAATGTCGCCAGCCGCGTGCTGGTACGTCCCGGGCCGGGCGGGGTCACCTGGGATCGCGAATACCACTGGGCAGACGGCAGCACGCACCTGGTGCGCTCAACCAAGGCGGTGAATGCGGATCACCGGCTCATCGAAAGACTTCCGGCGCGCATGTGCATGCCACTCGACACCTACGTGGAAGGCGCAAGTTTGCATTTCGTGAGCCAGGGCTATTATTTCGACCTCGGCTTCGGCCTGAAGCTCTGGCTGCCGCGCCTGCTGTCACCCGGCGTAACCCACGTCGAGCACATCGATCTCGACCACGGCTGGTTCCGGTTCACGATGACCGTCACCCATCCGTTATTTGGCGAGATGTTTTTTCAGACCGGGCGATTCTGCGCCACGGAGGAAACCACATGACCCTGGTGTTCTCGCTGTTGACCGTGCAGACGCTGTTGGGCGCCCTCGACTCGTTGTGGAATCACGAAATCTCCGCGCGTCTCACGCAACGGCGGGGCGCGCGACTGGAGCTTGCGCTGCACGCGGCCCGCTCATTCGCGTACGCCTTCCTGTTTCTCGCGCTGGCATGGCGTGAATGGCACGGCGCCTGGGCGATCTTGATCGTCGCGGTTCTCCTGCTGGAAGCCGTCATCACCGCGGCCGACTTCGTCATCGAGGACCGCACGCGACGGCTGAGCGCGTTCGAGCGCGTGCTGCACACGCTGCTCACTGTGCTGTTTGGCGTGGTGCTCATGGCGCTGGCGCCGTGGCTCGCCGCCTGGTTGGTGCTGCCCACCGCCGTGGTGCCCACCACGCATGGCGCATTTTCCGTGGCATTCAGCATGTTCGCAGCCGGCATGGCTGCCTGGGGGCTGCGCGATGGACTGGCCTCGCTGCGGCACTTCCGTCCCGCCGAATGGGTTCGCGATCCCATCGTCGCTGCCGAAACCGCTTCGGGCCGCGCCGTGCTGGTCGGCGGCGCCACCGGCTTCATCGGCGCGCACGTGGTGCGGGCACTGCGCCGGCGCGGCGATGCGGTGTGGGTATGGACCCGCGATGCCGATCGCGCGCTCGAACGCTTCGGCCCGCAAGTGCACATCGTGACCTCGCTCGCGGAGATCCCGGAGGCGACGCGCATCGACGCCATCGTCGCGCTGGCCGGCGCGCCGGTGATTGGTCCGCCGTGGACGCGCGCACGTCGCCAGTTGCTCATCGACAGCCGCGTGAAGACCACGCAGGCGTTGCTCGACTGGAGCGCCACGCGCACCGCACCGCCGCGTGTCCTGGTCACCGCGAGCGCCATTGGTTACTACGGGGGTTTTTACGGGCCGGCAGGGGATGACTGGCTCAGCGAATCGTCCCCTGCGAAGCAGGCTTTTCAGTCGCGACTGTGCGTGGAACGCGAGGCGGCGGCCAATGCCGGCGAGGCGCAGGGCCTGCGCGTGGTGAATCTGCGCATTGGCCTGGTACTCGGCCGTGACGGCGGAATTTTTCCGCGCCTGGCACTGCCGGCGAAACTGGGACTGGCGGCGGTGATTGGCGACGGGCGGCAGTGGATGTCCTGGATTCACATCGTGGACCTGGTGCGTATCGTCGAGAGCGCGTTGGACAACCCGCGTCTGCGGGGCCCATTGAATGCCGTGGCCCCGGCTGCCGTGCGCCAGCGCGAATTTCAGCGCGCCCTGACGCACAGCCTGCACCGGCCGTTATGGCTGCGCATTCCCGCGTTTGCGCTGCGCTGGTCGCTCGGCGAGATGGCCGAGCTGCTGGTGCAGGGCCAGCGCGTCGCACCGCGGCGCCTGCTCAACGACGGCTTCGAGTTCCGGCACTTTACCCTCGACAGCGCGCTGCGCGACCTGGTCCCCGACCGCGCCGGTGCACCTGCATTACGCGCGCTCGACCGCGGCTGCGAGGTCTGGTTCAACGGTGACTGCCCGGTGTGTTCGCTGGAGATCGGCGCATACGCGCGCGCCGCCGAGCGGCGCAACCTGCCGCTGCGCTTCCACGACTCGATGCGCGTCAGCCGTCCGCTGGCGGCGTACAGCTTGCGCCGCGAGCACCTCGAGCGCCGGCTGTACCTGCGCGATGAGCAGGGCCGCATCGTGAGCGGCTTTCCCGCGGTACTCGCACTGTGGGCACGGATCCCCGAATACCGCTGGCTGGCGCGCGTGTTCTCATGGACGCCGCTGCGCGCCTTCTGCGAATCGCTCTATGACCATGTAGTTGCACCTGGACTCGCGCACTGGGCGCGCGTCCGCCAGACCGGAGATGTGAAATGAACGAGTTCACCGCGCTCGGCACCGTCATCGCGATCGCCCTGATCATGAGCACCGCCACGGTCGCCGCAATCCATGCGCCCTTGCGCCGACTGCTCGAGGCCGTGTGCCCGGTGGGATTCACCGCCGTGTTCTGGACGCGGACGGCGGTGATCATCATCTATCTGCTGCCGTTGTGGGTGGTGCTGACATTCGGCCTGCCGAATCTGCAGCGCCTGGAATTCGTCTCGGCCGGCGAAGTGACGCGGCGCGCGTTCGCCGCGACTTCGTTTGCACTGGTGACGATCGTGATCGCCACCGGCCTGCGGCTCTCGACGCTCAGGCCGCCGTCAACGTACGACCTGCCGCCGCCGGTGCGCTAGACGCGGACGTTCTTGAACTGCCAGGGATCGGACTTATCCAGGTCCTCCGGGAACAGCCGCTCGCGATCATGCAGCGGGGTCCAGTCGGTGTATTCGCCCACCACGTTGCCGAGATACGGCATGCAGATCTCGAGATTGCGCTTGTAATCCATCTCGTCGGGCTCGACCAGGCCGACGTTCGGATTTTCCATCGCCCAGATCATGCCAGCGAGGCACGAGACCGTGACCTGCAGGCTGGTGGCGTTGTTGTATGGTGCGAGCTTGCGGGCTTCGTCGATGTTGAGCTGCGATCCGTACCAGTAGGCATTCTTCTTGTGCCCCGCGAGCAGCACGCCGAGCTCATCCATGCCCGAGATGATCTCGTCCATGAGGATGCGCTGACGGTCCTGCAGATGCCAGTTACGGCCGGCGAACTCGTGCACCGAAACCACCGCCGAGTCGCTCGGGTGATAGGAGTAGTGCGCCGTCGGGCGGTACACCACCTCCGAGCTCTGGCGCACGGACAGGTAGTCGGAGATCGAGATGGCCTCGGCGTGCGTGATCAGGAAGCCATGGAAATGCCCGGCCTTGGGCGTCCAGGTGCGCACCCGCGTGGCTGCGCCGGGCTGCATGAGGTAGATAGCCGACCCGCCGCCGAAGTCAAAACGCTTGCCATCGCGCGGGAAATTCTTCTCGTGTGTGCCCCAGCCGAGCTCGGCGGGTTGCTGGCCCTCACTCACGAACCCGTCCACCGACCAGGTGTTGACGAATTCGTTGAACTCTTTCGGCCTGGACGCGAGCTGCGTGTCGCGTTCGGCAATGTGGATCACCTTGATGCCGAGCTTGCGCGCCAGCTGGGCCCAGTCCTCGCGCGCCGTCGGCGCGCCAGCGTCGACGCCGGTGTCGTTGGCGATGTTGAGCAACGCCTTCTTGACGAAGTGCGACACCAGCCCGGGATTGGCACCGTGCGTGAGCACGGCGGTGGGCGCGCGCGGAGTCTGCGCGCGCAGCGCGAGCGCCTCTTCGCGCAGCGCATAGTTGGTGCGCCTGGCGTGCGGAATGGTGGCGTCGGTGTATCCGCCCGGCCAGGGCTCGATGCAGGTATCGAGGTACATCGCACCCTTCGACCAGCAGAACTTGACCAGCGCAATCGACGATACGTCGACCGACACGTTGAGCACGAAATCGCCCCGCCCGATGTACGGGTCGAGTTCGCGTCGAAAGTTGTCGCGGGTGATGGGGGCCTTCACGAACTTGATGCCGTATTCCTCGGCCTCCTTCCGGCCGCGGTCGTCCGACGTGATGATGGTGACGCGATCTTTCGGAATCCCGATATGACGCAGGACCAACGGCAGCGTGCCCTGTCCGATGCTGCCGAATCCGATGAATACGATGCGGCCCGGAAATTCGATGTGAATCTTGGTTGTTGGCATGATTGACCCCGAACAAACAGGGCGTGAGGGTATCAACCATCATCCGGTGACGCCACCCGACGAATCGCCCAAACGCAGTCGTCAGGAAGCGACGTTGCGCCAGTGCGGAGGATAGGTTCGCTGGTAGCCGGGCAGTGCCTCGACGCGCTGCAACCAGCGGCTGAGCGCCGGATAGTTCGCTTCGACGGGCAGGAATCGCGAGGACAATTCGCGCGCTTCCGGCAGCGCCAGCGCGCGCAGCAGCAACTTGATGCCGGGATAGATCATGTAATCGGCCGCGCCCGGCCTTTCGCCGACGATCCATGGACCCTTCGAGAGCCGGCCTTCGATGGTGCGCGCCTCGCCCGCGATCATGTGCATCGCGTAGGTACTCTCATCGGAGTATGGGTCGCCCTGGCGGAACAGCAATGCGCGCGTAATACGCATGAGGTACGGCTCGATGTAGGCCTGGTACTCGCAACACACGCGCATGATCACCGCGCCCTCTTCGGGCGAATCACCGAACAGCGGCTTCGCGGGATACTTTCGTTCGAGGTAATAGAGAACCGCGAGCGACTCGAACACCACGTAATCGCCATCCTTGAGCACCGGCACCCGGCCACGCGGATTGAGCGCCAGCATGTGCGGCGCCTTGTGTTCCTGCATCGCGAGCTGGAGCAGCGTGGCTGTTGTAGGCCAGTTCCTTGTGCTCGAGCGCCAGCAGCACGCGCCACGAAGTGGGACTGCCGCTTCCCCAGTAAACATCTATCGTCATATGCGGGCCATGAGTGCAGCCGATTGTAAGATGCGGCATGCCCTCTTTCACAACCCCCACTTACTCAACACTGATAGACGTCGCGTCGCTGGCCTCACAACTCGAAAGCGGTGAACTGGCGCTGTTCGACTGCCGCTCGGAACTCGGCAATCCGCGCTGGGGAGAAGCGCAGTACGCCGAGTCGCACATTCCCGGTGCGCAGTTCCTGCATCTCGAGCGCGATCTTTCCGCGCCCGTCACCGCAACCAGCGGGCGCCATCCGCTGCCGGATCCGCGGGTGTTTGCGCAACGGCTTGGTGCGCTGGGCGCGGGTACCGGCATGCAGATGGTCGCCTACGACCAGGGCAACGGCGCGTACGCCGCACGACTCTGGTGGCTCGCACGCTGGATCGGTCATCGCCGGGTCGCCGTGCTCGATGGCGGCTTCGCAGCCTGGCGTGCCGCCGGGTTACCGCTCGAGACCACGCCGCGCCCGCCACGCCCGCGCAGCCTCGAGGTACGCCTGGACGATCACGCTGCGGTGGACAGTGGCACCATCGATGCAACTGCGCCAGCGGCCTGACATGCTGCTGGTCGACGCTCGCGGCGCCAATCGTTTCGCCGGTCGCGACGAAACCATCGATCCGCGCGCCGGGCACATCCCCGGCGCGCGCAACCTGCCGTTCACCGGCAACGTCGGCGCCGACGGCAGGTTTCTGCCCGTTGAATCGCTGCGTCGGCGCTGGCAGGTGCTGCTGGGTTCGCGGCCACCGTCGGCGCTGGTCGCCATGTGCGGCTCCGGCGTCACCGCCTGTCACAACCTGCTGGCGCTCGAACACGCCGGCTTTGAGGGTGGACGTCTGTATGCCGGATCGTGGAGTGAATGGATACGCGATCCGCGCCGCCCGGTCGCGACGGGAGCCTACTAGGCAGAGTCCGCGACGGTAACGGCGTGCGCCGACGTTTACATGCGGAACCTATTTGATATCGTGCGCGCCAACGTGGCAGCCGATCCCAACCCGACAATCGACAATGCGCCGGCCAATGGACAGGACGCGGCGCGGCGCGCCGAGCGCCCCATTGCCTGGTCGATCGAAGACGCATCCGAGCTCTACCAGGTCAGCGCCTGGGGCAAGGGTTACTTCTGCGTGAACAGCGCCGGTCATCTCGTCGTGCGGCCCGACATGAACGCCGAGCGCGAGATCGATCTGTTCGACGTGGTCCAGGGCCTCAAGGAGCGTGAGCTCACCTCACCGGTCGTGGTGCGCTTCTCGGACATCCTGGCGCATCGTCTCAAGCACCTGCACGACGCCTTTTCGCAGGCCATCGCCGAGAACGACTACCAGAACCGCTACACCGCGGTGTTCCCGATCAAGGTCAACCAGCAGCGCCTGGTCGTCGAAGAGGTGTATCGCTACGGGCAGCCCTTCGGCTTCGGGCTCGAGGTGGGCAGCAAGCCCGAGCTGTTGTCGGTGATGACCATGACGGCCGACTCGCCCGAGCGCCTCATCGTGTGCAATGGCTTCAAGGACGATAGCTACCTGGAAGCGGTGATCATCGCCACCAAGCTCGGCCGCACCATCATCCCGGTGGTGGAGAATTTCTCGGAGCTGCCGGCGATCCTGCGGATCGCGGAGCAATACAACGTGCGCCCGCGTATCGGTGTGCGCGTCAAGCTCGCCAGCGAAGGGTCGGGCAAGTGGCGTGACTCCGCCGGCGACAAATCCAAGTTCGGCCTGTTCATCACGGAAATCCTCGAAGCCGTGGAGATCCTGCGCGGCAAGGACATGCTCGACTGTCTGCAGTTGGTGCACTGTCACCCCGGCAGCCAGCTGCAGGACATCCGCCGCGTCAAGGACGCCATCAACGAGCTCGCGCACGTATACGCGGAGCTGAAGCTGCTGGGCGCGGGCCTGCAGTACATCGACGTGGGCGGAGGCCTCGGTGTGGACTACGACGGCAGCGGCACCAACTTCGCCTCGTCGATGAACTACACGCTCAACGAGTACGCCAACGATGTGGTGTACCGCATTGCGAACGTGTGCAACACACGCAAGATCGCGCACCCGATGATCGTCAGCGAGTCGGGCCGCGCGATCGCCGCGCATCACAGCGTGCTCATATTCAATACGCTCGGCAGCTCGGCGCTCGACCAGTTCCGCGTCACCGGCAAGGAAGACCAGGAAAACGGCAACCTGCCGCAGCCGGTGCGCGACCTGCTGGACGCGTTTCGCACCGTCACCGAGCGCCGCGTGGTCGAGTGTTACCACGACGCGCAGACGGCGCGCGACCAGGTCCTGCAGATGTTCAATCTCGGCCTGCTGTCGCTGGAACAGCGCGGCCTCGCCGAGCGGCTCTACTGGGCCACCTGCGCCAAGGTGCGCGATCTGACGCGCAAGCTGGATGAAGTCCCGGAAGAACTCGAAGAGCTCGAGTCCATCCTCTCGGACATCTATTTTTGCAATTTCTCGGTTTTCCAGTCGCTGCCCGACAGCTGGGCCATCGACCAGCTGTTCCCCATCATGCCGATTCACCGGCTCAACGAGCGGCCGACGCGCATGGGCGTGCTGGCCGACATCACCTGCGACTCGGACGGGAAGATCGACCGCTTCGTGAGTCAGCGTGAAGTCAAAAAGACGCTCGAGCTGCACGCCATCACCGCCCAGGACGAGTACTACCTCGCGGCCTTCCTGGTCGGTGCCTACCAGGAAACGCTCGGCGACCTGCACAACCTGTTCGGCGATACCCACGTTGTGCACGTGCGTTTCCACGATGACGGCGGCTGGTGGATCGAAGAGATCGTCAAGGGCGACACCGCCAACAAGGTGCTCGAGTACATGGAGTACGACGTGGCCGACCTGCACCCCGCCCTGGCGCGCGACTGCGAGCGCGCGGTACGCGAAGGCCGCATGTCGGTGGCCGAGTCCCAGGCCATCAAGCGCTTCTACGAAGGCGAGCTCAACGGATACGCCTATCTAGAATAAGTGTCATGGAAGGCAGAGCGCCTCGAAAGGGAGCGCTACCATCCTCCGCCGACTGCGCTGAAAGTCTCTGAAATCCCTCAAATTGCTGCAATTGCGAGCGCACCTGGCTCGCCGCACGCGCCGTTGTTTACAGCTTCTCGAAGCGAGGAGTAGCATGCCTCGCGTTCGATGCTTCTTAATGGTTTCTCCTGACGAGGTGCACGAACAACGGTGCAGGCCGCTGGTCCACAAGAGCAACGCATTGACTGAACAAACGTGTGCCTTGAAGCCTTGACCTGTTTTTAATTGACCGCGGCACGGGCGGGAGACCTCATTTCCTGCTGTCCGCATTTTGAGCGAGATGTCCGGGATGACGACGATCTACGTGGGCAATCTGCCCTTTTCCGTGACCGAGCAAGATATCAAGGTGCTGTTTGAGCGGCACGGCAAGGTCGATTCCGTAAAGCTGATCAACGACCGCGAAACGGGCAAGCCCCGTGGCTTCGGCTTCGTTGAAATGGGTTCTGGCGAGGCGCAAGCCGCCATCCAGGGACTCAATGGCTACCAGATGAATGGCCGTCCACTGCGCGTGAATGAAGCGCAGGAACGTCCGCCGCGCCCGCGCCAGGGTGGCGGTGGTCCGTTCCGGCGCTGATCTGCGCAGCAGGCTAACTACTAGCGATTCAAATTCCACCGAACCCCGCCAGGTGCGGGGTTCGTTTTCTATTGTCGCGGAGATCGCCCATGTGGTCGCGCGCCCTCGTGATCGTGTTGTGCGCCCTCGCCGCGCAGCTGTGGGGCTGCGCGGCCGCGCCTGTGCAGCCCGTGGCGGCGCCCGCCCGCACACCGGCCGTGCCACGCGACGCGGTGACGGCAGCAGCCATCGAGGCGGTGCTGGCCGGTGAGCATCGCTCCCCCGAAAACCGTGCTCGCGATGCCTGGCGGCATCCGCTCGACACGCTGCTGTTCTTCGGCATCAAGCCTGACATGACGGTCACCGAGGTGTGGCCCGGCACCGGTGGCTGGTACACCGAGGTGCTGGCGCCCTTGCTGGCAGCCCACGGCAAGCTGTACGTCGCCCAGATACCGCCCGACCCGCGCAACCCGTACGTGACGGCGAGCCTTGCCGCGTACCAGGCGAAACTGGCGGCGCGGCCGGATCGCTACGGCAAGGTCACGGTGACGACGCTGGGCGCGGACGGCCAGGAAATCGCGCCGCCCGCCAGCTGCGACCTGGTCGTGACTTTTCGCAATCTGCACAGCTGGATGAATCTCGGCTACGCGCCACAGGCGTTCGCCGCGATGCACCGCGCGCTGAAACCGGACGGCATCCTCGGCGTGGTTGGACATCGTGGGCCCGCCGGCCCGCAGGATCGGCGCGCCACCAATGGTTACGTCGATGAGCAATACGCGATCACGCTGATCGAGGCGGCGGGATTCGAACTGGTGGAACGGTCCGAAATCAACGCGAATCCGCAGGACACCAGGGACTACGAGCAGGGCGTCTGGGCTTTGCCACCGGATCTGCGGCAGGGCAATCGTGAACGGGCGAAGTTTCAGGCGATCGGCGAGAGCGATCGATTCACGTTGAAGTTCAGGAAACGGTAGTAGCGAGGGGACGGTCCCCATTTCCATGAAAAAGGGGTCAGTCCTCAGGGCTGACCCCTTTTTCCGCAATTGGGGGTGTCCCCTACCACATCTGCTTGAGTCGCGAAGCCACGTCGATGCTGCCGGAATCGGCGACCGCCTCTTCCATTTTCACTTCGGTGTTCGAACCCTGGAAGGCCTGCTCGTCGAAGCACTTGACGACCTTCTCGGTGAGGAATCGGCTGCGCGCGCCGTACACATGGCCGTCGGAAGTTCTGGGCTGGCTGGTGATCTGGAAACGCAGCGGCACGACGCAATTGAGTTCGTTGCGCGCGCGTGTCATCGCCACGTAGAGCAGACGGCGTTCTTCCTCGATCGCCTCGGCCTTGCCGGTCGAAAACTCGTTCGGGAAGCTGCCTTCGACCACGTTGAGGATGTAAACGTTGTCCCACTCCATGCCCTTGGCCGAGTGGATGGTCGAAAGCACCAGGTAGTCCTCGTCATGGATCGGCTGGCCCGACAGGTCGCCGGTGGCATTCGGTGGATCGAGCGTGAGCTCGGTGGTGAACCGTTCGCGCGTCTGGTATTGCGACGACAGCAGCTCGAGCTGGTCGAGATCGCCGATGCGCGTGTGCACGTGTTCGTACATGCGCTCCATGTGCGGCTTGTACCATTCACGCACCAGCGCGATCTGTCCGCGCCATTCGCGATTCGGCTCGGCGAGCGTCGTGAACAGCTCGATGAACTTCTTCCAGTGCAGCCGCGTGTCATTCGGCGGTTCGAATTTCTCGAATGCGGCCCACGCGCAGTTGCTCGCGATGAAGTGATCCAGCGCTCGCTTGGCATTCGCCGGGCCCATGCCCTGCATGAACTGCAGTACGCGGAACGCGGCCAGGTGGTTGTGCGGGTTGTCGGCCCAACGCAGCACTGCGAGCAGATCCTTGACGTGCGCGGCCTCGAGGAACTTGAGCCCGCCGTACTTCACGAACGGAATCTTGCGTTTGGCCAGTTCGACTTCCAGCATGTCGCTGTGCGCGCCGGTGCGGAACAACACCGCCTGGCGCCGCAGCGGGATACCCGCTTCGCGAGAAGCCAGCAGGCGCGTGCAGATGAACTCTGCCTGGGTCGGCTGATCGTCCACCGTCACGAGCTTGGGACGCGGGCCCTGGCCGCGCATCGAGAGCAGGTGCTTGCGATGCTGGCGCGGCGCATCGGCCATCAGCGCATTGGCGGCGTCGAGAACACTCTGGCTGGAACGGAAGTTCTGCGCCAGCGTGACGGTCTCCGCCTTGGGACGGTAGCGGTCCGGGAATCCGAGGATGTTTTCCACCGCGGCGGCGCGGAACGAGTAGATGGCCTGCGCGTCGTCGCCCACCACCGTGACGCCCTGCCCGTCGGGCTTGAGCGCGTGCAGGATTTCGTTCTGCAGCTTGTTCGTATCCTGGTACTCATCCACCAGCACGTGGTCGAAATGCGCCGCCACGGACTTGGCAATGCGATCCTCGCTCATCATCGCGTGCCAGTAGAGCAGCAGGTCATCGAAATCCAGCACGCGGAATTGCGCCTTGCGCTCCACGTAGGTGCGCAGCAGCTTCGCGATGTCCTCTTCCCAGTGCGAGCACCAGGAATACTGGCTGTCGAGCGTCTCCTTGAGCGACTTCTGCGTATTCACCCGGTGGGAGTACACGCCGAGACAGGTGTCCTTGCGCGGAAAGCGCTGACCCTTGCCCGAAAATCCCAGCTCGGTACGAACCGTGTCGACCAGGTCCGCCGCGTCACCGCGATCGATGACCGTGAAGGTGGGATCGAGACCCACATGCTTGGCGTAATGCCGCAGCAGTCGATTGCCGATCGAATGGAATGTGCCCGCCCAGGTGAGGCGCTGCGAAATTTGCGAAGCCTTGCTGCCAAGCTTGTCGTTGAACGCCTCGCGCATGATCTCGTTGGCGCGGCGCTTCATTTCCTGCGCCGCACGACGCGTGAAAGTGAGCATGAGGATGCGCGCCGGATCGACGCCGCTCATCGCCAGGTGCGCGACGCGATGCGCCAGCGTGTTGGTCTTGCCGGTGCCGGCTCCTGCAACGATCAGCAACGGGCCCGCGCGAAAGCCCTTCCCGCCAGGAAGAGGCTCTCCGTAGGTCACCGCCCTCCGTTGTGGAGCGTTGAGACTGCCGAGTTGTTCGGGCGTAGGCGTAGACATCGATACAACAATATACGAGAGGCAAACAAAAGCTGGTCTGGGTCCAAAGCGAGCCGTGACGTCCGTCACGCCGGATACCCACGGAATGTGACGTCGGCCCGCGGGGCTGCCCGGTGACCATATCAGCTCACCATTTCAGACTGAACAGATCAGTTGGAAAGTTTCACGCCGGATCCAGAGCCGCGAACAATTGCTACGTTGCCTTACTACTCCGCGAGCCGCTGCATTCAAGGCGCATCCTGGAAACCTCGGGAAATTGCGCTACCGCGCCCATGCGGGCCAGCGCGCCATCGAGCGGCCCCGCTACCCAGCAGCTGCACGCAGCAGATACTGGATGAATCAGTGAGCAGCTGGGCGCGCGCATGCGAGTTCGAAGCCAGGAGGCGCGCCGTTGCCGGCGATCAGCCGTTGTGGCGTGCGGGTACACTCGCGCAATGTCGATCGAAAGAAAAATGATCTACGACGGACGCGTCATCAAGGTCAGCGTCGACACCGTGGTGTTGCCGAACGGCATGCGGGTCCCGCTCGAGATCGTGCGTCATCCCGGCGGCGCTGCCGTGGTTGCCATCGATGCGCAGGAGCGCGTTTGCCTGTTGCGGCAGTATCGCCATGCGGCGGGTGGCTACATCTACGAATTGCCAGCGGGGAAACTCGAGCCCGATGAACCGCCCGAGGCCACCGCGCGGCGCGAACTCGTGGAGGAAGCGTCCGTGAGCGCCGCGAACTGGACTTCGCTGGGCGCCTATTACAGCTCTCCCGGGGTGTTCACCGAGGTCATTCATCTGTTCCTGGCCACGGGGCTCGCGCCGGCGACGTCGAACCCGGAGCCGGACGA
The DNA here is from genome assembly GCA_963839685.1 of uncultured Pseudomonadota bacterium. Classification (GTDB taxonomy): domain Bacteria; phylum Pseudomonadota; class Gammaproteobacteria; order Steroidobacterales; family Steroidobacteraceae; genus CADEED01. The sequence goes on along the minus strand of CAWIVS010000016.1, from coordinate 56,474 downwards.
GGTGTTCCAGGTCGAATGGTGGCCCCTCGGGCTGGCGGTCGAGCGTGCACATAATGGCGAGCTGGCGGACGCAAAAACCGTCATCGGGATTCTGCGTGCCTCGGGGCGGCAGAAAATTGCGTGAAACGGCTCACAGGCTGCGTTTCGCGATCCCCGAAATGTTAGCTATGTCAAATAATTAGCAGGACCTGTCGGTCATACTTCGCCCGTGACCGACGACAATTCCAACGGCAAACCCGCCAGCGCGGCGAACCGGCGCCGGGCATCCCAGATCGTGCATGACGAGCGTGGAAATGCGCGCGTGGAATGGATCGATGCGGGCTACGCCGGCGAGGAACTTGGGCGTACGCCGCTCAGCGTCGAGCCGACATCGGCGCGCGGCCAGCCCCCCAAGCTCGCGGTGGAGCGTGCTCGCGCGGGTGGCTTTGATCCCTATGCACGCGTCGGCGGCGCACACATTCCGCCCCCGAAAAAGAAACAGCCCGTCAAACGCGACCTGCGCAAGCTGGGTGAATGGATCAAATTGATGCGGGAAATGGAAGCCCGCAAGTCCTCCGGCGACGACTCCGACCCGGAATAAGTTCCGCTACGCGAAGCGTTCGATGTGCCGCAGTTTTCCGGCACCACCCCAGCGATAGAACCGGCGCAGCTCCGTGAGCAGTTCGCGCGTCGCCACGTGGGTGCCACACGCCAGCCGAGAGGCCACGCGGCGGCAGAATCTTCCGGCGTAGTCCGACGCGGCGCGGTACAGGCCCGTCCGGCCAGCGGCAGCGCAGGGGTCGATGCGCGTGCGCTCGAACAGCGCGCGATGCAACTCGCGCGGAAAGCGGCCAGCGCCCTGCGCGCGCAGCAGCCAGGCGCAGAGCACGTACTTGTCTACTTCGGCCTGCAACTCGAGCTCGAGCAGCGTCACCGGCTTGTCGAAGCCGGCGTTCCATGCCACGTAGACGAAATGGCTCACACCCTCGGCCACCGTGAGGTAGTCGGCAAGGTTGTCCTGGGTGAGCGCACTGCATGGGTCGTGGCGTGCCAGGCGGGTGAACACCGCGGCGTCGATGTACAGCGCCATGGACAGCGTGTCGCCCTCCTCGGCCACGAAGAGCTGTTCGTCACTGGCGCGCGCCTCCACCCGTGCCAGGAGCGCGCGATCGGTCAGCAGGAATTGCGCCACGTCCGGGGTCGCCGGCAGATCGTAGATCTCGGCGAGTGCTCCCTGCAGCGACGCGAGAGTCGCGGCACTCATGGCTAATGCGCCAGCGTGCTGCGCGCGGCGGGCACCGGCTCGAGCCCGAGCTTGCGCAGCAGCGTGCGGGAACGTTCGCTGCCGGTCTTCACCCACAACTCGTAGAGTCGCAGCCGGTCGCGATCGGAATGCTGGTACGAGCTTTCGCTGATCTCGTTCAACGCATCCACCATGGGCGTGAACTTCGCGGCCAGCTCGGCGAACACCTCGCGCAGCGTGCGGCCGCGCGCCGGGCTGCAGTTCTCCGCGAGCGTGCCGTAGGCGCGCCCGCCCATCGCGATGTGATAGTCGATGTCGACCAGCTTGCGGGCGAAGCCGGCGGAGAAGAATCCGGCGATGAACAGTGACACGTCGCCCAGTCGTTGCAACCCGCGAAACCTGGCCTCCTGGGTCGGTGCTTCCAGCGCTTCTCCCAGCATCACGACCAGCGGCTTGAGGCGCGAGCGCTGTTCACCCGGGACGCTCTCGAACAATGCATCGGCATCGGAGAACAGCGTGAGCAGGTTGACCACGTAGTGTTCGGTCTCACCGCCGACCGCGACGTGCTGATGCGACAATGCGTCGTGCAACGCGTCGCGGAAGAATTCCTTGAGACTCGCAACCGGCTGGATGGTCATCGCATTCACCCCGATCGATAAGCGTATCGGCGCCTGTCCACCGACAGTTGAGCGCGGGCGCTTCGCGGGTTCCGTGACGCAGGAGCCGATTTCACGCTTCCGCTAGCGCACCTCGCTGGCAGCCGGCGGTGCACACTGCTAACTATCCTTGGACAACGGTGCACGGTTCACAGTTTCAGCGTGAACCAGTGCCACGAGTCCGTCGAGGCCGGCGATCACATGGTCGGCCGGGGAAAGGCCGGCTGGCCATTCATTCGCGCCTCGATTCACCCATACAGTTTGCATGCCAACGCTGCGCGGACCGGCAACATCGGCGTGGGGGTCATCGCCTACAAACAGGATTTCCGCAGGTTTGAGTGTCAGTGCCTGTGCCAGCGCGTGGTACGAGCGCGCGTCCGGCTTGGCACATCCCAGTGCGGCGGCATGCAGGCTGATCTCAAAATGGTGCGCGAGGCCGATCGTCCCGAGATCGGCATTGCCATTGCTGAGCGATGCCAGGCGGAAGTGAGTCCTGAGCTTGTCGAGTGCCGGAATGACCTCCGCGAACGGCACGCAGGCATTACGCGCGGCGTGCCACAGCTCGAATGCCTCGTGCGCCACGGCGCGTTGGTAGCCCACCGCCGTCGCGAGCCGCGCGAGGGTCTCGCGCCGCAGGAAGGTGAGATCGTGCGCCTGCTCGGGTTGTTCGCGCAGCAGTTCGGCGCGCACCTCGAGCATGTCTGCTGGCGAGAAACGTTGCGGGATCCTCGGGTACCGGGTGCGCAGCCAATCGGCGAGAATGCGTTCCGCGCGCGCGAGCACCGGCTCGATCTCCCACAGGGTGTTGTCGAGATCGAAACAGATCGCACGCACCGCGCCCAGGCGCATGACAAGGCTGGTGGCAGGGCTCATGGCGCGATGATAACGGGGGATGTCGATGGAAGAATTGACCCTGACGATGGGAAACAAGAACTACTCGTCGTGGTCGTTGCGTCCCTGGATTCTCATGAAACATCTCGGCCTCGGGTTTGCGGAGCGCGTGTTGCCGCTCGACACACCGCAGTTCGCGAGCCAGGTAGAGGCGATAAGTCCGACTCGCCGTGTTCCCATCCTGCATCACGGCGAGCTGCTCGTCTGGGATTCGCTTGCCATCTGCGAGTACGTCAGCGAGCTTGCCGGCAACGGCTGGCCCCGGGAGCGCAGCGCGCGCGCCGTGGCGCGTTCCGCGTGCGCCGAAATGCACTCCGGGTTCAGCGCATTGCGTTCACAATGGCCGATGAATGCGCGCGCGCAAGGTCGCGTCACACCTCACGACGCGATGCGAGCGGCCGACATCGCGCGCATCCAGGAACTATGGGCCGAATGCCGTACGCGCTTCGGCTCGCCGGGTGCGTGGTTGTTCGGCGAATACAGCGTCGCCGATGCGATGTACGCGCCGGTGGTGCTGCGGCTGCGCACCTACGGCGCGGAGCTGAGCAAGACTTCGGCGGACTATGTCGCCACGGTGCTGGACGATGTGCACATGCAGGCCTGGTGTGCGGCCGCGGCCGCGGAACCCTGGACAATTGAGTATTCGGAAATTGGTAACTGAAGAGGATTGGAGAACAAGATGAATTCACGGCTGTGCTCGATGGCGGCAATCGTTTGCGCGTTCATATTTCAGGGCGGCGCCGCTGCGGCGGACGCGTCGCGCGTGTTCACACCCACCGATCTCAACGGGCTGGCACGCATCAGTGATCCACAGGTCTCGCCGAGCGGCCGCTACCTGGTGTACGTGCAGCGCGATACCGACTTCGAAGCCAACCGTGGCCGCAATGATCTGTGGCTCATCGATCTCGAAGCCGCGACTCCGAAGCCGCGCCGGCTGACGCAACACTCCGCCAGCGACACCCATCCGCGCTGGTCGCCGGACAGCGCGAGCGTCTACTTCCTGTCCGCGCGCGCCGGGTCCACGCAGATCTGGCGGCTGCCCATGCTGGGTGGCGAAGCGGTGCAGATCACCGACTATCCACTCGACGTCAGCACCTTCAAGTTCGCCGCCGACGGCAAGCGCATCGCGCTCGCCATGGACGTCATCACGGACTGCGACGATCTCAAGTGCTCGCGCGGCCGGCTCGATGCCGCCACGGCGAGCAAGATATCGGCGCGCACCTATGACGGCCTGTTCGTGCGCCACTGGGACACATGGCGCGATCGCACTCGCTCGAACCTGTTCGTGGCGGCGGTGCTGCCGGACGGCCGCGCCGGCGCGCCGGTGAACGTGAGCCGGGCGCTTGCGGCGGATGTGCCTTCCAAGCCCGACGGCGGCGACGAGGAATTTACCTTTGCTCCCGACGGCTCGTCCGTGGTGTTCAGCGCGCGGGTCGCGGGCCGCGAGGAGCCGTGGTCGACGAACTTCGACCTGTACGAGTCGCCCGTCGGTGGCGGCGCGCCGCCGAAGAATCTCACCGCCGACAATCCCGCCTGGGACACGCAGCCGGTGTTTCTGAAGAATGGCGATCTCGCCTGGCTGGCGATGAAGCGACCCGGTTTCGAGGCCGATCGATTCGCCATCAAGTTGCGCCATCGCGGCGAGGTGCGCGATGTCGCCGCGCAGTGGGACCGTTCCGTCGCGCATCTCGACGTGACGCGCGACGGCCGTACGCTGCTCGCCACTGCCAGCGAGCTGGGGCAGATGCCGCTGTTCGCGGTTGAACCCGACAGCGGCAAGGTCTCGCGCCTGTCAGGCGATGGAACGGTGAGCGAGTTCTCGCCAACGTCGCGCGGCAACGTGGTCGCGTGGCATGACCTTGCGTCGCCGCCCGATCTCTACCTGCTCACCAGCAAGGGCGAGCGTCGGCGGCTCACCAATGTCAATGCGGCGCTGCTCGGCGCACGAACGATCGGGGCATTCGAGCAATTCAGCTTCCCGGGCTGGAACAACGAGACCGTGTACGGCTACGTGGTCAAGCCGGCGGAATTCTCCCCCGACAGCAAGGCGCCGATTGCGTTCATCGTGCACGGCGGCCCGCAGGTGAGCTTCCAGAATCAGTGGAACTATCGCTGGAACGCGCAGATGTACGCGGCACGCGGCTACGGCGTGGTGTTGATCGACTTTCACGGCTCGCCAGGTTATGGACAGGCCTTCACCGATTCGATCAGCCAGCACTGGGGCGATATCCCTTTCGAGGACCTGAAAAAAGGCCTCGCGGCGGCGCTCGCCAGGTATCCGTGGCTCGACGGCAAACGCGCCTGTTCGCTGGGTGCCTCATACGGCGGATACATGCAGAACTGGATTGCCGGCAACTGGCCGGATGGCTTCCGTTGCATCGTCAACCACGCCGGCATCTTCGACACCCGCTCCATGTACTACACCACCGAGGAACTGTGGTTCACGGAGTGGGAGAACGGCGGGCCCTACTACGAGAAACCCGAGATCCACGAGCGTTTCAATCCGGCGAACACAGTCACCGAGTGGCGCACGCCGATGCTCGTGACACATGGTGAGAAAGATTTCCGCGTACCGTATTCCCAGGGGCTCGCGACCTTCACGGCACTGCAGCGGCGCGGCATCGAAAGCCGCTTCGTGGTGTTCCCGGACGAGAATCACTGGATCCTCAAGCCGGCCAACAGCATCTACTGGTACGGCACGGTGCTCGACTGGCTGGACAGTCATACCCGCGCGCCCTAGGCGCGACCATGCGCGCCGCTGAAAGCAGGCTGGCCTATTCGATGATGGCCTGCTTCACGCGCTGGTAGCCGGTCGGCGGGGCACCGCCGCAGCTGTATGACAACGAGTTCAGGTCCTCGGCCACCGTAATGTCGCAGGTTCCGGCCGGACGCACGTCGTTCGGCTGCAGCGAGGACAACAACTCGGGCTGTTCGATCAGGTTGCGCCACTGAGTCGGCTGCGTGAACACATACGAAAACTGCACCACCTTCTCGCCGTCCGGTGAGCGCTCGAGTGTCAGCAGGCGTCCGGTGGTCCCGTTGCGCGTGGTGCGCTCCAGGTACATCGTGTCGAGGCCGATCATGCGCGCATACACCGGCACCATGACCAACCGCTCGCCCGCGTCATTGTGATACTCGCCGGTCGCCGTCTGCAGAAAATTCTGAATGTCGCGCTTGCGCATTTCGGTCTCGTTCACGCAGGCGGCAATCACGCTCGCGAGCAGCAACAGGAGAGTGGCGGTGGCGACGCGGCGCATGGGTGACTTTCCTCGGGCTCAACCGTAGTAAGCGCGCCACTCTGCCTGATAACCCGCCCCGAGCGTGAGCAGTTTTTCGAGCAAGTCCGGGTAGCTCACTCCGGCGGCCAGCGCCGATTGCGCGAAGTCTTCCTCCGCTGCGAGGTTGGGATTGGGATTGGCCTCGATCACATAGATCTGTCCATCGGCCTTCACCCTGTAGTCGATGCGCGCGCAGCCGGAAAGCCCCAGGTAGCGATAAATGCGGCGCGACAGCTTGTCGAGCCGTGCGACCACCGCGGGCGCCAGATCCTTGGCCGCGTACGTGTTGATGCCGTGTTTCTTCTGGTACTTCTTGTCCCACTTGACGCGACGCGTCGCGATGCCGGCTCCCGACTCGGACATCGAACCAAACACCATTTCCCACACCGGCAGCCGCGTGAGCCGATCGTTACCCATCACGCCGACGTACAACTCGCGGCCTTCGATGTATTCCTCCACCAGCGCGTCGGTCTGCACCTGGTCGTGCACGAACTCGATGCGTTCCTTCAGGTGCGCCTTGTCGGTGACGATGGAGGCCTGCGAGATGCCGAGCGAGGCATCTTCGGTGGTGGACTTCACGAACAGCGGGTACTTGATCCTGCGCGGCAGGCGCAGCTTGATGCCGCGGCGGAATACCGCGAACTGCGGCGACGGGATGCGGTGGAAGGACAGGAGCTGCTTGCACAGCGGCTTGTCTCGCGCGAGCAGCAGGCCGCGCGGATTGCAGCCGGTGTACGGCTGGCGCAGCAATTCGAGGAACGCCACCACGTGCTGGTCGTAGGTGACGATGCCGTCGAATTCCTCGAGCAGGTTGAAGACGATCTCCGGCTTCCATTCCGTGATGACGCTGCGCAACTCCTCGAGGCTGTCGGAGATTCCCAGGCAGCGCACTTCGTGCCCCGACTTCTTGAGGGTCGAGACCACGTCGTACTCGGTACGCCATTCTTCGATTTCTTTGTCGCTGTGACCCTCGAGAGTGTCGGGCGGGACCAGCGTTGTGTGCATCACGACCAGCGTGCGCAGTCGCTTCATAGCGCCAGTGTCGGACTTTCACCTTGCGCATACAAGCGCGTTAGGTAGACGACCATCCAGCGTGAATGGCGAAGCGCGTCGCGCTGAGTACCGCGCACCCAGAGGCGGAGTTTTTCGGCGCGCCCGATCACCATGCGCAGTATCTGTTCGACGCAGTAGCGCTCCGCGCCGTGCTCGCGCATGGCCGAGTTCACGAGCCTGGCGCGGTGCGTGCGCAACAGCGTGCTGGCGCGCAGATCACGATCGCGGGCGCGTTCGTCCGTGAAGATGCGCTCGAGCAGGTGATCGGTCACCGTGCGCCGATAGATGTTGTGGCGCTTGAGTTTGCGGCGGTAATGATCGGCCAGCGTGCGCGTGTTGTCGCGCAGCGGCTCGATGACTTCGCGGTTGCGCACCGGCGCGCGCCGGCCGCGCACGCTGTCCAGCAACTCGTCGACGAGCTGCAGCTTGTGGTACGCCGGCCAGTGCGCATAAGTGCGCCGCCAGGCGGAATTCGGCTTCAGCCACACGGCAAAGGTTTCGGCGAAGTCCTCGCACGGATGTGACTGCGCGTACCACTCGCCGAGGTGTTGCACATAGCGGCGGCTGCCGGGTCGCGCCTTGTAGGTATCCGGATACGGCAATGACGCCGGTCCAAACACTTCGCGCCAGCGCCTGCGACGGCGCAGTCGGTACGCGGTATCGATCGCGTGACCGGCTTCGTGCCGCAGGATGCGCATCGCGCTTTCGGCACTGCCGCCTTCGACGTTGCGCATCATGCGACGCTCGAGGCGCTCGAGCCTCGGATGCGCCAGGTAGAAAGGCACCGCGATGCCCGGCACGCCATCGGGAGAGAACCATTCCTCCGACAACCAAACGTGCGGACGGAATCCGATCTGACGTTTGTCGAGTTCGCGGTACAGGCGGCGCACGCGCTTCACGAGCGGCGTGCCTTCGATGCGCAGTTTCAGATCGCAGAAGCGCATCGCGAGCAATTGCTCGTCGGATAAGTCGCGTCCACGAGCGCTGGGCCCGCCGGACGCGGGTAAGGCGCGCTGACGACATGGTGCGTAATTTAAGCGACCCGGGGCTCGCGCGGAATCATTCCCCGAGGGTTACGAGTGCGTGAGTGAGAAGTCGATCCGAGGTGTCAATGACCACTTCTTGCTTCATCAGGCTGTTACGCCAGATTCCGGGAATCGCACTCACGCCGTGATAGGCGCCGGCCAGTTGGCCGTACACCGCCGCGACCACGTCCGAGTCCCGCCCAAGGTTTGCCGCCAGCAATGCGCCCTCCCGGAACGTCTCGCCGCGATGAAATGCCCACAACCCCGCCTCGAGAGCCTGCACGATATGTCCACCGCCGGTGATCTCGGGGGGCATGAGTTCGGCATACGACCCCTCGTACACCGCCAGCACTTCCGGGCGCGTCGGGCCCTTCATCCAGCCTTCGCGCGGCGGCCGCAGAATGCTGGTCTTGTCCCGTCCACTCAGGGCCTGGCGCACCATCGCCGCCAGCAGCCGGACGCAGTCGAGCACGATCGGGGCCTGGGCGGTGATACGGGCCGCCTCGCCGGCCCGCGACACCGCCGACGCGGCGTCCGCGAAGTAATACATCACCACCGGCGCCACCCGCGACAACGGGTCCTTCTCGAGCTGCGCCGGGTCGTGTGATCCCGCGAACGGCTGATGCTTGTACTGCGCGGTTGCGAGCGCGCGCGCCACGCTGGCCGAAATACCCACGCATTGCCCGGTGGCACTGCCGTACCCCTCCCGTTGCCAGCGCGCGTAACGGCTCTACCTGGTCCTGCGCATCGAACCCGTCGCACTCGAGCAGGCTCTCGGCCAGCAGCAGGGCCATGGCGGTATCGTCGGTCCAGGCGCCGCGCGGCAGGTCAAAGGGTCCGCCGCCCAGCAAGTCACCCACCGCGGCGAAACTGCCGGGTTTTCGGTACTGGGTATGCGCAGCCAGCGCGTCGCTCACGGCGAGACCCAGCAATGCGCCTTGAAAGCGCTCGCGCAAGGTGCGCGCGGCATCCATCACATCGGGCGCGCTGGTGGGATCCGCCGACGGCGAGTAGGCGCGGATGAAATCGCGTTGTCCGTCCGTCTCGGGAACTTCCGGCCAGGTATCGGACCGATCGCTGGTCCGCCAGAATTCGTTGAGGCGGGCGAGCGCGTCGTCCGGGGCAAGCCCATGCTCGATCAGGTGACAGGCCACCACCGTGCCGGTGCGGCCGATGCCCGCCCGGCAATGCAGATACACACGGCGGCCTTGCGCGAGCAGGTCGTCCAGTGTCGCGAGGACGTCGGCCATGAAGGCGCTGTCCGCCGGCACGCCATGGTCGGTGATCGGTTTGCGCACGTAGGCCACACCTTCCGGTAGATAGCCCTCGTAGGGTGGCAGCTCACCGGCCTCGGTGAGGTCGATGAACGCGTTGAAGCCCGCGTCGAGCAGTGGTCCGACGCGGCGTTCCAGTTCCTGGATTTTTTTTCCACCGGGATACTTGCCGGCCAGGAATCGTCCGGGGATGACCCAGTACGAATCAGCTAACGGCTTCGGAAGACTCTCCATCCACACCTTCGGGCTCGAGGCCCCTGAAGTCGAAGTGATTCGGGTCCGCCAGGTGCGCCGGCTCCACGTTGCGCAGCGCCGAGAATATCGACTCGGTGCGTCCCGGGTACTGCCGTTCCCACGCGCAGAGCATCTGCTTCACCTGCCGTCGCTGGGCATTGTCCTGAGAGCCGCACAACTTGCAGGGGATGATCGGAAACTGGCGCGCGCGTGCGTAGCGCTCGATCTGGGCTTCCGGCACATAAGCCAGCGGGCGGATCACGATGTGGCGGCCGTCTTCCGACTTCAGCTTGGGCGCCATCGCCTTGAGGCGGCCGCCGAAGAAGAGATTGAGGAACAAGGTCTCGACGATGTCGTCGCGGTGATGTCCAAGCGCGATTTTCGTGATGCCATTTTCCGCGGCGTAGCGGTAGAGCGCGCCGCGCCGCAGGCGCGAGCACAGGCCGCACATGGTCTTGCCTTCGGGGATCACGCGTTTGACGACACTGTAAGTGTCCTGTTCGATGATGTGAAACGGCACGCCGATGCCGCGCAGGTAGTCAGGCAGCACTTCGGCCGGGAAGTCAGGCTGCTTCTGGTCCAGGTTGACCGCGATGATCTCGAAATCCACCGGCGCGCTGCGCTTCAGCGACAACAGGATATCCAGCAGCGTGTACGAGTCCTTGCCTCCCGAAAGGCAGACCATGATGCGATCTCCCGCCCCGATCATGCGGTAGTCCTCGATCGCCTTGCCCACCAGGCCGCGCAGCTGGGCGCCGAGTTTTTTCGCGGTTTGCGAGGGCCATTCCGTGGCCGGGGAAGTCAGGGCCGAATTGGTCAAGGAATGGGGCGTGGCGTTCATGCGGAGCGCAAGTCTAGTGGTTTGCGAGCGGGCGCCGCAGTCGCAGTTGTCGCACAATCGCAAACACCGCGCCCGCCGCCAGCAGATGTTTGATGGTGTGTCCGCTCAAGGTTCCGCCCAGCAGCCGGTAGATCGCAAGATCGAAGGCCTCGAACACCTTCGCCAGTCCGTACCAGCCTGCGGCCCACAGCAACAGAACGCCATGGCTGTAACGCTGCGCGGGAAACATCGCGATCAGCAGCAAGAGCACCAGGACCGACCACCCCTGGTAGGCGGCGTAGGGGATTATGTTGCCGGCGCCCATGCGCTCGGTGGCGTACCAGTAGATGACCGTGCCTGCGCCGATGGCCAGCAATGGCCAGAGTGATTGCAAACCAAGCCGCTGGTCGACGCGTTCCGCAACGGCGCCGGCCACCAGGCCTGCGAACCCCAGCGTCATGGGCAGGCGGTCCCAGACCAGCCGCGGATTGTCGGGAGCCAGGTGGTAGTACGCGGACCCGAGGCTGGTGAGCAGTGCGCCGAGGAAAAACACCAGGTAGGGCAACTGCTCCCGCTCGTCGACGAAGGCGCCGTCTCCTTGCCAGATGATCCGCAGGCCGAGGCCACCGCCCACGAGGAAGGGCAGGTTCGACAGCACGTTGAAGTAGTTCGGGATGGACCAGATGGTGCGGCAGTCCGCGAACGCATGATAAGAAAGCGGCTGCGGCATCGCCGGCACCAGCATCGCCGCGACGATGAAAACGAGAGTGGTGGCGGCCAGGAGCCACAGGCGCGCGGGCACCGCGACGCGAGCGGCGCCACCGGTCATGCGGCCGCGCTACCCACGACCGATTCGGGCTCGAGATATTTCGCTTCGAGGTAACGCAGCGCCGTGGCTGCGGCCAGCGGCTTGCCGGTGGCGATCTTCAGCAATTCCTGGGCATTGACCCGCGCGCCCATCCCATGAACGTTGTGTTGCAGCCAGCCCATCAGTCCCGAGAAATCTCCGCGCGCGATTTCAGCGTCCACGTCCGGTACCGATTCGCGCAACGCTTCGAAAAACTGTGCCGCCATGACGGCGCCCAGCGCATACGACGGGAAGTAGCCGAAGGATCCCACCGCCCAGTGAACGTCCTGCAACACGCCTTCCACGTCACTCTTCGGCTTGAGCCCCAGGCGCTGTTCCATGCTGGCATTCCAGGCATCACGCAGATTGCGCACGGCCAGTTCGCCTGACAGCAACTGATTTTCAAGCTCATAACGCAGCTGGATGTGCAGGGAATACGTGAGCTCGTCGGCGTCTACGCGAATCGGTCCGCGCTTCACACGGGTGAGGTGCCGGTAGAGATTGTCCTCGGACCACTCCGGCCCGCTGACACCGAAATGTTTCTCGAGCAGCGGCTTGAGATAGGTGACGAAGGGCCGGCTGCGGCACACGATCATTTCCATGAGCAGCGATTGGCTTTCCTCCAGCGCCATGCCGCGGTCACGGCCGACCGGCTGATCGGCGAATTCCGCTGGCAGTCCGACGTCGTACATGGCGTGGCCGGTTTCGTGCAGCGCGCCCAGCAATCCCGAGAACGGTTCGCTGGGATCGAAACGCGTGGTGACGCGCACGTCGCCGGGCACGCCCTCGGTGAAGGGATGCTCGCTCTCGTCGAGCCGGCCACGGTCGAAGGGGAAGCCCACCGCCTTCATGATCTCCACGGCCAGCGCGCGCTGCTTGGCGCCGCTGAATTTGCCGGTGATGGGCAATACCGGCAGGGACTCCTGCCGTGCAAGGACTTCGCGGATCAGGCCTGGCAGACGCCGCCCCAGCGCCTTGAACATCGCGTCGATTTCCGCCGAAGTCTGGCCCGGGCTGAATTCATCGACCAACGCGTCATACGGCGACAGGTTGCGTGACTGACCGAGCAGCTGCGCCTTGTCGCGCACCAGATGCACGACTTCCTCCAGGTACGGCGCGAAGTCCTCGAACTTTCCGGTTTCCCTCGCCTGCAACCACTTCGCCTCGGCCTTGGAAGCCGCCTTGGCGAGGCGCGAGACCAGCGCCACCGGAGTTGCGATGGCGAAATCGCGCTGACGCCGCATTTCCCGCAGATTGGCGATCTGCCAGTCCTCGAGATTGGTGGTACTCGCCTGGGCGCGATCCAGCAGTCGCGTGATTTTCGGTGCGGTGACCAGCGCGTGGTATTCGGTCTCGAGCGCCGCGAGCTGTTCGCCGCGAACGTCGGCGCTGCCACGAGGCATCATGACCGCGGCGTCCCATCTCAGTACCGCCATCGCACCTCGGAACGCATGCAGGCGTTTCCATTCCTGCTCGAGTTGCTTGTACGGGGTCTGGGCCATGACGGAACACGCGGGGGAGGAAAGAACGGCCACGAGTCTACCAGCGAGGCTCTTTCCGTCCGGGTCACGCTGTGTAATTTACCAATGAAATCAGAGGATTGCACGTGTCGGCGGTGGTTGACAGCGTGGGCGCCTCCGGCCGGGAAATGACAGCTTTATGTCAGCAAACTTGTGGTTTTCCAACTACATGGCAGCGCCATGACGCTGCGCGCCCGGCTAGTGCGTGTCAGACAAGGCGTTGCTGGCCGTTGTGGGCGCACCACGTGGCGTACCGCCGCCGATCAGGCCATCGATGAAGCGGGACATGTATTCCGGTGAACGCGTGTTACGCGCGATCAGGAGGTACAACGCCGGCACCACATACAGGGTCAGTCCCAACGAGACCACGGTGCCGAAGAAAACCGTGGCGCCAATGGACTCGCGGCTTTCGGCACCCGCGCCGTGCGCCAGCATCAGCGGCACGGCACCGAAGGCCGTGCACAGGCTGGTCATCAGCACGGGCCGAAGGCGCGTCGCCGATGCCTGGATCACGGCATCCACGAATTCCACGCCACGATCACGCAGCTGGTTGGCGAATTCGACGATCAGGATGCCGTTCTTGCAGGCAATGCCGATCAGCATGACGCAGCCGATCTGGCTGAAGATGTTGATGGTGGAATTGAACAGCCACAGCCCCAGCAGAGCACCGGTGATGGCCAGCGGCACGGTCACGAGAATCACCACCGGGTGGATGAAGCTTTCGAATTGCGCCGCGAGCACCAGGTACACCACGAGCAGCGCGAACGCGAAGGTGATCCATAACGTGTCGCCGGATTTCTTGAGCTGGTAGGTCTCACCGTTGTAGATGATTTGCGCGCCAGGCGCTTCCTCGCGGATCACCTGCTCCATGTACGACACCGCCTCGCCCAGTGCGTAGCCGGGCGCGAGCGAGCCGGCGAGTTCGATGGCACGCATGCGATCGGTGCGGCGCAATTCGGTGGGACCGGCGCGTTCCTCGACCCTGACCATGGCCGACAGCGGCAACAGGTCACCATTCTTGTCGGAGCGCACGTAGAGATTGTCCAGGTCACCCACCGACGCGCGCTGCTCGGTGCGCGCCTGCAGGATCACGTCGTATTCTTCGCCGGCGCGCTCGAAGGTGGTGACGATGCGGGCGCCCAGCATGGTCTCGAGCGTGCGGCCGACGGTCGACAGCGACACGCCCAGGTCCGCGGCCTTGTTGCGGTCGATCTGCACGATGACGCGCGGCTGGCGTTCCAGGTAGTCCGACTCGAGGTTGAGGATGCGCGGATTCTCTGCGGCCACGCGCTCCATGATCTTGTCGCGCCACTGCACGATCTCGGCGTAGTCGCCACCACCGAGCGCGATGGCGAGCGGCCGTGTCGCATTGCGCGACAGCGGGCTGCCCGCCTGGTTGACGTTGACGCGTCCGCCAGGAATGTTCTGGGTGCGCTCGCGAAGCCGGGTGGCAATCTCGCCGGCGCTGTCGTCGCGCTCATCCCAGAGATTCAGCGGCAGGTTCACCATGCCGGTGTTCACTTCCGCGGCACGGCCGAAGCCACCGGTGCGGGTGATGACACGCTTGGCGTTGCCGCGCTCGACCTCTTCCTGCGCAACCTCCTCGACCTGGCGCAACTGGCGGTCCATGTAGGCAATGCTCGAGCCTTCCGGCGCGGTCACGAAAATACGCACGAAGCCGCGGTCTTCCTGCGGGGTGAGTTCACTGGACAACTTCAGCCCGGAGAACGGCACGCCCAGTGCCAGCACCAGCAACGCCACGGCGAACATCCCCATGGCGCCACCGACGATCCACAGCGGCCGCTTGCCCGACATGGCATTTCGCAAGCCGGTGGCATATCGGTCGTCGAGGCTGCGGAACAGCCGGTCGATGCCGCCCGTGAGGCGCGACTTCGGCATGCCAGCGGCGAACAATCTCGAGGTCATCATCGGAGTGAGTGACAGGGCGACGAAAGCCGAGAAACCCACGGCGGCGGCCACCGTTACGCCGAACTCGCCGAACAGGCGACCGGTATCGCCGCTCATGAACGAGATCGGCACGAACACCGCCATCAGCACCAGCGTGGTCGAAACCACGGCGAAGCCGATTTCACGCGAGCCGTTGATCGCCGCGAGCGCTGACGGCTCGCCGGCTTCAATGCGTCGCACGATGTTCTCGAGCACCACGATGGCGTCGTCGACCACCAGGCCGATAGCGAGCACAGCCGCCAGTAGCGTCAGCGTGTTGATGGAATAGCCGAGCGCCAGCATCACGATCGCGGCCGCAATGATCGACACCGGGATGGTCACGGCGGGAATCAACGTGGCGCGCAGCGTGCCCAGGAACAGGAAAATGACGACGAGCACGAGGACCAGCGTCTCGGACAGCGCGAAGCACCACGTTCTTGAGCGAGGCGGCGATGAAGATGCCGTTGTCGATGTTGATCTCGGCGGTGATGTCATTCGGCAGTGTCTTCTGGACTTCCGCGAGACGTTCCTTCACTGCCTTCGAAGTCGCCAGCACATTGGCCTTGGACTGCGGGATGATGGCCAACGACATGCCGATGATGCCGTTGGAGCGCGAAATGCTGCGGTCGTCGTCGGCCGCCAGCCGCACCTCGGCCACTTCTCCCAGCCGCACCAGGTAGCCGTCAACGCCGCGGCCCACGACGAGATTGCGAAAATCTTCTTCGGTGCGCAGGTTGGTGTCGGTGCGCAGCGTGAACTCGCGCTCGGTGGACTCGAGCCGGCCGGCCGGCAGCTCCACGTTCTCGCTCAGCAGGGAATTCTCGACATCGGCGACGGTGAGCTGGCGGGCGGCCAGGTTCTCGCGCGACATCCACACGCGCATGGCATAGCGCCGTCCGCCATTCACGCGCACGTTGGCCACGCCCTCGAGGGTCGAGAACTGGTCGACCATGTAACGCGTCATGTAGTCGGTGAGCTCGAGGATGCTGCGCTGGGTGCTCGAGACGTTGATCCACACGATGGGATCGGTGCCGCTGTCGACCTTGGTGATCTGCGATGGATCGGCTTCCACCGGCAATCGCTGCGCGACGCGCGACAATCGTTCGCGCACGTCGTTGGCGGCAGCGTCGAGATCGCGCTCCAGCGAGAATTCGACATTGATCTGTGAACGTTCGTCGCGGCTGGCGGAGTTGAGCCGCTCGACGCCTTCGATGCCGGAGATCTCGTTCTCGATGATCTGCGTGATGCGCGTCTCGACTACCTCCGAGGAGGCGCCGCGATAACGCGTCTCGATGTTCACCACCGGCCGGTCAATGTCCGGGAATTCGCGCAGGCTGAGGCCAAAGGCGGCCGCGAGGCCGAGGATGAACAACAGCAGCGACATGACGGTCGCGAGTACCGGCCGCCGCACCGACAGGTCCGAAATCATCATTTGAAAGACCTGCTCATTGGCGCACGCTCGCAGGTCCGGCGGTGTTCGCCTCATGCGAACCCGCGCCCGGCTGCCGGCGCCACTTCCGCGGCAATTTCCGTGGCGCGCACCGCAGCGCCATCCCGCACTTTCTGCGTGCCTTCGACGATGACGCGCTCACCCACCGTGAGGCCCGCGAGCACCTCGACACTGCCGGGACTGCGGCCGCCGATGCGCACTTCACGGCGCTCGGCCTTGCCATCGCTCACCACGAAGACGTATTGCCGCTCGGCTTCGGGGGAGAGCGCCTGCTCGGGAATCACCAGCGCCTCACGCTCGTCATTGGCCAGCGACACGTTCAGGAACATCCCGGGGCGCAATGCGCCGTCTTCGTTGGCGAGCAGCGCGCGCACCGTGACCGAACGTGTGTTCATGTCCACGCGCGAATCGATGCTCGCGACTTCGCCGATGAAGGTGCGGCCCGGGAATGCCGGCGCGCTGGCGCGTACCGCGAGACCCTCGCGCAGCGTGGCGAGGAAATGCTCCGGTACCGAGAAGTCCAGCTTGATGACGCTGGTGTCATCGAGCGTGGTGATCACGTCGCCGGGGCTGATGAGCGTGCCGACGCTCACGCGCCGCAGACCCACGCGCCCGGAGAATGGTGCACGGATCACCGTGTCCTGGAAGCGGGCGTTGGCGGCGCTGAGCCGGGCGCGATTCGCCTTGAGCGTCGCCTCGAGCTGGTCGAACTGCGCCTTTGACAGGGCCTCGGTCGACATGAGCTCACGGCTGCGGTTGTAGAGGCGTTCGCTTTCCGCGAGGGCCGCTTCGGCCGCACCGACATCGGCGCGCGCCTGGGCGTCATCGAGTTGCACCAGCACCTGACCGCGCCGCACGCGCTCGCCGTCACGGAACATGATCGCGGTCACGACGTTGGAAGCCTTGGAGCTGATGTCGACCGACTCGTTGGCGCGGGCATTACCCAGGGCCTCGAGCTTCTGGCTCAACCGCTCGCTGCGCACCGGGGCGATCGATACGAAAGCCGGGGCGGCATTACGCGCGCCCCCACCCTGAGCGGGTCCTGCGTTGAAGGAGTCCCGATGCTGAGAGGCATAAATTGCCCACGCGACCGCAATGACCGCCACCGAGATGCTGATGGGCGTTACCAGGCTGCGCTTGTCGGACATCGTGTTCGGATCGCTCTGCTGAAGGCGGCAAGTATGCACCGCCAACATGCCGACACACGAGGGTAATCAAAAAGTTATGACACCCCGGCGCGCCTGTTTTCCCAGCGGCGGATCATCTGTTTGCGGGCGGTTCCCCAGCGATATCCGCCAAGCTTTCCGCCCTCGCGCAACACACGGTGACAGGGAATCACCCAGCCGACCGGATTGGCACCCACCGCATTACCCACGGCGCGCGCACCATTTTCGATCCCGAGCCGCCGTGCCAGCGCGCTGTATGTGACCGTCGCGCCGGGTTTCAGTTCGAGCAGCGCGCGCCACACCTGCACCTGGAAGTTGGTCCCGCACACCGCCAGCGGCAGCTTCGCCGCACCGCCTCCCCAGATGGTCTGCACCAGGGCGGCCGCGCGCGCGTCGTCGCGCACGATCCTGGCCCGGGCAAACTGTTCGCGCAGCGCTCGAAGCTCTTCGCGCTCGCCACCAGCCTCGAGGAATGCAAGCCGGCACAGACCGCGTGGAGTTTCCGCGAGAAACGCCGAACCAAATGGCGTGTCCGCGGTGCCGTAGCGAATCACCACGCCCTCGCCCTCCGCACGGATCTCGCCCGGCGTCATGGCATCCAGTGTGACCGTCAGATCATGCAGCCGCCCGCCGCCGGAGAGTCCTACAGCGTGGGCCGCGTCCATGACCGAGGGTTCATCCCGCAGCGCATCGCCGGCTGCGCGGCTCGTCACCTCGGCCAGATATTGCTTGGGTGTCAGCCCGGTCCAGCGACGGAACAGCCGATTGAAGTGGAACTCCGACAGGCCGACGTGTTTTGCGACTTCGGCCAGCCTGGGCTGCCGCTCGAATTCTCTTTCGATGAATTCGATGGCGCGGGTCATGCGCGCGAAATCGCGGCTGTCGACGAAGCTGTCGGCCGCTTCCACGTTGTGGCTATGTGTGTTGGAAGTGACGTTCATGTCCATGTGCACATTCTGCGCGCCGGCTTCCCGTGGCCTCGACCCGATATTTGCTGACTCAACCCGGCGCCAGGGCGCGCAGCAAATCAGCGGCCAGTTCCGGCGAGCTCGCGCCCTGCTCATAGACGATATTGACGATGACCAGCTGCCGCCCCGGTATCACCCAGAACTCGCTGCCATTTTCATCGCCGCCGCCCAATGCAGGAAGCGCATCGATGCTCAGGCGCGCCAGCTGCATGCCGCTGCCCGTATTGACCCGCGAGGCGCGCGCCATCTCCTGAACCCAGCTCGCAGGCAGCACCTGCCGGCCGCGAGAGGCGCCACCGGTTGCCAGCAGGCTGAGGATCCGCGCCACGTCCGGACCCGTGGCGCGCCAGCAGCAATGCGCGGCCGGCATCCCGGCGCGCCGGTCGAGCGCGAGCTCGGCATGACCGCCGCCGGCCGGGCGCCAGACTCGCTGGTCGACGTATTGTTCGAACGGCCGCCCGCTGACCCGCTCCAGAATCAACGCCGCGAGTTGCGTGTTGGCCGGAGACAGGTTGTGGAATCCGCCGGGCTCGTGTTCCAGCTCGAAGCGCAACGCGGCGCGCGCGAAATCGTTGCCTAACAAGATGCGCACACCCTTGTCGGTGGCGAAGGCGGGCAGACGCGCGAGATCGTCCCATGGCGAGCGGCGCAGCAGGCCGCGCGCATCCGTGCCGGTCTGGAGGCCACTGGTATCCTCGAGCAGCTGCCGCACGGTGATGCGGCCGCGCGGCTCCTCATCCCATTCAGGCAGGTACGTCGCGATCGACCAGTCGAGCGAGCCGATCTGCTGATCGGCGAACGCCAGCCCCATGGCCATCGCGGTCACAGGTCGCGCCACCAGGCCCGCGGGCAGCAGGCTGCGGTCGTCATCTGCGCCAAAGTATCGCGCCAGCACCGGTTCGCCGCCGCGCATGACTAACAAGGCACGCGAACCGGCATCGCGCGCGCGCCGCACTGCGACCTCGATGGCCGCGGCATTACCGTCCGGCGCCGGCCTGGCCACAACCGGCGTCACCGACCCGTCAGACGGCGGTGCGTCAGCGCCAATCGTGACGACCGGTAGGTAGAGCTCGTCGGCGCGCAGCGGCAATTGCATCGCCCGGCGCCAGAAGGGCAGGTCCGCGGTGAATACCCCGACCGCGAGAGAAGTCAGCGACAGCGCAAGCGCTGTCAGGAATGTGAGTACACGGCGCATGGGAAGGAGACCTTTAGGACACCGCCACACAGGCTTCATGGGGCCCACCAAACCCGTATGACGGTGCCCTGACCATGCTACCAGCCGCAACTAGTCGCTAGAATGCCCGCCGCCGTGAAACTGTCGATCTGTGCCATCGCCTCGGAAGTCGTGCCCCTCGCCAAGACCGGTGGTCTCGCCGACGTCGCGAGCGCGCTGTCACGCCAGCTCACGGCCCGGGGTCACGACGTGCGGCTGTTTGTCCCCTTCTACGCGCAGATCCGGCGCGACCGCATCGAGGCCACCCGGGTCGAGTCGCTGCAGGGGCTGCGCATCGTCATCGGGCGTCATGAATACAGCGTCGACATATGGCGCACGCAGCTGCCGGGCACACCCACCAACGCCACTTCTTCGACGAACGTATATCTGATCGAGTCCGACGGGCTCTATGCCCGTCCCTCGCTGTACACCGGCGACGCCGATGAACACCGTCGTTTCCTGGTCCTGACCCGCGCCGCGCTGGAATGCTGCCGGCGCATGAATTTCCGCCCGCACATAGTGCACTCGCACGACTGGCACGCGGCCTTCGCGCCGTTGTGGCTGCGCTCGAACTACCGGCAGGATCCGCTGTTCGCGGCAACCCGCTCGGTGCTCACCATCCACAACATCGGTTACCAGGGCGATTTCAGCGCCAAAGACCTCACCGATCTCGACCTCGGGCCGGACGCCTATCTACTTCACCAGGACGACCTCAAGGCCGGCCGGATCAACGCGCTCAAGCAGGGCATCCTGCACGCCGATGCGGTGACGACCGTGAGCCCCACCTACGCGCGCGAGATCACCACGCCGCGTTACGGGATGGGCATGGAACAGGCCCTGGCCTCGCGCGGCCAGGCAGTACACGGCATCCTCAATGGCGTCGATTACGAGGAATGGGACCCGCGGCGCGATTCCTACCTGCCGATCCACTTCGGACCGCAGGAACTCGTGAAGAAGTCGGAGCTCAAGCGCAATTTCCTGTTGCGCCAAAACCTGCGCCCCACCTCGGGCCGGGTGCCACTGTTCGGCATCGTCAGCCGGCTCACCCCGCAGAAGGGATTCGATCTGCTGATCGACACCCTGCCAAAGCTGCTGCAAAACCACGACGTGCGCGTGGCGATCCTCGGCAGCGGCGATGCGAAATACCAGGATTTCTTCAGGGGCCTGGCCGAACGCCATCGCGGACTCGCGATGTTTTTCGGCGGTTACGACGAGGCGCTGGCGCATTGGATCGAGGCATCCAGCGACATATTCCTGATGCCCTCGCAGTACGAGCCTTGCGGGCTCAACCAGATGTACAGCCTGCGCTATGGCACGGTTCCGATCGTGCGACGCACCGGCGGCCTCGCCGATTCGGTCATTCACTTCGATCCGGCGACCGGTGCCGGCACGGGCATCGTCTTCAATGATTTCGACGCCGGCGCCATGACCTGGGCGCTCGACATCGCGATGCAATGGTTCCCGGATGTCGCGCTCTGGGAACGCATCGTGCAGAACGCCATGCGCCAGGACTTCTCGTGGGAAACGCAATCAAACGAGTACCTGAAGCTGTTTGCCGAATTACTTCAGCTTGACGCTGCCACGCTCATCGAAGGGAATGCGCCGCAGAAAACCGCTGGATAGGCTCACGTCGCCGACCAGCCGGTAATCCAGCGTCCCGGACCCGCGGCCCGACAGCAGTTTCGGAAGCAGGCTGGCGAGATTCGCGGTCACCGGCAGGTCGAAGTCGGCTTCACCCTGCGCCGGCACCACGAAAGGGATATCCGCCAGGCCCTGGGCGAGTTCTGTCCCGTTGACCTCGATGCGGTACTTGATGGCCTTGATTGGCAACTCGCGCGCGTTGGGATTCATCACGCGCATGCGCACGTTGAGCCGCTGCGAAAACAGGTCGGCGCTCTGCATCTTCATCGACACCACCGACAATTTCGGAGGCTCGAGATCCAGAGTCGAGGCGCAACCCGAAAGCACCAGCAACGGCAGAAGCGCCAGGCCGCGCCCGGCACGCCGCATCAGGTCACGGGTGCCCATGAACGAGCATGTCGGGCGTCACCAGCACCACGCCCTTCTCGGTGACGAGGAAGCGCTTCGAGTCTTCGCCTCGGTCGAATCCGATGCGTGTGCCACCCGCGAGTTCGCAACCCTCATCGATGATGGCGTTGCGCACCTGGCAGTTCTGGCCGATGCGCACGTCGGGCAGGATCACCGAGCGCTCCACGACGGAACGCTCCTCGACGCGAACTCCCGAGAACAGCAGTGATTCGCGCACCGTGGCGCCCGAGATGATGGCGCCGCCCGACACCAGCGAATTGATGGCGACTCCCCGGCGGCCGTCTTCGTCGAGCACGAACTTGGCCGGTGGCGTCTGCGCCTGGTAGGTCCAGATCGGCCAGTCCTCGTCGTAGATGTTCAACTCGGGATTGACCCAGACCAACTCGAGATTGGCTTCATAAAAAGCATCGATTGTTCCAACATCGCGCCAATAAGACTGCGCACGCGTCTTAACGTCCCGAAACGGATAGGCAAAGACCTGCAGCTTCTCGATGGCATCGGGCACGATGTTGCGCCCGAAATCGTGCTTGGATTTCTCATCCGCCGCATCGGCGATGAGCAATTTCTCGAGCAGTTCCGGATTGAATACATAGATGCCCATGGAGGCGAGCGCCACGTCGGTGCGCCCCGGCATGGGATCGGGTGTCGGCGATTTTTCGACGAAACGCGTGACGCGATTCCATTCGGTGACCGTGAGCACGCCGAATTCGCGGGCATCGGCGATCGACACTTCCACCACGCCCACCGTGATGTCGGCGCCCTTCTCCACGTGGTAGGCGATCATTGGACCGTAATCCATCTTGTAGATGTGATCACCGGCCAGCACCAGCACGTGCTTCGGGCGGTGCGAATGCATGACGTCGATGTTCTGGTACACCGCATCGGACGTGCCGCGATACCAGTGGCTGCCTATTTTCTGCTGCGCGGGAATCACCTCGACGAACTCGCCAAACTCGCCGCGCATGTAGCCCCAGCCGCGATGGATGTGCTGGATCAGTGACTGCGCCTTGTACTGCGTGAGCACCGTGATCTGGCGGATGCCCGAATTCACGCAATTCGAAAGCACGAAATCGATGATGCGGAATTTGCCACCGAAGGGCGTCGCGGGTTTGGCGCGATGCTCGGTGAGTCCCTTGAGGCGTTCACCGCGTCCGCCGGCCATGATCACGGCAAGGGTGCCGCTGGTGAGGCGGCTGACGTAGCGACCAGATGTTGCGCGTGCCGGGCGTTTGGCCATTGGGTCCTCTTTTTTTGCAGTATAGGGCCCGTGCTACCGTAGACGCATGCCTCATCGAGCATGCGTCGTGGCCTTGGTCGCAACGCTGTCATTTGCTGACATCGCCACAGCCTCGCCACCTGCAAAACCAGCGGCCCAGTCGGCAACGGACACGACCACGGGCTGCTTTGCGGTCGGCGGCGGATACCTGCGCGCGCGCATGCGCGGCGCACTCGACCTCGACCTGAACTGGGCCAACGCCGAGATGCAGTGCGAAGGTGGCCCGCGGCCCCCTGGAAAGTACGGCAGCAATGGGGTGCGCGTCAGCATCGGCGGACCGCCGCGCGCCGATGGCCATCGGCTCCGGCTGGTATTCGGCATCGCGGGAGTCGGTGAAGGTGGCGACGGTCAGACGCTCCGCACCAATGTCACCATCCTGTTCGAAGGCGAGCGCCGCATCTTCGCTACCCAGGGCGATGACAAGTGCACCATCGATTCGCTGACCCAGGAACGCGTCGAAGTGCTGGGCCCCGGTCGGGCCGTGTACCGGGTGGTGGCACGTGGTTTCTGTCTGGGACCCGCGACCAGTCTGTCTCGCGACGAACGTGTGTTCCTCACCAGCTTCGATTTTGCAGGGCGGGTCGAATTCGGCGACGATGATCGCCGTGCCAGAGATGACGCGAAACTTTGAAAACCTGCGCCGTTTGCGCCTGGTGTGTTCTTGCGCACTGGCGCTGGCATTCCTGCCACAGGCGCGCGCGCAGATTGCGCCGCTCGAAGACCTCGCTGCGTTTCCCAGCGGCACACTCACTATTGTGGGTGACGGAAAGGCCGACGGCCGCAAGGTGAAACACACTCTCACCGTATGGCTGGCGGACACTCCGCAGCGCCAGGCCCAGGGACTGATGTTCGTGCGTTCGCTGCCGGCCACGCGCGGCATGCTGTTCGTGCACGATCCGCCGCGCGCCATCAGCATGTGGATGAAGAACACCTACATCCCGCTCGACATGGTGTTCATCGATGACAGTGGCCACATCCAGCAGATCGTCGAACAGACCACCCCGCATTCGCTCGACCTGATCCGCAGTAACGCACCCGCCCGCGCGGTGCTCGAGATTGCCGGTGGCGAGGCGAAGCGGCTTGGGCTGCATCCAGGACAGCAAGTCAGTCACGCCGCGCTCGCGATCCGCTAGGCCATTGGACGATTACCGCCCCCATTAGGGCTCGGCTATCATCCCGGGCCAATCGCTAGGGAGAAAAACCCATGAAAAGAATCGGAACCCTGGTGCTGGGTGTTTGCATTGCGGCATTGACGGCAGCTGCCGCCTCTGCGGGCGCGCCTCCTGGCAGCTGGTATATCGCCCCCTCGGTGAACGCCCTGTGGCTCGACGACGCGCGCAGCGCTGACGACGATGTTGGAGTGACCCTCGCCTTCGGCCGGACGGTCAACGCGAACTGGGACGTCGAACTCAGCGTGTTTGGTTCCGAGCATGATCGCGCCGGCGGTGACTCACTCGAACTGCAGGGTTTTGCCCTGTCCACCAAGCGCGTGTTCTACCGTGACGGCCGCGTGAACCCCTTTCTGAGCCTCGGCCTCGGACGGGTGAAGAGCATTCTCAAACCGGGTACCGACGAGGATAACCTCGCGGCGCTGTTTGGCGGCGGCCTGCTCATCGACCTCGGCTCGACGCGCGACGACGGCAGCTCGATGCAGTTACGCGCCGACCTCGGTGCGCGTCGCGGCCTGTCTGACGACGAAAGCTTTTCAGATGCGGTCGACTATGTGGCCGGCCTCGGTCTTCAGTACAACTGGGGCGGCACGGTCGTGCGCCAGCCGGTGGACACCGATGGCGACGGCGTCAACGACGATCTCGACAAGTGCCCCGGCACCGCGGCGGGGACGCCGGTCGATTCGGCCGGCTGTCCGCTGCCACAAGACGATGATGGTGACGGGGTCGTCAATGAGACCGACAAGTGCCCCGGGACTCCCGCCGGCAAGAAGGTCGATGCCGTGGGCTGCGAAGTCGACGGTGACGATGACGGCGACGGCATCCTGAACAGCGTGGACCAGTGCCCCAACTCGCCGCCGGGCTCCCGCGTCAACAACGTCGGCTGTCCATTCGACCGCGAACTGCTGCTGCAAGGTGTGAAATTCGCCAGCAACAGTGCGGAGCTGCTGCCGGAGAGCATCCCGGTCCTCGAGAACGCGATCGCCACGCTCAAGCGTTACCCGGAGGTCAACATCGAAGTGGCGGGTCACACCGACAGCCGCGGTTCCGATGCGTATAACCTGGATCTTTCGGCGCGGCGCGCGGAGTCGGTGCTCAAGTACCTGCGAGAGGGCGGTGTCAGCAATACGCTCACCTCGCGCGGTTACGGTGAGACCGAACCGATTGCCAGCAACGACACCGACGATGGCCGACAGCAAAATCGTCGCGTTGTGTTGCGTGCGCTGAACTGACGCGGTTGGCAGCCAACGACGAAACGCTGCTTCGTGGACTGATCCAGCAGGCCGAGAAGGCACAGGCCGCTGGACAGCGCGAAGAGGCGCAGCGCCTGCTGGCGCGTGCGGAGAGCATCTCGGGCAGTCACCCGCTGGTGCTCAACGCACGTGCCATCGAACTGCTGCAGTCCGGCAATGCCGCGCGCGCGCGCGAACTGCTCGAACAGGCCACGCAGGCCGATCCGCGTAATCCTTCGCTGTGGATGAATCTCGCCACCACGCTGCGCGCGCTTGCGCTGCGGGATGCGGAGGAGCAGGCGCTGGCGCAGGTGCTCAAGCTCGAGCCGCGGCACCTGATCGCGCTACTCAAGAAGGCCGAGCTGCTCGAGCTCCTGGGTAAACCCAAGGCCGCCGCCAAGATCTACCAGAATGCACTGCAGACGCTGTCTCCGAACACGCGCCTGCCGAATTTCCTGCGCGAGCTGGTCAACCGCGCGTTGGAGGTGGTGCGTAGCAACGACGCGGCGGTCGAGAAGCATATCGAGGCGCGCGTGACCGGCGTGCGCCACCAATTCGCCGCGGCCGAGCTCGAACGTGTCGATCACGGCCTCGCGGCCTTCCTCGGCAAGCGGCGCATCTTCCACCCGCAGCCGACCTTCCTGCACGTGCCGAAGCTGCCGGAATACGAGTTCTACAACCGTGCGGATTTTCCCTGGCTCGCCGAGTTCGAGGCCGCGAGTGGCGAAATCCGCGCCGAATTCGAACGCGTGATGCGCGAGGACTCCGCCGGCATCGTGCCGTACATCGACTATCCCGAAGGCTTACCCGCTCGACCAGTGGGCGGAGTTGAACAAGTCGCGCCGCTGGAGCGCGTTCTTCCTGTGGCGTGACGGTGCACGTGTCGATGCGCATGCGGATCGTTGTCCGCGCACCGCCGAGTTGCTCGCACGGGCGCCCACGGCCGACGTTCCGGGCTACGCGCCGACGGCATTCTTTTCCATCCTGGACCGCAAGTCGCACATTCCGCCGCATTGCGGAGTCACCAACTCGCGGCTCATCGTGCACTTGCCGCTGGTGGTGCCCGCGGGTTGCCGGTTCCGCGTGGGATCAGAGACGCGCGAATGGCGCGAACGACAGGCGTGGGTGTTCGACGACACGATCGAACACGAGGCCTGGAACGATAGTGATGTTCCGCGAGCCTTACTCATATTCGACACCTGGCACCCCGCGCTGACGCGCGGCGAACGCGAGCTGATCCGAACGGCCGTACCGGCTATCAAGGACTACTATCGCGACGAAGTGACCATCTCCGGAAGCGAAGGATGAACAGCAAGACACTGATGAAAAACCCCGTCGCCGGGGTCCTCGCCGGCGCGATCCTGTTCGATGCAGGGCAGCCACGCCGCCGACACCCTCCCGCAACCCATCCGGGCCTGCAAGTCACTGCTCAGGGATTCCGAAAGGCTGGCCTGCTATGACAAGGCCGTGGCCCATGTCGAGTCCGGAGCGGCCACGGACGCCTCGCTGTCCCCGGAGAATATGTTTGGTGGCAGCCCGGCCATAGCGTCACCTCCGGACCCCCAGAACCAAACAGAACGGGAAGAGCTCAAACAGATCACGGGCAAGGTGGTCTCCCTGAGTCGCACCGTGAATGGACTAGTGGAATTGCGGCTCGACAACGACCAGGTGTGGCGCCAGCAGGAGGCCGACACGAGCCTGACTATCGAAACTGGAGATTCAGTAACGATAAGTCGCGCCAGCCTTGGTACATTTCGCCTCACAGACAAGAGGGGCCGTTCTTCGCGCTTCAAGCGCGTGCGTTAATAGGGTGATTCTCATGGTAATCAGCAACTTGCTTCGTTCCGCCTTACTGACCGCCTGCGTCAGCCTTGCAATGGCCAGCGCCGCCTGTGCGGCCGACCCGCCGGCTCCTGCCGCGACCGCGAGTCCCCTGCGGCGGCCGCCCCGCAAGCGGAGCCACCCCACCCCGGCCGCCAGCGCGCGCCGGCGGCCAGCCCGGCCCATCAGCCGACGCCGCCCCGGCAGCCGCCGCCGAGCTCACGCCGGAGGCCAAGACCGAAGCGGACGCGGCGTCACACCTGGAGAAGAAATTCCAGGAAGCCGCCCGCAGCTACCGGAAGGTAGAGAAGAACGGCGAGACCATGTATTGCAAGAAAGAAAAGCCGATCGGCAGCACCATTCCCGAGAATGCAGTGCATCACCGAGCCCCAGCTGCGCCTGCAGGTCGAACAGATGGACGAGCTCCGCGAGCGCATGCGCAACAGCTCAAGTTGCACCCGCGGACCCGGCTGCCTCTCCGGCAGCTGATCAGGTTCACTGCAATCAGGCTGGGAGGAGCGTCGTCCTTCAGCTTGAACCAGCAGTTGAAGGCGACGGTGATCCGCTCGCCTTCTCCTTCGAAGGCTTTGACGTCGTGCATCACCCACGACGGAAACAACACCAGCTGGCCCGGCTCGAACTTCACGAACCGGATTCCTGTGCCAAACGGCCCGCGCACCCCTGCGGTGGCGGCGTCCTGGTACATCGCGCTGGTCGTGGCCGGATTCAGGAAGGTGAGCATGCCGCTGTCGGGCTTGTCCGCGTCATGTCGGCCTGGCTCGACGCAATACACACCCGACCAGCTCGCCATCGGATGATTGTGCAGTCCGAAGAAGCCGCCCCGCCGCGTCACGTGGAACCAGCAGTCGTTGTAGATCTCCATGCGGCGCATGGTGGCCTCGTCGTACTTGGTGAGCTCCGCAATCATTCCCAGCAGGCTGCTCCAGCAGAAATTCTTCAGCTGCTGTATGCAGGGCTCCGGCGACCGGAATAGCTGAAAATTGCTCTCGAAGACCTGGGCGTTGCGCTGCGTGTAGGGTCGCGGGTTGGCGTATTTGGCACCCTCCGCCTCACGCTGCAGGAACAACGCGCGCAGCTCCGCATTCAGCGACGCGCAATTCTCCAATTGCGCGAAGCCGAAGGGCACGGCGAAAAAAGGCTGAAGCTGAACCATCCTGCAGTCTCGAAGATTGCGCACCGCGCTGCGCGCCTGTCTACAAAAACAATGCACAAAAAAGAACGGCGGGCCGAAGCCCGCCGTTCTCATCTTCAACGGATCTTTCGATCAGAAGTCGATGGTCACCGTCGCGAAGATCTGCCGACCCAGAGAGTCGTAGACCTGCGCCCAGGTGTTGCCATTGCAAGGACCAGCCGGGCAGTCGACCACACCACCGGACGGAATGATCGGCGGTGTCTTGTCGAGGAGGTTGTTGGCACCGACGCGGAACGTGAACTTCTCGGCGAAGGTCATGCTCGCGGTGAGGTCCAGGTAGCTGTAGGCCGGAACACTCGTGGCAATGCCATTGGCGTTGACGTCACCACTCAGCTGCGGGTTGGTGCTCAAACGCTCGGATTCCGCATCACCGAAGTAGCGCCAGGTGGCCGCGATGTCGAGGCCAGCCCAGGGCGTACGCCAGTTGGTACGGAAGTTATGCCGCCATTTCGGCGCCGGGACACCGCAGGTGCCGCCGTAGAAGCCCATGCAGTCATATGACGGGAAGCCCGGCAACGGCGCGTTGCTGTACTCGGTCAGGTACGTGCCCACCAGGTTGAACCCGAAGCGATGCTCGCCCGCATTGAGCGTGTAGCTCGTCTGCAGGTCCACACCGTTGGTACGCAGTTCACCGAGGTTCAGGCTGGTGTCGACGATGTAGGCATTGGTCGCGGACAGCCACAGCGAACCGAACTCGTCACGATGCACCAGGCCGCAGAAGTACGGATCACCCGAATCGAGGCAGTTGGTGATGTACGTGTCGGCGTTGCCACCGACCGTGCTGCTGATCGTGTCTTCGACCTTGATGTCGAAGTAGTCGACCGCGATGCTGAGGTCGCCCACCGGCGGACGCAGCACGAAGCCGAACGAGATGGTGTCCGAAGTCTCGGGATCGAGCTCCGGATTACCACCCAGCAGGCCGTTGTACTGGCCGGCCGGATTCTGCGGCACGTTGCCGTACTGACCCGCCGTCATGCCCGTCAGCGCGCACTCGGCCGCTGTCCTGGTCGGATCATTGTCCGGGTCGGCATCGCCCAAGTTACCTGCGCAGGGATCTTCCGTGCCGTCGAGCGCGATCGACTGTGACGAGAACAACTCGCCGACGTTCGGCGCGCGGACCGCGTGCTGGAAGCTGGCGCGGAAGCGCAGGGCGTCGATCGGCGCCCAGTCGATGCCGGCCTTGTAGGTGTCCGTGGTGAAGCCGGTGCTGTAGTCCGAATAGCGGTAGCCCGCTTCGATCGACAGCGTCTGGGCACCCGTCTTGCCCTCGATGAGGGGCAGACGTGCTTCGGCGAACAGTTCCTGGACGTCGAAGCGGCCGGTCACCGGCAGCGTCGCGCCACCCTGGCCGGAGAGGTCGCCGGTCCTGAAGGCTTCGTCCACCTGGAAGTCGGTCTTCTCCGAGCGGTACTCCGCGCCGAAGTTGACCACCAGGCCGGTTTCGGTGCTGCCGAGCTTCACCGAGTTGGACAGGTCGGCCGTCATGTCGGCGTGCACGATCTCGGTACGAGCCGTGGCGCGCTGGAAGCCGGGAGTCTGCAGATACGCCAGAGCCGCCGGATTGACGCCGCCATCCTGCCAGATGTTCCATGGCACGCAGTTGGCGTCGTCGTTGCCCGCGTCGGCATCGACGTTGACCAGACACTGGACGCTGCCGTCGCGCCGGGTCCGGCGGCGGCGTTCAGCGCGAGAGCCGTACGACGGGTCGAGAAGTCGTTCAGGTAGGTGCTGTTGCGCTTCACTTCGCCGTTCAGGTAGTAGGCGTCGTAGCTCAGCACGTCGTTGATGTCGCCGCGCACGCCCGCCACGATTCGATACGACTCGTGACCGATGTCGTCCTGGCGCCCGCCACCTTCCGTGTTGCGGCGGCCGATGAGGAGCTGGCCGAATTCATCATCCGCCGAGGGTTCCGCAGATCTCCGTGCGCATCGACGGCGAGAAATACGGGTTGTTGCAGTTGACCGAGAACGTGGCCGCGCCGAGGAACGCGCCCGAGGGAGCGATCTGCGCCACCGAGCGGTCGTCCATGAACATGAATTCGCCGTACACGTCGGCGGCATCGCTCAGCTTGAAATTGCCGAACACGCCAGCGGTATAGCGCTCATCCGGACGCTGGAAGTAGTTCGACGGGGCCGAAGTTGTACTGGTCGTTCGGGGTGAAGTCACGCATCGTGCCGTCGGGGTTGAACGTGCGTCCGACTCCAAGATTGCCGGTCACCGGGTTGACGATCAGGAACTGCGCCGGATCTGCCGTGCCCGAGCCGCCGCAGGCGAAATCGGTGCCGGCTACTGCCAGGTTCAGTGTGCAGGCGCTGTAGTCGAACTGGGCCTGCAGCACCGGGTCCACTTCACGATAGGTGGCGTAGAAAGTCGCATGACCTCGGCCTTCCGCGCCGCCGATACCCACGGCGAGCGAGAAGTCCTTGCTGTAACCCACGTTCACCGAGCTGTCAGGCAGCGGGTTGCCCTTTAGTTCGTTGATATCCTGCGCCGTGTCCTGATCGTTCTCGTGGTTGGTAGAAGCTGTAGTTGTAGTCGAAGCGAACGCCTTCGAACTCGTTGTCCATCACGAAGTTCACAACGCCGGCGACGGCGTCAGCGCCGTACACCGAAGAAGCGCCGCCCGTGAGCACGTCGACGCGCTTCACGAGGCTCAGCGGAATCTGGTTGAGGTCGGCCGCGCTGCCGCCGTCCGGATCGCCAGGCATCATGCGCTTGCCGTTGACCAGCACGAGGGTGCGCTGCGCGCCGAGGCCGCGCAGGTCAACCGACGCGGTACCGTCGGAAGCGTTGGAAATGTTGGAGCCCTGCGCAGCGAATGCCTGCGGGAGCTGGTTGAGAACGTCCTCGATGCGCGTCTTGCCCGCGATGTTCAGTTCTTCTGCGCCGATCGCGGTGACCGGGCTGATGCTCTGAAGATTCGGAGAAACGATGCGCGAACCGGTGACGACCACTTCATCCATCGAATCGGCTGCGTCTTGCTCTTGAGCGAACGCAGGCGAAGTCAGCACCGCCGGAGTTGCACTCGCGAGGAGAGCAAGTCGAACGGCCTGCCGCACTGATAGGTGTTTAGCCATGACTGATCCCTTGATAGTTTATAAATTTGGTGCGCCTGCCCAATCGTCGGACAAGCAACAGGACTCAATTCCGAAGCAAATCTGTAAAGTACGCGGCCGACCTTCAGAACCCTGAAGTAGCCCGCGTACGTGACTTACGCTTTGTCTCGGCCTTAACCCCTGCAGTGCGGCGAAGCCTACTACAGCGTCCACGCAACAAACAACATCCGATGCGACGAGCCGTTTTAGGCCGCCATTTGAATTTTTAATCCTTTAATTTCAATGGTTTATAAATTGCGCCCCAATACGGGGCCCCATGTCGTTGTGCTCAGGCCACAGTTGCGCCAACAAGAAGCACCGGTTTCCGACACCGACCGAGGCAAACTTCCACCATCGTGAGATCGGGAGGCTGTCGGATTGAAGGCCAAGGCGAAGAACCACGTGCGACTTAGGCGTGCGCGCAACAGTGGCGATGCGCGACTGCGCGCGCTCACCGAACACGCGCTCGAGATCGTCACGGTCCAGGATGCGAGCGGCGTTTTTACTTACGTCAATGAGGCGATGTCGCGCGAGCTCGGCTACCAGCCGCGCGATTTGTTAGGCCGTAACGCTGTCGACTTCGTGCATCCCGATGACATTGCGGCAATGCGCGAACATTTTCGCCGCATTCTCGCCACGAAGGATGTGCAGACCGAGCTGAACCGCCTCGAGTACCGGTTCCGTCATCGGGACGGCCGCTGGTGCTGGCTGGAGAGCGTCGCGGTCAATGCGCTGGGCAACAGCGCCGTGCTCGGCGTCATCACGCACTCGCGCGACATCTCGCGCCGCAAGTCCGACGAGCACGACCTGTCGCTGAATCACGCCCGCTATCGCACCGTCGCCGATCTGTCGGCGGGCGCGGTGCACGAGTACGAGATGAATGCGAAGGGCGATTATGAACTCGTGTGGGTGGTGGGCACCGCGCGGGTGTACGGCTGCAATGAAGATGAGTACCGGCGACGCGGCTGGAAGAGCTTTTATGTCAGCGATGGCTGGGAGGAAGCCATCGTCGCCCGCACGCAACGCTACCTCGCCGGCGAGACGGTCGAATTCACCGTGCCGATCCGTCGCAGCGATGGTCACATGCGCTGGGTCGAGGTCAGGAACCGTCCCATCGCTGATCCGGCCACCGGAAAGTTCACGCGCGTGGTGGGCGTCGCTGTCGACATCACCGAACGCAAACAGGCAGGTGACGCGCTGCGCGAAAGTGAGTTCCGTTACCGCACCGTCGCGGAGCTCACCTCCGGATTCGTCTATGAAGCCACGGTCGATGCGCACGGCGAGGCGCAGATCGTCTGGGCCAGTCCTGGCCTGGAGACTTTTTTCGGCGGCACTTTCGAAGACATCAATCGCCTCGGCTGGCGCCACGTGTTCTTTCCGTCCGACCATGCCGGCGCCATCGAACGCCGGCAGCGCATCCGCATGGGAGAACGAAGCGAGGTGGAGCTGGCGTTAAAAACCTTGCGCGGCGACACCCGCTGGATCCACCTCGCCAATCAGCCGATCTTCGGGCTCGACGGCACCGTGAAGCGCTACATCGGTGTGGTACACGACATCACCGACCGCAAGACCAGTGAAGAGGTGTTGCGCAGCCAGGCGCTGGCCATCGAGGTGATGCATGAAGGCGTGGTGCTGTCGGACAGCGGCGGTGTGATCCGCATGGCCAATCCGTCCTTCGACCGGATGTTCGGCTTCATCTCGGGCACGCTCATCGGCAAACACCTGAGCCAGCTCCCCTGCGATCCGCCACTCGACCGGCTCATCGCCGAGTCCGCGGACGATGCCGGTGCGCGCGCCGGCACACCCCTGGTCAGCGAGCTCACGGTGCGCGGCGCCAGGGACGGAGCAGCCGCATTGTTCATCGAAGCCGCCATCACGTCGCTGGTGCTGCGCGGCGAACGCTTCTGGCTGACCATGCTGCAGGACGCCACCGCTCGGCGGCAGCTCGAGCGCGAAGTGCTCGAAGCGAGCAACCGCGAACAGCAGCGCATCGGCAATGACCTGCACGATGGCCTTGGCCAGGAGCTCACCGGCATCGCGCTGCTGTTGCGTGGCCTGGAAAATCGTGCCGAACGCCACGCACCCGGGCTGTCATCCGCGATCGAGGAGATCGCGCTGCTGGTCAATGACGCCATCTTCACGGCGCGCGCGCTGGCGCGCGGCCTGTCGCCGGTGACC
Organism: uncultured Pseudomonadota bacterium; assembly: GCA_963839685.1. Lineage (GTDB taxonomy): Bacteria > Pseudomonadota > Gammaproteobacteria > Steroidobacterales > Steroidobacteraceae > CADEED01. Next base: position 22,877 of record CAWIVS010000016.1, on the reverse strand, counting down.
TTCGATCGTGGCGGCCTGGCGCTGGCGCTCGAGGAACTGGCGCGACGCCTGTCCGCCATGTTTCGCATCAATGTGCGTTGCGAAGCGGACGACTCGCTGGAACGCGGACTCGAATCGGTGAACGCGCTGCACCTGTATCGAATTGCGCAGGAGGCGGTGACCAACGCCGCGCAGCATGGAGCGGCTGGCGAGGTCACGATCGAACTGCGTCACGACGGTGAACGTGGCCTGCTGCGCATCACCGACAACGGCCACGGCTTCAACCAGGCCTTGCACCAATCCAAGGGGCTGGGCTTGCGCATCATGCACTACCGCGCGCAGATGATGGCCGGCAGCCTGCGCATCGAGAGCGGCCGCTCCCGCGGCACCATGATCAGCTGCTGGTTCCCTCGTCAGGGCTGACGCCCACGCGTAGTTAGTGGGGACATTCCTGGTTTGCTAGCAAAAGGGGACGCGCCTCAAGTCCACGGCGTCGAATCGCGCCAGGCCATCTAACGAGGCACGTCCCCTTTTGACCGGAAAACAGGAATGTCCCCAACCGCGATCTTCTGACTCCATTCCGCCGGGCCGGTCTGGTGCACCGAGGTACCATTCGCGTCCACGGCCACGGTCACCGGCATGTCCTCCACCGTGAATTCGTAGATCGCTTCCATGCCGAGATCCTCGAAGGCGACGACACGCGAGGCCTTGATGGCCTTGGACACGAGGTAGGCGGCTCCGCCCACGGCCATCAGGTAAGCGGCGCGATGCTTGCGGATCGCCTCCACGCCGGCCGGACCACGTTCGGCCTTGCCAACCATGGCGATGAGGCCGGTCTTCTCCAGCATCATCTCGGTGAACTTGTCCATGCGGGTCGCGGTGGTCGGGCCCGCCGGTCCCACCACCTCGCCGCGCACCGGATCGACCGGGCCCACGTAATAGATGACGCGATTGCGGAAATCGACGCCGGCCGGCAGGACTTCGCCTTTCGCGAACAGGTCGGCGATGCGTTTGTGGGCGGCGTCGCGGCCCGTGAGCATGCGGCCGCTGAGCAGTAATTGTTCGCCAGGCTTCCAGCTGCCGACCTCGGCACGCGTCAACGCGTCCAGATTCACGCGCCGCGCATTCGCGGCCGGCGCCCAATCTATCTTCGGCCAGTCGGCGAGTTTCGGCGGCACGAGCTCCGCCGGGCCGCTGCCGTCGAGCGTGAAATGCACGTGCCGGGTCGCCGCGCAGTTGGGGATCATCGCGACCGGCTTGGACGCCGCATGGGTCGGGTACTCGAGGATCTTCACGTCGAGCACGGTGGATAGGCCACCGAGACCCTGCGCCCCGATGCCGAGCGCGTTGACCTTTTCGTACAGCTCGATGCGCAGCTCCTCGGTGCTTCGTTCCCGGGCCCGCGCGCCTTGAGCTCCGCCATGTCGATGGGCTCCATGAGCGCTTCCTTGGCGAGCAGCATGGCTTTCTCGGCCGAGCCGCCGATGCCGATGCCCAGCATGCCCGGCGGGCACCAGCCGGCACCCATCAGCGGCACGGTCTTGAGCACCCAGTCGACCAGCGAATCCGACGGATTCAGCATCACGAACTTGGACTTGTTCTCCGATCCGCCGCCCTTGGCCGCCACGGTGATCTCGAGCTCGTCACCGGGCACGAGCTGCGTGTGAATGACGGCGGGCGTGTTGTCGCGGGTATTCTCTGCGCGTGAAATTCGGGTCGGCGACGATCGAGGCGCGCAGCTTGTTGTCGGGATGTAGATAGGCGCGGCGCACACCTTCGTTGATCATCTCCTCGAAGCCCAGGCTGCGCATCCCAGCGCAGGTTCATCCCCACTTTCGCGAACACCACCACGATGCCGGTGTCCTGGCAGATGGGGCGCCGTCCTTCGGCGCACATGCGCGAGTTGGTGAGGATCTGCGCGATCGCGTCACGTGCCGCCGGCGACTGTTCCAGCTCGTAGGCGGTGCCGAGCGCGCGGATGTAGTCGGGCGGATGGAAGTACGAGATGTACTGCAAGGCGTCTGCGACGCTTGCGATCAGGTCCTGCTGCTTGATGGATTTCATGATGGCTGCTTGAACATTTTAGCGCGGCGGCAGCGCGCAGGTTTCGGTTAAGTTTTCGTCATGAATGTCCGGAAGAAAGATCGTGGTCATTGGTGGCGGCTTCGCCGGATTGTGGGCGGTGCGGCGACTGCGTCGGGCGCCGGTCGACATTACCCTGATCGATCGCAGCAACCACCACCTGTTCCAGCCGCTGCTCTACCAGGTGGCGACCGCGGGCCTCGCCGCGCCTTCGATCGCCGCGCCTCTGCGTCACATACTTGCGCAAGCAGCGCAATGTCACCGTGCTCATGGGCGAGGTGCGCGCATCGACACCCAGGCGCGGCGCGTTTCACTTTGGCGAGCGCAGCATCGAATACGACTACCTGCTGGTCGCGAGCGGCGCCACGCATGCCTATTTCGGCCACGATGACTGGGCGCAGTTCGCGCCCGGCCTCAAGACCCTGAAGACGCCTTCGCGATCCGGCGCCGCATCCTCGATTCGTTCGAACGGGCCGAAGCCACGCCGAGTGACGCGAACGCGATGCCTGCCTGACCTTCGCGGTGATCGGCGGCGGCCCGACGGGCGTCGAGCTCGCCGGCACGCTCGCGGAGATCGCGCGTCATACGCTGGCGCAACGAATTTCGTCACATCGACTCGCGCAAGGCGCGCGTGTTGCTGATCGAGGCCGGCCCGCGCGTACTGGCCACCTTCGCCGAAAGCTCTCGGACAAGGCGCGCGCGCAACTCGAGCACCTCGGGGTCGAAGTGCACACCGGCGCACCGGTCACCGAGATCGGCGAGCAGCTTCGTCGCGTTCGGTGGACAGCGCTCGCCGCGCGCACCATCCTGTGGGCCGCCGGCGTCGCCGCGCTCACCGCTCGGCAAACAACTTGTCCGCGATGCGGGGGCGCCGAGCTCGATCGCGCTGGACGCGTGCGCGTCGCGGAGGATCTGTCGCTGCCCGGGCATCCGGAGGTGTTCGTCGCCGGCGATCTCGCCAGCCTGCAGCAGGACGGCAAGCCAGTGCCGGGCATGGCGCCCGGCCGCCAAGCAGATGGGCGAATCGCGCGGCGCGACAATATCCTGGCGCGCATCGCCGGGCGCGCAACCACGCGCCGTTCCGCTACAAGGATTGGGGTGCGCTGGCGACCATCGGCCGACACTCGGCCGTCGCGCAACTGCCGACGCTGCGCCTGTCGGGATCCTCGCCTGGTGGTTCTGGCTGGTCCTGCACATCTAGTTCCTGATCGGATTCCGCAGCCGGCTCATCGTGCTCATCAACTGGGCCTGGGCCTATTTCACCTATGAGCGCGGCAGCGCGCATCATTCGTCGGCAACGCACACGAACGAGGCGAACATGGCAGCGAAGAAAAAGGCGGCGCCTAAGAAAGACAAGAGCAAACGCGGCCGAAGCTGGCGCCGAACGCGTCAAGCGCGGCCTCGCCGCCATTGAAGTGGCACTGCCCATTGATCACGCCGATATCGCGGCAGTCGTTGACCTGGTGCGCCAGGCCGGGGGCGCGCCATTGGGCGCCTATCGCGAACCGCTCGGCGGCCGTCCATTGCTGCTGGCGTCACTGCCGTTCAGCGCGGTGCAGCCCACGCCGTTTCAGCGCGACCTCTCGCCGACGCACGCCAAGCGCCTGGCGGAAGCCATCGAGGCGACCGCGGCCTTCCTCGATCCGCTCATCGTGGTGCGCGGCGAGGACGGGAGATTCTGGACACCGAATGGCCGGCACCGGCTGGCGGCGGCCAAGGTCCTGGGGCTCAAGCAGATCACCGTGCTGATCTCGCCCGACGAGAGCCTCTCGTATCGCATCCTCGCCCTGAATACCGAGAAGGCGCACAACCTCAAGGACAAGTCGCTCGAGGTGATGCGCATGGCGCGCAACCTCGCGAAGCGCGAACCATCACGCACCGAGGCTTCGTTCGCGGCCGAGTTCGAGGCCGCGGAACTGCTCACGCTCGGCCTGGTCTACGAGCAGAACCTGCGTTTCGGCGGCGGCGCCTACAGCCCCGTGCTCAAGAAGGTAGATAGGTTGACCAGCAAGCCCTTGCCGGTGGCGCTGCGCGAGCGCAGCGCGTACGCCTCGCGCCTGCAGGAGATCGACACCGAGGTCAAACGCATCGTCGCCGAGCTGCAGGCGCGCGGCATGAAGTCACCCTACCTGCGCAGCTACGTGGTGGCGCGTATAAACCCGGTTCGTTTCCACAAGATGAAGGCCGGCGACAAGAAGCCCGTCATGCCCATCGCGCAGGCGCTGCTGCGCATGGTGGCGTCGGCGAAGAAGTTCGACCTCGCCAAAGTGAACATGAGCGACCTGGCATTCGTCGCCGCCGGCGCCGAGTCTTCCGAATAATTACGTACGCCGCCGCTTCGGCGGCGCTTTCCGTCGTGGCGCTTGCGCCTGGCAATACTGAAAACTGTCCGCTGTGTCCGCAGCGGACACTCTTGCGCCAAACTAGCGCTCCAAAAAAAGCAATTCAGGCGCCCGCTTTCCGCTCGGCGCTGTCCGCTCACGCCCCGGCGCAATCCCTTCGACTCATTGCAACCGATACGCCTGGTCGCGCGTCTATATCAGCGTACCGACTGACACGTTTCGGACTCGCCTCTCACGCCGGCAAGCGATGAGTCAGGCACGCGTCATCGGCTTGTTTTCCGCTCTCTTTACAGGAGGATCAGCCATGACCCGTTCGAATTCCGCTTTCATGTTGCGCCGCGCCTATGAGCGCGTGGTTGCCAGCCTCGGTGCGCTCACCGTGACCGCCCTGATGCTGTTCAGTGTCGATGCCCAGGCCGCTGCCCCGTTCAGTCACACACCAGTTCGGTCACGCCCAGCGTCACCATCCTGGTGCCCACGGTGACCATCGAAGTCGTGGACGAGACCCCGCACGCCAGCGTGCAGGAATGAGTCTGGTCCACAAGGCAAGGAACGCCGGCGCCTGAGCTTCGGGTTTCAGGAATCAGGATTACGCCATCCTGAAACTCGAAGCGCGTCCGCCTCAGCGATAGAGCAGGATATCGGCGCGCTCTTCCGCCCAGGCGGCCTCGTCCCTGGCCGCCAGCTTGTCCAGATCCGCCGGCGTCGCCGCCGGATCATCCACCCACTCGCGCAACAACTCGCTGCCATTGATCAGATCGATGGCGAGCCGGGTCTTCTCGTATTCGTAATGGAAGTCGCGCCACAGCGGGTACTCGCCGCGCAGCCGCCGTATGCATTTGAATGCGCCCGCGAGCAGTCGCCACGGCCGGAATTCGCCATGGCCGTAGGCGCCATCGTCGATGTGGATCTGGAAACCCGCGCACAACTTGCCGGAGTGTTTCTGGAACGTGGGCTCGAACCAGCAGGGCCTCAGGCGGCAGCCGCGCAGCCATGCCGGCACGATGCGATCCATCGCGGTCAGCAGCGAGCGCGGATCCAGGTCTGGCGCGCCTAACAACTCCAGCGGTCGGGTGGTGCCACGCCCCTCCGACAGTGTGGTCCCCTCGAGCATCACCGTGCCGGCGTAAGCACGCGCCATCGAGACGTTCGGCGCATTTGGGCTCGGATTCACCCAGCTGCGCTCGCCCAGGGGCCAGCCGTAGCCGGGCGCCTCATCGGGCTTCCAGCCGCGCATCGGGATCACGCGGTAGTCCACCGCCAGCCGAAACTGGCTGACGAACCAGATGCCCAGCTCGCCCAGCGTGAGCCCGTGGCGCATCGGCATCGGGCCGGCGCCGACGAAACTCTCCCATCCTTCGCGCAGCTTCAGTCCCTCGATGGGCCGGCCCGCCGGATTGGGCCGGTCGAGCACCCACACCGTCTTGCCGTGCTGTGCCGCCGCCTCGAGCACATATAGAAGTGTGGTGATGAAGGTGTAGATGCGGCAGCCGAGGTCCTGCAGGTCGACCAGCAGCACGTCGAAGTGATCGAGCATTTCCTCGGTGGGACGCCGCACCTCGCCGTACAGGCTGAACACCGGGATGCCATGCACCGGATCGCGAAAATCCGACGACTCCACCATGTTGTCCTGCTTGTCGCCGCGCAGCCCGTGTTGCGGGCCGAAAGCCGCGGTGATCTCCAGGCCGCGGATGTTGCGCAGCGCGTCGAGTGAGTGCTCGAACCCGGCGGTCATGGAAGCCGGATGCGCCAGCAGCGCCACCCGCCGGCCCTCGAGCTCGCGCTGCAGCTTGATGTCGCCTAACAGGCGATCGATGCCGAACTGGATCACGCGTGTTCCTTCACGGGCGCAAAGTACCAAAGGTCACGCGAGCGCAACCACAAAACTGTCGGCTCGATGAAAATCTGGCTTCTCCGCTGCATGCTGGAGCGCCCAGTATGACAGTCCCTGCGTGCGGTCTTCGATGACGGCCGCCAGGCCAAGACGTAGCCCGGCGAGTGTGCGCGAGCGCGCGAGCCAGCCCAGGTCCAGCGTTGCGGTGAGCGCGAATTGCGCCGACGCCCGCTTCGACCGCGATGACCGGCGCGGCGCCCTGCTCCAGCGGCGTCATGCCGGTGCGGCAGGCGGTGAAGTGGTAGGCCGCCCAGGCCCCCGAAGGCGAAAAGTTGTACTCCCAGTATTCGCTCGACCCTGACGGCGCAATGAATGCTTCGAAACAGGTGTGCCGCCACAGGCCATCGGCGCGCGCCGCCGATGCCGGCGCCGGCACCAGCAATGCGCGCATATCAGCCGCGAGCCGGTATTGCAGCAGCAGGCGGTCGTCTTGATGACCCAGGTCCACCACCAGTTCCCTGACGGAGGTCTGGCGCGTGGCCGGATGCGGCGACAGGGAATGACGAGAGGATCGGGGCGCGGCGGACATGCAGGCGCGCAAGCATACGCCGCTTCGCGGTCTTGTTGTCAGCGCGAATCGGCCAGCGCCTGCAGGAAACTCGCGAGCTCCGCGCGTTCCTCGGTAGTTAGTGGCGCGCGCCGCAGGCGCGCGTCCGCGGCGGGATCGGCCGCGAGTCGCTCGTAGTGATCGAGCACCGCGTCGAGGGTCGCGAAACGGCCATCGTGCATGAACGGCGCACTGGCCGGCAGATTGCGCAAGGTGGGCACACGCACGTTCTTGCCGGTGCCGGTGTCGGCGAAGATCGGCGCGGCCCGCGGGTGATCCCGATCCACCCACGGTCCCGCGAAGTTGATGCCGCCGTGGCAGCCCGAGCAGCCGGCGTTGCCAAAGAACAGTTGCATGCCGCGCTTCTGCCGCGCATCCAGCGCCTCGTGGTCGCCGGCGAAGACATAGCGGTCGAACGCGGAATTCCCGGCAAGCAAGGTGCGTTCGTAGGCGGCGATGGCGCGAATCACGTTGTCCATCGAAACCGCCCGCGCTTCGCCGGGAAAGGCCGCCATGAACAGCGGCGCCAGCTCCGGGTCGGCCGCGAATTCGGATTCGACCAGGCTTTCGCGCCCCGCAAGCCCGAGCTCCGGCGGGTGCTGGTTGAACAACGGGCCGCGCATCTGCTGCTCGAGCGTGAATATCCCGACATCGTTCCAGCCCAGTGAAGCGTTGTAGGCGGCGTTCAGCAGCGTCGGCGCATTGAGCGCGAGTTCGGCGCCGGTGACGCCGCGTGAGCGCCCCCGCCCGTCGGTGAAGGCGCGTTCCGGCACATGGCAGCTCTGGCAGGAATAGCTGCCATCGACGGACAGGCGCCGATCGGCGAATAGCCGTGCGCCCAGCGCCACCTTGGCATCACTCATGGGATTTTCAGCAGGCACCGCGGGCTGCGGGAAGCCACGCGGCAGTCGCCAGCGGTATTCACCCGCCGCGGCCCCAAGCGACAACGACAGCGACATCGCCGCCATGCCGATGAGCATGGCGGTGAGGCGCATCGATGTGCCCGCGCGGCGCACGGTTTCAATCACCCGGCGCGCTACCAGCCCGCGCTGGAACCCTCGCGGGTGAGCCCTGCAGTCTGGCTGGCAATGGCGCTGCGCTCGCTCACCCAGGAGGCAAAGGCCTCGAGCGAGCTGCCGTCGACTCCGGACGGATTGCCGCGATGCTCACCCACCCAGGCCTGCATGCCCGCAAGCAACTGCGAGGCTAATTTGCGATTGTCGGCGAACAGCGCGAGATACGCCTGCTTCGCATCCTCGAGCCGGTTGAGTCCGAGGTAGGCATGTCCGCGATACTCGATCGCCTCCGGGTAACCGGGCTTGAGATTCAGGGTGCGATCGTAGGCGGTGAGCGCGGCCTGGTAATCACCCAGTTTGCGATGCGCGTAGCCGAGGTAATTCCAGGCTTCGTACATCACCGGGTTGAGTTCGGTGGCGCGTGTGAATTTTTTCAACGCGCCGGCATAGGCTTTCTTCGCCTTGTCGAGCGCCTTCTGCTGCTTCCTGGCGTCCGTCTGCCGCGCTGCATCAGCGCTCAGCTCGTCGCCTTTCTCGACGCCTCGTACCCCGGCGTTGTACGCCAGGCGCGCGGTTTCTTCGGGTGTGGCCGGTGAGTCGTAGCGCGTTCCGGCGCCGCCACCCGATGACATGCTGCCGCTTCCGGCCCCGAAAGCGGTCCAGCTGGCCGCGAGCAGGATTACAAACGCAGGAATGAGTGAGTTACGCATGGTGGGCCCCCAATGGGTTGGTCTCAGGTTCGCCAAGGTGAGTAACTGGCGCGATGGACGTGGTTCCGGCCGCCGTGCCGCCTTCGCATAATCGCCGAAAAGGAGAATCCAATGAAGAACACGCTGCTGAGCTGCCTTCTGCTGGTCGCCATCACCGCCGGCGCCGCGGATACCACACCCATCGAAAAGTCGATCGCCAGCCCGGAACGCACCGCGGCCGACCGCGAGCGTGACAAGCGCGATAAACCCGCCGAGGTCATGGCGTTTGCCGGTGTGAAACCCGGCATGGTGGTCGCCGACATCTTCGCGGCTGGCGGCTATTACAGCGAGTTGTTAGCCGGGGTCGTGGGCCCCAGCGGCAAGGTACTCGCCATCAACAACATTCCTTATGCCACCTACTCCAAGGACGGCATCAAGGCCCGCTACACCGAGGGCAGGCTCGGCAATGTCGAGCGGCGGATCGTCGAAGCCAGCTACATGAACATCGCTCCGAAGAGCGTCGACCTCGTGGTCATCGTGATGGCCTACCACGACGCCTACTGGATCGATGAAAAGGAAGGCTGGCCGGAGATCAATACCGATGGCTTCCTCGAATCCATCCACCGCATGCTCAAGCCCGGCGGCAAACTACTGATCATCGATCACAATGCGGCCGCGGGCACGGGCCGGGAAGCAGCCGGAAAACTGCATCGCCTCAACGAGGACTGGGCGAAGAACAGCATCACCTCGCATGGTTTCGTGTTCGAGAAGTCTTACGACGGCCTGCGCAATCCCAAGGACCAGTTCGACAAAGGGGTCTACGACGCCGCGGTCAAAGGAAAGACCGACCGCTACGTGCACCTGTATCGCGTGAAATAAATGGGGACATTCCTATTTTTCTGGCAAGCGTGGACGGACCTGCCGAAGCTGCGCTCGGTCATGGCGCCATTGTCTCCGTTACTCACCGCTCCCAGTCTTTCTGGAAAATAGGAATGTCCCTATTTATTTCAGGGTGGCGCGTGCGGCGGCGACTTCGGCTGCCGTGACGGCAGAAGCGCCGCCGCCGAATTTCGCGCGGATGTAGCTGAGGATTTCGGCGAGATCCTCATCGCTGAGCTGACGGAACTCGGGCATGACATTGTCGACGGCGGCGTCCTTGCGCGAGGCCGAATCGAAGCCACCGGTCATCACGAACAACGCGAGCGCCTGCGGGTCACCCTTGACCCAGTTGCCGCCCGCGATCGGCGGTTGCAGGTTGGGCACGCCGCCGCCGTCCGCCTGGTGACAGGACAGGCAGTGCCTGCCGTACAACCGCTGACCCGGCGGGCGAGCATCCGGCGGCGATGGTTCCGCCGCCATGGCGCAGACCGCGGCCAGCAAGGCCGTGCCGTGCAGCGCGAAACTCGCGGCGCGTTTCATTTTGCCTGGTACGAGATCTTCCAGATGCGCCCCTTCTGCGAGTCGGACACATACAGCGAACCGTCCGGACCCACCGCGAGGCCGACCGGTCGGTACTTCGCATTGCGCGGATTGTTGTCCGCCATCTCGCCGGCGAAGCCGTCGGCAAAGACTTCATAGGCGCCGCTGGGTTTGCCGTCCTTCATCGGCTGGAACACGACCTTGTAGCCCGCCTGCGGTTCGGGAGCGCGATTCCAGCTGCCATGGAACGCGATGAAGGCGCCGCCCTGGTATAGCTGCGGAAAATTCTTGCCCGAGTAGAACAGCAGGTCGTTGGGAGCCCAGTGCGCGGGAAACGCCACCAGCGGCTCGGGATACTTGCCGGCTTCCGGCTCTTTCTTTGCGTCGCCACCGTATTCGGGCGCCACCACACGCTTGCCCAGCCTGGTGTCAAAGAAGGTGTACGGCCACCCGTAGTTGCCACCATCGACGACCTTGTGGAATTCCTCGGCCTGGCGCGTCGCGTTGTCCTCAGCGTTGTAGAGCGTGGGGAACAGGGTGTCGATGGAATCGCGGCCATGGATCACGGAGTACAGCGCGCCCTGCGAGGCATTCCACTGGACCGCGACGGCGTTACGCATGCCGGTGGCGTAGCGGCGGCCGTTGGCCGGCGTCTGGTCGAGCTTGTTGCCATCGAACACCCAGATGCCGCCGTATTTCTCGAGGATCGGACACGGTGACTGGCCCAGGGATCCTTCCTGGCGATCCTTCTGCTGGCAGGAATTCGATGGCGCGCCGACGTTCACGTACAGCGTGCCCTTCGTCATCCAGCGCGAAGGTCTTGTCCGCGTGCTGACGCTCCATCGGGAAACCCGACACCACGGTCTGGCGCGCACCCGAAGGCGCGAGCTCCCCCTTCTTCAGCGGGTAACGGTAGATCCCGACATTGTCCGAGACGTAGAGCCAGCTGCCGAAGATGCGCGCGCCGGTTCCCTTCACGTCGCCGAAAGGTGCGGTCTGGTCGACCTTGCCGTCACCGTTGGTATCGCGCATCGCGACCAGGCCGTTGCGGCTGGCCAGGTAGATGTCACCGTTGTCGGCCACCGCCAGGTGTCGCCCGGCGCCCAGGCCCTCCTGCACGACGGTCGCGGAAAATCCCGCCGGCAGTGTCAGGCCGTCGTTGTCCGCGGCCACGGCGGCGCCGCACAGGATCGACGCCAAACTAACTACTCGAGTCAAACACGTCGCGCGCATGGCCGGTTCCTCGCAATCCATGGGTTGATGACGGGCCGCGCAAGCTCCGCGGCGCATCTGCCGCGGCGCGCGGTGCCGGCGGCCGGGAGCGCGGATAGTGCTGGGGATTGCGCGGCAGTGCAACGTCGGCGCGTGGCGCGGTGGAATTTCCGCCTCAACGCGTCATGAAACCCCGGCCCGCATCAGAACCATCCGACGTGGATACCAACCCTTACCTGCCGATGATGACGAAACCCGCAACCCCACCGGCGACACTCGCCAACACGGTGCCTTCCGTGCACTATTGAGCGCCCCTATGCCACTCGTCGACCCTGTCATCGAACGCGTGCTCGCCGACTTCGAGCGGCGCGCCGAAGAAGAACAACGCCGCACCTTCGCTCCGGGCGCGCCGGGCACCAATCTCGACGACCTGCTGCTCTCGGTGGGCCGCGAGGCCGGCATCCTGCTCTATCTACTTGCGAGCGGCGGAAAGGCGCGCCGCATCCTCGAGCTCGGCACGTCTTATGGCTATTCCACCGTGTGGCTGGCCGCGGCCGCGCGTGCCACCGGCGGCAAGGTGCTGTCGCTCGAGCTGCGCGATTTCAAGATCGAACATGCCCGCCAGGCGCTGACGCGCGCGGGTCTGTCGACGCGCGTGGAGTTCTACGAGGGCGACTGCCTGGAGACGCTGAAGACCCTGTCGGGCCCGTTCGACTTCGTGCTGCTCGACGTCTGGAAGGATCTGTACCTGCCCTGCTTCGAGCTGCTGCATCCCAAGCTCGCGCCGGGCGCCATCGTCGCCGCCGACAACATGTTGTTGCCGGAAGTGGTGCGTCCGCAGGCCGAGGCCTATCGCGCGCGCGTCCGCCAGGCAGGCGATCTCGACTCCGTCCTCATCGATATCGGCAACGGCATCGAGATCAGCCGCAAGCGTTAGAACCCGCCACTACGTGGCAAGTAGTGCTTTCGAGATCAGGGACCGGGCCACCAGGAAGGTGAAGTAGCTGTAGAACAGCGCCATGCCCACCAGAGTCACGCTCCGCCACAGCGGCGGGCGCAGCGCCGGCGGCAGCAGCCGCGTGTTGAGATACAGCAGGTGCAGCGCCGCGATCACGAAGATCGCGCCGCCGATGTTGGCGCCGATCTGCAGCAGCACCAGCGGCGGCGCGATGCGCAGCGCGATCATTCCCCAGACCACCACGATGGCCAGCACCACGTAGTACACCGCGCGCACGTCGCCGCCACGCCACGCGCGTACGCGCGAACTTCCGGTCCACAGAATGTCGGTGACGGAGCGTGTCATGCCTTCGACACAGTCGAGCTGCGTCTTGAACAGGATCCAGGCGCCCAGCACGGCCACGATGAGTCCCATGGCGGGCGTAGCGGCCGCACCGATCTTGCTGGCCAGCACCGCCGCGATCTCGAGGCCCTTCATTTCCGTACCAGGCATGACGAAGGTCACGTACAGCAACGCGGGCAGCATCATGCCGAGCAGCGCGCCCACGAAGAAAATGCCCCACTGATCGACGCGCACGATGCGCCACCAGCCACGCCAGCGACTCATGTTTGCCGCGTCCGGCTCGAAGATGAATCCGGTATCGGCGAGCTGGGTGCGTTCGCCGCCGACCATGCCGCCGATGTGTCCGACACGGCTGCCCATGCCATAGCCCTTGTCGCGCGCCCAGTTCGATAGCGTGATGTTGAGCACGCCGCCGCCGCCCGAATACGCCACCAATGCGCCCAACAGGACGAAGTCCATTCCTTCCGGCATGAAATTGAACGAGCCCGAACGCGTGTCGAAACCGGTGAAACCCAGCAACGCCGAACCCCAGGTGCCCGCCGGAACAAAGATGAGTCCGAGCACGAAGAAGCCGCCGATGATCACGACCACGAGCACCCAGTTGAGCAGTTCAAGCGTGCGTGCGATGCGTTTCCCGAGCAGCAGGACGGTGATGCACGCCAGGAAGGTCGCGACCCCTATGACGTAATACGTGTCCGCGTCGCCGGGCAGCTGGGGAAGATGACCGAAGATCACGAAAAAGATCGCCCCGGCCGCCGCGGCCGCCCACGCCGGCCAGCCGACCTGCAGGAAATACAGAAACGCGTAGAACCAGGCCCAGAACGTCTTTCCCGGGCGCGTGCGCATGAATCCGGTGACCACCGGTTCGCCGGTGGCGACCGTGTAGCGCATGAGTTCGGTGTTGAAGACCGTCTGAAAGAACACCGCGACCAGCGTCACCCACAGCAGTGACAGTCCGTGCTTTACGAAAACGGCCGGTCCCAGCAGGAATTCCCCGCTGCCGATCGACACGCCGAGCACGATGACGCCGGGTCCGCAGACGCCGATCCAGGCGAGGCCACGCGGCATTGGCGGTTCCGGCAAGTCCGCCTTGGCCCAGGGCGCAAGATTTTTCGGCGCGTTGGGCGCCTGCGGTGTTCACTGCCATTCCCCCTCCGTTCTTGCTGTTCTTGCTGACGCAGAACGAGCATGACCCCAATCGCCTGCGTTCGCAAAACTTTGACTAGACTGGCGCGGCACGCACGAGAAAGACTTCATGCCACTGCAGAACCGCGTCACCCCTTTCGGCGATATCGTCGCAATCGAACAGCGCGGCATGTTCCTGGGCAATCGCGGCATCATCCATGATCCGGCGACGCGCACCTTGCTCAAGCGGCGCTGGACTAACAAGGCATGGATCATCTGCCGCTGCGACTTCCGCGGCGTCCGCCGCAAGGTCATGAGCCGGCGCAGCTGGACGGAGTTGTTCTTCCTGGACGAGGCCACCGCGCTTTCTGCCGGACATCGGCCCTGCTACTACTGCCGCCGCGAGGCGGCGCTGGCCTTCGCAGGCGCGTGGGCACGCGCACATCGCCTGGCGCGAGTGAGCGCCGCGCAGATCGACACCCGGCTGCACGCCGAACGGCTGCGCGACGGCGTGAGGCGCATTCACCCGCTGCGCGGCACACCGGCCGAACTGCCCGATGGCGCGATGGTGGTGTTGTCGGGAGATGCCTACGTAATCGCGGGCGGCCAGGCCTTCCGCTGGAGCGAAACCGGCTACGCGGCAGCGCGCATTCTGAAGCGCGCCGACGGCCTGCTCACGCCGCCGTCGACCGTGGCGACGCTGCGCGCCGGATTCCTCTGTGTTCTGCATCCGAGCGTGTCCGACGTCCGCGATCGGCGACCGCCAAGTGATTGTTTGTAGTTAGGTCACGATTGGTTGTCGCTGTCATGCGCCGCTCGCAATGGCGGTTGTCGTTGCGGGGCGACCCGCAGCGCGGAAAATCCCCGTGCGCGCGCCGCGATGCCGCATTTCACGCTGGCACATCACTTGCAGCATTTCAGGGAGGCGTGGCTGGACGTCGAAGCGACAGCTTCGGACGTCGCGATCACGCTTCCCTTCCAATGCATTGACGAGGAGAAAGACATGAAAGCAAGGATTCTTATCGCCACCGCCGCCGCCGCGCTGCTGCCGCTTGCTGCCGCCGTGGCTGCCGACAACGATCAATACGGCAAGGAGAAGGACAAGTCGGCGATGCCGGATTCGTCCTTCAAGAAGCTCGACAGCAACGGCGATGGCCGGATCTCGCAGGCGGAAGCGGCCGTGGATTCGACCATCGTGTTCACGTCGGCCGACGCGAATGGCGACGGCTATCTCGATAGCGCCGAGTGGAAGGCTCGCACCAAGGGTTCGGCCAGCCCGACTCCGCAATCGGCGCCTTCGCCGAGCGAGGAACCGGCCACCACTCCTCCGCCCGACACTGAAACCCCGCGTCAATAAGCGATCCGCGGACTAGTTTGAGTCGGGCGCCCGCGCGGTCTGTCAGGCCGCGCGGGCTTTTTTTTCGCTCAGGTCATGCGCGAGAAGCCGCCGGATTGCCCGCCTCCCGCGCCGCCGTTACCGCGTCCACCACTCGAACGCGCCCCGCGCGCGAAGCCGCTGCGCTGCCCGCCGCCGCCGCTCCTCTGACCACCGCCCCTCTTTGATCACCATGGCCGCCGCGCTTCTCGCCGCGGGGAGCACCGTGGTGACCCCCACCGGTTGAACCGGGCTGCCCACTGTGCGAACGATGCTGTCCGCCGCTACGCTGGCCCTGGCGGTGCGGATGGGATGCGCGCTCGCCCGACGGCTGCGCGGCCTGCTCCGCAGGCGCGTATGAATCGTGACTGGCGCGGCCGGGCGCGCTGCGTCCACCGCCACCCTGATTCCCACCACGCCTTCCGCCCCCCTGTCCGTTGCGCGGCGAGCGCCGATGCTCGGGACGCCGGCGCGGATCCTGGTGAGGCTGGTATTCACGCGCTTCGCCAGTTGCGCCGCTGGACGTGCGCGGCTGATGCGCGCCTTCCTTGATGGTGAACTGAGGCGTGTCGACGAAATCGATCTTGCGCTTGAGCAACTTCTCGATGTCGCGCAGGTAGCTGAGCTCGTCCGGCGACACCAGCGACACGGCCGAACCCGCGGAACCCGCGCGCGCGGTGCGACCGATGCGGTGCACGTAATCTTCCGGCACGTTCGGCAACTCGTAGTTCACGACGTGCGGCAACTCCTTGATGTCGAGACCGCGTGCCGCGACTTCGGTGGCCACCAGCGCGGTGATGCGATTTTCCTTGAAGTCCTGCAGCGCCTTGATGCGCGCGTTCTGGCTCTTGTTGCCGTGAATGGCCATGGCGTTGATGCCCGACCGTTCCAGCTGTTGCGTGAGCCGGTTCGCGCCGTGCTTGGTGCGCGTGAACACCAGCACCTGGTGCCAGTTGCCTTCGGTGATCAGGTGCGCCAGCAGATGGCGCTTGTGATCCTTGGGAACACGATAGGCGCTCTGCTCCACCTTGTCGGCGGTTGCGTTGCGTGGCGTGACCTGCAGCGACACCGGGTTGCGCAGGAAGTTGCTGGCGAGCTGGCGGATGTCGTCGGAGTAGGTGGCCGAGAACATGAGGTTCTGGCGCTGCTGCGGAAGCATCTTCAACACGCGCTTGATGTCGCGGATGAAACCCATGTCGAGCATGCGGTCGGCTTCGTCGAGCACGAAGATCTGCACCTCGGAGAGTGACACGACGCGCTGCTCGCACAGGTCGAGCAGCCGGCCGGGAGTGGCGACCAGGATGTCGCAGCCATGGCGGGCCTTGTCGATTTGCGGCTTTTCGGAGACTCCGCCGAAGATCACCTGCGTGCGCAGGTCGCCGTACTTGCCGTAGTCGGTGATGCTCTGCGCCACCTGCGCGGCGAGCTCACGCGTGGGAGTCAGCACCAGCGCACGCGGATTGCGCGCGCCGCGGGCGCCTAGCTTCTGCAGGATGGGGAGAGTGAAGCCCGCGGTCTTG
The DNA here is from genome assembly GCA_963839685.1 of uncultured Pseudomonadota bacterium. GTDB lineage: Bacteria > Pseudomonadota > Gammaproteobacteria > Steroidobacterales > Steroidobacteraceae > CADEED01. The sequence goes on along the minus strand of CAWIVS010000016.1, from coordinate 6,377 downwards.
CCGGTACCGGTCTGCGCACCCGCGAGCACGTCTTTGCCTGCGAGCACGGCCGGGATGGCCTCGAGCTGAATGGGAGTGGGAACCGTGTAGCCTTTGTCGGCCACGGCACGGAGCAACTCGGGCTTGAGCCCGAGAGTATCGAATGACATGAAATACCTTTGATTTTTCGGAACGAGACTCGCATTGCCTCGGACTTCTCGAGTCCGGGCTGCGGTCATTAGCGAGAGAGTTTGCGAATCGACTGCGTCACTCCTTATTTCTTTCAAGGGGACGCTTTCGGACTTGCGTGCTTTAGGGGGCGATGACCGCTCGACCCTGAGTAAGCGGGCGCGACTATACAGATGAAGCGGGCCGCCCCGCAAAGTGGAAGGCCAAAAGCCGGCAATCCCTCACGGAAACCCTGATTCCGGACCGGATGATAGGCTGCCGCCCCATGTTCAAGTGGATCGTGGCGGGCCTCGCCACCATTACTGTCGTTGCCGTCGGGGCCTGGTGGTACGAACGGTATCGCGCCCAGGCGGCGCTGCTGGAACAACCGGTCTACCGGGTACTGCAGAAACACGAGGCCAAGCTGTTCGACGATCTCGTCAACGAATACCGGCTGTACCAGCGTGACGAGGTGAGCCGCGAAGAGTTCATCAATTTCGCGAATGCCGAGATCAGTCTCGTGGCCACGCGCGCACTCGCGCATGCCTCGCAGGATTCCCTGCTGGCACTGGTGCGCGACATGGTGGCCACCGCGAAGACCCTGCAGACCGCAACAGGTGATGCCTGTTTTCGCTACTGGTTTCCCAAGGTGGCCGGCCCCCCCGATGTTGCGCAACTGGTCGATGAGCGAGCCCAGACACGCACGCTGGAGTTGATGGGTGATGTGATTCGCAGCGCCGCCGAAAATCCGGTGCCCCTGCCCGAACCGGAAGACGTCAAGGAAAATCTCGCCGCGGTCATCAATGCGACCTACGACCAGTTTGGCAGCGACGCGCAGATGCTGGCGCACGCCGAGGATCCGCGCGCCGATCGCGGCAAGGTCTGCACCATCACCATCTCGGTCTACCAGCGCATCCTGCAGTTGCCAGCGCCGCAGGCCAGCGCGCTGATCCGCGCCATGACACAGGTGCCATGACGCTGACGTACCGCCGGCCCCGAGGCCGGACCCATCATCTGGACGGGGATGAAGCCCCGGTCGATAATCGCCTGGTCGATGAGGAAGAGATCGGTCAACAAGGCGCGCAGGTGAATCGACGCGTTGAGATTGTCGACCAGCAGCGAACCAATGGCCGGTCGATCGAGCACCAGGCCGATCGCGCCCTGCGCCACGGCCGTGTCGCGCCTCACGGCATCCAGGAACACGCGCGTACTGGCGGCGTGCTTCGCGGCGGAGTGAGGCAGCGAGGCATCGAGCAGCGGAGCCAGTCCTTCGAGCGCAAAGAACATGCCCGCGAGCGTCTCCCGAATCGGCGTGCCGGCATCGTCGGTGCGTCCCTGCGCGGCATACGCCAGGCAATATTCATAGCCAGCCTCGATGGCATCGAGGCGCTGGGCCAGTGTTGCATCACTCATGTCGCATTTTCACGTGGATCGCTCTTGCGCTGGCCCGACCAGCGTTTCGGATCGTGGAACTCGGCGGCCTCGGCGCGCGCCATCTGGCCACCGATCATGGCACGCAGGTAGGCGCGTTTTTCCGGCAGCAGCGAAAAATATGCGTGCGTCATGGTGAGCGTGAGGCACAGCAGCGCTGACGCGCCATGCAGCACGTAGACCACGCCCCAGGTGGCCGCATCGAGCAGGTACGGGTCGCGGTTCCACAGCGGCGTGTCCACCTTGGCCAGCATGATGACGCCGGTCACGGTCGCGACCAGCACCGCGGTGCCGAGCACCGCATGCATGAGCTTCTGCGCCAGCGTGTACTTGGCGGCGCGGCGCCCGGCGAGGGCATCGCGGAAGTCGCGCGGGCGAATCACCATGCACCGGAGGCGTTTGAAAAGACTGGACCGCACCAGGTGGAACAGGACGGCAGCAGTGAGCACCACGCCGGTGATCCAGTGCAGCGGCACCCACGAAAATTTCAGGCCGACGATGGGCAGGAAGGCGCTGCCCATCAGCAGCAACACCGCCAGCGCGGTGATCCAGTGCAACACCCGGTCGATGGGCGCGTGGCGGGTGATGAGGGGACTGTCCCCTTCCCGACGGCGGGGACTGTCCCCATCGCGATTTCCCGCCGTCGCAGGAGATTGCTGATGACTCATGTTCAGGAAGGGGACTGTCCCCGCGCTGTCCCGCGCTTCCCGCGCAGCGCGCGCCAGATGAGATGACCCCCGATGATTGCAACCCCGAGCCAGAAGGCCACGGGCAGCAGGTCCCAGGAGATGCCTTCCAGCGTCTCCTGGCCCCAGGCGTTGCGAGTGATGCGGAATATTTCCATTAAGCACTACCGGGAACGGGGACAGGCACCATTTCCGAAGCGGAAATGGAGCCAGTCCCCTAGCTATCGCGGACGGCGCGACGCACCAGGTTCTCCATCAGCGGGATCTTGAAGCCGTTGTATTGCACTGGCGTCGCACCCTGGCTGGCGGTGCGGCCGGCGATCAGCGCCGTGTCTTCGTTCTGCGGCTGACCGATGACGGCCTGCTCGACTGACTTGAGGCGACGCGGCACACATTCGACCGCGCCACAGACGATGCGTGCATCCTTGATGGTGCCGCCGTCGACAATCATGGCCGAGGCGACATTCACCAGCGCGAAATCCCAGGTGGCGCGATCCGTGACCTTTTCGAAATAGAACTTCGCCCCGGCCCACTTTTTCGGCAGGCGCACGGCGGTGACGATCTCGCCGGGCTTCAGGATCGTCATGCGGGTGATGTCCACCGACGGGCCGATGAAGAACTCCTCGGCCGGCACCGTACGTTCGCCCTTCTCGCCGAAGATTACGATGCTGCCCTCGAGCGCCACGACTGCCGGCGCGGTGTCCGACGGCGTCACCGCGATGCAACGCGACGCGCCAAACAAGCAATGTTCCCGGTTCTGTCCCTGCGGCGTGTCCGCGTAACAGGTATTGCCGCCGGCGCGGTAACAATCGACGCCGGCGCGGTAGTACCAGCAGCGCGTGTCCTGGCAGAGATTGCCGCCGAGCGTGCCGGCATTGCGGATCTGCGGGCTGGCCACACGCGCGGCGGCGCGTGCCAGCACGGTGTACTTCGACTTCACCACTTCGCTCTCGGCAATCTCGGTGAGCGTGGTGAGCGCGCCGACCTCGAGGCCTTCGGGAGTCTCGCGGATGCCCCTGAGCGCGGCGATGCCGGTGAGATCGATGAGTGCTGCTGCGCGCTTGGCTCGGTCCTTGAACCAGTCGTAGCTGTCCTGCCCGCCGGCGAGCAGCCAGCCGTCCTTGTCGAGATCCTTCGATAGTTTGAGCGCGCCTTCCAGCGAATCCGGCTGGTAGAGCTCGAACGACGGCATCATGTCACGGGACATAGTTCGAGCTCCTCATTGCGTGTTGATGCTGAGCGGCTTGCGTGGCTGCGGCCGGCCCGCGATGTGGTTCACGATCATGTCGGGCAGGACCGGCGTGCGATTGAACACGTGCCCGCCCATGGCATCGGAGATCGCGGACAGCAACGCGGAGGCGGACGCGCCCATCAGCGGCTCGCCCACGCCCTTGGCACCCACCGGGTTGGAAGGATCGGCCTTGTCCACCGCGTCGGTGAACATCTCGGGGGGCAGATCGAGGTAGCTAGCCGGCTTCTGCTGGTGAAAGCCGACATTGGCAGGCAGGCCATTCTGGGGATCGAACACCAGCCGCTCGAGCGTGGCCATGCCGATGCCCTGCACCGCGCCGCCCTTGATCTGGGTGGCGAGGCCCATGGGATGGATCACGGTGCCGCAGTCGGCCACCGACACCAGGTCGACGATGCGGTGCATGCCGGTTTCCGTGTCGAGCTCGATCTCGATGAAGCAGGCGGCGAAGGCGGCCGGCTGACCCGTCACGGGCAGGTTGTCCTTGGCGACGCCGATCAGACCCTGCCCGGCGAGCGCCGTCGCCGATGCCTGCGTCATCGGGTTGATGTCCTTGGGCAGTTCGTGGCCGTCGAACTTGCCGCCGAGAGCAATGGCGCGCCTGGCCGCGTCGCCGTAGCTCAGCGACTTCGAGGGATTCGCTTTCGCGAACACCTTGGCGCCGTCCACGTCGTAATCGTCCGGCTTGCCGCCGAGGTCCTGCGCCGCGATCTCCTTGAGCTTGGCGAGCATGTCCTGCGCGGCCACGTAGTTGGTGCGCGTCATGGTGTAAGAAGTGTTGCTGCCGAACTGGCCGATATTCCACGGCAGATTCTTGCGGCTGTCGCCGCGCTCGATGACGCAGTTCTCCCAGTCGATCTTGAGCACCTCGGCGGCGATGCGCGAAGTGCCCGAATGCGAGAAGGTGCCGAGATTGCCGACGCCGGTGTGGATGTGCAGCTTGCCGTCGGGCTTCAGGCACAGCAGGCCGTCGAAGCCGAAGAACCCCGCGGGATGGAACGCCTGGCCGATGCCGATGCCGGTCACCCTGGGCCCGTTCTTCTGGCCGCTCTTCTTCTTGCGCTCGTCCCAGTTGAATTTTGCGCGTCCCTTGTCGAGCGCCTCCTTGATGTAGGCACTGGTGACCGGCCCGCGCTTGCCTTCAGCGCCACCCGTGAGCGAACCGTTCACCGGGTTGTTGCGCTTGCGGATCTCGACGCGGTCGATCTTGAGCTCGCGCGCGGCGCGATCCACCAGCGGCTCCATGATGCAGGCGAGCTGGTTCTGGCCCGGGCCGCGCTGTGCGGTGCGCGTCGGCGCATTGCAGAAGATGGGCATGCCGCGCCAGCGCATCGCTTTCGGCTGGTAGACCAGCGCCAGCGCCTCACCAAAGGCGCGATAGTCCCAGAAGCTGATGTGCGCGCCGGAGTCCTGGACGACGTACACGTCGGCCGCCAACAACTTGCCGGAGGCATCGAAGCCGATCTTGATGTTGCCCTGGAAGGCGTTGCGCGCCGAGCCGAGGTAATACTCCTCGGCGCGGCTGATGCGCATCATCACCGGCTTGCCGATCTTCTTCGACAGGTAGGCCGGGATCGTCATGCATGGATAGGCCGAACCCTTGGAGCCGAAACCGCCGCCGCAATACTCGGCGATCAGCACGACGTCTTCGGGTTTCACGCCCGAGCATCTGCGCCAGCCCCGGCAGCGCGAACGACTGGCTCTGCAGACTGGCGTGCACGAAGCACTTGCCGTTCTGCCAGTAGGCCATGCAGCTGCGCGGTTCCATGCTGTGATGCGCGAGTGACGCCGTGACGAAGCGTTCCTCGTACACGACTTTGCACTGCTTGAACTGCGCCTCGACGTCGCCGTAGTTCCATTCCTCGGCGGGTTTACCCATGGGCAACTCTTCGCCCGGCTTCACGCGCGCGAAATCGGCGGCCGTCCACTTGATGTTGCCGGCGTCCAGCCCGGCGAGCGTGCCGGTGTTGAAGCCGTCACCGCGCGCGTCCTTGCCGCCGGGAAACAGGCTCTCCAGTGGATCGAAGATGAACGGCAGCGGCTCGTAGTCGATCTTGATGCGCTCGATGGCGTCCTCGGCAGCCTGCTCGCTGAGCGCCGCGATGGCGAGGATGGGCTCCCCCACGTACACGGGCTCCTTCGTGAGCGCGGGCGCGGACCCCGGAGGCCCTGCGGGAAAGTCATCCGCGGTGATCATGCCGAGCACGCCATCCATCTTGAGCGCCTCGGCGGCGTCGATGTTCTTCACGCGCGCATGGGGCATGGGACTGGTGAGCAGCTTGCAGAACACCATGCCGTCGGCGCGAAAGTCCTCGGCGTACTTGGCGGTGCCGGTGACCTTGGCCACCACGTCGTGCGGGATGAAGTCCTTGCCGATGTGTTTGAAGTTGTTCACGCGGCATCCCCCTTCGGCGGCGGCACGCATGACGCCGTTGAGATAGTTGTCGTAGGCGCCGCAGCGACACAGATTGCCCGACAGCGCCAGGCGCGCCTGGTCACGCGTTGGCTTGGGATTGTGTTTGAGCAGCGCGACCGCCGACATCACCTGCCCGGGCGTGCAGAACCCGCATTGTGGCGCGAGCTCGGCGACGAACGCCTTCTGCACCGGGTGCAGCTCGCCATTGGCGCCGGCCAGTCCCTCGATGGTCAACACCTTGCGCGAGCGCACCGTGTGCGTGAGCGTCGAACAGGAGATATGGCCGACATCGTCGATGAGCACGGTGCAGGCGCCGCACTCGCCCCGGTCGCACCCAAGTTTGGTGCCCGTGAGCCCGAGCTTGTAACGCAGGGTCATCGCCAGCGTCTCGTTCGGCAGCACGTCGACGCGCCGTACCTGGCCATTGACGTTCAGCGAAATCAGGCGC
>CAWIVS010000015.1:0-124296 GCA_963839685.1 uncultured Pseudomonadota bacterium | reverse complement strand
GCGGCGAGCGTGCTGACGAACTTCTGGATCGGCGCCTTGAGCACACCGAGAAGTTGCGACAGCGCCTGCGCGCGCGTTGGCAGACTCGCGACTTTCTCGAGGTCCTTGGCCGAGAGAACTTCTCCGCCGAGGGACACGAGGGTCGCGACCAGTTTTTCGTTGTCCTTCGAGAAGGCCTTGACCACGCGCGCCGCGGCGCCCGGATCGTCCTTCGAGAAAGCCAGTACCAGCGGACCCTTCAATTTCGGGCCAACCGGTTCGAAAGCCGTGCCGGCGAACGCCTTGCGAGCCAGCGTGTTTTTCACGACACGCATGTACACGCCTGAAGCGCGCGCCTTGGCGCGAAGATCGGTCATCTGCGATACCGTGAGTCCACGGTATTCGGCAGCGACCACCGAAAGGGCGGTCTTCGCCATTTCGGTCACTTCGGCCACCAGCACTTTCTTGTCATCGAGGTTGAGTGGCATATCCACGCCTCCTGAACAAAAGTCACTTTCACAATCCGGAACTCCGCATCTCTCGTGAGATGGCGGCGCCCGGCACCAATCGACAGCGACCTTCATCCAGCGTAGCTGCGACGTTCCCCTTCTCTTGAACCAGGGAACGCCGTCGAAACACCGTCTGAGCGGTACACCATCTGCGCAGGCCGTCTCCGATTAAGAAACCGCGGGTGGTTAGCCCCGACTTCGCCTGCGGTCTTGGATGGAACCTGCCTTGCGGCAGGTCCGCATCAAACCTTCAAACCTGTAAACCCTTGACTACAAACCCAGGGACGCCTGGTCGACCACCACGCCCGGACCCATGGTCGAGGAGAGGGTGATCTTCTTCAGGTAAATGCCCTTGGACGTCGCCGGCTTCGCCTTGGTGAGGTCGTTGATCAGCGCAATGAGGTTGTCCTTGAGCTGATTCGACTCGAACTTCGACTTGCCGATGATGCAGTGAATGATTCCCGCCTTGTCGACGCGGTAGGTCACCTGGCCGGCCTTGGCGTTTCTTCACCGCCGTGGCGACATCCGGAGTAACCGTGCCGACCTTCGGGTTCGGCATGAGTCCGCGAGGACCCAGGATCTGACCGAGCTGGCCCACGACGCGCATGGCATCCGGGCTGGCGATCACGCGATCGAAATTGATCTGCCCGGCCTTGACCTGCGCGGCCAGGTCTTCCAAGCCGACGATGTCGGCGCCCGCGGCCTTGGCAAGCTCGACGTTCTTGCCGGCGGTAAACACCGCCACGCGCAGCGTCTTGCCCGTGCCGTGCGGCATCACGGTGGAACCGCGCACCTGCTGGTCGGACTTGGCGGCGTCGATGCCGAGATTCACGGCGCAGTCGACGGTCTCGTTGAATTTCGCCGTGGCGAATTCCTTGACCATCTTGAGCGCGTCGTCGATCGGGTACTGCTTGCCCGGGGTCAGCTTGGCTTTCCAGGTCTTTTCACGTTTTGCAATTGCCATGGCTTACTCCACTACGTCCACGCCCATGGAACGGGCGCTGCCTGCGATCGTGCGCACCGCCGCGTCGAGATCGGAGGCCGTGAGGTCCGGCGTCTTCGTCTTCGCGATCTCTTCGAGCTGCTTGCGCGTGATCTTGCCCACCTTGGAGGTGTTCGGAGTACCGCTGCCCTTCTCGATGCCGATCGCCTTGCGGATCAACACCGACGCCGGCGGCGTCTTCATGATGAAAGTGAAGCTGCGATCCGAGTACACGGTGATGATCACCGGGATCGGCAGGTTCTTTTCCACCTTCTGCGTGGCAGCGTTGAACTGCTTGCAGAACTCCATGATGTTCACGCCCTGCTGACCGAGCGCGGGCCCGATCGGCGGAGCAGGATTCGCGGCGCCTGCAGGTACCTGCAGCTTTACGTAGCCGTTTACCTTCTTTGCCATGACTATCTACCTCCTGGGTGCCAACGCTACGTACGCTGACGTAGCTCCCCATGTCACGGGCTCGCGCCCGGAAATTAATCGCCGTGTCGGGCTTGCGCCCGGCACGTCGTCCATAAAACTTCAGGCCTTTTCGACCTGCGAGAATTCCAGCTCGACCGGGGTCGAGCGACCGAGAATCTGCACCGCCACCTGCAGCCGGCTCTTCTCGTAGTTCACGTTCTCGACCACACCGTTGAAATCGTTGAACGGCCCGTTGGTGACGCGCACCACTTCGCCGGGCTCGAACAGCACCTTCGGACGCGGCTTGTCCACGCCCTCTTCGACGCGGCGCAGGATCTGGTTGGCTTCCTTCTCGGTGATCGGCGCCGGCTTGTCGGGCGTACCACCGATGAACCCGAGCACCTTGGGAACGTCACGCACCAGGTGCCAGGTCTGCTCATCCATATCCATCTGCACGAGCACGTAGCCCGGGTAGAACTTGCGCTCACTCTTGCGGCGCTGACCATCGCGCATCTCGACCACTTCTTCGGTCGGCACGAGGATCTCGCCAAACTTGTGCTCGAGACCGTCGCGCTTGATGCGCTCCTTGAGCGCATCCGAAACGCGATGCTCGAAATTCGAATAGGCGTGTACGACGTACCAGCGAAGTGCCATTTAAATCTTTACCTCTCAGCCCTGGCCGGTGAAGAACTTCGTCACCGAAGCCAGCATCAGATCGAGCAACCAGAAGAACACGCTCGCCACCGCCACGAAGGCCAGCACGACCAGGGTGGTGGTGAAGGTCTCCTGGCGGCTCGGCCAGAACACTTTGCGCAACTCGACGCGCGACTCGAGGAAGAACTGCCAGAACGCGCGGCCGTTCGGCGAGATCGCGAACACCAGTGCGCCGAGCACGACACCGGCGGCGAGCGCCGCCCAGCTCGCCCAGGCTTCCGGACGGCTCTTGAGGACGTAGTACGCCGCAATGCCGCCGAGCACCAACGCGACGGCGGCGATCAAGTGCACGGTACCGGTTGCTGCCGGCGCCGCGGATGTATGTTTCTGTTCGTCGTTCATGTTCAACAGATGGCAGGCCAGGAGGGAATCGAACCCCCAACCTGCGGTTTTGGAGACCGCCGCTCTGCCAATTGAGCTACTGGCCTAGTTAGACACTTGCTTACTTCAAGATCTTCGCGACGACGCCGGCACCGACGGTGCGGCCGCCTTCGCGGATGGCGAAGCGCAGGCCTTCCTCCATCGCGATGGGGCTGATCAGCTCCACCTTCATCTTGATGTTGTCGCCGGGCATCACCATCTCGGTGTTTTCCGGCAACTCGATCGTCCCAGTCACGTCCGTGGTGCGGAAGTAGAACTGCGGACGGTAACCCTTGAAGAACGGTGTGTGTCGACCACCCTCTTCCTTGGTCAATACATACACCTCGCACTCGAATGCCGTGTGCGGCGTGATGGAGCCGGGCTTGGCCAGCACCTGTCCACGCTGCACTTCCTCGCGCTTCGTGCCACGCAGCAGCACGCCCACGTTGTCGCCCGCCTCACCCTGGTCGAGCAGCTTGCGGAACATCTCCACGCCCGTGCAGATGGTCTTCTGCGTCGCCGTGATGCCGATGATTTCGATTTCATCGTTCACCTTGACGATGCCGCGCTCGATGCGGCCCGTGACCACCGTGCCACGGCCCGAGATCGAGAACACGTCTTCGACCGGCATCAGGAACGGCTTCTCGATTTCGCGCTTCGGCACCGGGATGTACTTGTCCATCTCTTCGACGAGCTTGACCACCGACTGCACGCCGATTTCGCTGGCGTCGCCTTCGAGCGCCTTGAGCGCCGAGCCGATGATGATCGGGGTCTTTTCGCCGGGGAATTTGTAAACCGACAGTAGTTCGCGGACTTCCATCTCGACGAGCTCCAGCAGCTCCTTGTCATCGACCATGTCGGCCTTGTTCATGTACACGACGATGTAGGGCACGCCGACCTGGCGGGCCAGCAGGATGTGCTCGCGGGTCTGCGGCATCGGGCCGTCGGCCGCGGACACCACCAGGATGGCGCCATCCATCTGCGCCGCACCCGTGATCATGTTCTTCACGTAGTCGGCATGTCCCGGGCAGTCGACGTGCGCGTAGTGGCGCGCCTTGGATTGGTACTCCACGTGTGCCGTCGAGATCGTGATACCGCGAGCCTTTTCCTCCGGTGCCTTGTCGATCTGGTCGTACGCCATGAACTGGCCACCATGCGTCTCCGCCATGACCTTGGTCAACGCCGCCGTCAGCGTCGTCTTGCCATGGTCGACGTGGCCGATCGTGCCCACGTTGACGTGCGGTTTGGTGCGTTCAAACTTTTCTTTTGACACGGAGATAACCTCTGAACCTGAATCTGATGCCTAACTACCGAAATACCCTGCGAAAACTGGAGCTCACGAGCGGGATTGAACCGCTGACCTCGTCCTTACCAAGGACGTGCTCTACCAACTGAGCTACGTGAGCTTTACTGGAGCGGGTGATGGGAATCGAACCCACGCCATCAGCTTGGAAGGCTGAGGTTCTACCATTGAACTACACCCGCCGATGACGCCCGCACACACCTACCAGCTAACTACCTTGACATCCCCGCAATTGGTGGAGGGGGAAGGATTCGAACCTTCGAAGGCGTAAGCCGGCAGATTTACAGTCTGCTCCCGTTGGCCGCTTGGGTACCCCTCCCGGAAAAAACGAGCCGCGTATTCTGATTTCGACCCCCCGGGGTGTCAACGGCATTGGCGCGACTTTTGCTAAGGATTGTCGGGCTCCGAACCTGACCCGGCAGGGATTCCACGCGACTCATCTATATAGGGATATTCGGGACCCAAATCGCCGATCCAGGGGCCCGGTTGGCCGATATCGGCATCCCAGGGCGTACTCACCCCTTCTTTCGGGCCCGGCTGAGCTCGATGAAAGCTCGCTGGATGAAGATATCGGCCTTCACATAGCCCTTACCCCAGCGTTCGTCGTACTCCTTTGTAGGGGCGGCAGCCTGCACCTGCTCCAGGGAACGTCCCTTCCTGACCAGGTCGGCGATGCGTTGGCGCACCACCACCAGCATCTCATGGTAGGCCTGAAGCTCCGCCTTGGTCGCCAGGGGGCCGTGGCCCGGGATCACCCGGGTCTGGTCATTACACATGGCAAGCGCCCGGGCATGTGCCGCGATCAGCCCCTCCAGGCTGCCGCCGTTTCCGGCATCCACGAACGGGTAGCCAATGCTCATGAACAGGTCGCCGGTATGCAGCACGTTCGCCTTTTCAAAGAACACGAAGGCATCGCTGTCGGTGTGGGCGCTGGCGACGTGATTGACGGCCACGACTTCTTCATTCACGTGGAACCTGACGCCGTCCGCGAAAGTGACCACCGGGAGTCCCTCGCGCGCGGTCGGCCCGGTCACGATCTTGACCCCGACATCGACCACTTGCTGGGTCATGAGGTGCTTGCGCACGTTGTCGTGCGCCACGACCACCGCGCCGCCGCGCCCGAGCGTGGCGTTTCCGCCGGCGTGATCGAAGTGAAAGTGTGTGTTGACCAGGAACCGCGCCGGCTGCTCGCTCAGCAAGGTCAGCGCGGCGCGCAATTTCGGCGACAACTCGACCAGATCGGAGTCCACCACCAGCGCGCCGTCGGGACCGTTGAGCACCGCGATGTTGCCGCCGGCGCCGAACAGCGCGAACAGGTTGTCGCCGAGCTTTTCGGTGCGAAATTCGACCTTGGACAGATCCGGCGCCTGCGCAAACGCCGGCGTCGCGGCCAGCAGCGCGAGACTCGTGAACAGGAGCCCGGCACACGTGATCACCAGGCGATTCCGATCTTTGCTCATGGCCTTTCTTTCTCTTCCCTCAACCGGCCAAACTACTTCTGCGGCTTGAGCGCATCGCCGTAGGCCTTCAGACGTCCCAGCTGCACGCCCATGACGAAATCCACGATGGGCGCCAGTTTGGCCGATTCCATGGTCATTCCGCCCGCCACCCGGTAAGTCATCGTGATCCGGGTGCCGGCTCCCTGGGGTGCCAGTTTGAAAGTCAGGATTCCGGTGACCGGCATTTCCTGTAGCGGTCCGAGTGGCGCGTCGAGACGCACCATGGCGCCGGGTTGCACGTAGATCACCCGGCCGTGCTGGATGGAACCGCCGTCGGGGAGCTGCTCGCAAAAGCAGCCGCCAGCCTGTAGCTGCAGGCTGAGGTTCTTCGACGAACCAGACCAGGTGTGTTCCGCATCCCACCACTCGGACACTGTGCCGAACGCGCGGTAGATCTCGCCCGGCGACGCGCTGCTGTTCGCGGTGGCTTCGAGGGTGAAAGCATTCTCGCGGATATCACGCACCTCGGCCCTGACTGTGTCCACCGTGACCAACGCCAGGCAGAGTGCGAGCACAGCAGCGGTGGTTCTCATTCGCGGCAGCCTAACATGTCAGTCGCGCTCGACCGCCGCGGCCGCCTTCGACAGACGCGCGACGGCGGCGGAATCCAGGCGGCGAAATTCACCCCCACGCAAGTCGGGTGGCAGGTCCACCGGACCGTACCGCTGGCGGCTCAATTTGCTGACTTCGAAACCTTCGTGTTCGAACAATCGCCGCACTTCCCGGTTGCGGCCTTCATGCAGCGCGACGCGAAACCAGGAGTGACTGCCTTCGGTCGATTCGATTTCGATGCGGTCGAAGCTGGCCGGTCCATCATCGAGCGTCACGCCCCGGCGCAGTCGCTCGAGTACCGCGTCGGACGGCACGTCGCGCAGGCGCACCCGGTATTCGCGCTCGATTTCACTCGACGGGTGCATGAGTCGATGCGCCAGCTCTCCATCGTTCGTGAACAACAAAAGCCCGGAGGTGTTGACGTCGAGTCGCCCTACGACGATCCAGCGGCCACTGCCCGGTGGCGGCAGGTGGTCGAAAACGGTCGGTCGCCCTTCCGGATCACTGCGCGTCGTCACCTCGCCCAGTGGCTTGTGATACAGCAGCACCTCGGTGGATGCGGCGGATCCGGTGAGGTCGAGCGGGCGGCCATCCAGGCAGATCTGGTCGCCGTGCGTGGCCCGGTCCCCCAGTGATGCCGGGCGGCCGTTGATCGTCACCCTTCCGGCGCGAATCCATTCTTCGATGCCGCGGCGGGAGCCGTGGCCCGCGCCCGCGAGCAGTTTCTGCAAGCGTTCATTCGTCACGGGCGCAGCATAACCAACCGTTATATGGGTATGCCAAGGCCAGCCTCGTGTCCAAATACCTGCGCGCCTAGAGTCCCCGCACCATGCTCTACGACAACATCCTAGGCACTATCGGCCGTACTCCCATCGTCAAAATCAACCGGCTCGCGCCTGCCGGCACGACGATGTACGTGAAGTGCGAATTCTTCAATCCGCTCTCTTCGGTCAAGGATCGCCTCGCGATCGCCATCATCGAGGACGCCGAGCGTAACGGCACGCTGAAGCCGGGCCAGACGGTGGTCGAGGCCACCTCGGGCAACACCGGCATCGCGCTCGCCATGGTTTGCGCGGCGAAGGGTTACCCGTTCGTCGCCGTCATGGTGGAAACCTTCTCGATCGAGCGCCGCAAGATCATGCGCATGCTGGGCGCCAAGGTGATCCTCACGCCCGCCGCCGGCCGCGGTCAGGCGATGGTGGCCAAAGCGGCGGAACTGGCGCAGAAACACGGCTGGTTCCTCGCGCGGCAATTCGAAAACGAGGCGAACCCGGCGTATCACCGCAACACCACCGGCCCGGAAATCCTCCAGGATTTCGTCGGCCGGCGGCTCGACCATTTCGTCACCGGCTGGGGTACGGGCGGCACGCTCACCGGCGCGGGACAGATGATCAAGCTGGCGCGCCCCGACACCAAGGTCATCGTGTGCGAGCCCGAAGCCGCGCAGTTGTTAGCCGGCAAGCCCTTCACGCCGCACAAGATCCAGGGCTGGACGCCCGACTTCGTGCCGGCGGTGCTCGATCGCAATGTGGCTGATCGCATCGTGCCGGTGGCCGACGCCGAGGCCATCGAAGCCGCGCGCGCCCTGGCCAGGAGCGAGGGCATCTTTGTGGGCATTTCCAGTGGCGCCACGTTCTCGGCGGCGGTCAAGGTGGCACGCGAAGCCGGCCCGGGCAGCGTCACACTCGCGATGCTGCCGGATACCGGCGAACGTTACCTGTCGACACCATTGTTCGAAGGCATCGCCGACGGCGGCGACCCCGAGCCGTGAGCGGCTCGCCGCGCCAATTCGAGCCTGCATTGCGCGCGGCTGCTGCAGCAGAGCTTGTTGAGGTGACCCTTGGTCCGGCCACCAGGTTTGCACGCCTGCCGGATCCGTTTCCGTTCTGGCGCGGCGGCACGCTGAGCGAAGGTCGCGTCGCCTACGAAACCTGGGGAGAGCTCAACGCGGCACGCGACAACGCCATCCTGCTGTTCACCGGTCTTTCGCCCTCTGCGCACGCGGCGTCTTCGCCGCAGGATCCATCGCAGGGCTGGTGGGAGAAAATGGTCGGCCCCGACAAGGCCATCGACAGCGGGCGTTACTTCGTCATCTGCGTGAATTCGCTGGGGAGCTGTTTTGGTTCCTCGGGCCCCGCCTCGATCGATCCGGCCACCGGTCTGGCGTATCGCCTCGATTTCCCCGACCTCTCGGTCGAGGACATCGCTCGCGGCGGCTATGAAGTGGTGCGCGCACTTGGCATCGACAGCTTGTCCGCCGTAGTGGGTGCTTCGCTGGGTGGCATGGTGGTGCTGGCATTTGCGGCGCAGTTCGGCGGCGTCGCGCGCCGCGTGATCAGCATCTCCGGAAGCCCCGCGGCCTCACCATTTGCCATCGCGCTGCGCTCCCTGCAGCGCGACGCCATCCTCACCGATCCGGAGTGGCGCGAGGGCCAGTATTCCGGTGACGTGCGACCCACCACGGGGATGCGCCTGGCGCGCAAGCTCGGAACGATCACCTATCGCTCGGCCGCCGAATGGAAACATCGCTTCGGCCGCCGCCCGGCGTCCGATCGACGCTACCAGTCACTGCCCCCGGGCCGTGCGCATTTCCCGGCTGAATTCGCGGTGCAGGACTACCTCAACGCGCAGGCGGACAAGTTCGTGGGGGTGTTCGACCCGAACTGCTACCTGTACCTGTCGCGCGCCATGGACCGCTTCGATCTGTCGGCGCATGGCGGCAACGCCGCCGCCGCGCTGAAGCGCGCCGCCGCCGAACGAGCGCTGGTGATCGGCGTCGAGTCGGACATCCTGTTCACGATCAACGAGCAGAATGCGATCGCCAACGCCTTTGAAGCCGCAGGCACCGCCACCGAGTTCGTGCCGCTGGCGTCGCTCGAAGGCCATGACGCCTTCCTGGTGGACATCGAGCCGTTCGCGGCCGCCATCGGCCTCTTTCTTTCGAGATAAGGGCTCGCCGAATGGCGACAGGGTAACCCCGCCGGAGTTCCCCGCGTCTCCCTCTAACTACACATCCGCCGCGGATGTCATCGCGCCGTCGCGCGCCCTTAACTTCCCCGCAAGCTGACACCTTTAACTTGCGCGCCGTACCCATTGGTCGCGTAAGGAGCAGAGTCATGAAATTGTCAAACCTTGCATGGCGCGAGGCCGACGAGCCGGATACTCCGGCGCCGCTGCCGGCAGCGCCGGCGCCCGCCGAGTTGACGCCGCCCGAGCGCCGCCTGCTGCAAAGCCGCCGGCTGGGCCTGGATTATCGTGCAATCGTGATTCGCGACGACGGTCTGCGCCCGTTTCGCGTACGCTGAGTCTAACTATCCAAGGTTCCGGCCTGGCCAAGCGCTGCCTGCCCGAGAATCGGCGGCAGCGGACAATGCAGCACGGCGCAGACCGTGCGCAGCAGCTCACCTTCTGCCACCGACAGCGTGCGGTCGTGCGCGATGCAGCGAACCATGCCTTCGATGAGCACCTTCTTCGCGAACGGCCGCAGGTGCACGAGGCGCGCGAGTGCATCGCGCAGCGCCGTGGGCCACTCATCGATGATGTCAAACGCCGGCCGCTGTTCGGGCAGAACCACCGAGATGCCGGCCTCGTAGGCACGAGCCGCGAGTGCGGCGTCGCCGGTTCCATGGGCCGCGAGCACGCAGAACAACACGTGGATGGCGTCGATCTCCTGCAACAGTGAAGCGCTGCCGTGTTGCGCACCGCCTTCGAGCCCGTCATGCAGGCTCGAGGCCAGCAGCAACGTCAGGCAGCACTCGAATACGTCGATGCGTGAGTCGGCGAGCGCGAGCCGCCCGACCACGTCGCGCAATTTCTGGCGTTCGCCCAGCGACAGGCGACGCAGCGAGGGAAACAGTTGCTGCACGGCCGGCAGGCGCAGCGCCGGTGCGAGCGCGTCGGCGGTGGCGCGTTGCGCCAGCACGTGCGCGCTGGACTCGGGGCCGTAGGCCTCTTCGAGCACGCGGCGCTGGGCTTCCAGGACTTCCGGTACCTTGCTCACCAGTAGTGCCAGCGTGAGTGCACGCGCATGGTCGGCAGAGTCCACGAACTCGCGCACGCCTTCCGGTATGGAGGCGCGCGCCCGCTCGGCGTAACGCACCTGCTCCGTGGCGATGGTGCCGGCCTGTGCCGCGATCGCGGCGGCTTCGCTGGCGAGCACCGCCTGGACGGCTCCCTGGGCGAATGCGCCGCCGGTCGCAGCGGGGCGCGCAGGTTCGGTGGACTGCGTGGCGTCATCCTGTCGCTGGCGCAGGGCGGAGCGCGCCGCCTCGGCGGCGCGCGCCGGCAGTTCGCTGGCCCGGAACGACGGGTCGAGCTCCTTGAGTCGTTCCTCGAGCGAAGGATGCGTCGCGAACAGGCGCGGCAGGCCGGCGGCAAACAACATGTGCGCGACTTCTTCCGCCTGCGGCGTCACCAGCCGCGAGCCCGAGCTGATGCCCGCGATCTTGAGCAACGCGCCAGACAGTCCGCCGGGATTGCGCGTGAACTGCACCGCGGAGGCATCCGCGAGACGCTCGCGATGGCGCGAGACCGCCGCCTGCAGCAGGCGTCCGAAAAATACACCGATGTAACCAAGCACCATGACGGCCAGCGCCGCCAGCAAGAGCGCACCCGCGCCGTCGCGGCGGTCGCGGCCGCCGGTGCGCGGCGAGCTCTGCAGCACGATGCGCGCGACAATCGCGATGGCCAGCAGTCCGAAGGTCCAGCCTAACAACCGGAGGTTGAGGCGCATGTCACCATTGAGGATGTGGCTGAACTCGTGCGCCACCACGCCCTGCAGCTCGTCGCGCGACAACAGGGTCGCCGCGCCGCGCGTCACCGCGATGGCGGCATCCGCGGGCGAATTGCCGGCGGCAAACGCATTGATGGCGTCCTCGTTTTCGAGCACGTAGACCTCGGGCATGGTGACGCCCGAGGCGATCGCCATCTCCTCGACCACGTTGTGCAGGCGGCGCAGTGCCGGATCACGCGTGTTGCGTTCGATGCGTGCGCCGCCCAGCGAGCGCGCCACCACGCCGCCCCCGGCGCGCAACGACAGGGTCTTGAACAGGCTGGCGCCGCAGATGATGGCCAATACGACAATAGTGGTGAGCAGCAGCGGCCCCGCGGGCGAAGCCTGCGGATCCGACGCGCCCAGCAGCACGACGACGATCGCGTCGACGGCTGCGACCACCAGTACCACGGACACGAGAAATGCCAGCAGCAGCCAGCGCGTCGTGCGACGTGCGGCTTCCTGACGGGCGTAGAAGTCCACGCCGGTGCCTGCGTCTGATCAGGTGAAGGAGACTTTGGGCGCCTCGCGTGCCTCGGGCTTGGGGAGCTCGAGCAACTGTGCGGGCGTGAAGTTGAACATGCCGGCGATGACGCTGCCGGGGAACATCTCGCGCTGGTTGTTGTAACCCATTACCGCGTCGTTGTAGGCCTGGCGCGAAAATGCCACCTTGTTCTCGGTGGAGGTCAGCTCCTCGGACAGTTGCATCATGTTCTGGTTGGCCTTGAGATCCGGATACGCCTCGGCCAGCGCAAACAACCGGCCCAGCGCGCCGGTGAGCTGGTTCTCCGCGCCTTGCAGGCCCTGCATCGCCGCAGCATCCCCCGGATTGGCCGCCGCCGCCTTGAGGCCACTCAGCGCCGAATTGCGGGCCGTGATGACCGCCTCGAGCGTTTCGCGCTCGTGTTTCATGTACCCCTTGGCGGTCTCGACCAGGTTCGGAATCAGGTCGTAACGGCGCGTGAGCTGCACGTCGATCTGCGCGAACGCGTTCTTGTAGTTGTTCCGGGCGCCGACCAGCCGGTTGTACAAGGAGACGACGAACCAGACCGCGACGACGACGACGGCAAGCAGAATCCACTCCATGATCGAACTCCCGGGTACGCGCCCCTGAGGCGCGCGTGGAATATGGATATAGCGGCCGGCGTTTGCAAGAACGCCTTTCTGGCGCGGCCGGCAGCCGGATCCGCGCCGGCGCCGATTATGTAGGCCTTCGGCGTGACGTAGTTCACGCTCGGTAGCCACTCGTCGGCCATGCCGAGCCACTCGTCAGTGAGACCACACGGCAGGTCAGGCTGCGTTCAGGATTCCGTTCCATATGAACAGCCGCAGCCGTGGATTTACCCTGTTCGAGCTGATGATGGTGCTGGCCCTGGCCGCCGTCATCCTTGGAATCGGCGTACCGAATTTTCGCGACTTTCAGCGCAACAACCGCCTGACGGTCGCCGCCAACGACGTGCTCGGCATGGTCATCACTTCACGTTCCGAAGCGTTGCGTCGGCAGATCACCATTTCGATGTGCCCCTCTGCGGATCCGGAGGACGAAGACGCCACCTGCGGCGCTGGCAGCGGCTGGATCGTATTCGAAGACCCGGATGCCGATTGTGAGCGCGACGTCGACGAAGAATGGATCTCCGGCACGCGTGTGGACACCGACGTCAGCGCCGCTTCGAACACCGACTGCATCTCCTTTGCGACCACCGGTTTCAAGCGGGTCGTGGCCGGGCAACCGACCACCTCACGCATGATGTATTGCGATGACCGCGGCAACACGCCGCGTACTCCGAGCGGGCCCGTTTCGGCCGCGCGTGGCGTGGAAGTTCCGCCCACCGGGCGCGGTGTGGTTGTGAGATTCACTGATGAAATGACCGCCTGGAGTGGCGGCGACGATCCGGTGGAGTGTCCAATTCTATGAGCACGCATAAGTTCCAGGGCCTGGCCCGCATGCAGAGGCAACGCGGCATCTCCATGGTCGAATCGCTGGTGGCGCTGGTGGTGATTGCCGTCGGCATGCTGGGCATCGCGGGCCTGTACCTTTCGAGCCTGCAGGCGAGCCGCTCGGCGAAGCTGCGGTCGCACGCCGTCGAACTCGCCAGCAGCATCGCCGACCGCATTCGCGCCAATCGCGAAGCCGCCACCGCGTATGCCACCGACACTTATGGCGGTGAGCCCGCGGAGCATGACTGCGAGACCGCGCGCTGCACACCCAACGAGCTCGCCGAGGATGACCTGGCGCGCTGGCTGGTGGACATCCGCGCCACGCTGCCGGGCGCGGAAGCCGTGACCGGCACTGTGACCGTCACCGACCGGGCGGATCCGGAATCGGACAACTACGTCATCAATGTCTCGTGGCGCGAAGCCAACTCCGACATCGACTACACGTACGCGGTCTCCATGAACATTGGGAATCCCTCGTGAGCGCCATGAAATCCACCCACACAATGCGCGCCGCTGCCCGTCAGTCCGGCCTCAGCATGATCGAGCTGCTGGTGGCGCTCGCCATCGGATCGTTCCTGATCATCGGCGCGGTGACGATGCAGTCGCAGTCGCGCCGCAACTTCGACGTGAACGAACAGCAGGCGCGCGTGCAGGAAAACGCGCGCTACGTGATCGCCGTGATGGAGCCCGGGCTGCAACTGGCGGGCGTATACGGCTATTCACAGGATCCGAATTCGGTCATGTGGGACAACTCCGGCGACCTTACGCCGCCAAACAAGCTGCGCATGACCGAGGCCGCGGCGCCCGGACTTCCTGCGAGCCTGACCTCCTGTGGCGACAATTTCGCGGTCGACGTCCTGGCGACGGTGACCGCCACCAATGGCGACTTCGACCTGGCCTGCGACGCCGAAGGTGGCGGCCAGGCCGCGGACACGGATTTGCTCGTGCTGCGCCACTCGGCCCCCGGTGGCGTCGACGCCGACGCCTCGAAGCTGCAGGTCTACAGCGAGCGTGTCGCGGCGCAGACCAACACCCGCCTGTTCGTGAGCAACGACCCGCCTGACACCGTCGAAGATGAGCAGCGCGAAGTGCGCGACATGGTGGTGCAGGCCTACTACATCTCGGCCGATTCGGACGGCCGCCCGGGCATGCCCGCGCTGCGCATGAAGGCGCTATCCAGCGTCGGTGGCGCGCCCGACTTCATCGACCAGGAGATTCTGCGCGGCGTCGAAGACCTGCAGATCCAGTTCGGCGTGGATCCGGGTGATGACCTCGACGGCGATGGCGCTGCCGACGATCCGGGTGGCGATGGCATGGCCGATTTCGTCAATGGATTCGCGGCGCAGTACGTGAACGCCGGCGATCCGATCCTGGATTCGGCGCAGGTGGTGTCCGTGCGTATCTGGGTGCGTGTTCGCGGTGACCAGCCGGAAACCGGCTTCATCGACAACCGCCGCTACCAGTACGCGGACACTGACTTCACGCCCAACGACGCGTTTCGTCGCGTCGTGATGTCGCGGACCATCTACCTGCGCAACTCACGCCAACAGTAGGCGCGTATATGACACTCAATCGATCCAAGCAACGCGGCGCAGCCCTGGTCATCGGCCTGATCCTGCTGGTGGTCATCACGCTGCTGGCGGTGGTCGGCATGAACATCGCCAACACCGAGCTCGCGTCTGCCACCAGCGAACAGTTGCGCCTGCGCGCCTTCAACGCCGCCGAGACCGGACTCGAGGAGCGCCTGCAGACGCTGGCCGACGACGCCAACACCGATCCGACGCCGGTCGAAAGTGACACGTTGGACGTCGAGAATTCGCCCCTCAATACCGTCACCGGTGAGGCGGCTGACACCTACAGCACCATCACGACCTATCGCGGCGAAGGCAACATGTTGAGTCGCTATTCCGCCGGCACGTTCGTGGGCTTCCACTACTCGATCGAAAGCACCGGCCGCTCGGCGCGTAATGCCGAGTCGGTGCACACCACCGGCGCCTTTCTCATCAACGGTATTGGCGAAAACAATCCGCCGCCACCGATCCAGCCGGGCGACGTCCCGACGGATACCCCACCTGTCGAGGGCCTCGGCGACGTCTCGCCCGTAGGCGCGCCCCAACTTTGAATTCTCTGACCGGGAGTCAGTCATGAAAAGCCTCTACATCGTCGCTGCCGTCATCCTGCTGGGCGCCTTTGCCGCGCCCTCGATGGCCCAGTCACGGGTTCTCGAGCTCGGCCATGAGGCCTCGCCAAGCATGATTCGCATGCCCGACTCCGCCACCTCGGAGCTCACGCTGCAGCGTTGCGAGACCTGCCAGGTGCTGCGGTTGCGTGCCAGCGCCAGCACGCGCTACGTCATCGGCAACGACTTCGTGACGCTCGCCGAAATGACCCAGTACCTGGTTAGCCATCCGTCGGCGAACCTGGTCGTCATGCAGCTCAAGAACACGTCCGACTTGTCGAGAATCGTGGTCCATACCGCGAATCTCGCGCAATAGTTAGAGGAACGAATCATGAAATTCCCCAAATCGCGGATTCTCTGTACGCTCGTCGGTCTGACGGCGGTGCTCGGCGCACAGCCGACACTGGCCGACGACTCCGAGGTGTTCACGAGCTCGATGTTCACGACCGGTGTCGGCGCGCGGCCCAACGTGCTGTTCATCATCGACACCTCCGGCAGTATGGACAGCGTGGTCACGGTCTACGATCGGACGCAGACCTATACGGGCGCGTGCGATGCGGGTTACGTCTACTGGGCCACCGCCAATTCTTCCGTCCCACCGAACTGCGCCACCACCACGCTCAAGTTCACGCTGGATGCCAACCGCTGCCGCACCTCGTACACCGGCATGACGACCAATGGCTGGTGGAACGGGCGCGTACAGCAGCTCAACGTCGACGGCACCGCCTGGGCCGACCTGGCCGCCGCTGTCCCCGATCGCAAGGTCGAGTGTGAAGGCGACCGCGGCAACCATGGCGACACGATTGCCAGTTCGCCGGACGGCGGCAGCAACACGTACGCCCGTAACGGCAGTGGCACCAACCGCTGGGGCGATAACCTCTCCAACAACCAGGTCAACTGGGGCGGCAAGCCGCGCGCCTCCTTCTACAGCGCCAATTACATCAACTGGTACTTCGGCGGCGGTCGCCGGCGCGCGCGCGACGCGCATGGATATCGTGAAGGACGTCGCCACCGACATGATCAACACCCTGCAAGGGGTGAATCTCGGTCTCATGCGTTACAGCAACAACGAAAGCGGCGCGTCAGAATTCCAGGCCCAGGGCGGCATGGTCGTGTACCCGGTCGTCCAGCTGACCGACGACACCCGCCCGGAAATGGCGGCGATGGTCGAGAGCATGACGGCCCGCGGGCTTCACGCCGCTGTCGGAAACTCTCTTCGAGGCGCATCAGTACCTGTCGGGCGGCCGGGTCACCTACGGCGTGAACTCCAGGCTCAACGCAGCCACCCCCTTTCCAAGCGTGGCGGGCTCACGCACCGGCAACAACCCGACTGCCGCCACCTACGAGAGTCCGATGGACTTACTCGTGCCAGCAGACCTTCATCGTCTACCTGACCGACGGTTTGCCGACCATGGACACCCAGTCGAACGCCGCCATTCCGGCCCTGCCTAACTTCGCCACCGATGGCTTCGTCGCCACCGACGACGGCGGTGGCGGCGCGACGTGTCCTGCGAGGGGCCCGGACGGCAGCGCGAACGGCGCCTGCCTGGTCAATCTCGCCGGCTACATGTTCAACCACGACATGAGAGGCAATGTGACGGGCAAGCAGGTCGTCACCACCTACGTCGTGGGCTTCGGCGATGACATCGCGGAGAGCGCCGACTACCTCGAAGACGTCGCCACCGCTGGCGGCGGCAAGTCCTACACCCAGAACGACGCGGCCGGACTCACGGCGGCACTCGAAGAGATCTTCGCCGACGTGAAGGAGAACGCGAACTCGACCTTCGTGTCGCCCACGGTGGCGGTCAACGCCTTCAACCGCACGCGCAACCTGAACACGCTGTTCGTGTCGGTGTTCGCGCCCACCAAGCGCGCGCACTGGCCCGGCAACGTGAAGAAGTACCAGCTCATCAACGGCGTCATCCACGGTACCGACACCGCCACCCCGGCAGTGGACGAAAACACGGGCTTCTTCGCCGGTGGCACCAGCGACTTGTTCGAAGGAGGCGGAGCCGACGGCGCGGACGTGACCCAGGGTGGCGCGGCAGTCAATCTGCCCGCCTGGGATGCGCGCAAGATCTACACGTACCTCGGCACCAGTGACGATCTGACGGCTGACGTCAATCGGTTCAGCGTTGCGAACACGACGAACATCACCGCCGAGATGGTCGGCGTGACACCGGTCGACGCGACACGGATGCCGCCCGGCGCGCCGAGATCATCGAATTCACGCTTGGCCGCGACGTCAACGACGACAACAACAACAACAACTTCAATGAAACGCGCCTCGCCATGGGTGATCCCATGCACTCGCGTCCGGCCGTGGCCATCTATAGCGGTACGGAGGAAGAGCCGGTGGGCACGGTGTACGCGACCACCAACGACGGCCTGCTGCAGGCGCTCGACATGGACTCCGGCGTCGAGTTGTGGTCATTCATTCCGAGCGAATTGATGCTGCGGCTCAACCTCCTGCAGCGCGATCTCGTGACCCAGGGCCGCAACTACGGCCTCGACGGCGACGTACGCGTCCTCAAGTACGACGTCGACGGTGACGGCATCATCGAGCCAAGCGACGGCGACAAGATGTACGCGGTGGTTGGCTTCGGCCGCGGCGGCGCGGGCTACTACGCGCTCGACGTCACCAGCCGCACCGCGCCGCGCTTCATGTGGAAGAAGACCAACGCCGAACTGCCGATGCTGGGCCAGGCCTGGTCCACCCCGGTGATCACGCGCGTCAATGTCAATTCCAACGCGCAGTCCGATCCGCAGAAGTTCGTGGCCATCTTCGGCGCCGGATACGACACCTCGCAGGAAGACTATTCGTACACCACCGATGGCGTGGGCAATGGCATCTACATGCTCGAGCTCACCACCGGTAACCTGCTGTGGCGCGCCGGCCTGACCGGTTCAGGTGCGAACTGGCAGCACCCGTTCATGAACAATTCGATACCGTCCGATATCACGGTGCTCGACATGAACGGCGACAGCTTTGCCGACCGCATGTACTTCGGTGACATGGGCGGGCGCATCTGGCGTCTCGACATCTGGCACGGCCAGGCACCCGCCAGCCTCGTCTCCGGCGGTCTGATGGCGACCCTGGGCGCCGGTCATCTCGCCACCCCCACCGATGCCGACGCGCGACGCTTCTACTATGCGCCGGACGTTTCGGTGGTGACGCCGCGCGGTTCAGCGCCCTACCTGAACATCGCGATCGGCTCCGGTTACCGCGGGCATCCGCTCTTTGAGGACACTCAGGACCGGTTCTACTCGATTCGCGATTACCAGCCGTTCAATCGCCGCACCAACACGTCGTTCAATTCGCCGTGGGTTCCGATCCAGGATGGTGACCTGGTAGACGTCACGCACCGATATCACCGAGCCGGTGATCGATGGTTCGCCCGGCTGGAAGATCCACCTGGCCGAGAACGGCACCACCTGGCGCGGTGAGAAGGTGCTGGCGGAATCCGTCACGGTGAACGGCGTGATCTTCTTCCCGACGTTCACGCCCACCGGTGTCGATCCTGACAATCCCTGCCTGGCCGCGACCTTGAATCGCACCTGGGCGGTGTATCTCGACAGCGCCCGCCCCTTCGGTCTGCGCGACGCCATGGATACGGACGGAGACGGTGATATCGATGATGAGAGCAACACTGACGACGCGGACGATCGCTACACCAACGACCCGCAGGGCGGTATCGCGCCGGGTACCTCAATCGTGCAGACCGACGGTCAGACCATCTGTCTGAAGGGCGTCGCCACGCACAAGTGTGTCGAGATCGGTGATGTCACGAGAACGTTCTGGGAGCGCCGTCAATGAGCTATCACATGGTTGAAGGACTGTTGACCGCGGCTCGCGCCAGGCGCCAGCGTGGTGTCTCGCTGCTGGAACTGATGGCCGTGGTCGGCATCGTCGCGATCCTCGCGTCGGTGGCGATCCCGACCTATCGCCAGTACCTGATCCGCACGCAACGATCGGAAGCGAAGATTGCACTGCTGCAGCTGCAGACGGCGCAGGAAAAGTTCTACATGCAGAACAATTCCTTCACCGACAACCTCACCGACGCCTCGCCGGATGGCCTCGGTACTCCTGGCGACCACCGAGACGGGCAAGTACACGATCGAGGTCGAGCTCGCTGATGACGGCCAGACCTACGTGGCCACCGCCGCCCCCCGTGCCGGTGGCGGCCAGACCGACGACGAGCAATGCGCGAATTTCACCATCAACCAGCGCGGTACCAAGGGCGTTTCCGGGTCGAGCGGCGTGCAGTCCTGCTGGCGCTGATCGTCCAGTTACATCTCGATGACGCGCGGCCTCCGGGCCGCGCTTTTTTTTCAGTGACCCCGCGCAGCGCGTGCGACACTCATCGCACATGCCACTTAGGTTTCGCGCCATCGACGCACGCACCTGGCTGGTCACCGCCCTGGTCGTTTTCTCTTCGAGCGCGGCGGCCCCCACGAACCAGTCCCGCGAGTTGAAACTCGCCACCTGGAATCTCGAGTGGTTCATGCAACCGGAAACGCTGCGGGCATTGGCCCCAGCCTGCACGCCGGCGGATGCGCCTCGTCACGGCGCGCGGCGCGCCGTGCCCTGCGATGTCGCGCACGAGTTGGCGCGCAGCAACGAAGACATTGCCGCATTGCGCCGCTACGCACGCGCGCTCGATGCCGATGTCATCGCGCTGCAGGAAGTCGACGGGCCAGAAGCCGCGCGGCTTGTGTTTTCCGAGCACGAGTTTTGCTTTTCGGGGCGCGTCGCAGTGCAAAATAACGGCTTCGCGATCCGCCGCGGCCTGCCGTTCGCCTGCGGCCCCGACCTCAGGGACATTTCGCTCGACGACGATGTGCGGCGCGGCGTGGAGCTTCGGGTTTTCCCTGGGACCGCCCAGGAGCTGCGCCTGCTTTCCATTCATCTGAAGTCGGGCTGCTCACGCGAGCCGCTGGGGTCGGATCGACGGGGGTGCGCCGAGCTCGCCCGGCAGGTACCGGCACTCGAGGGATGGATCGATTCGCAGGCCCGCGCACAGATGTCGTTCGCGGTATTGGGGGATTTCAATCGGGATTTGCGCCGGGAAGCGGCCGAAAGTTCGCTTTGGGGCGCCATCGACGATGCCGATCCGCCCGAAGCCGTGCTCGTCAATACCGCAGACGGGCAAACCTTTCAGAACTGCTCGCCCTACCAGACCTTCAGCGGGTACATCGATTACATCGTCCTGGGGCGCCGCATGGCGCGTGGGCTGGTCCCGGACTCTTTCGGGCGCGCATTTTACCGACCCCGGGACGCGGTGCGCCGCAAATTGTCAGATCACTGCCCCGTTTTCATCCGGCTCCGGGTGGCAGACGCGACCGCTCTGTCGTCGTAAACCGAAAGCGTGAAATTTTTCACGAAACCCATTAAGTTCAGTTCCGTTCAAAGACACACCTCTCAGGGCAATAATCCTCCCAGGAGAGCTTGATGAGCAAAACAACAACAGCGGGGATCCAGTCGGTAGAGCGCAGGCTCCATACCAGGCACCGCGCGCGCACGACTGTCTATATCACGACCCCGTCCGGTCGGAAAAAACTCTGCCGGGCCATCAACCTCTCCGCGACCGGCGTGTTCGTCGAGACCACCAATCTCGGATTGCGCAAGGGACAGCAGGTCGAACTCGCATTTGCGATCAATCTCGGCGCGGTCACCAAGCTGCATCGTCGTACCGCGGTGGTCGCACACGTCTCGCGCGGCGGCACCGGGCTCATGATGGACGCCTACACCGCGCGATAGAAGAAAATGGGGACATCCCTATTTTCCGTCGGAGGAAAATAGGGATGTCCCCATTTTCTTCTAGCCGGCGTTTTCCCTGGTGGGCGGGCCTAACAAAGTATCCAGGGCCACTGGCGGCGACAGCTCGAAGCTCTGCACGAAATCCACGCCGAGCGCGGTGAGCCAGTTGCTTTGATCGCCGCCTACCACGCGCTTGGCGACGGTCTGCAATCCCATCACCTTTGCGGTCTGTACCAGGCCCACGACGCGCGCCTGCGTGAGGCGATGCTCGAGCGCGTGTGTGGTGAGCTCGGCGTCGATCTTGATCAGGCGTATCGCCGGGTGATCGAGGATGGGCATGCCAGCGCCGACCACGTTGAAGTCGTCGATGGCCACCGGCACGCCGGAGCGCGCGAACACATCGAGCGCCGGCACCACTTCGTTCGGATGCGTGAGGCACACGCGCTCGGAAAATTCCACGCCGATGAGCCCCGGAGGTAGCCCCGACTTCTGCAGGCAGCTCTCCACGAAATTGATGAAGTGCGGCTCGATGACGGCGGCGTCGGACAGATTCACCGAAAAGGCGGGAGGGTCGCGCTTCCACACGGTGGGATTTCGATGCAGCCAGCCGATGAGTTCGCCGATCACGCGGCGGTCGATCATCGACGCGAGCCCGTGAATCGCCGCGGTCTGCATGACGCGCTCGGGCGACTGCTCTTCTCCGTCGACCATGTGCCGCAGCAACACCTCGAAGCGCCGAATGCCTTCGGCCTTGCGCAGGCGCATCAGCTGCTGCACGCGCAATACCACTTCCTGCTCGCGGATCTGCGCGTAAACCGCTTCGAGCGGCAGGGGCACCGGCGCCCGCGGCTTGGGCGGCTGCTGGCGCGGCATGGCGTGCAGGGTCTGCGCAACTTCAGAAGCGATGTCGGTCAGGATGGTCTGCACGGCCGGCGTGAGAAACCTGGCGGCAGGATCTTCGATCTTCTGGCGGCGTGTCTTCGACGATGAACAGGCAGACACCCTGCAGCGCCGAATGCAGGTCGCGCAGCGCCAGCATCACCGCCGTGCGGGTGCCCTCGCCGCGCAGGAAGCGCGATTCGCGCGCCGCACCGAGCACGAAGGCATCCAGCGCATCGTTGAGTGCCGCGCGGAACTCGATGCCGAAATCGGTGGAGGTGCAATGGAGAACTTCTCCGCGCGCGTCGTACAGCGCGAGGGCGCGATAACGCGCATGCGGAAGGGCCTGCTCCAGGGCGGCGACCCAGCCAGGCGCAACTTCGATGACCTGCTCGTTGAGCACAGACGCACGAATGGTGGTCTGGCCCGTATCCGACGAAGCTGAGGCCAATGTGGACTGACGTGGGTCCATTCCCTGACTTTCTCGAAGAAACTCCTCGACGCGCAGGGTTACAGAATCCATTTACAGTCGACGTGACGCGGCTCGCGATCCTGCTGCAAGTGTTAAAACGGCCGCGGCAATTTGACATATCGACGGGGTATCGATGAGGAACAAGATCTCACGGCGCCAATTCCTGTCCACGGGTGCGGCCGTGACTCTCGCCACGCCAATTGCAGCGCAGCAAGCCGGCGGTGGCGCCAGCACACCCAACCCTGGCCCTGGGGCGTGGGTTCACTGGCTGGACGGCGGTGCGCCTGTCGTGGATCAAGGCGTGACCTGGGGAACACCGTGGCCTCGCGGCCGACAGCGCGCCAGGCAATACGCGCTGCGTGACGCAGCAGGCCGCCTCGTTCCGCTGCAAAGCTGGCCACTCGCCTGGTGGCCGGACGGCTCGCTCAAGTGGACGGCGCACGCCCTCGCTCCCGGTGCCGCGCCGGGCGGCGGTCCCTTCGAGGTGATCGCGCAGCGATCCGCACCCAGGCTTGCGAGCGTCGTCACGGTGAAGGAAAGCGACGGCGGCGTAGAGATCGACACGGGCCGTTTCGTTTGCCGCGTCGCGCGCACCGGCGGCAACGTCATCACCTCGATCGAGCGCAACGGCACCGTCGCCTTGCGCGACGGCAAGCTCGTGCTGCTGCGGCAGGATGGCGCGGCGAGCGCCGATGACACCCGGCTCACGCAGCAGAAGTTCGAAGGCGTGCTGGAAAACGTGGTCGTCGAACAGCGCGGCCCGGCACGCGCGGTGGTGAGACTCGAAGGCAAACATGCGCACGGCGAATCTCAACGGCGCTGGTTGCCCTTCACCCTGCGGCTGTATTTCTACGCCGGCAGTGACGCGCTGCGCGTGCTGCACACCATCGTCTTTGACGGTGACGAATCGCGCGATTTCATTCGCGGCATCGGCCTGCGATTCACCGTGCCCACCAGCGACCCGCTCTACGACCGGCATGTTCGTTTCATTGGCGATGCGACGGCCTGTTCGGCGAAGCGGTGCGCGGGCTCACCGGCCTGCGTCGTGACCCGGGGACGGCGGCGCGCCAGGCGCAGATTGCGGGTGACGCCGTCGCCGTCGATCGCGCCCACGGCATCGAAGTTGTCTGCAATACATCCCGGCGTTCGGCGACTGGACGCTGCTTCAGCCGAACGCCGACTCCTTCACCATCCGCAAGCGCACCGCCGATGGCCACGCCTGGCTCGACAGTGCGGGCGGCGGCCGCGCCAGCGGTCTCGGTTACTTCGGTGGACCGGCGGGCGGCGTCGCTTTTGGGATTCGCAATTTCTGGCAGAGCCATCCGGCGCAGCTCGATATCCGCGGCGCGCAGGGCGACGCGGCCACCATCACGCTTTGGGTGTGGGCGCCGGATGCGCAACCCATGGACCTGCGCTTCTATCACGACGGCCTGGGGCAGGACACCTACGAGAAGCAATACCAGGGCGGCCTCGAGATCACCTACGAGGACTACGAACCGGGTTTTGGCACGCCGCTGGGCGTGGCGCGCACCAGCGAGCTTCTGTTGTGGGTGCTGCCGGCCACACCGCCACGAGCGCGGCTCGCCGAGCTGGCGCAGGCGCTGCGCCAACCCGCGGTCATCGTGCCCACACCTCAAACTACCGTCGACGCGGGCGTGTTCGGCCACGCATTGTCGCTGCCGTCGCAGACCCCGCCGCAACACGCCGCGCTCGAGCAGCAGCTCGACTGGATGTTCGACTTCTACCGCGGCCAGCAGGATCAGCGCCGCTGGTATGGGTTCTGGAACTATGGCGACGTGATGCACACCTACGATTTCGACCGCCATGAATGGCGCTACGACATCGGCGGTTATGCGTGGGACAACTCGGAGCTGGCCACCGACGTGTGGTTGTGGATGTATTTCCTGCGCTCGGGACGCGCCGATGCGTTCCGTTTCGCCGAGGCCATGACCCGGCACACCGGCGAAGTGGACGTGCACCACCTCGGGCGCTTCGCGCCGCTGGGTTCGCGTCACAACGTGCAGCACTGGGGCTGCTCGGCCAAACAACTGCGCATCAGTACGGCGTTGAACCGGCGCTTCTACTATTTCCTGACCGCCGATGAACGCGTCGGGGATCTCATGCGCGAACAGCTCGAAGCGGCGCGTACGCTGCGCACCGTCCCGCCAGGCCGCAAGCTGGCCGATTCCGCGACGCGGCCCGTCGTCGATCCGCATGGGGATTTCGCGCACCTGGGATTCGGCACCGACTGGGGATCGCTGGCAAGCGCGTGGCTCACCGAGTGGGAGCGTACGCGTGATCCGAAGATGCGCGATCGCCTGCTCGCGAGCATGAGGACCATCGGCGCGCAGCCGCGCGGTTTCTTCACGGGCGGCGCGCGACTCAACCTGGTCACCGGCGCATTCGACATCGCCAGAGACGACAGCGTCAGCGTCTCGCATCTTTCCGCGGCGTTTGGCCTGCCCGAAATCTGCGCCGAGCTCATCGAGCTGCTCGAGGTTCCCGAATTCGAGCGTGCCTGGCTGCAGTACTGCGAGCTCTACAACGCGCCGGCCGAAGAGCAAAAGGCCGCGCTGGGCGAGGAGCTGGGCCGCGCTCAACCTGCAGCAGGGTCACTCGCGGCTCACGGCATATGCGGCCTACAAACAAAAAGACCCGAAGCTCGCCGCGCGCGCCTGGCAGGAATTCACCGCGGGTCGCGCCGGTTATGGTCCGCGCACAGGAGTTCGTCGCGAAGCGCATCGAGGCACCCGCGGTGTTGAATCCAGTCGACGAAGGTCCGGGCATTTCCACCAACTCGAGCGCGCAATGGGGACTGGCGGGCATCGTGTGCCTGGCGTACGCGCGCTTCTGAGGGAGGCGATTGGTGCGAATTGCAACACTGATGTTGGCCGCGATGCCGGCGCTGACCTGCGCCTCGACCACTGAGGTGCTGCCGCTCTCAGGGAGGGGCGAAGCCGGCGAAGCGCCTGTCTACTGGGATTTCCGCCTCGACACCGGAGGCGGCGCCGGCGAATGGAAAAGGATCAAGGTACCCTCTTGCTGGGAGCAGCAAGGTTTCGGGCGCTACTACTACGGCACCGAGGGCCGGGGAAAACCCGACGACGATCCGGTCATCCCGAAGGAGACCGGCACCTATCGTCGCAGTTTCGATTTGCCGAAGAGTTGGAAAGGCCGCGAGATCCGTATCGTGTTCGAGGCCGTGATGACCGACACCACGGTGTTCATCAACGGCAAGCCGGCCGGACCCGCGCACCAGGGCGGGTTCTATCGCTTCGACTACGACATCACGCGACTGGTGAAGCCTGGCCAGCAACGACGTCGAAGTGCGCGTATCCAAGGAATCGGCCAACAAGAGCGTGAATCTCGCCGAACGCCGCGGCGACTACTGGACCTTCGGCGGCATCTACCGGCCCGTGTGGCTGGAGGCGCGGCCGCAACATCACATGACCTGGATCGCCATCGACGCGCGCGCCGACGGCAGCTTCACGGCGCAAGTGCATCTCAACCGCACACCACCCTCCGGCACGCGCGTGAGTGTGACGTTGCGAGATGCCGCGGGGGATGCGCGGGGCGTGCCACTCACGGCACAAGTGGCCGGCGACTCGGCCACGGTAACGGGAAGACTTGCCGCCCCCGCGTTGTGGTCGGCAGAGACGCCCAATCTGTACACCGCGGACTTCGCGCTCGCAGGTCCGCGCGGCGCGCTGCACCAGCAGCGCGAGCGCTTTGGTTTTCGCACGCTCGAAGTGCGCGAGCGCGATGGCGTCTATCTCAACGGTCGCAAGATCGTGCTCAAGGGCATCAACCGCCACAGCTTCGCGCCCGACACCGGCCGCACTCTGACACGCGAGCAGAATTACGCCGATGCACGGCTCATCAAGTCCGCCAACATGAACGCGGTGCGCATGTCGCACTATCCGCCGGATCCATCCTTCCTCGAAGCGGCGGATGAACTCGGACTCTACGTGCTGAACGAGCTCGCCGGCTGGCAGGGCTTCTACGACACACCCACGGGCGCGCGGCTCATCGGCCAGATGATCCGCCGCGACGCGAACCATCCCAGCATCCTGTTTTGGGACAACGGCAACGAGGGCGGCTGGAACACAGACAACGACGGCGAATTCGCGCACTGGGATCCGCAACGCCGCCCCGTGCTGCATCCCTGGGCCATACACGGCGGCATCAACACCGACCACTACGAGAACTACGACAGCACAGTGAAACTGAGCGCCGGGCCGGACATCTTCATGCCCACCGAGTTCCTGCACGGGCTGTACGACGGCGGCATCGGCGCGGGGCTGCGCGACTACTGGAACGTGATGGGCGCCAGTCCCACGGTCGCGGGCGCATTCTTCTGGGCCTTCGCCGACGAAGGCGTCGCGCGCACCGATCGCGACGGGCGCATCGACAACATGGGCAACTCGGCGCCGGACGGCGTGGTGGGCGCGCGCCATGAAAAGGAAGGCAGCTTCTTCGCAGTGAAACAGATCTGGTCGCCGGTGCAGCTCACGAACCTGGCCTTCGAGCCCAACACGCTGCGCATGCGACTCGAGAATCGCTACGACTTCATGGATCTGGAACGCTGCTCGTTACGCTGGCGCGCGCTGCGCCTGCCGGTTGCGGGCGCGGGTGGATCCGCCGTGACGCTGGCCGAGGGAAGCGCCACCGCTCCGCCACTGGCGCCACACCAAAGCCGGGACTGGCAGATGGCCGCGCCGGCGTCCCTGGGCGTCGATGAGATCATCGAGCTGGAGGTACTCGACCCCTCGCGGGCGCCTCTTTGGAAATGGGTGATCCCCGGCACCGCGGCGCCGCTTCCCAAGGCAGCGACTCCGAAAGCCACGAAAGCCGGTGACTGGATCCAGTCAGGCGCTTATCGGCTGAGATTCGATGCCACAACAGGTCAGCTGGCAGCGCTCGAGGTCGATGGCCGCGCCCTGCCGCTGCGCGGTCCGGCGCTGGCCGCGTGGCGCCGCGTCACAGGTGGACGAAATTTCGAAGCAGTCGCCAGCGCGAACCGGTTGCGCTCGTTGCAGCTGGCTCCTGCGCATGAGCCTGGAGTCCTGGCGCGTGCCCGCTACGACGGCGCGCTGCGCGAGGTCACGTGGCTTGGCCGCGGCGACGGGCTGGTAGTTAGGTACCGTATGGAATTCGAAGGCGCCGCCGACATCCTCGGGCTGAGCTTCGCGTTCCCGGAAAGCGAGGTCACCGCAAAGCGCTGGGTGGGTGCGGGCCCGTACCGCATCTGGAAGAACCGCCTGGCCGGCACGGAATTCGGCCTGCACGAGACTCCGTTCTCCCGCTCGATCCCGGGAGTGAGCTACCAGTACCCGGAGTTCGAGGGCTTCTTCGGCGAATGGCGCTGGCTCGAAATGCAGACCCACGACGCGAACTTCGTCATCCGCAACAGCGGGAACGTGCCTTGGTTCGGGCTGTATCGCCCATCGCCCGTCGACAAGCCGGTCATCGATCTGCCCGACGTGGGCTGGGCGTTTCTGCACGCCGTGCCGCCCATCGGCAGCAAGTTTGCGTCGCCCGAAGTGCTCGGTCCCGAGTCCCAGAGCACCGAATTCCATGGCGCACTGCAGGGCGAGCTCATTTTTTCGATCGCGCCCCGTCGCTGAGCCCGTCATGCGGGCAAAGTGAGAATGACGACGGCGCAGTGGCTGAGCGTGGCTAACTAAACAAAGGAAATGGGGACACTCCTATTTTCCTGAACTGGAAAATAGGAATGTCCCCATTTTTCGTGGCTGCCGAAGTGAATCCGGTGATCCGCTAGTCGAGTGCCGTGGGCCGCTGCGCGTAGGGATTCGAGCTCACGGCGACCGCACGTCGCGACGGCTTCGGCATCTCCCAGGCACGCGGCGGCGGCTCACCGGTCATGCGCGTACGGCGCAGCACCGGGTGTTCGCGCCGCTCGATGCCAATCACCGCGCAGACTGCGCGGTACAACGCGCGCACGCCAATGATGGTGAGAATTGCCTCGGCGAGCGTGGTGAAGAAGGCCACCGCCGGGTTTCCGAGATCGGCGCGCGCGTGCAACTTGGCGCTGGCGCGCTCGCGCGCGATTTCGATGCTGTCGTAGAAGCTCGGCACCACCAGCAGCGTCAGCAGCGTGGACACGATGGTGCCGCCAATGATGGAGATGGCCATGGGCGAATAGAACTCGCCGCCCTCACCCACGCCGATCGCCACGGGCATCATGCCGGCGATCAGCGCGAACGTGGTCATGAGAATCGGCCGCAGGCGCAGGCGCCCGGCATGCATGAGCGCTTCCTCGCGATCCACGCCGCGCTTTTCTTCCTCGCGCGTGCAATCGAGCAGCAGGATTGCGTTCTTGGCCACCAGTCCCATGAGCATGATGACGCCGATAAAGCTCATCAGGTTCAGCGAGCCGCGCGTCAGGGTGAGCGCCAACACCACGCCAATGAGTGACAGCGGCAGCGACAGCATGATGGCGACCGGCGCGGTGAACGATCCGAACTGCATCACCAGCACCAGGTACATGACGAAGATGCCCATGATCAGCGCGGTGAACATCTCGGCGAACAGTTCCTCCTGGTCCTGCGAGGCACCACCCAGGCCCTGGCCGAATCCCGGCGGATATTCCATCGCGTCCGCGATTTTCTTGGCCTGCTCCGTGACCGTACCGGCATCGACGCCCTGCACGTTGGCGGCGACCGTCACCGTGCGCTTGCCATCCAGGTGCTGGATGCGCGCCGGCCCCTTGTCGTAGGTAATGGTGGCGATCTGTTCCAGCGGCACCATCATGTCGGTGCCGGTCACCGAGATCGGCAGGTTCTCGATGTTGGATGCACTGACGCGATCTTCGGGCGCAAGCCGCACGGCTACGTCGCGCGACTCGCCCACGGGATCAACCCAGTCGCCCACTTCCACACCCGCGAAGGCCACCCGCAGCGTCTGCGCGGCGTCGTTCACCGAGATGCCGAGCTGGTTTGCGAGGCCGCGATTCAGCTCGATGCGCAGCTCGTCCTTGGGATCCTGCTCCGACAGGCCCACGTCGACCGCGCCGGGAATTTGCCGCAGCTTTTCCATGAACTCATTGGTGAGCTCCATGAGCTTGCGCGAGTCGCTGCCATAGAACTTGAACTGAACCTTCTTCTGCGCGCCCTGGTTCAGATCGTCGAACACCGTGTACTCGGCGCCCACCAGTTGCTTGAGATCGTCTCGCAGCGCGCCGGCCAGCTCCTCGAGCGAGCGCTCGCGATCGCCCTTGTCGCCAACATCCACCCAGATGCGTCCGCCCGTCGCATTGACGCGCGCGTCAGTGCTCTCGGTTTCGGGCATGTTGCGCGCGAGCTGCGCGGCCTTTTCCACCTTGCTGCGCGCGTACTCGAGGCTGGTGCTCGAAGGCGTGCGTACTTCGATGGCCAGCGTGCCGTAGTCGGACTTGGGCAGGAACTCGCTGCGGCCGCCACCCTTCACCTGGAAGGTGATGGCGCCCACCAACAGCAGGACCGCTCCACTCGCCATCCATTTGCGATGGTGCAGGCACCACTCGATGACCTTGCCGTAACGGTTCGCCTGGTGGTCGAACCAGGTGTTGAACCTGGCGAAATATTTCTCGAGACCCTTGCGCTCGCGGGCCGCGTGACCCGGCGGATCACCCCAGTACGCCGAGAGCATCGGATCGAGCGTGAAGGAGATGAACAGGCTCACCAGCACCGAGGCCGCCACGGTCACCGCAAAGGGCCGGAACCACTCGCCAGCGCCGCCGCCCATGAACGCCACAGGCACGAACACCGCGACGATCGACAAGGTGGTCGCCGTGACGGCGAGGCCGATCTCTGCGGTGCCATTACGCGCCGCGGTCATGCGGTCCTCGCCGCGTTCCATGTGCCTGACGATGTTCTCGCGCACCACGATGGCATCGTCGATGAGCACACCGATGGCCAGCGACAGGCCAAGCAGGGTCATGAAATTCAGCGTGAAGCCGCACAGCCACACGGCGATGAACGCGGCGATGGCCGAGGTGGGCAGCGACAAACCGGTGATCAGCGTGGAGCGCCACGAGTTGAGGAAGATATAGACCACGAAGATGGTGAGACCGGCACCGAACACCAGCGCGTGGATCACGTTGTCGAGACTCTGCTTGGCCTCTTCACCGCCGTCGTGCGTGACTTCGAGGGTGGTGCCTTCCGGCAATGTCTTGTTGAGTTCCTCGATTTTTGCGCGCACGCGCTCGGCAACGGATACCGTACTGGCCTCGCGCTGGCGGATGACCGACAGGCCGACATTCGGCCGGCCCGAACGCAAGCTGTAACTGCCGGGCTCGGCGAAGCCGTCTTCGACGGTAGCGACCTGGCCTAGCCGCACCACTTCGTTGCCCTGGCGCTTGATCACGATGTCGTTGAAATCGCTTGGCCTTTCGATGCGCCCGACGAGCCGGATGTTCTGCTCTTCGAGCTCCCCTTTCACCCGCCCCACGGGGGCGGTGGTGTTCTGATCGCGTAGCGCGGCCACGACTTCGCCGGCGGCCACGTTGTACTCACGCAGCTTCTGCGCATGCAGCAGCACCGACAGCTCGCGGCGTAGCGCACCATCAATGTTGACCACGGCCACGCCATCGACGCCGCGGAGCTGGTCGGCAAGCACGTCTTCGGCCAGGCGGGAAATTTCGGCGTGCGACTGCTTGGTCGACGACAGCCCGAGATTCATGATGGGCTCCGAGGCCGGATCCCAGCGGTACATCACGGGCTCGCGCATCTCGAGCGGCAGCTTGTAGCGCACCGCGGCAATGGAATTGCGAATCTCATCGCCCGACTCGGTCATGTCCTTGTCGAAGTCGTAGATGATCACGAAATTGGCGTTGCCGTCCGAAGCCGTCGACCGCAGTTCGTGCACCTGCGGGATGCTCATCAACGACTTCTCGATGCGGTTGACGATGTCGCGTTCGACCGACTCCGGCGACGCCCCCGGATACGGGAAGTTGACTACCATCACCGGCTCTTCGACGTCGGGGATCTGGTTGACGCGCAGGTTCTTCAGCGCGAGCAGGCCCAGGCACATGAGCACGATGATGATGGCAACCGTCGTGACCGGCTGCTTGATGCTGAAATTCGAAAGAAACATGGAATCTCCCCGGGCGGGTTCTACTTCTCCGCAACCACGGCGGGTCGCGCATCGTCACCGCGGCTGACCGCCTGTCCGTCCTTGAGTGTGGAGTTCGGGAACCGCAGCACCTTGTCGCCTTCCGCGAGACCCGCCTTGAGCACGTACGCGCCGCTGCGCGCATCGCGTTCACCGAGAGTCAGTGCGACTTTTTGCAACTTGTCGCCGTTGACCCGCCATGCGAACGCGTTATCTCCTTCGCGCACCACGGATGCGCTGGGCAGGGCGAGACTCGCGGCACTGCGAGTCTCGATATGCCCTTCGGCGTAGAGACCGGCGACGTTGGGCTGTTTTATCCCGTCGTCGAAATTCACCAGCACTTCGACCTGGCGAGTAGTGATATTTGCCGCCGGATTGACGCGCGTGACTACGCCGGTGAACTCACGCTCGTTGAAGCCGTGGATCCGGAACCACACCTTCTGCCCGGTCTGCACCTCGCCGACGCTGTCGGCCGAGACGAAGCCTTCGAAGCGCAGGCTGGAAGGATCGATAACCTTGACGAGTTCCTTGCCGATCTGGGCCGTGTCACCGGCCGAGACCTTGCGGTCGCTGACGACACCATCGAAGGGCGCGCGCACCTCGGTGCGCGCGAGCTGCTGGCGGGCGGTGACCACACGTGTGCGCGCCGCCTCGCGTTCACTCTGCGCGGAATTGCGCAGCACCTCGACGTCTTCGACCTGCTGCGCCGAGACCACGCCGGTCTCGCGTAGTTTGACCATGCGTTCGTACTGGCGCTGTGACTGTTCGTAGGCCTGCGCGGCGGCAGTGAGCGAAGCGCTCGCAGCCGTGAGGCTGTCGCGAATCGAGGTCTGGTCGAGACGCACCAGCAGGTCGCCGCGTTTCACCGGGTCACCGTTTTCCTTGAGCACGGCGAGCACGATGGCGGACACCTCGGCGCGCAGATCAGCGCGACGCTCCGGTTCCACCGACCCGGTGATCGAAGGTCCGGAGGTCAACGCCGCGTTACGCAGCACCAACACATCTTCATCTGCGATGAGCAGCGGCGGCGCCGCGGCGACTGCCTGCGTGCCGTTGCTCTTGTCGCAACCTGTCAGCGAAACCAAGGAAAAGGCGATACAGGCCACGGCGCTCGCCGTGACGATTTTTCGAACTCTTGGAGACACGCGCACTTCCTTTATGGGCCTCGCTATACGACGTTCCAGCAACCCTTCGGGTTGCACGTCGTACAGGCAAATCGGTTGTTTCTTTTGAGGATTTCGCGGTCGGCTGCCGGATCAGCCCGCGACCCTCAAATCAGGAGGGCGGCAGTTTAGTAAGGCTCTGATTCATTTAAAAGTGCGTTGCCTCATCCCGTGGCCGTGAGAACTGTCACGTGGGCGTGAGGGATACCCCTTGTCGTGCCGCATTGCGAGAATCGGGCGTGCGGTTGACCGATTTGAGTGCGACCGGCGCCGGATTCGATCCGTCTCAGGAAGCCTTCAACTCGGCGAACCAGGATCCGGCCTCCGGTCCCAGCACCAGGTGAATCTTCCCAGGTGCCGGTCGCGCCACGGCGCGCACCGCCTTCGCCAGCGCCAAATCATCCACCGCGGCCGGGTCGCGCACCGACAGGCACAGCCGGCTCGAGCCCAGGTACAGGTCAACGATATTGGTTCGGCCGCCGAGCGCACGCAGCGCCGCCGCGAGGCTGGCGGCATCCGCCGGCGCCGTCCGCCCGGAGGGTGCCGCGTTGGGCGTGGTGCTGATGGGTGGCGTGGTCGTGCTGCCGCCGATGGCGCGCAATCCATCGCGAATTTCGGACGCGAGCTGATCGGCGATGGGTCCCACCACCACCTGCACCGCGCCATCGGCGAGGCGCAACATTCCGTGCGCTCCGAGCGCCTTGAGCTCGCGCTCGTCGATGCGCCCTGAGTCCGCGACCACCAGCCGCAATCGCGTGGCGCAAGCTTCCACGGAACGCAGGTTGGACGCACTGCCCAGCGCATTGATCCACGCATAGGCCGGCGCCGCGCCGCCCGCCGGTTCGGCACGCGGCGCTGCCTCGTCAATTTCGCGACCGAGCGTCTTGAGATCGAAACGCACGATGAAGAATCTGAACAGGCCGTAATAGAGCGCGAAGTACGCCAGCCCCACGGGAAGCAGCAGCCACGGACGAGTCGACAACGAGAAATTGAGCACGTAGTCGAACAGGCCGGCGGAAAAGCCAAACCCCAGGTGCACGCCGATCGCATCCATCAGTGCCATCGCGATGCCGGTCAGCAGCGCATGAATGACGTACAGCAGCGGCGCGAGAAACATGAAGGAGAATTCGATGGGCTCGGTCACCCCGGTGAGGAATGAGGTGAGTGCCATCGAAAGCAACATGCCGCCCACTGCTTTGCGCCTGGCGAGGTCCGCCGTGCGATACATGGCGAGGCAGGCGCCTGGCAATCCGAACATCATGACCGGAAAGAATCCGGACATGAACGCGCCGGCGGTCGGGTCCCCGGCGAAAAAACGCTTCAGATCGCCGGTCACGCCGTTGTAATCGCCTAACAGGAACCAGGCAATGTTGTTGATGATGTGGTGCAGCCCGGTGACGATGAGCACGCGATTCAGCAAGCCATAGGCGAACAGGCCGATGGATTCGGAGCCGAGCACCGCCTGGCTGGTGGCGTCCATGCCGTGTTCGACCAGCGGCCACGCCACGCCGAAACCCAGCCCCAACAACAGGCCGGTGAAGCCGCAGACGATGGGCACGAAGCGCCGGCCGCCAAAAAATGCCAGGTAGCTCGGCAGGCGCATGTCGCTGTAGCGGTTGTAGGCCCAGCCCGCGATCAGTCCCGACAACAGCCCGAGCGGCACCGATAGTTTTGAAAGTTCCTTGTCGCGAAAGGCGTTCGCCGCCAGGTCGAGAGCCGGGCCCGAGAATCCGGCCGTCGCGCCCGGAGGTACGCCGATCAGAACCTTCGCGCCCTGGGTCGCCACCAGGTAACCCACCACCGCCGCAAGTCCTGCCGCGCCATGATTCTCGCGCGCCAGGCCCACGGCCACGCCGATGGCAAACAACAGTCCGAGGTTGGAGAAGATCGCTCCACCGGCGGCGGCGACGGCCGGTATGTCGAGCAGGTCCGATTGACCGAGCCGCAACAGCAGGGCCGCGACCGGCAACACGGCGATGGGCAACATGAGCGCGCGGCCCATGGGCTGAAGCTTCGCGATGATCTGCTTCATTTCCCTACCTCAATAGAAGAGTCTTTGACCAGCGCGCGCACCTCGGCGGCGGTGGCCAGGGCGAGCGCACGACGCGCCAGTTCACGGCAGCGATCCAGCGTGAGCGTCCGGATCAGTGCCTTGAGCCGCGGAATCTGCCCCGGCACCACCGAGAGCTCGACGACACCCAGGCCCAGCAGCAACGGCACCGCTTCCGGGTCGGAAGCGAGTCCGCCGCACACCGCGACCGGTTTGTCGCAGGTACTGGCGCCGAGCGTGGTGGCCTCGATGAGCCGCAACACGGCCGGATGCACGCCGTCGATACGCGCCGCGAGCTCGGCATGGCCACGATCCATGGCGAGGCCGTACTGGGCGAGGTCGTTGGTGCCGATGGACAGGAAATCGGCGACGCCCGCGATCTGGTCGGACAATATCGCGGCCGCGGGAGTCTCGATCATCGCGCCCAGCTGCGGCCGCGGCACATCCAGCTCGCGGCACAGGGCATCGAGGCGGCGCGCGACGGTTTCGAACTCGGCCACGTCGGTGATCATCGGCAGCAATATGCGCACCGCCGGGCGCACCCGCAGCAGCGCGCGCAGCTGGATGTCCAGCAGCTCGGGACGCCACAGACTGGTGCGGATCCCGCGCAACCCGAGCGCCGGATTCTCCTCCGGCGGCAACGGTAGATAGGCGATGGGTTTGTCACCGCCCACGTCGAGCGTGCGGATCACGAGCGGCCGCGGCCCCAGCAGATCGGCGACCTGCTGGTAACAGCGCAGTTGTTCGGCCTCGTCGGGCGCCGTCGCGCGGTCGAGGAACAGGAATTCGGTGCGTAGCAACCCGCAACCCTCGGCTCCCTGTGCCGCAGCGTGTTGCGCGTCCGCGGCGCTGCCGGCGAGATTTGCGAAGACTTCGATGCGTTCACCGCTCGCGAGGTGGCTGGCCTCGTGCGCGGCGCCCAGCTCGCTTGCGCGGCGAGCGCGCGACTGTTCGAGGCGCGCGCGCGCCGCCGCCAGTTCCGCGTCTCCGCGGCGTGACATTGAGAAGGCCGCTGTCCGCGTCGAGGATCAGCCAGGCACCGTCCACCGCATCGCGCAGTTCGGGACCGAGGCTCACCAGCATGGGAACCCCGAGCGTTCCCGCCAGGATCGCGACATGCGAGGTGGGCCCACCCGCCATGAGAGCGATGCCGCCCAGGCGCGCCGCGTCGATGTCGATGAGTTGCGAAGGGGTGAGATCGCGGGCCACCAGGATGCTGCCCGGCGCGATCACGGCGCGCTGTTCGCGCGCGCCTGACAGTTCACGCAGCACCTGGCGCTCGAGATCGGCGAAATCCCCGGCGCGCTCCATGAGGCGCGCATCGCCCGTGGCATTCAGACTCGCGACACTGTCCGCGATGCTGGCGCGCCAGGCAAAACCCGCACTCTTGCCACGCCGAATCGCGTTGCGCGCCGTTTCCAACAGTTGCGGATCGTCGAGGAACTCGAGGTGGGCCTGCAGAATGTCGCGCAGCGCCGGCGCCGCGGCGCGCGCGCGTTCATCGATGCGCGTGCGCACGGCGGTCAGTGCGCGTTCGAGCGCGGCGCTTTCGGATTCCACGCCCGCGCCGGATTCGCGAACTTCGATCTCGTCGTATTCAAATCTTGCAGCCGGGCCCAGCGCGAAACCGCGATTTGCAATCACCCCGCGCAAACATCCGGGCTCGGTGGCGGCCGGGGACTCTGCGGGCGTCGCGCCCGCGCGCGCCGCTGCCGGCGCGGCATGTGCCGCCACCGGTTCCAGCCCGCGAACCACGCGCGCAATCTCGGCAACGCCCGCGGCGGCCGCCGCTTCGAAGCCGACGATGACGAGCTCGTCACCGCCCCGCACACCGAGCGACATCAACGCCACGGCACTTTGCGGATTCGCACTGCGGCCGCGCGCGCGTACCTCGAGACGGTAGGGCAGCGTCTTGGCGACGCGCGCGATCAGTCCGGCCGGGCGCGCATGAATGCCGTGCGCGTGCGCGACGACCAGCGCCTCGCTCACCACCGGCGTGCCGGCCGCATTGCCCGGCGTCACCCCGGCGACAGATTGTTCCTCGATCTCGAACAACACGTCGCCCGCCGACAGCCGCCGATCGACATGTGTGCGCACGACGCGAAAGCGCTCGGCGTTGGTGACGATCACCGGCGTGATGAGGCTGCGCGCCTGGCGCGCGACCTGCTCGAGATCGAACCGCAGCAAGACCTCGCCGGCGCGAACCCGGTCGCCCTTGCGCACCAGCACCGTGAATCCCTGGCCGCCGAGCGCCACGGTGTCGATGCCGACATGAATGAGGATTTCCGCTCCACCCGCAGCGCGCAACGCGATCGCGTGCTGCGCGGCGGCAATCGAAATCACCTCGCCATCGCAGGGCGCGCACAGCTCGGAGCTGATCGGGTCAATCGCCGCGCCATCTCCCAGCATGGCGCGCGCGAACACTTCATCCGGAATTTCGGCGAGCGGTGTGCTCCACCCCGCGAATGGCGCGCGTATTTCCAATGCCACGCGTCAGTTCCCGACGAGCTCGACGCTACCGATCACCCAGATGGGATCGATCTTGCTGCGCGTAAACCGGAAACAGAGATCCTGAGCGCCCGTCTTGCCTTCGAGTGGAATCGGCGGCAGCACCGTGAGCCCCTGGTGTAATACGGCTGGCGAAAGCGACGCGGCAGCGGCCGGAGGCCCGTCGCAGCTGCCGAACCGGACTTCGAGCTCACCGTCTCCCGTGGCCGGTTTCGGCAACGGAATGCCTTCCGCGTCCTTGCCGATCTGGAAGTTGAACGGGATCTGCCCCACCGTCGCGCGCAGTGAAGTCGCCTGGGTGAGGTCGGCGCCGCGCCATATCCAGCAGGGGTTGGAAATGTTCACCAGGAAAACCGCGCGCTCACCTTCGATCGGCGCGTCGTCTTCGAGTGACAGCACGTAGCCGCCGCCACACTGCTCGAGGTCATGGCTCAGGCGCCGGCGCGGCTGGGGATCCAGCTTCACTTCGCGCGCGTAGCGGATGCCCTGCTTGTCGTAGCGCTTCAGTTGCGGTTCGAGCCGGCGCTGGAAAT
The DNA here is from genome assembly GCA_963839685.1 of uncultured Pseudomonadota bacterium. GTDB lineage: Bacteria > Pseudomonadota > Gammaproteobacteria > Steroidobacterales > Steroidobacteraceae > CADEED01. The sequence continues at coordinate 86,616 of CAWIVS010000015.1, read as the reverse complement.
CAGGCCAGTTGATGCGCGACCCCGGCGACCAGGCGACCTCGGCGAGCGCGGCGATGCGCGGGAACGTCATGTAGGTGACGCGCTCTTCCGTGCGCATCATTTCCGCCCAGAGGTTGGCCTGCAGCCCGAGAATGTGTTTGCGTTGTTCTTCCGGGATCGATGCCGGCACCGGCTGGAAGTTGTAGACCATTTCGAGCGACAGCGTGTCGCTGCGGCCGGGAGACAGATCGCCCGCGCTCTGCCAGTGATCCAGGTAGAGATCCGGCGCGGGTGACAACACCGTGTCGTGGCCTGCCTTGGCCGCGGCGATCGCGCCATCGATACCGCGCCACGACATCACGGTGGCATTGGGAGCCAGTCCGCCTTCGAGGATTTCATCCCAGCCGATCAGGCGCCGCCCGTTCTTGTCGAGGAATTTCCCCATGCGCTGGATGAAATAACTCTGCAGCGCATGCGCGTCCTTGACGCCGAACTCCTTCATGCGCGCTTTCACCCGGGCGGATTTCTCCCACTGAGGCTTGACGGCTTCGTCGCCGCCGACATGGATGTACTCGCTCGGAAAAACCGCCATGACTTCCGTCATGACGTCTTCGAGGAAGCCGAACGTCGACTCCTCGACGTTGAAGAGATTCTCGAAGACGCCCCATTCCTCCGGCACCGCCTTGAGTTTGTTAGCGAACGGCGGCACGCCAAGTTCGGGATAAGCCACGATCGCGGCCGTGGCGTGGCCGGGCATTTCGATTTCCGGCACGACCTTGATGTGGCGCGTGGCGGCGTAAGCCACGATGTCGCGCGCCTGCTCCTGCGTGTAGAAGCCGCCATGCAGCCGCGGCTTGCCGGTATTCGGATCGATGTCTTCGAGCGACGCCTGCCCGGCCGGTACGCGCCAGGCGCCCACCGAGGTGAGCTTGGGATATTTCTTGATCTCCAGTCGCCAGGCCTGATCGTCGGTGAGGTGCCAGTGCAGCACGTTGAGTTTGTGCTGCGCCATCCTGTCGAGAAACGACCGGATGTACTCGGGCGACTGGTAGTGGCGCGCGGAGTCGAGCATGAGGCCGCGCCACGCGAAACGCGGCGCGTCATTGATCTGCATGGCGCGGATCTGCGCCACGCCACTTTGCGGCGGAAATACCGTGAACAATTGCCACAGGGTCACTGCGCCATAGAAGAGTCCCGCGGGCGTGCGCGCCGTCACGCGCGCGCCATCCGGGGACACGACGAGCGTATAACCCTCGTCCTGCAGCGACTGATCGGCCGGCTTGATCTCGAACGAGATAGCCTTTCGGCGCGGCCGCACCTTCACTGGCCGCCGCGAGCACGATCTCGGGATTGTGTTTGGCCTGCTCGATGAAATAGTTGGCGGCCTCCGCGGCGCCCGCGCCCCCTGAGTAGTGGACCTTGGTCGCCGCGTTGACGGCGAACCAGCCATCGCCCGCGGAGAACTCGCGCGGCACGGGTATGACTCCGGGACTCGGACCGGAACCCTGCGCGGCACCGGCCTTTGGACCGGCGTCGCGAGAACAGGCCGCGAGGACCGTGAACAGGGCTGACAAAGTGATGGCGGCGAATCTCTTTCTCATATATTGACGACCCCTCATCTCATCAACACCGGCTGCGCTGGCCGGACGGGTTGTTGGGAAAACCTGAATCCTGCCTGATTCACGCGGTCTAGTAACTGGCGATGCGCGGGAAGCGCTGCGACCGCGTGCCGGGCGCAGCCTGAACGCGCGCAAACTCATCGCGGGCCGCGGTTCTTGCGAATCAGCGAGGCGCCAATCGACTCGAGCCAGTTCCAAAACCCTGCCATACGGCACGAACCACGGCCACGCAATTCTTCATCCAGTGTTGTTCACGCCATCCGATGCTGAGCGGCAATAGGCGGCAATCGGCGCGGTCGAATCCTGGCGCACTCGACCCAGCCGGAAAAGCCCGCAGCCCCGGACGGGACTGCGGGCCGTTCGTTCAGAACTTGGCGCGTACGTTGAAATAGAACTGGCGCCCGTTGTTATAGAACGCGGTGGGCGCGGTTGCGCTCTGGTAGTAGTTCAGTTCCGGGCTGTTGAGGTTCAACGCATCCAGACTGACGCTGAGCCAATCGGTGGGCTTGAAGTTGAGCGACACACCCAAAGTCCCGAAATCATCCTGGTAGTACGGATTGGCACCCGACAGGCCGATCAGGAACGCGGTGCGATAGGTGTAGTTCACCCGTGCCGAGAACATCTGGTTCTCGAAATAGGCGCCCACGTTGTACGTGTCCTGCGAGGTGCCCACCAGGTTGTTGCTGCCGTCGGCCCAGGTGTGATCGGTCTCCCCATCCGCATAGGTGTAATTGGCGTTGAAGCCAAAGTAGTCGCCGATGGGCTGCTCGTAGACCAGCTCAAAGCCCTTCACCTCGCCATTGGAGTTGATCGGAACCGAGACCAGGTACTCCTCGAGCTGATTGGTCAGCTCGCTGTACAACATCCGAGTCTCGGTGCCAAAGGCGACGTAGTCATCCAGATCCATCGCAAAGGCACCGACTGACACCAGGCCGCGCTCCATGAAATACCACTCGAAGTTGGCGTCGAAGTTCGTGGACAGCACCGGCTCCAGATTCGGGTTGCCGCCGCCGCCGGTCCTGTTCAGGTCCGAACCCCAGCTGGACGCGCCCAATGCCGAATAGTCCGGTAGCGTCATGGTCTGGGAAGCAGCGAAGCGCAACACCATGTCGTCACCCATGTTGAACTTCAGGTTCGCGCTGGGCAGCACGTGGCTGTGCTTGTTGTTGGTGTCCTGGTAGATCCAGTTGCCGAAGAGGCTGCTGACATCGGCATTCGCCGCATTGGCAACCGCCTGGTAGGAGTTGATCTCCTGGTCGATGTCGACGTAGCGAAGGCCGAGGTTGCCGCTCCAATTGCTGCCGGCAAAGTTTGCTTGCACATAGGCGGCGAGGTTTGTCTCCGACACCTTCCATTCACCACCGTAGTTGTGGCGGCCAGTCGGACCGTCGTCGTCCGACAGCCAGGTGGAGTTGGCGAGGATCGCCTGCTTCATCGCGTCCGCGGTGAAGTACCACAGGTCGCGCGGGAAGACGCCACCGATGTCGCCACCGAAGTCTCCCGGGTAGAGGCTGGTATCGCCGTTTTGCAGATCGGTCCAGATGTCACCGGGGCTCGCGCCTTCCGGCGACTGGGTTTCACGCTCGTGGTCGGCATAGCGGGCACCGAAGTCGAGCGAACTCAGGGCACCGGCGTCCAGGTCCTTACTGAAATCCAGGTTGATCCAGTCTTCATTATCTATGGCGGTGACTTCCTGGTTGCCCCAGGTCCCGAAGCCGGTCACGCCGGTCGGGGTGCTATCGCCGCCTACGCTCCAGTCGAGGGGTGCGCTGGTGCCATGACTGGTCCAGCTGGCGCCGCCGCCGCGGTTCGTGGTCACCTCGGCAATGAACTGGCGCGCCGTTGAGCCCTCACCCTCGGTAGTTCCCGCCTGGAACTTGAAGCCCAGTGTGTCACTGATCTTCCAGTCGGCATCGAAGGTCACATAGTTGCTCTTCGCCGTGGCTTCGCGGGAGATCATGTCGTACACCGCGTAATCACGGTCGGCCACGCCTGTATAGGTCGCGCTGGTCAGCACGCCGTTCTCGACCGTGTATCCGGCGTCTGGCGCCTGGGCGCGGCCAAAGTTACCGCCCCACAACATGAAGTTGCGGTTGTAATTGTTGGCGTCCATGTCCGAGAGGAAGCCGCTCAGTCCCAGGGTCAGGTTGTCCGAAGGTTTGAACTGCACTTCCAGCAAGCCGCCCGTGCGATCGCGGACTTGTTCGAACAGCGTCGAACCGATGAGGCCGGGGACCTGCACACCCACCAGGTCCGGATTGCTGACACCGGACGGGTCGGTGGCCGAGATGGTGAAAAAGCCGCCCGGAATTTCCTGCGCATCGCGACGTAGTGAGCGCTCTTGCTTGAAGACCTGCAGCAACACGCCGAAGGTACCGTTCTCGTTCTTGTAGTTGAGCAGACCCGACAGCTGCGGATCGTACGAATCTGCCTGGTCGGAATACACGCTGCCGAGGGAAGCCTCGACGGTAAACGACTTGTCAAATTGAAGCGGCTTGCGCGTGAGAATGTTGACGGTGCCGGTGGTGCCGCCTTCCTGCAACCTGGCGTGTGAGGACTTGTTGACTTCCACCGAGTTGACCAGTTCAGACGGAAGCAGCGTGTAGCTGACGCTGCGGCCGACGTTGTTGCCCTGGCTCAGCACGAACCAGTCAGCCGAACCGACGCTGTGGCCGTTGATGAGCGTCTGGGTCAGGCTCGGGCTGGTACCACGCAGACTGACGCGGTCGGATTCGTCGAAGCCGCCTTCATCGGCGCTGGATGAGCTGATGTTCACGCCGGGCAGGCCTCGCAGAGCGTCGGCCACGTTGTGTGCCGGGAGCTTGCCGACGTCCTCGGCAGTCACGACTTCCAGGCGCGTGTCGGCATTGCGCTTTACTTCAAGCGATTGCTCGAGACTCGCGCGGATGCCCGTGACGATGATTTCCTCGACTTCCTCACCGCCAGCAGGTGAAGCAGTGGTAGCCGTCTGGGCCGATGCGGACTGGTGATACATGGCGAACGCAATCGCCGTACCGAGCAACGTCGATCGTCTGGTGTTCATAGAGACTCCTACCCCTGTTGTTTTGTCACGGGACCAATTGCGGGCCACTATAGTACCAATCAGTCGAAAATGCCAAGTGGGTTTGATACCAATTCTCCATTAAGCAGTACTTCCATTATTTTTCAGAAGCTTACGCAATCACGTCCATCACTTGGCGACTATATTGGTATTGTATTGGTAATACTTGAGTGACATTTGTGTGTCGTGGAAAACACAACAAAGGATTCGGAGAGCGTCCCTTGGCCGTGTGTCGCAAACCTTTCGAAGCTTGACGAACAGCGCGATCTGCCGCTGTATCAACAGCTTCAGCGTCAGATCGCAGCGCACGGAATGTGGGATAGCGATGCTCGATGAGCTGATAAAGAGCGTCGATTCGGGTCGATGCCGGCAATCGTCAGGCGGACTGATCGACAGCGGCGCACGTATCGTGCGTGCTCGAGTGGCGGCGGACATGACGAGCGTCCCGGCAATGGACGGGGACGGAACAAACTACAACGTGAGGATGTTCGGCGGACTCGGCATATCCGTCTTGTTAGGCGAAAAGTGCTTGCCGACGGCCTGGCCGACGAAACACCCGCCGGTTGCCCGGCGGGGGTTCCTCTATCTACCAGTCGAGTTGAACGTCAGACCATAACGAGCCTTGAGGCTCCTTATGTCCATTCCGCCCATGCCGGCCGGCGCACCGTGGGCATGTACTTCTACCTCCGGCGCCTCGGCGCTCATGACTCCGTCGTGAGCAGCAAGCCCCGCAACCGAGGCCGCGTTCTGCAGCCCCAGGCGCGTGACCTTGACCGAATCGAAGATGCCCACTTCCAGCGTACCGCCGTACTCGCCCGCAACTGCTCCAGAACAAACCAGTCGGCCGTGGCCGTTGAGCTGGGCGCCGTGGAACGTGGGGCCCGGTGCCACGGATTGAAACGCGCTCGCCCTCGCCGTAATCCCGTGAGATGCTGACGCCACTGACGCGTTGCAGGGCCTCAGCAATGTTCTTGTCCGGAAACTTGCCGAGGTCTTCAGAAGTAATCACGTCAACTACGGTCTGGGAATCACGCTTTACGTCTAGCGATTTCAAGCTGGCGCGGATGCCGGTGACTAGCGCCGTTTCACTCTTTTCGCCCGCCGATTTCGCGGCTGCGGCGGCTTTTGCCAGCGCCAGTGAAACGGCTGCGGCAACCAAGCTCGACTTTCTCATCCTCAAAATAACCGGCTCGCCGCATTGGACATTCGTGCGGACCAATATGGATCCAATATAGTACCAATCAGCCAAACACACTCGCCTTTTCAGGAACACTGAACAGGTAGTGTCGATTATCAAGAAGAAACATCGGCTTATATTAATACTCCCATGGCGCAAGGTACCAAGTGGTATTGCATTGGTAGTATTCCAATGGCATGGTCTGCACACTTCAGGGGGAAACCGCTTTGCCAACTCTTTCGCAGGTATTGCCACCGCTCGATGACAAGAGCGCGCAACCGCTCTACCAACAGCTGCAACGCGCGCTGCGCGGCGCCATCGAAAACGGCGTCATCGGTCCAGAAGATGCGCTGCCACCCGAGCGCGACCTGGCGGAGATGCTGAATGTCTCGCGCATCACGGTGCGCAAGGCCATCGATGAACTCGTCGAGGATGGCCTGCTGATCCGCAAGCAGGGTTCGGGCACTTTCGTCAGCAATCGAGTCGAGAAGAACTTCGCGAAGCTGACCTCCTTCTCTGAAGACATGCGCGCCCGCGGGCGCGAGCCGCGCAGCGTGTGGATGAATCGTGCCGCCGGCACGGTGAATCCCGAAGAGTCGCTCACCCTGCGCCAGAGCCCTGGCACGCCGGTGTTCCGCTTTCACCGTATCCGTTACGCCGACGATGCGCCCATGGCCATCGAATACGCCACCGTGATTGCCACCACCCTGAGCTCGCTCGAATCGGTGGAGAGCTCGCTGTACGAGGCATTGGAACGCACCGGCAATCGTCCGGTGCGCGCCCTGCAGCGCCTGCGCGCGGTGCTGCTCACCGCCGAGCAGGCCAAACTACTCAAGGCACAGGAAAGCGATGCGGGGCTGCTGGTGGCGCGCGTGGGTTATCTCAAGGATGGACGTGCGGTGGAGTTTTCGCAGTCGTACTACCGCGGCGACATCTACGACTTCGTCGCGGAGCTGAACGCATCATCGTGAACGCGCCGACGCGGATGTTTCTGGAGGCTGCCCAGGGCCCGGCGGTGGTTGCCGCGCAGCTGGCACAGAATGCCGCGCAGCTCGCCGGACTCGGCGCGCGACTGCGCGCGCATCCGCCGCGCGCCGTGGTCACCTGTGCGCGTGGCAGCTCAGACCACGCCGCGACCTACGCTCGCTACCTGATCGAAGCGCACACCCCGGCGCTGACCTCTTCCGCCGCACCTTCGCTCAGCTCCCTCTACGACGCCAGCACCGACCTGCGCGACGTGTTGTTCATCGCCATCTCGCAATCCGGCAAGAGTCCGGACCTGCTGGCCGCGACGGACAATGCCAGGGCGCGCGGCGCATTGACGGTCGCGTTGTGCAACACGCCCGAGGCGCCGCTCATGCAGCGCGTGGACGTGGCGGTGTCGCTGCACGCGGGCCGCGAATCCAGCGTCGCCGCCACCAAGTCATACATTGCCTCGCTGAGCTGCATCGCACAGCTGGTGGCGAGCTGGACGCAGGACCTGGAATTGTCGGCGGCGCTGGCGCGATTGCCCGCGCAACTTGCGCGCGCCTGGGAATGCGACTGGACCTCGGCGCTGGCCTCGCTCACCGATGCGGTAAACCTGTTCGTGATTGCGCGCGGCTTCGGCCTGGGTGTCGCCCAGGAAGCGGCGCTCAAGCTCAAGGAAACCTGCGGGCTGCACGCCGAGGCGTTCAGTTCCGCCGAGGTCAAGCACGGGCCCATGGCGCTGGTGCGCGCGGGATTCCCGGTGCTGATGTTCAGCCAGGATGATGAAACGCGCGCCGGCATCGAGCAGCTGGCGGCCGAGTTCGCGGCGCGCGGCGCCAGGGTGCTGCTGGCGGGCGCCCGGGCGCACGGCGCCACGATTCTGCCGGGCATTGTGGCCAATCCGGTCATGGAACCCATACTGCTGATCCAGAGTTTCTACCGCATGGCCAACGACCTGAGCCTGGCACGCGGTCTGAATCCCGACAGCCCGCCACACCTCAACAAGGTGACCGAGACGGTGTGATGCTGCAGGCATTCCGCAACGGCAAACTACTCACCGGCGCCGGCATCGAGCTCGATCGCACGCTGCTGGTACGCGACGGTCGCATCGAGGCGGTGGTCGGTGCGCGCGAGGTGGTCGGTGCCGATCGCGTCATCGATCTGGGCGGCGACCTGCTGGTGCCCGGCTTCATCGACGCGCAGGTGAACGGCGGCGGCGGCGCGCTTTTCAACGATGACCCGAGTGCCGCCACCATCGCCATCATCGCGCGCGCGCATCGGCGTTTCGGCACCACGGGTTTTCTACCGACACTGATCAGCGACGATCTCGACGTCGTGGTGCGCGCCATGGACGCGGTCGGCGAAGCGATCCGTGCCGGCGTTCCGGGCGTGCTCGGCATCCACATCGAAGGGCCATTCCTGAATGAGGAGCGCCGCGGTGTGCACGACGCCAGCAAGCTGCGCGAGCTCGATGCCGAATCGGTCAGGCTGCTGAGCCGCCCGCACGGCGGCGTCACCATGGTCACGCTCGCACCCGAACGCACCACGCCCACATACATCCGTCAGCTCAGCGATGCGGGCGTCATCGTCAGCGCAGGACACACGAACGCCACCTACGACGAGTTGCAGCCGGCTTTCGCCGCGGGGCTGCGCGGATTCACGCACCTGTTCAACGCCATGTCGCAGCTCGGCAACCGGGAACCCGGCGCCGTCGGCGCGGCGCTGGCGCACGACGCAAGCTGGTGCGGCCTCATCGTCGATGGCCATCACGTGCATCCCGAGGTCATGAAAATCGCCCTGCGCGCCAAGCGCCGGGAGCGCTTCATGCTGGTGTCGGATGCCATGCCCAGCGTCGGCGCCGAGGCCAAGGATTTCGTGCTCAATGGCCGGCCCATCACCGTGGCAGGCAACAAGTGCGTGGACGAAGACGGCCGGCTCGCCGGTGCTGATCTGGACATGGCGAGCGCCGTTCGCAACACGGTGCGCCTGCTGGGCGTGAGTCTCGTTGACGCGGTGCGCATGGCGAGCGCCCATCCGGCCGAATTCCTGGCGCTGCGCGATGTCGGACGCATGGCACCCGGCCAGCGAGCCAACCTGGTCCGCCTGGACGACGACTGTCACGCGCTCGATACCTGGATTGACGGGGCAAATCAGCCGCCCGCCTGAGCCATCTGGACTGCCGCCAAGCCCTCGCGCCATACTGCCGCCGCTACAGATCTGGTGGCATCGGCGCAATAAATGCAGGGGCGCGATCCATGAAGAACAACCGGTTACTGGTCTCCACAGGCATCTTGACCGCGATCGTCTGGCTCGCAGCGTGCGCATCCGGACAGCCGACCGATTCGGCTTCGGCGGCTTATGCAGCGGCCACCTCCCAGGATCCTGCCGCGCGACAAGCGGCCGCATCCAGCTCGAAGAAGCCGGTGTGGAGCGTGCCTACGGAAGCGGAGGTCGCGGCTGCGCTGGAGAAGAAGTATCTGGACGCGGCGAAGGATTGGGTCAAGCTGAAGAAAAATGACGAGCTCATGTTCTGCAAGCGATATCGCGAGATCGGATCGACCATCGCCAGAATCAACTGCCTGACCGTGTCCGAAGTGCGCACGCAGGTCGACAACATGTCGAAGTACCGTGACGACATGCGCAACAAGTCCGGCAAGTGCACGATGGGTGCCGGCGTCGGCGGCGCGCCCTGTAGTGCGGGTCAGTGATCGTGAATCACACCAGGTCACTGGTCTCGGCGGGGCTGGTGGCTTCGATGACCTGGCTATCGGCGTGCGCGTCCGGCCCACCCGACTCAGCAACCGCCGCTTACTCGGCGGCGACTTCCCAGGATCCCGCCGTGCGGGAAAAGGCCGCCGCCGGGAAGCCTGACGGCAAGAAACCGCTCTGGACCGTGCCGACGGAGGAAGAAGTGGCCGCGGCGCTGGATCAGAAATACCTGGATGCCGCCCGGGACTTCGTCAAGCTCAAGAAAGATGGCGAGCTCAGGTTCTGCAAGCGTTACCGCGAGATCGGATCGAGCATCGCGCGCATCAACTGCATCACCGAGTCGGAGCTGCGCACCCAGGTCGACAACATGAATCAGTACCGCGACGACATGCGCAACAAGTCCGGCAAGTGCACACGACACGTGGGCTGCAGCGGCGGCGGATGGACAGCGCCGAACTTCGGCCGGCATTGATCAATCAGACAGTGCGAAAAGACACCGCCGTCCGCGGGCGGTGTCTGCTCGTCGGCGCAAACGCCGCTGGCGCCTTGTCTGACTATTTATTCGCCTTGTATTTGAACTTCTGCCCGCCGACCGCGGCCTGGTACATCAATCCGCCCTTGGCCACGGTGAACACGGCCATTCCTTTGCGGTAAGTCCCAGCCGATGTGGCCTCTTTCTTTCCGCCGCCCGTGGCCGCGCCCGTGCTCGCGCCCGTCGTTCCGGCGCTGGCGGTCGCTGAGGCCTTGATCGCAACGGCCTGGACGGTTGCGTCGAACTCGAAGTTGCCTTTCGTGAAATCGTCGAAGGCGCCTTTGTGTTCGAAGAAAATGATCTGGCTGAACGCCTGACCGCCGGCCTGCAACCCGACGCTGAGCTGATTCATCGTTACGTACGCCGACGTACTTGCCTTGCTCGTAGACGTGCCCTGTGCCGTGAGCTGCACCGACGCCCAGACCGCCTTTGCCGACGGTCGGGAATACCGCGTAGCCATAGCTATTCTCGAAGAACTTGCCGCTTTCGCCCGCGCCCTTGAAGATCGCGATCGTATCGTCGTACTCGTCTGCAAATGCCGGCACGGCAGCCAGCAGCACGGTCGCGACGAACATCAGCGCTGAGATTTTGAATTTCATGGTTTGTCCTCTTGCCTGGCAATCATTCTGCGAAGGCGGACGCACACCGCAGTCGCCACCCGTCGATCCGGAACGATTGGCGGCTCTCAGTTGTGCGTCGGCCCTTATTGAGATCGCTTTGATAATGAGACGTCGGGGCGCGGATCGAAGTCCGCCTTGGGTCCAATTGCGCACGCGCACAAATATGCTGATACCGGAGCTTGCAGATACCGAATGGCGCAATGCACAAGACATCTCGTGGATCCGGTCCGGGAGCACCAATTGCGCATTGCAGCGAAAAGCCGCGCGATGGGCGCTGGATTGTCATCGGCATCGCGTTGTGAATCCCCGATCGGGCCGTACTAGGCGGTCGTGGCTCAAGAGCGTATACCCGATCCGCGTTTTCCATTCGGTAGACCAAGAAGCACAACAAACGCAATCAGGAGAGGAATCATGAAGAACTGCCTTAGTGTGACCAGGACCGTCTTGCTAGCCCTTGCGCTGACGCTGTTCAGTGCGGGTGCGGCTACCGCGCAGACACAGACGCAGACATCGGACGTGCTCAAGTTCGAGGTGCTTTCGGTGGCCGGCAACACCCTCGTCATTCGTGATCAGAATGGCGCGCGTGAGCTGACCGTTCCTGATGATTTCAGGTTTACGGTGGACGGCAAGCCGATGTCCGTGCATGACCTCAAGGCGGGCATGAAAGGCACCGCCACGGTCACGACCACCACGACGACTCGCCCCGTGTACGTGACTGAAATCAAGAAAGGCACGGTCGTGCGCCAGGTCGGAACTTCGGTCCACGTGCGTACTGACGACGGTGTCAAATGGTTCAAGAAGGCGGAGATCGACGCGCGCGGTGTGCAGGTATACATGGATGGCAAGCCCGTTCGCGTGACCGACCTGAAGGAAGGCGACCAATTGACGGCCATGATCGTCACGGCCGCCCCGCCGGAGGTCCTTACCGAGAAGAACGTGCAGGCCTCACTCGATGCTGCCGAGGCGGAGGCCGCTGCAGCACCGGCTGAAGCGCCCGCTGAAGCACCCGTGGCGGCTGCGGCCGAGACACCACCGGCCGCCGAAACACCAACACCGGCCGCCGAATCACCCTCCGAAGCAATGGCCACGCCTGCGGTTGCGGCGACTGAGGAAGCCACGCCCACCGAGGAGCCCAAAGATCGACGGCTACTCTGGATCGGGCTGATCGTGATCATCGCGATTGCGGCGTTCCTGTTGATGCGCAAGCGTAACGCGCAGGCGCCGTAGCACATCACAGAGTGACTTTGCGGCGCGGACATTCCAACCGCACTGCTATCTACTCGAAGGCCCCGGCGCTAGCGCCGGGGCCGGTTCGCCAACCCGTCCTCGAACATCCGGGGACCACCGATACCATGGTGCAATAGGCGCGGTTTCAGCGCGCGTGGTGTGATCGCCGTACGAGACGCCGACAATCCGTCGAGGTGAGCCAATCGTGCCCGACCAACAGCGACCAATCTCGCGAGGTTTCCAGGGGCGGCGAGTAGAGCCCGCGAACCGCGACCGTGTCCCGCCCGGCCAGTACGTCGCGCGCGACTTTCCCGTGCTCTCTGCAGGCCCGACGCCGCATGTGCCGCTCACCGAATGGACGTTCTCGATGCGCGTCAGCAACACGCCCATCGGGAAGTGGACCTGGGCGGAGTTTCAGGATCTGCCTCAGACACGGGTCACCGTCGACATTCATTGCGTTACAAAGTGGAGCAAGCTCGACACCGTGTGGGATGGCGTGACGATCGATGCGTTGCTCGCGGCTGCCGGACTGACCGTGCCGCCGACCGCTTACGTGATGGCGCATTGCGACGGCGGATACACGACGAACGTGCCCATCCAGGATCTCCTCGGGGGCCGCGCGATGATCGCAACGCGCTTCGCCGACGCACCGCTCGCTGCCACTCACGGCGGGCCCGCACGCCTGCTGGTCCCGCATCTCTATTTCTGGAAGAGCGCCAAATGGGTGCGAAGCCTCGAGTTCATCACCGCCGACCGTCCCGGCTTCTGGGAAGGTCTGGGCTACCATCTCTACGGAGATCCCTGGCGCGAGCAACGCTACAGTGGCGATTGACGCAGCCACGCCCGTGCGCCCGCTACGTTGGCAGACCGTCAGCGTCGAGTCGATCGAGCAACTGGGCAGCCGCGCAAAACTACTACATGTGACGCTCGCCGATTGGCCCGGACACCTCGCCGGCCAGCATATCGACTTGCGACTCACGGGCGCCGACGGCTACCAGGCGCAGCGAAGTTATTCAATTGCCTCCGCGCCCCACGAGTCGGGACTTTCGCTCGCAGTCGAGCACGTCATCGGCGGCGAAGTGTCACCGTACCTCACGATGGAGCTTCGGATCGGCGATGCTTTCGAGCTGCGTGGGCCGATCGGCGGCTACTTCGTGTGGGAGGCTCCCGCCGGCGGACCGTTGTATCTGTGCGCAGGGGGTTCGGGGATCGCGCCGTTCATGGCCGTGCTCGAGCATCGCCGGCGCGTCGCGGGCGGTCTGCCGACGACGTTGCTCTGCTCTGCGCGATCGGCCGAAGACGCGATGTTCGCCGCACAGCTGGACGCGCTCGCTCGGGCCGATCCCGCGTTGCAGATCGTGTGGACTTACACGCGCGCCGCCCCGCCGGACTGGCGCGGCTACACGCGGCGGGTTGATGAGGCGATGTTGCGCGCGACCGCACCGCCGCCCGACGCGCGGCCGCTGATCTTCGTGTGCGGGCCGACTTCATTCGTCGAGGTCATCGCAACGACCTTGGTCGGGCTGGGCTACGAACCGGCCAGCATACGGACGGAGCGTTTTGGACCCTCGGGAGAGTGACCTGAAGGAGAGCGACATGAACACGGTCGACGATGCAAATGAGTCCCAGACCTGGGTCGACGGCAACGCCGCGGCCGGCATCCTCGCCTCGGTGTTCATGCTGGACGCTACCCGGGCACGGATCGTCTGCGCGGGTTGCGGACATGGCGCCGCGTTGGCCGAGCAGCGGGTGTTCGCGCTGGAGATGGGCGCCGTCCTCCGCTGCCCGACCTGCGCCGGCGTTACGCTCCGCATCGCCGTGACGCGGCATGGCCGTTTCGTTGACATGCGCGGCGCCGAGGTCATGCAGTTCGCTTGACCGCGCCCCGCGCAGTGATTGTTGTCGATCAAACCCGGCCCACGATGGGAATGAGCGCGCCGGTGATCGCACTCGCGCGATCGGACAACAGGAAGGCGATCAGATCCGCGACCTGCCCAGGCTGCACCCAGCGCGAGACGTCTGCATCGGGCATGTCGGCGCGGTTCGCAGGTGTATCGATGGTGCTCGGCAGGATAGCGTTGGCGGTGATGCCGCGATCCTTGACCTCTGCTGCCAGCGCTTCCGTGAGCTTCGCCACGCCCGCCTTCGACGCCGCATAGGGTCCCATGCCGACACCGGCCTTTACTGCGCCGGCAGCACCGATGTAGATGACGCGGCCATTCGTGCTCAGCAGTGGCAGCGCCGCGCGAGTGGCGTTGACCGCGGTAAGCAGGTTTGTCTTGTACATCAGCTCCCAGATACCCGGGTCGTTGTCTGCAACTTTGCCCCAGCGGAAGGCACCTGCGAGGTTCACCAGCGCGTCGAGTCCGCCAAGCTTCTGTGCAACCGCGCGCAGCGTCGTTTCGGCTACGCGAGCGTCGCTGATGTCGGCGTCACCAAACAAGGCGAGCCCGCCGAGCTCCGCGCGGCGCCTTGCTGACAGGCGTGCGCGCGATGCCGGCCACGTTCGCCCCGGCGTCCGCCAGCGCCCGCATCACGACCACACCCAATGCCCCGAAGGCACCGGTCACCGCAATGCGCTTTTGCTGAAGCACTGCTGGTGTGCCGGCAGACGGTGCGCTCTAGGCGCGAGCCGGTCCGCGTCGTGCTGCTTCGATCGTGGCGATGTCGATCTTTTTCATTTTCATCATCGCCTCGAAGGCGCGCTTCGCGGCCGCACGATCAGAATCGGTCGTTGCTTCCATTAGTGCGCGTGGGGTGATCTGCCAGGACAAGCCCCATTTGTCCTTGCACCACCCGCAGGCGCTCTCGGTGCCGCCATTACCGACGATGGCATTCCAATAGCGATCGGTCTCGGCTTGGGTCTCGGTGAGGATCTGAAACGAAAAGGCTTCGCTGTGCTTGAAAGCCGGGCCGCCATTCAGGCCGAGGCAGGGAACGCCCACCACCGTAAATTCAACCGTGAGCACCTGCCCCTGTTTGCCATCCGGATAATCACCGGGGGCAGTGTGGACCGCTGTCACGGCGCTGTCTGGAAAAGTCCGTGCGTAGAACCGGGCAGCCTCTTCTGCTGTGCCGTCATACCAAAGACAAATCACGTTCTTGGCCATCTTCTGTCTCCTATCCCGGCTGCTGGGATCGAACCCGCGACCCCTGAGCATGGTCTCGCGATTTCACTTCTTACGACGCCATCGCGAGATCATCCAATCCCAAGCGCCGACTTCTGCGGCCAGCAGAGCGGGCAGAACGAAGATGCCGCCACCAACGACGACGTTGACAACGCTAGCCGCCAGTCCCCATTCGTGCGTAATTGAACACTTGCATCTCACTCGGATGCAACATTACAACCCGCCATTCGTTAAGCGTCGTGACAAGATGCATGAACGGGTGAGGCAGTGGATAGTGGTCAACAGAAGATTGAGGCACCTCGGGACTTCGTTTCGCCGCAAGACATGTGGTCGCGAAGATCCCTCCTAAGAGCTGGCGTCTCCTATGGTGGGACCTTGCTCTTGAATTCCTACCTCACCGAAACGGTCTTCGGTGGTGAAGGAAGTACTGACCTTACTACGCTGAGTCTCCGCGAAGCCGGCGACCTGGTGCGCAGAAAAGCAATATCGCCGGTCGAGTTGACGCGTGCCTGTTTGCAGCGCATCGATCGGCTGAACCCCGAACTCAACGCCTTCATCACCGTGACTGCCGAGGAAGCTTTGGCGCAGGCGCGTGAAGCCGAGGCCGAGGTGCTGCGCGGCAGGTGGCTCGGTCCGCTCCACGGTATCCCTGTCGGACTCAAGGACAACATCGATACGGCGGGGGTGAGAACCACACTCGCCAGCGCGGTCTTTCAAGACCGCATTCCCGCCTCGGACGCCGAAGTCGTACGACGTCTGAAGGCGGCGGGCGCTGTCCTGCTCGGCAAGCAGAACTTGCATGAGGTTGCTTTTGGCACTACCGCGGCCGTCAGCCACTTCGGTCCTGTCCATAACCCGTGGCAACACGATCGAATCGCCGGTGGCTCTTCGGGCGGATCGGCTGCAGCCGTCGCCGCCGGCCTCTGTTTCGGAGCGGTCGGCACAGACGCGGGCGGGTCGATACGCGTGCCCTCGGCTTATTGCGGAATCGTCGGCCTCAAACCGACCTACGGACTGGTAGGCATGCGCGGCGGCGGGGAAGCCGGCTGGTGGTCGATGAACCACCTCGGGCCGATGTGCCGCAGCGTGGCCGACGTCGCGCTCCTGCTCTCCGCCATAGCGGGCTACGACCCGCGCGACAGCACCAGCGTAGAGGCGCCGATACCGGACTACACGGTGGCGCTGCGGGACAAAGTATCAGCGCTGCGGCTGGGAACGCCACGCGCGGTGTTCTACGAAAAACTCGACCCAGAGATCGAAGCGGCGATGAATACAGCTCTGGGAGTGCTTCGCCGCCTGACGGCGGGTCTTCGAGAAGTCAGCCTGCAACCTATCTCAGATGCGATGACCCCGAATATCGTCCTCGCCGAGATTTACGCTTTCCATGCACCCTATCTCTTGAAGACACCGCAGCTTTATCACGCCGCCATTAGCCGGAATTTGCGGCAAGGCTCCGAAGTGACTACCGCGGCTTACATTCAGTCGCGCCGTGAACTGGACGAGGTGCGCCGGGCAATCGGGGGCGTATTCTCAGACGTGGACCTACTGGTCACTCCGACGACGGCCGTGCCCCCGCCTACCATCGAGGAGGCCGTGCGTCTTGGTATTGATTTGGAGCTGATCCGCAATACGGCACCTTTTAATGTCTACGGTCTCCCGACCATTTCTATCCCGTGTGGATTCAGCAGTTCGGGGCTGCCTATCGGTCTGCAGATCAGCGGGCCGCGTTTGGGCGAGGCGAAGGTGCTCGCGCTCGCGCACGCTTATGAGCAAGCAACTGACTGGCACACGAGGCGACCCTACGTTGCCTGACCTCCAGTGAGTCACTAGTGCGTCCTATTCGCGAGGAGGACTCCGTCCATTCGAGTACTCGCATCCACACAAATTAGTTCTGAGTTTTTCACACAGCCTCGGCCCGAAGCGGACACGGTTGTCACGACCTCGCCCACCCTCAGGGTCTCCAGAGGGCATGGACGACGTCAGGATCAAGGCCGGCGCTTTTCAGCAGTTCCACTGTGTCCTCCTTGCTTGCGTGCGGTGCGATCGGCTGCTCACGCTCCGCAAGCAAATATGCGGTGACAGCCACAATCGCCGCATCGGCTCTGAAGTGCAGTGGATCTATCTTCTCGAAGGTGTCGCTTCCTTTGTGGTGCACCTCCCAGTAAAGGGAAGTATCGACCCACAAGTTGAGCACCGGGATTCCTTTGAGCAAGAAGGGACAATGATCCGAGCCACAGTCCACAACCGAGGAAAGTCCATCCCCGCCCAATTCTTTGAGGAAACTCTCGGAAATCGGTTGCATGGCTTTCCTGACGTCAGCCCGCGCGACCTTCCAGCCAAGCGGATGGCCGGCTCCGTTGTCGATATTCATAGCGGCAACACAATTTTTCAGCTCGTCACCATGAGCCTTTACGTATACAGCTGAACCGGGAATACCCGGTTCCTCTCCCGCCCAGAGGGCAAATCTGATCGAGCGTCGAGGCGGCTGGGGGAGCGCCGCTATGCTGCGGGCTGCCTCGAGTACCATGACGCTGCCTGTTGCGTTGTCTTGCGCTCCTGTCCCCAAGTCCCAGGAGTCCAGATGCGCACCCACGAGAACCCACTCGTCAGGTTTTTCTCTGCCTCGAATCTCGCCGATAACGTTGCCAACCTGTACAGGGCCCGCAACTCGGTTTTCGATCTCAATCTGAACGGTCACGCCGCCCTGTTTCAGATGGCGGCGTAGCAGCAGATTGTCTTCAAGCCCGATTTCTGCCACGGGGAGCGGAAGAACGGTGGCACGCGCGTTGGCAGTGTCTACCCAATCGCCGAGCACGTTGTTCGGAACTGAATTGGGCAGCAGGATCGCGGAGCCAGGAGAGCCCACCAACCGCGGTCCGATGGTATCGGTGAGATATCGAACGGTATCCAATGAATTGCCCGTCATGATGGAACCGGCAATACGACGACAGTCTTCACGGAGTCGTGCATCTTCCTGCGCTTCCATCACGGGTGCGGCTAGGCAAAGAAGCAGCACTGAGAGAAGCGACGTTCGCAACTTCAGCATGACGCCTCGGTATCTATGCAGTAGTAGCCCGTGATTGGCGGTGTCGAGCACGACGGTGCAAACCACAGTGCGCTCGACCCGCCAAAACTCACCGCGATTCGTGGTAGCTGGTGCCGGCTGCAGGGATCGAACCCGCGACCCCCTGATTACAAATCAGGTGCTCTACCAACTGAGCTAAGCCGGCAATTTCAACAGCTTACGTGGGTTTTGCCTTCCTTGCGACCCCGCCCGATTCAGCACCTAGTAGGCGCGGCGGCAAACCCGGCTGCGAGTTTAGCGCAGCCTGCACTTGAACTGCTTCATCGCCATCTCCACCCTGACTAGTAAGACCAGCAGTGGTTGAGAGTGACAGCGGGTCGTCTTTAAACCTTATGAACTCTCTGTCGGTGGCCTCATGCGCCGCGGCTGGTACCGCCGCATGGGAGCCTCGCGCAATTTGAGAAGGCGTGGACTGATGCGACATCGCGCTGTTCTGTCTTGAAGCCAGCCGGGATGACTTCGGTCGATTGCGTTTCCGTTTCGCCTTGTGTGTGGTCACAACCGACGCCCTCCGGTGGCTGCCCGCAGCGTTGTTGCACCGCGGCCTAACCCGCAAGGGAGGGGCGGTGCTCGTGACCGCCCTTTTCATTCATCCCTACCACAAGGGTGCCGCTGAGTATCTGCGATCGCAGAACGTGGCGCCCGACGACGTCGTTTTGGCCGAGGACGTCCTGCAGCAGACGTACTACCTCGGTTCCGTCGACTACTGGCTGATCAGCCGGAGAATTGCGCGCCGGTACGTCGAGCGAGTCGACGGCCGCATACGCGATTTCTACACCGGCACGCCGGTGATCAGCAGCTCGCAGATGCTCACCGACCTGCTCGATCTCGACCCCTGCCGACCGGTGTGTTCGCTGCGCTCACGACCAGGCGAGCAGTTGGCCGCCAGAGCGGACCGGAGAACTCCTGGAAGGCTTGGTCACCCTCGCTGGAGTGAGGGCTCACAACCCTCTTTCGCTCGACTGGACCGTCTACGACTGCGAGCTGCAGCGAAGTCTGTGGCTGTCGGACTCGAGTTCGATGCGTGCTCGCTCTTGCGTGATCCACAACGGCGTCGACCTGGACCGGTTCTCTCGTGCGCGCAGCCTATCCAGACCGTCGAGCAACGCGCCCGACTGGGCATCGGTCAAGACTCGATCATCGTCGGTACGGTCGGCCGCCTGGCGCCGGAGAAAAACCAGATCCCGCTGCTCGATGCACTGGCGGAGGTTAGAGCCGCGGGCACGGATGCTCACTTGCTCATCGTGGGCGACGGCGCGATGCGCCAAGCACTCGAAGAACGCGCGGCCGCTCTCGGCGTGTCGCGACACGTGACGTTCGATGGTGCGCAGACGGACGTCCGTCCCTTGCTCGGGATGATGGATGTATTCGTGCTGCCTTCGCCGTTCATCGAGAGATTCTCGAACGCTGCGCTCGAGGCCATGGCGATGCGCGTCCCGGTCATCCTCACGCGTCCCGGCGGAGCCGCGGAGATGATCAACGACGGCGAGGAAGGCTTCCTTCTCGATGCGGAGGAGCTGAGCGGCCGGCTTCCGGTTTTGCTGCAGACGCTCGCGCGCGACCAGGAATTCCGTCGACGCATGGGCGCAGCAGCACTGCGCCGGGTGCAGCACGATTTCTCGTGGAGCGCGATGGTGGAGGGTTACGCAGATCTCTTCGCGCCGAAGCAAGGAGCCCGCCATGCGTGAAGCCAACGTCTGCAGCTCGGCGCCGACCTGTAGGTCGAGGTGGCAGCGCAATTTCTACAACGGGGCGTTGTAATTGCGACTCCGCGGCATTCGCCTGCCGTTTGCGTGGTACGCAACTTGCTCGTTTTCGATAACCAAACTGGCAGAAACTAGGAGTGTGCATGAACGTTGGATGGGCTGTCCCCGTACCATGCATGCGCATTCGTTCACGAGCCAGGGGCTTGCACCAGGCTAGCCACGATTGAATGCACGCAGAAAGTTGCAAAGAATCGAAGCTCGCTGGAGTGAGTCCAAGCACGCTGGTCGGGAATTGAAGGCACTCAAATGATGAGCAAGGAACCTCCATGAAGTCTACCTCTGATGTCTTCAGCATCGGTATTCTCGGCGCTGGCCGCATCTCCAATGGTTTGCACATCCCAGTGCTCAGGCAGATGCCAGGCGTTCGCATCGCTTGGCTCTGCGATCAGGCTCGCGAGCGGGCAACCGCAACGGCCAAGAGCTGGAAGGTGCCGCAGGCGTTCGACAAGCTTCAGGACTGCCCGCCCGTCGACGCCGTTCTCGTGGCCATTCCAGTGGGGCGACGACGTGAATCGTTGGCTCACATCTTCGACCGCCGTTGGCACGCATTCGTAGAGAAGCCGGTTGCTGTTTCAGCAGACGACCACGTCGCGCTTGTGCGGGAGGCGGAGCGCGCGAACGTCGAGGTCGGCGTCGGGCTCATGCGCCGTTTCTATCGATCCACGAACATAGCCCGCCTTGCGCTCGAAGCGCGGGTATTTGGCGCAGTTCGCGAAGTCTGGGCTGCCGAAGCTGCGCGGTCGGGCAAGACTGGGCGCGAAGATAACTGGTATCAATCCGACCCCGTTGCGTCCGGCGGTGGCGTACTGATCGAGACGGGCTCTCACCTGGTCGATCAGGTGTTTCAGGTTCTCGATGTCGAAGCTTTCGAGAACCTCGAGGCAAGCTTCGTCACAGCCGACGGGATCGATCTCGAAGCCCGCACCGTATCGCAGATCAGGTGCGCTGGAGCGAACGAGAGCATTCCCTTGCATCTCATCATCAGCAAGATCCGGGACGTCCATCCTGGCGTGGTCATCTGCTGTGAGCACGCCACAATTCGATTCGGCGCCGGCCCCGAAGCGGTGGTGGACGTTCTCGACCGAAACGATAAGGTCGTCTGTCGGCTCGACCGCGGGACCGGCGTGACGAACCTCTATCAAGCGTTCTTCCGGGAATGGCAGGCGTTTCTTGAACAGTGCCGTTCTCGCAAGCCATCGCTCGTACATGCTTCGTCCGCACTGCTCAGCACCCGCTTCATCGAAGCAGCCTACAGCAAGGGATTCGGGAGAGCGGTATGAGTCGAATTCGTGTTGCGGTAACCGGCGCAGCCGGACGTGTGGGTTCGGCTTTGGTCGCGAGCCTTGGATCGAGCGGTGAGTTCGATGTTGTCGCGATCGTGCGGAATGATCTTGCGGCCAAGATCCTTGGACCGGTGAACGCGGAGGTCCGCATCGGGTCGGTCACAGATGCTGAATCGAGCCGCCGCATGCTGGCGGGGTGCGATGCAGTCATCAACTGTGCTCTACCCCAGGGTTGGCCGCGCAGCGCCCGTCGTGACAGTGATGCGATTCTTCGCAATATCGCCGGGCACCCTGGGATGCGCGTAGCCGTGCACTTCAGCAGCGTTGCTGTCTACGGATCCTGCGTGGACCCGCGCACGAATTCTTTCGAGCGGCCTCGACCCACCATTGAATACGGAATCGAGAAACTCCGCTCGGAGAAGGTTGCAGCGCGTTCTTTCTCAGAGCGCGGAATACGGCACTACATTGCGCGTCTGGGTCACGTGTATGGCCCTTCTCAGCAGCTCTCGTTCGACGTCCTGTCGAGGACGTCCGATCCGTCGTTCTCGTTGCCATTCGGCGGCGATATTCCATCGAACGCAGTCTCGATCCATGCAGTGATTCAGGCGATATGCGGAATGCTCAAAGACACACAACCCACGGGTGTGCGCAACCTCGTCGATACGCCGCAGTCGAGCTGGCGGGAAATCTACGACTATCACACTGAGCGGCTCGGACGTCCGGCGGCTCCATCGATGACGGATGCAGACTCGAGGATCTCGCAGGCGCATTATTTCGCGGAGGCGCGCGCACCGATCCGCACTGTGCTGCGCGCTGCGCGCGCGGCCCTTCGATCCGCAGATTTTTTTCGGCTGACCACGCACGTGGCCTTTCGCCGCATGGTGCACGGACCCCTGTTGTTGGCGCCCTCTTCGACCGAGCAGGAAGCCCGAGAGGCCTATCTCCAACGGAAGGCCTCGGCAGCGTTGCGACAGTTGGCGAGCCGCGAGCCTGCGCCCCCACGTGTGTGCGCTCCGCCTGTCCCGGGCCCGACGTTCAATACGATTCACAAATGCGATGCCGCAGCAGCGATGTCGGATGCCATGCGAGCTTGGCTGACTGCCATGTCGTCGTACCGCTGGGAGTTTGCTGACTGGGACTCCGATCCACGAATGCCTCGCCCACAACCCCCTATCGACACCGCAGAGTCGCAGCAACTGAGCTAAGCCGGCCTGGACCGCGCGGGAATTCTAAGGGCGCGAGGCGCATGGCGCTATTCCGAGGTCCGGATTTTCGCCATCCGGAGCCCCGGCCGGAGGCTGGAAATGAGATCATGTGGCCGACGTCTGCGGCGATCGCGCGCTGGACCAATGTCCAGGCTGCGGCGGTGAATACCAGGCAGTTGGCAACCACCACCGGGATCGCACCGATCATGGCGCCGTAGACGATCCACAACGCCGCGCCGGCCATTTGCACGGCCCGCAGCAATGCCGGGCGCCTGAAGAAATACGAGCCGACGAACAGCGTGGTCGCGACCCAACCCAGGATGTCAGTCATGGCGCGGCGTCATCCAGCCACCGCAAGCGGCACGAGTTCGCGGATCTGTACGCGATCGGTACGCGCGCGTTGCCACTCGTCGAGCATGAGACCGGTCGACTCCAGGTGCGCGCGGATTTCGGGGCCGCGTAATCCCAGCACCTGGTCGAGCACCGGCACCAACACGCTGCCGGCGTGATCGCTGAGCACGGTGCTGCGCGCGATGCGCGCAAGCTGACGATTCTCGGATACCGCGATCGTGAAGCCGTCGCCATTGTTGACGTGCAACATCACGTGGATGTCGGAGCTGCCGTCGCCCACGTAGATCATGCGATCCGGCGTGATGCCGAGGCGTTGCCCGAGCTCTTCGAGTACCGCCACCTTGCCGTAGCCGGCGCGCACGCGGTTGATCGAGCGCACTTCGCCGGAATGCGGGTCGAAGTCGAACTCGGTGCCGTAGATGTGTTCGGGCGGCACGATGCCGTCGAGCGCCGACACCACCACTTCGCGCGGCGCGGCCGACACCACGTAGAACGCGAACTGGTTGCCGTCGACGCCGCGTTCCAGGAACTCCACGAAGGAGCGCAGCCCACCCTTCAGGCGAACGCGGCGCCCCGCTTCGACGAGGTGCTCCCGCCGCACGCCGCGGAATTCCGGATCGTGGCGAATCAGATAGGCGAGTTCACCACCCTGCTGCACCAGGTGGCTGTGCGCGAGCCCGGCCACCTTGTGCTCGAAGCCGGTGACACCTAGCAAGTCGCTGAGCTCGTAGCCCGAGTCGTTGAAGCTCAGCGTCTGGTCAAAATCGGACGCGAGCAGGAAATGTCGTGCGGGTCTGGTCATCACACTGAACTCCCAAAACTATTTGCGTCCGACCTTAACAGGCGAACTCGTGCGGAAAGGAGAATGCGATCACATCGAAACGGTGAAATCTTTTTACGCACCGATGAATGCGGCGGGATTGGAGGTCGCAGGCGCGTCGCCCGGCGCGCCTGCTTCACGGACGTGCAGTTGGCGGCGCGCTGCACGCCGCTGGTGCGTGCACCCGGAAGCCGCCCAGCGACTAACTATCGGGTGCGGCTGGCGGCAACGGGCAGGGCCGGAATTCCAGCTCGGCGTCGCCCGCGTGGAATTTCTCGCCTTCGAGCGGCGGCGCGCCGGACTTGAGCGTGAGGTCCAGCCAGATGGCGGTGCTGGCTCTTTGGCGCGCGACGATCTGCGGCAACAGGCCAAGCTTCGCGACGCGTTCCGATTGCGAGAAGGCGCGCGTCTCGTCCTGGAACAGGCCGAGCGAGATCTTGCGCGCGCCGGCGTCACCGAGCGGCTGGGCTTCGTCGATGCCGCCGCGACGTAATCGGTCGATCAGGCGCCGTTCGGCGGATTCGGTGGACGGGCTCTCGAGATATACCCAGTAGCCATCGGGCACGCTGCCGGCCTGTTCGCGTGGCACCGAGGGATAGCCGCTGTCGGTCAGTGTCTGGCGCGCGCGCGCCGCCAGTTCGGTGGTGGCGAACGGACCTACCGTGACGCAGCTGCCATCGGCGGCGACCGGTGGCGCCTCGCTCGCGAGCTGCAGGCGCGGCGCATCCACTTTGGGTGAAACGGGGAGTTGCGCTTCCGTGGGCGCGAGCCACTGCGCCCACGCGAAGAACGCGAGATTGACCAACAGCAGCAGGAAGAGGGCGACACGCACGCGAGTGGCGAGTGTAGCAAAAGGCCCGCGGCTATCCGCGCGCGAGGACTGCGAGGCCGCGCAGCACCAGGTCCGGAACCACGCGCACCGGACTCTTTATATAGCTCCGCAGCTGTTGCCCGGCCCC
Source organism: uncultured Pseudomonadota bacterium (assembly GCA_963839685.1). Classification (GTDB taxonomy): domain Bacteria; phylum Pseudomonadota; class Gammaproteobacteria; order Steroidobacterales; family Steroidobacteraceae; genus CADEED01. The sequence continues at coordinate 62,126 of CAWIVS010000015.1, read as the reverse complement.
ACCGGTCAGGATCAGCAGCGGCCGCGCGCCGAGCGCGGACCTGGCGGTCTGTACGGCGCGGTCGATGAGTGCCGCGGCGGCGTGATTGGCCCCGCTGTCGAGCGCGCGCGCGGTGTCGCGCGCAAACAGGGGGTGCGAGCCTGGCGCCCTGCCACCCGCGCCACGCGCGCGGCGGCGAATTCCATGGGTCCCGGCGAGCAGGCTGGCGGTCATCGTGGCCGGGCCGGGCGCAATGGCCCCGCCCAGGTGCTGGCCTTTGCGGTTGACGGCGTCGAGTGTCAATGCCGTACCAATGTTGGCGATCAATGCGGGCCGGCCACGCGCCAGCGTCATGCGCAGCGATGACGCCCACCCACCGATCGGCACCGAGCCGCCAGGTGTCGCGATATCCGTTGCGCACGCCCGCGGTGTGGCGCGCGGAGCGCACGAACTCGACGCGCACGCCGAAGCGGCGGCGCACCGCGGCGCCGAGCGCACGTTCCAGCGTGGCGCCCGCCACGCACACCGCGATCACGCGTTCCACGTCGCGCGGCGCCGCCTCTACGACCGCACGCAACACCGCGGCACGGCGCGCGTGCGCACGCGCCTGCATGCGTGACAGGCGCGCACCGCGCAGCAACGCCCACTTGACGCGCGTGTTGCCGACGTCGACTAACAAGGTGGTCATCGATCGACTCGTACCGTGACCTCGCCGGATATGAAGCGGCGCACGCCGTCCGGCGTTTCCACCAGCAAGGCGCCGTGGGTATCGACGCCGCGTGCCATGCCGCGCGTGATTTCGCCCTGGTTCTCCACCCGTACTTCCTGATCCTGCAGCGCGTCGCTGGCTCCCCAGCCCGCCAGGTGCGGCGTGAGCCCGGTGCGCGGAAACTCTTCCAGCGCCGGCACCAGCTGCGCCAGCAACGCCGCGACGATGGCATTGCGGTCCGGGACCGGGACCGGGGCGCGCTGCGCGCGCATGTCATCGGCAGCGCTGCCCGTCGCAGCGACGGCGGCGCGCGCGGCCTCATCCAGCATCACGTTCAGGCCCAGGCCGACCACCAGGTGCACCGGCCCCGCGGCTTCGGCGCGCATTTCGAGCAGGATGCCGCCCAGTTTTCCGTCCGCCGTGACCAGATCGTTCGGCCACTTGAGGCGCACGCCGGTGACGCCGAGACTGGCCAGGGCATTCACGGCGGCGACTCCCACCACCAGGCTCAGGGCGGAAAGATCGGCCGGCAGGTCCGGGTATCGTCCAGGCCAGCGACAGGCAGATCGCGCCGCCGGGCGGAGCGATCCACGCGCGGCCGCGGCGGCCGCGGCCGTCGGTCTGGTGTTCCGCCAGCACCACCGCGGCCATCCCGGCGCGTGGCGGCAGCGATTCGAGCAGCCGGGTGTTGGTCGACTCGAGCGTCCACTCGACCAGCAGCGACTCGATGCGCTCGCGCACACCTGCCGCCAGCAACGCCTCGATGCGTTCCGGCGCCAGCGCGCTCACACCCGGCGGCCAGGCGGTAGCCCTTGCTGGATTGCGCATCGAGCGCGACACCGAGCTCGCGCAATTGCTCGACCGCCTTCCAGACGGCGGCGCGCGTGACGTCGAGGTCCGCGGCGAGTGCTTCACCGGACTGGAAGGAACGATCGTCCAGCCGCTGGAACACGCGTTGCGGGAGCGGCCTTTCTGCGGGCGCGGAGGTCACTGGCGCGCGCGCCCGAACAGCCATAACTTGCGGGCACGCGGCTCACTGCCATCACGCATGCGGCGCAGGTTGCCGCGATGCGTGTAGATCACGAGCACGACGCAGGCCAGCGCGAAACCCATGAGTGGCGTCAGCCGGGCACCGTCCCGCAGCAGTAGATAGACCGGCATGGCGAGCGCGGCCACGATCGATGACAGGCCGACATAACCCGACACCATGACCACCGCCAGCCAGGTCACCACCAGCGGCAGCAACAGCAGCAGCTGGAGGCCCGCGTAAGCGCCCACCAGCGTCGCCACGCCTTTGCCGCCGCGGAATCCGTGCCAGACCGGGAACACGTGACCGAGGATGGCCGCGAACGCGCACGCCGCGGTCAGCCACGCGGCCGGCGGGCCGCCGGATACGCCGGGAATGACCAGGCCCGGAAGCAACGCCGCCGCGATCCACCCCTTGGCGACGTCGATGATGATCACCCAGACGCCGAATGCCAGGCCCTGCGTACGCAACGCATTCGTGCTGCCCGGGTTGCCGCTGCCGAGCTTGCGGATGTCGACACCCCCGCGCAGCCGGCCGACAACGAGACTGCCGACCACCGAGCCGAGCAGGTAGGCAAGGACGACCTTGATGGTGAAATCCATGGGAACGAGAAAGTTTCAGCGCAGGAAAACTTCGGCGAGCATACAACGGACGCTGCCACCCCCGTGCCGCTCGATGATATCGACGGGAACGCCGAGTACCGCATCCACGGCCGCGTACAGCCGGGCGTACTTGCGGGCCGCGAGCGCGCGCTGGGCCGTGGTCGACATGACGAGGATGCGCATGTCGCCGAGACATTCGTCCCAGGTCCCGAGCTCGAGCACGTTGCCCGCGAAGGCCTGCATTTCCGCCTCGGTGATCGCCAGCACCTCGCGTGCCGCGCCGGCGCGATTGATGATCCGCCCGCGGTCGGCGGGATCGATGCATTCGCTGGCCACCACGGCCACGCGGGTGCCAATGCTCATGACGACATTGGTGTGGTAGATGGGCGTGCCGCGCGCATCGGTGGCGGTGAACATCTCGAGCTCGTAACCGAGCTCGTGCGCCCACTCGCGGGCCACCAGTTCATGCGTGCGCGGCGAACGGCAGGCATAGGCCACGCGTTCCAGATGGTCGAGCACCAGGCTTCCGGTTCCTTCGAGGTAGCGACCCTGCGGCTCATGGTGAGTGAGATCGAGGGTGCGGGTCACGCGAAACCCCGTGTCCCGCACCACTGCATCGATCACTTCGACGCGCCTTTCGCCGCGGCGACTGGCGGCCTGCATGGGATACAACACCACCGTGCCGTCGGCATGGAAACTCACCCAGTTGTTCGGGAAAACCGCATCGGGGTTGCGCGGCGATTCGGCATCCTCCGCGACGCACACCTTCACGCCCTCGCCTGCGAGCGCATTCGCGAAGGCGTCGAATTCGGCGCGCGCCTGCGCGGCGGTGTGTTCGGAGGCACCGGACTGCTGAAAACGATTGGTCACCGCGGTCTCGGCATTGAAGCCGAAGTGCCGCGGACGAACCATGAGTACGGCCTCGGCGCATTGCGCGACGCTCGCAGGCTTGAGCATTTTTCCGCCCTGCATCGCACGACTTCTACATCCCGGACGTGGTAGGCACAATAGCCCGCAAATGTCAGACGCCGTACCCACCCTCGACGCGGGTTCCACCGAAAACACGCGGTTCGCGCACGACCTGGCCGCGGCCTACGAGGAATACGGATTCGTCATCATCCAGAACCACGGCATCGACAAACGCGTCATCGACCAGTGCCTGGCCTGCTTCCGTCGCTTCTTCGCCTTGCCCGAGGCGGAAAAGCGTCGCTACCAGCTACCGGGCGGCGGTGGCGCGCGCGGGTTTACGCCGTTCGGCATCGAGACGGCCAAGGGCGCCACGCACCACGATCTCAAGGAGTTCTGGCACGTCGGCCGCGAGCTGCCGCCCGGTCACCGGTATGCGAAGGACATGGCGCCTAACATCTGGGTGGAAGGCATCCCGGGATTCCGGGAATCCACGCTCTCTCTGTATGAGTCGTTCGATGCGCTCGGCCGGCGTCTCCTGGCTCCCATCGCGAGCGCGCTGGGTCTGGGGCGGGAGTATTTCGAGGACAAGGTGAATTTCGGCAACAGCGTCCTGCGCATCATCCACTATCCGCCGATGCCGCCCGAACCCACCGCCTCGGTTCGTGCCGGCGCACACGAAGACATCAACGTCATCACCCTGTTGCTGGGCGCGGAAGAACCCGGACTCGAGGTGTTGTCGCGCAAGGGCGAGTGGCTGCCGATCAGCCCGCCGGCGGAATCGCTGGTGTGCAATGTCGGGGACATGCTGCAGCGCCTGACGAACCGGCGCCTGCGCTCTACCACGCATCGCGTCGTGAACCCGCCGCGAGAGCGCGCCAGCAATGCGCGATACTCGCTGCCGTTCTTCCTGCACTTCAATCCGGATTTCGTCATCGAGACGCTGCCGGGGTGCATCGACGCGCAGCACCCGAATCATTTTCCCGTGCCGATCACGGCCCACGACTTCCTGCAGGAGCGACTGCGGGAAATCAAGCTCGTCTAACAAAGAAGAACAATCACAAGGGAGACAGCGATGACCGTGGTCCAGGCCCTGCTGGGAATAGTCGTGTTCGTGTTGCTGGCGCTGCCCATGAGCAGCAACTGGCGCCGCATCAACCTGAAGCTCGTGGCATTCGCGATCGCGCTGCAATTCATCATCTGCGCGCTGCTGCTGAAGGTGCCGGGCATCAGCGATGGCCTGCAATACGTGAACCGCGCGGTCGGCGCGCTCGGCGAAGCAACGCGGAAGGGAACTTCGTTCGTGTACGGCTATCTCGGCGGCGGCCCGCCACCGTTCGACGTGACGGACGACCGCTTCCTGGCGACGTTCGCGTTCCAGGTTTTGCCGCTGGTGATCGTGATGTCGGCATTGTCGGCGCTGCTGTGGTACTGGCGCATCCTGCCCATCATCATCAAGGGGATTTCATACATCTTCGAGCGCGCGCTCGGCACGCGCGGACCCGCGGGCCTGGTCGCGACCGCGAACATCTTCATGGGGCAGATCGAGGCGCCGCTGCTGGTGCGGCCATATCTCGCCCGCATGACGCAATACGAGTTGTTGCTGGTGATGACGGCGGGCATGGCGACCATTGCGGGATCGGTCATGGTGATCTATTCATCGATGCTCAACGCGCAGATGCATGGCGCCGTACTCGGCCAGCTCATCACCAAGTCCATCATGTCGGTGCCCGCGGCCATCCTGTTCGCGCACGTCATGCTGCCGGAGAGCAATGACAGCTCGCAGGAGCTGGAGAAACCGCCGCGCATCTACGAGAGCTCCATGGACGCGATCACGCGCGGCACCTCCGACGGACTCAACATCTATCTCAACATTCTCGCCATCCTGATCGTGGCGATAGCGCTGGTCGCGCTCCTCAATGAAATCATCGGGTTGTTGCCCGGGGTCAACGGCGCGCCGCTGACCATGGAACGCGTCGCCGGGTGGTTGTTCGCTCCCATCGCCTGGCTCATGGGCGTGCCCTGGGCCGAATCGCAGACCGTCGGGTCGTTGCTCGGGGTAAAGACCATCCTCAACGAATTCATCGCCTACCTGCAGATGCAGGACTTGCCGGCGGAGCGGTTATCCGATCACAGCAGGCTCATTGCGCTGTACGCCCTCGCGGGATTCGCCAACCTGTCCAGCGTGGGCATCCAGATCTCCGGGATTGGTGCCATGGCGCCCGAGCGTCGCAACGATCTCGCGCGCCTCGGATTCCGCGCGCTCGTTGCGGCCACGCTGGCCTCGTGCATGTGCGGCGCCGTTGTCGGTATCGTGGCCTGAGCGACTCCATGGCCAAGCTCTACTTTTACTACTCGACCATGAACGCGGGAAAATCCACCGCGCTGCTGCAGGCCAGTCACAACTACGAAGAACGTGGCATGCGCACCCTGCTCTACACCGCGCAACTCGATTCCCGCCAGGGAGGCCGGATTCATTCGCGCATCGGTATCGAACGCGAGGCGAAGCATTTTCATCCGGCGCTGGACCTGCATGCCGACATCGCGGCCGAATATGCGCGAGAAAAGCTGGCCTGCGTACTGGTCGACGAGGCGCAGTTCCTGACCCCGCGCCAGGTCCGGGAGCTGGGTGCGGTGGTCGATGAGCTGGATATTCCCGTGCTCTGTTATGGCCTGCGCACCGACTTCCGTGGCGAGCTGTTCGCGGGCAGCGCGCAGCTCCTCGGCTGGGCTGACAACCTGGTCGAGATCAAGACCATCTGTCACTGCGGTCGCAAGGCAATCATGGTGGTGCGTGTCAAGGCTGATGGCTCGGTCGAGCGCGAGGGCGCGCAGATTGAAATCGGCGGCAATGAGCGGTACGTGTCGCTGTGTCGCAGGCATTTTTCGCAAGCTCTCGCCGGCGCAAAAGTTGCCGGCTGAAGGATCGCGCGCAGAAGCCTTACTGCGAGCGGCCGTCATCTCGCCTGGCGACCGAGTGTTGCGCATAAGCAGCAAAACGGTGTTTGGTTTGTAACTCGTTCGTCATCTCGTTAACGTGTACTCCGCAAATCGCGCTGCGCCGCTCAGTTGGACGCGAACAAATACCGGAGAGACCCATGCGTAACAGCAAGGAAGCGATGTTGCGTCGCGTCCACAAGTGTTCCCTGATGGCTGCCGCCTTGTTAGGCGCGGGGTTTGCGCAGAACGCATCCGCGCAATCCACGGGCACCGAGGCCATCGAAGAAAGCATGACCGAAGTCGTGGTTTCCGCCACGCGTGTTCGGCAGATCGGCATCGTGGGCGACCAGACGGCGCCGAAGTCGCGCGTCACCTTGAACAGCGAATACCTGGAGAAACAGCCCCCGGGCCAGACCGTGTTCCAGGCCATCAATCAGCTTCCCGGCGTGAACTTCACCAACAGCGATCCGTATGGCACCTCGGGCGGCAACCTGCGCATCCGCGGGTTCGACGGTTCGCGCGTCTCGGTGACCTTCGACGGTGTGCCGCTCAACGACTCCGGCAACTACGCACTGTTCACCAACCAGATGCTGGATCCCGAGCTCGTCGACCGCGTCGACGTAAACCTCGGCACCACGGACGTCGACAGTCCCACGGCTTCGGCGACTGGCGGCACGGTGGCCTATCGCACCAAGCGTCCCACCGATGACTTCTCCAGCGAGCTGGTGCTCTCGGCGGGTGACCACAACTACCAGCGCGGCTTCGCTCGCATCGATACCGGCGAATGGAGTGATTGGGGCACCACGGCGTTCCTGGCCTTCTCGTACCAGAACTACGACAAGTTCAAGGGGCCGGGCGAGCTCGAGAAAAAGCAGGTCAACGCCGTGATCCGCCAGGATTTCGAGAACGGCAATTTCATCTCGATGGGGCTGCACTACAACGAGAACCGCAATGCGTTCTATCGCACCGCGAGCCAGGCCTCCTTCGAAGCCTATGGTCGCGACTACGATAACCTGGTGTCTTGCACGCGTGATGAGCCGACTCTCCAGACGGTTGCACCGGGAGACAACGAGGGCTTCACGCCGCCACCGCCAAATCCGCTGCCACCCACGCCGCTTTTCACCGACAACCTGGCATACCCGGGCAGCTGTACGAACTACTACGGAGTACGCATCAATCCGTCGAATACGGGCAACGTGCGCATTCAGTCGCTCTGGAACCTGGGTGACAACCTGCGGCTCACCTTCGACCCCTCTTACCAGTACGTGCTCGCGAACGGCGGCGGTACATCGACGATCTTCGAGACGCCGACCGGCGCGGATATCCGCCCGCTCGGCAATGCCAGCGTCACCGGCTTCGACCTGAATGGTGACGGTGACGTCTTCGACAGCGTGCGCTTCTACACGCCCAACACCACCAATACCAATCGCCTGGGCGCGACCGCGTCATTGATCTGGGACATCAACGAAGACAACCGCGCCCGCTTCGCCTACACCTTTGATCGCGCCGAACACCGTCAAACCGGACAGTGGGGTGACATCATCGGTGACGGCCCGGTACAGGACGTGTTCGCCGGCCGGGAGGGCGACCGCGTGTTTGCCGCGGACGGCGACATTATCCGCGGCCGCGACCGCTACTCGGTCGCCGAACTCAACCAGTTCGCCCTCGAGTGGCGCGGCCAGTTCATGGAGGATGCGTTCACCGCGACCGTCGGCGTACGCGCGCCCTTTTTCAAGCGCGAGCTGAACCAGTACTGCTATACGCCCGACGGCGGCACCGGCAATTCGGGCAATATCGGCAACACCGGCGGCACGCTGTGCACCTCGCGCACGCCCAATTTCACCTACGCCAACGGCAATGTGGGTTTCCAGGGCGACAACGCGACGGGCGTGCAATTCATTGCGCCCTACAGCGACGAGGTGGAGTTCGAAGACATCCTGCCCAACGTGGGTCTGAGCTGGAATCCGAGCGACAGTCAGCAGATATATCTGTCGTACGCCGAAGGCCTGTCGGCGCCGCGCACGGACAACCTGTACTCCGTGCGCCGCCAGCTGGATGGCAGCGTAGGCCGTCCGCTGCCGGAGTCGGAAACCACCCAGTCGTATGATTTGGGCTGGCGCCTGAATCACCCGAAGACCATTGCCTCGCTGGCCGTCTACCACATCGATTACACCAACCGCATCGTGTCCTCGTTCGATCCGGAGCTGGGATTCAGCGTCGACCGCAACGTCGGCGATGTGAAAGTCGAAGGCGTCGACATGCAAGTCGGCCAGCGCTTCGGTGAGTTGTTTTCCCTGACTGCTTCGGCGGCCTATAACGAAAGCGAACTGCAGGACGACATCCCCACCGCCGGAGTGCCCATCCCGACCGCCGGCAAGACGCTGGTCGAAACGCCGAAGTGGATGTTCACGGCGCGCGCCGACATGGACGTGACCCCGAACTGCCATGTCGGACTGCAGGCCAAGAAAGTCGATGACCGTTTCGGCACCGATCTCAACGACGAGATCGCACCCAGCTACACCGTCATCGATCTCGACTTCAGCTACAACTTCCAGTTCAAGGGTGTGGAGAATGCCGGGATCCAGCTGAACGTCACGAACCTGCTGGACGAGGAGTATTTCGGCAACATCAGCTCGGGCACGGGTGGCACGTCGGTCGGCTTCTATTCGATCGGCGCACCCCGCACCATCATGGGATCGCTGATATTCGAGTTCTGAGGCGCGCCGCATGCGCGGACATCGCGCACTGCTGACACTGCTGGTTGCGGGCCTGGCGGCCGCCGCCCCGGCGCAACAGCCCGACGCTGCCGCACCCGTGGTGGTGCGCGTCGCGACGTTCAACGCCAGCCTCAATCGTGCCGCCGCGGGCGCGTTGCTGCGCGACCTGTCGATGCCGGACGACGCGCAGGTGCGCGCCGTGGCGGAGATCATCCAGCGTGTGCGGCCCGACATCCTGCTGCTGCAGGAATTCGATTACGACGCTGCCGGCACCTCGCTCGCGGCGTTCCAGACTAACTACCTCGGCCGGGCACAGGATGGCCAGGCGCCCATCCTGTACGAGTACACCTTCTTCACCGCGTCCAATACCGGCATTCCGTCCGGATTCGATCTCGACAACGACGGTCGGGTCGGGGGTGGTGGCGATGCGCTGGGCTTCGGCGAATTCCCGGGCCAGTACGCGATGGTGTTGCTGTCACGCTTTCCCATCGATGGAGCGAAGGTGCGCACCTTCGGAAAATTCCTGTGGCGCGATCTGCCGGCGGCCCTGTTGCCCGACGATCCGCACACGCCCGCCCCGGCCGACTGGTATTCAGCCGACGAACTCGCGGTGCTGCCGCTGTCGTCCAAGAATCATTGGGACGTGCCGGTCCACATAGGAAGACGCACGCTGCACCTGCTCATCAGCCATCCCACGCCGCCCGCCTTCGACGGGCCGGAAGATCGCAACGGGAAGCGGAATCACGACGAAATCCGCTTCTGGGGCGACTACCTGAGGTCGGGCGGTAACGACTACATCCGCGATGACCGCGGCAAACGCGGCGGCTTCCGTGGTGACGGTTTTCTGATCATGGGTGATCTGAATTCCGATCCCATCGATGGCGCCAGCCTCAAGGATGCGATCCGGGGCCTGCTCTCGCATCCGTGGATCAATGCAACGATGATCCCCGATAGCGCCGGTGCCGCGGAAGCCAGTGCGCAGCAGGGCGGTGTGAACACCTCCCAAGCTGCGGATCCGCGTCAGGATACCGCGGACTTCAACGATCGCTCCGCCGGTAACCTGCGAGTCGACTATCTGCTGCCGCGAAAATCACTGCAGGTCTGCGGCTCCGGCGTGTTCTGGCCGTTGAAGTCCGACCCATTGTCGAGGCTGGTGGACGGTGGAGGTGTACCGCCGCCGAGTTCGGATCACAGGCTCGTCTGGCTGGATTTCACTGCAGGCGCAGCTCGATGCCCACCGGACAGTGATCCGACAGCCAGTGAGCCCTGGCGTCGGCATCGTTGAACACCACGCGCACGAAGGATTTCTTCGCCACGCTCTTCGCCAGGTCGCGTCCCAGCAGGATGTTGTCGATGTATTCGCGATATTCGCTGTCGCTGGTGCAGGGAATGAATTTTTCGCGACCAGTGATGTTGGTGAGTTTCGCGCCCGGCGGATCGCCGTCGTTGATCTCGGCGTAGAAATTGAGCGGGCGCCCCTGCGCATCGCGCGCCGGCCCCTTCTCCAGCGAGAACCGCCGGTTGAAATCACCGAGCAGGCCGAAGCGCCTGCCGGCGCGCGCTTCCTCGTCGATCCAGGCCTCGAGCGGTGCGATCTGCCGGGACAGCAGATCGCAGTTGCGTCCTTCCGCGGTCAGCGGACCTGCCGGGCAACCGGACTTGAGGTGCACGGACATCAGCCGGAACTCCTGGCTGGTGCCGGGGAAAAACGTGGCGACGACGCCGCGCCGCACCGCGTTGTCGATGGACAAGGGCTCGTATTCGCTCTCACAGCGATACGGCAGCCCGCGCCGGATGGCGAAACCGTTCTTCTGGGTGTGTGCGCGCGTGGAGAAACAGTAGTCATAGCCCGGGAACACCAGCGCCGCCGCTTCCGGCCCATCAACCTCCTGCAACGCCACGATGTCGGCGGCCAGCGTCGCGGCGTAGTGGCGCAGCGAGGCGTAGTCGGCGGCGCTACGCGGTTCGCGCCGCGTAATGGCGCAGGGCAAGGTCCGGTCATCGCCGCCCACCATGCCGCCCTGCTCCGCGCAGTTGTCGCGCAGTGCCTGGTGCGTCTGCGGGGTCATCAGATATTCGACGTTCCAGCTCGCGATGCGCACGCGGCCGGCATCCTGGCGCCACGACCCGACACCGGGCAACTCGAGTACCGGCACCTCGATGCGCAGGCCCGCATACTTTTGCTCGAGCGTGCCGTAGGGATTGGTCCAGGATCCGTACATGGGATTCGGCAACAGGAACCAGTTCATGCCGAACCGCGGCTCGAGGCGTTCGCGATCGCCGGCAAACACCTTCGGCTCGACGAAATCGCCGAGGTCATCGCCGATCAGCGCCACGATCCGGTAGTTAGCAGCGATGAACTTGCGGCGTAATGTCTTGAGGCTGTTTTTCCATTCCGGCCTTTCACCGCGCAACAGCATGCGTGCAGGATCGGGTGCGGGCTCGATGCCGAGCGCCACCAGGTTGTGCATCGTGGCGGTCTTGGCCGGGCATGGGTCCGTGGCGGTGGGCGGCGGCGCCGCGCAATCGCGGTTGGAGACGTAGAACACGGTGTGACCCAGCCGGCGGGCGGCCGCGATGAATTCGCGCGCACCGGGTACGGCGTCGGCCTGGCCAGCGCCGACCCATTGACCCCAGCTCCTGGCGTCGTACTCGACGCGATCGTGCAGCAGCCGCGCCTGGTACACGGTGTTGTCGAGCACGGTTTCGTCGAGATCGAGCACCACGGCCGTGGGCATGCGTGCCAGCACCTCGGGTGCGATGCCCTGCTGCTCGAGCGCCGCGCTGCCCGGCGCGGGAGCAGCGATCTGCAGGGCGGCGAGCCGATAAGTCTGTTCGGCGATCGCCCGGAACTCCGGTGCGCGCTGCATCCACAACGTGGCATTGATCTGTTCGCGACCTTCCCAGTCCTGGGCACCCGCCGAAACGAGAATGGAGCACGAAATGACACACGCGACCGGGCGTAACCAGCCTCGCGCCATGAATCCTCCGCATCAGAAAATGGGGACATTCCTCATTTGGCTGTAACAATCGTACGCGAGTGAGCTGCGTAACGTTCTGACCGGATTGTTACAACTAAATGAGGAATGTCCCCATTTCCATTTCGTCAGCCGGTTTCGGCGAGCGAGTTGTTTTCCCAGTGACTCTCGAGCAGGTCGAGCGGATCAGTGCGCAGGAAGCGCACTGCGTCGGTGGCATTGCAGGGCTTGGCGAACAGGAAGCCCTGCGCCAGGTGGCAACCCATGTTGCGCAGGATCTCGAGCTGCTGCCAGGTCTCGATGCCCTCGGCAACAACCTGAATGTTCAGGCTGCGCGCCATGGCGACGATGGCGCTGACGATGGCGTGATCCGACCCGTCGGTGGCGATGTCGCGCACGAAGCTGCGGTCGATCTTCAGCGAGTCGACGCGCCAGCGCTTGAGGTACGACAGTGACGAGTATCCGGTGCCGAAGTCGTCGATGGCGATTTTCACGCCCAGGTCGCGCAGGCTTGCGAGTGCGTCTTCGCGGAATTCACCGGTGCGGGTCTCGAACAGTGAACCTTCGGTGAGCTCGATGGCGATGAGCTGCGGGCCGATGCGGAATCGCTCCAGGGCCTGCTGCACCAGTTCACGCAGTCGCGTGCGTTCCAGCTGCACGGCTGACACGTTCATGCTCACGGGAACCAGGTGCGCACCCTGATCACGCCAGGCGGAGATGTCGCGGCACAGCCGTTCCAGCACGAACTGCCCGATCGGGATGATGAGCCCGGTTTCCTCGGCGACTTCGATAAATCGCTCAGGCGAAACATAGCCCTGCGTGGGATGTTTCCAGCGCAGCAGCGCCTCGAGCCCGGCCACGCGACGCGTATGAATGTCGATGATGGGCTGGTAATGCACATCGAACTGCTGAAGCTTCAGGCCGGCGCGTAACGAGGATTCGATGGCCACGCGCTCCTTCAGGGTACGGTCCATCTGCGGGCTGAACACCTGGAAATTGTTACGTCCGAGATCCTTGGCCTGGTACATGGCGGTGTCGGAATGCTTGAGCAGCTCGCCCATGTTCGCGCCATCGCGCGGAAACATGCTCACGCCAATGCTGACCGTCACCACCAGCGCCCGCCCGTCGACCATCACCGGCGCGGAGAGCACCTCGTTGATCCGGGTCGCCGCGAGCGCAACTTCGTCGGGCGCATTCACACGATGCAGCACGACCACGAATTCGTCGCCGCCCATGCGGACCACGATGTCGGCCGGACGCACCGCGGCGCGCACACGCTTGGCGATCTCCTGCAACAACTTGTCGCCCACTTCGTGGCCGCGCGAGTCGTTGATGTGCTTGAAGCGGTCCAGGTCGAGGAACAACACCGCGAGCATCTGGCGCGATTCCTGGCAGCGCGCGAGCGCCTCGGGCAAATGCGCCTGCAGGAACAGGCGGTTCGGCAGCCCGGTGAGGTGATCGTGGTTGGCGAGCTTGTCGAGGCGCTGCTGGTTGGCGAGCAGCTGGCTCTGGGCCTTTTTGCGCTCGGAAAGATCGCGCATCAGGTAGGACACCAGGCGCCGGTCACTGGACTCGATGGGCACGCAGCTCACTTCGACGTCCATCTGCCGTCCGTCCTTGAGCCATTGCACCAGCTCCACTCCGCGGCTCGGTTCGACGCGCGCCAGCGTCGCGATCACCTGGTCCTGTGAATCATTGGGCCCGCGTAACACCGACAGCACCGAGCGGCCACGCAGTTCCTCGAGCGTGAACCCCAGCTGCTGCTGCACCGCCGGATTGGCATCCACGATCTCCCCGGTGCGAGCATCCGCCACCAGCAGGCCGTCCTGCGCCTGCTCGATGATGGCGCGATAGCGTGACTCGAGCGCCAGCCGATCGGCATTGAGGCGGCGCGATCGAGCCACCAGCAACAGCGCGACGATGGTGAACCCGCCGACCAGCAGGCCGAGCAGGATGGTCTGATACACGGTTGTCTGGGTCGCCTGGGCGGAGGCGCTGCGCGGGATCTCCAGCCGCAATAACCACACGGGCGAGCCGAGCTGGTCACGCAGAATGAGGTAGCCATCGATGTGGGTGTGGCCGGCCACGCGCGTGAGCAGGTTCGCGGAGAGCGGCGACTCACGCACCCATTCGCGAATGTCGTCCGGCAAACCGGCGCGATCGAGCTCGCTGACCGGATAACCGGTGACTGGCCACGGCGAGAAACGTCCCATCCGGTCGACCACCGCCGGCGTGAGGGCGCGGGTGATCGCAAGCCATCCTTGCGGCTGACCAGCGCCGGAGCTGTCGAAAATGGGACGGACGGCGAACAGCGCCGGACCGCGCGGGCGCTGCACCAGTCCCCGCACGCTGTCTCCCGTGCCGTTGAGCTGGCCCGAGGTCGCCCCCTGCTTGATGGCGGCCATCAGGTCGGGATCCGGCGGAATCTCGTATTCCTGCGAGGCGGTGGCATCGATGGCGTACGAGGCGCGGGTTTCCAGGTTGCGGTCGAGCAGCAGCAGGCTGTCGACATCGACGCGCACCAGCGCACCGGCGTTCACGAATCCGGTGAAGTACTCGTGGCGGCTGCCGCGAGCAAAGTCGGCGGTATCGGTGGAGATCGCGTAGTCGCCGAGTGCCGAGTGCAGGTTGACGAGCTCGGTCTCATAGGCACGCTCGAGCTGGCGGCTCTGCATGTCCACGTCGCGCGTCTCGATGTCCGCCACGTTGACCAGCCAGCCGCGCTGGGACCAGCCGTAAAAGACCACCAGAATGATCGCCACCACTACGCCTATGACTGGCAGCGGTGATTGGCGGATTCTGTTTTTGGCCTCGGGGGTTACTGTGCGCGCCATAACGTGAACTGCGTCACGCGTTGTTCGAAGACATTCGCCAGTGTGCATCGCACCGATTCGGAGCCCCACTACACCGCGCACACTTTCCCGCAAATGTCCCGCGAAACACCGGGAAAACCGCCCGGCCGGGCCCCGGCGAATCGGCCGATTCCACGGCATGAGAAGGCGGGGCCTGTGGAGGCGAAATGCGGGTGTTGCCGGCCACCCGGGCGGCAGCATGGCAAGGTAGTTAGAGACGGTGTGCGGCGCGGCCGGATCGGGGCCTGCGTCGCGGTCGACAATCCGCGGGAATCCAGCCTTTTCCGGGCGGGTATTGCGCACCCGGGTGAATCGCGCCGCCGCGTGCCGGGCGATCCGCGCTTCGAACGAATTATCCGTTGCCTTTGGGCGGTGATCCCGGCCAGAATGACACCGGTTACCGCAAGACCGCTGGGCGCCGACCACTGGCGGCACACAACCGGACCCAGGAGGTTCGTGGGGAATCGCCATCGCGGGGGTCGGAAGCCAGGCTGGCGCGGATTAGATTGCGGCGGCGGACGCCGCTCCGCGAAAATGCCGCCCTCTTCCGAATCCCCTGCGGCCGATGGGCGCCAAACTCCCGGAGAATGTCGATGAACAAGGATCGAATGGCAGTGCTTGCGGCGATGATGGACCAGGGGGTGATCCCGGTTTTTTATCATCCGGACGTCGAGGTCTGTAAGAAAGTCATTCAGGCCTGCGCCAACGGCGGCGCGAAGTGCATCGAGTTCACCAATCGCGGCGATTTCGCCAGCCACGTGTTCTTCGAGGTCACACACTACTTCGACAAGGCCGATCCCTCGGTGGTCATGGGTGTGGGTTCGATCGTCGATGCGCCCACGGCGGGCATCTACATCGCCAATGGCGCGAAGTTCGTGGTCGGACCCATCCTCAACGCGGACGTGGCCAAGGTCTGCAATCGCCGCTGCATCCCCTACTCGCCCGGCTGCGGCTCGGCGAGCGAAATCAGCCAGGCCCATGAGCTCGGCTGCGAAATCGTCAAGGTTTTCCCGGGCAGTTCGGTGGGCGGACCGGAGTTCGTCAAGAACGTGTTGGGACCCATGCCGTGGACACGCATCATGCCCACGGGCGGCGTCGAGCCCACCGAGGAATCACTGCGCAAGTGGTTCGGCGCGGGCATCGTCGCCTGCGGCATCGGCAGCAACCTGATCACCAAGGAATTGCTGGCCAAGCAGGATTACACCGGTATCGAAGCGCGCGTGCGTGACACGGTAAAACTGATCAAGACCATTCGTGGAAAGTGAGACCGGTTACGCCATGACTGAAAACCTGTTGAAGATCCGCCCGGCAACGGAGACCCGCTGGGACTGCGCCTCATTCGGCGAAGTGATGTTGCGCTTCGATCCCGGCTTCGGACGCGTGCGCAATGCGCGCAGCTTCCAGGTGTGGGAAGGCGGCGGCGAATACAACGTGGCGCGCGCCATGCGCAAATGCTGGGGCAAGCGCGCCACGGCGGTAACCGCGCTGCCCATCAACGACCTGGGCTGGCTGGTCGAAGATCTCATGATGCAGGGCGGCGTCGACGTGTCGAAAATCATCTGGCGCGAGTTCGACGGCCTGGGTCGCAACACGCGCGTCGGCCTCAACTTCACTGAAAAAGGATTCGGCATCCGCGCCGCGCTCGGCTGCTCGGATCGGGGTCATTCGGCCGCCTCGCAGATCAAGCCCGGCGAGGTCAACTGGGAGAAGCTCTTCGGCGAAGAAGGCGTACGCTGGTTTCACACCGGCGGCATTTTCGCCGCGCTGGCGCCGAACACCTCGGAAGCCGTCATCGAAGCCGTCGAGGTGGCGCGCAAATACGGCACCATCGTCTCCTACGACCTGAACTACCGCGCGTCACTCTGGAAGAGCCAGGGCGGCAAGGAAGGAGCGCAGAAGGTCAATCGCAACATCGCGAAATACGTCGACGTGATGATCGGCAACGAAGAAGACTTCACCGCCTGCCTGGGATTCGAAGTCGAAGGACTCGATGAGCACATCTCGGCCATCGATCCAGCCAACTTCAAGAAAATGATCCAGACCGCCGTCAAGCAGTTCCCGAACTTCAAGGTCGCGGCGACCACGCTGCGGAATGCGAAAACCGCGACCTTCAATGACTGGTCAGCCATCCTGTTTGCCGGCGGCCAGTTCTACCAATCGATGATGCGCGAGAACCTCGAGATCTATGACCGCGTGGGCGGCGGCGACGGGTTCGCCTCCGGACTCGCCTATGGCTTTCTCGAAGGCAAGGACCCACAGGCGGCAGTGGAATACGGCGCGGCGCACGGCGCACTCGCCATGACCACGCCCGGCGACACCTCGATGGTGAACGTCAAGGAAGTGGAAGCCGTGATGAAGGGCAAGGGCGCGCGGGTGATCCGGTGAAACGCCGCGAGCTGCTGCCACTCGCCGCGGCGTGCCGCCAGCCTGGCGATCAATGACTCGGCCACTGCCCGGGGCGCTTCTGCCGCCGAGCTACGGCGCATTTCCTATAAAAGCGCGCGCACCGGCCAGGAGCGCGACTACTTCGTCTATCTGCCACCGGCTCACGCGCAGAAGAAGGACTGGCCGGTGATGCTGTTCCTGCACGGCAATGGCGAGCGCGGCGATGGCAAGGGTGACCTGGACTACGTGCTCACTCACGGACCGTTGTTCGAAGCCTGGTGCCAGAAACGTGATCTGCCTTTTGTGATCATCTCGCCGCAGCTGCCGATGTTTGGCCAAGCGAGGTTCCATACATCAAGTCCCGCAAACCAGATTCCATTCCGCGGCGCCTTGCCGACGGAATCAATGAGCGCCCCAACGCCCAGGAAGCTGCGGCTTCCCGAGCCGATGCAGGGCAAGGCTTCGGATGACCGACTGCCGGATGGCCCGCAGGGCCCGGTTGACGGCTGGTTCGAGATCGAGGACGAACTCATCGCCATGGTCGACGGCACCGTGGCGTCGTTCAAGGGCGATTCGGGCGCGTCTATCTCACCGGACTTTCGTATGGCGGCTTCGGCGCCTGGTACCTGGCCGCGCGCCATGCGCAGAAGTTCGCGGCCGTCGCACCCGTCGTCGCCTATGGTCACCCGGACCAGGCCGCGCCAATCACCGCCGCCAAACTACCGCTGTGGGTTTTCGCCGGTGGCCGCGACCCGATAGTCTCGTTACGGTACTTCTATCCCGTGCTCAACCGGCTCGAGGCTCTCGGACATCCCGGGGTGCGCTTTACCAACCACGAAGACCTGGGACACTTCACCTGGATCCGCGTCTACGAAGGTGACGACCTCTACGCCTGGTTCCTGAAGCACGCACGCGCCTGACAGTTCCGGCCAAACGGCAGCCGAAAAGCGCCGCCGTTTTTTTGCGCGCCGCAGGCCGACGACCGCAGCGGACGCCGGCTGGCTACCCAGTCACAACAGGTTGATTGCGCCTCGGCAATCCGGCGTAGATCAGCGCCAGGCCAATGACCACGAAACCGCCGGCGACCGTGGCCGCCCCCAGCGCGCCGCTGAATTTCACGATGCCCACGATGAAGTCCCAGCGATTCATCACGTAAATGCTGAGCCAGGCGCCGCCGGCTGCCACCAGCGCGCCACCGATCGCGAGCGCGAGATTGGTGCGGCTGGTGTCGAGTCCCGCATCGACGTCCACCTGCGTGAAGCGCCCGCGAAACCACAGCCAGAAGAGTGCAAGACTGACGAGGTGCATCATGCCGGCCCAGACGAATACCAGCTGCTGATTGCCGGTCCACTGGACGATGAGACCCACCACCAAGGTCATGAACATGCCGCCGATGCCGCCGGCGGTCGCACCCAGGCCGACGACGGAACCGGACACCTTCTGCGGGAAAAGATCCGTCGCACTGGTGAACAGGTTTGCGGACCATGCCTGGTGCGCGCCCGTGGCGATCGCGATGAACGCCACGCAGGTTTGCAGTGAATCCGCGTAGTACGCGAATATCGATGCCGGCATACACGCCGCGGCGATGAACATCGCCGTCATGCGCGCCTTGCCCACTGGCCAGCCGCGCTTGATCAAACTGCTCGAAAGCCATCCGCCCAGAATCGACCCAATGGTCGATCCCAGGTAGATGACCGCAATCCAGATGCTCGCGCCCAGCGGCGGCTGACCGCGTTCGTTCTCGAGGTACGAAGGCAGCCAGAACAGGTAGAACCACCACACCGGATCGGTGATGAGCTTGCCGATGAGAAACGGCCAGATGTCGCGATACCGCAGCAACAAGGTCCACGGCACCTTGACCGCCTTCTCGGCGGGCGCCTGGCCGCCCCGGATGTAGTCGAGCTCCGCCTTCCTGACGCGCTTGCTGCTCTCGGGCGCATCGAAATACACCTGCCAGAAATACAGCCAGATGAGACCGATGGCGCCGATGCACACGAACGCGGCCTGCCATCCGTAGGCATTCGAAACCGCAACCGTACCCCACGACACCATCACGCCGACGCTGGTGCCGGAGTTGAAGATGCCGGTGGCGAGCGCGCGCTCCTTCTGCGGAAACCACATCGCCACGGCCTTGATGGACGCGGGGAAATTGGCAGCCTCGGCGACGCCGAGGATGAAGCGCATGATGATGAAGCCGATGACCGTCGCCACCAGGCCGTGCCCGGCGGCCGCGAATGACCAGAGGATCAGCGCGATCGCCAGCGCCTTCTTTACTCCGAAGCGATCGACGAATACACCGATGGGCGAAGGAAACGCGGCATACGCGAACGTGAACGCAAACGTGATCCACGCGTAGTCGACATCGTTCCAGCCGAGGGCACCCTGCAGCGTGGTCTTCAGCACCGACAGCGAGTTGCGATCGACGTAGTTGATCGTCGTGCAGAAGAACAGCAGCGCGCAGATCACCCAGCGGTAATTTCCGATGGCACCGGTGTCATGCTTCGCGTTGTTGTTACTCATTCAGCAGACCCCCAAACGGTTCGTCACTCAAAGTTTGTAAGCTTTCTTCGGAAACTCGTAGGCGAGCTGCGGCGCGAGAGTGGCCGCCTCGTCCTCGGGCAGGCGATGTTCCGCCACGAGCCGCGCGAGGAATGCGCAGTCGATGCGTCGCGCCACGTCGTGGCGCGACGGGATGGACAGGAAAGCCCGTGTGTCGTCGTTGAAACCGACGGTGTTGTAAAAGCCGGCGGTCTCGGTGGTCTGCTCGCGGAAACGCAGCATCCCTTCCGGACTGTCGTGAAACCACCAGGCGGGTCCCAGTTTCAGTGCCGGGTAATGGCCGGCCAACGGCGCCAGCTCGCGTGCGTAGGAGCTCTCGTCGAGCGTGAAGACGATGATGGACAGACTCGGATCGTTGCCGAAGCGGTTGAGCAACGGCCGCAGCGCGCCGACGTAGTCGGTGCGCGTCGGAATATCCGCGCCGACGTTGGCACCGAATCGATCGAACAGCGGCGCGTTGTGATTGCGCCAGGCACCCGGGTGAATCTGCAGCACGAGTTTGTCGTCGAGGCTCATGCGCGCCATTTCGGTGAGCATCTGGCCACGGAACAGGTCCGCATCGCCCGGGTTTGCCGCGCCTTTCACGAGGCGCATGAACAGTGTCTCGGCGTCGGCGGGGCTCAGGTCCGCGGTGCGTGCCGTGGGATGGCCGTGATCGGTGGAGGTGGCGCCCATGACTGCGAAGAACGCGCGTCGCTTGCGGTGCGCTGCGAGATATCCGCGCCACGAAGATGTGTCCTCTCCCGTGAGCTCGCTGAACCTGCGCAGGTTGTCGAGAAAACCTGCGGCATCGGGATCGACGACATTGTCAGGACGATAGGCCGTGATCACCCTTCCCCGCCAGCCGCTCTTGCGGATGGTGGCGTGATGCATGAGGTCATCGAGCGGTGATTCGGTGGTGGCGAGTGCTTCGATGTTGAAGCGATCGAACAAGGCGCGCGGACGGAACTCCGGCTTCTGCAGTCGCTCTGAAATGCGATCGTAGGTCGCATCGGCATTCCCGGGAGTCAGGGGGATAGGGGCGTCGAAAACGCTGGACAACACCCAGTCGAACCACATGCGCGTGGGCGTGCCATGGAAGAGATAGTAGTGCTGCGCGAATAACCGCCAGATCTTGCGCGAGTCGCGCTCCGTCGCGCCGCCGTCAACGCGTGCGACTCCAAACTCCTCGAGTCGGATGCCCTGGCTGTAAAGCATCCGAAATACATAGTGATCCGGCGTGAGCAGCAGGCTCGCGGGATCCGCAAAAGGCACGTTGTCCGCGAACCACTTTGGATCGGTGTGCCCGTGGGGGCTGATGATGGGCAGGTCCCTGACCAGCTGGTAAAGATTGCGCGCGATGGACCGCGTGGTCGGATCGGCCGGAAACAGCCGGTCGGGATTGAGTTTGTCCATATTGGTAGTATGCGTTCCCCGCCCGGCGGGCGAGACTATTTCTTATTGATATCAGGAGCAATGGGCGTGAGCACTGTGGCCATGAATCTCCAGAACGTGGCATCGGCGCGTGATCGCGAGATCGTGTCGGCCGACGTCATCGTCACCTGCCCCGCGCGCAATTTCGTCACGCTGAAGATCGTCACCCGCTCGGGAGTCTTCGGTCTCGGTGATGCGACGCTGAACGGGCGCGAGCTCGCCGTCGCCTCCTACCTGAAGGATCACCTGGTCCCGAATCTCATCGGTCGCGACGCCGGTCGCATCGAAGACACGTGGCAATTTTTTTATCGCGGCGCGTACTGGCGCCGCGGCCCGGTGACCATGACGGCGATTGCCGCGGTCGATGTTGCGCTATGGGACATCCTCGGCAAGATGACCCATCAGCCTCTGTACCAGCTGCTGGGCGGTCGCTCGCGCGAAGGCGCTTTGGTCTACGGCCACGCGAACGGCAAGGACATCGACGAGTGCAGTGCCGAGGTGGGCAAGTACATTGCACAGGGCTACAAGGCGGTGCGCGCGCAGTGCGGCGTTCCCGGCGTCAAGAAGGCGTACGGAATCTCCAACCTCAAGAACGCTTACGAACCGGCCGAGAGCGAGTTGCCGGCGGAATCGGTGTGGTCCACACCGAAGTATCTGACGAGTAGTGCCAGAGCTTTTCGAACGCCTGCGCAAGGATCACGGGCCGGACATAGAGCTGCTGCACGACGTGCATCACCGGCTCACGCCGATCGAGGCCGCGCGCCTGGCGCGCGATCTCGAACCCTTTCGCCTGTTCTGGCTCGAGGATTCGACGCCGGCGGAAAATCAGAAGAACTTCGAGCTCATTCGCAAGCACTCGGTGACACCGCTGGCGGTTGGCGAAGTATTCAATTCCATCTGGGACTGCAAGTACCTCATGGAGAACCAGCTCATCGATTACATCCGTACCACCATCGTGCACGGCGGCGGAATCACACATGTGCGCCGCATCGCGGACTTCGCCGCGCTACATGGCGTGCGTACCGGCTTTCACGGCGCCACGGATCTGTCGCCGGTGTGCATGGGCGCGGCGCTGCACTTCGATACCTGGGTGCCCAACTTCGGTATCCAGGAATACATGCGGCACGCGCCGGAAACCGACGAAGTTTTTCCGCACGACTACCTGTTCCGCGACGGCCGACTACATTGCGGCGAGTCTCCCGGCCACGGCGTGAGCATCGACGAGAAACTCGCGGCGAAATTTCCTTACAACCCCAAGCAGCTGCCCGTTGCGCGTCTCGAAGACGGCACGATGTGGGACTGGTAACCGGTAATGGGGACATCAGTTGAAGTGGCGCGCGGCGAAGTCCAGGAACGTGGGCCAGTTCGGACCCGACGTGTGACCGCCGGAATGCTGCCGGTAGGCCAGATCGCCCGCGACTAGCGCAGTCTCGGTAGGCGGGAACTCGGTGGTGCCGAGATCCTGCTTCCCCAACAAGCGATAGACAGGACCGGCGGCGGCAGCTGCCATGAACATGCCCTTGGGGTCCACCCAGCCGTCACCTTTCTCGAGAGTTCCGGCACCGATGAAGACGGGGCGCGGCGCGCACAGCGCGATCAACTCGTGCGCATCGACCGGCAGGTCCTGCACGGTGAGCGGATCGGCGGCGTACTTGATGTAGTTGCCCGCCATCCAGTGGTATTCGCCGCTGGCCGCGACGTTCTCCAGTTTCTCGCCCCAGTTGCGCCGCGCCAGTGCCGCACCGCCAGCGCCGGAAGAGCCGATGAATCCCATGGCGAATCGCGGCTCATAGGCCAGTGTGACCAGCGACGCCTTGCCGTAACGCGATACGCCTTCGATCACGGCGCGTTTCGCGTCCACTTCGGGGTTGGTCTCGAGGTAGTCGAGCGCGCGCGAAGCGCCCCAGGCCCATGCCTTGAGCGCACCCCAATCGTCGGGCTTGCGTGGCTGGCCCTTGTTGACGAGGCCGATGATGCCCTTGGTGAGGCCCGCGCCGTTGTCGGCCTGGATGCTCGAGGGTGACAGAATGCCGTACGCCCAGCCGCGCGCGATCACCTGCTCCTGCCACGTAGGTTTGGGTTGCGGCGGGATTCGCGACGCCCATTCCACCGGGAAGAACTCGATGATGACCGGTACACCCGTGGCACCGGCGGGCGTCGTCAGCGTCAGATCGATGTCGACGGTGATGGCAGCGTAGCTCGAGTTGTCGACGTGACCCAAGAGCTTGCGCACCACGACGTCGGTATCGCCCACCTTTTCGCGGGTCGTCGACCTGACTTCCCACTTCACGGCGGGAGTCTTCTTCGGCGTCCGGCCGTAGATCTCGCGGTCGAAAAGCTCAACCAGTTCCGGGCGACGCTTCTTCCACCAGTCGTTCGCGGACTTCACCGGTTTGCCGTTCGCCAGCGTCAGGGGATCCGGCAGGCCGGGGTATGGATTCGCCTTCGATTCGTCGTAGTTAGCCGCGTTGGGCGCATCCGGATCGCGCCCGTTGGCGCCCTGGCGAATCTGGCTGACGCCGAGTTTCTCCATCATGAGCCGATGGTCCTGCTCGGCGGTGAGTTCCACCGGTGGAGGAACTGCAGCCGCGACGGCCACCGCCCCGGCGACCAGGGCATACACGCACCAGACTGCTCGCATCAGGGCACCTCAGCCGCGCCCGGGCGCGTATGGAAACTTGAGTGACTGGTAGTACTCGAGTGGATGCGCCGGCGGCGCGGCACCAGCCGGCAATGGCCGCTTCGAGACCGACTGGAAATAGGCAATGCAGGCATCGCGCCACCACTTCGCTTCCTGCTCCTGGATGGCGAGAAACGCCGCGACCTGGGCAAACCGCTCCGCATCCACGCGTCCGGATTGCGCGTTCCAGGCCTGGCGCATCTGGCTAACTACCTCGACGCCGTGGTCGTAGCGGAACACCAGTTCGTCCCACAAGGTGCGCCCGGAAGGCATGCGGTGATCCCAGGACAGGTGGTGGAACCACAGCAGCAGGTTTTCGGGCGTCTTCTTTGGATCGGCGAAACGCGCCGCGACCTTCGGTGAGTATTGCGCGGTCGCGTTGCTGCCCTTGTTTTTTCCAGGGGGGCCACGGGCAAAACCGATGCCTCCCGCATCCGCACGATGGTAGTAAGCGGGGTTCCATTCCGGTCGCGACAGGTCGCGCACCCACGGTCCCGGACCGTAGTGGTGGCCAGTGTCCATGAGATGCGCCAGACCGAGTGGGGTCATGTAGTCGACCACGGCTTCACGCGAACCCAGCATCATTCCGACCACCGGATTCACGAACGCGGCATCGTTCGAAAACGTCATGCGCACCCAGTCCTCGGCGATGCGCTGCGAGTCAGCCCCGGGATCCCAGGCGAGGCGACCGAAGGCGTACCAGTTGGCCTGATCGAAATGCGAGCCGCTCCAGTTGCGGTCCGAGCCGATGTTGGCGACGCCGGCCATGCCGGTTTGCCGGTAACCATGCAGCGTGCCGTCGATGACCCTGGCAACCGTCGATCCGGCGCCCTTCACCTGGGTATCCGCATCCAGCGCCTCTTCCCACATCGGCGCGAGGTAGGCGAGATGCGTGGCGAACCCCAGGTATTCCTTGGTGATCTGGAATTCCATCATCAGCGGCGTCTTCGGCATGGCGCCGAACAGCGGGTGAAAGGGTTCGCGCGGCTGAAAATCGATCGGGCCGTTCTTGACCTGCACCAGCACGTTGTCGGCGAACTTGCCGTCGAGCGGCACGAATTCCGCGTACGCCTGCCTGGCGCGGTCGTCCGTCACTTCACTCGAGTACACGAAAGCGCGCCACATCACGATGCCACCGTGCGGCGCCAGCGCGGCGGCCAGCATGTTGGCGCCGTCCGCATGCGTGCGCCGGTAGTCCTGTGGACCTGGCTGCCCCTCGGAGTTCGCTTTCACCAGGAATCCGCCAAAGTCCGGGATGTAGCGGTAGATCTCATCGACCTTCGCGGTCCACCACGCGCGCACCGCCGGGTCGAGCGGGTCAGCGGTCTTGAGACCTCCCAGCTCGATGGGCGCGCTGAAGCGCGCCGTGAGGTAGACGCGCACGCCGTACGGGCGGAACACACCGGCCAGCGCAGCAGCTTTTTCCAGATAAGCGGGCGTCAGGCTGGTGGCATTCGCATTGACGTTGGTGAGGACGCTGCCGTTGATGCCGACCGAGGCGCATGCCCTGGCGTAATCCGTGTACCGCGGGTCGAGCCAGCCCGGCAATTTGTGCCAATCCCAGATCGACTGACCCGCGTAGCCGCGCTCGACGTGGCCGTCGAGATTGTCCCAGTGATCCAGCACGCGGACCCTGGTGCGCGGCTGCGAAAGGATGTCGAGGCCGCTCAGTGCCTGGCGCGTTTGCGCCAACCGCAGGAAATGAAAGGCGCCGTACAGCACCCCGGCGTCGGAATTTGCGGCAATAACCGTGGCCGGGCGGCCGTTGACACTCGCGCTGCGGATCACGTAGCCCTCCGGCCCGGCGCGCTCCAGCCCCAGTGGCAGTGCCTTGATTACCGCAGAACTGTCGGGCGTGCCGAAAAACACGGCGCCCGGCTGGCTCGACTCACCGACCAGGGCGATGGGCTTGCCGGCGAGGCCGGAAAGTCCCCGCAACAGCTCGCGTTGGGCGGTCTCCAGGGTCGGGGAGCCGGAGGCTGCCACCAGCTCGCGCGCGGCGGATTCGAGTGCCGGGTACTCGAGTGCGTCGATCTTGTGATAACGCAGCCATAAGTCATATCCATCCTCGGATGCAGCCGGCAGGGAGAAACTCACTACGGCGAGGCACGCCAGCAACAGACGATGATTCATGGGTATTGGACTTTGACCGCGCGTTGAATCTATTGTTATCGGTAAGCAAAGACCTGCGCCAGTGGTCGCGCGCGAGTTGCCGGGGAGATCGATTGAGCGAGACAGGGGATCGCAGCAGCGACGGCACGCCGCGTCTGGCGGAAAGGGCCGGACGCCGCAAGGGTGGAGCCGTCACGATTCACGAGGTGGCACGGCACGCAAGCGTGTCGCCCATGACGGTTTCACGCGTCATCAATGGCGAAAGCAATGTACGCGACGCCACGCGTGAGCTGGTGATGGAGGCCGTGCGGGCGCTCAACTACCGGCCGAATCCGGCGGCGCGCCTGCTCGCCGGGGCGCGCGACACGCGCATCGCCCTCATCTACTCGAACCCCAGCGCTTCCTACCTATCCGAGATGCTGGTGGGCGCGCTCGACGGTTCGCACCGCACCGCGGCGCAGCTGGTGCTCGATCGCTGGGACAATCTCAAGCCGGCGCAGGAAAAGACCGCGGCGCAAAAACTCGCGGAAGGCATCGCGGGAGTCATCCTGCCGCCGCCGCTATGCGAATCGAAGGCCATTGCGGCCATCTTTGCGGCCGAGGGTGTGCCGGTCGTCGCACTAGCTACCGGGAAGGCGCGCGAAGACGTCTCGTGCGTGCGCATCGACGACTTCCACGCCGCGCGCGAAATGACCCAGCACCTGATCTCGCACGGTCACTCGCGCATCGCGTTCATCAAGGGTCAGCCCACCCAGACCGCCAGCGCACAGCGCCTGGCGGGATTCGAGGCCGCGATGGAAGAAGCCGGCCACGAGGTCGACCCGGCGCTGGTGATCCAGGGCTTCTTCACCTACAAGTCGGGCCTCGAGGCCACGGAAAAACTGCTGGCGCGCAAGCGCATCCCGACGGCCATCTTTGCCAGCAACGACGACATGGCGGCAGCGGCGATATCCGTGGCGCATCGCCGCGGCCTGGACGTGCCGCGTGACATTTCGGTGGTCGGATTCGACGACACGCCCATCGCAACCACGGTGTGGCCCGAGCTCACCACCATTCGTCAGCCCATCGCCGCGATGGCGGAGGCGGCGA
This sequence comes from uncultured Pseudomonadota bacterium, assembly GCA_963839685.1. Taxonomy (GTDB): domain Bacteria; phylum Pseudomonadota; class Gammaproteobacteria; order Steroidobacterales; family Steroidobacteraceae; genus CADEED01. The sequence continues at coordinate 35,178 of CAWIVS010000015.1, read as the reverse complement.
TCAATCTACTGCTGCACAAGATTCGCCGGGTGAGGGACCGGCATGTCACGCAGGCGGTGGATCACCTCGTGCCATACGTGCTCGTCAAGCGCGATTCGGTGGCGCCGCCACGCAAGTTTTGAGTCACACCGGGACCGGTGCAGCGCTCGCTCTTGAGCTCAAGCTTGCTATCTGATACCGCTATCACTACGCTTCCGCGACCACTCGACGGGGGGCGCGTCACGCGCACGCGAGAGGGGTCGAAAAATATAATTCAATCAAGGAGATAGCGCGTGTCTCAATCGTCGCCACAAGTGCCCGCGGCAGCCACTCATACCGGTCTTTTGGTCACCCTGACCATCATCGCCGCGTTGGGCGGATTGCTGTTCGGTTACGACTCCGCCGTCATCTCAGGCGCGACAGATTCGATCAAGCTGAACTTCGTCGCGCCGCTGGGCCTTGCCGAAGGCGCCCGCCTCAGCCTCGAAGGATTCACCATCGCCGGCGCGTTGTGGGGTTGCCTCATCGGCGGCGCCGTCGGCGGTGTGGTGGCGCACTTCCTCGGACGTCGCGGCGGTCTGGTCGTCGCTGGCGCTCTGTTCTTCGTGTCGTCGCTGGGTTCCGCCTGGCCGGAATCGTTCATCGGCGGACTGGGCTCCGTGCTGACGCCGCTGATCAATGCCCTCATCTGGTTCCTGAATCTGTTTTTCGATGACGCTCCCTACGTCAAGTACGGCGAGCTGATCACGAACTTTGTCGGCCACCGACTCTTCGGCGGCATGGGCATCGGCCTCGCATCGATGCTCGCGCCCATGTACATCGCCGAGATCGCGCCGCCCTCCAAGCGCGGCTCGCTGGTCACCTACCAGCAGATCGCGATCGTCAGCGGCATCACCGTGTCGTACTTCGTGAACTACTTCATCAAGAAATTCGGCGGCGACGGCGACCCGAACTGGGTGCACACCGAAGGCTGGCGCTGGATGCTCGCTTGCTGCGCCATTCCGGCCGGCATTTTCATGCTGCTGCTGTTTTTCGTTCCGGAAACCCCGCGCGGCCTCATGCTCAAGGGCAAGAACGAGAAGGCGCGCGAAGTTCTCACCAAGCTCGCCAACGAGGAAGAAGCAAAAATTGTCCTGGCGGAAATCGACGCCTCACTGAAGGAAACCGCCGGAAAGCTCTTCTCCTACGGCGGCTTCATACTCGTCGTCGGCATCCTGTTGTCCGCCTTCCAGCAGCTGGTAGGCATCAACGCGGTGCTCTACTACGGCCCGCAGATGTTCGACAACATGGGCTTCAAGGGCGACGCATCGTTCGCCAGCACGGTCATCATGGGCGTCGTGATGGTGGTGTTCACGCTCATCGCCACCGTCACCGTCGACAAGTGGGGCCGCAAGCCGCTGCTGATCCTCGGCGCGATCATCATGGCCGTGTCGATGACTGCGTTGGGCTTCATGTTCAACGCGGGCTCCGTGGCCCTTGGCGCCCTGGTCGTGGTCTGCATCTACATCGCCGGCTTCTCGCTGTCCTGGGGCCCGGTGGTGTGGGTGATGCTCGCAGAGATCTTCCCGAACTCCATCCGCGACAAGGCCATGGCTATTGCCGTAGCCGCGCAGTGGTTCATGAACTGGGTGGTCACGGTGACTTTCAACATCATGGACGGCAATTCGGCGCTCACCGCCGCGTTCAACCACGGCTTCGCCTACTGGCTGTACGGTGGCTTCAGCGTGCTGGCAGCGTTGTTCGTCTGGAAGTTCGTGCCTGAGACCAAGGGCAAGACGCTCGAAGCCATGCACGACCTGTGGCACAAGGCGCCGGCGAAAGCGGCAGCCTGATTTGATGTATCCCGGAATCCCGCGGCCGACGCTTGCGGCTGCGGGGTTCCGCTCCAACAACTTATGATCGAATACCTTCCTTCAGACTGGCGGCAGGCGATCCTCGTCGGCCGCATATTCACCACCGACGGGCCCACCCCGGTCGTGGTAGTCGAAGGGCGTGTGCGAGACGTGTCGCGCCACGCGGCCACCGTGTCGCAGTTGCTGAATGGCTGGAATGGCGACGTCCCTGCCGGCGTCGACCTGGGGCCGCTCGAGGCATTCAATTTCACGCGCCAGTTCGCCGAGGCCAGGGACGTGCGGCTGCTCTCGCCGTTCGACCTGCAATGCATCAAGGCCAGCGGCGTGACGTTCGCGATTTCCGCCATGGAGCGCGTCATCGAGGAGCGCTGCCGCGGCGACGCCAGCAAGGCGGAGTCGCTGCGCGCCTCCTTGCGCGACCGCATCGGCGCCGACATTCGCTCGGTCAAGCCCGGGTCGGAGCAGGCGAAGAAACTCAAGCAGGCGCTGATCTCCGACGCGCTCTGGTCACAATACCTGGAAGTCGCGATCGGACCGGATGCGGAGATCTTCACCAAGTCGCCGACGCTGTCGTCGGTGGGCTGGGGCGACTGGATAGGCGTGCGCTCCGATTCGGCATGGAACAACCCGGAGCCGGAGATCGTGCTGGCGGTAGATAGCGCCGGGCGCATCCTCGGCGCGACGCTCGGCAACGACGTCAACCTGCGCGACATCGAAGGTCGCAGCGCCCTGCTGCTCGGCAAGGCCAAGGACAACAATGCCTCCTGCGCCATTGGCCCCTTCATCCGCATGTTCGACGGCCGCTACACGCTCGACGACGTGCGCCGTTGCGAAGTGAAGCTGGAAATCGAGGGCGAGGAAGGCTTCAAACTCCAGGGTCAGAGCTCGATGTCGCAGATCAGCCGCGATCCCACCGAGCTGGTCGGCCAGACCATCGGCAAGCATCACTGCTATCCCGACGGCTTCGCGTTGTTTCTGGGCACCATGTTCGCGCCCATTGTCGATCGCGGCGCTCCGGGCCAGGGATTCACCCACAAGAACGGTGATGTCGTGCGGGTGTCCACGGAAAAGCTGGGTGTGCTAGAAAACAAGGTGACCACCTGCGACCAGGCACCACCCTGGGCGTTTGGTATTGCCGACCTGATGCGCAACCTGGCGCGTCGTGGCCTCCTGAACTCCTGAATGGAATCAAGAACGTGACCGACACAAAACAGCTTACCCATTACATCGATGGACAATGGGTCGCAGGCTCACCCGCCTCCGACAGCCTCAACCCTTCCGACACCCGCGACGTGGTCGCCAGGGTGCCCGGCGGCGACAAGAAGATAGTAGATAGCGCCGTCGCCGCGGCGAAGGCCGCTTTTCCGGCGTGGGCGAATGCCAGCCCCGAAGTGCGCTCGGACCTGCTCGACAAGGTCGGCTCGACCATCATGGCGCGCAAGGACGATCTCGGCCGACTGCTGTCGCGCGAAGAAGGCAAGACCCTGCCCGAGGGCACGGGCGAAGTCATGCGCGCGGCGCGCATCTTCAAGTTCTTCGCTGGCGAGGCGTTGCGCCGTCACGGCGTGACCGTGGACTCGACGCGCCCGTCGATCGCCGTGGAGACCTATCGCGAGCCGCTGGGTGTATTCGGACTGATCAGCCCGTGGAATTTCCCCATCGCAATTCCCGCGTGGAAATCCGCGCCCGCCCTGGCGTTCGGCAACACCGTGGTGTTGAAGCCCGCCTCGCTGACGCCGGCCACGGCGCATGCGCTGACCGAGATCATCCACGAAGCAGGTTTCCCCAAGGGCGTGTTCAACCTGATCCTGGGCGGCGGCTCGATGGGCGGTGCGCTCACCGGGCATCCGGACGTCGCGGGCATTTCGTTCACCGGCAGCCAGAGCGTCGGTGCGCAGGTGGCCACGGCCGCGATGTCGCACAACGCGCGCGTGCAGCTCGAAATGGGCGGCAAGAATCCGCTGGTGGTGCTCGACGACTGTGATCTCGATCGCGCGGTGCAATGCGCGCTCGATGGCGCCTTCTTCGCCACCGGCCAGCGCTGCACGGCGTCCAGCCGCATCATCGTCACGCAGGGCATTCACGACCGTTTTATCGATGCCCTCGCCGCGCGCGTCAAGGCGCTGAAAGTCGGCGACGCGCTCGCCGCGGATACCCAGATGGGCCCGCTTGCCAGCCAGGCGCAGCTCGAGACCACGCTCTCTTATATAGACATCGCCACCCGGGAAGGCGGCCGCAAGGTGGTCGGCGGTGAGACGCTGAAGCTCGAGAAACCCGGCTACTACGTCGCGCCGGCGCTCATCGCGGACACCCGCCAGGACATGCGCATCAATTGCGAGGAAGTCTTCGGTCCGGTGGCATCCACCGTGCGCGTCAAGGACTATGACGAAGCACTCGCCATGGCCAACGCGGGTGAGTTCGGCCTGTCGGCGGGCATCATGACGAGCTCGCTCAAGTACGCGCGCCACTTCGTGCGCAACGTGCGCGCCGGCATGGTGATGACCAATCTGCCCACCGCCGGTGTCGATTACCACGTACCCTTCGGGGGCTCGCGCAAATCGAGTTATGGCCCGCGCGAGCAGGGCTTCGCGGCCGTCGAGTTCTACACTCAAGTCAAGACTAGCTACACCTGGGCCTAAGGTCTGAAGAACAATATGACGCACGCTGTTTATCCTTCCCTGGCCGGCAAGACTGTCGTGATCACCGGTGGCGGTTCCGGCATCGGTGAGGTGATGGTCGAAGGCTTCGTGCGTCAGAAGTCGAAGGTGTTTTTCCTCGACGTCGCCGAGAGCGAGTCGAACGCGTTGGTCACCCGGCTCGCCGACGGCGCGAAGTTCATCAAGTGCGACGTGACCGACGTGAAGGCGCTGCAACGGGCGCTGACGGACATCGAGGCCAAGGCCGGCCCGATGGCAGCCCTGGTGAACAACGCCGCCAATGACGACCGGCACAGGATCGAAGACGTGACTCCGGATTACTGGGAAAACCGTATCGCCGTGAATCTCCGGCACCTGTTCTTCGCCGCGCAGTCGGTGACGCCGGGAATGAAAAAGGCGGGCGGCGGTTCGATCATCAACCTGGGCTCGGTGTCATGGCATCTGTCGCTGCCGGACCTGTCGATCTACGAAACCGCCAAAGCGGGCATCGAGGGCATGACGCGCGCGCTGGCGCGTGAACTCGGTGAATTCAACATCCGGGTCAATTGCGTGGTGCCAGGCGCCATTCGCACCTCGCGCCAGATGAAGTTGTGGCATACGCCGGAAGAAGAAGCGAAGATCCTCGCGCAGCAATGCCTCAAGCAGCGGGTCGACCCGGTACACGTGACTGCCATGGTTCTATTCCTCGCCTCCGCCGACGGCGCCATGTGCACGGCCCATAACTATTGGGTCGACGGCGGCTACTGCTGACGCCAATGACCATTGTTGATTCAATGGTCGAATGCGTCTGGCCGCTGGGAGCCGTGCTCGGTGAAGGGCCGGTATGGTCCGCGGTGGAGCAGGCGGTCTGGTTCGTCGACATCAAGGCTCCGGCCATTCACCGGTTCCATCCCGCGAGCGGCGAGAAGAGCTCCTGGCCCGCGCCGGAGCGGGTGGGCTTCGTGCTGCCGACGAACGCCGGCTGGATGATCGCCGGCCTCAAGACCGGCCTGCATTCCTTCAACCCGGAAACCGGCAATTTCAATCTGCGACACGTGGTCGAGCCGCACGCACCTAACAACCGTCTCAACGATGGATTCGTCGATTCCGAGGGCTTCCTGTGGTTCGGATCGATGGATGACAACGAAGAAGATCCGAGCGGCGCGCTGTACCAGCTCGGCCCCGAGGGCTGCCTGCGCCGCGACCCGGGCTACGTGGTCAGCAATGGGCCCGCCGAAAGTCCCGACGGTCGCACGCTCTATCACACCGACACTCTGGCTGGCGTCATCTACGCCTTCGATCGGGCGCGCCCCGGCACGTTGACGAACAAGCGGGTGTTCGCCCGTCTGCCCAGCGGCGAAGGCTACCCGGATGGTCCCATCGTGGACGTGGAAGGCTGCGTGTGGACCGGAGTGTTCGGAGGCTGGGGTCTCAGACGATACTCGCCGCAGGGCGAACTGCTGACGACGCTCGACCTGCCCTGCTCCGCCGTCACCAAGGCCGCCTTCGGGGACGACGATCTGAAAACCCTTTACATCACCAGCGCGCACGTCGCACTCAGCGCCGAGGAACGCAAGGCACAGCCGCTCGCCGGCGGCCTGTTCCGCGCACGCATCGAAGTGCCAGGACTGCCGCAGCGAGTTGTCTCCCATGGCCTCTGACGCTCCCCTGCAAACGCGGCGATTTCGTTCGCGCGACTGGTTCGACGATCCGAAACATCTCGACATGGTGGCGTTGTACCTGGAACGCTTCATGAACTACGGCCTCACGGCCAACGAGTTGCTGTCGGGCAAACCCATCATCGGTATCGCGCAAACCGGCGGCGATCTCACACCCTGCAATCGAGTGCATCTCGACACGGTGAAGCGCGTGCGCGAAGGCATTCGCGATGAGGGCGGTGTGCCGATGGAGTTTCCATTGCATCCGATCTTCGAGAATTGCCGCCGGCCGACCGCCGCGCTCGATCGCAACCTCGCATACCTCGGCCTGGTGGAGATCCTGCACGGCTACCCCATTGACGCTGTGGTGCTGACCACGGGCTGCGACAAGACCACGCCGGCTCAGATCATGGCGGCCTCCACGGTCGACATCCCGGCCATCGTGCTCTCGGGTGGCCCGATGCTCGATGGCTGGCACGACGGTGAGCTGGTGGGCTCCGGCACGGTGATCTGGCGCTCGCGCCGCAAGCTCGCCGCAGGCCAGATCAACGAGCAGCAGTTTCTGGAAGCCGCCGCCGCGTCGGCGCCGTCGGTCGGTCACTGCAACACCATGGGTACCGCATCGACCATGAATGCGGTGGCCGAAGTGCTCGGTCTTTCGCTGCCGGGCTGCGCCGCCATTCCGGCGCCGTATCGCGAACGCGGACAGATCAGCTACGAGACCGGCCGCCGGATCGTGGAGATGGCCTACGAGGATCTGAAGCCTTCGAAGATCCTCACCCGCCAGGCCTTCCTCAATGCCATCGCGGCGATCGCCGCCATTGGCGGCTCGACCAACGCGCAGCCTCACCTGGTGGCCATGGCGCGCCATGCGGGTGTGACGATCACGCCGGATGACTGGATGAAGTACGGGCGCGACCTGCCGCTCATCGTGAACATGCAACCCGCGGGCAAGTATCTCGGTGAACGCTTTCATCGCGCCGGCGGCGTGCCTGCGGTGCTGACGGAGTTGCTGCGCGTCGGGAAGATAGACGGCCAGGCGCTCACGGTGACGGGCAAGACACTGGCGCAGAACATCCAGGGTCGTCGTTCGGTGGATGCGGACGTCATCACTGCTTACGAAAAACCGCTGCAGGAGAAGGCCGGCTTCCTGGTGCTCAAGGGAAATCTTTTCGATTTCGCCATCATGAAAACCAGCGTGATCTCGCCCGAATTCCGCAAACGGTACCTGGGTAACGGTGACCGCTTCGAATGCCGCGCGGTGGTCTTCGACGGCTCCACGGACTACCACGACCGCATCAACGATCCTTCGCTCGGTATCGACGAGCACACGATTCTTGTTATTCGCGGCTCGGGTCCGCTGGGCTGGCCGGGATCCGCGGAAGTCGTGAACATGCAGCCGCCGGATGCGCTGCTGAAGCGCGGCATCATGAGCCTGCCGACACTGGGCGACGGCCGCCAGTCAGGCACCTCGGACAGTCCGTCGATTCTCAATTGTTCGCCGGAAAGCGCCGCCGGGGGCGGGCTCGCGTGGCTGCGCACCGGCGATCGAATTCGCGTCGACCTGGCTGCCGGGACCTGTGACATGCTGGTGAGCGACGATGAGATTGCGCGCCGCAAAAAGGACGGCTTGCCGCCGGTGCCGGAGAGCGCCACGCCCTGGCAGGAGCTGTACCGCTCGACCGTCGGCCAGCTCGACAGTGGCGCTGTCATGGAGATGGCGGTCAAATATCGTGGCGTCGCGAAGAAGACGCCGCGCCACAATCATTGAATTAGAGGTCCAGATGAGTCCCACGCGCCTCACCGAGGCGAGCCTGCACGCGGCCCGTTCCGGGACGGTGCTGCCGACCTACCATCGCGACGCGACGCGTATTGGCATCGTGCACATCGGACCCGGCGCATTTCATCGCGCGCACCAGGCCTATTACGTCGACACCCTGCTGCATGCAGACAAGCGCTGGGCGATATCCGCGCTCTCACTCAAGAGCTCCGGTTTGCGCGACGCGCTGAAAGATCAGCAAGGGCTGTACACGTTGCTCGAGCTCGGCGCCGCGCCGCGGGCGCGCGTCATCGGCGCGATCCGCGAGCTGCTGGTCGGCGCAACTGACTCCGACGCGGCTTTCTCGCGCCTGGCGTCGCGCGAGACCCGGTTGGTGTCGCTCACGGTCACGGAAAAAGGTTACTGTCTCGACGCGAACAATCTGCTCGATTTGACGAACGCCGACATTGCGCACGACCTCGCCAATCCCTCGCAGCCGCGCAGCACCATCGGCTGGATCGTCGAGGCACTGACGCGCCGCCGTACGCAGGGCGTGCCTCCGTTTACCGTGCTGAGCTGCGACAACCTGCCGGAGAACGGCTCGGTGTTGCACCGGGCGCTGGTGGCATTCGCCGCCGCGCGCGATGCCGACCTGGGCCGCTGGCTCGAGTCTGAAGTCGTGTGTCCGCGCACCATGGTCGACAGCATCACGCCGGCCACCGACGACGTGCTGCGCAAGCGCACGCTCGAACTCACCGGGCTCACCGATCATTGGCCCATCCAGCGCGAGCCGTTCACTCAGTGGGTTATCGAAGACCTGCCCGCAATGCGCGACGCCGACTGGCAATCAGTGGGTGTCACGCTCGCCAAGGATGTCGGCGTTTACGATCGCGCCAAGCTGCGGCTGGTCAACGGACCGCATTCCACGCTTACCTACATCGGGCTGCTGCGCGGGCACGAATCGGTTGCCGATGCCATGCGGGATGAGCAGCTGGCCCAGTTCGTGGAATTGCTGATGACGGAAGACCTGGGTCCCAGCCTCGGCAATCCGCCCGGCTTCGACGTCGAGCACTACATCTCCGCGGTGCTGGCGCGCTTTCGCAATCCCGGCATCCGGCATCTGCTGAGCCAGATCGCCTGGGACGGTTCGAAGAAGCTGCCAGTGCGTATTGTCGTCACCCTCGCCGAAGCAATGCGCGCCGGCCGGCCGCTGCATCGGCTGGTCATGCCGCTCGCCGCGTGGATGCGATTCATCGTCCGCCAGTCGAAGGCCGGCGTCGCCATCGTCGACCCGGATTCCGCGCGGCTCGCGTCGATCGGCGCGGCGTGCACCGGCGATGCGCGCGCCGATCTCGATCGCTTTTCGGTCTGCGATGCCGTGCTGCCACCCGCGCTGCTCGCCGATGAACGTTTCCGTCCTGCGCTCGAAGCCGCCTACGCCAAGCTCGGCGCGCCCCATTCCGCACTGACATCCGAGTTGTCCGCATGAACACCACGCGTCGCACTTTTCTCGCTGCCGCCACCACCGCCGCGGCTGCTTCAAATGCCGGAGCCACTACCGCCGTGAGCTATCCAAAACTCGTGCACCACGTGTTCTTCTGGCTGAAGAATCCGGACTCGAAGGAAGACCTGGCGAAGTTGCTCGCGGGCTTGCGTACATTGGCGAAGATTGAAACCGTGCGCGGCACACACTTCGGCGTACCCGCCAGCACCGAGAAGCGCGACGTGGTGGACAACAGCTTCAGCGCCTCAGAGATATTGTTTTTCGACGACACCGCGGGACAGAAGGTCTACCAGGATCATCCCATCCACAAGCAGTTCATCGCCGACTGCTCGCATTTGTGGGAAAGAGTGGTGGTTTACGACGCGATGGGCGTCTGACCTTTCGTCGACCACCGGCCGCCGACAGTCACTTCATCATGGCCTTGGCCCAGGTCTCCTCGCTGGCACGCGCATAGCGATCCAGGAATTCCTGATGCGTGGGCATTTGCTCCACGGCGCGGTTGATGTTGGTGCGAGTGCCTTCGAGGAACCGCGTCAGATCTGCCACGGGCATGGCCGAGGTGAGATGGTGGTAGTGCTCGGGCCAGATGCCCTGGTAGAGCATCACCTGGATCCAGGAGTCGGTGCGGAACAGTTCGCCGTCCTTTTGCCACACGTGTGCGCGCTCCCGGAACAGGGTGATGCGATGGGCCAGCGTCTCCGGCAATTGCATGCTGGCGCAGTATTTCCAGAACGGGCTGTCGTCACGCTGCGTGGCGCAGTAGTGCAGGATGATGAAGTCGCGCACCCGCTCCTGCTCGATCTGTGACTCTTCGTTGTATTGATCGATGATGGACTGCGTCGGCGACGGGAAGGGAAATAGATAGATGAGCCGCGTGAGGCCCGTCATGATGAGCTGAATGCTGGTCGACTCCAGCGGCTCGACGAAGCCGCTGGCAAGTCCCAGCGCGATCACATTCTTGTTCCAGGATTTGAGCCGCCGCCCGGTGCGGAACTTGATCACACGCGGCTGGATGAGAGTCTTGCCTTCGACCTCGCGCAGCAGCTTGTCGGTGGCCTCCTGGTCGGACATGTATTTGCCGCAATACACCAGGCCGTTGCCGACGCGATGCTGCAGCGGAATGCGCCAGCGCCAGCCGGCCTCGTGGGCAATCGCGCGCGTGTACGGAATTGCCGGCCCCACCGATTCGGTCTGCACCGCCACCGCGCTGTCGCAGGGCAGCCATTGGTTCCAGTCCTCGTAGCCGGTCTTGAGGGTCTGCTCGATGAGCAGCCCGCGAAAGCCGGTGCAGTCGATGAACAGGTCACCTTCGACGGTCTGGCCGGAATCCAGCACCAGCGCCTCGATGAAGCCGCTCTCGCCGTTCTGCTTGACCTCGCGGATCTTGCCTTCGACGCGTCGCACGCCGAACTTCTCGGCAAACTTGCGCAGGAATTTGGCGTACACGCCGGCGTCGAGATGATAGGCGTAGTTCACCTCGGCCTTCGGGCCGGTGAAGAATTTGCCGGCCTTGGCCGCCTGGTGCTCGAGACAGAATTCCCCGAACTCGGACTGGATGCCATTTTTCAGGCCATGCAGCCAGAAATGATGAAAGCCGACGGCCCAGGTCGATTTCCCGGTCATGCCGAACGGGTGAATGTAACGCTCGCCGATCCTGCCCCAGTTCTCGAACGCGATGCCGAGCTTGAAGGTGGCGGCGGTCGCGCGCATGAACTCCTGCTCGTCGATGCCGAGCAGCCGATGAAAAACACGGATCGGCGGGATCGTCGACTCACCCACCCCCACCGTGCCGATTTCTTCCGACTCGACCAGCACGATGTCGAGGATTCCATGGAACTGGTGCGACATCGCCGCGGCGGCGAGCCAGCCGGCGGTGCCGCCGCCGGCGATCACCAGGCGGCGAACTTCAGGCTTGTTCACGAGACGATCTCACGTAAATGCATTTGAAAAAGATCAGCGGTTCAGTTTGCTCATCAACATGGCGCGCAGCTGGCGCGCGCGGCGGTCATCGATCGGCCCGAGCAGACCGCGGGCAGCCTCCGGCAGATGCGAGCCGGCACCCGCCGACGCACCGAATACGTAGTACTCGAAGACATTTCGCCACGCCTGCTTCTCGCGTTCCGGCCGATCGCGCAGCGTCCACATGGCGTGGTAGAGCGTATCCATGGGCGTCGGCACGAACGCGGGCATCGACATCCACCAGTAGTTGACCAGCGTGTTGTACGCGCTCAGGCCTTCGACGTGGTGCCACCACATGCTTGGTACGAAGATCGCGTCGCCGGGTTCGAGCTCGGCACTCTGACCGGCGGCCAGCGCTTCGCGAAAACGTGGGTACTTCGCATGGTCGGGATTCCCGAAATCGACCACGCTGACAGCCTGCCCGCCCGGCGAGGGATCCAGCGGCCCGGGATACAGATTGAAAATCTGTTCGGGGGGAAACACCGTAAATCGGCGCCTGCCGACCGCGACGCAGGCGATGTTGTTCGGCGCATCGTAGTGGCACGACGCGATGGTGCGATTGCCGATCCAGATGCTGGGTGGCGGATTCAACCCATGCGCCGCGAAGCCGAGATCGTTCTCGGCGCGGAAGCCCGGCATGCACGGATCGACCAGCAGCGAGGCGACGTAGTAGGTCGGCGGATGTTCATCCTGCAGATGGCTCTCGATCTCGTTGAGCAACGTGTCGAGGCGCTCACGCCGCACCGTAAAATTGAGCTTGGTGAAATCGTCGTTGTAGAAGGGCCGGCCCGCGACCGTCGGATCGCCGAAACTGAAATCGATGGGCTTGCCGTTGTAGAAGGACGCGAGATAGCGGCGCGCCTGCGCGTCGGATTCGAGACCGGCGCGCACCAGGCCCCAGCCGGAGGCCAGCCCCCGAAGTACCGCGGGTTGTCCGCCGGCCAGCAGCTCGCCGAGCGGCAACTTGTCCGGACGACACCCCTCGAGAACGCGGATTTTCCCGGCCACCTCAACCATGATTTGAGTATAAGTCAGCGAACCCGGCCACCCGCGCGATACGCAGTGCGCCGGATTGGCGGCACCTCATCCGCCGGTGCTGATTCCCAGGGGCTGGTTGCGCAGCTTCCCCTGCTTCATCGCGATCAGCTTCCTCACATTGCCCACGGATGACGCCACCAGGAATGCGGCATGCAGGAAGCCGGTCTGATGCAGGCGGAACAGCGCCTCCTTGTCGAGGCCGCGTACCTTTTCCATGCTGATGGTGTGCAGGCCGCCCAGATTGTAGGCCTGCTCGGGCGTCACCTTCACTTCCAGCGTCACGGGTTCAATGAGGTTGAGTTCCGCGAAGGTGGAATACATCACCTTGCCGACCTGCATCCCCTCATGGATGCCGCGCAGGATCGCCGCGACGTGGTCCAGCATCGGGGTGTTGCCACCCTGCGGCAGGAATACGGATTCGCCCTCGGTGAAGCTGATCCGAGGATGATCGAGGTCGACGTGGATGAGGCGGTCAGAACGCGTTTCGCCTTCCACCTGTCGTTCCTGGACGCCGATCATGAAGGGGCCGCGGGCCACCATGCCGGGCAGGTAAAACGCGTTCCAGCGCCCGCCCGAGACGAACAGGTTCTCGCCCTTCTCGAAGCCCAGCAGCGCGATGGCCTGGTAATCGCCGCTGGCGGGATCCTTGCGCAGGAAGATCGGGTACTCCCGCTGCACGTCTGCGAATTCGGTCGGGAACGTCAGGACGCTGGCGGAGTTGTCGCCGTATTCATCGCCATAACGCAGGACCACGCGCAGGTCCTTGTGTGCAACGTTGTTCAGTAATGCGTGTCTTGCCATGGATGCCAGCCGGCTGCAGGGGGCGTGAATCCTACCGTATCGGCGCGGGAATAAAAAAAGGGCCGCTGCTTGCGCAGCGGCCCTGAGTCTCACATCAATTGTCTGTTATTGCCTGCTTTCGGTCCCGTTATCAGAACTTGTAACGGGCACCAATCGCGTAGCGAGCGAACTGATCTTCCAGGCGGAACAACTGCAGCTCTGACCGTCCGTGTATGCGGATGTCTTCACCCGTCAGGTTGATCGCTTCAAAGGTCACCGAGAGGTGGTCGTTGAAGTCGTAACCCACGCTCAGGTCGAACTGCTGGTACGACTCGGTGAAGCGCGGATTACGCGAGTTGCCCTGGTTGGCCGCCGAGAGGAACTCGTCGCGCCAGTTCCAGGCCAGTCGGGCCGAGAGACCGTACTTCTCGAACATCAGCACCGCGTTGGCCGTGTCGCTCAGGCCCAGCAAGGCGAACTGATCCTGGTCCGGTGGCGCAGTGACGTCGAAGCCCACGTCGCCGTTGACCATGGTGTAGTTCGCCAGCACGCCGAAGCCGCTTTCGCCGAAGAAGAACTGACCGCCGATTTCCCAACCGTCGATCGAGGCCGTTTCCTGGTTGATGGACTGGTTGACATTGAACTGGTACAGCGGATCTGCCGCGGTGCCCGCGATGTCATACAAGGCTTCGGTTCCGGACACGTTGCTCATTGCGGCGTTGAAAGTCTGGCCAGATCCAGCGTTCGAGAAACGCTGCAGTGCCGTCGCCGCGAACAACGTGGTGTCGTTGATCACCTGGCCATTAGCCTGCAGGAATGCCAGCGCCGCCTGGGCATCGGGTCCCGCGGTCGGGTCCGTCAGGCCGTACAGGCTCTGCTGAACGATCGAGTTACCGACGAAGTTTTCGACCTTCTTGTCGAAGTAACCCACCGACACATAGCCGCTGTCGGAGAAGTACCACTCGAGCGACAGGTCGATGTTCTCCGACTCCATCGGAATCAGCGCCGGGTTCTGCGAGGTGCCACCACCCCGCGTCGCCTCGTTGATCAACACCGAGCCGCTCGGGGCGCCGGGGCGTCGGGCCCGCCACCAGGTTGCCGATCGGCGCACGAGCGATGGTCACGCCCCAGGACGCACGAGCCTTGAAGCTGTCGGTCAGGTTGATGTCGAAGTCGACGTTCGGCAGCAGGTTGTCGTACTGGGCCTCTTCCGTGAACGACTCGATGGTCGCCGTGCGCGGAATGGAGAAGTCGTTGTTCGCTTCCCAACGGATCGCCTGCGGTATCGCGATAGCAGACGTCGACTCCACGTCGGTGTCTTCATAGCGCATGCCGAGCAACAGGTTGTAAGGCTTGCTGCCCAGCTCACCCTTGAGGGCGAACTGCACATAGGCCGCCGTCACGTCTTCATTGATGGTGTTGAAGTTACCCCAGATCGGGTTGTAAGCCAGCGTGCCGTTCGGAGTACCGCTGCCGGGATTCCAGACGGTATAGCCATTGGCGAACGCCCATTGCGGCGAGCTGCGTGGCATTACCTCTCCAGGCACTGGCCGGAGCCGTACCCGGGCTGAAGTCATCGAACAGGCCCACCAGGCTGAACGGCGTGAGCTCTTGCGCCAGGCTCTGGCCAACCGGCAAGCCCGCGTCGCCTGCACCCCAGTTGCCCATGTTCATCTGGTTGTTCGACGAGCGCTGATGGGTTTCCATCTCGCGCATGTCGACGCCGAACTGGAAGCGACCGAAGTCGAAGTCCAGGTGGCTGTCCAGACGGATTTCGTTGACTTCGCTTTCCTGCTGCTGCACGTTGATTCGCATGATCTGCGAGCCGAGGTGATCAGCATCGAAGCCGTAGGCGTTGTCGCCACCCGTACGGCCATCCGCAGCGGCCTGGTTCGGGAATATCCAGCGCGTCGAAACCGGCAGTTCACCCGAGAAGTTGTATTCCTGGGCAACGAAGCCGGCACAGGGCGCCGCCACACCCGCAATGTTACCGAGCGCCGCGTCCCGTACCGGAGCACAGCGGTACACCGGCGAAGCTGAACGCCGTGGCACTGGCGCCCGTCACAGGGTCGTTCGGCAGGGACTTGGCCTCCGAGTTGGCATAGTCGAGCGACAGGCCGAAGGTGTCGGTCACTTCCCAGTTGGCATTGAAGCCGATCGAGTCGAGCTCGTTCTTCTGCTCGTTGCGCTGCTGTTCGTAGCCGAAGTCCTTGTTGCTGTAACCATTGGCAGTCATCTCGAAGATGTACTCGGTGGTCGCAACATCGCGGCCCGTGTCGAAATGCACTTCGTCGAAGGTGGTGCCCTGCTGGGCCCACATGGTCTGTTCGCCGCGATCCTGCTCGAGCTCGTTGCGCGCCATCGTGTAGTCGACCGTGAAGGTCAGACCATCGGTGGGAGCGAACTGCACGACTGCCTGCGCGTTGATGCGTTCACGCTGGAAATCCGAGAACGCGTAACGCACGTCGTTCGGGATGCCGTAGAGCTGCCCCGTCGCCGGCTCATTCTGGTATTCGGTATCGGCATTGAATGGGCCAAAGGGCAGCAAGGCCGGATCCCACGCACGGATGACCCAGTCGTTGACGTTGGATTCGATGCCGCCGGTGTGGCGCTTCTGGTAGCTGGCATTGAGGCCCACGCCCCAGGTCTTGTCTTCATTGGCGTAGCTGAAGATACCGTTGACTTCGGGGGTGACCTCCGAATCGAACGGCGACGACTCGTCGTACACGCCCTTGGCGCCGATATTCAACACCATGCCGTCGTTGTCCAGGGGACGCGCGGTCTTGATGTTGATGGTGGCACCGATGCCGCCCGACGAAACATCGGCGCGCGCAGTCTTGTAGACCTCGACCGCGCTGATGGCTTCCGCCGACAGGTTGGCGAAGTTGAACGAACGGCCCTGCGGTCCGACGCCGCCAATGTCCGCCTGTCCGCCACCGAAAGCGTCGGCACCCGGGATCTGGCGGCCGTTCAACGTGACGAGGTTGAACTGCGGGCCGAAGCCGCGCGCCGTGACCTGCGCGCCTTCGCCGTTACGGCGATCGATCGATATGCCGGTGATGCGCTGCAGTGACTCAGCGAGGTTGGTGTCCGGGAATTTGCCGATGTCTTCCGAGTTGATCGCGTCGACCACGCCGATCGCGTCTCGCTTGGTCTCCATCGAAGCCTTCAAGCTTCCGCGCAAACCCGTGACAACCACGGTTTCAATTTCTTCGCCCTGTTGTTCCTGGGCGAATACTGGGTTGACGAGGACTGCTCCACCAACAATGGTGAACAGCGCTCTCGAGGTTATAGGCAATGCCTTTGGTTTGAATTTCATAATCAGATGTCTCCTCCGCACTCGTACATCTATCTAGTTGTGATCGGGATTAAACGTTGAGCAAACGAATCACGGGCGTCACGAGGACGCCTGGCAAACAAAAGGATTGGGGAGCTGCGGAATCGCAGACCTGTTTGGCGCAGCAGAGCGGTGCCGGAATGGCAGATTGCAACAATGCGCAAGATGAGCGTCCCCCTCGACACTGCAGCGGAGGATATTCAGCCTGTGTACAAAAGTCCACGCTCTTTTTCCGTTAGCCCCTAGACAGACTTTGGGACATAACTTTTGTAATTTATCTTGTAGATCAATGATTTACGTCGCTAGCCGAGACAGTTGCAGTGGCGCCGGCGCAGCGTATGGGTGCGCGAACAACACAAAAAAGCAACACTTTTTGCTAGCGCTACCGGAAATGGGGCGTCTGAGGGGCCTCGTGCCGCTCTGCATCAAACCAGGAAGCCGTTGACCGAAAGACGACCGGTACGGGGATCGGGATCCGGCACAAAGCCGGATGCAATGCAGCCGCTGTGCAGGGAAGAGCGCCGGTAGGTCAGCATTCGATTGAAGACACCCTGCTGCCGGCCGACTTCTTCATAGAGTGGCGTATCGCCATTGATGTAACCGGGTGGCGGCGCAAGAGGGCCGTGCTTTTCTTCTTCGAGGCAGCGCAGGTATTCGGCGCCGCGCGTTTCGTCGATGACTTCGAAGCCGGTCTTGCGGTGGCGGTAAAAGGCGGTGCCACCGAGGTCCGCCTTGAACAGGTAGTGCACGAACGCCAGCTGGCTGCCGAGAAATGAATCGGTGTGCGGAATACGCTGCAGATATTCTAACTTCTCAGGCGGCGTGGTGACGATCGAGAAGTGGCACGCGGTGAATCTCAGCTTTGCCCCCGCAAGGTCAAAATACTCGCTGAAAAGCGGCCCGAATCGGTCGAGGACGAATTGCTGATAGGTGAGCGGCACCTTGGCCCGGATGCCCGGGTAATAGGTAGCGACGCCGCCGTAGATCTTGGTCGCCGCAAGATCGACCAGCGAGTCGGCGTCGGAAACCAGGTTGTCGATCACCAGCAGCGGCGCCTTTTCGCGACCGATGGTGAGCTTCTGAATGCTGACGGCAGGATGGGTTGCGATGTTCACGGGTTACCGGAATCGTATCTCAAGCCAGGAAGCCATTGACCGAGAGGCGGCCGGTGCGGGGATTGGCATCGGGCACGAAGTCGGCGGCGAGACACGCCGAATGCAGTGAGTTGCGTCGATAGACCAGCATTCGATTGAAAATTCCCTGCTGCCGGCAGACCTCTTCATAAAGGGCCGTGTCGCCATTGATGTATGCCGCGGGCGGCGCGTCAGCTCCGTCCTTCGCTTCATCGCGGCGTGCCGCGTATTCCAGGCAGCGGGCTTCGTCGATGAATTCGAAGCCCGTCGTCCGATGGCGGTAAAAAGACGTGCCGCCAAGGTCCGCCTTGAACAGGTAATGGATGAACGCCAGCTGGCTGCCGAGGTATGAATCGGTGTGCGGAATACGCTGCAGGTAGTCCAGCTTTTCCGGCGGCGTGGTCACGAGGGAGAAATGGCAGTCGGTGAACCGCAGCCTGGCTGCGCCAAGCCCGAAGTACTCGACGAACAACGGACCGAATTGCTGGAGAACGAACTGCTGGTAGGTCAACGGCACCTTCGCGCGGATCCCCGGGTAATAGGTAACCACGTCGCCGAACATCTTCTTCGCCGCGAGGTCGACCAGCGATTCGGCGTCGGATACCAGGTTGTCGATGACCAGCAGCGGCGCGCGTTCGCGGCCGATGGTCAACTTCTGGACCGTCGCGGCTGGATGAGTTGCGTAGTTCACGGGCGTCACTCTTAGACGCGAATCGTCTCAGCGGCTGGCCAGGATTTCCGGTGCCGGACAATAGGCGCGCAGGAATTCCCGGTGCGTCGGCATCTTCGCCACGGCGCCGGCGATGCTGCCCTGAAGACTCTCGAGGGCCTTGCGCAATCGCTCCGGACCGAGCATGCGTCCCATGTGGTGATAGCCGCGCGGCATCAGTCGCTGTCCGAGCATCACCTGGATCCACGACTCCACGCGGAACATCTCATCCGTGGCCTGGTATGCCATTGCGCTGTCGCGGAACAGTTCGATGCGCTGGGCCAGTGAGTCCGGAATCTCCATGTCGCGACAGTCGCGCCAGAACGGGCTGTCGTCCCGCTCCGTGAGCTTGTAGTGCATGATGATGAAATCGCGTACGCGCTCATATTCGATCTTGGACATCTCGTTGTAGCGGTGCACCAGGGCCGGGCTGATTCCGCCGAAAGGGAACAACTGCATGAGTCGCGTCACGCCGATCTGGATCAGATGAATGCTGGTCGACTCCAGCGGTTCGACGAAGCCGCCTGACAATCCGACCGACACGCAATTCTTGTCCCAGGCCTTGAGGCGGCGTCCCGCCTTGAAGCGCAGCAGCCTGGGTTCGGCGAGAGGCTGGGCCTCCAGGTTGGACAGCAACGTGCGGCGCGCCTCGTCTTCATCGATGTACTTGCTGCAATACACCAGGCCGTTCCCGACCCGATGCTGTAGCGGTATGCGCCACTGCCAGCCCGCCTGGCGCGCGATCGCACGCGTGTAAGGCGGAATCTCGGCGGTTGATGCGGTAGGCACGGCGAGCGCGCTGTCCGTGCGCAGCCAATGGCTCCAGTCCTCGAATCCAGCCTTGAGTGTCTGCTCGATCAGCAGGCCACGGAATCCGGTGCAGTCGACGAACAAGTCGCCGGGCACCGATTCACCGGACTCGAGCACCAGGGCGCGAACAAAGCCGGACTCCGGGTCCTGCTCGACGCGCGTGATCTTTCCTTCAATACGCTTGACGCCCTTGGGCTCGCTGATGCGCCGCAGGTAGGCCGCATAGAGACCGGCATCGAACTGGTAGGCGTAGTTGATCTTGTGGGTTTCCGACAGCGCGAACTTTCCGGCTTCGGCCGCCTTGCGCTCGAAGCAATAGTCGCCAAGCTCACCGCCGAATCCATCGGCCTTGGCGGCCAGCCAGAAATGCTGGAAGTCGCCCATCCACGTGGATCTGCCGATGGTGCCGAAGGCATGCAGGTAGCGGTCACCGAGCCCGCCCCAGTTCTCGAAGGAGATGCCGAGTTTGAAGGTGGCCTTCGACTCGCGCATGAACTCCTGTTCATTGAGTTCCAGCAGGCGATGAAACGCCAGGATCGAAGGAAAGGTCGCCTCACCGACACCGACGGTGCCGATTTCCTCGGACTCGACCAGGGTGATTTCCAGCAGCGTTCCGAATTGCTGTGCGAGAGCCGCGGCCGTCACCCAGCCGGCGGTGCCGCCGCCGGTAATGACCACCTTCTTTACGAGTTGACCGTCCACATCCGCATCCTCACCAAATGAAAGGGCCGCTGCAAGGCAGCGGCCCTTCCGTCTCTACGCGAGCTCAGTTTCAGTTGAACTCGTAGCGCGCACCGAGCAGGTAGCGCGGCTGCAAGTCCTGCGCGTACCAGTAGTCGTTTTCGGCACGACCATAGGTGCGCACGTCTTCACCCGTCAGGTTGATGGCTTCGAAACTCACCGACAGGTTGTCGTTGAAGTCATAACTGACGTTCAGATCGAATTGCTCATAAGGATCGGTGAACACCGGGTTCCTGAAGCTGCCCTTGCTGGTTTGCGACAGGAAGTTGTCGCGCCAGTTATAGGACAGGCGGGCCGAGAACCCGTACTTCTCGAACACCAGCGTCGCGTTCGCGGTATCGCTCAATCCTTCCAGCGCGAACTGATCGACGCTCGGATCTCCAGCCACGTTGATACCCACATCGCCGTCGACGACGGTGTAGTTACCGAGGATGCCGAAGCCCGATTCGCCGAAGAAGTGCTGGAACGCGATTTCCACGCCGTGAATGTTGGCGCTTTCCTGGTTGATGGGTTTCGCAACCATGAACTGGAAGAACGGATCGGTGGAATTCGCGGCGATATCGTAGGTAGCGAATATCTGGTCCGCGAACGCCTGGTTCAGCACGCCATTGGTCGAATTGGCCAGGAAGGAGGCCACTGGATCCGGGAATGCCCCCGGATTGTCGATCATTGCCGTCATCACGAACATGTTGACGTCATTGCGCAGTGCGCCGGCAATCCCCGCCAGGTTGGTTGAGGCCTGTCCTGAACGTGTTCCAGGTGTGCCCGAGCTCACGTCGCGCAGATCGAACATGGTCTGTGACGTCTGGCCGATACCGACGAAGTTGCTCACATCCTTGTGGAAGAAACCCAGCGACACGTAGCTCGCGTCCCCGAAGTAGACCTCGAGCGACACGTCGATGTTTTCCGATTCCAGCGGTACCAGCCCTGTGTTGCCGCTGGACGCCGGCGCAATGCCGCCGAGCGCGGTGGCGCGCGGCGGAGTGCCCGCGCTGTCCGCGACAAACAACTGTCCGTAGTCCGCGCGCCCGATGGTCTTGCTGTAGGAAACGCGACCGATCACGTTGTCGAGCAGCTCCATCGAGAAGTCGATGCTCGGCAACACGTGGTCGTAGCTCGCATCATCGGTTATCGGTTGCGTGCCGCCGCCGAACTGCAGCGAGAAGTCGTTGTCCGCATTCCAGACGACGCCGGTCGGCACCGCCAGGTTTGCATTGGCCGTGACGTCGGTTTCTTCGTAGCGCACACCCACCACGAGGCTGGAGGCACGATCCCCGATCTCGCCCTTCCACGCGTATTCGGCGTAGACGGACGTGATGTCTTCGTCCACCACGTTGAGATCGTTGTTCCAGGTCTGGATGTCGTGTCCACCCAGGCCGAGGTAGTACGGCGATAGCGCGCTGTAGAGGTGCGCCGCATTGCCGCGGAACGCCGTCGCGCCGTCGCCGGGCGTGTAGTCATCGTACAGGCAGCTGAGGCAGTAGGCTTCGAGCACACCTGGCGCCTGGGACTCGATGTCATTCGGCTGGGTTACACCCCAGTCGCCCAGGATCTGCGCGGTGACCACGCGGCGCTGCGTCATTGTCGACGTGCGGTAATCGACGCCGGCCTTGACCTTGTTGTCGTCGTTGATCGAGAAGCTGCCCTCCAGGCGGAACTCGTCGAGCTCATGCTGCTGAGTCTGCTTGGATGTGCGGGCCACCGATGAGCTCACGTCGCCGATGTCGATGACGCCGTTGTCGTTCTGGTTGCCATCGTCGTAGAGGTAGTCCTGAACGGGGAAACCACCGTCGATATCCAGGCTGTGCTCTGCAATCGAAGCCGCACCCGTGCCGAAGTCGTACCCGGTCATACCGCCGGGGCCGTTCGGCAGGCTCTGCGACTCGGACGTCGCGGCGTCGAACATCAACCCGAGCCGGTCAGTGATCTGCCAGTCGGCGTTGAAGCCAAACGACTCGAGCTTGTCTTTGGTCGCACGCAGCTGTTGGCCCCAGGCAATATCCTTGGGAGAGCTGAGCGCCTCCTGCAGATACGTGACACTCGCGACCGAGGCACCCTCGTCGAACGTCACCTGGGCAAACGGGCGGTTGAACCAGTTGCCCTGCGAGGAACGCATCTCCTCGGCTTCGTTCTGCACGTACAACGCATCCGCGGTAAGCGTGAGGCCGTCCGTGGGACGGAACTGCAGTGTCAGCTGGCCGTTGACCCGTTCGCGCTCTGTTTCGGCGAAGTAGTAGTCGCTGTTGTTTGGGAACACGACCAGCGGATCTCCCGAGGGCAGGTTCGTGAACTGGGTCGCTTCGTTGGCCGGCGTAGCCGGGTTATCGGCCCTTACACGGCCGTTCTGGGGATCCATGAACGACGCGAGTCGCTCGACATTCCAGTCCTGGTTCGATGCTCCCACCGACGCGCTGTCGCGCTTCTGATAGGCGCCGAACAGGGATACGCCGAAATTTTCGCCGTCATTGGCCCAGCTCAGCAGCCCGGTGACCTCCGGCGTGATCTCGTCGCCGGATTCCACGCTGGTGTCATAAACTGCCTTGACTCCGATCGACGCCTGCGAATCGCCATCCAGTGGCCGCAGCGTCTTGATGTTGATGGTCGCGCCGATGCCGCCCGAGGGGATCGATGCCCTGCCCGTCTTGTAGACCTCGAGGCCGGTCACACCTTCCGAGGAGATGTTCGACATGTCGAACGATCGGCTCGTGAATGTCCCGTACTCGCCGTCGCCCCCGGAGCCCACCACCACCACGTCAGCAGTGGGCATGGCGCGCCCGTTCAACGTCACCAGGTTGTAGTTCGGACCAAAGCCGCGCGCGGTGACGCGCGAGCCTTCGCCGTTTACGCGATCGATCGACACGCCAGTGATGCGTTGCAGTGACTCGGCCAGGTTGGTATCCGGGAACTTGCCAATGTCCTCCGCGCTGATCGCATCGACGACGCCGACAGCTTCACGCTTGATGTTCATCGAAGCTTTCAAGGCGCCGCGGATACCCGTGACCACGACTGTTTCGATTTCTTCGCCCGACTGTTCCTGGGCGAACACAGGATTGATGAGCACTGCGCCACCAACGATGGTGAACAGTGCCCTGGATGTGGCGGTTAATGCCTTCGAGTTTGACTTCATTAGGTTCTCCTCCCCGCGCCCGCTTATCCCTTCGGTAAAACGGTATTGAACAAACACAGCCCTCTCGCAGGGCTGCCCTGTTGGATTCGATCGCCCCTTCAGCGACCGGTGGGAGGGAAAACTCGCGTAATCAGCAAGCGGATGGCGCGACCGATCGTCGCCTAACTAGTCAAATCATCTTGCGCAGCGAACAATGCGCGTTCCCCCTCGTCACGCGGGCCAGACTATGCACGTTGTATGGGAAAGTCCACACTCAATTGACGTTGCGCACGCGCACCGAGGCAGTCTCATGTCAATGTCTGTTGTCTCGCGAATCATGTCTTTACGACGCTCTGCCTGTGTTGGCGCGACAACGCAGTTCCAGCGCGCAAAGCACTTGCGCGCAAAAAACAACAACTTGGATTGGCAGCCATGCGCCGTCGAAATTGGGACAGGACATGCGCACACGGCGCCGAGGACTAAAATGCGAGCGCTACCATGGCCGCCCTCAATTCCGGAGGGCTCCCCATGGATCTGCCGGCAGGGGCTCCAAAAGTGACCCGCGGAGTTCAAGCGGCGCCTGGCTCGTCACCGCGAGCGCGATCCAGGGGCAAAGAAAAAGCCCCCGACACTTTCGTGACGGTGGCTTCGTGTTAGGACCCTGGCAGTGACCTACTCTCGCATGGCAGCTGCCACAGCGAACTCTCCCAGTGCTGAATCGTGTGGGCATCCCCAGCACCCTCTGCTGTAAATCTGAATGCTACCTACTGTCCACCAAATCCTGGGAACTCCAGTGTGTACAAGACCCGGGAACGTATTCACCGCAGCAATGCTCACCTGCATCCACGATTCCAGGCGGAGCATCTCGTCCGTGGCCTGCCGGCTCCACTTCAGGCGGTAAACCAGCAGTTGCTCGCCACGGTGATCCGGGTATCCGAGCCGTAGTACGGCGTTACTTCGTGGAACAAGTAGGACGGGCACACGACCAGCTGCCCGGGCTGCAACTGCAGGTCAAGATCGCCCACGATAAAGGGCTGGCGCAAACGCTGATTGGCCAGATCCAGAAATGCATCGGCTCCGACGCGCGTGTCGAACAGGCGCAGCAGTCCGCCACAGGGTGCGCCCGCAGGATCAGTGCCGTCCTTCACGCAATACACCGCCGACCACGAGGCCAGCGCGTGATTGTGTGCGACGAAATAACCGGTACGGCGCGTGATATGGAACCAGGTGTGGTTGTTGAGGCGCAGGCGGGCAAATTCTTCGGGCGCCATTTCCGATGCTGCCATGGCGACACGAAACACTGCTTCGAGCATGAATTTGCGCAGTTCCTGAATGCACGGCTCCGGCCAGGTAAACAGATCGAAGCGGCTCTCGAACATCTCTGCCTGCGGGTTGTGAGACGGCGCTGGGTTTCGATACTCCTGTGTCTCCCGGGACAGGAACAGTTGTTCGAGCTCGCGATTAAGTCGATCGCAAGGCTCCAGCCTGGCGTTGCCGATGGGGACAGCGAAAGCGGCGGTGAGCTCCACGAATCGCCCTACGCGTACCGGCTGTCTTTGGCGTTGGGATCCATGAACCGGATCATCGCGAACACCAGGACCAACGAAGTGACTGCTCGAACCACCGACACTTCGTGCGGCACATGCGCCGGGAAAAGCGCCATCCAGCCGGGCACCGGCGTCCAGGTGTGATTGCCGTAGCGATAGGGCGACTTCAACTCCCAGGTGCTCGCATCCCGGTAAATCGACCCCAGCCGCCTTTCGTAGAGGCGCAGCACGCCGGCGCTCTTGAACCCTGCATCGGGCTCGCCAGCTTGCACGCAATACACCGCGAGCCACGAAGCACTCGGAAAGTGCTGGGCTGGGACATGGCCGTTGCGCTGCACGATCGAACACCATCCGCGCGCCTGAATGTGCAGCTTGGCGAACTCCGCAGCGCCGATGCTGCTCAGGCCCGCAACTACGGTAGAGGCCTGGCCCAGAATGAGTCGCTTGAGTTCGCCTGCAGTCGCGTCGGCTGAGTCAAGGAAATCGTCCCGGCCGTGAAAGTGCAGCGGGTCGCGCGACGTATTGTCTGGTAATCCTGGGCCCGGAAGCCCAGGCGCTGAGCGTTGCGATTCGCACAGGCTCGCCAGCCGTGCATTGAATTGGTGATCCGCGCCAATGTTCGCGGCGGCAAACGGAGTCGCAAAGAGCGGCACAGTGCCGCTTTGGCCAGCCAACGCAGTCATGCGTCCAGTGTCGTCCTCATTCATGTCGATTGGAAAGGAATTCGTCCAGTGCGGCCTTGAAGGCTTCTACGTAGGCATCTCGATTGGAATTCTTGGAGGGTATGATCTTCAGCATTGCTCCGGGGATCAACTCTGCCACTGCGGCCGCCGTCGCAATCGAGTGCACATAGTCGCCCTCGTTGGCGATAACCAGCGTCGGCAGTGCGAGTCGAGACATTTGTTCCCGAGTCACTCCGGGTCCCTGCGCTGGAATTCGGCTGAGAAGCGCCACGGTGGACGCGGGTTCACGAGTAAAGAAGCCCCGCATCGACGCCGCGTTGTCCGGAGATTCCCTCATCACCAGCCGATATCGCTCGGTAGCCTGGAGGCGCTCCAGGCCCTGCTCAGAGCCGTATTGCGCCAGTAGTTCGGCGACATCCAGGTATATCCTGAGGTTTTCCGGCGCGGCTTCGCTGATCCACGCCGGCCTCGCGATAATCAGCTCGCTGACGCGCTCTGGATTCTGGACGGCCAGGCGAAGCGCGATCGCGGCGCCAAGCGAGATGCCACCGACCACCGCACGTCTCACTCCCAGATGATCCAGCAGCTGCAGCGCATCATCTGCAAATTGCTGGATCGACAAGCCTTCAGGTGCACCCAACTCCGACTCTGCATGCCCCCGGCATTCCATGGTGATGCGACGGAACTGCGAAGTCTCCGGAAACACTTCGGCAACCTGCGACTGCGTCGCACCCAGGCCGTGCTGCCATAACACTGGCATTCCATCACCTTCATCGACGTAGCTGACCAGGCAGCCGTCATGTGTCTTGAAGCTGCCCCGTGTCATGACATGACTTCGTTGAGGACGCCTCTCAAGAAGCCGGAGACGTAAGCCGCGTCCCTTTCCGGAAAGTTGTGGCTGACCAGCGGACCGCGATAACTGGTCGACACAATCCCCTTCAGGAAATTGTGGAAATCCACGACGCCCCGTCCCGCAGCGACTGCCTCTCCGGATGGACTCACATCTTTCGTGTGAACCAGCGCCAGGTCTGCACCGAGGAGGGCCACGGCCTCCGCTACCACCTCGCGCTGCCGAGTTTGGCTTTCCGGCGGCAGGAGGTTTGCTGCGTCCATGACAATCTTCAGTTGAGGATTTTCAATTTCATCCAGGAGCCGCCGCGCGTCTTTTGCATTTCCGACCACGTTGCCAGGTTCCGGCTCGACTCCGAGCGCGACGCCGTAACGCTCAGCCAGTTCGAGTGCGAAATCGAGCTCGCCTCGCAGTGCAACCCAGGCTTCAGGAGATCCGTTGTCCGGGTGAGGCGACCACATGTTCATTGCGTCGCGCGATCCGGTGCACAGGGTCACGAGAGGCACTTGCATGAATTGAGCGGCTCGCACCACGTTCGTGAAGCCGATCCGGTCCGCCTTTCGCCTGGTGACATCGGGGTTCGCCATGTTGTAGGTTCCCGACAGCGCACAGATTGTTAGTCCGCTCTGAGTCGCGCTGGCCACCACTTCCTTGATTGTCGTCTCGGGCCAATCATTCGGAAGCGAAGGTAAGCCTGCACTCGAAAAATTGAACTGGATAGTTTGGAAGCCGTCCTGCGCAGCCTGGGCACAAATCCTGTCTATCCCGATGAGCTGGTAGGTTCTGGAAAAGATGCCCAGCTCCACTACAGCGCTCCCTTCGAGCTCTCGACCTCGACGCTCTTCCCAGATGCGACGGAATGCGCGATCGCCACCATGGTCTTGACGGAGGCGACTACCATCCGCAATGTTGGCGCCGCGCATCGGCGCGCCTGAAAGAACGCTGTCCGCAAATCCTTCTACCTGTCGGCGGAAGAAGTGACCGTCTGCTCCAAGCACGCGAGTCGTCGTGGCACTGTCCTCATGGAAGAGCTCGACATCGCTCGACTTGTAGAACCAGGGGTTATAGATCTTCGCCGAGGCACTGCCATTCTCTCCATAGATCTGGAAACCTTCGTGCCAGTCCATGCGCACGCCGATCGTGAGATCGAGGTGGCCGATCGCACCGCTCGTGAAATCGACGTCGATGAACCAGCAGTGTGCTCCGAAGCGCTGGTTGAGCCGCGCTTGCACGGCTCGTATCGGGCCACCGAGATAGCGAGCCAGATCCACTAGATGGCTGCCGTGAGCCAGCATGAAATAGCGTTGCTTGTCCGCCTTCGGATCGCCACCAGGGCGCAGCACCTTGCTGCCCTTGCGCGCCAACGGCTGAACGGCATCGGTCATCGAATAACGATGCGTGCTGTCGCAATACCATGCCTTCAGGGCCAGCATCTGCCCCATCCTGGTACTGATGAAATGCCTGGCTGATTCGATGCCCGGATCGAATCGAAGCATGTGGCCGATCTGCAGGATTCTTCCGCTCTCTCTCGACGGCGGCTTCCAGTTCCTCGACTTCTTCCACTGCAATGCCGATCGGCTTTTCGCACAGCACGTGCTTTCCCGCGGCAAGCGCTTGCAACGCAGCTGGAACATGAAAGGCATCGGAAATGGCGATGATGACCGCCTCAATGTCCGGATTGGCGAGCATCTGGTCGTAGTCGAGATAGATGTTGTTCGCGTCGTAGAACCTGCCAAAGCGATTGGCGAGCCCTTCGTCCGCATCGCAAACCGCCTCCAGCACCGTATTGCGAGACTTCTGGACAGACTCAAAATGCGCGAACTGCGAGATGGGCCCGCACCCCAGAATTCCGATGCCTAACTTCTTCTCTGGCATGCCTTTCTCAGTACCCCATTACGCGCAGTCCAAGCGGGCTGAGGTCGGCGCGCGTAAAGCGCCCTGCGAAGTCGACTTCAAAGTTATCCGGAGCAAAGTCTGGTGCTGACAGACCGGCTTCGAATGCGGCCTTCTGAATTTCTGCGTACTGGCGATTCTTGGCGCAGTCGGGTGCCGGTGCGATATACATGACGCTCGAATAGCCGGTGCCGCGGTGCGCATCCTCGACGCCATGAAGTACATCGGGATGCCAGAAGATAGCGTCTCCTGGCTGCATGAGCGGAATGGAACCGTAGCCTTCCAGCAAGAGCTGGTGATACTCCTTCCCGATCACCATTGCGCGGCAGGCAGCGGCGCCACACAGCTCATCTTCCGGCACGTCGTCCTGAAGCGCGCGCAGCAGCATCCACGGCATTGCGTCAGCAATGGGCAATAACTGAAGCGTTCCGTCGTTGGGGCCTTGCTGAGTCAATGCCGTCCAACCTTGAAACGTCCGGAACATGCGGCACACGGCCGGTGATGGGATTTCCTTGATCTCTGTGCGGCCCCAGGCTTCAAACGGGTCGTACTTTTCCAGATCTCCGCCAAATACGTGGCGATACACCGTGCCGTGGTAAGCCGGATCGATCCAGCGATCGATGGATCCCGCGTCGACATGAGCCGACAGTCCCAGCGAAGCATCGCCGGGTTGGCGGAATCGGACGCGGTCCGCGTAGATGAGGTTCAGATCGGGATCAAAGACCGGACCGTTCGGCGACGATGCGCGCCAGAGCCCATTCAGGAAGGTCTCGGCTCTTGCCATTGCAGGATCGGTCCGCGCCTCCATTTGCGCCCGTGACCAGAACACGCCGTAAATCTGAGGTTTGGCACTGGCCAGAGTGCCGAAGTAATCGTCGACCGCGCCTCCCTTCTTCAATTTTTCCAGGTAGTCATTGGCTTCGAGATATTCCGAGAGCCCGGAGGTCCAGGCAGCGACACGGGCATCATCAAACACATTGCGGATGACGAGGCAGCCCCGCTGGCGAATGTGATCCTTCTGCACATCGGTTACGCGATCGAGCTGCCCGAACTCGATCTGCGGCACCGGCGTGGTGCCGGAAGCACGCTCGAGCACTATTTGCTCGATCTGGGCTTCGACGCGAGCCGTCACCGCTGCAAAGCGCCTGGGCATGTCGTGGATCTGCGCGCGTAGCTTGCGTTTGACCTCGATGATCCGCTGCCGATGGGGTGCGTTCGCTTCGTTCGCTTTGCGAGTCTGGTCGAGCACGGGACTCCTCGAGCACGGCTCACGCGGCCGCGCGACAGTTGCTCTCGATGTATTGCTGATGTGTCGGTAACCGGCTCGCCTCCGCATGCATGCTGGCGCGCATTTTCTCCAGCCATTGCGCGCTGTCAGTCGCATGAACTTGCGGAGGCTGGTCGCACGCTTCGGGCAGATTGAGCTGGCCGACGTGCACTGCGAGCCACGATGCTTTGACGAACACTTCGTGCTCGCGCTGCACGATGCGAGCATTGCGACGGAAATGCTCGATGCTCTCGGTCAATGTGTCTGGTATCGGCATGTTCGCGCAGTAGCGCCAGAGTTCACCCTCGCTGCGCCGATTGAGATGGTAGTGCAGGATCAGAAAGTCGCGCACGCGTTCCAGCTCACTGTTGGCGATGCGATTGTATTCGTCGCGCACGGTCGGGTCGAAATTCCGGTCGGGAAACATGGCCAGCAGCCGCAGAATACTGGCCTGGATGAGATGCAGGCTGGTCGATTCCAGCGGCTCGAGAAATCCGCTCGACAAGCCGATGGCGACCACGTTGCGATTCCAGACCAGTCGCCGGCGGCCCGTCACGAATCGTAGTGTGCGTGGCTCGGCCAGTGCCTTGCCATCGAGATGCGCCAGCAGCGTGGCAGCTGCGCCTTCCTCATCGAGGTAGTTCGATGAATAGACGTATCCATTGCCGATACGATGTTGCAAGGGGATGCGCCATTGCCAGCCTGCGGTTCGCGCCGTGGAGCGCGTATAGGGCAGAAAATCGCCAGCACTCGCGCAGGGCACCGCGACCGCGCGATCGCAGGGCAACCAGTGCGTCCAGTCCTCGTAGCCGGTATGGAGCGCCTCTTCGATCAACAGCCCGCGAAATCCGGAGCAATCGATGAACAGTTCGCCCGACACTTCGCGCCCGTCCTGCAGCCGGAGCGCCTCGACATGACCGTTCTCGCCGTTCAGCCGAGTCGAGACGATCCTGCCTTCCATGCGTACCACTCCACGCCGCTCCGCAACCTCGCGCAGAAACGCTGCGTAGAGCGACGCATCAAAGTGATAGGCATAGTCGTAGGTCGATAGCACGACTGCGAGGATCGGTCAGCGGAGGCGCAAACCGTGCCTGCGAGGCCATCACCCAGGCCATGCAATAGTCGTCCAGGCTGGATGAAGCCTTGCCCTGCCGCTGCGCCTGGTGCCAGAAGTAAAGCAGATGGCCGAAGTCGAAGGCCCGCCCATAAGTGCCGAATGGGTGGAAGTAGCGCCGGCCAGGTTCCACCCAATCGACGAACTGAATGCCGAGCTTGTACGAGCCCTTGGTCCGACTGAGAAATTCGAATTCGTCCAGGCCCAACGCCTGGTTGAACTTCTTGATCGGCGGAATCGTCGCTTCGCCGACACCGACGATGCCGATCTCTTCGGACTCTATGAGCGTAATGCGACAACCCGACTGCAGGTGGTTCGACAAGGCCGCGGCTGTCATCCAGCCGGCCGAGCCGCCACCGGCGATGACGATGCTGGTCAGTTTGCGATCTTCGGATTGCACAGCGTGCCGGGACGCGGCTACTTCCGGTTCCGCAAGCGTTCGGTGGTCATGACGAGCTCCGGCGGATTGGGCAATAGCGGTCGATGAATGCCTGATGGTCCGGCATCTGCGCCAGGCTGCGGTCTACCTTCACGCGGATCTGGTCCAACGTCTGCTGGAGGCTCCCGGTCCCCGGTATTCGAGTCGCGCCATGGTGACTTTCCGGGAACACGCCCTGCCCCATCATTACCTGTATCCAGGAATCGATCCGGAACAGATTGACCTTGTCCGGCCACACGAAACCGTTCTTCCGGAAGATTTCAATCCGGTGCGTGACATTGCGGGGTACTTCCATGGTGCGGTAGTAGTTCCAGAATGGGCTGTCATCCCTGCGGGTCTGCTTGTAATGCAGGATGATGAAATCGCGCACTTCTTCCCACTCAATCTTGCTCTCAATATTGAAGCGCTCGGCTTGCTGTTCAAACTCGCCGCTGAAGGGGAAGAGCCGCATCAAGCGAACCAGGCCGATGGTAATCAAGTGAATGCTGGTCGACTCGAGCGGCTCGAGGAACCCGGCCGCGAGACCCAGCGCGACACAGTTCCGGTGCCAGGGCTGATGCCGGCGCCCGGTGCGGAATTTGAGCTGCCGCGGTTCAGTAATGGTCGGACCCGTCAGGTTCTTCATCAGGAGCGAACGCGCCTCATCGTCGGAACAGAAACGGCTGCTGTAGACGATGCCGTTGCCGGTGCGATGTTGCAGCGGAATGCGCCATTGCCAGCCAACGGGATGGGCAATCGCCCGTGTATAAGGTGGCGGCGCCTGAGTGCTCTCGGTCTGCACAGCCCAGGCGCTGTCGGCGGCCAGCCAGTGTCCCCAATCCTCGTAACCGACGCCCAGCACCTCGCCGATCAGCAGGCCCCTGAAACCCGTGCAGTCGATGAAAAAGTCTCCCGCCACGGATGCGCCGCCGTCCAGGTCCAGCGACTCGATGTTGCCCGTCTGCGGAGACAACCTGACATTGGCGATCTTGCCTTCCACGCGCCTGGCGCCGAGCGCTTCACTCTTGCCCCGCAAGAACTGCGCGTATGCCGTCGCGTTGAGATGGTAGGCGTAGTTAAGGTTGGTCTTGCCAGCCTGGGTCGCGAACTTGCCCTGCTTTGCCGCTTTCCACTCCAGGCAGTAGTCCTCGAGGTTGCCGCCCAGACCCTGGGCATGCAGTTCGAGCCAGTATTCATGGAACTCAGCCATCCAGGATCCCTGGCCGATGACACCGAAAGAGTGGATGTAGCTGTCGCCGATATTGGCCCAGTTGTCGAACCAGATGCCGATCTTGAAGGTCGCCTGCGTGGCCACCATGAACTCGCGCTCGTCGATCTCCATCAGGCTGTGGAAGCTCTTCATCGTGGGGATGGTCGCCTCGCCCACGCCCACGGTGCCAATCAGGTCAGACTCCACGAGCGTGATCTCGAGCTGACTGCCCAGCCGCTTGGCGAGGCTGTAGGCGGCCAGCCAACCTGCGGTGCCGCCACCGGCGATGACGACACGTGTTTTGCCGGAGTTCACGCGCTCTGGCTTCCTAGCGGTTCAGACTGTGGTGCACGACGTCGCGGATGCGGCGTGCGTTCTCTTCATTCATGTCGGCGAGCGCGCCCTGGATGTGCTCCGGCAGATGAGCCCGTGGCACCGAGTTGTCACCGAAGATGTAGTAGTCGAACAGGGCGCGCCAGCCCTGCCGGTCCACCAGCGGCCGGTCTCGCAGGCCAAGCATGGCGTGCATCAGCACATCCATCGGATCACCCATGTAGGCCGGCGAGTCGACCCACCAGTAGTTCATCATGACGTTGAAGCGGTCCAGCGCCTCGGCCTCGTGCCACCAGAGGCTCGGGTAGTACAACGCATCGCCCGGCTCCAACTCGGCGATCCAGGCTTCATCCAGCGCCTGCCGCAGCCGCGGGAAGCGGGCGAAGTCCGGTTGCCTGAGGTTGGCCATCGTCACGACCTGGCCGCCAGGCGTCAGGTTGAGCGGGCCCGGATACAAATTCCGGATCTGCTCCGGGCGGAACAGCGTGAAGCGCCGGCGCCCGAGGACGCAGCAGGCAATGTTGCGAGGCACGTCGTAGTGAGCCACGGCGACCGACTCGGTGCCGATCCAGATCTTCCCAACGTGCGGGTAGCGGTCGAAGACCGGATGATTGAAGACCAACGAGTTCTGCGCTGCCAAGCCCGGAAAGCTCTGGTCCACCACGATGGAGTTCATGTAGTAATACGGGTGAACGTCGCTGCCAGAATCCGCGCGGATGCGGTCCAGCACTTCCACAAAGTCGCGACGCTCGGATCGATAATTGAAACCGGTCACCGACTCGTTGTAGCCAAAGCGACCGCCCATCTCCGGGTCGCCCACATACACGATCACCGGCTTCTTGTTGTAACTGGCGGCGAGCAACTCCATCACTCTGGTCGGCGCCTGGCGAGCCGCCTGTACCAGTGGCCAATCGGCGGTCAGTCCGCGCATCAGCACCGGCTCATTGCCGGCGAACAATTCGTCGAATGGAATGCGGTCGAATCGCAGCCCATCGATGACGCGGACCTGATGGCTCATGGCTACCTTCAGACCGACTGAAGCCGGGCGATCTTCAGGTTGACCAGTTTCTGAAAATTGCCGAGCGAGGAGATCAGGAAGTAAACCGGACCGAGCAAGCCCAGCCGATGCAGTCTGAGCAGTTGCTCGGCGTTCAGGGCCGCGAGCTTTTCCTGATTGATGGAGTGGTAACCGCTGAAGTCATAGCGCAGCTCAGCGAAGACCGAGATCTGAATCTTGACCTCTTCCATCAGGTCCATCGCCACCAGCTCGCGATACAACAGCCGATCGACCCGCAGGCCCGCGTCGACTGTCTGCAGTACGCGCTTGATTCCCTGGAGGTACGGCGTCTCGCCACCGAGCGGCAGAAACACTGGCTGCCCTTCCGCGCGCAAGCGCGGATGTTCCTCGTCGATCATCACCTTGATGCCGGCCGGCGCATTGCCACCGTCCTCGGGCCGAATGTAGCCCAGGGAGAACGGCCCGCGGGCCAGCGTCGCCGGGATATGGGTGCTGATCCAGCGGTCGCCCTCGACGAACAGGTTTTCATCTTTCTCGAAGCCAAGGATGGCGTGAGCGACGAAACCGGGCGCCTCGTCGGTCTTGCGCAGCAGCAGCGGGAACTCCCGGTGCAGCTCATTGAATTCGGCGCTCAGCGCAACGGCACGGTTCACCGTGTCGCCGTACTCCGGGCGGGCACGGGTGTCGACGGCGACTGACCGGTGCTGGTCGTTGGTCAGGATAGTTAAGGCCATGGATGGATTTGCCGTAAAAAAAGGGTTCCGAGAGGGATGCTCTGGGAACCCGATTATCCTCGCAGAGGATTCCCGCCGCCATCCGGCGGGAATCCCCGTTCGAGTGCGCTATTACTGGAAGTTGTAGCGCGCGGTCAGCATGTAGCGCGGATCACCTTCGGCGTTCCACCACTGCATTTGCTTGGTACGGCTGTAGATGATCTGGCCTTCACCCGTGAGGTTAATGACGTCCAGGCCAACGGCGATCTTTTCGTTGAAGGTGTAGGTCACGTTGAAGTCGACCTGCTTGTATTCATCCACGAACCCCGGCAGACCCTGCTGGCCTGCCCACGTCGTCGCCGTCAGGAAGGCATCACGCCAGTTGTACGCCACGCGCGCAGACAAACCGTACTTCTCGTAGATCAGCACGGCGTTGGCGGAGTCTGAGAGTCCCTCCAGCGCGAACTGCGAGACAGTCGGTGCCGCTGACAGGTCATAGCCGACGTCTCCATTGACGAACGTGGCGTTGGCCTGGAAGCCAAAGCCGCTCTCGCCAAAGAAGTGCTGCCATGCCACTTCGATACCATCAATATTCGCGGTCTCGGTGTTGACCGGCTGGGCCAGGTTGAACTGGAACAACGGGTCGTTGGCGTCGGCAACAATGTCGAAGTTCGCAATCATGTCCAGCGCTTGCTGTGTACCGCCCGCCTCCGACGGATCGATGTAGTCATTTGCACCACCCGGGAAGGTGGCCGGATTGTCCAGAATCGCCGCCATGGTGAACATGTTCTGCTCGTTCACCGCCCAGCCCTGTGCAGTCAACGCATCACGCGCAGCTGCAGTCAAAGTGCCAGGCGCGCCGGAGCTCGGATCCTGAATATCGAACAGAGTCGTGCCCGAGACCCCGGTACCGACGAAGTTGTTGACCGCCTTCGTGAAGAAGCCGATCGACGCGTAGCTGCTGTCGGAGTAGTAGTACTCGAGTGAGACATCCAGGTTGGTCGACTCGAGCGGCTCGAGGCTGGCGTTGCCCCTGTTGGCTCTCGGAATACCGCCCAGCATCGTCAGCGTCCCAGGTCCATCGACCCCCGTCGTCATGAACATGTTGTTATAGGCCGGACGTGCGATGG
>CAWIVS010000014.1:0-89826 GCA_963839685.1 uncultured Pseudomonadota bacterium | reverse complement strand
CTCTCTCTCCGCCAATTACCTTTCTCACGGCATCTCATGCCGTCTCAGTAGCGCTGAAAATCGGGCGATTCTCAGCGTTCTAGTTTCTCCAGCCGTCTAGGACCCTTCTCGCGCAGTCTCACTCACGCGGAGGTACTTCGAGGTTCTGGTGCATTGGCGGAAGAGGGGAGGTTCATGCCATCTAAAGGAGGCATGAATGACTCAGCCAATCGAGCGCGACCCGATCTACCGAGGCCGCAGATTCTCCCCCGAGACTATTGAGCTCTGTGTGCGCTGGTACATCACGTACCGGCTGAGCTATCGAGACCTGGCTGCCATGATGGCCGAACAAGGCATTGTGGTGTCGCATACGACCATCATGCCCTGGGTTCTGGCTATGTGCCGGAGTTCGAAGAGCGCTGGAATCGCTACGCGCGTCCGGTGAATTCCTCCTGGCGCATGCATGAGACGGCGGTTTCCGTCCGTGGCGGACTGCACTATCTGTATCGGGGCGGTCGACAAGGACGGGCAAATCCGTCGCCATCGCTGCTGCGCGCGGATCGCGGCATGGATGCTGGATAGTCTGGAAACTCATCGGCGAACGAGAAGGTTCCGCGCCGCGAAGCAGATGGAGTTGTAGCGCACGAGTTGCTCGGTACGCCTGCGCCGGCCTCGGACGGCGCCGCTCCTTCTGCTAGCTCGTGATGGGCTTGGCGACGGCCTCTTCGAGGCCACTTGCCGCCTGGGCGGCGAGCGCGCGGGCCGCTGCTTGCGAGTCTTGGAATTCCAACAGCCATGGACGCGGCCCCACCGCAGCGTGAACACGTGAAGGCCGCGGTTGACGTACGGCGCGTCTCCGCCGAGCAGTGTTGCTCCCCTGTCCCACCGGGCAAACACGGTGGTATGCCACGGCCAGCCCATGACCCAGACTTTGTTGACCTTGATCTGGAGAGTGGGCAGGACGCGGCCGAAACGCTCGAACCAGCGGCGCATGGCTTGCTTTGTCGTGGCGCTCACCACCGAGCCCGTGGGTGCCGGACACGCGATG
Source organism: uncultured Pseudomonadota bacterium (assembly GCA_963839685.1). Classification (GTDB taxonomy): domain Bacteria; phylum Pseudomonadota; class Gammaproteobacteria; order Steroidobacterales; family Steroidobacteraceae; genus CADEED01. The sequence continues at coordinate 88,799 of CAWIVS010000014.1, read as the reverse complement.
GTGGACATGCGGCGCGACTGCTTCCAGCGCTTCATCCCAGCGATGGTGGTTGACGTGGTCGAAGGTCTGTCGGATTCGATTTTCGACAATGCTGCTGTAAATCATCTGTGGTTCTCCTGTGTTCGAGTGCAACTTGCTCGTTGCGCGCTATGCCGGCATCTGCATCCGCTTGCGCAAGCTCTTGTCGAACGCCGACGCCGGCACGAAGCGTCTGAGCAGACTGACCGTCGTGGCGTCACGACCCGCCGTGTATCGCAGCGCGGTTTCGCGGCGGTGGCGGCGGTGACGACTGTCTCGGCCACCACTTCCGGTGGGTCGGCTTTCGCGACCTCGGTACGCAACACGGCTTCGGCGTTCGCTCGGCCCGCGCGTAGTGTTCGCTCTGCTGGTCGGCTGCCAGCGCGTTGCTCTCGAACGTGGTGCGGGTGTAGCCGGTTCGACGAGAACGACCCGGATCCCCGAGCCCCTGACCTCGTGGTCCAGCGCCTGCGAGTAGCCTTCCACCGCGTGCTTGCTCGATGAATACAGCGCCATGAAGGGCGAGGGAATCAAGCCCATCACCGAGCTGATGTTGACGATGCGTCCCGACCGCTGCTGGCGCATCGCGGCAGGACCGCCTTGGTCATGCGAATCACGCCGAACAGATTGACGTCGAAATCGACCTTGGCCTGTTCGAGCGAAGACTCCTCCGCCGCCCCCACCAACCCGACTCCCGCGTTGTTGACCAGCAGATCGATGCGGCCAGCCTTCGCAAGGACCTCGCGCACCGCTGCGTCGACCGCCAGGTCGCTGGTCACATCGCAGGCCACATAGTCGACGCCGGGCATCTTCGTCGTCGGGAGCTTGCGGTAGGTCCCGAACACCGGTATCCGGCGGCGTGAAGCGCGCGGGCGGTCGCTTCACCAATGCCTGTCGCTGCCCCGGTGACGATCGCCACGGGCTGCGCTTGCTGTTTCTTATCGTTGACATGCTGTCTCACTTTCCCGGCTACGAGGTTGATATACTGTACGTGCAAGTACAGTAACTGTAAGTTGCATATAATGGACTGTCAAGTACAGGAATGAGGCCCATGCCAATGCCCAAAACCGAACCCGATGTCGCGCCCACGCCCCGCCGCGGCAGGCCGCGTGACCCCAAGCGCTGGCGGCGCATCATCGAAGCGGCGCGCAGCCACTTCAATGCGCACGGCTTCGAGCGGGCCAGCGTCGACGCGATCGCCGTCGACGCCGAAGTCTCAAAGATGACCATCACAGCCATTTCGCTTCGAAGGAAGGGCTGTTCAGGCGCTGGTCCCGATCGAACAGATCGCGTGGTGGCTGGGTAGCCGGGGTCGAGAGCGCTGGACCCGAAGCAGCCACCGACGTCCTTGCTGGCCGTCGGACAGCAGTTCCTCGCGCTCGCGCGCGAGGAGGATACGTCGACCAGTTTCGCTCGCTCTACGGCGCCGCTGGGGTACAGCGCGAGGCGTGCCTCACTTTCTACAAGCAGGGGCCCGACAAGCTGATCGGCGAACTGGCTGCGTACCTCGTCGCGTCGATGCGCAGGGCACGCTGCACATACGGCACCCGCGCCAAGCGGCGGACCTGTTTTTGTCGATGTTCCTCGGGGGCGGCCATATTCGCGGGCTGCTCAAGCTCGAGATGCCCGACGCAAGGGAAAACCGGGCGCTGCTACGCGAGGCGGTGCGGGTATTGATGGCCGCCTACGCGAAGACCAGTCGCCGAGCTTCAGCGCCTTCTGACAGATGACGAGGCGACGCACGTCGACATGGTTACTCGTACCTGCCGCCATGTCATTCACGAGCTCGCTCACGACTTTCGTGCGGCAACTAGAGTTGGTGGCGATTAGTTCCGTTTGTGGTGGCAAATACGGGGACTTTAGGGGATTGCAGGGGGCACGCATTCTTTGCTTTTCAGTAACTTGCTGATCTATAAAGTCATCCGCTCGATTTCGAATCTCTCTCTCTCCGCCAAATTTTCCCTGATTCTCGGCATTACAATCGGCGCAAGAGCGTGTACCGCAACCCGCTTCCGGAAGCGCGCGAGCACGTTTCCTCAGTTCTTTTTCTTTTGCATCCTGCCGATCTCGGTGAGCAGCGCCTGCGGCGACACGGAGCGACCGAGGAAGCCGCGCAGCAGCTCCGCCGTCTCGTGTGTCTGTCCCGAGCTCAAGAGGTGCTGCGACAGCCACGAGAACCAGCGCTCGTCACCTGTATCGAACGGACCGAGCTGCGACGCAATCCGCTGCCGAATATCCGCAGTCACGACTGCCCCGAGACCGTAGTTCACCATGTAGCCCGGCGAGTCCACGAGCTGCACGCGCACCAGCCACCACGAGAGCTCCGGATGCGGAATCACGTTCAGATAGCGACTCGTGATCTCGGTCCACACAGCGTTCGGATCCTGCGTCGGCCCGCGCAGCATGCGCAGCTCGAACAGCGCCCATGCGACGTCGAGCATGACGCTCGAGTACAGCGCGCGGAGCGAAGAATCTTCAGCCGAGCTGCGACCGAGATATTTCTGCTGCCAGGCGGGCTCGTATGTGCTCCACGACGGCACGTCCGCGAAAGCTTCGTAGAACAGCGGATCGCCAAGATCCATGAATGCAGGTCGCGTACGCAACGCCATCATGTGCACGACGTGCCCGTTCTCGTGCACGAGCTCATTGATGAGGCCGAGACCACCGCGCGCGTAGTTGCCCGAGACTCGCGTGAGTGTCAGATCCCACTTGCCGTCACGCGTGCGGCCGCGCTTCACATAGTCCGTATAGGCGAGCGGCGCTTTACCCGGCCGCGGATCGAGATCGTAGATCACGTTCCACTCGCCGAACCGCGCGCCGAGATCGCGATAAAACCGTTCGTTGATCGGCTGCAACGCCTCGCGCGCAATCGTGTCGCCGAGCTCGCGCTCGGTCGCGCCGCCTCGATAGCGATAGTCCCACGGCTCCATCGGCTTGCCGTCGTTCGCCTTGCGCCACGCATCCAGGATCTGCACGAGCCAGTTCTCGACCTCCGCCATCGACACACCGACCGTTTTCGCTGCTGCGTCGATCCCGGTTCCTTCGGTACGGCCGCGCTCCGCGGCCATCGCGATGACGCGTCGATACGGACTGTCGCGCTCGTTCTTGCCGTTGATTGACTGCCACAGCGGCACGAACTGCAGGAAAAGCCTTTTGCGACGCTCCGGCTCGTTCATGCGAGTGAGCAGATCGAAGGCGCCGACGCGGGTCACCTTCTGACCTTCGAAATCGAGCGTCGACAATACTCCGAAGCACGCATACAAGGCTTCGCGCAGCGCTGCGTATTCGATGTCCTTACGCTGTGCGTCTTCGCACTTGCCGCTGGGCGCGAGCGAGCCACTCTCATCGGCGTCGGCCATGCTTTTGCGCATGATGTCGATGGCTCTCCGGTCGGCCGGCGAGAGGTCCCGTTCGGCAAGGTCCTTTAGACCCCGCTGCACGTCCTCACGTGCCTGCTGTTGCAGGTGGACCCATTCAATGCGGGTCCTGCCCTGGTAGCTGTCCCGCAGACCGGACTCGATCAGGCTGATGGCTCCCGAGGCGTCGTTGAAGTCGGCATAGGCGCTCTCGATCCCGTTCAGGGATTCCGGCTGGGAGACAGACCGTGTGCTGGCCGCACCCCCCAGGGCCAGCGCGGCCGCAACTAAGGTAGCCAGCTTGCGCGTTTTCATGTTCATGGGCGGAGAGTTTAACTTTCCACGCTGGACGGCGTTCTCGGCTTAAAGGCGACAATTCGTCGAGCCGATCGGAGTTCTGGATGAGATGGATGCAGTACAGTTTTTCACGTCAATGACGTGCGAATGACGGCAGGGGTACTTTTACGTTGGATGGCAGCGACTCCAACTAGTCAGGGCTACCTGACCTGTCTTGGGTCATGCGGATACCGACGAAACTGAAAACATGCGACCTGGCTGGCGCCGGCCACTGTGCCCGCCAAGATGTCACGGCGTGAATTCACAACCCTCCCTCAGGCGCTCGATGCTGCCTGCACCTAAAAACATGGACGACGCTTCGGAGCAGTTTTCGCGATGAGTTCAGGTTGTGCGCATAGAGGGCTCATCGCGTTGGAACTGTCCAGCGATCTGAACACGGCCCGTGAAGAACTTTTCAGGACCTGCCTCCACCTTTGAGGTCGCATCCGCGCCTGACCAATCCCTCTCTCTCCCCGCCAATCTATTTCACCAGGCGTACCTGTACAGCGATGGAACCCGGGCGATCAAAGATGGAAACATCGCCTGTCACTTTGCCGAGGATGACGATGCCGGGCTGAGGCACGCGACCACTTCGGTAATAGATCACGAAATCATCAGGCCCCCATAGGCCCAAGGTTCCCCTGGAGAATTCCTGCTGCCTGACTATCTCGGGTAGAGGTCGCGGCAAGTTCCCGGTCTTCTCTTGCCGAAGGTGATCCCGCATCTCAATCGTGATCGGCAACATTCGCACCAGTTCACGTGCGGCGGCGTTGTCGGACAACTCCGCAGTGACAGTCCCCCAATCCGAAGAAAGCTCGATGAGAACTTTTGCCATGGCATGTCCCGACCCAAGAGTTGCTAAGCCCGCGACGACCAACAGTAGACGTCTCATTGCGTAATCCTTAGCTAGTCTCTGCCGAGGCTGCTTGGCGCTACCTGCGGACCGCGCTTCGACTTCTGCTCGAGCGAGGTGGCGATGGCCGATTGTGAGCGAGTGCTGCCAACATGCGGCTGACCAAGTTCGCAACCTTGGGCGCCAGGCGCTCGGGATCCAGGTTCTCGTACGGCAACGCTCCGTCGATCCAAAGAGTTGCGAGTCCGTGAACGGTCGACCAGGCAGTAAGGACCAGCGGCTGCAAATCGCCCGCCGGCGCAACCCCCGATCGCTGACAATCCTCCATGGCATCGCGCAGCAACTGAAATGTACGCGGCTTTGCGCGGACGAGTTCCGGAGAGGCGGCGCCGATCAGATCGCCTCGAAACATTACGCGAAAATGGCCCCGATAGGCCGTCGCGAAACTCACGTACGCGCGACCGAGCGCGGCCAATCGAGATGTTGCGTCAGGCGCAGCGTCACGCTCACGAATCATGGCCGCCTCGAGATAGCCGAACCCCTCCTCCGCAATGGCTGCCAGCAGCGCTTCACGATCAGCGAAGTGATGGTACGGAGCGCCCGAGGAGACGCCTGCGCGAGTCGCCAGCTCGCGCAGATTGAGCGCGTCAACGCCATGCTTGTCGATCACGGCGATGCTTACATCGAGCAGCGTTCGCCTTAGGTCGCCATGATGGTAGCCGCCTTTCTTCTTCAGTCTCATCGGCCCCATTCTCCGATCGCCTCGTCAGCGGAACAAGAGACGCTTGAGGCACAGCACCAACAGGCGCGCGAACCTGTGTTTAATCCCCGACTGAGCCCTTACTTCGCGACAATCTAAGCAATGATCAGTTGTGACGTCAAGACAGGCCGCCCCTAAGCACGAGCGCTGCTAATTCAGGCGACTTGAACATCCAACGCTGCGCTGCATCACGCTGCGGCCACGGGTGATTCCAATTTTATCTAAGCAGTGCTTATTTTGGTCTTCGACTTTAATCTGAGCAATGATTAGATTGATGCTGAAGGGTAGTTCGCGCTCACAGTTCACATGGCAACCGCTACGGAAACGTCAGATCTGAAGCTTGTTGAACTGTTGAACGAGACGGCGCGCAGCGCCTCGGCAACCACAGTCTTTGAACTCAAGAGGAGACCTATCCATGAAACGCTATTTACTTTTGATGTCCGTGATCCTTGCCACAACCGCAGCGATCGCCGACACGCGAGCTTCCGTGCCTTCACGACTAGCGGACGCGCAGGCGCAGGCGGCGGCGTTGCTCAGTCGCTCGTATACGTCGGGAGGAGTGAAGGCCGATGAGGTGCTCTCGCCATTACCATCCCCTGCATCAGTGAAAGCGGATGCACAGGCGCAGGCGGCGGTGTTGCTCAGCGGCCATCGCACTGGAAATCAAGACACAGCAGTCTCGTCGGTTGTCGAACCGTCTGGCGCACGAATATCGGCCGATGCGCACGCGCATGCCAGAGCATTGCTCAGCGGCTATGGAGATTCCGCACACTCGCAGGTGCAGGCGAAGCGCGTGCAGGATGGTACCCGTACGCCCGGGAAAGCCTTTTAACAGCGTGTGGGTCGAAAACCGCTCGCCGGAGTCTTTCGGTGCCACCACCACAGAGCTTAAATTGGCGGAGAGTTGGGGGAGAGCGGTGAACGGGGTAAGGGGATTTGAATCTGCAGATCGCGGCGTGCTTAATTTCCTGGTGCTGCGGGTCAAATATGACGAAGGTATTTCCTGAGGTATGGATAATCGGATAGTTTGGAAAGTTACCCAGAAACAATCACTTCGGGACCCGATATGAATCCCTCTCTCCCGCCAGATCTTTCCAAGCACTTGCCGCGACTTAGCCTGCAGTCACCCCGCTCAAGTGCCAAATTAGTGCCAAATTCCAATGCGCCCCGCGCGCGTGCCTCAGGATCTCTCGTTACATCGGATCGGCCGTACCGAGTCGCTCCCCTGTACCGCCCTACCGGCCGTCGTGAATCCGCTCAGCAGTGCACTTTTCGTGGAGCATCTGATTCCCGTTTCGTCGATTCGAAAATGCAACAGCAGGTCCGTATCGCCGTCGCCGTCCGCGTCCTGCAGGCGGTGACTCACAGGGGCTGCCTCGAAGCCGAGTGCACCGAACCGGATACTCGACGAATCGATCGCCGTAGCGTCGAATGCCACGTCGTTTGCGGTTGCGGCGAGCGACAACACGGCGACGGAAATGCGGTCCCGCTCCGCGAGATTGATGCGGTTCGGATAGCGCTCGGGTAGGACGTCGATGGCGGCATTTCGGGCGATGGGCTCGAACGTGCGGACGGAGAGCGTCAGGTATCGATGCGCGAACCCGCTGGGCAGCGACTGAAAGATCTCAAAGTTCCTCAGATCGAACCGTGGTAAGGCGACCCACGCGGGCAGTGCTGTGCTATCGAATGTCGACTGCGTCGTATCTTCAAGTCGCACAACGAGACTGAGTGCGGCCTGGACGCCTGCCGCGAAGACGATGAAGTCCACGTTGCTCTCGATAAGATTGCCCGATATTCCGTCAGCCACGAGAACACTGCTTCCCCCGGTGCTTTCGATGTTCGCGCCTGCCAGCCTGATCCTCATGCGCCCGGGCGGTACCGGCGAGGAATACTCCATACCGTTCACGACACCTCCTTCTCCCGTCGAGAACGGTGTGCCGGACGCATTCAGATCGTAGGTAAACGTACCCTCGAAGGGCGTTCCTATGGCGGGATGAGGGATGCCGAGCGGCGGATCGCCCTCGGTAACATCGATATTCGTGACCGAACCGGTGAATCGGTAAGTGATGGTATGCGCCCACGTCGAGCTCATGCCAAAGGTCGCGACTGCCATCAGTATCAAACTGGATCTTGGAAGTTTCATTGGTAGATTCCCTCGGTGGGTGTCCGTCGTAGCAGTCAATGCGAGAGCGCAGTTCAGACTGCGGTAGTCAAAGGGCTGTGAGCGCCGACATGTCGGGACTCTGCTGCAGGTCAGCGCCGCATAGGCTATGCCAATCGCACCGGGCTGTCGGTGCGCAATCGAACATGGGAACTCTGGAACCCACTACTGGGGAAGAAGTACGTGATCCTTTTGGCAGATCAGTCAGCCATCCGGATGCCGAGTGGCCTGTGACTATCTTTCCTTGTATCAGCCGCGCGCGTTGGACTGCGCGACGAGCGCAATGGCTTCAGCGCGAACCAAGCGGTCGTGCACGGGCATCACCAGCACATCGCCCGGCCTGGCCCACTCGAGCACGCGCCTGACGGCGCCGATCTCGCTCGAACACATCTCCAACGCCGCGTCGGGCACGCCAGCGTGCAGCAGCGCCACTCTGATGAGCGCCGGAGTTTCACCGAGCGCGCGCCCCCTCAGGTACGCCTCGGTCTCCTTGATCACGATGAAATCGGGCTGGAAGCGTGCGGCCGTCGCCGCGAGTCGCTCGATGTCGGCGTTTTCACGGTTGCCGGCCTGACCCAGCAGCACCGCGAGTCGTCCCGTTCGTGGCAGCCGTGCCGCTACGCTCATGAGGCCACTCAAGCCCTCCGGGTTGTGCGCATAGTCGATGAGCACCTGCGCTCCTCGATAGTCATAGCGCATGAGCCGGCCCGGATTGTCGGCGGGATCCGCGCCGAATCGGGCCAGCACCTCGGCGACGGTCGTGGCTGACACGCCGAGCTTCAACGCCGCCAGCGCGGCGCCCGCAATGTTCGACACGTTGTATTCGGCGCTGCCCCCGACGGTCAGTGGCATGTCGGCGATCGCGCCCAGAGCCTGTTCGTCCATGTTTCTGCTGACGACGAGTCGGTGGTCGCGGACGCCGCTGGTCGAGCCTCCGCGATCGCGGTGTGCCTGCAGGGTGGGGTGGTTGTAGTCGCGCGCGAACCACCCGATGGGGCAATCGAGCTCCTGGGCGCGCGCTAACAAGATTGGATCGTCGGCATTGAGCACGAGTAGGCCCTTGTCGTCGACGACGCTTGCAACCACCAGCTTGACGTCCGCGAGTCCCGCCAGATCGTGGACTCCGTACTCACCGAAGTGGTCGGAACTGATGTTCGTGATGACAGCGACATGCGCGCGCTCCGCCGCAAGCCCGCGTCTCAGAATGCCGCCGCGCGCGGTTTCGAGGATGGCGGCCTCGACGCGCGAGTCGCGCAGGACCGTGCGCGTACCCACGGGGCCGGAATAGTCGCCGCCCTCGATCTGCTCACCCTGGATGAACAGTCCATCCGTGCAGTTGTAGCCATCGCGCCAGCCGTGCGCGCGAACACAGGCGGCCAGCAGTCTCACGGTGGTGGTCTTGCCGTTGGAGCCTGTAACTAACGCCGCCGGCACATTTCTTAGTTCTGCCCACGGTACCTCGCTCACCTCCGGCAGGGCATCGACCGGCCACGTTCGGCCGCCGGCACCGGATCCCAAGGTGAGTTGGGTCTCATCCAATACGTGCAGCAGGGCGCGCTCATTGGCTGCCGCGACGAGATTCCGGAGTCGTGGCGCGGACTCGATCTTCGACAGCGTCGTGAAACGACTGAACGCCGCCGGCTCTTCCAGCACGGGTGGCGCGACCGCAAACGCCACTGACATCGGGACGTATGTGGCTGCCTCCCGCGCGGCCTCGATGAGAGCGCCTTCGAGCTGATTCCACCGAACAGGATCGGCCTCGACGAGCGCCGCACAGAAAGCCCATTCGTTGATTTCAGTCGCGGTAAAGAGCTGGTCAACGGGCGCCGCCAGCGCCAATGAAGTACCGGCCGCGTGCCGCCGGATCGGCGATGGACCTGGCGCGGTCCGTCGCTCGCGGGCGTAGCGTTGCCACGCTCATCGCACGTTCGGGCCAATGCAACCACGAACGCGCACGCGCGACGCGGCTGCGCCAGCCTGCCAGCACCGCGTCATCCACGGTCGCACCCAGGGTTTCGAGCACGGCCCCGGGCGAATCGAAGAACAGGTTGCTGCCCGTCAGGCGCCGCGAGTCCTCGAAGGGCAATTCGACTGACTCGTTCAGTCGTCGACCTCGGGCGCGACGCGGATGCCGCGTTCGTCGCGCAACAGGCCTTCGAGACTCGCGAAGGGAGCCGGTTCGACCGGCGTGGCGGCGGGCAAGGGCGCCGGCGCGGAGGCGGCGCGGACCGGCACAGCGGGAGCGCCCGCGGGACGGAACTTCGTGATCTGCTTCCACGAGCGCGTCAGCGCATCGGCGAATACCAGCAGGAGGTCACCCGGTTGGGCCATCTTGAGCGCCGACTCGATCGCTTCCTGTTCGTCCGGAATGATCGACACGGCATCCAGGGCAACGCCCGCGGCCAACAGCGCACTCGCCATGATTTTCGGCACTTCATCGCTCGCGCGCTTGCGCAGATCGTCGTCGCGGCGACAGAAGTAGTGGTCGAATCGGCCGGCCACCGCCTTTGCGATCGCGTGCAAGTCCTCGTCGCGACGGTCGCCGGGACCGGCGAGGACCACGATGCGCCGGCCGGTGACATCGAGACGCTGCGCCAGTTCCGCCATGGTTCCCACCGCGTGCGCGTTGTGACCGTAATCCAGCAGCACCTTGAACGGGTGCTCGTTGAACACGTTCATGCGGCCCGGCGCCTGAAAGAAAGTCGAATCGAACGTGCGCAGGCCCTGTCGAATCGCATCGAGCTTGATGCCGAGCGAGAACGCCATCGCGGCGGCAAACATGGCGTTCTGCACGTTGTGGACTGCGCGGCCTTCCAGCGTCGCGGGTATCAGATGAGTCCATAAAAGCGGGATGTGACTCCCACGATCGTAGAGCGTGATCATCTGCCCGTTGACGCCCGCCTCGAGCGCGCACGCGCGCCCGCCGGCGCGAATGTGTTCGCGCACCAGGCCGTGCTGCGGATTCATCGTCACGTAGCAGATGTTCTTCGCCTCGGTATGGCCGGACATCTTCAACACCAAGGGGTCATCTGCATTCAGCACGGCGCAGTCCGTTGCGACTTCGATCACGACGCGCTTGATCTCGGCGAGCTGCTCGAGTGTTTCGATGCCCTGCAGACCCAGATGATCCGCCTGTATGTTCAGCACCGCACCGACGTTGACTTCCTGCACGCCCATGCCGGCACGAAGAAGCCCGCCGCGTGCCGTCTCGAGCACCGCGATGTCGATCTGCGGGTCCGCCAGGACCATCTGCGCGGATACGGGCCCCGTCATGTCCCCCTGCACTGTGCGTTGCCCGTCGATGTAGACACCGTCCGTCGTCGTCAATCCGGGCGTGTAGCCCGCCATCTTGGTCAGGTGCGCCAGCATGCGCACGGTAGTGGTCTTGCCGTTCGTGCCGGTGACCGCCGCGATCGGCACGCGCGCCGGCGCTCCGGACGGGAACAGCATGTCGATGACCGGTGCGGCGACATCACGCGGTGTTCCTTCACTCGGCGCAACGTGCATGCGGAATCCAGGTGCGGCGTTGACTTCGCAGATGCCGCCGCCGATCGCGCGGTAACTCTCCGCGATGTCTTTCGTCAGGAAGTCCACGCCGCCGATATCGAGCCCGATGGCTTTGATCGCGCGCACCGCCATGTCGCGATTGTCGGGATGAATGATGTCGGTCACGTCGGTAGCCGTGCCGCCGGTGGAGAGATTCGCCGTCGATCTGAGATACACGACTAAACCTGCCGCGGGCACTGACTGCGCCGTGAGCCCGGCCCGTCCCAGCATTTTCTCGGCCTGGGCATCGAGTTCCAGCCGCGTGAGCACTTTCTCGTGGCCCACGCCGCGGCGCGGATCCTGATTCACGATTTCGATGAGCTGCGCGATCGTGTGTTCGCCATCGCCTGTCACGTGCCCGGGCGTGCGACGCGTCGCTGCAATGAGCTCGCCGTTGACGACCAGCAGCCGGTGATCGTCACCCTCTAGAAAGGTCTCCACGATCACCGACCGTGAATGCTCTTTCGCGACGTTGAAGCCTTGAGCGACTTCCTCGTCCGTAGTGAGGCGGATCGAAATGCCGCGCCCGTGGTTTCCGTTATAGGGCTTGGTCACCACCGGAAAACCGATGCGCCCTGCGGCGCGCACCGCCTGGCCCTCGGTCTGCACGAGCTCCTGACGCGGCACCGGCAACCCGAGCGACGCGAGGATCTTGTTTGTTTCTTCCTTGTCGCTCGCGAGCTCGACGGCAATGTGCGGTGTACGGCCCGAGACGGTGGCCTGGATGCGTTGCTGATACTTGCCGTGGCCGAGTTGCACCAGCGATTGGTTGTTGAGTCGAAGCCACGGGATGCGACGTGCTTCCGCGGCCCGCACCAGCGATGCCGTTGACGGACCGAGCGCGCGACGCTGCGCAAAGCGGATGAAGTCATCGCGCGCTTCCGGCCAATTCCAGCCCTCGGGAACTGAGCCCTGCGGCCGGAGCGATTCGGGGAGCAACGAGCACAGCAAACGTAAACCGAGCTCGCCAGCGGCAACGCCTTCATCGCGTTGCGCGTATTCGTAAACGACTGAGTAGACACCGGGCTTGCCCGCGCCGCGAGTCTTGCCGAAGGTGACCGCTTCACCGGCGACGTTCTGCAGCTCGATCGCCACGTGCTCGAGCACGTGGCCGAGCCATGTGCCTTCATCTTCGCGCATCCGCCTGAGAAAGCCGCCGGGTACTCGATACGAGCAGCCGTGCTGGGCCAGGCCTGGCAAGGCCGCCGCGAGCCCGTCTATGAACTCAGCGCCTAGCCGGGACGTTGGCCACGCTTCGAGCTCACCCAGGTCCAGTTCCAGTCGGATGACCGGAAAGTGGGCGTACTGCGAGGGTCCCACGTAGACCCAACGATTGAGGATTTGCATGCTGCGGCGACGCTCTCTGAAGGAGTCGTTCGGCCGATGATGTCACAGCTCAGGGAGCCCTGAGCAAGCGCCTATTGCTTCGTGAGTCGCAATTGATCGGCGGACGCGACGCGGGTGTGCAGGTTGAACGTGGCTCCGGCGACGAGAACGTGGACTTGCAGGCCCAGCATGCAGACGGGCTGCCCCTCGGAGACGCTGTCCATCGATGAAAAAGTCACATCCGAGGCGTCCACGATCGTGACTCCGCCGCTGCCTTCGACTTCGAGGGTCTCGTCGGGGCCTATGAAAACGGCGGTGTCTTCATCGAGCCCGATGCCGACCGAGAAGGGGTTGTACGCCAGCGCGGTGATCAGCCGCCCCAGCCGGTCCCGCTGCCGGAAATGCTGATCGATCACGAACCGGTTCGTCAGCCCGAGGCCCGGAGCCAGCCGCACGCTTCCCGGAGATCACCGAAGACCCCTCGTCGCCGAACGCGATCATGTGCTCGCTGAGGATGCTGGCACCGGCACTCGTTCCCCCAACCGTAACGCCAGCGGCGTTGCGCCTCCGGATCATCGTGGCGACTGGCGTGCCGCCGAGCAGGGTAGTCAGTCGGAGCTGGTTGCCGCCGGTAAAGAAGATTCCGCTCGCTTCCTCGAGCCTGCTCAGGCGATTCGGCTCCTGGCAATCGCGCCGGGTATCGAAGTCCATCACCGAGACGCGCGCCGCCCCGAGCTCGCGAAACAATTTCTCGTAGAGCGGGCCGGTTTCGTGCAGACGACTGGCCGTCGGGATGACCACGATGTCGGCCGCCGCGCCACCCGAGACCGCGACGAAACGCGCCAGGACGCGGCGATCATTCTCCTTGTTCTCGGCGCCGCCGATCGGAACGATCCAGCCGCGTGTTTCGCCTTCAAGGACTTTGCTTGGCATTTCGGTACGTGTGCTCCTCGATACCGAGTCTAGCGCGAAAACGTCATTCAAAAGTGCCGCGCAAGACCGGTGCTCCGTCACGCACGTGGATTTCACCGCGCACGAGCAAGCTGTGCACCGCGCCGTTCGCGTCGAGCACGAGGAGATCGGCGTCGTGCCCGACAGCGACGGTTCCCTTGCGCGTGAGCCTGAGGAGCTTGGCGGGATTCGATGTCACGGCGGGTAGAACCGCTTCGAGGGCAAGGCCGCGCGCCAGCGCTTCGCGCAAAGTCGCGAGTAACGCGCCGGCAGAACCCACATCCATGTGACTCACGTGGCCGTCCGCATCGAAGCAGGGGAGGCAGCCGCCGGCGTCGGAGCTTATGGTGACCCGGTCGGGTGGCGCGCCAGAAGCCAGGTAACGTTCGAGCGCTTCGGCGGCCGGCCAGGCATCTTCATCCGCCGCGACGGGGAATGCAGTGATGTCCACGGTCGATCCGCGTCGCGCGAGCTCGACCGCTTCGTCGAACAACGCGCGCCGTCTGTTCACGTGAGTAGGGTTGAAGACGCGGGCCGGCAGCTCGCTCCTTTCCAACGCTTCCCGCACCAACTCGAGACCGCGGGGTCCGTCGCCCAGGTGCAGGTGGAGGACTCCGGCCTTTCCCGTCATGACTCCGGCGACGTGGCATTCGGATGCGATTCGCAGCAACTCGTCGCAGGTTGGTTGGCTCGAGCGATGATCACTGATCGCCACTTCACCGACGCCGATCAACGCCTCGACGAAGACGAGGTCGCCCCGCACGCTGCCAGTGAGTGTTGCCGGTGGAACGTGGTATCCGCCTGCGTATCCGTAAGCGTTGAGTCCTTCCTCGCGCAATGCATAGAGTGTCGCAAGCAGTTCAGTCGGACCGCGTGCGATATCGTCGGTGCCAAGCAGCCCTACTACTGTGGTGATGCCCGCCGTGGTGAAGCGCGATAGCGGCACTGGCGGGACACGAGTACGAAATCCCGCCTCGCCCCCACCACCAGTGACGTGCACGTGCCCGTCGATGAGGCCAGGCATCGTCCGCAGACCGGCGGCATCGATGATCGTGGACACTTCGCGCAGGGGAACGGGCAGTTCGAGCGACTCGTTGCCCATCCAGAGAATTCGACTCCCGCCGATGAGCAGTTGCTGCGTTCCGAGCGGTTCGGGCGCGTAGACGTTGGCGTTTCTGATCAGAACGAGAGTCACAACTACTCCATCCGCTTCGCGCTGGCGGGCACGGCTTCCAGCAATAGTTTGAGCGCGCGGTTCAGTGCCGGCATCGCGGCGCGCGCACCGGCGTAGCGCCCGAGCCGCGCACCACGAGATCGTGCGAAGGAATGATGATGGTGTACTGCTCGCCAGCGCCAGCCATGTAGTAGGCATCTTTCGGCGCGTCTCAAACGTCACCCAGCCGCGGCGTTCTGGAACAGCTCGGGCGTGCAGACGCATTTCCAGCACGGCGCTGCGACCAATAAGTTCGACATGTTCCTTGCGGGAGCATGAAGAAATATGCCGCCATCCTCGGCGCAAGGCGAGGTAGCTCGTCAGCACGGAGATGGTAGCGAGCGTCCGATCTGCCGGGCGGCCTGGACGGCTCGGAGAAGAGGCGTTCGCATCAGGATCCGCCGTGGAGATTCGACGACCTCCACGTACTGAGGACCTGCTGCGGACCGGAGCAGGCCGCTCGACATCTGCAGGAGATCGCGAATGCGAATCTCCTGGCGCGGATCGCCGGCTGTCTGCCATTCCGGAATCGGTGCGCGCTGATCGAGCGTATAGACGCCTTTCTGAATCAGCACGCCCATTAGCGTCGCAACGATGCTCTTGCCCATCGACCAGCCCTCGAGCGGGGTGCCGGGCGTTGCGCCGAGACCGTAGCGCTCGCCGATGAGCTGGCCTTTCCAGGTGACCACGAACGCCTGCGTGAGCGCATCGTCGGGCATGAAAGCCGCGGCGAGTGCGGCCTGAAGCTTCGCTGCATCGACTCCTACGGGACTCTGCGTCGAAACGAGATCGCCCATTGGCCACGGAGTCGTTTTTGCGTCCGGAAGATTGGGCATCACCTTGCTCGGCACGAAGCCCAGCTTTCCACCGTCTTCGGGCAGAATTACGCAGCCTTGGCTGCCGAGCTGGCGCGCGATGCGTGTGACGCCGCCTTCCTTGGTCTGCACGCGCACTTCATGCGGTAAGGCGGTCGGACAGGGCTCGGACCTCACCGATGGCGACCTTCGAGGAAAATGGTGGCAAGACGCTGCTGGTCATGCGCGAGCTCTATCCCTCGAAGGAAGCGCTCGACGCTGCCGGCACAGTGGCGGCGGAAATGATGGGCGAAACATTCGGGCAGCTCGACTAGCTCCTCGTCACGCTCGACGCGCAGCGTCCGAGGGTCATGAAGTCGTTGATCTCTCGGTCGGCGGCAAATTGATTTGAAAACGATAGCCAGCCTATTGTGTGCGGGTGGTGCCACCAACCGTATTCCTGAGTTACTCCCGAGCCGACCAGAAGCAGGCGGCAAAGCTTGCCGCAGCACTCGAGGCCGCCGGCCTCAAGGTCTGGTGGGATGCGATGATCGAGGGAGGCGCGGTATTTGCGAAATCCATCGAAGCGTCGCTCACCAGCTGCGACGCGGTCATCGTCGGCTGGTCGCGCACCTCGGTCGAATCCGACTGGGTACGCGACGAAGCGGCGAAAGGCCGCGACCTTCGCAAGCTCGTTCCGGTGTCGTTCGACGGCACGGCGCCACCACTTGGCTTCGGCCAGTATCATTCGATCGACTTGTCCCACTGGCGCGGGAACGCCGATGGCGCAGAGATTGCCGGCCTCATTCGCGCCATCGCATCGGTGACGAGCAAGGACATAGCCGCACTGCCGCGCCCGGCGAGAGGGAGATCTCCTCCAACCTTCGTAACGCGCCGCGCCTTGCTGGTCTCGACGTCGGGCATCGCGGTCGCCGGCGTTGCGGGCTTCATCGCGTGGCGGCGCGGCTTCATCGGCGGGAGCGCCCAGCCATCCGGCAACAGTGTCGCAGTGCTGCCGTTCGAGAATCTGAGCGGCGACCCTGACCAGGCCTATTTTTCCGACGGCCTGTCCGAGGAGGTACGCGCCACGCTCGCGCGCAACGTCCTGCTGCTCGTCATGGCGGAGACTTCGTCCGGAAAATTCCGCGATCGCAAGGATGACGCGAAGACCATCGCGGCGACGCTCGGCGTTGCATTCCTGCTCGACGGCAGCGTGCGCCGCGCGGGTGAAGTCGTCCGGGTCGCCGCCGATCTCATCGATGGCGCGACCGGCTTCAGCCGCTGGTCGCGGACCTTCGACCGCAGCATGCGCGATATCTTCGCCGTGCAGAGTGAGATCGCCGATGCGGTCGCGAGCGCGCTCGCAGCCCAGGTGACGGCAGCCGACGCGCCGGTCAGCGCCACCGGCCAGGAGTTGTCGAGTTCCGGTGGCACGACCAACGTTGCGGCCTATGACGACTATCTGCGCGGCCGTGCGCTCTACGACCTGAGTTCCGACGAAGCCGCAGAGCGCGCCGCGCTCGCCCGCTTCGACGCGGCGATTGCGGCGGATCCGAACTATGCCGCGGCCCACGCGGCACGTTCACGTTCCCTCACCGCCATCGCGAATCAATATGGCGAGGTCGGACAGCAGGATGAGTTCTACGCGGCGGCGATCGTCTCCGCCCGGCGCGCGATTGCCCTCGCACCCAATTTCGCCGACGCGCATTCGACGCTCGGCCTGGTGCTCTTTCAGGGGCGCCTGGACGCACATGCCGCCCGCGAGCCCTTCGAGAATTCGCACCGGCTGGGCCCGGGCGACGCCAATGTGCTCGCCCGCTATTCGCTCTACAGCGCACGCATCGGCCGCAAGAACGAGGCCGCGGACGCGATGCGGAGCGCATTGGTACTCGACCCGCTGAATCCGCTCATCCACCGCGCCGCCGGCGCCATCCAGTACGCCGCCCGCAATTACGCCGCTTCGATTCCCCCGGCCGAGCATGCGCTCTCGATGAATCCGAAAATGTCGCGTGCGCATGCCGCGATCGGCGACGCGCTGCTGATGCTCGGGCGGTCCAGCGAGGCGCGCGCAGCATATGCATTGGAGCCCGCGAAAGACGTCAGCCTTACGGGAGTGGCGATCGTGGAATGGAAACTCGGCAACGTACCGGCTGCGCGCGCCGCAATGACGAAACTCGTCGCCGATCTCGGCGAGCGGGTTCTCTACCAGCAGGGTCAGATTCTCGCGCAATGGGGAGAAACGGCTGCCGCGCTCGCGAAACTCGAGCGGGCGCACGTCCTGGGCGATTCCGGTTTAATCTATGCGCGCAACGATCCGCTGCTCGACGCCCTGCGCAACGAACCGAAATTCGCCCGGTTGCTTGCGAGCATCGGATTCGACCCAGTCACATAGAGGAAGAGACTTACAATGAAAACCATAACGACGGCAGTCGCGGTGCTCCTGGCCTCGATATTCATGACGGCATGCGGGAAGAAGGAGAGCGCAGCGCCGGTTGAAGCGGCACCCGCAGCGACGGCGGCACCGGCAGAAGCGGCCCCCGCAGCGACACCCGAGGCCTCGGCGAACGAGGATGAATCTACGCATACGGGTGGCGACAAAGTCGCGCCGAAGTAGAACGATCAGTGCGCCCCCTTCGGGCTGACAGCTCAGGGTAGCGCGTTCTTCTTCGGGTCGAGCTTCATCGCCTGGCTGATCCAGTCGAGGAAGCTCGCGACCCGAGTGTAGACCCCGGGCTGACCGTTACCGGAGCAACGCTTCTTGCCCCAGCTGATGATGCCGACGAGCGTCGGTGCGCCGTTCGTGAGTATGACCGGGCCACCGCTGTCGCCCTGACAGGTCGACCGCTGCGGATTCGCGGCGCAAAAGACCTTGCCCTGGATTTTCTCCTGGCCGTAGCCCGGCAGGTTCGTGCATTGCGCCTGGTCCATCAGCTGGAGGTCGACCTTCAGCAGGACAGCGTTCGGCGTATTCCCGTCGACGGGTAGAGTCTTGCCCCAACCGCTGCCCGTCACTCCAGTTCCTGCGGCCGGCGGCGGCCCCCTGTAGAGAGGGAGCTCCCGGACCTGGGTGGGATCGCGATGCTGCGGCGGCCCGTCCTCCACGATATGCACGAGCGCAATGTCGTTCGCATACATGTTCGGGTGCGCTGGCAGCGGTTTCGAGTCGTAGTTCGCGTGCCGGACGATGCGATCGATCCTGAATGTCAGCCCGTTGTCCCTGGAGATGTCTTCCGCGCCGAGTCGGACGCGATAGCCCGCTTTCACCATGTCCTCATCGATGCAGTGGGCCGCTGTCAGCACCCAATCGCGCGCGATGAGCGTGCCACCGCAGTAGTGCTGCAGTTGCCACAGTGCCTTGCCGACACGTGACTTCTCCGGAAACCGTTCCGCTTCGAACGGGCCATAGATTTGCGCCTGCCACGGCGCGCCCTTGTCGGGAATCGGCCGGCCGCCCGCCGAGTGCAGGAAATCCTCCTGTTCGCCCGTGGATTTTGGCGGCGCCTTGCGCGAGTGCGGGCGCACGGTCGGCATGTCCTCGGGATCTCTGACGCCCGCATGCGGAGCTTCTTCGACATCCTCCTGATTGTCGCCGTCGTCTTCGAAGTCGACGACGTCCCAGCTCGTGCGGGTCGGATCGAGTTGCGTGTCGGTCGGGATCGCGTCGTCCGCGTATTCGGCTGGCTGCTCGTAGTCGGTGTACTCGTCGTCCGCGTACTCGTCGTCGCCGCCATCGTCGGCATCGTCGGCGTCGTCGCCGTCGTCCGCCGCCGCAGGAGCGGGCGCGACTTCCGGCTCATCGTCCTGCTGCAAAGTCGCTTCCGCCTCGGGCTCGGGTTCGGGTTCCTGCGCGGAAGCGGCGCCGCTGATAACGAGCGCCGCGCCCATTATCAGCAGCAACTGGAAATCCGGCGCGGTCTTGGCACGTCGTATCGGCATTGTCCCCTCCTCAGTGGGTGCCGGCGGTGGTCAAGTGGCCGCCGCGACGGGCAGAGGTTTAGTCGATTTGAAGTAGACGTGATCGGGCGGCATGCGGTCAAGCGCGGTATTTTCCGATCAGGGTTCGACCACGACGAACCCGCGCTCACGCAACGCCCGAAGCGGACCATTCGCGTCAAACAACGCGCCGAGCGGCACGAGCGCAAACAGATGCGTGATCGCGCAGTGCATCCTCCACAGTGCTCACCCAGGCTTCATTGTCGGCCTTGAGGCCGCGCTTGAATTCGAGGCGTGCGCGGTCCGCTTTGTCTGCCGTTTCGGGTTTACATGCGGTAGCGCACGCCGAAAAACACTTCCTCCTGCAGTGTTCGCTCCCCACCGCCCTCGGTGAGATCGAATTCGAACCAGCGCATTCCCCCGAACACGATGACCCGGTCCGCAATCTTGAACTCGGCGCGAGCGCTGAAATCGACCACGTTATCGGCGGAGCCGAACGTCAGGATGTCCGGTGAATAGAAGGCTTGTCCCGAGACTGCGAAGCGTTGACTGGAGTCGAAGAACCAGCGGATTTCGGTCCCTACGCTCACGGCCATTACATCTTCGTTCTCTTCGCTCAGCAGTGCTGCGTAGAGTTGTGGCCCGAATGTGATGTCGAAGTACCGGCCGAGATCCACCGGAAACATCATGCCGCCGGTCAATACGATATCGCGCTCTTCGCCGAGAAATCCGCCTCCGACCAAGCGACTATCTGCATCGCTGTCCTTCTTGTCGTAATAACGAAGCTGCAGCGTGTCATTGCTCAGCGCGATTTCGGCGATGGGATCGTTGTTCGCATCTGCCGCGCTTTGCTCCTGGGCGGTCGCGGGCCAGCTGCCGAGCAGCGCGAGCGAGGACAAAAGAACCGTCATCGACCCGGAGAAGAGATTCTTCCTTTGCATGGGACACCTCGCGACGGCGCCAAGCGAGCGCCGTTTTCAGTGTAGCCACAGCTATGAGGAGAGGCTGATCCGCCAATTCCTTCTTGGGCCGTAGGACAAACCGATTCTGGCTGGATTCGTCGGCTCGTGTCCGTCAAGCACTGCGGCTTCTGCCGCGCGGTGTCAGGCATTTCGCGGATCACATAGCGGAAACGCGTACAGCGTGCAGTACGCCTTCATGTTGCTCGTCGAAATGCCGAGATTTGGGCACCGTTTTGGTTTGACCTGGGTGTGGTACGGGCGCGGTAGCCTTTGGAGGTGAGAAATGACAAATGGCGAACAAAAGATGCTTTGGCGCGGAGTAGGTGCTGGCACGATGGAACTCTTTGCAGCGCTGCTCCGGTAACCAGTAATAGACTACTAGGCCGGAGAATCGTCGCTCGTTGAATGGAGGAAATAACTGTGTCCATTCCTTCCAAGCAGGTATTCCAGGGCTCCTTTGCGGAGATCGAGCGGGTTTTCGCTTTGCAGCAGGCTCATCAATGGGAGACGAAAGCCTCTACCGCCGAGGAACGGAAAGAGAAACTGAGGAAGTTGAAATCGGCCGTTGAAGCTCACGCCGATGAGATCGTGGCTGCGGTGAAGGAGGACACTCGCAAGCCTGAAGGCGAAATCAAGGTGACGGAGATCCTCGGCGTCATCGGCAACATCCAAAAGAACATCGACAACCTCGACGAGTGGATGAAACCCGTCGAAGTGGTTCCCTCGCAGAACAAGAACGATAAGGCGCGTATCGTCCACGAGGCGCGAGGCGTGTGCCTCATCCTGGGCCCATGGAACTTTCCGCTTGGATTGACAATGGGCCCTCTGGCGGCAGCCATCGCCGCCGGAAATTGTTGCATGGTCAAGCTCACGGACCTTTGCCCGGCGACCGCCCGCGTCGCCGCGAAAATCATCAAGCAGGCATTCGACGAAAAGGAGATCGCCTTGTTTGAAGGCGGCGTCGACGTGGCAACCGCGTTGCTCGAGCTCCCGTTCAGCCACATCTTCTTCACGGGCAGCACTCGAGTCGGAAAGCTGGTCATGGCGGCGGCCGCGAAGAACCTGGCCACCGTGACACTGGAGCTCGGCGGGAAATCACCCGTCATCGTCGATGAAGGCGCGGACGTGAAGAAGGTCGCCGGCGATCTGGCCGCAGCCAAGCAGTTCAATGGCGGGCAAGCCTGCATCAGCCCCGACTATGTGTTCGTCAAGGAACAGCAGAAGAGCGCCTTGGTCGATGAGTTTCGAGCGCGGGTGAAAGCGAATCTCTACACTGAAGACGGGAAGATCAAGAAGGAAAACATCGCCCAGATCGTCAACGAGCAGAATTTCACGCGCATCAGGAAACTCTTCGACGATGCCGTTGCCAAGGGCGCCAAGGTCGCAGTGGGCGGCACGTTGGAACAAGCCGACCGCACCGTCCATCCGACGCTGCTCACTGATGTCACTCCGGACATGCAGATCATGCAGGAGGAAATCTTCGCGCCGATCGTGCCGGTGGTGACTTACAAGACCATCGATGAAGTCATCGGACACATCTCGGGCCGTGGCAAGCCGTTGGCGCTTTATATCTACAGCAACAATCAAGACAACATCGACAAGGTACTGGAGCGAACTTCATCGGGCGGCGTGACGATCAACGGATTTTTCTCTCACTACCTGGAAAGCCAGTTGCCGTTCGGCGGAGTCAATCAAAGCGGCATGGGCAGCTATCACGGCGTCTTCGGGTTCAAGACGTTTTCCCATGAGCGCGCAATCTATGTACAGGAGAGTCGATAACCTGAAAGAAGAATTCACCCTTCCAGGCGTTACGTCGCGTTCCAGTGCCAGTGAACTCAAGACAAGGTGTGCGCCGACTTTTCATTCCATCGCTGCTCGCCGCGATGGTGTTACTGGCTGCGTTCCTGTTACTACGAACTAGTGCGCGTGACACAGGACTTCAGCCTGACACTTCATTTGTAGCGGAGGCGGGGCCTGCGAGGTCGGACGCGTCCGTGCTGCGCCCGGTATTGCCAGAAAGTGATCCGGTGGGACCGTCCAGTGACGAAGTCGGACGTGATGCGCGTGCAGCCAATGAACCGACATTTCCTGGCAGCGCGACGGCAAAGCCCGCTGGTCCGAATCCTCCCGACGCCAGAATTGGTGCAGTCCCATCTACTTACGCGGCGCCTGATCGATGGCGTGCGACTCCGGCACAATGCTGGGGACTTCGTGGGACCGCGCCGGAGGATTTCGTCGTAGCGGTCGATTCGAGCGCGTACACCGCGGGCAAATCGAGTGCGTCGCTATCTTCGATTCGCGATACCTTCGGTTGGGGAACGCTCTACCAGTTCGCGGACGCGAAAGGCCTGCAAGGCAAGCGGATTGAGTTCTCGGCAGACATTCGCACGGCGGACGTGCAACGAGGCGCAAACCTCTTCGTGCGTGCCGATGATGAGCAAGGCAACGCCGTTGCCATGGACAACATGTGGTACAGCTACACCGAGGATCGCCGCGATGACCGCCTGGTCAATCGCACCATCACTGGCGACACCGACTGGACCACCCAACACGTTGTTCTCGACATCCCAGCCAACGCGGTAGTGATCTCCTACGGGGTCGGACTGGATGGTCCCGGGAAGTTGTGGATCGACAACGCGTTGCTTGAACCGGCGGCTCCTGACACGCCGATCACCTCTCCCGTGCGACCCGCAGAGATGCTTCAGCAGACCGCCACGTTTGTGCCAGATCACCTCTTGCCGGCTCCGAAAAACCTGGACTTCGAACCTGGTGGATTCGAGGGCGAGTGCAATCGGCAAGTAGTGCTCTACCTGGGCGATATCCTCGACCAGTACAAACGACTCGGCTGGAAACTGATCGACGCCGAGCGCGCGTACACCGACCCCATCTTCAACGAAAAGCCAGACGTCCTGCCCGCCGGTGACAGCCTGGTGCTCGCCGTCGCACTCCAAGCCGGCAAGACCAAACTACCGCGCTCCCCACCCGAAGACGGCGTATACGAGGCTCCGAACATGGATCGCCTGGGGTTGTGACGCCACGCGAAAATCACGAGCAGCTTGTACGCATCCGTCTACGTAGCCGCCACTCTTGGGGTCAGCCTGTAGACTGACCGCCATGAGTTCGATTGCACGCCGCCGGTTCCTGCAAAACGGGCTCGGGCTCGGCGGCGCGCTCTTGCTCGGCTCGTGCGGAGGTGGGAGGCGATGACGAGCCAGGTAGCCCGACCCCGACCCCGACCCCGAGCGGTTGTCCGGATGAATTCGCCGGCGGACAGCAAATGGGTGCGGCGGCGTTCGTGGGCGAGACTGAACGGCCCCTCGAGCAAGCCTTCAATTCGGGCCTGGACGGCCGGCTCTACACCGATCTGTCCAAGCTCGAGCCGACGAATCTGGTGACGCCCAGCGAGGCGTTCTATGTCCGCACCCGATATCCGGACTTGCTCGTGCCGGAAGCTCGCTGGCGCATCTCGGTACTCGGCTTGCCTGGTTCTCCGATCGATCTGTTCCTGGACGAACTTCTGCCGCAGGCCGTCGGGCAAGGCACGCAGCTCATGGAATGCAGCGGCAATACGCGCGGCGCAAGCTTCGGTCTGCTCAGCAGTGCCGACTGGACCGGCATTCGCCTGCTCGACGCGATCGATCGTTTCGAGATCCCCTCGGGCGCGACGCGGCTTCTGGTTTCCGGCTTCGATCAACACTCCCAACCCTCGGAACGCCTCCACACCGGGCGCAAGCTGGGTATTCAATTTCGACGAGCTCGAGCAAACCGGCGCATTTCTGGCGACCGAGCTGAACGGGGCACCGCTCCCTGCCGACCACGGCGCCCCGGTTCGACTCGTCGTGCCCGGCTGGTACGGCTGCACGTGCATCAAGTGGGTCAACGAGCTCCGCTTCGTCGGCGAAGACGAACCCGCGACTTCACAGATGCGAGAATTCGCGTCGCGTACCCACCAGAGCGGCACGCCCGAGCTGGTGCGCGACTATCTGCCGGCGGAAATCGATCTCGCGGCGCTGCCCGTCCGCGTTGAAAAGTGGCTCGTGTCCGGCGCGATTCGCTACCGAGTCGTGGGCATACAGTGGGGCGGCGCGGCGCGCACCGATCAACTCGAAATTCGCTTCGGCGAAGGCGCTTGGGAACGCATATGCATGACGAACATCTCCCAAGCGCCCTGGGCGCTCTGGGAGCACCCGTGGCAGCCTCCGGCGCCCGGCGTCTACGCCATAACGTTACGAGCTGCGGATCGGTCGATCCGAACTCGCCGGCTCGATACGGGCTACTACTTGCGCGAAGTGGCGATCGACCAGATCTGATCCTCAGACAATGCGTCTGATGTCCGCCACGACCTCGGACAAGTCATCGTTGAGCTGGTGGTCACGCCCCTCGAGCTTGCGCACGTGCGCGTGTGGAATGGCCTGTTTGTAGAGATCAACGTGGGCGCCGGGGACAGTGTCATCTTTGCTGCCCTGATAGAGGTAGACAGGCGTTGCCTGCGGCAATCGTGCACCCAGGTCCGGCTTTGCCTTGATGTCTTCACTCGGCCATCCGCCGTGCCCGACAAACGGCGCGGAGATCAGGAAGACTCCGGCAAGCTTTTGCCTGGGCTCGTGCTCAGCGAGCGCGTTGATCAGGATCGTGGCGCCCAGCGAGTGGCCAACCAGGACTGCCGCATCGTCTAGCGCGGCGATCTCTTGATACAGCGCCGTTTTCCACGCCGGGTAACTGGGGTCGCCTTCGTTTGGCATGTGCGGGTAACGGATGTCGTAACCCGGTCCAAGCTCGCGCGTGAGGCTCGCGACGAGCTTGCTGTCCCAATTGTCATGGGTGCCTGCGCCGCCGCCCTGGATGAAGAGGACCTGTTTCGTCATGACTGACCGTCCCATGTTTTTCAGCGGACGCGAATCTCGCGCCGTTGATAGTCGAGGCACACTACGTGGTGCTCGAAGAAATTCCCGCCGAGTATTCCCTCGAAGTCCCCGGGGAGCTTGAGCGGTAGTACGACGAATTCCAGTGGGCCGAAGTCCTGGCCCGCGGCGGAAAGGTTTTTTGATTGATAGAACTTTGGGCTGTTCGGCCCGCGAGTCACCGTCGCGAGTCGCAATTTCTCAGCAATTGTCTCCGGGAGCATGGAATAGGCATTGCCCGTGCCCCAAAGCAACCGCACACGCCCCGACGGCGTGTCGAAGTCGCTCACGGCAAGCCGGTCTTCCGCCGTGGGCGCCATGGGAATGCGAGTGCGTCCACAGTTCATACCCGCAGGATCCTTCGTATCAGGCGGCCACAAGCTGATGGCTGCTCCCGCGTAGTCCACAACAACAAAATACTGACTGAGGAAGTGCTTTCCAATCGCATTGGCAACCGGAGGACCATCCCCGGCCGCGTTATCCATTGCCTGTACGACGCGTATCTCCTGGAAGGTGTGACCTCCGATAGTCACGCCAGATACCTTGAAGCGTGCCCTCGTGAACTCGTGGCCGAATGCATCTTGCGCGACTGCAGTCCCCAGGCTGATGCCATCCACACTCTCAATCGTCTCTTTGCTCAGCGTCAGCGCCCCGTCCGCATCGCCGCCACTTATATCCACGATCGCCTGTACAGCCCGTCCTCCCACAGTAATAGTCGTCACGGGGGTCGATTGAATAAACGTCAAGGGCAGAACAATTGGACCTGTGCCCTGCGGCGCGCCTGCAGCAAAGGCCTGCAAGGAGAGTGCGGGCACCAGGATGAGACCGACGTGGAATCGTTTCACCAATCTGCTCCGCAAGGTTGCCAACCCGGGAGGATCAAACAAGCCGGCGACAACGGCGGCGCGTCACCCCCAATTCCCTCAGGCTGCAGCCGTGCGCAGAAGTTGCTCAACTTTCGCGTCGAGTGCCTCCGCGACTTCGGACGCTGCCTGACTTCGGTAGGGAGCAAGGAGACTCGCCATCAAGTCATAAGACAAGTGCACTCCATTGACGCGCTCATCCACGAGGATCGTCACAGGCGCATAGGACGCAGCGTCAGGAACGCTCCTGGCCATTTCTTTCATGATGAGCGGATTGCCGACCAGAAAACGCAGGATCCTGGGTCCCTGGCCCCCGCGTTCCTTGCGAAGAACATCACCGGCGTCGAAGCGCGCGAATTCCATCAACTCCGACGGGCCAATCGACCCTCGAACCACCGCCTGAAGGTCTGCGAGGGTCTTTGCGTTGGAGAGCGCCTGGTGGAAGGCGCTGATATCCGGACGGCCGATACTTGCCGAGAGCGCCTGGACGACGTCGTCGAACGGCTTGACCGAGACGACGCTGAATCTTCGTACGGAGAAATCTCGAGTTGGCATGACTTTACGTTCCAGCATTCAGATCGATCTTCCGTTCATGAACATGGGCTGAGCTCGTACGGTCGATGAGCAGACTGAGCAACTCCGGACGGCTGTAGTGCCCGCGAGAGTCCATCATCTGTTTGCGCCTGGTGATCAGCGTGAAGTCGAGGTCCGCGATGACCACGCCATCCCCGGAGCGAATGGGCTTGCCCAGGAGGCTTCCATCAGGCGCCACGATCGCGGTGAAACAACCTCCGGAGATCGGGCCGATGCTGCACCCGGTGTCCTTCATGATCTGCGCCTGCTGATCGCCATCCAGCCAGGCCGACGCGCACACGACGAAGCACCCCGATTCGAGTGCATGTTGACGGACGTTGATCTCGGTCTGCTCGCTGAACGTATCCCCGAAAATCGAGCCCGGGTACATGGCCGAATGAATCTGCTCGCCATCGCCCATCAGCGCGTATCGCGCAAGCGGGTTGTAATGCTCCCAGCAGGCCAGCTGCCCGATGCGACCCACGGCGCTATCGACCGCGCGCAGGCCAGAGCCGTCTCCCTGACCCCAGATCATTCGTTCGTGATAAGTGGGCGAGATCTTGCGGCGCCGCTGGATCAGCTGACCGTCAAGGTTAAAGAGAAGCTGCGTGTTGTACAGTGTTCCACCGTCGCGCTCGTTGACCCCAATCGACACAACGACACCCGCCAGTTCCGCCGCTTCACCGATGGCATCGGTGGCGGGAGAGGGCACGGTCACCGCCTGATCCACCAGCTTCCTCTGTTCCGGTCCCGTGATGTTCTGCACCGGTGCTTGCACGAACGAAAAGTACGGGTAGTAAGGCACGACGGTTTCAGGGAATGTGACGAACTGCACTCCCTGGCTGCCCAGCTCGTGAATCTTCTGCACGACCTTTTCCACCGTTCCCTCGCGACTGTAGAGGACGGGACGCAGTTGCACTGCGGCTGCCTTGACGACTCTCATGTAGACCTCGCTCTCAGCGGCGCTACTTCGGCGCGCGCAACGTACGGAATGCCGCGCGCAGTTCCGTCGCAAAAAGATCCGGGTGCTCCCACATGGCGAAGTGGCCGCCGCGGTCAACCTCGTTGAAGTAGGTCAGTGTGGGGAAGGCACGTCTTGCCCAACTCTCCTGGGCACGAAGCACCTCGTCCGGAAACACCGTGATGGCCACGGGGACAGAAATCTCATCTGTCTTCATCGAGGCAGCACCGGTCAAATTCAGGTTGCGGCTCTCCCAGTAGATCCTGGCGGACGAGGCGGCCGTATTCGTGAGCCAGTACAGCGAGAAGTTGTCCAGCACATCGTCTCGGGTCGGCGATTGTGCAGGGTCCTTGCCGAACGACCACTTGTCGAACCCGCCGTGCACCAGCATCCATCCCGCGAGGCCGGCCGGGGAATCCGTGATGCCGTAGCCAACGGCCTGCGGGCGCGCACCCATCATCACCAGATAGGACAGTCCACCGCTGTGCCGGAACGTTTTCAGATCGTTGATCGCGGCACGTTCCTTTTCGGAAAAAGCCGCAAGCGCGGTTTCGTTGCCGCCCAGCGCTGCGCCGACTTCGTTGGTCACCACCGCGGGCAGGTTGGTGTGAATGCCGAGCAGACCGGCTGGCGCCTGGCGTCCCATCGCTTCCACCACGCCCGCGCCCCAGTCTCCGCCCTGCGCGACATAGCGCGAGTAACCCAGGCGCGTCATGAGCACTCCCCAGGCGCGGCCGATTCGATCCAGACCCCAGCCCGCTTCGGTCGGTCGCCCCGAGAACCCGAACCCCGGCAGCGAAGGGATGACGACATCGAACGCGTCTTCCGCGCGACCGCCGTATTTGGTCGGATCGGTGAGTGGCTCGATGAGCTTGATCTGCTCGAAGACCGAGCCGGGCCAGCCGTGCGTAATGATCAGCGGCAGCGCGTTCGGATGACGCGAGCGGACATGGATGAAATGGATTTCGACGCCATCGATGGTCGTCTTGAACTGTGGGTAGGAGTTGAGTTTCGCCTCACCCTTCCGCCAGTCGTAGTTAGTCGACCAATAGCGGACGAGCTCCTGCAGCTTTGCAAGCTGCACGCCCTGCGACTGGTCGGGTACCGTTTCCTTGTCGGGCCAGCGGGTGGCGAGCAGGCGCTTGCGAAGGTCATCGACCGCGGACTGCGGAATCCCGACATGGAAGGGGACAATCGCGGCGTCTGTGGAGGCGGGCGAGGCGGCGGCCGCCTCCACGTGACAAGGAACACTGACCAGCGCGATGCCGAACGCACCCGCCGCGGTGGAACGGATCACTTTTCCGATCGAGAGTACCAGTGGGTTGTTCGCGAGATACGCGACCTTTTCGAGAAGGGTCATGTGGACTCCAGGTTGCGCGGGGTGGCGATGTGTCGAAGGGCGGACTGTCGTCTGCTACGTCGCGATCCCACCAGAAGCCAGGAGTTCTTGCGATTGCACGATGGTGTTGGCGGTGCCGATCCACGGACGACACCTTCGTGCAATCCAGGCCGATCAGGCCGACTTCGCCTCCGCTTTCTTGCGACTCGGCAGCTTCCAGCCCGGCCGGACGAAATGACAGGTGTAACCCCCGGGATTTTGCAGCAGGTAGTCCTGGTGTTCGGGCTCGGCTTCCCAGAAATCGCTGGCCGGGACAACTTCGGTGACGACTTTGCCCGGCCACAGTCCGGACGCCTCGACGTCGGCGATCGTGTCCTCGGCGACGCGACGCTGTTCGTCGCTGGTGTAATAGATTGCCGACCGATAGCTAGTCCCGATGTCGTTTCCCTGCCGATTGCGCGTGGTCGGATCGTGAATCTGGAAGAAGAACTCGAGAATCTGCCGATAACTGATCCGGGCGGGATCGAAGATGATTTCCACCGCTTCTGCGTGTCTGCCGTGATTTGGATAGGTCGCGTTGGGTGTGCTTCCGCCCGTGTAGCCGACCCGGCTCGAGAGAATGCCATTCTGGCGGCGAAACAGTTCCTGCACGCCCCAGAAACACCCGCCTGCAAGTACCGCACGTTCGTCGTTCATGTCCTGTCCTCCACCTGGTTCAAGTAAGCGCCATAACCTTCGGCCTCCATGTCGTCACGGTGAATGAAGCGCAGCGAGGCCGAATTGATGCAGTAACGCAATCCTCCACGATCTTCGGGGCCGTCGTTGAACACATGCCCGAGATGGCTGTCGCCGTGCGTCGAGCGGACCTCCGTGCGGATCATGCCGTGCGAGTTGTCGGTGAGCTCATTGACGTTTGCCGGCTCGATCGGCTTGGTGAAACTCGGCCAGCCACACCCCGATTCGAACTTGTCGGAAGAGGCGAACAGCGGCTCACCCGTCACGATATCGACGTAGATGCCGGGCTCGTCGTTGTGCAGGTATTCCCCTGTGCCGGGCATTTCCGTAGCCCCTTTCTGTGTCACGCGAAACTGCTCCGGGGTGAGGCCTGCGATGGCGGCGGGGTCCCTTTGAAACTTTTGCATGAAATTCTCCTAATTGGCCGGTATGAGGAGCGGCTTTCCCTTTTCGACAATATAGGTTGCGAGCTCCGCCGCGTCTTTCTCGCCGACGTTTCTCACCGAATGGATCGCGCCGGCAGGGATGAATAACACGTCGCCGGTATCCAGCATCACCGCTGGCTTGCCATCCACAACATACTCGAGCGCGCCTTTGACGATGAACACGAGTTCTTCGCCCGGATGAGAGTGGCTGGGGAACTCGGCACCGGGAGCAAATTCGACCAGGACCTGGACAGCCTCGCGGCCGCGAGTGCTGAGGTCCTCCCGAAGTAAATTGTTGCGCACGATGCCCGGGTCGGCCGGTTTCCCTACCAGTGGCGCGCTGCCGGCGATGATCAGAATCAGGGAAGCAAATGCCCAGATGGTCTTCATGCGGGAGGTCTCCTCAGGTCGCGGCTTGCCCGGCGATCATCACCAAACGCGCGCGGTAAGTTGCGATTGCACGATGGTATCGATCCATTGGCACCAGACTTTGGTATCGGCGGGAGCCACACCTTGGTGCAATCACTTCGGTTGCTCGCACCTGTTCTGATGGCTGCATGAGTGACATCAGAGCCGCCATCATTCGTAACGACGGAGTCGTCGAACACGTGCCGCTCGAGGCCGACGTGCCGCAGCGAGGAGACACATCTTTCATCTGGATCGAGGTGTTTAATCCGCGCGATAGTGACTTCATCGTTTTGCAGGAACGCTTCGGCCTGCACAAACTGGCGGTGAAGGATTCCATGAATCCCGCGCAGGCACCGAAGCTCGATGTCTTTGACGGCCAGATCTTCATCGTCCTCAAGAATGCCCGCCTGAAGGGCGACCAAGTCGAGTACGCGAAGATCGATGCATTCGTCAGCGAAACTCACATCATCACGGTGCGCCAGGAGAACGACGCGTACGTCGATATGCACGAGAGATTCGGGAATACGTCGCGGTTTGCGCGGCCCGGGCCGGACTTCATCCTGCACGCCATCATGGATTCGGTGGTCGGCAACTATTTCTCCGTCGTACAGATGATCGAGGACGAGGTGCTATCGATGGAGCAGCGGTTGCTGGATTCATTCCTCGATCGAGGGCAGGTGACTCGCCTGTTTCATCTGCGGCGCGAGGCGATTCACCTTCAACACGTGCTGACCAGGACCTCCGACGTATGCGGAAAACTGATCAATCTGGACTTGCCGTGCATCGGTGCCGAGCTCAGACCCCATTTTCGGAACGTGCACGATCAGCTGGTACGTCTTGACGGCATGACGCGCGGTCTGATCGACGTGATTCGAGCGGTGTTCGAAGCCAGCGGTCTGCTCGAGCAACAGCGACTGGGCGCCAGCACGCGCAAGCTCGCGGGATGGGCCGCCATCATGGGAGCTCCCACAGTGGTCGCGGCGATCTACGGCATGAACTTCGCGCAAACGCCCGCACTGCATTCCCGCCCTGGATATCTCGTCGTCATCAGCGTGATGGCGTTGATCAGTCTTGCCCTGTACATCCGCTTCAGGAAATTGCATTGGTTGTGAGCCAACCCTGTACTGGCGGGACGCGACGCTCGACCATCCTGCTCTGGCGCTGTGACTTCCCTCTGGGACCGTCAAGTAGCTTGTTGCGCTTTCAACTTTGCGTTACGCAGGTAGTAGATCAGCGCCGCGATGGTCATGAACGACGATATCGCGATCATCTCGCGCATCGCGAGCGTGCTCAGCAGCCACAGAATCATCGCCGCCGCTGCGATCGGCACGATCGGCCCACCCGGCGCGACAAAGGGCGAACCGGCGGCTCCCACATTCTTGGCTCGCAGCCGCAGTACGCCCAGGCAGCAGATCAGGTAGAGGATGAGCGTACCCGCCACACCGAGCACGGCGATCTGCCGGAATGAGCCTGACGCCGCCACGGCGATGACGGCCGTCGCATAGAAGGCAATGGAGATTGCGGGCGTCGCAAATCGTGGGTGCACGGCGCCGAGCATGCGAGGGAGCTGACCGGATTGACCCAGTGCGTATGCGATGCGCGGGGAACTGAGCATGTCGGCGACCAGGTAACCTCCGACCGACACCAGGGTGAGCAGCACGAACAGCTTCGCGCCCCAGGGTCCCAGTACCACGCTGGCGGTATCGACGAGCGGAGTTTGTGCATTGGCCAGCGCCGCGCCCAGCACGCCCTGGCTCACGGTCTGCAGACCGACGTACAACAGCGCGACCATGCCGAGCGCCAGGGCGATCGCGCGGGGAATCGTGCGCGCTGGATTGCGCGTTTCCCCCGAGATGCTGAGTCCGGTCTCGATACCCTGGAACGCAAAGAAAAGAATGAGCGCGGCATCGCCGATCCTGTCGATGGCGGGCAGCCCGGTCCAGGCGAGGTTCGCGGGATCGACGGAAAACGCGCCGACGATGACCAGCAGCGCCAGCGGCACGAATTTCAGGATGCCGAACGTGATGGTGAGCCGGTTGCCGGCCCGTGTGCCGCGGATATTGACGAATGCGAGCCCGCCATACAGAACCAGCAGCGCCACCAGGTTCAGCATCGGCGCAGTGAGTGTCGGCCAAACACCTGCCAGCGTGTCCATGAAGAAACGCGCGAGCGCAGCCGTATTGGCAATCGCATTGGCAAAGAGATAGAGCGCCCCGGCCACGCCACCCACCACCGGTCCGAACGCGGACGAGGCGTAGGCGTACAGTCCTC
The DNA here is from genome assembly GCA_963839685.1 of uncultured Pseudomonadota bacterium. Classification (GTDB taxonomy): domain Bacteria; phylum Pseudomonadota; class Gammaproteobacteria; order Steroidobacterales; family Steroidobacteraceae; genus CADEED01. The sequence goes on along the minus strand of CAWIVS010000014.1, from coordinate 56,114 downwards.
CTGCATCAGATACGCGACTGCCAGCTTCCGCGAGGCACAGCGCGACCAGTCCGATCAGGACCAGGCATGCGATATACGCGCAGATCGCTGCCGGACCGAGCACGCCGGCCACCAGCCCAGGCAGCCCGAAAATGCCGGCCCCTACGATGCAATTGAAGGCAGCGAAGCCGACGCCGGAGACGCCGATCACGCGCGGCAGGGTGGTCGCGGTTGGAGGAGCGACTGGTTGGTTCGTCATCGGAGGATGAGTCCTCTCTTGTTGTCATCTGAGTGTCGCACATCCTGCGATGAAGCACTCCCTGGCCTACGTCAGGCAAGCCGAAGCGCTGCTGAGCCGCGATGGCGGCTACTATCTCGACCTGCCATGAGCACACCCGTCGCACAGCGCTCCAGCCCGGGAATTTTCGCCACCATTCGCAGTCGGATGCTGTTCTGGGTGCTGGCGGTCACCCTTCCGATTTATGCCGGTGCGTTGTACCTGTCGTACCAGGCGACGGCGCAGCGCCTGGAAACCGATGCGGCGCGCGACGCCGATGAACTGGCGGCGCGCCTGGCGGCGGAGATTGACATGGTGATACGGCCGATCGAGGGTGGCATCCGCACCGTCGCCGCCCAGTTGGAAGCGGTGAGTCCGCCGCGCGACCAGTATGCGCCTCGTATCCAGGGCATCCTCGCCACGTGGCCCGATGTGTACGGATCCACGATCGCCGTCGAAGTCCACGATGGCGATCCGGCCTCGCAGCCTTTCGCGCCTTACTACTTTCGTCGCGACGATGCCATCGCCTACGCGGACCTGGCGAGCGAAAGTTATGGATATCGCAAGTTGCCGTGGTATCGCGGTGCCGCCGACGCGCAACGCCCGGTGTGGTCGTCACCGTACTTCGACGCAGGCGGCGGCGAGACCTGGATGGTGACTTACTCGGTACCGTTTTACCGCACGCAAGCCGGGCAGCGAGCCCTCGCAGGTGTGATCACGGCGGATCTCGATTTGAAGTGGGTGCAGGCAGCCGCTGGACACCTCACCCTCGGATCGTTCGACGTCGGCTGGCTGGCTTCACCCCCGGCGGAGCGGGCCTACATCGCGCCCATCGGCGCCACTGCCGGGCGAGTCGCGAGCCGCGCCGCAACGCCGCGCGTGGAGGTGATTCGTACCGCCGCCGAACAAATGCTTTCGCAAGGCGTGAACTTCGGACTGCTGCGCGACGGCGTGACCAGTGAGCCCGCGTACCTGGCGGTGCGCAATCTCGAAACGGTCGGCTGGCGCGTGATGCTGGTGATTCCCCGGGCGCATTTGCTGGCCGACGCGCGACATCTCCTGCGAAGCCAGTTGTGGCTCGGCGCCGCGGGACTGCTGGTGTTGATCGCGGCAGTCTCATTCGTGGCGGCTGGCATTTCGCGCCCCATCCATCGGCTGGCCGAGCTCGTCGGGAGCGCCGAGGAAGGCAACCTGGATTTTCCACTGCCCGACGACGCACGACGTGATGAGACCGGCGTGCTCACACAGGCGCTGCGACGCTTGCGCGATTCCCTGAAGTCCCACGTGCAGCTGCGCGCGCAAGCGCTGGCGGCGCAGACCCGGCTCGAGCATGAACTGCAGATCGCGGCGAATATCCAGCAATCGATGCTGCCGCGGCGCGAGGCGTCGAACCTGCCGGCGATCGCGCAGGTGGCGGGCGTACTGCTGCCGGCCCGGCAGGTGGGCGGCGATTTCTACGATTACTTCGGCCTGCGGGACGGAAATGTGTTGTTTGTCATCGGTGACGTCTCCGACAAGGGCATTCCGGCGGCGCTGTTCATGGCCAGACTCTCGGGTCTCATCCGGGTCCTGGGCAATAACGGTGACGCCCCTCATCTGTTGCTGGCCGCGCTCAACTCGCGCCTGGCCGAAGCCAATGACGCCTGCATGTTTGCGACCATCGGCTGTGGAATCCTCGGTGTGCGCACTGGCCGCCTCCAATATGCGAGTGCAGGGCATGAATCGCCGCTGGTGCGTCGTGTCGACGGCAGCGTGATTTCCCTGCCGGCTGAAAACGGGCCGGCGATTGGTATCGACGCGGGAGTGGAATATCTTCTGACCGAAACTTTTCTTGCACCGGGAGATTCGCTCGTGTTGTTCACCGACGGTGTCACGGAAGCCGAGGCTCTGGATGGGCGGCAATTCGGCGCGCAACGCCTGGGCGTATTGCTGCAGGACGCCGGCTCGGCCGACCCCGAGGCGCTGGTACGTCGTATCGTCGACCAGGTCGGCGCGAATTCGCCCGACTTCCACGCCACCGACGACCTGACGGTGCTCGCGCTTTCGTTGGCGCCTCAGACGGTGTCGGCGAGCGCCGATGCGCAGGGCGAGCACTGGCGCATCGCACCGCCACCCACGGCCGACGGCACCCGCCAGGCCCTGCAATGGCTGCGCGCCATCTTCCTGGCGCGCGACATCGAGCCCGAGCGCGTCGCCGACGCCGAACTCATCGCCGAAGAATTGCTCACCAACATCGCACGCGTGGCGGAGTCGCGCGGCCGCGGCAACATCAGCGTGGAATGTTCGCTGATCAGCGGCGATATCACGCTGACCTTCCGCGATGACGGCCCGCCGTTCGATCCGCTGGCACGCGAAGCACCGCAGCTCGATGCGGAAATCGGCGAGCGCAGTGTGGGCGGACTTGGAATTCACCTGGTACGAAAACTGGCCGACGTGACGCGCTACCACTATCGCGACGGCCTGAACATCCTCGAGATCCGGCTGAGATCGATGCCCGCCCAACACGGAGATCCGACATGACCCTGAAGATCGTCCTCGAGCCTGCGAATCCTCCCACCATCGTGCTCGATGGCCGCCTCGATACGGACACGGCGCCCGATCTCGATGCGACGCTGGATCGCGTGCTGGCCACCAAGAATATCGCGCGCATCGTGTTCGAATTGAGCCGCCTCGAATATCTCAGCAGCGCCGGCATCCGCTGCTTCATCCGGGCGCGCAAGGCAATCGAGCCACACGGGGGTCGCGTGGCCATCGTGAATCCACAACCCTCGGTGCGCAAGGTGCTCGACATCGTCAAGGCGGTGCCACAAGGCGGCATTTTCGAAAGCGTCGCGGAGCTGGACGCGTACCTGGACGACATCCAGCGGCAAATGCGCGGCGAGTCGTAACGCGCGACAGGTGACTTATGTACGAGAACCTCAAGTGGATAGCGGCCGCGGTGGCGGTGGTTGGGCTGACGGTCGGCGCAATCGTTTACTTCGATCAGCGCAGTCAGCGAGCGGCAGCGCCCAAGAAGCCTGTCGCCGCGTTACCGGCGCAACCCGCCTTGCCCGAGGAGCCGGCCATCAAGCATCCACTGCCGGCGCCCGAGACTCCGGAGCCGCTGCCACCGCTCGATGCAAGCGACGAGTCGCTGCAAAACGCGTTGACGGGACTCATCGGCAACGAAGCCGTGGAGCAGTTCATCGTCGCGAAGGACCTCGCCCGGCATATCGTGGTGACCATCGACAATCTGCCGGAGCAGAAGGTGGCCGAACGACTTCGTCCCGTAAAACCAGTACCCGGCACGATAGCGGTCGCCGGCTCGGAGGAGGCGCCGGTGCTGGATCCGGCCAATTACGAGCGCTACAAACCCATGGTGCAACTGATCCGGACGCTCGATACCAATCTGCTGGTCTCGACCTACACTCGCTATTACCCGCTGCTGCAGACGGCGTATGAAGACCTCGGGCATCCGCCACAGTACTTCAATGATCGCGTGATCGAAGTCATCGACCACCTGCTCGCGACTCCCGACCTTCAGGGCCCGGTCGCGCTCACGCAGCCAGGCGTGCAATACGAATATGCCGATCCGAAGCTCGAGTCGCGCTCCGCAGGCCAGAAGGTGCTGATGCGCATGGGCAGCGAGAACGCTACGGCCGTCAAACAAAAGCTGCGCGAACTGCGCGGCGCGCTCATTGCGCAGCGGCCCGGGAATTGACCGGCGACAATCGATTGCGCGGCGCTGCCTCGCCGCTTGCACCGGGCGCGGGGATATATATGAGTGAGATGCTCAGCCAGACCGCGACGCTGAAATACAGCGACATCCAGGTGACTTCATTCTTCCAGTCTTCCCAGCGGAATGAGACGAGTTTGCACGCGGACGCATCGACCAGCCCTTGAGCGATGCTGAGGTAGGCGCGACCACTCGCCTGGTCGCTGATCCACCGCGACCAGTACATGGGAACGTCGATGAAGAACATGAACGCCACGTAGACGACCCCCGCGAGGCACCAGGCCGCGAGCATCGGCAGGCGGCTCGGCGGGCAACGCGGACCGATCGCGAGCATGCTGGCGACCACCAGCGCGGCGGACAGACCCCAGAGCGAGTTTTCGAAGACGTGACCGAGGTTCCATGTGGTCAGCACCGCGTACCAGGAACTGACCTCGGCGAGCACGATGAGCGGCACGATGGCGAGTGACACTTTCCGCACGAACTCGCTGCCGGTCGCGCGCGCGCTCTCGTTCATCAACAGCGCCCACTGGGCGGCGAAGCACAACTCCGCGATGGTTGCGACCGAACGGCCGACAAGGACACTGGATAGCCAGGAGTCCACCAGGCATAGGCGAGGAATGTCGAAGACGGGCAGAAAAGAACGGAACGCACAGCCGGCTACGTAGACTCCGGAAAGCACCAGCTGTAAACGCACGGTCGCAGAAGCCCCCGCGGATGTTCCAGCCTGCCTGCGATTGAATGTAGCGGCCGCAAACAACCAGGCGCCGATGTTGATCACCGCCACCGAGCTGAGGGCAGCCCACCACGAAACGACGCCGAGTGACATGAAGCACTGCCTCGAAATTCAAATGCGCGCCGCGGCATGCTGACTGCAATGCTGCTAAATTCCTAGTGCGGCCTGCAACGCAACCCGTTTCGCCGGTCGGAAGTCTCAAGCTCGTCACCAGAACGGGGATTCCCATGTCGCGTCGAATCGCTGCAGCGCTGTTAATAAGTTCCAATTGTCTGGCCGCGCCGGCACCAGTTGCCGACCCTGTCGCCATCACCCACGTCACGGTCTTGCCGATGACGCCCGAAGCCGCACCTCTCCCCGACATGACCGTGACAATCCGCGAAGGCCGCATCGCTTCCATCACACCAGGCGCGTCGCGCGTCCCGAATGGAGTGCGCGCGATCAACGGCCGGGGCAAATGGCTCATGCCCGGGTTCTCCGACATGCACATGCACCTGGAGAACGACCGCATGGGCCGGCTACACGTCGGTGATCCGAACTTGCCGGACGGCACCTTCGGTCTCGAGGACGCGCTCACGCCCTATCTGGCGAACGGCGTATTGCAGGTGTTCAGCCTCGCGTCGATGTCCGAGACCATTGGGCAGCGCGTCGAAGTGGAAAGCGGCCGGGTGTTAGGCCCGCACATCGCCACGGCCGCGATGATCGACGGCTCGCCGCCGATGTGGCCGCTAGGCATGACGCGTGCCGCCGCGACGGCCGAAGATGGCCGGCAAGCGGTGCGCGATGCGAAGGCCGAGGGCTACGAGTTCATCAAGGTCTACAGCAAGCTGAACCTGGAGACCTTCACGGCGATCGTCGACGAGGCGCGCAAACAAAACATGCGCGTCGTGGGGCACATTCCCGGCCGTGGGCAGGGCATCACCGAAAAGTTCTTCCAGCCCGGCTTCGACCTGGTCGCGCACGCCGAGGAATTCGCGCAGCACACCGATCCACCGGATCTCAGCGCCATTCCCCGCTATGTCGAGATGGCGAAGCGCAATGGCACCTGGCTGGTGGCGACACTGTCGCTCGACGAGCGCATCGTCGAAGAGATGCGCGATCCGGAGTCTCTCAAGCGGCGTGACGAGCTGCGGCACATGCATCCGCAGGCCTACAACATGGTGATCAATGGCAATCCCTACCTGAAGGACGTCAATGCCGGACGCATCGCCTACGTGCAGGCGGTGGTCGATTTCAACTGTCCGCTGGTGAAGGCCTTCGTGGAAGCGGGAGTTCCCGTGCTCACGGGGACGGACGCGCCCGTGCCCGGCCTCGCGCCGGGTTTCGCGTTGCACGATGAATTCGAGTCGCTGTCCCGCTGCGGCATGAGCAACCGGCAGATCCTGGAAAGCACCACGCGTTTGTCGGCCGAGTGGCTGGGCAAGTTGCCCGATCGTGGTACGGTGGAAACGGGCAAGCGAGCGGACCTGGTATTGCTGGACGCGAATCCACTGGAGAACATCTCCAATACACGTCGCATCGCCGCCGTGATCGCGAACGGGCATTATCTGCCACGTGTCGAGCTCGATCGGAAAATGCGGCGGATCGCGGAGCGCATCGAGGTTCCCGCTGTAAAGTAAGCCCAAGGAACCGCACATGCGTCGCATGCTGATAGCCGGACTGATCCTCAGTTCAACTTTGTGTCTCGCCGCGGAGCCCGAGGTGCATCTCACGCCGGGCGCGGTGGCGCGGCCGGGTCTGTTCGAAGACGTGCTCAAGGCGGACGCGGCGCTGTTCAAGGCCTTCTTCGATGACTGCGACCCTGAAGCAGTACGTCGGCTCGTCACCGACGACTTCGAGATGTTCCATGACAAGGGCGGACGGGCGATCACCTCGGGCGAGCAGTTCGTGACTGTCACCAGGGAGAAGTGCCAGCGCCAGCGGGATGGAATCGATTTCCTTTCGACGCGCGAACTGGTGCGCGAGTCGGTGAAGGTCTTCCCCATCAACAACTACGGTGCCATCGAAACCGGCACGCATCGTTTCTACGCGGTTTCGAAAGACAAACCCAACCGGTTGACCGAGATCGCGCAATTCACGCACGTGTGGAAAGAGGAAAACGGCCAGTGGCGCCTGGCGCGGGTCTTGAGCTACGACCACGTGCTCGCGGAACCACCGCCACGCTGAAGGAGCAGGGCATGCCCAGGATCGACATCGCCACAGTCCCGGCGCGCCAGGGTTCGGGCTATCCACCGCCATTCGATGTGCCCTGTGCGAGTCGCACACGTCGGCGCCTCGGCGATGCCGGCGGGCTTCAGGACTTCGGCGTGAACCTGATGACTTTGCCACCCGGCGGCTGGTCCAGTCAGCGCCACTGGCACAGCCACGAGGACGAGTTCGTGTACGTGCTCGAAGGTGAGGTGGTGCTGGTGGAAGACGGCGGCGAGACGTCACTGCGCGCGGGAGACTGTGCCGCGTTCCCGAAAAACAGCGGCAACGGCCATCACCTGATCAACCGATCTTCGGCGATGGCCGTTTACCTGGAGGTCGGCTCGCGCCAGCCGCAGGATCTCACCACCTGCTCCGACATCGACATGCAGAGCTCGAATGCGGACGGCCGCTTCGTGCACAAGGATGGCACGCCGTATCCGGGCGGTTGACTACTCCCCGCCACGCCGGCTCTGAGACGCGGCAGACCTGACGATTCGTCGCAGGTGTTCGCGACGCTTGCTCGCGAGCGTGAGCGGTTTGAGTGTGCAGGCAATTCTTTCAAAAACAAAAGCGGCGCCTTTTCGCAGCCGGCGATGGTTCGCCCTTTCCCGCGGCGACCGCCTCGTTTTACGAGTGTCGATCCGCCCTCGTGGTTCCGCTCAACGCACAACGAGGCGCGTTCACTGAATCTCGAAGCAGCCTCGTTCCTTCGTGAATGCGTAACGCCGGACTTGTTCGCACACCGTGATGTCGTAGCTGTCGAATACGGCGTCGCGCCCTCGCTGTTGTGCGTGCAGGTGCTCCGGGTGACTACGCCAGGCAAGCAGGTGGTCGTGCGAATCAAACTCGACTACTGCAACAGTCTCCTGATCATCGGCGCGAAACTCCTTGTACGAAATGAATCCCGGCATGGCTGAGGCGATCTCGTACATGCGTGCGGCCAAGGTGTCTATTCCCGTCAGGTCCGCATCCTGCCGAATTCTCGATCGGAAAATGATCACTACCATGTTCACTACCTCACTTGATCGGTAATCACATTTTAGAGTGAGTTGCGGTGTTGTTAGTGCCACGCGCGGCGGGAATGGGCTGTAGGCGAATTCTGGCAGACGGGCCCTGCGACCCGGCGCACAGTAAGGTGCGCGGCGCCGCAACAACGTCGCGCGTCCGCACGTGCAGCGTTTCGCCAATGACAGCAGCACTCGACTTCGAATTCAACGAGCGCCTCACCATGGGCGTCGACGCATCGTTCCGTTCCGGCGTCCACCTTCGCGGCGATGAAGTAAACCTGTTGCCCCGAGACACCTTCCTACACGGTGGTCAACCTGCGCGGCGATTATCGCGTGAGCGACGCGCTGCGGCTTTTCGCCCGCATCGAGAATCTGTTCGACGCGGAGTATCAGACCTTCGGACTCCTCGGGGAACCCGACGAGGTGTTCCCCGAGTTTGAAGATCCCAGATTCCTCGGTGCGGGACCGCCGTTGGGTGCCTGGGTGGGCGTTCGCGCGACTTTCTAGGCCGCGAGTTTGCCCTTCGCTTTCGCGCTGTGTGTGGCGATCAGATCCATCAGTGCGGGCGACAGGCAATCATAGGGTTCGAGCTTCAGCTCCCGCAGGCGCGCGCGCACCGCACCCATCTGCGTCGGATTGAAGCCGGACTCGATGATCGAAGAAACGAACGCCGCGAATTCCGGCGCCGCCCAGCCCTTTTCGCTGGACAGTTCGACGTGTACGAAGTCGAGTCCATAGAACGGATGATTCCTGTCCTCGATGCGGCCGAACATGTGCACGCCGCAGCCGGTGCAGGCGTTGCGCTGAATCGTAGCCTTGGCATCCACGACCTTGAGCTTTTGCGCATTCTCGGTGACTTCGAGATTTGTCGCGTTTCACGACGGCCACCACCGAGAACAGCGCGCCCTTCGGGTTTCCAGCACTTGGTGCAGCCGCAAGCGTGGTTGAAGGCAACGTCGCCCTTGATGCGCACCTTCACCTGGTTGTCCGAGCAGTGACAGACGAGCGTTCCGCCCGCGAAGTTCGCAGTCCCCGGTTTCACGCCGTTGTCGACCGCCGGATGAATCGATATTGCGCTCATGTTGGTTCCTCCACTTGATTTTCGAGTTTCAAATTTAGGCGGGTCGGCGTGTTGGCGCCGAACTCGCGCGGAGCGATCAGGTCTCCTTGCGCATCCAGCAACGGCACGCGGTAACTCGCCAGGATCGCCTGCACCTCGCGCTCATGCGCGCCGATCCATTGGTCGAGGGTGTCTTTCCATTCCTTTTCGCCGAAGCGCACGCCCATCGAGATCTCGTAGTCGAACCTGATCTCGCGATCCGGCTTGAAGGGCAGCGCGCGCCACGCCGGGACCTTGCGCATGCCGGCCCGCGAGGAATCCCGCGATCGGCCCCCACACGATCGCCATGTCGATCTTGCCGGCCGCCAGGTCGCTCTCGATCACGTGTGCCGGGCTTTCCGCCGGATCGCCGCTCTGCGGCGTGTAGAAGACGGCGTGATCGAGCAGGTCATGGCGCAGCAGCCAATCCGCGCCGGGCGAACGGCCGAAGACACCGATGCGCAATGCGTGCAGCCGCTCCGGCGGCAGCGCGAGCAGATCTTCCGGCGCCTGCAGTCGCGCGAATTCTTCGCGCGATTCAAATATCAGCGCGTAGGTGGAGCGCATGTACGGCCGCGTGGTCGCCGTGAGCTCGAATCCCTTCGGCACGCCGATGATCACGTCGCATTTGAACTGCTGCGTCGACTCGTCGCGCTGTCGCAGGGTATTGCGCACGAACCCCATGCGCTGCGGAAAGAACGTGAACTCGATGCGGCGTCCGAGGTCGCGGGCGAGCGCCTGCGCGATCTTGTTTTCGTAGCCTTCGGCCTGGTTGTTCGAAAGCGGCAGGTTGCCCGGGTCCGCGCAGACCCGCAGCACGGCCGCGGCCTGGTCGGCGGGTTTCGTTACGTCCTGCGCATGCGCCGCGAGCAGCAGGCACGCGAGGCCGGCGCCGGCGAGCAGCGCGGCAGCCGTGCCGGTGCGATGCGGACTATTCGAGCGGCGACAAGCGCCCGGGCTGAATCGCGCCATCGGAGCGACCCTTCAGGTAGGCGTACAGGCCTTCCCAGTTCTGCGTGACCATCTGACTCGTATTGAACGGCGGCATTCCCTTGTCCGGCCGGCCGTTCAGCATCACGTTGTGAAAATCCTCCTTTGACAAGGTCTTCAAGCGCTCGACCAGCGGAGGCCCGACGAGTCCTTCCTGGGAGGCGCCGTGACAGCGCTCGCACGCCAGTGCGCGCCAGGTCTTCCAGCCCATCAGAGTCTTCGCATCGACCTTGTTGCCGTCCTTCACTTCGTAGAGTTTCGCTTCATCCGCGGCGACGCTCGCGAACGCCAAAGTCGTTAACAGCAGCGCTGTCGCCCGACGCATTCGATTCAGCGCGCCGCAGATTGTGCCGCGCCACTCGGCAGCGCGAACACGAACAGCGATCCGCCGAGGGTGGTGTACTTCGCGAGATCCTTGTAGCCGCCGACCGCGCCGAGGCCTTCCGTGGATTCGGTCAGGCCGGCCGCCATGCCGATTCCCGCCCAGCCGCCGATCCCGGAATACACACCGACGTATTGCTTGCCGTCGTATTGATAGGTGAAGACGTTGCCGATGATTCCCGAGGGCGTCTTGAATTTCCAGAGCTCCTTGCCGTCCTTGGTGCTCACCGCCTTCAGGTAGCCTTCCAGTGTTCCGTAGAACGCGACATCGCCGGCCGTGGTCAACGCGCCGGACCACACCGAGAATCGCTCAGGCTTCGACCAGACGATCTTGCCCTGCGCCGGATCCCACGCGATGAAGTTGCCCATGCCCCCGTGACTCCCGGGCGTGGGATACATCGTCAACGTGGCGCCCACGAACGGCTGGCCGGCGGTGTACTCGACCTGGAACGGCTCGTATGTCATGCACACGTGATTGGTCGGAACCAGGATCAAGCCCGTCTTGCGGTCGTAGCTCGCCGGCTGCTGATCCTTGGTGCCAAGCGCCGCGGGACAAATGTCCTTCACGTTCACGTCGGGCCCGGTCGTCTGAGGCGAATATTTCTTGTCGACGATCGGACGGCCGGTCTTCATGTCGACCTTGGTTGCCCAGTTGACCGTCGGGTCGTACTTTTCGGCCACCAGCAGCGCGCCCGTCTCGCGATTCAGCGTGTAGCCGAATCCATTGCGATCGAAGTGCACCACCGCGGGCACTTTCTTGCCCTTGAAATCGACGTCGACCAGCAGGTTTTCATTGACGCCGTCGAAGTCCCATTCGTCGTGGGGCGTCATCTGGTAGACCCATTTCGCCATGCCAGTGTCGAGGTCGCGCGCGAAGATCGCCATCGACCACTTGTTGTCGCCCGGGCGCTGGGAAGGATTCCAGGTACCGGGATTGCCGGTGCCGTAATAGACGAGGTTCAGCTTCGGATCGTAGGCATACCAGCCCCAGGTCGTCCCGCCGCCTAACTTCCACTGGTCTCCTTTCCAGGACTTGATCGAGGAATCCGCGCCGATCGGCGCCATCTTGCCGTTCGTCCAGGTCATGGTCTTCTTCGGGTCGACGAGCATTTCCTGATCGGGCCCCGTGCTCCATGCGGTCCAGACTGGTTTGCCGGTTTTCAGGTCATAGGCAATGAGGCGTCCGCGTACACCGAATTCTCCGCCGGAGATTCCGGTGATCACCTTGTCCTTGAATACATGCGGCGCATTGGTGTTGGTCTCGCCGATCTTCGGGTCGCCGTTCTTCGCGGTCCAGACGACCTTGCCGGAATTGGCGTCCAGTGCCACCAGCGTCGTGTCCGCCTGCTGCAGCAGGATCATGCCGTCGGCGTACGCCAGGCCACGGTTGACCGTGTCGCAGCACATGACCGGAACAACTTGAGCATCCTGTTTCGGCTCGTACTTCCATTTGTAGGATTGGTCCTTCAGGTTGACGGCATACACGTTGTTTGGAAATGGCGTGTGTATGTACATCATGTCGCCGATCACCAGCGGCGATCCCTCGTGACCACGCAGCACGCCGGTGGACATGGTCCACGCGACCTGCAACTGTCCGACGTTCGCGCTGTTGATCTGGTTGAGAGTGCTGTAGCGATGATTGGCATAATCACCGGCCTGAGCGGCCCAGTTCTTCGAATCGCTCATGGCCTGCTCGAGTTCAGTGGCTGCCGCCGACCCGGTCAATACCACGCCAGCCAGCGCTGTCACGAGAAAGGAACGATGCAGATGTTTCATGTCAGGTCCCCCGAACTATCCGGCTCCCTATTCCTGCAACGGCCGTGCCACGGGCGCTCGTGCTCGTTCATTCTGGCCCTTACCTTGTTGTGCGGCTGCATTGCCCCGGCGTGCGGTGCGCCACCTGCTCACGACTACCCGACCCAGGCGCGCGTCGAGTACGTCAACGACTGTGTGTCGCGGAACGGCGGCAAACTGTCACAGGTGTACCAGTGTTCCTGTGTCATCGATGACATCGCGAACACGCTCACGTATGACGAGTTCGTCGAGACTGCGACGTTCGCCCGGTATGCGACGCTGCCGGGAGAGGGCGGTGGGATCTTTCGCGACTCGGAGCAGGCAAAGGCCCGGGCGAAGCAGTTTCGCGAGCTCGAGAAGAATGCCTACCGCGCCTGTGGACTCAAGGAGCCTGGTCCCTAGACGGCCCGAGCACCACGCCCCAGGGTGAGCGGCCGACCGGGATTTTTCCGATCGTGCGCAGTGTGGATGTGTCGACGATGCTCACGTCGTTGGAGGGACCATTCGCGGTGTAGAGGCGGGCGCCATCCGCGGAGAGGGCGATTCCCCAGGGCCGTGTTCCGACCGGCACCTCGGTCACCAGCTTCAACGCCGAGGACTCTGCGATATCGATGACCGCAATGGTCCCGCCACGACCGGTGCTCATGTACAGCCGCTTGCGCGGAGCGTCCAGCACCAATGCCATTGGGCGCGCCTCCTTGCGCAGCTGTAGTACGCGATTGGCAGGCTCGTCGCCCTGCAGGCCGATGCGGTACAGCGAGGCGTCGAATTCGCCCGTTACATACGCGGCGCTGCTGTCCGGCGTGAAAGCGATGTCCCGGGGTCGCTGACCCACCGACACGGATCTCATCACCTTGAGCGAGCCGGTATCGATCATCGAGACCGCATGGTCGGATTCATTCGTGACGAAAACCCAGCGGCCATTCGGTGAGACGGTAACGCCCTCAGGCTCGATTCCCACCGGGATGCTGGCAATGATCCGGCCGCTGGCGATATCCACGACGGAAGCGCGTCCCGCATCTTCGTTCGCCACGAACAGGCGCTTCTCATCGGCACTCAGGTCGAACTGTTCGGGATCCGAGCCGGCCGCGAGCACGCGGACGACCCGGTGCGATGCGGTATCGATGATCGCGATACCGTCGGCGCTCAAATCGCGCTTGAGTTTCGCGCATTCCTCGTCTGGCACCGTCGGTGGGCATTTCGGGAGTCCGCTCACGGCGACAAAAAGCCGTGCGCCGGCGCGATCGATCTTCATGCCGCGCGGGCGCTTGCCGACATCGATGGTTGCAACGACCTTGGCAGTCCGGGTGTCGATCACCGAGACGCTGTTGCCATCCTCATTGGACACGTAGGCGCGCTCGCCACGCGCCGACATGGCAAGCAGGCAGCCGAACAGCAAGGCAAGGCAATTCTTGTTCAGAATGACAGATACGCCCCGATGTTGAAGTTGCTGCTGTCGTTCTCAACACCATTGTGCGCTTCGGATTGCGTATCGGTAAATTCCGCCAGCAAGGTGAGGTTCTCGGTGAGCGAATAGTAGGCCCCCACGGTGAACTTCTTGTTGGTTGCCACCAGGTCCGAAACCACTTCGCCCGGCGCGAGATCGAGATTGCTCTCGCCGTAGTTGACCCCGAGCTTGAGTTCGTCGAACTTGTAGGTGAACTGCGCGAGGAATCCATCGGAGTCGCGTTCTCCACCCAGGCCATCGCTTGCCAACAGGAACAATGCGGTGGTTCCGAGTCCCTCGCCCTGGTAATACCAGGCGAGAAATTCGGCCGAGCCGAATGTGATCTTGCCTCCCATGTCGAAACCGAAACTGTCGAAGTCGGAGACATCCGTGACGCCTTCGTGTTTCTGGCTGATCACGCTCGCGGATAGATAGAACATCTCCTGTTTGAAGGCTACCTTCGCGTGAAAGCCGGGAGCGCCTTCCGGCGGCGCCGTGGTGCCGGGAGGCAGCACCTGTCCCAGCGGCTCGAGCGGATCGAAAATGCCGATCGTGACCTTCAGTCCGCCGAAGTCCCGTGTCGTGTAATCGATCTGCGCCAGCCAGTCCGTGTAGATGTAGCCCAGGCCAATCGATCCGAGCGAAGTGTTGGCGGGCGTCGCGTAATTGCCGCCGCCCGCGCCCACGCCGGGCAGCGTCATGTCATTCAGGATCGCATCGGCCCCGAACAGGCCGATGTTTCGGCCGAGCAGGAATTCGCCGATCTTGTCGTTGCCGAACGTCAGGAAAACCTGGCGCATATCTATGCCCGTGGTCCCGAGCCCCGTATTCAGCTGGCTCGCGCCCTGTTGCAGATTCGGACTGCCGTCGTTGGTGCTGATCCCGGGATAGAAACCGAAGGTCACGGCGAGATCGTAGCCGCCTTGTGTCGTCGACGCACCGATGGCCAGTGCGGCGGGCAGCAAGCCGTTGCTGATGGACGAAGTCTGGTCTTCGCCCGCGGCGCCGCGGCAGGCAAGCCCGCCCGCGATTGCCGGCGTCGTTTCCGACTCGCAATTCGAACCGATGAAATGGACATTCACATTGCCGTTGGCTGTGAACTTCCATTCACCGGCCGTCATCTCCACCGCCGGTGCGGGTGCTGAAGCGCAGCCTATCGCGATTGCAAGTGCGGTCCCGAATCGCAACCACTGTCTGTCATCCATGACACACCCCCCGATCTCGCGGCTTCCCCGCGTGGAAGATTGAGGCAAGTCTCATGCCAGTAAGAGTTCGCTTACACGCGAGCAGGAATTACGGCAGGGCCGCACGCCGTGGCGCAGACGGCCATCAACTAGTTTGGCGCGTGTACTCGCGTTGACACGGATTCAACGACACAGTGACAGGGTGATACATTCCACCTGAGGCGGCGGCGAGTCGCTATCCATTGCGGCAGCGGGGGAGCTCAAGATGGATTCCAGTGTCGTGCAACATGCGGCGAACGTTATCGAGTTCGTAAGCGGGCGGGCAGCCCGGCTGGAAGGCCAGATTGCCGACCTGAACCCCGCGATCGCGGATTCCTGGCGCCGCTGCGCCCTCGACTATTCCATCGACCCTGCGCATCACTACGCTCCCTGCGTCCTCGATGACGCGTCGCTGGCGCGACGCCGCGAACAATCCGCGGACCTCGTGCAGATCGCTTCGGCGGAAATCGACTGGCTGTACGACTACATCGCGAAGTCCGGTTACGCATTGGTCCTCACCGATGCGAGTGGCGTCGTGCTGTACGAAAAAACAGATGCCACGCTGGCGGACACATTCCGCAAGGCTGGGCTGGTGTGCGGCGCGGATTGGAGCGAGCGTCGCGAGGGAACGAATGGCATCGGCACCTGCATCGCCGAGAACCAATCGGTGACCGTCCACCTGGGCGAACACTTTCGCTCGTGTCACATCGGCCTGTCGTGTTCCGGCGCACCTATTCGGGATCCGGCAGGTTTGCTGGTGGCGGTTCTCGACGCCTCCACGTTGAGCGCGCAGTCCACGCGCGCCGGGGTCGCGCACACGGGTGCGCTGGTCAACCTGTCCGCGCGCCTGATCGAAAAGTATCTGTTTCTGCGGCATTTCCAGAACGGCGTCGTGTTCCGTTTCCACGCCCGGCCGGAGTTCGTGAACCTGCAGCACGACGGAGCCATCGCGCTTGCGCCGGACGCCACGATCGTGGCGGCCGACGAGACTGCGATGCAATTGCTGAATGCGGAGAATCGCACCGCGCTCATCGGCCAACCGATCGACGCGGTCTTCGACGTCAACGCCGCGGAATTGATCGAGCCCGGGCACCGCTTGATCATTCGGGGCACCTGCGGCCGGTGCGGGATGTTGCGCTGGGCAGACGCTTCTTTGCGAGCCTGGACCGCGGCACGATGCACACGCAGGTGCCGATCCGGCCGGCGAAGTCCGCGCGCGTCATGCAGGTCGAAGCCCCGGCCGCGCGGCGTGCGTCGCTGACGCTCGAAGAGCTCGCCGGCGAAGATCCACAGATGCTGCGCAATGTGCGCAGCGCGTATCGGATCGCGAAGTCGCGTGTACCGGTCATGATCGAAGGGCCGACAGGCGCCGGCAAGGAAGTGTTCGCGCGCGCGCTGCATGCCGCGAGCGACCGCGCGGCACGGCCCTTCGTCGCGCTCAATTGCGCGGCGATTCCGGAGTCACTCATCGAGAGTGAATTGTTCGGCTACCGCCGGGGCGCATTCACCGGCGCACGCAAGGAAGGAATGAGAGGCAAGGTGCTGCAGTCCTCGGGCGGCACGTTGTTTCTCGACGAGATCGGTGACATGCCGCTTGCGCTGCAGACCCGTCTGCTGCGCGTGCTCGAAGAACAGGAAGTGGTGCCGCTCGGCACCGAAATCCCGATCAAGGTGGACCTGCACGTCATCAGCGCATCGCATCGCAACTTGCGCAGCATGATCGCGCGCGGCGAATTCCGCGAGGATCTCTACTATCGCCTCAACGGAATCACGCTCGAACTGCCACCGCTGGCCGCGCGCACCGACAAGGAGCGGCTGATACGCGAGTTCCTGGCCGCGGAGACCAGCGACGACCGGCCCGCCGCCATTGAAGTGGCCGCGTTTCAGCGACTGCTGGCGTATGGCTGGCCGGGAAACGTGCGCGAGCTGCGCAACGTGATCCGCACCGCTTTGGCGATTTGCGATGGCGGCGTGGTGCGACTCAGGGACCTGCCGGGCGAGCTTCGCAATGAGGCCACGACTTGCCGCGCCGCTCCCGCGCCGCAGCAGCCGGCCTCGGCGTCGACTGTCCGTGAAGATGTGCTGCGACACATCGGTGAATGTGACGGAAATATGTCGCTCACGGCCGAGCGACTCGGCATCAGTCGCAACACTCTGTATCGTCGTTGCAAGCGCCTCGGCATTCCATTGCGGCGGCCGCACCTGCCTTTCGCGTAGCGTGACCACTTCGCCGACGACGTGCTCTGGCATGCAATCTGCATATCATGGGACGTGACGAGCACGAAAGACGACACTGCGCGCATGCGCGTACGTCTCGCACCAGGGATTCACCTGCAGGGCCCTGAGACGAGTGGCGCGCGCCTGTTCCTGGTGAGTCCCGAGGGAAACGTACAGCTGAACGCCGTGGCGGTCGCCATCCTGGAGCTGTGCGACGGCTCGCGCGACCGCGTGCAGCTCGTGGCCGAGATCCTGCAGAGGACCGGCAACCGGGCGCGATCCGCGGACCTCGTCGAATTCCTGGACGCCGCCGTTGCGCGTGGCTGGATCCAGGAGACGTGATTCGCCGGGAAGTAGCTAGTCACTTCGATCACGCGCGCCTGCGGCGCGCACTTGCGAAACCTCTCGTTCTTATTGCGGGTCTACCATGATCGACATGAAAACAGCGGCCGACAAAACCTCTTGGCCCCGAGTTGCTCGCCAGGGTGGACGCACACTGGCGCGCAGCCAACTACCTGTCAGTGGGGCAAATTTATCTGTACGACAACCCGCTGCTCACCAGGCCCTTGCTGCGAGAACACATCAAGCCGCGGCTGCTAGGTCACTGGGGCACCACGCCGGGACTGAACTTCATCTACACGCATCTCAATCGCATCATCAACCAGAGTGATCTGGACATGATCTACATCACCGGTCCTGGTCATGGCGGGCCAGCCCTGGTGGCGAATGCGTGGCTCGACGGCACGTATAGCGAGGTGTATCCGAACATCACGCTGGACGAAGAGGGCATGAAGCGGCTGTTCAAGCAGTTCTCGTTCCCGGGGGGCATCCCGAGTCACGTGGCGCCAGAAACTCCGGGCTCGATCCACGAAGGTGGCGAGTTGGGATATGCCCTTTCGCATGCATTCGGCGCCGCATTCGACAACCCGGACCTGATCGTGGCCTGCGTCATTGGCGACGGCGAAGCGGAAACGGGGCCGCTCGCCACGAGTTGGCATTCCAACAAGTTCCTGAATCCGCTGACCGATGGCATGGTGCTTCCGATCCTGCACCTGAACGGCTACAAGATCGCCAACCCTTGTGTACTGGCGCGTATCAGCCACGAAGAGCTCGATCACCTGTTCCGCGGCTATGGATACGAGCCACATTTCGTCGAGGGAAGCGATCCCGAGACCATGCACCAGCTCATGGCCGGCACGCTCGATGGCATCGTCCACGATCTGCAGCACATCAAAGCGGAGGCGCAGCGCGACGGCGGTGCAAAGCGACCACTGTGGCCGATGATCGTGCTGCGTTCGCCGAAGGGCTGGACCTGCCCGAAGGAAATCGACGGCAAGCGCGCCGAGGATTACTGGCGTTCGCACCAGGTTCCGATGGGCGACATGAACAAGCCCGGGCACGTCAAGATCCTCGAAGCATGGATGAAGAGCTACAAGCCCGAAGAGCTGTTCTCATCGAGCGGGCGCCCGAACCCGGAGATCCTGGCGCTGGCGCCCGAGGGCGAGCGTCGCATGAGCGCCAATCCGCACGGCAATGGCGGACTGCTGCTGCGCGAGCTGCGCCTGCCGGATTTTCGCGACTACGCCGTGAAGGTGCAGGAGCCCGGTGCATTGCAAGTCGAGTCCACGCGGGTCATGGGCGCCTTGCTGCGCGACACGCTCAAGCTCAACGCGGACAGTCGCAACTTTCGCCTCTTCAGCCCGGACGAGAACAATTCCAACCGCTGGCAGGATGTGCTCGAGGTCACGAACCGCGCATGGATGGCGGAGCGCTTTCCGTTCGACGACCACCTGGCGCCGGACGGCCGGGTGATGGAAATGCTGAGCGAACACCAGATGCAGGGATGGCTGGAGGGCTACCTCCTGACCGGCCGTCACGGTTTTTTCTCGTGTTACGAGGCGTTCATTCACATCGTCGATTCGATGTTCAATCAGCACGCCAAGTGGCTCAAGGTGTGCAATCACATCCCGTGGCGCCGACCGATTGCATCGCTCAACTACCTGCTGTCCTCGCACGTCTGGCGCCAGGATCACAACGGCTTCAGCCACCAGGACCCCGGCTTCATCGATCACGTCGTGAACAAGAAGGCGGAAGTCGTGCGCGTCTATCTACCACCGGATGCCAACACGCTGCTGTCGGTCACCGATCATTGCCTGCGCAGCCGCAATTACGTCAACGTGATCGTCGCCGGCAAGCAGCCGGCGCCGCAGTGGCTGACCATGGACCAGGCCGTCAAGCACTGCACCGCCGGCATTGGAATCTGGGAGTGGGCGAGCAACGACAAGGGCGGTGAACCGGACGTGGTCATGGCCTGTTGCGGGGACGTCCCGACCCTCGAGACTCTGGCGGCCGTGGATCTGCTGCGACAGCACTTGCCCGAACTGAAGGTCCGGGTCATCAACGTCGTCAATCTCATGAAACTGCAGCCATCGAGCGAACACCCGCATGGCTTGCCGGACGACGACTTCGACTTGCTATTCACGCGCGACAAGCCCGTCGTCTTTGCATTCCACGGTTATCCGTGGCTGATCCACCGGCTCACCTATCGCCGCACCAACCACGACAATATCCACGTGCGCGGTTACAAGGAGGAGGGCACCACCAGCACACCGTTCGACATGGTGGTGATGAACCACCTCGACCGCTTCAATCTTTTCGGCGACGTGATTGAGCGCCTGCCACAGCTCGGATCACGCGCCGCCTACGCCAAACAGGCGATCAACGAGAAGCTGCTCGAGCACAAGCAATACATCGGCGAGCACGGCGACGACATGCCGGAGATCACCGGCTGGCGCTGGGGTAAGCACGGCGAAGCAGGCCAGCGGACCTCCACCGAAGGGGACAACGTCTGAGGAACGTCAATCCCGGTCCCGAGTCGTAACAGCGATCTGAATGCGCGCCGGTGGGTCACGGCGCGGCGCATTTGCGCCGCAGGCACAGCTCGGCAGTCAGGCCACCCTGGGGACGATTGCGCAACGTCAGCGTGGCGCCGTGCGCCTGCGCGATGTCGCGCGCGATCGAGAGTCCTAGGCCGGTACCGCCGCTGTCGCGGCTGCGCGAGGACTCCAGCCGATGGAAAGGCTCAAACACTTTTTCGAGCGACTCCTCGGGAATGCCGGGACCGTCGTCGGACACGGTGATGACCAGGGCTTCTCCATCGTCGATGCGGATCATGGCCCGCTGGCCAAATGTCAGCGCGTTGTCGACGAGGTTCGTGAGGCACCGCTTCAATGCGCGTGGTTTGGCAAAAGTCGCGTCCCGCGCGGATCCCGCGATCGAGACCTCAGCGCCGACCTCGACATACTCCGCCACCAGCGTCTCGAGCAGGACATTTACGTCCACCTGCTCGAACGCTTCGTCGTCCGCGACACCTTTGAACAATGCGAGCGCGCTGCGCACCAGGCCCTCCATTTCATCGAGTTCCGTGCGGAAGCGCGCGCGCAGCTGCGGGTCGGCAACCGACTCGACGCGCAGCCGCAGGCGCGTGAGCGGCGTTCGCAGGTCGTGCGACATCGCCGCGAGTACGCCGGTGCGGCTGTCGAGGTAACGCAGCAGGCGGTCCTGCATGGTGTTGAAGGCGCGCGTCGCTTCGCGGATCTCGCTCACGCCTTGCTCCGGCACCGGCGGCAGTCGGACGCTGCGGCCCGCCGCGTCAGCGGCGCGCGCGAGGTTCGAAAGCGGCCGCGTGATATTGCGCGTGACCACGAAAAGTATGACCACCAGTACGATTGTCAGCGCCCCCAACAGACGGAAGAGTTGCCAGGGAAGTGGCGGCACGGGCGGCGGCGCAAGCACGCGGAAAGTGAGCATGTAGCGGTCTGGCAGCTTGACCGTGACATCCAGCAGCCCAGTCATGGAGCGCCCGCTGTCATTGAGCAGCCGGATGACACGGTCGTCGGCCTGGCGGGACGCGCGATGCACTGCCACCGAGTAGTTGTCGCCGAGGCGTTCGTGCAGTTCCGCCACAAATGCACGCTCGACGACGTCGACTTCGTGGCGGGGAAGCACCCGCCGCTCATGGATTTCCGGGTCGAGCATCAGCCCCGGATCGGCGCTGAGACGCCTGCGCTCCAGGTCGCGGGCTTCGCTTTCCAGTGCTTCGAGCACCCGGGTGAGATGTGCGATGCGATGAGAGCTGTAAGCGACTCCGCCCGCGCGAGCGTTGAGGTCGCGTCGATCCTGCACGATCAGCAAGACCATCGCTAACAAGGTCGTGCCAACCGCCAGGAGCAGGGATGCCAGCAGGCGGCCGAACAAAGTGGAGGGGAGAAGGCTCATGACGCTTGCTCGGTATCTACCGGTACGCCGATCACGTAACCCTCGCCGTAGACTGTCTTGATGATGTGCGGCGTGCGCGCATCATCGCGCAGGAGTTGTCGCAGTCGGCTCACGCGCACGTCGATGCTTCGATCGAAGGGCTCGAAGTCGCGTCCTCGCAGCAGCTCCATCAGCTGCACGCGCGACAGCACCCGGCCCGCGTGTGCCAGCAACACGGCGAGCAAACGATACTCGGCACCGGAAAGGGACACGGTGGAGCCGTCCTCGTGTGTCAGCGAACGCTCGGTGGTGTCGAGCCGCCAGCCCGCGAAGCGATAGCCGGCAACCGTCGATGGCATCGGATCGCGTGGCGCGTGTGCCGTGCGACGCAACACCGCGGCGATGCGCCCCAGGAGTTCGCGCGGATTGAAGGGCTTCGGCAGATAGTCGTCCGCGCCCAGTTCCAGGCCCAGGATCCGGTCTATGTCCTCGGCGCGTGCCGTGAGCATGATGATCGGCACCTGCGAGCTCGCGCGCAGCTGCCGGCACAGCTTGAGACCATCGTCACCCGGCATCATGACGTCCAGCACGATGAGGTCTACGTGCGTGCGGTCCAGCACGCGGCGCATCTCCTTGCCGTCCTGCGCCACGCTGACGCGCAACCCGTTCTTCTCGAGATACCCCGCGAGCAGCGTACGGATCTCGCGATCGTCGTCCACGACCAGGATGTGGGCAGCTTCAGTCATCCCGCGCGCAAGCGTAACGCCTGATGGCAATGCGCACAGCCTTTACTAAAGACGAGGCAGCCAGGAATGCAGGGTGACGAGAGTGATTCCGATACCCATCAGTACCGTCAACCCGAAAAGTCCAATGGCCATGGCGTAGCGGGCGTGCTCGTTGGTTGCGTCACGCGCGATAAAATAGAGTTCCAGGACCGCCAGCGGCAACAGGTACTGGCCGAAATGCCAGATGGCGACAAACGGCCCCGAAAACGACTCGGGGTCGATCCCGATCCCGCCGGTCAGGAAGTTCCACACTCGAAACCCGATGCGAATGAACCAGACCGCACTCACCACCATGAAGAGTCGCAGGGCCCAGCGTCGATGGGTACGGACATCGCGGTTAATGGCGTAGCGCAGCGCGATGGCCGCGAAGATGATGATCAGAACGCCGTCGAGGCTGGTGCCAATGTTGTTCACCAAACTACCAAAGAGGGGACGCGTCCAGATCAGGAAGAGCCCGACAATGGCGCTCGCGACCGCGGTGAACATGTAAGTGCGCCCCAGGCAGCGATGAAAAACCGGGAAGTGCGCGCGGATCTGCGGCACCATCTGAAGCGCACCGCCACCCATGATGATGACGGCAAACATCAAATGGCCGGCCAGCGCGGCATTACCCAGCGTATCGCCGGGCATGTAGCCGTTGGCCAGGTGGGCTTCCTTCAAGCCCGCGATGCCACTTTGCAACAGCAATGGACTGTAGAAACTCACGACATAGGCCATGAAAATCCACTGGCCCAGGGCGGTTGTCAGCCACCAAAGTCGGGCCGAAGTATTCAGCGCGGCATCCGCCGACAAGTGAAACAGCGCACGACTGGTCAGGACGGAGGTGCTGTTCATTTGCAGAGGTTAGTCATCGCGCGCCGCGGGCGCGGTAAACAATCGTGACCAAATGTAATAGTTGACGCGCCTGGCGGAGTGCCATGGCCGCGTGCCGATCAAACTTTGTCAGTTTCGGTCTTCGAGAGGCGCAGGGCGGATCTGCCCAAGCACGTCCTTGGAAATCCTGGCGACCACGTGGATGTGCGGGTCGACGATTTCGGCGATGTCGTAGTCGATCGACGTCCCTAGCACCATGGCGATTTCCGCCGAATTGAGCTGGTAGCGCTTCTCGAGCCAGCGCGTGAGCCCGGTCGTGGCGCGCTGCAGCGACTCGGTCAGCGACCCGCCAATACCCATCACCATGACGAAGCGCTCGATCCTCGGCCCATGGCTGGCCGAGCGTTTCGTTTTCGATCACCCGTACCGTGAACTCCACATCCATGGACGTCTCCAGTCCCTGGCCGGGTAGTTCACCCGCACCTTGCAGGGCGTGCCCGTCACCCATGAACAATCGTGCGCCGCGCGTGAACACCGGCAGGTACAGCGTCGTGCCCTCGCGAATGCCCTGGTAGTCCAGGTTGCCACCAAACGCGCCCAGATCCGAAGTGCTGATGGCCTGACCATCCGGCGGTGCGACGCCGACGCCACCCATCATCGGATCCAGTTTCACGGTGAGGTCCTTCAGCTTTGTCCGAAGGTTGCACCAGGCTCGCGGTGCCATTGTCCCGATCCAGCTTCCAGGTGCCGTTCCAGTTGTCGACGAGTTTCAGGCCGTGCACGTAGGCGGGCTCGAACGCGCCGACCAGCACGACGTTGGAATAGATGCGCGCGGTATCGCGATTCGGCCGGATACGCTTGAAATGGACCACGAGCGTGTCGCCCGGCATCGCGCCCTCGACATGGAACGGCCCGGTCTGCGGATTACCCGGCGGCGAGCGATTGACTTCGTGTTCATCGCGTCCCGCAGCATCGAGCGTCTTCGTGCGCACGGTGTCTCCGGGAAAAATGCGCAGCACGGCTGGCGGCGCGTCGGAGAATTGCAGGTGGAACGAACGCGGTTCGAAGGCATGAACCGTCGGAGAGCTCGCCGGGGCGACCGCCGGCCGCTCGGCAACGATGTTGGCCTTCAGACCATACAACGTTCCTGATCCTTCGAGACCTGTGCGGTTCTTGCGCAGCGTGAGCTCGCCGCAGGGTTCACCGTGGACGCCGACAGGCGAAGTACAGCGCAGTTGCAGGGCGCCGCCTTTCGCACTGCCTTCGAACTGCAACCATTGAAACGAAGCGATGTAGGCAGAGTCCTTCGCCTCGATGTTGAGCCTCGAGTACTTCACCGCTTCCGGAGTCCCCTCGTAACGCAGGGCCGCTTCCCACCGACCGCTCAGTTCCGCGGGCGCGGCATGCGCTGCATGCGTCGCGAGCAGGGCGAGTGAGGTGAGAGTTGTGAGTAGTGCGGTGCGTGCTGACATCCCCGGATTCTATGTCGGAATCCATAACGGCAGGTGTTAGCGTCGGCCGGTCAAGGCTTGTCTCTGCCTGGACGCCGGAGCAGAGTACGCCGCGAAACGCCACAACAACTTCGCTCGGTCGAGCGAACCGCCTTTCACCGATGACCGCAACGCAGGGAGAGCAGCCATGGTCACGCGTATTGTTGCCGTCGTTCTCGTCTTGTTTGCGCCGCTTGCCGCGAATGCCGACGCGGACACGAACCAGCCACTCCCCACGCCCTCGCCTCGAAGAAGCCACGGTCGCGCAATTGCAGGCCGCGATGGCCTCGGGACGCCTGAGTTCCGAGCAACTCACGCGCGCATACATCGGGCGCATCCTGGCGTTCGACCAGGATGGGCCGGGCGTCAACTCGGTGATGGAGTTGAACCCCGACGCGCTCGAGATGGCGCATCGTGCCGATGCGCTGCGCCGCAGGGGCAGGGTGCTCGGCCCCTTGCACGGCATCCCGGTGCTTCTCAAGGGCAATATCGACACCGGCGATCGCATGCAAACTACTGCCGGATCGTTCGGGCTGAAAGGCGCGCCCGCGCTGCGCGATTCCACCGTGGCCGCCAGGCTGCGCGCCGGCGGTGCGGTGATCCTCGGCAAGACCAATCTCTCCGAGTGGGCCAACTTCCGCTCGTTCAACTCCGTGAGCGGATGGTCCGCTGTCGGCGGCCAGACTAACAACCCGTACGGTCTCAATCGCAACCCCTGTGGCTCGAGCTCAGGGTCCGGCGCCGCGGCGAGCGCGAATTTCGCGGCGGTGTCATTGGGCACGGAAACGGACGGCAGCATCGTGTGTCCGGGCAACGCGAACGGTGTGGTGGGCATCAAGCCAACCGTGGGTCTGACGAGCCGGGCTGGCGTGGTACCGATCTCACACACCCAGGACACGGTGGGTCCGCACGGCCGCACCGTCGCAGACGCGGCCATCGCGTTGTCGGTCATTCAGAGCCGCACCTCCGACGGGCGCGATCCCGCCACGGCGGGGGTGCCGCTCGGCTGGACCGGACGCCCGCGGCCCACGAACATTCCCGCCGACTACACCCAGTTCCTGGATCGCAATGGCCTGCAAGGTGCGCGGCTCGGGCTCACGCGCCAGGGTATCGAGAACGCGCCGGCGCAGGTCGGTGCTGCCTTCGATGAAGTGATCGAGCAGTTAGAGGCGGCGGGGGCGACGGTCATCGACCTGGATGCCGCCGGATTCCAGTTCGCACCGGCCGATGGCGAGTTCCTGGTGCTCGTGTACGAGTTCCGCATCGATGTGCGCAACTACTTCGCGACCCGTGCCCGTGTGCCGCTGGCGGGCGGGACACTGGCGGACGCCATCGCGTTCAACGAAGCCAATGCCGACCGGGAAATGCCGTTCTTCGCGCAGGAAATCTTCGAACTGTCGAACTCGCTGGCGCTCGGCGCGGACGATCCGCAGCCGGCATTCGGCAACATGACATACAACCAGGCGCTGGAGATCGACCGGCTGTCGGGCGTGAATGGCATCGACAAGGCGCTGCAGGATTTCGACCTGGATGCCGTCATTGCGCCGACCGACAACCCGGCGTGGGCCACGGACCTGCTCTATGGCGACCACTTCATGTTCGGCAGCTCCGGCCTTGCGGCCGGCGCGGGTTATCCCATCGTGCAGGTGCCGGCGAGCAACGTGCATGGGGCGCCGCTCGGCATCAGCTTCTTCAGTACCGCGTTCAGCGAGCCCATGTTGATCAAGCTCGCCTCCGGCTTCGAGGCGGTGAATCGCGAGCGTGCGAAGAATCCTCCGACCTTCGTGCCGATGCTGCCGGATGATCACATCGACGGCACCACGCTTGAGGAAGTCGCGCGGCAAGTCGAATCAGCAGCCGGCGTTGCCGCAGGACGCGAAGAAATGGCGTCCGCGGCGCATGTAGACATCAGTTAGTTCGATCCGCGATACCGTCGTCGACATTTCGGCTGCGGTAGGATGACGCGCCTCTTGTTCACGAGGGCGCCGTCATGGCCGAATCACTGGAAACCATCGAGCAAGTTCGCACCACGGCCGTTGACCTGGCAGTCAAGTTCGGGCCAAAAGTGCTCGCCGCTTTGCTGATCCTGACCCTGGGCTATTTTGTCGGCCGCTGGCTGTCGATTTGGCTGGACCGCGCCCTCGGACATCTCGAGATGGAGCCGCCGGTTCGCACCCTCATCGTACGGATCGCGCGTGCCGTGATTTCGGTGCTGTTCGTGATCATGGCGCTGCAAAATCTCGGCGTGGAGTTGTTGCCGCTGATCGCCGGCCTCGGCGTCGCAGGCGCCGGGATCGCACTGGCGATGCAGGGGGTGCTTGGCAATCTGGTTGCCGGATTGACCATCATCATCACGAAGCCGTTCCGGATCGGTGAGTACATCGAGATCGCGGACGAAGAGGGCACCGTGGAAATCATTTCGCTGTTTCAGACGACGCTGACCCATCCGGACCGTTCACGCGTCATCATTCCAAATCGCAAGATCGTCGGTGAGATCCTGCACAACTTCGGCAAGATCCGGCAGGTCAATGTCGTTGTCGGCGTTGCGTACGATACCGATGTGAGTCGCGCGATCGCGGTGATCCAGGAGATGCTGCGCGCGAATGCACGCATACTGCGGGAAATCGAGCCACTGATCGTCGTCAGCACGCTCGCGGATTCGTCCGTGAACATTGCCATCAAGCCCTGGGTTGCGGTCACGGATTTCGGCGTCACGGCGAGTGAGATCAACCAGGCAGTCCTCGCGGCCTTCCGGGATGCCGGTATCGTCATTCCGTTTCCGCAGCGCGAAGTTCGAATGCTCGCCGTTGCCTAACCACTTCGTCCATGCGTTGAAAATGAGATCGGGAAAAATAGCGATTTCGCGCTGCATCGACTGGGCATGACGCGTATACTGTACGCATACACAGTGTCACCGCTCTTATATATCGAGCTGCCATGCGTTCCATCGCTGAACTCCGCCGAGATCTGCACGCTGACTGGCCACATCAATGCGGCGAACCATCGCTGGCTGATGTTGATCGCCGAGTTCGACCGGCGCAGTGGTTGGTCCGACAGTGCAACGCAGTCCTGTGCCCACTGGCTCAACTGGAAGTGCGGGATCGCGATGGGCGCGGCGCGGGAGAAGGTTCGCGTCGCCCGAGCGCTCGAGAACCTGCCGAAGATCTCCGCGGCGATGGCGTCTGGAAAACTGAGTTACTCCAAGGCACGCGAGATCACTCGCGTCGCCAGCGCCGAGACCGAGGACTACCCTACTGACGATTGCCGAGCACGGCACGGCGCAGCATGTCGAGAATCTCGTCCGTGCGTATCGGCGCTGCCAGGACGCCGAGGAGTTGTTCGCGCGAAGATCGCCAGCAGCAGAACCGCTGCGTGAGTTATCGATACGACGACGATGGCTCACTCATCCTGAATTGCCGGGTGCCGGCCGAAGCAGGCGCGCGGATCGTGAAGGCGCTTGAGCTCGCTGTGGAGGAACTGCCTGCAGCTTTGCCCGATGACGTTCCAGCTGGAACGTCATCAGAACCAGTGCCCTTCAGCACACGCCGCGCCGACGCCCTCGCCCTCATTGCCGAGAGCTTCCTGGCGCACGGCGTCATGGAAGCCGCTGGCGGCGATCGCCAGCAGATCGTCGTGCATGTAGCCGCGGAGACGTTGCGAGACCGGACCGCGGGGTGCTGTGAATTCGAACCCGGGCCGTCGATGGCCGCCGAAACCGGGCGCCGGCTGGCCTGCGACGCGAGCGTCGTCGACCTGATTGAAAATGATGACGGCGAGCCGCTCAACGTGGGGCGCAAGACCAGGACGATTTCTGCCCCGCTTCGACGCATCCTGAACGCCCGCGACAAGGGCTGCCGTTTTCCCGGCTGCGCGAACACGCGCTACCTCGATGCCCATCATGTCGAGCACTGGGCCAACGGCGGCGAAACGAAGCCCTCCAATCTGGTCTCGCTCTGTCGATTCCACCACCATGCCGTTCACGAAGGCGGCATTCGCATCGAGATCCTCGACGACGGCGGCCTGAGGTTCGTGAAGCCGGATGGCGTAGCCAGTCGACAGCGTTTCGCCCGGTTACACAAAGCCGCACGGCGACTGGAAGCAGCTAACAGCTGCAACGCACAGCGCCGCGACCGGCTGGAGAGGCGAAAAGATGGATTACGGCCTCGCCGTCGAAGTGCTGTTGCAGCAGGCAAGGCGGGCGAAGAACGTTCCAGCGGGAACGCCTGTGGCGGAGTGAGAGCCAGTTCCCTGGAGCGGCCCTGGTCATGGCCAACTAGTCCAGCGTCGCGTACGCCCTCACCGGAAACGTGCCCATGCCTTTGACCTTGGCGGGCACGGCTGAAAATCGGAACTCCGACGCCGGCAACTGCTCGAGGCCGCGCAGATGCTCGACGACGTGGATGCCGGCGCCCAACAGGATGGTGTGCACCGGGCGTCGCTTGTTGGCGGTGTCATCGATATTGAACGAGTCTATGCCGACCAGCACGACGCCGGATTCCTTGAGATACGCCGCGGCGTCCTCGGTGAGAAACGGGTGGCCATCCGAATATTGCGCGGTGCGCCAGTGAGCGTCCCAACCGGTATGCACCAGTACCGCCTTGGCGCGCAATTCGATCCCGCGGAACGCGTCGCGCGTGATGGCCCGCCCGCGTGAGGGGTCAGCGTGCACCAGCACTCCCGGCAACTCGGCGAGTGTCGACAGGTCCAGGCCCGCCAGGTCGCGGCCGCCGGGAAAGCGGTGAAATGGCGTGTCGAGGTAGGTGCCGGTGTTGGCCACCATCGAGATCCTGCCGATCTGGAATTCGGTGCCTTCGGCATAGTTGGCGCGCGACTGCTCACGGCTCAGATGATCGGTGATCTCGGGACCGGGCAGTCCCTTGTACGTGATCATGCCGTTCTCGATGGTGTGACTGAGGTCCACGAGGCGGCGCTGCTCGGATCGTGCATTCATCGCGATTCCTCCCGCCGCGATGGCCACGGCTGCGACTAACAGGCTCCGACTATGCCGCATGTGTCTGCCACGCGGCACGATCCAGGGGTCGGCCGACGACCAGTGCTGTTTGCAGCGTGCCGTTCATGTCGCGCAATGACGGCTCGGCCTCGACGCCCAGGGATTCGAGCAGTTTGGTCCAGAACGCGCGCGCCGCGGCCGCCGCCGAGATGTCGAAGATCTCCGCATCGGAAAACTGGTGCTCGCGAAGTGCGGCCACGTCTTCCGCCGTCACGGAGGTGGCATCGCGGGCGACTTTGCGGCTGAACTCCACCATGGCGGCCTCGGCCGGCGACAGCGAGGCTGGCACCTCGCCTCGCGCGATCGCGACGACATCGTCCTCGGAGAGCAAGGTCGCGAGCGCCTTGCCATGCGCCAGCGAACACAGGGTGCTGCGCAAGGCATGCGAGGCGGCGAAGGTGATGAGCTCGAAACGCCGCTTGTCCATGTGGCGCTTGATGCCGGCCTGCAGCTGCGCCCACAGGCCCATGAGTTCCGGCCGGTGGGAAAACACCTTCGCGTAGTTGGGGACGAAGCCCCAGAAAGACTCCTGGCGGGCGTACATGGCCTGTATGTCGGCGTTGATTTCGGAGTCGGGGATGCTTTCGATGAATGCCATATTGGTGGCTCCTTCTCTCAAATCTGGCTCTCAAAGTTGGTACTGGCTGATCTCGGCGTATTCGCCGGCGTTGGCGTAGTCGCCGGCCGTGCGCCGCGAGCGGAACTCGCCCCAGTTGATCGGCCGATAACGCGCCGGATGCCTGGCATCGATCATCGTCGGCAGCGGAGCGTATTCGGCGCCATAGGACGGGTTCAGGAAGAACGCGGCGCTGAATCGCTCGGCATCCGGTTGCACGACAACGCGGTGCAGTGCCGCGCGATAGCGATCGTTCGACCACACCTGGACGATGTCGCCGATATTCACCACCAGCGCATCGCGGCACGGCTCGACCAGCTGCCAGTCGTCGTCGTGCAGCACCTCGAGGCCCGGCTGTTCGTCCTGCAACAGCACCGTGACGGCGCCGGAGTCCGTGTGCGGACTGATGCCGAGCTGTCCGTTCGTGGGACACGGCGGGTAGTAGTTCAGGCGCAGGAAACTGGTATTGACGTCGCGAAAGTCCAGATCCAGGACGCGCGCGGGCACGCCGAGGTTGTTCGCGATGGTGCCCAGGATTCGCAGCGCCAGCGTGTCGCAGGCGTCGTGAAAGTTTTCGATCGCGGCCCTGAAATCCGGGAGTGACGCCGGCCACTGCGGCACGATGGCCGCGCCATTGCCCGGCCCGACGTCGTAGATCTGTTTCCAGTCCGGCGTGTGGCGCGTGAGCTCGCGATCGTAGAACCCCCACGGATTTTCCGCGGTGCGCACGATCGCGTGTTTCGCCGCCAGCGGTTGCGCGAAGAACTCGCGCATCTGCTGCTGCAGCGACGCGATCACGCGCCGGTCGATGCCGTGGCCTATCGCCTGGAAGAAGCCCCATTCCCGGCAAGCGGCATCGATGGCGCGAAGGGTGTCGGGCCGCTCGGGATCACCGACGTCGATGATCGGAAGCTGCTGTGGATTCATGGCTGTCAGTTCATCTCTCAGGCCGACTTGCGCGGATGCAGCCATTTCGGCAGCAGCGTGTACGGGTCGATTGCCGCACTCGCATCGTAGGGAATCTTGTGCTCGTTCAAGGCTTGTTGAATCGAGCCCTTGCGCCATGCGTCGAACAGATCGGTGGCGCCGCCGATGTGCACGCCGCCGATGTAGATCTGCGGAATCGTGACCGCACCGGTGCGCTTGGCGAGCACGGCGCGAATCTTGCCGCCCAGCTCGCCCGCCTGGTATGCCACGGAGTCGAGATCCACGCTGCGATACTGGATGCCCACTTTCGCGAACAGCTTGCGCACCGACCAGCAGAATTCGCACCACTCGAGCGCGAACAACACGACGGGCTCGTTGCGGATCACCTCGTCCACGAGCTTTTCCGCCTCGGCGTCGAGTGCCACGGGCAGGGGCGCGGCCGCCGGCGGCGCCGCGGCGGGCGGCGCGTCGAAACGGAACCCCGGGGTCGAGCGCGAGATTTCCATTTCCTCCGCGTTCATGTTTTCGCCGATGTCCTCGAACAGCGGCGTCGACAGGTAGCGCTCACCCGTGTCGGGCAGCATGCAGACGATGTTCGCGCCCGGCTTGGCGCGCTGCGCAATCGTCAGCGCCGCCGCCAGCGTGGCGCCACTCGAAGTGCCGACGAAGATGCCTTCCTGTCGCGCGAGCTCGCGCGCCATGCGCAGCGCGTCATTGCCCGCCACCGGCACGATTTCGTCGACCAGCCCGGCGGTGACGGCGTCCTCGGTGAGGCGGGAGACAAAGTCCGGCGCCCAGCCCTGCATCAGGTGCGGGCGAAAGCGCGGATGACTGGCAGACGGTGAGCCGTCCGGCCGGCGCTGTTGGGGAATGCCGCTGCCGAGCACCTGTGAATTGTCGGGCTCGGCCGCGACGATGCGCGTCTCGGGACGTTGCTTCTTCAGCACGCGCGCGACGCCTTTCAGAGTGCCGCCGGTGCCAAAGCCCGTGACCCAGTAGTCGATCCGCTCGCCTGCGAAGTCAGAGAGGATTTCCAGCGCCGTGGTGTGCGAATGCACATCGGCGTTGGCTTCATTTTCGAATTGCCGGCACAGGAACCAGCCGTGTTTCTCGGCCAGCTCGACGGCCTTGGCGAGCATGCCGCTGCCTTTTTCGGCAGCCGGCGTCAGAACCACGCGCGCCCCGAGAAACCGCAGCAGCTTGCGCCGCTCGATGCTGAAGCTTTCGGCCATCGTGACCACCAGCGGGTATCCCTTCTGCGCGCACACCATGGCGAGTCCGATGCCGGTATTGCCGCTGGTGGCTTCGACCACCGTCTGCCCGGGCTTCAGCGCGCCGCTCTCTTCGGCGCGCTCGATGATGGCCCGCGCCATGCGGTCCTTGACCGAGCCCATCGGGTTGAACGATTCGACCTTGACGTACAGGTTGACGCCGGCCGGCGCCAGCTTGTTCAGCCTGACGAGCGGTGTGTTGCCGATGGTCTCGAGAATGTTGCGATAGCGGGCCATGGTGTTCCCCAGTGATGTGGTCCAGGGGGGCGATCCTCACACCGTTGCGTGGGAACGGCCGTGGGAATTTTTCGGCTGGATCATTTTCCACGGTCATTTCCACGCCCATTTCCACGGCCCGAGGCCAGCCTTAGCTTCCCAACCATCCCGATAGGGAACACTTCCAATGAAAATGACCACGATCAATGTCGACAATGGCGTCAACGTCCAGGCCCTGCTGGGCGCACGCGAGGCCCTGACCAAGGCTCCGGAAGCCGCTCGCTTCACCTGGCGGGCGAACTGCAACTGGGTGCGCGGCACGCACAGCCGCACCACGCTGCAGAAGTACTTTGGACTTGGTACAGAACAATCTCACAAGCGCGAATTCAGCTTTGACGCTGACCATCCCGAGATCTTCGCTTCCGAAGACCTGGGAGCGACGCCGGTGGAGTTCGTACTCGTCGGTCTCGCCTCGTGCCTGACGGCCGGAATCGCCGCCGTCGCGCAGAATCGCGGGATCCAGTTGCGCTCGGTCAGCGCCACGGTCGAAGCCGGCATGGACCTGCAGGGCATCCTCGGCATCGACAGCGAAGTGCGCAACGGCTTCGACTCCATCAAGGTGGTGTTCGATGTCGACGCCGATGCGTCGAAGGAAGACATCGCCGCCCTGGTGGCGCAGTCGCAGAAGCGTTCGGCCGTGTTCGACATCGTGACGAACCCGACCAACGTGTTTGTCGAAGTTCGCTGATCGCCATGACCTTTCCCCGTGCCGGCGCCGCTGACGTCGTCGTGATCGGCGCCGGCCACGCGGGACTGGCCATGAGCGCTTTCCTGTCGAACGCCGCGATCGATCACGTGGTGCTCGAGCGCGGCGTGATTGCGAACTCCTGGCGCCGTGAGCGCTGGGACTCGCTGCGGCTGCTCACACCCAATTGGCAGACGCGACTTCCGGGCTACCGTTACAACGGCAGCGATCCTATTCGGCTACATGACGATGCCGGAAGTCGTCGAGTTCATCGGGCGTTACGCCAGGCTCATCAATGCGCCGGTGCGCGAGCGCACCACGGTGACGTCGGTGCACCCCAGCGACGGCGGCTATTGGGTGGTCACGAATCGCGGTGAGTGGCGTTGTCGCGCGGTGGTGATCGCCAGCGGCGCGCACAACCTCGCGAATGTGCCGGAAGTCGCCAGCGCCTTGCCGCCTTCGGTCCGTTCGCTGACGCCGAAGGATTATCGCAACCCGGAGCAGCTCGATTCGAACGGTGTGCTGGTCGTCGGCGCCTCGGCCACCGGAGTGCAGCTGGCCGATGAGATCCAGCGCTCGGGCCGGCCGGTGTGGCTCGCCGTCGGTGAGCACATCCGCATGCCACGCGTGTATCGCGGCTGGGACATCCAATGGTGGCTGCACGCCACCGGCATCCTCGATGAAAAGTATGACGCGGTCGACGACCTGGTGCGCGCGCGTCGCGTGCCCTCACCACAACTCATCGGTTCGCCGCAGCGGCTGACGCTCGACCTGAATGCGCTCACCGAAAGTGGCGTCGAGATCGTCGGGCGCGTGGCCGGCATCGCGGCGGGCAAGGCGCAATTCTCCGGTGGCCTGCGCAATCACTGCACGATGGCGGATCTGAAACTCGGTCGTCTGCTCGAAACGATCGACGCCTGGGTGGAACGCAACGACCTTGCGCGCGAAGTGGCGCCGCCCGAAAGATTTGCGGCGACGCGTTTGGCGGATGCGCCGCGTCTGTCGCTTGATCTGACCGACGGCCGGATCGGCACCGTCATCTGGGCCACCGGCTTTCGCCCCGACTACAGCTGGCTTCATGTACCGGTGCTCGACCGCAAGGGGCGATTACGCCACGACGGTGGCATCGTCGATGCGCCGGGCCTGTACACGCTCGGGCTCAATTTCATGCGCCGGCGCAAGTCGAGTTTCATTCACGGCGCGGAAGACGACGTGCGCGAACTGGGCGCACACCTCGTGACATTCCTGCGACAGCCATCCTGGACGCAGCTGCAATGCGCCAACGCGAATTGAGAGAACTCATCAACGGGAGGACTCAACATGTCTACAGAAAACCAGAAGTCCCGCGCATGGCGGGCGGCGCTTTGTTTCCTGGCAATGGTCACTGCCACGCAGGCGGCAGATCAGGAGAAGGCGATCGCGTGGACCGCCGACGACAGCCGGCTGCAGTGGGGCGCATGCCCGGCGTTCCTGCCCGAGGGCTGCAGGATTGCCGTGCTGCACGGCGACCCTGCGAAGGCGAATGCCGACGTCTTCTTCAAGGTGCCGGCAAATTCAAATCTGCCACTGCACTGGCACACTTCCGCGGAACGAATGGTGCTCGTGGCCGGCGAACTGCGCGTGACCTACGAAGGTCAGGCCGCGACGACTCTCAAGCCGGGCACCTCGAGTCGCCGGTGGATGCAGTGGCGGTCGCGGACAAGGCTAACTAGCGTCAGGCCACTCCCGACGGCTGCACATTTGCATTCAGCCGGAACAGGTTGGTCGGGTCGTAGGTCTTCTTGACGGCCACCATCCGCGGATAGTTGCCGCGATAGTTGGCGTTGATTTCCTTGTCGGTTGCTTCGCGCGCCAGATCGTTGACGTAGAACCCGCGGGTGAACGGCTCGAGCGCCGCCCAATATTTGCGTGTCGCCTGGATGTGTGCGGCCGGATCATCAACGCCGAAGCGCCACTCGACCGCGGTCATCATGTTGGTGATCGAGTCCCGCTGGGCGAATGCGGTCGCGCCTTCTGCCACGCGACTGCCGGCGCCGCCGCAGTGCTGGAAAAACAGCGCGGTCGCCCGGCCCGGATCACCCTGGAAGCCATCAAGCACGGTAGAAATGAGTTTGTCCGGCATTTGTGCGAGAAAGCCGCCTTTCAGATACAGGCCGACGGCACGCTCGTCCGTCGAATCGTTGACGCGCTGTACGAGAAGATAGTCCTTGGCCTTGATGGTGTCGGAATTCGGCGTACCCAGTTTGCGCAACGGCGCAAGCGCACGTTCGGCGTCCTGCTGCGGCCCGCAATAACAGACACTCACCGATACGACACCGGGAGCGCCTCCCGGCGGCAACACCATGGACGGGTTGAAATACAGCTCATCGGGCGCGGCTGCCACATGTTCGGCATACATGCTCAGCACATCGCGCGCCCGGGCGATCGGAAAGCTCACCGCTCCCGCCACGACTTCGCGTTGCATCGGGTGCAGTATGAATTCGAAGTTCGTCACCACGCCAAAATTGCCGCCGCCGCCGCGCACGCCCCAGAAGAGATCCGGGTTTTCCTTGGCGCTGGCGTGCCGCAGTTGGCCGTCGGCAGTCACCACGTCAACCGACGCGAGATTGTCGATGGACATGCCGAATTTGCGGGCCAGGCGTCCGAATCCTCCGCCCGTGGTCAGGCCGCCTACGCCGGTGTGCGATACCGTACCGAGCGGTGTCACCAGTCCATGCGGCATGCATTCGTGATCGACTTGTCCGAGTAGCGTGCCGCCCTCGACCCAGGCACGTCGCGCGCGCGGATCCACGCGCACTCCGCGCATGTTCGACAGGTCGATCTGCATCCCGCGGTCGCAGGTCGAATGTCCCGAGTGGCTGTGGCCGCCGCACTTGACCGCGACCAGCAGGTTGTTGGCGCGCGCGAAGCGCACGGCCGCCTGCACGTCCGTCGCACCGGTGGGTTGCGCGATGAGAGCGGGGTGCTTGTCGAAGGACGGACTCATGATCAGGCGCGCCGTGTCGTATCCGGCGTCGCCGGCGAGCAGCAGCGGGCCGCGCATCTGCGCGGCAAGCTCCTTGATATCGGCGCCGCGCAGCATGATCTCGCGGCCGTCGCCGGTGATTGCCGCCACGTCGGGCACCTGGCTGGTGCTCACCACCGCGTATGCGGTGCGTACGCCGGGAATCGAAACGGCAGCCGCCAGCAGCGAGGAATTCAGGAAATCGCGGCGTTTCATGGGGACCTCTATTTCAGGAAGCAGGCGGCTGCACGTTCGCGTTCAACCGGAACAGGTTGGTCGGGTCGTATTGTTTTTTCAGTGCCACGAGCCGCGAGAAGTTGCCGCGATAGTTGCTGTTGATTTCCTTCGCGGTGACTTCGCGCGCCAGATCGTTGACGTAGAAACCGCGCGTGAAAGGCTCGAGTGTCGCCCAGTAGCGGCGCGTCGCCGCGATGTGTTCGGCTGGATCAGCGACGCCCAGGGGCCAGCCCGCTACTGTCATCATGTTGGCGAGGGAGTCGCGTTGCGCGAACGCGGTGGCGCCCTCGGGCTGGCGCGAGCTTGCGCCGCCGCAGTGCTGGAAAAACAGCAGGGTCATCCGGCCCGGATTTCCTTCGAAACCGTCGACCATTGCGGAGACGAGTTTGTCCGGCATCTGGGTAATGAAGCCGCCTTTCAGGTACGAAGCGACAGCGCGTGAGTCCCCGGTATCGTTCCAGCGCTGTACCTCCACATAGTCGACGGTCTTTATAGTGTCTTTGACCGGCGTACCCAGCTTGCGAAGCGGAGCGAGCGCGCGCTCCGCGTCCTGCTGCGGTCCGCAATAACAAACTTCCAGTGAAATGGATCCCGGAGCGCCGCCCGGCGGCAATGCCATCACCGGGTCCATGTACAACTCGTCGGGGGCGGTCGCCGCGTAGTCGCTGAACATGCTGAGGACGTCATGCGCTTTGGCGATGGGAAACGTCAGCATTCCGGCGACCACCTGGCGTTGCATCGGGTGCAGGCGGAATTGGAAATTGGTCGCGACGCCAAAATTGCCGCCGCCGCCGCGCAACCCCCAGAAGAGTTCTCGATTCTCGGTGGCACTCGTGTGTCGCAGTTGCCCATCGGCGGTGACGACGTCGATCGACTCGAGGTTGTCGATGGCCATGCCGAATTTTCGCGCCACGCGCCCGAATCCCCCGCCCAGCGTCAGGCCACCAACACCCGTGTGTGAAACCGTGCCGAGGGGCGTGACCAGTCCTTGTGCCATCGCCTCGTAATCGACCTGTCCGAGCAGCGTGCCACCGGCCACCTCCACCCGCCGCGTCTTGGCATCGACCCGCGCACCACGAAACGCCGACAGATCGATCTGCATGCCGCGGTCGCAGGTCGATTGTCCCGAGTGGCTGTGGCCTCCACACTTCACCGCCACCAGCAGGTTGTGTGCGCGCGCGAAGTCGACTGCGGCCTGCACGTCCGCGGGACCTGTCGGTTGGGCGATGAGGGCAGGGCGTTTGTCGAATGACGGATTCAGGATCAGGCGGGCCCTGTCGTAGCCATCGTCGCCGCTCAGCAGCACTGCGCCGCGCATCTTTGCGGCGAGCTCGCGGATATCGGCGCCGCGCAGTGTGATTTCGCGGCCGTCGCCGGTAATTGCCGCCACGTCGGGCACCTGGCTGGTGCCCACCACCGCGTATGCGGTGCGGATGCCGGGAATCGAAACGGCAGCCGCCAGCAGCGAGGAATTCAGGAAATCGCGGCGTTTCATGGGAGACCTCACTCTTGGTGGTGGTTTCGAAGCCCGGGTGCCGACTATCGCATGTTTGCCTGCGCTTCGGTCCATTGGTCCGACGGCAGTGCGGCGAATCGCGAGGTTATCCTTGGCCATGACTTTCCGACACTTGGCTTGCTTGCTGGGGCTGACGATTGCGCTGGGCGCTTCAACGGGCTGTGCCACCCTTCAACGCGATCCATTGCAGGTCATGGTCGCGGGCATCGAGCCATTGCAGGGCGAAGGAATGGAGTTGCGCCTGTTGGTGAAACTGCGGGTGCAGAATCCGAACGATGCCGCGCTTGACTACAACGGCGTCGCGCTCGAGATGGACGTGCAGGGCAAGACTTTCGCCACGGGTGTCAGTGACGCGCATGGCAGCGTGCCGCGCTTTGGTGAGTCAGTGATCGAGGTGCCGGTCACGGTCTCGGCGTTTCGCATGGCGCGACAGGCGTTCGGGCTGATGCACGGCGGCCTCGGCGGCAAGTTCAGCTACGAGTTGTCCGGCAAACTCAATCGCTCGGGGTTCAGCACCATTCGATTCCAGAACAAAGGCGAGTTCGAGCTGCCGACGAACGCTCCAGGCGGGACATGACCCGACCAGGTTCGCGACTTGCATTCATGCCCAATTCAGCGCGGACGACAGTTGCAGGCTGACGTCTGATCAGAAGATGGAGGCGGTCAAGGCCTTCAAGGGAGCGGAAAGTCAAGTGGGCTTGAGAAAAGACTCCAGCGAAGCGGGGACGCGCCCCAACAGTCGCTCCAGGTCACCCGAGCCCGCGTCGAATTCGCCGGCGCGAATGGCGTCGCCGAGCGCGATCGACATGTCGATGATGGGTGGTGGCATCGGGGTTGCCTGCAGCGAGCGGCGAAAGTCTTCGCTGCTGAGCGGCGTGTAAACGATGGTCTTGCCGTTGGCCTTGCCCAGCGCACGCGCCACGTCGCCCAGGCCATAGGGCGTCACCGCGGTGATGGCATATGAACGGTTGCGGTGATCGCCCGAGGCGAGCGCGGCGGCCAGAGCCTCGGCGATATCGCGCCGTGCCACGAATCCAATGCGCCCGTCGCCGCCGTTGTGCGCCAGCTTTCCCGGTTGCGACGGCATCGCCAAACATGTACGGCACCAGATCGAGATACAGATTGTTGCGGAAAAAAGTGAAGGGGATGCCGGTGTCGCGGATCAGTGCTTCGGTCTGGAAGTGCCCGGGTGAGGCGGCGAACTTCGCCACCGCGGCTGGCTTGATGACGCTGGTATAGAAGATGTGTCCGACATTTGCCGCACGAGCCGCCTTCGCGACATTGCCATGATGGAGCAGGCGTTCCTCACCGAGTGCCGAAGTGGAAACGAAGCCCAGGCGGTCGATGCCACGGAAGGCATTCTCCAGCGATTGCGGGTCGGTGTAGTCGCCACGTCGAATCTCGACGCCGCGCTCCGCGAGCGCAACCGCCTTGGTTGGATCACGTACCACCGCAATGATGTCGCCCGGAGTTACCTGGCGCTGGAGCAGGAACTCGATGGTGGCGCGGCCGAGTTTTCCCGACGCGCCGGTGACAGCAATCTTGCCCATCTTCAGATGACTCCCGTTTTCGAGACTGCGGTGAGCCTAACATCCGGGAGCCTGGTCAACTTGCCCTACGGCGAAACTGCGCGCGCCGGCAGTACACGGCTGTTGCGCAACACGGCCGCGGAAATCAATGACACCAGGATGCCCACCGGGAAGATTTCGAGGAAAGTCATCGGCACTCGGATTAGGGGATTGGCATACATCCTGGTGAACTCAGCCGCCTGCGCCGCGGCCGCCGCCATACCCTGTGCATCCGCGCCGTTTGCGCGCGCCTGCTCGACCATGGAATTCGCGTAGAACTCGCTGAAGTCGAATTTCATGAACGCCATCGATACCTCCCACGCGATGGCATAGAACACGCCGGCCACCGCGCTGATCCCCAGCCCTACGATGAACGCGGGCATGAACTTGATGACGCCGCCCAGCGCCCGGTCGCGGTACTGCTTGATGCCGACGAACACCATGCTGAGCGCCACCAGCATGACGATGTAGGTCAGCAACATGCTGGGCGCGGTCGGGGCGTGCTCGGAGATGGAGGTCATGTACAAAATCATGGGAATGCCGACGATCAGGCCGGCGATGATTCCGAAGCGAACGATGACGTTTTTCATGGAGCACCTGTGTGGGGTGAGTGGGTGGCGCATGACAGCGCCGCCGGATCACCCGCGGCAATCGTAAAAAAGGGTGATTCGCGCGAAATCACCCGGATTTCCCTGCTTGCCCGATCCTCAACGAATCACCCCGAGCTCCCGGGCACGCATGATGGCCTCGGTACGGCGCTGCACGCCGAGCTTACCGAACAGGTTCGCAATGTGCGTCTTGACGGTATTGGGTGAAACATCCAGCCGGCGGGCGATCTCCTTGTTGGACTGGCCGGCCGCGATCAGTGCCAACACTTCGAGCTCGCGCCCGCTCAGCCCCAGGCTCCGCTGTGCCTGGGTGTTGATTTCGAATTTTTCCGCGGTGGGTGGCCGGCGGAGTCGCAGCGCAACCCACGCGCCGAGCGCCATGAACAGGAGCGCGAAGCTCGCAAGGTAGATCTCCAGGGGGTGCGTACGTACCAGCAGCTGAAACTGCAGCCACTGCAGGGCGAATGCGCCCGCGGCGAGAATCGCGCCATAGATGAGTACCGTGCGCCACATTGCTACCGTCCCTGCCCCTGCGGGGAGTGTAGCGAAGCGGCGGTCAGTCGTAGAACTCGGGCGCCTTGCGCAACTTCGCATTGGTCGGCGGATCGTGCTGGATCCACATCTGCGCACCGGTTTGCCTGAGGAAGGACTCGGTCCTGACGCGCGTGGCCCGCGTCATGGCCGCGTCGAAGTCAAAAGTCGGCACGCGATCCAGCGTGCGTTCCTCGGGCAGGTGATACAGGTCGCCCTCGAGCAATAATGGGCCAAAGTTTTTCAGACGCAGGAACAGCATCTGGTGACCGGGTGTGTGGCCGGGCGCGGTCTTGATGACGACGGTTCCGTCTCCGAACACGTCATGATCCTCGTTGTTCAGCGTAATCCGCTCTGGAGTCCCTGAGCTTGTCGTAACTCGACACATCGCGGATCGCGAATTCCTTGCCGCCGAACATCGCGTCGTATTCGGCCTGCTGCACGATCCAGGTGGATCCAGCGAACAGGTTGGCGTTCGCCGTGTGATCGAGGTGGTAATGCGACATGGCGACATAGGTGATATTCGCCGGTGTGTAACCCAGCTGCTGCAACTGGGGCAGGAGCTTGTGCCGCGCCTTGAGGATCTCCTGCACCACCACCTCGGTGCCGTCGCCGGGAATTTGTGCATCGGGAATCTGCCCGAGGTCCCAGATGAGCGTGCCCCTGGCGTGCACCACCAGGTAACAGGGCGTCACGAAACCGCCGTCACCCGCGATCTCCTCTTTCTTGAGACCGAACAGTGCCGGATCCATTGGCTTGATGTCGCCGCAGTCGAGGATGTAGAGCCGTGGGCCACCCGCGGTGGAGGGTGTCTGGGCGCAGCCCGCACTGATGGCGGCCGCGAGCATTAGCGCGGCCAGTGGCTTGAATCGCATTGTTAACCTCCCGGAATATGGCCCGGAAAATGGGGACATTCCTATTTTTCGAAGCGGAAAATAGGAATGTCCCCATTTTCCGATACTAACTACCAAACCGCGCGGTGCCTTCCTACAGCCACGGATGACTTCCGCCAGTCACGGGGAACAGGGGTGAAGCCTAATGTGTCGATGATCGCCCGGGCACGCAATACACCGGGCGCAGCAAGAGGGGTTTCCCATGCGCACTTATCTCAATTTCGTGGCGCCGGGCCTGGTCCTGTTTGTCCTGGTTGCCTGCAGCGTTGGGCCAACCGACCAGGCACCGGCGCCGTCGCCGACATCCACCATCGGCGGCAGCCCGACGCTGCCGGAGCCTGAGAAGAAGGTCATCCCGGTGGTGCAGATTGCCGAAGCCAAGGGTTGGCCGGCGGACATGAAGCCGACGGCACCGGCCGGAGTCCAGGTGAACGCCTTCGCCAGCGGCCTCGAGCATCCGCGCTGGTTGTACACCCTGCCGAACGGCGACGTCCTGGTGGCGGAAACTGCCGCACCAAAGCGTCCCGAAGACGGCAAGGGCATCCGGGGCGCGGTGCAGAAGAAGATGATGACCAAGGCCGGTTCGGTGGTGCCTTCGGCCAACCGCATCACGCTGCTGCGCGACGCGAACGGCGATGGAGTGGCGGAGATCAAGAATCCATTCCTCACCGGACTCAATTCGCCGTTCGGCATGGCGCTCATCGGCAACGATCTGTACGTCGCCAACACCGACGCCATCATGAAGTTTGCATACACACCGGGCGCCACCAGCATCACGACACCGGGCACCAGGCTCACCGACCTGCCGGGGGGCGATCTCAATCATCACTGGACCAAGAACATCATCGCCAACAAGGAAGGCACCAAGCTCTATGCCACCGTTGGTTCCAACAGCAATGTCGCCGAAAACGGCATGCCGGCCGAAGAGGGACGCGCGGCAATCTGGGAAGTCGACGTGGCCACGGGAGAAAAGCGCCTGTTCGCCACGGGCATTCGCAATCCCAATGGCATGGCGTGGGTGCCGGAGACGGGCACCTTGTGGACGGTCGCCAACGAACGCGATGAACTGGGCGATGACCTTGTGCCCGATTACCTCACCTCGGTGAAGGAGGGCGCCTTCTACGGCTGGCCCTACAGCTATTACGGTCAGCACGTTGACGATCGCGTGCAGCCGCCGCGGCCCGACATGGTCGCGAAGGCCATCCCTCCTGACTACGCGCTGGGCTCGCACGTGGCTGCGCTCGGCCTGGTTTACGCCGCTGACACTGCGCTGTCGGAACGACTGTCCAATGGAATGTTCATCGGCGAGCATGGCTCGTGGAATCGCACCGTGCCGTCGGGATACAAGGTGGTGTTCGTGCCGTTCGTCAATGGCAAGCCGAATGGCATGCCCGTCGACGTGCTCACCGGCTTCGTGAGCGACAAGGGTGAAGCCTGGGGCAGGCCCGTGGGCGTCGAGCTCGACAAGGGCGGTGCGCTGCTCGTGGCCGACGATGTCGGCAACGTTATCTGGCGCGCGGCATCGGAGCAGCGCAGCGCGCGCTCACGGTAGCCCACTAATGCACGCCGCTGCGCGGCTCGCCTGCCAGCAGCAGACTCTCGAGTGCAGGCGGCGGCACGTCGCGCCATTCGACGCCGAGCCAGGGATGCTCTGCGCGCACCACGCGCGCGGCGAGCTGGAGCGGCTCGGGTAAAGAGGCGCCATCCGCGGGGATTTCCACCTGCAGCTGCGTGAAAGTGGGGATTTCCATGGCGCACTCGATGAGTGCTCCGCTGATGCTGGCATCACGCATGCGACCCGTTGCGCTGTTGTTGCGCCCGAAGCCGAGCCGCACCGGCAAATCGACCGAGATTCGAACGCCCCAGCGCCGTTCCTGCGATGACTCTGTGCTCACGTTGACTCCGCGTGCGCGAGACAATCTGCGCGTCGATGAATTGTCGTCGACGGCAGTCGCGGCGGCGATGGGCATCGATACCTAGTGGCGACACCTAGTCGCAACCTGAAGATAGGTAAGATGCGCTATGGTGTGTGCCGCCGAACGGGCGCCGGAGTGCTTCAGATGAACGAAAGCGATCTGCGTAATCTGCTCACGCAGTTGCACGCCCGGTTGGGAAGCGCCCAGTCGCTGAATGCCGAAGATCGTCGCCTGCTCGGCACCGTGCTAAACGACATCGAGAAACTGCTCACGACGGGCGATCCGGCCCGGCCCCCGAGCGCATCGGGTCTCGAA
Source organism: uncultured Pseudomonadota bacterium (assembly GCA_963839685.1). Lineage (GTDB taxonomy): Bacteria > Pseudomonadota > Gammaproteobacteria > Steroidobacterales > Steroidobacteraceae > CADEED01. The sequence continues at coordinate 12,343 of CAWIVS010000014.1, read as the reverse complement.
GGCCTCGCCGTGAAGTTCGAAGCTGATCATCCCGCGGTCGCTGAAACGCTTCGCCGACTGGTAGACGCGCTCGCCAAAGCCGGAATCTGATACGCGGCGCGATGGCGCGGAGTCGCCCTCAACCGAAGGCATGGTCGCGCGCGATCTCGCAGGCGGCCGGGCCGCCGGCCTCGCGCAGCAGCGCCAGCAGGGTGGGCACGGCCATATCGCGCCATTCGACGCCGATGCAGCCGCGCGAGATGCGCACCACGCAGGCCGGCAGTTCGATCGTGCGGCGCCGCGAACCCTGGCCCGACAGCAGGACCACGCTCAGCGTCGTGTACGACGGCAATCCCGCAACGGTGTCGATCAGCGCACCACTGATGCTGGCATTGCGTATCTGGCCTTCGACGCTGGTTCCGTCTTGCAGCTGAAGACGGACGTCGCAGTCGAATGGCACGCGTTGACCCCAGCGGTGTTCCATGCGTTTGGGAGCTCGCAGGCTATCGGTTTCGTTTCGCATAATAGTGTGCGCCAATCCTGGGCCGGGAACGTGTGGGCTTCATGACAATGTCGTGGCTGCCCGTGGCGTCTCGATGCGCAGGCGCACGTAAGGGCCGCGGTACATTGCGTATGGGTGCCGCGCCCGCCAGCTGTTAGAAAGTCGTATCGTGGCCGGAGAAGCGCCCTTGATCCACAAACTACCCAGGAGCGTGCTGCTGTGTGTGTCGCTGCTGGCCTTGTCCGAACCGGGCAGCGCCGAATCGGCACCGCGCGCTGATTTCAACCAGGTGATCGCGAGCCAGCCCGACGTGGCGCGCGGCCAGGAACTATTCGAGAAGTGCTCGGTCTGCCACGGCAAGGCTGGTGGCGGAACTGCCGATGGTTCGGTGCCCCGCATTGCGGGACAGCATTACCGTGTGCTGGCCAGGCAGATCGTCGATTTCCGCAGCGGCCGGCGCTGGGATGTGCGCATGGAAGGCGTGGCGACCAGCCACGAAGTCATGCCGGAATTACAGGACATCGCCGATGTGGCCTGGTTCGTGAGCCGGCTCGACCTCGACGGCAACGGTGGCATTCGCGACGGACAGTACGTGGAACGTGGCGCCGCGTTGTACGCCGCGAACTGCCGGTCATGCCACGGCGCCGATGGCGGCGGCAGCGACCAGAAGCAGGTTCCGCGGCTCGCCGGGCAACATGCCGGGTATCTGTCGCGGCAGATCTATGACGCGGTGGATGGGCGACGCCCCGTGCTGGCGAAATCTCACGGCAAGCGTTTTGCGCCGCTCGGTTTCGAAGATGTGCTCGGCCTCACCGACTACCTCGCGCGCCTCGAATGGTGAGCAGCTAGGTCAGGCTGCGCCAGGCGCGTACCAGGCCGGTATCGACGAGGCGCGAGTCGATGGTCAGACCCAGGTGGCGGCAGAGCTCGAGCATGCGATCGTTCCCGGCCAGCACGTAGCCGTAGACACGACGGAATCCCTGCGAGGCGGCGTACTCGAACAATTGCGGCGCGAGCGTCGTGCCGATGCCCCGGCACTGCCAGGCATCGGCCACTGCCAGCGCAAATTCGCAATCAGTGCCCTCGGTGTCCGCGGCGTAACGCGCGACGCCGATGAACAGTTCGCCTTCGGGAGCGCCAATTGTTGCCACCAGCGCCACGTGCCGGTGGCCGTCGACGTTCACCAGGTGTTCGATCATGTCCGCGGACGGTTCGCCCAGCACGTGCAGGAATCGCTGGTAACGCGATTGCGGACTCATCGCGGCGATGAACTCGCGCTCGCGCCGCGCGTCATCCGGCGTGATCGGGCGAATCCAGTACTCGATGCCGTCGCGGGTGCGTGCGGACCTGGGCCAGGAGGCGAGGGGATGCTGAGCGTTCAACGGACGCCGGCGTGTTTCAGATCCAGCATCATGCGCACCAGCTCGGCCACCGACTGCGCATTCATCTTTTCCATGACACGGGCCCGGTGAATTTCGATGGTGCGCGGGCTGACTCCCAGATCCTGCGCGATTGCCTTGTTCTGCTTGCCCTGGGTCAAAAGATCGAGCACTTCCCGCTCGCGCGCGGTCAGGGACTCCAGGTGTGTGCGTATCCGCGAGTGTTCGCGGAGAGTGGCGCGTGACTCGGCATCCTTGACGAGGGCGCGCTGGATACGGTCGAGCAGGTCCTGGTCGCGGAAAGGCTTCTGCAGGAAATCGAAGGCGCCTTGCTGCATGGCCTCGACCGCCATCGGCACGTCGCCATGGCCAGTCATGAAAATCACGGGAAGGACGGCACCGCGCAGGTTGAGCTGTTGCTGCAGCTCGAGACCACTCGTCCCGGGCATGCGAATGTCCAGCAGCAGGCAGCCCGGTTGCGCGGGCTGGTAGGCCGCGAGGAACTCCCGCGCGGAAGTGAACAGCTGAGATTCCAGGCCCACGGATTTCAGCAGCGCGCGCATCGCGCTGCGCACGCCCGCGTCGTCGTCCACCACCATGATGACCGGTTTCTTCGTCGTCACTTCGAACATGCCTTTCACGTTGCCAGCAACGCGCGCACCTGCGCCAGCAATTCTTCCGAATTGATGGGCTTGCTGGCGATGTGCAACTTCGCGTCCACCTGCATCTCCCGTATCGCCGCCGACGTGTCGCCGGTGACCAGGATGGCCTTGAATCCCGCGCCGTGCCGCTGGCGCGCCGCAGCGATCACCTGCGTACCGGTGCGTCCGCTCTCGAGGTGATAGTCGGTGACCAGCAGATCGAATGTCTGGGTGCGCAGCTCTGCGAAAGCCTCCTCGGCGCTGGCTGCCGACGTCACGCGATAACCCGCGACCTTGAGCAGCGTGCGCATCGCGTTGCGCACACCAGGCTCGTCCTCCACCAGCAGGACATGGCACGAGGCATTGGTCGCCACGCGCGGTGACAACGGCGCACTCGAGGTCGCGGTGTCGACCGGTGCCGCGGCCGACGGCAGCTCGACGGCGAACACCGAGCCCTGGCCCGGCTGCGAGCTCACATCGATCCGCACGTCGAGCAGCCGCGCAATGCGCTGCACGATGCTCAGGCCCAGGCCATAACCATCCCGCGAGCTGTGGGGCGAAATCCCGATCTGGTAGAACTCCTCGAAAATCAAGGCAATCTGTTCGGCTGCGATACCGACGCCGGTATCGCGCACCTCGAGGCGCAGGTTTGCGCCGCGCGGTTCGCAGCGCAATTCCACCGAGCCGTGTTCCGTGTACTTGATGGCATTCGACAGCAGGTTGCGCAACACCTGGCTCACCAGCGCCGCATCCGAGTGCACATACGCGCGTGGCGCGTCGATCGACAACCGCAGGCCCTTGTTTGCCGCGAGGTTGGTGAAATCGCGGCGCAGCTCGTCAAACAGCGGCGCGACATCGAAGTCGGTGAGCTCGAGCTTGACCGCACCGGATTCCAGCTTGCTGATATCGAGAAGTGCATTGAGAAGCCGCGACATCGCGTCGATGGCCCGGTCCTGCTCGCGCAACAGATCGAGGCATTCGGTGTCCGGGATCATGCGGCGCAGCGCGCCATTCAGCAGGCCGAGCGTCTGCAGCGGCTGGCGCAGATCGTGGCTGGCCGTGGCCAGGAAGCGACTCTTGGCGAGATTGGCGCGTTCCGCATCGCGACGGGCTTCGTCCAGGGCGCGCTCGGCGCGCTTGCGCTCGGACACGTCGCGAATTGCCGCCGCCACCAGGAGCTCGCCATTCTGCCGAATCGGGCTGAGACTGATTTCCACCGGAAATTCGCTGCCGTCCTTGCGGACGCCGAACAGCTCCATCCCCATGCCCATGGGGCGTACGCGCTCGTGTTGTGCGAAGTTGGCGCGGTGATCCGCGTGTCGCTCGCGGTACTTCTGTGGCATCAGTACTTCGACGCGTGCGCCGACGATCTCCGCCGCCGTAAAGCCGAACAGCGCGGAGACCTGGGTATTGGCGAACAGGATTGCGCCCGCGGAGTCGATGATGATCATCGCATCCGGGGCGGAATCAAGGACGCTCCGGACCAGCTCGGAGGAGAGCATTGCGTGAAGGACTGCCGAGTAAGGGTGCGCATCAGGATTGCATCGGCGGTGCTGCATCGCAAGGGTTTACGTCGCCAGCCACGCGACGCCTATCCGCAAGACCCCTGATACATGCCGGGTAGTGCACGGAGGTCTGATAGACGCGACTTCGGCACGATGCGCAAATCGCATGCCCATGATCAGCAAGGCTACTCATATCGCCGGTTTTCGGGCCGTGTCGCTCGCCATGGTGCCCATGGCGTTGGGGGTGGCCGGTGCAGCTTTCGATGAGCGCATGCACCTGGGATTCAGCACCTGGCGCGCGACCTGTCGGGCCTCCGGCATTTCGCTGGCTTCCATCCTAGTTTTCACGTTGCAACTCATGCCCACGGCGGTATTGGCGGCGCTGGCCGGTGGACTGGCGATTCAGGTGACTGGCGTGCTCCAGCGGCAGCAGCGCGGTGCAGTCGCCGCCGCGACGGCCGCACACGGCGGCTGCGTGCTGGGGATGTCCGCGGGGATGATCCTATGCGCGTTCCCCTTAGAGGTGCCGTTGCTGTTAGGCGCCGAGGTATTCCTGACGGCTTTCGGGGCCTGGACACTGGTGTCGCTGCTGGCGTGGCGACGTCGGGGTGGCGCAGCAGCCGCGCCGTCGGGCAGCGAGGCAGCAAATGCGTCGTAGGGCTTATATCGATGCCGGTCGCGGCGCCGGAAAATCCGTCGGTCAACGATCGAGGCGGACATACCCATGAGTGTCTCAGTAGCCGCGGCTGAACCGGTAACGGCTGAAAGGGCGGTTCCCGCCGGGACTTACAACGACAAGGTCGTGCGGCAATTCGCCGTCATGACCGTGGTCTGGGGCATCGTTGGCATGCTGGTGGGCGTCATCATTGCCGCCCAGTTGTATTGGCCGGAGCTCAATTTCGGCATCTCCTGGCTGTCCTATGGGCGGCTGCGCCCGCTGCACACCAACGCGGTGATCTTTGCCTTTGGTGGTTCGGCGCTGTTCGCCACTTCTTATTACGTCGTGCAGCGCACCTGTCACGTGCGGCTGTTTGCCGAGAAGCTCGCGGCGTTCACATTTTGGGGCTGGCAGGCCGTGATCGTGCTCGCCGCGATCACGCTGCCAGCCGGACTCACCTCGGGCAAGGAATACGCCGAGCTCGAATGGCCCATCGACCTGCTGATCGCCGTCGTGTGGGTCTCTTACGCCGTGGTGTACTTCGGAACGCTGGTCAAGCGCCGCGTCTCGCACATCTACGTCGCCAACTGGTTCTTCGCCTCGTTCATCATCACCGTGGCGGTGCTGCACATCGTCAACAGCGCGGAAGTGCCGGTGTCACTCGGCAAGTCGTACCCCATCTACGCGGGGACGGTCGACGCCATGGTGCAGTGGTGGTACGGCCATAACGCGGTCGGGTTTTTCCTGACCGCGGGCTTCCTCGGCATGATGTATTACTTCGTGCCGAAGCAGGCCGGCCGTCCGGTCTATTCCTATCGCCTGTCCATCGTGCACTTCTGGGCACTCATCTCTATCTATATGTGGGCCGGCCCGCACCACCTGCACTACACCACGCTGCCCGACTGGGCGCAGTCGCTGGGGATGGTGTTCTCGCTGATCCTGCTGGCGCCGTCCTGGGGCGGCATGATCAATGGCCTCATGACGCTGTCCGGCGTGTGGCACAAGCTGCGCACCGATCCGATTCTCAAGTTCATGGTGGTGGCGCTCTCGTTTTACGGCATTGCCACGTTCGAGGGGCCGATGATGTCCATCAAGACGGTCAACTCGCTGTCGCACTACACGGACTGGACCGTAGGACACGTGCACGCGGGCGCGCTCGGATGGGTGGCCATGATCACCGTGGGTTGCATCTACTCCATGCTCCCCCGGCTGTACGGCAAGAAGGAGATGTACAGCATCCGGCTCATCGACTGGCATTTCTGGACCACCACCATTGGCGTGGTCCTGTACATCGCTTCGATGTGGATCGCGGGCGTGATGCAGGGGCTGATGTGGCGCGCCACGAACGATGACGGCTCGCTCACGTACTCCTTCATCGAAGCGCTCAACGCCACTTATCCGTACTACGCGGTGCGCCTGGTCGGCGGCGTGCTGGTGCTCGGCGGCATGTTCCTCATGGCGTACAACTGCTGGAAAACAGTCGCGGTACGTGAACGCGCGATCGATAGCGCGATTCCGGAGCCGGCATGAACCCAACTCACGAACCAGGAAAGTTCAGTCACGATACTGTCGAGCGGAAAGTCCATTGGCTCGGTATCTGGATTGTCATCGTCATCGCCGTCGGCGGCCTGGTGGAAATCGTGCCGCTGTATCTGTCCAACGATGTCACCACCCCGGCGCCCGGCGTCAAACCCTACGCCGCCCTCGAGCTCGAGGGACGCGACATCTACATCCGCGAAGGTTGCTACAACTGCCACTCGCAGATGATCCGGCCGCTGCGCGCCGAGACCGAACGTTACGGCCACTTTTCGCTGGCCGGCGAAAGCGTCTACGACCACCCGTTCCAGTTCGGTTCGAAGCGCACCGGACCGGACCTGGCGCGCGTCGGCGGGCGTTACAGCGACGAGTGGCATCGCGCGCACCTGGTGAACCCGCGCGACGTGGTGCCCGAATCGAACATGCCGGAATATGGCTGGCTCGTCGAAGCGAAGGTGCACGAGGATGGCACGGCCTCGAAGATGCGCGCCCTGCGCAGCGTCGGCGTGCCGTACACCGACGAGGACATCCTCACGGCCGCGGACGTGGTGCGCGGCAAGACTGAAATGGAAGCGCTGATTGCCTATCTACAAGGCCTCGGCAAAGCCTCGGCCAACTGGTGACGGCATGGACATCAATATCTTCCGCGGCATCGTCACCGGCGTGTTGCTGGTGTTGTTCCTGTGGCTGATCGTCTGGGCCTGGAGCAAGGCGCGGCGCGCCGATTTCGATGCCGCGGCACGTCTGCCGCTGGACGATGAGGGACCGCCACCGTGACCGCCGGGCAAAGCATCTTCATCGTCGTGCTCACCGGCGCGAATATCGCCGGCTGTCTGTGGCTGCTGTGGTGGACGCGACGTTCACCGGGCGAGGGCGCGAGCACCGAACACACCACCGGCCACGTCTGGGACGAAGATCTGCGTGAGCTGAACAATCCGCTGCCGCGCTGGTGGCTGTGGCTGTTCATCATCAGCGTCGTCTTCGGTGTCGGCTATCTCGTGCTCTATCCGGGACTGGGCACTTTCAAGGGCACCCTCAACTGGACCTCGCGCACCGAACACGAGGGCGAATCGCGCCTCAACGCGGATCGCATCGAGCGCACGCTGGCGCCGTTCAGCGCGCGCAGCGCCGCCCAGCTCACCTCCGACCCGGCCGCGCTCAACGTCGGCCGCAACCTGTTTCTCAACAACTGCGCCACCTGCCACGGCTCCGATGGCGGCGGCGCACCCGGCTTTCCCAACCTCGTCGACAAGGACTGGTTGTGGGGCGGCGATGCCGACACCGTGGTCACCACCATCGCCAGCGGCCGCACCGGCATCATGCCACCGTGGGGCGAGGTGCTCGGCGCGCGCGGCGTCGAGGACATGTTGAGCTACGTGGTGGGGCTCACCGGCCGCAAGCTCGAGGCCGGCGACCCGCGCGCCGGTGGCGCGAAGTTCGCCGAGCTGTGCGCGGCCTGCCATGGACCCGACGCGCACGGCAACCCGGCGCTCGGCGCGCCCAATCTCACCGATGGAGTCTGGCTGCACGGCGGCTCACTGGCCGCGGTGCGCGACAGCATCGAAAGGGGACGCAACGGCGCCATGCCGGCGCATGCGGAGCGGCTCGGGGAAACGCGCGTCAAACTACTGGCGGCCTACGTGCTGTCGCTCGGACGGCAGGAGTCGCAACCCGTCGCCAGTGCAGGCAGCCCCGATGAACCCGCCGCTGCCCGCTGACAGCACCCAGGAGCTGGGTGAGCGCGGCCGCGCATTGGGCGCCATTGCCTGGAGTTCCTTTCTCGCCGCGGCGCTCGGCATGGTGGTGTGTTTCGCCTTTCTCGACCCGGAGGGAATCGCCGCCGGCGACCTGCCGCCGTGGTGGACCACGCGTCGCGCGGTTTACGCGCTGGGCTTCTTCCTGTTCTGGCTGATCGGCCTGCTGGCCGCGACCCTGTGCTGGCAGCTGGCGCGGCCGGACCGTCGTGGCCGCTGACATCCAGATTCCGCTGCACGGCGCCGGGCAGCCGCTGTACGTTGCGCAGGAAAAGATCTATCCGCGCGAGGTCACCGGCCGCTTTGCACGTTTGCGAGTGCTGTCGGTGTGGGCGTTGCTCGGCATCTACTACCTGCTGCCGTGGGTCAACTGGAACGAACGGCAGGCGGTGCTGTTCGATCTGCCCGCGCGCAAGTTCTTCATTTTCGGGCTGGTGTTCTGGCCGCAGGATTTCATCTTTCTCGCGCTGCTGCTGATCATCGCGGCGCTGGCGCTGTTCTTCTTCACGGCGATCGGCGGCCGGTTGTGGTGCGGCTATGCCTGTCCGCAGACGGTCTGGACCGAGACCTTCCTGTGGATGGAACGCTTCGCCGAAGGCGACCGCACGGCGCGTCAGCGACTGGATCGCGGTCCGTGGAATTCCCACAAGCTGGCGCGCAAGTCGGCCAAGCAGTTCATGTGGGTGACGTTCGCGCTCTGGACCGGCTTCACCTTCGTCGGCTTCTTCACGCCCATTCGCACACTGGCGCAGGACGTGGTGACGTTGTCGCTCGGGCCGTGGGAGACGTTCTGGATCCTGTTCTACGCCTTCGCCACCTATGGCAACGCCGGTTATCTGCGCGAGCAGGTGTGCAAGTACATGTGTCCCTACGCGCGCTTCCAGAGTGCGATGTTCGACAAGGACACGCTGATCATCACCTATGACGGCGAACGCGGCGAGCCACGCGGCGCGCGCAAACGTGGCACCAATCCGCGCGAGCAGGGCCTCGGTGACTGCATCGATTGCACCTGGTGTGTGCAGGTCTGCCCCACGGGCATCGACATTCGCCAGGGCCTGCAGATCGAATGCATTGCCTGCGCGGCGTGCATCGACGCCTGCGATGACGTCATGGACAAGATGGGTTCGCCGCGCGGTCTCATTCGTTACAGCACTCAGCACGCACTGGATCACCAGGCGACGCGGGTGCTCAGGCCGCGCGTGCTCGTCTACGGCGCCCTGCTAGGTGCGCTGGTCGTCGGCTTCGTCGTGGCCATCGCGTTGCGCTCGCCGGTGTCGCTCGACGTCCTGCGTGACCGCAACACGCTGTACAAGCTCACCGACGACGGCAACGTCGACAACGTCTACACGCTGCGCATCCTCAACAAGTCCGAGAGCGAGCAGCGCTTTCATATCGAAGCCCAGGGCGCTTCGGCGCTCACGCTGATTCCGGCCGATCGCGAATATCGCGTGGCCAGTGGCGCGGTGTATTCGCTGCCGCTGCGCGTGCGACGCGCCGCCTACGAGCCACTCGGGCCCGAGACCATCACGTTGACAGTGCGCTCCGTGGATGACGAGCAAGTACATGCCACCACGGACGCGCGCTTCCTGGCGCCAGCGAGATGACATGATCCGACCCCCGATCGACAACCCGCTGCGCGCCAACCCGGTATTCTGGTTGATCTGGGTATTGCTGGGCGCCGCCGTGATCGGTGGTCTCGCGACTCTCGCGATCGCACTGACCAAGGCGGATCACCAGCTGCCCGCCAATTACCACGTCGAAGGCAAAAATCTCGACCGCGATTTCGCACTGGCACGCGCGGCCGCGGAGCACGGCATCGAAGTGACACTCGATGCGCACGCCGTCGGCGGATGTTCGGCGACGCTGCGGAATGCGCCGGACGATCCGCAGGCGCTGACCGTGCTCTTCGCCAATTCCTCCGACCCGGGACTCGATCGGGTGCTGCTGCTGGCGCGCGTTGCGTCCGGCGAATATCGCGGCGAATGCACACCATTGCCGGTGGGCCGCTGGCGCGTGGCGCTGGAGGATGCCGCCGGGCAATGGAGCATTCGCGCGCAGATTGTCGGTGGCCTCGAGCGGCTGGAGTTGCGCGCGCGCAATCCCGAGGGAATCCAATGAGTGGCAGGTCGTGAGCGCGGTCGACGCACTGCATGCGCGCTGGTCGCTCGACGCGGGCGAACACGAACATGTCGTGTTCCTGGTCGACGGCATGCACTGCGCGGCCTGTGCGCGCAGCATCGAAAAGGCGGTGACCGCCTTGCCCGACGTCGTCACGGTGCGCGTCAACAATGCGACCGCGCGAGTCTCCGTGGCGTGGCGCGGCCATGGTGCGACCGGATTGACGCAGATCCTCGGGGCGGTTACGCGCGCCGGATTCAGGCCCGTACCGCTTGCGGGAACCGCCGCTACGGCCGAATACCAGCGCGAACGCCGAACCGCGCTCAAGCGGGTGGACTCGCATCGCTCGGCATGATGCAGGCGATGATGTATCTCAGCGCGTTGTACGGCGTGACCGACATCGATGCCTCGATGGCGCAGCTGATGCGCATCGCCGGCATGATCATCGTGACGCCGGTGCTGTTCTACAGCGGCGCGCCGTTCCTGGCGGGCGCGTGGCGCGATCTCAAGGCGCACCGGCTCGGCATGGATGTGCCGGTGGCACTCGCATTGCTGCTGGCCTGGTTGCCAAGTGTATTCAACACGCTGCGCGCCGCCGGCGAGGTGTATTTCGATTCAGTCGGCATGTTCATCTTCTTTCTCTCGGCCGGGCGTTTCGTCGAGATGAGTGTGCGTCACCGCAGCCTGAACTCATCCGAGGCGCTGGCGCGCAGCCTGCCCGCGCAGGTGACGCGGTTGCTGGCGGGCGGCCAACGTGAACGGGTCGATGCTCACGCGCTGTCCGTCGGTGACCGGTTCCTCGTGCCGAAGGGCGGGGTGGTGGCGGTGGATGCCGCAGTGCCCGCGGATCTGCCGCCTGAAATTCACGCGTCGCTCGACGAGTCGCTGATCACCGGCGAGTCCGCGGCGGTGCGACGCGGCGCGGGAGAACGGATTCGTGGCGGCAGCGTGAACCTGGGCTCGCCGCTCACGCTCGAGGCGACTGCGACGGTGGAGGGCTCGACACTGGCATCGATGGTGCGGCTGCTCGAGCGCGCGCAGGCCACCCGTCCGCAGATCGCGCGGGCCGCCGATCGTGCGGCCTCGTGGTTCGTCGGCGTCATCCTGGTGCTGGCGTTGATCACGGCGGTGGCCTGGTGGCCCGTCGATCCCGCCCGCGCGTTCGCCGCGGTGCTCGCGGTGCTGGTGGTCACCTGTCCGTGCGCGCTGTCGCTCGCCACGCCGGTGGCGCTGGCCGCCGCGACCACACGCCTGGCGCGCCTCGGGGTGCTGGTGACGCGCGCCGATGCCATCGAACGGCTGGCGCGCGCCGACACCGTGATCTTCGACAAGACCGGGACCCTCACCGGCAATTCGACCGGCGTCGTCGACGTCAAACTATCTCGGATCGATTTCGCGCGAGCAGGCGCTAGCCATGGCGGCCGCGCTCGAGCGAGGCTCGGCGCATCCGCTCGCGGAGGCATTCCGGCCGCACCAGGATGCCAAACTGTGCGCGGATGCGCTGAGCGAGTTTGAGGGTAAGGGCGTCGAGGGACGCATCGACGGCGTGCGCTGGCGACTGGGTCGCCGCGACTTCGTCGAGGCACTGGCTCCGCCGCTCCTCATTACTCGACCGCTATCGCCGGATACCGGCGCCACCACGCTGTATCTCGGCAGCGAGCGGACACAGGTCGCGGAATTCCAGCTGGGAGTGCCGCTGCGCACGGACGCCGGCGCCGCCATCGAAGAGCTGCGCGGCATGGGTCTCGCGGTGACCATCGCCAGTGGCGACAGCGGCGCCGCCGTGAGCGGCGCGGCCCGCTCGCTCAACATCCAGCACGCGCACGCGCGACTCACGCCCGACGACAAGATCAAACTTCTGCAGGAGCTGCGCGCCGACGGCCGCCGCGTGCTCATGGTCGGCGACGGCATCAACGACGGACCGGTGCTCGCGGCCGCCGACGTGTCGTGCGCCATGGGGCAGGGCTCCGCGATCGCGCAGTCGGCCTCGGACCTGCTGCTGGTGCACGATGGCCTCTCCACGCTGCCGCGTGCCATCGCCGCGGCGCGCAATGCCTTGCGCGTGATGCGCCAGAACCTCGCCTGGGCGCTGGCCTACAACCTCGCCGCCGTGCCGCTCGCCGCGCTCGGCTTCGTATCGCCGTGGCTCGCCGCCCTCGGCATCTCACTTTCCTCCCTCGGCGTGGTTCTCAACGCGCGCCGCCTCGCCACATCGGAGTCAGTCCCATGAGCATTTCCTATGCCCTCGTGTTGCTAGCCCCTGGAATCCTT
>CAWIVS010000013.1:0-33641 GCA_963839685.1 uncultured Pseudomonadota bacterium | reverse complement strand
GATTTGCTAGCAAAAGGGGACGCGGCTGCTCTCCGACCGCGTGTGATCCCGGTGCAATGGCTTGGCCGCTCACGGCCTCGCGCGCTTCAAAAACTCTCGAAGGGAGAGTTTTTGGCGTTGGCTTGCCGGAAGCTACGCACGAGTTCCGGCGGCGCAAAGAAGCTGGGAAATGCTTCTCACGCTTGGAAGCTGCGTGGCACTTCTCGACAGTGCGCGTTTGACGCTTCCGGCTGCGCCGCTCGACATGTTCGCGATCAAGCCATCGCACGACGCCCACACGCGGCCGCGGGTTGAGCCGCGTCCCCATTTGCTAGCAAATCAGGAATGTCCCCATTTATTTAATGCGCAACAAGCCGTCCATCCAGCGTTTCAATTGCGGTTCCACGTTGGCCGCCTCCAACTCATCGCGGGCACCGCCCTTCTTCGTGCCCAGCAGGCGGCCATTGGCATCGAACAGCGCCATCAGCGGGTATTGCTTGACGCGCATGCGCTCGATGAAATCCTGCGCATCGGGTACCACCCGCCAACGCACTCCGTAGCGTTTCACGAAGGCACTGGCCTGCGCGGGCTCATCGAAGGTCACGGCGAGAAAATTCATCTGCGGGCGCGCCGCGGCGAAGCGATTGAGGGGCTGGACCTCGAGGATGCAGGGAATGCAGGTCGAGAAGAAGAAGCTGATCAGCGTCGGCTTGCCCCTGAGACTCGCGGACGTCACGCGTTTGCCGGCGAGATCCTTGAGATCGAACGGCGGCATTTCCGTCAGCGGCGGATAGGGCGACGGGCACGCCGCCATGCCGCGCAGCTTCGCCGTCATCGTGACGGCGCGGCCATCGGCGGCGCGATCCACGTCGGCATGCGCGTTGGGCTTGCGCATGTCGGCGACGAACCCGGCGAAGTTCACCGGCTGGCACTCGAGGTTGCGATAGTCGAGACGCACGTCCGGCCCGATGCCGAGCGATTTGCGAAAGTTGGCCTCGGTGGGCTGGCCGCTCTGTGCAAATCCCGACGAGGCGGTGAGCGCCAGCAACACGCAGACTAGAGCGGTTCGCATGGCCGCCATTATGGAGGAACGCTGACAAATGGACTGCCGCGCTCGAGGAATCTGCGACGCAGATGCTGATCGCGCGACAGGCCGATGCGGGTGCTGACGCGAATTCCGGAAGGCGCGCTACCGCGCTCCAGCCACAGCTGATCGCTGCTGCACAGGTCCACCCCCGACAATTCGCGCCCGATCCCCAGCGCCGCGCATAGCCGGCCCGGTCCGCGCGTGAGGTCGGCGACCCGCACCGCCGGACAGTTCCGCTGCATCCACTCCAGTCCTTCGGTGGGCTCGAGGGCGCGGATCAACACGGCCGCGCCCACACCTTGCTCCTCGGCCGCGAGATTGATCGTGAGGCAGCTGCCGTACACCATGCGCACGTAAGCGCAACCGCGTGGCCCGAACAGTGGTGCGTTGCTGGTAGTTAGGCCGGGACGCGCGTACCCGGTAGGATCCCCGGGCGGATAGGCTTCGGTCTCGACGATGCGCCCCGCCAGGCGTCCGGGCGGCGTGGCATGAACCAGCACCTTGCCGATCAGGAAGCGAGCCAGCGCGACGGTGGCAATGGGCAGGGCGCGGCGCCCGAGACGTGGCGCGGGTTCAGGGTTGCGGCGTGGCATGGAATTCACTATCTCACGGCCCGGGCCGCGGATTGGTATGCTGCGCCCCGTGGCATCGGGGGAACGACTTTGACCGGATATCGCCTCGTCGCACTCGGCGCGTGCTGTGCGCTGCTCGCAGGTCCCGCAGCCGCCCAGAACGCCACCAGGCCCGCGGCGGAACCGAAAATTCCTTACCCCGAGTGGCTCTTTCCGATCGATGAGCAAGCGATTCTCCTCCAGAAGAACCCGCCGAAGACGCCGCCCAAGCTCGACGATGTCGAACTGCTCGGTATCCCCGACAGCGAGCAGAAGTACACGCTGGCGCGCATCAACGATCAGTTCAATGCGCCCGACTGGCAGCCGGGTTCCCACATTCCGATGCCGGAGATCGTCGCCAAGGGACGCAAACCGAAGATCATCGCCTGCGCCTTCTGCCACACACCCACGGGCCAGGGCCGTCCCGAGAATTCCGCGCTGGCAGCACTCCCCGAGGCCTATATAAAGGAGCAGCTGCGCGATTTCCGCAGCGGCAAACGCCCCGCCATTGGTCCCGCGGCCTATCTGCCGGCCCGCGGCATGCAGGCAGTCGCCGCGGCCATGACCGACGAGGAGATCGACGCGACTGCCAGGTATTTTTCGCAGCAGAAGTTAGGCCGACGGGTGTGGGTGGTCGAGGGCATCAACATTCCGCGCGCGGAACCTTCCGACTGGGTCTACAAGGAAGTCAACGGCACCGAGGATCTCGACGAACGCCTGCTCGAAGTCGCGCCGGACATCGCCCGACATCAACGTCGCGACGACCGCATGCAATACACCGCCTACGCGCCGCCCGGCTCGATGGCGCGCGGCAAGCGGCTGGCGACCACCGGCCAGGACCTGGACAAGACCAGCAAGACGCAGATCTGCGCGACCTGCCACGTGGCGAGCCTCAAGGGCACCGATAAGGTTCCGCCGATCGCCGGCCGTTCCCCCACCTATCTGCTGCGGCAGCTGCTCGCGTACAAGAATGGCGACCGCAGCGGCGAGGCCGCCGCGCAGATGGCGCCGACGGTCGAGAAGCTCGAGCTTACGGACATGGTGGCGCTCGCGGCCTACGTGGGCTCGCTATACCCCTAAACTTGCGGCCGACGCGCGTCGCCACCGGCGAGCGCCACGCCGAGATTGTCGATCAGCACGCGCGTGCCGCGCTCGCGGCTGCCGCCATCCTCGAAGCCATCCAGAAAGGCTTGCTGCTCGGTGAGCACCAGTTTCGTTCCCTTGCCGGCCAGCACGAACTCCACGCTCGCAAGCGACACCGAGATCTTTTTTCCCTGCCAGTACATGTCGTACGTGTACACCAGGCGGCGCTCCGGCACGACATCCAGGTACTGTGATTCGAAGCGCGATTCAGAGCCATCCACGAACTTCCCGATCAACCGGTCGCGTCCGCCTACGCGCACGTCCATCTCGCGTATCTCCTCCTGCCACTTGTCCACCGGCCCGGTAAACCACCGCGACTTCACATCCGGTTCGATCCAGGCGCGGTACACCAGCGACACGTCGTGATCCAGGCGCCGCTCGATGACGAACGAGCTGTGCTTGATGGAGCGCGCACTCGAGTGCATGTAGGACTCCCGCGTCGGTGTAAGAGAAACGCCCTGACAAACATTGGTGGTTAGGCCGGTCGTCAGGGTGCATGCGCGTGGTCAGACGGTCAATGTCTGCGGAACATTTCCGGCCGGGTGCGCATTTTGTTGGCGGGAGCCAAACATATCGACAGGGATGCGTGCCATGAAGACGCTAATTTTTGCCGCGGCCACTGCCGCCCTGCTTTCGGCAGTCACGGGAGCGACGGATCGTCCCGGGGATTTTTCCAGGGATTTCACCACGGAGTTTCACGCACTCAAGCAAGTGCGCGAAGGCCGCGAGACATTTCGTTTTGCGACCTTCGGCGATGAGGCGTTCTGGGGTGACGGCATCGGCCTGCACGAGGCCATCGCCGGCGCCGCCAACGGCGGTGTGGGCCCGGGAGTATCGCCCAAGGTCGCGCTCAGTGTAGGACTGAAGGTGGACGTCGATGCGCTGCCGCACTGGCTGAAGGGTGCGCTCGCGCGCCGCGAGGTCGACCTCGGGGATCCAAAGACAACGCTCACACTGATGAAGCTCAACGCGGTGGTGGGCGTGACCGGCTTCTTCGATGAGAAGGGCGCCATCACCTCGATGGGCATCCAGTGTGCGTTCTGTCATTCAACCGTCGACAATTCGTTCGCAAAGGGCATCGGCCACCGGCGTGACGGCTGGGCCAACCGCGATCTCAACGTGGGCGCCATCGTGGCGTTGGCTCCGCGGCTCGAACCGGTGGCGGAGCTGCTCGGCACCAACGTGGCTACCGTGCGCAAGGTACTCAATTCCTGGGGACCCGGGCGCTTCGACGCCTCGCTGTTCGTCGATGGCAAGGCATTCCGACCCGACGGCAAGTCCGCATCGGTGCTGATTCCGCCTGCGTTTGGTCTGGCGGGCGTGAACCTGCACACCTGGACCGGCTGGGGCGGCATCTCGCATTGGAATGCCTTCGTCGCGAACCTGGAGATGCACGGCCAGGGGACCTTCTTCGATCCGCGGCTCGACGACGCCACACGATTTCCGGTGGCAGCGCACGCCGGATCCGGGCACGTGCAGGCTGATGAAGATCGCATCACGGCCCTGCTGCCGGCGTTGCAGATCTACCAGCTGTCACTGCCGGTGCCGAAGGCACCCTGGGGCAGTTACGACCCTGCATTCGCCAAGCGCGGTGAAGTGCTGTTCAATGGCAAGGCGAAATGCAGTGGCTGCCACGTGCCGCCGCTCTACACCGAGCCCGGCTGGAACATGCACACCGGCGCCGAGATCGGCATCGACGAATTCCAGGCGAGCCGCGCCCCCGACGGTCGCTATCGCACCACGCCGCTGCGCGGCCTGTGGACCCACACCACCGGCGGCTTCTACCACGACGGCAGGTTCCCGACGCTGAACGCGGTCGTCAACCACTACAACTCGCATTTTTCGCTGGGGCTCACCAGCGGCGAGAGATTTGCGCTGACGGAATTCCTGAAATCGTTGTGACGTCGTTGTGTTCTGGGCGGGCGCGGCGGACGCCCATGGGTGGCGTCTAACAACCGCGACCTGGCGCCGTCATGGAGCGACCACCATTACCGCCGCGCCCGCCCGGGACTTGCGTTCCTTGCTAACCGAGGCGCCAGTCTGGTAAACGCTGCAGGATGGAAGTCATCGACCAGCGGCGCCGCGACCTGGGCGGGTTCGAAGTCGGGCGCGTGTTGCCATACACGCGCCGGCACATGGTCGGCCCGTTCATTTTCTTCGACCACATCGGCCCGGTGAGTTTCGCGGCGGGAATTCCCAAATCCGTCGACGTCCGCCCGCACCCGCACATCGGCCTCGCCACGGTGACCTACTTGTTCGCCGGCGAGATCATGCATCGCGACAGCGTCGGTGTGCAGCAGGCCATCCAGCCCAGCGAGGTCAACTGGATGATCGCCGGCCGCGGCATCACCCATTCCGAGCGTTTCGAAAAGGCACGAGCCGAGGGCGGTCCGATGCACGGCATACAGGCGTGGGTCGCACTGCCGAAGGAACATGAAGAGACGCAGCCTTCATTTGGTCACTTCGGCACCGAGTCGCTTCCCGTGCACGAAGCGGACGGCGCCCGCACCCGTCTGCTGGCTGGCGCTGCCTTTGGCCTGACCGCCGGCGTCACCACACATTCCCCGCTGTTCTACGCGCACTGGGAGCTCGCACCGCGTGCCCGTGTCGCCCTGCCCGACGAATTTCCGGAGCGCGCCCTGTACGTTGCCTCCGGTGAGATCGAATCAAGAGGCCACCGCTTCGGCGCCGGTCAGATGCTGGTGTTCGACATCGGGGAAGACACCTCGATCACGGCGTTCGCGCCGTCAACCGTGATGGCGCTGGGCGGCGAGCCGGTCGGTGAACGCTTCATCGAATGGAACTTCGTATCCTCATCGCGGGAAAGAATCGAACAGGCCAAGGCCGACTGGCGCGTCGGCCGCATGAAGCTGCCGGACTTCGACAACCAGGAATTCATTCCGCTCGCGTGACCTGCCGATACTTCATCCTGTTGGCAGCCGCCGCCTGCTCGAGCGGTTGCATGGTCGCGCCCGTGGCGGAGCACACGAATATTGCCGTGCGCGAGGTGCCATTTACGCCCGACAGCGGCACTCTCGCCATCCGTTGCGGTCTGCTGATCGACGGGGTCGCAACGCTGGCGCAGATCGACGCGCTGGTGGTGATTCGCGATGGCCGCATCAAGAGTTTGAAGGCCGACGCGAGCCGGAGCGATGCGTCAGCGGCGCTGGTGCCGGTGCTCGATCTCAGCGACTACACCTGCCTGCCGGGCCTCGTCGACATGCACACGCATCTCACGGACCGGCCGGAGGACACCGCGGATCTGCGGGTGTATTTCACGCGGACTCTCGAGGCGACGCTGCAACAGTCGCACGAAAACGCCGCGGCCACGGTGCTGGCGGGTTTCACCTCGGTTCGCAATGTCGGCACCTACGTCGCGGGCACTGATGTGCTGTTGCGTGACGCGGTCAATCGCGGCGAGGTGCTCGGCCCGCGCATGCAGGTGAGCGGACCCTACCTCACCATTCCCCATGGCGGTGGCGACCTGTTCGTGCCGGATTACCAGGAGCCCGAGGACAATTCGCGATTTCACTTCGGCGTGGCGCAGGGCGCGCAGCAATTCCACGATCGCGCCGAAGTGCTGCTGGCCAGCGGCTCGGACCTGCTCAAGGTGATCGCCTCCGGTGCGGTGCTCGCCTACGGTGGCGTGCCCGGCGCACCCGAAATGTCGCGCGAGGAACTCGACGCGGTGGTCAAGGTGGCGCACGCGGCGGGCAAGAAAGTGGCTGCTCATGCGCATGGCGCGGAGTCGATTCGCATGGCCATGGAAGCCGGCGCCGACACCATCGAACACGCCTCGTATCTCGATGATGCCGGCATTGCCCTCGCCCTGAAACGCGGCAATGTGGCCCTGGCCATGGACGTGTACAACGGCGACTACATCGACACCGAGGGGCGCAGGGCACACTGGCCCGAGGAATTCCTGCGCAAGAACGTCGAGACCACCGAGATCCAGCGGCAGGCGTTCACCAAGGCGGTGAAGGCCGGTGTACCCATCGTGTACGCCACCGACGCGGGTGTCTTTCCCCATGGGCTGAACGCACGCCAGTTTCCCGTCATGGTCAAGCGAGGGATGACGCCGATGCAGGCCATCCAGTCCGCGACCTCGGTGGCTGCACGATTCATGGGACTCGAGGACAGCATCGGCACCCTCGAAGCCGGCAAGTTCGGCGACCTCATCGCGGTGCGCGGCAATCCGCTGGTCGACATCAGCTTGCTGCAGAAGGTCGACGTGGTGATCAAGGGCGGCCTGCTGCTCAGGCTGCCCGCGCCACCCTGAATAAAGCTAGCGGAGCGGGTGCAGCTGCGTGGTCACCGTGAGCTCACCGATCTTCCGCCCCATATCCTTGCCGGCGTCGGTCGAGAATCGATAGTGAAAACCAGCCCAGATACGGGCGTTGGACACTTCGTCCACGTAGTCGTCGAGCCGCGTCCAGGAGCGCGTCACGCCCGGCGCGGTCGCGCTGGTCAATGACAACGTGCCGATCTCCTCGCCAACCACGCCGCGCAATACCGCCGCCACGGCCGACGCGGTGATGCAATGGGCGCACGGATATTCCGGGTGCATGGGTGTTTCGCCCAACGGCAGCCAGCCCGGATCGCGCGGCGTCGCGGCATTGCCGGTGATGTCGGCATTGCGAATGGCGGTCACCGGTCGCCAGAAGTTGTAGTGGTACTTGGCATCGAACACGGCAATGTAGGCGTCCGAGCCGGCCAGTGAGGTGAGCGCGTACAGGCGTGCACAGTCGAGCAGATCCATGCGACGCGCGCCCGCCAGCTGGGCCACCATCGGATTCCAGGCCCGCGCACCGGTGACCAGCCAGAATTGGCCCACGGTAGTTTGTTCGGCGCTGCGGAGCTTGCTGTCCAGCGCGCCGATTTCACGAATCTCGTTGAAGTCGCGGGTCCACAGCGGCGAATTGAGCGCGGGCGGAGCCGCCGGCCGGAATTGCGTGGCGCTGGCCATGACCCATGGCGTCCAGGCGCCCACACCGGCGCTGCCCACGGGCGCCGTCGGCACGTACCGGCCCGGTTGGGTCACCGGTCGATAGGTGTCTGTTGCCGCACTGCCATCGTTGCTGCGCAGTTCCAGGATTCCGGCGGCCGCCTTGCGACCGAGGATGAGACCGCGTTCTTTCGCCGGGCCTTCCGCAACCGATGCCAGCTGTTGTGCCAGCATCGCATCCAGCGACGACTTCTGGTCCGGATACTGCGCTACCAGCACGGCATGTCCGGCCGCGGCCGCCGCGACATCCTGCGACGTGTTGCGATCTGCGACCAGGCTCAGCCGGTACGGCTGGTAACGGCGCTCGATGGCGTTCAGCGCCTCGAACATGGCCACGTGCATCAAGGTGTCCACCCGCACGTATGCGGGCGATGACATGCGTTTGTCCGCGGCAATCGCGTCGGCGCGTTCGGTCCAGTCGACGACGACATCGGCATGTGCGATGCCATTCGCGATCAGCACCGCACTCAGACAGAAGGCGTTTATGATTTTCATGAGACCTCCTCGTGAACGGGCCGCATCAAATCCCCGATCCCACCCGCGAGTCACGAAAGACTCCCGAAAGATTGCCGAAATCGCCGTGAAATATCGCCTTGCCGCCCCTGCTGGGTTATTTTCCCAGTATGTCGCCGGGATTTCGCCGCATCAGGTTTTTCGTCGCACTGCTCGCCGGCCTCCTGGCCGTGCCGGCATTGGCGGGCGGGCCGATGCTGCTGGGCATCAAGGGCTACGATCCGGTGGCTTACTTCACCCTGCAACGCGCCACGCCGGGTTCTGAACGCTATGAGTACTCATGGGACGAGCACTTGTGGCGCTTCGCGAACGCCGAGCACCTCGAACTCTTCAAGGCCGACCCGGTGCGCTACGCGCCGCAATTCGCGAATTTCTGCGCCGTGGCGCTGGCGCGCGGCGAAGTGCGCGAGGCCAATCCCGAGTACTGGCTCATCAGTGACGGCAAACTTTATCTGTTCGGCAAGTCGATCGGACCCGACCTGTTTCGCAAGGATTACGAACATCTCCTCGAACGCGCCAATGGCAACCGTGCGCTGCTCGAGCCTCAGGA
The DNA here is from genome assembly GCA_963839685.1 of uncultured Pseudomonadota bacterium. Lineage (GTDB taxonomy): Bacteria > Pseudomonadota > Gammaproteobacteria > Steroidobacterales > Steroidobacteraceae > CADEED01. Next base: position 24,753 of record CAWIVS010000013.1, on the reverse strand, counting down.
AGCCGGCCGGTAGAGCCCCGCCTTCGTGAGCCCGTCTCGCAAGTGTTCAAAATCGCGCGGATTGCGGAACTTGTTGCCAAAAGATGTTCCGTCAAAGGTGGGATCGGTGCGTCGCACCGCCTCCGCCGCACGCGCCGCTTCTTGCACGCGTCCGGCCTCGGCATGCGCCACCGCCAGCATCACGTAATTGAACCGCGCATCGGCATTGCGGCGCAGATTGAGCTCCGCCTGCTCCACGGAATCGTCGTAACGGCGCCTGAGGTAATAGGCCAGGCTCAGCGCGAAGCGGTCGAAAGCATTGAGTTCGGGGTCGATGCGTTGCGCGAGTTCCAGTGACTCGATTGCCGCGTCGGCGTCACCCAGCCATACCAGGATGTTGCCGCGACCCGCCAGCGCCTCGGCGTCGCTGGGGTTGATCGCGATCGCGCGATCGATTTGCGTCCGCGCCTCATCGAACTGGTTGTAGGCGATGTACTTGCGGCCGAGCAGGATGCGCGCACGCACATCGGCGGCGTCCAGCCGTAGCGCCTCGTTGGCCTGCTCGACCACGCGATTCCAGTATTCTTCCGGAGACTCCGCCCATCCCATCGACACGGCGGCGTGAAAGGTGTCACCCAAGGCAGAATGCGCCGCCGCGTAATTGGGATCGAGTTCGATGGCCCGGCGCAGCAGCGCCCGCGCCTCGACCAGGCCGGCGCGCGTGGGACGCTGCAGGGCCGGCCGCGCGCGCAACACGCAGTCGTAGGCATCGAAACTTTCCGTCGGTTTGGCAGCGACTCGCTGCTGCTCGAATTGCGTGACGCGGATGGCCAGCGCGCCGGCGATCTCGCGCGTGATGCGATCCTGCAACTGAAATACGTCGGTGGGCGCCTCGTCGAAGCTCGCCGACCACAACACGCGACCGCGCGCGTCCACGAGTTGCGCGCTCACGCGCACCCGATTGGCGGTGAAACGCACGCTGCCCTCGACCTGGTAACGCACACCGAGCACACGCGCAATTTCGCCAGGCGGGACCGAGGCGCCTTTGTATGTCGCGACCGCATTCCACGACATCACGGTGAGCGCCGAAAAGCGCCCCAGTGAATTGATCAGGTCCTGGGTGAGACCATCCGCCAGGTACTCGCGCTGCGCGTCGTCGTTCTGATTCTGGAACGGCAACACCGCAATCGCGGGGCTTGCACCGGCGCTGTCGCCGGGCGCAGCGGCGTCGCGCGGGCGCATTCCGAGCCACAGTGCCACCAGCGCGAGCGCCACGGCGAGCGCCACGGCGAGCGCCGCGGCAACGCCATATTTCCAGCGCCGACGCAACGCCGGCTGAACGGACGCCATGGGGACATCGAAACGATAGCCGCGCCGCGGCACCGTCCTGATGTATTCCTTGCCCGCATCCGCGAACGCGCGCCGCAGCTCACCGATGCTTTGCACCAGCGTATCGTCGGTCACGACGAGATTTGGCCAGACCGCCGCGAGCAGTTCCTCTTTCGACACGAGCTGGCCGCGGTGGTCGACCAGGAACCGGAGCACCGCGAAGGTCTTGGGCCGCAGCGCGATCTCGCGCCCATCGTGCAGCAGGCAGCCGCGCGCCAGGTCGAGAACGAAGTCGTCGAAGGCGAGACGCTGCGCTGCGTTGTCGGAGCCACTCATCGGGTGCTGATCATGTTAGGACAAGTCGCAGCACAATTCCCACGGCGCCCGCCGCAACGATCACCGGGATCACTCCCAACCTGAAACGCTGCAACGCAATGCCCGCGGCGATGGCGATGAACACACTGGCCAGGTCAGGCGCCGCGCCGAGTCCCGCCGGAAAACACACGTGCGCGCCGAAGATACACGGCGAGATTCAGGATGACGCCGACCACGGCCGCGGTCACCGCCGTCAGCGGCGCGGTGAAGTGACGCAGGCCGCGGGTGGCTTCGACCAGCGGCGCGCCGGCGAAGATGAACACGAACGACGGCAGGAAGGTGAAGAACGTGACCACCAGCCCGCCGAGCAACCCGGCGATGCCGGGAGTCAGGCCCTGCGTGGCGGCGTGGCTCCAGCCGCCCACGTATCCGACGAAGGTCACCACCATGATGAGCGGCCCGGGCGTGGTTTCGCCAAGCGCGAGGCCGTCGATCATCTGCGAGGCGGTGAGCCAGTGATATTGCTCGACCGCGCCCTGGTTGACGTAGGGCAGTACCGCGTAGGCGCCACCGAAGGTGACCAGTGCCGCCTTGCTGAAGAAGCCAGCCATCTGCGGCAACGTGCCGGAGCGACCCTGCAGTTGAACCAGCAACGACATGACCGCCATCCAAAGCAGCAGCCCCACTCCGAGCACCCACAATGTCCTGCGCCAGGAAAACGTCGCGTGCGCCGGTGTGGAACTGTGATCGTCGATGACGGCGGCACCCGACGTGGTGGTATCCGCCATGTTGGACGGCATGTCGAAGCTCGCGGGTGAGAGCTTCGCACCCAGCCAGCCCAGCACCGCCGCACCGAGCACCACCAGCGGGAACGGCACGCTGAATACTGCCAGCGCCACGAAAGCCGCAACGGCAATGCCCGCGAGCACGGCATTGCGAATCACCCGAGCGCCGATGCGCCAGGCCGCGGACGCCACGATGGCCACCACCGCGGGTTTGATGCCGAAGAAAAACGCGGCTACCGCGGGTAGCTGGCCGTAGGCGACATATAGATAGGAGAGTGCCAGCAGGATCACCAGCGAGGGCAGGATGAACAGCAGGCCCGCCACCAGCCCGCCCCAGGTGCGATGGAGCAACCAGCCGACGTAGGTGGCGAGCTGCTGCGCCTCCGGGCCCGGCAACAACATGCAGTAGTTGAGCGCGTGCAGGAAACGCGCCTCGGAGATCCAGCGGCGTCTCTCCACCAGCTCCTGGTGCAGGATGGCGATCTGCCCGGCGGGTCCGCCGAAGCTGATGAAACCCAGCTTCAGCCAGAAGCGGAAGGCCTGCGCAAATGAAACGGAAATGGGGACATTCCTCATTTACTTGTAACTATCGTTTCGCGCATCCAGTGATGCACGTACCGTCCGATTGTTACAGGAAAATGAGGAATGTCCCCATTTCCCGGCCTCATCAAGCCGCTTCGTCGTGTGGATCCTGCGCGCGTGACTCGAGATTTGAAACCAGCCACTTGCGCGCCTCGGCCTGGCTCCAGCCCTTGCGCGCCGCGTAGTGCTGCGCCTGGTCGAGATCGACGGGCCCCACCGCAAAGTACTTCGCATCCGGGTGCGCGAAGTACCAGCCGCTGACCGCGGCGGTGGGATACATGGCGTAACTCTCGGTGATCTTCAGGTCGATGGCGCGCTCGACATCGAGCATCTGCCACAAGGTGCCCTTCTCGGTGTGATCCGGGCAGGCCGGGTATCCCGGCGCCGGACGGATGCCGCGATACACCTCCTGCGATGAGCTGCTCGTTGCTCAGGCGCTCCTCGGGCGAATAACCCCAGAGCTCGCGGCGCACGCGCAAGTGCAGCGCCTCGGCCGAAGCTTCCGCGAGACGATCGGCCAGCGACTTGAGCAGGATATCGTTGTAGTCATCATGCGCCGCCTTGAAGCGCTCGAGGTGCGGCTCGATACCGATGCCGGCGGTAACGGCAAATGCCCCGATGTAGTCGACCTTGCCTGAATCCTTCGGCGCGATGAAATCGGAAAGTGCGTAATGCGGTTGGCCCGCGGGTTTGCCCTTCTGCTGGCGCAGGTGGTGCAGGCGATGCAGCACGCGTGAACGCGTCGCGTCACTGTAGACCTCGATATCTTCGTCCACGCTGTTGCAAGGAAAGAAACCGACCACTGCGCGCGCGGTAAGCCAGTGCTCGCGCAGAATGGTGGCAAGCATCTCCTGCGCATCTTTGTACAAGGAACGCGCCGACTCGCCGCGCAACGGGTCCTGGAGCACATCGGGAAACTTGCCGCCGTATTCCCAGGCATTGAAAAACGGCATCCAGTCCATGTAGGGCGTCAACGATGCCAGCGGCACGTCGTTGAAAACCTTTGCACCGAGGAATCGCGGCACGGGCGGCGTGTAGTTGGCCCAGTCGGGCCGAAAGCGATTGTTGCGCGCCTGGCCGAGGGTCATTTGGACGCCCTTCACTTTCCTTCCCGCATGTTGCTCGCGGCGGCGCACGTTCTCGGCCTTGATCTCGGCCACGTACGCGGGCTTCATTTCGGGCGTCACGAGCTGGCGGCACACACCCACGGCGCGCGAGGCGTCCTTGACGTACACCACCGGACCTTCGTAATTCGGATCGATCTTGACCGCGGTGTGAGCGGGCGAGGTGGTGGCGCCGCCGATCAACAACGGCACCTTGAAACCGCGGCGCTGCATCTCGCCGGCTATATACGACATCTCCTCGAGTGACGGTGTGATGAGCCCCGAGAGGCCGATCATGTCCGCGCCGAGTCTTTCGGCCGTCTCGAGGATCTTGTCGGCGGGCACCATGACGCCGAGATCGACGATCGCGAAGTTGTTACACTGGAGCACGACGCCGACGATGTTCTTGCCGATGTCGTGCACGTCACCCTTGACCGTCGCCATCACCACCGTACCGTTGGTCTTCTGAACGCCGTCGGCCAGCGCCTCGATGAACGGGATGAGATGCGCCACGGCCTTTTTCATGACACGCGCGGACTTGACCACCTGCGGCAGGAACATCTTGCCCGAGCCGAACAGGTCACCGACCACGTTCATGCCATCCATGAGCGGGCCTTCGATGACGTGCAGGGGGTGCGCGGCTGCGAGCCGCGCCTCTTCGGTGTCCTCGAGGATGAACTGATCGTCGCCCGCCACCAGCGCGTGTGACAGTCGCTCCGCCACCGGCATGTTGCGCCACGCCAGGTCGACGACCCTTTCCCTGGCGCCGCCATCCTTGTACTGGGTAGCGATCTCCAGCAGGCGTTCGGAGGCGTCCGCGCGGCGATTCAGGATCACGTCTTCGACGCGTTCGCGCAGGTCCGCGGGAATCTCCGCGTAGATCGCCAGCTGACCGGCATTGACGATGCCGAAGTCCATGCCCGCCTGGATGGCGTGGTACAGGAACACCGAGTGCATGGCCTGGCGGACGGGCTCATTGCCGCGGAACGAGAAGGACACATTGCTCACGCCGCCCGACACATGGGAATGCGGACAGCGCTTGCGGATCTCACGCGCGGCCTCGATGAAGGCGAGGCCGTAACCATTGTGCTCCTCGATGCCCGTGGCGATCGCGAAGATGTTGGGATCGAAGATGATGTCCTCGGGTGGGAAGTCCAGCTTCTCCGTGAGCAGTTTGTAGGAGCGCTCGCAGATGCCGACCTTGCGCTCGAGGGTGTCCGCCTGGCCCTTCTCGTCGAAGGCCATGACCACCACGGCGGCGCCAAAGTTCATGACCTCGCGCGCGTGTGTGAGGAAGGCTTCCTCGCCTTCCTTGAGCGAGATGGAATTCACCACGCCCTTGCCCTGGATGCACTTGAGCCCGGCCTTGATCACCGACCATTTCGAGGAATCAATCATCACCGGCACACGGGCAATGTCGGGTTCTGCCGCTATGAGATTCAGGAAGCGCACCATGGCGGCTTCCGAATCCAGCATGCCCTCGTCCATGTTCACGTCGATGAGTTGCGCACCGTCATTCACCTGCTGGCGCGCGATCGACAGCGCCGCCGGGTAGTCGTTGGCCTCGATGAGCTTGCGGAACTTGGCCGAGCCCGTGACATTGGTGCGCTCGCCGACGTTCACGAACGGAATGTCCCTGGTCAGATTGAAGACCTCGAGCCCGGACAACTCCATGCGCGGCGCGCGCTCCTTTTTCTTGCGCACCGGTTCGCAACGCACACGCTCGGCAATCGCACGTATGTGGTCGGGTGTCGTGCCGCAGCAGCCGCCGACGAGATTCAGATGACCATGATGCGCAAGATCGCCCAACACGCTGGCGGTGTCGGCCGGCGCTTCATCGTATTCGCCGAAGGCATTGGGCAGGCCAGCATTGGGATACACGCCGACATTCGTATCGGCGAGGCGCGACAGCTCCTCGACATAGGGGCGCAGCTGCTTGACACCCAGCGCGCAGTTGAGACTGATGGTGATGGGACGTGCATGCCGCACCGAGGCCCAGAATGCCTCGACGGTCTGCCCGGAAAGCGTGCGCCCCGAAGCATCCGTGATCGTGCCCGAGATGATGATCGGCAGGTCCAGCCCCGAGGCGTCGATGGCGGCGCGCGCCGCGTAGATGGCCGCCTTGGCATTCAGAGTGTCAAAAATGGTCTCGATGAGGATGACATCGGCACCACCGTCGATGAGCGCACGCGTCGCCTCGCCGTAGGTTGCGGTGAGGTCATCGAAGGACACGGCGCGAAAGCCCGGGTCGTTCACGTCCGGCGAAATCGAAGCGGTTCGGTTGGTCGGCCCCAGCGCGCCCGCAACGAATGCCTGGCGCCCAAGGCGGGTGGCCGCTTCGTCGGCCACGCGCCGCGCGAGCAGTGCGGCATCACGATTGAGCTCGTACACCAGCGATTCGAGCCCGTAGTCCGCGAGCGCGATCGAAGTGGAGTTGAAAGTATTGGTGCTGACGATGTCGGCGCCCGCGTCGATGAATTGGCGATGGATATCGGCAATCACACCGGGGCGGGTCAGCACCAGCAGATCATTGCAGCCCTTGAGATCTCGCGACCAAGTCGCGTAGCGCTCACCACGATAGGCGGCTTCGTCCAGCTTGTGCTGCTGGATCATCGTACCCATGGCGCCGTCGAGGATGACGATGCGTTCGGCAAACAACTCGCGCAGTGCGCGCACACGATCGGCTTGCATGTTCATCTTCGCGGCTTCAGGCACTGGCAACCTTGCGTTCGCGGGGCCGGACACCGAGTGCGTGGCAGATGGCGTAGGTGAGTTCCGAACGATTCAGCGTGTAGAAATGGAACTGCTCGACGCCGTGTCGCTGCAGCGTGTGCACCTGCTCGATGGCCACGGCCGCTGAAATCAGCTTGCGCGTCTCGGGATTGTCCTCGAGCCCGTCGAAGCGATGTTCCAGCCAATCCGGGATGGTCGCGCCGCAACGCGCGGCAAATCTGGTGATCTGCGGGAAGCGCGTGATGGGCAGGATGCCGGGCACGATGGGCGCGTCTATGCCGCGCGCCGCGCAGCGATCGCGAAATCGCAGGAACACATCGGTATCGTAAAAGAACTGCGTGATGGCACGCGTCGCGCCGGCGTCGATCTTGCGCTTGAGATTGCCGAGGTCGAACTCGGCGCTCGACGCTTCGGGATGTTTTTCCGGGTACGCGGCCACCGAGATTTCAAAGTCGCCCACGGTCTTGAGGCCTTCCACCAGGTCCGCGGCGAACGCGAAGCCATCGGCGCGCGGCTCGTACTTCGTGGTGCCGGCCGGCGGGTCGCCGCGCAGCGCGACGATATGACGGATGCCCTGGTCCCAGTAACGGCGCGCGATGTCCAGCACTTCACCGCGACTGGCGCCAATACAGGTGAGGTGCGGAACGCAGTTGAGGGAATGCTCAGCCTGCAGGCGCGACACCACGTTGTGGGTACGCTCGCGCGTCGAACCGTCCGCGCCATAGGTCACTGACACAAAACTCGGATTCAGCGGTTCGAGGTAGCGGATCGATGCCCACAGAGTCTTTTCCATCGCCTCGTCGCCGGGCGGGAAGAATTCAAAGGAGACCGAGACGGGACGTGGGCGGGACATGAAATTCCTGATAGCAGTCATAGAGTTAGCTGATAGGTAGCCTAACGCACTATAGGGAGCGCGTTATTGCCAAATGTTGACTATCGAACGGCATCTTTTAGCATGTTTGCACTATACAACCCGGAGCTCGTGACTCATGGCTACTGAAAAACTCGACAAACTCGACTCGAAGATCATGCAGGTCCTGTCGCGCGATGGCCGCATCAGTTGGCGCGATCTGGCCGAGCAGATCGGCCTGTCGCTCACCCCCACCCTGCGCCGCATCCGGCGGCTGGAGTCCGAGGGATTCATCACTGGCTACAGCGCGCAGTTCGACGAACAGAAACTTGGCTACGGCATCACCATGTACGTGTGGGTATCGCTCGAGCGGCAGGTCGAAGAAACGCTCAAAGTGTTCGAGCGACGTATCGCCGACGTGCCCGAAGTGATGAGCTGTTACCTCATGACCGGCGAGGCCGATTACGTGTTGCGCATCGTGGTACCCGACCTGCCCAGCTACCAGCGTTTCATGCTCGACGTCCTGACGCGCATCCCCGGTGTGTCGCGCATTCAATCAGGCCTCGCGATCAAGCCGGTTTTTCATCGCGCCGCGCCGCCTATTCCAAGATAAAGATTGGCGGCGTTTGACCCGTTCGACTGCAGGAGTCACCCGATGAACTTCCGGAATCTTGTCGCCGCCCTTTCCTTGTGCGCGGCATTGTCACCCGCCATGGCCGCGGAGTCCGGCCGCGATCCGCCCGAGACGCTCGCCAGCCTCGATCCGATCTTCGAGAAATTCATGTCGGACAACCACGTGCCCGGACTGGTTTTCGGCGTGGTGGCGGACGGCAAGCTCGCGTATGTGCGCGCGTTCGGCGTGCAGGATCCTCGACGAAGACGGCCGTCACGCCCGACACAGTGTTCCGTATCGCATCCATGTCCAAGAACTTCTCGGCGCTCGCGGCCCTCAAGCTGCGTGACGCCGGCAAGCTCGCATTCGACGCGCCCGCAGAGAACTATATCCCGGAGCTGGCGAAGCTCAGGTATCCGACCAGCGACAGTCCAAAGATCACGGTACGCGACCTGCTCTCGCACGGCGCGGGCTTCGTCACGGACGATCCGTGGGGCGATCGGCAGCTCGACATGAGCGAGAGCGACTTTTCGAAATTCATCGTCGCGGGAATTCCGTTCTCGCGTGCGCCCGGCATGGCGTACGAGTACTCGAATTTCGGCTATGCGCTGGTCGGCCGGCTGATCACCAACATTTCGCGCCGCAACTACTCCGAGTACATCGAAGCGCAATTTCTCCAGCCGCTCGGCATGCGAGCGACCACCTATGACATCGCAAAGATTCCGCGCGCGCGTCGCGCCACCGGCTACCGGTGGGAGAAGGAGGCCTGGCGCGAGGAACCCGCGCTCGGCCCCGGAACATTCGGCGCGATGGGTGGACTCGCGACCAGTGCCAACGACTACGCACGCTACGTGGCCTGGGTGCTTTCGGCCTGGCCACCACGCGACGGCGCAGAGGATCCAATCCTGAGGCGCTCGAGCGTGCGCGAGATCGCGCGCCCGCAGAATTTCGCGACACTCATTCCGGCCGCGGATCCGGCCGGCTGCGCACGCAGCGCGGCTTATGGCCTGGGTGAGAACTCGCAGAATGATTGCGTCCTCGGCTTTCACTTCGGGCATTCCGGCGGACTGCCCGGCTACGGCTCGAACGTGCTGTTCATTCCGGGCCGCAACCTGGCGGTGTTCGCGTTTGCCAATCGCACCTACACCCCGGCGTCGCGCGCGGTGCGCGAAGCCGCCAACCAGCTGGTCACCTCCGGGCAGTTCCCGGTGCGCGCGCCTTCACCGAGTCCCGCCTTGCAGTCGATGCTTTCCGTGTCCCAGGTCATCTACGACAATGCCGACGTCGCGCGCTTCCCGGAAGCGCTGGCGATGAACTTCCTCATGGATCGCAGCGCCGAGCTGCGCAATGCCGAGATTGCCGCGCTCAAGGTGAAGTACGGCGAATGCCGCATCGCGCCGCCCATCACCACCGACAGCGCACTTTCCGGATCGTTCGACTTCAGCTGCGAACGGGGCAAGCTCAAAATCGAGCTGATTCTCGCGCCCACCAGGCCCGACATGATTCAGAAGCTCGAATTCGTGCCCGAGAAGTCCGGGCACTAGAGGCGGCGGCGCTCAGTTCTCGAAGCGGTAGCTGAACTTCACCAGCAGCTGCTCGTCATCACGCAGCGCGAAGCTGTCCTGAATGAGACCGCCGGCGTCATCGGCCACCGGTTCCTCGCGGTATCCGCCGCGGGCGTATACGACATAGAGATATGAGAGTGGGCGGAACTCGTAACGGTATCGAAGCTGCACACCGAGAGTCTCCACGCTGAAATCATCTACCGGATCGTCGGTGGGAATGGCCTCGCCACCTTGCACCCGGTACGCCTGGCGCAGTCGGGCACTCAGCCCGATTGCCTGGAGCTTGAGTCGCAGCTCGTGCCGGTTGGCGACGTTCCAGTTGAAGCCGGCATTCAGATCGGTTTCGTGGCTTTCGAAGCTGCCAATGAGATTGTCGGTCTGCCAGACCAGCCAGTCGGGCGTATGGTAGTTTTCGACGCCGAGATACAGATTGAATGAGTCGCTGATGAAATAACGCGGCTCGATATTGACCCAGTAGCCGAGCCGATCATTGCCCGCCAGCCCGCCTGTGCGGACTTCGACTTCGACCTCGTATGCCCAGCTGCCGATCCGTGGCCGCTCATAGTCGAAATAACTGTTGAAGTTCGGCGGCAACCACAGCACTCCGTTGCCGCGGGTCAGCAAGTCGTCGTAACCGGCGCTGTTGATGTTCACCTGTCCGTATTCATAGCTGCCATTGCGCAGCCGGCTTTCGCGGCTGATCCGCAGCTGGTGGCCCATGAGCTGGCCGTGATCGTTGTAGTCGGTGCTCACGCGCCCGCGCCAGTCCTTCGAAGCGTAACGCGACTCGGCGGGAAGTTCGGTGAAGCGGCGATTCAATTGCCAGTGCAGGTAGTTCACGCTGTTGCGCGACAGGTAGCCCGCGTCGTTGATCTCGAGCTGGTTGCCGAAATGCATGGCGATCACCTGCTGGCGCCAGCCGTGATCCATCTCGTAGTCGGCCCAGACGGTGGCGCCGGAGTCGCGGGTGCTGTCGCCGGCCTCGTCGATGTCGCTGCCGAACAGGCGCGTGCGAACATTCCAGCGCGGCGTCGGATGCCAGTCGTGATCGACGCCAACCACGGTGGCTCGACGCTCCAGGTATGGACGATCCACCCAGGTGGCCATCAGGCCGAGATTCTGATTACTGAAGTCGCGCACCAGGCGTGCGGCGGCGAACGTTCGGCCGACCGACTCGGCCTCGTCGGCGCCGAACAGACCGTACTTGGCGGACCCGAGGCTGCCATTGAGCTTCAGCGCGGCGACGATGTCGCCGCCCCCCACACCATCATCGGCCGGGCCGCCGACACGCCGGGTGTACAGCAGCTGGCTGAAATCCGAGGGCGTGGTGTACTCGAAGATGCCCTGGTTTTCGGTGAAGAACGGTCGCTTGTCGCTGATGAAAGTCTCGGTGGCGCTGAAGTTCACCACCAGGTCGTCGCTTTCGACCTGGCCGAAATCCGGATTCAGCGTGGCTGTGAGCTGCGTCTGGCCATTCGGTTTCCAGAACACGTCGATACCCGCATCACCGTCACTGCCCTTGCCAACCGCGTCGTAGAGTCCGGACGCATACGGCGTGACGGCCAGCAGCGACTGGCTGTAGTTGTTCACCTCGATGGCGGCAAAATCGGACATGAATCGCGGCCGCTCGAAGCTCGCCAGTGGCCACGCGACGCGTTCGCCGGTCGTGCCGACCACCCGGTCCACGTAGACCCCCAGCGTTCGCCTGGTGTCCGCCTGACGCATTGGCGCGATGTGCCAGGGAATCAGCACTTCGACCGTCCAGCCCTCCGCGTCTGAACCAACTGCGTGTTGCCAATTGCCATCCCAGTCGGAATTGAACTGCGTTTCGTTGGTGACGATGGAATCGGCAATGCCATCGGTATTGCTGATGGTGAAATCGTAGCCGGTGCGATGATCGCCGTCGAAATCGACGATGACATTGACGCGGTCCACCTGCTCCTCGAAGTCGCGTTGCACGCGCTGCAGCGTGCGCGGCACCGAGGGCGGCTGCGTATTGCGGAACGCCACCGCCAAACCTTCCGGCGTCGCGAGGATCCATGCCTCGGTGGCCAATGTCGCCGGCTCGCCATTGAGTGGCTGCACCTTGCGAAAGTCGGTGATGTGCCGCGCTTCCAGCCATTCGTCGGCGGCGATGTGGCCGTCGATCTGCACCGCCTGTAGCGGCAACGCGAATATTCCGAGCAGCCATGGCCCCAGGCGGGACAGCCGGCGGCATCGCACCATCATTTCAATTCCCACGCCGCCTGAGATGCGGTCGGGGATCTCAAGGTTTGATTCGACACGATAAATTGCCCCAGCGGCACGGTCCGAAACCGGTGCCACCGGTGTCGCGGCTGCGTGAGGATTTTACCCGCGAGGGAGATTCGAACGCCCGCTCGAACGGGTGCAGTTCGCGTCGGCCTGCGCCGCAGATCGAAGCGATGCCGGCAGGTCGCGCGACTATCCGATCAACCGAGTCGCTCCTCGAGATCCTCGATCAGCTGGCGCAGGCGTTTGCATCGCGCCTCCGCCGCTTCGTGCCGCGCGCGCGCCTGCTGGATGACACTGCCAGGCAGGCGCGCTTCCGCTTCGAGCGCGTGACATTCCTCGCCAGTCTTGCGACTCCGTGCGCGCGCCTCGGCGTAACGCCGTTCCGCGGTGGCGAGCTGTTCCTCGAGATCGTAGCTCTCGTCCGCGCCCGCGATCTCCGAGGCTTTTGCAAATGACATCGAATGCTCCATGACGTCTCTCCCGTCCAGCTGCGAATGCCGCGCGGACAAGGTGGCAAACCGCCTTGAACTTCGTTTGACGAAAACATGAAGTTCCGATGTCGCGTGCCACTACCGGTCGCGGCGCAGGACGTCGATGGGCGTCGCCTCCGGGAACTGCGGCACGCCGTCGTGGATGTCGAACCACGGCGCCTTCGATGCCACGAACTGCTGCGCCACAGGATGGCTTTCCGGCGATACGCGCCGAAAAAGTTTCGGGCGGCAGTACCCAGGTGTCCGCCTCCACGGTATCGCTCCTCAGATTTTTTCGAGCGCCTGCGTCAGGTCAGCGATCAGGTCGTCGGCATTTTCGATGCCCACCGAGATCCGGACCATGGCATCTGTGATGCCGAGTCGATCGCGGGTCTCCTTGGCCACGCCCGAGTGTGTGGTCGAGGCGGGATGCGAGATCAATGTCTCGGTGCCTCCCAGGCTCACGGCGAGCTTCATGACCTGCAGCGCATCGAGCATGCGAAATGCCTCGGCTTCGCCGCCGCGGATCGAAAAAGAAAACGTGGAGCCGGCGCTGAGGCATTGCCGCTGAAACACCTCGGCGCGCGGATCTCCCGGCTTGAGATGCCCGAGATAATTGACGCTCGCCACCTTGGGATGTTGCGCGAGAAATCCGGCGACGCGTGCCGCGTTTTCCGATCCGGCCCGCATGCGCAGACTCAGCGTTTCCATGGAGCGCATGATCATCCACGAGGTGTTCGGATCGAGCTGCGTGCCCAGGCTGCTGCGCAGGCTGCGCACCGGCATCACGACGGATTTCGGTCCCACCACACCACCGGCGACCAGGTCCGAATGTCCGCCGACATACTTGGTGAGCGAATACATCACCAGGTCCGCGCCGTGGTCCAGCGGCTTCTGGTACACGGGCCCCAGGTATGTGTTGTCGACCGCGACCGGCGGACGCGAGCCTGCCTGTTGCCCCGCGATCCACTCCGACGCCTCGCGCCATAGCTTCAAGTCGACCAGTCCGTTGGTGGGATTCGCCGGAGTCTCGGTGACCAGCAAGCCCACCTTGCCGCCCCTGGCCCTGGCCTTTTCCAGCGCGGCTTGCGCACCGGCCATGACCGCGTCGCGGTTGATGGCGTCCGGCACGGCGACCGCGCCGATGCCGAACGCCGGCATGGTGCGATCGATGAGAGTTTCGGTGCCGCCGTACAGCGGCTGGCTCATCAGCAGGTAGTCATTGGGCTTCAGGTATGCCCAGAGCGTGGTCGAGATCGCCGACATGCCGCTCGAGAACACGCAGGCGCTCTCACCACCCTCCCACAACGCCAGGCGATCCTCGAGCACTTCGAGATTGGGATTGTTGAAACGCGAGTACACCAGGCCCGCGGCCTTGCCGGGCGGCGGCGCGCGGCGGCCCGAGGTGTAATCGAAGAAATCCTTGCCATCCTGCGCGCTGCGAAACACGAAGGTGGAGGTGAGAAAAATCGGCGGCTTGAGTGCGCCTTCGGACAAGGCCGGGTCAAACCCATATCCCATCATCTGGGTCTCGGGCTGCAGCACACGGTTGCCGACCTTGCGCCTGTGATAACTCTCGCTCATGAAGAGCCCCTAAATATTGAGGATGCCCGATCCTAGCTCGATCACGTCCCCGCCGACGAACACTTCCTTGTCGGTGTTGACTTCCAGGAACAGCAGCGATGGCCGGCCGACGAGTTCGCCCTGCGAAATTTCGATTTCGATGGGCGGACGCCGGCCCATGGCGAGAAACCAGCCGCCGAGATTGGCGACCGCCGAACCGGTGGCCGGATCTTCGAGGATCGAATTGCCATCGGGAAAGAAAAAGCGGCTGATGAATTTCTTGTCGCCCATCGCGGCAAACAAGTATGCCTGGCTGGCGCCATCGACGCTGCGCAATCTTTCAAACAAGGCCGGATCGGGTCGCGTGCGGCGCACCGCCGACTCGCTGGTCAGCGGAATGATGAGCTGTTCACGTCCCGCCTTGACCCACAGCGGCTGAAAGCCGATGTCAGCCGATTCGAGCCCTAACAAACGCGCGATCTCCGCCGGTGGCGCTTCGACGAGTCGCGATGTCGAAGGCGACGCCCGCAAAGTCCAGTGATTGCCGTCGGAGGTGACCGGGATGATGCCGGCGCGCATTTCGAGGCCGAGCTGGTTGCCACCGAGCCCCAGCGCCCGCGCCACGTGCGCCGTACCCAGCGTCGGATGCCCTGCGAACGGCATTTCGTAAGTCGGGGTGAAGATGCGCACCAGCGCGGCCGCCCGCTTCGAGGGCAGGATGAACGTCGATTCCGACACGTTCATCTGCCGGGCAATGGCCTGCATGGTGGTGGCGTCGAGCTGACTACCGTCCTCGAATACACATAGGGGATTGCCTGAGAGGCGCGCGCCGCCCGCCGTAAACACGTTGAGAATCCGGTACTTCAGTTCGATCACGGTGGCCACCGTTCTCCTGGGTAACTAATTGTCTAAATAATTCTGAAATATCGGCAACTTACGCTCAGTGCCTGATGTCATTCGGAGCCAGGATGCGCGCCGTCGATATTAATGCGCCCCAAACGTGGGAGCAGCAGTCGGAATCTTCATCGTGGTATTCGCGGCTGCTCGCATCGCTGTCGGGCATGAACTCGTTCCACTCCATATATAAGAGTATCGGCCCGACGCAAGGGCCAGTTGAATACGCAACCCGCGCACTGTCCGCGATGCGCATCGATTGCGTACCCTCCGAACAATCACTGGCGCAACTGCCGCGCTCCGGTCGCGTGATCATCGTGGCCAATCATCCGTGTGGCGCGCTGGATGGACTCGCGGCCATTCGCGTCATCGGTACGCGGCGATCGGATGTGCGCGTACTGGCCAACGCCGATCTGGTTTCGATCGCCGAGCTCACGCCGCTGCTGCTCGCGGTCGACGCCGGCATCGGGCGGAGCGATACCGCGCGCAACGCGCAGGCACTGCGCAAGGCGTGGCGCTGGCTGGTAGAGGAACACGCGCTGGTGGTGTTCCCGGCCTGCGGCGTCGCGCATTTCGACACGCGCGCCGGCTGCGTCACCGATCCGCCCTGGAGTCCAGTCATCGGGCGCCTGGTCAAACAAACCGCGTCACCAGTGGTGCCGCTGCATTTCGCCGGCCGCAACAGCGCCCTGTTCCAGCTCGTCTCGCTGCTGGCGCCGCCGCTGCGCACGCTGCTGCTGCGCGGCGAGCTGCGGCGCCGCCGCGCGTCGCGCGTCGATGTGCACGTGGGCGAATCCATTGCGCGTGAGCGACTCGGGCAATTCGAAAGTCCCGAGGCGCTGGCACTGCACCTGCGGTTGCGCACGCTGCTGGCGCCGGCCACTAACCAGTCGCACACCGCGGCGTCGATTGAGCCGCGCATCGTCGAATTGATTCCAGCCACCATGCCGGTCGATTGCCTGGAGCAGGAAATCGCCCGGCTCGAACCGGAATCCCGCCTGCTGGCGCACGGACCGATGACGGCGCACGTGGCGCGCGCGGAGGACATACCGCACCTGCTCAGTGAAATTGGTCGGTTGCGCGAGCTGACCGGGCGCGACGCGGGTGTAGGCAGCGGCCGCGGGCGCAACCTGGACCACTTCGACGCGCACTATGAACATCTCTTCATCTGGCATTCCGTGAGACGCCAGATCGTGGGAGCCTGTCGCCTGGCTCGCAGCGATGACATCCGCCGCCGCTTTGGCAGGCGTGGCCTGTACACATCGACGCTGTTCAACTACCCCGACCTCTTCTTCCGGCTGTTGGGCCCGGCGCTGGGGGTCGGTCGCTGTTTCGCGCACCGGGAATTTCAGCGCGATCCAGCCCCGCTGATGTTGCTGTGGAAAGGCATCGCGGAATTCAGCGCGCGTCAGGGTTATTTGCGACTCATCGGGCCGGCCAACATCAGCGGCGATTACCTGAACATCTCCAAGCATCTCATCGTCGATTTCCTGCGCTGCCAGCATTTCGATCCGCTGCTCGGCTGGCTGGTGCGCGCACGCCATCCGTTTGCGCGCTCCGCATCACTGCGCTCACTCGCCAGCGAACTCGCCATGCTCGGCGCAGTGGAACCGCTGGCGGCGCTCATCGAGGATCTGGAGCCCGACGGCAAGAGTGTGCCGGTGCTGTTGCGTCAGTACCTGAAGTTCGGCGGACGGGTGCTCGGGTTCAATGTCGACGAGAATCTCAACCGCGCCATCGACTGCCTGGTGCTCGTCGACCTGAAACCGCCGGTTCAACCGCCGGGCGTGGAGGCCGTGTCGGGCGGCGCCGCGGGAGCAGGCGCCGGCACCTTCGCATCGTCGGCGCGTTCACGATAGCGGCGAGCGAGCCGTCAGGCGGCAACCTCGACCAGCGGCTGGTTCGTCAGGCGCTCGCGCACTTCCGGCCACGCCCACAGCGCCAGCCGGCCGTTCATGTCTTCCACCAGCGCCGAACAGCTCTCCACCCAGTCGCCATCGTTGCAGTACTGCACGCCGTCGATGTCGCTGATCTCCGGGCGATGAATGTGCCCACAGACCACGCCGTCCACGCCACGCTTGCGCGCGGCATGCGCCACGGCGTTCTCGAAGCTTGAGATGTACTGCACGGCGTTCTTGACACGGTGCTTGAGGTAACCCGCCAGCGACCAATACGGCAGGTTGAAGGCGCGACGCACCGAGTTCACGTATCGGTTCATCCACAGCAGGAACTCGTACATGGTGCTGCCGAGGTTGGCGAGCCACGGGCTGCACTTCACCACCGCATCGAACTCGTCACCGTGCATCA
Organism: uncultured Pseudomonadota bacterium; assembly: GCA_963839685.1. Taxonomy (GTDB): domain Bacteria; phylum Pseudomonadota; class Gammaproteobacteria; order Steroidobacterales; family Steroidobacteraceae; genus CADEED01. The sequence continues at coordinate 7,412 of CAWIVS010000013.1, read as the reverse complement.
CCAGCAGCTCACGGCCGTCGGCCGTCTCGTGCACGAACTCCCGGTGAATTTCCAGGTTGCCGAACACCGAGCCGCAGAACTCGCGCATTTCCTCGTCGTGATTGCCCGGGATGTAGATGACCCGGGTGCCGCCCTTGGCTTTGCCGAGAATGGTGCGCAGCACGTTGTTGTGCTCCTGCGGCCAGTAGAAATTCTTGCGCATGGCCCACAAGTCGACGATGTCCCCCACCAGGAACAGGTAGTCAACTTCGACGGACTTGAGGAATTCCAGCAGCTGATCAGCGCGGCAACCTCTCGACCCGAGGTGAACATCGGAGACGAATACCGCTCGCAACTTCGTCGTATGCCGAACGCCCGCGGAAACCATGTTGACCTCGCCCGGTTATGGTCCTGGATGAAGCCTGCCCGATTGGCATTTCATCCATATGAACCCGGGACTTATGGGATTTGTCTTAAGCTAAAAGTGAGCTCATTGCGGCAAGGCGGAAGACCGCTACCCGAGCCGCGCACGGTTTGTAAGTATTCGGCGCATCCCAGGGTGCGCGCGCGAAAACACGCGCTCCGGAAAACCCATGAAGAATTTCAGCAGCCGCGCCTCGGTGCGGCCCAGGTGCACGCTGTCGGCGCCGTTTGCCAGTCGCGCGCTCGCCAGGTCCAGCGACAACACGCCGCAATCGCAGCGCGTTTGGCCATCCTGCGTATCGCGCGCGCGCAGCAGCAATTCCACCTGCTCGACCACGCGTCCCACGGATACCGGCCGCAGCAGCATCGCGTCGGCACGGTAGTTAGACTTGCGACTTCTCCCTCGGGCCGGGAGATTAGACGTCTCGCAGGTTGCAGATTCATTGTGGAAATCACATCGCGCGTACGACCAGTGTCATCCATACATGTCAGAGATCGACCACCATCCTGAAGCCGCCGTACACCATGCGCTTGCCGTCGAATGGCATGACGCCGGCCTTCATCATGTGCGCGAGGCGCGGATCCTTCATGCATTTCGCGTTGATGCGGTCACGATCCCTGCGCGAGCGGTACACGATCCACGAGAACCACACCTGCTCGCCTTTCCTGAGTTTCACCCCCTGCGGAAACGAGGTGTGCTTGCCGTACTTCACGTCGTCGCCCAGGCACTCGCAGTAGCCGATCGCGCCGTGCTCCATCCACACCTTGCCGGCCTCGGTGGCGAGCTTCTGGTACTTCTTCGCGTTCTTTTTCGGGACCGGAACGAGGAATCCATCGACGTATGCCATGTTCTTCTCCAGCTTTGTCAGTCTAGGCGGCGTCGGAACGTTCGCCAAATTGAAGCTCTGCGAGTCGCGAGTACAACGCATTGTCGCGCAGTAGTTGTTCGTGGCGACCCGTTCCGGCGATGCGGCCGCGATCCACGACCACGATGCGATCGGAGTTGATGGCGGTGGCCAGGCGATGCGCGATCACCAGCGTGGTGCGGTTGCGCATGAGCTTCTCGAGCGCATCCTGCACCAGGCGCTCGCTCTCCGAATCCAGCGAACTGGTGGCCTCGTCGAGCAGCAGGATGGGCGGATTCTTGAGGATGGCGCGCGCGATCGCGATGCGTTGCTTCTGTCCGCCCGACAGCCGGGCGCCGCGCTCGCCGAGGAACGTGTCGAATCCTTCGGGCAATTTGCGGATGAAGTCGTCGGCCGCCGCGGCGTGTGCCGCCGCCTCGATTTCCGCGTCGCTGGCATCGGGCCGTCCGTAACGAATGTTCTCGCGCGCGCTCGCACCGAAGATCATGGTTTCCTGTGGAACCAGGCCGACGCGCGCGCGCACCCGCTGCGGATCGGCGTTGGCGATGTCGACACCGTCGATGAGGATACGTCCCGCGGATGGATCGTAAAAGCGCAGCAGCAGCTGGAATACCGTGCTCTTGCCCGCGCCCGACGGGCCCACGAAGGCCACGGTTTCACCCGGCGCGATATCCAGGTGAAAGTCGCTGAGCGCACGCGTGTCGGGCCGTGACGGATAATTGAATGTCAGGTGTTCGAATGAAATCTGCCCCTTCTCGGCCGGATTCAACGCCACGGGTCTTGTCGGCACGACGATGGACGGCCGCGATCCCAGCAGCTCCACGGTGCGTTCCATGGCGCCCGAGGCACGTTGCAGCTCGCCCCACATCTCCGCCAGCGCCGCCACGGCCGTTCCCATGAAGATGGCGTAACTCAGGAACTTGGCGAGATCACCGCCCGTCATGCTGCCGTCGAGCACCGCGCGCGCGCCCAACCACAACACCAGCGTGACGGACGAGAACGTCGTCATGATGGCCGCGGCGATCAGCCAGGCGCGTACGCGCGTGCGGCGTACGGCGGTCGAAAAACTCTCTTCCACGGCGGCGTCATAACGCCGGCCGTGCAATTCCTCGAGCGTGAAGGCCTGCACGGTCTGGATGGCGTTGAGCGTCTCGCCGGCCAGGCCCGAGGTATCGGCCACCCGGTCCTGCGAATCGCGCGACAGGCGCCGCACGCGTCGGCCGAAGATCAGCATGGGTGCGAGCACGGTGGGAATCAGCGCGAAGATGATGAGCGCCAGCTTGAGGCTGGTCAGCAGCAGCAGCACCAGCGAGCCGAGAAATGACACCATCGAACGCAGCAGGATGGAGAGACCGATGCCTGACAGCGACTGGATCAGCGTCGTGTCGGTGGTCAGTCGCGACAATACTTCGCCCGTCTTGGTGACCTCGAAGAACGCCGGGTCCATGCGGATCACGCGGTGATAGACCGCGCTGCGCAGGTCGGCGACCACGCGCTCGCCGATCCAGTTCACCAGGTACATGCGCAAGCTGGCGAACGCGGAGAAAACAGCTGCTGCTGCAAGCAGCAGTAGAAAATACTTGTCGATGGCAGCTGCGTTAGCGGCTGAGAATCCCTTGTCGATTACGTTCTTGAGCGCCTGCGGCAATGCCAGCATGGCCGCGGCGGCGAACACCAGTGCTATCAACGCGATCATCATCCTGGTGCGATACGGCGCCAGGAACGGCAGCAGCGCGCGCAGCGGTTTGAGTGACCTGGCCTTGGGCCGTTCCGAGGACGGGTTATCGGTCACGAAACTTGAGTCTGCCCAGGTTCAATTCCCACCACATCCGGAAATCGCTGGCGAAGCTGTAGAACGGGTGACGGAATGTCGCGGGCCGATTGCGTTCGTAGCGGAAATGACCGAACCAGGCGAAGCTGTACCCGCAGAACAGCGCGCCGGGCAACCACCAGCCGTTGCCCGTGGAGATCAGCGCGAGCAGGCACAAGACCGCACCCCAGGTACCCACGTAATGCAACGCGCGCGACACCGGGTGCCGATGCTCGGAGAGGTAGTAAGGATAGAACTCCGCAAGACTGCGAAAGCCCGATTCCTTCGGCGCCGTGAGCCGTGAGTCCATCAGGCGTCATCATCCGGTACTTTGCAGTCCCTCGGCAATGCCCGCGATGCACGCCAGCAGAGCTTCAAACAGCTCCCGATCCTGGCGTCCCGATTCGCGCCAGCGACGCAGCAGGTCCACCTGCAACAGGTTGATCGGGTCCACGTACGGGTTACGCAGCTCGATGGCGCGCTGCAACGTCGCATCGCGGTCCAGTAACGCGCTGATCTGCTTGATTTCCAGCACCTGCTGGCGAACCAGCTCGAATTCCGCGCGGACCTGCGCGGCGAAATCCTTGTGCCGGGCATCCGCCAGTGATTCGTAGGCGGCGGCGATCTCCAGGTCGGCCCGCGCCAGCGACGCCTCGAGATCATCGATGAGCGTCGCGAAAAACGTCCATTCGCCGTAGGCCGAACGCGCCGTCGCGAGCCCGAGCTCGTCGACCGCCGTCTTGAGGCCCAGGCCGGCGCCGTACCAGGCGGGCAGCATGTGGCGCGACTGTGTCCAGGCAAATACCCACGGGACCGCACGCAGGGCTTCCAGGCCCTCCTTGCCGGGGCGCTCCGCGGGCCGCGAGCCGATCTGCATGCGTGTGATGACGTCGATGGGAGTGACCGCCTGGAACCACGCGTTGAAATCCCTGACGTGCACATAACGCCGGTAATGCTGACGGCTCACGGCGGCCAGGCGGGCGGCGAACTGCAGATGTTCGGAAGTCGCCTCGGCACCGGTCGCCGTCCCACCGAGCGGCAGGATCAACGCGTGAAAGGCGCGCTCCAGCGTGCGCATGGCAATCGGTCTCAAGCCATAGCCCTGGTTGATGACCTCACCCTGCTCGGTCAGGCGCAACACGCCATTGACCGTGCCGGCTGGTGCGGTCCGTACCAGCGAATCCACGCGTCCGCCGCCACGCGCGATGCTGCCACCGCGCGCGTGGAAGATGACGTAACGCTCGTTGGCGGCCGACAGCGCCGCAGACAGGTCCGCCTGCGCGCGAAACACCGCCTGGCGCGCCGCGCAGATGCCACTCTCCTTGTTGGCATCGGAATATCCCAGCGCCACGCACTGGGTACGGCCGCGCGCCTCCAGGTGTCGCCGGTACAGCGGGTCACCTAACAAGGTTCGCATCACGTCGCCACACTGCTGGAGCGCATCGACCGATTCGAACAGCGGCGCGATGTCGACGGCGACTTCACCTGAATTGCGGTCGTAGGCTTCGGCCCAGCGCGCCAGCAACAAGGGAGCCAGCACATCGTCCGCGGCCTGCGTTCCGCTGACAATGTAATAGCCGATCGCATCCGGCCCGTAGCGGTGGCGTGCCTGCAGGATCGCCTCGAAAACGCCGAGCGTGCGCCTGCCCAGGGCGTCCAGCTCCACCTTGGCGCCCACATCGCGCTCGATGGCGCGGACCAGCAGGTCGTGGCGTTCGGCGGGCGTACGCACCATCCAGCCCGGATCGTCGAGTCCCTGGCCGATGACGCGATGGTGGATCTCAGCCTGCTGGCGAAGATCGAGCGTCGCCAGGTGAAAGCCGAAGGTTTCCACGCGCCGGATCAGGCGCTGCACGTTGGCCCAGCCGGCATGGAAGCCGCGATTCGCCCGGAGGCTGGTGGCGATGAGCTTGAGGTCGCGCAGGAAGTGCTGCGGCCCTTCGTAGCCGTTGGGCCGGCCATCGTAGGTGAGGCGCAGGCGTTCGGATACCTGCCCAAGGAACACGCGGTACGGCATGCGATCGTGGCGCATGGGCGTGATACCGAGCGCGCCCGGAATCAGCGTCGCGTACAACTCGATACGTTGCGCGAGCTCGGGCGTGACGGCGCTGCGGCTCGCGCTCTGCGACAGCAGTTGCGCCAGATTCTGGCACTCGCCGTAGTAGGCATTGATGATGACCTGCTGCTGGCGCGCCAGCGTCTCGCGGATGGTCTTGGCGTGTACGTCCGGATTGCCGTCCATATCGCCGCCCACCCAGGTCCCGAAGCGCACGATGTTGGGCAACTCGAGCGAGTCCGGCTGCACGCCGTACACCTTGCCCAGAGCCTCGGCGAGCTCTCCATAGAAGGCCGGCAGGATGCGATACAGGATCTCGGCGAGATAGAACACCACGTGTTCGCGTTCGTCCGCCACCGTGAGCCGCTCGCGCGGGTGATCCTCGGTCTGCCAGGCGGTGGTCACCTCGGTGCGCACCCGTCTCCAGTTCTGACGCAGTTCCTGCGGCGTGAGCGTGGGATCGAGCCGGTCCAGCAGCAGACCTGCGATGCGCTGGTTCTTGCGCAGCAAGGTCCGGCGCGCGCTCTCGGTGGGATGCGCGGTGAACACCGGCTCGATGTGAGTCTTCTTCAGCAGCTCGAGGACCTCGGCGAGACCCGCACCGCGCTCCTTGAGCGCATGGAACGCCGCTTCCACGCCGCCCGGCTGCGCGTGCTCGCCGGCTTCGAGGAAATAGCCGCGCCGCCGGCGGATACGATGCACTTTCTCAGCCAGGTTCACGACGCGGAACCACATGGAAAATGCGCGGGCGAGATCGCGCGCCATCTGCGGGGCACGCCCGCGCAACTGGATGCTGAGCTCCGCCGCGGCTTCGCGATCACCGGCGCGGCGCCGGATCGCGAGCAGTCGATCTTTCTCGACCAGGTCGAACAACGCCTCGCCGCCCTGGTCCTTGAGCACGTCGCCGACCAGCGCCCCGAGCACGTGCACGTCGTCGCGCAGCGCAGAATGCTTGGCCGGGAACTGAATGTCGTCGCGCTTCACGGAGCGCGGCATTCTACAGTGAATGCCCTGGGGATTGAGCATCCGCCACCGCGTCTGGAATCATGCACTTATGCAGCAACCCAATTCCCTTGAACGGCAACGTCTCGGCATGTTGTTTGTCGCCGGCGCGGCCATCCTGTTTGCCAGCAAGGGGCTGTTCAGCAAGGCGCTGTATCAGCGGGGCGTGGGGTTCGAGCTGCTGGTGACCGTGCGCGCGTTGCTCGCCATGCCGCTGTTCGGGTGGATCGCGCTGCGACCGGGCGCAGCGGCTGCAGATGGGAGTCCTGCCGCGCGGCCGCGGCCGGCCGCCGTATTCGCCGCCGCGCTCGCCGGAATCGTCTGTTATTACATCGGAGCGCTGGTGGATTTCTGGGCGCTGACGCTGATCGACGCCTCGATCGAGCGCGTGCTGCTGTTCAGCTATCCGGCGCTGGTGGTGCTGATCAGTTCGATCATGAAGCGACGCGCGCCGGAAACGCGCCTGGTCCTCGCCCTGCTGCTGACCTACGCCGGAATCTTCCTGGCGATGGGCGGCATCGACTTCACCGAGCTGCGGCAGAACCTGTTCGGCGCCATGCTGGTGCTGATCGCCGCCCTGACTACCGCCGTCTACTTCCTGATCGGCGAACGTTACACGCAGGAGCTCGGCGCCACGCGTTTCGCCGCCATCGCCATGGGCTCATCCGCGGTGGCGCTGGCGATCCACTTCGCTTTGTTCCGCTCGGTCGCCGAGCTCGCGCCGCTCGCGGCGCATGACTGGATGCTGCTCGGCATACTCGCGATCGCGTGCATGTTCCTGCCGGGGCTCATGCAAGCCGAAGGCGTGCGCAGCGTCGGCGCGCAGCGCGCTGCCATCGGCAGCACCATCGGCCCCCCGACCACCATCGTGCTCGCGGCACTGTTCCTGGGCGAGCGCCTCAACGGCTGGCAACTGCTCGGCAGCGCATGATCGTCGCCAGCGTGCTGTTGCTCAGCCTCGGCAGGGAAACGCCCATCACGCCCATGGAGAAGAATTAGTCTTCCGTGCACCACAGGCCGGTGCGCGCGGCCCACGGGGCGTCCCGGGTCTGAAGGTAGTTAGCGCGCTGTCACAGCAGACTGACCCCGAACCGCTCGAGCAACTCGCGCGGCATGTTGAACAGCACCAGCTGCTCGTGCGTGCCCAGCAATTGCTTGCGTTTCAGGTCGGCGTGGATCCACACCTTCACGCAGTACCTGTAGCGGTTGCGGATGGCGTGAATTTCTTCGGATTTCGTCTCGAAGCTCGTGGCGCCGGTACTGAACCGTTCCATTA
>CAWIVS010000012.1:0-986367 GCA_963839685.1 uncultured Pseudomonadota bacterium | reverse complement strand
GGTACCCGGAGATGTCCGGCAGCACTCTGTATTTCTGGCTGTATTCCCAGGAGCCCATTGCGGCCGCCGATCTGCCGAGCGTCATGCTGTCGGATGAACGCAGCGGCCTGCAGGTCGCGACTATGCCCGGCAGCTTCACGGTCTCGACACCGCTGGCGACCTACATCGGCGAACTGCCCGCCGGACGTTGGGTGCCGGTGCGAATTCCCATGAAGGAGCTGCGTTCGGCCTCCGTGTATCAGTTTCACCCTGAGCGCCTGCAGAGCGTCATCTTTCACCAGGGGCGTGCCGACGGTGCGAAGCACGTGCTGATCGTCGACGACATTCGCGTCGACGATGAGCCAGCGACGGGCGTCGCCGCAGCGGCGCTGCCCGTTCCCGACTCCGTGTCGGCCAAGGGTTACGACCGTCACATCGACGTGCAATGGCGCGCGCCCGCGGCGAGCAGCGCGGATCTCTACATCGTGTATCGCTCGACCGGTTCGCAGCCGTTCGTCCCCGTCGGCATACAACGGCCGGGCGTGAATCGCCTGGCGGATTTCATCGGCCGTTCCGGCGTCACGGCGCGCTACCGGGTCGCGGCCGCGGACTGGCAGGGCCGCGAGTCGGCGCAGTCGGCTGCCGTGACCGCGGCGACGCGCGAGATGAGTGACGACGAGTTGCTCGACGATGTTGCAGGAGGCGGCATTCCGGTATTACTGGGAGGCATCGAGCACCCGTACGGGCATGGCTCGCGAGAACTTGCCCGGCGACGATCGGATCCTCGCCACGGGCGCGACCGGGCTCGGTATCAGTGCCCTCATCGCCGCCGTCGACCGCAAGTTCATCACGCGCGACCAGGGTCTCGGGCGGCTCGAGACCCTCGTGTTATTCCTGGAGCGCGCGCCGCGTTATCACGGCGCCTGGTCGCACTACTACAACGATGAAACGGGCGCGACGATGTCGCTGTTCGGCATGTACGACAACGGTGGCGACATCATCGAAACTACGTACATGATCCAGGGGCTCCTGACCGCGCGCGGTTATTTCAACCGCAAGGGCTCGCGCGAGCAAGCTCTGGGCAAGCGCATCACCGCTCTGTGGCACGCCGTGGAATGGGACTGGTATCGCATGAAGCCCGACAGCCCGTATATCTACTGGCACTGGTCGCCGCAATGGGGATTTCAGATTCAACATCCGCTGATCGGATTCAACGAGACCCTTCCGACCTATCTCTTCGCGATCGCATCGCCCACACATCCGCTGCCCGCGAGCATGTACTACAGCGGCTGGGCCAGCCAGCTCCAGAACGCCCAGAGCTATCGGGAAGGCTGGTCAGGGAGCCCGGACGGCAAGCTCTATGCAAACGGCCAGACTTTCTACGGCACCAAGCTCGACGTCGGCGTCAGCAGCGGCGGGCCGCTGTTTTTCATACACTACATCTTCATGGCGTTTGATCCGCATGCATTGCGGGATCGATACACGGACTCGTACTTCGAGAACAGCCGCCGCATCGCCGAGATCAATCGCGCCTACTGCATCGCCAATCCCAAGAAGTTCGAAGGCTACGGGCCGAATGCCTGGGGTCTGACCGCGAGCTTCGGTTTCAACGGCTACACGACGCCGGCGCCGGATCAGTGGAACGACGAAGGCACGATCACGCTCACCGGCGCGCTGGCGTCGTACCCCTTTACGCCCGAAGCGTCGATGGCCGCGTTCAAGCATTTTTACCGCGAGCTTGGCGCCGAGCTCTGGGGCATCTACGGTCCGCGCGACAACTACAACCCGAGCCAGAGTTGGCTCGCCTATCACTACATGGGGCTCAACCAGGCGCCGATCGTCGCCATGGTCGAGAATCATCGCACCGGCGTGTTGTGGCGCTCGTTCATGTCGAACCCAGAGATCGGCGAGATGCTGAAGAAACTCGCCAAAGAATAGCCTGCGCCAGGCCGCGATGATCTGCGCTATGTCCTGTTCCTCGCCTGTACCGCCGCTACCGGCGGCCTGCTGTTTGGATTCGACGTAGCCATCATCAGCGGCGCGGGCCCGTTCCTCGCCCGGCATTTCGAGCTCGGTGATTTCGGCCTGGGTGTTGCGTTCAGCTCGCTGCTGTTCGGCTGCGCGCTTGGAGCCGCCATCACGGGCCGGCTCAGCGATCGCTACGGCCGCCGTTACGTTCTGTTGTGGATTGCCGTGTTGTTCGCGTTGACGTCGGTGGCAACGGCCATTGCCTGGGATTTTCCGAGCTTCCTCGCCGCGCGCTTCATCGGTGGTCTTGCCGTCGGCGGGGTGTCGCTGGCCGCGCCGATGTACATCTCGGAAGTGGCGCCGGCGGAGGTGCGTGGCAGGTTGGGCGCGCTCTACCAGATGTCCATCGTCACGGGCATCCTGGTGTCGTATTGCATCAACTATCTACTGCACAACATCGGCCCGGACAACTGGCGCTGGATGTTCGGCACAGGCGTGATCCCGTCGGTGATTTTCTTCGCGTTGTTGTTGCGTGCCCCCGAGACACCGCGCTTCCTATTCATGGCAGGGCGCCACGACGATGCGCGCGCCATCATGCAGCGACTCGGCGACTCACAGCACGAGGTGGCGTCGGCCACTGCTGCCGCAGCGGCAGGCAGCAGCCGCTCATGGAGGGAGATTTTTCAGCCGGGCGTGCGCCGCGCCGTGTTCGTCGGCTTCTGGCTCGCCATCCTGATTCATTTCTCCGGCATCAATACGGTCATCGACTACGCGCCGATGATCTTTCAGTCGGCGGGGTGGGAACTGGACGCTGCGCTGTTGTCCACGTTCGTCGTGGGCATCGTCAACTTCGTGTTCACGCTGGTGTCGTTCTGGACTATCGATCGCTACGGCCGCCGCCCCTTGTACATCGCCGGATCGCTTGGCATGGCCGTGGCGCTCGCCGTGCTGACGGTCTCCGTGCTGCTTGGGCATTTCGAGGGCACCCTGGCCCTGGTCCTGATCCTGGCGTACCTCGCTTTCTTCGCGTCGTGTATCGGCCCGGTGTTCTGGACGCTGGTGCCGGAGATCCTTCCCACGCACGTCCGGGGCACTGCGATGACCGTGCCCGTGCTGACCCAGTGGGTGGCGAACGCCGTGGTGGTACTGTTTTTCCCGACGGCATTGAATCAATTGGGGCAAGCGCCCACATTCGCGATCCTGGCGGCCTTTTCGCTGGCGCAGGCGCTGTTCACGTGGAAGTTCGTGCCGGAGACCAAGAACCGGACGCTCGAGGAGATTGAGAAGTTCTGGGCCGAGCCGCGTACTGAGAGGAGGTAATCCTTATGGCCAGTGGAGCTATTGGCGATGCGGAGGCCGGCGCATTCAACGTCGACGGCTTCGTGCTGGCATGCGGCATGCTCGATGCCGTCGAGGTCGACCTGCTCGGGCGCGCGGCGCGCGCCGACCGGGTGCTCGACCAGCATGCCTTCGGCCGAGCGGACGGCGAAGGCGGCATCGTGCGCCTGTCGCTGTGGAATCATCCCACCGACACGATCTACGGCATGATCGCGCGCTCGGAGTCGATCGTCGGCTCGATGGAAAAAATCCTGGGCGGCGAGGTGTATCACTATCACTCGAAGATGATCATGAAAGACCCGCTGATCGGCGGCGCGTGGACCTGGCACCAGGACTACGGCTACTGGTACCACAATGCCTGTCTCAATCCGTGGATGGGCAGCGCCTTCATCGCGGTCGACCGCTGCACGCGCGAGAACGGCTGCCTGCAGGTCGTGCGCAGCTCGCATTTGCTGGGCCGGATCGATCATGTCCTCACCGGCGAACAGGCCGGAGTTGCCGACCTTGAGCGAGTCAAGGAGGTCCTGAAGCGGCAGGAGCTCGTGTACGTCGAGATGGAACCGGGCGACGTGCTCTTCTTCCATTGCAACACGCTGCATCGATCGGATCAGAACAAGTCGCAGCACCCGCGCTGGTCGATGATCTGCAGCTACAACGCGGCCCGCAACGACCCATACAAGGAGTCGCAGCATCCTCGCTATACGCCGCTCATCAAAGTGCCGGACAGCAGGATTCGCGAGTATGGGGAGCGACGCTTCAGCGGCGAGGAGAACAGCGACGTCTGGCTCGCCGAGGAGCGCGACACGACCGCGCGGAATCTGCCTCGCTAGTTGCTCGTCCCGACATTGGCCGCAAAGGAAGTCACATGCAGCAACCGGTCGTCGATCGCTATACGCGTACTGCGATCATCCTGCATTGGCTCATTGCCGCCCTGGTGATCAGCAACATCATCCTGGCGTGGATTTTCCATACCATCCCCGCAGAGATCGCGCAGCCGTACACCAACGCGCACAAGACCATCGGCATCACGGTTCTCGGTCTCGCGCTGCTGCGCCTCCTGTGGCGCATCGGCCATCGTCCGCCGCCATTCAGCCCGGCGATCCCTCGCTGGCAGGTCGTAGCCGCTCGCACCGGGCATGCCGCCTTGTATTTCATGATTATCGCGATGCCCCTATCCGGCTGGATCTACGACTCGGCCTGGGAATGGGCCGCCGATGTCCCCATCGACGTCTTCGGCCTGTTCGAGATGCCGCGGATTCCCTGGGTGATGAACATGCCGCCCAGTCCCGCCAAGGAGGCGCTCGACGTCGTCGCCGGGAAGATTCACGTCACGCTGAGTTACCTGCTGTATTTCCTGCTCGCAGCGCATCTCACAGGCGCGATCAAGCACCAGTGGTTCGACCGTGTGCCGACCTTGCAGCGCATGACGTTCCGCGGCGTCAAACGACAATGATGTCAAGTCGCGCGAGTTTGCTCTTCCTCTTGCTGGGCATGCTGGCTCCTGCGGCGCTGAGCGCCGCCGGCCTTGGCGCCGTGCTCTCGCATCAGAAAACGGCACACGGAATTACCGGACGCACCGCCTCGGCCGAATTCTCGCTCGATGTCTATTCGCCCAACATCATGCGCGTGCGAGTCACGCCGCAAGGGTCCGAGCGACACGTCGGCTATGCCCTGACCACGGACGAATTGCCTGCCTTCTCGCAGTTCAGCGTGGACGCCAGCGACCCGCTCGTCGTGGTCAAGACGTCGAGCATCACGGCAGAGGTCGAGCTGCGACCCGACCTTCGAATCACGTTCAAGGATGCCAACGGCACCGTCATCAACGAGGATCTGCCCGGCAAAGAGCTCGGCATGACGCTCACGGGCAACAAGATCACCGTCTACAAGCGATTGCAGGGCGACGAGCGCTTCATCGGCATGGGCGAGCAGCTCGGGAATCTCGACCGGCGCGGGTCGGTGGTCACGCTCAAGAACACGGACTACTACCGGTACGACGATCCCAAGGTTCCCATGTACGTGAGCATTCCCTTCTTCATGGGGCTGCATCACGGCAAGGTGTACGGGCTCTTCTTCAATAACTCCTATCGATCTGTATTCAACTTCGGCGTTTCCAATCGCCGCTTCGCGTCCTTCAGCTTCGATGGCGGGGCCCTGGACGAGTTCTTCATCTTCGATGCCTCGGTTCGCAAGATCCTGGAGCACTACACGAGTCTCACCGGTCGGATGCCGCTGCCGCCGCGCTGGAGCCTCGGCTACCAGCAGTCGCGCTGCAGCTACTATCCGGAAAGTCAGGTGATGTTCATCGCCAACACCTTCCGCGCCAAGCGCATTCCGCTCGACGGCATCGTGCTGGATGCCGATTACCTGCACGTCTATCAGCCGTTTCGCATCAATCGGGAACGCTTCCCGGACATGCGGCGCCTCGCCGACACACTTCGTGGCATGAACATCGAGCTGACAGCCTCGATCAATCCCGGCATCGCCATCGACGACAGCTACGCGCAATACAAGAGCGGCCTCAAAGAGAACGTATTCCTGCGCTATGCCGATGGCGCGTTGTATGTCGCGGACATCGCGCCCAACACCAATCATTTCGTCGATTTCTCCGATCCGCGCGGGCGCCGCTGGTGGATCGACAACATGAAGCTCTACCAGGATCTCGGCATCCACGGCCTCTGGAATGACATGAACGAGCCGGCGATCGATGGCCAGGCCATGCCGGACAACGTGTTGTTCGACTTCGACGGACAGAAGACCTCGGCGCTCGAAGCGCAGAACTACTACGGCATGCTCATGGCGCGCGCCGCGTTCGAGTCGGCCGAGCAGTATGGTGGCAACCGGCGTCCCTTCGTACTGAGCCGCTCGGGGTTCGCGGGCATTCAGCGCTATGCCGCTGTCTGGAGCGGCGACAACCAGGCGAAGGACGAGCACATTCTGCTCGGCGCGCTACTCATCAATCAGATGGGATTGTCAGGCGTGCCGTTCACCGGTCCCGACCTCGGTGGCTATATCGGCGATGGCAACAAGGATCTGTTCCGTCGCTGGATCGAGGTTGGGGTCTTCGCGCCGTACCTGAGGAACCATCGCGCGCAGTACGTCGCGGCCAACGAGCCCTGGGCCTACGGCGAAGAGGTCGAAGCGATCGCCAAGACCTACATCGAATTCCGCTACGAGCTGATGCCGTATCTCTATTCGGTGTTCTATGAGGCGGCGCAGAGCGGAATGCCGGTGAGTCGCAGCCTCAGCATCGACTCTCCCTTCGACGCCCCCGTCTACGACCCAAAATTCCAATACGAATTTCTGTTCGGGCCGGGACTGCTGGTCGATCCATTGACCAGCAAGGATCAATCGAAGTCGACATACCTTCCGGCCGGCGAATGGTATGACCTCTTCACGGACGAGAGGCTCGACGGCGCCCGTGTCGTCACTAGGGACTATGCAGGCCACCGGATCCCGATCTTCGCGAAGGCTTCCGCGATCATTCCCATGCAAGGGAAAGTGCAATCGACGCGTCACAATCCGGGGCCGGTGCTCTACGTGCATGTGTTCAACGGCAGCGAGCGGAACGAATTCGTCTACTACGACGATGACGGCGAAACGCTGAACTACCGCAAAGGGCAATACCGCAAGCGCGGCATCTCGTTCGACCCGGCCGCGAAGCAGCTCAGCTTCTCGCGCCCCGAAGGCAACTACGCCGCTCGGTTTCGCCGGATCCAGGTGATCCTGCATGGCTTCGAATCCATCGCCGGGGCGACCGTCAATGGGGTAGCGACGGCCGTGCAATCGCGGATCGTTCGCATGCTCGATCCTCTCGATGGTTTGAGCGATGTCTACTACGACAAGCAGTACCTGGAAAGCCTGCGGCAAATGGAGGCGATGAAGCCGCAAGCGACACTCGAATTCGACGACGCGCCGCAAGTCGTGGTGCGCTGGCGCTGAGGCCACTCATGCACGCCACCGCACTCACGAGCCAGGATTGGCACAGCCGCGCCAGGCAGCTGAAGTATGTGGCCGGACATTTCATCGATGGCGAGCACGTGGCCCGCAAAGGCGCCGCCTTCACCGTCACCAATCCAGCCACCGGTGACCCGCTGTGCGAAGCGGCGGCCGGTGGCGCAGAGGAGGTCGACCGCGCCGTCGCCTCGTGCCGCAAGTCCTTCAAGTCCGGAGTCTGGCGGTACATGGCGCCGCGCGACCGGCTCGCAGTCTTGCAGCGCTGCGCACTGCTCATCGAGGCCAATGCCGAGCGCTTCGCGCTGCTCGATACGTTATGCATGGGAAAGCCGATACGCGACATGCTCGCGATCGATATTCCCTCAGCCGCGCAGGCCTTCGCGTATTTCGCGGAGCTATGCGACAAGATTGATGGCGCCGTCACGTCGACCGCGGTGGACGCTTTCCACTACATTCTGCGCGAGCCCCTCGGCGTCGTGGGATGCATCGTTCCCTGGAACTATCCCCTGCAGACGGCCTCGTGGAACGTCGCGCCGGCGCTCGCAGCCGGCAATTCCGTGGTGCTCAAGCCTGCCGAGCAATCGCCCTTGTCGGCGCTGCTGCTCGCCGAGCTGTTCGTCGAAGCGGGCGGTCCGCCGGGCGTATTCAACGTCGTGAATGGCATTGGCGAGGCGGCGGGCGCCGCGCTCGCCCTGCATGGCGACGTCGCGAAGATCGCGTTTACCGGCTCCACCGAGATCGGCAAGCGCATGCTCGTCTACGCCGGCCAGTCCAACATGAAGCGCGTCAGCCTCGAATGCGGCGGCAAGAGCCCGCAGATCTTTCTCGCCGATCTCGAGGATATGGATCGGGCCGTGCGCTACGCGATCAACGGCATCTTCGGCAACATGGGCCAAGTGTGCAGCGCCGGGTCGCGGCTGCTGATCGACAGGCCGATTGCGGAAAGTTTCGTCGCGCGTTTCGTGGAGCACGGCAAGGATGCGTTTCGCGCCGGCGATCCGCTCGATCCGGCAACCAATCTCGGGCCGCTCGTCACTGCGGAGCATCGCACCCGCGTGCTCGAGTACATCGACCAGGGCACGCGCGACGGTGCGCGCCTCGAATTCGGAGGCGACACGCCGGGCTTACCCGGCTGCTACGTCAACCCGACGCTGTTCTCGCATGTGAACAACGCCATGACGATTGCGCGGGAGGAAATCTTCGGCCCGGTGGCTGCGGCAATCGAGGTCGACGGGGTCGAGGAGGCGGTGAGCATCGCCAACGATTCGATCTATGGGCTCGCGGCGGGACTCTGGACCCGCGATCTCAATGCCGCGCACAAGGCCATTCGTGCCCTCGAGGCGGGAGTCATCTGGGTCAACTGCTTCGACCACGGGGACATGACGCAGCCTTTCGGCGGATACAAACAGTCGGGCCAAGGGCGCGACAAGTGGCTCGAAAGCCTGATCGGCTACACGCAGACGAAATCTGCGTGGCTGCATCTTGGGTGAAAGACAAAGGCCCCGCACCGTGAGATGCGGGGCCCTTTTCATTTGCGTCCTGCTCGCAGCTCAGGGCTTCAGCCGCGCGTAGATATTCCTCAGGATGATCATCACGGAGACTCCGACCACGAGCACACCGATGTTTGCCAGTATCGCTGCAATGTACGTGCCGACCGCTGGAACCGCGTCGAAGGTGTGGGCGAGGCCGGTAAGCACCAGTGCCGTCACCAAGACGCGCACGTGATGGTCCCCGATCACGAAGACTCCGACGATGAGACCTGCGACAAGCAGTACGGTGGCCATCTGCGGAATCGCGACGAACGCGCCAACAATTGCGACCGCGACGCCAATAATTCCAACGATTTTCTCGGTATTCATCTTTTAACCCCCCAATCATCTATCTAGTTATTCACGGGAGGCATCCGTGCCGTTCAGTCAAACGCGTGCATGGTAGGGCATTGTTAGCCTGGAAGCGAGTTCGTTCACGTGTTCACGAGTCTGATCGTGCCGGTAGTGGCGACGTATTGCCACGCGCCCGTAGCGCAGCTGGATCTCGGAGGTTTCAACTTGCGTCCCACGGATCGACGGCAACGAAAACATTTCCGAGCAGAATTACGGCAGCTGTGACATTGGCCTTTCTCAGCTGAGACCGCGGGGTGACTGAGTAACAGGGACCCTACGCGCTGAAGTCCTATTCCGCCTCACATTCAGCCAACAGCCTGCGGTAAGTTTGGCGGGCATGCTCGTAAGCGGTTTTCGCGTCAGTCAGTTCCTCGGCTTTGATCAGGCTCTCCTTCTGCGACCAGCATTGGTCTACGCCTTTCAGGCACCACTCTGCGCTGCGCCTCGATGCGCGGATCGGCTTGCCCGCAACAATCACAAAGATGGGATTTGTATGAGAGGACGCCAGAATTCGAACTGCTACCCAGCAGCTCCGACTGATGGCGATTTCAAATGTCAGGTCGCGCAGTGTTCCATCTGCGACGATGTTCTGCGTCGCAACGGGGTATCCATTCACGATAACTTCCACCGGCACTTCGCGAGTCTCGCCGATGCGAGCTCGCTCGATATCCCAGTAGGGCTTATCTGAATACGGGCGACTGCGAACGTCGGTCTTGGATTTCTCATCCAGAAGCGCCGCCGCCTGGACGCTGACCCTCACCGTGCCAGCTCGAGTAAGTTTCCGCTCGCTACCGCGCTCGCCCATGGCCGTGTCATCCACCCGGAACTCGGGCAAATGGCTTTTGCCATCGCTGACGTAGTTGCTGCCCCTCTGGATCCCTTGACACCACTTGCTGTACGTCAGCTTTCCGTCCAGTTTGACGTATGAGCGCCCCATTCCCACCCGCTCGCCATAAACGCAGGGGAAATCCGTCTCACCGCTGATGCGGGTACGGTAGCCCAGGTTCAGCGTGTGATACCAGATGTTGAGCTCCCATACGTAGGGCGTATCAACGGTGGAAATAAAATCCACAGCCGGTACCAAGCGGCCATCTGGTCCTGGGACTTCGTGCGTGACATCAACGATGTACTCTAGGGCGCCGATACCATCGAACTGCGGCACGATGTAGTTGGGCAGGTTCTGCGTGTCCACCGCCAGCCCGAACCCCGAATGCGCAGGACCGCAGACCGCCCCCTGTTTCTTGGCCCAACGCAGCGTATTGAGACAGAGGGTCGGCCAATGCTTGTAGGAATCCCCGCCCGGATACATCTGCTCCTTCAGATTCAAGAGCACCAAGTGCCCGGACTTATGCGAGCCGAACCCGGAGACTTCCACGTCGTAATGCAGCAGGTACGGTGGCTTGGAGACTTTGTCGTCCTGGCCGGTAAAGAACTGCTTCTGATAGTCAAAGGCAGGCCCCCAGGTCAAGTTGGCGCCTACCTTGAGGTCTTCGCCCAAGGTATGACGGATCATGTCTTGAGCGTGCACGCCTTCGGTCGGTTGCATGTAGTGAGCGCAGCCTGCGGCATGAATGTGATGATCTCCCGACCAATATCCCCACTTGGATGGGTCGATCCATCGTTCGATCACAAAAGTTGCTTCCTGAACGATGCTCGCGCCGGTGCGCTCCACCACGAGCGGTTGAGTCTTCAACAGCGATTCAGGCCCTCGCCAGAACTCAACCCTATACGTCCCCGCGGGCAGCTTGAGCACTTCTCCATCCGCGCGGTACACCTGCGGATGAAAGGCGAAGTCAGGTGCCAATCGCTTCGCTTGCGACGGATGGGTTCGCCCCTGTGCATCGCGAATCACGAACGCAGCCATGACCGTGGCGTCCGCGTCACGCACTCGGAAGCGGACCGATTGTGCCGGCAAGCACGTAAACAACAGTGGGACCTCGCTTCGAAACCCGAGATCCTGGGTCCCTTGTCCCACGTTGAAAGTTAGCGTTGCCTCGCGTGAGCCCGAATCGCGGCTATAGAGCTGCAAAATACGATACTCCAGCAGCAGCCCGCTCAATGTCGTGGTCAGCGGCTGAGAGTCAAACATCTGCAGATCGAGCCAGCGCTCCCGGTTGGGCACGGGCGCTGACAAAGTCTTCTCCTCGTATTCCGCGTCTGAAGAGTTGCCATAGCGACGCTTCTTCTGGAGCTTCTCAAGCTCTTTGACATCCATCCTTGCAAGTCGGGCAATGTCAGCCAGCTCTTGCGCCGAAAGCGGTGGGTTGCGGTAGGAAAACAGCGATTGCGCCTGAGGGCTGGCCCCCTGGAGTTGCGCCGTACTGCCCGCTTCGTTGTGGACCTTGACAAGAAACTGCCGCCAACCGCCTTCCACGAGCTCGCGTTTGGCCGCGCCAGAAAAGACTTTGACCCGTGCTTCGGGGTTGATCTGCACTCCCACAAGGCAATGACGGTCGAGTACGGTTTGGATGGCCTCACTCGCGCGCTCCGCATCCGTCTGCTTGAAGGCAGCTTCCAACGCCTCTCGATCAGAGTCTGGGAATGGCGCGCCAAGATACCCCGCCGCCTCCATCAGCCGCCTCACCTGTGCCATCAGCGGTTGCAACGGGACTCCGTGCACCATAGTTAGCACTGGAGTGCCCTGAGCATGCGACAGTCGCGGCGCCATGAACATCAGCGACACCGTGCCAGAAGAATTGAGAAAGCTGCGTCGAGTCAATGCATTGTTCATAGTGTCTTATGAACGGCGGCGGCACGAAACTCATCCTAACAGGCTTTGGCGTCCCCAAGAGGAACCATGCTCCCTGCGATTCCGTCCGTTGCGGTCGACTACCTGGAAAAAGACCAGGTACTTCGGGGGTTTTGCGGGACTTCGTGGTGCTTTGTCGTGCTCAGTAGTGACAAATGCAACGGATGCCATGTGAGCTCGCGGTTGATGACTTCAAATCCACTCAAGAAAATCATTCGTCTACGTTCTTGGATTCGCCCGAGCATTTCACCCCCCAACTACGAACCAGGTGGTCGGTGATATCGACAACTCTGGCACCCCGTTCAAACAATCGCTTCCAGTCACCCCGAGTTGGACAAACGCGCGTCCGCGCGTTTGGTCCCGAGCTTTTTCAGCGAGGGATTCGCCGCGGTATCGCGGACAACAATCTCACCGGGCGCGCATCACCTAACGCAATGACTTGAACGCGGCCCGCACCTCGGCGGAGAAGAGCTCCGGCTCCTCCCAGGCGGCGAAGTGGCCGCCCCTGTCGACTGCGTTGAAGTAGGCGAGGCCGGGGTAGACCGCCTCGACCCAGCTCCGGGGCGACGCCCAGATCTCGCCGGGGAACGTCGTGAAGCCGACCGGAACCTTGACTGGCGGCGGAGGCTGACCGCTTGCAAGCGCTGCGGCCAGCGCTCGGCCGTCCTCCCAGTACGACCGGGCCGCCGATGCTGCGGTGCCGGTCAGCCAGTACAGTGTGATGTTGTCGACGATGGTCTCCCGGGTGAGATTGCCCACGGGCTTGCCGTCGACGAACGCGCGGGAGATCTTGTAGTAGCTGTCTGTGTCGTGGTCGAGCAACCAGGCCGCCAACGCGACGGGTGAATCCAGCAGGGCGAAGCCGATCGTCTGTGGCCGCGTTGCCATCTCGAGGAAGTAGCCGAAGCCGTCCTCCTTGAACGTCGCGACCGCTTTGGCTGCTGCGCGTTCCTGTTCGGAGTTCCTGGGCAGGTGATCGCCGATCGCGAGAACCGCCGTGAGCAGATTCAGGTGGTAGCCGGCCAATCCCTCGACCGCCTGGCGGCCCATCAGGTCCGTGACGAGGGCACCTACGTCACCGCCCTGGGCAACGTAGCGGGTGTAGCCGAGGCGGTGCATCAGCTCCGCCCATGCGCGTCCGGTGCGGGCGGCGTCCCAACCGAGCTCGGCCGGCTCACTGGAGAACCCGTAACCGGGCAGTGACGGCAGCACCAGGTGGAATGCGTCCTCGGGGGAGCCGCCGTGGGCGGTCGGGTCAGTCAGTGGGCCGACCGTCTCGAGCAACTCGATGACCGAGCCGGGCCAGCCATGCGTCATGATCAGCGGCATTGCGTCAGGGTGACGCGACTTGACGTGGATGAAGTGGATGTCCACGCCGTCAATCTTCGTCATGAACTGCGGGTAGGCATTCAACCTGGCCTCGGCCTTCCGCCAGTCGTACTCGGTCGTCCAGTAGCGGACGAGCTTCTGCAGCGTCGCCGACTGCACGCCCTGCGATCGATCCCCGACGAGTTCCTTGGTCGGCCAGCGTGTCGCGGTCAGGCGCGTGCGCAGGTCGTCAAGTGCAGCCTGCGGGAAGCTGACTCGAAATGGGCGGATCGCGGCATCCTTCGTGCCCGAAGGCTCATTCGCAGGCGCCGAGGCCGTCGATGCAAGCTTTGCGAGAGGCGTCATGTTGGTTCCTTGAATTGCGAGTCGCACGCGATGCATGCGTGTCATGGCAATTCGACCAGAGGCAACCACAGTCAGCGATTGGACGAAAGTGTTGGTCGATACTTTGGTATCAACTGGAATGGTTCGGCGAGGGGCTGTCGGTAATCGAGCCGATTCAATTCGCCGCGCGGACCGAGATACTGCCCCCAGAGGTCCGTACATCGATTGGCTGACCGCCACCGTTGATGGATCCCTTGACGTGACTCTTCTGCCATTGCGTTGACGCAACCGGAAGTTCTGACGTAACTTCGCCACCGCTCGTTACCGCCTCAATGTTGGCGGTCGTGGCTCGCGGCAGGGTCAATAGAATACTGCCACCGGAAGTCGTCGCCGAAATTCCGCGGTTGATGCCCACCAGGCTGCACTGCACGCTCCCGCCACTCGTCTGCCCCCTGATTTTTCCGTCGACATTCAACAGGCGGAGGTCTCCGCCCGAGGTGTCCGCATCGACGTCACCACGGATTGTGTCGGCAAAGATTCCGCCCCCCGAAGTTTTCGCCTCGACGTTGCCATTCACGTTTTTGGCGACGATGTCACCGCCAGAGGTGCGCAATATCGCGGAGCCGGTGGACTCTCTCAGCTCCACGTTTCCACCGCCCGTGTGAACTTTGATCCCATAATTCCGGGGCACCGTTACTTCGATATGCCCTCCGCCGTTCCACGAACTCCAGTTAAACCAGCCTCTCTTCTCCGGCCGTCGCATCGTGAGGGTCACTTCGTCGCCTTTCTGGAATGCGTCAAGTTTCATGCTGGCGAGCTCTTCTTCTGAGCCGCGGGCACTCATGCGGACGGTAACTCGATTGGTATCGCCGCCCGACACATGCACCGAAGCGGAGTCGGCGTCCACAATCAGCGATCCACCCGGCGAGACTGTAAAGGTTCGATCGACTGTCTTTTCCGCGGCGTCGGCGCAGCCGGCGGCTAACAGAACGAGGGCAATGGCCGAATAGCGAGTCACGGGAGCTCCTTTTGGACAGCCTGAGGACAGCGCGCTGCCTGCGCATTCGCGGCTCTGCGACTTGAGACGCGCTAGCCGCCAAACGGGTTGCAATCTGACCGCATATTGGTTGTGGGGTAACTGGGATGAGTCGAAACCTCTTCCCTCCGGACTTTGATTCCTACAGCAATAACCGGTTGATACCTCTGCCCTAAGTGGGTAGCGTTTCCGACCAGGAGCGGAGCCAGAAATGCGACCAATTCAAACGCTTTGTTTGTTTCTTGCTGCGTTCGCGAGCGGCTGCGCCACGACAATCGACGGCGCGGAAGAACCTCCGAGCGCCTGGATGCCATCGGGGTCTGGCAACTGCGGGGAAGCTGACGGTCTCTTCTCGGTTCAAGGAGCGCCTGCCCCAACCAATGCGGGCTCGGGACTGTACACCGTCGTGTGGCCTACCATGGGTTCGCTGGATTCAATGATTGAACACGGCGTGAATCGCACGAATCGGGGCTTGGTGAGCACCGTGCGCATCAGCATCGAAGGTCCAGCATCTGTGAGATTTTCCGCGTTCGACGACGAAGGCAGGTCGCAACTTCTTGCTGCTCGCGAATGGCAATGCAATGGCAGCGAATTGACAACGCGCACGTTGCTGAGTCGCCTCAATCCGCCGAATGATTCGGAGATGATCGAAGAGTCGGTAGTGCGTCTGTGGAAAAGCGCTGACGGAGCGCTGATCGCGGAGAATTCCGTAGAGCGTTCCAAATGGCACTCCGATGGGCCCTCCACGGGCCACCATGTGATGGCGCGATTTTATTTTCGTTTCGCCGCAGCCGACGCGGGAGCGCCGCGGTGACCCGCCGGCCAGGTTGTCAGGAGTTCGACAACCCGGCTGTTGAGGTTCACGAGAATAGTTAGCGGTGTTGGCTCATGGGCTGGGCAGCGTTCTCGAGGATGTAGTCGGCGATCCGGGCGCCAAGCCTTGCGGACGCAATGCTCGAACCGCGGAAATGCATCCCACCATAGGTGCGCGCGTCGATACCTTCCTGCGCCATAACGGAGATGCGCGAATAGCGCCGCGGCGGAACCCAACCGGCAATCCTTGCGGTGTCAGGGTTGCCATCGAGATCCGCCTTCTGAATGGCGACGATCGGCCGCCACGTGAGCTCGGCAGGCGCCTTCGACAATCGCGTCTACATCTTGACTGGCGAACACGAGAAGGCGCTCGACAGGCTGGAGCCACTGCTGAAGATCCCGTATCACCTCACGCCCGCCTGGCTCGAGATCGACCCCAACTTCGACACGCTCCGGCAAAACCCTCGATTCCAGATGCTGATAGGTAAGGGGCTCCCTCGAGCCGCATCCTAGGTGCCGCAGGTCTGGGATGCGGCTGCGGAGGCGGCTAACTTTCGAACTTGAACGAGACCTTTACCTTCGCGCGATACGACTCGATCTTACCGTCGTTGAGTTGCAGATCGAGTTGCGAAATCTCGGCGACCCTGAGGTCGCGCAGGGTCTTGCTGGCTCGACCGATCGCGGCAGCCGCCGCCTTCTCCCAGGACTCGGTGCTGGTTCCGATGAGTTCGATGACTTTATAGACACTTTCAGCCATGACATCTTTCTCCGTTGAGTCGTGTGTTGATTTTCGCACTCGAGCTGAGTATGCGGTTTACCGGGCAATTGTTGGCGATTTCCACCAGTCGAACTTGTTGCTCTGCACGCAGTTTGCCGAACATAGTCTCCGCGACGTCCAAGCGCACACCATGCGCCGTATCCGCGTATGAAAGATTCATACGGATACTCTCGGGTGGGCGCAAATGTTCCTGCTTGGAAACGACTTCGTCAGAGCGCCAGCGCGATGAGAATTCGAACTGCCGATCTGCGGCGCTTCGCCCTTCAGCAGTTGACGTTCGGCGGGGAAGGCGAGAAGGGCCGAACTTCGTGCGTGCAATTGCCCGCGCGTGCTCATCTAAGTCGCCTCTGGCATCCCCGTCTATTGTAGGACGATTACCTACAGCCGTTCCCCGTCAGCATTCCATGCAGCGTGTAGTCGATTTCCGTCGGAACATCCAGCGATCGGACGTACCATACGATTCACTGCGGGCACCGCCGTATGTAAGAAGCGGGGAGCGCCAAGGCAGGCAGAGCCAGCTCATCAAATAGATTGTCTGACAGTGGAGCGTCACGGTGGACAGCAACGGCGAGTCCCATGAAGCACTCAAGATGCTGGCGTCACACCTGGCGCATCGGCGCGACGCCATTCTCTCCGAGTGGCGACGCGCAGTAGACGCAGACCCGGAATTGAATACCGCGTCCACGATTACGCGCGCGCAATTCGTCGATCACATTCCGGCAGTTCTGGACGCCTTCGAGTGGCGGCTATCGGCTCGGAATCCAACCGACCACGAGCAGGCACGTGATGAGCAAATAGAATCCGCGGCTGAGCACGGCCTGCATCGCTGGCAGCAGGGCTACAACCAGCCAGAAACGATGCTCGAATGGGGCCACCTGCATTTGTGCCTGCTCCAGGAGCTCGAGAACTTCCAGTCGCTGAACGCACACGTCGAGCCGCGCGCGATGCAAATTGCACGTCGCGAACTGGTTCGACTGTGCAGCGACGGTATGTGTGCCAGTGCGTCGCGATACGCTCGCCTGCAACAGACCGAGGCGGCGAGTCGAGTGAGTGAACTGGAAGTGGCGCTGGCGCAGCTCAAGGTACTGGAACAAAAGCGCGCCGAAGCGTGGCGCGAGGCGGCTCACGACCTGCGTGGCCGTGCGCACGTCATTGCGAACGCGTCCGCCGTTCTGACCCGGGAGGATGTACCAGATCAATATCGAACGCGTTTTTCCGAGGTGCTGAACCTCGGAGTGAAGTCGCTCAACAAGCTGCTTGCCGACCTGATGGACCAGGCGCGTCTCGAGGCCGGCCATGAGCACCGCCAGGTCGTGCACTTTGATGTCGCGTCTCTCCTGAAGGAGTTCTGCGATTCCATGCGACCGCTGGCGGCCGAGCGAAACCTGTTCCTGCTTGCGAATGGCCCGACGACGCTCATGGTGGATGGAGATGCAGGAAAGATTCAGCGCATCGCGCAAAACCTCATGCTCAACGCAATCAAGGTCACCGAGAAGGGCGGGGTCAGGGTGACCTGGGAAGCGGGCAACAACCTGAAGCGTCCGCAGTGGGCGCTGTGCGTCCAGGACACCGGGCCGGGCTTCAAGCGCGGCTCCGCATCGCCACTCGAACGCGTGTTGAAACGCGCCACAGCGGAAGCGCGCGAAGTCGAGCAGCGGAACGATTCACAGAGCCAGAATTCCCTGCAAGCGGACTCTGCACCTACCCTGCCGTCACAAACAAAGCCTCTTTCCCCCGGATTGCCGGCCGGCGAGGGCATTGGGTTGTCGATTGTCAAACGACTGTGCGAATTGCTCGACGCCAGTCTGGAGCTCGAATCTTCCGAAGGCGAAGGCACCACCTTCCGCGTCATTTTTCCGCGCCACTACGCGGATTAGACCAACAGTTAGACCTCGCAGCCCGCAAGCTGAGCGGGTCATGTGCTCTTTCATCAAGAAGCTCACGCAGATTCCGATTGTCATTTACTACGGTGACAACATTCCGAAGGAGCCTGACGCCCATCCGGGCCAGGACGGCTGGCGGGCACGTTTGGCCATGGCACGGCTGTGGCGCGATGCCGTGAACCGGCAGGGTGGTGACGTCACCGTTGTTCACCTCCCCGAAATCGGAATCCGCGGCAACACGCATTTTGCGTTCTCCGACTTGAACAATCTGCAGATCGCCGACCTGATGTCGAAATTCCTGGCAGACAAGAAGCTGGATTGAAAGTGTCATCGAATGACCTGACTCGCCGAGCTGTGATGACCGCGCTCGCAAGTTTGACGGCAGGCAGTTCCGCGAAGTCGGCGACGCCGCGCTAGTCAGGTCCCTGTGAAGCGCGGCGTTTGCTTCTGTCGTGCCGGATCAGCGATCTCCGATGTTATCGAACCCTGAGCGCTGACGTTGCGCAGTGCCAGAAATCCGCCGTCGAAGGCCGTCGTTATGGTCTATTTGGGCATGAAGCACTGGTTATTCGCCGTTGCCATCACCGTTGCCATCACGATGGCGGGCTTTGCGCGTGCCGCATCCGCGGATGCATCCCTGCCGCTGCGACTCATGACCTACAACATTCGCCTGGATCTGGCATCCGACGGCGCCAATGCCTGGCCGAATCGACGCCACTGGGTGGCGGCACAGGTGCTCTGGCTGCGCCCGGATATCTTCGGGATGCAGGAAGTGCTGCCCAACCAGAAGGCGGACCTCATCGCCGACCTTCCGCAGTATCGGTTGTTCGGCGGTGGACGCGACGGCAAAGAGAAGGGTGAGGCATCGCCGATCGGTTACGACATCAAGCGGTTTGATTTTGTCGACGGCGGCTTGTTCTGGCTGTCGCCGACGCCGGAAGTGCCCTCGAGGGCTTGGGACGCCGCCTATCCGCGCATCGTTACCTGGGTGCGGTTGAAAATTCGCGATTCGCAGCAAGTCGTGCTGGCGATCAATACGCACTGGGATCACATCGGGATCTTCGCGCGACGCCAATCAGCGGCACAGATCGTGCGCTGGATCGAAGCGAACGCGCGCCGTTGCGAGCAGATCCTGTTGTTCGGCGACTTTAACTCCGAAATCGACAGCGAGCAGATGCGGTCCATCACGCGAAGCCCGCTGTCGCTTCGCGACGCGCGCGCGGTCTCGAAGTCGGCGCCCTTCGGACCCAGCGGGACGTTCAACGGTTTCCAGACGACACCCCCCGAGTCCAGGGCCATCGATCACATATTGCTCGGCAGTCGGATCGAAGTGGAAAGGTACGCGGTGTTCTCGCAAGTCATCGAGGGCCGCGTGCCATCCGATCATTTTCCGGTGCTGGCCGATCTGAGCCTCACGCCATGCCGGTAGTGAGCCGCGAATCCAGGCTTGCAGTCGATGACATCAGCCGTGCCGGCGCCGGCCGGCGGCTCAGCTGCTTTCGGAGTCCATGAGTTGCAGGTGCCGGTAACACGAACAGCTCGCTGCTTCGAGGCCCTTGTGGTCGAGGATGGTTATGTTGCCGCGCCGATATCGAATGTACCCGCGGCTTTGCAATGCAATCGCGGCGACCGTCACTCCCTCGCGGCGCACGCCCAGCATGTCGGCGATAAATCCGTGCGTCAGTTGAAATGCCGCGGAGCGCATCCGCTCAGCCGTCATCAGCAGCCAGCGCGCCAGGCGCGCTTCTACGACGTGAAATCGATTGCAGACCGCGGACTGACTGATCTGATCCATCAACCGGTCGTTGAACTGCAGCAGCAGTCGTTGCAGTGTTTGACTGCGACGAAACTCGCGCAGGAAACACTCCGCATTCATCCGCATGGCGGTGCCGGTGCCCTGGACCAGGGCACGCACCGTTGACTTGGTGGCACCCAAAGCGAGGCGCGCGCCGACCATTCCTTCGCGGCCGACCAGGCCGACCTCGAGTGCACGGTGGCCTTCAACCAGCGTCATCAACGACACCAGGCAGTTGCCCGGGAAGTAGACGTTGCGCATGCGGTCGCCCGGTTCGTAAAGCACTTCGCCGTATTTGATCGTGACCGGTTCGAGATCTCTCTTCAGTCGTGCATAGTCCTTCGGTGGCAACGCTGCCAGCAGGTGGTTTGTTGCCCCGGCGTCGACCGCCGTGGCGATACGGCGCGGTTTTCCCGAAACGGGTCCACTGATCTTCCCGGCCTGCTTGCCTTCGCTGCGCCATTCGCGAGTCAGCAGCACGTTCATCGGACCCGGCGCGGAAGTTGCCGCTATGGTCAGCGTGAATTCACTGTGCCCGCGGCGTGAGGGGCAGACATATCGGAAGCGCAACGACTGACACTTGCCGGTAAGCACCTTGCGCAGTCCCGCGGCCACGGCATCCGCATGTGTGCGTTCGCTTTCGGGAGCGTCGCGACAGGCGGCAAAGATGTTTTCGCCCGCCCGCACATCGAGGCCGGCGCGCGCATGCCGCGCACCGGAGACGCGCCACGCCTTGTTGGCCATCATGACTACACCACTTTCGTCGAGGACGCAGACTTCTCCGGGTAAGGCATCGAGCGCGCTGAGTGCGATGCGATTCGAGCCGTGCAGCGCGCTTTGCGCTTCGGGCAGCAACAGGGCACAGCCGCTGTCGCGATCCATGACGGCGTCGATCTCGCCCGCATCAAACGCTTCGAGCTCGGCGACGCCCGAGACCAACCGGCGCAGCCAGGCCCTGAATGCAGTCTCAGTCTTGTCTGGCGCCAGCAGCGGGTCAGTGGATCCCGCTGCGTCGATCATGTTGCCGGCGCCAGTTTCAGGCCCAGCGCGGCCAGCACACTGCTGGTATCACTGAGATTGCCGATGACATTGGCGCCGGGTGAGGGCGACACTTTGGCGAGGCTGGGGGTCACGAGAATGCCGTCGTCGAGCGCGCGCCGCGGATGCTCACAGACGTCGACAATTTCCAGCTTGTAGCTGTCTTTCAGGTGTTGTCGGCAGATCGCTTCGAGGTTTGCGATGGCCTTGACGGAGTTGGGCGCCCGGCCGGCGATGTACAGTCGCATCACCACGACCGTTGTGACGGCCTCTTTGACTGCGCCCTTCTTCATTTCGCTTACTGGCCACGACGTGCTCGCTCCTGACCGTTGCCGTTCCCGCGGGTGTTCGCCGGGAAGTTCGCCGCGCGACGTTTGGGAGTGGTCGCAGTGTCGGCTCCATTCGCCGCCGCGCAATCTGCGCACTTCGGTCTGCTGTTCGCCGGACGAAACGTGCCGCGCGGCATCGTCGCGCGCGTACAAGAGCGAGAGCGGCACGGTGCCTTTCGAGATCGAGTTGCAGGGCGGTGATGCGCGCGGCGGTATCCGCCTCGGCAAACTGCAGCTCGCGGCGCTTGTGCGCGGATTCAGTTTCCCGCAGCAACGCCGCGGGACTTTTCCTCGACTTCCTTTTCCCAACGCAGCGTGCCCATCAGGACTTCGCCGCCCGAGGAATACACATCCGCCAGCGCGAGGCCTGTATCGCTCAGGATCAGCTCGCGCACCTGGTTGGAATGCCGGGTGCCACGGGATTTGACGATGGTGAGTGCGCGATTGCGTTCACCGCCGCGCACCAGGTAAGACAACTGGATCCAGTTGTCGGCGATCGTGGAGATCTGCAGCTCGGTGGTCTCCGCCTGCGGATCGTCGCCGTCGACGAGCGCGGTAATCACCGCTGTGATGTGGCGGTCACGCAGCTTGTAGATGAGACGGTTGCCGATGGCGCGTGCGGAGCTGAGTGCTCCCGTCCTGGAGATGGCCGACAACGGATCGATGACCATGCAGCGCGGCCGATGCTCGGCCATCTGCGCGGCGATGCGCAGCAGGTGTTCTTCGGGGTTCACCGTATCGGTGCGGCCTGAATACATCTGCAACAAACCGGATTTCACGTGCGCGTCGAGATCAATGCCGACCGACTTGAGATTGCGACGGACGCGCTCGCCGCCCTCGTCGAAGCTCACGAATAACGTCCGCTCGCCGCGCCGACAGGCGCTTTCGGCGAACAGCCCCGCGAGTGTGGTCTTTGATGTGCCGGGTGCGCCGGTGATCAGCGTGCTGCTGCCACGGAACAAGCCGCCGCCCAGCATTTGATCGAGTCCTTCGAAGCCTGTCGAAGCGCGCTCGGTTGAAACTTCCTGCGGAATGTCGGTGGCTCCGGGCGAGGCCACTTCCATACCGTGCGGACCGAAACTCAGCGGAAATTCCCCGGGCGCGAAAGCCGTGCCGCGATATTTGGAGATCTCGAGCCGGCGCACCGGAATTCCCTGTTCCATACGGCGGTCGAACCGTACTACGCAGTCGACCATGAACTGCATGAAACCGTAGTTGGTCGTGTCGGCGCGCGCGCTATTGTCATCGCCATGGCCGTCGATCTTCGTCGTGATGATGGCGGTCAAGCTCGCGACGTGTCAGCCAGTCACGCAAGCGGTAGATTTCGCGCATCCTGGCGCGCGGCGTGCGCAGCAGCGACAGCAACACGTCGATGCCGTCGAACACTACCCACTGCGCGCCGATTTCCAGTTGCTTCGCCTCGAGCATGGCCAGCATGCCGCCGAGATCGAAGTCGCCCGCCGCCACGAAGGCAGGCGAGAGTTGTGCGTTCATGAAGAACAGCCGCTTTCGCGCCAGGGAGGGCAGACCCCAGTCAAAGGCAGCGGCATTCGCGAAAATCGCGGCGATGTCTTCTTCGAACGCGACGAAGATGCCGGCCTGCTTGCGTTTGCTGGCGGCGCCAACCAACGTTTGCAGCGCGAACACGCTCTTGCCCGTGCCCGGGCCACCCATGACGAGGGTGGTGCGGTTGCGCGGCAGTCCGCCGAGACTGATTTCGTCGAACCCCTCGATGCCTGTGGCGGCTTTCGACAGAAGCTGCCTGACTCCGCTCTTTGCTGCCATCACAGATGCTCGTGTCCCATGGTGACAGGCTGCGCGCATCATCGAGCCGCTTCTGTACGGTAACGCTCATAACGAGCGAACTGGCGCGGTTCACGCGTCCGATACGCTGCCAGTCTCGCCGCCTTTCCTGCGGAAGATGCGCGAGTAGATATTCTTGTCGATCTCGTAACAGCCGCAGGCGGCCGCCTCGAGCCCTTGCACGTCAAGGACAAAGATGTTGCCGCGGCTATAACGGATGAGCTTGCGCCGCTGCAGCGCCAGGGCAGCACTGGTCACGCCCACGCGACGCACGCCGAGCATGTAGGCAAGAAACTCATGGGTGACGTGAAACTGATCGGAGTGCGCGCGATCGCGCGTCATCAGCAGCCAGCGCGCCAGGCGAGCCTCGACCGGGTGGAAGCGCGCACAGGTCGCCGTTTGCATGGTTTGTGCGAGAAATACGTATAGATAACGATTCAGTGCGGCGCGCAGGCCTGCATTGGCCTCCAATTCCCGCAAGAAAGTCGTCGTGTTCACGCGCCATGCGCGACCTGCACCCTGCACCAGGGCGCGAAGCGGCGACACGCTTACGCCCAGCAGCAACGGCACTCCCAACATACCCTCGTTTCCGACGAGGCCGATTTCGAGTTGCGCGCGCCCTGTACCTGGCGCGATCAGCGACACAAAGCTGTCGATGGGAAAATAGACGTGGCGAATTCGATCGCCGGGTTCACTCAAAGTTTCGGAAAACGTGAGGTCGATTGGCGCGTGGTCAGCAATGAGACGCTGTCGATCAGCATCCGGGAGCCCTGCGAGCAGCAAGTTGCCGGCAGGAGCACGCATTCTTGTCGCCACGAAGGTTCTACTTTCAACACCGGCATAGTCGGTGCAGACACCTTAGCAGCCTGGCGGGGTATCCCTCCGTTCGCTGGCGCACCGACCTGCCCAACTGGATCGGGCCCGGTGCGCTGACGTCAATGTTCGCCGGCTATGTGCGGCAACGCACCGAAGACGCGCAAAGGCCGCGGCACGATTCCGCGCAACTCTCTACTGCAAGACGGGTCGCGGGCGGCGGTCTGGAGCCTCGAGGCGATCCGATTCGCGCTTGACCACCGCGTAGCATTCACAGGACAGCCGCTCGAGCTGCGGACGGTCGAGCACGGTGATTTTTCCGCGCGCGTAGCGGATGACACCGAGTTTCTGCAGCTTGCCGGCCGCGTCGGTGACGCCCTCGCGGCGCACGCCCAGCATGTTTGCGATGAGCTCCTGTGTCATGTTCAGCCGGTTTCCCGACAGTCGATCGAGCGACAGCAGCAGCCAGCGACACAGCTGCTGGTCCAATGTGTGATGGCGGTTGCACACCGCTGTCTGCGACATCTGCGTCAGCAAGGATTGCGTATAACGCAGGAGAACATGCAGCAAGTCGCCGTGGCGGTTGAATTCCTGCTTGAGGCGGGCCCCAGTCAGGCGATACGCGTAGCCGGCGCTCTGCACGATGGCGCGGCTCGGAGTCGTTTCGCCGCCCATGAACAGCGACACTCCAATCACGCCCTCGTTGCCGACCACCGCAATTTCCGCCGAAGCGCCGTCCTGCATGACATAGAGCAGCGAAACGATTGAATTCGTCGGGAAATAGATGTGACGAAGCTCGGCGCCCGATTCATATACGACCATGCCGAGCGGCAAGGAAACGAGTTTCAGGTGTGGAAACAGTCGCTCACGCTCCAACGCCGGCAATGCGTCGAGAACGTGATTGTGCCGTGGATCCGGTGCAGGGCTCATTGTCAGCAGTGTAGGCGCTATTCGCGCGCCTCTGTGCGGTATCGCTCAGAGATCTGCCCAGACACACCCACTATGTGCGACTACGCACAGAGTAGGCCGCCTGCACGAGCGTAAGTTTCGGCCGATGCCCTGGAAATCATAAATTCGATTGCTGATCCGCGGGCCGGAAATGGGATTTTCTCGTCCATAGCGACCACTAGATCGCGCCTTGTCGGCACATTCGGGAGAAACGCATGTCATTCTTGATCACCAACTCACCCGATTCACTCACCTGGGCGTCGCCTCCCGATCGCGGTGTCGGTGGGCATGCGCAGCGGATCTTGATGTCGTCGCTCGCCGTCGATCAACGCGGGAAAGAAATCGCGATCATCACGCACGAGCTGCGCAATTCCCTGGCCGTGGTTCGCAACGCCGCGGCGCTGTTGCGCCGGCAGGTCGAGGCGGAAAACATCGAGCGCGCCCGCGTGCTCATCGAGCGTCATGTGTGCCAGATGAATCGTCACATCGAAGACCTGCTCGACGCAGCCCCTCTTTGCCGGCAAAAAGTTGCATTGCGGCTGTCCTACGTGGATCTGCGCACAACCCTGGGAAACTCCGTCGACGCTATTGCGCCCGATTGTGGGCAGCGCAGCCATCAGCTGGTTGTCAACCTGCCCGCCGAGGCGCTCTGGGTGCGCGCCGACAGTGCTCGTCTCGAGCAGGCGTTCTCAAACCTCTTGATAAACGCTTCGAAATGTACGCCCAACGGCGGCGAAATCACGGTGACCCTGGAACTCCTCAAAGAACATGCCAGCGTGCGCATTCGCGATTCGGGCATTGGCATCGCACCAGCGCAGCTCACGCGCATCTTCGAGATGTTCGCGCAGGTGGACGCTACACGCGCGCCACAACGAAGGCGGGCGCGGCATCGGCCTTGCCGTGGTTCGTGATGTGGTGGAGATGCATGGCGGAACCGTGGAGGCGAAGAGCGCAGGGTTGCATCTCGGCAGCGAATTCACAGTGCTCTTGCCTGCGCTGTCGGGGCGACCCGACGAAGAATCGCCGACGTCGAACGTGCGATGAATCCCGGCATCTGACAACCCCTATGTGCGCTCGCGCACCGATAACGGGAAGCGCGGCGCGCACACTTGCATCTCTGGTGGATTTCGCCCTTGTGCCATCCATCGTCATCAGTAGAGAACTTCCATGAATTCCCTTTTCATGAGCGCCTCACGGCGCCGCCTGCGCTTTGCCGTGCCCGGCCTCGCGCTATTCCTGGCCGCCGCTTGCGCCAGCACCCCACCCCCCGCCACCAACCTCCAGGCTGCGCAGCAGGCCATAGCCACTGCCGAGGGCGTCGATTCGGCCACTCACGCTGCCGTGGAACTCGGCGAGGCACGTGCAAAGCTTGCGTCGGCCCAGCGCGCCGTTGAGCAGGAAGACATGATCGTGGCCGCTCAGCTCGCCGATCAAGCGCGCGCCGAAGCCGAACTGGCCGCCGCCAGGTCCGGCGCCGCCAAGGCAAAAGCCGTCAACGAGGACATGAAACACAGTACCGCGACGCTCGTCGAAGAGATGCAGCGCAAGACCGGAGACAGCCGATGAATACCACTAACTACACTTGGCGCCGTTCACTGATTGGCGCCGCCATCGCGGCCAGCCTGTTCGCGGGCTGTGCCTCGGTGCCCAAGCAGCCCGCCGGTTCCGCCGCGGTGCGTGCCAAGCTCACCGCGCTGCAGGGCGATGCGATCCTCGCCACCCGCGCCCCAGTCGCAACCAAGGACGCCGAGCTGGCGGTGCAGCAAGCTGAAATCGCGCAGCCCGACCTGGGCCTCGCAGCGCATCGGGTCTACATCGCCGATCGCAAGGTGGATACTGCCCGGGCCCTGGCACAAACCAAGTTCGCAGAGGAAGAGCGCACCGCGCTCAATCAGCAGAGCGAGAAAGCACGCCTCGACGCGCGTACGCGTGAGGCGGATGTTGCGAAATCCGACGCTGTGACCGCACTCGCCGAAAGCGCCAGTGCCCGCAGCGACGCGGATGCCGCGCTACTCGCGGCGTCGGAGTTGCAACGGCAGCTCGAGATCCTGCAGGCGCGTCCTACGGATCGCGGACTGGTGCTGACGCTGGGCGATACCCTGTTCGCCACGGGAAAGGCGGAGCTGAAATCCGGCGCCGCGGCGAACCTGGATCGGTTGACGGCCTTCATGACCGAATACCCGCAGCGTACCGCGGCGATCGAAGGCTTCACGGACAGCATGGGCAGTGACGAGTACAACCAGGACCTTTCGGAGCGCCGTGCTGACGCGGTGAAGGGCTATCTCGTACGGCAGGGCGTCGAAACATCCCGGCTCAGTTCCACGGGTCGCGGAGAGAATTCCCCGGTGGCCGACAATGAATCGGCAGCCGGGCGGCAGCAGAACCGGCGAGTCGAGGTCGTCATCAGCCAGGCAGCAAGTGCGAAGGGGTCTAACTAATGAACATCATCATATGGCTGGTAGTCGGCGGCCTGGTAGGTTGGGTCGCGAGCATGGTGATGCGTACGGACGCCCGCCAGGGGATCCTGCTGAACATCGTGGTTGGAATCGTTGGCGCATTCCTGGGCGGCTGGATCATCAGCCCGCTGGTCGGCGGGGCGACCATCAATCAGGGTGATTTGAGCGTCGTCGGGCTGCTGGTTTCACTCGGAGGGGCAATCCTGCTGCTCGCCATCGTGAATCTCGTCCGGCGGGGCGCGGCCCGGTAGCAAGAGAGGGGCGATGATTGAGGCGCAGGCAGAGCCGCGACATCGCGGCTCTGCCTGGGCTTTCATGTGTCTGGGACAATCTTCGGATGGCCTGATCCCGGCATCAGATTTTTACGCTCTATACGTCAAGAGCCCCCTCATGAGGCTCAAAGGAGAGACGTATGAGAGCGTTACAGGTTGTCCTCACCTCGGCCCTGTTGGGCCTCGGCTTCATCAATACCGCTGCGGCGGAAACCAAACTCACGGTTGGCGTGGCGTTACCGCGGGCGCAACTCGGACAGCCCAACGGCGCCAGCGCCGATGTGGCGGAGCCCGTGCGCCAGGCGCTCATGAGCTACCTCAAGGGTCCGGTCATCGAGGTCATCGCGCTGGAAGCGCGTATCCCGGTGCAGATCGCGGCCGAAGCCAAAGAAAAAGGCTGCGCGTTCGTGCTCTACACGGACGTCGCGCAGACCTCGAAGGGCGGCGGTCTCAAGATGCTCAAGAAGCTCGCGCCCATGGCCGGCATGCTGCCGATGCTCGGCGGCGGTGGCATGGGTAACTTAAGCGCGCAAATGGCCGCCTCGGCGGTGACGCAGACCGTGGTGCAGTCGCAAATGGCAGATGCCCAGGAAGATGCCATGGCGAACGCGATGGCGGCGATCAACGGCGCGCAGAAGTCCAACGTCAAGTCGGGCGATTCACTCACGTTGCAGTACAAGCTGGTGCGCGTGGGCGAGGAGCAGCCCTTCAAGGAAGCCACGATTCTCGGCAAGGCGAAGGCCAACGGCGAAGATGTGCTGAGCCCGATGATCGAGTCCGTGGCCGTGGCGGTGGTGGGAGGCGTGGCCGGTAATTAGTCAGGCGCTACTGCGTCCTGAACGGCGGCCGCGGCACGGGCTTGCAAGCCGAAGTATCGAGGCCGCGCGCATCGCCGCGACGCACGAATTGCTCATAGAGTCCTGGGATGCATTCGGATACGTCCGTGTGTCCCTTGCCGCCCAGGACAACTTCCAGGCGATTGGAAAAACCCTGCGCCGCGTGCTGTGTCATCCATAGAGGCGTCGCACTGTCCGTGTCGCCCGAGACGAACAGGGTGGGCACCGCCGAGCGCACCGGAGTCCGAAAGTCCGCGGGATAAGAGACTTTCGGCCATTGCTGGCAGGCCGCTTGCTGTTGACGGGCCCGATAGTTGCCGAGGTACGTGTCGCGAGTTTCGCGCACGATGTCGGCTTCGCGCATGAAGGCGACGTCGTCGTTGCAGGTGATGGCGAAGAACAGACCGTAACTCAGACCGGCGTCGGCATTGCGAGCATTGGACAGCACGCTCTCCGCGATCGGTCCGAAGTCTCCCGTGTAGGCGCGATGAATGATCCATGGCATCTGCGCCGCCGTCCCGGGCCGGTAATTCATCGAGCGGAACCACTCCATCACCCGGCCGCGATGCAGCGGGAAGGTGCCGCTGTGGCCCGGAATTGCCACGCGCACCTCGCCCGTGTCCAGCCGTGCAATCACCCGATCGAACTCCTGCCGCAGATTCGGAAACGCGGTCTTGCACGCCGGTTCAGCGCCGCAGGCATTCAGTGTGTTGTCGAGCGCAACCTGCGCGGACTTCGCCATGGTGAGCGGTGTGATGACATCGATCGGTACCACGCTGCCGAGATATGCGGTACGCACACTTTGCGGATAGTCGCGCATGAAGATCTGGGCGGCCCGCGTTCCATAGGAGCCGCCGAACAGGTTCAACTTTCCGTAGCGCAGGGCGCGTCGCACCTGCTCGAGATCGTTCGCAAAGTGCAGGTAGGTGTACTGCGTCAGATCGGCGCGTGTACTCAACTGCTGCTTGCAGCGACTCACCACGGCGGGCGGAAACAGGTCGCGCAGGCTTACCGCCGGATCGTCCGCTGAGTAGAGGTCACAGCGGAGCGCGGCTGAACGCCCGGTCCCTCGCTGATCGACCAGCAGGATGTCGTGATCGCGACGCAGCGGCGCGAACAGTTCCGCGAAGTAGGCGGCCTCGCTGATTGTTGCTTCACTTGGGCCGCCCATCAGAGGGACCAGCGGATCGGGCTGTGCCACCCCGCTGGCGGGGATCACGGCCACGCCGATCTGCAGGCGACGGCCGTTTGGTTTGGCGGGATTCTCAGCGACGTCGAGTGTGCCGCAGCGCGCGGGTTGCACCACGCCCGGAAGGTTGCACGGCGTAAGAGCGAGAGAGCTGGTCGAGCCCCTCGGCGGATTGTCAGTTGCCGCGCCGTGCGCGTTACCCAGGAGCGCTACGACCGTAGTGAGAAGAAGCCGCGCGGGATATCGACTGGCGCGCCGATGTTCGTCTCGCATCGCGATCACCTGTTCAACGCTTGGGACGGTGGCCCGCGGAAAATTCGTGTACTTCAAGTCTATGTTATCTACGTCTCACGAATGCCCGCTCCACGCGCCAGGAGCGCCACTGCGGCCAGCAAAAGGACAGCTCCGAAGGCAGTGACGACGCAAAACGCCGTGCCGACCGGCACATCGGAAACGCCCAGAAAGCCGTAACGAAAGCCATTCACCATGTAGAACATCGGATTTGCCAGCGACAGCTGTTGCGCCCAACCTGGTAGCGATGAGATCGAATTGAATACTCCGCCGAGATAGGTAAGCGGCGTGAGGATCAGGATCTGGAGCGTGGTCACGTGTTCGAAGCTTTTCGCGAACATGGCTGAAATGAAGCCAGCAAGCGCTGACACCAGGGCGGCCAGCAACAGCGCCGCGACGCTCCCGGCGACCGAATGAACATTGATATGGGTGAAAAAGAGTGTGGTTAGCACGACGGCCATCCCCACCAGGAGTCCCCGTAGCATTCCGCCGATCACATAACCCGCCATGATGACCCAATGCGGCTGAGGTGATACCAGGAGTTCCTCGATGTACCTGAAGTGTCGCGCTCCTAACAAACCTGCTGCTGTGTGCCCGAAGGAATAGGGAATAACCCACAACACGATGAGGCCGGGCGCCAGGTACTGGATGTAGTCGACTCCGTCGATCGAGCCGATGCGCCCGCCGATGACTTCACCGAAGATGGTGAAATACAGAATCGTCGTAATGACGGGTGGTGCAAGAGTGACGCTCCAGAAGCGCACACTGACTCCGAACTCGCGAAGGATCAATGTTTTTAGTCCAACCCACCGCATACACTCATCTCGCCACGCCGGCACGCGGATTCCAAATGAAATCGGGGTGTCCTCAATCAGACCGAAACGTGCCCGGCGCACGTTAGCCGATAGGCCTACGCCGTCGAGGGAGGTTCTGCCACATGCGAACTGGGACCAGCAGGGATTTCATTCTTGCCGTTGTTGGAGCGGTCGCGGGGTGGTTTGGACATCTCCTTCTTGCGAATCGCCAGGCTGCAAGCCCCGAAGCCGTGGTGTCAGCATTGGAGGGCGACTCGACGACTCCCTCAGCGTCACGCACCCGCGATGCCTTGCGACCGGGTGCAGCGCCAGCTCAAACCGCAGGTACGACCGACGTCCCGCCCCCTGTGTCGACGGACAGTACGACTGGTGCGGACGCAGGCTCCAATGACGCAGATTCCACACCACTGATCCTGTCACCCGGTCATTCGGGCGATTCGGAGGAAACCGAATCGCACAAACAAGTCGATGCATCGGACCGCGCCGAGAAGGCACGCGATGACCTGAAGAACGCAATGATGATTCGATGCGAGTTCAAACCGGGGGCAACGGGATATTGGCAAAATCAAAACCTGAGCGTTTCGCTTTTTGAGTGGCAGGGAGGGCCCGTTACTTTTGAGGTGGTCGATCTGAGTGCTGGAACGGCGCGAATGCTGGGAAGCGACGGCGCGACCGGCTCGCAGGAAGGGGTGATCGATGTCATGGTGGCTGCCTCGGTCACGGGGCTTCACTTTTCCGCGTTCACGCCAACTCGCGTGTTGGTGGTGGCCACGGTGTTCGCGAACATGGATCGCTCAGGAAGATACCGGGCGGTGATGTCCAGGCACGGAACGCCGACGTTCTACGACAACATTTCCGAACAAAATTACGGAAGCTGTGACATCGGACTTTCTCAGCTGCGCCCGAGAAGTGACTGAAGTCTCCTAAGCCTTGAGTTGCGCAATGAACGCGCGTCCGGCGGGTCCCGGCGGCGAGTCCTTGCGAAAGACTACTTTCATCGGCATCAGCATGCCACGCGGCGCGTCTTCTACGCGGATCTTGACCAACAACTTGGCATCGAGGTCCGCGTTGACCATGTGCAACGGCATGTGTCCCCAGCCAAGGCCGGCGCGCAAGAAAGCATGCTTGGCGCCGAGGTCCGCAAGACGCCAGGTGAGCGGCGAGAAGACGGAAAAGTCGCGGCCCTCGGAAAGCGCCGTCCTGTCAGTCAACACCAGCTGCACGTGCTTTTCGATCACCGACTTGGAGATGGTGCCGCGCAGCGCCGCCAGCGGATGGGACGGGTTAACTACCGTGGCGAACGGAATGTCGAGCAACGGTTCGGCATGCAGCTCGTCCGGAACAATGGGTAGCGAGCCGATGACGCCGAGGCTGCAGCTTCGGTCCAGCACCGGCTTGATGACACCTCCCAGCGCTTCGACGTAGAGCCGCAGCGCCGTGTGCGGATATTTTTTCCGGCTGTTGCTTGCCGCCTGGGTTACCGCGTCCATGGGGTACATCACGTCGATCGCGACGGCGAGCTCGGGCTCGAGTCCTTCGCGCATCGCGCGCGCCCGGGCCTTGAATCCGTCGATGGTGTTCGCGATCGAGCGGGCATCGATGAGCAGGCTGCGTCCTTCCTCGGTGAGCTTCGGATAACGCGCCGACCGATCGAACAATTTCACCCCGAGCTGCAATTCGAGGTTTGCGAGCGTCTGGCTCACCACCGACTGCGCGCGTCGCAACTTGCGGCCCGCCGCTGAAAAACTGCCTTCGTCGACCGCCGCGATGAAGGTCCGCAACTGATCCAGGGTGACGCCGTCCAGCATGATGTATCGCCTGTAACGATGGATAAGATCGAAATATATAGGCTTCCGCGATGGCTGGCGAGACCCTATCGTTTGCCACATGAACACCACGGCAACCCTTGAACGCAGCCGAGCGCAGACGCTCGATGTCCCCGCCCACCAGCCGATTCCCGCCACCGCGCGCAAGATCGTGTTTCGCACCAGCGGCCGTCGGCACGGCTCAGTCACACGTTTGGCCAGCCCCTCGGATGTCGGCGAGCTGATCAAGCCCTTCGTATTCCTCGATCACGCGGAAGCCCGGTACTCGGGCCGGCCGTTGTTCGGCATTCATCCGCACTCCGGCATCGCGACGCTGACCGTGGTCCTGCAGGGCGGCATGGCCTATGAGGACACCACGGGAAAAAGCGGGCAGGTAATCGAAGGTGGCCTCGAATGGATGAGGGCCGGCAACGGCGTCTGGCACGACGGCGGTCCGCTCGAGGGCACGCCGTTGCGCGTCTTCCAGCTGTGGGTAGCGCTGCCGGCCGCCGAAGAAAACTCGGTTCCCGAGAGCCAGTACATCCCGGCCGAGGCTGTCGAACACGACGGCCCGGTGCGCGTGGTTCTCGGCCAATACGGCAGCGCGCGCAGCCAGATCCGTGCGCCCCAGGGCATCAACTACTTTCACGTCCGTCTCGCGGACGGGCAGCGCTGGCGCTATGACCCGCCGACCGGCCACAACGTGGCGTGGCTCGCGGTAGATAGGGGCAGCCTTCTGGCTTCCGAAGAAACCGGCGCCGGGCAACTCGCCGTGTTCGAAGAAGGCGAGGGCGTCATCGAAGTGCGCGCGCAGGGTGAGACGTCGTTCGTCTTCGGCAGCGCGGTCAAACACCCGCATCCTCTGGTGCTCGGTTACTACTCGGTCCACACCAGCGAGCAGGCCCTCGCGCAGGGCGAAGCGGAAATCGAGCGCATCGGGCGACAGCTTCGCGCGCAAGGCCGTCTATGAATCACA
Source organism: uncultured Pseudomonadota bacterium (assembly GCA_963839685.1). Classification (GTDB taxonomy): domain Bacteria; phylum Pseudomonadota; class Gammaproteobacteria; order Steroidobacterales; family Steroidobacteraceae; genus CADEED01. Next base: position 952,967 of record CAWIVS010000012.1, on the reverse strand, counting down.
TCGTACTGAAACCATCACCCAGGAGTCTTATATGAACGCTGCAACGATCAATCGAACCGCGGAAGCATCCGCCAACACCATTCAGAATCTCGCTGAACTTGGCGGACGCGTGCTGCTTGCCGCGCTGTTTCTCTTGTCCGGCGTGGGGAAGATCGGCGGGTACGATGCCACGGCAGGTTACATGGCGTCGGTCGGCGTGCCGGGCGCGCTGCTGCCGTTGGTCATCGCGATCGAGGTGTTGGGCGCGGCCGCCATCATCGTCGGCTGGAAGACGCGCATCGTGGCCTTTCTGCTCGCGGGCTTCACGCTCCTGAGCGCGGTCATCTTCCACAGCAATTTCGCGGATCAGATCCAGATGATCATGTTCCTGAAGAATCTGTCCATCACCGGCGGATTCCTGCTGTTGGTCGCGCATGGCGCTGGCCGCATCAGCGTGGATCACCGCATTGCGAAATGAGCGACGTCCACATTGGCCCCTCAACCCATTCCCGGAGAATCTTTCGTGACTCCTTCAAATTCGAAAGCGGGCCTCGGTGCACTGTTGACCCCTGACAACTGTGCACTGATCCTGATCGATCATCAGCCGTTCCAGTTCGCCGGTCTGCGCAGTCACGACACGCAAACCATCATCAACAATGTCGTCGGTCTGGCGAAATCGGCGAAGGCGTTCAATGTGCCGACGCTGCTGACGACGGTGGTGGAAGAGCGGGGCGGCTACCTGCTCAAACAGTTGCAGGAGGTCTTTCCAGACCAGAAGCCCATCAATCGCACCTTCATCAATACCTGGGAGGACACGCGTTGCGTGGACTGGGTCAAGAAGACGGGGCGAAAGAAGATCGTGATGGCCGCGCTGTGGACCGAGATCTGTCTGGCAATGCCGGCGATTCACGCGCTGGGCGACGGTTACGAGGTTTACATCGTGACAGACGCCTCGGGCGGCGTGAGCCTCGAAGCGCACGAAGTAGCGATTCAGCGCATGGTGCAGGCTGGTGCCGTGCCGCTCACCTGGACGGTGTTTGCCTCGGAGCTGCAGCGCGACTGGGCACGCACGGCGACGGTTCCGGTGCTGGCGGAGATGCTGATGCAGCACATGGGAAATGTCGGCACGAGCTTGTCGTGGGAGCTGCAGCTTCTCGCTACGCCAGTGCCGACGAAGTGACCAGGACAAGTCGGAGAAACCGGAACCGCACTTCTGGAGGATTACGGATCCGGTTCTCGTTACGCCATGACGTTCGCGCGCGTGGCAGACATCAAGCGCTTCGCGATGGCGGCTACCATGCTGCGCGGCGAGATGCGCACCGACTGGACTCGCAGGTAGTTCTTGAGGCCGACGATCTTCGACAAGCGGCCGCTGAGCATCAGTTCGATACCCATCGCGGCAACCTTTGTCACATCGTCGCGCTGTTCGAGGTGAGCGATCTTCACTCCCTGCGCGTCGACGTCGCGGAAGAACGCCGTGTTGGTAGGGCCTGGTGAGAGACAGCTCACGGTGACACCGTAGTCTTCCAATTCCTTCGCCAGCGCTTCGGAGAAATTCAGCACGAAGGACTTCGATGCCCCGTATGCGGCGAAATAGGGTGCGGGCTGGTAGCCGGCTGTCGAAGCAATGTTCAGGATCTTGCCGGCGCCGCGGGTGCGCATTTCCTCGCCGAACAGGTGACACAGATCAGTGACCGCCAGGATGTTGAGCTGCAGCATTTTCCTCATGTCGGTGATGTCGAGATCGAGGTGATCTCCGTGGATGCCGACGCCGGCGTTGTTGATCAGCCAGTCGACACTGATTTTTTGCTTGCGCACGGCGTCAAATACTTGCGATGCGGCCCCGGGCGCACCGAGGTCTGCGGCGATGACATGGACCGCAACCCGGTATTCACTGCGCAATTCTCGGGCGATCTTCTCCAATTCTCCGATTCGGCGGCTCACGAGCACGAGGTCGGAATGCCGGGCGGCCAGTTGGCGCGCCATTTCGAGTCCGATTCCAGAAGTCGCGCCGGTGATGAGCGCGACCGGATTTGGCGAAGCGGACGGGGTGAGATTCTGGTTTGACATGGGTTTCTCCGCGTATTCGGTGGTGAAATCAGTAATCTGAGAATATCTTAGATATCATCTAAGAGATGTCAAGATCATTCTGTGCTACGCTCATGCCATGCCTAGAATCAGCAAAAAAGCCGGCACGTACCACCACGGCGACCTGCGACGTGTGCTGCTCGATACAGCGGTGAAAGTCGTTGAAAAAGAAGGTGTCAGCGTCCTCACGCTGCAAACTCTGGCGCGGCGCGCCGGCGTGTCATCAGGGGCCCCGTACCACCACTTCCAGAGCCGCGAAGAGTTGCTGGCGGCCATCGCCGCGGAAGGGCTCGAGCTGCTGATGGCCGAAATGACGCGCGCCAGTGCGGAATCGGGCACGACGGCGCGCGCGCATCTCGAAGGTCTGGGTCGCGGCTACGTGCGATTCGCGCTCGCTCACCGCGCACACTTCCGCGTCATGTTTCGTCCCGAGTTGCGTCAGCTCCTGGGCAAGGATGTCAACAAGGGTCTCGGCGACGGCCTCGAGATGCTAAGAAGGGCGATTGCCCGTTGCCAGGAGGAGGGCTCCGCGCCGCCGGGCGACCCGAACGCGCTCGTGTTGATCGCCTGGTCAGTCGTCCATGGGGCAAGTCATCTTTGGATTGATGGCTCGCTGGGCGAAGAGCAGCTTGTGTCAAGCCCAGAAGACCTCGCCGCGACGATTACCGACACGCTTGCCGCACTGCTTGAAGCCTCAGCTCACTCGTCCTGATTCAAGGCTGGCGAACTACGATGAGTCCCCTCTTGCGAGGGATGGTGATGATCGCCTCTCCGGGAGCACAATTCCGCGATGGAAGCCCTGCTGCAGTTCATTGAGGCTTACGGCTTGTGGGTCGTATTCGTCAGCGTGCTGCTGGACCAGGGCGGACTGCCGACTCCTGCCTATCCACCGATCATCGTGACCGCAGCGCTGGCGGTCGATGGGGACGAATCCCTTGCGGCAATCCTGTTCGTCGCGATCCTCGCGGCGGTGCTGGCGGATGTGATTTGGTACGTGTGCGGCAGGTACTTCGGGACAACCATGCTCCGGCTGATGTGCAAGATCTCGCTGTCGCCTGATTCATGCGTGGGTGAGACACGCAAGGTCTACGGCCGCTGGGGTGCAAAGTCGCTCATCTTTGCGAAGTACGTTCCGGGGCTCGCAGCAGTCGCCACCACCCTGGCAGGCGAGTCGCGCATCAGCGTGGTGCGATTCATCATATATGACGCCATCGGCGCAACACTGTGGGCATCCAGCGCGGTCGCGCTCGGTGTGATCTTTCACGATGCGGTGGATGCAGTGCTGTTGACCCTGGAACAGCTCGGCAGCTACGCGCTGCTGCTGTTTGCGCTGGCCGTGGCACTGTACATTGCAGTCAAGTGGCACAAGCGCCGCCTGTTCCTGACGCAGATCCGGATGGCCCGGCTCACGCCGGAGGAGTTGGAAGCGCTGATGCGGGAGCAAACAGCGCTCACCATCCTCGACGTGCGCTCCGCCGAGAGTCGCGCGCGCGATGGATGGATTCCAGGGAGCATCCACGTCCCGGACATCGATGCGCTGCAGCTCGATGGCAACGCGGAAGTAGTGGTCTATTGCGATTGTCCGAACGACGCCAGCGCTGCGGTCGCGGCGCGACGCCTGAAGGAGAAGGGCTTTGCAAAGGTGAGGCCGCTGGCAGGCGGGATTGAGGCCTGGAGCCGCGGCGGGCGAGGGCTCGATCGTGATGAACCGCCAGGCGGAGAGACCCGCGTCCAAAGAAGCCCAGTTTCGCGCTCAGCGTAGATTCTCGCCTACAGCGCGGCAGACTCCCCTACCGCTTCAGCCCCGGACAGCTCGGCCAGCAACTCTGCAGCTTGCTCCCGCACGGCGCTGTGCTGGTCCGTTGACGCCTCCCGTAGCAGCCGAATGGCGGTTTGCCCGCCAATTTCGCCAAGCGCATCGACAGCTTCGGCGCGTATGGATGGATCTGCATCCTTCAGGGCAACGGCCAGCGACACGGCGGATTTCTCGCCGCCGACATCGGCAAACGCGTCGACGGCCGCCTCGCGCACACTGACATGCGGATCCAGCAACGCGTGCTTGAGGGTCTCAATCGCTGCATCGGTGCCGATCTCGCCCAAGGCATAGACAGCCTCCTGGCGCACGGCCGAAGCGGGATCGGTCAGTGCCATCGTAGTTAGGGCAGCGGCCGCCTCATCATCGCCGACGATGGTCAGTGCGGTCACGGCTTTCAAGCGCACCTTCGCGTCTTTGTCGACCAGGAACGTGTTCAGCGGTGCGCTCGGCGCACCAGCTTCCAGGGGCTCCGTGTCCAACAGTCCCTCTGCTCGTCGGCCGTCGTTCGAAAACCGCGCGACGGCTGACGACTTGGCAGGGAGGCCACCAGCGGAGTGAACTGCCTGATTCTCGCGGTCCACCGGATCGCGCGATTTGCCACCGGCGACGATCAGCATCGCGGCGATGGCAGCGAAGCCCGCCAATACGACCGCGACGCGATATCGGACCGCTGCTCTCATGACTGCTGGCGCTACTCGATCTCGAAGCAGCTTTCGGTCGCGGTCTGATTGCCGCTCGCCGAGCGAGTCAGCAGTTCGAACTTGAACTCTTCGCCGAGATCGGTGAATCCTTCGGGAATCTCGAACTCGGTCACATTGGGTGGAAGGTCGACGCTCAACACGAGCAATGACGGATCTTCCCTTTCCACGATGAGCTGATACATGACGACCTCGATCGCGCCCGACTTGCCGACCGTCGGATGCGATTGCGTCACCGGATCCCAATCAATGGTCACCGGGGCGCTGACTGACGGAAGTGGGTCGGCGTCGCAATTCTCCGCCGACGGAATGCCGGACAACGTGATGTTCGACGCCGGTGCCGGCATGACGTGTGACAGAACGACTTCACTCTCCAGCTCATCACCGTCGAGTGTCACGCCCGATATTTCGTATTCTCCTTCCGGAAAGCGTTGAAAAAACTGCGCGGGAGCCAACTCGTCGAATGACGGCTCTGCACTCTCGAAAAACAGCTCAGTAAGACCCTGGCGCCGCAGGCGCCCCGTCACCCGGATGTCGAGCATCGAACGTTCGAATGGATCTTCGATTTCGAGCTTCTTCCATTCGTCTCCATCCAGGAATCCCTGGAGGCCCAAGTCCCCATCCGTGTCATTCAGCTCAAAGAACAGACTGGCTTCGTCAAACGGAATTTCCTGCTCATCCTCGTCGTCTTTTTCTTTGTTCCCGCCCTGCGCAGCAGCGGCCTGAGTGACGACGACGGCGGCCACCATGGTGGCAAAGGTCAACCAATACCCATGCTTTTTCATTTCCATGCTCCTGTAGGAAGTTGTGAATCATGAGTCGCCGGCTGTGGGCGGGTCCTGGGGCACGCGAATATCTGCCAGCTGGCTCAACAGAGCCTTAGACGGTGTCCGCGGGAAAACCCTTCGTAAGGTTCGCTTGCAATTTCTACAAGAAACAGTGACCGAATCCAGAGGGGCAAATAACAGCGTCTGTCAGAGATCGTCGCGAAGTGGGACGATGAACCGAATTCCCACCGATCGGAGTTACGGCCATGGCGACATTCTTCGACATTCCGGTTCAGGACATCAGTGGAACGCCGGACTTGCTGGGTCCGTTACGCGGAAAAGTCGTGCTGGCGGTCAACGTTGCCAGCCGGTGTGGATTGACTCCGCAATACACCGGACTCGAGTCATTGCAGCGCGAGCTGGACGACCAGAACTTCTCCGTCGTCGGGTTCCCGTGCAACCAATTTGGTGCGCAGGAACCGGGGACGGAACAGCAGATCGCACAATTCTGCAGCGCGACCTATGGCGTCACGTTCCCCATGAGCGCCAAGTTGGACGTGAACGGCGCCAATCGCCATGCGCTCTATCGCTATCTCACATCGACCGAGACCGGCGTCGCGGGCGACATCGAGTGGAACTTCGAAAAATTCCTCATCAGTCGCGAGGGCAGGGTGATCAAACGCTATCCGCCAGGCACCGAGCCACAGGACGCGGGGCTCGTGCAGGATATTGCGGACGCGCTTTAGGGCGCCTGCTTCACATACGCGCGCACGATGCTTTCGAGAAATGCTCGCGTCCTTCGTAAAGCGAAGTCACCCGGATTTTCTCGTTGAGGCCGTGAGCATTGCTTTCCCCGGGCACGGAGAACATGCCGCTCATGCCGTACGTCGGGATTCCCGCGCTCATGAGATAGCGGCCGTCGGTGGCGCCCGCGGTCATCGACGGCGCGACCGGCACGCCGGGCCACAGTTTCGCGGCGGCGGCGCGTACGGGTTTCATGACTTCGTCCGTGAGCTCTGGCGCCTGGGAGCCGCTGCGACGGCGCACGATTTCCACCTTGACTTGTTCGTCGGCAACAGTCTTTTCGAGCGTCTCCTTCACCTGCTCGGGAGTCGTTCCCTGCATGACGCGGCACGACAGCGTCGCGGTCGCGCGTTGCGGTAACGCGTTCGGCGCGTGGCCCGCGTCGAGCTGGGTGGCGACGCAGGTGGTGTGAAGAAGTCCGTTGTAGCTCGGATCGTTCATGAGCGTCGCCAATGCCGCCTGGTCGTCTGGATTTTTCGCGACCGCTGACATCGCTGCGCCGAGCTCGCCACCGAGCGCAGGGCCCGTGACGCGGAAATACTCGCGCACCACGGGCGTGAGCTCGAGCGGAAATGCCAGCTGTTCAACCTTCAGGGTGGCGCGCGCCAGGCGATAGATGGCGTTTTCACGCTCGGGCCGCGAGGAATGTCCACCCTTGTTGGTCACTTCGAGTGTGTACACCTGGTGGATCTTTTCTCCGGCCTGCACCTGCAGCACGAGATGTTTCTGCCCGTCGGAGGAGAGCAGGCCGCCTGCGCCTTCGTTGATGGCGAACGCCGCGTCGATGAGCTCGCGCCGGTTCTTCAGCAGGTAGTCCACGCCATTCACGCGGTTGGAAGTTTCCTCGCCGCAGGTGAGCGCCATGATGAGGTCGCGCTTCGGCTTGAAGCCGCGCTCCTTTTTCAGACGCAGCATCAGATCGAGAAACACCGCGGCCATCGCCTTGTCGTCGGCGGCGCCGCGGCCATAAAAGAAGCCACCTTCCTCGATGAGCTTGAACGGATCGCGCTCCCAATCGGCGCGCTTGGCATCCACGACGTCGATGTGCGCCAGCAGCAGCACACCCTTCTTCTTTGCGCCGGGTGCGCGGATGCGCGCGACGATATTGCCGTCGTCCGGTTTGCCGTCGGGAATCACGACCTGCACATCGTCGGCCGCGAATCCCGCGGCCTGCAGCCGCGTTTCGGCGGCGCGCACGACCTTGGTGCAGGACCCGGTCGAGGCCGATGAGTCGATTTCGACCATCTCCTGGTAGATCTCGCGAAACGTCGCCTTTCCGACATCGGCGTTCTGGGCCTGCGCGGAGGCGGTGATCACGAACATCGCGACGAAGGTGGCTCTGACGGACATCGGATTTCTCGCTTGACGTTGGTCGGTGGCGAAGCCTCCCACAATTCGGACGCTGACGGTAACGCTCAGAGACTCGCCCCGGCCCGGTCAGCGGACTATTGTCGGCGCCATGTCGGTACTCACGATTGCCGATCACTATGACGCCGAGCTTCGCCGCCACAACGAGCGGTTGCGCGTGGCTACTGAAATCGGACCGTCCGATCGAGTGCTGGACATTGGCTGTGGAACTGGGCAGACCACCCGTGACGCGGCGCGCGCCGCTTCCTCCGGGAGCGTGCTGGGCGTGGACATCTCCGAACAGATGCTCGAGCGTGCCCGTCGTCTGACCATGGAAGCCGGTCTGCAGAACATCAGCTACGCGCTCGGGGACGCGCAGGTCTATCGATTTCAGCCGGCGTATTTCGATGTGCAGATCAGCCGGTTTGGCACGATGTTTTTTTCGGAGCCCGTTGCCGCGTTTGCAAACCTCGCACGTGCTTCGAGACGAGGCGCGCGCCTGGTGATGATGGTGTGGCAGGGCAGCGAGCGTAATGAATGGGCGACCGCGATAACTGCGGCATTGTCGGTCTCAGATCATGGGGCTTCTGCCAAGGCGTGGCAGCAGGCGTTCTCGCTGGCCGAACCCGATGCAGTCGAAACGATCCTGCAAACGGCAGGCTTCTCCGAAGTTGGCTTCACCGAGGTTCACGAGCCCGTGTACTACGGGCCGGACGTGAACACGGCATACGACATCGTATGCAGTTTCAAGAGTTCGAAGGAGATGCTCGCCCGGCTTGATGGAGGCGCGGCAGAACGCGCGCTCGGTCAACTGCGCAGGATGCTGGCCGACCGTCTCACCGCGGAAGGGGTGTTGTTCGACTCGCGCGCCTGGATCGTCACGGCCCGAGTCGTCTGAGGTTTTTCGTTTCTCAATTCTCGCTGCGGGCGCCAATCCCCGCGATCCTCTTGTTTCTGAGGCTGCGGTTTGCTCGCGGCCGGCTTTTGCGGCTCGCTACGATTCTGACGCTCAGCGGGCGGACGCGCGGCTTGCGGGCGTCCGGCGTCAGGCTCGCGTTGCCGGGTTGGTTGCGCTGGGGCTGGCTGCTGCTCCCGTTGGCGCACCGCGCGCTCCTGCACCTGCTGTTGCAGTTGGCGTGCGCGCTGTTGTTGCTGAAGCTCGGCCTGTCGCCGCTGTTCCTGCTGTTCTCGCCCTTGCAGTTGGCGCTCCTCGTGCTGGCGCTGCTGCGTGCGGTTTACCTGCGACGACTGTTGAGTTCGCCGGCACGATTTCGTCGAGCGGCGGCCCGATCGGTACGTTCGCGGGTCGTACCGGCCTTGGCGCTGGTCCTGCTGGTCGGGGCACCGCTCGATGGCGGCGAGGCGCGCTTCACGATCACCTGGCGAGTCACGACAGCTTGCGGCGGCACACGTACGTTGCGACGCGCGTCCTCGCCAACACCCAATCTACTTTCCCGCATGGGCTGGATCTGTGGAGCCTCCGCAGCCACGACGGCGCGAGTGATGTCCTGGCTGTCGACGCGCACCCGGCGATCGCCTGTGCGGCGCGCCGACGTGAATGTGTCGCGCGACACCGCCGTCACTGCGCCCGGCACCGCGTGGTTTCGATACGTCACATTTGCGGCCCGGTTGTTGTATACCTCGTTGACGGTCCTTCTGACGATCATGGTGTTGGTCACGTTCACGCGCTCCACGTATCGCGGGCTGAAGCGACGCGCCGGTACATAAACTTCGCGGGGGCCCAGAGGGAACCACGCGACTCCGCCGAACGAACCTGCGTAGGTGGCACGCGGCCCGCCCACCCATCCGACCAGCGCGGGTGCATACACGGCGCGCGTGTGACGCGGTCCCGGCACCCAGCACCAGCGATTGCGCACGTGCGCCCATCGACCGTAGTGAAACGGCGCGTAACCCCACCGCGCATCATCGATCCAGGTCCAGCCCCACGGGGAAATCCACGCCCAGCGGCCGTAGCGGTACGGTGACCAGTCCGCGGCGACGCGCGACGGTGTCCACACGTAGCCATACTCGGCCTCCGAGCTCCATGTTCCGTTGTCGTCGAGGTCCTCGTAACCCGTGACGTCGGGCGACACGTACTGCGCCGTCTGCGACGAGGTCGCGAGATAGTTGCGCCGGTCGCGATCCTGGTTCCACGAATCGAACTCGTCCGGAGCGCCCAATGAGTCGAATTGCGTCGCGAGTTGTTCGGTGCCGGTGAATGTCGCGACTTGCTGGGCCTGCACGATCACGTGCTGCGCCCCGTCGCTCGCTTCCGCTTCGGCTTCACCTTCGCTGACTTTCACGACGGTGGTGTCGTCCCGGTCGTCGACTTCGACGCGATAGTTGCCGGGACGCAGCAGCGACAGCGCGAGATTCGGCGTGGCCGACTTCGATCTGTTCGTCGTTGTCCAGTGACCGCACGTGCACGTGGATGACGCCCGCGGTCAGGCGCATCTGAATCGTGTCGTCATCGACGATTCAGGAAACGAGAAGCCCGTGTTGCTGTCGAGGCGGACGGCGGCCTGACCAACCTGGATCTCGGCCCGTGCGTCTCTGATCGGTCCACAGGTTGTCGCCGGTGGTCAGCGGGCGATTGAGGATGGCCGTCGCCCATGTCTTCCTCGCCGGCCGGCTGCAGCGAGACATCACCCTCCACGAAGCTGAGTCGGGCGGCGCGATCAGGCGGGTCCGCGTACGGCGGCTCGCTCTCCTGTGCCCGGGCCAGCCCGACCACCAAAAAGAGCGACAGGGTCGTAATTGCACGTAATGCGCCGAATGACATGGTGTCCATGATAGGCACAGCCACTGAACAATTCCTGAACGTGTGGCAACTGTCGGTGAGCGATGACAGCGCATCTGCGCGCACACCGGCAGGAGACGTGCCGTTATGTCGCGGCGGGCCTGAGCGAACGTGCCCGCCACAAGGCATTTCCCATGTAGATCAGCAACCCCAACCAGATGAGCACGAAACCGGTGGCGCGCGCGGATTCGAAGGATTCTCCGAACACGACCAGCCCACACACGAGCTGCAGGCTCGGAGCAATGAACTGGATCACGCCGATCGTCGAATACGGAACACGGCGTGCGCCGTAGGAAAAGAGGAATAGCGGCACCGAGGTGACGATGCCGCTGAGGAGGAGCAGGGCATCAATGAGTCCGCTCGAATGCCCGAGTGCGGCGATTCCCTGCACCTCGCACCAGATCAGATACCCGACCGCAAACGGCGCCAGCAAAATGGTTTCAACCGCCAGCCCGGGCAGCGCATCGATGCTCACCGTCTTGCGAATCAGTCCATAGAGCGCGAAGGAGCTGCCGACCATGAGCGCGATCCACGGAGTGTGACCCGCGATGAATGTGAGATACGCGACTCCCGCGGCGGCGAAACCCACGGCTATCCACTGCGTTCGGTCCAGGCGTTCCGACAGCACGAAGATGCCCAGCAGGACGTTGAGCAGGGGACCGATGAAGTACGCGAGACTCACTTCGAGCACGTGGTCATGATTGACCGCCCACGCGAAGCCGAGCCAGTTGACGGCGATGAAAAACGCGCTGGCGGTCAGGCGTATCAGCACGCCCTCGCGCCTGACGGCGAGCCACATTTGCCCCAGCTCTCCCCTGACGGCGAGCCACGCAAGCACGAACACGCAAGACCAGGCGATGCGATGCGCCGTGATCTGCATTGCCGATACGCTCAGCAGACCTATCAAATAGAGTGGAAAAAGTCCCCAGATGCCGAACGCGGAGATTGCCGCCGCGAACCCGGCGCCGCGCCCTGCATCGTTTTTGGGTTCACTCGAAATCGGGGGAGAAGTGCGAGCCATGGCTGCGGGTATTGTGCCGCAGAACCGGAATGCGCCGCGTCTATCGGATGGGGGACCCGCTTTTCGTTCGATCGGTCCAGTCGACCAGCGCCTCGACAACGACCTCCGGATGCGTCAGCAGCAGGTTGTGCTCGCCCGGCACCGGACAGTGCGAGTGCGGCGGCAGCAGCGAGCGCACGCGCGCGACATGTTCGGCGGGAATGATGACGTCGTGATCGCCGGTGATCACCAGGATGTCGCGGTTCACCGCGTGCAGTCCGGAATATCGCGCGCCCTGATCACCGAGCGCGGCGGTGCGGAACATCGACAGCAGTCCACGCCCGAATCCGGCGTATGCAACCTGCTCGATGAATCGCGGCGTGAGATGCGGCTTGCCGATGCCCGCGTAACGCCGGCGCCGGCGGCGTATCAGCGCCGGTACGCCGATGAAATGCATGGCGAACTCGCCGAGGACGGGATAACGAAAGACCTTTGCCCAGCCGGAAGTTGAATTGAAGTCGAGCATGGGCGCGACCAGAACCAACCGTGCTGCCAGATCCGGGCGTGCCGCGGCAACCGCCGCCACCAGCGCGGCACCGAAGGAATGCCCGAGCAGGATCGCCGGCCGGGGAAAGTCGGTCGCCTCGATGATCTCGATGACCTGCCGCGTGAATCGTTCGAAGGTGTAATCGCCAGCGGGCCGGTCGGATGCGCCGTGTCCATACAGGTCGAAGCGCAAGGTTTGAAAGCCCGCACGCAGCAGCGGTGGAACCAGCGCGTCGAACTCCCAGCTCGGCACCGTTGCGCCATGCACCAGCACGATGGGTAAACCCTCGGGCGGGCCTTCGCGGCGCCAATGTGTGAGGCCGTCACTGAGACGAAGATTGTGCCCGCCGGCGCGCCAGTCTGGCTCGTTCTTGTGCATCACGCCGAGTCTACAAAAGTAGGATTGCAACATCGCGCGCGATAGCATCATCCCACATGGCATTCACGCGTCAGGAACTGCAAGCCGGATTCCGCATCGGTGAGTGCCTCATCGAGCCGCGCCAGAACCGTATCGTGCGGGGCGAAGTCGAGGTGCGCCTCGAGCCCCGGGTGATGGACGTGCTGGTGTGCCTGGCCGAGCGCGCGGGCGAAGTCGTTTCGCGGGAGACGCTGAACGCGCAGGTGTGGGGCAACGTCATCGTCACCGACCAGGCGGTGACGAACTGTATTTCCGAACTGCGTCATCATCTGGGTGACGACCGCTCCGCCCATCGCGTCATCGAGACGATTCCGAAGCGCGGCTATCGGCTGGCGGCGCCGGTGCAACTCGCTCAGGTGGTGTCACCGGAAGTCCTGGCGCCGCAACCGTCGCAACCTTCGATGGCCAGGCCGTTGGCCGGTCGCGGCCGGGTTGCTGGTCGTGGGCATCTTTCTACTGGGCGCGTGGTGGTGGTCGCGAATCGTGGCGGCGCCAACTCTCACCAGCGTGGCCGTGATGCGCTTCGAGAACGCGGCCGGCGATGAAACGCTGGACTACCTCTCCCTGGCGCTGTCCGATGAAACCGCGACGCTGCTCACCAAGTCCCAGGGTCTTGCCGTGCGCCCATTCGGTTATGTGGAAGGCGCGGATCCACTCGCCGCGGCCCGTGAGCGCCATGTGGATCACGTCGTGAGCGGCCGCTACTACCTGGAGGACGACAACCAGCTGAGTCTCGCCATCGAGGCTCAGCACGTGAGTCAGGAACGCGTGATCTGGCGCACCCGCATCACGGTGCCCGCCGGCGATCTGCTGGCGATGCGTGGACGGATCGCAGAAGGCGTGCAGCAGGGCTTGCTGCCGGCTCTCGGCGCGCGCGCCGTCCCGGGGTCGGGATCGACACCCATCCACGATGAGGCGTACCAGCTCTATCTGCGCAGTCTCGCAATTCCACAGCAGCCGAAAGCCGACCGAGCGAGCCATCGAAATGCTGGAGCGGGTCGTGACGCTGGAGCCGAGTTCGCGCCTGCATGGGAGGCGCTTGGCATTCGTTACTATGACTCCGGCACCTGGTACACCGGCGCGGAGCCGGCGCGACAGAAGTCGCTGGCCGCGTATCGCAAGGCGCTGGAGCTCGATCCCGACCTGATCTCATGCCGCCCGGCAGATCGTGACCCATCGCGCTGAAGCCGGAGACCTCGAAGGCGCCTATCAGGACGCACGCCGACTGCTCGAACACTTCGGACCCGGCGCCGACACCCATTTCACCATCTCCTACGTCTATCGGTACGGAGGCATGCTGGAGGAATCGCAACGCCACTGCGAGCTGGCGCTCGATCGCGATCCACAGGATCCGCGCCTGCGCTCCTGCGGCTATGCCTACCTGTACGCAGGGAAGCTCTCGCGCGTCATGGATTTTTTCAGGCTCGATGAGGGCTCGTATTTCGTTCATTGGGCCACGGTGCTGTATCAGCTGCGGCTCGACGGCCGCGAGGCGGCCCTGCATGTCGTGCGGCAGGCCGCCGACGAGCCGATGCGGCGGCTCATGCAGCCCTGTCTCGAAGGTGCGCAGCGGCGCAGCGCTCGACGCGCCCGTCGCCGAGTTCGTCACGCACTGGCAGCGAAGTGAAGATCCTGAAACCGCTTACGCGATTGCGCCGATACTGGCGTACTGCGGCCGTCCACAGGAAGCGCTGCGCTTCGTGGAACGCGGCGTGGACGGCAACTACTGTTCGTACCCGGCGCTCGACCTGGATCCGATCTGGGCGGGGCTGCGCGGCGATCCCGAGTTCCAGCGAATTCGCACCAAGGCCATGGCCTGCCACGACAAGTTTCGCCGCATGGTCGAGGCCTACGACGACCGTCTAACCACTGAAGCGCCGGCCGGGCCGCGGCACGAGCGCCGGCACCTGCTGCCGGTATCGTTGGTACGGCTCGCCGATGTGCTGCCACCAGGTCGCGTTCCTCGAAGCGGATGGCGATCAGGATGTAACCGCTCATGCCCGCCGAGAACAGAAAGTGACCCGCGGTCATCGTCGGCGCGCCCCAGAAGATCAGCAGCCATCCCACGTACAGCGGATGGCGCACGATCTTGTAGAGGTACGGCGTGACGAATGCGGGGCCCCGAAGCTCTCCGCCGCGCAGCGTGATCCAGCCCTGCTGCAGTCCGAACAACTCGAAGTGATTGATCAGGAACGTGGCCCACAGCAGCACCGCGACACCGAGGCCCATGACTGACCAGCCGAGAGCGACACTCCAGGCCGCGTCCGCGTGCCAGAGAACCGGCGTCGGGATCGGGCGCCACTGCCACATGAGCAGCGCCAGCATGACGCTCGCGATCAAGCACGTAAACGCTGCGCTCCATTTCCTTCGGCACGACCCGGGTCCAAATCCGTTTGAACCCGGGCCGCGCCATCACGGAATGCTGCAGTCCGAAGAGCAGTATCAGGCCGATATCCACCACGACCGCAAACCCCAGCGAACCCATGTCGCGCCCAAGATCGACGGAGTTGGGCACCAGCACCCGGATCACCGGGAAGGCATCCACCAATGGCGTCGCCTGCAAATTGCCGAGGAAGGCGAGCAGGTAGAGGAACACCAGCAGGAACACGCCGTAGCAGACGATGCTGAAGAGAAATGCCGCGGTGCGGTAGATAGTGGCCGGCATGTTTACTGTCCCTTTCCGTCGAACTGCTCGCAGGACACGTCGGAATGCCAGTTCACGAACGCACCGGTCGGATTCGGCTTCCAGGCCCAGACATGCAGCGTATAGAAGGCCGGCAAACCATATCGATTCGGGCTCTCGATCAGGTGCATGAGCTGTCCGCCGAGTTCCGGCGTGGCCGTGTTACTGGCATGCCAGGTCTCGGCGAACACGAGAAAGTCCGCGCCGATCAGGCGGCGGCCGCCGTTCGGCGTGGGCTCGTAGATGACAATCTCGGGACGACCCGGGTCCAGTATGCCGTCCGCCACCAGCTCCAGGTTCACGTAGTGAAGTCCCATCGCGCCGTCGTCGGGCCCGCTCACGCAGCCGAACAACAGCTGGTAACCCTCCGCCTTTGCCTGGTTGACGTCATGAAAGCGTCGCGTGGATTCGCGCACTGCCCGGACCAACTCGCCCGAATGGTGCTTTTGCTGGCCCCCGTTATGGCCGTGGTCCCCGATGGCCGGCCGGGAAATGGCGGCCGCAAAGATCATGGTGCTAACGGCGAGTGAAAAAGAGACGACTATCCCGTTGTTGTTCATGTGACCTCCTGTTGCTGAATGGCGGGGAAACGAATTGTTCGTTTCTCCTGCCAGCGACTACAGCCGGGAAGCGACTCACGAGTCATCACGAAGAGCTACGGAATGGCTCCGGAATTGCAAAGGAAGAGCTCGGAGGGCCTGTGCTGCAGACGTACAATGGGCAGTGGCTGCCGTTGACGACTTCAACTGGGATGACCTGCGCTACTTCCTGCGTGCGGCGCAAACGAAAACCTTGGCAGGCGCCGCCCGTTCGATGGGTGTCGAACACACCACCATCGGTCGTCGGCTGTCAGCACTGGAGCGCGCACTCGGTGCGCCGCTGGTGCTGCGGGGTCCCGAGGGCCTGACGCTGACGCCATTGGGCCAGCGCATCGCTCCACTCGTTTTGGACGTCGAGCGCGCGGTCTCTGCGACGCGCGCGGCCGTCAAAGCGGAGTGCGCACGGGTTCGCCTGTCCGTGCCGCAAGCCCTCACCGGCCTGTTCACGCAGGCCCTCGCGCAATGGCGGCGTGACCACGCCGAGATTTCACTGGAAATCATCAGTGACAACCGGCCACCCGACCTCAAGCGCGGCGAGATAGACCTGGCGGTACTGGTGAGGGCCGTCATCGACGAGGATCTCGTCAGGCGTTCTCTCGGCGATGTCGGCTGGTCGCTGTACGCCGCCGACGCCTATCTCGCGCGACGACCTGAACCCATTGATCCCAAAGACTTGTCGGGGCACGAGATTGTCGCCCTCAAGGCCGATTCTACTTCCGCTCCAGCCGCGCAATGGCTGGCGAAGCACGCCGCGAATGCGACCGTCGTATCGCGCAGCAACGCGAGCGCATCGCTGGTTGCCGCAGCCGTGGCCGGAGCAGGGCTCGCGCTGCTTCCCTGTTTCCTCGCCGAGGCGGAGCCCGCATTGAAGCGCCTGACCCCCGACGTGTTGATAAAGCACCCGGTCTCGCTGGTCTATCGCCGGGAAGTCAGGCTCGCCGAACCAGTTCGAGTGGTGATCCGTTTTGTCATCGACGTCATGCGCAAACACGCCGACCAGATCAAAGGCATGCCCCGACACTAACAACCGTGCACGAATGCACAACCCCGGGCGCCGATTGCCAATCGACGCGGCGCACGGCGGCGGCGAGCATGACCCTCCAGTCAATGGAGAAGTGTCGTGCCGTATTTGTTGCCAGAGAGTCGGGTCGGGTCGCGGGTCGAAGGCTGTGGCCCGCCAATCGTGTTGTTGCACAGTTCGATGAGTTCGAAGAGCCAGTGGCGGGAGCTGACTGAAAGCCTGCGCGATCGCTATCGACTGATCGCCATCGACCTGCTCGGCTATGGCGAATCCGCCATGCCATCCGGCGACGGCTACAGCCTTCGCGACGAAGTTCGCCTGGTGGAATCGGTGCTCGCCCAGGAGTTGCAGCCCGGCGAACAGTTTCACCTGATCGGACATTCGTATGGGGGCATCGTCGCGCTGCAGCTGGCAGCGCAAGAGCGGCCGCAACGTGTGCGCAGCCTGAGCCTGTTCGAACCGATCGCCTTTCATCTTTTGCCGACCCGTGACCCCGATCTTGCGGAGCTGGAGGCGGTGCGGCGCGAAATCGCAGACCGGTTGAACGCGGGTGACGCGCACGGCGGGGCGGCCTGTTTCGTCGACTGCTGGAGCGGCGCGGGTGCGTTTGCGCAGCTCCGCCCAGAGCGGCAATCGGTGCTGGCGGCCCAGGTGCCGAAGATCTTGCTCGAGTACCGCGCGGTGGCCGATGAGGCGCGCAACGCTGCGGCGTATCGACGCATCGATGTGCCGACCTGCCTGGTTGCGGGACGATGGAGCCCGGAAGTGGCGCAGCGATTGACGTCAATTTTCACCGAGATTCTTCCGCATGCGAGCTATTTCGAAGTCGCGGCCGGTCACATGGCGCCGATCACCCATCCGGCGCTGGTCAACCCGATCTTCGAAGCGTTTGTTCGTGCGGTGGATTCCAGCGAGCGTCGCAGGGCAGTCGCCAACACCTGGCTTGACCAGGCTCGTGCCGCCGCTTTTGGCTTGTTAGCTGTCGCGATTTCGGTGCTGCCGCTGTTCGCCATGCAAGGCGTTGCGCAGCACTATTTCGGGATCCCTCCGGATGTTGCATACCTGCTGGAAGATAGTGCCTGGCAGGAAGTGCCGCGGGGAATGCCGCCGGGCGCCCGATTTGCCGTGATATCTGGCAATCCGTCAGAGGACGGGCCCTTTGTCATGCGCGTGCGGCTGCCGCCCGGGTATATGCTGCCGCCGTACAAACGACCAAACGAAGAGCAGATGATCGTGCTCGCTGGCGCCATCACGGTGGGGACGGGCGGCGGGTCCGGCACATCGACTGTGCGTAACCTGAGTTCGGGATCGTACGCGTCGCTTGCGGCGGGCGAGTTCCATTTTGCGTACACGCGGCACGGCGCGATCGTGCAGATTTTCGGCACGGGGCCGTTCGAGATCGGAGGCTGATATGGGCGAGCACACGGATCCAAAGCTGAGCTATGTGCACGGCGGCAGCACGCAGCCGTTGCTCGGTGAAACACTGGGTGCCTGCTTCGACCGCATCGTGGAGCGCTTCGGCGAGCGCGAGGCGCTGGTCGTCCGCCACCAGAAAATACGCTGGACCTATCGCGAACTGCAGCGACGCACCAACAATCTCGCCGCAGCGCTGCTGCGGCTCGGCATGAACCCCGGCGAGCGCATCGGCATCTGGTCGCAGAACAATGCGGAGTGGTTGTTGGTGCAGCTGGCGACCGCCAAGG
The DNA here is from genome assembly GCA_963839685.1 of uncultured Pseudomonadota bacterium. Lineage (GTDB taxonomy): Bacteria > Pseudomonadota > Gammaproteobacteria > Steroidobacterales > Steroidobacteraceae > CADEED01. The sequence goes on along the minus strand of CAWIVS010000012.1, from coordinate 934,698 downwards.
CGGGACTGATCCTGGTCAACATCAACCCGGCGTATCGCGGCAGCGAGCTGCAATATGCCTTGAACAAAGTGCAGTGCCGCGCGTTGATCCTGTCGCCGAGTTTCAAGTCGAGCAACTACCTGGAAATGCTGCAGGAACTCGCGCCTGAGCTCGCCCACAGCAAACCGGGAAAGCTGGCGGCAGCCGCGCTTCCCTCGCTCACGCTGGTGATCCGGCTGGGCGACGAAAGGACCGCCGGAATGTTGAATTTCGACGCCTTGCTCGGCGAGGCCAGCAAGGACGAGCTCGCGCGGCTCGAGTCCCTCGGCGCGACACTGCAGTTTGATGACCCCATCAACATTCAGTTCACGTCGGGCACGACCGGTGCACCGAAGGGCGCCACGCTGACGCATCACAATATTCTCAACAACGGTTACTTCGTCGGCGCGGCGATGAACTTCAGCGCAGACGATCGACTGTGCATTCCCGTGCCGCTTTATCACTGTTTTGGCATGGTTCTCGGCAATCTGGTCTGCATCACACACGGCGCGACGATGGTCTATCCGGATGAGAGCTTCAGTGCCGAATCAGTGCTCGCGGCGCTCGAAGCCGAGCGCTGTACCGCCTTGCACGGTGTGCCGACGATGTTCATCGCCATGCTGGAGCATCCGAGTTTTCCGCACCGCGACCTGACGAGTTTGCGCACCGGCATGATGGCGGGCGCTCCCTGTCCTGCGGAGCTGATGCAGAAGGTTATCGAACGCATGCATATGCGGCAGATAACCATTGGCTATGGCATGACGGAAACCTCACCGATTTCGTTCCAGAGCTCGATGGACGACTCGTTCGAGTGCCGTGTTTCCACGGTCGGGCGCGTGACCGCTCATACCGAGGTGAAAATTGTCGACGAACAAGGGCACATCGTGCCCCACGGCGTAACGGGCGAACTACTGACGCGCGGCTACAGCGTCATGCGCGGCTATTGGGACGATGACGAGAGGACGCGCGAGTCGATCGACGCCGCCGGCTGGATGCACAGTGGCGACCTTGCAACCCTCGACGCCCAAGGTTTCTGCCGCATCGTGGGACGCTCCAAGGACATGGTCATCCGCGGCGGTGAAAACATCTATCCGCGCGAGGTGGAGGAGTTCCTGTACCGGCATCCCAAGATTCTGGACGTGCAGTGCGTCGGAGTGCCCGATGTGAAATACGGCGAGGAATTATGCGCCTGCGTCATCCTGCGTCCCGGTATGCAATCGAGTGAGGAGGAGATTCGCGAATTCTGTCGCGGCCAGATCGCGCACTACAAGGTGCCGCGCTACGTGAAGTTCGTCGACTCGTTTCCGATGACGGTCACCGGCAAGGTGCAGAAATACGTGCTGCGGCAGCAAATGGCGGCTTGAGTACATTGGCGCCTGCGCCCTGGAGAAGGCGGGAGTCGGTGAGCGCCAGTCCGCTGCGGATGGCAACGTCGACTATCTACTCACGCAGGCAGGCCGCGGTCTGCGTTATGACACCACGGTGTACGTGTCGGCGCACGCTGCGCGTTCTCGTGGAAATCTGGCCGGGCATGCGCGCCCATCGGGGAGGAGCTGCGCGCCGGCAAGTGGACGGACAGTTTCGTAACGCCAATCCGTGTCGGACGGATCGGTCGCTTGTAGGACGGCGCCGAGGTCGCACCTTGCCACCAATGTAGAAATGTTACCCGCACTGGTAATAGCTGCGTGAAAGGCGGGCCTTTCTCGTCCGGAATTTGCTCGGGGCCAAGATGGCCGTTCTCCATTTTTCGTCGGTTGATGTCGGAGTCGGCTGACATCGCGCGCGGACCGGTCGCAAGTCGCGCGTGCGAGGCTCTGGATTGGTCGTGAGTGCGCGCCTGGCACGAAGCTTGGCATAACGCATGCCGAGGTCGGCGCATCTCTTGCAATTCCGACGTTGTTGTCAACGCTACGCAGGCAGGAATTGCAATGAGCATCAAAGAAGGAAAGAGCCGCGCACTGCGCGGAGAAGTATTGGTATTGCTGTTAGGCGCCGTCCTGACAGGCTGCGGGGGAGGTGGCGGTGGCAGTCCCAGTCCCCCGCCGTCAGGCCCGGGTCCGGCCCCGGCACCGGTTCCACCACCACCGCCTCCGGCTGCTGTGGTGCCACCGCTGTCGGCGACCGTGGTGAATCTCAACGACAATCACCGGATAGGCGCGCTCCACTGGGAAGAGGGATCCACTGCGGCAGGTGGGCAAGGCCAACCTGTCTCGGGTATCGATTGCCTCGCAGAACATGCCGGACGAATACCATGTGCATACGCACCTGACTATCTATCTGAACGGCGAGGCTCTCGCAGTTCCGCAAAACATTGGTATCGAGAGCGGGCCGCCGAGGTGCTTCTACTTGATTCACACGCATGATCATTCGGGCAAGCTGCATATCGAGGCGACTGCGCCCGCTACGTTCACGCTCGGCCAGTTCTTCGCGATCTGGGGTGAGACCCTCAACAGCACCACCCTGGCTGACCTTTCGGGTATGCCGGTGGTTGTGTACGTGACGGACGATGGCGTGACCGAGTTGGTGGAGGACAATTGGAGCGACATCGAGCTCACGTCGCATCGTGAGATCACCATCCAGGTGGGAACGGAGATCGCAGAGATCCCCCAGTACTCCTGGACCGGCGATTGACCCTCGACAGTTGATCGGCTGAAAACCACGCGCGCGGCGTGATCCTGGGTCCGCTCGGGACCCTCACGCCGCGCGCGTCGCCACGCGCCTACATCGGGCGCTGATGACTCAACTCTGAAGCATTTTCCAGTCGCGAGGAAAATCCTTACCAGAGCAGAGTATTTATTTCCCGTTTTTCCGCACACCCTTAGCGCATCGCCGTCGGGTTTTTTCCCATCGCATCAAGGTGGCGAGCGCGTTCGTCATTTTGCGACACCCTTACAGCTCCGCACTTTTTGCATCGCGTCCCCCGTGCGCGCGCCGTACGCCAAGACTTCGCTGCCATCAGCTCCACTCATGGCGACGACACCAAGATGCGAAACTTTTCCTACGCGCTCCTGGCGCTTCCTCTGATTCTTTGCGCCACGGCTTCGAAAGCCCAAGCCGCCGGAACCATCACTTTCACCGCAAGTCCGACATCGGGCACCGGCAGCGTCACACCCCGGCTGACATGGTCGACTTCGCCCGTGGCCTCCAGTTGCACGGCGAGCGGCGGGTGGAGCGGCACCAAGTTCGCGTCCGGCTCGGAAACCGTGGCAGCCATCACCGCCAACAAGAGCTACTCACTGACCTGCACCTGGGGTAACGGCTCGGCCACCATCAACTGGACGCGGCCCACCACCAATACCGACGGCAGCGCGCTCACCAATCTCGCGGGATACAAGGTGCTGTATGGCACCAGCACATCGGCGCTCACCAACGTCAAGCAGATCAATGATCCGGCGGCGACGAGCACCTCCATCTCGGCGCTGCAGACCGGTACCTGGTACTTCTCGGTGCGTGCCTTCAACAGTCGGCCAGGTCGAATCCAGCAACAGCACGCTCGCGCAGAAGACCATCACCGGCACCAGCGCCGCCAAGAGCCTGACTGTCAGCGTGGCGCCCACTTCGACGGCCATATACAAGACGGTTGCCACCCCCGTCTACGACGTGCTGTTCCAGAATGGCGGACGCGTACTCGGGCGCCTGGTCGGATCGGTTGCGTTGGGAACGAAATGCAACGAGAAGTTTCCGACCAACACCTACTACTACCCGGTGCCACGTACCAAAGTTTCGTTCACCAGCTCGACCCGCTCGAACACTGTCGTCGCGCGTTGCGCGAAGAGCTGACGACTTGCTGACAGATTAGAACGACAGCCGGCCTCGATGGCCGGCTGTCGCGTTCTCCGACAGAGGCGTGCGCGCCAGACGGCCACAGTGATGCATGGCCAGGCCAAGCGATGCGCGGCGCAAGACGCAAGTCACTGCGCTGGCACCCACCGAAACCTTCCTGCCGCCGACGCTCACCATCCCCGCGTTGCGTGAAGCTGCCGCGCATTGTCGCGGCTGTGCGTTGTACCTGAAGGCCACGCAGACGGTGTTCGGTGAAGGCACATCGAGCGCCACGGTCATGCTGGTGGGTGAACAACCGGGAGATCGCGAAGACGTCGCGGGGCGTCCGTTCGTCGGTCCCGCCGGGCAACTGCTCGACGAGGCGATGGCCGAGGCGGGACTCGAGCGAGGCAAAGTTTATGTCACCAACGCGGTCAAACATTTCAATTTCGAACCCCGCGGCAAGTTCAGATTGCACAAGCGGCCGCCGGCGAGTTCCGTCAAGGCTTGCCTGCCATGGCTCGAAGCGGAACTCGCAGTGGTGAGACCGGCCGTCGTGGTGCTCCTGGGTGCCACGGCGGCGCAAGCCTTGCTCGGCAGTCAGTTCCGCATCACCCGTGACCGCGGCAAAGTGCTGAAGCACAAGCTGGCCGATGCGATCATCGCCACGTTGCATCCGTCGGCAATCCTGCGTGCACCGGACGAGCAGGCGCGCGCTGCTGGACGCGCGGCGCTGGTGGCAGATCTCAAGCTCGCGGTGCGCCGGGCGCGCGAATAGCTCGACTGTCACTGCGCGACGACAGTCCTACAAGACAGCGATTTGCCGCGGCCGCGGCTACGCGCGTCATGTTGAGGGGCTACTGTGAGGTGCCGAACTTTGGTGCCGGCACGGCGGCGATCGCATCAAGGATAGGTGCGGTCGTCGTCACTATTTCGCGATGTAGATGTAGATATGGAGGCTGCCCTCCCTTTCTACTCGATGGTGAACCACTGAACCTCGACGCGCCGATTCTCGGCGCTGTCACTGGAGCCCGTCGGTTCTTCCCAGCCGCGGCCGACGGCTTCGATGCGCCCCTTGTCGACCTCCGGGTACTTGGCGAGCAGTGCGTCGCTCACCGCCTTGGCACGTTGACGCGACAGTTCCATCGCCTTGAGCGCCATGCTTTGCACGAGTTGCTCGCCGCCCTGCTGGCGGAATTCCGCGACGCGCGCGTTGTCGACATGGCCGCGCAGCAGCACTGTGGATCCAGGGCTCACCTGCAGGAAGCGCTTGATGGTGGCGAGGTACTCCTGGTTCTGCGGCGCGTTGCGATCGAGGTTCGATGAGTTCGCCTCGAAGAAGAAGCGGATGTCCTTGCTGAGCAGCGGATCGCCCTCGAGCGACGCCTGCGTCGTGGTGCGGATGGGCGCGATGGCGATCTTCTGATCCGCGAACAGGCCGCGTTTCGCCAACGCCTCGAGCGCCGTGGTATCGACGAAGCGTGCCGGGTCGGTGGGGTTCCTGATCACGCTGCCGTAGGCCAGCACCGAGGACTGGAAAATTCCGCCGAACGAGCCGGCAGAGTCGATGGTGCCGGCGAAGAACGCACGATTTTCCGGCAGGTTTGAAAGATGTACATGCGACAGTTCTTCGCGTGCTTCTTCGTCGGTCCACTTGAAGGCCTTGGCGACCACGGCGATGTTTTCGGCCTGGTGGTCGCGCAGACGCCGGTTGCCTTCGAGAATTCCATGCACCAGGCCCTGCACCATCTTCGGATTCGCGCTGGCGAAACCCTTGTTGACGGCCAGCACGTCGGCGACCACCAGCAGGTTGCGGTTGGACACCAGCATCTTCGCCGCGCCCTTGGAGGCTTCGATCACCTCGTCCGTCTTGGGCGTCCAGCCCACGCAGCCATTGAGGCGTTTGCCACCACTGGCAAGTTCGTACGCGTACGCATCACAGGCGACGAACGCGTCTTCGTAGAACACCAGGCCCAGCGAACCCGCCGGCGGTTTCGAGTCCAGATCGCGTAACACGGTGACCGGTACGCCGGCTTCCTGCGCCAGGTAACGGATGAAAAACTCGCTCTCGTTGAATTGCGAAGCCGCCAGCGTCTTGCCCTTGAGCGCGTTGATGGAGGCGATGCCGTGATCGACGACCACCATGTCGGCGCCACGCGAGTAACCAATCTGCACCGGCACGATCGCGTCGAACTGGCGGCCAAGCACGGCGAGTGCATCCGCCGTGGTGGCGGTGGCGGCGAGTTTGCCGTTGTTGAGCGGGCCCCAGGTCTCGCTCTCGCTCATCGAAATCTGCACCTGGAATCCATATTCCTTGGCGAAGATGGAGTCCGGATTCGGATCCAGGCCGCCGTTCGCGACGATCAGTCCGCCATAACCGGCGTATTCGCTGATGTCGATGCGCAGGATGTTGTCCTTGGGAACATAGGTATTGGCCGCTTCGAGAGTCGGTGTACCCGTCACCGGTTCGATGGGCCCGGGTGCGTCTCCGTCGGGTTTCGACGCGGCGCCGCGATCCGACTGCGCGGACGGCGCGCTCGCGCCGGCGGCCGGAGCGTCGGCCTTCTTGCCGAGCCACAACCAGGCGCCGAGCCCGACGATGCCCACCAGCAGCAACAACGTGATGACGTTGCCCGCGACCGAACCGCGTTGACGACACGAAACCATGTGGGTGTCTCCTTTACAGACCATGCTCACTCGGAAACCTTGCTGCGCCTGGCGGCGCGCTTCGAAGCCAGGAGATCCGCCGGCGGCGGCTCGTCCGTGAATTGATCGAGGCCGGCGAAGATGTCGCGCTGATCGCGCATCCACCGATTGGCCTCGTTGAGCGACGCCGACACGGCGTCGAGCGACTGCGCCATGGTGTTTTCATCGGTGGCGAGCAGGGCCTGTTCACGCACCAGCGACACCTGCTGCCGCAGTCGGGCGATCTCGGCGTCGACCAGCTCGCGGCGTCGTTTGGCGTCGCGATGCGCGTCCTGGCGCGAGTTGATCACCTCGAGTTGTTGCTCGAGGCTGCGTCGCAGTTCCTCGTCCGTATCACCGGCCGCCAGGCGATCGCGACAATGCCGCTCCTGCTCGTCGAGCGACTTGCGTTCGCGTTCGGCCACCGCGACGACTTCGGCCAACGAGGCGCGCGCGGCGAGCAGCTTCAGGTGCAGCCAGGCCATCTGGCGGATGTCGCCGATCTGCGAGGCGTGTACCGAGGAACGCTGCAGCAGGCCGACGATTTCCGCGGCCGCGCGTTCGATCTCGTACTGCTGCGACTGCGCCGTGGAATCGAGGCTCGCCAGCAGTGCTTCGTAGCGCGAGGTGCTGTCGCTCACACCGGCGACGGCGTCCACCGTGGCACGAAAGCGCTCGTTGCGCGACAGCGCCCACAGATAGATGCCTTCAAGGCCGAGGCCGATGAGCCACAGGCCCGGGTTGACGAGTGCCCCGAGCAGCCCGAAGGCGGCAACTCCGAACCAGTTGGGCGGAATCGGCATCCCCAGCGGCCGCGCATTGAAGGCCGCCGCGAGGTATGAGGGCCTGCCTTTCACGGGACCACCCTTTTCACGAGGGCGCTGCCATGTTTCTGAACGCCGGCGGGACGAAGTTGAGATCCGTGGCCTCACGCACCGCGATGCGCATCTGAAATTCCAGTACGTCGGCCGGCACCGGGTTCTGGTAGCCGATGAGGCTGGCTTCGAGGGCCGCGCCGCCGGCGACGTTCTGCGTGCGCGCGTGACGATACGCCTTGACCACCAGCGCCTCGGCGGCGCCAGGGGTGAGCAGCGTGGGCATGCGCGGTTCCAGCCGGGTGAGATCCTCGGGCGTGAGCTCGAGGCCATAACGCTTCGCGAGCAGACCGATGAGCTGCGCGCTCTCGGCGGTGGTGCTGGTGGGTAACAACGGTACTTTGACGTCGACGCGGCCCGGACGTTTGAGGTCGACCTCGATCAGGTCGGGGCGCGAGGAGGCGAGCAGCCACAACACGCGACCGCGATTGCCGCTGTCCGACATCTCCTGGGCGATCATCGAGTAGATGCGTCCCGACAGCCCGCTGTCGCCGCTGCCCGAATCTCGTTTGCCCAGCGTCTGGTCCGCCTCGTCGATGAACACCATGCAGCGGCCGAGCGCGCGCACCAGGCGGAAGATCTTTTCCAGGTTGCCCTCACTCGAGCCGACCCAGCGATCGCGGAAATTCTTGAGCTTGACCACCGGCACGCCGGCTTCACCCGCGAGGCATTCGACCAGGAAAGTCTTGCCGGTACCGACCGGCCCGCACAACAGGTAACCCATGGGCAGCGCCTTGAGATCGCCCTTGCGCCATAACACGATGTCCTGCCGCAACCAGGTCTTCAGGGCCTCCTGGCCGTGGTAATCGTTGAGCGTGCGCTTCGCTTCGATGAATTCCACCAGCCCCGCCGAATCACGCTCCACCAGTTCTTTCTTGAGCCGCGCCAGGTCGGCATCGCCCAATGGCTTGCTCTCGTGGTGGCGCAACTTCACAAGGCTTTCCAGACTGGAGACGGTGACGCCCGCGAGCGCGCCCGCGAGCTCGGCGAGATTGGCAGCAGCGCCAAAGGCACGCGGGCACTGCTTCGCGAGAATGCCGATGGCGGCTTCGAGCGCCTTGTTGTCGGGCAGTGGCACGCGAACGCGCGTGGTCTGCGGCGAGGCGGCGATCAATGGCTCGACGTCGTTGAGATTGTCAGCGATCAGGATGCTGGTGAACGCCAGGTCGGTGAACGGTGATTCACTGGCCCAGGTGCGCAGCTGGCCGGTGATGCTGCCGTGTTCAAAGCCCGCGCCATCGGCCGGGATGATGTGGTCCACGCCGCGCAGGATCACGGCGACGTTCGGGATCTTTTCCTTGCTCCCCGTATTGACGCCCAGGGCTCGCAGGTTGCCGAGATAACGCAGGTAGCGACCAATCCACTGGATCGCGGGCAACGGCTCGCGCGCCATTTTCTTGAGTTCGGCGCCCTGCCATTTGTCCACCAGCTCGCCGCCGCGTTCGATGTTGAGCCCGTTGCCGAGGTCGTAGGAGAGCACCACGCCGAATCCCGAGAGCAGCGTGTCTTCGAGAAAGTCGGCGAGATTCACCAGTGCGCCGCCGACGGCCACCTTGTCGTGCACATTGCCGAACAGGATGAACTGGCTGGCGGCACCGCTTTCGTAGGCAAGCGCCAGTTCGGCGGCCCAGGCAGGAGCGGTTGGTGGGGCGGGCAACGTCTTTGTTCCCGAACGGGACTCTCTAGCTACTGGGGCTCGGAGCTGGGCTTCTCGGTCGCGCCCATGGAACGCTCGGCCGGCGCGGCCGTGGCCTCACCCTTGAGTGAAATACCCTCACGCGCAGCGAAATCCGCGAGCGCCTGGTCGGCGAGCGCAGTCATCTCGGATTCCTTGATGTTGACCTGCGTCATGTCGACCGAGTCTTTGGCGACACGCGCGCGGCCGGCGGCCTTGTCGCGTTCCTCCATGACCATGCTCTCGAGACGGTTGAGCGTGTCACCGGCGCCGCCGATGTTGGTGATCATGCCGGCGGACATTTCGTGGATCTCCGCCATGGCCTGCTTCATGCGCATGTCGTTGATGGCGCCCTTGAGGCTTTCGATCTTGGCGCGCGCGGTCTGCACGGCCACGTCACGCGCCTTGACGAGATTCTTGTACGTGGTCTCGGCCTGCTCGAGCTGCGTGCGGTTCTCGGCGAGCTGCGCCTCGACACTCTGCAGGCGCAGCGCGTACTGGCCGGCGGCGGCATTATTGCCGGCACGCACGTGCGCGGTGGTCTTGGCGCGCAGGTCCTTCTGCTCGGCCTCGAGTTTGCGCACCTGGCTCATGAGCCGCTCGGAGAGACCGGCGTGCGACGCCAGGCCCTGGTTGAAGTTGCCCACCTGCTTGCGGAGGTCTTCCTGCTCCAGTTCCAGCAGTGCCTCCGGGTTGCGGCGTTCGACGCCAGAGACGAACAGCGACAGGAAACCTTTGAACAGGTTGGCGATGCGTCCGAACATGTGGTGCCCCTCCCGGCAGACCTGCCGCGCCCAAGCGCGGCAGCCAAGAATAATGGGGGCTGCCCCTACGAGCAAAAGTCCGTGCGCGAAAAAGACCGGCCCTCGGTCGCGTAATATGCCGCATTCAAACTTCCCGGGGTTTTCAATGCCACTCAAACCAGTTCTTGTATTTGCCGCCGTGCTGTGGGTTACGGGGGTCGCCAGCGCTGCCGAACCGGGCAGGCTCAGCCAGCATGAGCAAAAAGCCCGGGAAATCTATGCAAAAGTCGTTGCCATGCCCACGTCCAAGGGCAACGGGCAGGTGCCCGATCATGGCCGAATACCTCGCGGGTGAGTTCCGGGCGGCCGGCTTTCCCGCCGCCGACATCCACGTCGTTCCTTTCGAGGGCGAGGGCGACAAGACCGCCTCGCTGGTAGTGCGCTACCGCGGCAACGGCAAGGGTGGCAAGCCCATCCTGCTCCTGGCGCACATGGATGTGGTCGCGGCGAAGCGCGAAGACTGGGAGCGCAGTCCCTTCGAGCTGATCGAGGAGAACGGCTATTTCTACGGGCGCGGCACCTATGACGACAAGCAGGGCGTGGTGGCGATCACCAGCACCTTCCTGCGTCTCAAGGCGGAAGGATTCGTCCCGAGCCGGGATGTGATCCTGTTCTTCTCCGGCGACGAGGAAACCGCGCAGGCGACCACCGTCAACATCGCGCACAAGCATCGCGACCTCATCGATGCCGAGTTTGCGCTCAACGGTGACGCGGGCGGTGGCGTGCTCGACGATGAATCGGGCAAGGCGCTCTATTTCGAGCTGCAGACCGCCGAGAAGACCTATGCGGATTTCTCGGTGACGGCGCGCAATCCCGGCGGGCACAGCTCGCAGCCGCGCGATGACAATGCCATCTACGATCTGGCCGCTGCGCTGCTCAAGGTGCGCGACTACAAGTTCCCGGTGATGTGGAACGACACCACCGTGGCTTCGTTCCGGCAGGCGGGCACGATCGCGCCGGGCGAACTCGGCGAGGCAATGCGCAAGTTCGCCGACAATCCGCGCGACGCCGCGGCCGCCGCGGTGATTGCGCGCGAGCCGAGCTACGTCGGCCGGACGCGCACCACCTGCGTGGCCACCATGCTCAACGGCGGGCACGGCGAAAATGCGCTGCCGCAGTCGGCCCGGGCCAACGTCAATTGCCGCATCTTTCCCGGCGTGAAGATCGAAGACGTGCGGCAGGCGTTACAGCAGGCCGCTGGCAGCGGGGTGGAGGTCAAGCTGGAGGGCGCGCCGCTGTCGAGCGACGCCTCGCCGCTGCGCGAGGACGTGCTCAAGGCCGTGACGCGCGCCGCGCGCAAGATCCGCCCCGGGGTGCTCATCGTTCCCACGCAAACCTCCGGCGCCACCGACGGACTGGTATTCCGCTCCATCGGCATCCCGACCTACGGCACCGACGGCAATTTCATGATGTCCAAGGACGACTTCTCGCATGGCCTCAATGAACGCCTCGGTGTGCAGTCGTTCTACGACAGCCTGACCTTCTGGCACACGCTGGTCACGGAGCTCGCCGGCAAGCGCCGCTGAAGGTAGTTAGCGTGAACACGCCAGAACCGCTGGGTACTCTCGAAGTAGCCCTGCGACACGCAGGGCGGCTGCTGGAGCGGGATGCCGCGGCCGCCGCCGAGCAGGCCGCGGAGATCCTCAAGGTGCATCCGGACCAGCCGGACGCACTGGCGCTGTCGGGCCTGGCGCTGGGCCGTCTCGGCCAGGGCGAGGAGGCGATCGCGGCGCTACGGCGCGCGGTGCATTTCAAGCCCGAGCTGCACGAGGCGTGGCGCGCGCTCGGCGATCACTACAGCGCGCTGGAGATGCGCGAGGCGGCCGACGAGTCTTATGCGCAGTCCGTGCGCTACTCGACGCGGGATCCCAGGCTCATGAGCGCCGCGCTCGCGCTGGTCGAGAACCGCATCCCGGACGCCGAAGGCGAACTGCGCGAATTCCTCAAGCGGCATCCCACCGACGTCGCGGCGATCCGCATGCTGGCGGAGGTTGCGGCGCGCCTCGGCCGTTACGGCGACGCCGAGAAACTGCTGGCGCGCTGCCTCGAGCTCGCGCCGGGCTTCGCCGCCGCGCGCCACAACTACGCGACAGTGCTGCATCGGCAGTTCAAGCCCGAGTCCGCATTGGTCGAAGTGGAGCGATTGCTCGCCGACGACGCGCGCAATCCCGGCTATCGCAATCTCCGGGCCGCGATCCTGGGGCGCGCAGGCGAATACGCCGCGTCCATCGACGAATACCACGGGGTGCTTGCCGAGTATCCGAAGCAGCCGAAGGTGTGGATGAGCATGGGCCATGCGCTCAAGACGGCCGGACGCAACCCGGAGAGCATTGACGCCTACCGGCGCTGCATTTCGCTCGCGCCGCATCTCGGCGAAGCCTACTGGAGCCTCGCGAACCTCAAGACCTTTCACTTCACGGATGAGGAAATTGCGGCCATGCGGATGCAGCTCGCGCGTGCCGATCTTGCGGACGAGGATCGGTTCCACTTCGAGTTCTCGCTGGCCAAGGCACTCGAGGACGCCGCCGAGTACGCAACAGTCGTTCGCGCATTACGCGGAGGGCAATCGACTGCGCCGCGGAATGATCCGCTACGACGCCGATGAGAACCGCGCGCATGTCGAGCGCAGCAAGCGCCTCTTCACGCGCGAGTTCTTCGCGGAACGTCCGGGCTGGGGCTGCGACGCGCCGGACCCGATTTTCATCGTGGGATTGCCACGCTCCGGCTCCACTTTGATCGAGCAGATCCTGGCCTCGCACTCGCAAGTCGAGGGGACGATGGAGCTGCCGGACGTCGCGATGCTCGCCCGCGCGGTGGGTGCGCGGACCACGCGCACTCAAGGCACGTCCTATCCGCGCGCGTTGACGAAGTTCAGCGCCGAGGAGCTCGCGGGGCTCGGCGAAAAGTACCTGCAGCAGACGCGCATACAACGGAAAACGGCGGCGCCGTTCTTCATCGACAAGATGCCGAACAATTTCGCGCACCTGGGCTTCATCCACCTGATGCTGCCAAAGGCGAAGATAGTCGACGCGCGCCGGCATCCACTCGGCTGCTGCCTGTCGGGGTTCAAGCAGCACTTCGCCCGCGGCCAGAATTTCACGTACGACCTCGCCGAGATCGGCCGCTATTACGCCGACTACGTCGAGCTCATGGCGCACTTCGACGAGGTTCTGCCCGGCCGAGTGCACCGCGTGTTCTACGAGAACATGATCGAGGACACCGAGGGTGAGATTCGCCGGCTGCTCGACTACTGCGGGCTGCCGTTCGAGGAGGGAGTGCTTAAGTTTCATGAGAATACGCGCGCGGTGCGCACCGCGAGCTCGGAGCAGGTGCGGCGGCCGATTTTCCGCGAGGGCATGGACCAGTGGCGCCACTTCGAGCCCTGGCTGAAGCCCCTCGAACAGGCGCTGGGGTCGGTCCTTTCGGCGTATCCCAAGGTACCCCAGTTTTGATTCCGTGGCGGAAGGCATACACTTCGGCCAGGTTGTTGAGGGATGCGGAATCGAGGGGACGCGTCCCAATTGGCTACTACTAAAGAATAGGGGCTCTACGATGACACGCAGCAAATTACGCAAGATCCGCCGGCAGAAATCCATCCGCGCCCGAACGCTGCTACGCGGCATCCCATTGGCAGGCGCGCTGCTCGCCGGGGCTGGCGTCGTACAGGCGCAACAGGCGGAAGAGAGCCAGGGTCTCGAAGAAGTGGTGGTCACCGCCCTCAAGACCGCGCAGAACCTGCAGGACGTTCCGCTCAGCATCCAGGCCATCGGCACGGAACGGCTCGAGCAACTCGGCGTCAACAGTTTCGACGACTTCGCCAAGTTATTGCCAAGCGTTTCAGTGCAGTCCGCGGGCCCGGGCTTTGCGCGTGTCTTCATGCGCGGCGCGGCTTCCGGAGACAACGGCAACCACTCCGGTTCGCAGCCCGGCGTCGGCCAGTATCTCGACGAGCAGCCGATCACCACGATCCAGGGCGCGCTCGACATCCACATGTACGACATCGCGCGCGTCGAGGCGCTGGCGGGCCCGCAGGGCACGCTGTACGGCGCCAACTCGGAGTCCGGCACGATTCGCATCATCACGAACAAGCCGGATCCGTCCGCCTTCGACGCCGGATTCAGCATCGAGGGCAGCACGATCGCGAACGGCGAGGAGGGATACCTCGCCGAGGGCATGGCGAACATTCCGTTGGGTGAGAAAGCCGCCATTCGCATGGTGGGCTGGGCGCGCCACGACCCGGGCTACATCGACAACCTGCCCGCCACGCGCACCTTCCCGACTTCCGGCATCTCGATGGATTCACTGGCGGACGAGAACTACAACGACGCCGATGTCTACGGCGCGCGTGTCGCGCTCAAGGTAGACCTCAACGATAACTGGAGCATCACGCCCGCCATCATGGGGCAGCAGACGAAGAGCAATGGCATCTACGCTCAACAGTCGGGCCTTCGCGAGCTGGCCGTCGAACACTGGCATCCCGAGAAAAGCGACGATCGCTGGGCTCAGGCCGCCCTCACCGTTGAAGGCAAGATCGCGAATCTTGACATGACGTTGGCGAGCTCGTACCTGAAGCGCAACGTTGACGTGGACTCCGACTATTCCGACTACGCGTTTTTCTACGACACGCTGGCCGGCTACGGCACATATTTCTACGACAACGACAATGAGCTGATCAATCCGTCGCAGTTCATCAATGGCAAGGATCACTACACGAAGTGGAGCCATGAGCTGCGCTTCACCACGCCGGTGGAAAACAAGGTCCACGCCGTGTTCGGACTGTTCGCGCAGCGCCAGACGCATGACATCGAGCAGGCGTACAAGATCACGGGTCTCAACGACGCGGGCGACGTTACCGGTGAAGACTGGGATGACACGTTCTGGCTGACCAAGCAGTACCGCGTCGATCGCGACTCCGCGATCTTCGGCGAGATCACCTGGGACGTGACCGACAAGTTCTCGCTCACGGGCGGTGCGCGTTACTTCAAGTACGAGAACTCGCTCGAAGGGTTCTTCGGGTTCGGCCTCAACAATGCGTACGGATCCTCGACCGGCGAGGTCTCGTGTTTCGAGACTACCGCCTTCGAGAACGGGCCTTGTACGAACCTCGACAAGACCGTCGAGGACAAGGACACCACGTTCAAATTCAACGCGACGTACCACATCACCGACGATGCGATGGTGTACTTCACGCGCTCGGAGGGATTCCGTCCCGGCGGCGTGAATCGCCGCGGCACGTTTCCACCATACGTGGCGGACTTCCTCACGAACTACGAGGTCGGCTGGAAGACCACCTGGTTCGAGAACAGGCTGCGTTTCAATGGCGCAATCTATTCCGCCGACTGGGACGACTTCCAGTTCTCATTCCTGGGAGAGAACGGACTCACGAATCTCACGAATGCCGGTTCGGCCAAACTCGAAGGCATCGAGATGGAACTGCAATGGGCCGTCACCGATTCGTTCTCGCTGTTCGGCGGCCTCGCGTTGCAGCAGTCGGAGTTGAGCGACGACTTCTGCCTCAGCCTGGGCACCGACGGAAAGCCGCTTCCCGAGGCCGAATGCGTCGCGAACGATCCCGCCGAGTTCACCGCGTCAGGTACGCGGCTGCCGAGTACCGCGGAGTTCAAGGGTAACTTGACCGGCCGATATGAGTTTTCGATGGGGGGCCTCGACTCGCATTTCCAGGCCTCCGTGGCGCATGAGGGAGACAGGCGCACTGCGCTCCTGGAGTCCGAGAATGCGGTTCTCGGTGATGGGGATGCCTACACGCTCGTCGATCTGTCGTTTGGCGTGGGGAAGGAGGATTGGCAGGCGGAATTGTTCGTCAAGAATGCCTTCGATGAACGTGCCAGCCTGTATAACTACGCGGAGTGCGCCGTGGACGATCTGTGGTGGCATCGTCTATTCCATCATGACGACGCCACGCACCATCGGACTGAAGTACAGCCACAGCTTCTGAAGTGAACTCCCAGGCGCAAGGACGCCCGCCGTTTCCGCCATTCACGCGCGAGACGGCGGCCGTCAAGGCGCGCGCCGCCGAAGATGCCTGGAACTCGCGCGATCCGGAGCGCGTGTCGCTGGCCTACACCGTCGACAGCGCCTGGCGTAACCGCGCGGAGTTCTTTTCGGGCCGGCCGGCCATCGTCGAATTCCTGAAGCGTAAATGGGCCAGGGAACTGGACTACCGGCTCATCAAGGAAGTCTGGGCCTGTGAGGGCGCGCGCATTGCAGTGCGCTTCGCCTACGAGTGGCACGACGACTCCGGCCACTGGTTTCGCTCGTACGGCAATGAAAACTGGGAATTCGACCAGCTTGGGTTGATGAAGCGCCGTCACGCCAGCATCAACGATCTGCTGATCAGCGACTCCGAGCGCAAATTCCGCTGGCCGCTGGGCCGCCGTCCGGATGACCATCCGGGCCTGGGCGACCTGGACCTCTGAGGACATGAAGCGACGCTGGCTTGCGTTCGCGGCGCTGATCCTGATCATGGCTCTGACCGCGGTAGTTTGTTCGTATCTGCTGGATTCGCGTGAACCGGGCACTGCGGTGTTGAGCCCACCGCAAACGGAACATCCCGGGCCACGAACCGATCCGCTTCCGTCCGCGGGTGCGGCCCGCGCTCCTGCCGAAGACGTGGTCGCCGCGGCGCTTCGCGGTGAGATTCCAGCGCAGTCGCGCATGTGTTCCGATGCCATGCTGCACGCGGAGATGTCCGGCGACTACCGGGACGCCGCGTACTGGTGCGCGCTGGCCGCACATGCCGGAGACGCGCCGTCCCAGGCGGCATATGCGCGGCTGTACCAGCTCGGCGCCGGGGTTGCACAGGACGAAGCGCAGGCGGCGTCCTGGTACGAGAAGGCCATCGACCAGCAGAACGCACACGCCATGTACATGCGCGGGCGGATGCTCATCGCCAACGACACGCCGGCAGACCATTCACTGGGAGTCGGACTTCTTCAACGCGCGGCCGCACTCGGCGACGCGAATGCGCGTTGGGCGCTGCACGGTCTCGGCGAGGCGCCCGAAGCGCGACCAGAACAGCCGCTGGTGAGGTAGGAGCCCGCCGCATTCACGACAGAAGGACGTGGCGATTCGGCTACCATGCCCGGGCGAAATCGCAGTCAGGAGATCGAGCCATGCCCGGTACTGTTCGACTTCATCGAGTGTTGAGCGCGCCGCCCGCCAGGGTCTACAAGGCCTTTCTCGATCCGGACGGCATGGCCAAGTGGCTACCGCCGAATGGTTTCAGCGCGCACGTGCATCACATGGATGCCCGTGTTGGCGGGTCGTTCAAGATGTCGTTCACGAACTTCTCGAGCGGCAACAGCCATTCTTTCGGCGGCGAATACCTGGAGCTGGTGCCGGGAGAACGCCTGCGGTACACGGACAAGTTCGACGATCCGAACCTGCCCGGCGTCATGGAAGTCACCGTGGTGCTCACCAAGGTCTCCGTCGGCACGGACATCTCGATCGTGCAATCCGGGATTCCCGACGTGATTCCGGTCGAGGCCTGTTACCTGGGCTGGCAGGAATCGCTGCGGGGACTTGCCAGGCTGGTGGAGCCGGAGATCCCGGGCTAGCAGATCAGCTGTAGCTCTCCGCCGTCGCGCAGATCGTGGCGCGCTGCGCCATGATGCTGAACAACTCTTCCGGGTAGATAGACAGCTGGTCCATCCACTTCGAGACCTGCCTATGGGCAGGGCGGCACTTCGACGCGCAGCACCTCGCCACTGACATTCGACGTGCCATTGTTCGTCAGGTAGACGGCGCCATCCGGCCCCAATGCGAGGCCCGCCGCAAAAACCAATCCCGGCAGCAGGACTTCCTTCGCGCCGCCATCGCATTGACGCACCAGCCGACCGCTGCCCAGCCCGGGGGCGGGCGGCGGAAAGGCGCCCGCCTGTCCCGTCGCGATCTCCAGCACATAGATATCGCCTGCCGGCGAAAGCGCCAGGTCAACGATTGCCGTGAAGCCACTGGCATAAACGGCCGGGGCGCTGCCATCGCTCTCGAGTCGCCACACGCTGGCCGTTCCCTGCCAGAACGGAAAGCCGGTCAGTTGCCCGACGTAGAGGGCGCCATCCGGTCCTTCGGTAACCGAGGTCGGAACCGCATCTCGTGCACCGGGATGCGGCAGGGGGCAACACCGCGAGGGTCCTGGTTCTGCCGTTCGCAAGAACGTCGATGAGGGCGTTGGCACCGGCATCGGCAACGATGCGCCGACCAGGCAATGCCAGCACGCCGTACGGGTTCGAGTCGATCGGACCGCCAGCGGGATTGTTGACCGACTCATGGCCGGCAACGTCTGCAAGCGATCGCCAGCGACCGTTCGGCGTTACCTGCAACAATTGGCCGAACAACGCGCCCGCAGGACCGAGCAACGTACGTTGCGCCGGGTTGCCGCCGAACCCCACCTGGACGTATGCCACCATGCCGTGGAAGGAAAGGTCGGCAGCTCCGCCTTCCCCGGCGCCGGTTGCGAGGCCCAGCGACGGCAGTCCTGTTGCAACACGTTCGAAGCCAGGCACACCGTCAGGCGCAATCCGGGTGAGCGCTCCGGTTTCGCCATAACAGCGCGGCGGGTTTGGAAAGACCGGCGACAGGATGCAGGGCCCGGCACCACCGTCACCCATTTCCACCACGTAGAGGCCACCATTCGGGGCAAACGCAATACCTCGCGGGTTATTCAACCCGGATGCGAGGGTGTCCACCGATTGCGCTGCGGCAGTCGTCGCAATCAGCAAACTCGTCGCGACCCAACAAACCTGAATCAATGTCTTTGTCTTTATCATCGGAGTCTCCATGGGGAGTGGCATGCGGACCAGACGCATTACGCCCCGACAGTGAGACTCTCATAGCCGGGACGTCGCTCGACGATGTCACGGCAGCCGTGGCGGTACCATGGTCGCTCACCGAATTCGTACATCCTTTCGGCGGCGAATATCTGGATCTGGTACCGGGAGACACGTCTGCGATAGACGGTCGAGGCCTGTTGCCTTGGCTGGCAGGAATCGCTGCGGGGACTTGCCAGGCTGGTGGAGCCGGAGATCCCGGGCTGGCAGATCAGCTGTCGGGACTAAGACTGCTGCGGCGGCATCCCGGTCATGTGGATGAGTTCCCAGGTGTGGCCGTCGAGGTCCTCGTAGCCATGGGAGTACATGAAGCCGTGATCCTGTGCCTGGCGCGGCACCTTGCCACCGGCGGCCCGGGCCTTGGACACCAGCGAATCGACCTGTTCGCGGTTATCGCATGAGACGCAAGTGAGCACCTCGGTGGACTTGCTGGTGTCGGTGATGCCCTTGTTGGTGAAGGAACCAAAGAATTTCTCCACCAGCAGCATGACGAAGAGGTTGTCGCCCAGGATCATGCAGGTCGCATTCTCGTCGGTGAACTGCGGATTGAAGGTGTAGCCGAGCTTGGTGAAGAAGTCGACCGAGCGCTTCAGGTCCTTGACCGGCAGGTTGACGAAGATCTGTGAATGCATGAGCGGTTTCCTGGCAAGTAGTTAGTGACGCGCCGCGCTCTCAGGGCGCGGCAGCGGCCGCCGCCATCGGTACGTCCACGGCCAGCTCGCGCGTCGGGCGGATTTCGATGGTGCCGTGCTGCGCCGGCGGGATCTTGGCGGCAATCTGGATGGCTTCGTTGAGGTCGCGTGCTTCGATCAGATAGAAGCCGGCGAGCGCTTCCTTGGTTTCCGCGAACGGGCCGTCGGTGACCGTGGGCTGGCCATTGCGGACCCGCACGCTGGTGGCGGTGTGCACCGGATGCAGCGGTGTGCCGTCGATCAAGTGGCCGCTCTGGACCAGTCGGTCGGAGTAGGCGGCGCACGCCGAGTCGGGGCAGGCGTTCCATTTCTCGGCGGACAGATAGACCAGGCAGAGGTACTTCACGGGGGCTCCTTGGCGCCGGAAGTTCACCGGCACACGAAGTAGTCGAATGGGCGAGGGCGGAATCGACATCATGCCGACGGGAAAATAGCGCAATCGTAAGCCTTTGAATCCCGGACGGTGCCGGGCCGGCATACCGGCAGCGGCCGAATCAGCCAGGCAGCGCGGCCAGTCGTTTTTCCAGAAAGCGCCGCGCCGGGCCCTGCGCCGTGAGCTGGATGGCGCGCTGATAGGCCTGGCGGGCCTCGGCATTGCGGCCGAGGCGACGGCAAAAGTCCGCGCGCGCGGCATGCGCGAGCTGGTAGCCATCGAGATCACCGCTCGCGAGCAGGGAGTCGAGCGTCACGAGGCCCGCTTCGGCTCCATCGCGCATGGCCAGCGCCACCGCGCGGTTGAGCGCCACGACTGGCGAGGGTGCCAACGCCAGCAGCAGATCGTACAGCCCGACGATTTCCCGCCAGTCGGTGTCATCCGGCGTCGGCGCCTCGGCGTGTACCGCCGCGATCGCCGCCTGCAGCGCATAAGGCCCGACGCGCTGCGAGGTGAGTGCGTCGCGTACCAGGGAAGCGCCTTCGTCGATGAGCGCGCGGTTCCAGCGCGTCCGGTCCTGCTGGTCGAGCAGGATGAGCTCGCCTTCCTCGTCCGAGCGCGCTTCGCGCCGCGACTCGTGCAGCAGCATCAGCGCCAGCAGGCCGCGCGCTTCGGGCTCCGGACACAGCTCCACCACCAGGCGGCCGAGCCGGATGGCTTCGCCGGAAAGGTCGGCGCGCGTGGCCGACTCGCCGCTGCTGGCGAGATATCCTTCATTGAAGACCAGGTAGATCACGCGCAGCACGCTGTCGAGCCGTGCCGGCAGCGCCTCGCGGCCCGGAACCTCGTAGGGAATGTTGGCGTCGCGGATCTTGGACTTGGCACGCACGATGCGCTGCGCCAGTGTCGGCGCGGGCGTGAGATAGGCGGCGGCGATTTCTTCGGTGGACGAGCCCGCAGACCTCGCGCAGGGTGAGCGCCACCTGCGCATCCGGTGCGAGGGCCGGGTGACAGCAGGTGAACACCAGCCGCAGCCGATCGTCCTCGAGCAGTTCTTCGCGCTCGTCGAGCGCCGTGGCGCCATCGCTCAGCGATTCGGCGACGTCGGGCCGGTCCTCGAGATGTTCGAAGCGCTTGTCGCGGCGCTGCTTGTCGATGGACTTGAAGCGGCCGGCGGAGATCAGCCAGGCCACCGGATTCTGCGGCAATCCCTCGGTGGGCCATTTCTCCATCGCCGTGCGGAAGGCATCGTGCAGCGCTTCCTCGGCACGCTCGAAATCGCCCAGCAGGCGGATCAGCGTCGCGAAGATGCGGCGCGATTCCTTGCGGTACAGCGCGTCGATTTCAGCGCGTACCTGGGTAATGGCTGCGGCCGGCATGCCGCGATGGTAAATGGGGACATCCCTATTTCCTAGCAAACGGGGAACCTCAGTGGTGTTCGCGCAATGACGGCGGCCCGTCCACTTTCGCCTGGCAAATAGGGAGTGTCCCCATTAATCAGAACAAACCGACGATCTTGCCGTTCTCGTCTACGTCGATGGTATTGGCGGCCGGAACCCGTGGCAGGCCGGGCATGGTCATGATGTCGCCGCAGATCATGACGATGAACTCCGCGCCTGCGGCCAGCCGCACCTCGCGAACGTTCACCACGTGTCCGGTGGGCGCGCCGCGCAGCTTGGGATCGGTTGAGAACGAGTACTGCGTCTTGGCGACGCACACCGGGTAGTGTCCGTAACCCGCGTCCTGCAGCGCCCTGATCTGTCCGCGAATCTTGCTGTCGGCCACGACGTCGAGCGCGCCGTAGATCTGCGTGGCGATGGTCTTCATCTTGTCCCAGAGAGACAGATCCGATTCGTACACGTAACGGAAGTTGTTGGGCAGCTCGCACAGGCGCACGACTTCCTTCGCGACCTCGATCGCGCCCTTGCCGCCCTCGGCAAAATGTTTCGCCACCATGATCTTCACGTCCAGGTGCGACAGCCGCTCCTGGATCAGGCGCACCTCGGCGTCGGTGTCCTCGGTGCGATGATTGATCGCCACCACACTCTCGAGCCCGTACTGGTTGCGCACGTTGTGGATGTGGCGCTCGAGATTCACCAGGCCCTTCTCGAGGGCTGCGAGATTCTCCCTGCCGACATCGACGACTTCCACGCCGCCGTGGTACTTGAGCGCGCGGATCGTGGCGACGATGACGGCGCAGGAGGGGGTGAGTCCGGCCTTGCGGCACTTGATGTCGACGAATTTTTCCGCGCCCAGGTCCGCGCCGAAGCCGGCTTCCGTGACCACGTAGTCGGCGAGCTTGAGCGCCGCCTGTGTCGCCATCACCGAGTTGCAGCCGTGTGCGATGTTGGCGAACGGACCGCCGTGAATGAACGCCGGATTGTTCTCCAGCGTCTGCACGAGATTGGGCGCCAACGCATCGCGCAGCAGTGCGGTCATGGCGCCGTGCGCATTGATGTCGCGCGCCAGGATGGGTTTCGAATCGCGCGTGTAACCGACCACGATCTTGCCGAGCCGGTCCTTGAGATCCTTGAGGCTGGTGGCGAGACAGAAGATCGCCATGACCTCGGAGGCCACCACGATGTCGAAGCCGTCCTGCCGCGGGTAGCCATTGGCCGTGCCGCCGAGTGCGATGGTGATGTCGCGCAACGATCGATCGTTCACGTCCAGCACGCGCCGCCAGGTCACGCGGCGCACGTCGAAGCCGGCTTCGTTGCCCTGGTGAATGTGGTTGTCGATGAGCGCCGCCAGCAGGTTGTTCGCCAGCGCGATCGCGGAGAAGTCGCCCGTGAAGTGCAGGTTGATGTCTTCCATGGGCACGACCTGCGAATAGCCGCCGCCGGCGGCGCCGCCCTTCATGCCGAAGACCGGGCCCAGTGCCGGCTCGCGCAGGCAGATCAGCGCCTTCTTGCCCAGGCGGTTGAGCGCGTCGCCGAGGCCCACGGTCGTGGTGGTCTTGCCTTCGCCCGCGGGCGTGGGCGAGATCGCCGTGACCAGCACCAGCTTGCCGTTCGGCCGGCCGTTGAGCTTCGACAGAAACTCGAGCGAGACCTTGGCCTTGTACTTGCCATAAGCCTCGAGCGCCTCCTCGGGAATGCCGAGGCGTTCAGTGGCGACGTCGGTGATACGCCGCATCTTTGCGGCCTGGGCAATGTCTATGTTGCTGAGCTTCTTCGCATTCATAAGCGTTCATCATACGGGGACGAGCACACACCGCGACCGCCGCAGAGCGCAATGCCGGGCGCCGGGATTTCACCCCGAACTGCGCTGGTGGTTGAAAGCCGCGCTGCGCAAATACCATGGCGGAGTTACGATCGGCAAAACCAATACTAGGTATCCCGCACCGGGTGAAACCATGAAAGTCGCCGCCTTCTGCGCCGTCCTGCTCGGTCTGCCCGCCGTTGGCGCCGCCAAGAGCGAAACGACGCGCATCGAGATCCTGCACGGCAAGCGCGCATTCGTGACCCTGAGCGGCGCGGACTCCGCCGGGCAATTCACCATCTGGAGCGGGCCGGGCGCCGGAGTGACCGCCGAGGACGGCACGGTGAGTTCGCCGACGCATCCCGGTGACATCGCCAACTGGGAGGCGGGCGCCGTGCAGCTACCGCGTGACGTCAAGGTGTACAAGGTGCGCTTCTATTGCGCAGCCGGCGACGCGCCCGCGCACGACGGTGTGCCTACCCACCTGTGTTACGGCGTGCGCTACGCCATCTCGCGCGATGGTGAGGGATACATCCAGATTCCCGCGGCTGACGACAAGGACTTCCAGGGCAACACGCAGTCTATCTACCGCGGCGTCGAGGGCAGCTGGTTCCGCGCCTCGGCGCGCTGGGAAGACTTGGTCCGGCCGCGCATCGACGAGGCACTCGCGCCCGAGCCGTCTGCCTATCAGTACCAGCAGCCGATTTACGTGCCTTCGCGAACGGCGGTGAGTGCGAGTCCCGCGGTCACACCAACACACTAGCCTGCACGGACCAAGTGGTTAGGTGCGCACCGATTCTTGCCGCGTGATCGTTTCCGAGGCATAAGAAAAGCAACTTGAATTAATCGACCCGCTCTCATCTATATATAGGGCGGGCAGGGGGCAGCGCGATGTCGCAGGTGAAGAATCCCGGCGCCGGGAATTTGGGGGTCATCGTCACCGCCAGTCTCGCGGGACTGTTGTTCGGTTTCGACACGGTGGTCATCGCGGGCGTCACGGACTCCATCCGCCAGGTCTTTCATCTCGCGCCCGGAAGCTTCTGGGATGGATTCTCGGTCGCGAGCGGCCTGGTCGGTACGTTCCTCGGCGCGTTATTCGCGGGACCGCCCGGCGATCGGTATGGCTCTCGCGATGCGCTCAAGGCGGTCGGGGCGATGTACATCGTGTCGGCGCTGGGCTGCGCGTTCTGCTGGAACCTCGAATCCTTTTACGTGTTTCGATTCATCGGCGGTCTTGCGATCGGCGCATCGTCGGTGCTGGCGCCGGTTTACATCTCCGAGATTGCGCCAGCCGATAGGCGCGGCAGGCTAACGGGTCTGTTCCAGTTCAACATCGTGCTCGGAATCGTAGTCGCGTTTTCGAGCAATGCGCTGGTGCAGCAGTTCGTCGGCGGCGCCGATCCGTGGCGCCTGAAGCTCGGCATCGCCGCCATGCCGGCGCTGGTGTTCTTCGTCATGATGTACACGATTCCGCAGAGTCCGCGCTGGCTGGCGCAACGTGGCCGCCACGACGAAGCGAAGGCCAGTCTCGCGCGGGTCGGCGTCAGTCGACGGCGATGCGATGCTCGCGGAATTCGAGCGTGCGGCCGAGCATGCACGCCGCAGCCGGGCGGAGCGGCTATTCGTAGCCGCGTATCGCAAACCCATCCTGCTGGCGCTGTTGATTGCAGCGTTCAACCAGCTGTCCGGCATCAACGCGATTCTCTACTACCTCAAGGACATCTTCGCGGCCGCCGGATTCAGTGGTTTGTCCAATGACCTGCAACAGGTGGCGGTGGGCGCTGCCAATCTGATCGCGACTATCTTCGCCCTGCGGATCATCGATCGCGTCGGGCGCAAGAAGCTGCTGCTGATCGGCTCGGTTGGCACGGCGATCGCGTTGGCCGGCGTCGCGGTCATCATGGGCACGGGTCAGGGCAAGGGATACCTGCTTGCATCTCCTGATCCTGTTCATCGCCTTCTTTGCGTTCTCGCAGGGCGCGGTGATCTGGGTCTACCTGTGCGGAGATCTTCCCGACTGCAGTGCGATCGCGCGGCCAGGCGCTCGGCAGCGCCACGCACTGGGGTATGAACGCCATCATTGGCCAGGCTTTCCCGATGGTCGCGCTGTACACGCAGGCGCTGCCGTTCGCGTTCTTCGCGGGATGCATGGTGCTGCAGTTCTTCGTGGTGCTGGCGATATTCCCGGAGACGCGTGGTGTGGAGCTCGAGAAGATGGAGCGGGCGCTGGAAGCGCGCCCCTGAAAGACCAGGTTGTGAATACCCAAGGAGCCGTTGTCATGAGTCAGTTGAGTCGTCGTTCGTTGCTTGCCGGATCGATCGGGGCGGGCCTCACGTTGCCGGTGCTCGCGCAGGTGCCCGAAGGCTGCGGCGAGCAGCCGAAGACCGCGCCGGCGCTGCAGCCGCCACTGCTGCTCACCGACTGGGCCTGGCTGGGTCGTTATCGCGATGACAACGCGAAGTTGTTAGCCAGCGGCGCGAAGGTGGACGTGGTGTTCCTCGGCGACTCGATCACCGAAGGCTGGGCGCGCACCGACACCGAATTCTTCTCGAAAGGCATCGTGGGGCGCGGCATCAGCGCGCAGACCACGCCGCAGTTGCTGGTGCGCATGCACGCCGACGTGATCGCACTCAAGCCGCGCGTGGTGCACATCATGGCCGGCACCAACGACATCGCGCACAACACCGGGCCGATGACCGCGCAGGACTCGCAGAACAACATCATGGCGATGTGCGAAATCGCGCAGGTACACAAGATCCGCGTGGTGCTGGGTTCGGTGCCGCCGGCGTCGAAGTACTGGTGGCGGCCGGAGGTGCAGCCCAAGTCCCAGGCCGTCGCCATGAATGACTGGATCCGCAGCTACGCGAAGTCCATTGGCGCGAAATATGCCGATTACGCGGCCGTGTTCACCGACGCGCAAGGCAATGTGAGAACGGAACTTGCGAAGGACGAAGTGCATCCGAGCAAGGAAGGGTACGCGGCGATGCGGCCGGTCGCCGAGGCGGCGATCCGGTAGGACATTGCCCGCATGCCGGGTGTTGGACTTGCATTCGGATATTCGGCGGCCAAGATGGGCTCGGAGGTAATGATCATGGCGACAGGTTGGGCCAGGGAAGGCGCGGAACAGGATCAGATCGACGCAACGATCAAGGACGCGATCAAGCGCGCCAGGAGCCAGTTGCCGGCCGGTCCATCACTCGAGTCGTGCGCGGAGTGTGGCGCGAAGATTCCCGAGGCGCGCCGCGAGGCAATTCCGGGCGTGCGGTTGTGCCTCACCTGCCAGGACGCGAGGGATCGCGAGGCGAAACACCACAGCGGCTACAACCGCCGCGGCAGCAAGGACAGTCAGCTGCGTTAGCAACGGTTGAAGAGAAAAGGGGACACACCACCAGGTGCGTCCCCTTTTGCTAGCAAATGGGGAGTGTCCCCATTAATTACAGGAGAGGGTCTTGTCGGCCACGGTGCCGAGCTTGACCTGCGAGAACGACAGATCGAGCTTGCCTTCCGACTCGATGATCAGCGCCTCGTTGACCTTGCTGGTGTCCGCGCCACCCTTGGCAAAGCACTTGATTGGCACGCCGACGACTTGCCATTTGCCAGCCGGAACGGACTGCAGCGTGACGGCGAAGGGCACCAGGCCGCGGCAACCGGCGCCACAGCCCATACCGATTCCGATGTCCTTGGGCACGTCACCGTCGCGGCGCAGGCGCACCAGCAACATCACGTCGCCATTGGTCTCGCGCGACAGGTCCACGGCGCCTTCGCTGGTGATCTGCACCGCGGCCTTGCCGTCACCGGCAAACACGAAGCGCCGCGCGCCTTCCTGCACCAGGTCGTCCACCGCGGTCACCTTGACGCGGCCGCCGATGACTTCCGCCGGCGTCGTGGTGATGCGCATGGTATCGGTGCCGCTGGAGACGCGCAGTGACCACGGCTGCACGGGCAGCCCCTTGTCGAAGTACGAACCCGTCGACATGAGCTCGGCCGGAATTCCCGGATCCTCGGACAGGGCGCGAGTTCTGCCGGCGCGGCGTAGGTCAGTCCGAAGCCGAACGGGAACAGCGGATCGTAGGGTTCTCCTGGCCGACGTTGAGCGGCGTCGCCGGTGGCGTCACGCGGCCATGAATAGGCCAACTTGCCGGTGAAGTCGAAATTGACTGCGCCGTCCTGCTTGCGGAACAACAGGTCGGAGATGCCGCCACCTTCCGTGCCCGGCAGCCATGCGGCCACGTAGGCGTTGGCGAGGTTGAGCTCGCGGTTCTGCCACAGCGGCCGGCCCGACATCAGGATAGCCACCACGGGAATCTTCTCGTCCTGCAGCTTCTTCATGATCTCGAGATGCTGCGTCATCGAACCCGGCAGCGTGAGGACCTTGAGGTCGCCCTGGAATTCGGCGTAAGGATTTTCGCCGAACACCACCACGGCCACGTCCGGCTTTTTCTTGTACGAGCCGTCGCTCGACAGTTCCGCGGAGCCGCCGCCGGCCTTGGTGGCAGCGCGTACGCCGCCCCACACCGAGGTGCCGCCCGGGAAGTCGGCATTCTTGAGGCCCGTGCCCTGCCAGGAGATGGTCCAGCCGCCCGACTGCTTCATGATGCTGTCGGCGGCGTCACCGGTGACCAGCACGTGTTTGTTAGCCGCGAGCGGCAGCAGATCCGCCGTTGTTCTTCAGCAGCACCAGCGACTGGCGCACCGCATCGCGCGCCAGCGCGCGCTGCTCGGGCGAGGCCAGCATCTTGAAGTCGCCGGCCAGCTCACGCTTGCTCGGTGCCACCCCATCGAACACGCCGGCGCGGAACTTCACGCGCAGGATACGCGTGACGGCATCGTCGAGGCGCTCCATCGGCACTGTGCCGTCCTTGACCTGCTTGACGAGGTTTTCGTAAAGGCCGCGCCAGGAATCCGGCGCCATGTACATGTCGAGACCGGCGTTGATGGCCTGCGGGCAGTTGTCGTTGGTGCAGCCCGGCACCTGGCCGTGCGCATTCCAGTCGCCGACCGTGAAGCCGTCGAAGTTCATGCGCTTCTTGAGTACGTCGGTGATCAGTCCCTTGTTGCCGGTGTGCTTGATGCCGTTCCAGCTCGAGAACGAGATCATGATGGTCTGCACGCCGGCTTCGATTGCCGGTACGTAACCGGCATTGTGGATGTCGCGCAGCGTGGTTTCCGGGACCTTGGCATCGCCCTGGTCGCGGCCGTTTTCCGTGCCGCCGTCGGCCAGGAAGTGTTTGGTCGATGAAATCACGTATTTTCCACGCAGGAAGTCTGGCGAAGCCGGATCACCCTGCAGGCCCTTTACGAACACGCCGGCGTACGAGGCGACGAGGCCAGGGTCTTCCGAATAGCCTTCGTAGGCGCGACCCCAGCGATCGTCCTGCGGCACGGTCACCGTGGGCGCAAACGTCCAGTCGATGCCGGTGGTGCGCACCTGCTCGGCGGTGACGCGTGCAATGTCGGCTAACAACTTGGGGTTATGAGTGGCGCCGAGGCCCACGTTGTGCGGGAACAGCACCGCGCCCACGATGTTGCTGTGGCCGTGCATGGCGTCGATGCCCCAGATCATCGGGATGCCCACGCCACCGTTGCTGGTGTCGATGGAGGCGGCATAGAACTCGTCGGCGAGTTTGAGCCATACCTGCGGCGGCGCCCGTTCGTCGCCGCCGGGCTCGGAGCCGCCGCCAGCCAGGATCGACCCCAGGTGATACTTCTTCATGTCCTCGGGCTTCATGCTGCGCGATGTCGCCCTGGACGACCTGGCCGACTTTCTCCTCGACCGTCATCTTCTTAAGTAATGTGGCGACCTTCTCCTCGATCGCGGGGTCCCTGGCCAGCGGCCACTTCGGCGAGGGCCAGATTTCGGGGTGCACAGCGGCCGGATCTTCAGCCTTGGCCTGTTCGACCGGCGCCTCCTTGGTCGCGTCTTTGCATCCGAACAGCAGCAGAAACGGCATGAGCGCCAGCGCAGAACCATGTTTGGACCGGACAAGAGACATGGAAGGGGACATCGAAGACTCCTGTTTTTGAGCCGCGACAGCCTATGCTGTCTGCGCAGGAAATTCGAGAGTGGCAAGGAAGCTTGCAGCATTTCGTTGACAGGTTTCTGGCGGCACGGCTAGCCTCGCCGCCGCATCTGGCAGGGGGCTCATAAGTTGGAAGCAGATCGAAGAATCAGGCGCATTGCCATCGTTGGGGGTGGTGTCGCTGGCTGGACCGCAGCGGCGACGTTGTCCCGCAAGCTGGGCGGGCATTGTTCTATACACGTCGTCGACTCGGCGGAGCCGGTGATCGCGGGTTACGGCGAAGCCACGCAGCCCATGGTGCTCGAGCTGCTGAAATTTCTCGGCGCCGACCAGAACGATTTCATAGACAAGACCCAGTCCACGTATTGCCTCGGCACACGTTTCACGGACTGGGCCGAAGTGGGGCAATCCTACTGGCATCCGTTCGGTGCCCTCGGTGCGCTGATCGAGCGCCGGCCGTTTTATCACTTCTGGCACAAGGCGCGCGCGCTCGGGTTCAAGCCGCGGCTGGAGATGTTCAGCCTCGAACACTCGATGGCCGTCGCCAACCGCTTCATCTTTCCGACCAACACCCTCGGCGTCGCCCAGCACATGCGTTACGCGTTGCACATGGACGTCGGTCTCGCCGCACGCTACCTGCGTGGCGTCGCGGAGCGCGCCGGCGTGGTCCGCCTCGAGCGGAAGTTAGTCCACGCGACGCGCCGCGAAGACGGCTTGCTGGAGGAGCTGAAGTTCGAAGACGGTGGCAGCCTGCGCGCCGACCTGTTCCTGGATTGCACGGGCTCACGCGCCCAACTCATCGGCGAGATTCTCGGCGTACCCTGCGAAGACTGGAAACAGTGGTTGCCCTGCGATCGAATGGTCTCCGCCCCCGTGGCGCCTGACGAAGTGCGCCCGCCGTACGCGCGCGTCACGGCGCGTGCATCCGGGTGGCAGGCACGTCTGCCATTGCAGCACGGCGCCACTGTCAGCCAGGTCTACGCGAGCGAATTCCAGCACGACGACGCGGCGAGCGAGGAGCTGGGCCTGGCCGCCGGCTCGCCGCTCTCCCAAGCCAGGCTGGTGCACTTCACCAACGGACGGCGCCGCAGTTTCTGGGACAAGAACGTCGTCGCCGTGGGACACGCGGCCGGATTCCTCGAACCGCTCGCCGGTTCCGATACCCACCTCCTGGTGAACGGCCTGTTCAGCCTGCTCGATCACTTTCCCGACCGGCAGTTTGACCCCGCCCTCATTGCCAGCTACAACGCGGCCGTCGTCGAGGATTACGAGCACATTCGTGACTTCATCGTTCTGCACTACTGCACCTCGCGGCGTGACGATTCACCGTTCTGGCAGCGGTGGTCGCGGGCGGCGGTTCCCGACGCGGTCGCGCACCGCCTGGCGTTGTATCGCGCCACCGGTCGCATCGTGCAGCAGCGGCCCGAGTACTTCACCGACCTCGACTGGTTCTGGATCTTCGAAGGCGCGGGCGTGATTCCGCGCGACTACGATCCACTGGTCGACTCCGCGGACTTCGAGCAGGTCAAACGCCTGATGCTCGCCATCAGTCAGAAGATCAAGGCCGACGTAGCCGCCGCGCCCACACACGACAGCTTCTTTGCGGCGGCGAACGCCAAGCTGGCCGGCGCCCGCAAGGCGGCCGCGGCTGCCGTGGCCACGGGCTGAACCTGCAGTGGCGGCGCCATCCAAACTACTGGCAGGTGTCGAGCTTGGTGGCACCAAGTGTGTTTGCATCCTCGGCACCGGTCCCGATGACGTGCGCGCGGTGGAGCGGCTGCCCACCGTCGAGCGCGAGGAGACGCTGCGGCAGATCGAGGCGGTGCTCGAGCGCTGGCGCCAGCAGCACGGAGGCATACGTGCCCTCGGAATTGCTTCTTTCGGCCCTGTCGACCTGCGTCCGGGCTCGGCCACCTATGGTTTCATCACCTCGACGCCCAAGCCGGGCTGGCGCAACACCGATATCGCGCAGCGCTTGGGCCGACGCTTCGGCCTGCCCGTCGGATTCGACACGGACGTGAACGGTGCGGCGCTCGCCGAGGGTCGCTGGGGCGCGGCCATGGGTCTCGCCGACTATGCATACGTGACGGTGGGCACCGGCATCGGCGTGGGCATCATCGTGCGCGGCAGACCGGTGTTCGGCATGAATCACACGGAGCTCGGACATATTCGCGTGGTGCGCCAGACCGGCGATACGTTCGCCGGCAGTTGTTCCTACCATGGCGATTGCATCGAAGGCCTGGCTTCCGGCCCGGCCATCGAAGCCCGTGTCGGCATGCCGGCCTCGCAACTTCCGTTCGACCATCCCGCATGGAACTTCGTCGCGCACGGCCTCGGCCAGCTCATGCACACCATGGTGCTCACCACGGCGCCCGCGCGCATCTTTCTGGGCGGCGGCGTCATGGCCGGCCAGGAACATCTCTTCGAACGCATCCGGCAGGAACTGAAGCGCAGCATCAATGGCTACGTCGAGGCGCCGGAGCTCGAACAGGGACTTGGCCAGTTCATCGTGCCACCGGGCCTGGGCGCGATGGCCGGTCCGCTGGGCGCGCTGGCGCTCGCGGCCGATGCCGACGACCAGATGCCCGCGGAACACGCGCCGCTGGTCACCGCTGCCTTACGATGAGCGAACGCGCCGGCAACTTATCCAAAGAGCGGGGCATGCGGCTCTCTGGTACCAATCTGGAGCGCGCCGGCGATCACAATCAACGCGTCACGTTGCACGCCATCCGGGTCAACAGTCCCATCACGCGCGCCGAGCTGGCGAAGATCACCGGTCTCACCTCGCCGGCGATAGCCAACATCACCAAGCGGCTGCTCACCGACAAGTTGATCCAGGATGCCGGACGGCGTCGCGGTGGCCGCGGCCAGCCGGCCACCAAGCTCGTGATCAATCCTGACGCCTGGTTCTCCATCGGACTCAATGTCGACCGCGACCACATCACCATGGTGGTGCTGGATTTCGAAGGTTGCGTGCGTGCGCGCGCTTCGCGCGAAGTGGCGTTCGCCATGCCCGACGATGTCGAGCAATTCTTTCGCAAGGGTGTCGGCAAACTACTCACCAAGGTCGGCATCGGCCGCGATCGGCTGGTGGGTGTCGGTGTGGCTTTGCCTGACGACATGCCGAATGCCGCGACGCTGCCGCACCAGCCGGCCGACTACGGCGTGTGGGCTTCCACCGATGTCGCCTCGTTGCTCATGAGCGTTCTGAACGTGCCGGTGTTCGTGGAGAACGACGCCGCCGCCGCGGCCATGGGGGAAATGCAGTTCGGTCTTGGCAAGAAGCACCAGACGTTCTTCTACATCCTGATCACCGCGGCGCTCGGCGGCAGCCTGGTCATCGAAGGCAACCACTTTCGCGGCGCCAGCGGCCGCTCCGGCGAGCTCGGGCTGTTGCGCGGTCGCGATGCCAGCGGCCACGAGCGCCAGATCCAGAACATCGTGTCACTGTCCGCGTTGTACGGTCGGCTGGCGGCCCAGGGCATTCGCGTTTCGGAGCCACACGGACTCACCACGCTCGACGAGGCGGGACAGGCCATCATCGACGCCTGGGTCGAGGCCTCGGTCGACACGCTCATCGACACCATGCTCTCCATCAACTGTCTGGTGAATCCCGAAGCGGTGCTGATCGGCGGACGTCTGCCAGCGTGCATCGTCGACCAGCTCGCGACCCGACTCAACCAGCGGCTCGAATCCTTCGCGGGCAATGTCCCGGCAATCGCGCCCGTGTCGCGTGCCGCGTTGTCCGACGATGCGCCGGCCGTCGGTGCCGCCATCCTGCCATTCAGCCACCGTCTGCTGCCGACGCGCACCGCGCTCATGAAGGTGGCGGCGCGTTGAACAGATTTCCTTCCGTTCACAAACTTTCCGAGAGGGCCGATGAACGCTGACAACAACTACAAGGGCATGCGCGCGGGTTTCGCGACGGTAACCACGCTGTTTTTCATGTGGGGTTTCATCACCGTTTCCATCGACCCGCTGATCGCAGCGCTGAAGGCGCTGTTCGAGCTCAACTATGCGCAGGCCATGCTCACGCAGTTTGCGTTCTTCATGGCGTACTTCGTGGTGTCGTTGCCCGCGGCGGCGCTGATTGCCCGGCTCGGCAACAGCAAATCCATCATGTTCGCGCTCGGAGTCATGGTGGTCGGATGTCTCATCGTGCCGGCCGCGACCTATTTCGAGACCTATTCGCTGGTGCTCGTGGCGCTGTTCGTCGTGGCGAGCGGCATCACCATCCTGCAGGTGGTCGCCAATCCACTCGCCGCCGCGCTCGGACCGCCAGAGCGTTCGCACTTCCGCCTCACCTTCTCGCAGTCATTCAACTCGTTCGGCACCTGGCTCGCGCCGCGGCTGGTTTCGGGCGTCATTCTCGCCGGTGGCATCTTCGCCGTGACACACGGAGCGGTGGTCACGCCAGAGTTGCGGGCCGAGTCGTTCCGCAAGATCGACCTCGTGTTCTTCCTGATAGCCGGTGCGCTCGTGCTGCTCGCGCTGTTCATCTTTGCATTCCGCCGATTGCTCGACGTCACCAAGCCGGTCGACGCGGGGCAGCGCCCATCGGTGACCGGTGCGCTCAAATCGCGCTGGGCGCTATTCGGCGGGTTGGCGATCTTTCTGTACGTCGGCGCCGAAGTTTCGATCGGCAGCGCCATGACGAACTTCCTGGCCGAGCCGGACATGCTGAACATCCCGCTGGAACAAGCCGGCAAGATGGTGAGTTATTACTGGGGCG
This sequence comes from uncultured Pseudomonadota bacterium, assembly GCA_963839685.1. Lineage (GTDB taxonomy): Bacteria > Pseudomonadota > Gammaproteobacteria > Steroidobacterales > Steroidobacteraceae > CADEED01. The sequence goes on along the minus strand of CAWIVS010000012.1, from coordinate 901,012 downwards.
GCGCGATGGTCGGACGCATCATCGGCAGTGGCCTGCTGTTCCTCGTCAAGCAGCGCGCCCCCTGGCTGCTCGCGCTATTCGCGCTTGGTGCGGCCAGCCTGTGTTTCGCCGTCACACAGCTGCATGGCTCGACCGCCGCGTACCTGGCGTTGTCCATCGGATTGTTCAACTCGATCATGTTCCCGGTCATATTTACGCTGACGCTGGAGCGTTCGAGTGCCGCGCCGGCGGCCACCTCGGGCCTGCTGTGCCTCGCCATCGTCGGCGGCGCCATCCTGCCGTACATCTACGGGATGATCGCCGACGCGTCCGGATTGCACACGGCGTATTTCCTGCCGGCCCTTGCGTACCTCGCAATCGCGGTCTTTGCGGTGGCGTCGGTGCGCGCGCGCCTCTACGCTCATGGCACCGCGACGGCGACCGCAGGGCACTGAGAGTTGAGATCGTGGATGACAAGGCACGCATCGCGAAACACCATAGCCGGCTCTCGGGCTGGCTGTGTGATGCGGCCTATCCGCTCTGGTCGACACGCGGTGTCGACCCGGCGGGCGGATTTCACGAGCGGCTGGCGCAAAATGGCGAGCCGCTCGCCGAGCCGCGTCGCTCGCGCGTAAATCCGCGCCAGGCCTATTGCTTCGCAGTCGCACCGTCACTTGGCTGGCGGGGCGATTCGGCGGCACTCGTCAAACACGGGCTCGACTACTGGGTGGCGCGCTATCGCCGGCCCGATGGCCTGTTCCGCACGCTGGTGAACGCCGATGGTTCGCCGCGTGATGACCGCGCATTGCTGTATGACCAGGCGTTCGGGCTGCTCGCATTCAATGTCGCCTCGGTCGGCGACGCGTGCGCGCAATGCGAACGGCAAGCGTTCGAGTTGCTCGATCTGGTGCTCAAACACATGAAGCGCCGGGGCGCAGGTTTTGAAAGCGGCGTGCCGCCATCGCTGCCGCTGCAGGCCAATCCGCACATGCACCTGTTCGAGGCCGCGCTCGCGGGATGCGAGGTGTGTTCGGAGAGCTCATTGTGGAAGCCGCTGGCGGATGAAATCGCCGAGCTGGCGCTCAGCAAGTTCATCGATCCTTCGAGCGGCGCGCTGCGCGAGTTCTTCGATGCGGAATGGAAACCGGCGGCGGGAATCGAAGGCCGACTCGTCGAGCCCGGGCACCAGTTCGAATGGGCCTGGTTGCTGCTGCGTTGGGGCGAGCCCAAACATGGGCAGGCTCACACCCGCTCGCGCGCCGCGGCGCTGCGCCTCATCGACATCGGCGAGCAGCACGGCGTGCGCAACGGACTCGCCATCAACAGCCTGCTCGATTTCTCGCCGCACGACGCCGGCGCGCGCCTCTGGCCCCAGACCGAGCGGCTCAAGGCCGCGGCGCTCGCCGCGCGCCTGACCGGCGAAGCGCGCTATTTCACCATGGCCGCGGACGCCGCCGACGGGCTCATGCGATACCTGGACTGTCCGATTCGCGGCTTGTGGCGCGACCGGATCGACGCGCAGGGCAACGTGGTCGACGAGCCGGCGCCGGCCAGCAGCTTTTACCACATGGTTGCGGCAATCGCGGAGATCAGCGCGCTCGCCAGGCTTTGACCAGTGGCTTCAGCTCGGGCGAGGGCCCGTCGATTCGCGGCACACCATGCGGTAGGGAATTTCCACGCTCTTCGGTGGAGTCTCCTCGCCGAGTGAGCGGAACAGCATGTCCGCCGCCTGGTGCGCCATTTCGTAGGTCGGCTGGTGCACGGTGGTGAGCCGCGGCCAGATGACCTGCGCGACGTAGCTGTCGTCGAAGCCGGCGACCGACAGGCGATTGGGAATCGAAAGCCCCATCTCGTGCGCCGCCATGATGGTGCCCGCGGCCATGTCGTCGTTGCTGGCGAACACCGCCGTGGGACGCGTCGCGCGCGACAGCAGGCGCCGCGCAGCCGCGAGGCCGGAATCGAAAGTGAATTCGCCGCGATCCACGAGCTGCGGGTCGACGTCGAGGCCGTGCGAGCGTAACGCGAGCGTGTAGCCGAGGTAGCGCTGCTCGGTGACCGGATGTCCCGCCGGGCCGTTGATGAAGCCGATGCGCTCGTGTCCGAGCGCGATCAGGTATTCGGTCATTTCGCGCGCTGCCGCGACGTCGTTCATGAACACGCAGGAATAATTGTCCAGGTCCACGGTCGGCGCGATGCGCACGAAGCGGATACGGTGCTTGGACAACTCGGCCAGCACTTCGGTGGAATCGGACAACGGCGGCGCGAGCACCACGCCGTCGAGATGTGATTCGAGCACCAGGCCCGCGAGATCGCGCACGCTCGACAGGTCGTTGCCTTCGCAGGGATGCACCAGCAGCCGGTAACCGCGGGTGTGGCAGCGCTCGAGGGCGCCCTTCTGCAGGTCGACGACGTAGTTAGCACTCGGATTCTGGTAGATGAGTCCGATGAGATTGCTGCTGCGTCCCGCGAGACTGCGCGCCGAAAGGCTCGGGTGATAGTTGAGCTCTTCGACCAGCTTGAGCACGCGCGAGCGGGTTTCGCTGCGCACGTTTGGTTCGCTGTTGAGTACGCGCGAGACTGTCTTGATCGAGACACCCGCGGCCTTCGAGACATCGTGAATCGTTATACGGCTCATAGCGAAACCGGATTGTCTTGTTGTCAGACAGCGTTGTCAAACTGGCGCACGCTTTGCAAGTTGCACACCACGTTTAGGTTAATTGCCCGCTAGAATTCGCTCCCGGGTTTGGTTGACAGCGCTGTCCACGGCGGCGCAGTCTTTGCGGTTTCGGAGCGAGCTGGTGACAGGAATTACGGCGCCCAATGGCGCAAGCGGGCAGGACATCGAGGACTTCGACCGTTCTTCCGTACTCGGACTGGTGGCGGATGTGGGCGGCACACACGTCCGTTTCGGGATCGCGGTCGGCGGGTCTGAGTTCTCTCCCCTCAATGTCCATTGCGTGCGCCGTTACCCGGTGCGCGCACACGAATCCATCGCCCACGCAGCGCAGCACTACCGCAGCGCGACACCCGGTGTACCGGCGTCCCTGAACCGCGCAGCCGTCGCGGTGGCCGGGCGTGTCGAACAGGACCGCGTCCAGCTCACCAACAGCGGCTGGTCTTTTTCGGCGCGTGCACTCAGCGAATCGCAGCGCTTCGAACACCTGCACGTCATCAACGACTTTGAAGCCGTGGGGCACGCGGTCGGTGCGCTGCGCGCCGCGGACCTGCAGCCCATCGGGCCGCAGCGCCTCGCCTTGCCGATGACCCAGGGCGTGTGCGCCATCGTCGGCGTCGGTACGGGTCTCGGTGTCGGCGGCGTGGTCGCCAACGGCGGGGCCTACACGGTGCTGGCCACCGAAGGTGGTCATGCGAGTTTCGCGCCCACCAGTGAGCGCTCCATCGAGCTGCTGCGCTGGCTGCGCCGCAAATACGGCCGTGTCTCGGCGGAGCGCGTGTTGTCCGGTGCCGGTCTCGCCAACCTCTACCAGGCTTTATGTGAAAGCGAGGGCCTGCATGTGCCGGAGCTTTCGGCCGCCGAAATCACCACGCGGGCCACCAACGGCAGCGACGGCAACTGCGTCGAAGCCGTGGGGCAGTTCTGCGAACTGCTGGGTTCATTCGCGGGCGACCTCGCGCTCACGCTTGGCGCCTGGTCGGGCGTGCTGCTGTCCGGCGCCATGTTGCAGCACTTCGAACGCGACGTGCTCGAGCGCCGCGTGCGCGCGGGCTTCGAATACAAGGGACGATTCACCGCCGCAATGCGCAGCGTACCGCTCGAAACCATTGCGCACCCGCACGTCGAACTGCTCGGCGCCGCGCGGCTGCTGATGTCCAGCCGATGAAACTGTCGATGCAGAAGTTCGTCTTGTTTGGCGCCACCGGCGATCTCTCGCAGCGTATGGTGTGGCCGTCGCTGTACCACCTGTGCCGCGAGAAGCTCGTCCCGCCAACGCTCACGTTCGTCGCCTCCGCACGCCATCCGAATACCGACGCCGAGTTCCGCAAGTTCGTCGACGGCGCGTTGCGCAAGCACGTGCCCGCCGAGTATCTGAAGGAAGACGCGGTGGCGGACTTGCTGACGCGCATTACGTACGTACCTTTCGAGGCCGGCGACGGCACCGCCAAGGGCACCGAGGCGCTGCAGAAGGCGCTCGCGGGCAACAACCGCATTCTCTATTTCATGGCGACGTCGCCGAAACTCTACGGCCCGACGTGCCTGAGCCTGGCCGCCGCGGGGCTCGCCTGCGAGCACTGCCGCGTCGTGCTCGAGAAGCCGATCGGCCAGGACTACGCTTCGAGCGTCAACATCAACGAAGCCGTCGGCCAGGTGTTCCACGAAGACCGCATCTTCCGCATCGATCACTACCTCGGAAAAGAGGCGGTGCAGAACCTGCTGGCGCTGCGTTTCGCGAATTCCCTGTTCGAGCCGCTGTGGAACGCGTCCTCCATCGACAACGTGCAGATCACCGTCGCGGAAACCGTCGGCCTCGAAGGGCGCTGGGGTTACTACGACGATTCCGGCGCGCTGTGCGACATGGTGCAGAATCACATGCTGCAGCTGGTCGCGCTGGTCGCGATGGAGCCGCCGCACCTGTTCGAGCCTAACGAGGTGCGCAACGAAAAGACCAAGGTGCTGCGCAGTCTGCGCCCAATCACCGCGACTACCGTGGCCGCGAACACGGTGCGCGGTCAGTACGCGGCGGGGAGCGCGGGCGGCACCGCGGCGCCCGGCTACAACCAGGAGAAGGGCGCCCAGGAAAGTGCCAAGAAGGGCAACAGCGACACGGAAACTTTCGTCGCGCTGCGCGCGGAGATCGACAACTGGCGCTGGGCTGGCGTGCCGTTCTACCTGCGCACCGGCAAGCGCATGCAATCGCGCCGCACCGATATCGCCATCCAGTTCAAGTCGGTGCCGCACAACATCTTTGCCGCGGACGTACCCAACCTGCAGGCTAACCGGCTGGTCATCCACCTGCAGCCGCAGGAGAGTGTGACGCTCGAGATCCTCAGCAAACAGCCGGGCCTCGAGGGCGTGCGCCTTCGCGAAATGCCGCTCGAACTCTCACTGCCCAAGGACGAGAGCGGCGGGCGAACGCGCATCGCATATGAGCGCCTGCTGCTCGATGTGCTGAAAGGAAACACGACGCTGTTCGTGCGGCGCGACGAGGTGGAGGCGGCGTGGCACTGGATCGACGGCATCCAGACGAGCTGGCGCTCGACGCGCCAGCTGGTCAAGCCGTATCCTGCGGGCACCTGGGGGCCCACGGCCGCGATTGCGCTGACTGAGCGCCACGGTCACAGCTGGTACGAGTAGCCATGGCCGCCGCCAAACTTCACGATGTCATTGCCGAAGTCACCGAACGTATTGGCGGTCGATCCGCCGCCGCGCGCGGCGAATATCTGGAACGCACGCGCAAGCGCAAGCTGGTCGAACCGGCGCGCGGCAAGCTGGCCTGCGCCAATCTCGCGCACGTCATGGCCGCGTCGGGCGTGGACAAGGCAAATCTGCAGCAGTCCGTCATCCCCAATATCGGCATCGTCACCGCGTACAACGACATGCTCTCGGCGCATCGCCCGTATGAGCCGTTTCCCGAGGTGATCCGCGCCGCGGCGCGCGTGGCCGGCGCCACCGCCCAGGTGGCCGGTGGCGTGCCCGCCATGTGTGACGGCGTCACGCAGGGACGCGCCGGCATGGAGTTGTCGCTGTTCAGCCGCGACGTGATCGCGCTCGCGACGGCCGTCTCGCTGTCGCACGAAGCCTTCGACGGCGCGTTGTTGTTAGGCATCTGCGACAAGATCGTGCCGGGGCTGTTCATCGGCGCCGCGTCGTTTGGCCAGATGCCCATCATCTTCGTGCCCGGTGGTCCCATGCCTTCAGGACTGGCCAACAAGGCCAAGGCCGAAGTGCGTCAGCGGTACGCGGAAGGTCAGGCGACCCGCGACGAATTGCTGGCCGCGGAGATGGGTTCGTATCACGACGCCGGCACCTGCACCTTCTACGGCACCGCGAATTCCAACCAGATGCTGATGGAGCTGATGGGACTGCACGTGCCGGGCGCGGCCTTCGTGAATCCCAATACGCCACTGCGTCATGCGCTGACCGTGGCCGCCACGGAGCGGGTGGCCAGGACCACGGCGCTGGGCTCCGACTATCTGCCATTCGTCGAAGTCATCGACGAACGCTCCTTCGTCAACGCCATCGTCGGCCTCATGGCCACCGGCGGTTCGACCAACCACGTGATTCACCTGGTCGCCATGGCGCGTGCCTGCGGTCTCGTCATCACCTGGGACGACATGGCTGACATCTCGCGCGTCACGCCGCTGCTGGCGCGCGTGTATCCGAACGGCGAAGCTGACGTGAACCAGTTTCATGCCGCGGGCGGCATGAGCTACGTGACGCGAGAGCTCATCAATGCCGGGCTCGCGCACGAAGACGTGATGACCGTCTGGGGTCCCGGGCTCGGTGCGTATGCGAAGGATCCCTTCCTGGTCGATTCGAAGCTGGTATGGCGGGACGCGCCGGAAAAGTCGCATGACGAGAAGATCCTGCGGCCGGCGTCGAACCCATTCTCCGCGGATGGCGGTTTGAAATTGCTGCGCGGCAATCTCGGCCGCTCGGTGATCAAGACCTCGGCCTGTGATCCCAAGCATTGGGAAATCACCGCGCCTGCCCGGGTGTTCGAAAGCCAGGAAGCGCTCGCCGCGGCACTCAAGGCCGGAATCGACGGCAACTTCGTTGCCGTGGTGCGCGGCCAGGGCCCGCGCGCCAACGGCATGCCCGAATTGCACAAGCTGATTCCGGCGTTGTCCGGGTTGTTAGCCAGGGGTCGGCACGTGGCCATCGTCACCGACGGACGCATGTCCGGTGCTTCGGGCAAGGTGCCGTCAGCGATTCACCTCACGCCCGAGGCCGTGGTCGATGGTCCGATTTCACGGCTGCGCGACGGCGACATCATCCGGCTGGACGCACGCGCGGGAGTACTCGAGGCACAGGTCGACGACGCCGTTCTCGCGGCGCGCGAGCCGGTCAAACCCGAGATGTTCGACACCACGTATGGCGTGGGGCGCGAGCTCTTCACGAGGCTGCGCGAGGGTGCGACGCCGGCGGACGAAGGCGCCAGTATCCTCTAGGATTCGGAGGACGGCTGAGGGGCGCGTGACCTATGGGCGATCAAGCCGAGCGATTGGAGGAATGACGGGGCATCTGGCTGCGGCCGTGTGACATTGGGCTGGATCGGCCAGCGGTCCCCGGGGCTGAGCCGCCAAATGCGGGGGCTCCCGAGCCTCTGGTGCGTTCACAGGCACAACTCCGGGTGTACCATTTGCCGCTCCACGAGGAAGGGGCGAACAATGAAAACGCGCGCTGCTCTGGCATGGAAGGCCGGTCAACCTCTCGAAGTCACCACCGTCGAACTGGCCGGTCCCAAGGCCGGCGAAGTGCTGGTGGAGATCAAGGCGACCGGCATCTGCCATACGGATGAATTCACGCGTTCGGGCGGCGATCCGGAAGGATTGTTCCCGGTGATTTTTGGCCACGAGGGCGCGGGCGTGGTGGTCGAAGTCGGTCCCGGTGTGACGACTCTGAAGAAGGGCGATCACGTCATTCCGCTGTACACACCGGAATGCCGGCAGTGCAAGTCGTGCCTGTCGCGCAAGACCAACTTGTGCACCTCGATTCGTGCCACGCAGGGCCAGGGCGTGATGCCCGACGGCACCAGCCGCTTCTCCATCGGCAACGAGAAGGTGCATCACTACATGGGCTGCAGCACCTTCTCCAACTACACGGTGCTGCCCGAGATCGCGCTCGCCAAGGTGCGCGAGGACGCGCCCTTCGAGAAGATCTGCTACATCGGCTGTGGCGTCACCACCGGCATCGGCGCGGTCATCAACACGGCGAAGGTCGAGCCCGGCGCGAACGTCGTGGTGTTCGGGCTCGGCGGTATCGGACTCAACGTGGTGCAGGGCGCGCGCATGGCCGGCGCCAACAAGATCATCGGTGTCGACCTCAATCCCAAGCGCAAGGCACTGGGCGAGAAGTTCGGCATGACGCACTTCGTGAATCCGAAGGAAGTGCAGGGCGATCTCGTGCCCTATCTCGTTTCGCTGACCGACGGTGGCGCGGACTACAGCTTCGAGTGCGTCGGCAGCGTGGAGCTCATGCGCCAGGCGCTCGAATGCTGCCACCGCGGCTGGGGCGTGTCGGTGATCATCGGCGTCGCCGGCTCCGGCCAGGAAATCAAGACGCGCCCGTTCCAGCTGGTGACGGGCCGCGTGTGGAAGGGCACGGCTTTCGGCGGCGCGCGCGGCCGCACCGACGTGCCGAAGATCGTCGACTGGTACATGGACAAGAAGATCAACATCGACGACCTGATCACGCACGTGATGCCACTCGACAAGATCAACGACGCTTTCGATCTCATGCACAAGGGCGAATCCATTCGTTCAGTCGTCACCTTCTAGCTAACAAATGTCCTCCGTAAGAGAGGCGAGGGTAGGTTCATGGCCATCAAGCTTCATCCATCGATAGACAAGGGCGTCAAGGCCGGCAACAAGAAGTTCAAGGGCGGCACGCTCAACTGCCTCTGCGCCTCCGACCCGGTGACCGTGACGATCAAGGGAAATGTCGCCCACAACCATGCCTGCGGCTGCACCAGGTGCTGGAAGCCCGCGGGCGCGGTGTTCTCGGTGGTCGCGGTGGTGCCGAAGGACAACCTCAGCGTCACTGCCAACGGACAAAAGCTCAGCATCGTCGATACGAACACCACCATTCAGCGCCATGCCTGCACCACTTGTGGCGTGCACATGTACGGCCGCATCGACAACACCGGGCATCCGTTCTTTGGCCTGGACTTCGTGCACGTGGAATTGTCGAAGGACAAGGGCTGGAACAAACCGGAGTTCGCCGCGTTCGTGTCATCAGCCATCGAAGCCGGCGCCGCGCGCCCCAAGGACATGAAGAAGATCCGCGACCGCCTCAAGAAGCTGCGTCTGCCGCCGTACGACGCGTTATCGCCGGTGCTCATGGATGCGATCGCGACGCACGTGGCCAAGGCGAAAGGCACGCTCAAGACGTGATCGAGGTCATTTCGCGGCACTTCTGCCACGGCGGCGATCTCGGCTATTTCAAACACCGCGCCGAGTCCACCGATTGCGACATGCGCTTCGCGGTATTCACGCCACCGCAGGTGTCGGGTGGCCCGGTGCCGGTGGTCTATTACCTCGCCGGGCTCACCTGCACCGAGGAAACCTTCGTCACCAAGGCGTGCGCGCTGGAACATGCGGCGCGCCTCGGGCTGATGTTGGTCGCGCCGGACACGAGTCCGCGCGTGGAACTGCCCGGTGATCGCGACAGCTGGGACTTCGGCATCGCCGCGGGCTTCTACCTCGACGCGACGCAGTCTCCATGGTCGCGCCACTACCGCATGTACAGCTACGTGGTCGAGGAACTGCCCGGGGTGATCGCGGCGAATTTCCGCGCAGATCCGGCGCGCAGCGGCATCATGGGTCACTCGATGGGCGGGCATGGTGCGCTCACCATCGCGCTCGGCAATCCACAGCGCTATCGCTCGGTTTCCGCCTTTGCGCCGATCTGTGCTCCCTCGCAGGTGCCATGGGGCACGAAGGCGTTCAGCGGATACCTGGGGGACGATCGCACCCAGTGGGCCAACCATGACACCGTGGAGCTGATCAAGCGGGGCAGCCGGTTTCCCGACACCATCCTCGTCGACCAGGGAACGTCGGACAAATTCCTGAAGGACCAGCTTCGTCCGGAGTTGCTGGCCGAGGCATGCAAGGCGGCCGGTCAGCCGCTCGATTTGCGACTGCATTCCGGCTACGACCACGGTTACTTCTTCATCCAGTCATTCATCGCCGGGCACATGGAATGGCACGGCCGGCGATTGCTTCGATGATGGTAGTTTGCCCGTGGGACGGCACGCAGCTGCCGCAGTAACTCAGCGGTTCCCGGGGTCGTCGTGGCGCTCGCGCAGGCGGGCGAAGCTGCCGCTGCGCACGGCGGCGTCGGGCAGCAGGTATTTGCGTCGCGCCAGCGGCAGATAACACAGCACGAAAATGCCCATGCAGATGGCAGTCGCGGTCAATACCGGGACGGTCGAATACGCGATGAAGAAGATGCTGAACGCTGCGCCGATGACGGCCAGGGTGATTTCGCCTCGCACGCGATACTTCATGGCGGCCGCGCACGCCGCGGTGTAGGTGAGCAACGCGAACAGCGTGGATGCCTCGGCCAGCAGGCCGAATTGTTCGCCGAGGGTTGGGGAGATGGTGAGCAGGATGGCAGCCGTGCCCAGGAAGCCGGAAATGATCAGGCCCGCCACTGGCGTATCACCGGCCCGCGTGCGGGCGAACAGCGGCGGCAGCAGACCGTGATCGGCGGCGGCGCGGCTGGTCTGCGCCGTCAACAGTACCCAGCCCGCGAGCGTGCCAAGAGTCTTGAGTAATCCCGCGCAGGCCACCAGCAGGCCCGCGCCGGCGCCGAACATCTTTGCCGCCGCCAGCGCAAAGGGCGCGGTCGAATTCGCCAGTTCGCTCGCCGGCGCCAGCCCCATGATGGCGGCGCTGGCTGCGATGTAGACCAGCGCCGCGATGCTCACGCCCGCAATCGTCGCGATCGGCACATTGCGCTCGGGATTCTCGACAACTGCGGCGGCGACCGAGGCGCTCTCCAGGCCGGTGAACGCCCAGAACACCAGCGCCAGCGAATGTGGCACGGCCTCGAACAGCGGCATGCCACTGACATTCCACGAATCCAGGTATTGGGCGGGATCGAACATCAACCAACCCACGGTGGCCACCAGCAGCAGTGGCACCAGGCCGGCGATGAGAAGTGGCCCGTCGATCAGCCCCACGAACCGTGGACTGACGAGATTCATCGCGGTCACCAGCCATAACAAGGCAATGGCGATGAAGGCCAGCAGGGCCGGCCCCGCAGTAAATCCAAAGGTCGCCGCGAGATAACCCGATGCGGCGGTGGCGATGGCGATGTTGCCGATGAGACAGGAGGCCCAGTACCAGAGGCTGGCCTGCATTCCGCAAAATGGTCCGAACGCATCGAAGGCGTAACTCGCAGGGCCGCCGGCCATGGGTTTGCGCTGCGCGAGTTTGCTGAAAAGTATCGCCAGCGCCAGCGCGCCGAGGGACGCGACGACCCAGCCGATGATGGTCACGCTGCCGACTTTCGCGAGTGAGGCGGGCAACAGAAAGATTCCCGATCCGATCATGTTGCCCGCCACCACGATTGTGGCGAGAACCGGACCTAACTTTCGGTGGCCGGGCACTAACGTTCAGCTTCGCGCGCTGCCGTGACGCGACCAACCCGCGGGCGGCGGCTCAGCGTCATTGCACTCGGGAATCAAGGCACGCAGGCGGTTGCCGAAGCTGCGTAGTGCGACCTCTCCCGCGGCCAGGGGACCCGCACGGTAACTGCCCGAGGCCATGCCATTCTGCACGCGTTCTATCAGCACTCGATCTTCCTCGCTTACCTGGCGATTGATGCGCCAGTTGCAGTAACGCGCCATCCGCATTTCGCGACGCGCATCCGGGCGCGCGTAAGCAATATCGCGAATCAGGCATTCCGTGGGCGAGATCGGCAGCCACTGCATGATGTCGACCTGGTCCGGATACACGTCGAAGGCAAAGTTGGGCCATAGCTTGAAATACACCCAGGAGCGGCGCTTGTCCTGCGGAAGGTTCTCGGCCTCGGGCAGGTACTTCTGGTATACGCGTTCCGCCCAGTTGCGCGACGGTTTGTCGGTGATGTCGCCCGACATGCGATCGACCCATTCGCGTGATTCGACGCCGTAGGTCGCGCCGAACAGGCGCGTGAGGCCGGGATGCGCGACCGGGATGTGCAACGCATCGGAGTAGTTGTCGCCGACGTTTTTCCAGTTGACCTTGCGCGGGCGCATTGTCACGCGGCCCATGGGTTCGAGCTTCTCGAACTCGTGGGTGGCTATCTCCGCGGCATACGGCGCCAACATCTGCGCGACGCTCGGGCCGCCACCCTTGATGCGGGCGAACACGAAGCCCGCGTAGATTTCCATCTCCACCGGCACCAGCGATTCGCGCGAGATGTCCAGGTGCGGAAAAGCGCTGCGATCGCCCACCGAGGCCAGGCGGCCTTCGAGGTCGTACGACCAGGCGTGGTAGGGACAGATGATGCGTCGGGTGCAGCTGCCGCGCGGACCGTCGAGCAGGCGTGCCGCACGGTGGCGGCATACGTTGTGAAATACGCGCACCGCGCCATCGTTGCCACGCAGGGCGAACAGCATCTCTCCGATGAAGTCGAAACACTGGTAATCCCCGGCGTTCGGAATCTCGGAGACGTGGCAGATGATCTGCCACGACGGGCGGAAAATGCGCTCGCGCTCGAGCGCGAGGAATTCCGCGTCCGAGTAGGCCCACGCGGGCAGGCTGAAGTCTTCGGGGGAGGGCTGACTCATGCGGCTTGATAACAAGACCGCGCGGGCAGCGCAACCCAGGGTGGCCCCGATGCGGCTCAGTGCCTGGTGTCGGAGGGCTCGCCGTAGCGGGAGAGGTCGCTGCAAGCCGCGGGCACGCTGGGTGGCGCGATCACGCTGCCGTCGCGCACTCGATCGATGAGCTGCGACATGTCGTCGTTGAGCGTGGCGTTCTGCTTGTTGAGATCGATTCCCTGCTGCAGGAAACCGATACAGGTGGAGAAATCATCGCGAATCAGCGCCTCGAGCCCACGTTTGAAAGCTTTCAGCGCCGCGCCTTCTTCGAGCTCTTCGAGCGGCGCCCAGACGACAAGCGAATTGTCGGGCTGCGACATGGTGAGGTACAGCAGCCCGAGCTGCAGCCTGGCAAAGTGCAGTTTCGGATTGATGTCGAGGGCGGTGCGCATCTGCGCGACGGCTTCGGGATACTCGCGGCGCTGGGCGAGCTCGGCCCCCAGCAGGTATCGCAGTTCGGCGTTACCAGGGTCGCGAACGATGGCGTCGCGCAGTCGCAGCAGATCAGCAGATTCCATAGCAACGTCCGCCTGGATGATGCGCCGTAGGATACCTCAGGGATTCCCCCGGGAACGAGCAGATTCCGTGTATGGGCGTTATGCAAAGCCGGCGAGGCACCCCGGGCCGCGAAGGGGCAGAAGTCCGCAGGCACCGAAAGCTCGTGCGCAAGTGCGTATGCGGAGAAGATAGGCGCGGAAATGTCAGAACTGCATGGCAACGGCGTGCATGGCGCGCACCACCTTCGCCATCCGCGCGTAGTCGAGCGTGTCCGGCAAGTCGCTCGATTCGTGGTAGTTGGGATTACGCAGGAATGCGGTGTCCGTGACCATGAGCGCCGGCATGTCGAATTGCCAGTAGCTGGCATGGTCGGAGAAGTCCACGCCCGGCACGGAAGACGGCGCATTGATGGACTCGACTGGCAGGTCGGAGGCGCCCTTGAACAGTGCCTTGACGCGGCGCATGTTGCTCACATCGTTGAAGGCGCCGACGATGGCGATGAAGTTTCCCTGGTCGGGATACAACAGGCCGAGGCCAGCGACGGGATAGTCCTGCGATTGCGGTTCATCGCGGTAATAGCCGATCGTCTCGAGCGACACCATCAGCCGCACCTGGCGTTTCTGCTGCGCCAGCGCGCTTGCATGCCGGTAACTGCCCATGAATTCGGTGCGAAAGTAGGGCAGTTCCTCGAGTGTGTACGCGACGAGCTCCACGGGTTGCGAAGGCGGATCGCGCGCCAGCAGCCGCGTCAGCTCCAGCAGCGCGGCCACGCCACTGGCGTTGTCATCGGCTCCGGGAGTCTGGCCGCTGGAATCGTAATGCGCGCCGATGACGAGCAGCGGACCTTCGGCCGGGCCGAAGCGAGCGATGAAATTGCGGTACACCGTGCCGTTCACGTCGACGCCCTGGATTTCCGGCGCTGCGCCCGCGGCTCGCATCTCGGCCAGCACGTACTCGCCCGCCGCTTCGAGCATGGCGAAGTTCTCGACACTGCGCGGGTGGTAGGTGACGGCGAGCGCCTGCACGTGCCGCTGCAGCGCCGCGACTTCGATGACGACTTCGCGGGACTCGACCGCATTCACGCCCGGCTGGGTGACGCACGAGGCGATGCCGCAGAGGATCAGCGCGATCAGCAGCAGCAGGACCGGGATCCGTTTGAGAGGCATGCGGGCGATCCTCCGTACCTAATAACGTACGCAGCGCGGCGCCCGGGTGCAATGCCCGGTCAGGCCAGTTCCCAGCCTGCGCGGTAGGTCCTCTTCAACAGCGCGTCCGAGTCCGCGACATTGCGGATCTTCATGTTCGCGCCGTCGTAGTCGATCTTTTTGCCGGCATTGAGCGCCACCACACCCAACAACATGATCTCGGTGAGTCTGGCCGAGTACTCAAACGGGCTGGTGGTCTTCTGGGTGCCGCGAATGGCGTCTATCCAGTTCATCTCGTGATTGGTCTTGATGCGTTCGTAGGTCTCTTGAGGCTTGCCCACCGCGTCGTGCAACGACTTCGGCAACAGGCGCGGATTGAAGCCATAGGTGTCGTGCATGAGCTTGCCCTTGGTGCCGATATAGAGCACCCCCCCGCCCTTGTTGAGTTCTTCTTCGCCGATCTCAACGGGCTTCGGCGGCGTGAGTCCGCCGTCGTACCACGTCATTTTCACCGCCGGGCGCGCGCCCTTCGCGGCGAATTCGTAGAAGGTCGTCGACGCCGAGGGATAAGTGTCTTTGTTGTAGGGCGTCGAGGTAGTCTCGATGGTGGTCGGGAAGTCGAGATCCAGCGACCAGAACGACGAGTCGATGAGATGCGCACCCATGTCGCCGATGGCGCCGACTCCCCAGTCCGTCCAGCCACGCCAGTTGAAGGGGTGGTAGATAGGGTGGTATTCGATGAAGCGCGAGGGCCCGAGGAACAGGTCCCAGGCCAGCTTGTCGGGCGGTGGATAGGATCCGAAGGCGCCCGCGGCGCGTGTCATCACGCCATTCATGTTCCACGGCAGGTCGTTCGCATTCGGAGGCAGCGGCGCGGGGCGCGGAATCCCCTGCGGCCAATAGGCCAGCGGCCGGTTGGTCCACACGTGTACTTCGCTCACCGTGCCGATGGCGCCCGACTGGATGTACTCGTTCACCAGGCGGGCATCGTCGGAGGAATGACCCTGGTTTCCCATCTGGGTCTGCAGCTTGGTCTCGGTGGCGCGTCGTGCCAGCCGGCGGCATTCTTCCACCGACCACGCCAGCGGCTTCTGCACGTAGACGTGTTTGCCGAGATCCATCGCCGCGAGCGTGATGTGCGCATGGGTGTGATCGGGAGTGGCGATCACCACGGCATCGATGTTCTTCTGTTTCGCGAGCATCTCGCGGTAGTCGGTGAAGCGCTTCGCCTTCGGCAGCTGCGGCTGCAGCTTCAGCCAGCCGTCGATCTGCGCCTGCGCGCGCTGGCGCTGCATGTCGTCCGTGGCCTGCGCGAGCCGCTGCTGCGCCTGCTCGAGTTGCTTGGGGATGTCCGCAAATCGTGTGTCGACGTAGTTCCAGTCCACGTCGCACAACGCGACGATATTCTGGGTGGACAGCGCCTGCAGGTTGGCGCGGCCCATGCCGCCGGCCCCCACCACGGCGATGTTGACACGATCATTCGCGGAAATGCGGCGCTGCTTGCCGTACGCGCCTCCGGGCAGGATGGTGAACGCGGCGGCGGCCGCGGCGCCGGTCCTCAGAAAGTCGCGGCGCGCCAGTGCAGGGCCGTTGTGTTTTGTTCCGCTCATTGCCTGTTCTCCACGCCATGTCCGAATCCGGGACCTAGCTTCTCTTTCAGGAATTCGCCGATGGCATTCATCACGAGCCGCTCGTTGTCGTCCGTCCAGCCCGAATGCCCTTCATCCTCGAGCGTGATCAGTTGCGTCGGCCGTCCGGACTTGTCCAACAACTTCTTCATTTCCATCGAGGCTTGATAGGGGACGATTTCATCGGCGTCACCGTGCACCAGCAGGATGGGCGCCTTGATGCGATTCACGTGTAGTGCCGGCGATACGGCGGCAATTCGCTCTGCATCGCGTTCGGGATTGCCAATCTGGCGCATCCAGTATGCGTATACGTCGGATTCCCCGCCATAGGCCTTGCGGCGCGACTTGAGGAACTCCGCCAGGTTGCCGGTGCCTGAAATCGACACGACGCATTTATAGAGCTCCGGTGTGAGCGTCGCACCCGCCAGTGCGGCATATCCGCCGTAGGAGGCGCCGACAATGCACACGCGCGCCGGGTCGGCGACTTTCTGATCAACGAGCACTGCGAGCGAGTCGCTCACGTCGTCCTGCATTTTGCGGCCCCATTCGCCGTAGCCACTCTCGGCGAAGGTCCGGCCAAAGCCATCGGAACCGCGGAAATTCGGTTGGAAAACCGCGTAGCCGAGCGAGGCGAGGTATTGCACCAACGGGTCGAATGTCAGGTGATCGCGGACCTCCGGTCCACCGTGCGGCATCATGATCAACGGCAAGCCGGTCGCAGCCTTCGCGCCGGGCGGGCGAGTCAAATAGCCGTTGAGCTTCATGCCGTCGCGCGCCTGGTATTCGATCAGCGACGCCGTCGGCATGAGCTTGTTGGCCATTGCCTGCTGCTGGAGTCCGACGAGCGCGATCTCGTGCTTGTCGGCGCGGTATTGGAAGTAGGCCGGCGAGTCGCTCGGGCCCTCGACAAACAACAGCAGCGTGCGGCTGTCATCCGAGGAATCCACCACGTAGACGTTGGCGGAGTCCTTGAAGAACTTGCGGACGTCTTTCATGTGCTCATTGAGCTTGGCATCCGAGGTTTCGCAGATGCGTACGTGGGCCAGGTAGCAATAGCGCTGTACGCTCTTGCCGTCACGAGAGATGAAGCCCGAAAAGACATCGAATTCCGGGTTCTCGGCCAACGGGGCTCCGAAGCTCTCGTTGGCGAGGTCATAGAGATAGATGCCCCGGCGCTGCGCGCCTTCCGGACGCGCCAGCACGTAGAACTTGCCCGGCTGATCCGATGCGCCAAGTGGCTCATAGTCAGTGTGTTCTTTCAGCTCTCGCAGACGCACGCTATGGAATTTCTTCCAGCGTTCGCCTTCTTCGTGGCGATAGAAGCGTGCGGTTCCGCCGCTGACTTCGACACGCACCACGGGCCTGCCATCCAGGTCCAGCCACCAGTCCCAGGCGATGAGGCTGGCGCGTTCCATCACAATTCCCTTGCCGGTGCGCACGTTGACCTTGAACAGACTGCGCCCGTTCTGGCCGTCGACCACCATCAGGATGTTGTCCGGATCGCGCGGCATCATGCTGCGGATCGCGCCGAGGTCGAAAGCATAATCCAGCTCGGAATTGTGGTTCTCCGCGAGCAGCCGCACGAGATTCTTGCCGTCACGATCGATCGCGAGCAGGCGGGTGCCGAGGCGCATGATGCCGCTGATGCGCAGCTGCCTCAGGGAGACACCGTCCGCTGGCGATACCGACACGCGAAACAGCAGCCGATCCTCGGTCTTCCAGTACACGGCACTCATGCGGGCATCGAACCTGGGTCCGGCGTCCTTGTGGCCGATTCGCGTGATGCCCATGAGCTGGTTCGCGGCGAGGTCCTGTACCACGAGCATGTCGCCGTCCGAACGACGCACCACGGCGGCAAGGTAATTACCCGACGGCGAAACGGCTACGTCGTACGCGCCTTCATCGGAAAAAAGGTCATCGAGAGTCAGCGGTGATTGCGCGACCGGTGTCGGGTCTGCCGGCCATGCCGGCATCGCCAGCACGCACAGCAGACCTCCGAGCAAGCGATTGCGCATGGCCTACTTTACGATGCTGTATTTCGGGGGTGGCGAATCCACGCCGAATCCCTTGCCGAGGTGTTGCCAGAGAAACGAGCCAATGGCGGACATCATGACCTTGGAATGCGATTTGCTGAATCCGCCGTGACCTTCGTCTTCGAGCCGCACCAGCTCTGTCGGTTTTCCCGACTTGTCAAGCGCCGCCTGCATGGTCTCGGATTGCTCAATCGGCACGATTTCGTCTTCGTCGCCGTGGATCAGCAGGATCGGAATCTTGATCGCGTCCACGTGGTACATCGGGGAGGCTGCGCGCAGAATCTCCAGGTCCTTTTCGGGATCGCCGAGCTTGTGCACGTAGTGATCGAAGACATCCGAGTCAGCGCCGTATTTTTTCTTCTTGAAACGCACCAGGGCCTCGAGGTCACCAACTCCGGCAATCGAGATCGCGCACTTGAAGGCGGTCGGTGTGAAAGCCGCGCCGGCCAGCGCCGCGTAGCCTCCGTACGATCCGCCTGCGATGCACACGCGCGCTGGATCGACAATGCCCTGGTCGACCAGGGTCTTGACACCATCGCCGAGGTCGTCCTGCATCTTGCGGCCCCACTCGCGATGTCCGCTGAGCTCATAGCTTTCGCCAAAGCCTCCCGAGCCGCGAAAGTTCGACTGAAACACCGCGTATCCGCGGGCTGCCAGGTATTGCACCCAGGGATCGAATTCGAGGCGATCGCGCGACTGCGGACCGCCATGAACCAGCAGGACGAGCGGTAATCCCTTGGCGCCCTGTGCGCCGGGCGGATAGGTCAGGTAACCAGCCTGTTGTTGTCCGTCGCGTGTCTTGTAGTTGATGACAGCGGAGGTCGGAAGCGCCTTGTTTCGCAATGCGCCCTGCTGGACGCCGACCATTTCGATGGCCTTCTTGTCGACCATGTAATAGTAGAAAGCCGGCGGGTCACTCGGACCGTCGACCCGTAGCAGAAGGGTGTTTTCGTCTTCCGAGGCGTCCACGATGTAGACGTTGGCCGACTCATCGAAATACTTGCGCAGCCCGCGCATGTAGGCGTTCTTCTTCGTGTCGGCAAAGTCGCAGATGCGGACATGCGCGTCGTAGCAGTGATACAGCATCTGCTTGCCATCGGTCGAAGCGCGTGCGCTGGCGATATCGTAAGAAGCGTTTTCCAGCAGCGGTTCGCCGAAATTTTCGTTCGGCAAGTCGTATAGATAGACGCCGATGCGGTCCCGGCCGGGCGGGCGCGCGAGCACGTAGAACTTGCTGGGGTCGCCCGATGGACCGATGAGTGAGAAGTCCGGCTGTTCCTCGAGCTCCTGACGCCTTACGCTGTGGTACTTCTTCCACTTGCCGTCGGGCAGCTTGCGGTAGTAGCGCAACGTGCCGACGGAATACTCCACGCGCACTACCGCCGCCCCTTCGACGTCAAACCACCAGTCGATGATGCCTTCTTTCTGCCTTTCGACCACCTTGCCCCGGCCAGTGCCCACGTCCACCTTGAACAGGCTGCGTCCGTCCCATCCGCCCACGCGGATGAGGATGTGCGTGGGATCGTTCCACAACATCGAGGCGATATCGCTGGTATCGAAGGCGCCGACCAGCGCATCGTCGTATTGGTCGCCGAACATGGGCAGGAGGTTTTTGCCGGTCCGATCCACCGCGTACAGCCGGTTGCCCAGCTTGAGCACGCTACCGCGCGACATCTTGTTGTAATCCAGGCCATCGTTGCCGTCGCTTTGAACCTGGAACAGCAGCCGATCCTCCGTCTTCCACATCACGTAGCCGATGCGTACGTCGATTTGTTTGCCAAATGCGTCCTTGTTGAAACGCGTGACTAGTTTCTTCTCGCCGGTAGCGAGATCCAACACCACGATGGCGTCGTCATCTTTGCCACGGATGGACGCGGCGATGAGCTTTCCCGACGGGGAGATGTCGGCGTCGATGATGTTGTACTGCGAGTAGAGATCCTCGAGCGTGAGAGACGCCTTGGGCGTCTCGTCCTGGGCCTGTGCCAGCGCAGGGCCGAATGACCAGCCTCCGAAGACGATCAGCATCATCACCGGCAGTCCCAGCGGGCCTGTCAGACGTCGTAGTGTGAACAAGAGATGATCCTCGACTGGCGTGATAGACCGCTGGACCGACTGGCCGGCCAGCACCCTCCCACCGACGATTGTCTTTGACCGCGGGAAATTGTCCAGCGCGAGTGGACAGATTCGCACCCGGCGGAGCCGCACCCCGCAGGCTAGCTAACTGAGGTGCCAGACATCTCGATGCCGCTCACGCGCCTTTCCAGCGCGATGCCGGCGATTTCGAACCCGCGACGGAAATCCCGGATATGTTTAGCCATCCATTCCCCCGCCTGTGCTGGATCCCGATCGCGGATGGCGCCGACGATGCGCTTCTGCGCGTCGGCAATGCGCGCACGTGCTTGTGGCACTTCTTCGACCATTGCGCCCAGGGAAGGCACGAGCAGCTGCACCAGCGGCTCGTGGGCAAGCATGAAGACGCCGTTGTGCGTGGCTTCACCGGTGGCGCGAAAGAAGTTGGCGGCCTGTTCCACCGCGCCGTGCGTATCGAGCGTGCTGAGCCGCGCGAGCAGCGCGTCGAAGCGCGCCAGGTCGGCGGCCTTGCGGGCGCGTGCGGCCGCCGCGGCGATCGGCGGCTCGAGCGCCATCAGCGCCTCCCACACGTCGTGATAGCTGACGTCGTGCAGCGCGAGCGCACGGCTGATGCCGGCGGCTATCGTGTGACGCGCCGGCCTGGTGACCATCATGAGCTTGGAGCCGCGTTCGCGCTTGAGCACGCCGTTGCTCTCGAGATCGCGCAGGGCTTCCCGGACCGTGCCCCGGTGCACGCCGAACTGGCGCGCCAGCTCGATTTCCGGCGGCAGCCGTTCACCGGCGTTCAGCGTCCGGTCGGTGATGCGTTCCAGCAGCGCCGCGGCCACCTTGCGGTAGGCCGGCTCCACCCGGATGGGCGCGAATTCTGGCGCCGTGCGCGTCGCCTGACGCCCGGACTTTCGGACAACAGCGATACGGGGTGGGCTCACGCGGTCAGCTCGTAGAGTTCACGACCAATCAGCATGCGGCGGATTTCCTGCGTGCCCGCGCCGATCTCGTATAACTTGGCGTCGCGCAACAGCCGGCCGGCGGCATAGTCATTGATGTAGCCATTGCCACCGAGCGCCTGGATGGCTTCGAGACAACACTGCGTCGCCCGATCGGCGCCGAACAGAATGGCGGCCGCGGCATCCTGCCGGGAGCAGCGGCCGGCGTCGCAGGCGCGCCCGATCGCGTAGCTGTACGCGCGCGCCGCGTTGAGATCGGCATACATGTCGGCGAGCTTGCCCTGCATGAGCTCGAACGTGCCCACCGGCTGGCCGAACTGCTTGCGCTCGTGGACGTACGGCAGTACGAGATCCAGGGCCGCGGCCATGAGCCCGAGCGGGCCGCCACCGAGCACCGCGCGTTCGTAGTCGAGGCCGCGCATCAGCACGCTCACCCCGCCGTTGATCTGGCCCACAACGTTTTCTTCCGGTACCAGGCAGTTCTCGAACACCAGCTCGCTGGTGGAAGATCCACGCATACCGAGCTTGTCGAGCTTCTGCGCGCTGTAAAAACCCGCCGTGCCCTTTTCGACGATGAAGGCGGTGATGCCACGCGGTCCCGCGGCCGGATCGGTCTTGGCGTACACCACGGCGACGTCGGCATCGGGGCCGTTCGTGATCCACATCTTGCGGCCGGTGAGGGCGTAGGCGGCGCCGCGCTTCTCCGCGCGCAACTGCATGCCGACCACGTCCGAGCCCGCGCCGGGTTCGCTCATCGCCAGCGCTCCCACGTGTTCCCCGGTGACCAGTTTCGGCAGGTAGCGATCACGCTGCGCGTCGTTCGCGTTGAGCACGATCTGGTTCATGCACAGGTTGGAGTGCGCGCCGTAGGACAGGCCCACCGAGCCGGAGGCGCGCGAGATCTCCTCCATGACGATGATGTGCGCCAGGTAGCCGAGGTTGGCGCCACCCCAGCGTTCCGGGACCGTGATGCCTAACAAGCCGGCGGCGCCGAGCTCGGGCCACAGGTCGCGGGGAAATTCGTTGCTGCGGTCGATCTCTTCGGCGCGCGGCGCAATGCGCTCGCGCGCGAAGCGCCGCACCTGCGTCCGCACTTCGTCGAGCTCGTCGCCGAGCCCGAAATCGAAGTCGATTGCGTCCAGGATGCTCATGTCGCTTGCCTTCAAATGTCGGGTTGTACTATTGTCCGACAATCATGCCGGTGCTGGAATCCAAAGTCGATAGGAAAAGTGCCGAATTCGCCGTCAACCAGGCCGCGATGCGTGCGCTGGTCGATGAATTGCGCAGCCGGCAGCGGCGGGTCGCGCAGGGAGGCGGCGAGGCGGCCCGCGCCAAACACGTCGGGCGCGGAAAATTGCTGCCCCGCGATCGCATCGAGATGCTGCTCGACCCCGGCGCCCCTTTCCTCGAGCTCTCGCCGCTCGCCGCCTTCGGCATGTACGGCGACGAGTCGCCCGGCGCCGGCATCATCACCGGCATTGGCCGCATCGCCGGGCGCGAGTGCGTGGTGGTGTGCAACGACCCGACGGTGAAGGGCGGCACGTATTACCCGGTCTCCGTGAAAAAGCACCTGCGCGCCCAGCGCGTGGCCGAAGAACACCGCCTGCCCTGCGTGTACCTGGTGGACTCGGGCGGTGCACACCTGCCCAGCCAGGACGAGGTGTTTCCCGACCAGGAACACTTCGGGCGCATCTTCTTCAACCAGGCCAACATGTCGGCGGCGGGTATTCCGCAAATCGCGGTGGTGATGGGCTCGTGCACCGCGGGCGGCGCCTACGTCCCCGCCATGAGCGACGAATCCATCATCGTGCGCAACCAGGGCACGATTTTTCTGGGCGGCCCGCCGCTGGTGAAGGCCGCCACCGGTGAAGTCGTGAGCGCCGAGGAGCTGGGCGGGGGCGAGGTGCACGCCAGGATTTCCGGCGTGGTGGACCATCTCGCCGAAAACGATTCCCACGCGCTGGGGATCGCGCGACGCATCGTGGGCGGATTGCCGCGCGACCCGCTTGCCGTTGAACTGCCGGCAAGCCCAAAGCTTTGACGAGCCCAGGTTCGCGGCCGAGGAACTCTACGGCCTCATTCCCACCGACACGCGCAAGCCCTACGACGCGCGCGAAATCATCGCCCGCATCGTCGACGGCAGCAACCTGGAGGAATGGAAGGCGCGATTCGGCGCCACGCTGGTGACCGGCTTCGCGCGCATCCATGGCATGCCGGTCGGCATTCTCGCCAACAATGGCATCCTGTTTTCCGAATCCGCACAGAAGGGCGCACACTTCATCGAACTGTGTTGTCAGCGGCGCGTGCCGCTGGTGTTCCTGCAGAACATCACTGGTTTCATGGTCGGCAAGAAATACGAGAACGAGGGCATCGCGCGCCATGGCGCCAAGATGGTCACCGCCGTGGCCTGCGCACGCGTGCCGAAATTCACTGTCATCGTCGGCGGGAGCTTCGGCGCGGGCAACTACGGCATGTGCGGACGCGCATACGCGCCACGTTTCCTGTGGACCTGGCCGAACTCCCGCATCTCCGTCATGGGTGGCGAGCAGGCCGCCAACGTGCTGGCCACCGTGCGGCGTGATGCCATCGAGGCGAAGGGCGGCGCCTGGAGCGCCGAGGAGGAAGCGTCCTTCAAGTCCCCGATTCGCGAGCAATACGAAGCGCAGGGCAATCCTTATTACGCCACCGCGCGGCTGTGGGACGACGGAGTAATCGATCCTGTCGACACGCGCCGCTGCCTGGCGCTGGGCCTGGGGTTAAGTGTCAGGATGCCGATTCCAGAGACACGCTTCGGCGTCTTTCGGATGTGAGCGGACGCAGTACGAATGAGCGCCTATAGACACATCGAAGTCGAACAACGCGGCGCCGCGCGCTGGCTCTGGCTCAATCGGCCCGAGGTGCGCAACGCCTTCAATGATGCGCTGGTGGCGGACATCGCCAACGCTTTCGCGGACGTGGAAGCGTCGCCGGACACGCGTGTCGTGGTCGTGGCTTCGCGTGGGCCGGCATTTTGCGCCGGGGCCGATCTCAACTGGATGCGTTCCATGGCCTCCTTCAGTCACGCCGACAATCACGCCGACGCGCTGAAAGTCGCACGCATGTTTCACGCCGTGCATTCATGCTCGCGGCCGGTGGTCGGCCGCGTCCAGGGCGATGCGTTCGGCGGTGGCGTCGGGCTGGCGGCGGCCTGCGACATCGTCGTGGCGGCGGCTGCGGCGAATTTCATCCTGTCGGAAGTGAAGCTCGGGCTGGTGGCCGCCACCATATCGCCGCACGTGGTGCGCGCCATGGGTGCCCGCCAGGCGGCGCGTTACATGCTCACCGCGGAGAAGTTCGACGCGGCGCGTGCCCTGGAACTCGGCCTGGTGCATGAGATCGTCGCGCCTCAGGCGCTCGACGCCCAAGTCGAACGCCTGGTGCAGCAGTTGCTGGGGGCGAGTCCCGCGGCGCTGGCCGCCACCAAGCGGTTGCTGGCCGACGTGGTGGAGGCGCCGATGGACGATGTGTTGCTCGCGGCCACGGCCAAGTGCATCGCCGACGCACGCGTCTCTGCCGAAGGGCGCGAAGGCATCGGCGCATTCCTCGAGAAGCGCGCGCCGGCCTGGGCGCCTCCAAAAAAGTCGTAAAGGCATAGCACCATGTTCGGCAAGCTGCTGATCGCCAACCGGGGCGAAATCGCCTGCCGCGTCGCGCGCACGGCGCGGCGCCTGGGAATCAGCACCGTTGCGGTGTACTCCGACGCGGACGCCCATGCCGCGCATGTTGCCGCCTGCGACGAGGCGGTGCACATCGGCGGCGCGCGCCCGCAGGAAAGTTACCTGCGTGGCGAAGTGATTCTCGACGCCGCGCGGCAGACGCGCGCCGGGGCGATTCATCCCGGCTACGGCTTCCTGTCCGAGAACGCGGAATTCGCCCGTGCCTGCGGTGATGCCGGCGTGGTGTTCGTGGGCCCGACCCCCGAAGCCATCGCGGCCATGGGCTCGAAGTCCGCGGCCAAAGCGCTCATGGAGAAGGCCGGTGTGCCGCTCACGCCCGGTTATCACGGCCAGCGCCAGGAGGCGGAGTTTCTGCTGGAGGAGGCGCGTCGTATCGGCTTCCCGGTGCTCATCAAGGCGGTGGCCGGCGGCGGCGGCAAGGGAATGCGCCGCGTGGATCGCGAAGCAGATTTCGCGGCGGCGCTCGCCAGCTGCCGGCGCGAAGCCCAGGCGAGTTTCGGCGATGACCATGTGCTGGTCGAAAAGTACCTGAGCCCGGCGCGGCACATCGAAGTCCAGGTGTTTGGCGACACGCATGGCAACATGGTCTATCTATTCGAGCGGGATTGCTCGGTGCAGCGCCGTCACCAGAAGGTCATCGAAGAGGCGCCGGCGCCCGGCATGACGGCGCAACGGCGGCGCCAGATGGGTGAAGCTGCGGTGGCGGCAGCGCGCGCGGTGAACTACGTCGGCGCCGGCACGGTGGAATTCATCGCAGCGCCCGACGGCGCGTTCTATTTCATGGAAATGAACACGCGCCTGCAGGTGGAGCACCCGGTCACGGAGATGATCACCGGTCTCGACCTGGTCGAGTGGCAGCTGCGCGTCGCCGCCGGTGAGCCATTGCCGCGACGCCAGGACGAGCTGACGCTGAGCGGCCACGCCATCGAGGCGCGCGTCTACGCCGAGGATCCGGCCCGGGAGTTCCTGCCATCCATCGGCACACTCGAGTACCTGTCGACGCCGGTGACGTCGCGCGAGGTGAGGATCGACACCGGGGTGCGGCAGGGGGACCCGATCACTCCTTTCTATGACCCAATGATTGCCAAGCTCGTCGTGCATGGCGCCGATCGCACCGAAGCCATCGGGCGACTGCGCACGGCGCTGGCTGAGTACCACGTGGCCGGCGTGCAGACCAATATCGAGTTCCTGCATCGACTCACCCGCGTCGCTTCATTCGTTGAAGCGCGGCTCGACACGGCGCTCATCGAGCGCGAGCGCGAGCACCTGTTCCCCGCGCCGGTCTCACCACCGCAAATTGCCTGGGAACTGGCTGCCCGCGCCGCGCTGGGAATCGCGAGCGGCGACGCGAGCCCCTGGGGCGATGCGTCCGGATGGAGGTTGGGCGCGCGTTCGGTGCGCGCCGTGCGCCTGCGCTGCGGTGACGCGGAGCAGGACGTGCGCGTGGACTTTGCCGCCGACGCTCCCTCGACCGGCATCGTCTACCGTGGGCCGTCTGCCATTCACGTATTCCGTGCTGGTGCGCATCACGTCTTCCATTACCTCGATCCCTACCTGCCGACGTCCCCGGTCGCCGATACGCACGGAGGCGTCACGGCCCCGATGCCCGGGCGCGTACTCGAGGTTCTGGTGAAGGCCGGTGACACGGTCGCGCGTGGTGCGGCGCTGCTCATCATCGAGGCCATGAAAATGGAGCACACGCTCACCGCACCCGCGGCCGGAACCGTGGAACGGCTGCTGTGCTCGGTGGGTGAGCAGGTGCGCGAAGGCGATCAGCTGCTGGTGTTCGCCTCAGGCCATGACCAACGATAACTACAAGACAACAGGCGCCGCGCTTGTTGATCCCCCGGAACCGGAAATACCGGCACGTCCGCGCAACGTGCACATCGCGATCGGTCTCATAGTCGGTGCGCTGCTGATCATGTTGTTAGCGATCCTGAAGGGCCTGTACGCAGCGAATTTCTACGTGGCGAATCCTCGCGGCGTGGCAATGTTTGCCGTGGAGTTCACGCTGTTAGGCGTGATCTGCCATCAGATCGCGCAGCGAAGAGGGTGGGCGCGGCTCGTGCTGCTCATGCTCGTGCTGGTGACTTTTGCACGACTGTGCTGGGCCATTGGCTACGTCTGGCGTCAAGACCCCGACCTGTGGGACATTTTTCTGGGCACGAACTACCTGCTGACACGCATCTTGCCGCTGGTCATGAACTTCGTCGCGCTGCACCTGTTGTACTTTTCGAGCGGCGACTGGTTCAGGCCACGCAGTTAGCCAGCCGGAAACTCCAGCATTGCGTCCTGCACGGTTGCAGGCTTGCCCGGAGTGAACAACGCGCCGAGCCCGCCGCCCGCATAGATGAACGCGACGATGTGATCGTCGACGGCTAACCCAAGCGACTTCTTCACTTCGGGATCGTACGCGGCCTCGCCGGTTTTCCAGGCAGCGGCATAGCCGAAATTGTGCAGGCCAAGCAGGATGTTCTGCGCAGCCGCACCCGCGGCCAGGATCTGCTCGATGACCGGCACCTTGGTGCCCGGCACGATGCGGCACGCCACCAGGATGATGAGCGGAGCGCGCATGGCCTTGTCGTGTTCGCGCTGCAGGTCGCCCGCGGACAAAGCCGGCGTCCGGCGCAGCGCCGATGCCGCGAGGATGTCTCCGAACTTCTTGCGCTGGTTTCCTTCTATCAGCATGAATCGCCACGGTCGCAGGCGTCCGTGATCGGGCGCGCGCACCGCGGCGTGCAGGATGACGTCGAGGTGGTCACGGGTCGGCGACATGTCGCCGTAGGCTTTGGCGCTGCTGCGCGTGGTCAACGCTTCGATGGTGTCCACGTTGAAGACAGCCTAGACGAGCGAATGATAGACGTTCTGCACGTCATCATTCTGTTCGAGTGCATCGACCATCTGCAGCACCTCGGTGGCCTGGGCCTCGGGTAGTTCGATGGGTGTGGTGCAGATGAATTCATGCGTCGCCAACACCGGGTGGATGCCGCGCTTTTCGAGCGCCTCCTGCATGTGGCCGAATTCGGCGAACAGGCAACGCGCCACGATCTGCGGTTCACCCTTCTCGCCGGTGCTGTCGCCCATTTCGTCGAGGCCATGATCGATGAGATACAGCTCGAGATCGTCGTGATCGATGCCGGTCGGGATTCAGGCGGAACACGCCCATCTTGCGGAACTGGAATGCCACGCTGCCGGCCGTCGCCAGGTTGCCGCCGGCCTTGGAGAAGATCGCGCGCACCTGCGCCACGGTGCGCGTCGCGTTGTCAGTCGCGGCTTCGACGATGACAGCGACGCCGTGCGGCGCATAGCCTTCGTAGATGATCTGTTCGTACGCGGTCGCGTCCTTGCCGAGAGCGCGCTTGATCGCGGCTTCGACCTTGTCCTTCGGCATGTTGACGTGGCGCGCGTTCTGCACCGCGCGGCGCAGCGCCGGGTTGGAGCCGACATCGGCGCCGCCGGCCTTGACGGCCATGTTGATGTCCTTGGCGACGCGCGCGAACTGCTTGGCCATGCGGTCCCAGCGCGCGAACATCGTGTGCTTGCGTACTTCGAAAATGCGTCCCATAGGGGCGCGGATTCTACTTGATGTCGCCCCTGTTTATTATCGAACGGGGACGGAAATGTTGCAGACGTCGATGTGGCCGGCGGGACGCAGGTACCACTCGTCGCGGCGGTTGCGACGCGATTCGACGTATCTGGTGAACAGCGGGGTGTCGGTGCGCAACACCTCGATGGCGCTACGCTCGGATACCGGAAGGTCGGCCGCGAGCACGGCGCGACGTGATCGGCGTGCGTTGTTCGGGCTTTTCATAGAAGCCTTGCGCGCCGCTGGCGCGCGGCAGCGCCGATAGCCACTCGATCCCGCGCAGCACGCGCCCGGCGACCACGATGTTGCGATCCAGCTGCCGCGGCGCCTGGCCGATCACGACATACAGCTCGGCGCCGCTGCCGGTGTCCGGCCAGTTCTCGCGGCCCACGCCGAGGGTGCCGTAACAATGGGTCATCCACACCTGGCCCGAAGGCTTGCGTTCGACGCCGACCGGAAACCCGTCGAGCCAGCCGGTCTCAGGTGCATATCCGTCGGCGTCCGGTAGTTTGATGATCGGCAGCGACTTGCTCCACGCGATGACGGTCTCGTCGGGCAGCTTGCGCCCCGCGGCCTCGATGGGCCTGGTCTTGTCGACGTCGCCCCATTGCGCCACGAAGTTGTCCTGCACCCGTGCCACTGGCAGGCCGTCGAAGAACTTCTCGCGCGCCAGGGTCTTGATGTTCGCGACGTGTTGGGGCGCAAAACGCGGCGCGAGCTCGATGATCACGCGGCCGGCCGGCAGATCGAGATACAGCGTGTTCTCGGGATCGGGTCGACGCCAATCTGAAGGCTGAGTCGCCTCCATCACCTGCGCGGTGGTTGGCGGCTTTTCACGATCGCTCGGGCCGATGGCGAAAGCCGCTGCCGCAGGCAAACAGGCAACCGGTTGACAGTACTTGCAGGCGCATCAGAGTCGTATCTTGCCGCCGATGCGCAGTGAGCGGGTGGCGATGCGCACCTCGATCAGGAACATCAGGAAGGACAAGGAAAGGCAGGCCAGCGAAGCCACGAAAGTCGCCGCGATCGCCACGCCGATATTGAGTGGCGAGAAGGCGCTGGCGAACAGCATGGTCACTACCAGCGCCGTGAGGAACGCGGAAGTGGTGGACAGAGCTATGGCGCTGTTGATGTAGCGCGTGCGTCGCACGATGAACTTGAGGTCCTCATCGATGGCCACGACTTTGGCCGTGTCGGTCGCGGCGTCGCGCCGGTCCTCGAGCGCGCGGGCGCGATCGACGATGCGCGCCAGCCGCGCGGTCAGCATGCTCAGCGTGATGCCCACGCCCGAGAGCAGGAACACCGGGCCCAGCGCCAGCTGGATCAGCTTTGCAACGTTTTCGGTCTGCAGGTCGATGCCGAACATGGCGCGAGTTTGCCACATCCGCACTCCTGGACGGGACGGCTGTCAGTGACGTATATGGCTCGAGTGCGCCAGGACGCATTGCCATCTGCCGTCACGCTTCACGAACACATTGGAGAAGCGGTACCTGCCACCTACGTTCCGCCCCGGTACGCCGCGGCTATCAGATTGATCCGGTCACCGTGGCGACGTCGCCGTACACACGGACTTTCAATTCGCTGAACTTGGATGACTGAACCATGAAGTCACCGGATTTCGAGGCGGAGATTTCCTGTTCCTTGTTGGACGTACTGCCGCCCGAGTCGGTGCCGAAGTATTCGTCGGCGATCATGCTTTCCAGGGCCGCATGGTCCCGCTTGACCAGCGCATCGCCCCAGGCGATTTCCATACCTATCAATTCCTCCTCCACGGACAACGTCGCCGCCAGCGAAACGGATGCGAACAGCAACGCCAGTATCAACATGCGGATTTTCATGGGTCAGGTTCCCTGCGCCTCGCCTGGCGGTACTTCACGCGCGCCAGCACCGCAAGTCAATGTCGCGGCGAGCCGAACTTTTCCGTACCGGGCGAGTCCGAGCTGCAGGCTAACTAACAGGTGATTGCCGTGCTGGGCGCGCCAATCCGTCACGCTCAACACCACTGACATTGCGCGCATCATCGCCGCCTCCAAGGCCATCGTGCAGTTCCAGGCCGACGGACATCCGGTGAGTTATGGGCAGCCGCAGTTCCTGGTCTCGAATCTCGAAGACGTGAAGATGTCGCTCATCGGCGCGGCGATGCAGAACTCGCGCGTGCGGGCGGCTGAGTTCGCCAAGAATGGCGACGTGAAGGTCGGGCCGATGCGTTCCGCTTCACAGGGTGCGTTCTACATCCTGCCCGCGGGCGCCAATTCCGACGTCAGCGATTGGGGCGGCACCTACGACAAGTCCACGGTCGACAAGATCGCGCGCGTGGTGGTGACCGTCGATTACCGAATAGATCGCTAGACGCGGTCGCGCGCGCGTCGGCCCCGTGATTTGCGGCGATTGACTTCCGGCTTGTCTGCCTGCAGTCCCCCGCCGATCTCCTCGGTGCGCCGCGGACCGTTGCGGCGATCCTCGAAGTGGCGAAAGGTGCAGCGGCACTCGGCCGGGTGCGGGCAGTCGGGCAGTGGCAGCCTTGGGGCTTCGCCCGCCAGAAAGCGTGAATTCCGGCACAGGGCGGCGGCCGCACAACTCGAGCCGTTCAGCACCACCATGACCGCGTGCCACTTTTTGGCCGGCTTGTTAGCGCCCGCCTTGTTGTCACCCGGTTTGTTCACGCCCCCAGACTACGCCCGGCTCGCGCGCCCAAATAATGAAGCCCGGCGGTTCTGTGACTAACAACCCGGGAAAAAGTTAACTGCAGGGAGCCGGCCGGCAGGTTTCGCGAAGTGCGTCACGTGCTACACCGATACGCGGCACCTAAGGGTGCCGGCGCCGCCGTTACTGCGCGGCGGGCGATCAGGCCAGCAGCGCTTCTTCGACGCGCGAGGCGCGCTTGCGCTCGTGTTCGTGCAGCATGCGCTTGCGGATGCGGATGTTCTTCGGCGTCACTTCCACGAGCTCGTCGTCGGCGATGAACTCGACCGCATACTCGAGCGTGAGCTCGATGGGCGGCGTGAGGATCAGCGCATCATCCTTGCCGGCGGCGCGGATGTTGGTGAGCTTCTTGGTCTTGATCGGATTCACCACGAGATCGTTCTCGCGCGAATGGATGCCGATGATCATGCCTTCGTACACCGCCTCGCCATGCGAGACGAACATGCGGCCGCGTTCCTGCAGCGAGAACAGCGAGTACGCCACGGCGGCGCCGGGTTCGCTGCTGATCAGCACGCCGTTGTGGCGGTCGGGAATGTCGCCGGCGAGCGGCGCGTAGCCGTCGAAGATGTGGCTTTGCAGGCCGGTGCCGCGGGTCGCGTTCATGAACTCGCTCTGGAAGCCGATGAGACCGCGCGCCGAGACGCGGTACTCGATGCGCACGCGGCCGCGGCCGTCGTTCGCCATGTCCTTCATCTCGGCCTTGCGGCGGCCCAGCGATTCCATGACGCCGCCCTGGTGGGCTTCGTCGATGTCGACGGTCAGCGCCTCGAACGGCTCGTGCACCACGCCGTCGATGGTCTTGGTGAGCACGCGCGGCTTGCCGACGGCGAGCTCGTAACCTTCGCGGCGCATGTTCTCGATGAGGATGGTGAGGTGCAGCTCGCCGCGGCCCGAGACGCGGAACACGTCGGCGTCGGCGGTTTCTTCGACGCGCAGCGCCACGTTGCTCTCGAGCTCGCGCATCAGGCGTTCGCGGATCTGGCGGCTGGTGACGAACTTGCCTTCCTTGCCGGCGAGCGGCGAGGTGTTCACCTGGAAGTTCATGACCAGCGTCGGCTCGTCCACCGAGATGGGCGGCAGCGCGTCGGGCTGGTCGACGTCGCAGATCGTATAGCCGATGTGCACGTCCTCGATGCCGGTCACGGCGACGATGTCGCCGGCGACGGCTTCGGATCCACCGACTCGCGCGTCAGGCCCTTGAACGTGAGCACCTGCTGAACCTTGGCAGTGCCGTGATCTTCGCTGCCGTTCCACAGCTGGATCGTCTGGCCGGCCTTGATCGTGCCGCGGCGGATGCGGCCGATGCCGATGCGTCCGACGTACGAGTTGTAGTCGAGCGTGGAGATCTGGAACTGCAGCGGCGCGTCGGGCTCGCTCTTGGGAGCCGGCACGTGGTGCAGGATGGCTTCGTACAGCGCGCGCATGTCGGGCTCGCGGCGGGTGTGGTCGGTGCTGGCCCAGCCTTCGAGCGCCGAGGCGTAGATGACCGGGAAGTCGAGCTGGCGGTCGGTTGCGCCTAACTTGTCGAACAGTTCGAAGGTCTGGTCGATGACCCAGTCGGGACGCGCGCCCGGACGGTCGATCTTGTTGACCACGACGATGGCGTTGAGGCCGAGCGCCAGCGCCTTGCGCGTGACGAAACGCGTCTGCGGCATCGGGCCTTCGACCGCGTCGACGACCAGCAACACGGTGTCGACCATCGACAGCACGCGTTCCACTTCGCCGCCGAAGTCGGCGTGCCCGGGCGTGTCGACGATGTTGATGCGCGTGCCGCCGTATTCGATGGCGCAGTTCTTCGCCAGGATCGTGATGCCACGTTCCTTTTCGATGTCGTTCGAGTCCATGACCCGCTCGGCGATTTTCTCGTGCGCGGCGAAGGTGCCGGACTGACGCAGCAGGCAGTCGACCAGCGTGGTCTTGCCGTGGTCGACGTGCGCGATGATGGCGATGTTGCGGATCGGGCGATTTGCCATAGAACTCAGGGGCTTAGCGCCGGGAAGGAGGGGCGAGAGCCGGGTTTAGGGGGCGCGCAGGGTAACAGAGGCACTGTTAAACGCCAAAGACACCTGTCGGGGGCGTTCTTTTGGCGAGCCTCGTACTCACACCTGTCTGGTTGGCATGGCGTAAGTGCGAACACCAGACGAACGCAAACACTTCCGCCCAGGTTCATCGAAATGTCGCCGCGCGTTGCAGGAAGTGCCCGACGGGTTCCCGAACGAGGTTGCTTTCGTGACTTCTTCTTTTCGCGCGATTTGAAACCGCCCGCAAGCAACTTGCTACTCAACATCCGACACCACTACATCAGGATTGTCGGAGCCATGAACACAGGGACGCATCGAGAAGACTCGCGCAGGACGCGTGTTGTCAAAGGAGTGCTGCTGCAGGCAGCGACTTCCGCACTGATCGCCGCCTGCGGCGGTGGAGGCTACGGCGGCGGCGGCGGAAATACCCCGCCTCCGCGGCAGCCACCGGCCGCGGTGATCCGCGACGCACAGT
Source organism: uncultured Pseudomonadota bacterium (assembly GCA_963839685.1). Taxonomy (GTDB): domain Bacteria; phylum Pseudomonadota; class Gammaproteobacteria; order Steroidobacterales; family Steroidobacteraceae; genus CADEED01. The sequence continues at coordinate 867,696 of CAWIVS010000012.1, read as the reverse complement.
TTGTCGACGACACCATCGAAGGCCTCGGATTCTCCATTGCCGACGTCGGTGACGGGCGCACCGATTCCGCCGGCAAGTTCCAGTTCGCCGAAGGCCGCAAGATCCATTTCTTTGTCGGCGGCAACACCAATCGCATCTCCATCGGCAGCGCCATGCCGGCCTACACCAGCGGCGTCGTATCCTTCAGCCTGCAGGACCTCACCGAGGTGCAGGCGGCGAACGGCGAGACCTATCTATCGAACCTGCTGCGCGTGCTCGAGCTGCTCGATGCCAATGACGACGCAAGCGACGGCATTCCAGATCGATGCGGCCGCGAACGCGGCGATCGACGCTGCCGTCACCGGCACCAAGACCCTGGATTTCGCGGCCAGTGCCGCCAGTTTCGAGAATGACGCAACGGTCAGGTCATTGGCCACGGCGAAGAATCGCGCGCTGATCCCCGCCGAACAAGCCCTGGCGCGCTACCAATTGCTGTTCCGCCAGTCGCGCTCGTCGAGCATCGCGCTCACCGGTGACGACTACGCGCGCCGTGGTCGTCAACCGCCAGAAGGCCAGCGTGTCGGTCATCCGCGTGCGCGATGCAAGACGGCAGCCGATGCCGCACAGCTGCTGGCCGAGGTATCCGTCGGAAAGGAGCCGCGCTTCGTCGCGCTCTCTCCCGACGACACGCGCGCTTACGTCACCAACGCCATCGACGGCACCATGAGCGTCATCGATCTCAGCGCCGCGACGCCGGTGGCGCTGGGCAGTGCCATCGAAGTGGGCGTCGAGCCACGCGGCATCGCAATCACGCCGAATGGCAACTATCGCCTTCATCGCTGGCAACATCACGGGCGATGTCGCGATCGTGCGCCTCTCCAACTACGAGATCGTCGGGCGCGTGAAGACCGGTGGCAATCCGTACGCGATGGCCATCAGCAACGACGGCGATCGCAACGACAATGACGAGCGCGTGTACGTCACGCAGCTGTTCGGCGAGGTCATCGACCCGGCGCGCCCGGATGGCTTCGACGACGCCAAGCAGGGCGTCGTGAGCTCGTTCCGCGTCGGTGATGCGGTGAGCAACGCCGGGCACGGCGACGCGTCACGCGCCTGCTGCTCAATCCCATGGCTTTCGGGCTTCAACGCCGATCGCCGCAACTTCTGCCCGCGGCACGCGCGATGAGCTGCAGACCGCTCAGCAGGTGGTGTACTTCAACAGCGGCCCGAACGGCACCAACAACGGCGCCGCCGCGCTTGCCAAGACGACCTTCTGCCCGGACGCGACACTGCCGACGCGCGACATCAGCGCTGAAGGCCCGATCGGCCGCGTCGCGCAGAAGGTGTACCCGAACATGCTGTTCGGCGCGCTGCTGCGCGGTCCGCGCCTCTACGTGCCGAATGTCGGTGCGCAGCCCGAGCCGCCGGTGCACTTCAACAGCAACGTGCAGGCGCTGGTGGGCGTGCTGAGCACGGTGACCAATGCCGAGACGCCGTTCTCGGTGAATCTGAACACCTTCGTCGGGACCGAAGTCGCCCGCGACGCCGGCCACGCCGCTCGACAAACTCTTCCTCAACGACATCGTGGCGATCGACGCCGATCGCCGTGGCAAGAACTTCCTGGTTGTCAGCCGCGGCGGCAACTACGTGATCCGCGCCACCCTCGGCGCCGACGGCAAGCTCGACCACGCTCGACGCCAACAAACACGCGCGCCGTTTCCAGACCGGCAACCTGCCGAGCGGCGTGGTGATGTCGCGCGACGCCAGGCGCGCCTACACCAACAACGAGCTGAATACCTCGATGATCGGCGCTCAACCTGGTCGACAACACCGTGATGGCGCGCGACATCGAGTCCAGCGCGCCGCCGGCGCCGGGCACACAGGCGCATCGCAACCTGGTGGGCAAGCTGGCGTTCTTCACCGCGCTCGGTATCCCCGACGTGCTCGACACCAATGGCGATGGACAGTTCGATATCGCGCTGCGCGACATCGATCCGGTAGCGAACAAGGGCAAGGCTTCGCGACATGCCTGGTCGGGCTGCGCCTCCTGCCACGACGACGGCCACTCGGACAACGTCACCTGGATCTTCGAGACCGGCCCGCGCCAGACCATTCCGCTCGAAGGCACGTTCGCGCGCAACAACCTCGAGCGACCAGCGCATCCTCAACTGGAGCGCGGTGCGCGGTTCGAACACCGACTTCAACAACAACGCGCGCGGCATCCAGGGCGGCACCGGCTTCGCGACCAACGTCAATGGCGTCGACAAGACCGCCCTGGTGTTCAACCATGGCCCGACGCGAGGGCATCAGCGATTCGCTGGATGCCATGAGCGAGTGGGTGGCCACGGTGCGCGCGCCCATCATGCCGGCGATCGCGGCGAATACCGAGGCCATGGCCGCGCGGTGTTCACGGCGAATTGCGCCAGCTGTCATGGCGGCGCCAAGTGGACCAAGAGCCGCACCAAGGGCCTGTACCAGGACAACCCGCTGCTCGCAGCGGATCCGGTCGGCCCTGCGTTCTTCACCGGCGTCGCCATGAACGACGCGGGCGTGGCGGTGGCTGGCCCGCAGGTGGTCAGCGTGACGCGCGCCGGCAAGCCGACGCTGCTGACGATTCTCGATAACGTGGGCACGTTCAATCCGGCCAGCCCCATCGAGATCCGCGGCGCGGCCGCGGTTGCCGGGCAGACCACGCAGGGCTTCACGCCCTTCGGCCTGGGCGGGTTCAACAGCCCATCATTGTTAGGAGTGGCGTACTCGGGTCCGTACTTCCACGACGGCTCGGCGCACACGCTCGAGGAAGTGGCCGCGCGCCACAACCTGGGAGCGGCCGGCAGCGATCGCGACCAACCTGGGTGCGCAGGATCTCGCCGACCTGCTCGCGTTCGTGCAGCAGCATCGACGACGCCACGCCGACGATGCCAAATGCCGCCGACGAATTCATCCGGTAAGTGGAAGTCTCGGGCTGCGCGCGAAGTTCAGACCGGTTGCGGCTTCCAGTCGGGGAAGTTGTCGGACAGATGCCGCTGTTCGCGGAGCACGTCGTAGCTGGTCGGCCCGCGCGACAGCTTCAGGATCACGCAACGGTTTTCGATGCGCAGCACCGTACCCGTGATGGTGCAGCGCATGCCCGCCGTGAGCGTCAGCGTGCCCTGGACGCGCTGCTCGAGCGGAAACTTGTCCACGCTGCACGACAGGCGCAATCCGGCCTCGGAGACCTCGTCCACCGTGTAGTTAGTTCCGTCGATTGCGAGCGTGGCGCCGGTCGTGACCGGGTAGGGCAGCCGGAAGAATTCGCGGCGGCTGGTCAGCGTCGGAATGCGATACGTGGTAGCCACGCGAAAACGATACGGGCAAACCCCGAAAATAGGTACGGGTGGCGTGCGTATCCACTTCACGTTTTTGCGCGGGGGGGATTTGGACCGCACATCGATTGCCGCCCGGGTGCGAACTGCTTCAAATAATGACTGTCAAATGCGCGATCGCGGCGGGATCCGTCAGATCTCGCTGCGGCGGGCGAAGCGGGCGATATGTTCGCCGGCGCGGAAAGCCAGCGCCTGGATGGTCATGGTCGGCTGGCCGCGGCCCGAGGTCACCAAGCTGCTGCCATCGCAGATGAACAGGTTCGGTACGTCGTGCGCGCGATGGAACTTGTCGACCACCGAGGTGGCGGCGTCGTTGCCCATGCGGCAGGTGCCGAGCAGATGCATTCCCAGGCTGCTCTCAGTTATCGGTCCGCGCGTGACCCGCTGCGCACCTGCGGCATCCATGATTTCCACGGCCCGATCCTGCATGAAGTGCGCCATCGACAGATCGTCGGGATGGTCACGGTAGGTCACGCGAATCACCGGAATACCCCACGCGTCCTTGAGAGTCGGATCGAGCGTCACGTTGTTGGACTCGAGGGCGAGCGAGGTTGTGTGACAGGACACCTGCATGGAGCGCGGGAATTCCCGCAGCCGCTCCTTGAAGGCCTTGCCCCAGCCCGGCCCTTCGCTGGCAGTACGAATCGCCCAGAATGTGGGCTGCGGGCCGATACGCGCATCGAAGCCGCCGCCGCCGTAGAAGCCGCGCTTCGGATCCGAGTCGTAGAAGTCCCACATGATCCGCGTCACCTGGACGCTCTTGTACTCATTGAGTTCGTGTTCGAACAACGCACAGGCGCGCGCGGCGTAGTTGAACATGAGGTACTTGCCGACCAGTCCGCTGGAGTTCGCGAGACCCTGCGGAAACCTCGGACCCGCGGAGTTCAGCAGCAGGCGCGGCGTCTCGCCCCCGTTTGCGGCCAGCACCAACGCGCGTGCTCGCTGGAAATGTTCACGACCCTGCGCGTCGAAGTACGCGGCGCCCGTCACGCGGCCGCGCTTGTCGGTCTCGATCCGCGAGACATAGCTGTTGGCGCGGATCTCGCAGTTGCCGGTCTCCTCGGCCTGCGGAATCACCGTCCAGGCCGTCGAGGCTTTCGCCATCACCTCGCAGCCGAAGCCGTGGCAGAAGCCGCAATTTACGCAGGCCGGACGCCCGCCGAAGGGCACCGAGTTGATCACCAGCGGCGCGGGCGCGGGATGCCACCCCAGCTTGCGCGCGCCGCGCTCGAACAACACGCCGGAGGATTTCACCCGCATCGGCGGCATGGGATAGGGGCGGCTGCGCGGCGGTTCGAAGGGGTTGGCGGCCGCGTCGCCCGACACGCCGATTTCCCAATCGACCTTCGTGTAGTAAGGCTCAAGCTCGGCATAGCTGATCGGCCAGTCGGCGAAGCCAGTGCCGGCAATCGGGCCGAGCGCGCTGCGCTCGTGGAAGTCGATTTCGCGGAAACGCCAGTAATTGGCCGTGAAGTGCTGGGTCGAGCCGCCCACGACACGCGCGTACCACAGCGGCGGTCGCATCAGCGGATTCACCGCGGTCTCGGCCGCGGAACGGCGGAATGTCTGTGGATTCCGCGTCGCCAGGCCCCCGAGGAACCAGTTCTTCAACTCATCGTGTGCGAGCTCGGACGGCCACACACGCGGACCCTGCTCCAGCACCACGACCGATAAATTGGCGCGCGCCAGCTCACGCGCGAGCACGCCGCCGGCCGCGCCAGATCCGACGATCACGAAGTCGACGGCTTGCGAATCACGAAAGGTGCGCGCGCTCATGGCATCCCTTCGTTGCCGGGTGTGTCGTAGTAGCCGAAAGGCGGCTCGAACATGTGCTGATCTTCGAAGCCAATCAGCTTCCAGCCGAGCTTGTCGCGATTGCCGCCATAGGGCGGATTGGAAAACATGCCGCACAACGTGAGCTGGCGCGCCAGGTCGAAGAACGGCGTGGTGTCCACGGTATGCAGGAATGCGATCTGCTGGTCGGAGCTGAGCGCCGCGAAGGTCGGGCTCTGCGGATAGGCCGCACGCGCCGCGGCCTGGAACTGGGCGAGGCCCGCCGTGAATGCCGGGCGCAGGTGCGCGAAGAATGAACTCAGTGAGCGATCGATGAAAAAACTGGCCCCGGCTTCGCGCGCCCCCGGTGTTTCGTCGCTGGGCACGATCTGCGAGGTGAGCGCCTCGACGTCGGCGGCGTCGGCGGCACCTAACAACGTATATTCTAGCGGTGCGCCGGATTGCGCCGCCTGGTGCGCGTCGTGGCTGGCGCGCGCGACCGCGGCCCAGTCGAGAGCCGCGACGCCGGCGACGGCGCCGAGCGAACGCAGGGTGGCACGTCGCGAGAGCTTCTGTTCCATGCGATCCCCCAGGAAGGCGGTAAATCTACACCGTGTGCGGCGGGACGGCGGTGGCAAATTCATGCGGAACCATGTGCCGGCTGTGAGTTACTCACGCCGGGCGCGGGCGTCGTCTACAATTTGCCGCGATGCGCTATTTCAAATCCGACAACACCGCCGCCGTCAGCCCCGAAATCCTCGCGGCCATCTCCGCGGCCAACCAAGGCACTGCGCTTGCGTACGGCGCCGATCAATGGTCGGAACGTCTCGATGCCCTGTTCGGCAAGTTCTTCGAGACCGAGGTACGGGTGTTCGCGGTGTCGTCGGGCACCGCGGCGAACTCGCTGGCGCTGGCGACGCTCTGCCCGCCCTGGGGCACCGTTGTTACCCACGCTGAGGCGCATATCGAGCGCGACGAATGCGGCGCGCCGGAATTCTTCACCGGCGGCGCCAAGCTGTCGCTGGTCACGGGCGAGGGCGCCAAGATTTCCGCTGGCGATCTCAAATCCCGGCTGGCCTGGTTCGAGCCGCACGTGCACGGCGTGCAGCCGCGCATGTTGTCCATCACCCAGGCCACCGAGCGCGGCGCCGTGTATGCGCCCGCAGGAGATTCGCGCCCTTGCAGACATTGCGCGCGCCAATCACATGACCGTGCACATGGACGGCGCCCGATTTGCGAATGCGGTGATCGCCACAAGCGCCTCGCCCGCCGAGCTCACCTGGAAATCCGGCGTCGACGTGCTGTCCTTCGGAGTCATCAAGAACGGCGGCATGAATACCGAGGCGGTCGTGTTCTTCGAACCGACACGCGTCGCGGACTTCGAGTTCCGTCGCAAACGTGGGGGTCAACTTGCGTGCAAGGGCCGCTACGCCGCGGTGCAGCTGACTGCCTACATCGAGAGCGGGATCTGGCGCCGTAATGCCGAGCGCGCCAACCGGCTGGCAGCCCGCATTGCAGCGGCGGCACCGGAATTGTTGAGCGTGGCCTTCGAGACCAACCAGGTCTTCATGAAGCTGGGTGACGAACGCATCGCCGCCCTGTCGCGCGAGTTCGGCTTCTATCCCTGGGGCCCGGCTGGATCCGGCGAGGCCCGTTTCGTCTGTTCCTGGGACACGCCCGAGGAAGACGTCGATGCGCTGTGCGCCGCGCTCGCCACGATGCGCTAGCTAGTTTCCCCTGAAGGCGAAGTACGCGGCGCCCATCAGGCACAGGCTGGCCCACAGGAAGTCGAGCTTCAGGGGCTGCTTCATATAAAGGATCGCGAAGGGCACGAACACCGCGATCGTGATGACTTCCTGCATGACCTTGAGCTGGCCCAGTGACAGCTGCGTGTAGCCGACGCGATTCGCCGGCACCTGCAACAGGTATTCGAACAGCGCGATACCCCAGCTCGCGAGCGCGGCGATGATCCACGGTTTCGAAGCCAGATTCCTGAGGTGCGCATACCACGCGAAGGTCATGAAGACGTTCGATGCGACCAGCAACGCGGCGCTTTGCGCCCACGCCGGAAGGTTCATGGATTGCGATTCTGCCGAAGGGCCTCCAGCTCGGCGCGCAACGCGGCAACCTCGCTTTCGAGGGCCGCGAGCCGTGCGGCGAGCTCGCCCGACGCGGGTCGAGGCGCCGGGCTTTCGCCGCGCGGCGCGGGTTCCTCCGCAACGGCGGGGGTGGCGGGCAACTCCTCGAACAACTGCGCCCAGCGCGAGTCGCGTCTGCCGGATTCACGCGGCAATTGCGCGACCATCGCTCCCTCGGGCCGGTTGGTGAGACCCTCCAGCAGCGCCTCGATGATGTCGGGGTCCGGCAGCTCGGCCATTCGTGTCACCCGGGCGCGCAGTTCGCCCGGCGTCTGCGGCCCGCGCACCAGCAGCTCGCACATGATGGCGGTTTCCTGCGGTGTGAACTTCAGGCTGCCAAACTCTGTATTGCAAAAGATCTGCTGATACTTGGGCACGCGACTGCCGAAGCCGGACTTCTCCACGACGAAGTGCCGGCGTGCGAGGCTGTCGACGGCGAACTTTACGGTCGCTTCGTCGAGCTGCATGAGGGGTTCGCGGTTGCTCTTCTGGTTGCAGGCATTCACCAGGGCATTGAGCGACAACGGGTACTGATCGGGCGTCGTGATCTGCTTTTCGATCAATGAACCGATGATGCGTGCATCGATAGCGGACAGGCGGATATTCATGGGAGAAGTATACTGAGGTGTGTCCCGACGCCTTCTAATTCTTGCCCTGTTCGTGGTTGTCGGGGCCGTGCTGCTGTTCGTGCCGCTGCCCATTCCGCACACCTACGCGGGACGCACCATCGAAAACGCGGGACACGTGCCGCTGTTCTTCGTTGGAACGTGGTTCATCCTGACCCTCCTGAAACATGAATGGGAACTCGAGGGTGTGCGCCTCTACGCCTATGCCGGTTTTATTGGCGCCGCCGCGGGTGTGGTAAGCGAGGTCATCCAGAAGCCGCTGCGGCGCGACGCGTCATGGGAGGACGTGTTCGCCGACTGCGTGGGCGTGGTATGTGCGCTGGCGATACATGCCGCGGTCACCCGCCGCGAGAGACTGAGCGGCGCAGCGCGCGCCACGGCGGCGCTGATCGCGCTCGGCTGCTTCGCGGTCTACGTGGCGCCGATAGTTAGCATGGTGCGCGCCTACGTCCATCGCGACTCGCAGTTTCCGGTGCTGGCGAACTTCGATTCGCGCGTCGAGCTGGCGTGGATCGTGGGCTACGGCGTCAGGCGCGACGTCATCGCGGGCGTGCTCGAAGTGGAATTCGTGCGCAAGGTATTTCCAGGGTTTTCCTTCTACGAACCGGTGCGCGACTGGCGTAAATTCAAGACGCTGGTCATCGACGCGGAGAACCCGGAACAGGAGCAGATTCTGCACCTGGGCGTACGCGTTCACGACATCGTGCACGACCGGGCGTACGTAGATCGCTTCAATCGCATCTTCGACATCGGTCCTGGCGAACGTCTCAGCCTGCGCGTTCCGCTCGACGACATCCTGCATGCGCCGCGCAACCGCCTGATGAATATGACGCAAATCTCCGACGTGACGCTGTTCCGCACCAAGGAGGGCGGCTCGCAGCGCCTGCGGCTCCACAGCATGCGCCTCGAATGACGCATTGCCGTTGAACATAGGTTCGATTGACGGAATTTGGGCGTTCCGGTTCCCGGCGCCGATGCCTATACTTCGCTCCATGGAACCGATTGCCGACACCTTCGACGCCGCCTTCTCCAAGACCGTGGATCTCGCCAACAAGATGGCGGACAAGGACAAGGACGCGGATCTCTGGGACATCGCCGACGGCTCTGCTCGCCGGGGCGATCCAGTACTGGCTGTACTCGCGCCAGCCCTGTGGCGACACGCGCTGCCAGGACTGCATGCCCATCAGCACGGCCGAAGGGCGCATGTCGGAACTCAAGCGCCTCATCGAACAGCTCGCCTCCGAGAGCGAGTACTTCCACACGCCCACCGACTCGAACGCCGGCCGCGCGTAAAGAAATGGGGACATTCCTGATTTGCTGCAAATCGGGACAGGGCTGATTCGCTGACCAGGCAAAAGGGGACGCGCCTCACTGAGGCGCGTCCCCTTTTGCTTGCAAATCAGGAATGTCCCCATTTCTTGACGTCCGTGGACGATCGGGCATCGTTTCCGGACGGACGATCATGCGCGCGGACTCACGGTCATCCGCGCCGGACGCGCGGTCATTCGCGCAGTGAAGCACTGTAGTTAGGCTTTCCCGTAGCCCGGGAAAGCAATAAACATCTAACTACAGGAGCAAGACATGATCCGCAACATCGCCACGGGGCTGGCCGCAGCCCTGCTCACCACATCCGCCTTCGCGCACGGCGATCACGATCCCGATGCCGGCAAGGGCAACAAGCCGCCGCCGCTCGCGGTGCTGCAACTCGACGAGGTGCGGAACGCCGCCGCGAACTACCTCGACGTCGACGCCGCGGTCGCGCACGGCTACGTGGACATCGGCCTGTTCGTGCCCAACATGGGCTGGCATTACATGAAGGAGAGACTGGTCGACGAGCGCTTCGATCCGAACAGGCCGGAGCTGCTGGTCTATGCCGATGATCCCTGCGGCGGCAAGCGCAAGCTCGTGGCCGTGGAATACGCGGTGCCGCTGTCACTGTCGAAGAAGGCGCCCTTCGGCTTCGTCGGCAGGGCCGACGAGTGGGAAGCGAACCAGACGTTCCAGCTGTGGACGCTGCACGCCTGGGTGTTCGAGTTCAATCCGGACGGCGTATTTGCGCCGTTCAATCCACGCGTGGATTAGTCAGGGCTTGCGCCCAGGAAGGGGATCGCTCAGGCGACGGCTGTCGCCTGGGCGCCCGACGACTCGGCGAGCGACTGCTCCAGTAGCTCGAGCCCTTCATCGAGCTGCGCTTCCGGGATGGTGAGCGGCGCGAGAATGCGTATGACGTTCGAATACAGTCCGCATGACAGCAGGATCAACCCACGCCGCCCCGCGGCCTGAACCACCGCCCTGGTGAGCTCCGCATCGGGCATGTCGGCGCGGCGATTCTTCACCAGCTCGATAGCCACCATCATGCCGAGAGCGCGCACTTCGCCGATGCACGGCAACTTCGCTTGCATCTGCTTGAGCCTCGCAACCAGCTTCGCACCGAATTGTTCGGCGCGCTGGTTGAGTTTTTCCTTTTCGATCACCTCGAGCACGGCGAGGCCCGCCGCGCACGCGAGCGGCGAACCCGCGAAGGTGCCGCCCAGGCCCCCGACGACAGGTGCGTCCATGATGTCTGCCTTGCCAATGACCGCGGACAGCGGCACGCCGCCCGCGATGCTCTTGGCCACGGTCATGAGATCCGGCTCGATGCCGGCGTGTTCGATGGCGAAGGTCTTGCCGGTGCGCGCGAACCCGGTCTGGATCTCGTCGGCGATCAGCAGGATGCCGTGCTTGTCGCACAGCGCGCGCAGGGCGCGCAGGAATTCCGGCGGGGCGATGTAGAAGCCGCCTTCGCCCTGCACCGGCTCGATGATGATGGCGGCGACGCGCGCTGGATCCACGTCCGCCTTGAAGAGATTGTCGATCGCGGCGAGCGAATCTTCGATGCTCACGCCGTGATAGGCCATGGGGAAGGGCACGTGAAACACCTCGGGCAGCATCGGCCCGAAGCCCGTCTTGTATGGCTGCACCTTGCCGGTGAGTGCGATGCAGGCCAGCGTGCGTCCGTGAAATCCGCCGGTGAACGCGATGACCGCGCTTCGTTTGGTCGCATAACGCGCGATCTTGATGGCGTTCTCCACGGCCTCGGCGCCCGTCGACAGGAAAATGGTCTTCTTCGGGGTCGATCCCGGCGCGAGCTTGTTCAGGGCCTCGGCCAGTGCGATGTAACTTTCGTACGGCGTCACCTGGAAACAGCCGTGAGTAAGCTTTTCAAGTTGCGCGGCCATGGCCGCCTTGACGTGCGGGTGGACGTGGCCGGTGTTCAGCACGGCGATGCCGCTGGCGAAGTCCACGTAGCGGCGGCCTTCGACGTCCCAGAGTTCGGCGTTCTGTGCGCGCTCGGCGTACACCGCGAGTGAATTACCCACTCCGCGCGGCACGGCGGCCACGCGTCGTTTGTGCAGGTCAGCATTCATCGACATGTTCTCTCCAATGCATCACGAACGCCGTCGCCTCGGCGGCGATTTCCGGTTCCCTCGCCGGAAACGTTCTGCGTCTTGTCAGGGCCCCGTCTTGATCTCCGCCGCTCTGCGGATCGCAGCGCGAATTCGCTGGTAGGTGCCGCAGCGGCAGATGTTCCCGGACATGGCGGCATCGATGTCGGCATCGCTCGGGCGCGGCTTCTTCGTGAGCAATGCGGTGGCGGACATGATCTGCCCGGACTGGCAATAACCACATTGCGGAACGTCGAGCTCGATCCAGGCCTTCTGCACCGGATGACTGCGATCCGTCGACAATCCTTCGATCGTCGTCACGGGCTTGTCAGCCACGGCGCTGATGGGCACCTGGCAGGAACGGATGGGTTCGCCGTCGAGGTGAACCGTGCAGGCACCGCATAACGCCATGCCGCATCCAAACTTCGTTCCGGTGAGTCCGAGCGTGTCACGCAGCACCCACAAGAGGGGAGTTTCCGGATCGACATCGACTTCGACGGATTTGCCGTTGACGTTGAGCTTGGCCACGACCTATGCCCCCGGGGCTGACTGCGATGACCGCGACTATATGCCCGATGAGGCAGTTGTAGGAGGGGCATTCCAGTCTGGGAAAAGGTGCGCTGCGGTATCATTGCGCGCCCGTCAACCACGTGCCCACCATGGCCCACCGAAGGATTTGAGATTGTCCGAGATTTCCCCGAAGCCGGCCATCGTCACCGAAGTCGTGATCATAGGCGCCGGACCCTGCGGGCTGTTCCAGGTATTCGAGCTTGGTCTGTTGGGCATGAGCTGTCATGTCGTCGACTCGCTCGGCGCGCCGGGCGGCCAATGCACCGAGCTGTATCCCGACAAGCCGATATACGACATTCCGGCGCTGCCCGTGTGCGGCGCCCAGGAACTCGTCGACCGGCTCCTGCAGCAGATCGTGCCTTTCAATGCCCCGCTGCACCTGGGTCAGGAAGTGACGGCACTGCGCAGGCGCGAAGACGGCCGGTTCGAAGTCGAGACCATACTCGGCACGCGCTTCGATGCCGGCGCAGTGGTCATCGCCGGTGGCGTCGGCTCGTTCCAGCCACGGCGGCTGGGCGTGCCGGGAATGGAAGCATTCGAGGGCCGGAACATTCACTACCGGGTGCGCGACGCTGCCCAGTACCACGGCAAGCATCTCGTCATTTTCGGCGGCGGCGATTCCGCGCTGGACTGGGTTATCGATTTCGCCGGCAAGGCCGCCTCGATCACCCACGTGCACCGGCGCGCCGAATTCAAGGCTGCGCCGGCGTCGGTGGCCAAGATGCGCGCGCTCGTGGACGCCGGTCAGGTGCGGTACATCGAAGGACTGGCAGACTCGTTGCGCACCGATGGCGACAAACTCACGGGTATCAATGTGAAAGGGACCGACGGCGCCATGCACGCCATCGACGCCGATCACGTGTTTGCGTTCTTTGGGCTGCACCCCAAGCTCGGACCGATCGCCGAGTGGGGCATGGAGCTCGAGAAAAAGGCGCTCAAGGTCGACACCGAAAAGTTTCAGACCAGCGTCCCCGGCATCTTTGCAGTGGGAGACATCAACACATATCCGGGTAAGAAAAAGCTGATTCTTTCCGGATTCCACGAAGCCGCGCTCGCAGCATTCGCGATACAACACTACCTTTACCCGGCCAAGAAGCAGTTCCTGCAATACACCACCACCAGCCCGGTGATGCAGAAACGTCTCGGCGTACCACACTAGCTATTCAACTCTGGAGTAAGCCATGAAATCTGTCTCTCGAACCCTGGCCTTGTGTGTCCTGCTGGCAGCCGCCGGCAATGCCTTCGGCCAGGACAAAGTCTGCAAGGTGGAAATCAGCGGCAACGACGCCATGCAGTTCGACAAGAAGGAGCTGTCCGTCGCCGCCGACTGCGCGCAGGTTGAAGTGACGCTCAAACACTCGGGCAAATTGCCCGCGCAGGCGATGGGCCACAACTGGGTGCTCGTCGAAGACCGCGGACGCTGCGGGCATCTCGAGCGACGGAATCGGCGCGGGCTTCGCCAACGATCACATCAAGAAGGGTGACGCACGCGTGATCGCGCACACCAAGATCGTCGGCGGTGGCCAGAGCACCAGCGTCACCTTCCCGACTTCGGCGCTGAAGAAGGGCGAGGCCTACACCTTCTTCTGCACCTTCCCGGGACACTCGTCCATCATGAAGGGTGCCTTCAAGTTCGGCTGAACCCACCGGGATGGCCTGATTTCATGGATGGGCGCCTCGCCGACCTGCAGCAGCAATTCGAGCTCGAAAGGCTCGAGGTCAACCTGTTCCGTGGCCAGAGCCGCGACACCGGCAGCGCGCAGGTTTTCGGTGGCCAGGTGCTCGGCCAGGCCCTCAAGGCGGCGAGCGCGACCATCGAGGACGGGCGCGTGGTCCATTCGCTGCACGCCTACTTTCTGCGGCGCGGCGACTTCACCAAGCCCATCGTCTACAGCGTCGACCGCAGCCGCGACGGCGGCAGTTTCTCCACGCGTCGCGTAGTGGCAATCCAGAATGGCGAGCAGATCTTCATCTGCTCGGCCTCGTTCCAGACGCCCGAGTCGGGCCTCGATTACCAGGCGGCGGCGCCGCCGGTGCCGCCGCCCGAGGAATTGAAGCCGTTTTCAAAGCCGGCGCCCGCCGAACTTGCGAAACTGCCCGATAAGCTGCGGCGCTGGCTCGAGATCGAACGTCCCTTCGAGTTTCGTCCCGTGCAACCGTACAACCCACTCGCACCGGTGGCCAGCGACCCGGTGCGACAGATCTGGATGCGCGCAGTCGACAAACTACCGGACGATGAGGCGCTGCATCGCTGCCTGCTCGCCTACATGTCCGACTACTGGCTGCTCGATACATCGACGATGCCGCACGGCTCCTCGTTCCTGCGCGGCAACCTGATCATGGCGAGCATCGATCATGCGCTGTGGTTTCATCGCCCGGTACGCGTCGACGACTGGCTCTTGTACAGCCTCGACAGTCCGTCGAGCTCGGGCGCGCGCGGGTTTGCGCGCGGCAGCCTGTACTCACGCTCCGGCGTGCTGGTGGCCAGCACCGCGCAGGAAGGACTCATACGGCTCGTTCAGCCGCAATCCTGATTCTTGCCCTGGGTGGCGCGGCCGGCGCCATGGCCGAGGTGCCTGCGGGCGCTGGCGACGAACGCGAGCTGCTCGTCGATCTCTGGTCCGGCATGTATGACATCTCCGAGGAACTGATTGCGGGCCGGTCCGACGATTCATTGATGGCGCCCGACGACCAGGAACGCGTGCAGATCAACGTGCGGCGCATTCCGCTGCCGTGGCTCGGTACCCACGTCCTGTACGTGGAAGAATATCCCTTCGACGAACCGTTCGAGCGTCGGCGGCGTGTGCTGCTCAGCATCGAGCCGCCGGCCGCGGATGACACGCTGCGCGTGCGGCAGTTCACGCGGCGGGTGGAATCGACGAATAGTGGCGTGCTGAGCGAGGCCGACGTGGAGTCCGTCGAGGGCTGCGACATCCTGCTGAAGCGCGAAGGTGACCAGTTCCGTGGTGGCACCCTCGAACGCAAGTGCCTCGAACATGGATCACCCGAGCCACTGTGGATCGACTACCGCGTGGTGATCCGCGAGGGAATGTTCTGGTATCGCAAGCGCACGTTGACCATGGCCGGCGACCAGCTCCACGAAGAAATCGCCGGATTCCCGCACGTGGACTTCGACCAGGCGCGCCTGTTCACCTGCGGCATCGCATGGGCGCCACCGAAAGAAAAGGGTGCGCGCCGTCCCCTCGAGACTGTCGAGTTGCACGATCGCGGCGGACGCGCGCGCTTTCGCACGCCGGACGGTCGTGAGCTGCAACTCGAGCTGCATGGCCGGGACTGGCCGCTGTCCAACGGTCGCGAATCGCTGGTGCTGATCCTCAACTCTGCCAGGCAGGCCACGGATCCGATCGCCTCGAGCTGGACATCGCTCGAGGCCGCGCGCGTCGGGATCGACATCGGCTGGCTGGCGGTGGACTGTTCGCCAGTGGTGCCTGAGACCGGGGAAGAGCCTTCCTAACTTCCCGCGAGCGTCGCCAGCCAGCTGATGACGAGATAGAGCATCCAGACGCCGGTGACGGTCAGCGCGATGAACACCAGCAATACGCTGAGCGGTATGAAGAGCACGCCGCGCCGGCTGCGTCGCTGGGTTTCGTGCGGTGACTTGACCCAACCTTCGAGCAACGCGAGATTGCGTGTCTGCGCCTTGAAGGCGAAATCGAACAGGTCGCCGATGAGCGGCACCGTGCCGATGAGCGCGTCGAGTGCGACGTTCCCGAGCATGTGCAACTGGATCACGGCGGGCGCGCGCAGACTGCGCGCCACCCGCAACGCGTACACCGCGACCACCGCACCGGCGACGTCACCGAGACCGGGCACCAGGCCGAACAACGCGTCGATGCCGAAGCGCCAGCGCGTGCCCGGGATGCCGAACGCCTGGTCGAAAAGTCGTGCGATCGTCCGCAGCCGCTCCAGATCGCGCCGGCCCTGCGCCTCGCGTTCGCCCTTGTCGCGTGCCTTGGTGTCCAATGGGGCAGCCTACTCGCTCGCACCGGGTTGCAGGGCCTCCACCTCGGTGGCCAGCGCCGGATTGAAGAGCCGGGGATTTTCCATCATGAGGAAATGACCCACGCCCGGGATGGTGACCGCGCGGAATTTCGGCAGCACCTTGCGAATGCGCGTCTCGTTGACGGGTTCGCCGAGATCCGAATCGATGGCGATGATGGGAACCGAAATATCCTTGAGCGGTTCCGTGAAGTCATATTCGAACAGCGCGCGCAACGAGGGAATCGCGGTGCGCGGCGGGGACAGCGACATGTCGTACGCCACCTTGTTCGCGAGATCGCGGTTTCCTCCGGGCCTGAACAGGTGCTCGGTGACCAGGCTGCGCGTGTGGCCGATGAAATCGTCCTCGAATGGCTTGATGATGGCGTCGATCTGCGCCTTGCTCGGCCCGGGTGCGCCGATGGTGTTGAAGGTATCGACGCCGATGATTCCGATGACGCGGTTCTTGAGCAGACGCGCCGCCTCGATGGCCACCGGGCCACCCATGGAATGGCCGATCAGCACGATCTGCTGGTTCGGGATCGCGGCGGCGGCGGTGGCCACGTCCTGACCGAACCGCGCGATCGACCACTCGCTGCGATTGCCATCGGTGCCGCCGTGACCGGCGAGATCCACCGTGATCACCGTGTATTTCTGTTTGAACGCCGGCACCTGTTCGCGCCAGTAGTTGGAATCACACGACCAGCAGTGGATGAACAGCAGCGCCGGCTCGCCGGAGCCGTAGACCCGGTACTGCACGTGCACGCCATCCGGCGCGATCGCGATGCGCGGTGCGCCTTCGGTGGGTTCTGTCCTGGCTTCTCCCGCCGTGCTGGCAGGCGCGGCGGGTGGTTCTTCGTTCTTGCCGCACGCGGTGAGCGTGGCGATGACGGCGCACAGCGCCATGACGGGATTTCGCATGTCGTGACTTTAGGCGAACGTGGCTACGTAGTCACCGATGGCCAGCGACGAGGTGAGGCCGGGGCTTTCGATGCCGAGCAGGTTGACGAGCCCCGCGAGCCCATGATCCGCGGCCGTCTCGATGCGATAGTCCGGCTGCGGTTCGCCCGGCCCGTGCAGCTTGGGACGAATGCCGGTGTAGTCGGGCATCAGCGCGCCGTCGGCGAGCCGCGGCCAGTAGCGCCGGATGGCATCGTAGAACAGCGGCGCACGCGCCACGTTCACCGAGTAGTCGACGCGGTCTATCCACTCGACGTCAGGGCCGAAACGCACGCGGCGGCCGAGATCGAGCGTGGCGTGGATGCCGAGCCCGGCGGCATGCGGGACCGGGTAGATGAGATGCGTGAACGGTGAGCGCGCCGCCACGGTGAAGTAGTTGCCGCGTGCGAGGTACATCCTGGGAATGCGCGACTTCTCGTATCCCTCGATGCGGTTCAACAGGTCGATGGCGCCGAGACCGGCGCTGTTGACCACGAAGCGGGCCTCGATCTCGGTGGCAGCCTCGCCCGCGGTGCGGACCAGGAAGCCATCCGTGAGCCGCGCAAGGCTCTCGACCCGGCAGTCGCATACCAGTGTGCCGCCGGCATTTTCCATGTCACCTTGCAGCGCCAGCATGTACGGATGCTGGTCGACGATGCCGCTGGTGGGGCAATGCAGTGCCGCGGTACAGCGCAACTCCGGCTCGAGTGCGCGCGCCTCGGTCCCGGAAATCATCCGTACGCCTTCGACATCATTCAGGTGTGCGCGCTCGAGCAGGTGCAGCAGCACCTGTTCCTCCTCGTCGCCATTGGCGACGATCAGCTTGCCGCAGTTCTGGTGGTCCACGCCGCGCTGCTCTGCAGTAGGGATACAGCGCGCGGTTGCCGGCCACGCAGAAGCGCGCCTTGAAACTGTTCGGTGCGTAGTAGAGGCCGGCGTGGATCACGCCGCTGTTGCGTGCCGAGGTGATGGTGCCGGGATGCGGCTCGGACTCGAGCAACAGTACTTCGCGCCCGGCCAGCGCCAGCGCACGCGCCACCGCGAGTCCCACGACGCCCGCTCCGACCACCACGCATTCAACCCGATCGGCCATATACTCAATCTATCATGCAAACAAAAATTCCCGGCAGCGTCCTTGCGGCGCTTCAATTCACCGTAATGTTGTCCGGCTGCTCGCGGCCGGCCGACAATCCGTATTCGAAGATCCAGGATCCGCCGCTGGTGCACGCCACCCTGCACACCGCGACCATCGCCAGCCCGGACGCCGGTCTCGCGAAGCAGCTCGCCGCTGCGGGTTATATCTACTCGCCGATGAGATCTAACTATCCTGCCTCGGTGAGGGTCGAGGCGCTGTTGTGGAAAGTACCCGAGGATTTCGCGGCCACTCCGGCCATCCTCATGGCGGGTTCCGCGCAGGGCCCGAACCTGCGTGTCCTCACCATGCCGTCGGTGGCGCCCCCGGTGACCGTGGACGCGGACGTCGAGACAGCCTTTTTCCGCAATGTGCTCGGTGTGGAAGTGCCGCGTCTGCCCGAGCGCGTGAATCCTGCGCCTGGCGCGCGCGTGCAGGTATGGACGTTCTTCGTCGACGACGTGGTCGCGGCGAAGCGGCGCTTCCGGGAAGCCGGGATCGCCGTGATCTTCGAGCCGGTCGCCATCACCACCGCGTATCTGGGAGATCACCGGGTCATGGGCATCGAGGCGCCGGACGGGAGCGTCATCGAGCTGGTGCAGAACGCCGCGCAGTAGGCACGGATCCTAGCCGCGTTTCTGCAGCACCTTACCGGGGTTCATGATGCCGTTGGGATCGAGTGCCTTCTTGATGGTGCGCATCAGTTCCAGTTCCACCGGCGGAGCGTAGCGCTCCAGCTCGAAGACCTTGAGTTGTCCGATGCCATGTTCGGCGCTGAAGCTGCCGCCGAATTCGCGCACCAGGTCGTGAATGGCGCGCCGGGCTTTTTGCTCGACGGCCTGGAGCTGGAAGGCCTGGCTGCCGGCCCGCTGGCTGACGTTGAAGTGCAGGTTGCCGTCGCCCAGGTGGCCATACGCGACGAGCACTCCCTGGGGGATGTTCTTCGACACCCAGTCGCCCGCGACGTCGATGAATCGCGGTACCTGCGACACCGGCACCGAGATATCGTGTTTGAGACTGGCGCCTTCCTTGCGTTGCGCTTCGGGAATCGATTCGCGCAGGCGCCAGAATGCTTCGCGGTCGCGCAGGCTCTGCGCCAGGCTCGCATCCAGGATCCACCCGGCTTCATGCGCGGCGGCGAGCGACTTCTCGAGCAGTGCGTCGAGAGGCTCGTCGGCGCGCGACGTCGACAACTCGCAGAGCACGTACCACTCCGCGGACGTCGCGAGCGGGTCGAGCACTCCCGGAATGTGGCGCGTGGTCAGCTCGACAGCGATGCGCGGGATGAGCTCGAAGGAGCTGACGCTGTCGCCGCTTGCCTCTCGCAGCGCTGCCAGCAACGACACCGCGACTCCCGGGTCACGCACCGCGACGAATGCCGTCGCGAACGAGCGCAGCGCCGGATACAGCTTGAGGCAAGCGGCTGTGATGATGCCCAGCGTGCCCTCGGCGCCGAGGAACAGGGACTTGACGTCATAGCCGGTGTTGTCCTTGCGCAGGCCCGCGAGCGTGTTGAGCACGCGACCGTCGGCGAGCACGACTTCGAGGCCGAGCACCAGCTCGCGCGCCATGCCGTAGCGGATCACGTTGAGGCCGCCGGCATTGGTCGAGAGATTTCCACCCAGCATGCAGCTGCCTTCGCTGCCCAGGCTGAGTGGCAGGTAACGATCGGCTTCCGCCGCCGCGGCCTGCAGCCGGGCCAGGATGCAGCCCGCCTCGGCGGTCAGGGTGTAGTTAGCTGCGTCGATTCCGCGCACGTGGTTCAGGCGTGCCAGCGACAGCAGCACCTGGCTACTGGAAGCATCCGGCGTGGCGCCCCCGCAGTAACTGGTGTTGCCACCCTGGGGCACGACGCCGACGCGATGTTCGTTACAAAGCGCCAGGACGCGCGCCACGGCCGCCGTGTCGACGGGCGCCACCACCGCGAGCGCATGCCCGCGGTACAACGCGCGATGATCCCGCAGCATGGGCGCGGTGCGGACCGGGTCCGTGAGCAGGCCGCCCTCATCGAGCAGGTCGGCGAGTATGCGCACGAAGTGGGCCGAGTCGTTCACGCCGCGATCATAACTTGCGATCCGCGAAGGGCGAATCCATTAGCATCGTGACCCATGCCAGAAAACCCGTACGCGCCGCCAACCTCCGAAGTGGCGGATGTGGAAAGCGAAAATCGCACGATGGAGCGGCCACGAATCGTCACGCAGGGCATCGGGCTGCTGTGGCTCTACCTGGCCATCAGCGTTCCGACGGTCATCCTGGATGGCTTCGTCGCGCCCCCGCCCATCGAGGACGATCCTGACGGCACCTTGCGCACCTTTCAGACCGTCGGCACGGTGGTCAGCATCGTTCTGATTGCGGTGATGGCGCTGTTGACCTGGTTCGCCTGGAAAGGGCGAAACTGGGCGCGGATCACGCACCTCGTGCTGGTGATCGTCGGGGTGCTGATGTCAGGGCTGGCGATGGTGGTCAGTTACTGGATGGCGCCGGAGGAGGAGATTTTCTCACGACGAGTGGTACCTCACCGTCCTGTTCGTGTTGCAGTCGGTGCTAAACGTCGCGGGCGTCCTGCTGCTGTTCACCCCGGACGCGAATGCCTGGTATCGGGCGATGCGCGCCGCACGCGTCAGGAATCACTTCACGGCGTGATACGACGCGGGTGATGGTCGCGCACCGACACTGGCACGGCTTTCAGATCCCAGATGATCCCCATCCACGACATCACCTTGAGCAGGTAGTAGGTGATGTCGATCTCCCACCAGTAAAAGCCCTGACGGGTCGCGCTCGGGTAGTGGTGGTGATTGTTGTGCCAGCCTTCGCCGAGCGTGATCAACGCCAGGAACCAGTTGTTGCGGCTGGAATCACCGGTCCGGTAGCGCTGCTTGCCGAAGACATGTGACAGCGAGTTGATGGTGTACGTCCCGTGTGAGCAGAGCACGGTGGATACGAAGAAGCCCCAGATGAGCATCTGCCAGCCATTGGTGCCAAGACCGGGTGCCCATTTCTCGAGCGCCACGCCCAGCAGGAAGACACCCACGGCCAGGAACACGGGCACCACGATGTCGAAGCGATCGAGCCAGCGCAGTTCGGGAAAATTCATGAGGTCTCGCACGCGCTTGAGATCGGGCGCGAAACCCTTTTTCGACAGGAACCAGCTCATGTGTGCACGCACGAAGCCGTGCTGGATGGGTGAGTGTGCGTCTTCCTTCTTGTCGGAGTACTGGTGGTGATCGCGATGATGAGCCGCCCACCAGATGGGTCCGCGCTGTACCGCCGAGGCGCCGACCACTCCGAACAGGAACTGCCCGACGCGCGAGGTCTTGAAGGACCTGTGCGAAAAATACCGGTGATAGAAACCGGTGATGGCGAACATCCGGATGAAATACAACGCCACGCACACGAGGAGCGCGACGGGGCTGACGCCCACCGCGAACACCAACAGGCAGGCCGCGTGCATGAGGATGAAGGGAAGAGTGCGCATCCAGTCGATGCGGTCCGTAGCACTCTGGGCCTCGCCGGATTTCTCCGACAGGCTGGTGTCGAACCACTGCAGGAGTGCGCGCCCCCACCGGAGCAGGGGATTGTTCAGCGTCGAAATTTCGGAGGTCATGAAAACTCGGAGTTCTGCGATAACGACCAGGGCCGAATGATCGCCCATTCGGCCCGGTCGGAGAGGTAACAGATAGCGTTTAGGACGCGCTTCCCAGTGCGGCAGTTCGCTGTTCGAGCGCCGCGATGCGCTCGTTCAGCGGGGGATGGCTCATCAACAGCTTCTGCAGGGCGCCGGGGCGCTCGCTGTTGATGCCGAAGGCCTTCATGGATTCGGGCAGCTGACTGGGGGTATGGGCACGCTTGAGCGCTTCGAGCGCGCCGATCATGGAGCGCGTACCGGCAAGCTCTGCGCCGCCCGCGTCCGCGCGGAACTCCCGGCGTCGCGAGAACCACGCCACGATCATGCTGGCGAACAGGCCGAGCACGATCTGCGCGACCATCACGACGACGAAGTAGCCGATGCCGCCTCCGCGCTGATCACTGTTGCCGCGCATGGCGCTATCGACCACCCCGCCGATGATACGCGCCAGAAAAATCACGAAAGTATTGAGCACGCCCTGGATCAGCGTCAGCGTCACCATGTCGCCGTTGGCCACATGCGCGATTTCGTGGCCGAGTACGGCTTCGACTTCATCGCGGCGCATGTTGCGCAGCAGCCCGGTGCTGACCGCCACCAGCGCGTTGTTGCGGCTGGCGCCGGTGGCGAAGGCGTTGGGGTCGGGTGAATCGAAAACGCCGACTTCCGGCATGCCAATACCGGCCTTCTGCGCGTGGCTGCGGACGGTCGCGACCAGCCACTGCTCGGCCTCATTGGCGGGCTGGGTGATGACCTTCACGCGCATCGCCATCTTGGCCAGCCACTTGGAGATGAGCAGCGATATGAACGCGCCGCCGAAACCGAAAATCGTCGAGAACACCAGCAGGCCTACATAGTTCTGGCCTCGTTGCGCCAGCCACTCGTCGATGCCGAACAGCTGGATGACCACCGTCAGCAGCGCGATCACGGCCAGGTTGGTGCCAATGAGCAGGAATATGCGTTTCATGGTCTTTCGACGGTCTCCGGTGGTGTCGGCAAATAGACGCGAGCGCCATTTCTGGCGACGGCGAAACGGATTTCAAGCCAGGTGATCCCGGCTCTAAAATCAAGCGTTTAGGATGAAATTGAGCACTGCCTCGGTGTCATCCAGAGGCAGCTTCATCCCGTGGTACGCCCTGACTTCGACCCCCGCCGGCACCGCAATCGCTGCAATGCTTAGGTCTTCGAGCGCCAGCGGCTCACCCGCGCCACGAAATACTTCGACACGGCGCAGCCACTCAAGTTGCTTGAATCCTTCCACCAGCACCACGTCCACCGGCCGGAGCTGGGCCAGCAGGATCTGCAAACTCGCCGGTTCGGCCGATGATGCGATGCGTGCCCAGCCGGCATCGGAGGCAATGATGACCTCGGAGGCTCCCGCAAGGCGGTGGCGGTAACTGTCCTTGCCCGGCGGCTCCAGTTCGAAGTGATGGTGGTGGGTGTGCTTGATGGTCGAGACACTGAGGCCACGAGCCTTTATGGCGGGAATCAGGCGCTCGATCAGCGTGGTCTTGCCGCTGCCCTGGCGTCCGACGATTCCGACCACCCGCACCGCGCCCTCCATCAGCCGAGGCTTGCGCCCAGGAGTTTGCCGACGGCCCAGGCTGCCACACCGGCGCCGCCGCCGATCAGCATCAGGCGCAGACCCCCACGCAGGGCGCCATGCCCGGTAAACAGACTCAGGATGACGCCGATGACGAACAGCGCGCACACAGTGCTTCCGGCAGCGATGTAGATGGCCTGCTGCCCCGCAAAGCCGGCCAGAAACGGCAGCAGTGGGATGGCGGCGCCCACGCCGAAAGAACCAAAGGAAGACGCGGCGGCCGGGAGGGGCGAGCCCAGGTCGGCCGGATTGAGCCCGAGCTCTTCACGCGCCAGCACTTCGAGAGCGTGTTCATGATTGGCCAGCATGGCGTGGCTCACGCGGCGCGCCTCCGCCATCTCGAGTCCGCGCGCGTTGTAGATGAGCGCCAGTTCCTCGGCCTCGGCCTCGGGATACAAGGCCAGCTCCTGGCGTTCCAGCGCGATCTGGTATTCGTAGAACTCGCGCTGCGAGCGTACCGAGACATATTCGCCAGCCGCCATCGAGAGTGCCCCCGCGAGCAGCCCGGCGGTACCGGTGAGCAGCAGGCTGTCCTGGGGCACGCCCGCCGCGGCCACGCCCATGACCAGGGCGGCATTGGAGACCAGTCCGTCGCTGGCGCCGAACACCGCCGCGCGCAGGTTGTTGCCACCGAGTGATGTGTGACGGCCACCGACTTCGCTGGCCGAAGTGGGGATGTCATGTGAGGCGGGAGCGCGCGGAGTCGCGTACACCGACAGGCCGCGCAGCTTCATGGCCGCGAGCACCGGGCGCAGGTGTCGCGGATGCATGTATCGCAGGAGCCGCACCACTACCCGCGCCCGGAAGGCGGGTTCGAAATGGCGGGCCAGCCGGGGTTCGACTTCGAGCCAGCGGGCTGCCTGGTCTTCGGCGCTCGCGGCGAGCTTTTCGAACAGCGCGCGATGCGAGGGGTCCGGTTCCGCGGCGGCCACCGCGCGATAGAGCCACGCGGATTCCTTCTCGTGGTACCAGCTGTCAGCGGCGGCGGGCAACTGGGAGCCTCGCTAACTAATTCCTAGTAGGCGTCTGCTTCTTCGTCGTCGTCTTCATCGTCGTCGTCATCGTCGTCATCATCATCGTCATCATCATCGTCGTCGTCGTCGAAGTCGTCATCTTCTTCTTCGTCATCCGCTTCGTCGGACCACCCTTCCGGCTCCTCGGTGAGCTCCAGGTCCAGTTCGTGCCAGGTGTCGATATCCAGTTCTTCGATTTCGCCATCGAGATACTCGATCTCCACGAGTTCGTCGTCCTCGTCCACGGACAGAACACGAAAGGTCTCTTCCTCTTCCTTGTTCTCGTACCACTTGCCCGGGACCGGTGTGTGTTCTCTGCTCACGAATACAAGCCTCTTGATGGAGGGCCGAGAGTTTAGGGGCTGCCTGCGAATGCGGCAACGGGAGGTATTGCGTAAGATCCACCCGAATTCCATGGAAAGTTAATGAACGGGTCATCACCTCTAACTCGTGCTCGCCGGATCGTCGTCAAGGTCGGCTCGGCTCTGTTGATTCACAACGGCCAGGCCAACCGGACCTGGCTCGAATCACTGGTCGAAGACCTGCTGCGACTGCGTGCGCGCGGGCAGGAAGTGGTGTTGGTGTCCTCCGGGGCCATCGCGCTGGGGCGGCGGGAACTGAAGCTGCCGAGCGGTCCGTTGGCGCTGCCGCACGCCCAGGCGGCTGCGGCCGTGGGTCAGATTGCGCTGGCACACATCTATAAGGAGCTGTTCGCGGCCGCCGGCGTCACCGTGGCACAGATCCTGCTGACGCTGGAGGACAGCGAACGTCGGCGCCGCTATCTGAACGCCCGCGCCACCTTGTCGGAGTTGCTCAGTCTCGGTGCACTGCCAGTAATCAATGAAAATGACACGGTGGCGACCACCGAGATTCGTTACGGCGACAATGATCGCCTGGCCGCGCGTGTCGCCCAGATGACGAGCGCGGATTGCCTGCTGCTATTGTCGGATGTCGCCGGGCTGTACACCGCCGACCCGAATCGCGATCCGTCGGCGCGACTGATTCCCGAAGTGCGCGAGATCACCCCGGAGATCGAGGGCATGGGTGGCGGTTCAGCGTCGGCGGTTGGCTCAGGAGGTATGGCGACCAAGATCGCGGCCGCGAAAATCGCGACCGCGGCAGGTTGCGCCATGGCCATCGCGGCGGGCGCGCCGATGCATCCCGTGCGCCGGCTGGAAGAAGGGGCCGAGTGCAGCTGGTTCCTGCCCTCGCAGAATCCCGAGAATGCGCGCAAGCAGTGGATCGCCGGGTCATTGCGCCCCAGCGGTGCCGTGACCATCGACAGTGGTGCCCAGCAGGCGCTGCGTTCTGGCAAGAGTCTGCTGCCGGCCGGCGTCGTGGCGGTGAGCGGCCCTTTTGCGCGCGGCGACACCGTGAGCATCCTCGATCGCGACGGCAACGAGATCGCGCGCGGCATGATCGCGTATGGCGATCGCGATGCCGCCCGGATCATCGGCAAACGCAGCGCGGAGATCGAAGCATTACTCGGCTTTCGCGGCCGGGACGAAATGATTCATCGCGACGATCTCGTCATGATGCGCGCAGACATGGCGGCTGCCGCGCTGGAGTCACGGGCATGAATGCCGCTGTGGATCAGCCCGGAATCGATCACGCCGTTGTCATGGATGCGCTCGGCCGCGAGGCCGTGGCCGCGGCGGGTGTGCTGGCGCTGGCGAGCACGGCGGCCAAAAATCACGCCCTGACAGCGATCGCCGCCGCCTTGCGCGCGCATAGCTCCGAGTTGTTAGCCGCGAATCTGCGCGACATGGAGTCGGCGCGCGCCAAGGGGTTGTCGGCCGCCATGCTCGATCGGCTGGCGCTGGATGAAAAGCGCGTCGAGGCCATGGCGAGCGGTGTCGATGACATCGTCGCGCTGGCCGATCCCATCGGCACCACCATCGCGCACTGGACGCGGCCCAATGGGCTCGACATCTCGCGGGTGCGCGTGCCGCTCGGCGTGATTGGCATCATCTACGAGAGCCGGCCCAACGTGACCTGCGATGCCGGCGCGCTGTGCCTGAAGTCCGGCAATGCCGCCATCCTGCGCGGCGGTTCCGAGAGCACGCATTCGAGCCGCGCGATCCACGCCTGCCTGGTCGAAGGGCTGCTCGCGGCGGGATTGCCGGCCGCGAGCATTCAGCTCGTCCCCACCACCGACCGGGCGGCGGTGGGTTACCTGTTGTCGTCCATGACGAATTTCATCGACGTGGTGGTGCCGCGCGGGGGCAAGAGCCTGGTGGCGCGTGTGCAGGCCGAGGCGCGCGTGCCGGTCATCGGCCATCTCGAAGGTGTCTGCCACGTTTACGTGGACCGCGACGCGGATCTCGCGATGGCTCGCGCCATCGTCAAGAACGCCAAGCTGCGGCGCACCGGCGTCTGCGGCTCGGCCGAGACCTTGCTGGTCGACGCGGGCTGCGCCGCGACCCATCTTGCGCTGGTGGTCAGTGACCTGCTCGACGCCGGCTGCGAGGTGCGCGGTGATGCTGCCGTGCAGAAGGTCGACGCGCGCGTCAAGCCCGCCACCGAGCAGGATTGGTACACGGAGTATCTCGACGCCATCATCGCCGCGCGTGTCGTCGACGGGGTCGATGCGGCCATCGAACACATCGCCAAGTACGGCTCCGCGCACACCGAAAGCATCGTCACCGCCAACGCCGCCACCGCACAGCGTTTTCTCGAGCGGGTGGATAGCGCCATCGTCCTGCACAACGCCTCCACCCAGTTCGCCGACGGCGGCGAATTCGGCATGGGCGCGGAGATCGGCATTTCCACCGATCGCTTTCATGCCCGCGGCCCGGTGGGTGTCGAGCAGCTCACCTCATACAAGTACGTGGTGCGCGGCAGCGGGCAGATACGCCCGTAAATGGGGACATTGCCTATTTTCCGGGGAAAAATAGGGATGTCCCCATTTATTGGCGCAGCTTGGCGATCTCGGCCAGCGCCAGCCCATGTTCGAGGAAGTAGATCACCTTGATGTTGACCAGCGCGGCGAAATAGTCGCGCGCCACGTCGGGCCGCCCGCGCGCCCAGTAGTCCTCGCCCACGTAGAACAACGCTTCGCAAAGGCGCTCGTCGGTGCTGGTGTTGGGCTGGACATTGGAGTCCGAGTCGCCCTCGTTGATCGGCTTGATGAGTTCGGCCTCGGTGTATTCACCGCGCATGTAAAGCAACAGCGGCTGCGGCCAGCCTTCGCCGGGCGTGCGCACCACGAATTCGGGTTTCGCAATGCCGCCGCGGCGCTGCGCCAGCCAGTACATGAGCTGTCCGTACCCGGCGCGGACCCGGTCCTCGTCGCTCGCGGCGACGTAGCGAAATCTCGCGATGGCATCGGCCCAGCGTTCTTCCACGTAGTCGAGATTGCCGGCCAGGCGATTGGCGCTCACCGAGCGCGGGTCGATGCCCAGCGCGGCGTCGTTTGCCTCGCGCGCGGCGCGAAAGTCCCGCGCATCGAACAGCGCGCTGGCGAGCGCACCGAGCAGCTCCGCGTCGCGCGGCCGGCAGGCGAGGGCCCTGCGATAGTCGGCGGCCGCGCCGACATAGTCGCCGTCGCTGGCGCGGGCAAACCCGACACTGGCATGTAAGTAGGCAAAACGGATGGCGCCGAGAGAGCCGGCACAGTTCTCGCTGTCGGGCACGTGCGCCTGTTGCAGCTGGTGTTGTGCCTCACGCAAATCGCCCGAATCAAGCGACAGACGGGTGCGCTCGGAATCCTTTGTCCGTTCGATTTCGCGCTCGCGTGCGCGTTCCAGCAACGGGTGTTCGACCGGCGCCGTGTCTTCGCCGGCGGCGACCGGCAATGGCTGCGCCAGGAGCGCGACGAGTAACGGCAGCAATACGCGTTTCAAGCGGTGGCTTTCAGGCCCTTGAGCCCGTCGCGCAGTGAGCGGCACTCACGAAGCCCCTGCGAGTGCAGCAGGTCGGCGGCCGCGGCGCTGCGCTTGCCCGTCGCGCAGAACAACAGGTAGCGGCCGGCCAGCTCGAGGTTGACGGCCTCGGAAAGTAGTTTGCTCATCGGCAGATGCAGGCTGCTCACCGGTACCGGCTCGGCGAGTCGCTCGCGTGCATCACGCACGTCGATCAGCGTGAATCCCGCGGCCACGGCATCCGCCAGCGATCCGAACCGGACGTCGAGTTCCGCGGCGGGCGCGGCGGCAAGCGGGCCGCCCGCGCGCTGATGCGCCACGCAATCGGCGGCGCGGCGTGCGCGCAACCGCTGCGCACTCAGGGTGACCAGGTCGAAGATCAGCATTTCGTCCTTCGCCAGTCCCGGAAGCCCGAGCAGCAGCTTGAGCGCCTCGAGCGCCTGCAGGCTGCCGAAGACACCCGGCACCGGCCCGAGCACGCCGGCTTCCGCGCAATTACCGACGATTCCGTCGCGCGTGGCCTCGGGCCACACGCAACGCAGGCAGGGCGAGGCATCGTCACCCGCGACCAGCTGCAACTGTCCTTCGTATTGATACACGCTCGCAAACAACACCGGCTTGCGAATCCTCAGCGCCACGTCGTTGAGCAGGAACTTGGTGCTGAAGTTGTCGGAACAGTCGACGATGAGTCCGTAGGGCTGCACCAGTCGTTCCGCATTGCCGGCATCCAGTCGCAGCGCGTGCACGTCGACGCGAACTTCGGGGTTCAGGGCCTGCACCCGAGTTGCCGCCAGCGCCGCCTTTTCGCGGCCGCAGTCAGCGAGCGCGTACCAGGTCTGGCGATGCAGGTTGGAAGGCTCGAGCCGGTCGCCGTCGACGATGCCCAGCCGGCCGACTCCGGCGCCGGCGAGATATTGCAGCACCGGCACGCCAAGGCCGCCGGCACCGACCACCAGCACCGAGGCGGCGCGCAGGCGCGCCTGGCCCTGTGGTCCGACCTCGCGCAGCGCCACCTGGCGCGAGTAGTCCGGCGTGTGCACAGGGTGCGCGTGGTCATGATCGTGGTCGTGGTCATGAGGCGCCGCGGTTGTTACATCGTGCGCCGCTGCGCAACGCTCACAGTTGACCCAGCCCGAGTCACCGTTGACGTAGTGTTCCTTCTTCCAGATCGGCACCCGGTGTTTCACTTCGTCGATGATGAATCGACAGGCGCGAAATGCTTCGTCACGATGCGCGGCGCTGACGC
The DNA here is from genome assembly GCA_963839685.1 of uncultured Pseudomonadota bacterium. GTDB lineage: Bacteria > Pseudomonadota > Gammaproteobacteria > Steroidobacterales > Steroidobacteraceae > CADEED01. The sequence goes on along the minus strand of CAWIVS010000012.1, from coordinate 838,403 downwards.
CGACCCAGACAGCGACATCGCCGATGGCGAGCGAACCAACGCGATGCACACACGCGGCGCGCGTGACCCCGTAGCGCGCCTGGGCTTCGGCAACGATACGCGCACCTTCCTTGTCAGCGAGCTCGACGAAGGCTTCGTATTCCAGGCGCGTGACGGCGTGGCCCTCGTTGTGATTTCTTACCCAGCCTTCGAATGCGGCGAATCCGCCGCAGCTGTCGTCGCGCAACTCGCGCTGCAGTGCTGCCGTGTCCAGCGGCTGCTCACTGAAACGGAATAGTCCGAAAGGCAGGGGGGCGCTCATCCGCCGGCCACCGGAGGAATGAACACCACGGCGTCGCCTGCCTCGAGAGGCTGCGACCATTCGCCGAACTCCGCATTGATGGCCACGCGCAGCATTTCCGGGGGCAGCGTGAAGGGATACTTCGCGCGCAACTCGAGGTACAACTCTCGCGGCGTGCGCGCCGGCGTGTGCAGCGTTTCGGTGCTGCGCCCGGCCTGCTCGCGCAACAAGGCGTAATACTGCACGCGGATCTCGCGTGTGGCGGTAGTTTCGGTGGCGCTCAGGGCCGACATGGCCGCGCCATACTCCGACACGGTATTCACGTTGTCGAGCGCACGCGGATTCGGCTGCTCGAGCAGCCGCGTCTTCGCATTGATCAGGTACTTGCGCGGGCAGTTGCGGCCGCCGGCAATGTGCGCCGCGATCGATGCACGCGCGCCCGGCTCGTAGATGGCGCACAGGGGTTCCGGCAGGCCGTCGTGGCTCGATCTGAAAGCGGTGGCATCACAGGTTCGATCGCGCGCAGCGATCAGCGTGTCGAGCGTATGCGCATCGATGAAGGGCAGGTCACACGCCAGCACCAGCCAGGCTGCGTCGGGATGTTCGCCGAGCGCGGCGCTGATGCCGGCGATCGGGCCGTCGACTTCACCGCGATCGACGATCTGGTCCCAGGCGGAGCGCGCGGCGTCGGCGCGCTGCTCCGGACGCACGGAAACGAAGGCGCGTGAGACGCGTGGCCGGAGCAACTTCATCACGGTGTCGAGCTGGGTCTCGCCGGGGCGGTATTCGAGGGCTGCCTTGTCGCGTTGCATGCGCGTGCTGCGCCCGCCTGCGAGCACCAGGCCGTACAGCGGCGGTGTTGCGACAGCCGTCATGGCGATTTGCGGCGCGTACCGCGCGCCGTCTTCCGGCGGTTGAAATCGCGTTTGCCGCCGGTCTTGCTGAGCAAACGCACCGGGCCGATGGTGATGTCGTGAGACAGGGCCTTGCACATGTCATAGATGGTGAGTGCCGCCGCGGTGGCGCCGACCAGCGCTTCCATCTCGACGCCAGTCTTGTGGTGCACGGCGACGCTGCAGACGACGTGGATCTTGCCGCCCGCCCGGTCGGTGATGTCGACCGTGCAGCTTTCCAGCGGCAATGGGTGGCAGAACGGCACGATCTCGTGGGTCTTCTTCGCCGCCATGACACCGGCGACGATGGCGGTGTCGAACACCGGGCCCTTTTTCGTGCGATGTCCGGTGCGCGTCAACTCGCGCGCGACTGCCGGCGGTAGTTGGACGGTGGCCTCGGCGCTGGCTTCGCGAAAAGTCGCGGTCTTGGCGCCCACGTCGACCATGGTGGGGCGGTTCGCGGCGTCGAGGTGGGTGAGTCTTGGCATACGTGTCGTGTGCGAGGTCCAGATTGAGTGGCGACGGGCTGAAGAAGCCCATCCCCACCCGATTATCCGCCGATGTAGTTCATCTCGATCTTGTGCAGCTCGGCCGCGTCGCGCCGCGAGGCGCGCAACTCGCTGTAGCGGTCGCGCCGTCCGCTCCACACGCCGCGGACGATCTCGTAAAGCTCCTCGTCACTGGCGCCGGCGCGCAGCGGCGCGCGCAGGTCCGTGCCCTGGGTCGCGAACAGGCAGGTGTAGAAAGAGCCATCCGAGGAGATGCGCGCCCGTGAGCAATCACCGCAAAAGGGCTGCGATACCGACGAGATGAAACCGATTTCGCCCTTGCCGTCGGCAAATACGTGCCGTTCGGCGACTTCTCCACGGTAGTCGCGATCGCGCGGCACCAGCGGCCAGCGAGCCGAAATCATCGCGGCGAGTTCGCTCGACGGCACCACCAGCGCCGGGTTCCAGTGGTTGCGAGTGCCCACGTCCATGTATTCGATGAAGCGCACGATGACGCCGGTGCCGCGAAAATGCGCCAGCAGATCGAGCAGCGTGTGATCGTTGACGCCACGCTGCACGACCGTATTGATCTTGATGGGGGCGAGCCCCGCGCGGCGCGCGTGTTCGATGCCGTCGAGCACTTCCACGACGCCGCCAAAGCCGCCGCTCATCTTCGCGAAGACCTCGGGATCGAGCGTGTCGAGACTAACGGTAATACGATTGAGGCCAGCCGCCTTGAGCTCGGTGGCGTACTTGGCGAGCAGCATGCCGTTGGTGGTGAGTGCGATGTCCTCGACATCCGGCAGCTGCGTCAGGTCGCCAATGAGATCGGCGAGATTTGGCCGCAGCAGCGGCTCGCCGCCCGTGATGCGGATCTTACGGACACCGGCACGCACGAACACGCGTGCCAGCCGCAGGATCTCGGCGAAGTCCAGGCGCTCGCTGCTCTTGAGGAAACGATACGACTCGTGGAAGGTCTCGCGCGGCATGCAATAGGGACAACGGAAATTGCACCGGTCCATCACCGAAATCCGCAGGTCGTGGATCGGCCGCCGCAACGCGTCCAGCGGTCCGCGGCCGCGCTCGGTGAGAGCGGCCAGGGGGATCACTTTTTCACGCGGGTCCATGGGGCCTGAGACTCACCAGCGGAAGAATCGTGCCACGAAACCCTTGGGAAACGTGTTTGGCCCGGGTGGCAGCTCGATGAAGCCATCGGTACCGGCGAGCGCCATGAAGTCGCCGGAACCATTCGTCGGACACGGTTCGGCGGACGTGCGGCCCCAATCGTCGGTGCGCAGTTTCACGGGCACGTAATAGGCCAGCGCCGCCTTGACCTCGACCGGGATCGTGATGGCCACGCGCGGGGGTTCTTTCGGGGCCTGGCCCATCGCGGTGCGCAGCGCGGGCAACACGTAGCGTGCCAGGCACACCAGGGTGGAGACCGGGTTGCCGGGAAGCGCGAACACCGCCGGTCCCGCCTGCGAGACCCCGAACCACATCGGCTTGCCGGGGCGTTGTGCGATGTGGTGGAACACCAGGCTGACGCCTAACTTCTCGAGCACGCGCGGGACCAGGTCGAGTTTTCCCATCGAAACACCGCCCGACAGGATGAGCACGTCGTGGGTGTGCAGGTGAAAACCGAGACGTTCGGTGAGCTCGGCTTCGTCGTCGCGCACGTGATCGTCGGCGATGCGCGCGAACCCATGCTGGCGCAGCGACGCCGTGATGCCGTAGGCGTTGGAGCGTCGCACCTGGTGCGGTTCGATGTTCTCGCCCGGCTCGATGAGCTCGTTGCCGGTGGAGATCACCACGATCATTGGTTGGGCGCTGACGCGCAGGCGCGCCATGCCGGCACCGGCGGCGATCGCCACCTCCGGCGCACTCAGGCGCGTGCCGGCCGCCAGCAATAATGCACCCTGGCGGCAATCCGAGCCGCGGCGATGCACGTTTTGCCATGGCGCGATGGCCTTGCGTCCAATCTCCGCAAACTCCCCGTTGCGCTGCAACTGCTCGACGGGCACCACCGCATCGCAACCGCGCGGCAACATCGCCCCGGTCATGATTTCGATGCAGTTGGCACCATCGGGCAACGACTCCGGCGGATCACCGGCGGCCTGCGTGCCCGCGATGCGCAGCCGGCCGGAGTTTTCCGCGGCGGCCCTGCTGCTGAGCGCTATGCCATCCATGGCCACGCGATCGAACGGCGGCTGATCGCGCTCCGCGTACACGTTTTCGCGCAGCACGGCACCCGCGGCCTGCGTCAGCGGCAAAGACTCGATCGGCAGGCACACCAGGTGCTGCTCGATGAGCGTTTCGGCCTGAGCGGGCGTCAGCACGATTAGTTAGTCCTGGCTCGCGCTCCGGCGCGGCGATCAGGAAGTCTTGTTTTCCGCGTTCTTGGCCTTCCAGGCTCGCAGCTGCTCGTTGAAACGATCAGTGACGTCGGTCACTTCCTTGACCGCGGCGTTGTGTTTCTCGTCCTGTTCACGCGCCATCTTGTCTTTCTGCTCCTGGCTGACGTCGGCGCTTGCGGCGAGCTTCGCGTCGTACTCGCCCTTCAGGCAGCCGAGGTAGGTTTCAATTTCAGCGTTGTACTTCACCACCTGCTGCTTGGCCGCGAGCATTTCTTCCTTGGTGGCGATGGAACCGTCGGGAAACTTTCCCGGGGCAGCCGGGTACGGGCAGGCGGCGTTCGCCTGGGCGGCGGCCAGGCCGCCCGCCACGACGAGGGCGGAAAAGAGTTGCTTCATCATCATTGAATCCCCGTGTCAGAGTCTGAGTGAGCGGCTATCTTAGAGGCGCTTCTGCCAACGGGCTATAAGCGGGAAGGAAATCCCGCAGCCCCGCGTTTTCTGGAATTCTTACGCGGATCGGGGGGTCAGACTCCCGCGTAATAGTTGGGGTAGTCCGGGGTCAAACCCTTGAATCGCCGGTGAATCCACAAGTATTGCGCGGGCATGCGGCGCACCTCCGCCTCGACGATGCGGTTGAAGAGCTCGGTGTCAGCCAGCGGATCGTCGGTCGGAAAGTTTTCGAGCGGCGGGTGAATCACCCCGCGGTAGCCGCCGCCCGGCAGGCGCTCGAAGAAATACGGCAGCACCAGTGCATCGGTCATGCGGGCGATGCGCGAGGTAGCGGTGTTGGTGGCCGCCGGAATGCCGAACAACGTCACCATCTCCGCGCCCTTCTTGCGGAAGCTCTGGTCGGGCGCGTACCACACGACGTCGCCGCCCTTGAGCGCCTTGATCAGGGTGCGCACGTCGTCACGCGGAATCGCGCGCCGGGTCTGCACCGCGCGCCGCGAGTGCACGAATTCGCCGATGAGCAGATTCTTCGTCGGCCGGTACATCACGTTGAGCGGCAGGCGCGCGGCGAGCGCGCGGCAGCCGATCTCGATGGAATTGAAATGCGCCGATAGCAGCAATACGCCGCGACCGGTGGCCTGCGCCGCCTTGAGATGTTCGAGGCCGGTCATGAGCGTGATGCGCCGGATGCGCTGGTCCGATGACCACCAGCTCATGGCGGTCTCGAACAGCGCGCAGCCGAGGCCGGCGAAATGTTCGCGCAGGATCGCCGCGCGTTGCGCCGCGTCCAGGTCCGGCAACGCGAGCTCGATATTACGCCGCGCGATTCGCTTGAACGGCGTCGGGAACAGGAAGATGAACCCGCCGAGCCCGCGGCCCAGTAGATAGAGCAGGGAGTGTGGCAGGGGCTCGAACAGCCGCAGGAAGGCGATGCCGAGCCAGGTCGGCCAGTATCTTGGATGAAAAAAGGCGGCTCTCACGCGCTGAACGAGAACTTCATGAAGGATTGATGCCTCTGTCCGGGCCGCAGGATGCTGCTGGGAAAATTCGCGTGATTGGGCGCATCGGGAAAATTCTCCGGCTCGAGGCAGACGGCGTGCCAGCCCGGATAGACGGTCCTGAGGTGATATGCGCCGTACACCTGCAGGCCCGGCAGGTTGGTGCGGATGCTCATGCGCACGCCACTGGCCGGGGAGCGCAGCTCGGCGGCAACCGTGGCCTTTCTGCCGAGCACCCAGCAATGATCGAATCCGCCGGCGAGCGCGATCTGCGGATGCGTCGACGGTGGCGGCACACGCAGGTTCCTGGCGCGCCTGAAATCGAAGGGAGTGCCCGCCACCGGCGCGATCTCGCCGGTGGGGACGCGCGAATCGTTGATGGGTAGATAGTGACTGGCGTTGATCATGAGCATCTGCTCGTCGATGCTGCGGGCCGGATCGCCGGAGAGGTTGAAGTAGGGATGCCACGTCAGGCTGATCGGCGTCGCCGCGTCGGTGGTCGCCTCGTAGGCGAGGGTCAGCGTGTACTCGTAGACGCTGATCAGCGCGGTGACCTCGAGGTTGCCCGGAAACCCGTTGATTCCCGCCGGAGAGCGATGGCCGAGCTTGATCCAGGAGTTCCGCCCGCCGCCCGTGCCCAGCACTCGCCACACGTACTTGCCAAAGCCGACGTCGCCGCCGTGCAGCGTGTTGGGGCCGTTGTTGGCGGTGAGCGTGTAACGATTGCCGTCGAGCTCGAATCCGGCGCCGCCGATGCGGTTGCCGTAGCGGCCCACGAGCTGGCCGATATACGAGGTGTCCTTGAGGCAGGCCGGCAGATCGGGCAACGACAACACCAGCGGGATGCGTTGCCCGCCTTTTACACGTGGGGGCAGCGTGAGGCTGTGCAGCGTGCCGCCGAGCGTGAGGATTTCGGCCTGCAGGCCGTCTGCGGTGCCGAGCGTGATGGCGTCGACTTCAGCGCCGTCGGGAAGCCGGCCGAACGGGCGCGTCATGCGGTCTTGCGCGTACGCCCCTCGAAGAGCCGTTGCAACAGGCAGAAGAGCAGCAGCAAGGCACCGACGACGATCTTGGTCCACCATGAGCTCAATGTCCCGTCAAAGGCGATGAGTGTCTGGATGATGCCGAGAATCAGGACTCCGAACAACGTTCCGGCCAGGTAACCCACGCCGCCGGACAGTAACGTGCCGCCGATGACCACCGCCGCGATGGCGTCGAGCTCGAGACCGACGGCGTGCAGGCTGTAACCGGAGAGCATGTAGAAGGTCATGACGACGCCGCCCAGCGCCGCCGTCAGCCCGCTCAGTAGATAGACTCCGATCTTGGTCGAATCCACCGACAGGCCCATGAGGCGCGCCGAGGATTCGCCTCCGCCGATGGCGTACACCGTCCGGCCGAATTCCGTCGAGTGCGCGATGCGCATTCCGATCAGCACGATGCCGATGGCGACCAGCGCGCCCACCGTGAGCGAGGCGTCCAGGCCCACCGGGATGCGCGCCTGGGCGATGGCGGCATAGGTCGGATCATTGATGGGAATGGATTCGGTGCTGATCAGGTAGCAACAGCCGCGCGCGAGGAACATGCCGGCCAGCGTGACGATGAAGGGTGCGAGCCCGAACCGCTGGATCAAAAATCCCTGCAGCGCGCCGAAGACACTGCCCATCACCAGCACCAGCGCCATCGCGGCGTATGGATTCCATCCCGCCTCGAGCAGTGCCGCGGAGATCATGGTGGTGAGGGCGATCACGGATCCGACCGACAGGTCGATGCCGCCGGACAGGATCACGAACGTCATGCCGACCGCGACCACCAGCAGGAAGGCGTTGTCGATGAGCAGGTTCAGGAACACCTGCGGCGAGAGAAAACTGTCGTAGCGAATCGCGCCAAAAACCGCCATGCCGATGAACAGCAGGATGGTGATGGACAATGGCAGCAGGCGCCGGCTCATCGTGCTTTCCCGACGGGGGCCGTCTCGCGACGCACGGCGCGTGCGATGAGCGCGCGGAATTCGGCCGACTGCAGCAGCATCACGGCGAACACCAGCGCGGCCTTCACCACCAGGTTCACCTCGGGTGGCACACCGAGGGAATAGATCATCGAGGTCAGCGTCTGGATGATGAGCGCGCCGATCACGGTGCCGGCCAGTGTGAAGCGGCCACCGGTGAGTGCGGTCCCGCCGAGCGTCACCGCGAGGATGGCGTCGAGTTCGAGCAACTGACCGGCGTTGTTGGCGTCGGCGCTCTTGACGTTGGAGCTGATGATGAGTCCCGCGACGCCCGCGGCGAGGCCGCAGAAGGTGTACACACACAGTGTGATCGTGGCGGAGCGCACGCCGGCCACGCGCGCCGCTTCGGGATTGCCGCCGATGGCGCGGATGAACAGTCCCAGCGCGCTGCGCGACAACGCCAGGTGCAGCACGCCCCACAGACTCGCGGCGATCCACAGGGCCACCGGCACGCCGAGCAGGAAGCCATTGCCCAGCGTGAAGAAGGGCGGGTAATAGAGGGTGATGATCTGGCCGCCAGTCAGCAACTGCGCGATGCCGCGCCCCGCGACCATGAGGATGAGTGTCGCGACGATGGGTTGCATGCCCGCCTTGACCACCAGTAGCCCATTCCACAGCCCGCAGGCGGCTGCGATGACGAGCGCGGTGCCGAGGGCAAGCCACAGCGGGTACCTGCTGGCCACCTCGCCGCCGGCGTTGAAGCTGCCGCCGATCATGAGTGCCGCGACGGTCGCGGCGATCGCCACCACGGCTCCCACCGAGATGTCGAGGCCGCGCACGGCGATCACCAGTGTCATGCCCATCGACACCACGATGAGCGGCGCCGCGCGATTCAGGATGTCGACCAGGTTTCCGTACAGGTGTCCGCCCTGCCAGGCGACACGCAGGAACGACGGGTTGAAGCTCGCACTCACGACGATGAGCAGCGCGAGAGTGACCACCGGCCAGAACAGCGCATGTTGCATCAGTCGCTTCATCGCGCGCTCGCAGTCATCGAGATCATCGAATAGACCGCATCCTCGTCCGCGCCGCGCGGCAACTCGCCGGCCTTGGCGCGATCGCGCAATACCATGATGCGATCCGAGACGCGCACCACTTCCTCGATCTCGGCCGAGATGAACAGTACCGCGGTGCCGCCGCTCGCCAACTCCAGGATCTCGTGCATCAGTTCCTGCTTGGCGGCGACATCGATGCCGCGTGTCGGTTCGTCGAGGATCAACACGCGGGGATTTGTTGCGAGCCAACGCGCGATGATGGTCTTCTGCTGGTTGCCGCCCGAAAGTTGTCCGACCGGGGTCTCGATGCTCGCAGTCTTCACGCCCAACGCCGCCACCAGCCTTTCGGCCAGCGTGCGTTGTTCCGCAGGCGTGAGAAACCTGGCGAGCCCCATGCGCGCCTGCAGGGCAAGCACGATGTTCTCGCGCACCGACAACTCCGCCACGATGCCGCTCTGCTTGCGATCCTCGGGACAGAAACCCAGGCCGTGCTGCAGGGCGTCCGTGGGTCGCTCGAGTTTCACCGGCTTGCCATCGATGCGGATCTCGCCCGAGTCGCGGGCGTCGAGAGCGAACAGCAGCCGGGCGAGTTCGGTGCGGCCGGAGCCTAACAAGCCGGCCAGTCCGAGAACTTCGCCGGCCCGCAGCTCGATGTCCATGGGCCTGAGTTGGCCACGCCGCGAGAGGTTCTGGCCGGCGAGCACCGGTGCGGCACCGTTTGCGGCGGGTGGCGCGTGCGCCGGCGCGTCCTGCAGCTGCGCCAGCTCCCGCCCAACCATGGCCGCGACCAGGCCGCGCGCGTCGAGTTTGGCGCTGGCATATTCGCCCACGAACCGGCCATTCCGCAGCACGGTGATGCGATCGCAGATCTCGTAGACCTGGTCGAGAAAGTGCGTGACGAACAGGATTGCAACGCCGCGATCGCGCAGTCGCCGCAAGAGTTTGAACAACGCCTGGACCTCGTCCGCATCCAGGCTCGAAGTCGGTTCGTCGAGGATCAACACGCGCGCGTCGGTGGCGACGGCGCGCGCCACGGTGGCGAGCTGCTGCAGGGCCGCGGGCAGTGGGCCTGCGAGTTGTGTCACGTCGAGCTCGATGCCGAGATCGGCGAGCAATTCGCGCGCGCGCCGTTGAGTTTCCGCCCAGTCGATTCCGCCGCCGCGAATCCAGGGCCGTCGCGGATACCGGCCGGCGCAGATGTTTTCCGCCACGGTCAGGTTCGGCAGCATGTGGCTTTCCTGATGCACCGCGCTGATGCCGAGATGCTGCGCATGCAAGGGCGAGTGCGGCGAGATGGCCTGGCCGTTGAGCACGATGCGTCCCCGCGTCGGGGGCGTGGACGCCCGTGAGCACCTTGATCAATGTCGACTTGCCGGCGCCGTTCTGTCCCATCAGCGCATGTACTTCACCGGCACGCAGTGTCAGATCGACTCCGGCCAGCGCCTGCACCCCCGGAAAGGCGCGGGCGATGTCCCGTGCCTCGAGCACGATAGTGGAGTCGTTCATCAGTACTTGCGCGACTGGCCGACCACGGCCAGGTTTCCGGTACGGCGTCGCTGCATGATCATTCGCCCTTTACCTCACAACGCGGTGGTGCCGTCGAGCGTGTGTCCGCCGCGCTCGATGACCAGCCGGTTCCTGAGCGGCGCACCGAGCGCCGGCAGGTCGATTTCGAATTCATCGCCGGCCCCGACCCGTATGTTGTCGACGAAGCTCAGGGTCGCGGTGCCGAAGAAATGCAGATGCACGTCGCCCGGTGCTCGATGTTGCCGGTACTTGAAGTGGTGATACTCGAGGTTCGCGAACGTGTGGCTCATGTTGCCTTCGCCCGTCAGGAACGGTTTCTGCCACAACACTTCGCCGCCACGGAGAATGCGGCTGGTGCCTTCCATGTGGGAGGGAAGCGCGCCGCTGGTCAGCATCGGGCCGACACCGCACTGCCGCAGCTTCGAGTGTGCCAGTAGTAGATAGTTGCGCCGCTCGGTCACGTGATCGGAGAACTCGTTGCCGATGGCGAACCCGAGGCGGTGCGGCCGTCCGTGGTCGTCGATGAGGTAGCAACCGACGAGCTCGGGCTCCTCGCCGTGGTCTTCGGCGAAGTCCGGCGATTCGATTGGCTGGCCGCAGGCGACCACATTGCCGCCGTTGCCTTTGTAGAACCATTCCGGCTGCGTACCCGGGGTCCCGCCTTCACTTGCCTTGGCTGGACGGCCCCCTTCGACTCCCCATTTGAACATCTTCATCGAGTCGGTGAGCTCGGTATCCTGTTTGAGTGTTTGATGCATCGAATCGCGCGCTGTCGCGCTGCCCAGGTGCGTGAGTCCCGTGCCCGACACCAGGCAGTGCGCCGGATCCGGGTGCATGAGCGGAGGTAACAGGCGGCCGTCGCGCAACAGATCGGCATAAGCTACCGGCGCATCGAACTGCTCGCCACTAACAACCTGCTCGAGGCCCTGGCGGCCGGCAATCGCCGTGCGCGCCAGCTCATACATGGTCTGAAAGCGGGACAAGGGCGTCACGACGCCCGCATCATCCACCCGCGCGACCCGGGTGCGATGGTTATCGACGTATTGCAAAAACCGCATGGCTCTCCTCACAACCAACCGGCATCGACAATGTATTCCTGCGCCGAGCAGGCGCGCGCATCGTCGGATGCGAGGAACAGTGCCAGAGGCGCCACGTCTTCGGGCGTCACCTTGTCCGGCAATACCTGGTTGCGCCAGATCTCCATCTCGCCCTCGGGCGTGAGCCATTTTTCGACCTGGCGTCCGGTCATGATCCATCCCGGCGTGATGACGTTGATGCGGATGCGATGTTCGCCGAGTTCCGCGGCCAGGCCGCGTGTGAGTCCGATCACCGACGACTTGGCGGTGGTATACACCGGAAAATTCCGCCCCTTGGCACCGTAGGAATTCGAGCCGAAGTTGATGATCGAGCCGCCGCCCATCTTTTTCATGCCGGGCACCACAGCCTGGATGGCGAAAAACGCCGGGCGCTGGTTTACCGCGATGCGCGCGTCGTAGTACTCGGGAGTGACGTGCATGAAACTGTGCCGGTCGTCGTTCGCCACGTTATTGATGAGTACGTGGAAATCGCCCAGGGCCTGCGCAGCGTCGCGAATGGCGGTCTGCAGCGCCGGAATATCGGTCACGTCGCACCTTGCGATACCACGGGCGCGGCAGTCCGGCCGTTTCGACCTTTTCCACCAGCGCCTGGGACGGGCCGTCGGCAATGTCGATGAATGCCACCAGCGAGCCCTGTCTCGCGAATGACTCGGTCATGCATCCGCCAATGCCCGAGCCACCGCCGGTGATGAATACGCTGCGTCCGCGCAATGATGGGTAACTGGCACCACCGCTGAGAGCGGAGGAAGAATCGCGTCGATCGACGGCCATGGTGAGCCTCGTGGTGGTGCGATGCTGCGGGAAAGGCGCTGAAGTATAGATATTCCACTGTCGCCTGTGCGATGGTGCTTGCCGGTCAGAAGAGGCGAGGCGATGGATTCGAAGGTGAAAAAGCGGCTGCGCAGCCAGGACTGGTTCGGTAAGCAGGACAAGGATGGCTTCATTCACCGCAGCTGGCTCAAGAACCAGGGCTATCCGGACGACATGTTCGACGGCCGCCCGGTCATCGGCATCTGCAATACCTGGAGTGAACTCACGCCGTGCAACGGACATTTCCGCGAACTCGCGGAGTTCGTGAAGCGCGGTGTGTACGAGGCCGGCGGATTTCCGCTCGAGTTTCCGGTGATGTCGCTCGGCGAGACGCAGCTCAAGCCGACCGCGATGTTGTTTCGCAATCTCGCCAGCATGGACGTCGAAGAATCGATTCGCGGAAACCCCATGGACGGCGTGGTGCTGCTCATGGGCTGCGACAAGACCACGCCCTCGCTGCTGATGGGCGCGGCGAGCTGCGATCTGCCGACCATCGGCGTTTCGGGCGGGCCGATGCTCACCGGGCACTTCCGCGGCAAGCAGATCGGCTCCGGCACCGGCGTCTGGCAGATGTCGGAAGACGTGCGCGGCGGGCGCATGAGCCAGGAGGAATTCACCGCCGCCGAATCGTGCATGCATCGCTCCAAAGGCCACTGCATGACCATGGGCACCGCCTCGACGATGGCGAGCATGGTCGAAGCGCTCGGCGTTTCGCTTCCCGGCAACGCGGCGATCCCCGCAGTCGACGCGCGGCGTTATCGCCTCGCGCAACTTTCGGGCCGGCGCATCGTGGAAATGGTGCACGAGGATCTCGTGCTGTCGAAGATCCTCACGCGCAAGGCATTCGAGAACGCCATCATGGCGAATGCGGCCATCGGCGGATCCACCAATTCAGTGGTGCACCTGCTGGCGATTGCCGGAAGACTGGGCGTGAAACTCGAGCTCGAGGACTGGGACAAGCACGGCTCACAACTTCCGTGTCTCGTGAACCTGCAACCGTCGGGCAAATACCTGATGGAAGATTTCTACTACGCGGGCGGTCTGCCCGCGGTGCTGCGCGAGATCGGCCACGTGCTCAATGGCGACGCGCTCACCGCCAACGGTCGGACCATGGGCGAGAACTTCGCCAGCGCGCCGTGCTGGAACCGCGATGTCATCAAGGAGTTCAAGGATCCCTTCAAAGCCAACGCGGGCATCGCCATCCTGCGCGGCAATCTCGCGCCGAGCGGCGCGGTCATCAAACCCTCGGCCGCGACGCCCAAACTACTCAAGCATCGTGGCAAGGCGGTGGTGTTCGAAACCATCGAAGACCTGAAGGCGCGCATCGATGACCCGGATCTCGAGATCGACGAGAACTCGATCATGGTGCTCAAGGGTTGCGGCCCGAAGGGGTATCCCGGCATGGCCGAGGTCGGCAACATGCCGCTGCCGCCGAAGATCCTGCGCAAGGGCATCACCGACATGGTACGGATCTCCGATGCGCGCATGAGCGGCACCGCCTATGGCACCGTGGTGCTGCACGTGGCGCCGGAAGCGGCCGCCGGCGGACCGCTGGCGCTGGTGCGCACCGGTGATGTGATCGAGCTGGACGTGCCCGCCCGCAAGCTGCATCTCGACGTGAGCGACGCAGAGCTCGCGCGCCGCAAGGGCGAATGGCAGGCGCCCGAGGCACCCAAGCGCGGCTACTACAAGTTATATGTCGAGCACGTGCAGCAGGCCGACAAGGGCGCAGACCTGGACTTCCTGGTAGGCGGCAGCGGTACAGCCGTCACTCGCGACTCGCACTGATCCGCCGCGTTGCGGGTGAAACCTTTCGCCAACGGGCTTGTCGATTGGTCGACGTCGGGCGGATACTCGCGCCCGGAGGCTTTTCTGATCCGCCGTAATCGTCGCTGGATTGTTCACCTGCTGTGCCTGGGGCTGTTCTGCGCCCAGATCGGCGTGGTGCTGCACTTCAGCACTCACCTGAAGGCGGATTCACACGCGGCCGCAGGTCTGCGCCAAGTGTCTGTCGTCCGCACCGCTGCAGAACATGGTGGGCGGCGGCGCCAGCGTCGTCGCAGACGCAAATGTCGTCCATGCAAGTGCCTGCAGCCGCGAAGAGTCGAAACCCGCACCGCAGCGCGGTTTCACCGGGTTCCGTTCACGCGCACCCCCCGCGATCTCCTGAAGAAACTCCGTTGAGCTTCACGCCGGCGCCCGCGCGCCCGCGTGATCGTGTGTTTTCTGCAGGAGACTTCCATGAGGATATTCTGGTCCGCGGCCGCGCTGATCGCGCTGGCCACGATGCCTGGGATGGCTTCCGCCGCCGACGACGTTGCGGCGTTGCGGGCCGAATTCCAGGCAATGAAGAGTGAATACAGCGCGCGCGTCGATGCACTCGAATCGCGCATCCAGCAACTGGAGACCGTCAATACGGCTACCGCCGATGCGGCGCTGGCGGCCGTGCCGCCGGAGCCGCCGCCCGCGCCGCCGGAGCCGATGCCCGCGACCACCCCGGCGGCAGGCAGCGGCGCGTCGGCCTTCAATCCGGCGGTGTCGATGATTCTCGGCGGCTCGTTCACGAACACGTCGCGCGACCCTGGCGACTGGCGCATCGCGGGCTTCGTTCCGGCAGGCGATGAGGTTGGCCCCGGCGAGCGCAGTTTCAATCTGGGCGAATCCGAGCTGACCTTCAGCGCCAACATCGATCCGTATTTCTCCGGACAGCTCACCGCCGCGATCACGGGCGACAACGAGATCGAAGTGGAAGAGGCGTTCTTTCGGACCACGGCGCTGCGCCATGGGCTCACCATCAAGGGTGGGCGCTTCTTCTCGGGCTTTGGTTATCTCAACGAAGTGCACGCGCACGCCTGGGATTTCGTCGATCAGCCGCTGGTGTACCAGGCCATGTTCGGCGGCCAGTTCCGGCAGAACGGCGTGCAGGTGAAATGGCTGGCGCCAACGAACCTGTTCCTCGAGTTCGGGGCCGAGACCGGCAACGGTGACGGCTTCCCCGCGACCCGGCTCGAGAGCAATGGTTTCAACGGCGCGAACCTGTTTGCACACGTGGGTGGCGACGTGGGCGACTACACCAGCTGGCGGGCAGGCGCGGCGTGGCTCACACAGCGGGCCGAGGATCGTGAGGGCGGCATCGAAGACGTCACGGGTGAACCACTGTTCGAAAGCTTCACGGGCGACTCGGATACCTGGGTCGTCGATGGCGTACTCAAGTGGGCGCCGTCGCCGCGCCGTCAGCTCAAGCTGCAGGGTGAATACATGCACCGTCGTGAAAGCGGCGAGATCTTCGATGGCGACGGCGCCCAGCTCGCCGACGACTATCGCAATACGCAGTCGGGTTGGTATTTGCAGAGCGTCTATCAATTCGCGGCGCGCTGGCGCGCTGGCGTGCGGTACGACGCGCTGGATTCGGGCACACCGAGTTATGCATTCGCGCCCGACGGCCTGCTCAGCGCCAGTCCCGACCGCGTCTCGTTGATGCTCGACTGGAGTCCCAGCGAGTTCTCGCGCCTGCGCGCCCAGTACGACCGGGACAACGCGCGCGATGACGGCGATACCGACGACATCTTCCGCCTGCAGTACATCTACGGGCTCGGCGCGCATGGCGCCCACAAGTACTAGGAATCCAACAATGAAATCCCTGATTCGTGTCTTTGCAATGTTGTTGGTCGCAACCGGCGCGATTCCCGCGCAGGCCGCGCTCAAGGTGCTGGCCACCACGCCCGACTGGGGTGCGCTGACGCAGGAGCTGGGAGGTGACCGCGTCAACGTGTACGTCGCCACCACCGCGCTGCAGGACGTGCACCGTGTCGAAGCCAAGCCCAGCCTGGTCGCGCGTGCCCGCAGCGCCGACCTGGTGGTTGCGACGGGCGCCGAGCTCGAGGTGGGCTGGCTGCCCGTGCTGGTCCAGGAGTCCGGCAACGCGCGCATCCAGCCTGGTGCGCCCGGCTATTTCGAAGCGGTCCAGGCGCTCAAGTTGCTGGAAGTGCCGGTGAAGTTCGATCGCTCCATGGGCGACATCCATCCGCAGGGTAATCCCCACGTGCAGCTCGACCCGCGGAACATCACGCTCGTGGCGCACGCGCTCAGTGCGCGGCTCGCGCAGCTCGATCCGGCGCAGGCCGGGTACTACGCGGCGCGCGGCAAGGACTTCGATACGCGATGGGCGACGGCGATCAGGGCGTGGGAAACCAAGGCGACGCCACTCAAGGGCGCGCAGGTGGTCATCATGCATCGCGACCAGGTGTATCTCTGTCACTGGTTAGGCCTGGTCGAAGTCGCCTCGATCGAGCCCAAGCCCGGCGTGCCGCCGACGGCCGCCTACCTCGGCTCGCTGGTCGGCAAGCTCACCACGACGCCGCCACGGCTGATCCTGCTGAATGCCTACAACGATCCCAAGGCTGCCAACTGGCTCTCCGAACGCGTGCACGCGCCCGCCGTGGTGCTGCCGTTCTCGGTGGGCGGCAGTCCCGAAGCCCGCGATCTGTTCGGGTTGTTCGACGACACCATCAACAAGCTGGTAGCGGCGCTGAAATGAACGACATGCTCATCGATTTCAGCATCCTGGTGCCCGCGCTCGTCGCGGGCTGCCTGGTCGCGATCTCGCACGTGCCGCTCGGCCAGCAGGTGCTGTCGCGTGGCATCGTGTTCATCGATCTCGCCATCGCGCAAGTCGCCGCGCTGGGCGTGATCATCGCCAGCAGTTTCGAGTTGCCGATCGAAGGCTGGGGCGCGCAGATCGCCGCCGGCGCGGCCGCGCTTTCCGGCGCCTTGCTGCTCACGTGGACCGAGCGCAAGCGCCCCGAGGTGCAGGAGGCGCTCATCGGCATCCTGTTCGTGCTGGCTTCCACCGCGCAAATCCTGTTGCTCGCCAACAATCCGCATGGCGGTGACAACCTCAAGGATCTGCTGGCCGGACAGATCCTGTGGGTGTCCAATGCGCAGCTCATCCGTACCGCGGTGCTGACCGCAGTGTTCGCCCTGGTGTGGTTCACATTGCGCGAGCGCATCGGGCGCATTGGGTTTTACGTGTTGTTCGCCGTGGTCGTCACGGCCTCCGTGCAGCTCGTCGGTGTGTACCTGGTGTTCACCACGCTGATCGTCCCGGCGGTCGCGACCTATCGGCATGAGCCTCGGCGGCAGCTGATTTTTGGCTACGCGCTCGCCATCGGCAGTTATGTCGTGGGACTCGGCGTTTCGCTGGTCACCGACCTGCCATCGAGCCCGGTGATCGTCTGGGCCATGGGGATCCTTGGCTTGCTGGTGCACCTGACCGGCAAGAACGGCGCACGCGCGCGCGAAGCGCATTAGAATCGCCGTCCACGCGCCCGTAGCTCAGCTGGATAGAGCACCTGGCTTCGAACCAGGTGGTCGGCGGTTCGAATCCGTCCGGGCGCGCCAATCTTCCTTGTAAGCTCAGGCAGTTAGCTCCACGTGAGCGCCCTCAACGCCTGACCCGCTCGGACGAGCCAGTTACAGTGTTGTAAATGTAAATCTGGCCACCAGCTCCGTTGTTCTCGGCCCTGTATTGGTTGGTCAAAAAGTTCAAGACGGCGGCAACCAGAATTGCACCGGCCAGCACCATTGCGGCTTTGTCGCTCATTGAAACTCCCTACCGCCGACCATCGGCAGCTGAGTGCCCATGTTAAGCGCCCGCCAACGGCAAGCGTCAGCGAGCGCAACGTCTACTTGCTGCCTTCGAGAAGCTTTTTCTTCTGAGACTGGAATTCTTCCTCAGTTAGGATGCCCCGTTTGCGCAGATCGTCCAGCTTCAAAAGTTCGGCGTAAAGGTCGGAAGGCTTCTCCGATGTTTCCTTGACCTTGATATCTGCCGTCACTTTCTGATTGGACTCCACGACAACATCGGCCCGAGGAAGAAGGGCAGTACGCTTAACTTCAGGATCGTCCTTCTCCACGACGCGGAATTGATACTCCACTGTGGGCCACTGTCCCGGCCCTCCCGCCGGCTTTTCCTGCAAGAAAACGGGAATCGCAACCTTCCCCAAACTGGCAGCGAAAGTGTTTGCCTCCTGGATAGTTGCCACTTTTAGCTTTGACATGCTCGCGAATATTCCGGCCTTGCTGTTTCGTGTCAGCAGGTACGTGTCAGGCGAAATCTGTATAGAACTCGCTCGGGATCGAACTTCATGCTGTCATTCTGCCCGAGAATGCCGAGGAGCCGGGGATGCGTTGTTAGCGGCTCCTCGGCTTCGGCGCGCAGCTCCTGGAAGCAATTCCTTGGCACATCCTTGGCACACAAGCGACCTCAAACCGCCACTTTTGCACCCGAGCCCACACAGCTAAGTCATTGTGTGAGCATGTGCCGGGATGTGCGCAGGTGAGGCTTTTTTCGGCTTCGAACCAAGTGGTCGGGAGTTCGAATCTCTCCGGACGCGCCACTTTGAAATGAAATGGCCCCTCGCGCGCTTCGCGCTGGGAGCCATTTCATTCCAAAGCTTCCCGCCCGTCGGTCGTCGTGCTTTTCGATCACCGCAATAGTGTGTGGTCGGTGAGTTCGACGACGCGGCGGATACTGTCGAATCAAGCGCCCACTTTGTTCCGCGTTGGACAAACGCCGCTTCGACGTTTGGTCCCGAGCATTCCATGCGAGGGATTGTCCGCGGGTACCGCGGGCAACAATCTCTCCGGGCGGGCGCAATTGTGAACGATGTCCTGAACGAGCATGCGACGACCGATACGATTGAGTCTGTTGTATTCAGTTTTGGCCGGACTCATGTCGAAAAAGAAGCGGTTGATTGCAGCGGCAATCGCAGCTCTGCTATGCGTGGCTGTTGGCTGGGAGCTCGCGAGAACTTTTGCCCGTCGAGATGCAGACCGGGCAGAGGCGGCCCGCGCCGCCATCGAGGCGCACGCGGCTCGAGTGGCCGAGTCTCGGCGCAAGGTCATGGCCGATATTGCCGCGCGCGAGGCCAGCGAAGCGCTGGCAGAAAAGCCGCTTCGCGAGGCCCGCGCAGCGCGAGAGGCAAAGGATCGCGAAGTGCAGGCTTCTTTGGCTTTGTTCCGGGAAAACCCTTTGTGGGTGGGCCAGCAGGCCCTGCGCAATGGAGAGTGGAAGAAACTGGAAGATCTCGTGGAGTCGCTTGCCGCGTCGGGAAAGCGCGCACCGGACGGCAGACTCGAACTGCACCAGCTCACATCGGGTATCGAGTCCTCCCTTGAGCATATGGAAGAGGTAACAGACAAGAGCATGCAGAAAGGGCTTGCGGAGTATCAGCGCCAGTTTCCGAAATCGGCCTTCGCACCGATCCTCCCTGCGATGCAGTTGCATGGTGCGGCGTGGCGGGCCCGCGGCGGTGGATACTCCTCAACTGTCACGGACGAAGGCTGGTCACTCTTTGCAGAACGCAGTCGCCAGGCCTGGCAAAAGATCATGGCCGTCCGCTCGGTAAGCGATCGGCTGCCAACATGGTACGAGCAGGCAATCAAGATCGGTATTGACGCGAATATCGAAGATGAGGAACTCATGAACCTCTTCGAGGAAGGCATCAAGCGCTTTCCGGGCTACTACCCAATCCACAAGGCTGCGCTACGTCAACTAGCGCCGCGATGGGGTGGCAACTATGTTGACGCGGACACCTTCATCCGTGCGCAGGTTGCTGCCAGTAGAAATACGGAAGGTGAGATCCTGTACACGCTTCTCTACTGGCAACTCGATTCCCATAGCGGAAGTGATCTTGGTTTCTTCAAGGACTCTAGCGTCGACTGGTCGCGCATGCGTTCGGGCTTTGACGCGTTGCTGAAGAAGTATCCGGCGCCCTCGAATCGGGCAGTCTTCGCCTCCTACGCCTGTCGCTCCGGCGACGCATCAACCTACTTGAAAGTCAGCAAGGGCATCACTTCTACCGAGTTCGAAGAATATGCACCGCAGGGCATATCGCTGGAGGTGTGCAACGCGAGATTTTTCCGGAAAGAGTGACCTGATTCTCGGATCACTTTGGACCACGTCGGGAATTCGAATCCGTCCGGGCGCGCCACTCACCCCAGGCTCAACTGCCAGGTCACGCCAAACCGGTCGCCGACCCAGGCGAATAGTTTGCTGAATCCGTAGTTATCGAGCGGCATGTACACCTTGCCGCCCTCGGACAATCTTTCCACCAGCAGCTTCATGCGCTCGATCGACGTGCACTGCACGAACAAAGAGATCGAAGGGGTGAACGTGAATCCGTGTTTGACGTAGCTATCGGTGCACATGATGTTTTGCCCACCGATCGAAAACGTCGCGCGACTGATGGTGCCCTCGGCACCGGGTGCGCCCTTTCCGTAGCGTGCGATCTCGATCACCTTGGCGCCGTAAAAAAGCGAGACATAGAACCGCATGGCCTCTTCGGCCTGGCCTTCGAACATGAGAAAGGGCAGTACGCTGTCGGCCATGGGGCACCTCATCGCTTTCCCCGAAGATTAGCGCCGCCGACGCGGTGGGCGGTGTCGGATGTTTCCGACCGTGATGCTGCAAAAATATGCGCAGTACTGGCGACAACGGGAACATTGTCTGCAATGGGAGCATTCTTGGGGCATGAATCGCGAAGCCCTCGATATCTCCACGCGTCCCGGCGACTGGCGCGTCCTGAGCGACCTGACGGACGAACGCCTGGTCGAGTTGGCGCGCGACCGCAATCGCATGGCGTTCGAGGCGCTGATGCGCCGGCACAATCGCAGGTTGTTCCGTGTCACGCGCACCATCCTGCGTGATTCCAGCGCGGCCGAAGATGCGGTGCAGGAAGCCTATCTACGGGCTTTCACCAAGCTCGACTCGTACCGGCCGACGGGCAAGTTCAGCTCGTGGCTGACCCGCGTGGCGCTCAACGAAGCGCTCATGATGCGCCGGCGGGAGCGCGGCGACACGGTTTCGATCGACGACATCGGTGAGGAACTGGTGAGCCCGGAGTCGGCTTCGCCTGAATCACAAACCGCGGATCAATTCGTGGAAGCGGCGCATGCCCGCGCGCTCATAGAGCACGCCGTCGATGCGCTGCCGGAAAATTTCCGCATGGTGTTCGTGCTGCGCGTGGTCGAAGGGCTCGACGTGCGCGAGACGGCCGAATGCCTGGACCTCAATGCTTCCACGGTTCGTACGCGGCTGTTCCGCGCGCAGCGCCAGCTGCGCGGTGAGCTGTCACGACTGCTGCAGAGCGAGAGCTCGGATATCTTCGATTTCGGCGCCGAACGTTGCGATCGCGTGGTGGAAAGCGTGCTCGCGCGCCTGCCTGCCTGATCGTGGGGATGCGCAGTCTCAACAGCCGCCTTGCGCGGCTGTCGCGCGCGGGCAGTCTGCATCCGCCGCAACTGGCCGGCTGGGTCGTCGATCGACCGCTGCATCCTTGGCATCACTACTCCGGCGCGAGCTCCTCGAGCGGGATGACCGGCGAACGCTTGACGGTTTCCAGCACGATGGAAGAGGTCACGTCGCGCACGCCGGGCACGCGCAACAGGCGGCGCATGGTGAAGTCCGAAAGTGCCTCGATGTCACGCACGATCACGTGCAACAGGAAATCCATCTCGCCGGTCATGGTGTAACACGCCAGGACTTCCGGCCGATCGAGCAGCGTTCGCCGGAAACGCTCGACGATTTCATCGGAGTGTTGCGCCAGCTTTATCTGCACGATGGCCTGGATGGTCTGACCGGCACGTTTCGGATCCACGATTGCCGCGTATCCCTGGATCAGACCTGAGGTCTCCAACTGACGAATACGCCGCGCGCACGGAGTGGGCGAAAGGCCCACCTGCTCGGCCAGGTCCGTCACGCTGATCCGCCCATCGCGTTGCAGCACATCCAGGATTCGTCGGTCAGTCTTGTCGAGTTTCATAATTGGCGATATTAGCCACGAATCTGAATATTCTAGTGAAAGGCACTCAAGAATGCGGCTTTTCCTGACAGAGATGGCCATTTTCCGGCAATCAGACGGGGGATGATGCGCCCCATGGCCCGATTACCCGTCGCCCCCGCACAGGAGGCCGTCAAGCTGCGCGGCGATTACGCCAGCGCCGGCCCCGATTTCCGCGTCCAGCAGCAATACGACGCCTACACCCCTGATGAGCACGCCATCTGGCGCACCCTCTATGAACGGCAATCGGCACTGATGGCCGATCACGCGGCCCCGGAATTCATGGCGGGGCTGCGTTTGTTAGGAGCCGATGCGCACACCATCCCGGTGCTGGAAGAGGCGAGCGAGCGGCTGCAACGGCTGACCGGCTTCGAAGTCATCGGCGTGCCGGGACTGATCCCGGAAGCCGATTTTTTCGCGCACCTGGCCGAGCGTCGTTTCCCCGTCACGGTGTGGATGCGCCGCCGCGAAGAGCTCGATTACCTGGTGGAACCGGACCTGTTCCACGATTTCTTCGGTCACGTGCCCATGCTTGCGCACACCGTCTTCGCGAATTTCATCCAGGCGTACGGCGCGATCGGTGCTCATGCGCGCGAGCCCGCGGCCCTGAAGATGCTGGCGCGCCTGTACTGGTACACCGTGGAATTCGGCCTGGTCGCAACTTCGCGCGGCTTGCGTGCCTACGGCGCGGGAATTCTCTCCTCGAGCGGCGAAACGATATACGCCACCAAGGCCAGTGGTCCGGCGCGTATCGCCTTCGATCTGCAGCGCGTGTTGCGCACCAACTACCTGATCGACTCCTACCAGAAGACCTATTTCGTGCTGGACGACATCGAGCAACTGTTCGACAGCGTGCTCGACGCGGACTTCGAGTCGCTGTTCGCCCGCGCCCACGAACCTGCCTACGCGCCGGACGCACGGCTGCCGACCGACCAGCCGATCGCATCGCTCGCCGTCTCTTGAGCGGCCTCCGTTGAGGTAAGCTGCGGCGCTCGCATGCCGAGTGCCCGCGTCTCCGACTCCCAGCTCGCCGTCACCCTGCGCCGCATCGATCTGGATCGCGGCGGACGCGCCGTGCTGCGCGACATCAACTGGCGGATCCTTCCGGGACAGCGCTGGCTGCTCATCGGCGGCAACGGCGCGGGCAAGACGCAATTGCTGAAACTGCTGTCGGGCGCGGTTTGGCCCAAGCCAGGCGCTCATGGCCTGCGCCGCTACCGCCTGCGTGGCGAAAGTTTCGACACGCCGGCCGGCGTCGCCGACGAGATCGCCTATGTCGGCGCCGAGCGGCAGGACCGCTACGAACATTACGAGTGGAATTTCCGCGCCAGCGAGGTGATCGGTACCGGGTTGCATCGCACCGACATTCCCATGCGCGAGCTGACTGCTCGGGAAGGCGAGCGTGTCGCAGGATTGTTAGGGCGGCTCGGAATCGCGCAGCTTGCAGAGCGGCGTTTTCTCACGCTGTCATACGGCGAACGGCGCCTGGTATTGATTGCGCGCGCGCTCGCCAGCCGGCCGCGACTGCTGCTGCTCGACGAAGTCGCGAACGGGCTCGATGCGCGCAACCACGCGCGCCTGCAGAAATGGCTGGCGAGCACGGCGCGCTCGGCGATGCCCTGGGTTTTCGCCACGCACCGTCACGGCGACGTGCCTGACGTGATGACCCACCTGCTCGAGCTCGACGGCGGGCGCGTCAAGCGGGCCAGCGTGCTGCGCGCGGCACCGGCACGCCAGCTGCTGCGGCAGGAGGCGCAGGCTTTCCTGGCTCCGGCGGTGCGCGCGCCAGTCAGATCGGTCGAGCGCCGGCGTGTGCTGGTGGCCTTGCGACACGCGGATGTGCACGTCGATGACGTGTGCATCCTGCGCGGCGTGAAGGTCGAAGTCGCCGCCGGAGAATGCTGGGTAGTGCATGGCCCGAATGGCTCGGGCAAATCGACACTGTTGCGCACGCTCTATGGCGACCACGCGGTGGCGGCGGGTGGAAGCATCGAGCGCCGCGGCATCGTGCCAGGCGTGCCTCTCGAAGCCTTCAAGCTGCGCACCGCCTATGTCGCGCCGCATCTGCAGACCTGGCACCAGCCGCGAATGCCCGTCATTGAAGCCGTGGCGTCTGGTCGATATGCCAGCATCGGTCTCAACGATCCCCTCACCCGGCGCGACCGCCAGCACGCTGATCGCGCCCTGCGGCGCTTTGGCATCTTCGGGTTGCGCCAGCGCACACTCGCCGAGCTTTCATACGGACTGGCGCGCCGGGTGTTATTCGCGCGCGCCTGGGCGCGCGAACCGGCGCTGGCATTGCTCGATGAACCGTTTGCCGGACTGGATCGGGCGACGCGCGCGGATCTCGCGCGCCGGCTCAACACCTGGCTCGAGGCTGGTGGCAGCTGCGTGATCGCAACCCATCATCGTGACGAGTGGCCCGCGCGCACCACGCATGTCCTCGAGCTCGAGCAGGGACGTGCCGTCACGTGTCATGCTCTCGGTGACGCATGAGCAAACTTGGTTTCATCGGCACGACCATCGGCCTCGCACTGGCCGGATTCCTCCTCTATCGCTTCGCGGACAAGGAAGCACCGCCGGTCGTCGTGAGCCTGACTCCTGGGCCGCCGCAGCCCCGGGTATCGGCGCAAGAAGCAGGGGTCGACCCACAGGCACTCGAAGCAGCAGTGGCTTATGCGGGCGCGCGCAACACGCGCGCGCTGCTCGTGGGGCTCGGAGGGCACGTGGTGTTCGAAAAATACTGGGAAGGCACCTCCGCCGATACGACGGTCGAGCCCGGGTTCGCACCGGTGCTGCTGGCGCTCGCGATTGGCTCGGCGATGAACGATCGCCTGATCATCAATCTCGACGCGCCATTGTCTAACTACATGGCGGACGCCGGCGCGCAGCATGGTGCGATCACACTACGGCAGTTGCTGGCGCAGGACGTGCAAGAAATGTCGCCAGACGATTCCACGGACGCGCTGGCGCAGGTGCTCGAGCGCGTGACGTCGCAGCCGTATCCGCAACTCGTTGCCGAACGCCTGTGGATGCCGATGGAAGGCGGTTCGCTGGAGTTTCGCGCCGGTGACGGCCGGCGGCCGCAAGGCGTCGTGGCGGGCTGTTGCGTGCGTGCGCGCGTCGGCGACTGGATGCGACTTGGGGAGCTGCTGGCCCACGATGGTGTCTTCCAGGGTAACCAGCTCACGCCGCCGCGTTACGTGAGCCTCATGCTCACACCGGTCCACAAAGATTCGCCGCGCGGATTTTTCACGCGTGTCGACGGAGAATTCGCCGCGCATGACGTGGCGTGGCTGGAAGGCACGCATCGTCAGCGGCTGTGGATCGTGCCGTCCCTCAGGTTGTCGATCCTGCGCATCGGTGACGAACCGCCATCATCGCAAGGCTGGGACGAAGCGATGATCCCGGACAGCATCATCCGCGGCACAAGTGGCTGGAAACCACGCACGGCGGACGAGGGTGTCGACCCCGGCAAGTTCGCGCCGCACTAGATAAATGGGGACATTCCTATTTTTCGAAGCGGAAAATAGGAATGTCCCCATTTATTACCATTTATCTACAACGTCATCGAGGTTTCGAAGATCTCGACCGCCTGGCCGACGATCCACACGCCGTCGAGCCTGGCCTCGGTGAACTCCAGTTCGACGTCGACGCGCCCGGCGCGATGCACGTGATGGCCCTGTGCGCCGGTGAACTGCGCCGTGGGGCCGGAATGCGGCAGCAATCCCTGCTCGGCGAGATACGCGCCCAACAATCCATGGGCGTTGCCGCTCACCGGGTCCTCGGGGATACCGAGCGCGGGACAGAACATGCGCGACTCGGTGAGGCAACCCGCGATGCCGTGCGAAAGAGTGAATACGAAAAAACCCGCCGCGCCGAGCTGGGCTGACAGCGTCGTCAGGCGCGAGAAATCCGGCTTGAGCTGCTTGAGCTGTTCGGTGCTGCGCACTCCGATCATCAGGCGCGTGCCGGCACCACCGACGATACGCAGCGGGCAGCGCGTATCGATGTCGCCCGTGGAAAGCGCGAGCGCATCGAGCACCGCCAGTCGCTCGCGATCGTTGAGCTGCCGGCCCAGCGGCGGCGCTGGCTGGCGCACCGCGATACGGCGCGTGACGCCTTCGCCGCGCACCTCGATGTCGACGATGCCCGACTTCTGACGTTGCCGCACGCGGCCCGACTTGCCCGCGGCGTACGCATCGTCGCGCGACAACACGAAGTGCGTCGCGACGGTGGCATGTCCGACGAAGCTCGCTTCGGTGCGGGGCGTGAAGAAACGTACCCGCAGTTCGTGATCGGTACCGTCGGGCTTGAGCACGAAGGCGGTATCGGCGTTGTTGAGCTCGCGGGCGATGGCCAGCATTTCACCGTCGGTGAGCGAGTCGGCGTCGAGCACCACGCCCGCCGGATTACCCGTGAAGCGTTCAGTCGTGAACGCGTCGACCTGGAATATGCGGATGCGGCGGCTCATGCGGGCCGCGAATTCTACCCGCAAACCGACGGCACTCAAGGAGCAATTTCCGCTAAGATGTGTCTCGCCTCGGGGTGGCCCTTGTTCGTGCAAGGGCCTGAGATGCGGATAGGCCGCGAACCCGTAGAACCTGATCCGGCTAGTACCGGCGGAGGGATAGGAAATGCACACCTCCTTGCGCGCCTGCTGCGCGATCCCACTTTTGTTTGTCACATTCGCGAGTGCCGCGGCGGATGATTCCCCGCTCGAGGAAGTCCTGGTCACCGCGGAGCTGCGCCCAAGAAACCTGCAGCAACTGCCGGCCAGCGCCACGGTTCTCGACTCCCACACGCTCGAGATCGCGGGTGTGCAGCATTTTCAGGACGTGCTCGGCCTCGTGCCCAATCTCAACTGGTCGGCCGGCACCTCGCGGCCGCGCTTCTTCCAGCTGCGCGGCATTGGCGAGCTCGAACAATGGCAGGGGGCGCCGAATCCATCGGTGGGGTTTCTCGTCGACGGCATCGATTTCTCCGGTATCGGCATGCCCGCCACGCTCACCGACGTGGAGCGCATCGAAGTGCTGCGCGGCCCGCAGGGCACTGCTTACGGTGCCAATGCGCTGGCCGGATTGATCGCCGTGAACACGCGTGCGCCGCGCCGCGAATCCGAAGCGAACGCGCGCGTCCTGTTCGGCGACTACGGCACCTACGGCGTCAACGGCGTGTTGGGTGGCGCGCTCGGCGCGGGTGACGCGGCGTGGCGCCTCACCGCGGGCAACTATCACAGCGATGGCTTCCGGCGCGACAGCTACCTGGATCGTGACGACACCAACGGTTATGACGAGAGCAGCGCGCGCCTGCGCGTGAACGGGCAGCCGCTCGAATCCTTGCGCGCGGATTTCACTGCGATGTGGGTCGATCTCGACAATGGTTACGACGCCTTCGCCCTCGACAACTCGCGCGTCACGCTCTCCGACAAGCCCGGCCAGGACGCGCAACGCGTGCACGCCGGTGCGCTGCGCCTCGATTACACCGGTGCGGAAACCTTTGACCTCGTGAGCCGCACAGCCTTCGGCGATTCACGCAGCGAATATTCCTTCGACGGCGACTGGGGCAACGACGAGAGCTGGGGGCAGTATTCGCCGTACGACTATTTCCAGCGTTTCGATCGCGACCGGCGTTCGCTGAGCGAGGATCTGCGGCTGGTGTCGCGTGCCTCGGTGGATAGCGGCGCGGATTTCGCCTGGCTGCTGGGCGCGTATGCGCTGCGCATCGACGAAGAAGTGACCGAAACGAATGTCTGGAGAGACCAGACCTTCGGTGACGGCGAGAGCCGCATGCACAGCGACTACCAGGCCACCAACCTCGCCGCGTACGGCGAGATGGAATGGCGCGTTGCGCCGGCCACGGTGCTGTCGGTGGGAGTGCGCGGGGAGAATCGCAGCGCCGACTACCAGGACACGGATGGCGCGGCCTTCACTCCCGACGAGACCATGTTCGGCGGGAGCGTGAGCCTGCGGCAGGAGCTGCGGGAGCGCACCCAGGCCTACGTGAAGTTCGCACGCGGCTACAAGGCCGGTGGATTCAACATCGGCTCGGCGGTTCCGGCCGACAAGCGCGGCTTCGACGCCGAAACCCTGCACAGTTTCGAGCTGGGACTGCGCAGTTCGAACGCCGATGCCACGCTGACCGGAGACCTGGCGCTCTTCTATATGCGGCGCAATGACCAGCAGGTGCCAGCGGGCGAACAGCTCGAACCCGGGAATCCCCTGAGCTTCGTGCTGTACACCGACAACGCGGCGCGTGGCGAGAATTACGGTCTCGAGGCGACGCTGCGCTGGCGGCCGGCCGCCTCACTACTGCTGGATCTGCGCGCCGCGTGGCTCGAGACTCGTTACATCGGCTATGTCTTCAACGAACGCAACCTCGACGGACGCGAGCAGGCACATGCGCCGCAGTACCAATTCGACCTGGGGATCGAGTACAGCCATCCGCGCGGCTGGTATACACGCGTGGATTTCGCCGGACTCGACGACTTCTACTTCGACGTTTCACATGACGAACGGGCGCCGGCACGCGTCCTGACACATCTCAAAGCGGGATTCGCCGGGAATCACTGGAGCACGGAAGTCTGGGTGCGGAATCTCTTCGACAGGTACTATTCGCAGCGCGGTTTCTTCTTCGCCAACGAGCCCCCGGACTGGGTGCCGACGCGTTACGTGCAGGCGGGGGATCCACGCCACGCTGGAATCTCAGTGACGTATACGTTTCGATGACGGAGCGAAAATGGACATCGGCGTCGAGATCAGTCTCTATCCACTGCGCAACGATTACATCCCGCCGATCCGCGGGTTCATCGACCGGCTGAATGCCGACGGCCGCTTCCGCGTCGTGACCAACGACATGAGCACGCAGGTCTTCGGCCGTTACGAGGACGTCATGGAAGCGTTGACGCGGGAGCTCCGCCCGACATTCGAACAGGATGGAAAGGCCATCTTCGTCATGAAGGTTCTCGGGCCGCTGGGTTGACTGACGCTTCTTGCCGTGACCCTGCGCGACGGAGCACTCGGGTTTCTGAATCTGCTGGCGCTGGCCACGGGTGTGGCCTACGCCGTGCTCGCGGCGCGCCGCAACCGCCTGTGCTGGATGGCTGGCGCGGTGAGTTCGGTGTGCGCCGCCGTCCTCTCGGCAACAAACAAGCTGCCGATGCAGGCGGCGCTGCAGGTGTTCTACGTGGGCATGTCGGTGTACGGCTGGTGGAGCTGGCGGCGCATCAGCAGCGGCGGGGAATTGACCGTGGGAGTGTGGCCAGCGACCTGGCACCTGGGCGCTGCCCTGCTGCTCGTGGCCGCATCGCTCGCCAGCGCGCACTGGCTGCGACCCGGCAGTGTCGCCGACTGGCCGTTGCTCGATTCGCTGACCACGTGGTTCAGCCTGTTCGCCACGTGGCTCGCGGCGCGGGCCAGGCTGGAAAACTGGCTGTACTGGATCGTAATCAACGCGGTGATGGTATTCCTGTTTTACGCACAGGAGGTCTGGGGCATGGCAGTGCTCAGTGTGTTGCTGATGGGGATCGCGGCGAGTGGTTTCGTGGTGTGGCGACGCCGCTACCGCGCGCAGGCGGTGATCGCATGATCACCGACGGGATGTTGCAGCACGTGCCCGGCTGCGAAAACGGCGATGCGCCGCTCTCGCAGGAGCTGCTGGACGGTGGCAACGTAAATCGCAGTTTCCTGGTGCGTACGCGACGTGGCCGCTTCGTGGTGCGCCTCAACGAAAGCTCCGGGTCGGACCCGGGTCTCGACCGGGAGCGCGAGCTGGCGCTGCATACCGCGGCGGCTGGCGCCGGCATTGCTCCCCACATCATCTACGCCAGCCCGGATCATTCCTGTTTCATCACCGAATACGTGGAGGGGCGGCTCTGGACGCCGCACTACTTCACGCGCATGCGCGACCTGCGCGCGCTCGGTCAACGCCTCGGCATGCTGCATGGTTTGACGCCGCCCGCCGTGACGCGTTTCGATCCCATGGCGGCCGCCCGCCGTTACGCCGAAACCATCATTCGCGGCGACCCGGGCGAGATGGACCGGATCGGCAACTTGTTAGTCCACGGCGACCGGGCGTTCGAGCGTTCCGGATCCCGCCAGCGTGCGGCGTGTATCGTGCACAGTGACCTGCACCACGGCAACGTGCTCACCGCGGACCGCATTTACCTCATCGACTGGGAATATGCGCATGTTGGCGATCCATTGTTTGATCTGGCCTGCATCATCGGTTACTACCCGCGCGCGGTGACCCACGGCGAATTGCTGCTCCAGGCTTCGGGACTCGATGCGCAAGGCGCGACCGGGAGCGAGCTGACCGAGCTGACGCGCGTGTTCAATCTGCTGACGTTCCTGTGGTATCGCACGCGCCGTCTGACGCGCAAGGTGACCGCCACCGCTCTGCAACTCGAAGCCACGGCCCTAAGGCGCATGCTCACGCTGGCGCCCGGGACGTAACCTCGGCACACTAGTGGCGCGAATTGGCGCACAGCATTCAGGAACGGTTGAGGGAATGGCGACGTTGCAGGTGATTGATCGGGACGGTATTTCTCACGATGTGGAGGCGAAGCCGGGACTCAAGGTGATGGAGGTGCTGCGCGAGCTCGACTACGGCGTGGCAGCCATCTGCGGGGGCATGTGCTCCTGCGCCACCTGCCACATCTACATCGATCCCGCCTGGAGCGACAAACTGCCCGCGCCGATGTCGGACGAGCGCGACCTGTTGAGCGAGCTTTCGCACCATCGCGAGAACTCGCGCCTGTCGTGCCAGGTCGAAATCACCGCGGCGCTTTCCGGTCTGAAGGTCACGATCGCCGAGGACGAATAGCGGGATGGATTTTTCCGTCACATGGTTGTACGTGTTTGCCATCATCGGCGGAGTCATCGCCGGGTGGCGCATCTGGCAGAACCTGCAGAAATTGCGGCAGCGGCAGAACGATTCCTGGGATGCCCGCCTCATCGACCAACTGCGTAAGCGCGGCTCGGATCCGTTCCGTCCTTACGACGTGGACTTCTTCTTCGCTTTTCCGAATCCGGATGGTGCGCAACAACTCGCCACCCAGCTCCGTTCGGAAGGCTTCGATGCCGACATGAAAGACTCACCCGAGAACGGTGCACTGCGCTACAGCCTGCATGCGCACAAGTCCATGCAGCTGACCGTGCCCGACATGCAGAGCCTGAGCCGGCGCCTCACCGACACGGCCACGGCACTCGGTGGGCGGTACGACGGCTGGGCGGCCAATCAGGCTCCGCGACGTCTAGCTACTTCTTCTTCTCGGTTTGTTTCTTGACGGCTTCCGCAGCGGCCTTGATGGCCTCGGGATCGCCGAGGTAGCCGCTCTTGATGGGCTTGAGGTTCGCGTCGAGCTCGTACACCAGTGGCACACCGGTCGGGATGTTGAGCTCGGTGATGTCAGCCTCGCTCACATTGTCGAGCATCTTGACCATGGCCCGCAGGGAATTGCCATGCGCCGCCACCAGCACATTCCTGCCGGACTTGAGCTCGGCGGCGATGCGGTCGTTCCAGAAGGGCAACACGCGCGCCAGCGTGTCCTTGAGTGATTCGCTGGCCGGCAGCACCCGCGGATCGAGGTTGGCGTAGCGGGCGTCGTTGGATGGATGGCGCGGATCTTCCTGGGCCAGCGGCGGCGGCGGAATGTCATAACTTCGGCGCCAGATTTTCACCTGCGCTTCGCCGTGTTTCTCGACGGTCTGCGCCTTGTCGAGGCCCTGCAGCGCGCCGTAGTGACGCTCGTTGAGGCGCCAGCTGCGCTCCACCGGCAGCCACATCAGGTCCATTTCATCGAGCACGCTCCACAACGTGCGGATCGCCCGCTTGAGAACCGACGTGAAGGCGATGTCGGGTACCAGGCCCGCCTTCTTGATCTCGACACCCGCGGAGCGCGCTTCGAGCCGGCCCTGGTCCGATAGATCGACGTCATGCCATCCGGTAAACAGATTTTCGACGTTCCAGACGCTCTGACCATGGCGAACGAGAATCAGTTTTCCAGGACTGGACTTGCTGGGCATGCACGACCTCCGATTTGGGGGCGCCATGTTAACGCATATGCTTATCGAGTCCGCGTTCGCAGCGCACCTTGCGTTCGCGGCGCGTGGACGCAAGTCGCGCGAGATTTTCGGGCAGGTTTTCGCGCGGTGCAGGCGGGTGGCGCAGGTGACAGGCGATGCCGCCGAACAACAGCGTCTGACGTCGGACACCCGAGTTTTCCAGACGAGCGCACAGCTCCTTGTCTTCGGGCCCCCAGCCGACGAAATCCTCGTCGAAGCCATTGACCCGGACCAGGTCCTCGCGCCAGAAGCCCTGGTTGCAACTCTTGACGGCAACAAATCCATTGCCCGCGCGGCGAAACATCGAGGACAGGAGCGGCGAGTGCTGCAGATAGGCGCGCCGCAGAAAGCCTGCGCCGCGCACGAACGGCGAGGGCGCCGTAGGTGCTCCGTCAATCAGCGCCTGCGTGAGCCGCGCATCGGCCAGAACCCGAATGCCCTGGGTGAAGTTGCCCGGTCGCGCCATGCGCGCGTGGTCCGCGATGAATTCGGGGTGCAGCACCATGTCGCCGTCGATGAACACCAGGTAGTCGAGCGAGGTCGCGGCGATGGCGAGATTGCGCAGCCGCGCGACGCGAAAACCCGAGTGTGGCTGCGCGACCAGCCGTGCGGGCACGCGCGAGGTCGCCATGAACGATGCGATCACTGCCTGCGTTGCAGGTCCCGAGCCGTCATCGGCGATCACGATCTCGTCAGGCGCGACGCGCAGGCGATCAATGCTCGCCAACACGGCCGCGAGCGCATCCGGCCGTTCATGTGAAGTGATCGCGAGTGCGATGCGCACCTGGGGAGCCTGCGTGCCCGGTACTTACTCGACGGCGAGGTTGCGAACCGTGTCCACGCCGACGGTGAGCGTGGCGAAGTCCGCGGTGCCAACAGCGCGCATCTCTGTGAGCGTGCGCTGCCACTCGATCAGCGCCTCACCGCGCGCGGAACTCCAGCGGGCGAGCCGTTCGCTGCTCTTCTTCACGCCCCGCGTGTTGAGCACCTGCTGGGTGAGCTCGCGATGCGCCTGCATCGCGGCCTCGCGCAAGCCGGTGCGTGCTGTCGCCTGCCAGGAGCCATCCACGACGAGCCGGTCGATCTCGACGTGCAACCATTCGAGACCCAGCGCGACACCAAGATCGAAATAGGCGCGCGCCACTTCACCGACCGGCGCGTGTTCACTGCGTGACAGCGCCACGATGTCGAGTGCCGATTCCAGCAATGGCAGGCGCGCAACACGCCGCGCGAGCTTCTCGGGCACACCGTCGGCAGCGAGTTCGGCCAGCGTGGCGTCGTGGTGTTCGCGGGCCGTGCCGGCCATGGCCGAGTCGATGCAATCGTCGAGCGCCTGGACACCCGCGCGCAATTCGTGCACCGCCGCTTCGATGGGCAACTTCTTGTCGCGATTGCGCAGCAGCCAGTAGCTGGCGTGACGCAGCAGACGGCTGGCGCGGAAGAACATGCCGTATTGCGCCTTGGCCGGCACGCGGTTGTCGAGCGCCTCGATCTCCGCCCACAGGGTGCGCATCGCGAACACTTCGCGTGCGATGGTGTAGGCGCGTGCAATGACCGCGGGATCGGCCGCGGTGTCCTCCTGCGCGCGTGACACGAACACCGGACCCATACGATTCACCAGACTGTTGGTGGTCGCGGTGGCGACGATTTCGCGCTTCAGGCGGTGACGCGGGATTTCGCGCGGATAGCGCTTGCGCGTGGGCGCCGGGAAGTAACGCTGTACCTCGGCCGCAAAATACGGGTCGTCCGGCAGATCGGAGTAGAGCAGGTGATTGCTGAGCCAGATCTTGCTGTAGGCCAGGACCACGGACAGTTCCGGCCGCGTCAGGCCGAGCTTCTGCCTGCGCCGTTCCTGGAATTCCTCGTCGCCGGGCAGAAACTCGATGGCGCGATTGAGATATCCGCCGCGTTCGAGCGCGCGCACCAGGCTCTGGTACTCGGTGAGTCGCTCGGCGGCACGTTGTTCGAGCACCGAGATCGCCTGGCTTTGCAGGTAGTTGTTGCGCAGGACCAGCGCGGCGACTTCGCCGGTCATGCTGGCCAGCAGCTTGTTGCGCGCCGCCAGCGTCAGGCGTCCCCTGGCGCTGACGTGGGACAGCAGGATCTTGATGTTCACTTCGAGGTCCGAGGTATTGACGCCGGCGGAGTTGTCGATGAAGTCGGTGTTGACGCGGCCGCCCGACTTGTCTGATCCGCCGAACTGGGCGTATTCGACGCGCCCGCGCTGCGTGCAGCCGAGGTTGCCCCCTTCACCGATCACCTTGGCGCGGATTTCGCGGCCGTCGGCGCGAATGGCGTCGTTGGCGCGGTCGTGCGCCTCGGCGTGCGATTCATCGTGCGCCTTCACGTAGGTGCCGATGCCACCGTTCCACAGCAGGTCCACGGACATGCGCAGGATGGCGCGCATGACATCGACCGGCGTGGCGACGCTGGCTTCCAGGCCCAGCACATTACGCGCCTCGATGCTGAGTGAAATGGACTTCGCGTTGCGCGGCCACACGCCACCGCCGCGCGAGATGAGTTTGCGGTTGTAGTCCTCCCAGCTCGAGCGCGGCAGCTTGAAAAGCCGCTCGCGCTCGCGGAAACCCGTCGCGGCGTCCGGATGCGGATCCAGGAAAATGTGGCGATGATCGAAGGCTGCGGCCAGCCGTATGTGTTTCGACAACAACATGCCATTGCCGAATACGTCGCCGGACATGTCGCCGATGCCGGCGCAGGTGAAGTCCTGCGACTGTATGTCGACACCGATTTCGCGAAAGTGCCGCTTGACGCATTCCCAGGCGCCGCGCGCGGTGATGCCCATGCCCTTGTGGTCGTAGCCGGCGGAGCCGCCCGACGCAAATGCGTCGCCTAACCAGTGGTCATACTCGATGGAAATGGCGTTGGCAATGTCGGAGAACGTCGCCGTGCCCTTGTCCGCGGCCACGACAAGATAGGCGTCGTCGCCGTCGCGGCGCACGATGCCGGGGCGCACCACGGTCCGGCCATGAACGATATTGTCGGTGACGTCGAGCAGTCCGCGGATGAAGGTCTGGTAGCTGGCAATGCCTTCCTTCTGTATTTCCTCGCGCGAACCGCCCGCGGGCAGCCGCTTTGGGTAGAACCCGCCCTTGGCGCCCACCGGCACGATCACCGTGTTCTTGACGTGCTGCGCCTTCATGAGGCCGAGGACCTCGGTGCGGTAGTCTTCGCGGCGATCGGACCAGCGGATGCCGCCGCGCGCCACGTATCCCATGCGCAGGTGCACGCCTTCGACACGCGGGCTGTAGACGAAGATTTCGAATTTCGGCAGCGGCAGCGGCAGGTCCGGAATTGCGTGCGGGTCGAGCTTGAGCGACAGCCAGTTCTTGACCGCGCCCGCAGCGTCCGTCCCACCATCCATCGTTTGATAGTAGTTGGTCCGCAGCGTCGCGCGAATCACGGAAAGGTAGGCGCGCAGGATGCGGTCCTCGTCGAGGCTCGCCACTTTGTCGAGGGAACGCAGGATGCCCTGCCGGATGCGCTCGGCGGCGCGCTCGCGCCCCTTGCCGGACAGCGAAAACTGCGTTTCGAACAGCCGCACCAGTTGTCGCGCGATCGGCGCCTGCGCCACGGCGACGCGTTCCATGTAGGCCTGGCTGAACGGAATCCCGGTCTGCAGCAGGTAGCGGCAGTAGGCGCGCAACACGACGATCTCGCGTGCGCTCAAGCCGGCACACAACAGCAGGCGATTGAAGCCATCGTTCTCCACCTCGCCGCGCCAGGTGGCAAGGAAGGCTTCCTTGAACAGCGGCTCGAGCGCGACGAAGTCGGCGCGCTTGATATCGCGGGCTTCGAGCAAGAAATCCTGGATCACCGTGCCCCGCGCGTCGCCGGTCATCGAATAGTTGTGTTCCTCGAGCACGCGCAGTCCGAAGTTCTCGAGCATCGGCAGGATGTCGGAAATCGGAATCAGGCCGCCGGTCCGCAGAATGCGCATGTGCACGTGGTTCGCGGGTCCGCCGGCATGCGGGCGCAGATTGAGTTGCGGAACAGCGGGGTTCGCCGCCAGGGCCTCGAGGTCGGCGATGTCCTCGAGAGCCTGCGCGGGCTCGATGTCGACACGATACGATGCCGGAAACAGCTTGGCGTAGCGGCTGGCCAATTCCACCGCATCGCGGGGTGCGCCACGCGAGATCAGTTTATGCAGCAGCCGGTCCTCCCAGGTCTCCGCGGCGGCCGCGATCTCGGCTTCGATGCCGGCGACGTCGTCCACCGGCGGCGCACCAGGTTGTGTGTGCACCAGCAGATGAAGTCGCGCCAGCGCGGAATCGGAGATCTGCACCTGGGACTCGACGTGCGTCGCGCTGAATCGCGTGCGAACGATGCGTTCGATGCGCTCGCGCACTTCGGTGTTGTAGCGGTCGCGCGGCACGTACACCAGACAGGAATAGAAACGTTCGTAGCTGTCGCGGCGCACGAACAGGCGGACGCGGCGGCGTTCGTACAGATTGACGATGCCACGCACGATGGGGATGAGCTCGGCCGTCGGTGTCTGGAACAGCTCATCACGCGGAAAAGTTTCGATGACGTTGACCACCGCCTTGGCGTCGTGACTCTGCGCGGGCAATCCGAAATGTTCGATCACCGCGTCGAGCTTGCGCCGCAGGAGCGGAATGTCCGCCGGCGCCGAGTGGTAGGCGCTCGAGGTCCAAAGACCAAGAAAGCGGTGCTCACCGGTGACGTTGCCGGCGGCATCGAAGGTCTTGACGCCGACGTAATCGACGTAACTGGCGCGATGTACCGTGGAGGTGGAGTTCGCCTTGGTGAGCACCAGCAGGTCGGGCGCGCGTGCCTGGCGCCGCAGGTGCCCGGTCAGCACGATGGGCGCCGGGGGCTTGCGCCCGACGTTGGCGCGCAGGATGCCGAGCCCGCTGTCGACGTCACGGACCAGCGCGTCGCGCGCGCGGCCACGTTTCAGTCCGTAGTAGCGGTATCCCAGGAAAACAAAATGCCCGTCGTGCATCCAGGCGAGCAGCGCGCGGGCCTCCGCCACGTGGGACTGCGGCATCGGCAGGCGCGCGCTCTCCAGGTCGTGTGCCACGGTGCGCACCCGCTCGAGCATGCGCGGAAAGTCTGTCACCGCCTTGCGCACGTCCGTGAGTGAGCGATTCAGGCGCTGCAGCAGCTCGCGGGCCTGGGCTTCGTCGCGCGGCCGGTCAATTTCGATGAGCTGCCAGGATTCGGCGTGAGCGCGGCGCTCGTCGGCGCTCACCGATTGCAAACGCCCGCGCACGTCGCGCTTTACGTTGAGCACGGGGTGCACGATGAGGTGCACCGCGATATTCATCTCGTTGAACACGACGCCGAGGGACTCGACCAGGAACGGCATGTCCGGCGCGACCACGCGCACGATGATGCGATGTGCGGCCGTGGGGCCAGCGGCCGAGAGCGGCGGTGCGAGCTCCAGCAGCACGCGGCTGCCCACTCGCACCCGACCGAGTTCAAGGTGCGCCAGCGCTGACGCGGCCAGGTCTCCCGGACGATGCATGCGCAGATCTTCTTCCGCGACACCGCGGAAGAAAGCCCGCAGAAAGTCGCGCGCCAGGCTGCGCGCACTCTTCGGGATGACCCGCTCGGCGCTGCGGACTATCTTCTCGATCAGCGCGAGGCGGGCGGCGGGGATCTTGCCGAGCATGCGATTACTCTCGGAAGGAGGAGAAGCGGCGGGGCGCGGGATTATACATACGAATGGTGGCGGATCATTCCGCGTGCGCGGGTCCGATTTCCACCGCGCGGCCTAGCAAGATGCGCACGAGCCGGTCGAGCGTTGCCAGGTCGCGCGGCGTCAGCGGCGCCACCAGATTACGTTCGTATTGCAGCGCCATCGGCACGACCTGTGCGTAGACGCGAATGCCGGCTCGGGTCAGCGCGAGATGCGTGCGGCGGCGGTCGGCGTGCGCAGTTGTGCGGTGCAGCCTGCCCGCGGCTTGCAGCGCGTTCACCGCGCGGCTCACCGCCACCTTGTCCATCGCCGTGCGGGCAGTCACCTCGGCCGCGGAAAGCCCCGGATTCGCCGCCAGGACCGCCATGACGCGCCATTCCGGAATCGTCAACCCGAAGTTCATGAAGTAGGCCGCCGCAATCGCCGAACTGACGGTATTGGAAAGAACCGACAGCCGGTAGGGGAGAAATTTCTCGAGATGCAGTTTCGGGGAACGTGCCATTGGTTACAATTGAAACTAAATCAATTTTGAGCTGGAGGCCAGTGATGGCCCAAATTTCTGACAACACCCGGGACACCCGTTTTCCGAACCCGATGGGCACCGACGGTTTCGAATTCGTGGAGTACACCGCCCCCGACCCGCAACTGCTGCGCAGCCTGTTCGAGCGGCTGGGTTTCCCGGTGGTGGCGCGACACCGCAGCAAGAACGTCACGCTGCATTCGCAGGGCGACATCAACTTCGTGATCAACGCCGAGCCGGGTTCCTTCGGGCAGCGGTTCGCGCAGGCACACGGGCCGTCGGTTTGCGCCATGGCCTTCCGGGTCAAGGATGCGTCCGCTGCATTCGAACGCGCCGTGCAACTCGGCGCGGAGCCGCATCGCTCGCAGGTGGGGCCCATGGAGCTCAACATCCCGGCGATCGTCGGCATCGGCGGTTCGCTGATCTATTTCGTGGACCGCTATGGCGAACGTTCCATCTACGACGTCGACTTCAAAGCGGTCGAGGTGCAGCCGCTCGAGCGTGCCGGCCTCACGTACATCGATCACCTCACGCACAACGTGCATCGCGGCAACATGGACAAGTGGTGTGGGTTCTACGAGCGCCTGTTCAATTTCCGCGAGATCCGCTACTTCGACATCGAGGGCAAGAAGACCGGGCTGTTCTCGCGCGCGCTGACCAGTCCGTGCGGAAAGATCCGCATCCCGATCAACGAGTCGCAGGACGACAAGTCGCAGATCGAGGAGTACCTGCGCGAATACCGTGGCGAGGGCATACAACACATTGCGCTGGCGACCGGGGACATCTACCGGACGGTGGACGTGTTGCGTGGCCGGGGCGTGGCGTTCCAGGACACCCCCGAGACCTACTACGAGGGCATCCATGCCCGCGTGGCTGGCCATGGCGAGGATGTCGAGGAATTGCGCAAGCGCCGCATCCTCATCGATGGCAATGGCGCGACGGCCGAGGGAGTCCTGCTGCAGATCTTCACCGCCAATGTCATCGGACCGATCTTCTTCGAGATCATCCAGCGCAAGGGCAACGAGGGATTTGGCGAAGGCAACTTCAAGGCATTGTTTGAATCCATCGAACTCGACCAGATCCGCAGGGGTGTAATTTGAGCCTCGAGTTGTACAGCTACTGGAGGAGCTCGGCCTCCTACCGTGTGCGCATCGCTCTCAACCTCAAGTCATTGCCGTATGTGTATCACGGCGTCGACCTGATGCATGCTGGCGGCGATCAGTGGAAGGCCGGGTATCGTTCGATCAATCCCCAGGCGCGCGTGCCGACGCTGGTCCACGACGGGCAGCGTTTCACGCAGTCGCTCGCAATCATCGAATATCTCGACGAGATGTATCACCAGCCGGCGCTGCTGCCGCGTGACCCTGAAGCGCGCGCACGCGTGCGCATGCTTTCGCAGATCATCGCCTGCGACATCCAGCCGCTGCAGAACACCAGCACGATGAAATACCTGCGCGAGACGCTCAAGCTGGACGATGCCGCCGCGTCCGCCTGGCTGCGCGAGTGGATCACGCGCGGGCTGGATGCGTTCAATGCGCACCTCGAGCACGATCACCTTTCCGGCAAGTTCTGTCACGGCGATACGCCGACGATGGCGGACTGCTGCCTGGTTCCGCAGATGTTCGCCGCGGAGCGATTCGGCGTCGATCCGACGCATTACCCGCGCCTCGCGCTGATCTGGGAGAACTGCAACCGCATGCCGGCCATCGCCGCGGCGCATCCAGCAAGGCAAACAGATGCCAGGTAATAAGGTCTTCACCGACGCCAGCTCGGCGCTCAACGGACTCACGCGCGATGGAATGACGATAATGGCAGGCGGCTTCGGCCTGTGCGGCATCCCCGAGAATCTCATCAAGGCACTGCGCGAATCCGGAGCGGGCAATCTCACGGTCATATCCAACAATGCGGGCGTCGATGGCTTCGGCCTCGGCCAGCTGCTCGAGACGCGGCAGATCCGCAAGATGGTTTCCTCCTACGTCGGCGAGAACCGCGAGTTCGAACGGCAATTCCTCGCGAAAGAACTCGAACTCGAATTCAATCCGCAGGGCACGCTCGCCGAACGCATTCGGGCCGGTGGCGCAGGTATCTATGGCTTTTACACGCGTACCGGCGCGGGTACGCTGGTAGCGGACGGCAAGGAGCAGCGCGAGCTCAACGGCGAGATGTACGTGCTCGAGACCGGACTCACCGCTGACCTCGCGCTCGTCAAGGCGTGGAAGGGCGACACCGAGGGAAACCTGGTCTATCGCAAGACCGCGCGCAACTTCAATCCGATGATGGCGACCGCGGGACGCGTGACCGTCGCCGAGGTCGAAGAACTGGTCGAGCCGGGAACGCTCGACCCCGACCAGATCCACACGCCCGGCATTTTCGTGCAGCGAATCCTGCAGGGCCGGGACTACGAAAAGCGCATCGAGCAACGCACGGTGCGCAAGAGGGCCGAGCTGATGCCGTGGACGCGTGAGGACCTGGCAAGACGCGCCGCGCGCGAGCTGCGCGACGGCTACTACGTGAATCTCGGCATCGGCATCCCGACGCTGGTGGCTAACTACATCCCGCCGGGCATGAGCGTGGTACTGCAGTCGGAAAACGGCATGCTCGGCATGGGCCCGTTCCCGTACGAAGGCGAGGAGGATCCCGACCTCATCAATGCCGGCAAGCAGACCATCACCGAGCTCGCCACCTCGTCGTATTTCTCGTCCGCGGACAGCTTCGGCATGATCCGCGGCGGACACATCAATCTCTCGGTGCTCGGTGCGCTCGAAGTGGCCGAGAACGGCGACCTCGCCAACTGGATGGTGCCTGGGAAGATGGTCAAGGGCATGGGTGGCGCCATGGACCTGGTCGCCGGCGTGCGGCGCGTGGTGGTGGTGATGGAGCACAACTCGAAGGCTGGCGAATCGAAGTTCAAACCGCGCTGCGAGCTGCCGCTGACCGGCGCGAACTGCGTCGACATGCTGATCACCGATCTTGCCGTGTTCGAGCGACCGGATCGCAAATCGAAGTTCAAACTGACCGAGCTGGCGCCCGGCGTCAGTGCCGGGGACGTGCGCGCGAAGACCTCGGCGGCCTTCGACGGCTAGCCGGCGCGCGCGGCGGCGTCGTAAGCTGCGCGCCACGCCCGTCATACGGGTGTAGTTAGCCGTCACCCACTTCTCGATGTCCACGACCAGGCCGGCCAGCGAGTGGCCGAGCGGGGTGAGGCTGTATTCGACGCGCGGCGGCACCTCCGCGAAGTCGTGTCGGTGCACGATCCCGTGACGCTCGAGCTGGCGCAGCGTCTGGGTGAGCATCTTCGAGGAGATCCCTT
The DNA here is from genome assembly GCA_963839685.1 of uncultured Pseudomonadota bacterium. Taxonomy (GTDB): domain Bacteria; phylum Pseudomonadota; class Gammaproteobacteria; order Steroidobacterales; family Steroidobacteraceae; genus CADEED01. Next base: position 797,087 of record CAWIVS010000012.1, on the reverse strand, counting down.
CGAGCCTGCGCTTGATGTCGTGGGTGCGACGCGGGCCGGTACGCAGGCAACACACGATGAGCATCGACCACTTGGCGCCGATCAGCGCCAGGATTTCCTGCGACGGGCAGTCACGGTTGTAGACGTTTGCCTTGGGAGCCATGTGCGCCAGGGGTAGTTACCAAAATGTACGTACTTATCAGTCGGAGGCTGTGAGCTTACGCTTGCGCGCATGTGGAATGAAACACCGGTCACGCGGCATCTGGGTCTCGCCGCCCCCATCGTGCAGGGCCCATTCGGCAGCGGGCTGTCGGCGGTAGACCTGGTGGTCGAGGTGAGTGAGGGCGGAGGACTCGGTTCGTTCGGCGTGCATCACCTGGAAGGTGCCGGGATCCGAGACGTTGCGACGAGAATTCGCGCGCGCACGCGCCGCCCATTCGCGCTCAACCTGTGGGTGCCGCTCGGCGACAGCGACGATCCACAGCTCACCGACGCACGCTGGCGTGCCGCGTGCGAACTTCTCGAGCCGTTTTTCGACGAGCTGCGAGTGCCGATGCCGGAGCGTCCCGCGCGCTTTGGCCCCCGCTTCGAGGAGCAGCTCGAAACCGTGCTCGAGCTGCGGCCCGCGGTCTTCAGCTTCGTGTTCGGCGTGCCGTCGGCCCAGGTGCTCGAACGCTGCCGCACCGCGGGCATCGTGACCATCGGCGCCGCGACCACGCCCGCCGAGGCCAAACTACTGGCCGACGCCGGCGTCGACATGATCGTGGCCACCGGCTTCGAAGCCGGTGGCCACCGGGTCTCTTTCCTGCGCGAACCGGAAGACTGCCTCACCGGCACCCTGGCCCTGGTGCCACAGGTCGTCGACGCGGTGAAGATCCCGGTGATCGCCGCGGGCGGCATCGCCGACGGGCGCGGCGTGGCGGCGGCGCTCAGACTGGGCGCGAGTGCAGCGCAGGTCGGCACGGCATTTCTGGCCTGCGAAGAATCCAATGCAGCGCCACTGCATCGCGACAAGCTGTTCAGCGTCGACGCGAACCGCACAGCGCTGACACGCGCATTCACCGGACGCCTGGCCCGCAGCATTCACAACGAGTTCATCGAGCGCATGCGCGGCAGGGAGACTGAATTTGCGCCGTACCCCGTGCATGCGTGGCTCACGGCGCATCTACGCAGCCCGGCGCTTGCCGCCGGCCGTGCTGACCTGATCTCACTCTGGGCGGGGCAGGGCGCACCGTTGCTTCGTTACCGCCGGGCACGTGAGTTGCTGAAATTCCTGGTAGCCGACACCTCGCGAGCGCTCGCAGTCGGTAGTTAGCCGAGCGATAACCGCCCGGCGCTTGAGGGAAGTCAGGACGACGCAGGGTTGCCGGGAACAAACAAACCGGCCGCAGAAATCCACCGGAACACCCCGGATTCCCTGCGGCCGGACGGTACACGCACCGTTTCGTACATGTCAATGATGAGTGCGCTACCACGTGTGGCCGCTGGCTCGTTGTGCGGGTGCGCTTGACACACACGTACTGGTTCGTACACTCACTGCAAGACGAATGCATCGAGGCCCGCCTCGCGTGGGCGTGAGAACACTAATCAATCGGGGGGCGATGTAATGAGTAATAAAAAGCCCGTGGCATCCAAGATGACCTTGCTATTGGCCGCGACCGCAAGCGCAACGGCCCTGGGGCAGACGGCCCCGCCAGGCAGACGAAGAAGCGACGGAGATGGGCGAGATCGTGGTCACCGGTTCGCGCATCGCGCGCACGGATTTTTCATCGACCAGCCCGATCGTCACGATGGACAAATCGGCGCTCGATCAGAGCGGCACGGTCAACATCGAAAACGCGCTGAATCAGCTCCCACAGTTCGTCCAGGGTCAGGGCCAGAGCACCGTCGGCGCAGTAGCGCTCGCCGGGCGCGCCTCGCTCAATCTGCGTGGACTGGGTGAGCAGCGCAATCTCGTGCTTCTCGATGGCCGCCGCCTTCCGCTGTCGAACGCGAATGCGGTGGTCGACGTCAACATGATTCCGCAGTTCATTCTCGAAGGCGTCGAAACCATCACCGGCGGCGCTTCCGCGGTCTATGGATCGGATGCCATGTCGGGTGTTGTCAATTTCAAGAGCCTCAAGGACTTTACTGGACTGAAGCTCGACGTCCGCTCGGGGATCAGCGACCAGGGCGGCGCCGACACTCTCGATGTGGGAGTCACCGGCGGATTCGCCATCGCCGAAGGGCGCGGCAATGTGCTGCTGTCCGCGAGTTTCACGGATCGCGATGCGTTGTGGGGCAAGGAGCGCGACTTCTACCAGTTAGGCGTGTTGTCGTCGTTCATTGGCACGGGCACCTTCGTGCCGTCGCCGACCAACCTGCCGCAGCAGGCCGTCGTCAATACCGTATTCGGCAACTATGGTGTCGCGCCGGGCTCGGTGCTCAATTCCCGCAGCCTCGGATTCAATGACAACGGAACCCTGTTCGGCCAGATCGGTGTCTTCAATTACCAGGGGCCGACGACGGAATACTTCAGCACGACTGGCGGCACGGTTCGCCAGCCGGTGACCTACCAGGAGTTCGTGGTCAACCCACTCGAGCGCAAGTCGTTCTTCGGAAAAGTTGATTTCGGTGTGACCGACTCGCTGACTGCCTACGGGCAGTTTCTCTATACCAAGACGACGGCCACGGGCCAGGTAGGTTGGTCGCCGACCCTGTTCGTGGTTCCCACCATGCCGGCGACCAACCCATTCATTCCGGCCGACCTGGCGACGGTCCTCGCATCACGTCCGACGCCAGGCGCGGAGTTCACTCTCAACCAGCGGTTCATGGGCCTGGACTTTCGCGAGTTCCCCTCCGATTTCACCGTCGGACAGTACATCGTGGGACTGCGGGGCGAACTTCCCTTCAAGGACTGGCGCTGGGACATCTATGGCTCCTATGACTCGACCGACCTGGTGGAGACCCAGGACAAGGCTTTGCTGAACTCGCGCATGCGCAACCTGTTGTACGCAGCGGATGGTGGCGCTTCGATCTGTGCAGGCGGCTACAACCCCTTCGGCCTTGCAAATTCCATGGGCATCTCCGCCCAGTGCCGCGAGTACATCGAAGCGGAGACACACGACTACACGCAGCTTTCGCAAACCATCTTCGAGGCCAGTCTCACAGGCAGCCTGTTCTCCATGCCCGCGGGAGATCTGAGGTTCGCGTTGACTCTCGACAAGCGTGACAACGACTTTGAATTCGATCCGGACCCGTCGCGCGAAAACGGCGACATCATTGGCACACTGCAGACTTTCCCGGCGGAAGGCTCCACCTCGGTCAAGGAGGTGGCGCTGGAGTTCCTCGTGCCGCTGTTGCGCGACAAGACGTTGGCGCAAAACCTGGAACTCAACCTGGGTGTGCGTTCATCGGACTACGAGTTTTCCGGTCGCGTCGAGACCTACAAGGCCGACGGCCTTTGGGAACCGTTCAAGGGCTTCACCTTCCGCGGCGGTTTTGAACACGCGATACGCGCGCCAAACATCGGCGAGCTGTACAACCAGATCGGCGTGCAGGCGCAGATCGGTTCGCCCCCAGGACAGGGCGATCCCTGCGACACGCGTTCCACGGCGCGAACCGGCGCGAGCGGCGCAGCGGTGCGCGATTTGTGCGTCGCCACCGGCGTTCCGTCCCCGATCGTGGACTCCTATCAATACACCACGGTCGCAATCGGCGCGATCAACAGCGGCAATACGGATCTGACGCCCGAAGAAGCCGACACCATGACTTTTGGCGTGGTCTACAGCGGGAAGAAGAGAGCGGTCTGTTCTCCAACTTCTCGGTGTCCGTCGACTACTACGACATCGACATCGAGAATGTCATCGCGCCGATCGCCGGTGGCACCGCGATGAACAAGTGCTACAACCTCGACGGCAGCAATCCCACCTACGATCCCGGGAATCCGTTCTGCGCGGCCATCCGGCGCAATTCACTCACCGGCGGCATCGATGTCGTCTCTGCCCCGTACCTGAATCTTGGTGGATTGCGCACTACCGGCATCGATGCGCAGATCGACTGGCGCATTCCAGTCGGTCCCGGCAGCCTCGATTTCAAAATCCTCGCGAACTTCCTCGATTCATACGAGGTGCAGCTCCTGCAAGGATCGTCGTGGCAAGAGTTCGCGGGCACCATCGATGGCACGCAGAATGGCGGCATCCCATTGCCGGATTGGAAGGCGCTCACCTCGCTGATCTACCGCCTGGAGAAATTCGAAGGCGGCGTGCGTTGGCGCCATCTGCCGGAGATGAACGACATCACTTCGGTGACGCGTCCGGCGAGCCCGGCAGCCGGCGTTGACGCCTACGACCTGTTCGATGTCACGCTGGTCTACAAATTCAACGACAACATCCTGTTGCGCGGTGGTGTGAACAATGTCGCCGACGAGGAGCCGCCAATCGTCGGCGGAACGATTGGCCAGACTCAACCCGGCACCTACGACATCCTGGGACGTTTCTACTATCTGGGAATACAGCTGGGCTTCTAGTGTCCATCCGTGCGATCGACCACGTGAACATCCGGGCGCCAGCCGCTGACATCGCAAGACTGAAGCAGTTCTATTGCGATGTCATCGGCCTGAGCGATGGCTGGCGCCCGGAGTTCAAGTCGCGCGGTCACTGGCTGTATGCGGGCGACCATCCGCTCGTACATCTCGTCGAAGGCGACATGGTTCATGGAGTCGGCGAATCAGCCGGCATCGACCACGTCTCCTTTCTAAGCGATGACCTGGACTCCTTCATCGATAAATTGCGACTGCGCGGCATCGAATTCCAGCTGACCCGGGTGCCCACGCTGGGCCACCACCAGCTGTTGACTCGCGATCCGCTCGGGATCGGGGTGGAAATCACGAAACTTCAACCGGGACGGTAGTTCGATGGAACGCTGCATCGCCAGCATCTCGGTCAACGGTGCACTGCGCACCAAGATTCGCGCCATTGCCGACGCGGGCTTCGAGCACGTGGAGGTGTTCGAGAACGACTTGCTGAGCTCGCCCGAGCCGGCGGCCGTGATTGGCGCGATGATGCGAGACCTCGGTCTCGCCTGTGTCGCATTCCAGCCATTTCGCGATTTTGAAGGCATGCCGTCTGCCTTGCGCAGCCGCGTATTCGATCGTGCGGAACGCAAGTTCGATGTGCTCGCCGAGCTCGGCACCGATCTGATGTTGGTCAGCTCGAACCTGTCGCCGGAGTCCCTCCCTGACCGCGCGCGCATGGTCGATGACTTTCGCGAGCTCGGCGAGCGCGCCGCAAGTCGCGGTTTTCGTGTCGCCTTCGAGGCGCTGCCCTGGGCGCGGCATGTTCGCGATCACCGCGATGCGTGGCAAATCGTGCACGAGGTGAATCATCCTGCGGTCGGGCTGGCGCTCGACGCGTTCAGTTCCCTGGCGCCTGGCATCCCATGTGAAAGCCTCGAAGCGATCGATGTCTCGAAGGTGTTTCACGTCCAGATCGCGGATGCCCCGCGCCTCACGATGGATGCACAGTCCTGGAGCCGGCATTTTCGCTGCATGCCCGGCCAGGGTGAGTTGCCCCTGGTGGAATTCGTGCGCACGCTGAAGCGTCGTGGCTACGACGGCGTATTGTCGCTCGAGATCTTCAACGATCGCTTTCGCGCCGGATCGACGGCGGAGATCGCGCTCGATGGCATGCGTTCACTCGACTATCTGCTCGAGCAAGTGGAACAGCGTTCGGCGGCAGGCACCGTGCCCGACGAGCGCATCGCCTGCAGCGGCGTGGAATTCATCGAATTCAGCGCCGGTGAAGAAGAAGCGCGCCAGCTCGGGCAGATGTTGCGCACACTGGGGTTCGCTCCCACACACCGCCACGTCCGCAAGGCTGTCACGCGCTGGCGGCAGGGCGACATCAATATTGTCGTGAACTGCGAGCCGGAAGGCTTTGCGCATTCCTACGGGACCGTGCATGGCGCTTCGGTGTGCGCCATCGGGCTGCGCGTGGCGGACCCCGCGGCGGCATTGCAACGCGCGCACCGGTTGCAAGTGCAGAGTTTCTCCCAACCCGTCGGGCCGGGCGAATACGAAATCCCCGCGCTGCGCGCAGTTGGCGGAAGTCTCATCTATCTCATGCCGGAACGGGAAACGCCGTCGATCTGGCGTGACGAGTTCGCCGAGCTGCCGCCGGATCCCACCGTGCGCGATGCCGGGCTGAAGCGGGTCGACCACTTTTCGCAGAACATGCAGTACGAGGAAATGCTTTCCTGGCTCCTGTACTACCTGACGCTCTTCCAGGTCGACAAGAACCCCGTCACCGAGATTGCCGATCCGGTGGGGCTGGTGCAAAGCCAGGCCATCCATTCGGCGGATCGGCGCCTGCGAATCCTGCTCAACAGTTCTCCAGCCGCGCAGACGCTCGTCGGGCGCTTCCTGCATGCCTATGGTGGCGCCGGCGTGCAACACATCTCCTTCGCCACCGACGACATCCTGGCGACAGCGCGGCAGCTACGTGAGCTCGGCATGGAGGCGCTGCCCATCCCCGAGAACTACTACTACGACCTGGGCGCTCGTTATGGCCTCGACGACACCGTGTTGTCGCGCATGGCCGAACACAACATTCTTTACGACGAAGATGCGCGCGGAACCTATCAGCACCTGTATACGCGAGCTTTCGTGAAGCGTTTCTTCTTCGAAGTCGTGCAGCGCCGTGAATACGACGGTTATGGTGCCCGCGACACCGCCATCCGCCTGGCTGCCCAATCGCGCTTCCGGAACCTTGCGCCCGGCGTGGATCTCGCGCCGTTGCACCCATCCGGGCAGCAGGATTGAGCGGTCCAGATCCATCGGATCATGGGCTGCCGATTTTCCGCCGGCGCCGGATGGTGTAGTGTCGCCAGGCGATAGATTCCGTGTGATCCAGAGGAAGTTCGGATGGCGAGCCGCAAAAAGAAAGCCTCCGCGAAGGCCGGGGGCGAAGAGTTTGCCAACGACGCCGAGCGCTCCAAGGCCGACATACTCGCGGTTGCCACCGAGGAGTTTGCGAACCATGGCCTGAGTGGCGCGCGCGTGGACGCAATCGCGGAGCGCACGCGTACCTCCAAGCGGATGATCTACTACTACTTCAAGGGCAAGGAGGGCCTGTACCGCGCTGTCCTCGAAAAGGCTTACTCCGAGATCCGCTCACTCGATACCCAGGAGGGAATCGAAGATGCGGCACCCGTCGAAGCCATCCGCAAGATCATCGAGATCACATTCGACTACGACGAAACCCATCCGCATTTCATCAGCCTGGTGGCCGTTGAGAACGTGCATCGCGGCCGGAATATCGCCAAGCTGACGTCGATCAAGCGCCGCAATGCCGGCGTCATCCACGTCCTCGACTCCATCCTGAAACGCGGCGCACGCGAGGGCGTTTTTCGCAGTGACGTGAGCGCGCTCGACGTGCATCTGTTCATCAGCGCCTTTTGCGTGTTCCGCGTCTCCAACCGCTTCACTTTCGGCACCATCTTTGAATGTGACCTGTCCGATGCCGAGATCCGGGTTCGTCACAAGAAAATGCTGGTGGAGACGGTACTCCGCTATCTCGAACCAGTGCGCGGCTCCTAGACCGCGCGCCGAAAGGCACTGGCTGCGAGATAACTGCGCGCCGTCTCGATACACAGGCGCGCATATTGCTCGGCCCCCAGGATCGCCAGCTTGTCCGGGTTCGGTATCTCGATGGACAGTGGAATGGCCGGCAGTTGCGCGAGGATGGAGGCGATATCGATGCCTCCTTCGCCCAGATACAGTCGGCCGGCACGCCCAATGCGGATCAGCTCTTCGCGCTCGGTCGAGAAGCGCACGGGCGCATCGTTGATCTGCGCAAAGTGGAACCAGTCGCGGGGCAGGCTCGCCAGCTTGCGTGGGTCTGCGTGGCAGCGATCGAAATGGAGCGTATCGATGACAATGCCGGCATTGGCGCAACGGCTGCTGCGCACGATGTCGACCGCCTCGTGGAGCGTCCTGACCCCCGACCAGGTCACGAACTCCAGATCGACGGTCAGACCGAACGTGTCCGCGAGGCCGCACAATTCGCCAAAAAATTCCCTGATGTAGGCATTGTCATCACACCATGCGCTGCTGAGCACATGTCGGCCGCCGAGTTCCGCAGCCGCTTCCAGCGCCGGCAGGTAGCTGCGTGGCGTGACTTCCTTCACGATGCGCGCAACTTCGATGTCCAGCAGACCGACGCCGGTCGCATTCAAAGCCGCCCTGGTGCGCGCGCGCAGGGCAGCTGTCGGTGGCGAAAGGATGCAGGGGTTCGTTTGGCGCGCCCACGGGAATGGGCCGCAGCGAGACGAACTGGTAGCCCGCGCGCGCCGCGACCTCGATGAGCTCCGGCGGAGACAGATTGAGCATGGTCAGATGAGCCAGCGAGAAACACGCAGTCATGCGCGGACTCTCCCGGCAGCTGGTGCGTAGCCGAGCGGCAGCCCCGCAGCCGCCACGTAACCGTACAACTCCTCACTCGGCACGGCCGCCGCGAGGATCTCCCGCGCCCGCATCAGCATGGCAAGGTCGATGCCGGTGCGATATCCCATCGCCTCCAGCATGAAGACCAGGTCCTCGGTGACGATGTTGCCGGTGGCGCCCGGTGCGAATGGACAGCCACCGATGCCACCCATGGAACTGTCGAAGGTTTGCACGCCCACCTCGAGGCCCGCGACCACATTCGCCAGACCGAGTCCGCGCGTGTTGTGCAGGTGCAGGCCCGCGAATCTCTCGGCGCCGATCGCGGCGCGTACGCGTTTCACGAGGTCCTGGACCTGGGCGGGGTTCGCGTATCCCACCGAGTCCGCGAGTCCCACTTCGTCGCACCCTGCCTCGCAGAGTAGTTCGGCGAGTCTGACCACCCGGTCCGCGGGAACTGCGCCTTCGTAGGTACATCCGAATGCCGTGGACAGGCCGCCTTCGAATCGAGGACGCGAGTTATCCGGCTGGCCACGTAACAATGCGGCAATGTTGCGTGCCTCATCGAGCATCTGCGCGTGCGTACGACGGACATTCTTGAGGCTGTGCGTTTCCGAGGCGGAAAAGGGCAGCGTGAGTTTGTGTGCTCCGCTGCGAACCGCCGCGTCGGCGCCATGCAGATTCGGGACCAGGACGGCTACCGTGAGTCCGGAAATAGTGCGCGCATGTTCGACCACGGCGGCCGTGTCGGCGAGCTGCGGCAGGATCCTGGCCGGGACGAAACTGCCCACCTCGATTTCGCGTACCCCGGCGACTGCCAACGCGGATATCCAGGCCTTCTTGGCCTCGAGCGGCATGATCGACTTGATACTTTGCAAGCCATCGCGTGGCCCCACTTCGCTGACGAGGATATCGCGGCTCATGTCGTTCAATCCGTCGCGGCGTGCTCGAGGCGCTTCTCGGGCGCATAGATGTCGAGAATGTTCCAGTGCCCGGTGGTCGGCGTCGGGTTGTTCTTCATGGGCACATCGAGCAGGTACGGCTTGTTGGCCGCGAACGCGCGGCGCAGAGCCGGCGCAAGATCGGCGGCCGAACGCAGCCGTTCTGCCTCGCACCCGTAGGCGCGCGCGATAGCCGCATAGTCGGGCTTTTGCGCGTCCCAGCCACCAGTCGCTGAAGGGAAGAGTGTGCCGTGCGTGAGCCCATAGGCCGCCTTCTGCAGGCCTGCGATGGTGCCGAATGCATTGTTGTTCATGACCAGCCAGACGATGGCGAGGCCATGTTCGACGGCCGTCGCGAGAGCCGCCGGGTTCTGCCCAAAGCCGCCGTCACCCACCAGTGACACCACCACGCGATCCGGCGCAGCAAACTTCGCGCCGATCGCGCCCGGCGGTCCGAATCCCATGGTCGCGAATCCGCCGGGAGTCAGCACGCTGCCAGGTGTGAACACCGGAAACTGCTGTCCCACGCCGTTCTTGTTCCAGCCCACGTCGGTGGTGATGATGGCGTCGCGCGGTAGTTGCGCGCGCACTTCCGCGAGTATGCGTTCCGGCATCATTGGAAAAGCGTCTGACGTGGCCATCGCCTGGTTGCGCGCCGCGAACTCACGACGGGCGGTCGCGATTCGAGTGACGATCTCACCGGGTTCGCGCCGAATCGGGAACATCTCCTGCGCCACCTGCAGGAGTACGCGCAGCGCCAGCTTGAGATCCGCCACCGCGCCGAGTTCGGTGGCGAAGTTGCGTCCGATTTCGCCTGGCTCGATGTCGATGTGGATGAGTCTGGTGGGCGGAATGTTGAACGTGTAGTCGCGATACCAGGAACTGCAGTCGGCTTCCTTGAAACGTGTGCCCAGCCCGAGCACCCAATCCGCGGCGAGGCAGGTGTCATTCACCAGGCTGGTGCCCCAGAAGCCGCTCATGCCCAGCAACAGAGGATGATCGTCCGGCAACGCGCCCTTGCCCATGAGGCTGTGTGCCACCGGAATTCCAAGGTGATCCACAAAGGCGCGCAATTCCTCGCAGGCATCGGCGAGCACCACGCCGCCGCCCACGTACAGCACCGGCGCGCGGGCCTGCGCGAGATGCGTGACGATTTCACGCGCGGTTGCATGATCGAGCGAGGGCCTGCGCAACGTGCGTGTATTGGCGTCGAGGCGGGCAAACAGCGCGCCATCGATGGTCGCCGAGAACACATCCATCGGCACGTCGACCAGCACCGGGCCGGGCTGTCCGCTTTCGGCGAGCAGGAACGCCTTGTCAATGATCTCGGGGAACAGTTTCGGATCGTCGACGCGCCAGGCGCGCTTCACGAACGGCCGATAGATCTCGTACTGCGCGCCATCGGCGTGCAGGTTCACTTCCTGGTGCGGATGTTTTCCGAAGTAGTGCGAAGGGACGTCGCCGGCAATGACGACCATGGGTATGCAATCGAGCGCCGCATTGGCGACGCCGGTTGCCGCGTTGGTGAGGCCGGGGCCCAGGTGCGTGAGCAGCACCGATGCCTTGCGCGTCACGCGCGCATATCCATCGGCCGCATGCGCGGCGATCTGTTCGTGGCGGACGTTGATGAATTCGATCCCGCTTTCGGCCATGGCCGACAGCACTGCGATGTTCGTGTGCCCGCACAGGCCAAAGACATGACGCACGCCGCGTCGCTCGAGATAACGCACCAGGTGTTTGGCGACGGTGTCCTGCATGGTCGATCGCTCCCGGCTACAGCGTCTCGGTGTTGTAGAACTCGCCAAACAACTCCTGGTCGGAGGGGCGATCCTCGGGAATGGGCCGACTGACCCAGGTGGTCTGCATGAAATGCTTGAGATGAATGTTCTCGTTCGTGATGTTGCCGCCCCAGATGCCGCAGCCCAGGCTGGAGGTCATCGGCATGCCATTGGTGAACGAGCCCGCGTTGGCCTTCGATTGAGGCTGGCAAACCATCATGCGGCTGACGGGCGCCATGCGGGCGAGGCGATCGATGTGTTGGTCATCGTGCGAGTAGATGCCGCAGGAGTGTCCCTTGCCGCCGACCTCGTAGATCCGGCGCACCATGTCGAGCGCCTGGTCGAAGCCGTCGTAGCGGTAGACGGCGAGCAGCGTGGTGAGCTTTTCACGCGAGTAGTTGTGCTCGGGACCGATCGCGTCGTTCTCGACGATGAGGAACTTGCGATCGGCAGGAATCACGAAGCCCGCCGCTCCCGCAATGACCTGGGGCGGGCAGGCGACGGTTTCGGGACGCCGATGACCGTGTGCATCCCACATCACTCTTTCTATGGCTGACGCCTGCGCTTCGTCGGCCAGGTATCCGCCTTCCTTTAGCAGGGCAGCGACGAACGCGTCGTAGATGCGCGAGTCGATGAGAATGTTGCCGTCGGCGGAGCAGCCGGAACCGAAATCCGAGGTCTTCGACATGCGCGTGTTGCGCGCAGCGATCTCGATGTCCGCAGTTTCGTCGATCACCATGGTCGAGTTGCCGGCGCCTACGCCGTAAGCGGGTCGCCCCGAGCTGTAGGCCGCTCGCACCATGGGTTGGCCGCCGGTCGCGAGCGTGAGGTCGCAGTTCGCCATGAGGTACTGCGTGAGCGCCACGCTGGGTTGCTCGATGCACTGGAACAAATCGCCTGGCGCGCCCTGGCGGCTGAGTGCCTCGCGCATCACTCGAACCATCTCGAAGGTGCTGCGTTTCGAGCGTGGGTGCGGTGAGAAAATCACCGCGTCGAGACACTTGAGCGCGTAGATGCCGGTGTAGGGCGGAGTGAGCTCGGGGTTGGTAGTCGGAACGAGCGAGGCGATGACGCCCGCGGGTTTTGCGTACTTCACGATTCCCTTTTCGGGAATCTCTTCGATGATACCGGTGCTTTTTTGTCGCAGGGCATCGCGCAACACACCCATGATCTTGAAGCGCTTGGAATTGCGTCCTTCCGGATCGCCGAGTCCACTTTCCTGCACACTCATCGCCACGATGCGGCCAAAAGTTTTCTCATTCGCGGTGGCCCAGCCGAGCGCCTGGCAAAGGCGGTCGATGCGAGCCTGGTCGTAGGCAGCAACGGTGCGCATGGCCGCGCGCGCGCGACCGATCATTTCATCGATGAGGGCGTGTTCGGTTTGCGGTTGCGGGCGGCTCATAGCAGGGGCAATCCAGTATTCACGTACCAGTTCGTACAGTCAACGGTGCAACGATTGCCATGGAGAATCCACGGGTTTTCAGGCCTTTTGCGCCCTGCGGACCTGCGCAACCGCGGCACGCAGCGCGAGCAGGTAACTGTCGACGCCAAAGCCGCTGATCTGACCCCTGGCGATCGGCGCGATCACCGAATGGGCGCGGAACGCTTCGCGCGCGTGAATGTTCGACATGTGAACTTCCACGATGGGGATCTTGAGCATGGCCAGCGCATCGCGCAGTCCATAGCTGTAGTGCGTCCACGCGCCGGCGTTGATGAGCAGCGCGACCAGTTCCTGTTCGGCGACCGCCCGGTGGATCCGTTCGCAGATCTCGGCTTCGCTGTTGGTCTGCATGCACTCGAGTTCGGCGCCGAGCTCCTGCGCGAGGGTTCGCAACTCGGAGTCGATTTCGGCCAATGTCGCCGTGCCATAAACGCCCGGTTCGCGTTTGCCGAACATGTTGAGATTGATGCCGTGGAGAACGAGGATTTTCATCGTGGCCTCACACGGCATTCGATGCCAGCCGGGAATGAAAGCGGCGCAACATGCGCTGTATGTCGGGTTCAACGTCGAAGAACAGGTTGAAGGCACGTGCGCCCTGGAATACCGCCATGCCGCCGCCATCGAGAGTGCGACAACCCTGTTTGCGGGCCGTGCTCAGGAGTTCGGTGAGCAGCGGAACGTAAACGATTTCCGCCACCCAGAGTGGCGGCCACAGCGAGTCGGCCGGAACCGGAATGCCGGGATACTTGAGCATTCCGGTGGGGGTTGCGTGTACCAGTCCGGTGGCGGCGGCCAGTGCCGTGGGTACGTCGTGGCAGACGCGCACCTGACGATGCGGAAACAACTCGCTCAGGCGGCCAACCAGCGCTGACGTGCGCGAACGTTCCGTGTCATGCACCGTCAGGCGGCGCGTACCGAGCTTCAGCATGGCGTAACCCACGGCCGCTCCCGCGCCACCAGCACCGACGAGTACCACCTCATCGGTGGAAGCATCGGCCATGTCACGCCTGAAGCTCTCCGCAAAACCCCACCAGTCAGTGTTGTGGCCAATGCGTCGGCCATCGCGAAACAGCACCGTATTCACCGAGTGCAGCGCCCGCGCTTCTGGCGCCAGCTCGTCGAGCATCGGGATCACGGCCTGTTTCGAAGGGTAGGTGATGTTCAGTCCTGAAAAGCCGCGGCCTTCGGCATCGTCGAGCACGTCCTTGAGACACGCCGCGCCACCCGTCATGAGGTCGAAGTCGAACAATTCGTAGCTCACGTCGAGACCGAGCTCCTGGCCTTCGTCCACGTGCATGGCAGGACTCGAGGAGTGCTGGATACCCGCGCCCGCGAGTCCAACACGCAAGACGCGACTGGCACTGTCCTTTTGAACGGTACTCACGTCCTGAACTCTACGCGGCGCACATCGCCGACCACGAACACGTAGGAAAACACGCCCAACAACGCCACGATGCCGATGAACGTCAGGGCCCAGGCGAACGAGCCGGTGGCGTGCACGACGAAACCCACGACCAGCGGCGTGACAATTCCCGCGAGATTGGCGCAGAAGTTGAATACTCCGCCGCTCAGACCCATCAGCTCTTTGGGTGCGACGTCGGTGAGCAAGGTCCAGCCCAGGTTGCACATCCCCTGGCCGAAGAACGCCAGCGACATCACGACGATGACCAGTGTATCCCGCGACACAAAGTTCGCGACCACGATCGTCGATGCCAGCAGCAATCCCGCGATGATGGGAAACTTCCGGGCGACGTTCGCCGAACCCGTGCGGCGCAGAAGATGATCCGAGAGCAATCCACCGCTCAGCACGCCAATGCAGGCCGCGATGAACGGCATGACGGTGAAGAACCCCACCTTGATCCAGCCCATCTGTCGCTCGGTCGCGAGGTACGTGGGGAACCAGGTGAGGAAGAACACCAGCGTCGAATTGCTCGCGAACTGGCCGATCGACGCGCCAACGATCTGTCGCTGCCGGAGCAGGAAGCCGATATGGCTCCACTGGAATTTCGTCCGGGACGCGGCGGCGAGTCCACCGCCCGCAACGATGTAGTCGAGCTCGCCCTTGTTAGCCCGGCTCTCGTGAGGATCCCGATACAGCGCGTACCAGACGAAACCGAACAGGATTCCCGCGGTGCCAACGATGACGAGCAAGGCGCGCCAGCCGTATGCGCCCGCAATCCAGAACAGCACGGGACTCAGGAAGGCGAGGCCGAAATACTGGCCGATGGAATAGACGCCGGTGGCAGTGGCTCGCTCTGCTTGCGGGAACCAGGTGCCGAGTACACGACTGTTTGACGGAAAGGCGGGTGCCTCGGCAAGCCCCAGTCCCATGCGGCAGGCGATCAGTGACCAGGCGTTTGTCACCAGACCCTGCAGCAGCGTAAAAGCGGACCAGACGGTCACCGAAATAAAGTAGGTGACGCGCACGCCGATGCGGTCCAGCAGGATGCCACCCGGTATCTGCGCGGCCGCGTAGGTCCACGAGAAGGCCGAAAACACGATTCCCAGGGTGACCGCATCAAGCCGCAGCTCCGTCGTCATGAGCGGCGCGGCGACACTGATGACGGTGCGATCGAGGTAGTTGATGAGCGTGCCGAAGGTGAGCAGCGTCAGGATCAGCAGCCGAACCCTGCTGGGTCGCGGGCTAGTGCTGGCCGCAGCATCAAGAGCGGGGCGGGAGTCGCGATGGCCGTGCATTTCCGTGAATTTCAGTGTGTTGGTTGTATTAACGAACCAGTACGTGCATAGTAAATGAAGGTGCGGGAACAACCAATATGCCCCGGCCCACAGTAATGCAAAGAGTGAAGCTGACGGCGGGGTGACTTGCATGGCGCGGTGGCCATCCGAAACCTTCGTCGGAGCGAGCGCCGCCGCTTGCGCGCTCACGGCTATATCCCTGCTTGCGGCGGGCAGCGTGGTTGCAGGCGCAGGCCGGCACGAACCCGCCATCGGCATCAGTGCCCAGCTGGAGGACCGCTACCCGCAGCAGCGCACCGCATTTCCCGACGACGTCCTGGGACTTGCCGATTTGATCTATGCATCGCCAGCAGGATTTCGGCCACTGACGCTCGACTTGTATCTGCCTGCGCAACGTCGCATGCCGTTGCCGACGATCGTGTTCGTCCACGGCGGTGGATGGACGGGCGGCCACTCACGGCAGGCGGGAGCGTTCGAGAACTGGCCGCGAGTGCTGGCCTCGATTGCCGCACGTGGCTACGTTGTCGCGTCGGTGAACTACCGACTCAGTAGTGAGGCGGTATCACCGGCCGCCGAGCGGGATATCAAATCGGCCATCGCCTGGTTGCGCGCGAACGCCACGCGCCATGCCATCGATATTTCACGTTTCGGTATCTGGGGGGCTTCTGCCGGCGGCCAGCTCGCCGCACTCGCGGGCACTTCCTGTGACGTGGCCGATCTCGCTCCGGATTCGCTCACAACTCGCGAATCCGTTTGCGTCCAGGCGGTTGCAACGTGGTACGGCGTTCTTGATTTCGCACCGCTCGTGACCGACGCAAACCTCACGCCTCCCGTGGCTCGCTACCTCGGCTGCGTCGATCGAACTTGCTCCGAAGGACAAGTTGAGACTGGCGAGTCCGACCCGGTTCATCGATGCTTCCGACCCGCCTTTTCTCCTGGTGCATGGTGCGCGCGACCGGATTGTTCCCGTCACGCAATCCACTGCATTTCACGCCGCGTTGCTGTCGGCAGGAGTGCACTCACAACTGCTCGTGATCGACGACGTGGATCACAGCTTCATCGGTGCCACGCCCGACGACACGCGCGCCGCGAGTCTTCGGGCACTGGAAGTCACCATCGACTTCTTCGACTGCACACTGCGGCGGAAGATCTGCGATCGCCCCTGAGGCGGGACACCCAGCGTGAGTTATCTGCCCTTCGCGCCCAACGGAGCTTGGCCGGCGCTGGGCCGAGTCGCCGCGGCGGCACAGTCGCGACCTCGTCACGCAGAATCAACCTGTTGATTACACAGGCCTGAGTGCGGCGCGCTTTGCAGGGTGCCCGGCTCTGCAACACCAGGGGCGTAATGGAGTTTGCGGCGCGCAGTTTGGATCCGGCGTCTCGGGGTTACGGACGCACGAAAGACGCATGGACGGCATTCTGGCAGGAGCCCGGCCAGTCGCGTTGCGTCGCCGGAAACCCCGAAATCTGGCAGGCACTCACGGACCATTGGTCATCGTTTGCCGTTTCGCTGGGCTCCGGATCACGCGTCCTGGATCTCGGCTGCGGCGCGGGCGCGGTTGCGCGCCTGCTGCTCGATGCGCGGCACGATGTGTCTCTCACCGGCATCGACTTTGCGCGAATTCCCTTCACGATCCACCGTGACGTCGAACTGTTGTCGGATACCGCGATGGAATGCCTGCCGTTTGCCGAGCGCAGCTTTGGCGCGGTGGTCAGTCAGTTCGGGTTCGAATACAGCCAGATGGAGCAGGCGGCGCGCGAGATGGCACGCGTGCTCGCGGCCGACGCAAAGTTTTCACTGCTGGTGCATCACGCCGACAGTTCGATCGTCGCCACCAATCGCTCGCGCCTGAACGCGCTGGTTGCCGTTCTCGGGCACAACATGCGCGCGGCGTTCTGCGCCGGGGACGCTGCGGCGTTCAATGCGCAGATGCAGGCGCTGGCCGCGAGGTACTCGCACGATTCGCTGGTCGCCGAACTGGCGCGATGTCTTCCCTCGCGTCTGAACCGGGCGAAACAGGAAAGACTGGCAATCTGGAACGCGCTCGAGGAGGCGTTGGCGCCAGAGCGCTGCCTCGCCGATTCACTGAATGCCTGTTGCGTCGGACCGGAGGAATTGGCAGGAGTGGCTGGCCCCGCTGCGAGCCACTTTCGAGTTGAAGCCGGTTTCCGTGCTGCGCGAATCGAATGGCGATGCAATCGCCTGGAAAGTCGAGGGTCCGTCAAGGCCGGCGAACGGCTGAAGCGCAAACTCCCAATTTTGAACAGTTCACAAATCTGAAACACGCTTCCGGTGTGATGCGCAGCGACACCATAGGCCGCGCCACAAGCGTGGCCCACAAACAATACGCGTATCTCCTGGAGTTCCTCATGCCACACCGTGGACGTCGCTGCGCTATTGCCGCTGCCGTTAGCTTCTCCCTCGCCGTTGCCGCCGCCGCAGGCTCACAACGACGGCCCCCCGGAGTCATCTTCCTTGACGATGACACCGCTTGATTCGTTCAAGACGGGTGGCGCGGAGATCGGAGCACACGATCCGCGGTCGCATCGTCTGTTCGTGACCAACGCGGCGGCAAATTCCGTGACGATTCTCGATGCGAGGAATCCGGCCAGCCTTACTCTCATCGACACCATCGACACTTCGAGCCCTTTGGTTCGCCCAACAGCGTTGCGGTCAGGGACGGTGTGGTCGCGATCGCGATCGAGGCGCCGGTCAAGACGGATCCAGGTCGCGTGGGTTTCTACATGACCAACGGCGAGCTGCTGACCACGGTGCAGGTCGGCGCGCTGCCGGACATGCTGACGTTCACTCCCGACGGCGACATACCTGCTGGTGGCGAATGAAGGTGAGCCCAGCGGCTACGGCGTCGGCCAAGTCGATCCGGAAGGATCGGTGAGCATCATTCGCATTCCGCAGGGCCCGGGCCAGGTGAAGAAGCTCAAGGACACGCGACGTACGCACCGTGAGTTTCGCCGGCTTCAACGGCAAGGAAGCCGCGCTGCGCGCCGCCGGCATTCGCATCTACGGCCCGGGCGCGAGCGCCGCCATGGACTTCGAGCCGGAGTACATCGGCGTCACGCCCGATTCGCGCAAGGCCTATGTGACGCTGCAGGAGAACAACGCGGTCGCGGTCATCGACATCGCCGACCGCCAGCGTCAACGAGCCTGCTGCCGCTGGGTTACAAGGACCAGAACGCCAAGCCGTACACCGTCGCCAGCTTCGAGTGGGACGCCCAGGAGCTGCCGTTCATCGGCAAGGCCGGCAACGAATGGCTGCGCCTCGGCGGATTCTCGGGGCTCGCTTTCGAGGGCGTGACCGCCGACGGCAAGCTCAAGTTCATCACCAACACGGACCGTGGCCCCAACGGCGAGCCCAATGCCGCCGCGCAGCGGCCGTTCCTGCTGCCGCAATTCAGTCCGCGCCTGGTGCGCTTCACGCTGGATCCGGCCACGGGTGATTTCGACCTCAAGCAGCAGATCATCCTGCGCGATACGGATGGCAGCCCGCTCACCGGCCTGCCCAACGTGCTGGTGGCCGGTGGCAATCCCAACTCTCCCTACAACGATGAAGTGCCGGTCGACCTGTTCGGTCAGACCATTCCGCTCGACGCCCGCGGCGGTGACTTCGAAGGCGTGGTGGTCGATGAGGACGGCTCGTTCTGGATGTGCGATGAGTATCGCCCGGCTATCTACCACTTCGGGCCGCAACGGCCGCCTCATCGATCGCTTCATTCCGGTCGGCACACACGCCGCCGCCGGTCTCGCCGTGCCTGCCGCGGGAGTCGCCGGACCGCTGGGTACCGAGGCACTGCCGGCAGTGCTCGCGCAGCGGCGTCAGAACCGCGGCATGGAAGCCATTGCCCTCAAGAACGGCAAGATCTACGCGTTCGTGCAGAGCCCGGCGCGCAATCCCGCGACGCTCGCCAACGGCGCGCTCAATGCCATGCGCAACGTGCGCCTGGTGGAGTTCGATCCGCAGACGAAAGCGGTGCGGCAATTCATCTACATCATGGACAACCCCGTACCGCTGAGCGCGACCGACACGCGCGCCGACAAGATCGGCGACATGACGGCAGTCGCCGAGCGGCGGCTTCCTGGTGCTCGAGCGTGATGATGACTCGGTGACCACCGGCCCGGTCGAGAACATCACCAAGAAGATCTACGCCTTCGACATCGCCGGTGCCACGGACATCAGCGCGCGTCGACGCGATCTACGACATCGGCGGCGTGCCGAAATCGCTCGACCAGATGACCGCGGATGAACTGACATCGGTGGGCGTCACGGCGGTTGGCAAGAAACTGCACGTCGATCTCGCGGCCGCGGGTTTCGCCGGCCATGCAGAAACTGGAAGGCCTTGCGATCCTGGATGACGGGCGACTCGCGATAGTCAACGACAACGACTTCACCGTGGCGCAGATCGTGATCGACAACGCCACGGGCACGTTCACGCGCGCCGCGACCTACGTGCCCGAAGCCGAGACCGTCGGGCTCATCAGCGTGCCCGGCCTCGATGCTTCCGACCGCGACACCGCCATCAACATCCGCGACTGGCCGGTGCTCGGCATGTACGAGCCCGATGCGCTGGCCACGTTCACGAATCGCGGCGAAAACCTACTTCGTCACCGCCAACGAGGGCGACGCGCGCGACTGGCCGGGATTCGCGGAAGAGGCGCGCATCAGCTGCCTCACTCTCGATGCGGCGGCATTCCCGACCGGTGCGACGCTCAAAGATGAACGCCAATCTCGGCCGGCTGAATGTCACGCGAGACGCACGGCGATACCGATGGCGACGGCGACTACGACGCGTTGTACACGCTCGGCGGCCGTTCGTTCTCGATCTGGTCGGCGGACGGCAGCCAGGTCTTCGACAGCGAGGCGGACCTGGAACGCATCATCGCCGCCGACGACCCGGCGCATTTCAACGCCAGCAACGAAAACAACAACTTCGATGATCGCTCGGACAACAAGGGTCCCGAGCCCGAAGGCCTCACCGTCGGCAACATCCGCGGCCGGCAATACGTGTTCGTCGGCCTCGAGCGCCACGGCGGCATCGCGGCTTACGACATCAGCACGCCGAGCTCGCCCGTGTTCGCCGACTACGTCAACAATCGCGACTTCTCGGTGGCGATTCCGTCACTCCCCTTCCTCCGCCGCCCGAGGCCGGTGACCTGGGTCCGGAGGGTGTGCTGTTCATTTCCGAACACGACAGCCCGACGCACCAGCCGCTGCTGGTGGTCAGCAATGAAATCAGCGGAACCGTGACCACCTATGGACTCGAAGTTTGCGGGCGGTCGCATCACAAGCAGTCGTATCGTGGATTCGGTGGATGGAAGGGCCGTTCCTGGTGGAAGGATCGCTGCGAGCAGTAAGCGGTCACCGGACGTGAACTGCGTCTGCGGCGCTGCCGATGCGGCGCCGCGGAGCTTGCGTCCCGCCTGCCTCAGGCTGCGCGGTGGGCGCGCGCCAGGTATTCCTCGCTCTGCATCTCGGTGAGCCGGCTGGCGGTGCGCTGGAACTCGAACTTGAGTTTTTCGCCCTTGTAGAGCTCGGCGGGCGCCGCGGCGGCCGAGATGATCACATTGACGCCGCGATCGTAGAACTCGTCGATCACGGAGATGAAACGGCGCGCGGCGTTGTCGGCATCCGCGCCGAACACCGGCACGTTGGCGATGATGACGCTCTGGTATTCGCTGGCGATAGCGATGTAGTCAGCGGCGCTGCGCGGACCCTCGCAAAGTGCCGGGAATTCGAACCAGATGACGTTCTCGCTCTCACGCACCACCTTGATCTTGCGATTGTTGACACTGATGTCGTGGCCGCTCTCGACGTCCTCGTCGGACAGATCGTCGAACAGCTCCTCGAGTTTTTTCTGCGTGGCGGCGTCGCGGCTTGGCAGGTAGATGGGCGCGGCGGTGAGCTGGCGCAGTCGATAGTCGATGCCGCCCTCGATCTGGATGACGACGCAATGTTTTTCCAGCAGGCCGATCGTGGGTACGAACCGGTCGCGCTGCAGGCCGTTCTTGTAGAGGTCCCTGGGTTTCACGTTGGACGTGAACACCAGCGCAACGCCGCGCTTGACGAGCGCGTCGAACAGTCCCGCGAGGATCATGGCGTCGGCGATGTCGGAGACGAACAGCTCGTCGAAACAGATCACGCGCGCCTTTCTGGCGATCTTGTCGGCGACCCCATCGAGTGGGGATTGCATGCCCTTGAGACGCCTGAGGTCGGCGTGAACCTCGTGCATGAAGCGGTAGAAATGCGTGCGGCGCTTCGCTGCGAGGCTCAGGGAGCCGTAGAACAGATCCATGAGCCAGGTCTTGCCGCGCCCGACTCCGCCCCACAGGTACACGCCCCGGGGTGCGCCGTTACCGGACAGTGTGAGTCCGCGCACCAGGCGCCTGGCGAGTGGTTCGGCGGCCGCGGTGTTGATTTCAGCGCGCAGGCGCTCGAGCTCGCGCACCGCCGCCAGCTGCGCGGCATCGGAAGTAAAGCCGCGCTTGGCGATCTCGCGCGCATACGACGCGCCGAGCACGTCTTGCGAGGCAGTCACAGAAGTTGATAGTTAGGACCGGAGCCGCCCTCGGGCGTGGTCCAGTCGATGATCTGGTAGGGATCCTTGATGTCGCAGGCCTTGCAGTGCACGCAGTTGGCGGCGTTGATCTGCAGGCGTTTGCCGCCCGCTTCGTCCTCGATCATCTCGTACACCTGCGCGGGGCAGAAGCGAGTGCAGGGGTTGCCATACTCGGTGGCGCAACGGGTGGCGCAGATGGTGGTGTCACGCACTTTCAGGTGCGCCGGCTGCACTTCATCGTGAGCGGTCGTGGCGTAGAACACCGACGACAGCCGGTCGCGCGGCGGCAGATCGCGATTCACCCACGGGCGGCGGGGCGAGTCGTATTCGTCGAGCTTGTGCATCGGATACGACGCGGTATTGCGCAGGGTCCAGGGTGTCTTGCCGCCGAGGACGCTCTCCAGGCCCGCGTTCAGCACGCCGGTGCGCAGTCCGAACTTGAACCCGGGCTTGATATTGCGCACTTCCCTGAGCTCCGCGACCGCCTCGGTCCTGCGCCACACTGCGTCGAAGCCAATGCTGGTGTTGTTCTCGGCAAAATAGTCCGCGGCGGCCATCGCACAGCGGAGGGCCTGGTGAATGCCCTTGATCTTGGGCACGTTGAGCGTGCCCGCGGCATCACCCACCAGCACGGCGCCGGGCATTTCGAGCTTGGGCATGGACTGGAAGCCGCCCGCAGAGATCGATCGCGCGCCGGCAGAGACGATCTCGCCGCCCGCGAGGAAGGCGTGCATCACCGGGTGATGCTTGAACTGCTGAAAGGCCTCGAAGGGAAGGAAACGCGGATCGCGATAGTCGAGGCCGGTGACGAAGCCGACGTAGGCGCGGTTGTTGTCGAGGTGATAGACGAAGCTGCCACCGTAGGTCTTCGAGTCCAGCGGCCAGCCGACACTGTGTTGCACGAGGCCGGGTTGCACCCGGCCGGGCGGCAGTTGCCAGAGCTCCTTCATGCCGAGGGCGTAAACCTGCGGATCGACTTTCTCATCGAGTTTGTAGCGACCGATGAGCACCTTGGCCAGGCTGCCCCGGCAGCCCTCGGCAATCACCGTGAGCCGCGCCCGTACTTCGGGGCCGGGTGTGTAGTTAGGGCCGCGCGAGCCGTCGTGTTGCACGCCCATGTCGCCGATCTGTACCCCGGCGACCGAGCCGTCGTCGTCGAACAACGGCAGCGCGGCCGAAAAGCCGGCAAACACGTCGATGCCGAGGATCTCGGCCTGCGTCGCCATCCACTGCACGAGGCCGCCGAGCGAGATGATGAAATTTCCTTCGTTGCGCAGGTAGTGGGGAATCCACGGCACGCGACGCGCACTCTTGCGGCCGAACCAGTTGAACTCATCGTGCTTCACGGGCACGCAGATGGGCAGCGAGGCCTGGCGCCACTCCGGCAGCAGCGCATCGAGTGGTGCGGGCTCGAGCACGGCGCCAGACAGGATGTGCGCGCCCACGGTGGAACCCTTCTCGAGGACGCAGACGCGCAATTCCGGGTTGCGCTGCTTGAGCCGGATGGCAGTGGCGAGCCCGGCGGGCCCGGCGCCAATGACGGCTACGTCGTACTCCATCACATCGCGGGTCGCGGGTCCCTGGGCCATGGGCTATTTCGGCTGCATGCGGATCGCGCCATCGAGACGGATCGTTTCGCCGTTGAGATAGCTCACTTCGCAGATGGTCTGCACCATGGCGGCAAACTCTTCGGGACGACCGAGTCGCGACGGGAAGGGCACCTGCTTGCCGAGCGACTCCTGCACGTTCTCGGGCATGCCCGCGAGCATCGGCGTCGCGAAGATTCCCGGCGCCAGCGAAACCACGCGAATGCCGAACATCGCGAATTCCCGCGCGATGGGCAGCGTCATGCCGGCGACCCCGGCCTTGGTGGCGGCGTACGCGGCTTGCCCGATCTGTCCTTCGAAGGCCGCGACGGAGGAGGTGTGAACGATCACGCCGCGTTCGCCCTCGGCGTTCGGAGTGTTGTGCTGCATGATGGCGGCCGCGGCCTTGTCACACAAGAAGGTGCCGATCAGGTTGATGTGCACTACGCGCGTGAAGAAATCGCCGGCCATGGGGCCATTCTTGCCGAGCACCCGCCCGGCGCCGACGACCCCGGCGCAATTGACCAGCAGGTTGATGCCATCCATGCCGCCGCGCGCGGACTCCATCGCCGCGATCACTTCCGTTTCGGAGGTCACGTCGCACTTGGCGAAGCCGGCCCCGGCGCCGAGGGTTGCCGCAGCCGCCGCGCCCGGTCCTTCCTGCACGTCTAACAAGGTGACGCGGCCACCAGCCGACACGATATGCCGCGCGACGGCCAGGCCCAGGCCCGAGGCGCCGCCGGTTACGACTGCGCGCGCGTCAGCAATTTTCATGGCGTGAGACCTCTGCGGAGTTGCGGAACGCGCACAGCATAACGAACCCGCGCCCAGTCATGTAACTCAGGACGGCACCTCGACGGCGATCGCGGTAGCTTCGCCGCCGCCGATACACAGCGACGCGATGCCGCGCCCGCCGCCACGTGCCTGCAGCGCGTGCACCAACGTGGTGACGATGCGCGCGCCAGTCGCGCCAATGGGATGTCCCGAGTGCGCAGGCGCCGCCAAGAATGTTGGTGCGCGCATGATCGAAACCCGACGTCACGCATGGCCGCCATGGTCACGACCGCGAAGGCTTCATTGACTTCATACAGGTGCGCGTCGCCCGGCTTCCAGCCGAGTTGCGCCAGCAACTTCTGGATGGCGCCGCCCGGGGCGGTGGTGAACCATTCCGGTTCACGCGCGAAACTGGCGTAGCCCAGGACGTGCGCCAGCGGCCTGATGCCGCGCCGCTGGGCTTCGGCGCCCGACATCAGCACCGTGGCTGCGGCGCCATCGGAAATGGACGAGGAGGAGGCGGCCGTCACGGTGCCATCCTTGCGGAATGCGGGCTTGAGTGTCGCAATCTTCGCAAGATCCACGGTGAATGGCGTCTCGTCCCTCTCCACCCGCGTTCTCGCCCTTGCGACCCTTGATCGTCACGGGCGTGACCTCGGATCGCGAATGCGCCGCGCCGACACCGCCTTGAGTGCGCGTTGCGTCGACTCGGTGGCGAACGCGTCCTGGTCGGCGCGCGAAAAACCGTATTCTGCGCGCGTGTTTTCGGCGAACACGCCCATGAGCTGGCCGTCGAACGGGCTCTGCAGCCCGTCATAGAACATATGGTCGAGCACCTCGCCATGCCCCATGCGCATGCCGGCGCGCGCCTTCGGAAGTAGATAGGGCGCGTTGCTCATCGATTCGAAGCCGCCGGCCACGGCGATGGCGATGTCGCTCGGCGCGGATCTGGTCGGCGGCCATCATGATGGCCTTCATGCCGGAGCCGCACATCTTGTTGATGGTGGTGGCCGGCACGCCCTGCGGCAGGCCGGCCGCCAGCGCGGCCTGGCGCGCCGGCGCCTGGCCGAGGCCCGCCGGCAGCACGCAGCCCATGATGACTTCCTGCACATCAGCGGGCGTGATCCCGGATTTGGCGATGGCGCCGGCGATGGCCGCCGCACCGAGCTGCGTCGCCGTCGCCGGAGCGAGCACGCCCTGGAAGGCACCGATGGGCGTGCGCTGCGCGGCGGCGATGATGACCTGGGTCTTGTCCATGTGTTGTCTCCGTATTGTTCAATCGCGGCCTTTCAGGCCCCGGTTGAACACGTCAATGAATCGGTCGGCGATTTCCTGGGGATTGAGCGAGGCGTCCTCGCGGTACCAATGCCCCATCCAGTTGAGCGCGCCGGCCAGCGCGAAGGCCGTCATGCGGGTGTCACAGGCACGGATCGAGCCATCGGCAACACCGGCTTCGATGAGCGCGCGCATGCGGCGATCGATGCCGCCCTTCAGTAGTTTGATGCGCCGGCTCATCGCGGTACCGAGGTGCTGGTCTTCGGCGCGCAACATGCACCAGCCGAAGTCGCCGACGATCGCCGCGGCATAACCACGGATGAAACCGAACAGCCGCTCGCGCGCCGGGCCCGCGGCACGTTCACAGTCGTCGAGGGTCGCCTGGATCTGCGCGAGCCCCGCCCGGAAGCACTCAAACAGGATGGCTTCCTTGTTGGGCACATATAAATAGAGCGTGGGCTTGGTGACCTTGAGACTGGCGGCAAGATCGTCGAGCGAGGTGTTGTGATAACCGCGCTCGCGGAACGCCCGCGCCGCAGCAAGGATCACGGCTTCGCGCTTGAGCGCATGCACATGCCGCGGCCGGCGGCGTGCCGCCCAGGGGGAGGGGTCGGCGGCCGCCTGGCGCCCGGCTGGCGGCTTGCGACTCCTGGATTTTGCGGTTGCAGCAGGCATGATGTTCGGCGGGACTCCTGGTCGGGAACGGCTTCGTGTTACTCTTGGGTAACACATCTTACCAGCCAGTAACATGAAGCCACCAGAGCCCGGCAGACCGCTGCGATTCGTTTCCGCTGCGTCGTTGTTCGACGGCCACGACGCGGCCATCAACATGATTCGCCGCCTGTTGCAGTCCGGCGGCGCGGAGGTGGTGCATCTGGGCCACAACCGCAGCGTCGCGGACATCGTGCGTGCCGCGATCGCCGAGGATGCCGACGCGATCGCCGTCAGCAGCTACCAGGGCGGTCACAACGAGTACTTCCGCTTCATGATCGACATGTTGCGCGAGGCCGGCGCGCAGCACATTCGCGTGGTGGTGGGCGGCGGCGGCACCATTTCGCCGGCCGAGATCGCCGATCTCGAGGCCTACGGGGTGGCGAAAATCTATACGCCTGAAGACGGCCGGCGCCTGGGGCTCTCCGGGATGATCCAGGATGTGTTCGCGCGTATTGGACGGCGCGCGCACGAGCGCGTGACGGCATTGCCCGACGTCCTCGACCCTGGCGGCATCGCGCGCGCCATCACCGTGCTCGAAGGCGGCGGCGCGTCGGATGGCGCCGACGCCGATGACCTGCGCCGCCTGCTGAGCGAGGCCGTGGCCGGTCCGAACGCGGCGCCGGTCATCGGGCTCACCGGGACCGGTGGTGCGGGCAAGAGTTCATTGACCGACGAGCTGTTGCATCGCTTCCTGCGTCAATTCCCCGAGCGTCGCGTCGCGGTGGTCGCGATCGATCCCACGCGGCGTCGCTCCGGGGGCGCGCTGCTCGGCGACCGCATTCGCATGAATTCGTTGGCGTCGCCACAGGTGTTCATGCGATCGCTTGCCACGCGCCGCCAGCACCTGGCCACCAGCGCCGTGCTCGGCGACGTGATCGCGCTGTATCGCGCGGCGGGATTCGACCTGGTGGTCGTGGAAACCGCCGGCATCGGCCAGAGCGACACTGAAATCGTCGATCTCG
Source organism: uncultured Pseudomonadota bacterium (assembly GCA_963839685.1). Taxonomy (GTDB): domain Bacteria; phylum Pseudomonadota; class Gammaproteobacteria; order Steroidobacterales; family Steroidobacteraceae; genus CADEED01. The sequence goes on along the minus strand of CAWIVS010000012.1, from coordinate 769,948 downwards.
CGGACGTTTCCCTGTACGTCATGACGGGCGAATACGGCGCGGCGAGCCAGCTCGAAAAGATCGACATGCTCGACTTTGCCGATATCGTGGTGCTCAACAAGTTCGAGAAACGCGGCGCCGAAGATGCGCTGCGCGACGTGCGCAAGCAGTGGCGGCGCAACCATCCGGAACAGTCGAAGCTGCCCGACGCGGAGATACCGGTGTTTCCCACCATCGCGAGCCGCTTCAACGACCCGGGCGTGAACCGGCTGTTCCTGTCGCTGTGCGCGCGGCTCGATCGTGAAAGTAGCGCTGGACACTGGACGCTGCGCGACGGGGTGCCGCTCTCGGTCGCACCGCTCGAATTTCGTTCACGCGATCCGCTGGTGCCCGCGTCACGCGTGCGTTATCTCGCGGAAATCGCCGTGCAGGGCAGGGAGGCGCGCGGCCTGGCCGAGACACGTGTGGCCGCCGCACAGCGGGCGCATGGCCTGTACCTGTCGCTCCAGGCCGTGGGCGACAGCCGCCTGCCGGGGCCGCTGACGCCGGCGCCCGAGGAGCCCGCGAGCGACGGGCTCGATGCGCTGCGCACGGCCTACAACCGCGCCCTTGCGGACATCGGCAACGAATCACTGGCCGCATTGCGCAGCTGGCCGCAGCGCCTGCAGGGCATCAGCACGCCCGAGTTTTCCTACACCGTGCGCGGCCGCGAGCTGCGCGGCGCTAACTACTCAGAATCGCTGAGTCGCAACCCGATCCCGAAGCTGGCGGCACCGCGATTCGACGCCTGGGGCGAAATCCTGCGCTTCCTGCAGAACGAGAACCTGCCGGGTGGCTACCCCTACACCGGGGGCGTCTATCCGTACCGGCGCGAGGAAGAAGATCCGACCCGCATGTTCGCCGGCGAAGGGGCGCCGGAACGCACCAATCGGCGCTTCCACTATCTCGCCGCGGGTCACGACGCGACCCGGCTGTCGACCGCCTTCGATTCGACCACGCTGTACGGCGAGGATCCCGACCTGCGGCCGGACGTTTTCGGACGCACGGGCAATTCCGGCGTGTCCATTGCGACGCTGGACGACATGAAGAAGCTCTACTCGGGCTTCGATCTGTGCGATCCCACGACCTCCGTGTCCATGACCATCAATGGTCCGGCGCCGATGATCCTCGCGATGTACATGAATACCGCCATCGATCAGCGCATCGAACGCCACCTGCGCGCCCAGGCGCGCTGGCCGCAAGTCGAAGCGGCGATCGCGCGGGCCGGCATCGAGCAGCCGAAGTATCGCGGCGAGTTGCCCGCGGGTCATGACGGTTCCGGGCTCGGATTACTGGGTCTGGGCGGCCGCCGGCTGGTCGGGCTCGGGGTGCTCAGCACCGATGAATACGCGCGCCTGCGAGCCGAGGCCCTTTCGAGCGTGCGCGGCACCGTGCAGGCCGACATCCTCAAGGAGGACCAGGCGCAGAACACCTGCATATTCTCGACGGAATTCGCGCTGCGCATGATGGGCGACGTGCAGCAGTTCTTCAGCGACAACGCGGTGCGCAACTTCTACTCGGTGTCGATTTCCGGTTACCACATCGCCGAAGCAGGCGCGAACCCGATCACGCAACTGGCCTTCACGCTGGCCAATGGCTTCACCATCGTCGAGTACTACCTGGCGCGTGGCATGAAGATCGACGACTTCGCGCCCAACCTGTCGTTCTTCTTCTCGAATGGCATGGACGCGGAATACGCGGTGATCGGACGGGTGGCGCGCCGCATCTGGGCGCGCGCCATGAAGGACATCTACCGCGCCGGACCTCGCAGCCAGATGTTGAAGTACCACATCCAGACTTCGGGGCGCAGCCTGCACGCGCGCGAAATCCAGTTCAACGACATCCGCACCACGCTGCAGGCCATGTACGCGTTGTTCGACAACTGCAACTCGCTGCATACCAACGCCTACGACGAGGCATTGACCACGCCGACCGAGGAGAGCGTGCGCCGCGCGGTGGCCATCCAGCTCATCATCAATCGCGAGCTGGGGCTCAACAAGATCCAGAATCCCTGGGCCGGCTCGTATGCCATCGAAGCGCTGACCGACCTGGTCGAAGAGGCGGTCTACAAGGAGTTCGAGTCGCTGGCCGAACGCGGCGGCGTGCTGGGAGCGATGGAGACCATGTACCAGCGCGGCAAGATCCAGGAAGAGAGCCTGCACTACGAGACACGCAAGCACGACGGCACCTTGCCCATCGTCGGCGTCAACACGTTCCTCAATGATCGCGACGCCGGGGGCGAACACGCGGCGGCGCCGTTGTTCCGTGCCAGTGATGAGGAGCAGCGAGCGCAGGTGACGGCGGTAATGGATTTTCAGGCGCGCCACACAAATGAATCATCCGAAGCGCTGCGCCAGCTTCAAAGCGTGGCGTCGGAAGGTGGCAACGTATTCGCCGAGTTGCTCGAGACCGTGCAGGTCTGTTCGCTGGGTCAGATCTCGCGCGCGCTATACGACGTCGGCGGCCAATACCGTCGCCACATGTAGCGGGAAGCTGCTGCGAAGCCCGCTTCAAGTACGGCGCCGCTTCGGCGCCGTTTTCCGACGTGGCGCGAGAGCGCCTGAGAATACTAACCATCCGTCCCGGTAGCGCGCTCGGCGAGATCCGGTTCGTCGAGCTGCGCCAGGATCGCGGCGCGCGAAGCATCGCGAAGCTTCACGGCCAGATCCTCAGCACCGATGTTCTGCACCGGGACGATCGGCTGACCGAAGTGCACGTAGATGACTCCCGGGCGCGGCAGGATGCGAGTCGCCGGCATGTTTCGGCGAGTGCCCAGGATCACCGCCGGCACCACCGGACAGGCCGCGCGGGCGGCGATGGCGAACGCGCCGGTGTGAAATTTGCCGAGGCCCACCTCGGGCTTGAATGTGCCCTCGGGAAAGAACACCAGTGAATGTCCGCTGGCGGCGGTGCGCAGCACGCGCCGCGCATCGGTGGCGCCCTTGTGGCGATTGAACCGTTCCACGAACTCCGAACCGATGCGCCGGAGCAGCAGGCCGGCAACCGGTACCTCGTTCATTTCGCGCTTGATCACGAAGCCGAAGCGCGGCGGCAAGGCCGCGGTCATCACCACACCGTCGAGGTAGCTGGCGTGATTGGCGACGACCACGCTCTGGCCCGAGGGCAGGTTCTGACTGCCGCGGACGCGAATCGGCATGCCAGCGCCGGCAAAGAACACCCTTGCTGCAATGCGGGCCGCGCCCCGGCGCAGCCGCAATGTCGGCATCAGGATGACCCCGACCAAGGCAAACACGACGACAGCGAGGAACAGCAGGACCGCGTATACGCCATAAATCAAGCGCAGGGGCACCGAAATCGCCGCCGGCCAGGGTGCGGCCGCGAATTGCGGAGGCGAGGTCATGCGCAGTCTTTTGCTCGACGACAGGGCCGATCCATGTGAACTGGTTCTCTTTATGTTAACGGTTTCCGCAAGCTGTGAAGGTCATCACGCCTGAGTCCAGCCACCCGTCCCCATACTGCCGCGACGCGTTATTCCGCATACGTATTAAGGCAACCACGTCTTGGTCAAACAAGCTACAGCGTCCAACGACGCGCCTGCCGCTGACAGCGCCGACGCCACCGTCTCGAAGTTTCTGGATGCGGTCTGGATGGAGCGCGGACTGTCAGCCAATACGCTTGCCGCGTATCGCGCCGATTTGACCGCGCTGGGACGCTGGCTGGCGGAGCGGGGCACGCCGATCATCAAGACCACGCGTGCCGACCTGCTCGGATTCATCGCTTTCCGCGTCGAAGCCGGCGCCCGACCGCGCTCCACCGCGCGGCAGCTGTCTTCGTTCCGTCGCTTCTTTCGCTACTACGTGCGCGAAGGCGTGATCAAGGATGATCCGACGGCCCAGATCGCCATGCCGAAAATCGGCCGCTCGCTGCCGAAGTCGCTCACCGAAGAAGAAGTCGAGTCGCTGCTGGCGGCTCCGGCCATTGCCGATCCGCTGGGTCACCGTGACCGCACCATGCTCGAAGTGCTGTACGCCACGGGCCTGCGCGTTTCGGAGCTCGTGAACCTCAAGTACAACCAGATCAACACCAACCAGGGTGTCATCCGGATCATTGGCAAGGGCAACCGCGAGCGGCTCATTCCGCTCGGCGAGGAAGCGGTGCGCTGGCTGACGGACTTCGTGCGCGCCCCGCGCAGCGAGATCCTGCTGGACCGTACCACCGACTATCTGTTCCCGACGCGCCGCGGCGATCGCATGACCCGCCAGGCCTTCTGGCACATCATCAAGCGTTACGCGCGCAAGGCCGTCATCGACAAGGAACTGTCGCCGCACACGTTGCGTCACGCGTTTGCCACACACCTGCTCAATCACGGCGCTGACCTGCGCGTGGTGCAGATGCTGCTCGGGCACTCGGACCTGTCGACCACGCAGATCTACACGCACGTGGCCCGTGAGCGCATGAAAGAGCTGCACGGCACGCACCATCCGCGCGGCTGATCGCGTTGCGGGCGCCCGTGCCCGCGGTCCCTGATAAACTCCTGCGCGCTCTGGGTGTGCGAACTTCGCTGCCCGGGCCCGGTCGAATCCGTACCCGATGCGCGAGTACCCCATGACTCAGATGTCTTTCCGCCTGTTCTCCGCCGTTCTCGCCTGGTCGTTCATTGGTGAGGCCGCGCTGGCTCAGTCGACTGGCGTCGCCGCCAATCCGGTGAGCAACTCTGCGGCACCGGCCAAGGGCGATCCACGCGCCACCATCGTCAAGAAGATCGACGGGCTCAAGCTCGAAGACGTGCGCATGACGCCGGTCAACGGCATATTCGAGATCACCCGCGGCTCGGACATCAGCTACAGCTCGAGCGATGGTCGCTACGTGATCATCGGCGACCTGATCGATCTCGACAGCGATGCGAATCTCACCGAGAACCGGCGTCGCGGCATTCGCAACCGGTTACTGGATGCGATTCCCGAGGCGGAGATGCTGGTGTATTCGCCCAAGAATCCCAAGTACACCATCACCGTGTTCACCGACATCGACTGCGGTTATTGCCGGCGCCTGCACTCGCAGATCGCCGATTACAACCGTCTCGGCATTCGCGTGCGCTACCTGTTCTATCCTCGCAGCGGGCCCGACACCGAGTCGTGGCACAAGGCGGAGGCCGTGTGGTGCGCTTCCAATCGCAACGACGCGCTGACGCGCGCCAAGAACGGTGAGGACATCAAGTCACCCAAGTGTGCCACCGACATCATCGCGCGTGACTGGGAGCTCGGACACAAGCTCGCGGTGGAGGGCACACCGGCGATCATCCTGCCAAGCGGTGAAAAGCTCGACGGATATGCCCCGCCCGCGCAGCTCGCGAAATATCTCAGGACCGGCAAGGAATAGGGGCGCGGGCGCGTCGCGCCCTGTCAGGTCTCGAGCAGTTTGAGCTTGTCGACCACGCCTTCGAATTGCTTGGCATCGGGCGGCGCCGCTTTCTTTTCCGTGATCACCGGCCACTTCTTGGCGAGCTCGGCGTTGAGCTTGGTGAATTCTTCCTGGCCCGCCGGGACCTCGTCCTCGGAGAAGATGGCTTCCACCGGGCATTCGGGCTCACACAGCGTGCAGTCGATGCATTCGTCCGGATCGATCACGAGGAAGTTAGGGCCTTCGTGAAAACAGTCCACCGGGCACACTTCCACGCAGTCGGTGTATTTGCACTTGATGCAAGCTTCCGTGACCACGAACGTCATCGATCAAATCCTCTCGTCACGAATTTCAGGGACGCTATTTTGCCTCATCAACCGAACCTGCGGTGCATTTCGGCCACGTGGTGCCGGTCGACTCCCGCGGCACGGTCCTCGATGAAACGTCGCAGCGCGCATTCGGTGCTGGGAAATGCCAACTGTTCCCAGGGAATGTCGTTTTCATCGACCAGCCGCACCTCGAGACTTTCGTGCGTAATGCCGAAGTGGGGCGTCAGCATGCGTGAGCGGAAGAACACATGCACCTGGCGGGCGCTGGTGACGTTGGCGAGCAACAGCAGGCTGCCGATTTCCACCTCGATCTGGGCTTCTTCGACCGCCTCGCGCGCGGCGCCAGCCTCCAGGGTCTCGTCGTTTTCCATGAAGCCGGCGGGCACGGTCCAGTAGCCGTAACGCGGCTCGATGCCGCGTTTGCAGAGCAGGATGCGGCCCTCGAAGACCGGGACGCTGCCAACCACGACTTTGGGATTCTGGTAGTGGATCGCGCCGCAGTTGGCGCACATATGGCGCGGCAGGAAGTCGCCCTCCGGAACTTTGAGGACGACGCGGGAGCCACAGTTGCTGCAAAAGTTCATCAGTAGATGATGTGGTGCCGGGAGAGGGAATCGAACCCACACGCCTTTTTAGGGCAACGGATTTTGAGTCCGCCGCGTCTACCAGTTCCGCCATCCCGGCGCGGGGGGCGAAGTATAGGGTAGCGGCATGAATTCTTGCGACCTTTGGGCATCCCGGCGCATCAAGGCCTTCATAAATGCAGAGACTTGCGGAAATAGAAGTACCGGCCGATGAGCTCGCGGCGGCACGGGCGGGGGACCGGGATGCCAGGCGCGCGTTGTTCGAACGAGTGGCACCCGCCGCGTTCGGCATCATTCGCCGCCTCGTCGTTCAAAAGGCAACGGCCGAGGATCTGCTGCAGGACACGTTGATCGCCATGTTCGAGCATCTGGACGACTTTCGCGGCGAAGCGCCGTTTGGCGTCTGGGTGCGCAGCATCGCGGTGAGCCGCTGTCTCATGTCGTTCCGTTCCCCCTGGCATCGCGCGCGGGTCGCACTCGAGTCATGGACCGAAGACAGCGGCGCGGCCGGCGAATCCGCCAGTCGCACCGCGGATCTCATCGATCTCGACCGGGCGCTGGAGAAACTCGCGCCGTTGACGCGCACGGTGGTATGGCTCTACGACGTCGAGGGTTGGTCACACGAGGAGATCGCGCGCGCCTTCGATCGCACGGTGAGTTTTTCCAAGTCGCAGCTGGCACGCGGACACGCGCGGCTGCGTACCGCGTTACACGCGCCGAGACCCATGGCGCTCGGCCTTCCGATCAGGAGTGATTTCGATGGACAGTGACAACAACCGCGACGCGGAACTGGCGGCGCGGCTGAAACGCCTCGATGCGGACGCCGGTGCGGTGGCCCCGGGGTTCGACTACGACGGCATGCTGGCGCGACAGGCGAGCGGTATTGCCCGCTCGCGCCACCGGCTGGTGCTGGCGCGAGGCGTCGCGGCAGCGCTGGCGGTCGCGCTGGTCGGCGCCAGCGTCTGGCGGCTCGACCAACGTGGTGAGGACCCGGCTGAAAGGGTAGTGCATGCCCCTGTCGCGCGGGTGCCAGCTCCGCAACCACGCATCGTGCGTGCCGACACTTACCTCGCCGTGGCGGCGCTCGAGGACCACATCGCCAACCTCGATGACGCGCTCAATTACGCGCGGCTGCGCGGCGGCACGGCAGATGTCGCGCGCCTGGAGCGCACCCGCGCCGAGCTGATCAATTCGTACACACAGGTGCGCTACGCCGAAATGGTGAGCGCCAATTTTTGAGAGACGCGGAGACCCTTCATGAGGACGACAATGAAGAATTTGATGTTGATCGGCTTGTTGGGCTTCGGCGCAGTGGCTGCCGCGCAGACGGCATATGTCGAGCCGCCGGAAAGGGAACTTCTCATGGCGCAGGCGGATACGGCCAAGGCAAAGACGAAGATGGAGGCCGATGCGGCCAAGCTCGAGGCCGACGAGGCGAAGACGCGCGCCGAACTCGAGAAGGCGCGCGCGGAACTGGACCAGGCGGCACAGAAAGTTGCGGAGTTGTCCATGCAACTCACCCAGGATCAGGGCGGCCCGAACTTTGTCTACTTCAACGAGGGCGGGCCGCGGCGCGCCGTGCTCGGCGTGCAGATTGATCCGGCGAGCGGCAAGGATGGAGCGCGCCTGCTGGGCGTGAGCCCGGGCGGCGCGGCGGCCGAGGCGGGACTGGTAAAGGGTGATGTCATCGTCGCGCTCGATGGCAAGTCGCTCGCCGGCACGCCGAATCCCAACCGCGTCGTGGTGGATCACATGCGGGCGGTGAATCCCGAGCAGAAGGTCAGGGTGCGCGTGCTGCGTGATGGCAAGAACAAGGACTTCGTCGTGGTGGCGCGCCCGATGATGGGTCCGCAGACCTTCAACATCGCTCTTCCGCAGGGCGGTGCGATGGGCGGCGCGGTGATGACCGGCGCGATGCCGCAGATTCGCGAGTTCCGTCACTTCTGGCCGGGGGAGTTCGTTGGCATGGAGCTGGCGAGCATCACCCCGAAGCTCGGTGCATATTTCGGTGCCAACGAGGGCGTGCTGGTGGTACAGGCTCCGCAAGACGCGGCCTTCAAGCTCGAAGATGGCGACGTGATTCAGACCATCGACGGTCGCAAGCCCGAAGACGGCGCACACGCGATGCGCATCCTGCGCTCGTACAAGTCGGGCGAGAAGCTGAACGTCGCGGTGCTGCGGCAGCGCAAGACGATGACGCTGTCGATCACCATGCCGGAGCGACCGGAGTTCGACGGAGATTTCATGCAGGCGGTGCCGCCCATTCCACCCATTCCGCCGCAGCCGCCGGTTCCACCGGTGCCGGGAAGCGGAGCCTGACCTGAGAATCGCGGCCACGGCGGTAAACTCACCGCCGTGCGCCGCAGCGACTTCACCTACGAACTTCCTGAAGAACTCATCGCCCAGCAGCCGCTTGCGGAAAGATCCGCGAGCCGGCTGCTGGCGCTCGATGGCACCACCGGCGCGCTGACTGATCGCCGCATGCGCGATCTGCCGCAGCTGGTCGCACCCGGCGATCTGCTGGTCTTCAATGACACGCGCGTGATTCCCGCGCGCCTGTTCGCGATGAAGGATTCCGGCGGCAAGGTCGAATTGCTCCTGGAGCGACCACTCGATGCCGCCAACGCGCTGGTGCATGCGCGCGCCAGCAAGCCTCTCAAGCCCGGCATGTCATTGCAAAGCCGCGGAGGTTCGATCCGCGTCATCGAGAAGCGTGGCGATCTGTGGGTGGTGGAGTTGCCAGATCCCGCGCTCACGCTTCTTCGAACGATACGGGCAGATGCCGCTGCCGCCCTACATCCGTCGCGAGCCCGACGTCAGCGACGTGACGCGTTATCAAAGCGTGTTCGCCCGCAGGCAGGGCGCGGTGGCGGCTCCAACCGCCAGCCTGCATTTCGATGCCGGGCTGCTCGCGGACCTGGAGGCGCGCGGCGTGCATCGCGCCTTCGTCACGCTGCACGTGGGCGCCGGCACCTTTCAGCCGGTGCGCACCGAGGCCGTGGGTGCCCATGTGATGCACGCCGAATTCGTCGAAGTCAGCTCCGAAGCCTGCGCGGCGATCGCCGCCGCGCGCGCACGCGGCGCGCGCGTGATCGCCATCGGCACGACCGTGGTGCGGGCGCTCGAGAGTGCCGCGGGTGGCGGTACGCTGGCGCCGTACCTGGGAGACTCATCGTTGTTCATCGTGCCGGGATTCCGTTTCCGCGTGGTCGATGCCATGTTGACCAATTTCCACCTGCCCGAATCGACATTGCTCATGCTGGTCAGCGCCTTCGCCGGCCGCGAAGAAGTGCTGGCCGCGTATCGGCACGCCGTCGCGGGGCGGTACCGTTTTTTCAGTTATGGTGACGCCATGTTCGTGACTCCGCGCCCCGGCGCACACGATTGATCCGCATGAGCGCGGAATTCACGTTGACCGGCACGCTCGGTGCCGCGCGGCGCGGGCGCTTGCGACTCGCCCATGGCGTGGTCGAGACGCCGGCCTTCATGCCCGTGGGTACTTACGGCACGGTGAAGGCCATGACACCCGAGGAGCTGGAAGGACTGGGTGCTGACATCGTGCTCGGCAATACCTTTCACCTCATGTTGCGGCCCGGAAAGGAGATTCTGCGCGCGCATGGCGGGCTGCATGGATTCATGCACTGGCGGCGGCCCATCCTCACCGACTCTGGCGGCTTCCAGGTCTTCAGCCTGGAATCCCTGCGCAAGATCACCGAGGAGGGCGTGTTGTTTCGCTCACCCATCGACGGCAGCGCGGTGCGACTCATGCCCGAGGACTCCATGGATGTGCAGCTCGCGCTGGGATCGGACATCGCGATGGCGCTGGATGACTGCACGCCGTATCCCGCCACCGAATCCCAGGCGCGCGAATCGATGGAACGTTCGATGCGTTGGGCGGTGCGCAGCCATGACCATTACTACGTGCGCGGCACGGAACAGATCGGGCTCGAAGCGCCGCCCGGCGAATTGTTTGGCATCGTGCAGGGCGGCATGCATCTGCCGCTGCGCCTCGCCTCGCTGACGGAGCTCAGCAAACTACCCTGGAAGGGTTTCGCGGTGGGGGGTCTCGCGGTGGGCGAGCCCGAGGAAGAACGGCTGCGGGTGCTCGAGGGATTGTTGCCGCACATGCCGCCTGACCGGCCGCGCTATCTCATGGGCGTCGGCCGGCCGCGGGACATCATCGCCGCAGTGCTGCGCGGCATCGATATGTTCGATTGCGTGATGCCGACACGCCATGCGCGCAACGGGCACCTGTTCACCTCGCAGGGCGTGGTCAACATCCGCAATGCCGCACACCAGTCGGATCTCGGTCCCCTGGATCCGGCTTGTGCCTGCTACACCTGCCGGAACTTCTCGCGTGCCTACCTCAGGCACCTCGACCGCTGCAATGAAATCCTGGGTGCCAGGCTCAATACCATCCACAACCTGCACTTCTACCTGGAGCTCATGCGGCGGTTGCGCGCCGGTATCGAGGCCGGGTCGCTCGATTCCGTGCTGCGGGACTATGCTCAGGACCGTGGCGAGGAACCGGCAGAGAATTCCCAAGTCTCTGTGGCATAAATTTATTTTTCCGCCAAAATACGCGGCCGCGCGCACCTGCTGGGCGCGATTTATTCGTTACGCATGAGATAACACCATGAATTCATTGATTCCCGACGCCATGGCACAGACCGCTGGCGCGCCCGCGAGCGGCAGCCCGATGGGCATGTTCATCATGATGGGCCTGTTCGTCGTCATCTTCTATTTCCTGCTGATCCGGCCTCAGCAAAAGAAGCAGAAGGAACACCAGGCCATGCTGGGCAAGCTGGCGGCGGGCGACGAGGTCGTCACCGCGGGCGGCATTCTCGGCCGTATCGTCGAAATCGGCGAAAACTTCATCACTCTCGAGATTGCGGACAACGTGCGCATCAAGGTGCAGCGCTTTCAGGTCACCACGCTGGTGCCGAAAGGCACGCTCAAGGGAGCCTGAGGTCGCTTCATGCTCGCCTACGCGCGCTGGAAATACATTCTCGTCGGCCTGGTTCTGTTCTTCGCGTTGGTGCTCGCGTTGCCAAACGTTTTCGGCGACGACCGCGCGCTGCAGATCGCGCGCAGGGATCGCGAGCCCGCCACCACCGAACAGCTCGCGCAGGTCGAAAAGGCGCTCAAGGATGCCGGCGCCACCTACAAGAGCATCGCCATCGAAGGCGGCAACATACTGGTGCGCTTCGCCGAGGACGCGGATCAGCTGCGCGCGCGCGACATCGCCAAGGACGAAAAGTCCGGGCTGACGAAGGACTACGTCAACGCGTTGATGTATGCCTCGCGCGCGCCGCGATGGATGCAGGCCCTGCACCTGCGCGCCATGCCGCTGGGTCTGGATCTGCGCGGCGGCCTATACCTGCTGTACGAGGTGGACATCGACGCGGCGGTCGAACAGCTCGTTGACAGCTACGAGCAGGATTTTCGTCGCGTGCTGCGCGAGAAGAACATCCAGTTCACCGACATCAATACTCTGACCGTCGATTCGGACGTGACCAACGGTGTGCGTGTGTCGCTGCCCGCGGGCGCCAACCTCTCGGAGGTGCGCGCCGCACTCACCCAGGCACATTCCGATCTCGACTGCCGGGAGGCCAGCGTCGCCGCCGGCTCCGCGATCGATTGCGTGATGACGCCGCAGCAGGTGAGCGAACGGCGCGATTCCGCCATCACCGCCAACATCACCACGTTGCGCAACCGCGTGAACGAACTCGGCGTCTCCGAGCCCATCGTGCAGCGGCAGGGAACCAATCGCATCGTGGTGCAGCTGGCCGGCGTGCAGAACTCCGCCGAGGTCAAGGACATGCTCGGCAAGGTGGCAACGCTCGAGTACCGCCTGGTCGATCCGCGCCCGATTCCGCCCAGCGGCCGCGCGCCCATCGGCGCCAAGATCTACGACCAGTACAACACCGGCGTCTACGTCGGCAAGATCCTGCTGAAGCGCGACATCATCGTCACCGGCAACCAGCTGGTGAATGCGATGAACACCACCGGGCAGAGCGGTCCGCAGGTGGACGTGACCCTGGACAGCGCCGGCGGCGAAGAAATGCTGCGCACCACGCGCGCCAACCTGGGGAAGCCCATGGCCGTGGTGTTCATCGAGCAACACAACGAGACCGACATGGTCGACGGCAAGCCGGTGACGCGCAAGATCAAGGAAGAGAAGGTCATCAGCGTCGCCACCATCCAGGGCGTGTTCGGCAACCGCTTCCAGACCACGGGTCTGACCGCGAATGAAGCGCGCGAGACCGCGCTGCTGCTGCGCGGCGGGGCGCTTACCGCACCGATCTCCATCGCCAACGAAAAGACCATCACTGGCACGCTCGGCAAGGAGAACATCGAAATGGGCGTGAAGGCCCTGATCATCGGCATGGCCGCGCTGTTCGCCTTCATGATCATCTACTACCGGCTGTTCGGCATCATCGCCAACCTGGTGCTGCTGGCGAACGTCGTCGTGTTGACGGCGTTGCTGTCGATCTTCGGCACCGCGCTCACGCTGCCGGGTATCGCCGGCATCATCCTCACCGTCGGCATGGCGGTGGACGCGAACGTGCTGATTTACGAGCGCATCCGCGAAGAACTGCGCAATGGCGTTTCGCCGCAGGCCGCGATCAAGGCCGGCTTCGAGAAGGCTTTCTCGGCCATCGCCGACTCCAACGTCACCACGGCGATTGCCGGCGTGGTGTTGTGGGTGTTCGGCACCGGCGCGATCCGCGGCTTCGCCATCGTGCTCACGCTCGGCATTGGCACGTCGATGTTCACCGCGCTCATGGGTTCGCGCGCGCTGCTCACGCTGATGTACGGCGGCAAGCGCAAAGTCACCAAGCTCGCCATTGGTTAACCATAGGCTGAGCGAATCGAGGTAAGGCAACGTGGAATTTTTCCATAAGAAAACCAACTTTCCGTTCATGGCCACACGCAAGGTGTGGTACGCACTGTCGATCGTGCTCATGCTTGGGTCGTTCGCGTCGTTCTTCGTGCGCGGACTGAATTTCGCGATCGACTTCACCGGCGGCGTCTCGGTCGAGGCAAACTTCCCGAAGCAGGTGGATGTCGAGCTGGTGCGCAAGACGGTCATCGCGGCGGGTTTCCACGAGCCGCAGGTCAGCTACCTTGGCACGACGCGCGACGTGGCGATCGGATTGCAATCCACCGGCCAGACAGCCGAGCAGATCCGGCCGATCTTCGAGACTTCGCTGAGCAAGATCGATGCTGGCGTGCGCATCACTTCACTCGAAGTGGTTGGTCCCCAGGTCGGTGACGAGCTGCGGTACTCCGCCATTGTCTCGCTGGGCGTCACGCTGTTCCTGATCGCGATCTACATCATCCTGCGCTTTCATACCTGGCGACTGTCGCTGGGCGCCATCCTCGCCGTAATCCACGACCCGATCCTGGTGCTCGGTGTGTTCTCGATCACGCAGACCAAGTTCGACCTCGCGGTGGTCGCCGCCATTCTTGCTGTCATCGGGTATTCGCTGAACGATACAGTCATCGTGTTTGACCGCATCCGCGAAAACTTCGAGAAGAACCGTCGTCTGCCGCCGGACCAGACGCTGGACAACGCCATCAACCAGACGTTGTCGCGCACCATCATGACCAAGGTCACGACCAGCATCGTGGTGGTGGCGCTGCTGCTGCTCGGTGGCGAGGCGCTGCGCGGATTCTCGGAGGCGCTGCTCATCGGCATCATCGCGGGCACGTATTCCTCGATCTGGATCTCGAGCGCCATCGCGCTGTCGTGCGGCCTCAAGGCGGAGCACGTCTTCCCGCCGGTGCACAAAGACCCTATCGACCAGCTGCCGTGACGGGCATCGAACAGCTCTCGACGGGACCGCAACCGCAATGATGGAGCTGCTCACCGATCCACAGGCGTGGGTAGCGTTTGTCACGCTGTCGGCGCTCGAGATCGTCCTCGGCATCGACAACATCATCTTCATCTCCATTCTGGTGAGCCGGTTGCCGCCGGCGCGGCGCGAGTCGGCGCGTATCACCGGCCTGGCGCTCGCGATGCTGACGCGCATCGCGCTGCTGTTCTCGATCGTGTGGCTGACGCGCCTGACCAAGCCGCTGGTGACGGTGCCGGTCTTCAATCACGAGTTTTCCGGTCGCGACATAATCCTGTTGTTAGGCGGCCTGTTCCTGTTCGCCAAGAGCGTCACCGAAATCCACGAAACCCTCGAAGGTGTGGAAAACGAGCGACGCACGCGGGTGTTCGCGAGTTTCACGGCGATCGTCGTGCAGATCGCCATCATCGACATCGTATTCTCGCTGGATTCGGTGTTCACCGCGGTGGGGCTGGCCAGGCCCGACCAGCTGCCCATCATGGTCGGCGGCCATCGTGCTGGCCATCATCGTCATGATGTGGGTGTCCGGATCCATCAGTGCCTTCATCGAACGGCACCCGACCATCAAGATCCTCGCCCTGGCCTTCCTGATTCTCGTAGGTGTTGTGCTGGTCGCAGACTCGTTCCACTTCGACGTGCCGAAGGGTTACCTGTATTTCGCCATGGCGTTCTCGGTGGGCGTCGAGATGGTGAACATCCGGCTGCGACGCGCGATGGACGAGCGCCGGAACAAGAAGGACGAGAGCGAAGGCGGGTAGTCGCGTGGGGACAGACTTGAAGTCTCGTCCCCGCACCTGCACGCTCGCATAACGCGGGCTGTCACCATACACTTCGGCCCATCTCAAATTCGCGGGGTGCCCGATGGGTTGGCGTACCAAGTCGATTGCCCAGGTTCAGACCGAGTTCGATCGCGGTGAATTGAAGCGCACGCTCGGACCGATTCACCTCGTTCTGTTCGGCATCGGCTGCATCATCGGCGCGGGCATCTTCGTACGCACGGGCACGGCGGCGGCGCTGTACGCCGGACCCGCCGTGATCCTGTCGTTCGTCATCGCCGGTGTGATCTGCGCACTCGCGGGCCTGTGTTACGCGGAGCTCGCCTCGATGCTCCCGGTTTCGGGATCGGCGTACACATATTCGTATACCACCGTCGGCGAATTCGGCGCGTGGATCATGGGCGCGCTGCTGTTGCTCGAATATGCACTCGCCGCGTCGGTGGTCGCGGTCGGATGGTCCGGGTATGCGGTGAGCTTGTTGCACGACATCGGACTCGACTTCCCCGCGGCGCTCACGCAGCCGCATGGCAAGATGGTCGTCGCCGCGCTGACCACGCTCTCCTTCACGGATCCGCTGGTCACGCTGAACGGCGTCACCGCGTCGCTCGCGGATGGTTCCACGGTGCAATTCTTCTCGGTCGGCACGGCGACGATCACCGGGAATTTCACGGCGCCGATCGCGCAGTACGACGTGCTCACTGCGGTGAAGGAGGGCGGCTTCGCGCTCACCAACGCGCTCGACATCGCGGTCAACACCGATACCCAGGCAACCCTGACGGCGGCGACCAAGGTGCTCGATCCCTCGACCACCGGGCTGCGTGAGCTCGCGGCGGGCACGATCGTCAATGTGCCCGCGCAATCCATCGTGCAGTTTCCGAGCGGGTCGGTGATCCCGATCGCTGCCAGCGCCGTGGTTCCCTCGTTGTTCAATCTTCCCGCGGTGTTCATTACGCTTGCCGTGACGATCCTGCTCGTCATCGGTGTCTCGGAGTCAGCGACGGTCAACAACATCATCGTCGCGATCAAGGTGACGGTGATCATCCTGTTCATCGCGGTGGGCGCGTTCTTCATCAACAGCGCGAACTGGCATCCTTTCATTCCGGAACCCACGGGCGTCGAAAACCAGTTCGGCATCAATGGAGTGATCCGCGCCGCGACCATCGTGTTCTTCGCGTACATCGGCTTCGAGGCGGTGTCCACCGCGGGCCAGGAAGCGAGGAATCCGCGCAAGGACATGCCCATCGGCATCCTGGGATCGCTGATCGTCTGCACCGTGCTCTACATGCTGACCGCCATGGTGCTGACGGGGGTGGTGTCGTTCACCAAGCTCAATGTCGCGGCGCCGGTGGCCACGGCAGTGGACACCTTCGGGCCGCAGTGGGGCTGGCTGGCCAAGCTCATCAAGATCGGCGCGATTGCGGGCCTGTCATCGGTGGTGCTGGTGCTGATGTTTGGCCAGACGCGGGTGTTCTACTCGATGTCACGCGATGGTCTGTTGCCGAAAGTGCTCGCGAAGGTGCACCCCAAATTCAAGACACCGTGGATCAATACGATCATCGTCGGTCTTGTGGTGTCCGCCGCCGCCGCCTATTTCGACATCAACTACCTGGGCGACATGACGTCGGTCGGCACGCTCGTGGCCTTCGGTCTGGTGTGTTTCTCGGTCATCTGGCTGCGCCGCCAGCGTCCCGACCTGCCACGTCACTTCAAGGTGCCGCTGTACCCGGTGCTGCCGGTCCTGGGCGTCGTCTCGTGCTTCATCCTCGCCTACATCGGCGTCGAAGCGCACATCCGCTGGTTTTTCTTCTGGTTCATCGCCGGCTCGATCGCCGTCTACTTCATGTACGGCTACTGGGTGAGCCCGTTGCGCAACAGGGCGGCCGAGCCGGAGAAATCCGTTAGTTAGGAAATAGCCAGCTGCGAAGGCGAGGGACGCGCTGCTAACGAAGCGCGTCGGTCACGTGGGGAGCGATCGCCGCCACCAGCGCGGCGAACACCTTCGGCGTGCCGCCGACGATGTGACCACCCTGCTTGTAATCCTCACCGGTGAGCGTGCCGACGCGACCGCCGGCCTCGGAGATCAGCAGCGTGCCGGCCGCCGTGTCCCAGGGTTTGAGGCCCATTTCCCAGAAGCCATCGACCCGGCCGGCAGCCACGTAGGCCAGGTCGAGCGCGGCGGCGCCGGGGCGACGCAGGCCTGCGGCCTTGGTCATCACCGCCTTGAGCATGGCGAGGTATTCGTCCAGCCAGGGCGAGTCGGCACGGTACGGAAAGCCGGTGGCGATGAGTGACCCTTCGATCGTGGCTTGTTTGCTGACGCGCATCTTGCGTCCCTCGACCTGCGCGCCATCGCCACGCGAGGCGGTGAACATCTCCTGGCGCATGGGATCGAACACCACGGCATGTTCGATGCGGCCCCTGATCTGGCAGGCAATGGACACGGCGAAAGTCGGAAAGCCGTGCATGAAGTTGGTGGTGCCGTCCAGCGGATCGATGATCCAGACCACGTCGCCCGCGCCACTGGCGCCGCTCTCCTCGGCGAGGAATGCATGGTCGGGGTGCAGTCGCCGGATGGTCTCGATGATGTCGGCTTCCGCGGCGCGGTCGACCTCGGTCACGTAGTCGTTGCGACCCTTGCTGTGGATCTCGATGGCTTCGAGACGCGGAATGGCGCGCACGATGATGTCGCCGGCGCGGCGCGCGGCGCGAACCGCGATATTGAGTAAGGGCTGCATCGGATGAGAGGGGCCAAAAAGGGCCGCTATGATACAGGCCGTGCCGCTATCCGCCATTCGCATCGTGCTCGTCGAACCGTCACATCCCGGAAATGTGGGGGCGGTGGCGCGCGCCATGAAAAACATGGCGCTCGCCGAACTGGTGCTGGTACGGCCCAGGCTTTTCCCGCACCCGGAGGCGGTGGCGCGCGCCTCGGGGGCGGATGACCTGCTGTCGCGCACACGCGTGGTGGACAGCGTCCCCGCGGCGGTTGCCGACTGCGGCTTTGTAGCCGCTACCACTTCGCGTCCACGCGACCAGAACTTTCGCGCCCTCGATCTGCACGAGGCCGCGGAGCGCATCTTCGAGATGAGCGCGCGTGGGCCGGCGGCGGTGTTGTTTGGCGCCGAGCGCACCGGGCTGACCAACGAGGAACTGGCGCTGGCGCATCTGCTGATCCGGATTCCGGCGAATCCTGACTACCCATCGCTGAATCTCGCCATGGCCGTGCAGCTCGTCGCCTATGAGCTGTTTCGGGCCGCCGGCAGTCCCGCCAGCACGCGGCCGCTGTCGGAGCCGCCGGTGCCGCTGGCGCCGGGTGCGGAAATGGAGCGCTTCTACGTACACCTGCAGCAGGTCATGGACGAGGTGGATTTCAAGGACCGCACCGGCGGCACGCATCTCATGACCCGGCTGCGCCGCCTGTTCCAGCGCTGCGAGATGGATCAGAACGAGGTCAACATCCTGCGCGGCATTCTGACCTCGGTGCAGCAGAAGCGTCGCGCTGCAGGCGCGCCAGGTAACTCCGCAGCCGGCGCGCCGAATGGCACAGACGCCGGCGAACAGTGACTATCTACCTGGACTACGCCGCGAGCACGCCGGTCGATCCGCGCGTCGCGGCCATCATGGCCGAGTGCCTGAGCAGGCCGGATGCGCAGGCCAATCCCGCCTCGGCCACCCACGGGCCGGGACTCGCTGCGCAGCAGCGCGTGGAAGCCGCGCGCGCCGAAATCGCCGCGCTGATCGGCGCCTCGACGCGCGAAATCATCTTCACCTCGGGTGCGACCGAGGCCAACAACCTGGCATTACTCGGCGTCGCGCGTCGCGCTGCCCAAGGCGCGCCCGCGCATATCGTGAGCGCGCGCACCGAGCACAAGTCGGTGCTCGACGCCCTGAAGCAGCTGGACCGGGAAGGCTTCTCGGTCACGCTGGTCGAGCCCGACGAGACCGGTCGCGTGCCGCCCGAGGCCATCGAGACTGCCCTGCGTCCCGACACGTTGCTGGTGTCGCTGATGCTGGCCAACAATGAAATCGGCGTGGTGAACGACGTGGCGCGTGTAGCGGCGCTGGCTACGGCGCGCGGCGTGCTGGTGCACACCGACGCCTCACAGGCCGTTGGCAAGATGCCGGTGGACGTGGCGGCGATTGGCATCGACCTGCTGTCATTCACGGCGCACAAGTTCTACGGACCCAAGGGCATCGGCGCTCTGTACGTGCGCGAGGCGGCGCGGCCGCGAATTGCCGCCGTGCAATTCGGCGGCGGCCATGAGCGCGGACTTCGCCCGGGCACGCTACCGACGCACCAGATCGCCGGCTTCGGGGCAGCCGCCGCGCTGGCGCGGGCGCAGGGCCTGGCCGACGCTGCGCACGCGCGCGACCTCGCGCGGCGCCTCGAACGCGAGCTCCTGACCATTCCGGGCGCCAGCTTCAATCATCGTCCGGGCGGAGTCCCGGGGCTGATCAATGTTTCTTACGAAGACATCGAAGGTGAGAGCCTGGTCACCGGGTTGCCGGAGATTGCCGTATCCACGGGTTCGGCCTGCAGCTCGGCGAACCGCGAGCCGAGTTACGTGCTGCGAGCGCTGGGCCGCAGCACCGAGCTCGCGCAAAGCTCGCTCAGGATTTCCCTGGGGCGATTTACCACCGTGGAGGAGGTGGATGCGGCCGCGACCGCCATCCGCGGTGAAGTGTCGCGACTGCGACAGTTGGCGGGGGACGCGGCGGCTGAAGGCACGGGAGGGCGACTGCTTGACCCGGATTCGTCGCTGGCGACCGGGAATACGCTGCTGGGGCGTTCACTGAATCCCAAGGCGCGGCGTTATTTCCTGGCCCCGGCACGAGTTCCGGAGTTTGCCGAGGGCACGGCGCCGGCGGACGTGCGCCATGGCCGCGCCGGGCGCCAGGCCGATGGCACAATGGTGTTCTTCGAACTGAGAATTGCGCATGCGAATGTGAAAAGCGCCCGTTTCAGCGCGTACGGATGCCCCCATACTCTGGCGGTGACTGCCTGGATATGCGAGGTGCTGGAAGGTGCCCCGCTCGAGGCAGGACCGCCGGGAAGTCCGGTGGATTGGATGGAGAAGTTCGCAGTCCCTGCCGAGAAACTCGGACGGCTGCTGATCGTCGAAGATGCATTGCGCGCGGCATTCGGATACGGACGCCAGGGCGCACGGGATTTGAAGTAATGGCCATTTCACTGACACAAGCTGCCGCCGAACGCGTGAAGTCCTTTATCGCTGCGAGGGGCAAGGGACTGGGATTACGGGTCGGGGTGCGCAAGACCGGCTGTTCAGGGTTCGCCTATGTCGTGAACTATGCCGATGACACGGCCGCCCGCGACCTGATCTTCGAGGAGCACGGCGTCAAAGTTTTCGTCGATCCGGACAGCCTGCCGCTCATCGACGGCACCACCGTCGATTTCGTGAAACAGGGCCTCAACGAGGCCTTCCGCTTCCACAACCCGAACATAAAAGGGGAATGTGGCTGCGGTGAATCTTTCAGCGTCTAGAAGCCGCTGAAAGACGAACTGACGACCCTGGCACAGGGTTTTCGGCGTTATTTTTCATAGGTTTATCTCGCGAATCCGGGCCCCTCCCGGTACAATCGCGCGCCTTTAAGTCCCCCAACAAGGAAGCTTCCGCATGGCGCTCGAGCGCACTCTGTCCATCGTCAAGCCCGACGGCGTTGCCCGTAACCTCATCGGTGAGGTGATCCGCCGTTTCGAAAAGGCCGACCTGAAGGTGATCGCCGCCCGCATGGTGCACCTGTCGCAACGCGATGCCGAGGGTTTCTATGCCGTGCACGCCGCGCGGCCGTTCTTCAAGGATCTGGTCAAGTACATGACCTCGGGCCCGGTGCTGGTCCAGGTGCTCGAAGGTGAAGGCGCCATCGCGAAGAATCGCGAAGTCATGGGCGCCACGGATCCGAAGAAGGCGGCGCCCGGCACCATTCGTGCCGATCTCGCCGAGAGCATCGAGGCGAACACCGTGCACGGTTCGGACGCACCGGAGACCGCCGCCAGGGAAATCGCCTACTTCTTTCGCGAGACGGAGCTCTGCCCGCGAGCGTAGCTCGCGCTACCGCCCGTTACTGACACCGTATATGACCGCAGCCGATTCCAACCAACGAACCAACTTGTTAGGTCTGCCGCGCGCAGAGCTCGAGTCGTTCGTGGGCGCGATGGGCAGCAAGCCGTTCCGCGCGCGCCAGCTCATGCAGTGGATGTACAAGCGCGGCGAGGGCGACATCGCGGCGATGACCGATCTCGCGAAGAATTTCCGAGCCGAGCTCGCGCAACACGCGGAAGTGACCCTGCCGGAGATCGTGAAGACCCAGGTGGCGTCGGACGGCACGCGCAAGTGGCTGCTGTCGGGTGGCAACGGCCAGGCTTTCGAAACCGTGTACATCCCCGAGGAAGACCGCGGCACCCTGTGCATCTCCTCGCAGGTGGGATGCGTGCTCGACTGCACGTTCTGTTCGACCGCGCAGCAGGGGTTCAACCGGAACCTGACTGCCGCGGAGATGGTCGGGCAGGTGTGGCTGGCAAATCGTGAACTCGCGGGGGAGCTGGGGTGGCGGGTGGGCGACGACCGCATCATCACCAATATCGTGCTCATGGGCATGGGTGAGCCGCTGGCGAATTTCCGCAACGTGGTGCCCGCGATCCGGCTGTTCCTCGACGATCTGGGTTTCGATATCTCGCGCCGCCGCGTGACGCTGTCCACGTCGGGTCTGGTGCCGCAGATCTACAAGCTGGCGGAAGAGGTGAACTGCGCGCTGGCCGTGTCGCTGCACGCGCCCAACGATGAATTGCGCAGCCAGCTCGTGCCGATCAATCGCAAGCATCCCATCGCGGAATTGCTCGCGGCCTGCTGGCATTACCTCGACGAGCAGAATGGCCGCAGCGTGACGTTCGAATACGTCATGCTGGACGGCGTGAACGACCAGCCTGAACAGGCGCGCGAGCTGGCGAAACTGCTGCGTGACAAGCCCGCCAAACTCAATCTCATCCCGTTCAATCCATTTCCGGGAACGCAGTATCGCCGCTCGCCGCAGGCTGGCCATCGAACGTTTCCGCGACGAGCTCATGCAGCGTGGGCTGATCGCGACGATTCGCAAGACCCGCGGCGACGACATCGACGCCGCGTGCGGCCAGCTCGCGGGACAGGTCACGGATCGCACCACCGTGCGATTGGGCTCGAAAACGTTCGGATTGCAGGTGCGCGCATGAGGTACTCGACTCTCTGGCTGGTTGGCATCGCCGCGTGTGCGCTTGCCGGATGCGTCACCTCCGACGGTGAGGGCCGCAAGCCGATCAAGCAGGAAGCTCCGGAAGATACCGCCGCCAAGTACAACATCCAGCTCGGCACGGCCTATCTTCAGCAGGGCAACTACGCGCTCGCCAAGGAGAAACTGGAACGTTCGCTCAAGCAGAATCCCAAGGATCCCGACGTGCACACCAGCCTCGGCCTGCTGTATGACCGGACCGGCGAGCCGAAACTCGCCGACAAACATTTCCGCGAAGCGCTGCGTCTCGCGCCGGACAAACCCGACCTGTCGAACAACTACGCGATCTACCTGTGCAAGAACGGGCGGGTCGACGAAGGCGTCGGTCGTTTCATGTCGGTCGCCGGCAACCGCTATTACGGCACGCCCGAAGTCGCGCTCACCAATGCCGGCGTGTGCCTGCGCTCGGCCAAGCGACTCGACGAAGCCGAGCAGAAGTTCGTCGGCGCCATCAAGGCGCGTCCTAACTATGCCGAGGCCACCGTGCAACTCGCCAGCCTGCATCTCGAGCGCCAGGAGCTCGTCGAGGCGCGCAAGGTCGTCGATACCTACCTGACCGCTTTCAAGCCCAATCCGGACGTGCTGCTCGCGGCGGTGAACGTGGCACGCGCCGCCAAGGACAGGATGTCCGAGGAAAAATATTCGCGTACCCTGCGCCTGGACTTTCCGGATTCTGCGCAGGCGCGTGCGCTCAAGCGACCCTGATCGATGTCTGAGACGGCAGCATCTGCCCCCGCGCCGCGTTCCATTGGCGAACGCCTGCGTGCCGGTCGCGAACGCGCCCGCCTGAGCGTGGCCGCGGCCGCCGAAAAGCTGCACCTCGACCCCAAAGTCATCGAGGCGCTCGAATCCGATCGGTTCAACGAACTCGGCGCGTCGGTCTACGTGCGCGGCCATCTGCGCCGTTACGCCGATTTCGTCGGTGAACCCGGGATCGAACTGGTGAACGCCTATACCGAGCGCGAAGCCCGGCCGCCACCGCCCGATCTCACCCGGGCGCCGCATCCCGAGCGGCGCGCGGATCCGCGCCGGATGGTGGCGCCGCTGGTGGGACTGGGTTGCGCACTGGTGCTGGCGTTCGCCATCTGGTGGGTTCTGGCGAGTTCCAGGGCTGGTGATGGCGCATCGGGTGTTGCCGCAACGCCGAGCGCAGTGGCGCCGGCAGCCACCGCGCCCGTGAGCGCGCCGCCCGCGATCGCAACTCCCGCAGAGCAGATGGCCAGCAGCGCCGTGAATACAACGCCGCCGGCGTTGACGCCGGCCGCGGCCGAACCGCCACCACCACGCCAGGAGGTCAAGTCGGCGCGCCCGACAATCCTGCGGCTGGTGTTGAGCAGCGAGAGCTGGGTCGAAGTCTACGATTCGCGCGGCGAACGACTTTTCTACGACGTGGCGAGCGCCGGTAGCGTGCAAAGCATCGAGGGACGGCCACCGCTGCGCGTGGTGCTCGGCAATGCCGCCGCGGTATCCGTACAGGTCGACGGGCAGGCGCGCGAGATCCCCGCCGGCGCGGTGGACGGCGAAGGCGCGCGTTTCGTCGTGAATCGGTCCGGCTCGTTGTCCCGTTCGCGCCAGTAATCACCATGTCGCGCAATCTGCAGCCGGTCACCGGCATGAAAGACGTCCTCGCCGCCGAAATCGGCGCGTGGCAGCACGTCGAACGCACGGCCGCCGCGGTGCTCGCGTCCTACGGTTACTCCGAGATGCGCGTGCCGCTGGTAGAGCACACGGATTTGTTCAAACGCGCCATCGGCGAATACACCGACGTGGTCGAGAAGGAGATGTACACCTTCACCGACCAGGGTGGCGACAGCCTGACACTGCGGCCCGAGGCCACCGCCGGCATCGTGCGCGCGGCCATTTCCAACGGGCTGTTGCGCGGCGCGCGGCTCAAGGTGTGGTCGCAGGGCGCGATGTTCCGCCACGAAAAGCCGCAGAAAGGCCGCTACCGCCAGTTCACGCAGATCGACGTCGAGGCGATCGGCTTCGACGGCCCGGACGTCGATATCGAGCTGATCGCGCTGCTCGCGCGACTGTGGAAGTTGTTAGGCATCACGCGCACGAAGCTCGAGATCAACTCGCTCGGCACGCCCGAGTCGCGCAAGGCGTATCGCGCGTTGCTGCAGGATTATTTTCGCAAGAACCTCGACGCGCTGGACGCCGATGGGCGCCGCCGCCTGGATGGCAATCCGCTGCGCATCCTCGACAGCAAACATCCGCCCACCCGGGAACTGGTGGCCGACGCGCCGGTGCTCACCGAGCACCTGGACCCGGAGTCGCAGGCGCACTTCGCCGAGTTGCGGGCGGGACTGGATGCCCTGGACATTCCATATGTGGTCAATCCGCGGCTGGTGCGCGGGCTCGATTACTATTCGCGCACCGTGTTCGAGTGGATCACCGATGCGCTGGGCTCCCAGGACGCCATCTGCTCGGGTGGCCGATACGACGGCCTGATCGCCCAGCTCGGTGGTGACGCCACCCCGGCCATCGGCTTTGCCATGGGCGTGGAACGCGTGGTGGAACTCACGCGCCTCGGGAGTAAGCTGCCCGCCGATGCCGTGCCCGATGTCTTCGTGATGGCGCTGGGCGAGACGGCGCAGCGCACCGCGCTCAAGCTCGCCGAGCAATTGCGCGATGCCTTTCCGGGACGCGGCATCGTGGTCCATTGCGGGACGGCCAAGTTCAAGACACAGTTCCGGCGCGCCGACGAGTCCGGCGCCCGGCTGGCACTCATCGTCGGGGACGATGAGCTGGCGCGCGGCGTGGTGGCGCTCAAGCCGCTGCGGGGTGCCGAGTCCAACCAGACAGAACACCCGATCGCGGAACTCGCCGCGCGGGTCGACGAGTTTTTCAGGAGATCGACGTGAGCGATTACAGCGAAGCCGAACAATGGGAACGTGCCAAGGAATGGGTCAGGACGAATGGACTGTGGATCGTCGCCGGGATCGCGCTCGGCGCGCTGGTCCTGGGAGGCTGGCGCTGGTACCAGGAGCGACGCACCACGCAGGCGGAAGAGGCTTCGGCTCGCTACGAGGAAATGCTCGAGGCGTTCGCGCGCAACGACCGGACGCGCGGCTTCACGATCGCCGACGAACTGAACCGGGAGTACAGCTGGACGCCATACGCGCCACTCGCAACATTGATGACGGCGCGCTTCCACGTCGAGGCGAATGAACTCGACAAGGCGGCTGCGAGTCTCAAGTCCGTGATGGAAACGGCTCCCGACCAGGAAGTGCGCCTCGTGGCCCTGATCCGCCTTGCCAGGGTGCAGGCGGCGCAGGGCAAATACGACGATGCGCTCGTTACGCTCAAGGTCGTCGAGCCCGGTGAGTTCGATACGCGCCTCGCCGACGCCCGGGGTGACGTTTTGCTCGCGAAGGGCGATCGCGCCGGTGCCTTGCGCGAATACCTCGCGGCACGTACCGGCGAAAACAAGGGTCGCATCGATCTGGACCTGCTCGATCTGAAGATCCGTGACCTGGGCGGAACACCGCCGGCGCAAGTCGAAGAAACTTCCTGAAGGGAACCTGGATGAAACTCCGCAGCCTTCTGACCTCCGGTTTGATGATCGTCGCCGCCGTGCTCGCGCTCGCCGCATGCGACAAGAAAGACAAGAAGGTCGATGAGCCCACCAAGCTCACCGATATCCCGTCGCCGACCGTCCGCGTCAATCGCGTCTGGAGCGCGAGCGTCGGTGGCGGCGGCAAGAAATTGCGGCTGGGACTGGGTCTCGCCGCGGCGGGAGACCGCCTGGTCGCGGCGGGCCGCGACGGCGACGTCGCCGCATTCGATCTGAAGACCGGCAAGCAACTGTGGCGCGTCAAGACCAAGCTCGAGCTGACCGGAGGGACGGGTGCGAGCGACCAGCTGGTCGCGGTCGGTTCCGCCGATGGACAGATCCTGGCGCTGGGCACCAGCGACGGCGTCGAACGCTGGCGGGCCGAAGTACGCGGCGAAATTCTCTCGGCTCCGGCGATCACCTCGAATACCGTGGTGGTGCGTACGGTAGATGGCAGGTTGCGCGCGCTGGCGGCGTCCGATGGCGCGGAGCTCTGGAGCACCGAGCAGCAGATTCCGAAGCTGACACTGCGCGGTGTGGCAACTCCGGTGATCGCGCGCGATCTCGCCATTTCCGGATTCGACAACGGCCGGGTGCTCGCCGTGAACATGGCAGACGGCTCAACCGTGTGGGACTCACCAGTGTCGCCGGCGCACGGCCGCACCGAGCTGGAGCGGCTCAACGACATCGACGCCGCGGTGAAGGTGCTGGGCGACGATGTGTTCGTCGCCGGTTTCCAGGGGCGCGCTGCCATGCTGGCGCTCGACTCCGGCCAGATCTGGTGGACGCGTGACGTGTCCAGCTATCGAGGCGTCGACGTCGATGACGAACAGATGTATGTCTCGACGTCGAACGGCGAGCTCGTGGCGCTCAAGCGCCGCTCCGGACTCGAAGTGTGGCGCAACGAATCGCTCAAGTTCCGCAGCCTCTCGGCGCCGGTGGTGGTCGGTGACTATGTCGTGGTCGCGGATTTCGACGGCTACGTCCATTGGTTCGACCGCGCGACCGGCACCATTGCCGGACGTGACAAGGCCGCCGGCGATCGCGTGACGAATCCGCCGCTGGCGGTCGACAACACGCTCTACATGATCAACGACCAGGGTAATGTCACGGCGCTGCGCGCGCAGCCGATTGCTCCGCGTGCCGTGAAGAGCAAGGCGCCGCCGCCGGTCGAAGCACCGGCGCCGGAGCCCGCGCCCGCCAGCGACGCGCAGGGTCCGGCTAAGCCGCAAGGCGGCTGAAGCCGCGGCCGGCAGTCAGTCAACACGCATCCCATGCTGCCGGTCATCGCGATCGTCGGGCGGCCGAACGTCGGCAAGTCCACGCTGTTCAATACGCTGACGCAAACGCGTGATGCCATCGTCGCGGACGTGCCCGGCGTGACGCGCGACCGCCAGTACGGCTATGGCAAGCTTGGTCCGCTGCCGTACGTCTGCATCGACACCGGTGGGCTGGTCGAAAATCCCAGCGGCATGGATGCGCTGATGCGCATCCAGACCGAACACGCCATCGCCGAGGCGGACCGGCTGATATTCATGGCCGATGCACGCGCCGGCCTGACGCCGCAGGATCAATTCTTCGCGCGCGAGCTGCGCAAGTTCCGGCAAACCGGTGTTTCTCGCCGTCAACAAGGCAGAGGGTCTCGAGGCCGGCATCGCGGGCGCGGACTTTCATTCCATCGGTCTCGGCGAGCCCTACGCGATTGCGGCCACGCATGGCTTCGGCTGCGAAGACCTCATGGAGGTGGTGCTCGCGGGTATTCCACCGGCGCCATCCGAAGACGAGAACGAAGACGGCCGCATCCGCATCGCGGTCATCGGCCGGCCCAATGTCGGCAAGTCGACACTCATCAACCGGCTCATCGGCGACGAACGCCTGATCACCAGCGAAGTTGCCGGCACCACCCGCGACAGTATCCTGGTGCCGTTCCAGCGCGACGGGCGCGACTTCACGCTGATCGACACTGCGGGCGTACGCCGCCGCGCGAAGATCGATGACCAGGTAGAACATCTTTCGGTGTCGAAGACGCTGCAGGCCATCGCCGAGGCGCACGTGGTCGTCATGGTGGTCGACGCGCAGGATTCGATCGGCGAGCAGGACGCGAGCGTGCTGGGACTGGCGCTATCGCGCGGCCGCGCGCTGATCCTCGCGGTCAACAAATGGGACAACATCCCGCCCGAGCAACGCGAGGACATCAGACGCCTGCTCACACTCAAGATCGACTTCGTGCCGTTCGCGCCGCTGCACTTCGTCAGCGCGCGCCATGGCACTGGCGTGGGTGACCTGGTCGCCTCCATGATCCGCGCCTACGAAGCCGCGATGCGGCAGATGAAGACGCCGGCGCTCACCAAGGCCATGGAAAGGGCCATGACACAGCATCAGCCGCCCATCGTGCGGGGCCGGCGCATCCGGCTGCGCTACGCACACCAGGGCGGGAAGAACCCGCCGCGCATCATCGTGCACGGCAGCCAGGCGGCGCACGTGCCCGAGTCTTACAAGCGCTACCTGGCGAACATGTTCCGCGAGGAGTTCGACCTGTTCGCGACGCCGGTGTCGGTGGAATTCCGCAGCGACGTCAACCCGTTCCTGAAGGACAAGCCCAAGGAAAAGCGCGGGCTCAAGACTTCGAACAAGGAACGACGGGAGCGGCGCATCAGGAAGGATCGCGCCAAGCGACCGCCAAAGAAGCGCTGAAGGCGCCCGCTGGATAGGGAAAATGGGGACATTCCTATTTTCCGGTTTTCCGGAAAATAGGAATGTCCCCATTTTCCCTTGAAATGATCGCGCTCACAGGCGTAGCGTTGGCCGCACGCGCAGGTCGTGCCAGGGATGGCTTTCGCGACCCCGGGATGATTTCTACAGAAGTTAGTTGAGCGTGGCGGCGGAGACGCACGCGGCGCCGGACAGGGAGCAGTGCAGGATGCACATTAACTACGCGCAAACTGGCGGCGGACGTCCGTCCACGCAATTCATGCCTCACCTGGCTTCTGTCAGGACTCCCACACAAACCGACTCGTAAGGGAGATTTATGACTCGCCTGACTACCACCGGAGGCGCGCGCCTGCGTGCCATGGCTCGCGCCATGACCCGTGTTATCACTTTGGGACTCGTGATGCTGGTGCCGCTGGCAGCTGCCGCGGCCGACGCCGGGTTCACCGATCGCATCATCGTCAAGTACCGCACCCAGGCCGGAACGGCCGGCGCCGCAGCCGCGCAGATGCGCGGCACGGATCTGCCGGCGGCGCGTTTCGGCGTGAGCCTGAACCGCCTGCGTACCACGGCACTCGGCTCGCATGTGCTCAGGGTCAATCGGCAGATGTCGCTGGCCGAAGCCGAACGACTCGCCGCCGAGATCGCCGCCAGCGATCCGAATGTCGAGTACGCCGAACCTGATCGCATCATGCGCAAGGTGTTCACGCCCAATGACACGCGGTACAACGAGCAGTGGCACTACTTCGAGGCCGTCGGTGGCATCAATGCGCAGGCAGCCTGGAACAAGTCCACGGGCTCGGGCGTGATCGTGGGAGTCGTCGACACCGGCTACCGCCCGCACGCCGATCTCAATGCCAATATCCTGCCCGGCTACGACTTCATCTCGGACACCATGGTCGCCAACGACGGCAATGGTCGCGACAGCAGCGCCCTGGATCCGGGTGACTGGGTCAACCCGGGTGAATGTGGCCCGGGAGACCCGGCGGCCTTCGAGGCGTCGAGCTGGCACGGCACGCACGTGGCCGGCACCGTCGCCGCCATCACCAACAACTCGAACGGTGTCGCTGGCGTCGCGTTCAACGCCCGGGTGGTTCCGGCGCGTGTGCTCGGCAAGTGCGGCGGGTTCACCTCCGACATCGCCGACGCGATCGTGTGGGTAACGGGTGGCGCGGTTTCCGGCGTACCACTCAACGCGAATCGGGCCAAGGTGGTCAGCATGTCCCTGGGCGGCGGCGGAGCGTGCGGCGCCACGACGCAGGGCGCCATCAATTCGGCCCGCTCACGCGGTGCATCGGTCGTCGTCGCGGCGGGCAACAGCAATGCCAACGCGGCCAATTTTTCGCCAGCCAATTGCTCGGGCGTGGTGACGGTCGCGGCGGTCGGACGTAACGGCGGCAAGGCCTCGTACTCGAATTTCGGCGCGACCGTGGAAGTGGCGGCACCGGGTGGCAGTGGCGGGGGCAACAGTGTGCTGTCGACGCTGAATGCCGGCCAGATGGGTCCGGGCGCGGACAGCTACGCGCTGTACAACGGCACGTCGATGGCCACACCGCACGTCAGTGGTGTCGTCGCGTTGATGCTTTCGGTCAAGCCGACGCTCACACCCGACCAGGTCACCTCCATCCTGCAGAGCACGGCGCGTGCGTTCCCGGCGACCTGCTCGCAGTGCGGCGCAGGCATCGTGAATGCCCGTGCCGCGGTGGATGCGGCCCTCGGCGGGACCACGCCACCGCCGGGCGGCAACGAGGTCGAGCCCAACAACTCGCGCACGGCTTCGCAGCTCATCTCGACGGACAACACCACCATCAATGGCACGATGTCGAGCAGCAGCGACACGGACTATTACCGCATGACGCTGGCCGCGGGTGGCACGCTGACGGCGACGCTGACGCCGAACGCATCGTCGGACTACGACTTGTTCGTCTACAACAGCAACGGCGTGCTGATCGGCCGCAGCGAACGCGGCACGGGCTTCGTCGACACGGTATCGGTCACCAATACCGGCAGCAGCGCGTTCGTACGCTACGTGCGCGTGGTCTACTGGAGTGGCGGCACCGGCGCGACCAACGGTCGCTACACGCTCAACTTGAATTGGTAGGTGAGCGAGAGAAATGGGGACAGACTCCAAGTCTGTCCCCTTTTTTCCGGAACGATGTCACTTCAGAATTGTTGTCCCGAAGTGCCGGATTTCATCTTCACCTTGGCGCGGAACTCCTCCATCGTCACGTACCCATCCGAGTTGCCGTCGATGGTCGAGAAACTGCCCGACAGGCCGCTGTCACTGGAAATTTCTTCTTTGTTGAGACGTCCATCGGCGTCCTTGTCCAGCGACTCGAACTTGGCTTCCACACCTGTCTTCGGTTTGGCGCCATCCTCGGCGAGTGCGGCAGTGGACACCAATGCCAATGCCGCGGCACACACGAAAGCGAACTTGTGTTTCATGGAAATCTCCGGAGCCTTGAGTCGACAATTAAAGTGACGAACGGCAATCGCGGAGGTTCCGAGCTGTTGGGGCCGGACCTGACTTCCTAGGTGTATTCCGACAGGGCGCCGGTGGGTTTGCTCACATGACAGTTGTGAATTGCGCCGCGTGGGGTCCCGGTTAGAGTGCCGGCGTGAACCCTGTCGCCGAATCCCGTTCCTTGCCGCGCTGGCTCATCTACGCAGCCCTGTGGCTGCTGCTGTCGTGTGTGTTCGCCTCGCAACTGTTTCTCGCCGGTTTCGTCACGCCGTGGTCGCGGGCATTCGCCAGCGAAGCGGTCTACTGGCTGTCGTGGGGTGCGCTGTTGCCCGCGGTTTTCTGGTGGTGCCGGCGTCTGCGTGACCGCGCACTTGCAACCCGGATTGCCGGCCTGCTGCTTGGTGCTGTGTTGACGACCGTGCTCGAGCCGCTGGCCGCGCAAGCCATCGTCGCCGCACAGGATTCGCTGCAGCTGTGTTTCGGGCATTGCGAGCTCGGCCCGCGGCCTTTCTCCGCGGACTGGTTCACGCGCGCGGTACGCGTGGCGGGAGTGAACCTGCCGGTCTATGCGGGTTTCGTACTGGCATGGCACGCCGCGACTTACTACCGCGAGCTGCGCGACCGGCAACTGAGAGCGACGGAGCTCGAGTCCCTGCTTCACCAGGCGCAGCTCGAAGCGCTGCGCAGCCAACTCAATCCGCATTTCCTTTTCAATACCTTGCACTCCATCGCCGAGCTGGTGCATTCGAATCCCAGGCTTGCCGAGCAACTCATCGTCCGGCTGGGGGAGTTGCTGCGTCAGGTCCTGCAGTCGTCGTCGCGCCAGGAGCTCACGCTCGCGGAGGAACTCGAATTCATTCGCGGCTACGTGGAAATCGAACAGATGCGCCTCGGAGAGCGCCTGCGCGTGATCTGGGACATTCAGCCAGAAGCGCTCGATTCTCGGGTTCCCAGCCTCATCCTGCAGCCGCTGGTGGAAAACGCGATTCAGCACGGTATCGCGGCGAGCGAGCGCGCGGGCACGCTCACCGTGCGCGCGCGGCGCGCAGACGGCCAACTGCGGATCGAAGTGGCGGATACCGGCCCAGGCCTCACGCCTGGGCATCCCGGCAGGCCTCAGGGTATCGGTCTGGCGAATACGCAAGCCCGTCTGCGGCACCTGTATGGCGAGCGCCAGACCTTCGGCCTGAATAATGGCGAAGGTCTGGTCGTGAGTCTGCGCATACCGGCTTCGGGCGCATGACACTGAGCGTGCTCATCGTCGATGACGAGCCGCTGGCGCGGCAGCGGCTGCAGCGCATGTTGCGCGGCGAGCCCGGGCTGCGGCTGCTGCCGCCGTGCGCGGACGGGCGTGCCGCGGTCGCCGCGATTCATGAGCAACATCCGGACCTGCTGTTTCTCGATATACAGATGCCGGGCATGAACGGATTCGAGGTGCTCGCGGCCGTGGGGCCGAAGACCATGCCGGTAGTCATCTTCGTCACTGCCCATGACCGCTTCGCGCTGCAGGCATTCGAGGCCGAAGCGCTCGACTATCTGCTCAAGCCCTTCGGTGCCGAGCGCGTGCAAAAGGCGCTGACCCGCGCCCGGGATTTTCTCGCCGGCGGCTCGCGCCGCGAGCTGGAGCAGCAATACGCCAGCCTGTTGCGCGCCACCGGTGCGCGCGACGACACCTGTGTGCTGGTGAAGAAACGTGAACGCGTGATCGTACTGCGGCCCGAGGAGATCGATTTCATCGAAGCCTATGGCGACTACGTGCGCCTGCGCGTCGGCCAGGAGTCTCACCTGCTGCGCGGAACGCTCAGCGACATGGAGCGCAGACTCAAGGACTCGGGGTTCGTGCGCATTCACCGTTCGCGGCTGGTGAACTGGCAACGCGTGCGGGAATTCATTTCCGATCGCGAGCACGACCCGGTCGTCGTGCTGCGCGGCGGCACGCGCCTCGACGCGAGTCCCGCGTATCTCCGGCAGCTGCAGCAACGGCTCGAAGCGGGAGATTGACGCCGGGACAGCGCGGCTTCGTCGCGCGATGCGCCACGTTCGACGCGCACGACGTCGGGCTGGTCGCAAACTGCTTTCACATCCGATGATGGACGCGTGCAATCGCGCCCATGAAAACACCCACGCTGAACTCGGTCGTGATTTTCTTTACCTTGATGGCGACCCTGCTGGGCACCGCCGGCGCGTCGCGCCCCGATGCCGCGAAACGCGCCATCGAGGCGCAATCGAAAGTCCTGATGACTGCGCTGGCTGAGGACGACCCGGCGGCCGCGGGGCAGGTGTTCACCGCGGACGCAAAGCTTGGCGTGCCTGGAGCGACCGGAATCATCGCCGGGCGATCCGCCATTGTCGATTTCTGGCGAGCGGCGCTGGCGAACGGCCTCGAGGCGCTGGAACTTTCCACCACGGATCTCGAGGGCGAGGGTGATCTGCGCATCGAGACCGGCACCTACACGGCGTTCGGTGCCGATCGCGCCCCGGCAGGGCGCGGCGACTACCTGCTGGTGTGGAAGCAGGAAGGCCGCACGTGGAGGATCCATCGCGACTTCGGTCATCCGATCCCGGCTCCGAACGTAAACGCGCAGGACGGTCCACGGGACATTGATCGTGTCGGCTTTCCGCGCGACTACGCGACACAGCTCCAGGCGCTGGGCGGCACGCTGGCCGATCCGAGTTCCGAGCTGACTACCGTATTCGCCAATGAGCTGGCTGCGTCCGCGGCGGACTCGGAGGGCGGTCATTTTCCGCATGGCGCGGTGATCGTCATGGAGTTTGCCAGGCCACAGAAGGACGGCGAGGACCAACTATTGCGTGACCCGCATGGCCAGCCTCTCAAGGGCGAGATCGCGCATGTCGATGTCATGCGTCGCGGCGCCGGGTTCGGCGCGATGTACGGCGCCAGCCGCGCCGGCGAATGGGAGTTTGCGAGTTACCGGTCCGACGGCAGCACGCTCATTCCGCCTTCACGTGCAGAACACTGCGCCGCCTGTCACCAGAAGGCCGGCGCTGGCAAGGACTTCGTCTTCCGGCGGCGATCCTGGAGCCCGGCTTCCGCAGTGAGTTCGCGCTGAGCACAAACTGGGGGTTTGTTGAACGGGCGCGCTCAGCGCTGCAGGATCTGCCTACTGGGCTTTAGGTTTGCTGGCAGGTGGCGGCGCGAGGAACAGCGCCGGATCCACCATCGCACCATTGAGTGAGACGCCCCAGTGCAGGTGTGGACCCGTGACGCGTCCGGTGGCGCCGACGGCGCCCAACACCTCGCCGGCCTTCAATTCCTGACCTACTTCGACACCCACCTTCGAGAGGTGGCAGTACATGGTGACGAGTCCCTGGCCGTGATCGATGATCACGTTGTTGCCATTGAAGAAATAGTTGCCGACATCGATCACGCGGCCGGCCAGGGGTGCCTTGATGGGCGTGCCCGTGGGAGCGGCGATGTCCATGCCGCTATGCGGCTTGCGTGCTTCACCGTTGAACATGCGACGCAGGCCGAAGGAACTCGAGCGCCGGCCCGGTACCGGCTGCGTGAGGCGCAGTGTCAACGGCGCATCCGGGGTGAAGGCCTCCAGCGCACCACGAACTTTTTCGGTCTCGCGCGCCACGCGCGCTTCGTCTTCAGCCGAGAGGTTCACCTGGTTCGGAGGAACCTTGAGTTGCTGCACCGCGTACTGCTTGGCCGAGACGTGGAATGTGATGTCGCGTTCACTGGCGTCGGGCGGCGCGTGCACCTTCACTTGATGGTTGCCGGGCTCGGTGTCGAGTGGGATGCCAAGGACGGCAAACCAGGATGCCTGTTGCCAGGTGACCAGCACTGGCCGGCCGGCGTAGGTCACAGCGGGTTTCTCGTCTGGCCTGCCGGGTATCCGGAAGGACACCACCCCGCCAGGCACGGCCTCGACCCGAGGCCAGATGAAAGCCTGCGCGGCGAGCGCTGGCGCGGCCGCCAACATCACCAGGGCCGCGACCGATGCGAGGTAGTTAGTCATCCTGTTTGGCTGTCACCCGGGCGCGCAAGCTTCCTTTCGACAGGCGCGCTTCGATCTCGGTTCCCGGTGGCGCCTGTGCCGCGTCGCGCAGCAGCGCCCCGTCTTCCACGCGGCTCACCACCGCGAAACCGCGGCCCAGCGTTGCGAGCGGGCTCACCGCATCGAGCGTGCGCGAGGCGAGCGCGAGCCTTTGTTCCCGGGCGGCGAGCGTCGCAGTGATGGTCGCGGTGAGGCGCTGGCGGAGTGTCGCCGCGTGCGCACACAACGCCTCGAGTCGATGACGCGGATTCTCGCGCCACAGCCGCGTGCTCAGGATATCCAGCCGCTGGCGCCTGCCGGCCACATTGGCGCGCAGCGCCAGGCGCAGACGTTGTTCGAGATCGTCGAGTCGCTGCGCGTGTTGGGCGAGTCGCGCACCCGGGTGTGACACCTGCAGGCGCTGCAGCGCCGCGCCCAGCGCCAGTCCGCGGCCGCGCAGGTAGCGGCCCATGGCGCCGCCGAAGCGGGTGCTCAGCAACGCCAGTGTCGCAAGCCAGGTCGTCTTGTCCGGCGTCGCGGCCAGCGCCGCGGCGGAAGGCGTCGGCGCGCGCACGTCGGCCACGAAATCGGCAATGGTCACGTCCACTTCGTGACCCACGCCCGACACCGTGGGTACACGGCAGGCCGCAATGGCGCGCGCCACGCGTTCATCGTTGAAGCACCACAGATCCTCGAGTGAGCCGCCGCCGCGCGCGATGATCAACACGTCGCATTCGTTGCGGCGCGAGGCGGTTTCGATGGCGCGCACGATCTCGGGCACCGCCGCCGCTCCCTGCACCGCGGTCGGATAGAGGAGCACCGCCGCCACGGGGAAGCGTGCGCGCAGTACTCTCAGTATGTCGTGTATGGCTGCGCCGGTGCGCGAGGTGACGACGCCGATGCGCCGTGGCACGGCCGGCAGCGGCCGCTTGCGTTCGATGGCAAACAATCCCTCGGCCGCGAGTTTCGCCTTCAATTTTTCGAATTCGCGCTTGAGCGCGCCTTCGCCGGCCTCCTCGAGATGTTCGACGATGAGTTGGTATTCGCCGCGCGGCTCGTACAGTCCGACCCGTGCACGGACCAGCACGGCCATGCCGTCTTTCGGGCGGAAACGAACCTGGGAATTTCGTTGGCGCCACATCGCGCAGCGCACCTGCGCCTGGCTGTCCTTGAGCGAGAAATACCAATGTCCGGAGGCGGGGGCGGCGAAATTCGACAATTCCGCCTCGAGCCACAACAGTGGCATGCCCGATTCCAGCAGCAGGCGGACCTCCTTGTTGAGCCGCGACACCGTGTAGACGTCGCGCTCCGGGCGCGACGGGGTCGCACCGCGTTCCGGACCGGGCGGGAATAGTGGGAAATTCACTGCGCGGATAATGGGGACATTCCTATTTTCCGGCAAATGGCCCGCACTTCGATTCCCAAGGCCGCCCAACAGAAAATAGGAATGTCCCCAATTCTTTACCGACGCAAGTCACTTGCGTACAATCCCGCATGCCCACCCAACCCCCCAATCCCCTGCGAATTCTCGAAGAAGCGTTGACCTTCGACGACGTTCTTCTGGTGCCGGCTTACTCGGAAATCCTGCCCCGCGAAGTCGATCTGGGGACGCGCCTCACGCGCGACATCCGCCTGAACCTTCCGCTCGTTTCCGCCGCCATGGACACGGTTACCGAGGCGCGTCTCGCCATCACCATGGCGCAGGAAGGCGGCATCGGCATCATCCACAAGTCGATGACCATCGACGGGCAGGCCGCGGAAGTCGCGCGCGTCAAGAAATTCGAAAGCGGCGTGATTCGCGATCCGATCACGGTGCCGCCGGACATGACCATCCGCCAGGTCATCGAGCTAACTAGATCCAAGGGCATCTCCGGCGTGCCGGTGGTGCAGGGCCCGAAGGTGGTCGGCATCGTCACGCACCGCGACCTGCGCTTCGAGGAAAAACTCGATGCACCGGTGTCCTCGGTCATGACGCCCAAGGAGCGCCTGATCACGGTGCGCGAAAACGCGCCCAAGGAAGAAGTCCTGCTGCTGCTGCATAAACATCGCATCGAGAAGGTGCTGGTGGTCAATGGCAACCAGGAACTGCGCGGCATGATCACCGTGAAGGATTTCCAGAAAGCCACCGAATTCCCGCGCGCCTGCAAGGACCCTTCGGGCCGCCTGCGCGTGGGCGCGGCGGTGGGCACTTCGCCGGACACACTCGATCGCGTGGCGGCGTTGCGCGAGGCCGGTGTTGACGTGGTGGTCGTCGACACCGCACACGGTCATTCGAAGGGTGTCATCGACACCATCGCGCGCATCAAGGCGAAGTGGGGCGACCTGCAGGTCATCGGTGGCAACGTGGCGACCACCGATGCCGCGCGCGACCTCATGAAGGCCGGCGTTGACGGCATCAAGGTGGGCATCGGGCCCGGTTCCATCTGCACCACGCGTATTGTCGCGGGCGTCGGTGTGCCACAGATTTCGGCGGTGTCCAACGTCGCGAGTGCGGTCAAGAACGAAGTGCCGGTGATTGCCGACGGCGGTATCCGCTTCTCCGGTGACGTCGCCAAGGCTATTGTTGCGGGCGCCGACAGCGTGATGATCGGTGGATTGTTTGCCGGCACAGAAGAATCGCCCGGCGACGTCGAACTCTACCAGGGCGCCTCGTACAAGGCTTATCGCGGCATGGGTTCACTCGGCGCCATGAGCGAACGACATGGTTCCGCCGACCGCTACTTCCAGGACACGGCTTCGGAGCTGGAAAAACTGGTGCCCGAAGGTGTCGAAGGTCGCGTGTCCTACAAGGGCAGCCTGGTCTCCATCCTGCACCAGCTGGCCGGTGGCCTGCGCGCCGCCATGGGCTACACCGGTTCAAAGGACATCGCCGCCATGCGTTTGAATCCGAAGTTCGTACGCGTCACTGGCGCCGGCATGCGCGAGAGCCACGTGCACGACGTGCAGATCACCAAGGAAGCGCCCAACTACCGGGCGTCGTGAGGCCAGTTCTCCAGAAGGAAGAGTGATGAGTAACGTTGCGATGAGTCCGATGCATAGTCCACAGACCGACATCCACTCCTCGCGCGTCCTGATCCTGGACTTCGGCGCCCAGTACACCCAGCTGATCGCGCGCCGGGTCCGCGAGCTCGGTGTCTATTGCGAAATCCTGCCGTGGGACGTCAGCAACGAAGACGTCCGCAAGTGGAAGCCGCGCGGCGTCATTCTCTCGGGCGGGCCCGAGTCGGTCACCGACCAGGAGCCGCCGCGCGCACCGCAATCCGTGTTTGAACTCGGCGTGCCGGTGCTCGGCATCTGTTACGGCATGCAGACCATGGCGCAGCAGCTCGGCGGCAGGGTGTCGCCCAGCAATCACCGTGAGTTCGGCTATGCCGAAGTCACCAGCGTCGCGCCCAACAAGCTGCTCGACGGGTTGTTCGATCGCCAGGATGCGCAGGGCCGTTCCGTGCTCGACGTGTGGATGAGCCACGGCGACCGCGTTGAATCACTGCCGCCCGGTTTCAAGGCAGTCGCGCAAAGCGCCAACGCGCCGCTGGCGGCGATGGTCGATGAGTCGCGGCGTTTCTACGCCGTGCAATTCCATCCGGAAGTCACGCACACGCTGCAGGGCAAACGCCTGTTGGAACGTTTCGTGCGCGAAATCAGCGGCTGCGAGCCGTTGTGGAACGTCGGCAACATCATCGAAGACGCCGTTGCGCGCGTGCGCGACCAGGTGGGCAAGGGCAGGGTGTTGCTGGGACTTTCGGGCGGCGTCGATTCTTCCGTGGTCGCGGCGCTGCTGCACCGGGCCATCGGCGACCAGCTGGTGTGCGTGTTCGTGGACCACGGGCTGCTGCGCCTCAATGAAGGCGACGCCGTCATGAAGATCTTCGCCCAGAATCTGGGCGTGAAGGTCATCCGTGTCGATGCCGAGGCGCGCTTCCTCGCGGCGCTGCGCGGCGAGTCCGATCCGGAGAAGAAGCGCAAGATCATCGGCGCCGAGTTCATCAAGGTGTTCGACGAGGAGTCGCACAAGCTCGAAGGCATCGACTTCCTGGCGCAGGGGACTATCTATCCGGACGTCATTGAATCGGCGGGCGCCAAGACCGGCAAGGCGCATGTCATCAAGTCACATCACAATGTCGGCGGGCTGCCGGCGAACATGCGTATGAAGCTGGTGGAGCCGCTGCGCGAACTGTTCAAGGACGAGGTGCGCAAGCTGGGGATCGAGCTCGGGCTGCCGCGCGTGATGGTGCATCGCCATCCCTTCCCGGGACCGGGCCTGGGCGTGCGCATCCTCGGCGAGGTACGCAAGGACTACGCCGACCTGTTGCGCCAGGCGGATCACATCTTCATCGAAGAGCTGCGCCGCCACGATCTGTACGACAAGACCTCGCAGGCCTTCGCGGTGTTCCTGCCGGTGCGTTCGGTGGGCGTGATGGGTGACGGACGCCGCTACGATTACGTGGTCGCGTTGCGCGCCGTCGAAACCATCGACTTCATGACCGCGCACTGGGCGCGGCTGCCGTACGATTTCCTCGATCTCGTCTCGCGTCGCATCGTGAACGAAGTGAAGGGCATCTCGCGCGTGGTCTATGACATCTCGGGGAAACCGCCGGCCACCATCGAGTGGGAGTGATTCAGCCAAGCCCGCGTTGATGCGAACGTCAGCGCCCTGCAAATCGTTCGCAGGGTCAGCGGCCGCTGACACTTCGGCCAGACATCTTGGCCGCCGCGTTTACCAGGCAAGTGCCGTCGACGAACCGCATTGCTGGCAATCGCCACGTCCTTCATCATTCGCTTCTCAGCACGCGAGCGGCGACACCATGACGGCCGCGCGCCTCACAACCATCACGGATAAGGAGCAGGGGATTATGTTCATTCATACCAAGGTGAGCGTCGCGCTCGCCACGCTCATCCTTACGATCGCGGCGGCGCATACGGGAATTGCGTCCGCCGCGACGCCCGAAGAAAACCTGATCGCTGCGGCGAGCAGCGGTCCGGCAGGCAAGCTCGGACCGTGGCTCGCCAATGTCTACGACGAGTACCAGAACAGCTCGAACAAGAAAGCTTTCCGCTCGCGCAACGCCCTGATCAAGGTGCGGGGCGGAATGGTCGGAGTCGACTTGTACGCCAGCGACGCCGCCGGCTTGCAGCGCGGCCTGGCCCAGCTCGGCGCCCGGAATGTCAAGGCGAAAGGGCCGCTGGTCAGCGCGCAGGTGCCAGTTGCGGCTCTGGCCCGGTTGGCGGCATTGCCGTCGTTGCAGTTCGCGATGCCCGCGCTCGCGACGGCGCGAGTGGCCTCGCAGGGAGACGTGGTCAGCCAGGGCGACGTCAGCCTCGGCTCCAACACCGTCCGTGAGACGACCGGGTTGGACGGTGCCGGCGTGACGGTCGGTGTGCTGTCGGACAGTTACGAGTGCAATCCCGCTCCGTTCGTGCCCGGCGCGCCGACCTCGACCGCGGCAGAGGACGAAGCGACGCAGGACGTGCCGCCGAATGTCGACGTGCTCGACAACGGCCCGTGCCCGGGCTCCGACGAGGGACGTGGCCTTGTGCAATTGGTACACGACGTCGCGCCAGGGGCGGCGCAGCAATTTCACACCGCGTTCAACAGCCTGGTCGACTTCGCCGACGGCATTCTGGAGCTGCAGGAAGCCGGCTCCGATGTGATCGTCGATGACGTCATCTACTTCGCCGAGAACATGTTCTCCGACGGCATCATCGCGCAGGCGGCGGACCTGGCGGTGGAGGCCGGCGCCGCCTATTTCTCCTCGGCCGGCAACCAGGCACGCCTGTCGTACGAGTCGGACTATCGCGAAGTCGCGGTGCCGATCAACGGCGGGGGCAACGCCAACGGCCAGGGCGCACCCTTCGTGCTGCCGTCGCAGGACTTCGATCCGGGTCCGGGCATCGACACGCTGCAGAAGATCCACGTGACGCCGGCCGGCGGGCAGGCATTCATTATCTTCAGCTTGCAGTGGGACCAGCCGTTCCTGTCGTCGACGACCTATGCGCAGGCCACGGATCCCAACGGGGCCGCGCCGCGCGGCGCGACCGGTGATCTGGACATGCTGATCTATACCGACAAGGGCGTGCTCGTGCCGCGCTGTCCGCCCGGCGTATCGGCCGGCATCACCTGTCAACTCGCCGGTACCCGCAACGTCGGGCGCGACGCAGTCGACCTGACGCTGCTGTTCGTCGGCGGGCCGAAATCCAAGACCAACGACTTCTTCGTGCGCATTGCCCGGGTCGCCGGCGAGGCGCCGCAGCACGTCAAGTACGTGATGTTCGAGAATCAGGGAACGATCGACGTCGTGGAACACGACACGCAGAGCGGCACGTCCTACGGCCACGCCAACGCCGGCAGCGTCGCCTCGATCGGGGCGAGCTCGTGGTATCTGACCGAAGAGTTCGACACTTACTTCTCGACGCTCGTGCAGGACACGCCCGGTGCGTGCCTGCCCGCCTGCCTCAACGATTTCTCGTCGGCGGGCGGCATTCCGACGTATCTCGACAAATACGGAGCGACGCTTGCGGTCCCGGAACTGCGCGAAAATCCGCGCGTCACCGGGCCGGACGGCGGCAACACGACGTTCTTCTTCGCCGACTCGTCCTTCGACGACGATGACGGCGACGGCTGCAACAGCCCGACCAGTACGTTCATCACGCCGTGCCTGGACAATCCCGCGGACGAGCTGCCGAACTTCTTCGGCACTTCGGCTTCCGCGCCGCATGTCGCGGGCGTTGCCGCACTGATGCTGCAGAAGAACAGCGGACTGGGCGCAGATGCGATCTACGACATCCTGCGCGACACCGCCGAGGACATCACCAAGCGTGAAGTGCTCGTCGTGCCGGGACCGGGCGACTCGGTGTTCTCGCCGTTGCCGGCGGGCTATGACTTCGATTCGGGACACGGCTTTGTCGACGCCGTCGCAGCCATCGCGGCGACTCCAGCGCCCTGAAGCTGGTCAGCAGCTGCTGCTGAACGCAAGCTCGAAGTGAGTTATGGGGCGGGGGTGCTCAGCTCCCGCCCCTTTTCATCAGGGGGTGCGGAAGCGCTGTGGGCTGCCGTCGCGTAGTTAGTCACGCCCGCTGGCGGGTGCGGGCGCGGTTTCGTGTTCTGCAGCTCCCACGCCTTGGCGAGCGAGATAAATTCCGCCATCGCGCGGGTCGCCGCATACAGATAGCCGCGCATGCCTCCGCGCCAGCCGCCGCACAGGAAGTAGGTCCAGCCGAAACGCAGCAGTGGTTTAAACACAATGGTGAGCGCAGACGGCCCGCTCGGCCGCTCCCTGATCAGCATCTTCGCCTCGACGTCCGCGTTCGCGTTGTAGGTGCTAACCATTCGCGCGATGGTCGGGTTGCGCCAGTGAAGGAGCTGCCCCTCGAGCATGTGACACTCCCCCGCCACCTTGACGCGCTCGTGGATGAGCACATCCGGATCCCACATGCTGTGCAGGCGATTGAACACCCGTACGAAAGTCATGCGACGGCTTTTACGGCGCGCGTTGGGAATGAATTCGCCCAGGAACTCCTCGGCGCGATCCAGGACGAAGCCATCGCGTGGATCCGGATTCGCAGACAACGCCGCGTCGATGGATCGCGCCAGTGCCGTGGTGATGATTTCATCGGCGTCTATCTTCATCACCCAGTCGTGCGTGGCGAGGTCCACGGCGCGCTGATGCTGCCCACGCCAGCCGAGCCAGGGCTGATGCTCGACCCGGGCGCCGGCACCCGCGGCGATCTCGCAGGTATGGTCGGTGCTGCCCGAATCGAGCACGAGGACTTCATCCGCCCAGGCGCAACTGCGGATGGCTCTTTCGATGAGCAACTCCTCATTCTTGGTGAGGATCGCAATTGTCAATGGCTGTCGCATTGGCGCTCTCCCAGTGGCTATATCATCGTACGACGATGTTCAAATTCGCACGCATTGCGATCCTTGCCGCGCTTGGCGCCGCGCCGGCAGCGTTCGGCGCCGAGGCGAATGAGTTTCCGTTGCCGCGTGACGCTGCAGAGGTGCTGAAATCGCTCGGCGTGGTGACTCATCTGGACTATGGGCGCACTCCTTACGAAGACCTTTCGCGCGTGCAGGCGGCGCTGCGGTATGTCGGCATCGATCGCCTGCGGGACATGACTCCCCATGCAAACCCCAGGCCATACGAGTTGCTCGCGGCGCAGGGCTTTCGCTTCAATTTCGTCATCCGCAGCGAAGCGGCCGAAGAACTTGCCAAGACGGTGCGCGCGCTGGAAAGCTTC
Organism: uncultured Pseudomonadota bacterium; assembly: GCA_963839685.1. Taxonomy (GTDB): domain Bacteria; phylum Pseudomonadota; class Gammaproteobacteria; order Steroidobacterales; family Steroidobacteraceae; genus CADEED01. Next base: position 726,763 of record CAWIVS010000012.1, on the reverse strand, counting down.
GCCCGGCGTTTCAAGGGGTCGATCGTATCGGTCGAAGGGCTCAACGAAATCAAGATCTGGCCGGCTAACTATCACGGCCTCGGCGGATTCCCCGCGGGTATCGCCGTCCAGCGTGATCTGTACGCGCTCATGAAGCGGTCGCCAGTGCTCGGGGATATCCCGGTTCTTGCACTGACATTGGGCGGAGCGAGTGCAGCCGATCACGAGCGATTGGGCGACCTGTCGGACTACGCCGATCTCGGCAACGCACATGCCTATTTCGAGGGGCGCGTGCCGTCCTCCTCCTGGCGCTTCGCGATCGATCTGGCGCGCCGTGCCACTCCGCGCCTGCCGCACACTGCCGTCACCGAAACCGGCTATTCGAGCGCAGCCGGCACGCCGCAAGGAGTGCCGGCCGAAGTGCAGGCGAAATACCTGCTGGTTCTCATCGCCGAGGCCTGGCGGGAAAACATTCCGGCCATCTACCTCTACCAGCTGGTCGATGACCGGCACGACGACCGTGACTGGTCGAAATCTCTGGGGCTCTACGACGCCGACTGGCAGCCCAAACCCGCCGCGCATGCGATTCATCACCTCACGCAAGGTTTGACCAGCAACTCGATTGCGCGCGCGTCGCCGACGGTGTTGCCGTACGCGATTGCAGGCCAATCGACCGGCGTTCGATCGCTGATGCTGCGCGAGGCGGATGGAACCTTCGACCTCCTCGTTTGGCGCGAAGCGCGGCTTTGGGACGACCAGGCCCGTCGAATGATTTCCGCCGAGCCGCGCATCCTCAGCGTAAACGCCGTCGCGGCGCAGGTGATTCGCATCGACACATTCACGGGTGAGCGGCGCGAGCTTTCGAGCGACACGCAGACGTTTCAGTTCCTGCTCGAAGATCGCCCAGTGATCATCAAGTTCACGCCTCAATCGACGAAGCCGCGCACTCGGGAAAAATAGGCGCCATCGCGTTCCAGCGCCTTCACCGGGGTTGCGGGAACGCCCGAATACAGAGTGAAGGGCTCTTCGTGAGCGCGCGCCAGCGAAGAGCCGGCGGCCAGCACCGAACAATCCGGCAGCCGTGCGCCCTTGAGCACCACGCAAGCCGTGCCGACGAAACAGTAGCAGCCAATGGTCACGGGCGCCGAGACCTGCGCATTGCTCCGCAGGTCGATCGCATGCGTGAGGATCTGGGTGCGAGCGCCGGCGATCGTCGCGAACTCCCCGATGCCGATGCGATTCGAGCAGTCGAGAAAATGTCGCGACGTCAGCGCCGCGTGTCTGCCAAGACACAACGCCGGATCGCGTCCGACCTCGGCGGCAAAGTGGCGCGTGGATTCGAGCGGCAGTCCTGCGATCCAGTTGAAGTCTCCGATGGACGAATTGTCGCGCATCTCGAGGCGAGCTCCCTTGATGACGTTGAAGTGCCCGATGCGCGCCCCGGACTCCATGTGCAGGTGCGTGCAGGCCACGACGGAGAATCCCACGCGCGTGCCCGGCGCGATGGAGTAACCGCACGCCAGGTTTAGAAGCCGCCGGCGCAGCGCCCACGGCAGCAACAACGTCAGCAATGACCAGAAAACCGCCGCGCGGGCACTTACGGACGCGCTGGCGCGTTCGGCAGGTACAGCGGTGTCATCGGTCACTGTGGAAATCACGACCGTAGTCAATGCAATTGCCATTCCACGGTGCGCAACGAGATTTGGAGGCGCCCGGGCACAATTGTGGGAATCCTTTGCAAGAGCAAACACAACAACAGTGCGTCAGCTGCGCGTTTGCTAACTATCAGTGCGTCATGGGCGTCGTACGACGTCGCCGATTTGCATCCACTCAGGGTGAGCATTTTTCACGCATGGCAGAGCTTTTCTCACCGGGGTGACGCCACCGGCCGACATCCTTCCTAACTACGCACCACTAACTACAAAACCCGCTCCTGATGCACTTCGTCGGTGCCGCGTCGGGACGACGATTCCCGCCGGCGCGTGCAACCTGGCGCGCAAGGCGGGCAACCGAAGCCTCGTCAGCGCCTTGTGTGTCATTTGTTGCATTGTGGCATTGCCCTTGCATCTGTCCACTCGAGGGCTTCGCTATTTCTGTGTGGGAGATCTCATGAAATACGTAGCAGTCTGTGTTCTGAGTGTTGCGACGATGTTGTCGGCCTCCGCGTCGCCTTCGGCAACCCATCGAGTGGTGACCCCGGCAGCGCACTCCGCGCAGTTGTTCGCTCCGGCACTTCTGGCGCCCGCGGCACTTGTGGCAGATGGCATTCGCAGCGCGACCGGCGATGTCGCGCCTGGCACTGCTGACTCCATGCTGATGCTGATGCTGGCCGGCGCACTGATAACGTTGCAGCTCCGCCGCCGGCAGAAATCGTTGCGTTCGCCGCGCACGCTCAACCTGGGCACCTGATGAGTGTACCCAGCGAGGCGCTGCGCACCCGAGAGGTGACAGCGCTGTCGACGGTAGATGCGCCCATGGTGTTCGTGGTCAAGAGCCTGCTCTTGCCCATCATCCCGGTGCTCTCGCTATTCATATGTCTGTGGCTGGCGGCGGAACCGCTGCGCGGCGGATACTTCCTCATCGCCGTGCTCACTTTCCTCGGGGCGTCCGATGTGCTCGGCATCGCGCGCATCGGCGCCAGCGACGAGCAACAGGCGCCCGGCCGCGTATTCATGGAAATCACCGGCCGGTGGGTGCTGCTGGTCGGACTCATCACGCTGGTCGTCTATCTGTCCGGCGTGGCGCATACGCTCGATCGGACGCCGTTGGTCGCGTGGCTGATCGCGACCCCGCTGCTGCTGCGCGCGGGCGAAACCGCGGCACGCCGCTGGATCACGAAAGCCATGCGGCAGCAGCCCGCGCAGCGCGCGGTCATTGTCGGCGTCACCGAGCTCGGGCAGAGACTGGCGCAGACTCTGCGCAGCGAACCCCTGCTGCACACGGAGGTGATCGGGTTCTTCGAAGACCGGGCGCCCGAACGGGTAGCAGAAAACTGCGGCGCAAGGATTCTCGGCAAAACGGCCGACCTGGCCGACTACGTATCACGCAATCACATCGACCAGGTGTACGTCACGCTGCCCATGAGCCGCGACGCGCGCATCACTTCGCTGTTCAACGCGCTGCACGACTCCACCGCGTCCATCTACTTCGTACCGGATCTCTTCGCCTTCAACCTCATCCAGGCTCGCTTCGACGTCCTGGGCGGCATCCCGGTGGTCGCGGTGCGCGAGACTCCTTTCTATGGGGCGGCGTGGATCGCCAAGCGCATCAGCGACGTCGCCATCGCGCTGACCGCGCTGGTGCTGCTGCTGCCGGTGCTGGCCGCAGTCGCCGTCGCGATCCGCCTGGACTCGCGCGGACCAGTGCTGTTCAAGCAGAAGCGCTACGGCCTCGATGGCCGCGAAATCCTGGTCTACAAATTCCGCTCGATGACCGTCACCGAAGACGGCAAACAGTCATTCGTCGCGGCCGCGAAGGGCGACTCCCGCATCACCCGCGTCGGCGCGTTCATCCGCAAGACATCGATCGACGAACTGCCGCAGCTCGTCAACGTGCTCGAAGGCAGCATGAGCATCGTGGGACCCCGTCCGCACGCGGTCGCCATGAACGAACACTACCGGCGCGAGATTCCGAGCTACATGGTGCGTCACAAGGTGAAGCCCGGCATTACGGGATGGGCACAGGTCAATGGATACCGCGGCGGCGACGATCTCGAGTCGATGCGCAAGCGCATCGAGCTCGACCTCGCGTACATGCGTCACTGGTCGCTGTGGCTCGATTTCAGAATTCTGCTCAAGACAGTGTCAGTGGTCTGGTCAGACCGCAACGCTTACTGAGCCCACGGGAGTTTCCGCAAATGAGAAGAACGGCATTGGTTTACGACAAGCTCGACATTTACGCAGGCGGCGAACGCGTGCTCGAGCAGATGATCTCGATGTATCCGCAATCGGATGTCTGCGTTTCGGTCGACGTCATGAAAGAGGCCGATCGCGGCTTTCTGCGTGGCAAGGTGCCAATCACCACGTTTGCGCAGAAGCTGCCATTCGTGCGGCATCATCACCGGCAGTTCCTGCTGCTGCTCATGTTCGCCATGGAGCAGCTCGACCTGTCCGAATACGAGCTGGTGTTGTCGGGAAGCTCGTCGATTGCCAAGGGCGTCATCACCGGCCCCGATCAGCTGCACATCTCCTATGTGCACTCTCCCATGCGTTACGCGTGGGACATGCAACACCAGTATCTTGACGAAGCCAAGCTCGATCACGGCTTCAAAGGGATGATTGCGCGCTGGATGCTTCATCGCGCGCGTATGTGGGATCTGCGCACCGCCAACGGCGTGGATCACTACATCGCCAATTCGCATTTCATCGCGCGACGCATCTGGAAGGTGTATCGGCGCGATGCCACCGTGATCCACCCGCCCGTGGATGTGGATAACTTCGCGCTGCGCACCAACAAGGAGCCGTTCTATCTCACGGCTTCGCGCATGGTGCCGTACAAGAAGATCACCGCGATCGTCGAAGCCTTCCGCGCGTTGCCGGATCGCAAGCTGGTGGTGATCGGCGATGGCCCGGAGATGAAGCGTGTGAAGGCATTGGCCGGTCCCAATGTCGAAATTCTCGGCTACCAGCCGTCGAGGGTGCTCTCGGACCTCATGCAGCGCGCACGTGCGTTCATTTTCGCCGCCGAGGAAGACTTCGGTATCACGCCGGTGGAGGCGCAGGCCTGCGGTACGCCGGTGATCGCGTACGGCCGTGGCGGCGCGCTCGAGACCATCCGCGGGCTCGATCACGACAGACCCACCGGCTTGTTCTTTCAGCGCCAGGATGCCGCAGCTGTTGCCGGCGCCGTGGCCGTGTTCGAACGCAACGCCGATCGAATTGCGCCGCTCGACTGCTGGGAGAACGCGCAGCGATTTTCGGCGCAGATCTTCCGTGAGACCTACGGAAACTTCGTCGATGGTTGCTGGGATGTATTCCGCAGCGTGCCTCCCATGTCGACCGGCCTCGATCGCCAGCTCGCGGTGCGAGAGGCCACGCGTCAGCCCACGGGTGTCCCTGCATGAGCGGAGCGCTGTCCGTCGTTCCAGATCAGGGCCGTTACGGCTTCGACACCGTCCGCCCGGCCGTCTCGCGCAGGTTCTTCGAAGGCAGCCTCGTCGTGTGTTCGGTGCTCCTGATTCCCTGCCTGCTGTATTCAGTCGGCTTCGCGCCCGTGCTGCGCATTGCGTATCCGGCCATGAATCTGGCGTTAGCCGCGTTTCTCTTCGCGCGCCGTTCGCCGTGGTTCGCGGCTCATTGCGTGCTGCTGTTCTGTTTCGTGTCGCTGGTGCGAAGGCTGGTGGACGATCAGGCGGGCTTCGATTCAACCAGTCCTGTGCTCATCACCCCCTACCTGTGCTGCCTGTTCACCGGCTTCGCTTTCCTCCAGTACTGGGCGCGCCCCCGGCCGCGGTATCTCGGCGCTTTCCTGGTGATAGGGCTGACGATCCTGTATGGCGCGTTTCTCGCCGTGCTGCAGGGAGCCGTGACCGCAGCTGCCATCGACTTCCTCAAGTGGAGCGCCGGGCCGCTGTTCGCCGTCTATCTTCTCGCGCGCCGCGACCAGCACCCGCAGGAACGGCAGGTGATGGAGCAGTCCCTGGTGTGGGCGGGGGCATTCATGGGTCTGTACGGCGTATTCCAGTACATCAATCCGCCCTCCTGGGACCTCAGGTGGATGCAAGGCGTCGCCGAGCTCGGCATGGACTCGATCGGCCGGCCCGAGCCATTCGCGCTGCGCGTCTTCAGCACCATGAACTCCCCGGGCTCTCTGGGCGCCGTGATGTCGGCAGGAATCCTGGTGGCGTTCAAGCGTCCACTTCCCGTCGCGGTGCCACTCATCACGCTCATGTTGTTAGGGATCGCGCTGGCGCAGTACCGCACCATCTGGGCGGCGACGCTGCTCGGCGCCTTGCTGCTGGTGCTCACTCGCCCGGGCGTGTTTCGGCCGGCGAATGTTCTCGCCGCACTGGCAGTCCTGGTGGGGCTGTCCGCCACGGCGCTCGTACCCCAGATCCGCGAGACCATCACGCAGCGTGCCAGCAGCATGACCAACCTGCGCGCCGACCTATCGGGCGAAGAACGACTCAACCAGTATCGAGCGCTGACGCGGGACGAAGGCCTGATCGTCGGCGAGGGCCTGGGGCAGATAGGCGTGGCGCGCCGCCTGGGTGGCATGCATCGCGTGATCCTCGACAGTGCGCTCATCGAGATCTGGCGTGGGCTCGGCGTCATCGCCGGAAGCGCCTATCTGGGCGCGGTGGCTTTTCTCGTCGCCACGTTGTTCCAGCGCGTCCCGGACGTGGCGCAGCACCTTCATTTCGATCGCGCGGTCGTCGTCGCGGCCTGGGCGCAGCTGCCCATGGGCAGCGTCCACACCGGTGAGGCCGGATTCTTCGCCTGGCTGTTTCTGGGGCTGGGGCTGGCGGCACTGGCAAGGAGCGCAACACGATGAACCACATCCTCTTCATGACCCACGTCGGCGTGCCCGGCGGCGCCGAATTCAAGATGATCGATCTGGCCGAATGCGTCGCCCACACTTCGGAAGTGATGCTCATGCAGCATGGCTCTCTTGAAGCCATGCTGCATGAGCGCGGCATTCGCTGTTCGGTGAACGAACTACCGCGCGCGGCCAGCGCGGTGCGCCGCGAAGGCGGTCTGTCGGCCCTGTTGCGCGCGATTCCCGCGACGCTGTCGATGGTACGCGGCGTGGCACGCAAGGCGCGCGGCTTTCGCGTCGTCGTGTGTTTCTCGCAGAAATCGTTCGTCGTTGCCGCCCTCGCGAAGCCTTTCATGCGCCGGCCGGTGTTCTGGTTCATGAACGACATCCTCTCGAAGGATCACTTCAATCCGCTGCTGGTGCGTTTCCTGGTGACGCTGGCTCGGGTTTCCGCCGACCACGTCATCCTCAATTCCGAAGCCAGTATGCAGGCCTGGCTCGCCTCGGGCGGCCGCAGCGAGCGCGTGAGCATCATCCATCCCATGACGCGCCGCGACCTCGTCGCCGCGCAGACGCGCGACAGGGTGAAGATCACCCGCTATCGCAATCTGTTCAGTCGCGACGGAGCGCCGCTCATCGGCATGTTCGGCCGCATCTGTCAGTGGAAGGGACAGGATGTATTCCTGCGCGCCATGGCGCAGGTTCCCGGTGCCAATGCCGTGATCGCCGGCGGCGCGCTGTTCGGCGAGGAAGAACACGAACAGCGCATGAAGGCGCTGGCGCACGAACTCGGGATCTCCAAGCGCGTGACGTTTGCCGGTCACGTCGACGAGGTCGTGGCCATCATGGCGGCCTGCGATGTGGTTGTTCATTGCTCGACGGCACCCGAGCCCTTTGGGCGTGTGATCGTGGAGTCGATGTTCGTGGGCACGCCGGTGATCGCGAGTGACGCCGGTGGCGCGCGCGAAATCGTCACGCACGGCGTCACCGGACAGCTCACGCCCATGAACGATGCGCCAGCGCTCAGCGCCGCCATCACGCGCTACCTCGAGGAACCGGACTGGGCACGCACCGTCGCCGCGAAAGCCCAGGTGGAAGCCGAGCTCAGGTTTTCCGCCGCGGCCATGACCGATCGCTTCAACGCGATTCTTCACACCGTATGACCGGCGAGATCACAGCACCGTCGCTGTTCGAACGTCTGCGCCAGCTTGCCTCGAGCGTGGTGCGCGGCGATCGGCCGCTATTTGCGATGTTCCAGACTATGGGCACGCAGGGGCTGATCCTGTGCGCCAATTTCGGCACCGGCGTCATCATGGCCCGGTTGTTAGGCCCGCAGGGCCGCGGCGAGTTCGCCGCGGTGAGCATCTGGCCACTACTGTTCGCGATGGTAGCCACCGCAGGACTGAACGGCGCCATCGTGTTCCGCATGCGTCGCAACGCGTCGGAGTCCGGAGCGGTGATAGGTGCCGCCCTGCTCGTCGGCAATGCATTGGCACTCGTTGCCGCTGCGGCAGGCGCGATGCTGATCCCGGGATTCCTGGCGCAATACCCTGCCTCGGTTGTGCTGTTCGCCCAGCTTTGTCTCGTCAGCGTGCTGGTGAACACCGTGTCGCTCATCATCAAGCAGTCATACACGGGCGCCGGCCAATATGGGCGAAGCAACTTCACCAACCTTCTGCCGCAGGTGCTGCACCTGCTCGTGCTGACCGGCTTCTGGTGGTTCGGAACGCTCACTGCCCGGAACGCAGTGCTCTCCTTGCTAGGCACCGGTTTCGTGGCGTTGCTCATCGTGCTGCCCGACTTCGTGCGCCGGCTGCAACCGCGTTTTCGCGGCGCATGGCGCGAACTGCCGTCACTGCTGTCGTTCTCCAGCCGTGGCGCGCTAAACGACGTGGTGTTCACCGCGGCGTTCTTCCTGGATCGCATCGTGCTCATTCCGCTGCTGATCCCCGCCCAGCTCGGACTCTACGCGGTAGCTTTCGCGTTCTCGCGCATCATCCAGCTCGCCCAGACGGCGGTGATGTCGGTGTTTCTCTCGCATCTGTCCGGGCGCGATTCGCAGGAGAGCGTGCGCCTGCACGACCTCGCGTTGCGTTACCTGCTAGCCGGCATGTTCGTTGCCTGCGTCGCCCTGTGGATCCTCGGGGAGTGGTTGCTGACGTTGGCATTTGGCGTGGAATTCGCCGCCGCCAACTGGATTTTCCGGCTGCTGGTGATTGAGGCCGCCTTGTCGGTGCTGAGCCAGGTCAGCGTTCAACTGTTCCTCGCGCGTGACCGGCCTGGCGTGGTGTCGACGCTGCAGGTCGCGACGCTCGGCCTGTCACTGCTGAGCCTGCTCATCCTGGTACCGCCTTATGGCGCCATCGGTGCCGCAGCCGCCGTGCTCATAGCCGGCGTCGCGCGCTGGCTCGCGCTCATCGTCGCCATTCGCCAGGTGCTGGGACTTCCCTGGCCGCGCCTGCTGCTCAACCGAGAGGACCTTCGTTACATGTCAGGAAAATTGCGATGAAAATGCACCCCGTCATCCTGCTGGCCGCCCTCCTGTCGAGCGGATGCGCCAGCAACTACGGCAGCCTGCCAGAGCTTGCCGCCGTGCCATCTGGCTCCTATCTACTCGGGCCGGGTGACGCGCTGCAGGTCACGGTGTTCGGCGAGGAGGATCTGTCCGGCCCGCTGCGGGTAAACGACAGCGGCGCAGTCTCGATGCCGCTCATCGGGCCGGTGCAGGCCGCAGGTCTCACGGTGCCGGAATTGCAGCACCGCCTCATCGAGCTACTGAACACCAAGGCGGTGAAGTCGCCCGACGTCACGGTGCAGATCAACGAGTACCGGCCCTTCTTCATTCTGGGCGAGGTGAAGAACCCGGGCTCCTATGCATACGTGCCCGACATGACCGTGCTCACGGCGGTGGCCATCGCCGGCGGTTACACGTTCCGCGCCTCGGAAGATGAAGTGTCGGTGACCCGCAAGAGTGAAGGCGCAGCACGCGAGGCTCAGGCGTCGCGTAACTCGCGCATCCTGCCGGGCGACGTCGTCTTCGTGTTCGAGCGCCACTTCTGAGGCCTGGCATGAGGCATCCTCGTTCCAGGTTGTTAGTGTGTCTGACCGCGTTGCTGGCTGCCGCGTCCGGCGAAGCGCTCGACCTGACGACACCGGGTGAGCTGGCCGAATCACAGCGCGATGTCTTCGCCAATGGAGGTGAAGAAGACGGCTTTCGTGCCGGTCCGCTCGACCTGCGCGGCGCCGCGGCGATCTCGTACGGTTACGACTCGAATGTCGACGCGGTCGCGGACCCGGATGTCGGCGAGAGCGTAGCGACGGGACAGCTGCTGCTGCGCGCCGACAACACTTCCGCACGACGCGAATTCAATGCGCAGGCATTTATCGCCGCGTACCACTACGGAGAATCGAGCGAGCTGGATGCCACCGAGTTTGGCGCGGCGATGAAGTTCGCCACCTTGCTGTCGCCCCACGATCCGTTCGAGTTTTCGCTCGACGGCCAACGTCGTTTCGAGCGCCGCATCGAGATCGAAACGCCGACGAACATTCCCGTGAGCCTGTACGACGACCTTCGCCTCGATCTGCGCCAATCCCATGTCTTCAACCGGCTGTCAGTTCGCGTCTCCGCAGCGGGTCAACGCCTGCAATACGCCGACGTCTCACAGCAGTATCGCGACCACGCGCTGTATGGCGGCGAGCTGCGCGCGGCCTACGAGCTGGGAAGCAGCTTGTCGTGGTTTGGCAGCGCCTATTTCAAGCGCGACGAGTTCGACGAGGCCTCACCGCTGGTCGCATCCGCGGACACCACCGGCGCGCTGCTGGGTGTGTTGGTCAGCAATGACATCGTCGATCTCGAGTTCGGCGCCGGCTACTTCGAGCGTCGCTTCACGGACGGCAGCGACATGCTGGACGGCCTCGCGCTGCGCGGCGCGATGTCCTGGCGGCCGACGCGGTTGACGACGCTGCGTGCCGAAATCTCGCGCTCGGACGAACCCACGCAAATTCCCGGAGGCTTTGGAAAGATTCGCAACGAAGTGATGCTGCGCCTGGCACACGAATTTAGCCGCACGCTGTCGCTGTTCGCGGGCGGCCGGCTGGTCATCGACGAGTTCGAGTCGATCGAACCCGACGACACGCTGTACCTGGCCGAGCTCGGCGCGAGCTGGCAGGTGGGAAGGCATTCGGTGCTGAGATTCACCTACGACTATGGATCGCGTGACACGGAGACCGCTCGCGGTTTCCTGCGCCACGTCGCCAACCTGTCGTTCATCGGGAGATTGTGATGGAAGACATTTCAGCCTTGAGTCTTCGCAGCCTGGGTCGTACGTTGCGGCAGCGCTGGATGCTGGCGCTCACCGTCACCGCGTTGTTATTCGCCGGCATCGCCGTAATGGTTTTTTCGCTCGCACCCGCCTACACCGCGCGTGCCATCGTGCTGTTGGCACCGCTGACCGACGAGCTGAGCGATGGCGCCGGCTCGGCCCGCAACCCGGGAATGACGGATCCGTTTTTCATCCGCAGCGAAACCGCCATCATCGGCAGCGAAGGGTTGAGCCGCGAGGTCATCCGCCGGCTGAAGCTCGCCCAATTGCAGCGGCTCCCCTCGCCGCAGTCGGCGGTCCCGGGCGCGGCACATCCCTTTCTGTCAGCCGACGAGGTGAACTCGGACGCTGTGCTGCGCGAGTACCAGGAGAACCTCGAGGTTTTCAATGACGGCCGCAGCAAGACGGTGGAGATTTCGATCACCGCCGGCGACCCACGACTCGCCGCGACCATCGCCAACACTCACGCCGAGGCCTATCTAGCCGAGCAATCCTCGCGCCGCGCCGATACCGAACAGAAGTCGCTGGCGTGGCTCAAGCAGGAGGTCGACGCGCGCGCCCGGGAAGCGCGCGACGCGGACGCGGAGGTGCAGCAGTACCAGCTCCGCAACGGCATCGTGACGACGCAGGCGGTATCGATGGTCGAGCAGCGCCTATCACAGATCAACGGACAGCTCATGGACGCGCAGCGTCAACTATCCGCGCAAACTGCGCTCCTGGACGAGATTCGCGCATTGCGTGCCGGCGGCGATCCGGCGAATGCCGCGATGCTGGTCGCCAATGAACCGCTGGCGCAGCTGCTGCGCGATCGTGTGCTGGCCGAGGCCGCGCTCGCCTCGCTGGAGACGCGGCTGGCCGGCAGCCATCCCACGCTGGTCAACCAGCGCCAGACGCTGGCCAGCATCAACGACGTACTGGAGAAGCAGCTGACGCGCGTCGAGAGGGAGGCGAAGGCCAACGTGAGCTCCTGGCAACGCCAGGTCGCCGACCTCCGCCACTCGGTGGGCGCGGAGACCACTAACAAAGTGGATCAAGACCGCGTGTCCGCCGCCCTGCCCGCGCTGCTGGCCGAGGCCGACGTGAAGCGCAAAGTCTTCGAGACGGTGCTCAACCGCTACCAGACTCAGCTGGCCGAGCATGGATTTTCCGATCCCACGGCGGTCATCGTTTCGCGGGCCATGCCGCCCGCGCATCCATCGTTCCCGCGCACCTCGCTGTTCCTGGTGGTCGGATTCATGGTTTCCGTTCTGGGTGGAGTCGGCGCGGCGTTGCTCATGCAGGCGTTCCGGCCGGGCGCTATCGATCTCAATGCGCTCAGCGACGCGGTAGGTCTGCGGCCGCTGGTGGCCATTCCGCGCTTTCGCAACGACGCGCGCGAACGCGGCGTGGTGAAGATCCGCGATCCGCGGCTGTTCATCGAGTGCATACGTTCGATGCGAAATGCCATCTTCGAGCAGCAATCCGCGCGTGAGACGCGCGTATGCCTGTTTACGTCCGTGGTGGCCGGCCAGGGCAAGACACTGGTGGCGATGTCCCTGGCCCGCGCGCTGGCGCGCTCGGGCACACGCACGTTGTTCCTGGAAATGGACCTGCGCTGCCCGGCAGCCAGCCTGCTCGCACGGATTCCGGAGCCGTCCCGCGGAGTCGCAGCGCTGCTCGAAGACCGTGCGCAGATCACCGATGTCCTGCAAACGGACCCGTCCACCGGCCTCGACATGCTGCTCGCGGAGAACAACGCCAGTCATTCGCTGGACCGCATCACGGTCGCCGGCTTTTCGGTGCTGCTGGCGAAACTGCGCAAGCGTTACGACGCCATCATCGTCGACAGCCCACCCGTCGGCATGGTTTCGGATTCCCTCACGCTCGCCGTGGTGGCGGATCAGACCGTGATCGTCGCGCGCAATGGCGAAACGGCCGTCAACGATCTTGCACGCGCCACGCGGCTCCTGAAGGAACGCGGCGCGACGCTGATCGGCCTGGTGCTCACCGACGTCGATCCACAGAACCTCGCCTTCGCGAGCAAGTCGCTGGATCGTTACGTCATGGGCATGCCGGCGCGGCTCACCGCCGTTCCGACTATCCAGCGCGCGGGTTGAGACTACGGCGCGCTGCCGGCGCCGGCCACACCCGCCACGGCATGCGGTTAGGCTGCCCTTCGGCGCTCAGCGGTCGGAATATCAGCGCCGGCTGACGTTCCGGCCAGGCATCCTGGCCAGCGTCGGGTTTACCGGGCAAGACCAGTCGACGGCAGGCTCGCGCTCACTGTAGGTCCATTCCGGGTTGAATTTCCTATCCACTCCCTACATGCTCGTGGCGCTGCGCCGTGGTTGCCCATGTCGCCTGGAATGGGACTGCGCTTTACGGTTGGCTGGAATCGGCGGTTCGATGGCGGAATTCCGAAATATCGCTTCGTGCGGCGGGGCGGGTGAGCGTCAACCGCCTGCTCGATTTCCTCTTCTTCGTCTGGTAGGCCGCCATGATTCTTCTTCCCCCGCCGCGTTATCTTCTTGCTGCCCTCGGCCTGAAGATGTTCGGCGTAAACCGCGCGAGCCGCACCCTCTATCGCCGGATCGGCAATACGATCGGGCAGTCCCGCCGGCAGCGCCTGGACGGCTCGTATGTGGACCGGGGGAACTGGCTGCTGCAGAACGTGCGGCGACTCGGCGTGGCAGACCTCCCACAGCCGCGACTCCTCGAGCTCGGCACCGGGTGGATACATTTCTACAGCCTTTACCTGCGGCTGTTCTTCGATTTTCGCGGCACGCTGTATGACGTGTGGGACAACCGCCAGCTGCATGCGCTCAAGCGCATCTTCTCCCAGCTCGGCGCGATGCTGGGCCCGACGCTGCCGGGCACCGACAGCGCCCGACCTGAGTTGATCCGCAAGCTCGCGCTGATCGAGCGGACGGAACATTTCGAAGATCTGTATCGCGCGTTCGACCTGGAATACATCATCGACCCGCACGGCTCGCTCGAGACGCTGCCGGACGCGTCGTACGACGCGGTTTTCAGCATGGACGTTCTCGAGCACGTGAAGGCCGATCGCCTCGCGTCCTCGCTCGCGGAGTATTCGCGGGTCCTCAAGCCGGGTGGCTACTCCATCCACCAGATCGGCGTCGACGATCACCTCGCCCACTATTGTCCGACGGCATCGCGCAAGCAGTATCTCGCCTATCCCGACGCAACTTGGCGCCTGCTTTTCCAGAACGAAGTGCAGTACTTCAACCGCGTCTCCTACGACGAGTTCATGGCGCTTTTCGCGCAAGCGGGATTCGAGGCGGTGAGCGTCGAGGTGTTGCGGGAGGCGGCCGCGCTGCAGTCGATCACGATTTCCGCGCAGCACCGCGGCCAGAGCGCGGAGAGCCTGGAGGCGACCCGGCTCTACATGATCCATCGCAAGCCGCTTTGACGCCGATCGGCGGCGCTTCGATGTCCATGCAGTTTCGTCTCTATCGCCTCGGCCACTGGCTATTCATGCGCGGCGCGAAACGGGTGGCCCGCGCCGTGCAGTGGACGATCTTCCTGATTTACGGCGCGGTCGTGCCGTCCGAAGCCGAGATCGGCGAAGGGACGGTGTTCGCTCACGGCATGATCGGCACGGTCATCCATCCGCGCGCGCGTATCGGCTGTCGCGTGCTGATCGCGCACGGGGTCACGATCGGCGGCCGGTCACGCCAGCCCGGCATGCCGGTGATCGAGGACGACGTCTACATCGCGCCGGGTGCCAAGATTCTCGGCGATGTGCGCATCGGCCGCGATTCGCTCATCGGGGCGAATGCGGTCGTGGTGAGCTCCGTGCCGCCGGGCAGCCTCGTCGTGGGGGTGCCCGGGGTCATCAAACGCAGCGGCATCAGGGCGCGTGATCTCGAGGATTGGTGAGACGCCGATGACGCAATATGACATATGACAGCCTGTCTATCAGGGAGCGATGCGCGGCCCACGAAAATCAGTCTTCGTTCTCGCGCCTTTCTTTCTCTTCCAGCTCGAGCTCGCGCTGCCTGGCGCGCTCGAGTTGTTCGGGCGTTCCCATGGGTTGGCGGCTGTTTCGAAGCAACTGCATGAGGCCGCCGACCAGTATGACGGCGACGAAGATCAGCGCGATGACTAGCTTGGTCATCGATTAGAAAGTCACCTGCACGGACTCAGCCGACTTCTTCGCGGGGCCATGGAACACGACTTCGATGTTGTTGCCATCCGGATCCAGCACGAACGCGCCGTAGTAGCCCGGGTGGTACTTGCGCTCGCCGGGAGCGCCGTTGTCCTTTCCGCCCGCTGCGATCGCGACTTCGTGAAAGCGTTCCACCGTTTCGCGGTCCTTGCCCTGGAAGGCAAGGTGCACGCGGCCGGTCAGCTGGCCCAGCGCCGCGTCACTTTCCCTGGTCGAGATGAACAGCTCGTCCGCCCAGATGTGGTCGTCGGCTTCGCCGCCCAGCGGAATTTTCAGCACCTCAAACACCGCTTTGTAGAAGCGTTTGCTCGCGGTGATGTCCTTGACCACGAGCTGGATGTGATCGATGAGTCGTCCGCGGTGCAGTTCCATGGGAGAGGAACATAGCTACATGAGCGCTCGCCGCACGTCAGAATCCATGACACTGACGGGAAAATTCTTCGCACATCACCGTTGACTTGCGATGAATCTCTCGATGCTGCGCGCCAGCGTCAGCATGGGCACGCCGCCGCCGGTCACTACCGCATCGTTGAACTTGCGGAAGTCGAATCGCTGTCCCAGCGCCTTCTGCGCCTTGTTGCGCAGTCGGTTGATCTCGCTGTGTCCCACTTTGTATCCGCATGCCTGGCCGGGCCAGGCGCAGTAGCGATCCACTTCGCCGCTGACTTCGTCGACCGTCGAGCCATTGCTGCTCGCGAACCACTCGATGGCTTGCTGGCGCGTCCAGCGCCGGGCGTGCAGGCCGGTGTCGACGACCAGCCGGCAGGCGCGGAACGCGATCGACTGCAGATATCCGAGCCGACCGAACGGATCGTCGTCGTAGACGCCGAGCTCGTCGCCCAATTGCTCGGCATACAGCGCCCAGCCTTCCGAGTACGCGTTGAACGCCAGCAGCGAGCGGCACAGCGGTAGTTTGAAGGTGTACTCGCCCTGCCACACGTGGCCGGGCAGGGACTCGTGGTAGGTGAGCGTCGGCGTGTTGTACGTCGTGAACACGCTCATCCTGAGCATGTTGATCCAGAACTTGCCGGTGACCTTGCCGTCGATGGATCCCGGGCCGCCGTAGGCGCCGGGGGCGCCGGGTTCGACTTCCGGCGGCATGCGCTTGATCTCGAAGTTTCCCGGGACCATCGTGTTGAAGGCGCGCGGCAGGCGCGTGCGCATGTCGGCGACGCGCGCGTTCAGGAAGTTCATGAGCCTGGCGCGGCCTTCGTCGTTTTCCGCGAAAGCGAAGCGCGGTTGTTTGCCCAATGCGGTCATGCGTTCGCCGACGCTTCCGTCGGTCATTCCCTGCTGGCGAAGGATGCCGTCCATGCGCGACTGCAACGCGCGCAGTTCTTCCTGGCCGCGGCGATGGATTTCGTCCGGCGTCATGCGGGTAGTGGTGCCCGCGCGCAGCGCCCAGGCGTAGTACTCGTCGCCGCGCGGCAGTTTCCACACACCCGCATCGCTGGTGGCACGGCGACGATGCGACAGGAGTTCCTCGATCTGCCGGTCGAGCGCCGGTGCGATCTTGTCCGCCGCGATTTTCGCAGCGCGGGCCGCAAAATCGCCGCGACATCGAGCTGGTGCGTTTCCCGAGCGAGGTGACCAGTGACCAGTCGGCGACACTCCCCGCGCGCGCGAGCCTGAGCTGGCTCAGCGTCTTGTCGAGCAGGAAATTGGGCGCGATCACGTTCTGCCCGGCGGCGCTCTTGAGCCTTTCGGTCTCGCCATCGATCTGGCCCGCATACGCCTCGAGGCGTGCGAGGTAAGCGTCGGCATCCTCGGCGGTCGTCACCGTGTGCTGCTCGTCGAGCATGCCCGGAATCTCGAGGAACGCGCCCGTGTTCTGGGCGACCACGTACGGCGCATTGCGATACGACCAGTTCGAGTTGAGCAGTGCGACGTCGCCGTATGGAAAGGCGAATCCCTCCAGGGCGAATTCGTGCGCCGTGCGGATGACGTCCAGGTCGATGCGTGCGGCGGGACCGAGGGCGCCAGGATCGATGGCCTTCAATCGATCGAGCCGTCGGGCGACGCGTTCCGCGATCGTTCTCTGGCCCGCGGCCGAGCGATCGGCGAGTTTCGACTTGAGTGCAGCCCGTGCGCCCGTGTCGATGCCGAGCGAGGTGGCGCTTTCGGGATAGTCGACCAGCAATTCCTCGGCGAACGCGCCGAGCAGCCCTTCGGTCGCAGCGTCGTTGTCCAATGGGGCGCCATGCAAACGGGTGGCGGCCAGCGCGGCGCCGGAGGCGATCACGAATTCTCTGCGAGTGGTGGTCATGGCGCCGGATGATATCCGGAGCGACTCGCGGTGCCAGCGGCTTCGTTTACTATCTCCACGCAGTCACCCGGGACTTCCGCCGTTTTCTGGAGCCGCAAGAACTTTGCCATCCGCGCCACCGCCGCCAAGACTTCGCCAGGTCATTGATGCGCTCCAACGCTTCGACCGCCGCAGGGTCGCGACGCTCATCGCCGAAGAATTGAAGGAAGGTCCGCCCTCCGGGGATCATTGGGGCAACGTCGAGGCAGTCGCCAACCGGATCGGCGAGATCAACTTCGGTCTCGAGGCGGCGCGGCGCTACGCGCTGACCGAGCCGCGCACGCTGGATCGCGCACTGCATTACTGCAACGCGCTCGCCGCGCGCGGTCGCATCGAGGCGTGCCTGCGCGAGGCCGACCTGCTGCCGGCGGCGGTCCAGCAGCATCCCGCCTTGTTGTACCTGCGCGGAACGGTGGCGGCGCGCCTGGGCGATTTCGCGCAGGCCGCGGAGCTGGCGCGGCGGACGATTGGCGAGGCGCCGCAGATGGGGCACTACTGGCACGCACTGGCAATGGCGCACAAGTTCGCGCCCGACGATCCGGACCTGGCGCGCATGGAAGCTTTGGCGCCGGCGATCCGGCGTGCGCCGGCGGACTCGCAGGCGCCATTCCTGTATGCGCTCGGCAAGGCCCGCCATGACTGTGGCGACTATGACCGTGCATTCGCGGCCTGGAGCGAGGCTGCTGCGAGGTCACGGGTGCCTTTCGATGCACCGGCAATGGAGCGCTTCGTGCGCGACGTGATCCGCGACTTTACGCCTCAGAACCTCGAGCGACTGACGCCCTCGGGATGCGACAGTGAACGCACGATTTTCGTCACCGGCGTGCCGCGCTCCGGCACCACGCTCGTCGAACAGATCCTGGCCAGCCATTCCGCCGTCGCGGACGGCGAGGAAGTGAATCTCTTCTGCAGCGCGCTCATTCCCGCGGGCGATTTCTCCCTGCTGGGAGGTCTCGACTACGAAAGACGCTCGGCCGGTGCAGATGCGTGGGGTGAGATCGGGCGCGACTACCTGGCGATGCTCGGACAGCGTTTTGGAGGCCAGGGACGCATCGTCGACAAGACGCTGAATCATTCGCGTTTTCTGGGCTTCATCCTGCACTCGCTGCCCAGGACGAGGGTGATCTGGATGCGCAGGAATCCGGATGACACGGCGATCTCCTGTTTCCGCACCTGGTTCGGCACGGGGACGATTCCCTGGTCCTGCTCGCTCGCCGACATCGGCTGGCACTTCCGGCTTGAAGACGCCTTGCACGCGCATTGGAGCCGTGTGTTCCCCGAGCGCATTCTCACCGTGCCCTATGAGGCACTGGCCACCGAACCGCAAGCCTGGATCACCCGGATCCTCGCGCATGTCGGCCTCGATCCGGAGAGCGCCACTTTCACACCTCATCTGCAGAAGCGCGCCGTGCAGACGGCCAGCGTCGCGCAGGTCCGGGAACCGATCAGTACGACCAGCGTCGGCGCCGCGGAGAAATACCGCGTGCATCTGCAGCCCTTCCGCGACGCCTACGGCTCGTAGAAGGGATTGCGCGCGGCATCAGTCCGGCGCAACTTCGCCGGCATGCGCACCACGAGTCTTTCCAGCGTCTCGATCCCAGTCCTGGGGCAGGGAACCTGGCAGTTGGGCGATCGGCCTGATCGCCGCGGCCAGGAAATCGCGGCGCTGCAACTTGGCATAGACCTGGGTATGACGCTGATCGACACCGCCGAGATGTACGGCAACGGCGCCGCCGAAGAACTCGTGGGCGATGCGATCGCCGGACGCCGCGACCAGGTCTTCATCGTCACGAAAATCCTGCCGGGTAACGCCACCAGCAAGAAGAAGATAGTCACATCCTGTGAGCGCAGCCTGCGCAGGATGCGCGTCGAGCAAGTCGATCTGTACCTGCTGCATTGGCGGCAGAATGAAAATCTTGCGGCGGTCGTCGACACTTTCGGCGAGCTTGTGAAGGCAGGAAAGATTCGCCATTGGGGTGTCAGCAATTTCAATGTGTCCGACCTGCGGGCACTCGCGCGCCTGCCGGGCGGCGACCAGGTCGCGAGCGACCAGGTGCTGTACAACGTCTCGCGGCGCGGCATCGAGTACGACCTGCTGCCTTCGGCGCGCAAGGTCGGGTTGAACGTCATGGCCTACACGCCCATCGAGCAGGGTCGCATCCTCGAGGATGCAACGCTGAAAGAAATCGCGGTGCGTCACCACGCGACGCCGGCGCAGATCGCGCTGGCGTGGGTCATACGCCAGGACGGCGTGGTAGCCATTCCCCGCGCCAGCTCGCCCGGGCACGTACGGGAAAACGCCGCTGCGCGCGAGATCAGGCTTTTGGCGCGGGATCTCGAAGAGATCGATCGTGCGTTCCCGCCGCCGACCAGGCCGCGTGCGCTCGAAATGATCTGACGCATCCCGCAGGAGCCGCAGCCGTAGGACGGTACCGCGCGCGGCACACACGCATTCACGGCGATAACCGCGTGATGGCACACTGCCTGCGGTTCACTCGCGGAGGGTCGAACAATGTCCAGCCTCATTCCTGAAATGCGGGATCTCGATCCGGACGGCCAGCGTCTTCCGGTCAAGCTCGACACCACGACAAACGGCGAGTTCGCGCCGGTTCCGTTGGACGAGTCTTTGCACCACGCAAACCATCTTGCACGTGAATGGGCCGCCGAGCTGGCGCGCAAGCTGGGCCGTTCGCGCCGCGCGTTTCTCACCTCGCTGTGCGGTACGGCTTCCACGCTGCTGGCATTCAACGCCGCGCACGCGCGCGCCGGCCGCCACGGCGGATTCTTCGAGATTGCCAATGATGCGAAGCTGGATGGGCAACTCGCCGCCGCCGAGCTCGGCAAAAAAGAATTCATCTTCGATGTGCAGGGTCACTTCGTGAATCCGACCGGCGCCTGGACGAAACGTCTGCCGCCAGGCGCAAAGCCATTGCAGATGCCCAACACGCAGTGTGATCTCGCGAAGGGTGAGGGCGAGCGCGCTTACCTGAACTGCATCGGTCCCGATGAGTTCCTCAAGGACGTGTTCCTCGACTCCGATACGGACCTGATGGTGCTGAGTTTCGTGCCATCGAAGCGTGAGGAAGAGCCACTCACCATCGAGGAAGCCACCGCAACGCGCGACATCGTCGCAAAGATGCAAGGCTCGAAGCGATTGCTGCTCCATGGCCGCGTGAATCCCAACCAGCCGGGCGACGTGGAGGACATGGAGCGTCTCACCAAGTTTGGCGTGGTGGCCTTCAAGACTTACACGCAGTGGGGGCCGAGTGGCACTGGATTCTGGATGACGGACGACGCCGGCGTGGCGTTCGTGGAAAAAGCCCGCAAGCTGGGCGTGCGCAACATCTGCATCCACAAGGGGCTGGATTTCGGCCCAAAGAGTTACGAGCACTCGACCTGCCGCGACATCGGCCCGGTCGCAAAGCAGTTTCCGGACATGAATTTTCTCATCTATCACTCCGGGTTCGTGTCGAGCAAACCCGAGGGCGCATACGACCCGCAACGAAGCGATGGCATCGATGCGCTGGTCACCTCGGTGCAGGCCAGCGGTGTCAGGCCTAACAGCAACGTGTACGCGGAGCTCGGATCCACCTGGCGCTTTCTATCGATGCGCGATCCGGACTCCGCGGCGCATGCCATGGGCAAGCTCTTCAAGTACATCGGTGAAGACAACGTGCTGTGGGGGACGGACTCGATCTGGTACGGCTCGCCGCAGGATCAGATCCAGGCCCTCCGCACGTTCCAGATCTCGGATTCACTACGCGACAAATACGGCTATCCGAAGCTCACACCGCAGTTGCGGGCCAAGGTCTTCGGGCTCAATGCCACCAGGCCGTATCAGCTGGCGGCCGATGAGCTCAAGATCTACACGGCTCGCGACCAGGTCGCGCAGGCTCGGGCCGAATATGCCGAGCGGCCAAATCCCTCGTTTGTCACCTACGGCCCGCGCACGCGCCGCGAGTTCCTGAACCTGCGTGCATGGCATGCGGGAGAGCCCTGATCCCCGGTGCCTTGCGACTGGATGGCCGATCCTGCGCGTCTTGCGTATGCTCCCCCGCCATCATTTGCGCAGGAAGTGACACGATGAATCGACGCATTGCCCCGCTGCTCATCGCGGGACTTCTGTCCGTGTTCATATCAACCGCCCACGCGAAGGCGCTCACGACGACCGCGCTCGAATCGTGGCTGCAGCGTTACGGCGCGGCCTGGGAAGCCCGCGATTCCGCCGCCGCGGGCAAGCTGTTCGTGGCCGACGCCAGCTACCACGAAATGCCATTCGACGCGCCGAAGCAGGGCCGCGCGGCCATCGAGGAATACTGGCGCACCGTCACCGCGGACCAGCGTGACGTGAAATTTGAATCGCAGGTGATCGCCGTCACCGGCAACACGGGCGTGGCGCACTGGAAGGCGACATTGCGCGTCGCGTCGACCGGCGCGACGCTGGCGCTGGACGGTGTATTCGTGCTCGAGTTCGATGCCGCCGGCCAGTGCAAATCACTGCGCGAGTGGTGGCACCTCAAGACGGAATGACCTGATGAAAACGATGCGTTACCTGCTGATCGGGCTGTTTGTCGCGACCGCGTGTGCCTGCTCGCGTTCTGGCGATGAGGCCGCCGCGCCCACCGCTGCCTCTGCCGCCGCGCCCGCCGAAGCGGTGTCGCCGGCACCAGCGCCGCCACCGACCCCTGCCGAGATTGCGCCGCTCGCGCCCGACGTCGCGGCGCACCTGGTACGTTTCCATTCACCCGTGCTCGGGCGCGCCGATGCTCCTGTGACCATTGTCGAGGTCCTCGATCCGGCTTGCGAGGCCTGTCGCACATTCGCCCCGGTGGTGAAGCAGATCCTGTTCGTGCACCCGGATGAGGTGCGCGTAGTGGTGCGTTACGCCTCCTTTCATGCCGGCTCGAATGAGGCCATCCGCGTGCTCGATGCCGCACGCCGGCAAGGGAAACTTGACGAGACGTTGACCGCGCTCTTCGATCGCCAGGAGGAGTGGGCGGCACACGCCGCGCCGAACCCGGCACAGGCCTGGCAGATCGCCGCCGACAGCGGGGTGAATCTGTCAAAGGCGCGCAAGGATGCGAACACCGCTTCTGTCGATGGATTGATGCGCCAGGAGGCCGAGGATCTCGCGGCGCTGAAGGTGGACCACACGCCGATGTTCTTCCTCAATGGCAAGCCACTGCCATCATTGAGTCCACAGCAGTTGCTGGATGTGGTGGCCGCCGAGGTCCAACGTACGCAGCAGACCCGGCCGCAGGCGCCCTGAAGTCTCGCAGTCAGTGACTCGCCGTCGTCACATGGGCGTAGCCACAGACGTGCTCGAGCAGGCGGCGGCGCATGGCCGGGTAACCATTGGCTAGTGCCAGGAACACTCCACGTCGCAATGGCGCCAGGCCGGCGTGATCCAGCCGTGACCAGAACCGGCTGATGCGAGCGTAGCCGTCGAGGTGTGGCCGGCGCCTGGACTCATGCAGCCTGAGCGCGGCCGTTATGTCCCCCGGCGATTCGCGCAGCGTCACGCGCAGCGGCCGACTCACGCGGCATTACCTCTAGCTACCATCGGGGCGTATCGGGCGGCCATTGGGGACGTCGCGGAACTTCCTTCGTGGTTAGAATCTCCAAGCACGCTCACATGCACAACTCATCACGAACTCCAGCCATTCAAGCACGCGGACTCGTCAAGCGCTTCGGTGATTTGCGCGCCGTGGACAGCATCGATCTCGAGGTGCCGCGGGGCATGATATTCGCGATTCTCGGTCCGAACGGTGCCGGCAAGACCACACTGATGCGCATGCTGGCGACGCTGGCGCGTCCTGATGACGGCAGCGCCAGCATCATGGGCCATGATCTGGTGCAGGCGCCGCAGCAAGTCCGCGCCGAGATAGCCATGACCGGGCAGTTCGCCTCGCTCGACGAAGACCTCACCGGTCGCGAGAACCTGGTATTGCTGGCACGGCTGTGGGGATTTCGCGGGCGCAACGCGCGCGAACGCGCCGATCAATTGCTCGCGGCCTTCGATTTGTCGGACGCGGCGACAAAGCAGGTCAAGGAATATTCGGGCGGCATGCGCCGGCGCCTGGACATCGCGGCGTCACTCATCGTCACGCCGAGCGTTTTGTTCCTGGATGAGCCGACGACCGGGCTCGATCCAGTTGCCCGCAAGAGCGTGTGGCGCATGATCCGCGCGCTCGCCGGCTCCGGCGTCACCATCCTGCTGACCACGCAGTACATGGACGAGGCGGACCAGCTCGCGGCACGGATCGCCGTCATCGATCATGGCAAGAAGATCGCGGAGGGCACCAGCCGCGAATTGAAGGTCGCCACCGGCTCGGGATTTCTGCACGTGGCGCTGGCCGATGCCGACCGACTCGAAGAGGCGGCGCAGCTGCTCGAAGCGCGGCTGGGTTCCAGCGTTCAGCGCGGCACCGAAGGCGCGACGCTGGCCATTGTCGCCCGCTCACCGCGGGATGCTAACGCCGCCATCGGCGCGCTGATCGATGCGGGAATCGAGCTCGCGGATTTCTCCATGGGCAGTCCCAGCCTCGACGAGGTGTTCTTCTCGCTCACCGGCGGAGGGCGCAAGTGAACGATCGTGCACACAGCATCGCATCGCCGGTGCTCGAAACCGTGGCGCGACCTCCCGCACCTTCGGCGCTGTCCAATGCGCTGGTCTTCGGCTGGCGCGCGGTGCTCAAGTTCAAGCACCTGCCGGAGCAGCTGTTCGACCTCGTGATGACACCCATCATGTTCACGCTGCTGTTCACCTTCGTGTTCGGCGGTGCGCTGGCGGGGTCGGTGAGCGCCTATCTGCAGTTCTTCCTGCCCGGGATCCTGGTGCAGACCGTGGTGTTCAACGCCGTGTATTCGGGCATGGGACTATCTACCGATCTCGACAAGGGACTGTTCGATCGGTTCCGCTCCCTGCCGATCTGGTCGTTGGCGCCGTTCGCCGGACTCATGGTCGGAGATGTGCTGCGGCATCTCATCGCCGCCTCCATCATCCTCAGCATCGGCCTGTTGCTCGGCTACCGGCCGGAGGCGGGCATCCTCGGCGTGCTTGCGTCGTTCGCACTGCTCATCACCATCGGTTTTGGCATGGGCTGGGTTTTCATCGTGCTTGGCCTGCTGGTGCGTACGCCGATGACCGTGATGACGCTTGGCTTCAGCTTCCTGTTTCCACTGGTGTTCGCCTCGAACATCATGGTCGATCCGCAAACCATGCCGAACTGGCTGCGGGTGTTCGTTGAAGTCAACCCGGTCTCCCTCATGACCACCGCGATGCGCGGACTCATGAGTGGCGGCTGGAGCGTGCAGCAGCTCGGGCTGGCACTGGTGGCCCCGGTCGCGCTGAGCATTCTGCTCGCGCCGGTGACCATCTGGCTCTATCGCAGGAAGTAAGCCCGTACTATTCGTAGAACACGGGTCCGTCGCCATGCACCCGAAACCACTTGGTGATGATGATCTTGTGACCCTTGATGACCGGCTCGCCACAATGCATCGTGGCTGGATTCGGTGAGCCATCCGCGTTGAGGTTGTTCCAGAGCAGCGCCATGCCGGTCTTCGGCTGAAAGGTCAGGCCGAGCTCCGTGAAGCGCGTGCCGCCTCCTAACATGCCCTCGTTCAGATAGACCATGAAGGTCCAGGTGCGATTGCCGCGCACGCCCGCGAGACGGTTGAAGTGATTGGTGCCGGGCGGGAAATAATCCCAGTGCGGCTTGAACTGCTGGCCGACGTCATAACGCTGCGCCTGGATGCCCTCGGAATATTCGGCACGTATGCCCAGTGTCTTGCAGATCTTCGCGTCGAGGTTGATCGCCACCGGGCTGCGCAGGTGACACAGCTCGGCGGTCTGGCTGGTGCGAAAGGACTTGTCGGCGGGAACGTAGGTGAGCTTGGACGGGTGCAGGTGATGCCCGATGAGCGCGACGATGCGCTCACATTCACCATGACTCAGGAAGTTTTCGAGTGTGTACAGCTCCAGCTTGTCGCAGTCGATTCTGCGCAGGTGGGCGGGCTTGCTTCGTATGAGCGGGGGTGCGTGGATTGCGCCGGGTTCCAGCGCGTTGCCGCGCGGGCGCACGGTTTCGAAAGCCACGACGATGGCGCGATCGGAATAGCCAAGCTTGCGCAGCCGCTCGACTGATCCGGACATGTCGCAGGCGAGCCGCATCTCGCGATGCAGGCGTGCCAGTTCAGTCTTTTCGACCTGCCGCTCCTGGTTCATCCCTTACTCAGTCGAAGAACACCGGGCCGTCGCCGATGGAGCGAAACCACTTGGTGATGATGACCTTGTGCCCGGAGGCGACCGGCTCGCCGCAATGCATGGTCGCCTTGTTGGGCGTGCCGTCGGGGCTGAGGTTGTTCCAGAGCACGGCCATGCCGAGCGTCGGCTTGAACGTGTGCTTGAGCTCGGTGAAGCGCGTGCCACCGCCCTCCATGCCCTCGTTCAGGTACACCATGAAGCTCCAGGTCCGGTTACCTCGAGTGCCACAGAATCGCAGGAACTCACGCGTGCCGGGTTCGAAATAGTCCCAATGCGGCTTGAACTCCTGGCCCACGTCGTAACGCTGCGCCTGGATGGCTTCGGCGTACTCCGGGCAGATTCCCAGCGTGCGGCAGATCTTGTCGTCGATGCCGACCGCCACCGGGCTCTTCAGGTGCGACAGGTAACAGGATGAACTGGTGCGAAAGTACTTGTCGCCGTTGTCGAAGGAAACCGTCGAGGGAGTCAGGTGATGATCGATGAGCGCGATGAGCCGTTCGCATTCCCTGCGGCTCAGGAATCCTTCCAGCGTGTACATATCGACCCGCGGATCGTCGAACTTGCGCAGGTTCGGCGGCTTGCGACGGACCAGGGGCGGCGACATCAGCTGCTCGGTGGCGTCGTTCGTAGGACGAACGGCATCGAAGCCGTCGGCGATGGCCTTGTCCGTGAAACCGGCGTTGCGCAGCTTGCCTAACAACTCGGCCAGGTCGACACCCATCCGCATGCTGCTGCGCAGCCAGTTGGTCCAGTATGCGTCGAGGGCTTCTTTCTCGGCACTCATGTGCGTAATTTGTAACACATCAACCGGCGGGATTTGCAATGCCCGAACCCCAGTCTGCGGCGCCGCCGCGCGACACCCTGGCGCGCCTGCGCCTCTTATGTCTGGAACTTCCCGAGGTCAGCGAGGAATCCGCCTGGGAGGGCATCCGCTGGTGCGTGCGCGGCCGGAATTTCGCGCACGTGCTCATGATCGAGGGCGGCCACCCGCCAGCCTATGCGCGCGCGGCCGGCACCGATGGTCCCGCCTGTGTGGTCACGTTCCGTCTGAGGCAGGAAGCTTGTGCCGCGACGCGGTTTCGCCGCGCGCCATACTTCCGGCCAGTCTGGTTCCGGAACATCGCCGGGCTCATCGTCGATGCGGGTACCGATTGGGACGAGGTTGAAGCACTGCTAAAGGACAGCTACCGGGTGCTGGCGCCGAAGAAGCTGGCAGCCCTGGTCGACTGATCAATGTCGCGCCGCCTTCCTGGGTGCGGCGCGCCTTGGGCGCCGCCAGCGAAATGGCGGCAGCGGCGCGACCGGCCTGATGTCCTTCAGGACGCGCCGGTGGGGAAAGCGGAAATCGCGGTCGGTGCGTTTCAACCCGAGCTTACTCATGAGACGGTCGGCGTCGAACGGCGCGCGAACCTTCACGTCATTATCGAAGTAACAGTACACGTCTCGTGATGCGCCGCGCCGCGCCGCACCGCTGGCGCGCCGGGCATCGCGCGGTTCGCGCCCTTGATGCCATGCGCGGATGCGATCCGTCCAGCGCTCGAGCGCCGCGTCGGTATAGCCGCTGGCGTAGAGTTCCTTGTCGCCGTGCAGCCTCAGGTACATGAAATCCGTGGTCGCGTCCTCGAGGTAGGGCCACTTGCCGGCCGTATCCGCGACCACCAGCGCCACTTTGTGCCTGCGAAGCTGCGCGATGAACTCCGCGGTCGCGAAGCTCTCGTGGCGAATCTCGATGGCGTGGCGCAGCGGACGATGCGCATCGATACGCAGGCAGGAGCGTCCGTGCATGCGCTTGTCGCGACGCCGCGCAAGCGCGAGCGCCGCGGTGGAGTCGCGCGGCAGCAATTCAAGGAACGCCTCGAAGCGAGCGGCGTCATAACGCATCGATGGCGGAAACTGCCAGAGGATGGGTCCGAGTTTTTCGCGCAGGTTGAACACACCGGAGGCGAAGAAGTTCGCCAGCGGACGCAGCACGCCTTTGAGTCGCAGTATGTGTGTGATGTAGCGCGGTCCCTTGACGCTGAAGACAAAACCGTCAGGCGTGGCGCCGTACCACGCGGCGTAAGAGGCCGGCGTCTGCAAAGAGTAGAACGAGCCGTTGATTTCAATGCTCGGAAACGCGCGTGCCGCGAACTGCAGCTCGCGCTGTTGCGGGAGGTCCTCGGGGTAGAAGATTCTCCGCCACGGTTCATAGCGCCAGCCGGAAATTCCGATGCGGATGGTTCCCATGTGCGTACTGTCGCGTGACTGCGTGCGGCGGACTGTCGGAGGATGTCGCCGCCCGGGGTTAGCGAACCGCAACGATCCGTAGTAGTTTGCCGGGCCGAGACCGGCAACCGGGAGCTCCATGGCCCTGCGCAGTGACATAGATTTCATGCGGCTCGCGCTCGAGGCGGCGCGCGGCGCAGAGGCGGCGGGCGAGATACCCGTCGGTGCGCTGTTGGCGCAGGGGGACGCCATCCTGGCGGTGGCCGCAAACCGGCCGATTGCCGGTCACGATCCCACCGCCCATGCCGAGATCGAGGCGCTGCGTGCCGGTGGGCGTGCGCTGGCCAGCTACCGGCTCACGGGAACCACCCTGTACGTCACGCTCGAACCGTGCGTGATGTGCGCCTCGGCCATCATCCATGCGCGCGTTGCCCGCCTGGTCTTTGGCGCCTGGGATCCGAAGGCCGGCGCCGCCGGCAGCACCACGAACATCTTTACCCTGCCTTCCATGAATCACCGCGTCGATGTGTTCGGCGGCGTGCTCATGGAGGAGAGTGCGCGAATGCTCAACGGCTTTCTTTTCTGCGCGTCGGCGGGAGCCGCCATAAGAGGAGTCGCGAGCCGACACAGGAGCCCCTTCAGCCGGCTTTGTGTTAGCGTCCGGGCCCCGTTCGAAACACATGAAGGAGGATCCATGCGCCGTCAAATTCTTGCCACCATCGTGCTGCTGGCTGCCGCCAGTTCCGCAGCACTTGCCGCGCCCGTCACCTACCAGGTGGATACGCGCCATACGCATCCGAGTTTCGAAGCCGATCACTTCGGCGGTGTCTCGGTGTGGCGCGGAATATTCACTGGCACGTCCGGCACCATCTCTCTCGATCGCGCCGCGAAGACCGGGACGGTGGACATCACTATCCCTACTGCCACGATCCAGACAGGTGAAGCGGACCTGGACAAACACCTCAAGTCGAATGAAATGCTGGACGTCGAGAAATTTCCGACGGCCACGTTCAAGGGCAAGATCACGAAATTCAAGGCCGATGCGCCGGCCGAGGTGCAGGGCGACCTCACGTTGCACGGGGTCACCAAACCCGTGACGCTGACCCTCGGCTCGTTCAAATGCATCATGCACCCCATGAAGAAAGGCACCGAACTGTGCGGCGCGGATGCGCACACCACCATCAATCGTGAGGACTATGGGATCGTGTTTGGCAAGAATCTCGGCTTCGACATGAAGGTGAAGCTCGCCATCCAGATCGAAGCAACGACCACCAAGTAGCCATGCGGAACCTCTGGTGCGGATGGGTGCTGCTCTTGGTCGCGGGCAGCGGTGCCGCGGATCGGAATGCCGCAGAGACCATTGTTTGACGGCAAGACGCTCAACGGCTGGAAGCAGCTCGGCGGCGCCGCGGATTACCAGGTCATCGATGGCGCCATCGTCGGCGCGACGCGGCCAGGTGTTCCCAACAGTTTCCTGGTGACGGAGCGGGATTTCGCGGATTTCATCCTGGAGTTCGACGTCCGCCAGGATGTGGGGCCCGCCAACTCCGGCGTGCAATTCCGCAGTCACTCCACGCCCGAGTTCGAGAAGGGCCGGGTGCATGGTTACCAGGCGGACATCGACCCTTCGCCACGCCAATGGAGCGGCCACATCTACGAAGAGGCGCAGCGCGGCTGGTTCTACACCGGCGAGATGAATCCGCCTTCGAAGGCGCTCTACAAATTCGGCGCGTGGAATCACTACCGCATCGAGGCCATCGGTCCGCGCCTGCGCGTGTGGGTGAACGACGGCGCGGTGGCCGACGTGATCGACGCTGCCTCCAGTTCAGGATTCATCGGCCTGCAGGTGCATTCAGTCGACAAGGCAGAGGAAGCCGGGCGTACCACGAGCTGGAAGAATCTGTCGATCCGGACCCGCGGCCTGGAGCCGCGGCCTCCGATGGGACTTTTCATCCGCAATAACCTGCCCAACAACCTGCACCCGGACGAACAGGCGCAGGGCTGGCGACTGTTGTGGGATGGCAAGACTTCGAAAGGCTGGCGCGGTGCGCAGGCGCCGGGATTCCCGGCGAAGGGATGGTCGCTGGCAAACGGTGAGCTCGCGGTCGTTTCGAAGGGGGGCGGCGGCGACATCATGTCCGACGAGGAATTCGGCGCGTTCGAACTGCAGCTCGAATTCAAGGTGTCCGCCGGCGCCAACAGCGGCATCTTCTATCTACTGACTTCGCCGCGCGATCCTGCCAGCAATGCGCCGCTCGGGCTCGAGTACCAGGTCCTCGACGATGAACGCCACCCGGACGCGAAGCTCGGCCGTGATGGCAATCGCACTCTGGCGTCGCTCTATGACGTTTTGCCACGCGCCAAGCTGATGACCAACGTGGGCATTGCGCCCAGGATCGATGTCTGGCAGCACGCGCGCATCGTGTCACGGCCCGACGGCACGGTGGAACACTGGCTCAACGGCGTGAAGGTGCTCGAGTTCAACCGGCACTCCGCCGATTACCGCGCGCAGGTCGCGGCCAGCAAGTTCAAGTCGACGCCAGGATTCGGAGAAGCCGCGAAGGGCCGCATCCTGTTGCAGGATCACGGGGACGCGGTGGCTTATCGCAGCATCAAGATCCGCAAGCTCGACTGATACTCATCTGGCGTCACATCGGCGGTGATTTACGGCCGCGTTTCAGCGCTCGGTAGGCATGGTTTGCGAGACGTCGTTGTCCGGCACGGTGCTTTCGAGGATGGCCGCGAATTGAGCCACACGTTCGACGAATTCCACGGTTTCGCGGCCGTTGGCATAACCGCGTTTGACGCGCTTGTGCCAGCGCGGATCGGACAGCCGCGGCAGGTTGGCGCGCACGTCTGCCCAGCGATCAGGGTTTTTCTTGCGCATCTCCGTGATGATGCGCGCGTCTTCGAGATGGCCGATGCCGATGTTATAAGCCGCCGTGGCGAGCAAGGTGCGGTCCGGATCGAGGATGCGCTTGGGGATGCGTTCCTTCATGTGCAGCAGGTACCGCGCGCCGCCGAGGATGTTTTCATCGGGCGAAAAGACGTTGCTGACCCCCATCTTTTTGGCAGTCAGCGGCATCAGCATCATCACACCCTGCGCACCACGCGGTGATACCGCCGCGGGACGCCAGCGCGATTCCTGGTAGCCAAGCGCGGCGAGCGTGCGCCAGCTGAATCCCGTCTCCCGCGCTGCGGACTCGAAGGGCTGGCGCAGATGGGGCAGGCGGGTCCGGATGTGATTGTGGAAATCGGTGGCCAGGCGACGCGGCAGCCGCGCCCGTTGCGCCGGGTCGGCGGCCACGGTCGCCAGCGGAGCGCCCAGGATGGCCATACCCAGGGCCATGAAGCCCCGCCGGCCGGTCCGTGCTTTCCGCCCCTTGGCTCTCGTCATCGTTCGGCTAGAATACGCGCCCCCCGTGGGGTGGCCCTAATTTGAAAGGTCTTTTTGAGACTGGTCACGCGGAGAGGTACCGAAGCGGTCATAACGGCGCCGACTCGAAATCGGATGGTCGGGTAATTCCGGCACGTGAGTTCGAATCTCACCCTCTCCGCCACTTTTTTACGCTGCACTCACGTGAGATTCGAACTCACGTGCATGAATCAAGCCCGAGTCTTCGAGGGACCGAGCGACCGTCCCCGGTCGCGAGCAATCTCACCCTCTCCGCCATTTCTAATTCTTTCTGAGCGACCGGTACTGTCGTTCGAGAAATTCCTTCTCACGAAGGTTCTGACACAACGCGATGGCCTCCTGGTACGCCGCGGCCGCGTCGGCCTCGCGTTCCACTCGGCGCAACAACTCGGCGCGCACCGCGTGGAACAGGTGGTATTGGCCGAGATCCAGCCTATCTACCTGGCGCAGTGCCTGATCGGCGCCGTCGACTTCCGCGACGGCCACCGCGCGATTCAGTGCGATCACCGGGCTGGGCGCGAGGTTCATCCACTGATCGTACAGCGCGAGGATCTGGCGCCAGTCGGTATGAGACGCGTCGATGGCGTCGCTGTGCACGGCGTTGATCGCGGCCTGGAGCTGGTAGGGCCCGGGACAGTTGCGAGCCAGGCACTCGCGCAGCAGCGCCTGGCCTTCCTCGATGAGCGGCCGCTGCCAGCGGCTGCGATCCTGGTCGGCGAGCCTGATGAGCGCGCCATGCGAATCCACCCGCGCCGCGCGTCGTGCGTCGATGAGCAGCAACAGCGCGAGCAGCCCGCGCACTTCCGGTTCCTGCGGCATCAGCTCGAGCAGCATCCTGCCGAGCCGGATGGCCTCATCGCACAGATCGGCGCGCAGCAGCTCGGCGCCGGACGAGGCGCTGTAGCCTTCGTTGAAAACGAGATAGACGACCGCGAGCACCGCCGCCAGCCGCGCCGGCAATTCCGCGGCCTCGGGCAGGCGGTAGGGAATGCCGGCGTCGCGAATCTTGGCCTTGGCGCGCGACAGTCGCTGCGCCATGGTCGGCTCCGCCACCAGGAAGGCGCGCGCGATTTCCGTGGTACCGAGCCCACCGAGCAATTTCAGTGTCAGCGCCACGCGTGCTTCAGGCCCGAGCGCCGGATGACAACAGGTGAATATCAGGCGCAAACGCTCGTCCTGCACATCGTGCTCCCCGGGTTCGTCCTGTTCCAACAGCTGCAATGCCGCGGCGTGCCGCGCGTCGCGCGACGCCTCGCGTCGCAGCCTGTCAATGGCGCGGTGGCGCGCCGTGGTGATGATCCAGCCAGCCGGCGCCGGTGGCACACCGCTCGCGGGCCAGCGTTGCAGCGCCGCTTCGAAGGCATCCTGCACTGACTCCTCCGCGAGCGAGATGTCGCCCAGCGAGCGCACGAGCACGGCCACGGCGCGGCCGTACTCGCGGCGGAACACCCGTTCGATCTCGCGGCTCAGTGGTTCTCCATGAAGGGTCGCACCTCGATGGGTGTTCCGATGGCCAGCGCGAGCTTGCGGCCCCACGCAAGCGCCGCGTCGAGGTCAGGCGCCTTGAGAATCGTCAAGCCGCCGATCTGCTCCTTGCTCTCGATGAATGGTCCGTCGGTGGTGACGACGGCGCCATTCTGGTGGCGCAATACGGTCGCGCTGCTGGACGGAGTCAGTCCGCCACTGAATACCCAGACACCGGCCGACTGCATCTCGCGCTGGATGGCGTGGACGTCACGCATGATTCTCTGCAGGACGTCGGGCGGCGGCTGGGTGCCCCCGGCTGGGTAACACACGCTCAACAAGTACTGTTTCATGGGCTCTGCCTTCATTGCCGGCGATGGGCCGGCTTCACCCCCTATACGAAGGGCGCATCGCAGTTTCGACAGGCCGCGGCCGGTTCTCAAGCTTCGCCTTGTCTGACGCCCGCATCGGTCTTCCAGCCGGGTGCCTTGCGGCGAAGAATGCCTGTCTGGCGGTCACCGGCCCGCTAGGGTTGCCATCATGCAAGGCAAACCAAGGTCAGGAACGCCGCAACCCCCGCAGCCACCGGTGTTGCCGCCCGAGAGTGACAAGGCGCCCGACCCGGTCGAGCGGATCGAGGATGAGGAGGCGGAGCCGGATGAAGACGATCGGGATGGGCTCGGAGTCCGGCCCGGCGGCTGACCGGCTAGTTAGGCGGCGTCGCTGGAGTGCGCCGAGCCCGCGTCTTCTTCGCGCGCCACCTGGTCGTAGCTCTGCGCGAAAGTCTCGACGAAGATGTGCGGCAACGTGCCCGGCGGGGTTTCGCACAGGCTGCGATAGAACTCACCGTACAGTTCCCAGTTGCCCAGGGCCTTGCGGCGCGAGCTGCGCTCGAAGCGCGTGGCGAGGTCGCGCGGATCGAGCCGCCCGACGAAGTCGAGGAAGGCCGAAAGCATGGCGCGCAGCAGCGCATCATCGTGCGAGCGCGTCCCGGCGAAGGCGTCGCGCAGCCAGGTGACCGCGTCGAAACGGCGGCTGTCGTGCGCCTTGAGCAGTTCCTGGATCAGCTCCTCGACGCTGTGGCGTTCGAGTGACGGCAGGATGTCCGCTCGCGGCTTCTCATACGTCACACGCAGCTGGTCGCGCTGTTCCTGCTGACTGCGTGAGCTCGCCTTCAGGCCGAGCAGCGACTCGCGCAACAGCTGGCCGGCGAGATGCAGCATGCGCGCATGGGCTTCCACGGGCAGCGACTCCGGTCCGATGCCCGCGCCGCGGCAGAACGCCTGCAAGCCCGGGCGTGTTGTCGTAGGCCGGTGGCGAAGAAACAGGAACAGGTGCGGGCGCTGCGGGACCTGGAGGATGGTGCGGATTGCTGCAGAGCCAGCTGCTGCTTGGTCAGCCGCCTTGGCCAGCCGCGCGATGCGGCGCGCAACGGCCTCGGAATCGACGCTGAGTTCGGGCGCCGTGGAGCCTTCCTTCGGCAGATCCTGTGTCTGGTGCAACGCGCGGGTGCGTGCCGAGATCAGCCTGTCCGAAGGCATTGACGGGCTTCAGTTCGTCACTCGAAATGTCATTGCTCGCTTCGAGCAGGTTTTCGAGTCGCAGCGAGGCGCCCAGATCGTTCGGCGATGCCCGCCGGCGGCTGGTCGAGCCTGCAGACTTCCGTGTACGCACTGTCGTCCAGGCTGAAGTCATTGCCGGAATCGATCTGCACCTGGACGTGGTACTCGCCGATTCGCAGGATGTCGCCGGACTTCAGTTCATGCGGGTTCTGGTTGCCGAGCGGGCGATCGACATCGTTGACGAAGGTGCCGTTGCTGGAAGTGTCCTGCAGCACGTAACGGCCGTTGTGGTAGATGATGCGGGCGTGGCGGCCGGAAACGTAACGCATGTCATCGGGCAACACCCAGTCGTTCTCGGAGGAGCGACCAATGCTGCCGCCTGAAACTCCGAAGACAAAACTGCTCTTGTCGCCCATGTTCAGGCGATGTTCGCTGATGACGCGCATCCGGAGCGCCATGTATCGGTACCCTCAGGGCCCTAGCTTCCCGCCGCCCATGCGTGTATGAAGGGGCAGGTTACCGCCCCCCTAGTCGCATCGATGGCATCCAGTCACATTTTCAAGATTATGTTCGTGAACCAAGGCAAGGTTTACGAGGTCTACGCTCGAAAAGTGAGCCAGGGTCGCTTGTTCGGCTTCATCGAGGTCGAAGAGATGGTCTTCGGAGAGCGTTCGACGGTGGTGCTCGACCCCTCTGAAGAACGCATCAAGTCCGAGTTCACCGACGTCAAGTGCACCATGCTTCCGATGCATTCCATCCTGCGGATCGACGAAGTGAAGAAGCAGGGTGTGAGCAAGATCAGCACCTTCGAAGGCAACAATGTCGCGCAATTTCCGCTGGGGATGTATCCACCGGCGGGTACTGAGCCGGGCCCGAAAAGGTAGCCGCCCCGGCGCCGTCGTCCTGTAGTTAGCCGACGCATTCTCGCGTCAGGCGCTTTCGGTTCCCTTCCGCTGGAAAAAGAAACCGCGCCGCCCGCGCGGCTGGCGCGGAACCGCGTGTGTCCGTGTCGCCACTCATCCTGCGTACATAAGGAGGAGCGGCCATGGATTGGCTACTGGCGCAACAGATTCGTCCCTTCATCAGGCTTGCGGCACTCGCCAGCCTGCTGCTCAACGTCGCGATGCTGGCGCCCGCCCTGTACATGCTGCAGGTCTTCGACCGCGTGTTCGCGAGCGGCAGCGTGGAGACGCTGATCATGCTCGCGGTGCCGGTGCTGCTCATGCTGGTGCTGGGTTACTACATGGATGTGGCGCGCGCGCGCACGCTCGCGGCCGCGGGTCGTAGCGTCGAAGCGCGCCTCGCCCCGGAAGCCCTTGTCGGCCAGCTGGTCGAATCCTCGGCCGGTACGCGCGGCGAACACGATGCGCTGCGCGACGTGGCGCAGCTGCGCAAGCTGCTGGCAAGCGCCGGTGTCGTCGCGCTGTTCGACGCGCCGTGGGTGCCGGTGTATCTGCTCATCATCACGGTCATGCATCCGTTGCTGGGCGGCATCGCGGCGCTCGGCGCCGTCCTGCTGTTCGGCCTCGGCGTGTTGACCGAGCGCACGACGCGACGCCGCACCGAACGGGCCCTGGCCGCCGCGCGCGCAGCGCAACGCAATGCCGACGCACTGCTGCGCAACGCCGAAACTGTCGTCGCCATGGGAATGACCGGTGACGCGCTTGCCGGCTGGCAGGCGCGCTGCGACGAGCAACACGCGGCGCAGGAAAACCTGACGGAGGCGAGCGTACGGCTCGGCGCGCTGGCTCGCACGGCGCGCCAGCTCCTGCAGATGACCGCGCTCGGATTTGGCGCCTGGCTGGTCGTCGGCCGCGAAGCCTCGCCCGGCATCATGATCGCCGCCACCATCCTGCTCGGGCGCGCGCTGCAGCCGGTCGAGCTGCTGATCAGCGGGTGGAAGGCCATGATCGAGGCGCGCAGCGCCTGGCTGCGGCTCGCACAGCGTGCCGCCCCCGCACGAGGCGCGCCGCTGCCGTTGCCGGCGCCGCGCGGCCGCCTCGAGGTCGAGAGACTCACCTACTCATTTTCGGCGCAGCGCGCGCCATTGCTGCGCGGCGTGAGCCTGACCGCATTCCCCGGGGAGAGCCTGGGGCTGGTCGGTCCCAGCGCATCGGGCAAGACCACGCTGCTGCGATTGCTGCTGGGCATGCGCAAGGCGCAGTCCGGCACCGTGCGCCTGGATGGCGCCGACATCGCGCGTTGGGATCGGGATTCACTCGGGCGCGCCATCGGTTACCTGCCGCAGAACGTGGAGCTGTTCGGCGGCAGCGTCACGGCCAACATCGCGCGGCTGCAGAAGCCGGACCCCGAAGCGGTGATTCGCGCTGCACGTCTCGCGCAGGCACACGATCTCATCCTGCGACTGCCCGACGGGTATGACACCGAGATCGGCGAGGGTGGTTGCCTGCTGTCCGGCGGCCAGCGCCAGCGCATCGCACTGGCACGCGCACTGTATGGCGATCCGCGCCTGCTGGTGCTCGATGAGCCGAACTCCAATCTCGACGAGGAGGGCGATGCCGCGCTGGCCGCCGCGCTCATCGAGATCAAGGCGAGGGGTGTGACGGTGGTGATCGTCAGCCACCGGCGCAATCTCATTGCGCGCCTCGACCGGCTGGCGATCCTGCGCAACGGCAAGATCGAAGCCTTTGGTCCCGCGCAACTGGTGCTCGCGCGGCTCGCCGAGAATCCCAAGATACTCGCGTTTCCCGCGCCCGAAGCGCTGCCGGTGAGCGCATGAGCGCCGCGGCTCCAGCCACTCTCGCGACACTGCTGGACGCGCCGCCGGACTCGTCCGCGCATCGCTTCGGCCGTCGCGCGGTATTCCTGCCTCTGGCCATCGCCGCGGCGCTGCTCGCCGTATGGGCCTCGGTCGCGCCGATCTCCGGCGCCGTCATCGCGGCCGCGCGCATCAAGGTGGAGCTCGAGCGCAAGACCGTGCAACACCGCGAAGGCGGCATCGTGCGCGAAATCAAGGTGCGCAACGGCCAGCGGGTGCATGCCGGCGACGTGCTGATGATCATCGACGACGTGCGCAGCGACGCGGAGCTCGCGCTGCTCGAGGATCAGTACCGCGCGGAGCGTGTGCGCAACGCCCGGGTGTCCGCCGAATCCACCCTGGCGCGCGAATTCGCCATCGACCCGGCACTCGCCGCCGAGCCGAGCGTTACCGAACACCTGGCGCGCGAGCGCGCCCAATTCACCGCGCGCCGGCGCACGCTCGACGAGCAGATCGACGCGCTGCAATTGCAGCTGGGTGCCTCGCATGCGCAGTCGCAGGCGCTCGAGTCGCAAATCGAGTCGGTGCGCGAATCCGGGCGTCTTGCCGCCGAGGAGCTCGCCCTCAACGAAAAACTCGTGACGCAGGGTTACGTGCCGCGCGCGCGGTTGCTGCCGCTGCAGCGGGCCGACGCCGATTACCGCAGCCGGCTGGGCGAAACGCTTGGCGAGCTGGCGCTGGCTCGCCAGCGGGCCGCCGAGGTCAGGGCGCGCATGGCCGACACGCGCAATCGATACAGCCAGGCGGCCGCCGATGAGGTCAAAACTACTTCGGCGCGACTGCGCGAGCTCGAGGAAAAGTTGCGTCCGTCCAAGGACCAGGTGGAGCGGCAGTCGATCCGCTCGCCGGTCGACGGCGTGATCATGGGATTACGCGTCACCGCCCCCGGCGAAGTATTGGCCGCCGGCGGCGCCATCCTCGATGTGGTGCCCAGCAACGAGATGCTGGTGGTCGAGGCGCGCATCCGCCCCCAGGACATCAACCACGTTTACACCGACGCCCCGGCGCGGGTGCGGCTTGCGGCCTTCGATGCACGCACCACACCCCTGCTGCCGGGTCGCGTCACCTTTGTCTCGCCGGATCGCATGAATGATGCCGATACCGGCGAGTCGTGGTTCGCCGCCACGGTGGAAGTGGACGCGGCCGCACTCGAGCACCACCCCGACATCCAGCTCAAGGCCGGCATGCCCGCCGAGCTGTTCGTCACGACCTCAGACCGCACCCTGTTCGATTACCTCGTGAGCCCGATCACGGTGTTCACGAATCGCGCCATGCGCGAAACCTGACGACTTACCTACCATGGAGAGCATTTCATGAGCATCACCAGCACCTTCAATTCCACCGACCGGGCAACTGAGCACCATCGGGGATGCGCTCGACAACAACGTCGCGGTCAGCCGCGACGCGGCCGGCGACATCCTCGTCAACGGCGGTGCCGTGGCAATCCTCGGCGATACGCCCACGGTGGCCAACACCGCCCAGATCCAGGCTTTCGGCCAGGGCGGCAATGACACCATCACGCTCAACGAAAGCAACGGTGCGCTGCCGAGCGCGAATCTTTTCGGCGGGGCAGGCAACGACACGCTGAGCGGCGGCGCTGGCGGGGATCAGCTTTTCGGCCAGGACGGCAACGACACGCTGCTGGGCAAGGGCGGCTTCGACCTGCTGTTCGGTGGCGAA
The DNA here is from genome assembly GCA_963839685.1 of uncultured Pseudomonadota bacterium. Classification (GTDB taxonomy): domain Bacteria; phylum Pseudomonadota; class Gammaproteobacteria; order Steroidobacterales; family Steroidobacteraceae; genus CADEED01. The sequence goes on along the minus strand of CAWIVS010000012.1, from coordinate 688,141 downwards.
GGCAACGACACGCTGACTGGCGGAGACGACGACGACCAGATGTTCGGCCAGGGCGGCAACGATCGCATGATCTGGAACCCGGGCGACGACAGCGACCTCATGGAGGGCGGCGAGGGTGACGACGTGGCAGAGGTGAACGGCGGCAATGCCGCCGAGCAATTCACCGCCACGGCCAATGGCACGCGGGTGCGTTTCGATCGCATCAACCCGGCGCCGTTCGCGCTCGATATCGGCAGCACCGAGAGGGTGGTCGTCAACATGAACGGCGGCGATGATTCTTTCTCGGCCACCGGCAACCTGGCAGCGCTGACCTCCTTCACCGTGGACGGCGGCGACGGAAATGACCAGATTCTCGGTGGCAACGGCGACGACATCCTGCTCGGCGGCAACGGCGACGATTTCATCGACGGCCAGCAGGGCAGTGATCGTCGCCTTCCTCGGCGCCGGCAATGACGTGTTCCAGTGGGATCCGGGTGACGGCAGCGACGTGGTCGAAGGCCAGGATGGCAGTGACACCATGCTGTTCAACGGCAGCGCGGCGCAACGAGATATTCGAGCTTGCGGCCAACGGCGGCCGCGCGCTCTTCACGCGCAATCTCGGCAACATCGTCATGGACCTGAACGACGTCGAGCGCATCGAGCTCAATGCGCTCGGTAGTGCGGACACTTTCAACATCGGCGACGTGTCTGTCACCGACGTGCGCGAAGTCGTGATCGACCTCGGCGCCGCCGATGCCGCAGACCGACACGATCAATGTCAGTGGTCGCGCCAGTGCCGACACTGTGACGATTGCAACCGCGGGCGCGGAAACGCAGGTGAACGGACTCCCGGCGCAGCTGCGTATCCTCGGCGCCGAAGCCGGCAGTGACCGGCTGGCCGTGAACACCGGAGGCGGCAACGACAACATCAATGCGACTGCGCTGGCCGCGACCGGTCCGCGCCTCACCATCGACGCGGGTGCGGGCAATGACACCATCAACGGCAGTCAGGGTGCGGACAGCATCGTCGCGGGTGATGGAAACGATACGGTGTTTGGTGACAACGGCAATGACTTCGCTCAGCTCGGTGCCGGCAACGATTTGTTCACCTGGGATCCGGGTGACGGCAGCGACACCATCGAAGGCCAGGACGGTACCGACACCATGGATTTCAATGGCGCAGGCGTCGGCGAGAACGTCACGATTTCGGCCATCGGGCAGCGCGTGAACTTCTTCCGCGACGTGGCCAACGTCACCATGGACATGGATGGCGTGGAGCGCATCGTGTTCGACGCGCTCGGCGGTGCGGACAACGTCGTGATCAACGATCTCAGCGGCACGGCCGCCGACCAGATCGTGGTCAACCTCGGCACGACGCAGGGTTCGAGCAGCGGTGACGGCGCGGTCGATTCCGTCAGCATGCGCGGTGGTGCGGCGGCGGAGACGATCAAGATTGCGAACGCATCGGCGGGCAGCGTGCTTGCCACGGGCCTCGCGACCGACGTGCGCATCACCGGCGCGGAGTCCGCCAATGACCGCTTCGACGTGCTGGCCGGCGCCGGCAACGACACGCTGGACGCGTCAGGCCTCTCCGGCAACCGCATCCAGCTCAGGCTGTTCGGCGAAACCGGCGATGACCGCATCATCGGCAGCGCGGGTGCGGACTTCGTCAACGGTGGCATCGGCGTCGACTCGGTGTCGCTGGGTGCCGGCAACGACCGCTTCCAGTGGAATCCCGGCGAAGGCAGCGATGTCATCGACGGCCAGAGCGGCTTCGATACCCATGAGTTCAATGGCTCAGCCGCCAACGAAATTTTCGCGCTGAATGCGGGCGGCAACGATGTGCTGCTCACGCGCAATGTCGGCAACATCGTCATGAACCAGGAGCACTTCGAGCGCGTGGAGCTCTTCGCGGGCGACGGGATCGACAGCGTCGACATCGGCGAGCTGCGCGGCACGGATGTCCGCGAAGTTTCCGTCAATCTGGCGGCCGCGGTCGACGGCACCTCCGGCGACGGCGACAACGACACCGTCAGCGTGAGCGGCGGCGCACGCAGCGAATTCCTCAGCGTGACGGCGAGCGGTGACGACATTCTCGTCAATGGACTTTCCCAGCAAATGCGCGTCGCGAATACCGATGCTTCGGACACCGTGGTGGTGCGTGGCGCGGGCGGTGCGGATGTGATCAGTGCTGCGAGTCTGCCGGCCAGCGCCGCGCTGATCACGCTCGACGGCGGCAGCGGCAGCGACTTGCTCATTGCGGGCGCCAGCGATGCAAAGCTGCTGGGTGGCGCGGGCAGTGATCTGTTGTTCGGAAACGTCGGCGATGACGTCCTGGACGGCGGTGCCGGCAACGACGTGATGTTTGGCGGCGCCGGCGATGACCTGTTCGCGGGCGAGGACGATTTCACCATCCTCGATTTTCACGCCGGCTCCGGAACCGAAGACCGCATCGACCTGAGCAAGGTGGCGGGCATCGACGACTTTGGTGATGTCCTGGCCAACGCCCACGGGGTCTTTGGTGGTGTCGTGCTCGATTTTGGCGACGACGAGATCACGCTACTTGGGGTCCAGGCTTCGCAACTTCAAGCCGACGACTTCTTGTTCCAGGCGTAATTTGAGGGGTGATTTGGGCGGGGATTGGTGGCCTTTGCGCCGCCAATCCCCCTGCTGTTTCTGTACAATTCGCGCCCTCCAATGATCGAGCTCCCAGGCGCCCCCGCAGTCTCCGATTTCCGCATCGCCAAACTGCGCCCGGCCCTCGAAAAGCTGCAGCCCGGCCTCGGCGCCATCAGTGCGCGCTACCTCCATTTCGTCGATCTCGAGCGCGACCTGGACGCGCACGAGCGCGCGCTGCTCGAACGGCTGCTGACCTACGGGCCGCGCGAGGCCGCGGATGTGCGGCGCGTGGCGGGCGCGGAAGTCATCGTCGTGCCGCGCTTCGGCACGATTTCGCCCTGGTCCAGCAAGGCCACCGACATCGCGAAGGTGTGCGGCCTCGAGGCGGTGCGCCGCATCGAGCGCGGCATCATGTGGACCTTTGAGCTGCCCTCTTCCATGGAGAAGGGGTTGTCCCGCGAAGAGCTGAAGGCGCTGACTCCGGCCTTGTTCGATCGCATGACTGAAACCGTGTTGTTCGATCATGCCGACGCAGCGCGCCTGTTCGCGCACGAAGCCACGCGCCCGCTGCGCACCATCTCGCTGGCCTCTGGCCGCGATGCGCTGGTCGCGGCCAATACCGAGCTAGGGCTGGCGTTGTCCGACGACGAGATCGACTACCTGGTGACGAACTTCGCGGCGCTGAAGCGCGATCCCACCGACGTCGAGCTCATGATGTTTGCGCAGGCGAACTCCGAGCATTGCCGTCACAAGATCTTCAATGCCGACTGGTTGATCGATGGCCAGAAGCAGCCGAAGACGCTGTTCCAGATGATCCGCAATACCCACGCGAAGAATCCCGCGGGGGTGCTCTCGGCGTACCGCGACAACGCGTCGGTGATCGAAGGACCGCTGGGCAAACGGTTCTTGCCGAATCCCGAGAACGACATCTACGGCGCCATCGACGAGCCCATCGACATCCTCATGAAGGTCGAGACTCACAATCACCCGACGGCGATCTCGCCGTTTCCCGGCGCAGCCACCGGTTCGGGTGGTGAGATCCGCGACGAAGGCGCGACCGGTCGCGGTGCCAAGCCCAAGGCGGGGCTCACGGGATTCTCGGTCTCACACCTGCGCATTCCGGGCTTCGAACAGCCCTGGGAAAAATCCCCTCTTTCGAAAGACTTGGGCAAACCCGATCGCATCGTCTCCGCGCTCGACATCATGATCGAGGGCCCGATCGGCGGTGCCGCGTTCAACAATGAGTTCGGCCGGCCGAATATCTGCGGATATTTCCGCAGCTTCGAGCAGGCCGCGGCCGGGGATACCGCCAACCGCATGCGCGGTTACCACAAACCCATCATGATTGCCGGCGGCCTGGGCAACGTGCGGCGAAAACACGTCGAGAAATGCGAGATTCCCGTCGGCGCGAAGATCATCGTGCTCGGCGGACCCGCCATGCTCATCGGCCTGGGCGGCGGCGCGGCGTCGTCCATGGGCAGCGGCGCTTCCAGCGCCGATCTCGACTTCGCCTCGGTGCAGCGCGGCAATCCGGAAATCCAGCGCCGCGCCCAGGAAGTCATCGACAGATGCAGCTTTCGCTGGAATCTCAATCCCATACTGCTGATCCACGACGTGGGAGCCGGCGGTTTGTCGAATGCAGTCCCCGAAGCGGTAGCGCACACCCCGGGACGCGGCGCCGTCATCGACCTCGCGGCGATTCCCAACGACGAGCCCGGCATGTCGCCCATGGAGCTGTGGTGCAACGAGTCGCAGGAGCGCTACGTGCTGATCGTCGACGCCGGCAAGCTCGACGACTTCGCCTCCATTGCACGGCGCGAGCGCTGCCCGTTTGCGGTGATCGGGGAAATCAATGGCACCGGCGTACTGGTACTCGAGGATCACCAGAACGGCACGCGGCCAGTCGATCTGCCGCTCGAAGTCTTGTTAGGCAAGGCGCCGAAGATGTTGCGCGACGTGCGGCGTGTGACGCCGCCGCAGGAACCGCTGGGGCTCGGCGCCATCGACCTGCGCGACGCCGCCTACCGGCTGCTCAGGTTCCCGGCGGTGGCTGACAAGACCTTCCTGATTTCCATCGGCGATCGCACGGTGGGCGGCATGATCAGCCGCGACCAGATGGTGGGTCCGTGGCAAGTGCCGGTTGCGGACGTTGCGGTGACGCTGTCCGACTACTTCGGTCATACCGGCGAGGCCATGGCCATGGGCGAGCGCACGCCGGTGGCGGTGCTCGACGCTCCCGCCTCCGGCCGCCTCGCCGTGGGTGAAGCGCTGACCAACATACTGGCTGCCGACATCGCTACGTTGCGGGATGTGCGTCTGTCGGCCAACTGGATGGCAGCCTGCGGCGAACCCGGCGAAGACGCCGCGCTGTATGCCACGGTGCACACCGTGGGCGAGGAGTTGTGTCCCGCGCTGGGAATCGCGATTCCAGTAGGCAAGGACTCCTTGTCCATGAAAACCGTGTGGGGCGACGGCGCGGCGCGCAAATCCGTGGTGGCGCCGGTGTCGTTGATAATTTCCGCCTTTGCGCCGGTGGCCGATGTGCGCAACACCTGGACGCCACAGCTGCGCACCGATCTCGGCGCGACGACCCTGCTGCTCATCGATCTGGGCGCGGGCGCGAATCGACTCGGTGCCTCATCGCTGGCGCAGGTGCATGGTGCGCTGGGCGCGACGCCGCCCGATCTCGATGACGCCAGCCTGCTGACGAAGCTCGCCGCGGCGCTCGCGGAGTTGCGTGCGCAGGGCCTGGTTGTTGCCTACCACGATCGTTCCGATGGCGGCGTATTCGCGACCCTGGTTGAAATGGCTTTCGCGGGCCACTGCGGGCTCGACGTCAAACTACCCGCCGGCGCCAATGGCGCCGCGGGCGCGCTGTTCAGCGAGGAGCTGGGCGTGGTGCTGCAGGTGAAAGCGGCGCAGCTCGAAGCCGTCCGTGCGGTGTGCACGCGCCACGGCCTCGCGGAGCTCACGCATGCCATCGGCGCGCCCACGCGCGAGATGCGCGTCCGTATCGAGGCGGCCACCGGCCGTATCGACGAGAGCTGGGAGGACCTGCGCCGCGCCTGGTCGGAGACCTCATTTCGCATGCGTGAGCTGCGTGACGAGCCCGGTTGCGCCCGCGAGGAATTCGCAGCCGCGTGCGACACCGGATCGCCCGGACTCAACGTCGCGCTCACCTTCGATCCGAACGAGGACATCGCGGCGCCCTACATCGGCAAGGCACGACCCAAGGTGGCCGTGTTGCGTGAGCAGGGCGTCAACAGCCAGGTCGAGATGGCCGCGGTGCTGGAACGCGTGGGCTTCGAGTCACACGACGTGCACATGAGCGACGTGTTGTCGGGTCGGGTCTCCCTCGACGGGTTCAAGGGACTGGTGGCCTGCGGCGGCTTTTCCTACGGCGACGTGCTGGGCGCCGGTGAAGGCTGGGCCAAGTCCATCCTGTACCACGCGCGCACCCGCGACGAGTTCCAGCGCTTTTTCAATCGCCGCGACACCTTCTCGCTCGGCGTCTGCAATGGCTGCCAGATGTTCGCCGCACTGAAGGAGATCGTCCCGGGCGCGGCCAGCTGGCCGCGTTTCGTGCGTAACAGGGGAGAACAGTTCGAAGGGCGTTTCTCGCTGGTGGAGCTGGCGCGTTCGCCGTCGATTTTCTTCGAAGGCATGGACGGCTCGATGTTGCCCATCGCCGTAGCGCATGGCGAAGGACGGGCCGAGTTCGCGAGCGATGCCGACGCGCGCGCCTTCAGCGAGGCCGGCCTGGTGAGCGCGCGTTTCATCGAAGGAAACCGAAAGATCGCGACTGACTACCCCGCCAATCCCAACGGCTCACCCTTCGGCATTGCCGCCATCACCAATTCCGACGGCCGCGTCACCATCACCATGCCGCATCCCGAGCGATCGTTCCGCTACGCGCAGAATTCCTGGCGGCCCGATGGCGCGGGTGAATACTCCGGCTGGTACCGCATGTTCGGCAACGCCAGGAAGTGGGTGGGCTGAAAAATGGGGACATTCCTATTTTCCGCGGCCGGAAAATAGGAATGTCCCCATTTTTTAGTCGTCGCGACCCACGCGCCGTGCGGCGGCTTCCTCGACGAAGAACTTGCGCACCTTCATGGCCTGCTGCAGCCGGCCCTTGCGAACGTAAGCCTGGTAGAGAAAGTCCTTCATGACTTCGAGCAATACCGCCGCCTGGTAGATGTTGATGAGGGGCAGGTCGAGCAGCGGTTCGGCGTTGCCCGCGAAGATGATGCGCATGACGACCGCGAAGGTGTCCTCGTCGATGTCGGCCATTTCGCGCACATCCGACAGCGAGTCGAACAGGCGCAGCTTGGTGGCATTGCCGAGATCGGCGAAGGTCACCGCGCCGGTGCGCCGGACCATGGCGGCGAAAGCCTGGAACTGGTTGTGCGAGTAACAGATCAGCGCTTCGCGGAAGAAGGTTTCGACGTCTTCCGGGACGTAGTTGAACGCGAACTTCTCGATGGCACGCTCGACGTCGAAGGCCTGCGGCGAGAGCTCGACGCGATTGTTCGCGAAGGCGCGGGTGGCGTAGCGCAGGAACACAGGCGCATTGCAGGCGTGACAGCGCAGCACGACGCCGATGGAACGCGGCTTCTGCAGCAGCAATTCGTCGAAGGTCGGTACGGCGGACGGAGTCATGCGCGAGAACGCGTGACAGCTCGGGCAATTCCGCGCGGTCTCGAGTTCGTCTCCGAAGTACATCGTGCCGGTCGAATCGATCAACACGTGGTTCATCTCGAACGCCTCTATCGGGTCAGCGGCTTGTACTTGATCCTGTGGGGTTGCGTGGCTTCTTCGCCCTTACGCCGCTTGAGGTCTTCCATGTAGTCCTGGAAGTTGCCCTCGAACCATACCACCTCGGAGTTGCCTTCGAATGCCAGGATGTGGGTGGCGATGCGATCCAGAAACCATCGGTCGTGTGATATGACAACTGCACAGCCCGGATAGGCCAGCAGGGCCTCCTCCAGCGCCCGCAACGTCTCCACGTCCAGGTCGTTGGTGGGCTCGTCGAGCATCAGCACGTTGCCGCCGGACTTCAGCACCTTGGCGAGGTGCACGCGATTGCGCTCGCCGCCCGACAGCTCGCCGATGTTCTGCTGCTGTCCGGTGCCCTTGAAGTTGAACCGGCCGACATAGCCACGCGACGGCGTCTCGTAGTTGCCAACCTTGATCATGTCGAGGCCGCCGGAGATCTCCTGCCAGACGGTGTTCTTGTCGTTGAGCGACTGGCGCGACTGGTCGACGTAGGCGAGCTTCACGGAAGGGCCCATGCGGATCTCGCCCGCGTCGGGCTTTTCCATGCCGGCGATCAAGCGGAACAACGTGGTCTTGCCAGCCCCATTGGGCCCGATGATTCCGACGATACCGCCCGCGGGCATGCGGAAATTGAGGTTGTCGATGAGCAACCGGTCGCCGTACGACTTGCTCAGATTCTTCGCCTCGATGACCAGGTCTCCCAGCCGCTCACCGGGCGGGATGTAGATTTCATTGGTCTCGTTGCGCTCCTGGAATTCGCGCGAGGCTAGCTCTTCGTAGCGCGCGACGCGCGCCTTGTTCTTGGCCCGGCGCGCCTTGGGGTTCGTGCGCACCCATTCGAGCTCTGTCGCAAGCTGCTTGCGCAGGCCTTCGTTGGTTCTCTCTTCTGCGGCGAGCCGCGCACCCTTTTGCTCGAGCCACGTGGAATAGTTGCCCTGGTAGGGAATGCCGTGGCCGCGGTCGAGTTCGAGGATCCACTCCGCCACGTTATCGAGGAAGTAGCGATCGTGCGTGACCGCGATGACTGTCGACGGGTACGCCTCGAGATATTTCTCGAGCCAGGCGATGGACTCGGCATCGAGGTGGTTGGTGGGCTCGTCCAGCAGCAGCATGTCGGGCGCCGACAGCAGCAGGCGGCACAGCGCCACGCGGCGCTTCTCGCCGCCCGAGAGCTTGTCGATGATGGCGTCCCACGGCGGCAGGCGTAGCGCGTCGGCAGCGATTTCCAGCTTGCGCTCGAGCTCCCAGCCGCCGACCGCGTCGATGGCGTCCTGCAACTTGGCCTGCTCTTCAAGGAGCTTGTTCATCTCCTCGTCTTCCATGGGCTCAGCGAACCGGTCGCTGATCGCGTTGAAGCGCGCGACCTGCGCGAACGCTCCGCCCAGGCCTTCCATGACGACGCTGCGCACGTCCTTCTCGGGATCGAGCTGCGGCTCCTGCGGCAGGTAACCCACATTGATTCCGGACTGCGCGCGTGCTTCGCCCTCGAAGTTGGTGTCGATGCCGCCCATGATCTTGAGCAGCGTCGACTTGCCCGAACCGTTGAGGCCGAGCACGCCGATCTTGGCGCCGGGAAAGAATGACAGGCTGATGTCGCGGAGGATGACGCGCTTGGGTGGCACAACCTTGCCAACCCGGTTCATCGTGTAGATGTATTGGGCCATGTATTACAGGGGTTTTTCGCGAGGGGGAACGGGCGCGAATTCTACCTCCTGCGGCATCACGGCTGTGCTACGTTTGCTGCGCTAAGAAAAACGCCGGGTTCCAAAGGGGAGAAACCACTGTCCACTGCATCGTCATCGGTCCTGGTGGTGGCTGGCGAACGGCTGGCGCGCTACGGCTTTCCCGACGGCCACCCCTTCGGGCAGGATCGGCACGCTGCTTTCTTCGCCGAGTTCGCGGCGCGCGGTCTCGACAAGCGCGTGCGGGTGGTGGAGACGCGCGCGGCGACGCGTGCCGAGCTCGAGTCGTTCCATACGCCGGAATACGTCGATCTGGTCGCCGAACGGTCGCTGACGGGCCAGGGATATCTCGACGCCGGGGACACGCCCGCGTGGCGTGGCGTTTACGAAGCCGCCGCGGACGTGGTGGGCGCTACGCTGCTCGCATCCGAGGAAATCATGGCCGGCCGAGCACGGCGCGCCTTTATCCCCATCGCCGGACTCCATCACGCAACACGCGGCGGCGCCGCGGGATTCTGCGTGTTCAATGACTGCGGCGTGGCGGTGGAAATGCTTCGCCGCAACCACGGCCTGAAGCGCATCGCCTATGTGGACATCGACGCGCACCACGGTGATGGCGTGTTCTACGGCTTCGAGAGCGACCCGGACCTGATCTTTGCCGATATCCACGAGGATGGGCGTTTCCTGTATCCGGGAACCGGCAGCCAGCATGAAATCGGTCGTGGCGCAGCGGCGGGTACCAAGCTCAACATCCCGGTGCCGCCGGGCGCGGACAACTCGGTTTTTGATGCCGTGTGGCCGCAGGTGCTGGCTCACCTGCGCAAGCACGAGCCGGAGTTCATCCTGCTGCAGGCCGGCGCCGATAGCGTGGAGGGCGATCCGATCACGCACATGCGTTTCAGCCCCGAGGTGCACGAACGCGCGGCACGCGAACTCGTCCAGCTTGCCGAAGAGTTCGGCCACGGACGCGTGCTCGGGACCGGCGGCGGCGGCTACAACCGCATCAATCTCGCGCGGGCCTGGTCGGGGGTCGTGCAGGGTTTGACCGGAGCGGGACGTCAATAAAGCTGGCGTTGTGCCAGCGGACTTCCAGCGGCTGCTTTGCATCGGCGATGGATTCATCGCTGACGTCCCGGCCAGTACCGTAGTTCACCTGCGCGAACGGATTCTTGTTTACCGTTAACAACAGCAGCAGGCGGCTGCCTTTCGAAAGTTGCTTGCTGATGAGCGGCGTTTGTGAAAAGGGCAGGGACGCGGTCACACCGGGCGTCAACAGGCTGCGGGTGGTGCGATCGGCCGCGTAGCTGGCGCGCCCCAGGTAGTAAGAGAGATAGAAGTACTTGCCGTCGGGCATCGCTTCGTAGAGCGCCCAGGTGAAGTCGAAGTCCTTGCGGTTGATGGCGGCTCTCAGCTCTCCGGTAATCTGCCCGCTCACCGCCACCGCCTCATCGAAGGGTGCGCTGACGTAGGCAATGCGCGTCGGTGCGTCAGCAGTGTCGGGCCAGGCCTGGTTCGGATAAAGGCTGAGCCAGGTCTTGCGCTCGGTGAGGTCAACCGCCTGTTCCACGAAACCGTCGGCGGCGGGGCGCCGCGGCGAGAGATCGTAGCGATTGCCGACTCGCTGATTCGTGAGATACAGCCGCAGCGTTCTGTCCGCCATCTTTGCGATGGAGGGCGAGTGTTGCCAGGTATTCGTCCCATCACCTGGTAGTTGATGCGGTCCTCGAGCAGCGCGGGCTTTTGTGCGCCGCGCAGCACGTAGTCGAACCACTGGTAGACCAGCGCGACCATGTCGATCTGGGCGACAGGATCGAACGTGTACCCGTTCACCATCGGGTCTATCCAGGAAGAAAAAATGTCCCCGTTTGATGGGTAGGGGCCGATGACGAGATAGTGTTCGGCATTCTGGTTGTATCGGTGGTGTTCAACCAGGTAGTTCACCGCCGAGGTTCCGGCGTCGTCGTAGAAGCCAGTCAGCGTGAGCACCGGGATGTCGATCGCGCCGAATTCTTTTTCGTACGGCTGCATAGCCTGCCAATACGCGTCGTACGACGGGTCCCGCATCTGCCGTTGCAGAACTTCGTTGGGCGTGCCGTCGATTGCGTCGATGTCGCGCAGCGGCCGGCCGCTCTCGAACCACTTCGCAAGCAGCGAGAGCCAGCGTCCGCGATCGCGCAACGATGGATCGCCTCCGCAGCGGTCGTTCGTGAACTGGAGCGGCCAGCTGTATTGCGCATTCTGAAACACGTTGTTCTGCATGGGCATGCCGTTGCCGGGAGAACTGGCGCCGCTCGGCACAATGGTCTTCAACGCCGGGTGCAGATTCTTGGCCGCCGCCCACTGCGCGAACCCGCCGTAACTGTGGCCGAACATGCCGACCTTTCCGTTGCTCCACGGTTGCCGGCTGATCCAGTCGATGACGTCGTGCGTGTCCCGTACCTCGGTCTCCCATGGGACGATCTTGTCCGTGCTCCGATATTTGCCGCGCGCACTCGCGAACACGCCGATGTAGCCGCGCACGGCGGCGTCCTTCGCGTCGCGCAGATTGATGGCCAGACTCAAGTCCATAGTGAAGTGGAGGACGGCCGGCTGCGGCCCCGCGAGGCGCTTCGGGCGAACCACGTCGGCCGAAATCGTGGCGCCGTCCCGGGTCTTGATGAGCACGCCGCGATCGATGACGAAGCGCCTGGCGTCGTCCACCACGATCGCCTCGTCGAGCACGAGTTCGAAACTGCTCACCGCCTGAAAGATCCCATGCCAGCGGAGGACGTCGATCAGCTCCGCGGGCGTCACGGTGGGCCGGCCCGCGATTTTCTGCAGCTGTCGGTCGAGATTGGCGCGTGCCGCTTCGGGCGGCAGACCGAGAACCCAGGCCGAGTCCGCGGCGGTGCGGTCGTCGTACTTCGAAAACTTTTCCGCGAGCGCTCGTGTCAGCGCCTCGCCATAGGAAATCCGTTCGCGTGTTTCGAGAATTTTTGCCCTCGCATGCAACTCCTCTCGCAGCAGCGGCTGCACCGTATCCCACGCGGGTCGCGGTGGCCGCAGCCGGTTCAACTCATCCAGGGTCGAGAGAGCCTGTTCATAACGACTGGGCAAGCTGGAGGTGAAACTGGTATTCCAGCCGCAGCTGCGGGTCGGTCGGCAGGAGGCCAAGCGCCTGGCTCGCGAGACCGGGAATGGCCTGCTCGAGCGCCGCGCGATCGTGCAATGCGGCCTCGGGAATGGCGAGCTGCTGGGTCCGGGCCGGGGTGGCCGCGAAAAGCAAAAGGAAGATAGCCGCGGTCGAGAATGTCCGCATCCAGGTGCTCCGCGCTTGTTCGGGTCGACCGCGCGAAGGCCCGATCATAGCCGTCGTCGAGTACCGGGATGGTACCGGGTCCGTCTTGCCGGGATTCGTTGGGATTCGCGGAAAAGGCGGGGGGTGAAATCCCGACTTTTACCGCCTGGCATCGCTCCATCCGTTACAATTCGCGCCCCCCGTGCCGACCCTTCCGAGGCCCTAGAAATGTTCCGAACCGCGATGACCGTGGGTGGTTTTGACCCCGAACTGGATGCCGCCATCAAGGGCGAGCGGAAACGCCAGGAAGATCACATCGAGCTGATCGCCTCGGAGAATTACGCCAGCCCGCGTGTGCTCGAAGCCCAGGGCTCGGTGCTGACGAACAAATACGCGGAAGGTTATCCGGGCAAGCGTTACTACGGTGGCTGCGAATTCGTGGACATCGCCGAGCAGCTCGCGATCGAGCGCGCGAAGAAACTGTTCGGCGCCGACTACGCCAACGTTCAGCCGCATTCGGGTAGTCAGGCCAATGCCGCCGCCTACCTCGCATTGATCAATCCGGGCGACACCATTCTCGGCATGAGCCTGGATCACGGTGGCCATCTCACGCATGGCGCCAAGGTGAATTTCTCGGGCAAACTTTTCCGCGCCGTGCAGTACGGCATCCGTCCCGACAACGGCGAGATCGACTACGACGTGCTCGCCGCGCAGGCGCTGGCGGAAAAACCCAGGATGGTGGTGGCGGGCTTCTCGGCCTACTCGCGGGTACTCGACTTCAAACGCTTTCGCGAAATCGCCGATTCGGTCGGCGCCTATCTCATGGTCGACATGGCGCACGTGGCAGGCCTGGTGGCCGCGGGTGTGTATCCGAACCCCATCCCGTTCGCCGATGTCGTGACGACCACCACGCACAAGACGCTGCGCGGTCCGCGTGGCGGCATGATCCTGGCGCGCGCCAACGACGCCATCACCAAGAAGCTCAATTCGCTGGTGTTCCCCGGAACGCAGGGTGGTCCGCTGATGCATGTGATCGCCGCGAAAGCGGTGGCGCTGCTCGAAGCATTGCAGCCGGAGTTCAAGGACTACCAGAAGCAGGTGGTCGCGAATGCTCGCGCCATGTGCGCGCGGCTGCAGAAGCGCGGCTACCAGATCGTCTGCGGCGGCACCGACAATCACCTGTTCCTGCTGGATTTGTCCGACAAGGAAATCACCGGTAAAGACGCGGACGCCGCGCTCGGCAAGGCATACATCACGGTAAACAAGAACGCGGTACCGAACGACCCGCGCCCGCCCATGGTCACCAGCGGTATTCGCATCGGCACGCCCGCCGGTACCACGCGCGGCTTCAAGGAGCGCGAATTCGAGCAGATCGCCGAGTGGATTGCCGATGTGCTGGATGCCAACGGCAGCGACGCCGCCATAGAGAAGACTCGCACCGCGGTGTCCGACCTGTGCCGACGGTATCCGGTCTATGGTCCATGATGCGGGGCCCCTGAGGAGGGGCGCCTAGCAGGTCGCGAGGACGTGCCATGCACTGTCCCTTCTGCGCGCATCCGGACACCAAGGTCAACGACTCGCGGCTCGCGGCCGAGGGCGCGCAGATTCGCCGGCGGCGTGAATGCCTGCAATGTGGCGAGCGCTTCACCACCTTCGAGACCGCCGAGCTGGTCATGCCGCTGGTCGTGAAGAACGATCAGAGCCGCGTGCCCTTCGACGAGAACAAGTTGCGCGGCGGGCTGCTGAAGGCATTGGAGAAACGACCGGTGTCACGCGAATCGGTGGAAGAAGCTGTCGGACACATTACCCGCAAGTTGCGCAGCCTCGGAGAACGCGAGGTGACGTCGCGGCAGATCGGCGAACTGGTCATGGAAGAACTGCACAAGCTCGATGAAGTCGCCTACGTACGCTACGCCTCCGTCTATCGTCACTTCCAGGACGTCGAGGCATTTCGTGAAGAGGTCGATCGCCTGCACCACCGGCGCGGCAGGACTCCGAGCGAGGACCAGCTCGAGCTGTTGCCCGGTGAGTCGCCGTCGAAACCCCGCAGGGGACGCCGTGAGTGATTTCAGCGCATTCGATGAAGTCGCCATGCGACGCGCGCTGGAGCTCGCGGCACGCGGGTTGTACAGCACGTATCCGAATCCGCGCGTCGGCGCCGTGCTGGCGCGCGACAACGAAATCGTGGGCGAGGGCTGGCACGAACGGCCCGGTGAGGCCCACGCCGAACCCAACGCGATCCGCGCCGCCGGCGAACGGGCGCGCGGCGCCACGGCCTACGTCACCCTCGAGCCCTGCGATCACCATGGACGCACACCGCCGTGCGTCGATGCGTTGCTGGCCGCCGGCGTGAGCCGCGTGGTGTACGCCAGCGGCGATCCGGACCCGCGTGTGAATGGCAAGGGTGCGCGCCGCCTGGCCGATGCCGGCGTGGCAGTGCAGGGGGGATTGCTGGAGCGCGAGGCCGCGGCGCTGAATGCCGGCTTTTTCATGCGCATGCGCCATGGCCGGCCGTTCGTGCGGCTCAAGTCGGCGATGAGTCTGGACGGACGTACCGCGTTGGCGAACGGCGCGAGCAAGTGGATTACCAGCGAGGAGGCGCGCGCGGATGTGCAGCACTGGCGCGCGCAGAGCGGCGCCATCCTCACCAGTGCGGCGACCGTCCTGGCGGATGATCCAAGGCTCGACGTGCGCATCGAGGCTCCGCAGCAGCCGCTGCGCGTGGTGCTCGACCGACGTCGCCAGGTACCAAAGAACGCGCGGATCCTGCGGCCGCCGGGCGAAGTCATGTTGTTTGCCGCGGCCTCGGCACGTCGCGTAAAGGGTGCCGGGGAACGGCTCGGCGCGGCGCGGATCGAGCGGGTGCGCGTCACGCGCAATCACCTCGATCTGCGGCGCGTGCTGAAGCGGCTCGGCGAGCTCGAAATCAATGACGTGCTGGTGGAGGCGGGTCCCAAGCTTGCGGGCGTGCTGATCGCGGCCGGGCTGATGGACGAATGGCTGCTGTACGTGGCGCCGAAGTTGTTAGGCGATCAGGCGAAACCGCTGGCCGCTCTTGGGAGACTCATGAAGATGTCAGCCGCGCGCCAATTCGAATTGGTCGAATGCCAGCCGGTCGGACCGGACCTGCGGCTGCGCCTGCAGCCCAGGCGCAAGTAGGAAGCTGGCGCGCATGTTCACAGGACTGGTGCAGGAAGTCGGTGAGATTCGCAGGCTGGAGCCGCGCGGCGGCGACCAGCGCATGGAGGTCGGCTTCCGGACCCTCGATGCCACGCGTCTCGGCCTGGGCGCAAGTATCTGCGTCGACGGCGTATGCCTGACGGTCGCGGTGCTCGATGGTTCGAGCTTCGCGGCGGATGTCTCCGGCGAAACCCTGCGCGTCACGACGCTCGGAGCCAAGCGCGCCGGGGCGCGCCTCAATCTCGAACCGTCGCTGCGCGCCGGCGACAGCCTCGGCGGGCACTGGGTCTCCGGGCACGTCGACGGGGTCGCCGAAGTGCTGCACACGGCGCGCGACGCGCGCTCACTCGCGGTGACGCTGGTGGCGCCGGCCCCGCTGGCACGTTACATCGCGCGCAAGGGCTCGGTGACCCTGGACGGGGTGAGCCTCACGGTCAATGCGGTGGACGGCCAGAATTTCTCCATCAACCTCATTCCGCATACACTCGAGGTGACCACCCTTGGGTCGCTCGCGCCTGGCGTGCGCGTCAACCTCGAAATCGACCTGCTGGCGCGGTACGTCGAGCGCCTGAACTCGATGCCAGCATGAAGTCCACGCCATGAAGCCACTCAATTCCATCGAGGAAATCCTCGCCGACATCGCCGCCGGGCGCATGGTCGTCATCATGGATGACGAAGATCGCGAGAACGAAGGCGACCTCATCATGGCGGCGCAGAACGTGCGGGCCGAGGACGTCAATTTCATGGCGCGCTTCGGGCGCGGCCTCATCTGCCTGACACTCACCGCCGAGCGCTGCCGGCAGCTGCGTCTGCCGCTGATGGTGAGCGACACGCACCGCGAACACCGCACCAATTTCACGCTGTCCATCGAGGCCGCCGAAGGTGTGACCACCGGTATCTCGGCGCACGATCGCGCGCACACCATCATCACCGCGGTGCGGCCCAACGCGCGGCCCGAGGACCTGCGTCAGCCGGGGCACATCTTCCCGGTCATGGCGCAGCCCGGCGGTGTGCTCACGCGCGCCGGACATACCGAGGCAGGCTGCGATCTTGCGCGGCTCGCCGGGCTCGACCCGTCCGCGGTCATCGTCGAAATCATGAACGACGACGGCACCATGGCGCGCCGGCCCGATCTCGAGCACTTCGCCGAGCGTCACCAGCTCAAGGTCGGGACGATTGCCGACCTGATTCGTCACCGGCTGCGCCAGGAGCGCTCCGTGGAGCGCATCGCGGAGCAGATCGGTCGAGACCGAATTCGGCCCGTTCCGCCTGCTTGCCTACGAGGATCACGTGCATCGCGACGTGCACCTGGCGCTGGTGCGCGGCTCGATTGAAACCACGTCCGCGCCGCTGGTGCGTGTGCATCCCATCGACACGCTCGGCGACCTGGTCGGCGTTCGCGACACGGGCCGCACCTGGTCGCTGCGCGACGCCATGAAGCGCATCGCCGCGGAGGGCACCGGTATCGTCATCGTGCTGCGCGATCACACCACGCCGCGGGAGCTCGCCGACGCGGTGAGTGCGCTGGGGCAACGCGTCGAACACGTCGCCAGCGCACAGGTTGCGCCGCAGGTGCTGCGCACCTACGGCATTGGTGCGCAGATCCTCAAGGATCTCGGCGTGACGCGCATGCAGGTGTTGTCGACGCCCAAGCAATTGCAGGGCATCGCGGCCTTTGGCCTCGAGATCACGGGCTACGTGGCCGAGTGATCCCGGCCAATCTCGCTATACTTCCGCGCCCATGAGCGGATCCAATACCAGCGAGCGGAGTTTCGATGCGAGCGGCTATCGCGTGGCCATCGTTGCCGCGCGCTTCAACGCGGTGCTCGTCGACCAGCTGATCGAGGGCGCCACGCGCGCCTGGCAAGCGTACGGCGGCAGCGACGCGAGCTGGTCGTGCAACGCACGCCCGGCGCGTTCGAGCTGCCGCTGGCCGCGCTCAATTTTTGCCGCCAGTGGCGAGTATCACGCAGTCATCGCGCTGGGCTGCGTGATCCGCGGCGACACCCCCCATTTCGAGTACGTCGCCGGTGAGTGCGCGCGTGGCTTGATGGACGCGGGGCTGGCGACCGGTGTGCCAGTGATCTTTGGCGTGCTGACCACCGAAAACCAGGCGCAGGCCGAAGAGCGTGCCGCGTTGACGCGCATGAACAAAGGCGCGAGAGTCGATGCAAGCCGCGCTCGAGATGATCGAACTGCTGCGCCGTTCAGCACGAAAAAAATGCGCCGAACGGCTCGGGCGGCGAAACGCGTGAGCAAAAAGAAGGGGCGGCGCTGATGGCTCGCGGCACCGGCATCAATCCGGCATCTGCGCGCCGCGCGGTGGCGCGCAAGCTTGCCATGCAGGCGCTGTATCGCTGGCAGATCAACTCCTCGCCCTGGCAGGACGTGCTGAACGAATTCGCGGCCGAAGAAGACATGCACAAGGCCGATCGCGGTTACTTCAAGCAGCTCGTCACCGACATTTGTGGCGGCAGCGACGTGCTGGACGTGGCGCTGTCGGCGTGGATGAACCGCAAGCCGACCGAGCTCGATCCGGTCGAGCGCGCGGTGTTGTGGGTCGGTGCCCATGAGCTCAAGTCGGCGCCCGACGTGCCGTACCGTGTGGTGATCAACGAAGCGGTAGGACTCGCCAAGCGCTTTGGCGCCACCGACAGCCACAAGTTCGTGAACGCGGTGCTGGACCAGGCAGCCCGTGCGCTGCGTCCCCACGAACACTAGTTCGGCTCGCTCGCCGCGAGTGGCGTTTTGGCTGCAATCCGAGATTCGAGCTCATTGGCCGATACTTCAAGCGCCTCGGAGCCGACCGCGGCGACGTGCGCATCGGCGTGGGTGATGACGGCGCCGTGCTCATGCCGCCTTCGTCGCGAGAGCTCGTGGTCGTGACCGATACGCTGGTCGCAGGCGTGCACTTTCCACCCGGCTCGCCACCGGCATCGATCGGACACCGCGCCTTTGCGGTGAACCTCTCGGATGTTGCCGCCATGGGTGCCGAGCCGGCGTGGGCGTTGCTGGCGCTGACGCTGCCGGATTCGGATGAAACCTGGCTGGGCGAGTTTGCGCGCGCGGCCGGCGATCTGTGCCGCCGGCACGGCGTGGCGCTGGTCGGCGGCGACACGACGCGCGGGCCGCTGACGATCACGGTCACGGTCATGGGTATCGTGCCGATCGGTGTCGCACTGGAGCGCAAGGGCGCGCAGCCCGGTGACGCGGTATTCGTCACCGGCTCGCCCGGAGATGCCGCGGCGGGACTGGCACTCGAACAGAACCGGCTGCATATCGCCGATCGGATGTCGGCGCAGATCCTGCGCGACCGGTTCCTGTTTCCCGACGCCGCGTTGCGAAGTCGGCGTCGCGCTGCGTGGGCTGGCGAGCGCCTGCATCGACATCTCCGACGGGCTCGGGCGGCGACCTCGAAAAGCTCTGCGCGGCGAGTGGCTGCGGCGCGGAGATCGATGCCGCGGCGCTGCCGGTTTCCGAGGCGCTGATCGTCGGCGGTGGGGCGCGAGCTGGCGCGCGAATACGCGCTCACGCGGCGGCGATGACTACGAACTACTGTTCACGGTGCCACTCGCGCGACTCGGCGCCATGACGAATGCGATCGCGCTCGGCCTCGGTCCGGTGACCCGCATCGGCAGGCTGGTGTCCGGAAACGGCGTCAGCGTTTTCGCCCGCGGCGGTGTGATGCAGTTCTCGGGCGCCGGATTCGATCACTTCGCGCGCTGAGCGCGCCGGGCATGGCGCCGCCACCCCTGATTCCTCGAACCGGGTCACACCGGCTGCCCGGTCCGCGGCCTTATTCTGCCGCCACGTTTCATTGTTCGCGCCGGCCCGGGGAAGCCCGCGCCGGCGCATTGCCTTACGCCGATCAAACTAATGTCGCTGCAAGCCACAAAGACCGGCCCCGATGCTCAGGCAGCAAAGATCCTGGAAAACAGCGTTCCGGACCGCATCGGTAAATATGTAATCATCAACGAAGTTGGCAGGGGTTCCACCGGTACCGTCTATCTATCGCACGACTCCGTATTACGGGCGTGACGTCGCGATCAAGGTCTACAACATGGACCAGGATCCCAGCGACGAGCGCGCCAAGATCGCCCGCAAGATGTTCCTCTCGGAAGCGCACATGGTCGGCATGCTGCAGCATCCGCACATCCTGCCCATCTACGACGCCGGTGAAGAAAACGGGCGCTGCTATATCGTCACCGAACACGTGCACGGAGCGCGGACGCTCTCGGCGTACTGCCGGCCCGACAACCTGCTGCGCGTCGACGACGTGGTCGAGATCATGTTCAAGTGCGCCAAGGCGCTGCACTACGCGCATACGCGCGGCGTGATCCATCGCGACATCAAGCCGTCGAACATCATGCTCACGCAGGACTCCGACGTGCGAATCATCGACTTCGGCATCGCGCTGGTCGCGGACTCGGAGATCTCGCGCATCGAGGGCATCGCCGGCTCGCCGTCATACATGTCGCCCGAGCAGGTGCAGAGCCTGGAGCTCACGCACCACTCGGACCTGTATTCGCTCGGCGCGGTGATGTACGAGCTGCTCACCGGCACCCGGCCGTTCCGCGCCGGCAATCTGGTCAAGCTGCTGCACCAGATCGTGTACGCCACGCCGCCGCCGATCCACACGCAGCGCAAGGACGTGCCGGAAGAGCTCGAAGAGATCGTCGCGCAGGCGATGCTCAAGACGCCGGACAAGCGCCAGAAATCGGGCGCGGACTTCGCCGCCGAACTCACCCGCGTGCACCAGCGGCTGCGCGAGCAGAACGCGCGCATCGACCAGCAGGCGCAGTTCGACGTGTTGCGCCGCCTGCGCTTCTTCCACGAGTTCTCCCATGCCGAGATCTGGGAAGTGCTGCGCGCCAGCACCATGACCGACTACCCGGCGGGCGAAGAGATCGTCAAGGAAGGCGAGATGGACGATCGCTTCTACATCCTCGTCGACGGCAAGTGCATCGTGGAGCGCCACGGCAAGACGCTCGGATCGATGGACTCCGGCGACTGCTTCGGCGAGACCAGTTACGTGCGCGGCGCGCGCCGCACGGCCACCATCCGCGCGGAGACACCGGTCTCCGTGCTGCGCGTGAGCTCGACGCTGCTGGAGCAGGTGTCCGCCGCCTGCCAGCTGCGCTTCAACCGCGTGTTCCTGCGGGCGCTGGTGTCGCGCCTCCAGGGCAACGACCAGCCTCTCGAATAGCCGATTCAGAGCCAATCGAAGGGAAAGCGGCGTTTCGTAACGTGCGCCTCCGTCCTGAACCGGCTCAGAAGCTGATACTGAGTCCGCAGCGCGATGACGTCGAGATCCTGGCCGATCTCGACGCCGATCGGCGGCGTGGCGGGCGACGGCGCCGAATGGCGCAGTGTTGCCCGGGCCCGCCGGATTCAGGCGCTCCACGTCGATCAGCAGGTAATTCAACATCACCTTGAAGTTCGGGTTCAGGTACCAGTTCACGCCGAGCGTGAGCACGTTCTGCTCGCCGCCGCGCACGCTGCCGGCGCACCGCCGCGATACCTTCCAGCGCCTTCCTCAAAATTCAGGTTCATGTTGCTGTAGCGCGCGGCCAGTTCCAACGCGCCCGAAGCCGCCTTCGCGCGAGAACGCATCTTTCGGCGCGGATTCTGGAACGAGCCGGTGACCGGGTTGTAGCGGCGGCTCTCGCCCGTGAGCATCCAGCTGCCCTGCAGGTAGTAGCCCGCGAAGTCCGGATCGGGCAGGGCCGCGGCGTCGCGGCGCTCGACGTCGAACCAGAAGTGTTCGCCCTGTAGATAGAAGCTCTTCCAGTTGGCGCCGAACTCCATGCCGAGCACGCTGGCGTGCGCGGCGTCGATGGCGCCGGTGTCGATGAGGCGGACGCTGTCGACGCGGATTTCGGGCCGGTCGCGGAAGCGGATGGCGTGACGCGGCGGCGCAGCCGACGAGCCCTGGTCGGCGGGCTGAACACGTAGGTTCCCGATGCGCCCAGATGCACGTTGTAGTCGCTGCCGGTGCGCGATGAGACCGCCGGCGCGCCGACCGCGGCGAGCTGCGCGTCGAAGACTTCAGCGTCGTTCACGGTGCGCGTCGTCATCGTAAACGCGCTCATCCAGCGCTTGCCATTCGCCTTCAGCCCCAGGCCGATGCGGCCATCGGCGCCGCCCAGCGAGCGCGAGAGCTCGGAAGCGCTGGCGCGCTCGAGGAATACCAGGTCTTCGGGCGAGGTGCCGTCATCCATGTTGGCGGGCGGCGAGAAAGCGCCGAGCTGGAACGTGAACGGCGCGAGGCCCGTGTACGCGATCCACGCATCATTGATGCGCGTCGGACCTTCCGTGCCACTGCCGCCGAGTTCGAGCAGCAGGCGATAGTTGAAGTCGCTCGCGATGGTGCCTTCGACGCCGAAACGGCGCGGCGGAAATAGAAGCCATCGCTGAAGTCGCGCGCGGCGTTGTTTTCTCGATTGGCGGCCGCGCCCACCGAGCCGCGGCGATAAGTCCGTGGTCGAGCGGGCCTTCCTTGTCTTCGCCATACATGGCGCCGTCGAGCTGCACGTTCGCGCGAACCGCGATCGAGGAGTTGCCGTCGGCAGCGGTGATGGTCGGGCCGGTTGTTGGTGAACGTGAGTTTCGGCGCCTCCGGGGCGGCGACTTTCTGCGCTCCGCCGCCGCGACCTTCGGCTGGCCCAGCTGGCGGGTGAGCGCCTCGAGTTGCGCCTGCTGCGCTTCGAGCAGTTTGGCCTGCGCTTCGAGCAGCGCTCGTTGTTCGCCGATGGCAGCGCGCAGCGCGTCCGACCTCCGCCTTCAGTGCCGCTTCATCGGCGAATGCCAGGGCGACACGCCAGGCCAAGGGCCAGTGCCACGGCGGCGCGCAGGGTAGCGCGGACTTCATTTCCCGAGCTCCAGGAAACCGAATTTCTTCCAGGTTTCCGCGGCGGCGGGGCTGGCGAGGAATGCGACGAAAGTCGCGGCCTCGCCGCGTGCGCCCTGCAGCGGTCGCCGCGGGATAGGTGATCGGTGCGTGAGTGTTTGCCGGGAAAGTATCGACGACCCGCACCTTGGAATCCACCAGTGCGTCGGTGGTGTAGACGATGCCCAGCGGCACTTCGCCGCGCGCCACGAACATCATGGCGCTGCGAACGTTGTCGGCACGCACCAGTCGATCCTGGACCTCGTCCCAGACGCCGAGCGAGGTGAGCGCAGAGCGCGCGTAGCGACCCACGGGAACGGTGTCCGGATCTCCGGTGGCCAGGCGGCCCGAGCCGAGCGCCGTCGCGAGCGGAAAGCCCGGCGCGATCTTGAGTTCGATCTTGCTGTCGGCCGGCGCGATGAGCACCAGGCGGTTGCCCACCAGGTTCCGGCGCGCCGGCTTGTCGATGAGATTGCGGGCCTGCAGGTAGTCCATCCACTCCTGGTCGGCCGAGATGAAGACATCCGCCTTGCCGCCGGCCTCGATCTGCCGCGCCAGCACCGAGCTCGCCGCGAAAGATAGTTTGACGTTCACGCCGGAGGTCGACGTCCAGCTGGTCGACAGCTCTTCGAGTACGTTGGTGAGCGACGCGGCCGCGAACACCAGCAGCCCTGGCTTCTTGTCGTCCTGCGCAAATGCGGGCGATCCGAACGTGAGGACCGCGACCAGAAGGCAGAAAATCCGCAACATGTCCTGCAACCGAAAATCGCAGGCTCAGCCTTGCGGGTCCGTGTCCTTGTCGCGCTGGATGAGTGCGTAAGCCGAGTGATTGTGGATCGACTCGAAGTTCTCCGACTCGACCACGTAGGCCGCCACGCGCGGCTCATTGTTCAGCCGCACCGCCACGTCGCGCACCATGTCTTCCACGAATTTCGGATTGTCGTAGGCGCGCTCGGTGACGTATTTCTCGTCGGGGCGCTTGAGGATGCCGTAGAGCTCGCAGGATGCTTCGCTCTCGGCGATCTCGATGAGCTCCTCGATCCACATGTCCTCGCGCAGCTTGGCCTCGATCGTGACGTGCGATCGCTGGTTGTGCGCACCGCGCTCGGAGATCTTCTTCGAGCAGGGGCACAGGCTGGTGACGGGAACCACCACGCGCACCCACATTTCGGTCTGGCCTTTCTCGACTTTGCCGATGAGGCTGGCGCGGTAGTCCAGGTAGCTTTCGACGCCAGACACCGGCGCCTTCTTCATCACGAAGTACGGGAACGACATTTCGATGCGGCCGGTGTCGGCCTCGAGGCGTTCGGTCATTTCCGCCAGCAGGCTGCCGAAGGACTCCACCGAAATCTCGCGCTCGCGATGCAGGATCTCGACGAAACGCGACATGTGTGTGCCCTTGAAATTGTGCGGCAGGTTCACGTACATGTTGAAGTTCGCGACCGTGTGCTGATGGCCCTCGGAACGGTCCTTGACGCGCACCGGGTGATTGATGTCCTTGATGCCGACCTGGTTGATCGGGATCTGGCGGGTGTCGGTGCGACTCTGTACGTCCTCGACGGAGACGATGCGGGCCTGGGGCGCGGCGGCAGTTTTCATTGACTAACCTGCATGATTGATTGCCCGCACAGTTTGCGGGCTTTCGGGCTCCGATCAACCCCTCAATGGGGTTACGGGCGGAAAATCGCGGCGCCGGAGCGCTGAAAGGCGGGTTTTATGTCCCGCTCGCGACAGCCTTCGACAGCGGAAGGTGTTCCCGGAAACGCCGGACTGCGGCTTCCAGGCTGCCCAGATCGAGCTCCGCGGCCACCAGGCAATCGTCGCGCGAGCCGTGTTCGACGAACCTGTCGGGAATGCCGAGCGTGAGCGTCGGCAGTGCAACCCCGCAGCTGGCCAGCAGCTCGAGCACCGCGGAACCCGCGCCGCCCTGCACCGAGTTTTCCTCGATGGTCACCAGCGCGCGATGGGTTGCGGCAAGGCGCAGTACCAGATCTTCATCGAGGGGTTTGACGAAGCGCATGTTGACCACGGTCGCGTCGAGACGCTCGCCGATGATCTCGGCCGATTTCACCAGCGCGCCGAACGCGAGGATCAGCAGGCCGCTCGCTCCCATGCGCCGCGTCTGTGCCTTGCCCACTGGCAGCGCGGTCATCTCCGCGACCGGCGCAACCCCGGGACCCTGGCCGCGTGGATAACGCACCGCCGAGGGACCGCTGAGCGTGGTCGCCGTGTAGAGCATCTGGCGGCACTCATTCTCGTCGGCTGGCGCCATCACTGTCAGATTGGGAATGCAGCGCAGGAAGGCGTGGTCATACGAACCCTGGTGCGAGGCGCCATCGCCGCCCACCAGGCCGGCTCGATCCAGTGCGAACACCACCGGCAGGTTCTGCAGCGCCACGTCGTGTATCAGCTGGTCGTAGGCGCGCTGCAGGAAAGTCGAGTAGATCGCCACGACTGGCTTGAACCCTTCGCAGGCAAGCCCCGCGGCAAAGGTCACGGCGTGCTGCTCCGCGATGGCCACGTCGAAGTAGCGCTGCGGATATTTCTTCGAGTACTCGACCAGCCCGGAGCCTTCGCGCATCGCGGGTGTGATGCCGACGATGCGTTCGTCGCGCGCCGCCATGTCGCACAGCCACTGGCCGAAGACCTGCGAGTAGGTCGGGCCCGAGGCTTTTTCCTTGAAGATCGTGCCGCTCTTCGGGTCGAACGGACCCGGGCCGTGCCACTTGATCGGGTCCTTTTCCGCCGGGTCGTAACCCTTGCCCTTGCGTGTCACCACGTGCAGCATCTGCGGGCCGGTGAGATTGCGCATGTTGCGCAGGGTCTTCACCAGCTCCTTGATGTCGTGGCCGTCCATGGGGCCGATGTAGTTGAATCCCAGCTCCTCGAAGATGGTCCCCGGCAACACCATGCCCTTCATCATTTCTTCCGAGCGTCGCGCCAGCTCCCACATCGTGGGCATCTGCTTGAGAATCTTCTTGCCGCCCGAACGCAGGGTCGAATACATGCGGCCCGACAGCACCTTGGCGAAGTAGTTTGACAGTGCGCCGACGTTCTCGGAGATCGACATGTCGTTGTCGTTGAGAATCACCAGCAGGTTGGTCTTGCGGGCGCCGGCATTGAGCAGCGCCTCCCACGCCATGCCCGCGGTGATCGCGCCGTCACCGATGATCGCGACCACCTTGCGTGGCTCGCCATTGAGCTCGGCGGCGACCGCCATGCCGAGCGCGGCACTGATCGAAGTGCTGGAGTGGCCGACGCCGAAGGTGTCGTAGGGGCTTTCCTCGCGCGACGGAAAAGGTGCGAGTCCACCGCTCTGCTTGATCGTGTCGAGGCGGTCACGCCGGCCGGTCAGCACCTTGTGCGGATAGGCCTGGTGCCCGACATCCCACACCAGGCGATCGTCCGGCGTATTGAAGACGTAATGCAGCGCCACGGTCAGTTCGACGGTGCCGAGTCCCGCGGCAAAGTGCCCGCCGCGTGTCGCGACGCTGCGGATGAGGTATTCGCGCAGCTCCGCGCAAAGCTCGCCGAGGCGGGTTTCAGGTTGGGCGCGCAGGTCGGCGGGCAGATTCACCGATCGCAGCAGCGGAAAGTCTTCCATGCCAGTGGACATTGCGATCAGGAGTTTACACGCCGCACGTATTCGTTTGATGCAATCGGCTCAGCTCGCGCGCGCCACGAGGAAATGTGCGAACTCGCGCAGGTTTGCGTAACGCGCTCCCCAGGGTGCAAGTGCCGCGATGGCGCCGTCGCGCCGTGCGAGCGCCTGAGCGCGTGCCGCTTCCAGGCCGAGCACCGAAGGGTAGGTGGGCTTCACGCGTTCCGCGTCGGCGCCTGCGCGCTTGCCGAGCGTATTGGTACTTCCCTCTACGTCGAGAATGTCGTCCTGGATCTGGAATGCGAGACCGATCTCGGCACCGAACTCGGCGAGCGCCGCACGCTCCGGCAAGTCGGTCAATCCGGCAGAAATTGCGCCGAGCAGCACACTCGCCTGGATGAGCGCGCCGGTCTTCTGCCGGTGCATGCGTTCGAGTGCGCGCTCGTTCAACTCCTGTTTGACGGCCGCGAGGTCGATCGCCTGACCGCCGGCCATGCCGCGCGTGCCGATGGCATCGGCCAGTGCTCGCAGCATCTCGAGACGCGCGGTGGTGGAAATCGTCGCGGGGGCCTGCGCCAGCACTTCGAAGGCGCGTGCCTGCAGTGCATCGCCGGTGAGGATGGCGGTGGCTTCATCGAAGGCGCGATGACAGGTGGGGCGTCCGCGTCGCAGGTCATCGTTATCCATGGCCGGCAGGTCGTCGTGCACCAGGCTATAGACATGAATGAGTTCGACCGCGGCGGCGGCGGAATCGAGTCGCTCGAGCGGCGCGCCGAGTGCCTCACCCGTCGCATAGACCAGCACCGGCCGGACGCGTTTACCGCCCGCGAGCGTGCTGTAACGCATGGCTTCGAGCAGTCGCTCGGTGGCACCGCCATCGATTTCGAGTGCGCGTGCCAGTACCGATTCGACGCGCTGCTGGTATTGCGGGACTTTGCGCGACAGGAAATCCGGCGGGCTGGAGTGCTGAACTTCAGCGCTCGTCGACGTCATCTTCGTCCTCGGCTTCGTCCTCGGCTTCGTCTTCGGAAAGAGCCTCGATGGTTTCCTCGCCGTTGCGCGCCAGCAGCACCTCGACCTTCTGTTGTGCCGTGCGCAACGCCGCCTGACATTGACGCGTGAGTGCCACGCCGCGCTCGAACGTCTTGAGCGCTTCCTCGAGGGGCACGTCGCCCTGTTCGAGCTTTGCCACCAGCGCTTCGAGTTCAGTCAGCGATTGCTCGAAATCGGGGAGTTTCGTTCTGGATTTCACGCGCGGCACGTTAAACGTCGCAGCGCGGCAGGGTCAAACGATAGATGCCTCCGATTGACGCCCGAGAGCACCCGGCCGTAGAGTGCCCGCCATTCTTAGAACAAGTCTAAATGAGAGCCATTATCATTCGATATTGAAAAGAGGAGTAGGAGCCGTGAACCTCAAAGGCAGCAAGACCGAGAAGAATTTGAAAGACGCGTTCGCTGGTGAGTCGCAGGCGAACCGTCGTTACCTCTACTTCGCACAGAAGGCCGACGTCGAGGGCTATAACGATGTGTCGTCCGTGTTCCGTTCAACCGCCGAAGGCGAAACGGGCCATGCGCACGGGCATCTCGAGTACCTGGAAGCCGTGGGTGATCCGGCAACGGGCCTGCCCATCGGTGAAACAAAGTCGAACCTCAAGTCGGCCATCGCCGGCGAGACCCACGAATACAGCGACATGTACCCGGGCATGGCGAAGCAGGCGCGCGAAGAAGGATTCTCCGAGATCGCGGACTGGTTCGAGACGCTGGCCAAGGCGGAGCGTTCCCACGCGAACCGCTTTCAGAAGGCCCTCGACACGATCTGATCACCCAGGTTGATCAAACATAGTGAACGCATCCGATACCGGCCCACGCGAGGGCAGCCTGCAGGCGCCCTCGCGTCATCCGCTGGACTGGCGCTCACCCGCGTTTACTGACGACGCCGCGCTCGAAAAAGAGCTCGCGCGCGTCTTCGACATCTGCCACGGCTGTCGCCGTTGCTTCTCCCTGTGCAATTCATTCCCGACACTTTTTGACGCGATCGACGCGAGTGAAACACTGGAGCTCGATGGCGTCGACAAGAAGGTCTATTGGGACGTGGTCGATCACTGTTACCTGTGTGACATGTGTTTCATGACCAAGTGTCCCTACGTGCCGCCGCATCCGTGGAACATCGACTTTCCGCACCTGATGTTGCGGGCCAAACATGTGCAGCACCGGAAGGGTAAACACAGCTTTCGCGACAAACTGCTTTCCAACACGCGCGGACTCGGGCGCATCGCGGGGATTCCGGTGGTGGCCGAGGTCGTCAACGCGGTGAACGGCACCCGGGCGGGGCGCAAATTGCTCGAGGCCACGCTCGGTGTCGACGCCACGGCACCGATTCCGAAATTTCACTCGAACACCGGCAGCCGGCGCGCGCGCAAGCGGACCGCCGATGTCGCCAGTATCAGGGCGACCGACGAGACCCGCGGCAAGGTGGCGCTGTTCGTCACCTGTTACGGCGATCGCAACGAGCCGCACATGCCGGAGGACCTGACCGCGGTTTTCCAGCACAACGGCATCGCGGTGAAGGTGGTAGGCAGAGAAAAGTGCTGCGGTATGCCCAAGCTCGAGCTCGGTGATCTCGAGACGGTGGAGAAGTACAAGAACTTCAACGTCCCGCAGCTCAAGAAGCTCATCGATGAGGGCTACGACATCGTCGCGCCGATTCCGTCGTGTGTCCTCATGTTCAAGCAGGAGCTGCCGTTGATGTTTCCGGAAGACGCGGACGTGCAGGTCGTGAAGGAACACATCTTTGATCCGTTCGAGTACCTGATGCTGCGCCATGCGGCCGGACTGCTGCGCACCGATTTCACGGAGAAGCTCGGCAAGGTGAGTTACCACGTGCCCTGTCATCTGCGCGTGCAGAACATCGGCCTGAAGACGCGCGACGTGCTCAAGCTGGTGCCCGATACCACGGTCGACGTGATCGAGCGCTGTTCGGGGCACAACGGCACCTACGCGGTGAAGAAGGAGTACCGCGCGGCGTCAGTGAAAATCGGCAAACCGGTCGTCAACCGGGTGGAGCAGGCAAAGGCCGACCACTATTCAAGCGATTGCCCGATGGCGGGCCATCAGATCGAAAGTGGACTGTCCGCCGCTGAAGGTGGGGCGCCCCGTGAACCCGAGCACCCGATGTCGTTGGTGCGCAAGGCCTATGGAATATGAGCGCGGCAATGCAGAAATTACACGAGTCGGACCTGTTGTCCCTGGAGCGATACTCGCGCGAGCGCCCCGAGTTTCGGGCGCGCGTGATGGCTCACAAAAAGAACCGCCAGATCGCGGTGGGACCCCACACGATGTGGTTGTTCGAGGACCGGCTCACGGTTCAGTACCAGGTCCAGGAGATGCTGCGCACCGAGCGCATTTTCGAAGCCGAGGGGATTGCCGAGGAGCTGGAAGCCTACAACCCGCTGATCCCCGACGGGCGCAACTGGAAGGTGACCTTGCTGATCGAGTTTGCCGATCCTGAAGCGCGGCGCGTGCAGCTCGGGCGCTTGCGTGGCATCGAGGATCGCTGCTGGGTGCAGGTTGCCGGATGCGAACGGCTCTATGCCATCGCCGATGAAGACCTCGAACGCGAAAACGAAACCAAGACCTCGGCCGTGCATTTCCTGCGCTTTGAGCTCAGCGAGGCGATGGCCGCCTCGCTCAAGAGTGGTGGCGCGCTCGATGCCGGTGTCGATCATCCTGACTACCAGCACGCGCTGGCGCCGCTACCGTCAAACGTGCGCGCCGCACTGATCTCCGACCTGGACTGATCAGTCGATCAGGGTTGAACCTACTTGACGGTGGGCATCGCGGCGACGGCTGTCGCCGCGAGCATTGCGCTGAGCTCACGACTTGTCAGTCGGCCCTTTTTCCTTGTTCCACAGAATGGCGGCGTACACGAGATTTGCGACGCCGATGGCAGCCGGGATCAGGCCGAAAAGTGAGGCTTCGTCGGCGCCAACCATGTCGATGGCGAAGAACAGAATAATGCCGATCAGGGTGAGCATGATTCCGCTGCGCAGCGACTTGACCGCCGACGCGGTCGCCGGACCATTGCTGACCCCGATCAGGCCCGCCGGAAGAGGCGGCAGCTCGAGCCCTTTTTCAATGGCGTGCATACGCTCGCGGTGATTCTGCTCGAGCAGCTGCGCCTTGCGCCTGTGTTCGGACCAGATGGCCACCATGCCGATGCCGATGCCCATGACGATGGCCACGATGGGGATGAAGACGCCAATAACTGCAGGATCCATATCAATATTCTCCGAATGAGCTTTGCGAACGCCCTTGATACCTGCCAGCGGGCAATCCGGTTGCATCCGTGGTTGCGGGCTGCCCCTGCAACCCGCTATACGCGTCACCAGTATCAAGCACGTGCAGGCTGCCATAAAAATGAACCTGGGCGCTGAAGCTCCAGATTCCTCTAACGCCAAGGCCTCTGCCGCCATGGAGCGGGACGCTGACCTGTTGGCGGCGCTCAAAGCGGGCGACCGGCATGCCGTGCTCGAGGGTCTGATGCAGCGCTATCGCCAGAAGGTGATGAACCTGGCGTTCTCCATCGTGCGGGACTCGGCGCTGGCCGAGGACCTGTCGCAGACCATTTTCGTGAAAGTCTGGCAGGCGCTGCCCAAGTTCGACGGCCGTGCCGCGATCTCGACCTGGCTCTACACCATCGCGCGCAATACCTGCCTGACGGCGGTCGCGCGTGAGCGGCGTGTAGTCCCCCTGGAAGACTTCGCCGAGGTCGCGGATGACGATGGGGATCCAATGGTATTCGGCACCGCGCAGGCCGGGGTCGAGAGCGCGGGGCAGGCGTCGGCGGAATATGACGTCGCGAAACTGCTGGAGCAGTTGCCGGAACCCTATCGTCGCGTTGTAGTCCTTTTTTATCTGGAAGATCGCAGTTGTGAAGAAGTCGGTGAGCTTCTTTCCATGCCCACGGGTACAGTCAAGGCGCTGTTACACCGGGGCCGCAAGCGCCTGGCCGCCCTCGCGGGCGAGGTGCCGGAGACCGAACTATGAATCGCAAGACTGAAATCGAAGCCCGGCTGGATCGCTCGCTGAAGAATCAGATTCGCGCGCCGCGACTCGATCGGCGCTTCGACGCCGCGGTCTGGTCGCGCATCGACGGCGCCAGCGCCGTCGCGCCGGTCGCGCGCGCGTCGCGCACCGGTGCCGCGCGCTGGCTTTTCGTGAGCAATGTTGTCGGCGCCATCGTGGCAATCGCGCTGATGGGTTACTTCGGTGCGCAGGTACTGATGGGGTCCGAGCTGAGCGTGTCGCTGCCGCTGCCCCAGGTTCCGCCAGGATTCTTCGAGCGTGTGGTCGTGATGATGGCCTGGCCGGTGACGGGACTCGCGCTCGCCTTTGGATTGATGTTCACCTCGCTCGGCCGCCGGCTGCGTTCCGAGTTCTTCTGATTTCCCGCCCAGAGAATTGACGAGAGCGCCGGGATTCGTCGCTCTCCACACACACTCAATCGCTGCTACACTCCGCGCCGCGCGGTACTGACAGATCGCGCGCTGCCAGGGTTGCCCGCGAGAGAATGTCCTACAACGCATCCGACATCGAAGTCCTTTCAGGTCTCGAGCCCGTGCGCCGCCGCCCGGGCATGTACACCGACATCTCGCGTCCCAATCACCTCGCGCACGAAGTCATCGACAACTCCGTCGATGAAGCGCTTGCCGGTCATGCGAAGGAAATCAACGTCACGCTGCACAAGGACAACTCCCTGTCCGTGGCGGATGACGGGCGCGGCATGCCGGTCGACATTCACCCCAAGGAGAAGGTGAGCGGTGTCGAGCTCATCCTCACGCGCCTGCACGCCGGCGGAAAATTCAACGACAAGAATTACGAAGTCTCGGGCGGCCTGCACGGCGTCGGCGTGTCGGTGGTCAATGCCTTGTCGAAGCAGCTCGAGACCTGGATCAAGCGCAACGGCAGGGAATACAACATCAGCTTCAAGGACGGCAAAGTCTCCTCGAAGCTGGAGGTGGTCGGCACCGTCGGTCAGCGCAATACCGGCACCTCGGTGCGCTTCTGGCCGGACCCGAAATTTTTTGACTCGGACAAGTTCTCCGTCCCGCAGCTGAAGCATGTGCTCAAGGCCAAGGCGGTGCTGTGTCCGGGCCTGAAGATCACATTCGAAAACGAAGCGACGAAAGAGCAGGACGAATGGTTTTTCACCGGTGACCTCGCCGCGTATCTGAAAGAAGAGATCGGCAAGGAAGACCCGCTGCCGGCCGAGCCCATCTTCGCGAAGAACGACAACGAAAGGGTCAATGCCGTCGAGTACGCGCTGGTGTGGACGCCGAATGCGGATCGCGCCGTTGGCGAAAGTTACGTCAACCTGATTCCGACTTCCGAGGGTGGCACACACGTCAACGGACTGCGCGCCGGCGTCGCCGGTGCGGTGCGCGAATTCTGCGAATTCCGCAACCTGGTGCCGCGCGGACTCAAGCTCACGCCCGAGGACATCTTCGACAAGGCCTGCTTTGTACTCTCGATCAAGATCCAGGAGCCGCAGTTCGCCGGCCAGATCAAGGAGCGCCTCGCTTCGCGTGACGCCGCCTCGCTGGTCGAGAGTTTCGTACACGATTCGCTGTCGCTGTGGTTGAACCAGCATCCCGACGCCGGAGAGCGCATCGCGCAATTCGCCATCGAGAATGCGCAGGAGCGCACCAAGGCTGCATCGCAGGTCAAACGCAAGCGCGTCACCGCGGGTCCGGCGCTACCGGGAAAACTCGCCGACTGCACCAACAACGATCCGAAACATTCGGAGCTGTTCCTGGTGGAAGGCGACTCTGCCGGTGGCTCCGCCAAACAGGCTCGCGACCGCGAGTTCCAGGCCATCATGCCGCTGCGCGGCAAGATCCTGAACACCTGGGAAGTGTCGGTGGGCGAGATCGCATCGTCGCAGGAAGTCCACGATATCGCCGTCGCCATCGGGCTCGATCCGGGGGCCACGGATCTCTCCAACCTGCGTTACCACAAGATCTGCATTCTCGCGGACGCGGACTCTGACGGGCAGCACATTGCGACGTTGCTGTGTGCGCTGTTCCTGCGGCACTTCCGCCCGCTGGTGGCGAATGGCCACGTGCACGTGGCCATGCCGCCGCTGTATCGCATCGACGCCGGCAAGAACGTGTACTACGCGCTCGATGAAGGCGAGCGCGACCAGACCCTGAAGAAGATAGAATCGGGCAAGGAGACCAAGGCCAAACCCGTGGTCACACGATTCAAGGGCCTGGGCGAGATGAATCCCTCACAGCTGCGCGAGACCACCATGGATCCGCGCACGCGCCGGCTGGTTCAGCTCACCATCGCCGCCAAGGACGACAGCGATCAGCTCATGGACATGCTGCTTGCCAAGAAACGCGCTTCCGACCGCAAGGACTGGCTGGAAGAGAAGGGCAACCTGGCCGAAGTCATCCCCTGACAAGCGGGAACGAATACCGTGCAAGATGAAATGAATTTCGAGGGTGTGGAGAAGCAACCGCTCCGCACCTTCACGGAAAAGGCGTACCTCGATTATTCGATGTACGTCATCCTCGATCGCGCGTTGCCGAGTCTCTCGGACGGCCTGAAGCCGGTGCAGCGCCGCATCACCTACGCCATGAGCGAGCTCGGCCTGTCGGCTGGGCAGAAGCACAAGAAATCCGCGCGCACGGTTGGCGACGTCATCGGCAAGTTCCATCCGCACGGCGATTCGGCCTGCTACGAAGCCATGGTGCTCATGGCGCAGGACTTTTCGTACCGCTATCCGATCGTCGACGGACAGGGAAACTGGGGGTCGACCGACGAGCCGAAGTCTTTCGCGGCCATGCGTTACACGGAGAGCAAGCTCACGCGTTACGCCGAAGTGTTGCTGTCCGAGCTCTCCGACGGCACGGTCGATTGGCAGCCGAACTTCGATGGGACGTTGGAGGAGCCGGCGTTCATGCCCGCGCGCCTGCCCAACGTGTTGTTGAATGGCACGCAGGGCATCGCGGTGGGCATGTCCACGGACATCCCGCCTCACAACCTGCGTGAAGTTGCGCAGGCCTGCATTCATCTTCTCGACGACCCGGAAGCCCAGACGCGCACGCTCATGAAGTACGTGAAGGGTCCCGATCTGCCGCTGGGTGGCGAGATCATCACGCCACGATCGGATCTGCTGGCCATCTACAACACCGGCAATGGCAGTTTCAAGGCGCGCGCGGTCTACAAGGAAGAGGACGAGGTCATCGTCATCTCCGAACTTCCCTACCAGGTGTCGGGCTCCAAGGTGATCGAACAGATCGCCGCGCAAATGCGCGAGAAGAAGCTGCCCATGGTCGAGGACATCCGCGACGAGTCCGACCACGAGGAGCGCATTCGCATCGTCATCGAGCCCAAGAAGCGCGCCGACGTGGCGCAGCTCATGGCCCACCTGTTCGCGACCACCGACCTCGAACGCAACTATCGCGTGAACATCAATGTGATCACGCTCGAGGGCAAGCCCAGGGTGATGGGCCTGCGTGACCTGCTCAACGAATGGCTGACGTTCCGCACGCAGACCGTTACGCGCCGGTTGCAGTTCCGCCTCGACAAGGTCGACAAGCGGCTGCACATCCTCGACGGCCTGCTGGCGGCGTATCTCAATCTCGACGAGGTGATCCGCATCATCCGCCGCGAGGAAGAACCAAAACCGGTGCTCATGAAGCGGTTCAAGCTCACCGATATCCAGGCGGAGGCCATCCTCGAGACCAAGCTGCGCCATCTCGCCAAGCTCGAGGAAATGAAGATCCGCGAGGAGCAGAAGAAACTCGCGGAGGAGAAGCGAAGATCTCGAAGCCACGCTCAAGTCGAAGTCGAAACTGAAGAAACTCATCGCCAGCGAGATCGAGGCGGATGCGCAGAAGTACGGCGACGACCGCCGCACGAAGATCGTGGAGCGCGAAGCCGCGCAGGCCATCGACGAATCGCAGCTCATCGCCAATGAGCCTGCGACCATCTTGCTCTCGAAGGGCGGATTCGTGCGTTCCGCCAAGGGTCATGAGATCGATGCCCGCACCCTGCAGTACAAGGCGGGCGACGAGTATCAGCACGCCGCGCGCGGCCGCAGCGTGCAGCAGGCGGTGTTCCTGGATTCCACCGGCCGCGCCTACACCCTGGTGGCACATTCGTTGCCGTCGGCGCGCGGGCTCGGTGAGCCGCTGTCGTCCCGCCTCGATCCGCCCGATGGCGCGAAGTGGCGCGGCGTCATGATCGGTGAGCCAGAGGACCTGTGGCTGGTCGCGAGTGACGCCGGCTACGGCTTCACGGTGCGGCTCAAGGAGACCTGGGCTCAAAAGAAGGCCGGCAGGACCCTGCTCAACCTGCCCGAAGGAGCGCTGGTGATGCCACCTGCTCCCGTGCCTGGCGACGATGCACTGGTGGCGGTCTCATCCGAGGGCGGCAAACTACTGGTGTTCCCGGTGAAGGATGTACCCGAGCTGCCGCGCGGCAAGGGCAACAAGCTGTTCGACATCCCGTCCAAGAAGTTCGCGTCGCGCGAAGACTTCCTGACCGGCATGACGGTGATCGCGAAGGACAAGTCGCTGATCGTGCGCTCGGGTGGCCGCAAGATGACCATTGCCTGGCACGAGCTCAAGGATTACCGCGGCGCGCGCGCCCAGCGCGGCACGGTGTTGCCGCGCGGCTGGCGCACCGTCGACACGCTCGAGACCGAATAAATGTGAGCGCCCTGACGAGCGCGCAGGAGAATCCGATGATCGCAAATCAGACAGGTCCGCGTGCTCGCGGTTTCGCCGCGTGCGCGGTCATTGCGCTCCGATTGACGTCGCTCGGCGCGGCCAAGCGTGCGCGTCTTACGGTGACGGTGAGCGTCGAAGGCACCGAAGGTGTCGTGGGCAGCGGCAACGACAAGACCAGCGGCAAATTCCGTGAGGGCTACACGCTGGTGACATTCCTCGAATCCGACGGTGAGCTTCAACAGTTCAACACCAAGGACCCGCAGTACGCCCAGAAAATGATGGGGCTGTCGCAGAACGTGCAGCAGAACGTGCGCGCGGCGCAGGGCAAGGCGCCGGTGAAGAAGCTGACCCAGCAGCAGATCCAGGACTACGTGCAGAAGAAGCAGGCGGCCTGCGGCGCCGACCAGGACTGCCTGATGAAGCTTGCGATGGAAGCGCAGGATCTCATGGCGAATATGGACGTCGGCGGCGCAACTTCCGCGGGCAGCACCGAGGCCTATACGGGTGACGAAGCGCCGCGGTACCTGAACTATTTCGGCTTCGACAATTGCGGCGCCAGCGCGCAGGTGTACGTTGACCGCACCACGAACGGTACGCTGGGTGACACCACGGGCCCCGTGCCGTACACCGTGGTCGACAAGGCCGATTACAAGAGCAACCCGACCGAGCTGCGCCTGTTCTGCACGGCGCATTCGCCGGTCGTCGATTCGCAGGACGGTTCGCTTCTACATGGACGGTTACGTCTTGCCGCAGGGCAAGGGCACCT
This sequence comes from uncultured Pseudomonadota bacterium, assembly GCA_963839685.1. GTDB lineage: Bacteria > Pseudomonadota > Gammaproteobacteria > Steroidobacterales > Steroidobacteraceae > CADEED01. Next base: position 651,629 of record CAWIVS010000012.1, on the reverse strand, counting down.
CGGTGAAAACCATTCGCGGCAAGACCGATCAGTCCACCGGTGAAGCCGCGACACACGGTGAGTTGTACGGCTGGGTGGGCGAGCAACTGCGGCATGCTGCGCGCACCGGGCAGAAGAGCACGACGCTAAAACTCACACAGGGTCGTGGCGGGGCGATCCATTCCGGCAAGTACTCGGGCGACGCCCGGGTGACGGTGAACTGGAAACTCGAGGACGTGAAGTAACGCGGCGGTCAACGGGTCGCGACCACAACCGCCGCGCCAGCCATCGCCACACCGGAGCTGCGATTCAGGCGACGCACGGCCTTCGGCGTGGTGAACAGCTCGCGCGCCCGCGCCGCGAGGAATACGTAAGTGAACATCACCACCGGCATGATGACGGCCATGGCCAGCGAAATCTCGAAGAAGCGCAAGGCATTCATCGAGGCGAGATCGACCACCGTGGGCAGTAGCGCGAGGAAGAAAAGGATGGCCTTCGGATTCGCCAGCGTGAGCATCAGGCTGGCGACAAAGGCGCGCCAGCCGTGCTGGCGCTGATCGGTCGTGACCGTGACCCGCTCGGCGGGCGCGGTCCAGAGTTTCCATGCCAGGTACAGCAGGTAGACCACGCCGGCCCATTTGATGGCGACGAAAACCGTCGCGGCGGTCCTGGCGAGAGCGGCGAGGCCGGTTGCGGCAATGGCGAACCAGACCAGGTCGCCCACGATGAAGCCGGCAACGAATGCGGGTGCGCCCCGAAAGCCATGCGCCAGCGAGCGGGCGATCACGGCCGCGATTCCAGGGCCGGGGGTGGCGACGGCGAGCGCGTATACCGCGCAGAAGGTGAGCAGGCCGTAGGTGGACATGGCGGATCCGGGTCGAAGCGGGGTGATCATGAGAGCACGAATTCCCGCGTGCTGGAAAGCCCGGAGCGTCAGCGACGCGTGGTGCCTTCGGCCATGACCACTTCTTCCGGTGCATTCACGAAGTAGCCCTGGATGAACTGCACTCCGAGCTGCCACAACACGGCCATGGTGTTCGCGTCCTCGACGCGTTCGGCGATGGTTTCGATCTTGAGCTTGACCGCCTGGTCGACCAGTTTCTTCACGATGACCTGCGTCTCGGCATTGCCCGCCAGGTCCTGCACCAGTGCGCCGTCGATTTTGATGAAATCCAGCGGGATCGTGGTGAGCAACTTGTAGGGATCGCGGCCTGAGCCAAAACGTTCGAGCGCAATCCGGAAGCCGAGTTTCTTGAGCGCGCCGAGCTGTCCGGCAGCGGCGGTCATGTACTGCTCGCCGATGCTCTCGGTGATCTGGAAGCAGATGCGCTGCGGGTCGTGCTTGCCGGTCGAGAGCTGGGACTTGAGCCAGTCGATGAATCCGCCGTCGAGTACGCTGTCGCGTGACAGGCGCACGAAAAGGCAGCCGGGTTGCGCCTTGGCGGCGAACGACAGCGAGGCGCCGACCACCCAGCGGTCGATGTTCTTGAGCAGATCATTGCGCTCGGCCGCCGCCATGAAGTCCGAGGGCAGGACTTCCTTGCCTTGGGTGTCGAGCATGCGCACCAGCACGTCGAACATGTTCGGGTCTTCGCCTTGCAGGCTCGCGACCGGCTGCTGCACCAGCCGGAAGCGGTTCTCCATGAGCGCCGATTTGATGTGCCTGACCCAGATCATGTCGTAGGCCTGCACGCGCGTGTCGGTGTCGGCCTTGTCAAGATGGTAGATCTGGTTGCCGCCCTGCAAACGCCCACGACGCACGGCTTCGAGGACATCGGCGATCACCGCGTCGATGTTCGAGCCCGAGGTGGGTACGGCCGTGAGCCCGATGGTGCAGCTCGAGTGCACGAGATTTCTGGCCCACGGTCGAGGCGTTCTCGCTGATGCGCGCCTGCACCGCCTCGGCCCAGGCCTCGACGTCGTGGGTATTGCCGCGCTCGAGCAGCGCCAGGAAGGCGACACCGGCAAAGCGACCGGCGATGTCATTGGGTCCGAGGTACGACTTGAGTGTCGCGGCGTACTCCATGACCAGCTGCTCGCTCATGCGCACGCCGACGTCTTTCTCGAGCTCGGCGAACTTGTCGGGGCGCACCAGCGCCATGAAACGCACGCCGCCCGCGGGCGGCGCCGCGATGCGCACCTCGATGGCATCCAGCAAGGGCCGACGCATCAGCAGCCCGGTGCTCGTGTCGCGCTTGACGGCGTCCGAGAGGTCGGTAGTTAGCTGGCGATCGTCGCGTTTCTTCGCCGGAACCATGATGCGCACGCAGGGTTCGTTTTCGAATTCACCCGGCGTGAGCACCAGGTCCAGCTGCAGCTGGGTGCCGTCACCGAGCAGGGCGGTGAGCTTGAGCGGATGGTCGCTCCACTTTCCCTGGCCGCAGGCGACCAGTGCGCCCTTGAGCGCGGCGTGTGAGCGATCGTCGAACAGGTCCATGAGCGGTTGGCCGACGATCACGCCGGCGTCGTCGTAGCCGAACAGCTCGAGCCAGGTCTGGTTGGCATCCACTGCGATGCCTTCCTGCACCTGCAGGATGGCGTCGTTGGAACGCTGCAGTACGGATTGCAGCTGGCGACGATAGTCGCTGGCCGACTGCAAGGTTGCGTTGAGGGCGCGCTCCAGGCGGAAGCTGCGAAGTTCGCGCGACATCACGGCCTGCACGCGGTCCGTGGCCGACAGCGACACAACGTCACGCGCGCCGAGGCGCATGCCCGCGGCGATGTCGGTCTCGGAAATCTGCGGCCGCACCAGCAGCATCGGTACCTGGGGCGCGAGCTGGTCGCGGATGGTCGCCGCCTGCCTGATGTCGGCGTCGGGGACGTAGGCGCAGATCAGCAGTTCCGGGTTGAGCTGTTCGAGTGCCTCACCGAGGTCGCGCACCGAAGGAATCCACGTGCAATGCACGGGCTCACCCGCCCGGCGCATCAGGCTGTTGATGAATTCCGATGGTTCGCGCTGCGGCGCAAAGACGATGAGCGGAACGGGCGAATTGTCCGTCAAGTGGGCTCCCCGGTGGCGCGAGCCGGCCGCGCGATCAAACAAGCGGCCGGGAGTTTAGCATTCGACCCCGTGGCCGGCGGCTGCGAGATGGTCACATTCCCGCACGAGGTCTGTAGCCAAACCCCGACTTCCTCGAGGGCGAAAATGGGCTGCCTGGCCTGAAAGCGAAGATTGGCGCCGAAACGGTGGCGCCGCTATCATGCGCGGCCTTCCAGGACGGCCAAATCGAAAGGCCAAATACGGATCCCTCATGTCCAGCTACTCCATGAACGAAATCCGCGGCGGTATGAAGCTCCTGATCGACGGCGATCCTTACGCCGTGATCGAGAATGAATACGTCAAGCCGGGCAAGGGGCAGGCCTTCAACCGCATCCGTGTGCGCAATCTGCGCACCGGCCGCACGGTGGAGAAGAGCTATCGTTCGGGCGAATCCATCGAGGCCGCCGACGTCATGGACACTGAGATGCAATATCTCTACAAGGACGGCGACTTCTGGAATTTCATGAATCCAGAGAATTACGAGCAGCTCACGGCCGGCGAGTCGGCGGTGGGCGACGCGGCGAAGTGGCTCAAGGACGGCACCGTCTGCATCATCACGTTGTGGAACGGCGTGCCGCTGGTGGTGACGCCACCGCCGCATATCGAGCTCAAGGTCGTAGAGACGGACCCGGGCGTGCGCGGCGATACCGCCACCGGCGGTCAGAAACCCGCCAAGCTCGAGACCGGCGCGGTGGTGCGCGTGCCGCTGTTCATCAACGAAGGTGAGGTGCTGCGCATCGACACCCGTACCGGGGAATACATCTCGCGCGGCAAGGGCGAGTAGTTCGATACGACGGGGTCAGGCCCGTCCCTGTGCTCAACGGACCGTCGGGGAGTGCAGCTCCTGAAGAGAATCGATGAACACCTGCGCCAGTACTTCGAGCCCGCGCGCATCCGCCGGTTTGAAGCGCGCATGCACCGGACTATCGAGATCGAGCACTCCCAGCAGTTCCGTGCCGCGCAGCAGCGGGACCACGACCTCGGAGTTGGATGCGGAATCGCAGGCGATGTGGCCGGGGAAGGCGTGCACGTCCTCGACCAGGAGCGTCTCGCGGCGCGCCGCGGCCGTGCCGCACACGCCCTTGCCGAGGGCGATGCGCACGCAGGCCGGCTTGCCCTGGAACGGCCCGAGCACCAACTCGCCACTCTTATATAAGTAGAAGCCCGCCCAGTTGAGGTCCGGCAGACCGTCGTAAATGAGCGCGGCGGTATTGGCGGCATTCGCGACCAGGTCGCGCTCGCCGTGCAGCAGTGCAGCGAGGTCGCGCGCCAGCTCGGCATATGCTGCCTCGGGGCGGGAGAAATCGTAGCTCCGCGATGCGTGGCTCATCAGGCGCGCTCCAGGGGAAATGTCAGGACTTCATCGATGCTCGAGGCGTCCATCGCGAGCATGAGCACGCGATCAAAGCCCAGAGCGACGCCGGCGCAGTCCGGCAGTCCGGCATCCATTGCCGCCAGCAGATACTGGTCGAGCGAATGCGTCGCCAGGCCACGCGCAGTGCGCGCCTGCTGGTCGGTGGTGAATCGCAGGCGCTGCTCGGCGGCATTCGCGAGCTCGTGATACCCGTTCGCCAGTTCCATGCCGCGATGATAGAGCTCGAAGCGCAGCGCGAGGCGAGGATCCTGGACGTCGAGGCGCGCCAGTGCCGCCTGCGTGGCCGGATAACGGTGCATGAACGCAAGCGTCGACGCGCCCAGCGCCGGGCCCACCTGCGCGCCGACGATGAGGTCGAGCAGTTCGTCGCGGCCGGCCTCCCGGGCGCGCGCTGCATCGAGTCCCAGCGCCTGCGCCGCGCGCTGCAGCGTCGCCGCGTCGGCTTCGAGCGGATCGAAGCCCGCGTGGCGCAGCACCGCCTCGCGATAACTCATTTGCTCGACCGGCAGAGCGCGACCCAGCAGGGCCTGAACCAGTTGCGCGACTTCACGCATCAGGTCCTCGAGTGAAAATCCCAGGCGGTACCACTCGATCATGGTGAATTCGGGGTTGTGCTGGCGCCCGCGCTCGGCGCCGCGGAATACGCGACAGATCTGGAAAATGTCGCCGCTGCCGGCCGCGAGCAGGCGCTTCATCGCGTACTCGGGCGAGGTATGCAGGAAGAGCGGAGCGCCCTCGCGGCCCGGTACCTCGACGCGAACGCTGCCGATGTTCACATCCGACACCGGCGAATTGATCATGGCCGGTGTCTCGACTTCGAGCACGTTGCGGGTTCGGAAGAATTCGCGCGCGGTCGCGAGCGCCTGCGCACGCCGCCGCAGTGACGCGAGGCTCGCGCTGGGGCGCCATTGAACTGGTTCACTCACGTGCGGAATCTCAGGGCCAGGCGCGCAGGGTGCCGATGCGCTCACCCATGCGCAGCACGCGTCCGGCCGTCAGTGTCGCCTGCCATTCGGAGGCGCCCGGTGGCAGCAGCAGAATCACCGTCGAACCCATGTTGAAGCGCGCCATCTCGGCGCCCTTCGAGAGGACGGCGGGAGCGAGTACTTCGGAGACGGGCAGTGGCGTGACTACGCGATGTTTGCGTGGCGTCACATCGCCATGCCACACGGTCGCCATGCTGCCGACGTTGAGCGCACCGACCAGGACGATGGCCCAAGGCAGGCCCGCGGAATCGAAGCCGCAGAACACGCGCTCATTTCGGGAGAACAGTCCCGGCACCAGTTGCGCCGTGGTGCGATTCACGCTGAACAGTTTTCCGGGCACGTAGAAGCTTTCGCGCAACTCACCCGGCAGGGGCATGTGAATGCGGTGATAGTTGTAAGGCGCGAGGTAGATAGTGGCGAACGTGCCGTTGGTGAAGGTGCGTTCCCAGGTGGAGTTTCCGGCCAGCAGGGCGCCCAGCGAGTATTCATGACCTTTGGCCTGCAGCAGGCGGTCAGCCGTGAGCGTGCCGGCCTCACTCACGGTACCGTCGACGGGCGACACGATGGCGCGTGGATCGGCATCCACGGGACGCGTCCCTTCGCGCAGTGCTCGCGTGAAGAATTCGTTGAAGCTGGGATACGCGGTCGGTTCGCGTTCGACGGCGTCGTTCATGTCCGGAGCGAAGCCGCGAACGAACCAGCGGATGAGTGCATTCTTGAAGGCCGGCACACGCGAGCGGGTGGCCGCCAGCACCAGGCGTGAAATGCCATGTTGCGGCAGGAGATGTTGAAGTGCGACGAATGCGCGGCCGGTTGCACCAGGATCATCGTTCATAGAATTGGTCCGAGCCGGGCGACATCACGTGTCAGTGCCGCGGCGGACAGTGGCGGTGTGAACACCGCCACGATGCGTGCCTGCGAATCGAGCGCGAATACGGTAGCGGAATGATCCATCGTGTAGCTGCCGCCCGGCAGATCGACACGCGCAAAGGCGACACCGAAGCTGCGGGTGGTCTTCACAATCTCGGGCGCGCTGCCGGTGAGGCCGATAAGATCGCCGCCGAATGAAGCAATGTATCTACCCATCTGCTCCGGCGTGTCGCGTTCCGGATCGACACTGATGAGCGCCACCTTGAGGCCGGACAATTTTTCATCTTGCAGGGCGACCTGCTTCTGCACACTCGCCAGCAGCGCCAGCGTCGTCGGACAGACGTCCGGGCAATGCGTGAAGCCGAAGAACACCAGGGTCGGGTGGCCATGCATCTCGCGCGGCGACGTGTTCGCCCCGCGGGTGTCCAGCAGGCTGAAGTCCGCGAGCGCGCGGGGCTGCGGCAGTAGCGTGCCCGACTCCAGTGATGCGACCGCCGGCTGGCTGATCATGCGCGAGACGTACACGCCGGCGATGGCGGCGGCGACGGCGAGGGCGCCGACGATCATCCAGTAACGATTCGACATGGCGCGATTATTCCATATGCAAGTCCGGCACAGACAAACCGCAGGCGAGCTGGTGGCGAGCGCCGAACGCCGCCTGCGTCGTGCGCGGGTGTTCTTCGGCCATGGCACCGACAATGCGCGCGATGAGGCCGCGGCCCTGGTGTTTCACGTGATGGGGCTGTCGCACGACGCGCCGCCGCGAGTACTGCGACGACGTGCCACCAGCGCGCAACACGCGCGTTTCGAGGAGCTGCTGAAGCGTCGTATCGCGGAGCGCGTGCCGCTCGCGTATCTCACGCACGAAGCCTGGTTCGCGGGCCTGCGGTTCTACGTCGATGAGCGTGTGCTGGTGCCGCGCTCGCCGTTTGCCGAGCTGATCGAGAACCGGTTCTCCCCGTGGATCGATGCGCGGCGCGTCACGCGCATCCTGGATCTCGGCACTGGCTCCGGCTGCATCGCGATGGCGGCGGCGCGGGCTTTTCCGCGCGCGCGCGTCGACGCGGTCGACATCGATCCGGGAGCACTCGAGGTTGCCGCCATCAACCGGCGCAAGTTGCGCCTAACACGACGCGTTCGCCTGATCGAGTCCGATCATTTCGCGGCGCTTTCGCGCAAGTCCTACGATATCATCGCGAGCAATCCGCCCTACGTGGGGAGTGGCGAGATGCGCGGCCTGCCGCGCGAGTACCGGCATGAACCGCGACGCGCACTTGAATCCGGGCGCGAGGGTCTCGATTCGGTCCGGATCATCCTGCGACGTGCGGCGCGCCACCTGCGACCGCGCGGCCTGCTGGTGGTCGAGGTGGGCAACACCGAACGCGCGCTGCGGCGCGCATTTGCGCGCGTGCCTTTCATCTGGCTCGATTTCGAACGTGGTGGCGGCGGAGTATTCCTGCTGACACGCGAACAACTGCCAAAATGATTGACTAGGGTCGACACATCAGATGGGCGGGTATGTCAGGTAACTCGATCGGCAAATTGTTCACGGTGACGACCTTCGGCGAGAGTCACGGACCCGCGCTGGGATGCATCGTCGACGGCTGCCCGCCCGGACTTGAATTGAGCGAGGACGACCTGCAGGGCGACATCGACCGACGCCGTACCGGCACTTCGCAGTTCGTGAGTCAGCGCCGCGAAGCGCGATGCGGTAAAGATCCTCTCCGGCGTGTTCGAGGGCCGCACCACCGGTACCCCCATCGGCATCCTCATCGAGAACACCGACGCGCGCTCGCGCGATTACGAGAAGATCAAGGACCGGTTTCGTCCCGGCCACGCTGACTATACCTACCAGCAGAAATATGGCTTTCGCGACTACCGTGGTGGCGGGCGCTCCTCGGCGCGCGAGACCGTGATGCGGGTCGCCGCCGGTGCGATCGCGCGCAAGTACCTGCGTGAACGTCTCGGTGTGCAAATCAGCGGATACCTCGCGCAAATCGGCGACCGGATCATCGAGCCGGTGAAGCCCGAAGCCGCGTACGAAAATCCATTCTTTTGCCCCGATCCCGCGCGCCTCACCGAGCTCGAGGAATTGATGTGGAAGATCCGCGGCGAAGGTGACTCGCTGGGAGCCAAGGTGACAGTCATCGCGCGCGGCGTTCCGCCGGGTTGGGGTGAACCGGTGTTCGACCGACTCGATGCGGATCTCGCACACGCCATGATGGGCATCAACGCAGTGAAGGCGGTGGAGATCGGCGCCGGAGTGGCGTCGGCCGCGCAACGCGGCAGCCAGCATCGCGACGAGCTCACGCCCACGGGATTCCTGTACCAACAATGCCGGCGGCATTCTCGGGGGAATTTCTTCGGGCCAGGACGTCCTGGTGCACGTCACACTGAAACCGACATCCAGCATCCAGGTGCCGGGCAGGACCATCGACCTCGCTGGAAACCCGGTCGAGGTGGTGACCACCGGGCGACACGATCCATGCGTGGGCCTGCGCGCCACGCCCATCTGCGAAGCCATGCTCGCCATCGTACTGATGGATCATCACCTGCGGCATCGAGCGCAAAATGCCGAGGTGAAATCCGCCACGCCGGTGATCACCTCGGGAAGTAGTTAGTCGCGCCAGTCGCGCGATGCTGCGCCGGGCTCGTCGGCAGGCGGAGCGCACTGACGGCACCGTCGGTCGGGCGGTTGGCGCGGTATCCGGTGACGGATGGGCAGCCAGGGGCGCCGGCAGGGGCCGGGTGTGCGCTCGTGACCCCGCGCAGGGATTCGTTGCTGAGCCGTCTGCGGGTTTGCCGGGGACTTCCAAGCAGTTTGGCGAGCGCTTTCCGGGGGTTACATGCGACTTCGGTTGTCGCCAAGCGGCGAAGCCGCGAACCATGACACGTTTTATGTCGGACGCATTAGGGAAGATATAAGTTACCAACCGGACTTAACTTATGCATCGTCTGCGACAACATCAGGAAGAGTGCTGCATCGAACAGCATTCAAAGACCTCAGATTTTGGTGCGCGAGCATATTTAAGTTATATTGCGGGCGGATTCAGTTTTGGGCCGGAAGTTTCGGCTCTAAGCTTTTGTTTCAATAAAGAAATTACATAGCCGAAGGTGGATGTGGAGAGGCGAACGATGCGTATTGGTCTCGTCCGGGGTTTGGTTGCCTCGTTGCTGCTCCTGCCCGGAGTCTCCCTTGCACTGGGTCTCGGTGATGTTCACCTGAACTCGCCGCTGAACGCGCCGCTCGATGCAGAGATCGAGCTGGTCAACGCCACACCGGAAGATCTCGCCACGCTCGATGCGAAGCTCGCGTCGAAAGAAACCTTTGCGCGCTACGGCCTTGAATGGCCGCCGTTCATGGCCAACATCACGGTCACGCGCGATCGCTCGGCGAGCGGCGCACAAGTCCTGCGCATCAAATCGCAGGAGACCGTCACCGAGCCTTTCCTCACCTTGCTCATCGAAGCGTCGTGGGCGCGTGGCCGCCTGGTGCGTGAGTACACGGTGCTGCTGGATCCACCGGTATTCGCCCCAAATGCCGTCGCCGCCGCGCCAGTACCGGCACCTTCGGTCGGTGCCAGTGAAACCACGGGCCAGATCGCGCGTCAGGCGCCCGCGGCACAGCCTCAAGCCCCCGATACCCAGTACGCCCCGGTGGGGGGTGGCGACAGTTACGAAGTGCAGCGCGGCGACAGCCTCTCCGCCATCGCGCGTCGCCTGTCCGCCAGCACGGGTGCGCGCACCGACCAGCTGATGGTTTCCATCTTCCGCAACAACTCCACGGCGTTCGACGGTGACATGAATCGTCTGCATGCCGGCGCGGTGTTGCGTATTCCGAGTGGCAGCGAAATCGCGGCCGTGTCGCCGTCCGAGGCACGCGCCGAAATCAGCCGCTACGCGGGCTCGTGGACCTCGTCCGGCAGCAGCAGTGGGCGCCTGCGCCTGGTGCCGCCCAGCGAGTCTGCCGCGAGCGCGGGCTCGGGCACTGACAATTCGGCCGAAGTGTCCGCACTGCAGAACCGCGTGCGCGAACTCGAAGGGCAGGTCAACGAATCCAAGCGCATGCTCGAGCTGCGCAACACCGAACTTGCCGATCTGCAGGCCAAGCTGGCTGCCTCGCAGCAGGCGGCGGCGCAGCCCGCGCCGACGCCGCCGGTCGAACAGCCGGCTGCGACGCCCGAACCCGTTGCGCCGACGACCGCCCCAAGCGAACAACCGACAGCAACGCCTGAAGCGACCACGCCGGAAGCCGCTGCTCCGACGCCGGAGCCTGCCGCCACGCCGGAGGCTGCGCCCGAAGAGCCGGCCAGGCCGAGACGCGTCGACTCCGACGAATCGGCCGCGGAGCCCTCGTTCCTCGATTCGCTGCTGGGCTACTGGCAGTGGGCGCTGGGTGGTGTGGTGCTCATCGCGTTGGCCTTCCTGCTCCTCAAATCCCGTGGCAAGCGCAAGACTGCCGAATTCGACGATCGGCTGGGCCGGCTGGCCGAGCAGGGTGGCGACCGGCTCGCCGAGCCCGTCGAGTCGTTGTCGGATACCGGCCGGATGCGCGCGCCCGCCATGGCCACCGGCATTCCGGACGACATCCTCGTCGAAGAATCCGGCTCGCATCGCGCACTGCAGGAAACGCAGGACATTCCGCTCGCGGCGCCGTCCTATCGCACCGACGAGACCATCAGCAGCGAGACCGCGGTCAATCTCGACCAGGGCGATCCGCTCGCCGAAGCCGATTTCCACATGGCCTATGGTCTGTACGACCAGGCCGCAGACCTGGTGCGCATCGCGATCCAGCGGGAACCGCAGCGCCGCGACCTCAAGCACAAGCTCCTCGAAGTGTTTTTCGTCTGGGGCAACAAAGAGCAGTTCCTCACGATGGCACGCGAGCTGGCCGATACGCGCGCCGGCTCCGAAGCGGGCGAGTGGGAAAAGATCGTCATCATGGGCAAGCAGATCGCGCCCGAGGATCCGATGTTCGCCGATGGCGGCGCGGCCAGCGCGGTTGGTGTCGACCTGAACCTGGATGCCGGCGGTGCCGGACGCATCGACTTCGACCCGTTCGACGTCAGCTCGCGCCTCGATGTCACCGGTGGTGGCTCCGCCGATCCGGTGGACCTGGATCTCGGCAGCGCGCTGCGCGATCCGGATGCCACCGGAGAAGGGCTCGCGCTGCCCGACCGCGAAAGCGGCCAGACCACGCGCGAGATGACCGCCAAGATGACGCCGGCCGGATCGGAAGCGCCCACGGTCGAGCAGCCCGCGCTGCGGCCGATGGACGAGCCGACGATCCGCGAGAAGGTCGAAGGCGCGATGCGCCGCAAGCTGAGCTCCGATCAGACCGCCGAGCTGGCACTCGACGATCTCGGACTCGAACTCGGCTCGCTCGAACAGACGGATTCTTCCCTCGGCCTGAAGCCGGTCGATGCCCGGGGCCCGGATGCCGACGCGCCGACCATGGTGGCCGGACTCGACGAGAATTCGCAGCGCCTGCTGCGTGCCGCCGCGGCCCGCCAGGCCAGCAACGGCAGCGACGATTCGCAGATCACCGAACACGGTGCGAGCGGAACCTGGTTCCTCACGGATCGCGAGCTAGGCGGTGACGTGGACCTGACCAGGGGTCGTTCGATCGATCCGAATTCCACCGCGGCCTTGGCCAAGTTCGAAATGCCGGAAGAGAACTACGACGTCTCCTCGACCTCGCGGCTCGCCGCCATCGATCGCAACAACCTCGACTTCCCGGTCGAGCCGACGCGCGAACAGCCTGCGATGGGTCGCGGTGTCGATCTCGACCTCGGTGGCAGCAACATCCAGATGCCCGGTAGTTCGACTGAAGAGCTCGAGGTGCCGGATCTCGAACCGGTCACGCTCTCGGAAGTCGGCACCAAGCTCGACCTGGCACGCGCCTACGTCGACATGGGTGATCCGGACGGTGCCCGCAACATCCTCAACGAAGTGCTGTCGGAAGGTTCGGCTTCGCAGAAACAGGAAGCGCAGCGCTTGTTAGAGTCGCTGCCGGGCTAGGGCGTGAACAGGCCCTAGGCGAGCTCCACTTCGATGGCACGTCTTGCCGTCGGCCTGGAGTACGACGGCCGTGCCTATTCGGGCTGGCAGTTCCAGCCCGGCCTCAATACCGTTCAGGACGTGGTGCAACGCGCGTTCTCGCGCGTCGCGGATTCCCCGGTCGATTGCATCTGCGCCGGCCGCACCGATGCAGGCGTGCATGCGCTCGCGCAAGTGGTGCACTTCGACAGCGAGGCGGCGCGCAGCGAGCGCGGCTGGCGGCTGGGTGCCAATACCTATCTACCTGAGGATGTGAGCGTCGCCTGGGTGCGTGGCGTCTCCGAACACTTCCACGCACGTTACAGCGCGCTGGCGCGCAGTTACCGCTACCTGATCCTGAATCGCGACTCGCGCTCCGCCCTGGCCGTCGGGCGCGCGACCTGGGAGCGGCGCCCGCTCGACGTGGAACGCATGCATGCCGCGGCGCAGGTACTGGTGGGAGAACACGACTTCAGCGCTTTCCGCTCCATCGAATGCCAGGCAAAGTCTCCCGTGCGCCGTGTCGACCGGCTGGCGGTGACGCGTGGCAACGAATGGGTGACGCTGGAAATCACTGCCAATGCCTTCCTGCACCACATGGTGCGCAATATCGCCGGGCTGCTGATGTCGATCGGGCATGGTGATTCGCCGCCGGAGCGTGTCGCGGCCGTGCTCGCGTCGCACGATCGCAAGATCAATGCGGCCACCGCGCCCCCCGACGGGCTGTACCTTGCCGCCGTGCGATACCCGGCCGAGTTCGTGCTGCCGGGCGCGGCAAACGCGGATGCGGGAGGGTCTGCCGCTGCTATTATCCTTAGCGGCCCGCATTTCGCCTACGGGCACATAGAGGTTCGCCGCCAAACATGTCCTGGTTCGAGAAAATCATGCCCTCGCGCATCAAGACCGAGCGCCGTACGCGTTCAGTGCCTGAAGGTCTGTGGATCAAATGTTCGGCTTGCGATGCCGTGTTGTATCGGGCCGAACTCGAACGCAATCTCAACGTCTGCCCGAAATGCAGCCACCACATGCGCATCGGAGGTCGTGAGCGCCTCAATCGCTTTCTCGACGAGGGTGGCCGGGTGGAGATCGGCGCGTCGATATCGCCCGAGGATCCGCTCAAGTTTCGCGACAGCAAACGCTATCGGGACCGGCTGGCCGCCGCGCAAAAGGCGACCGGCGAGCGCGATGCGCTGGTGGCGCTGGCCGGGACGCTCGAGGGCCTGCCCGTGGTCGCCTGCGCCTTCGAGTTCAAGTTCCTCGGCGGCTCGATGGGTTCAGTGGTGGGCGAGCGGTTCAAGCGCGCGGTCAACCATTGCATCGAAAATGGCGCAGCGCTGGTGTGCTTCTCGTCGAGCGGCGGTGCGCGCATGCAGGAAGCGCTTTTTTCATTGTTGCAGATGGCCAAGACCAGCGCCGCGCTGGCGCGCCTGGCGCAGGCGCATATGCCGTTCATCTCGGTAATGACCGATCCGACCACCGGTGGTGTGTCCGCGAGTCTCGCCATGCTCGGCGACCTCAACGTCGCCGAGCCGCGGGCGCTCATCGGCTTTGCCGGGCCGCGCGTGATCCAGCAGACCGTGAGGGAAACCCTGCCCGAAGGATTCCAGCGCAGTGAGTTCCTGCTTGATCACGGGGCCCTCGATCTCATCATCGACCGCCGCGACATGCGCGAGAAGCTCGCGGTGCTGTTGCGCCTGCTGATGCGGCGCCCGGCGCAACTTCCGGCGGCCGCAGACAACACAGCGGCCTGAGCCGGGCATGCGCTCGCTTGCCGAGTGGCTCGAGCAGCAGGAGAAGTCACACCCGAACGTCATCGACCTCGACCTGTCGCGGGTGCGCGCTGTGGCGCAGCGTCTCGAACTGCTGCCTCCCGCCTATCGCGTGGTGACCGTTGCCGGCACCAATGGCAAGGGATCCACGGTCGCATTCCTTGACGTGCTGTTGCGCGCCTTTGGCAAACGAACCGGCCGTTTCACCTCGCCACACCTGGTGCGTTACAACGAACGCATCTGCGTGGATGGCGTTGAAGCCGACGATGCCCGGCTGATCGCGTCATTCGAACGCATCGAGGCGGCGCGTGGAACCACGACACTGACCTTTTTCGAATACAACGCCCTGGCCGCGCTCGACGTCTTCGCGCGCACCCCCGTGGATGTGGCCGTGCTCGAAGTCGGTCTCGGCGGGCGGCTCGACGCCACCAACATTGTTGACGCAGACGTCGGGGTGATCTGTTCGATCGGCCTCGATCATGTCGACTGGCTGGGGGATTCGGTCGAGCAGATCGGGCGTGAGAAGGCCGGGATATTCCGTGCCGGACGGCCGGCAGTGCTCGGCAGCGCGTCACTCCCCAGGTCGGTGTGGAAGGTCATCGATGAGATCGGCGCCAAACCGGTGGCTCCGGGACAGCACTATCGAACGCACATACGGGGCGAGCTCTGGGACTTCGAATATGGCGCCGTACGCCTGCACGACCTGCCCCTGCCGACGCTGGCGGGCGCGCATCAGATCGGCAACGCCGCGACGGCGCTGGCGGCCATCGCCGCAGGCGGCTTCGGGATCACGCTTTCACGGGCCGCCGTGACGGACGCCTTGCACGATGTGCGCATCGCCGGCCGGTTTCAGCGCGTGCCGGGCGATGTGGAATGGATTCTCGATGTCGCCCACAACGTGCCCGCTGCCGAGACGTTGCGCGACAATCTGCGGCGCCTGCCGCGCGCACGGCGCACGCTGGCGGTGTGCGGCATTCTCGGTGACAAGGACATCCGCGGCATCGCGCAGGCGCTGTCCGCCGACATCGACGGCTGGATTCTCGCTGCGCTCGGCGGACCGCGCGCCGTCAGCACACAAGCAGATCGCAGGGCAATTGCCGGCCAACGCCTCGGTGCTGGCGCATGCAGGCGACGTGGCCGATGCCTGTCGCACAGCACGTGCCGCCGCGCGCCCTGGCGATCGCGTGCTGGTATTCGGTTCGTTCCTCACGGTCGGCCCGGCGCTCGAATTCCTTGGGCTATAGTTCGCGCCATGGATTCGAGAGCCAAGCAACGATTGACCGGTGCCGTCATTCTGGTGGCGCTGTTCGTGTTGCTGGTACCGGAGTTGCTCACCGGGCCGCGTGAGACGCATCCGCCGGCAGATGACGGCAGCGAGGCGGGCCTGCGCCAATACACCATCGACCTCGATTCGCAGGAGCGTGGCCCGGCGCATTCTGATGCGCCAGACAATTCCAACGTGGCGTTGCCGCCGGTTGCGGCACCCATGAACAGCGCACCGCGTCTCGCGCAACCGGGTGAGGCCGCGGCTCCCGAGCCAGCTTCCGCGCCCGCCACCAATCCCATGGCGCCTCCGCCGTCGACAAACAACATGGCTGCCGCGCCGCCCGCTCCAGCGGCACGGCCAGCAGGCACGACTTCGCCCGCGGCGCAGACGGAAGCGCCGCGGCCCAGCGCCTCTAACCAGCGGGCGGAACGCGGCACATTTGTCGTGCAACTGGGCAGCTTCGGGAGTCGTGCCAATGCCGACCGGCTGGTGCGCGACATGACAGCGAAAGGATTTGCTGCGTTCGTGGCACCCATCACCAGCAACGGACGCGAGTTGTTCCGCGTACGAGTCGGACCGGTGCACGATCGCGCTGCCGCTGAAACCCTGGCGGCGGAGCTCAAGCGAGCCGGCCAGTCCGGCAGCATCGTGCCGATTTCGTGACGCCCATACCGCGCAAGGCTGCTTCCGGGCAGGGCGCTCCGGTACAATGTCGCGCCCGTTCCGGGATCGTCGCAGCCAGGAATTGACGACAACTGAATGATCGCAGTCGACTACATCATTATCGTCATCCTCGTTATTTCAGCCGTCATGGGCCTGGTTCGCGGGCTCCTCCGTGAATCGATCGCCGTCATCAGCTGGGTCCTGGCCATCGTGCTCGCGTGGAACTTCGCAAGCTCGCTCGAGCCGCATCTCGGCGGGGTGTTGGTAGGGTCTCCCCTACGGATTTGGGCAGCGCGGCTGATCATCTTTGTAGCCGTCCTCCTTTTGGGAGGCGCTATTGCCGTGGTACTTGGACATTACGTTCGCGTCTCCATGTTTGCCGGCATGGACAGGTTCCTGGGATGCGTCTTCGGCATCGTGCGCGGTGTGGTGGTGGTCGGTGCCTTTACCATCGTCGTTCAGGCACTGCGCATGGACGAAGACCCCTCCTGGAAACGCTCGCGTCTCATGCCATACGCGATAGGCGTCGCCGGCGCCCTCCGTGGCATGGTCGGCGAGAACCTGGAACGCCTCGAGAAGTCCCTTCCATCCGTCTCCACCTGAGGGCTCATACGAATGTGCGGCATTGCCGGAATCGTCGGAACCAGCCCGGTCAACCAACGCATTTATGACGCCCTGACGGTGCTGCAGCACCGCGGCCAGGACGCGGCGGGCATCGCCACCGTGTCGGAAGGCGAGTTGTTCGTCCGCAAGGGCCCGGGACTGGTGCGCGACGTGTTCGAACAGCGGCACATGCAGGAGCTCAAGGGCAACATGGGCATGGGCCATGTCCGCTATCCCACGGCGGGATGCGACAGCGCCGCCGAAGCGCAGCCCTTCTACGTCAACGCGCCGTACGGCATCTGCCTGGCGCACAACGGCAATCTCACCAACGCGCGCGAGCTGGGTGAAGTGCTGGAACGCGAAGACCGGCGCCATCTCAACACCACCTCGGATTCCGAGGTGTTGCTCAACGTATTGGCGTCGGAGCTGCAGCGCGTCGGCACGCCGCGTGTCACTCCCGCCGACATTTTCGCCGCGCTGAGCGCGGTCTATCGGCGTTGCCGCGGTGGTTATGCGGTGATCGCCATGGTCATCGGCCACGGTCTCATCGGCCTGCGCGACCCCAACGGTATCCGGCCTCTGGTGCTGGGCCAGCGCGAGACGCCCAAGGGCGCCGAGTGGATGCTGGCCTCGGAGAGCGTGGCGTTGGACATGCTGGGCTTCAAGCTGGTGCGCGATGTGGCGCCGGGTGAAGTCGTGTACATCGATTCACTCGGCCGCCTGCACACGCAGGTCTGCGTCACCACCACGCGCCATGCGCCCTGCATCTTCGAGTACGTCTACTTCGCGCGTCCCGATTCGCTGATCGACAACATCTCGGTGCATCGCGCACGCATGCGTATGGGTGATCGCCTCGCGGAAAAGATTCTGCGCGAACGCCCGGATCACGGCATCGACGTCGTGATTCCGATTCCGGACACCAGTCGCACCAGCGCCATGCAGGTGGCGCAACACCTGGGCGTCAAGTATCGCGAAGGCTTCGTCAAGAACCGTTACGTTGGACGCACGTTCATCATGCCCGGACAGGAGCAGCGTTCGAAGTCGGTGCGCAGCAAGCTGAATGCCATCGACCTGGAATTCCGCAACAAGAACGTGCTGCTGGTGGACGACTCGATCGTGCGCGGCACGACCTCTGCGCAGATCATCGACCTGGCCCGCGAGGCCGGTGCGCGCAGGGTGTACTTCGCCTCTGCGGCACCGCCGGTGAAATTCCCGAATGTCTACGGCATCGACATGCCGGCGGCCAGCGAACTGGTGGCGAGCAAGCGCAGCGACGACGAAGTCGCCAAGCTCATCGGCGCCGACTGGTTGATCTACCAGGACCTGGAAGATCTCATCGCGGCCTGCGTGCACGATCATTCCAGTATCAAGGAATTCGACACCTCGTGCTTCTCGGGCAACTACGTGACCGGCGACATCACCAGCGAATACCTCGCACGGCTCGAATCCGAGCGGTCGGATTTCGCCAAGGCAACGCGCCGTGACGGCGAGCGCGGCGGCCTCAAAGTCGTCAAGAGCTGATCTCACTGCGCTCGGTGAGCGCCCGTCGCATCCTGCTCGAATTGTTCGACGCCGCGCTGCGCGCGACCCATGGTCGTGCCAGCGTCGAAATGGCGTTGCGCGAACAACATAGCGATTGCGCGGTGTTCGCGGTCGGCAAGGCGGCAGCCGCGATGGCGCTTGGTGCACACGACGCGCTGGGCGCGCGCCTCCGGCAAATGCTGGTCATCACCAAGGATGGCCATTCCAGTCCGGAACTCGCACGGCTCGCCGGCGTCACGATCCTGGAGTCCGCGCACCCCGTGCCGGATGAACGCAGCCTGGCCGCCGGTGCCGCATTCGAGCGTGCGCTCGCGACCCTGGGCGAGCGGTGTTACCCGATCTTTCTGGTCTCGGGCGGCAGCTCGAGTCTGGTGGAAATCCTGCGCGAGGGGCGAACCCTTGCGGAGCTGCGCGCGTTCAACGAAAGCGGGCTCGCCTCCGGGCAGCCGATCGAGGTGCTCAACGCCGGGCGGGCAAAGCTCTCGCGGCTCAAGGCCGGCGGAGTCGCGCGCCTGCTCACCGGCCGGCCGGCGACGGCATTGTTCATCTCCGACGTTCCACACGACGATCCTGCTGTCATCGGGTCAGGATTGTTAGGCCAGGATGGCTCGAAGGGCGACGACATCCTGCGGGTGGTCGTTGCGAATCTGGGCGTCGCGGTACGGGAAGTTGTCAGCGTGGCGAGTGCCCACGGCCTCAGGTTGCAGGCAGGCGCCGGGCGTTTCGATGGCGACGCGGTTGATGTGGCGCGCCAGTTCGTCGAAGCATTACGCGCTTCCGAGGCTGACGGACTCGTCTGGGGCGGGGAATCGACCGTGAAGCTGTCCGAAAAACATGGCTACGGTGGTCGCAACATGCATCTCGCGCTGGCCGCGGCGCGACTGCTGCGCGCCGACGAGCCTCTAACCATCCTGTCAGCCGGTACCGACGGGACGGACGGCGTCACGACGGATGCCGGTGCCATCGTCGATGGCCGGCAGCGTGGAACGCGCCGAGCTCGCGGGCTGCGACGTGGAACGCGCGTTTCGCGAATTCGATTCCGGATTCGCGCTCGAAGCCTCCGGGGATCTCGTGCACACGGGCCCGACGGGAACGAATGTCGGGGATCTCCTGATCGGCATCCGACAATCCGCGCATTCACTGCGTGGTCTTGCGATGCCTCGCATGCTCTAATCCGCGCCGATGCGTCTACTGCTCATCGACGACGACCCGCGTTACCGCACGCTCCTGCGGCACCACATATCCTGCGAGTGGCCGGACGTCGACCTCGTCAGCTATAACCCGCGCGTCCGTGGTCCGCTGACGCCGGGTTTCCTCGCGCAGGGCTATAGCGTGGTGCTGCTGGATCACGAGTGGCGCGGCGGTTCGGGCCTGGACTGGCTGCGCGACTTTCATGGGCGCGAGGGATTCGCGCCGGTGATTTTCCTCTCCGCCACCGACACATCGCCGGATGCCGGCGAAGCACGCGCCACCGGGGCCTTCGAGGTGATCGGCAAGGCGAAGATCAAACACACCAAGCTCAACGACGCCATCCGGCGCGCGGCCGACGAGCAGGCCAGGGCACAGGGCCGTTGGCGCATGTCGGCCGGCGCGAAGATGGCGCAGGATTTCGCGGGCGCACGCCTCAAGGCCTACCGTCGCATCGAATCGATCGCGAAGGGGTCGGTGTCGGAACTGTTCCTGGCCGAAGGCGTCGAGTTCGGCGGCGTCGTGGTTCTCAAGGTGACGCCCGCGATCCGCAAGGAGACCGGCGTCGACCAGTCGATGGAGCGATTCCTGCAGGAATTCGAAATCCTGCGTGATGTGCGCCATCCCAACGTGGTGCAGATCTTCGACCTCGGTGTCATGGACGATCACCTGTACCTCGCGATGGAACACTTCGCTCGCGGCGATCTGCGCAAGCGCATGTCCGAAGGGCTCACCGCCCGCCAGTCATTGACCTATGGGCGCGATCTCGCCTACGCGCTGCAGGCGATTCACGAGGTCGGCATCCTGCATCGCGATCTGAAACCCGGGAACGTAATGCTGCGCGACGATGGCAGCATCGCGCTGATCGATTTCGGTCTCGCCAAACACGTGGCGCTGAAGATGGAAGTGACTGACAAGGGGCTGATCTTCGGCACGCCGCACTACATGAGCCCGGAGCAGGGCCACGGCAAAGAGATCGACGCGCGCAGTGACATCTACAGTCTCGGTGTCGTGCTGTACGAAATGCTGACCGGAAAGAAGCCCTACGACGCGGACAATCACATGGCGATTCTCGTGCATCACGCCAAGGCGCCGATCCCGCGCCTGCCGGAACGCCTGGCCTCGGTGCAGCCCTTGATCGACACGCTGCTCGCCAAGGAAGCTGGCGACCGCCCGGCGGATGCGGATTCGGCCGCCAGACTCATCGAATTCGCGCTCGAGGCGCTTGGCACTTCGGAGTCGCAGGCATGAGTGCGCGGCGCGAGGCCGCGGCGGCGGTCCGCTTCGGGCGAGCGACTGGTGGCGACATCCTGCGTGGCGCCACTCCGCGCGCCTGGGTGGAGGCGGCGCTCGCCGATCTGCCGACGCTGCTCCTGGATCATGCCAATTGCGAAAAGAAGGCCGCGTCAACCGCGCTGGCGCTCATCTTCGCTTACCCGGAAGACCGTTCGCTCGCCGTTGCGCTGTCGCGCCTGGCGCGCGAAGAACTCAAGCACTTCGAACAAGTCGAGCGCCTGATGAAGAAGCTCGACATGCCTCACGTACGCATGAAGCCGGGCCGCTACGCGAGCGAATTACGCAAGCTGGTCCGCACCCACGATCCGAAGCGCAAGCTCGATCTCATGATCGTGCATGCCTTGATCGAAGCCCGCTCCTGCGAAAGATTCCGGCTGCTGGCGAAGCGCCTGCCGCCGGAGGCTCGTGAGCTCTACGAACAACTCGAGCGCTCCGAGGCGCGCCACTTCGAGATCTACCTGGAGTTCGCGCAGCGAGAGTTCGATGCCGCGGAGATCGCAGCGCGCCTGGAGCTCTTCGCGACGCGCGAGGCAGAACTCGCCACACAGCCAGACCGCGAACTGCGATTTCACTCCGGTCCGCCGGGGTGACGAAAATGGGGACATTCCTATTTTCCGGTTTCCGGGAAAATAGGAATGTCCCCATTTCGTTCAACGCGGCAGCGGGACTTCCCTGACGCCGTCTGCATCTACCGAAATGCAGCTCGCCGCCTCGTACCAGGGGGCCAGCACCACGCGTTCGGCGTTCATGCCGTCGACCACGCAGGGGTGCACGGCCGGGCGGTGCGTGTGGCCGTGAATGAGCCGTCGCGCGCCCGTGGCGCGAAAGGCGCGCAGCACCGCGTCTGGATTGACGTCCATGATGGTGGGAATCGTGCGCTCGGTGTGCGCCTTGCTGCCGGCGCGCGCGGCGCTGGCGAGCAGTCGCCGTGCGGCCAGTGGCAGCGACAGGAAGCGCCGCTGCCAGGATGACTGCCGCACGATGCTGCGCAACTGCTGGTAGGAAGTGTCCTCGGTGCAGAAGGCGTCCCCGTGGCTGAGCAGGGTAGGCACGCCGTACAGGTCCACGAGCACGGGATCAGGCAGTAGTTTGACGCCGGTGCGCTGCGTGAATCGCTCCCCGAGCAGGAAGTCGCGGTTGCCGTGGATGGCGTAGGTCGCTACGCCGCTGTGGGTCAGCGTCTGCAGCGCGCTGCAGGTGCGCGCATTGTCGGGATTGTCATCGTCGTCGCCGACCCAGACCTCGAACAGGTCACCGAGCAGGTAGAGCGCCTCGGCGCTGCGCGCCGGGCCTTCGAGGAAGGCAATGAATGCATCTATGGCCCAGGGTGCTTCGCTGTCGAGATGCAGATCCGAGGCGAACAGCGTGGCCATGCAGAGGCTATTTTTCGGTCGGTGGCGTCGGCGGAGTTTCGCTGCCGGCGGGCGGCGCAGGCGGCGTCGACGGAGCGGCCTCGGGTGTTGTGGCCGGGGGCGCCGCGGCCGGCGGTGCCGCCGCCGGCGGCGCCGCGGCGAGTATCTCGATCTTCTGGATCACGACCGGCTGCAGGGGCGCGTCCTCCTTGAATGGACCCTGCGGTCCGGTGGGCGACACGCTGATCCGATCGATGACCTCCATGCCTTCGACCACGCGCCCGAACACGGCATAGCCCCAACGCGTGGGCAGCGGATCGAGGGCCGTATCGTTGTTGTCCACGTTGACATAGAACTGGCTGTCGCCGGTGTGGGGCCCGGAAGCGCGCGCGAGCCCCACGGTGCCGCGCAGATTCTTGAGACCATTGCCCGACTCGTTCGGAATAGGCTTGAAATTAGGCTTGGCCTTGTAGTCAGTGCCGACGCCGCCACCCTGGATCACGAAGCCCGCGATGACACGGTGGAACAGCGTGTTGGTGTAGTGGCCCGAGCGCACGTAAGTCAGGAAGTTCTCCACCGTCAATGGTGCGCGGTCGCGCTGCAGCTCGATGACGAACTGGCCAAGGTTGGTGGTGACGCGAACGCGCTCGGGCTCCGCGGCCTGTGCGGCAAGGGACAGCAGCGAAACCAGGATTGCCAAGGATCAGGCGTGGGTTTTTCATGGCGGGGGATTCTACCGAAGCTGCGGCACGCGGTTGCTTTCCCGTAAACTTCGCCGGTGTTTCACGGCCGCATCACCACACGATTCGCTCCCAGTCCCACCGGCGAGCTGCACCTCGGCAACGCGCGCACGGCGCTGTTCAGCTGGCTGTTCGCGCGCCATCACGGCGGCCGCTTCGTATTGCGCATCGAGGATACGGACACGGAGCGCAGCAAGGAGTTCTACACCACGGCGCTCATGGACGACCTGCGCTGGATGGGACTCGAATGGGATGCGGGCCCGCCTTCTGCCACGGAAAAGGGCGATGCCGCGGTGGGCGAGGAGTATCTCCAGTCGCGTCGCGGAGCGATCTACGCGCGCCATTCGGCCACGCTGGATGCGCGTGGGCTCACCTATCCCTGCTACTGCACGCCGCTGGAACTCGATATGTCGCGCAAGGCGCAGCTGGCCGCCGGCCGGCCGCCGCGGTATGCCGGTACCTGCCGTGAGCTGTCGGCCGAGGCGCGCGCGCGCAAGAGCGCGCAGGGGATCTCACCGACCACGCGTTTCCGCGTCCCCAACGGACGCGTGCGTCGAGTTCGACGACATGGTGCACGGACCGCAGCGCTTTGCCACCGACGACATCGGTGATTTCATCCTGCGGCGCGCAGACGGCAGCGCGGCGTTCTTCTTCAGCAACGCCATCGACGATGCCGAGATGGGCATCACGCACGTGCTGCGCGGCGAAGATCACCTGACCAACACTCCGCGGCAGCTGCTGGTGCTCGAGGCGCTGAGCCTGCGGGCGCCTACCTACGGCCACCTGTCGCTGCTGGTGGGCGCGGACGGCGCACCGTTGTCCAAGCGGCATGGCGCCACCAGCGTGCGCGAGTTCCGCGAGCGGGGCTATCTACCGGTGGCGCTGGCGAACCACCTGTTCCGCCTCGGCCACTCGAGCAGCGAAACCGGGGTGCTGACGCCGGAACAGATGGCGCGTGCCTTTACCGTCAAACATCTCGGCCGCGCCCCGGCGCGTTTCGAGGAATCGCAGCTCAATGTCTGGCAGCGCGAAGTGGCGCATCACATGCCGCTCGAGGAAAGCGAGCGCTGGCTCGAGTCCGAGACGCCACGCGACATCGACGCCGCCCGGCGCCGCGCTTTCATCGCGGCGATTCGCCCGAACGTGGTGCTGCCGTCCGACGTGGCGCGCTGGCGCGAAGTGGTATTCGGACCATCGCCGTCGCTGGACGAGTCCTCGCTGGCGCGCGTACGCGAGGCCGGTACCGGGTTCTTCCGCGCGGCGGCCGATGCGGTCGCCTCGCAGGGCGGCAACCTCGACGCCATCGTCGATGCGGTCAAGGCCGCGACCGGCGCAAAGGGTCAGGCGCTGTGGAAGCCGCTGCGCCTGGCGCTCACCGGTGCGCCCGAGGGTCCCGAACTCGCGCCGCTGCTCAAGGCCATGCCCGAAGCTGCCATCCATGATCGTTTGAATCGCTTCGCCGCATGATCCGCATCCACAATTCCCTGACGGGCGAAAAGCAGGAACTGATGCCCGTCGAGCCCGGCCACGTGCGCATGTACACCTGCGGCATGACCGTCTACGACTACTTCCACGTGGGCAATGCGCGCATGCTGGTGGTGTTCGACATGGTGAGCCGCTACCTGCGGCATCGCGGGTTACGCGTGACCTACGTACGCAACATCACCGACGTCGACGACAAGATCATCACTCGTGCCCGCGAAACTGGTGTCGACTGGCGCGAGCACGCGGCGAAATACACCGCCGCCATGCACGAGGATCTCGACAAGCTGGGCTGCCTGCGCCCTGAGAAGGAGCCCAAGGCCTCGGAATACATCGACGAGATGCTGATGATGATCGGGCAGCTCATACAAAAGGGCTACGCCTACCAGGCGTCGAACGGCGATGTCATGTACGACGTGCACAAATTCGCACCCTACGGAAGACTGTCCGGCAAGAAACTCGAGGACTTGCGCGCCGGCTCGCGCGTGGAAGTCGACACCGCCAAGCGCGATCCGCTCGACTTCGTGCTGTGGAAGTCCGCGAAACCCGGCGAGCCCGCCTGGCCCTCGCCGTGGGGTGATGGTCGTCCCGGCTGGCACATCGAATGTTCCGCCATGTCCGTCAAGGAGCTGGGCGAACATTTCGACATCCACGGCGGTGGTCTCGACCTCAAGTTTCCGCATCACGAGAACGAGATCGCGCAGACCTGCGGCGCGACAGGCGGCAAGTTCGCCGAGATCTGGATGCACAACGGCTTTCTCAGCATCGACAACGAGAAGATGTCGAAGTCGCTGGGAAACTTTTTCACGACGCGCGAAGTGCTGGCGAAAATCAAACATCCCGAGGTGCTGCGCTTCTTCCTGCTGTCGAGCCAGTACCGCGGTCCCATGAACTACTCGCCGGACCAGCTCGAGCAGGCCGAGGCCGGCCTCAACCGTCTCTACACGGCGTTGCGCGACGTGCCCGAAGTGGGCGGTACGCTGCATGCGCCCACGGCGGCGACGCCGGCCTTCGAAGCTGCGATGGACGATGACTTCAACACGCCCGAGGCCATCGCGGTCCTGCAGGGACTGGCGCGGGAATTGAACACTGCGCGCACGGCCGGTGCGGATGCGCCCAGGGCAAAGCTGCTGGCGGGTGAGCTGCGTGCACTGGCAGGTGTACTGGGCATCCTGCGCGTGCCGTCCGAGCAGTGGTTCCGGGCTGGCGTCGCGGGTGGCATCTCGGATGCCGATATCGAGGCGCTCATCGCGGCGCGCGACGCGGCCCGCAAGTCGAGGAACTGGGCTGAATCCGATCGGATTCGTGATGAGCTGGCGGCGGCCGGCGTCATCCTCGAGGACAAACCCGGGGGCATGACCTCCTGGCGGCGGGCATAAGCGATCCAGGCGCAAATTTGAGCTTCCAAATTGACGTTTTGCCGGGTCGCTCGGGTATGATTCGCGCCCCCGTCCGCCGGGCCCATCTGTCGGGATACTCCGGACGGGTGACATCGGCAGCGGGGCATGGCGCAGTCTGGTAGCGCATCTGCTTTGGGAGCAGAGGGTCGCAGGTTCGAATCCTGCTGCCCCGACCAACCGATGATGACCAGGTGCGAGTCAGGTAGTCTCCGTTCCGCTGTGCGCCCGTAGCTCAGTTGGATAGAGCACCGGCCTTCTAAGCCGGTGGTCGCAGGTTCGACTCCTGCCGGGCGCGCCATCTGGCGACAAGTTTGTTCGATGGTGGCCGTAGCTCAGTTGGTAGAGCCCCGGGTTGTGATCTCGGCTGTCGTGGGTTCGAGTCCCATCGGCCACCCCATTTTTTCTGGACCGGAAGTCCAGGCGAAATATCGCCAGCCTTTGACCGGTCTCGTCTCGCAGTCCATCCACGCGAGGTTTCCCATGCCAGCCCGTCCTCGATTCGTCCTTGCGCTGCTCGGACTGATGTTCGCGTCGCAACTCGCATTCGGTGGCGAGTTCTTCGAAGTCGATGGCGTTGCCCTGCGGGGTTACGACCCGGTGGCGTACTTCGAAGTCGGCCAGCCCACACCAGGGCTTCCCGCTTTCAGCCACACTTACAAAGGGTCCGCTTTCCAGTTCGCATCCGGGGCAAACCTGAAGAAGTTTGTCGCCGATCCGGACAAGTACGCGCCGCAGTTTGGCGGTTTCTGTGCGCTCGGCACCGCGAATGGCTACAAGGTCAAGACCGAACCGGACGCCTTCAAGGTCGTCGACGGCAAGCTGTATCTGAACTACAACCGCAAGGTGCTGGAAATGTGGACCCAGGATGAGCCGGGCTACATCGCGCGCGCCAACAAGAACTGGCCGGAAGTTTCCAAGATGCCGATCAAGGAATGAGCCTGGCGCTCGCGTCCGGCCGTCACGCCTGCCTGCCGCGCCCCCAGAGCTGGTCGTAACGCCAGCCGGTCAGGTCTTCGACGATGGCGCGATTTGCGGCTGACGGCTCGGTGCCCGGGTGGCGCTTGAAGCGCTCGATCTCCTCCATGAGCACCGCGTGCGTGTCGCTGTTGAGCCTGAAGCGCAGCGAGACGGCGAATCCGAACGCGAGCACCGCGAGCACGCCGAATCCCATGATGAGCAGCACGGCATCCACCACGGTCTCCGGCTGCACCTTGCTTTTCGGAATCAGGCCGGAGAAGTGCAGGATCTGGCTCACGACGAAGATCGCCAGTGACTGCATGAGTTTTCGTATGAAGGTCATGACGCCGGCGAAGGCGCCTTCGCGTCGCCTTCCGGTGACGATTTCGTCCACGTCCGGCATGTAGTTGTAGACGCTCCACGGAATGTAGTTGAGCGCCCCGCGTCCCAGTCCCGCCACCGCCACGGCCGCGTAGAACCACAGGATGTCGGTGATGCCAGCACGCGTACAGCGCCAGCAGGCCGAGCACGCTCACGGCGAACAGCGTCACCGCGAATCGGTACGAGGGTGCGGGATGGATTCGCACGAACAGCCAGATCGTGAGTATCACGGAGACCAGCTGCGCGATCGCCATCACGGTGGTCACGTCCGAGGTAGTGACCACGCTGCCGGCCAGCGCGAATGCAATGAAGTAGGCGAACACGCCGTTGAGGATGTCCTGGCTGATGTACCCGCCGAGGTACATGCCGAGGTGCAGCCGGAAGGCGCGAATGCGCAGTGTGGCGGCGAGATCCTCGAACAGCTGTGCCAGGTTGCTGAAGGGCGAACGCTGCGGCGGCTCGTCGTGTCCGGGGATGTCTTCGCGCGGCCGCTCCCAGGTGAACAGATAGACGGCGAGCGCCACGAACACGAAGAACACCGAGAACACGATGCCCAGGTACAGGAAGGTGCTGGCGGATTCCTCGCCGCCGAGCCGCAGGACGATGAACCCCGGCAGCCACAGCGCGGCGATGTTGGCGATTTGTCCGCAGATGATGCGTGCACCCGCGAATTTCGCCTTGGTCCGGTAATCCGGCGACATCTCGGCGGCGAGCGTCTCGTACGGGATGATCTCCATCGCGTACACCAGCTCGAAGAAGCAGTAGGTGATGAGGTAGTACCAGAAACTCTGGCCCTCGACCCACATGAGGGCGAAGCTTGGCACCAGGGGCACGGACAGCAGGATGAAAAAACGACGGCGGCCAAACTTCCTGCCCAGCCAGCTGTGATGGAAATGGTCGGAGATGTAGCCGATGACGGGGGAGAAGAACGCGTCGAGCAGGCGCGCGGCCACGAAGATGATGCCGGCCTCGGCCGCCGTGAGGCCGCAGAACGTTGTGTAGAAGAACAGGATCCAGATGCCGATGATCGACATCGCGCCGGCGCCGAGAAAATCGTTGGCGCCATAGGCGATGTAGTGACCGAGCCGGATCTGGCGTGTGGCCATCAGGTGAAGACCCGCTTGAGCTCGCCCAGCGCGAGGATGGCCAGGGCCTGGCCGTACGGCATGGAGGTCAGGGGGATCCTGCGGTAGCCCTCGAGATCGTTGAACACCGGCGTGCCGAACGACACGTTCCTGAGCTCGCCGCTGGCGTCGATATTGCTGAGCACGGCCTTCACGGCGCGGGTGCCGGCCTCGAGATATTCCCCGCCGATGTAACCCTTGCGCACGGACTTCAGGATGCCGTACGCGAAGCCGGCGGTGGCCGAAGCCT
This sequence comes from uncultured Pseudomonadota bacterium, assembly GCA_963839685.1. Taxonomy (GTDB): domain Bacteria; phylum Pseudomonadota; class Gammaproteobacteria; order Steroidobacterales; family Steroidobacteraceae; genus CADEED01. The sequence goes on along the minus strand of CAWIVS010000012.1, from coordinate 623,326 downwards.
CGAGGTACGAGTCCGGGTCGTCAATGAGCGTGTGCCACAGTCCGCTCGCATCCTGAAGCCGCACCAGTGTCCGGATCTGCTGCAGGTGAGTCTCGAGCAGGAACTCCCGCAGGCCTTCGCCGGGCGGCAGATCCAGTAGTTCGATGAATTCGGGGATGGCGATGGTGACCCAGCAGTTGCCGCGGGCCCACAGGGCGTTGGCGAAATGATGCCGCCCATCGAAGGTCCAGCCGTGGAACCACAAGCCGGATCCCCGGTCGACCAGGTACTTGATATGCACCATGAACTGGCGGCGCGCTTCTTCCACGTAGCGCGGCCGGCCTAACAACCGACCGATCTTGGCCAGCGGCATCACGCTCATCATCAGCGTGTCGTCCCAGAGCTGCTGGCGATTCTCCGAGTTGAACACGATGTGCTGGAAGCCGTTCTCCTCGGTGCGCGGCAGGCCGTTCATCAGCCACTCGGCCCACTCGTCGAGATACGGCAGCCAGGCGCCGTTGGGCTCTTCTTCGTAGAGATAGGCGAGGGTGAGGAATGGCGCCACGGTATTGATGTTCTTGGTGGGCGGGCCGGCCGCGAACCGGTCGCGGAACCAGCGCAGCATGATGTCGCGGCAGCGCGCATCGCGCGTCTGCTCGTAGTACTTGTAGATGCCGTACAGGCCGATGCCGTGAGTCCACTCCCAGTCGTTCCAGCCCTTGGTGTCGATGACGCGGCCGTCGTCGAGCCTGAGCAGGAATTGGCCCGAGCTGTCCTTGATCTCGACCAGGTTGCGAATCAACAGCTGGATCTGGCGATCGATCTCCGAAGCCTCTATTCCATGGAAAATTGAGGGGTGGGCTGAATGAGGCACGAAAAACTCCTGATCTCAGTCGAGATGGAAGAGGGGCACGAGTGGCCACTCGATCGGCCGGCCATCGGCTTTGGTTTCCATGAGCTCGCGCATGTATTCCCACCAACGGCGCATGACGGGATGCTGCGGCAACTGCTGGCGCGTGTTGCCGTCGCGCAGCTTGAGCACGGCGAACAGGTGCAGCGTCTCCTCGTCGAGAAAGATCGAATAATCGTAGATGCCGGACTCGCGCAGCAGTTGCGCGAGCTCGGGCCAGATGGCGTCGTGGCGGCGGCGGTACTCAGCGACATTCCCGGGCCTGAGCTTCATGCGAAACGCGTAGTTCATCGGGTTGCCACCGGTCTCATTTCGCGCGCGGCGCGCCCCGCTGGCCTCTTCAGGCCCAGAAGCAAACTTTGCATTGTCCAGACTCCGGCCTGTCCCGGGACGGGCGACTTCGATCGAGTTTGATTGCTTTTTATCGTAATTGATCGAAATCTGCCAGAGCTCGCCGAGCTTGGCCGCCGGGCCTTCCGGTGTCCGTCACGCACGGGCGCGGCGTTAGCGGTGGCTTTTCGCGCCTCCTCTGATAGAGTGCGCGCCCCGAAATACGGGCCGTTAGCTCAGTTGGTAGAGCAGCTGACTCTTAATCAGTAGGTCGTAGGTTCGACCCCTACACGGCCCACCAATTTCGCCAGCCACTTCGCGTGCCGGAAGCATGGCAGGTACATTTCGCCGATGGCCAAACCTTCCCGCGACGATCCTTCCAAGCCGAAAGCGCACGGCTACGCCTACAAGAAGCAGTTTTACCAAAGCACCGAAGTCGCGGCCGACTACGACGAACATCGCTTTCGCACGCCGAAGCGCATGCGGCGCAACCTGCGCAAATGGAACGCCATCCAGAAAGCGCTGGCGCTGACCAACGGCGTCAAGACCATCGTGGACCTTCCCTGCGGCACGGGCCGATTCACCGGCGATCTGGCGCGCAGTGGTTACCAGGTGGTGGGCAGCGACATCTCGGTGGAGATGATGCGGCAGGCGGCCAATCTACTGACACACGAGAACATCCGCGGCTACGTGCGCGCGGATGCCGAGGCGATGCCTTTTCCTGCGAAGTCGGTGGATTGCGTGATGAGCATCCGCTTCCTGTTCCACGTCGACCCGGAGACGCGCCGGCGCATGCTGCGCGAGTTCGGGCGTGTATCGCGGCGCTGGATCATCGCGGATTACCGCCACAAATACTCGTTTCGCTACGGCGTCTGGAAGCTCACGAGCGTGCTGGGGTTGACGAAGCGGCCCTTCGAACGTGTCTCCGTCAAGAGCATGAAATCCGAGTTCGAGGATGCGGGACTGCGCGTGGTCAAGATCATCGCGGTGCGCCGCTGGCTCTCGGACAAATGGGTGGTGCTGGCTGAATGCGGCCACATCGACCCCGAGAGTCTCGCCAAGAAGCTGGCGGGCACGAAGTACGCCGAGCTCACGGTGACCGACAAGCTCGGTGAGGGCAAACGTTCGGTGGTGTACCGGGGCCGCTGGCAGGGTCGCGATGTCGGCATCAAGGTATACAAGCCCGCGGCCATGGCCAGCCACGCGCGCAAGCACAAACTGCCGCTCGCCGAGTTCGAGAACCTGCGCAACAAGGCCTTCTTCGAGGCGCGCGGCCTGTCAAAATACGTCGCTGAGCCGCTGGGCTTCGTGGTGGAGCCGGGATTCCAGATGTCGCTGCAGGAGCTCGTGGACGGCGAGGTTTACTACTTCGCGCAGCGTGATCATGCCGACTTCATTTCGCCGCGCTTCATGGAGGATCTTGCCGCTCTCGTGACCCTGAGCCACGAGGCGAGTCTCTACGACATCGACCTGCATGCCATGAACGTGATGGTCGATCGCAGCGAGGGCACACCGAAACTGTTCGATTTCAACCAGATTCCGTTCACCGAGCGGCCGCAGAACCCGTTCATCGGGTTGGCGCTCAAGCTCGGGTTGTTAGGCCGCGAGTCGCGTGATTTGCGCAAACTGGCACGCTTCAAGAACTTCGATCGTGTGGAGCGCAAACTGCTCAAATTCTACGAGCAGTCCGGCGTGTCGAAGACCTGAGCCGGGCTGCGTCAGGGAGCCGGCGCGTTCAACAGCGGGTCGCCCTCTTCGAGCTTGATGGCGTCTTCCGGCAACATGGCCGGAATCCCGTCCTTGATCGGGTAGGCGAGTTTGCTCGTCGGGCACACGATCAGCTGCCGCGCCTCGGAGAAATAGACCGGCGCCTTGGAGACGGGGCAGGCCAGCAATTCGATGAGTCTGGGATCCATGTTGTTCCGTTTGGTTGTCAGCCTGCGGCGCCGCGCGTGGTCGAGATGAGCCAGCCAAGTGCGATGGCCACCGCGACGCCGACCACCTGCTGCGTGCGTGTCCATTGCAACAGAGAACCGTCCATGGCCGCTATCCCCACCGCGGTGACCACGAACCAGATGCCGCTTTGCAGCGCGACCCCGTGGATCCCGGCGTTCTGCATGAACTTGACCGCCACGATATAGACAGACACACCGCCCGCGAACGACAGCAGCGAGGCGAGGGCGATCTTGAGGTCGAGCTGGCCTTCCGGCCAGGCGCGGGCCGCGTAGACGAATCCACGGGCGTCGAGCAGCCCGGAGACGATCGTCAGGAGTCCCACCACGGCGAGGTTGCCGACGCTTCCCATCTTATGTCCCTCAGCCTGACCGGGGCCGGCAGCATAGCCAAATCCAGCAAATCCCGGCCACCACCCCTTCGCAGCGCATAGGCCCACGTGGCGCCGGTTTCGCTATAATCCGCGGCCCTCGCGGGTGGCCCTTCCATCGAATGGAGGGGCGTGCGGCCAGGCGAAAGTGGCGGAACTGGTAGACGCGCTGGATTTAGGTTCCAGTGGGGTAACCCGTGAGAGTTCGAGTCTCTCCTTTCGCACCACTCGTCGCCGAGTAATCTAATGAGGAAAATGAGGAAGTGAAATGCAGGTTTCTTTAACCGCCACGGGCGGTCTGGAGCGCCGGCTCGAAGTGGCAATTCCCGCCGCCGAGATCGACGGCGAGGTTGCGCAGCGGCTGACCAAGATTTCGCGCACGGTGCGGCTCAAGGGCTTTCGCCCGGGTAAGGCACCGATCGCAGTGATTCGCCAGCAATATGGCGATCAGATACATGGCGAGGTCGTCAACGATCTGATGCGCTCGTCATTCTCGGAGGCTGTTGCGCGCGAGAAGCTCAACCCGGCCGGCGGCCCGCGCATCGAGCCGATCGCCATCAGTCCGGGATCGGATCTCAAGTTCGCCGCGGTCTTCGAAGTGTTGCCTGAAGTGCACCTGAAGCCGGTGTCCGATCTCACCATCGAGAAGCCGGTGGCGAGCGTCGGCGAAAAGGATCTCGACGCCATGCTCGACACGCTGCGCAAGCAGCGCCCGGTGTTCAACGAAGTAACCCGCGGAGCGGCGGCCAACGATCGTGTCACGGTGGATTTCACTGGCACCATCGACGGCGGGGAATTCGACGGCGGCAGTGGCACCGAGGTGCCCATCGTCATCGGCGCAGGCCGAGTGATGAAGGAATTCGAAGACGCGCTGATCGGTGCGCTGGCGGGCGACAGTCGTGAATTCAAGGCCACGTTCGCCAGCGATCATGCCAATGCCAAGCTGGCCGGCCAGCAGGCAAGCTTCAGCGTGAAGGTCGGCAAAGTCGAGGAACAGTTGGCTGCGCCGCTCGATGAAGCTTTCGCCAAGAGCTTTGGCATCGCGGACGGCAATATCGACAGCCTGCGCGGCGAAGTTCGCGCCAACATGGAGCGCGAGCTCAACGAGGCGATTCGCCAGAAGATGCGTGCGCAGGTGCTCGAAGGCCTGTACACGCAGAATCCACTCGAATTGCCGCGGCAACTCGTCGAAGAGACCATCCAGGAATTGCAGGTGGAGATGTTGCGCCGCGCCGGCGTGCGTGATGCCAAGCAACTGCCGCCGCGCGAGCCTTTCGAGCAGCCGGCGCGCCGCCGCGTCGCGCTGGGGCTGCTGATGAGCGAGCTGGTGCGCAGCGTCGGGCTCAAGGTGAGCCGCGAAGCCGTGCAGGAAAAATTGAACGAGCTCGCAGCCTCTTACTCGAATCCGGATGAAGTGCGACGCGCCTACTTGCAAAACGCCGAGATGATGCGACAAATAGAATCGCAGGTGCTCGAACAGCAGGCGATCGATTGGGTCCTCGGCCAGGCGAGGGTCATCGAAAAGCCCTCGAGCTTTGCCGAGATCACGAAGTTCGGGCAGGCCGAGGCCTGATAGAGTCGGGAAACAGGAGTTTTAGAGATGAACGAGCGCGCTTTGAATCTGATACCCATCGTCGTGGAGCAGACCGCCCGCGGCGAACGCTCGTATGACATCTATTCGCGCCTCCTCAAGGAGCGCGTGGTGTTCGCCGTCGGCCCGGTAGAGGACTACATGGCGAACGTCATCGTCGCGCAGCTGCTGTTCCTCGAATCGGAGAACCCGGACAAGGACATCGCGTTGTATATCAACTCGCCCGGTGGCTCGGTGAGCGCGGGCCTCGCGATCTACGACACCATGCAGTTCGTCAAGCCGGATGTGAGCACCATTTGCGTCGGCATGGCGGCATCAATGGGTGCAGTTCTGCTGGCCGGTGGCGCCAAGAACAAGCGCTTCATGCTGCCGAATTCGCGCGCCATGATTCACCAGCCGTCGGGTGGCTATCAGGGCCAGGCGAGCGATATCCACATCCAGGCCCAGGAAATTCTCAAGATCCGCGAGCGGCTCAATGAAATTCTGGCCCACCACAGCGGTCAGACAGTGGACAAGATCCGGGCCGACTCGGAACGCGACAATTTCATGAGCCCGACCGAGGCGGTCGCCTACGGGTTGGTAGATAAGTTGCTCGACAAGCGAGTGCCGACTCCGGTGACGCCGGGGGCGTGAGAATTCCCCGCGCCGGCGGGTCGCTGATGGCAATTGCGAAGCGACCCGCAGTTCTAGACAAATCCCGTATAAACAACGGCTTCCGCTCGCCGTCCTCTTGGGTTTCGCGAAAGAGCCGTGATATAAGAAACCCAAAGCGGTGGGTGTAGGGACCCGACCGCGCATACGGAGCAAAGATGACCGAGGACACTCGCGGACGGCACGACGACGGCAAGTTGTTGTACTGCTCTTTCTGCGGCAAGAGTCAGCACGAAGTACGCAAGCTGATTGCCGGTCCGTCGGTTTTTGTTTGCGACGAATGTGTCGAGCTATGCAACGACATCATCCGTGAGGAGCTCGAAGACCGCGCCGAACGTGCGCGCGACAAGCTCCCCAAACCCTCCGAGATCAAGAAGGTCCTGGACGAATACGTCATCGGTCAGGAGCGCGCCAAGAAAACCCTGTCCGTCGCTGTGTACAACCACTACAAGCGACTGCAGACGCGGGGTGGTTCGGGTGGCCGCGGCAAGGACGATGTCGAGATTTCCAAGAGCAACATCCTGCTGATCGGCCCCACGGGCTGCGGCAAGACCCTGCTCGCCGAGACGCTGGCCCGGTTGCTCAACGTCCCCTTCACGATCGCCGATGCGACGACGCTCACCGAAGCCGGCTACGTGGGTGAGGACGTCGAGAACATCATCCAGAAGCTCTTGCAGAAGTGCGATTACGACGTCGAAAAGGCGCAGACCGGCATCGTCTACATCGACGAAATCGACAAGATTTCCCGCAAGTCCGACAACCCGTCGATCACGCGCGACGTGTCGGGAGAAGGCGTGCAGCAGGCGCTGCTCAAGCTCATCGAAGGCACCATTGCCTCGGTGCCGCCGCAGGGTGGCCGCAAGCACCCACAGCAGGAATTCCTGCAGGTCGACACTTCGAACATCCTGTTCATCTGCGGCGGCGCGTTCGCCGGTCTCGAGAAGATCGTGATGAATCGCACGCAGAAGGGCGGCATCGGCTTCACTTCCGAGGTGCGCGACGTGAATACGCGCCCGCACGGCACCGACATCTTCAAGGAAGTCGAGCCCGAAGATCTCATCAAGTACGGCCTGATTCCGGAGTTCGTCGGCCGTCTGCCCGTCGTGGCGACGCTCGAGGAGCTCGACGAGAAGGCGCTGATCTCGATCCTCACCGAGCCCAAGAACGCGTTGACCAAGCAGTACCGCCGCCTGTTCGACATGGAAGGCGCCGAGCTCGAATTCCGCGAGGAAGCGCTCTCGGCGGTCGCGAAGAAAGCCATGCAGCGCAAGACCGGCGCGCGAGGTCTGCGAACCATCCTCGAGAACGTGCTGCTCGACACCATGTACGAGCTGCCGGGCATGAAGAACGTCTCAAAGGTTGTGGTCGACGACACCGTGATCGAGGGCCATCAAAAGCCCTACATCGTTTACAAGTCCGACACCGCTGCGAGTGACGATGCGGCACCGCGTCGCGTCTCCGGCTCGGGCTTGAGTTGACCACCGTTGGAGTGCGACGCGCACCTACGCGTCGCGGCGTTTCATCGCCACCGGTCGGAACTGGCTCACGTCTGTTGAAAGACACACGTCAAGCCCCATTTCTCGCGCTACACTTTGACTAAATACAGCCGTTGCTGCTGCATTTCGCAGCGCCGGGCGGCTGGCGAGGGCCCGCCGCGTGACTGAAACCTCTCCCCCGAGCTCCAAGTCCACTTCCATCCAGGGACTGCCGGTGCTGCCACTGCGCGATGTGGTGGTCTACCCGCACATGGTGATCCCACTGTTCGTCGGCCGTGAAAAATCCATTCACGCACTCGACGTCGCCATGAAGGCGGACAAGCGCATCATGCTGATCGCGCAGAAACAGCCTGACGTCGACGATCCCAAGAGCGATGACCTGTATCGCATCGGCACGGTCGCCTCGATCCTGCAGCTGCTCAAACTACCCGACGGCACCGTGAAAGTGCTGGTCGAGGGTGTCGATCGCGCGCGCATCGACGCCATGCACACCGGCGAGCACTACACCGCCGACGTGACCACCGAGCCGGATGCCGACGTCTACGACGAGAAAGAGCTCGACGTACTGGCGCGATCGGTGATCTCGCAGTTCGAGCAGTACGTGAAGCTCAACAAGAAGGTGCCGCCCGAAGTGCTCACCGCGCTCGCCGGCATCGAGCAGCCGGGCCGGCTCGCGGACACCGTGGCCGCGCACATGGCGCTCAAGCTTCCCGAGAAGCAGAAGGTTCTGGAAATCCTCGACGTGCGCAAGCGCCTCGAGCATGTCCTGGTCGCCATCGAAGGCGAAATGGACGTGCTGCAGATCGAGAAGCGCATCCGTGGCCGCGTCAAGGCGCAGATGGAAAAGAGCCAGCGCGAGTACTACCTGAATGAGCAGATGAAGGCCATTCAGAAAGAGCTCGGCGAGATGGAAGAGGGCGGCAACGAACTCACCGATCTCGAGAACCGCATCAAGAAGGCCGGCATGCCGAAAGAGGCGCTCGAGAAGGCCAATGCCGAGCTCAACAAGCTCAAGATGATGTCGCCCATGTCGGCCGAAGCCACCGTGGTGCGCAATTACATCGACTGGCTGGTGAAGGTGCCGTGGAAGAAACGCACCAAGGTCCTCAAGGACATCGCTCGCGCCGAGCAGGTGCTCGAGGAAGATCACTATGGGCTGGAGAAGGTCAAGGAACGCATCGTCGAATACCTGGCCGTCCAGCAACGCGTCGACAAGATCAAGGGTCCGATTCTCTGTCTCGTGGGTCCGCCGGGCGTAGGCAAGACCTCGCTGGGCCAGAGCATCGCGCGTGCCACGAATCGCAAGTTCGTGCGCATGTCGCTGGGTGGCGTGCGTGACGAGGCCGAGATCCGTGGCCATCGCCGTACCTACATCGGCTCGATGCCGGGCAAGATCGTGCAGAACATGGCGAAGACCGCCGTGCACAATCCGCTGTTCCTGCTCGACGAGATCGACAAGATGTCGATGGATTTCCGCGGCGATCCGTCATCGGCGCTGCTGGAAGTGCTCGACCCCGAGCAGAACTCCACCTTCAACGATCACTACCTCGAGGTCGATCTCGACCTGTCGCAGGTGATGTTCGTGTGCACGGCCAACAGCCTGAACATTCCGGCGCCGCTGCTCGACCGCATGGAAGTGATTCGTCTGCCTGGCTACACGGAAGACGAGAAGCTCAACATCGCCAAGAAGTACCTGCTGCAGAAGCAGGTGAAGCAGAACGGACTCAAACCCGAAGAGCTCAAGTGTGGCGACGACGTCATCCTCGACATCATTCGTTACTACACGCGGGAAGCCGGCGTGCGAAATCTCGAACGCGAGCTGGCGCGCATCTGCCGCAAGGCGGTGAAACAACTGCTGCTCGCCGCGAAGAAGGCCGAAAAATCGGAGAAGGCCGAGAAAGCCGCGGACAAACAGGTGTCGGTCACCTCGAAGAACCTCGACAAGTTCCTGGGCGTGCGCCGCTTCCGTTACGGCAAGGCCGAGGAAGAAAACCGCGTGGGTCATGTCACCGGTCTTGCCTGGACCGAAGTGGGCGGCGAACTGCTGACCATCGAAGCGGCCGTGGTCCCCGGCAAGGGCAAGCTGCAGCACACCGGCCAGCTCGGCGAGGTGATGCAGGAGTCCATCCAGGCCGCGATGACGGTGGTGCGCAGCCGCGCCAATGTGCTCGGCATCGATCCGGACTTCTATCAGAAGCACGACGTGCACCTGCACATGCCGGAAGGTGCGACGCCCAAGGACGGTCCGTCGGCGGGTATTGGCATGTGCACCGCGCTGGTGTCGGCGCTCACCAAGATTCCGGTGCGCTCGGATGTCGCCATGACGGGCGAGATCACGCTGCGTGGCGAGGTGCTCCCCATCGGCGGGCTCAAGGAAAAACTGCTGGCGGCGCATCGTGGTGGCATCAGCACGGTCATGATCCCGGTCGACAACGAGAAGGACCTCACCGAGATCCCTGACAACATCAAGGGCAAGCTCGACATCCGGCCGGTCAAGTGGATCGACGAAGTGTTCGAGATCGCGCTCGCGGGCCGGCCGACGCCGCGCCTCGCGACACCGCCTGCCGCCGAGGAGAAACGTCCGCGTCGCGGTGGCCGGCGTGCCCCCAAAGAGGTGCAGGCGCATTGACGTCACGGTGATTCCCACGGGCTGCGCCCGGGATTCAATCCCGGCCTTCGGCCGGGTCCGCGACTATTCAATGTTAGGGGCGATTGGTTAGACTGCGCCGCCCTTCGCGGCGGCTAGGACGGGTGCTTAGCTCAGCGGTAGAGCATCGCCCTTACAAGGCGAGGGTCGGGGGTTCGAAACCCTCAGCACCCACCATTCCGGGTCGTTCGTCGGACAGGCCTTACAACAAGTTCAGATATTGAGTCCCGGAGGGGGCGGCATAGTGGCCGCACATCCGACACGAGACTCCTGATTGCTGTTCACCAGCGGCGAATTTCTCTTCGTCTTTCTGCCGATCACGCTGCTGGTGTTCTTCGCCGTCGCGCGTTTCGTCGGCCCCATGCCCGCTGCGGCATGGCTGACGCTCGCGTCGCTGGCGTTCTATGGCTACTGGCGCATCGAGCACACGCTGCTGCTGGTCGGATCCATTGCCTTCAACTACTACATGGGCGAGCGGATCCTGCGCGCGCGCCAGGCTGGAAACACTTCCACACGCGCGTTGCTGTTCGTGGCGGTGGCGGCCAATCTCGTCGCACTCGCTTACTTCAAATACGCCGACTTCTTCCTGCGCACTGCCGTCAATCTGACGGGGGCTGACATCCCACTGCTCGGCGTCGTCCTGCCGCTCGGCATTTCATTCTTCACGTTTACGCAGATCGCCTACCTGGTCGACGTGCATGCCGGCAAGGTGGTCGAGCGCAACCCGGTTCACTACGGGCTGTTCGTGACCTACTTCCCGCACCTGATCGCGGGACCCGTGCTGCATCACGCGGAAATGATGCCGCAGTTCCGTCTTGCCGAAATCTATCGGCCGTTCCTGCGAAATTTCGCCATCGGTCTCACTTTCCTGGTGCTCGGGCTGGCGAAAAAAGTGCTGGTGGCCGACAGCGTCGCGCCACTCGCCAACTCGGTCTTCGGACTTGGTCCGGAGGTTGTCCTGGCGGCGTCCGCCGCGTGGCTGGGCGTCATCGCCTACACGCTGCAGATCTATTTTGATTTTTCCGGCTATTCCGACATGGCAGTCGGATTGAGCCTGTTGTTCGGCGTGCGCCTGCCGTACAACTTCAATTCTCCCTACCAGGCCTGGAACATCACGGAATTCTGGCGTCGCTGGCACATGACATTGTCGCGTTTCCTGCGCGACTACCTGTATGTGCCGCTCGGCGGCAACCGCCGTGGCCGGGCGCGGCGTTACGTCAATCTCATGCTGACCATGCTGCTGGGAGGACTGTGGCATGGCGCTTCATGGACATTCGTCGTCTGGGGCGGGTTGCATGGTGCCTACCTCGTGGTGAATCACGGTTGGCAATGGCTGAAGGAGAAGTCGGGTTGGGGCGGTGGCGATGGCACTCGCTCGCGGATCGGACGTGCCGTCGGCGTCGCCCTGACGCTGCTGTGCGTGATGATCGGCTGGGTGTTCTTCCGTGCCCCTGATGTGGTCTCGGCCGCCGGCATCCTGCGCAGCATGTTTGGCATGGCTGGAGAAGGCCTGCCGCCGGGCGCACTCGCGGGATATTCCCATGGGTTGCTGGCATGGATCGCGGGGTTCTCCTTGTTGGCGATCTTCGGCCTCAATTCGCAGCGCCTCATCGACGGACGCATGACACGCTGGCTCGATCGCCGGGCTTCCGATGCGTGGCATGCCGAAATGCTGGCGATGCTGGTGGGCACGTTGTGCGTGGCGGTCGTGCTGATCGCGATCGCCGCGGCGTCACGCACGGTCACCGAATTCATCTATTTCAACTTCTGAATGCCATGACCACACGCGCCTTCATCGCACGTACCGCCGCGTTCTTCGCGGGAATTGGCGCAACCCTGGTATTGCTGGAAGGCGCACTGCGGTTGCTGCCGGTGCTCAAGGGCACCTACGCGGCCGATCCGCGACCGTCCTGGCCGGTGCACACCATGATTCCGAATACGCGCTACACCTACTCGACCGGCTGGAACCTGCAGAACATTCATCACGGCCGCATCAACAACTTCGGATACGCGGCCCCGTTCGACTATCAGCCCGGCAGCGGCGGCGTCGCGGTGTTTGGTGACAGTTACATCGAGTCTTTGATGAATGACTACCGGGACACGCTGCAGGGTGCGCTGAACGACTACCTGAAGACCCCACGCACGGTCATGAGTTTCGGCATGGCGGGCGCCGAGATGCCGGACTATCTCGGCACGGCACCATTGGTCAGGGATCGTTTCTCACCGCAGTGGGCCGTCATCCTGATCACGGCCGGCGATTTCACCCGCGGCTTCAATGCCTCGCCGGGATATTTTGAGTGGGACCCTGACCGCACGCCCCCGATCCGGCTGGTTCCCGAGATCCACCGCTCGGCCAAGGCCAAGTTGCTTCGCACCGTGGCACTCATCCGCTATGCGCGCGGCAATCTCTCGATTCGACCCGAAGAGCTTGTCCGCCTGCGGCGCGGAACCGAGAGCGTTCAAGCCGCCGCGTGCCGTCCCGAGGAATTGTCAAAGAAGGATGAGGCGCTGCTCGAAGATTACGTGCGAGAACTGCCGGGGGCGCTCGGGTTGGCGCCGGCAAACATCATCCTGGTGTTCGATTCGGACCGCCGGGTGCTGGGGCCCGCAAACACAACGGGGCAGCCGTGGGCATGCCCGCAACGCGGCACGCTCGCCAATGTCCGGCTCAGGCAGATCGCCGCGCGAGCTGGAATGCACGTCATCGACAGCTTCCCGGTGTTCCAGCGCCACGTCGCCGCGGGCCTGGGACCGGTGGATCGTTCGCCGGTCGATCCACACTGGAATTCAGCCGCTCACCGGCTGATGGCGCGGGAAGTGGCGCGCGTCATGGACCCCTGAAACAGAGAAACGCATCTCGCCAGCAAGTTTCCGATTCTCTGCTAAACTGCGCGCCCTTCCGGCGCCGGCTCAGGTCCCGCGCGCTGGCCAGGAACGCCCGGAACGGGCGAGGGTGGGGGTACAAAACGCCCCAGCACCCATCAAAATGGAGCGGTAGTTCAGTTGGTTAGAATACCGGCCTGTCACGCCGGGGGTCGCGGGTTCGAGTCCCGTCCGCTCCGCCAATCTTTTGGGACCCGATCATTTAGGACGAGGAATGCTGCAGCGTATTCGTGATGGCCTTCACGGCCGCAAATGGTTGGCATGGCTGGCCCTCTTTCCAATCGCCCTGATCTTCATTTTCTGGGGTGGCAGCAACTCGCTCGATTTCTCCGGCGTGTCAGGCCAGGACGCAGCCAAGGTCGACGGCGAAAAGATCGCGGCCGCGGAAGCCACCAAGGCCTGGAGTGATACTCAGGCCCGCTGGTCGCAACAGTTCGGTGTCGAGGTCCCCGAGGAACAGCGCGCCCGGATCCAGGATGAGATTCTCGAATCTCTGGTACTCCAGAAGCTGCTCGAAATGCGCCTCGACAACGAGCACTTTCGCGTGAGCGATGCGCGCGTTTTCAGCGAAGTCGAGAAGACACCGGCGTTCAAGGGCGCCGACGGACGCTTCGATCCGACCATTGCGCGGCAGGTCCTGCAGGCCAACGGACTTTCCGAACAGGAATACTTCAAGGACACCCGCACGCGCCTGCTGGTCAATCAGTTGCAACAGGGACTCGGCGGTTCGTACTTTCTGACGCGCGGTGAAGCGCAGCGACTCTTCAATCTCGAAAACGAAGAACGCGAAGTCGCGTACGTGCTGCTCAGCCCCGAGCAGTTCATGGGAAGCGAGCAGATCGAGGAGCCCGCCGTCCAGGCGTACTACGAAAAGAACGGCGACCGTTTCATGACCAACGAATCGGTCTCGCTCGAATACGCCGAACTACGTCTCGAGCAGGTTGCGGCGCAGGTGATCCCCACCGAGGACGACCTGCGCAAGCTCTACGAAGACAACCGCAACAGCTACGTGCTCGATGAGCGCCGGCGCGCCCGTCACATCCTGATTCCGGTTGACGGCGACGACGATGCCGGTGCACGCAAGCAAGCCGAGAGCGTGCTGGCCGAGGCGCGCGCGGGCAAGGATTTCGCCGAGTTGGCGAAGCAGTATTCCAAGGACAGCACGGCCGCCGATGGCGGTGAGCTTGGTTTCATCCAGAAGAAGGATTTTCCGGGGCCGTTCGGCGACGCGCTGTTCGCCATGAAGGTGGGTGACATCGCCGGGCCGGTCAAATCACAGTTCGGCTACCACCTGATCAAGCTCGAGGAGATCCAGGCCGGCGAGGCCAAAACCTTCGAGTCGGTCCGCGCCGAGCTCGATGCGCAGTATCGCGAGGAGCGCTCCGCCACTTTGTTCGGCAGTCGCCAGGATGACATGGAGGCGACGCTGGAAAAGGGTGAAAGCGACCTGGACAAGGTTGCGACAGAGCTGGGTCTCACGCGGGGCTCGATCGCCGAATTCCCGCGTGGTGGTGGCGCCGAACCGCTCGGCTCGAGCGCGGATCTGCAGCAGGTGGTGTTCGGAGATGCGGTGTTGAATCAGGGCAAGATCGGCGGCCCGATCCAGCTGGGCGAAGATCGGCTGGTGCTGGTGAAGGTCACCGGTCATCGCAAGGCCGAGGTCAAACCGCTGGCGCTGGTTCACGAAGAAATCGTGGCGTTGCTCAAGAAGGAGCGCGCGGAGAAGGCAGCGGAAGCGGCCGCCGCCGCACTGGTGCCCAAGCTCGAAGCAGGCGAGCGGCTGGATACGCTGGCAGCGGAACTCAAGGTCACCGCCGAACCGGCTCGTTTCGTGGGTCGCGGGGATCCTTCGATTCCGGCCGCATTGGGGACCGCCATCTTCGAAGCGCCGCGCCCGGAAGCAAAACCCGTGGTCAGGACCGCCAGTCTCGATGACGGTTCCACTGCGGTGTTCGTGTTGACCCGCAGCCGCAGCGGCGACAGCTCCAACCCGCAGCTCGTCCAGCAACAGAACGCGACGCTGCTGGAGCGCTCCGGCGGTGGCGACGTGGCCGCGTACGTGCGCGAGGCCAAGCGCAAGGCCACGATCGTCAAGAACCCGAAAGTGTTCGAGTACTGATGGATTGGTCCCGACGGCGCGATCGGCGCCGTCGAACTACTTTCAGTCCTGGAGCTTCGTGTATCGGTCGACCACCGCCGTGGTGACAACGTCCGACCCGACGTTAACCATGGTCCGTGTCATATCGAGGATCCGGTCGACGCCGAGAATGATGCCGATGCCTTCTGGCGGAATCCCGAATGAGGCGAGCAGGCCGGCGATCAGCGGCAGCGAGCCTCCGGGAATGGCGGCTACCGCCACGGCCGACACTACCGCGAGGAACAGCAGCACGAGCTGCTGTGCCAGGTTGAGTTCGATGCCGAACACCTGCGCCACGAACAGCACCACACACCCCTCGTAAAGCGCCGTGCCCGCCATGTTCATGGTCGTGCCCAGCGGCAGGACGAAGCCGGCAACCGCTGGCCTGACATTCAGCTGCTCCTGGGCAACCGCGAGTGCGGTTGGCAGTGTTGCGGCGCTGGAGCTGGTCGAGAATGCCGTCGCCAGCACGGGGCGCAACTGCCTCCAGAATTCCCCCAGGGGCCGCCGTGCCAGCAGCCGCACCCAGATCGACATCGTTCCGAACAGGTGCAGCAGCATCACCGAAACGCAGCACACGACGAACACACCGAGCGCCACGACGATGTCCCAGCCCATCTTGACGATGACGCTGTAGATCAACGCGGGCACGGCGAACGGCGCCAGCTTGAGCGCGAAATGCACGATGCCGGTCATGAGGTCGTTGACGAGTCCCAGGCCGGAACGAAGTTTTTCGCGCCGCTCGCCTCCCAGGCGGATCGCCGCGGCGCCCACCAGGATTGCGAACACGATGAGCGGCAGCACGTCGCCGAGTGTGCCGCGATTGTTGCCGACGAAGGCGCCGAACAGATTTCGCGGCATGAACATTTCGACCAAGCTCATCGGCGTCAGGTCCGGCTGCTCCGCGCGTCGTTCGACATGCTGCGTCGCCGTGCCGCCATACTCCTCCATGAGGGTATTCCGAGTCTCCGGCGACAGGGTCTCGCCCGGTCCAACGACGTTCATCACCAGGAGGCCGAGAGCAACCGCAATGGACATGTTCAGGAAGAACAGCGCGAACGTACGGCCTGCCAACGGTCCGAGCTGACCCAGACGCTCGAGCTGCGCGACGCCCGCGGCGAGCGAGGCGAACACCAGCGGGATTACCACGAAAAAAAGCATCCGCAGGAACACCTGGCCGAGCGGGTCAAGCACGAGAGTCGTGAACTTCCGCGCACCGTCGAGTACGGCCGGCGCAGCCCCGCCGATCAGAAGCGTCGCAGCGCCGGCGGCGGCGCCGATCGCCAGACCGAGCAAGATGCGATTTGCAAGGCGGGTGTCGACCTCCGTCATTGATTTATCTACTCGCCGCCGGTTTCCTGAGGGAAGCTCATGCCGACGGTGTTGAAGCCCGCGTCGACGTAGACGATTTCGCCGGTGATTCCATTGGCGAGATCCGAGCACAGGAACGCCGCGGTGTTGCCGACATCCTCGAGCGTCACATTGCGCCGTAGCGGCGCGACCTCGGCGACACGGCTCAGCATCTTGCGAAACCCGGCAATCCCGGCGGCGGCCAGAGTCTTGATCGGACCCGCGGAAATTCCGTTGACGCGCACGTTGGCGGGCCCCATGTCCGCCGCGAGAAAGCGTACGTTGGCCTCGAGGCTGGCCTTGGCCAGACCCATGACGTTGTAGCTCGGGATCGACTTGACGGCGCCCAGGTAAGACAGCGTGAGGATGGACCCCGCGCGTCCGGCCATGAGCGGCTGCGCGGCACGCGCGAGCGCTGTCAGGCTGTAGCTCGAGACGTCGTGCGCCACCTTGAACGCATCGCGCGACGTGCTTTCGACGAAGCCGCCCATGAGCGCCTCGCGCGGTGCGTACGCCACGGCATGAACCACGATGTCGAGTGAACCCCAGGCCTGCCTGATGGCAGCGAATGCACTGTCGATCTGCGCGTCGTTGGTGACGTCGAGCGGCACGACGATCTTCGAGCCCAGCGATTCGGCCAGCGGCGCGACGCGTTCCTTGAATTTCTCGTTGACGTAGGTAAATGCGAGTTCGGCGCCTTCGCGGTGCATGGCCTGGGCGATGCCCCAGGCGATGGAACGGTCGGATGCGACGCCGACGATGAGTGCGCGCTTACCGCTGAGGAACCCCATGTTGTCTGCCCTCTGGCCGGTGAAAAGCCGGCATTCTGCCAGCTTCGCCGGAGCGGGAGGGAGTCTCAGCGGCTGCGAGCGTTGACCGTGAGCTTCTGGCCGGGGCGCAGCACCGACTGGCGGCTGATGCCGTTCCAGTTGACCAGGTCCGAGACGCTGACGCCGAACACCTGCGCAATACGGGACAGCGTGTCGCCGCTGCGCACTTTATAGCTCACCGCACGCGAGCCGCCCGACGTGGACGAGCTGCCGGATGGTGCACCGCGAGTGTTGAGCACCAGCTTCTGACCCGCGCGCAGCGTGTCGCCCGGTGCCATGCCATTCAGGCGTGCCAATGTCGCGACGTCCATGCGATGCCGCTTCGCGATGCGCCACAGCGAGTCGCCACTGCGTACCACGTGCACCGCCGGACGACGGCCGGAGCGATTGCTGCGCCCGTCGACACGCGCCGCGGCCAGCATCACCTTCGAGGGAAGGTTCACGACGGCCGTCGGCACACGCAACTCGGCACCCATCACCAGTGGCTCGTTGCCGAGGCTGTTCATGTCACGGATGACGATGGCCTGGGTCTTGTACTTCTGCGCGATCGTCGCGACCGATTCACCCTTGGTCACGGTGTGCAGCGACACGCGCACGCGTTCATCGGGGCTGAGCAACTCCAGGTTGCGACGGAATGCATCCGCGGTATCGCGCGGCAGCAACAGGAAATGCGGACCGGCCGGATCCGTGGCCCAGCGATGGAAGCCCGGGTTCAGCTCGTAGACTTCATCGATGGTGATGCCGGCGAGTTCGGCGGCCAGGTTCAGGTCGAGCTGACCGCCCGTTTCCACGCGCGCGAAATAGGGCTCGTTGGGAATCGGGCTGAAAGCGATGCCGTAGTCCTCGGGGTTCGCGACCAGGCGGCGCATGGCCATGAGCTTCGGCACATAGGCGCGAGTCTCGGCCGGCAGTTTCAGGCTGAAAAAGTCCACCGGCTTGCCGGCGGCGCGGTTGGCCTTCACTTCGCGCTGCACGCGGAATTCACCGCAGTTGTACGCGGCGATGGCCAGCAACCAGTCGTTGAAGAATTCATCGTGCATGTACTGCAGGTAATCGAGCGCGGCGCGCGTTGAGGCGATCACGTCGCGGCGTCCGTCGTACCACCAGTCCTGCTTGAGTCCGAAGCGTTCGCCGGTGCCCGGCATGAACTGCCACAGTCCGTTGGCCGTGGCCCAGGAACGTGCGTACGGCTCGAAGGCGCTCTCCACGACGGGCAGCAGCGCCAACTCGAGCGGCATGCCGCGCGCTTCGATTTCCTGGACGATGTGATGCAGGTACAGTCCCGCGCGTCCGAACACGCGTTCGAGGTATTGCGGGTTATTTGCATAAAACGCCAGCTGCTGATCGATGCGCGGCGAGTTGATGTCATCGAGCTTGAAACCGGCGCGCATTCTGTCGAAGACGTCGGGATATTGTTCAGGGGTCAACCCGGCCACGGTGTGGGCACCGGGGGTCGCCAGCGCCTCGGCGCCCAGCGGGGCAGCTTCGGTGGGCTCGAATTCGGCGCCCGTGAGAGTGTCGATGACGTCGAGGGGGGCGGCATTGGAAACGGCCGGAGGGGTCACAGGAGCGACGGAACGCCTGCCAGCGGCGGCGGTCCGGGCAGACTTGGCCGGCGCGGCGGTGGCCTGTGGGGCAGGCGTGGCAGCGGCGGGTGTTTGAACTTGCGTTTGAGGCTCTGGAGGAAGAGTTTGGCGATCCGACGGGGCAGTGGCGCACCCCGCCACACCAAGCGCAAGGGCCACCAATGGCGCGAAGGCGCGCCGTGCCGTGAATCCGTCAGTCAATTCACACCCCCGGAGGGCTAACGTGTACCGTTTTCGAGATGGGACGGTACTTGGTTAAGTGGCGGTATTTAAGCCGTAAGTTCACAAGATTGCTACCTTTCTTGTGATCTAATTCACGCCGTTTGTGACGCACGCCACTGCCTCCGCTGCCGTCGATTCTTGGCTCAGTACCGGACTGGGCCAAGCTGTGCTACAGGCCGAATCCGAGTTGATGGTTGAAGCCTTGGACGATGTTTTCGGCTGGGAGTTGCTGCAACTTGGCCTGTGGGGTCCGCGCGGTCCCATCTTGTCCGGTTGTCGGACGCGACGTCACGCCGTTGTCGCCAACGAACGTACCCGATTGACCGATTCTGACGTCGGGGCGCGCCTCTCACAGTTGCCGATTGCCAATGGCGCGGTGGACGCAGTGGTCCTCCCGCACACCCTCGAATTCGAAACCGATCCATTTGCCGTGGTGCGCGAAGCCGATCGGGTGCTGGCGGGAGAGGGGCACATGATCGTGCTCGGCTTCCGCCCGTTCAGTCTCTGGGGCTTTCGCAGTCGTGCCATCAGCCGCGGCTATCCACCGGGACTCAAGCGCATGCTGGGCGTGCGTCGTGTCGCCGACTGGCTCGAGCTGCTTGGCTACGACGTGGGCCTGATCCGCAATTACCTGTTCACGCCTCCCTGGGGCGGTACCGCGCCGCGAACCGGCGTGCCGTCGGCGCTGCTGCGCCGTGGCTGGATCAAGCCATGGCCCGCCGGCGCGTACATGCTCAAGGCGCGCAAGCGCGTCTACACGCTCACTCCCATCCGGCCGCGCGTGCGCGAGCGTGTTCAGCCGCTCGGTGGTCTGGTCAAGCCCACCACCCCGCGCCAAAGCTCTTAGTTGAAGGACAGCTCGTAATTGTCTGACGTCGAGATCTACACGGATGGTGCCTGTCGCGGCAATCCCGGGCCCGGAGGCTGGGCGGCACTGCTCATGTCCGGCGGCCACGAGCGCGAGATTTCCGGCGCGGAAGTCGCTACGACTAACAACCGCATGGAACTCACGGCGGTGATCCGCGCTCTCGAGGCGCTCAAGCGCCCGGTGCGCGGCCACATCTACACGGATTCGCAGTACGTGCGGCAGGGATTGCTGGAATGGCTGCCGCAGTGGAAGACGCGCGGCTGGAAAACCGCGAGCAAGAAGCCTGTCAAGAACCAGGATTTGTGGCAGACGCTGGATACACTCGCGCAGCAGCACAAGCTCGAATGGCACTGGGTCAAGGGCCACTCGGGAAATGCCGGAAACGAACGTGTCGATCAGCTCGCCAACCGCGCCATCGACGCGCTGGTCGGATAGACTCGCGCGCCATGCGACAAATCGTTCTGGACGTCGAAACCACTGGCCTCGATGCGACTGCCGGGCATCGCATCATCGAAATCGGCTGCGTGGAACTCGCCAATCGCCGGCCCACCGGCCAGAAGTTCCATCGCTACCTGAATCCGGAACGCGAGATCGATGCGGGCGCGCTGGCGGTGCACGGCATCGAGCTGGCGAAGCTGTTGCAGGCGCCCAGGTTTGCCGAGGTTGCCGCTGAGCTGATCGCGTTCATCGAAGGCGCGGAGCTCATCATCCATAACGCGCCTTTTGATGTGGGCTTCATCGACGCGGAGCTGGCGCGCATGCCGGGCACGGCGCGCAAGGTGGTGGAACTCTGCAAGGTGCTCGACACGCTTACTCTCGCGCGCAGCCTGCATCCGGGCCAGCGCAACAGTCTCGATGCGCTCTGCAAGCGCTACAGCGTCGACAATTCCCGGCGAGACCTGCACGGTGCGCTGCTCGACGCCGGCATCCTGGTGGATGTCTACCTGGCGATGACCGGTGGACAAAGCGCCCTGGCGCTCGATGTGAATGCCATTCAAGGGGCTATCGTGAGATCCGACGGACTGGCCGGCACGCTGCGCAGTCCTGGCATCCAGCTGGCGGTTCCGGCGGCGAATGCCGAGGAATTGCGCCAGCATGAAGCACTACTCGACCAGATACACAAGGCCAGTGGCGGGAAGACACTCTGGCGCCCGGGACCTGCCCCGGATAGCGACGGAACGCACAAAAATCATTGATTGCCATCCCGGATGGCTCGATTGGACGCATCGGGCGCGGCAAGATCGCGCTGCGCTTTCGCGCGTAAAGTCGTATCAAGAAGCGGAAAAATCGATGCAACTGAGCTTGAGAGGATGCCGCATCGGCGTCGTGGGTCTGGGTTATGTCGGCCTGCCGCTGGCCGTCGAATTTGGCAAACATTTCGATACCGTGGGCTTCGACATCAAGGCCAGTCGTATCGCCGAGCTCAAGAACGGGCAAGCGACAGCACGCTCGAGTGCTCGACCGGCCGAGCTCAAGGCGGCGAAGCAGCTCAGATACTCCGCGAAACCTCAAGGATCTCAAGCGCTGCCGCGTGTTCATCGTGACGGTGCCGACGCCCATCGATCGCTACAACCGCCCCGATCTCACGCCGCTCGAACGCTCCAGTGAAACCGTGGGCAAGGTGCTCAAGAAGGGCGATGTCGTCGTTTACGAATCGACCGTGTATCCGGGCTGCACCGAAGAAATCTGCGTGCCGATCCTCGAGCGCGTGTCCGGTCTCAAGTTCAACAAGGATTTCTACGCCGGGTATTCGCCGGAACGCATCAATCCGGGCGACAAGGAACACCGCCTGCCGACCATCAAGAAGGTGACGTCGGGCTCGACCCCGGCGGTCGCCGATTTTGTCGACAGCCTTTATCGCTGCGTGGTGACGGCGGGCACGCACAAGGCCTCGAGCATTCGGGTTGCTGAGGCCGCCAAGGTCATCGAGAACACGCAGCGTGACGTCAACATCGCGCTGATCAACGAGCTGGCGCTGCTGTTCAGCCGGCTCGGCATCAGCACCGAGGAGGTGCTGCAGGCCGCCGGCAGCAAGTGGAACTTCCTGCCGTTCCGCCCGGGCCTGGTCGGCGGACACTGCATCGGCGTGGATCCCTACTACCTGACGCACAAGGCGCAGGAGATCGGCTTCCATCCCGAGATGATCCTTGCGGGTCGGCGACTCAACGACAGCATGGCTAACTACGTGGCGGGCGAAGTGGTCAAGCTCATGGCCAGCAAGACGATCCTGGCCAAGGGCTCGCGAGTGCTGGTGCTCGGTCTCACGTTCAAGGAAAACTGCCCCGATCTGCGCAATTCGAAAGTCGCCGACGTGGTGCGCGAGCTCGGGCGTTACGGTGCGGACGTCGACGTGTACGATCCGTGGATCGACGCCGCCGAAGCCAGCCACGAATATGGCATTCGTCCCATCAAGCGCATACGCGATGGCGTGTACGATGCGGTGGTGCTCGCGGTGGCGCACAAGCAGTTTCGTGAGCATGGGTGTCGCGAGCGTGCGCAAGGCGTGCAAGAAGAATCACGTGGTGTATGACATCAAGTACGTGTTCAGTGCTGACCAGGTCGATGGCCGGCTATGACGCAAGCAGCTAGGAAGTCATGAAGATCCTGCTGACCGGCGCCGCGGGCTTTATCGGATTTCACACGGCGCGCAAGCTGCTGGCGCGTGGCGATGAGGTGGTGGGCCTCGACAACCTCAACGACTACTACGATCCCAACCTCAAGCGCGCGCGCCTGTCCATCCTCGAACGCGAGCCGAAGTTCCGCTTCGTGAAAATGGACCTGGCGGACTGGGGCGGAATGAAGTCGCTGTTTTCGCGCGAGAAGTTCCCGCGCGTCATCCATCTCGCGGCGCAGGCCGGAGTGCGTTACTCCCTCGAGAATCCTCAGGCCTACATCGACAGCAATGTCACCGGCACGCTCAACGTACTGGAAGGTTGCCGGCACAATGGCGCCGAGCACCTGGTATTTGCCTCCACCAGCTCGGTGTATGGCCTCAACACCAACATGCCCTTCACGGTGCACCGCGGCGTTGATCACCCGTTGTCGCTATATGCCACGACCAAGCGCGCCAACGAGCTCATGGCCCACAACTATGCGGCGCTGTTCAAACTACCGGTGACAGGCCTGCGGTTCTTCACCGTCTATGGCCCCTGGGGCAGGCCCGACATGGCGTTGTTCCTGTTCACGAAGAACATCCTCGAGGGTAAACCCATCGACGTGTTCAATCACGGGCACCACAAGCGCGACTTCACCTTCGTGGAAGACATCGCCGAAGGGGTGGTGCGGGCCTGCGATCGCATCGCCGCGCCCAATGCCGGTTGGTCGGGCAATGAGCCGGACCCCGCCACCAGCAGCGCACCGTTCCGTCTCTACAACATCGGCAACAATGCGCCGGTGGATCTCATGCCGCTACATCGAAGTGCTCGAGGATTGCCTGGGCAAGAAGGCGGTCAAGAACATGCTGCCGCTGCAGCCGGGCGACGTGCCGGACACCTTTGCCGATGTCGAAGACCTGGTCCGCGATGTCGGCTATAAGCCGGCGACGCCGGTCGAGGTGGGCATCCGGCGATTCGTGGACTGGTACCTGGAGTACTACAAGACGAGTGCGCCGCAACCAACTCGAGTGACGAACCTCGGTTGACGATGAGGTAAAGTGCGCGGGCCGTGAAAGTCCCGCTGCTCGATCTCAAACCCCAATACCGCGCGCTCAAGTCGGAGCTCGACGCCGCCATCCTGCGCGTCAGCGAGTCGCAGTACTTCATCCTGGGTCCCGAAGTGAAGGCGCTCGAAGCGGCTTGCGCCGCCTATTCAGGCTGCAAGTTCGGCATCGGCACTGTCCTCGGGAACCGATGCATTGCTCATCGCGCTGATGGCGCTCGACATCGGTGCGGGAGATGAGGTCATCACCAGCCCGTACACCTTCTTTGCTACCGCCGGCACCATCGCTCGCGTCGGTGCGCGGCCGGTATTCGTCGACATCGAGCCGGGCGACTTCAATATTTCGCGCCGCGAAGCCATCGAGCATTTCATCGAGTCGCAGCTGCGAAACACGCGCTGGCGACGCTGATCAATCGCGTCACCGGCGGGCGCGTGCGCGCCATCATGCCCGGTGCACCTGTACGGCCAGATGGCCGACATGACGCGCATCATGGAAATCGCGCGGCGTCACACGGCTGCTCGTCATCGAAGATGCGGCGCAGGCCATCGGCTCGGCGGACGCGCAGGGGCGCCGCGCCTGTTCGATCGGCGACATCGGCTGCCTGTCGTTTTTCCCGACCAAGAATCTCGGCGCGTTTGGTGATGCCGGCATGTGCGTCACCAACGACGCCGCGCTGGCCGCGAAAATGCTCAAGATCTGCGCGTGCACGGCATGGAGCCGAAGTACTTCCACGAGCTGATCGGCGGGAATTTCCGCCTGGACGAGATCCAGGCCGCGGTGCTCAACGTGAAACTGCCGCACCTGGATGCACTGGAGCGCCGCGCGCCAGAAGAATGCGGCGTTCTACGACGCCGCATTCGCGCGCGCGGGTCTCGGTGACGCTGGTCGTACGCCGCCGCGGCGCCCCGCGGCGCGCGGCACATCTATAACCAGTACTGCCTCCGCGTGCGTGCGGCGCGACGAGCTGCGCACGCACCTGGGCGCGCAGGGAGTGGGCGCGGAGATCTACTACCCGCTGCCGCTGCATATGCAGCAGTGCTTCGCCTATCTCGGCCACAAGCCCGAGGACTTTCCCGAGTCGCTGCGCGCCTCGCGGGAAACCCTTGCGCTGCCCATCTACCCGGAATTGACCGAAGACGCAACTGCAATACGTCGTCGATTCCATCAAGGGTTTCTACAAGCCCTGACGCCCCGATTCGCCGGCCCTGCCCCAAAGCGGACCAGTGGCCCGAAACCACGGCATTTCCCTCGCAAGTTCAGCGGCTTGTGGATACCATCGCGGGCCTGTTTCGGCACCGACTCCGTCTCCCAATGGCCCACGACAAACTGACCGCCGCCTGGCGTGCCCTGCAGGCGCGCGCCGCGGAAACCCGCGCCGTGCCCGTGCGCGCGTTGCGCGATGCGACGCGGAGCGCGGCAGCCGCTTTGCACGCGAGGCCGTCGGGCCTCTACTTCGATTTCTCGCGCCAGCGTGTCGACGACCATGGCCTGCGCCTGTTGACCGACCTCGCCGATGCCGCGAACCTGCGCGCCCGCATCGAGGCGATGTGGGCCGGTCAGGCCATCAACACCACCGAGAACCGCGCCGTGCTGCATACCGCGCTGCGCGTGCCGGCGGCCACCAGCGACGCCCCGGGCGGCGAGTCCATCGCGCGCCAGGTGCTCGCCGAGCGCGAGCGCATGCTGAAGTTCGCCGGCGAGGTGCGCGACGGGTCGATCCGCAGCTCGACTGGCACACCCTTCGACACCGTCATCAACATCGGCATCGGCGGTTCGGACCTTGGTCCGGCCATGGCGGTCGAGGCACTGCATCCGCTCACTCGCGACGCGCCACGTGTGCGCTTCGTATCCAACGTCGATGGTACTGATCTCGCCAATGCGCTGGAGGGCGCCGACCCGACGCGCACGCTGTTCATCGTCGCCTCGAAGACCTTCAGCACGCAGGAGACGCTGGCCAACGCGCGTAGCGCGCGTGCCTGGCTGGCGGGAGCGCTGGGCGAGGCCGCGGTGCCGTCGCACTTCGCCGCGGTGTCGACCAATGCCGAGGCCATGGATGTGTTCGGCGTGAATCCTAACTACCGCTTCATGATGTGGGACTGGGTCGGCGGACGTTATTCGCTGTGGTCCTCGATCGGCGTGTCGCTCGCGATTGCGATTGGCAATGCGGCGTTCCTCGAGCTGCTCGCCGGCGCCCATGACATGGACCAGCATTTTCGCAGTGCCCCCTGGGACCGGAATCTCCCGGTGCTCATGGGACTGTTAGGCGTGTGGAACATCAACTTCCTGGAGCTGCCGACGCTCGCGGTGTTGCCCTACGACGGGCGCCTGCGGCGGTTTCCCGCCTACCTGCAGCAGCTCGACATGGAGAGTAATGGCAAGTCGGTGAACCTCGCCGGCGAGCCGGCCGGTGTCGCCACCGCGCCCGTCATCTGGGGCGAGCCCGGTAACAACGCCCAGCACTCCTTTTTCCAGATGCTGCACCAGGGAACGCCGCGTGCCGCGCTCGATTTCCTGCTGCCCGCGCGCTCGTCCTGCGGGAATGCCGAACAACAATTGCTCGCCACCGCCAATTGCCTGGCGCAGGCCGACGCATTCGCCTTCGGGTACAGCCGTGAACAGGCGGCCGCGGAGCTTGCCGCACGCAAGCTGGCGCCGGATCGCATCGAACTTCTCGCGCGCCACAAGGTCCATGCGGGCAATCGGCCCGTCAGTATCGTCGCCTTCGAACAACTCGATGCGCGCACGCTGGGCAGTCTGGTAGCGCTGTACGAACACAAGGTTTTCACGCAGAGCGTGATCTGGGGTATCAATGCTTTCGACCAGTGGGGCGTCGAGCTCGGCAAGAAGATGTGTGATGAAGTGCTGCCCATGGTGCGCGATCCCGGCACGGCAGGTGCCCGGCCCATGCTGAAGCCCTTGTTGTCGCGCCTGCAGGCCTGGCGCGAGTGATGTTGCGCACACCGCGGCGCGCGGTTTCGCGCCACTGGATCGTGCTGGCTGCGCTGCTGGCGGGCGTCTGCGAGCCGGCGTTTGCGGATGCCGGCTGGTTCGAGTCCGGCGATACGCAACTGCGCATGGATCTGCAGTTGTTGAACGATGCCGAAGTCATCGTGCTGCCGATGAACCAATGGCCGCTGCCGCGCGCCGCGGTTCAGTACGCGCTCGCCAATGCCAAAGATCATCTCGCGCACGAATTCCGCGGTCGCGGCGGCTCTCGAGCGCGTGCGCGTGCGCGCGGCCCCTCCCACCAAGGGCGACTGGCGTTCGATACGGGCATCAGCGGCGGGCGAGCCCGGGTTGTGGCGCGACTTCGATACGCTGGCGCGCGAGGACGGCGAACTCGGCGCCGGGCCTCAGCTACAACAACGGGCGATTCTCCGTCGGCCTGGACGTCACCGCGGTCACCGATCCCGAGGACGGCGACGAACTGCGCGCTCGACGGATCGCATGCCACGGTGCAATGGGGCAACTGGCTGATTTCGGCCAATACGCTCGACCGGTGGTGGGGCCCGGGTCACGAAGGTAGTTTGATCCTGTCCAACAACGCGCGTCCCATGCCCACCCTCATGGTGGAGCGCGCCGAGGCGCGCGCCGTTCGGACCCGCATGGCTCAGCTGGCTCGGGCCCGTATCGCTTCAGCTTCGGCATCAGCCAGATGGAAAACGACCGCGAGGACATCGACTCGCCGCTGTTCATGGCCTGGCGCGTCGTGGTGATGCCCTTCAACAAGATCGAGCTCGGCTTCTCGCGCACCGCGCAGTTCTGCGGTGAAGAGCTAGAATGCAATCTCAATGTCTTCGGCAACATGCTCGCCGGCAACGACAACGTGGGCTTCGACGCCACCGCCGGAGAACGAGCCGGGCAACCAGATGGCCGGATTCGACATCCGCTGGAATTCGCCCATCGGCAATCTGCCGTACGCGATCTACGGCCAGTACATCGGCGAGGACGAGTCGTCCTATCATGCCCGCGAAGTACCTGAAGCAGCTTGGTGCTCGAGGTCTGGCAGCCGCTGGCGGACGGCGGGCTGGTGCAGGCATTCGTCGAATACGCGTCCACTACCTGCTCGGCCAACACCGACCGCGGGCCCTACTACAACTGCGCCTACAACCAGGGCCGGTTCAACGTCGAGGGATATCGATACCACGGCCGCGTCCATCGGTTACACCGCCGACCGGGATGCGGAGAACTGGGCGCTCGGCGCAAGCTACGCAGCCGCCGACGGCACGCTGTGGACGGCCACCGCCCGAGCTTCGCGGCTCAACCGCGACGACTTCGGCGACACGCTGAATACCGTCGCCTCGGTGCCTACCGACTACGACGCGCTGGAGCTCGGCTGGAAGGGGCGACTGTTCGGTGAGCAGCTGTCCGTGGATCTCGGCGTCGAGGCGATCGAGCCTGTCGAACGACGAGCGGGACAGTCGAGCCGTTCGGATTCATCGGCTGGCGACACGAATTCAAGCCGTGAGCCTGCGCGGCAGGCGGGTACCTTGGGGCTGCGCGTTCGCGTGTCTCACCATGATGACGGCACGCGCCGATCCCGTGGCTGGCGCCGGGCGACGAAGGCGTCTGCGCAGCGACATCCAGTTGCTGGCCGACGCCGGCATCCTGCGCGGCCCCGTCACGACCTGGCCCATGTCCTGGCCCGATATCGCGCGTGACGTCGCTGGCCGCCGATGAGCGAGGGCTCGACGCCGGCGACGGCTCGACGCGTTGCGTGCGCGTGCGACGGCTGGTCGCGCAGGCTTCGGCACGAGGCTTCGCCGGCCTGGGCATTGCGCGTCAGCGGCGCCTACTGAACCCACCATGCTGCGCGACTTTGCGGATACGCCGCGCGAAGAAGGCGAGCTCGGCATGCGCGCCAGCTGGCTGACCGATCACTTCGCCGTGAACCTGCAGGGCTCGTATGTCGTCGATCCGGACGACGACAAGGACTGGCGCGCCGACGGCAGCTACCTCGGCGTGAATTTCGGAAACTTCATGCTGTCCGCCGGATTCATGGAACGCTGGTGGGGACCGGGTTGGGACGGCAGCCTGATCCTCTCGACCAACGCGCGGCCGATTCCGACCATCACGCTGGAACGCAACTACACCGACCCCTTCAAGACGCAGTGGTCTGTCGTGGATGGGGCCGTGGCGCGCCAGCATCGCGATGGGCGAGGCCGAGTCCAACGACGTGCCGGTTCCCAACGTGCAAGTTCTTCGCCGCACGCCTGAATTTCAAGCCGCGGCCCTGGCTGGAATTCGGCCTCACGCGCACCGCGCAGTGGTGCGGCGGCGACCGGCCCTGCGACTGGGACACCTTCGTCGACATGGTGCTCGGCAACGACAACCAGGTCGAGGACGGTGGCGCATCTGAGGATCAACCGGGCAACCAGATGGCGGGCTACGACATGCGACTGCGTTCGCCCTGGCGCACAGCTGCCCCTGGCCTTCTACACGCAATGGATAGGAGAGGACGAGGCGGGTGGCCTGCCGTCAAAGTTCATCGGGCAGTTCGGCCTGGAAACCTGGGGTTCGATGCGCGTGTGGCAGTTGGCGCCTGCGCGGCGAATACGCCGATACGGCCTGCAATTTCTCGCGCGAGGCGCCGGAGTTCGGCTGCGCCTATCGAAATCCGATCTATCCGCAGGGTTACGCGTATCGCGGCCGGATCATCGGCCATTCCATGGACAACGACAGCCGCATGTACACGCTGGCGCGGGCTGCTGACCCGTGCCAACGGCGATGTCCTGAGCCTCACGCTGCGCCGGGTGGAGCTCAACCGCGACGGCGGCGACCACGCCATCAGCGACGTGCCGCTCGACGTCGACAATGTAGAATTGCGCTACTCGCGGGGGCTCGGCGCAGGCAAGATCAGCGTCGGCATGGGGTACGACGATCCGGCCATTTCGGCGGAATCATCCTCCCGCGTACATGGTTTCGCAATCTGGCAACAAGGATTCTGATGCGCAGGGGATTTCGGTTACTGGCGGCGTTGATGGTATTGGCCGGTTCTCTGCCGGCGATCGCCCAGGTTCCGACCGCCGAACAGCTCGAACTCCTGCGCAGCATGAGCCCCGAGGACCGCGAGGCGCTCATGGAGCAGCTCGGCATCGGCGGCTCGGTGATCGATCAGACGCAGCCGTCAGACTCGACGGCACGATCGCCAGCGCGGATATCGCGACGAGCCGACTAAGCAGCGCGGCACGGAAGAGCGACTGCTCGGACAGCAGTGCGTGTCGAAAAGACAGTCGCTCAAGCCCGAAGACTCGCTGCTCATCGACATCGACTTCAAGAAGGACAAGCCGGCACGCATGGAAAGCCCGGGTCCGGGTCTGCCACCGATCACCATACCGGCCGAGCCGGCACCAGTACTCGAGCCGACGCGAACGATTGGCCTTCGAACGGCTGATCGAGCTGGTCCGGTCCCGCAATCCCTATCAGCTCGATTCCTCCGGCATTCTGATGCTGCCGGGTTTCGCACCCATCATGCTCGCCGGGCTCGACGAGGAGCAGGCGACCCACCGGCCTCGCCACGGAGTCATGCGTTTCAGCAAGCTCGACATCAAGGTGACCAAACTACCGGTCCGCAAGGCGGGCGTGGCGGCCTTGAAGCCCTTCGGCTATGACCTGTTCAAGGACAGCTCGTCGACCTTCGCGCCGGTCACCGACGTGCCGGTGCCGTCGGACTACATCGTCGGCCCCGGCGACCAGCTCGATCGTCCAGCTGTTTGGCAGCCAGAATCGCACGCTGCGTCTGACGGTGGGCCGGGATGGCCGCATCAACTTTCCCGAGCTCGGACCGATCAATGTCGGCGGCCAGACCTTCGTGCGCGTGGCCGCGGACATCGAACAGCGCGTCGCGCGCCAGATGATCGGCGTGCGCGCCAGCGTCGCGATGGGCGACACGCGTTCGATCCGCGTGTTCGTCATGGGTGAGGCGAATCGCCCGGGCAGCTACACGGTGAGCGGACTCGCGCACCATCACGTCGGCGCTGTACGCCGCCGGCGGTCTCAAGCCCTTCGGATCGCTGCGCGACATTCAGCTCAAGCGGCAGGGCGCGGTGGTGCGACGCCTCGACCTGTACGACCTGCTGCTGCGCGGCGACACCAGGGACGACGCGAAGCTCCTGCCGGGGACGTCATCTTCATTCCGCCGGTGGCCGCGACGGTGGCGGTCGATGGCGAAGTGCATCGCCCGGCGATCTACGAAATCAGCGGCAACACCAGCTGTCGCCGACATCGTGCAGCTGGCGGGCGGCCTCACCACCGGAAGGCCGACTCCAGCCGCGCGGCACTGGTGCGCGTCAACGAGCAGCGCGCGCGCGTGGTGGTCAACGTGCCGCTCGATGGCGCGAGCGGGCGCAGTGAGCTGCTGCGCAACGGCGATTCGCTGCGAATCCTGCGTCTGCGGCCGACGCTCGATCAGGGTGTCACGGTGGAAGGCCATGTCTTTCAGCCCGGCGCCGGTGGCGTGGCACGAAGGACTGCGTCTCACGGATGTCATCGGCTCGGTGGATGAGCTCAAGCCCAATGCCGACCTCAACTACGTCCTGGTACGCCGCGAGCTGCCGCCGGATCGGCGCGTGGTCATGCTGTCGGCCGATCTGGCGGCGGCACTGCGCGATCCCGCGTCGCCGAAGAACATCGCGCTCGATGCCGCGCGACCGCATCATCGTGTTCGACACCGAGTCGGGTCGCCAGCGAGCTGCTCGACTCCGCTGCTCGAGGAGATGCGCCGCCAGTCGCGCATCGACCAGCCGAGCGAGATCGTGCGCATCGACGGACGCGTCAAGGCGCGCGGCGACTATCCACTCGAGCCGAGCATGCGCGTCAGCGACCTGCTGCGTGCCGGCGGCGGACTGCAGGACGCGGCATACGGCGCCAAGGCGGAGCTCACGCGCTACCGGGTCGAGCAGCGACGTGCGCGCAGACGCAGCTCATCGAGATCGACCTGGCGGCCGATCCTGCGCGGCGACGAAAGCCGCGGACCTGATGCTGCAGCCGTTCGATTTCCTGAACGTCAAGGAAGTGCCGGAATGGAGCGAGCAGGAGCAGGTCATCGCTGCTGGGCGAAGTGCGTTTCCCCGGTATCTATCCCATCCAGCGTGGCGAGACGCTGCGCTCGGTGCTCGATCGCGCCGGCGGCCTCACCGCGCTGGCGTTCCCGAGCGGCTCCGTATTCACGCGCGTCGAACTGCAAGGACCGCGAACAGGAACAGCTCGACCGGCTCGCCGAGCGACTGCAGAGCGACCTTGCCGTCGACCGCGTTGCAGGCGGCAGTCGCAAACCAGGGCCAGGCCGGCCAGGCGCTGACCGTCGGCCAGTCACTGCTGACACCAGCTCAAGGCGACCAAGGCCGTCGGTCGCCTGGTCATCGATCTTAACGAGCGTGCTCGACTCGCCGGTGGGTTCGCCGATGCGACGTGGTGTTGCGCGAAGGCGATCAGCTCATCATTCCGAAGCAGAAGCAGGAAGTGACGGTCATCGGCGAGGTGCAGAACACCACCTCGCACTTCTATCGCGAAAACTCTCACGCGCGACGACTACATCGGTCTCAGCGGCGGTGTGACGCGCAAGGCCGATCGCGGTCGGATCTACATCGTGCGCGCCGACGGCAGCGTGGTATCGAGCGAAAGCAGCGGCTGGTTCCGTCGCAGCGGGCAGGTGGCGATGAAGCCCGGCGACACCGTCGTCGTACCGCTGGATACCGAACGCATGCCCGCATTGCCGTTGTGGCAGGCGGTGACGGGCATCCTCTACAACCTCGCGATCGCCGTGGCGGCGGTCAATTCGTTCTGATTCAAGGTAGTTAGAGACGTAGCAAATGAAAGGAATTGTGCTGGCCGGGGGCGCGGGAACGCGGCTGTATCCGGTGACGCTCGGAATCAGCAAGCAGCTGCTGCCGGTCTACGACAAGCCGATGATCTACTACCCGCTCGCGACGTTGATGCTCGCGGGCATCCGCGAAATCCTCGCTCATCTCCACGCCCGCCGACCTGCCGCAGTACCGGCGGCTGTTGGGCGACGGCAGCGCAGTGGGGCATCTCGCTGCAATATGCCGAGCAGGCGCGGCCGGCGGGTCTCGCGCAAGCCTTCATCATCGGCGCGACGTTCATCGGCAACAGCCCGGTCGCGCTGGCGCTCGGCGACAACATCTTCTACGGCCACGGCCTGCCCGAGCAGCTGCGGCGCTGCGGCCGCGCGCGCAAGCGGCGCGACGGTCTTCGCCTATCACGTCAAGGACCCCGAGCGTTACGGCGTGGTGCATTTCGACGCGACGGGTCGCGCGCTGGGCATCGAAGAGAAACCCGAGGCGCCGAAGTCGAACTACGCCGTCACCGGCCTCTATTTCTACGACAACGACGTGCTCGAGATCGCGGCGAACGTCAAACCGTCGGCGCGCGGCGAGCTCGAAATCACCGACGTCAACGGCGAATACCTGCGCCGCAAGACGCTGCGCGTGGAAATGCTCGGCCGCGGCGTCGCCTGGCTCGACACTGGCACCCACGAGTCGCTGCTGCGCGCCTCGATGTTCGTCGAGGCGATCGAGGCGCGGCAGGGGCTCAAGGTCTGTTGTCCCGAGGAAATCGCCTGGCGCGTCCGGTTTCATCGACGACGCGAAGCTCGAGCAGGCTGGCGCAGAACCTGAAGCAGACCGAGTACGGGCAGTACCTGCTGTCGTTGCTCACGGGAAGGCACTGAAGTGGACGTCGAGCGCCTCGCCATACCCGACGTGGTACTGCTACGGCCGAAGGTGTTCGGCGATCACCGCGGGTTCTTCCTCGAATCCTGGAATCGGCAGCAAGTTTGCCGAGCTCGGCCTGGACTTCGATTTCGTGCAGGACAATCACAGCCGGTCGCGCGCGGCACATCCTGCGCGGCCTGCATTACCAGGTGCAGCAGACACAGGGAAAACTCGTGCGCGTCGTGAGCGGCGCGGTGTTCGACGTGGCCGTCGACCTGCGGCGCAGTTCGCCGACCTTCGGCAACTGGGTTGGCGTGGAGTTGTCCGAGGCCAATCAGCCACATGTTGTGGGTGCCGCCGGGGTTCGCGCACGGCTTTCTCGTGCTGTCTGCATCCGCCGATTTCCAGTACAAGTGCACGGACTACTACGCGCCGGAGCACGAACGGACGTGGCTGGAACGATCCGGCACTCGGCATTGCGTGGCCGCTGCCGCCGGACGTCGACGCCGCAGCTTTCGGCCAAGGATGCGTGCCGGGCAAGTCGCTGCGCGACGCGGAAACCTTTCCATGAAGGTTCTGGTGACAGGCGCGCGCGGCCAGGTTGGCCGGGCGGTGATAGCCGCGCGCGCCGGCTGGCGCGCAGGTGCCGGCGGTGGGGCATCGCCGAACTCGACATCGGCGATGCCGAGGCTGTGGATGCCCTGATCGCGGCGCTCGCGTCCCGACGTCATCGTCAATGCCGCGGCGTACACCGCGGTGGATCGCGCCGAGAGCGAGCCCGAGGCCGCGCACGCGTGTGAATGCGCTGGGCGCCGCGCAACCTCGCGCGCGCCGCGGCGCGCGACTGGCGCGCGACTTGTTGCACCTCTCGACGGATTTCGTGTTCGACGGGCAGAGCTCGACGCCTTATCGACCCGATGATCACGCCAATCCGCTGAGTGTCTACGGCACCTCCAAACTCGCGGGCGAACACGCGGTGCGCGAGCAGCTGCCGGACGCGTCCGTGATCCTGCGCACCGCATGGGTCTACGATGCCAGCGGGCAGGAATTTCGTGCGCACCATGCTGCGGCTCATGCGCGAGCGCGGCACG
Source organism: uncultured Pseudomonadota bacterium (assembly GCA_963839685.1). Lineage (GTDB taxonomy): Bacteria > Pseudomonadota > Gammaproteobacteria > Steroidobacterales > Steroidobacteraceae > CADEED01. Next base: position 589,103 of record CAWIVS010000012.1, on the reverse strand, counting down.
GTGCGCGTCGTGGCCGACCAGATCGGGTCGCCGACGGCCGCTGCGCTCGATAGCCGAGGCGCTCTGGGCCATCGTCGCGAGGCCCGAGCGTGAGCGGCGTGTACCACTGGACGGATTCCGGGCGTGGCGAGCTGGTACGATTTCGCCGTCGCGATCGCAGAGGAGTGGGCGCATGCAACCCGCGCGGCGAACGTCGCGAGCGTTGTCCCGATCGGCACCGCCGACTATCCGACGCCCGCGCGAACGACCGCGATTCAGCGTGCTGGACAAGACCGTCAACATCGGCCGCGCTCGGAATCGATGCCCCGGCATTGGCGGCACAACCTGCGCCAGGTCATCGGAGAAATCTCGCTTGCGTAAGCTTGCTCGTCACCGGCGGCGCTGGGTTCATCGGCTGCAACTTCGTGCATCACTGGATGCGCAGTTATCCTGACGATCGGGTCGTCGTGCTCGATGCGCTCACTTACGCGGGCAACGCCGCCAGCCTGCGAGGCGGCTGCGCGGTAATGCGAATTTCAGCTTCGTGCACGGTGACATCTGCGACACGGACCTGGTCGCCGGCGCTCCTGCGAGTCGCACGAGCATCGACACCCTCGTGCACTTCGCGGCCGAATCGCACGTCGACCGCTCGATCCTCGGGCCCGACGCGTTCATCAACGACCAACGTCGTCGGCACGCACAGCCTGCTCAAGGCCGCGCGCAAGGTATGGCTGCGAAAGGACGCTGCGCGCGCCGCATCGTTTCCACCACGTGTCCACCGACGAGGTGTACGGCTCGCTCGGCCCGGACGATCCGGCGTTCTGCGAGACCACGCCGTATGCGCCGAACTCGCCGTACTCGGCCAGCAAGGCCGCGTCCGATCACCTGGTGCGCGCCTATCACCATACCTACGGACTCAACGTCACCACTATCTAACTGCTCCAACAACTACGGACCATTCCACTTCCCCGAGAAGCTGATCCCGCTGGTGATCGTGAACCTCCTCGAGGGCAAGAGCATTCCGGTGTATGGCGACGGCCTGCAACATGCGCGACTGGCTGCACGTCGCCGATCACTGCGCTGCGATCGAGGCGATCATCGAGCGTGGCGTCGCCGGCGAGGTGTACAACGTCGGCGGCCGCGCGGAGTCCACCAACATCGATCTGATCCACAAGCTGTGCGCGATCGCCGATGCCGCCTTCGCGCGCGACGCCCGGCTGCGTGAACGCTTCCCGCGTTCTCCGCCCGCCAGCGGGCGTGGCAGCGATTCGCTGATCACCTACGTGCGCGACCGGCCCGGGCACGATCGCCGCTATGCCATCGATTGCGCGAAGCTCGAGCGCGAGATCGGATTCGCCGTGAGCCGTCTCGTGGACGACGGCCTGCGCGACACCTTCGAGTGGTTCGTGGCGAATGAACCGTGGTGGCGTGCGGTGATGGACGGTTCCTACCAGAAGTGGATCGACGCCCAGTACGCCACGTCGCGCTGAGGCGCGCCGTCGCGAAAGCAGACTAATGAAGCGGTTCTCCACACTCGCTGCGCTGGCGGCGACCGACCTCGGCGTCGGTTTTCTGCTGCAGGCGTTCGTACTGTTCAGCGTCGGCATCAGCGCGGACACGGACGCGTACTTCGCCGGGCAGGCCGTCCCGGTGGTCCTGCTCGCGATCCTGCAGCTGCCGTTGCAGCGCGCGGTCGTGGTGGCCTTCGCCGACGGCGCGCACGAAAAGTTTCCGGCGCTGCGCCTCGTGGGTGCGGTGGCGTTGGGCGCGTGCCTGGTGCTCAGCCTCGTCGCGATCACCGCGCCGTGGTTCATCGCAAAGATCTACTCGGAGCTGACCGCGCCGGCGCAGGCCCTGGCCGTCGACGTACTGCGTGCGCAATGCGCGGCGGTGCTGTTCTCCGTGAGCAACCTGGTCCTGCTGTCGCTGAACCAGGTACGCGGGCGTTTCATCCAGTGCGAGATCGCGGTGGTCAGCTCGACGCTGACCTCGGCGGCCTTCGTGTTCGCGTCGATGGGTGCGCTGGGAATCATGGCCGCGGCCTACGGGCAGATCGTCAAGGCGGTGGTGAGCAGCTTGTCGCTCGGGTACATGCTGCGAAATTCCCTGACGATGGGTTCACCGCCCTGGAAGGAGATTGCACATGTACTGCGCCCGCTCATCTCCGCGGGCATGCTGACCAAGCTTGCGCCAGTGATCGACCGCTCGATCGCGTCGGCGGCCGCCAGCGGCTCCATGAGCCTGCTGGCATTCGGACAGTCGATCTACAATGCCGCCACTGGTATTGCGGAGCGAGCCATCGTCGCGCCGCGGCTGCCGGCGCTGAAGCGGGACGCCTCGGCGATCTCCATGAGCCGCGTGACCCGGCAGCTGGCGGCTGCGGGACTGTTGCTTGCCGTCGTGATGTTCGCGGCCGCACTCGTCGCCCTGCAAATCCCGACCGTCGTCAACGCGGTGGGCCGCGAGCAGTTGAAGCTGCTGGCGAGCATCATGGCCTGCCTCGCCGGGTTCCCGGTGGCGGCGCTGGCGGTGCAATGGATCGCCGCGGCGGTGGTGATCCTCGGGCGTCCGGACCTGTCGGCGAGAATCGTCGCGTACGGCTTTTTCGTAGGCGTGGCGATCAAGTTTGCGGCATTTCACATCGGCGGTATCCGCGGCCTCGCCATTGGCATATCGTTGTACTATCTATTGAATGCGTTGGCATTTCTGCTCGCGCAGCGCTTCGTCACCGCATCGGGGACCGGGGCGGGAATCGAAGATAAGTAGGAACTCAGAGGATCGTGAAGCGACCAATGTCCGAAGCGAATATCTACGACGCCATGCCGAAGGAAAACGCGGCTTGCGATGTCTGCGGGGGTAGCCGCTTCGCGTTGTTGACCAGGCTGGACCGGTACCGGATGGGTATCGAAACCCGCCAATGCGAGGCCTGTGGCCTCACCCTTACGAATCCGATGCCGACGGAAGGCGCGTTGCAGGAGTTCTACGAGACGCGTTACCGGGTCTACTACCGCCGGCATGACAAGCCTTCTCCGGAATTGCTCGCGCGACTCGGGATCGCCGAGAGGGCGGCGCACTCCGCGGCGTTCCTGAAGCAGTCCGGCGCGCTGAGCCGGGCGACGCGCATCCTCGATCTCGGCTGCGCGGACGGCAGCCTGTTGCGCGCCATCAAGGCCCATGCGCCCGATGTGCAGTGTTTCGGCGTGGAGCCGAACCCGCTCTATTCGCAGTACGCGCGCGACACCCTGGGCGCGCAGGTGTTCGCAAGCCTGGACGACCTGCCGGCCGGTGTGAAGTTCGACCTCATCCTCATCAATCACGTGCTCGAACACGTGCGGACACCTTCGGCGGTGCTGGCGCGACTGCGCACGCTGCTCGCCGACGGCGCCTGTCTCTATATCGATGTTCCCGACGCCAGCCGTTACCAGTCGCTGGCGGACCTGCACATCGCGCACCTGTACCATTTCACCGCGCACTCGCTCGCGCAGGTTGCCGCGCGCGGCGGTCTGCGTCCGGAGGTGATCGCGCGCCACGAACCTCCGCATCATCCCCTGTCGGTGCGAGGGCTCTTCGTGGCCGATCCGGCCGCGGCGGCGTCTTCCGTACCGGATCCAGAACGTGAACAGGTGCGCGAGTCGATCGCGCGGCTGGCCCGGCGCGCACCCCTGTACTTTGCCCGTCACTCCTGGCTCGGACGAGTTTCCATCGGCCTGCCACATCGCATCTGGCGTGCCGTCGTCTCCTGAGCCCGCAGTCGACCCGCAATCACGGTATAGCAGTGTTCACATTCAACGAGCTTCGATTTGACTACCAGCCGTATCCGATCGGACTGGCACCTAACATCCTGCCGCAGGCCGAATACGACCGACTCGCGACGGCGTACCCCGCCAAGGAACTGTTCGAGTACAAACCTGCCCTCGGCAACAAGTATTCGCTCTCCGAGGTGAACAACGCGGCGAACTATGAAAAGTTCGTGAGTGGCAGTCCCGAGTGGTCGGCGTTCCGCGAATACGTGAAGGGCGACCGGTTCATACCGGACGTGCTCCAGACGCTGTCCGGCAAGAACATCGACCTGGCGCTGGGCAGGTACCAGATATCGTCACGCAAATCGATTCGCAGCAAGCAGGGCATCCTGAACCGGCTGCTGAAGCGCCAGGAACTGAGCGCGCGCTTTGAATTCTCGATGATGGATGCGCAAGGCGGTTACATCCTTCCGCACACCGATGCGCAGAACAAGATCGTCACACTCGTGGTCTCCATGATGCGTGCCGGCGAATGGAACACCGATTGGGGTGGCGGCACCGAGATCGTGTGGCCACTCGACGAGAGCCTGTCGTTCAATCGCGCCAACCGCTACCTGCCGTTCGACCAGGTCAAAATGCTGAAGGAATGGCCGCTGGCGCCCAACCAGTGCGTAGTCTTCGTGAAGACGTTCAATTCATGGCATGGGGTCGCGCCCATGCGTGGTGATCCGGGAGCGCCCTTGCGTCGCACGCTGACCATCAACATCGAGGCCAAACCTTGATTACCCTGCACTCCGATGGTCGGCGGTTCCTGCGATTCCACGAGCGCGCGATCTTCAAGATTCTTGGCCTGCTGCGCCGACGCTCGCTGGTCGCCGTGAAGCTGGCCGAACACGGCTTCGCGACGCGTTACTTATGTGAGAACGCGCTGGACGCCATGCGCCCCTTGTCCCTCTGGGTGAAGGAAGAGGGGACCATGCAGTGGATTGCCAGCGACGTGAACGCAGGCGAGGTATTCATGGATATCGGCGCCAATATCGGCATCTACACGCTGGCCGCCGCCCACCGGGTCGGGCCGCAGGGCGCCGTGTACGCCTTCGAACCGCACAAGACCAATGGCATGTCACTCATGCGGAATATTCAGGCCAATGGATTCGACGACCGGGTGAAGTTCCTGTCGTGCGCCCTATCGGACCGCAGCGGCATGGTCGACTTCAACTACCGGTCGCTGGATGCCGCATCCACGGCCAGCCAGCTCGGCCACACCCTGATCCCCGGGACGACGCAGACCTTCACGCCGTCGGCCCGGGAGCTGGTGTTTTCCACGTCGGTCGACGAGTTGCTGGCGGCGGGCACCATCCGGCCGCCGAACTGCATCAAGATCGACGTCGACGGCAACGAGATCCGGATTCTCGAGGGCATGCGGAATCTGCTGAAAGGCAGTGCGCGGCCCAAGGCCGTGCAGGTGGAACTTAACGTGGGTGAGCAGGTGCAAATCGAAGCGCTGATGCGCGATTGCGGCTACCACCTGGTGCAGCGACACTTCACGCATGCCGGTAAACAGCAACAGGCGGCCGGGCAGCCCCTTTCCGAAATCGCTCACAATGCGATCTTCCGGCCAGTGGCCGCGGCCTGAGCGCGCATCCAGATGACCACGGACCAGGCCGAGAAGAGCAAAGATAGGGTGGTTCTGCTCGTCCCCGCACCGACGGACGACGGCCACATCCTGGCGTCGGCCCTGTTCAAGGCCTTGTTCCGCGCCTGGCTCCTCGTCGGCGCGATCACGACGGTCTGCGCAGTGGCCGCCGTTGCCCTTGCCTTGTGGCTGCGTCCTGTCTACCAAGGCGAAGTCATCGCGGCGGCTGTCGAAGAGTCCAGCAGCATGTCGTCCCTGGCTTCGGGACAGCTCGGCAACCTGGCCGCCGCGGCCGGCATCAACCTGGGCGGACTCAACTCCCGCAAGTCCGAATACATCGCGCTGCTGAGCTCGAGGGCCATGGTGGGAGCGCTCATCGATCGCGAAAACCTGATGCCCGTGTTGTTCGAGAAGCGCTGGGACCCGGTCGCCAAGGCATGGAAGGGATCGGACCCGAAGAAGCATCCGACGCGCATGGAAGCGATCCAGTATTTCATCAAGAAGCTGCTGAATGTGGCGTACGACAACCGCAGCGGGCTCATCACCATTCGCGTGGAATGGTCCGATCCGGTGCTCGCGGCCAAGTGGGCCAATGAACTGGTCGCGCTGGTGAACCAGCATGTCTGCAGCACGGTGATCGCCGAGTCACGGCGCGCCGTCGAGTTCCTCGAGGGAGAGATCGCCAAGAACGCTTCGGTCGACGTCCGCCAGGGAATTTTCCGGATGCAGGAACTCAACCTGAATCGCGTCGTCCTGGCGAGTGTGCAGGTCGAATACGCATTGAAAATCATCGATCCCGCGTTGCCCGCGGATCTGGGCCGGCCGATTCGTCCACGCAAGTTTTTCATCGCGGTCGCCGGAGTTTTCCTGGGACTGGCCATCGGCTCATTCGTGGTGCTCTGGCGCTCGCGGCGCGAGTGGTGGCGCGCGACACCGCCCGCCACGGGCACGGCAGCCTGACACCTGAAGAGCCCGCTTCATATGCGATACGTGCTGACGGGATCGGGAGACAACGCGCCGATCGGGGAGTCGGAAGTCCTGGCCGTGGTCGATGGCTCGGGGGGCCAGGGCAGTAAGCTCCTGCGCAATCCGATGATGCCGGCCCTCATCACCTGGTCGCTGTTGTGCGTGGCCCATGTGCTGATCCCGATGCCGGCCGACTCAGCGACCTGGTCACTGGTGTCCAGCGGAATCATCTTTGTGATCGCCTATGTCGTCATGCGCCGGGTGCGGATTCCTCTGCCCTGGGTGCCGGAACGCGACGTGAAGCTGCTGGTCGCCGCCGCGTATCTCGTGCTGCTGCTCGAGGCGTTCTATTTCGGACTGCCGATCACCGGCAGTGTGGCCTACACCAAGTTCGGCTTCCCGGTCCTGCATCACATTGTGTTTTCCATCTGGGTGGCGCCGCTGCTCGCACCGCGGCGCCACATGTTCTACCTGGGGGCGGCGCTGGTGGTGGGCGTGCTGCTGCTCCATCGCCAGGTGATTGTGCTGGCGGTGGCGTGTTACCTCATGCGCTGCGGCGTCAGGAACGTGGCGATGCCGATACTGGTGGTCGTCGCGCTGGCGCTGCTCGGCACACTGCGCAACTACCTGTTAGGCGTGAATATCGCCGCCGGCATGGGATCGGACGCGCCGGTGGGCATGCTGGCGGAGTTCGCCTTCTGGGGTTACCTCTACACCGTGGGGCCCTACAACGCGTCGCTCGGCGCGCATGTCGATCTCGGCACGTTCCTCGACGTCGGCGCCTACTGGAATACCGTGCCGGAATGGGCCGTGCTGCGCTTCGTGGGCGTGCCGGTGCCTGCGTCGCTGCCGCTTTTCTATCTACTGATGGCCGGGCTGGTGGTCTTCCTGACGCGATTGCGCGTGTTCGAAGCGCGACTGTTCGGCGTGCTGCTGCACTGCCTGTCGCTGATCACGTTCTTCTCGTCGACCATCCTGCAGACGCCCATCATCGGCACTTTCCTGATCGTCGCCGCGATCCGGCGCGGCCAGCAGATGTTGAGCAGCCCGACGTGAACGCCTCGGATGCCCTGGTCAGGGTGATCGACGACCGGCGCGTGATCGTGCTGGGCAAGGGGCCATCCCTCACGAACGAGTCCTTCGAGCGGCATCGTTCCGGAGCCTGCGTCATCGGCATCAACCAGACGGTGCGCACGTTCACCTGCGACGTGGCGTTCTTCATCGACATCGAGCCGTTGCTGGAATCGCTGCCCGAGATCATGGCTTCGCGCGTCGCCGTGGTGCTGCCGTGGCATCCGAACCAGTGCACCTGGATCAAACGGATTTCGAAGCCCATGGCCGAGGACCTGCACGAGCTGTGCGCGCGCATGCCGGAGCTTCGCGAGTTGGATCAGCAGGGCCGCCTGTACTACTTTCACACGTCGATGCGCGAGCGCCGCGCCGCCCGGAATGTTTTCGAGCCGAACCTTGTTTCCTTGTCTGCGCTGCTGCAGATTCTCGCCGCGATCGGAGTCCGGCGCGTCGAGACGCTGGGTGTCGACGGGGGAGCCGGCCACTCCACCGCTTTGAAAGGCAGCCTGTATACGCAGCTGCGCGCCGGCTACGACCGGCAGTTCCCGATTCTCAGGAGGATTGCTATGACGAATGGCGTCACACTCGCACGCGCGGACGCACGGAAGATCCAGGTTTTCGTGGGCGCGGAGCCGGAACAGGAGCTCGCGGTCCGCGTACTCGAATACTCGATTCGCCAGCACACGCGCGAGGATGTGTCGGTCGTCTCGCTGTACAGGGAGGTCGGCGGCAAGAAACTGGCGGCAGGCAGAACACCGTTCTCGTGCCAGCGCTTTTTCATACCGCAGCTGTGCGGATACCGCGGACTCGCCATTTACCTGGATTCCGACATGCAGGTGTTCGCGGACATCCGCGAGCTGATGGACCTGTACGAGCAGGGCCGTGCGGTGTGTTCGGCCGATGCGCCGCCTGGCAGCGGGCGTCGCCCGCAGTACAGCGTCATGGTGATCAATTGCGAGCTGGCGCGCTGGAATCCCAACGAGTTGCTCGACCGGGCTCACCAGGAGTACGAGAAGACCCTGTTCGACTTTTCGTTCGAGCCTAACAAGTCGCAGAATCTGCCATATACCTGGAATTCGATGGAGACCTTCGAGCCCGGCAAGACGCGCCTGCTGCACTACACCGACATGGACGACCAGCCCTGGACCGCGACCAGCAATCGCCTTGCGCCGGTGTGGATCGAGGCCCTGTGTTCAGCGGTGCGCGACGGTTTCATCAACTTCGAGGAAGTGCGGTCCGCCGCGGCGCAGGGATTCGTGCGTCCCGGCCTGCTGTACCAGGTCGAGCACAATATTTTCGAACTCGGGCGCATTCCGCGGCGCGAGCGCCTCAAGGATGAGCTGTACGTTCCTCCGCACACGGTCGCGCGCTTCTCGTCGCGCAACGGTCCGGTGGTACGCGCGGGTCTCGCCATCGCGAAGAAGGCCTACAACTCGTTGCGGGGCCGCTCTTGAGCCGAATCGCGCTGGTCGGCGGCGGCGGTTTCATCGGCAACGCCTTCATCCGGTTGTTCGCCGGGCGCTTCACGTCGATCGAGGTCGTGGATCGGTTCTCCGGGCCCGCGCATCCGCATCCGGCGGCGCATGCGCGCTTCGTCGAGCGCTGGGCGCACGAGCCGCGCGTGCGAACGCACCTCCTCGACGCCGCCCGGCTCGACGAACTGGGCGAGGTGCTTGCCGGCTGCGATGCCGTGGCCCTGATGAACGCGGACACGGGCACGGCGAATTCCTTCGAGAATCCGGGCGCGACCGTGCGCGAGAACGTCAATGTGCTGGTGACGGCGATGGAAGCGTTGCGACGCCACTGCAAGCCGGCCCGTACCCGCGTTCTGTTCACCTCTTCGCGCGCGACCTACGGTGAAGGTCACTGGGTGTGCACCAGGCACGGCGCCGTGCGCCTCGGGCGTTCCGCGAAGGCCTTGGCCGCGCACCGGTTCGAGCCGCGTTGTCCGCAGTGTGCTGCCGTGCTCGAGATCGCCGGCAGTCATGAAGACTCACCCTGCGCGCCGCTCTCGGTATACGGCGCTTCCAAGGTCGCCGGCGAGAATCTCCTGCAGGCGGTCCTGATGCAGGCAGGATTTCCATTGCGCATCATGCGTTATCAGAACGTCTTTGGTCCGGGCCAGACCATCGGCAATCCCTACACCGGCGTGCTCAACTGGTTCTCGCAGCGTCTCATCACCGGGCAGCCGGTCGAGATCTACGAGCGCGGCTTCATACGCAGGGATTTCATCTACGTGGACGACGCGGCGCGGCTGCTGCTGTTGTTGGCCGAGCTGCCCGCGGGTGAGAACGCGGACGCGACCGTGGTCAACGGCGGTTCCGGTGTGCCGGTATGCCTGTTCGATGTGGCCGAGAAACTGCGCGGCATCTATGGCTCTGATTCAACGGTGGCTGTGTGCGACAAGTTCCGCGTGGGCGACGTACTGGGGGCCTGCGCCGATACGCGGCGCGCGCAGCAGCTCGGTTTTTCCTGCGCGGTGCCGCTGGATGAGGGCCTGAGGCGTTACGCGGCGTGGTTCGCCGAGCAGGAGGGTGCTGCCCGGCCGGTCGTGCCTGCATGAGCGGCTCGATACGAATCTTGTGCGCCGTCGTGAGCTATAACGAGTCGTTCGCGGCCACGCGCGCGGCGCAATCGCTCGCGGCCTTGCCCGCGCACTGGCGCGCACGGTTGCTGGTTTGCTCCGTCGAGAACAGCGGATCGCGCAGGGTCGATGATATCGATCCGGGGCCGGTGGCCTCGACCCGCATCCTGGGTCTCGAGGTCATCGACATCGCCACGGGCGCCAACGGCGGCCTCGCGCTGGGTTACAACCTCGCGCTGCGCATGCTGGCCCTGTATCCCTGCGACCAGGTGCTGTTCCTCAATTCCGACTCGCACGTCAGCCTTGAATTGCTCGAGGCCTACGATGCCACGTACCCGGGCGGCCGCGCCCCCGGCGCCCAGGTGCCGCGCCTGCGCAGCGGTTCCATGGCTGTCTCGCCTTTTCGCAAGCCAGGATTCGGGATCGAGTTCTATATCATCGGTTTCCTGCTTTGTGAGGCGCGACTGCTGGGCCCGGAGTTCCGCTTTCCGGCGCGCTACTGGCTGGACGGAATCGACCTCTGGTTCAGCCGCTTCCTGCACGAGCAGGGAGTCAAGGTCCGGGTCGTGCCCGTCGAGGTGGAGCATCGGCTCTCAGTGGGAGACGGCTTCGCCACGCTTCCGGCCTGGAGATATCGCAACATTCTCGCCAGCGAACTCGCATTCCAGCGCGAATGCCGTGCTCCGCTCTGGGTGCGCGCACGGCTGCTCGCGCGCGCGCTGGCGCGCTGCATCCTGCACGCGCGGATCCGGCTCGTCCCGGAAATCTGGCGCGCCTGGCGCACGACCGCCCCGTGACCGCCGAACAAAGATGCTTGCCAATAACGCCGCCGGACCCCGTGTGAGGACGCGCGCCACAAAACCAAAGATAATTGTCTTTTGCAGTCGAGGATTTGCGCGCCATGACACCAGTTCCTTCCTCTGATCACCGACGACCGGTACCAGCGAGATGACCCATCAGGATGCGCCCGCCGTCTCGATCTGCATTCCCACTTACAACTACCGGCGCTATCTTTCCGACGCGCTGACCTCGGCCCTCAACCAGACGTTCCGCGACATCGAGGTTCTCGTCGTTGACAACTGCTCGGATGATGGCTCGATGGAGCTCGTCGAAGACTTCGCGCGCCGCGACCCGAGAGTCGTCGCTCACCGCAACGAGCGCAACATCGGCATGGCTGGAAACTTCAATCGTTGCCTGGAGCTTGCGCGGGGCCGTTACGTCAAGTTCCTTTGTGCCGACGACATCCTGGAGCCGGGTTGCGTGGAAGCACTGCTCGGCAGCATGCAGTCTCGCGCTGGCGTGCGACTCGCAGCGTGTGCGCGCCGCGTTTTCGGCGAGGCGGGCACTCCTGGCAGGAGGATCGGGTACTCGAACCGCAAAGAATTGCTTGCAGGAGCGCAGGTGCTGCGCGACTGCTTCTATAAGGGCAACATCATTGGCGAACCGACGGCGGTGATGTTCCAGCGAGCCGACGCCGCTGCCGGCTTCGATGGTTCCTACCTCCAGATCTTCGACCTGGAATTGTGGCTGCGGTTGCTCGAAGAGGGGTGGTTCTCATTCGTGCCCGAGCCGCTGTGCGGCATCCGGCAACACCCCGAGACCGGCAGCACGGGAAACCTCCGCGCGGGGAGGGTAAGCCACGACAAGGTGAGACTATTCGACGTTTACGCGGATACGGTGAGCCCAGGCAGCTCTCTGCCGGAGCGTCTGCTCTGGGACGCCCGCATGGCATCGAGCGTAGCGCGGGAGTCAGCTGCGGGCGCGCAGCGCAGCGCGTCAGACGTGCTCCACGGGGTTTATCACCCGTTCCTCTTCAGAGCCCTCATGCTGCCCGTTGCGCGCGTCGCCACGGCGCTGAGGTGACGTGGACTAACTCCTCGGCATTTCCGGGTGTTTCGCGCGCAGGTAGTCCGCCAGCGCTTCGCGCCAGGAACGCAGCGTGACACCCAGCGCACGCGCGTGCGTATTTGCCAGCGCCGAGTAGAGGGGCGCGAGACGCCGGCGAACCGGCCACCGCGATCCACTGGCACGACCTCGGCGCCGCCTCCCGACAGTCGCGCAATCTCCTGCGTGAACTCGAACCACGTGCAGACGCCTTCGTTCACCAGGTGATAGATCCCCGGCCGCAGGCCGGCATTCTCGATCAGCGCGAGCACCGCCCGGCTGAGGTCATCGGTAGAAGTCGGCGCGCCGACTACTTGCTCACAAGCCATCTCGATGCGCTTGCCGGCACGCGCCTCCGCGGCGCGCGCGTCGACGAAATTGCCGCCGCGCGACTTCGAGCCGGCGCGCCCGTAGAGGCCACAGGTGCGGATGACGACTGCGTGCCGCGGCGCATAGGCGAGCGCCGCGCGCTCGCCGGCGAGCCGGCTGATGCCGTAGAGCTGCACCGGCGCAGGCTCGGCGTCCTCGCGGTACGGCTCTCTGGCGTCGCCGCCGAACACGTAGTCGGTGCTGAAAGTGACCAGGCGCGCGTCCTGCTCCGGCGCAAGCAACAGCCAGCTCGCGCACCGCGGTCGCGTTGATGAGGAACGCCTGCGCAGGGTCTTCCTCGCAACGCGTCAGGTGATGGAACGCCGCGCAGTTGATGACGAGGTCGGGGCGCGTCTCGCCGACGGCCTTTGCCGCCGTGCCTGGATGCGCGAGGTCGACCTGGCTTACGGTCCGGCGCGACGATCTCGTGCGCGCGATTATTGCGCAGCAGGTCGCTGCCTAACTGCCCGCTCGCGCCGATCAGCAGGATCTTCATGGCAGCAGGCGCGAAGCCTCGGTCGCGCTCCGACAGGATCGGATCCGGCAGCGGCCAGTCGATGGCGAGCTTCGGATCGTCCCAGCGCACGCCGCGCGCCAGCTCGGCGCGGTAGGACTCCGACATCTGGTACAACACCTCGGTATCGTCGGCCAGCGTCTGAAAGCCGTGCGCGAATCCCTTCGGGACGTAGAGCGCGCGGTGACTCTGCCCGGTCAGCTCCACGCCGAACCACTTGAAGCGCGTCGGCGACGTTTCGCGCAGATCGACGATCACGTCCCAGATCGCGCCGCGCGCGCAGCGCACGACCTTCGCCTCCTCGTGCGGCGCGGCCTGGTAGTGCAGCCCGCGAAGCGTGCCGCGGCGGCGGTTCCACGACACATTGCACTGGACGATCGCTGGGTCGAGGCCGTGGCGGCGGAATTCCTCCTGGCAGAACGAGCGGGCAAAAAAACCGCGCTCGTCCTCGACGCGTTCGATCTCGATCAGCATCGCCCCGGCGAGCGGCGTCGGCGAGAACTTCAATCGAGCACCCGCGTCTCTGGAATCGGCACCACGAAGCGCCCGCCCCAGGCGCGGATGCCGGCCAACTGCCCGACGATCTCGTCCTGCAGATTCCACGGCAGGATGAGGACGTAGTCGGGCCGCGCCTGCGCGATTGCCTCGGGCGCGAGGATCGGAATGTGCACGCCGGGCAGGAAGCGCCCTTGCTTGTGCGGACTGCGGTCGACGGTGAACTCGAGCAGGTCGCTGCGCACGCCGCAGTAGTTGAGCAGCGTGTTGCCCTTCGCCGGCGCGCCATAGCCCACGACGCGCTTGCCCTGCTCCTTCGCCTGGATCAGGAACTTGAGCAGGCTGCGCTTGGTGGCGCGCACCTGCTCGGCGAACGAGCGGTAGGTCTCGGCGCGCTCGAGGCCGGCGGCGCGCTCGCGCGCGCGCAGCTCGGCGACCTTTTCCGTCACCGCGAGCCTGGCGTTCGCGGCATGGCGCGCGTAGATGCGCAGCGACCCGCCGTGGGTCGGGATCTCGTCGACATCGAACAGCGTCAGCCCGTGCTTCGGCGAACACGCGCTCGCGACCACGAGAACGAGATGTACGAGAAGTGCTCGTGGTAGATGGTGTCGAACTGGTTCTCGAGCAGCAGCCGCAGGAGGTGCGGGAACTCCATCGTGACCACGCCGCCGGGCTTGAGCGCCAGCGCGATGCCGGCAACGAAGTCGTTCAGGTCCGGCACGTGCGCGAGCACGTTGTTGCCGAGCAATCAGGTCGGCCTTGCGGTCCTGCGCGACAAGCTCGGCCGCCGTACGCGTGCCGAAGAACTTGACCAGCGAGGGCACGCCCTTCTTCTCGGCCGCCGCGGCGCACGTTGGCCGCCGGCTCGATGCCGAGCACCGGCACCCCTTGCTGCACGAAGTACTGCAGCAGGTAGCCGTCGTTGCTCGCGATCTCGACGACGAAGCTCTGCTTCCCCAGCCCGAAGCGCTCGGTCATCATCTCGACGTAGGCCTTGCTGTGCGCCAGCCACGAATCCGAGAACGACGAGAAATAGGCGTAGTCGTCGCTGAAGATGTGCTCCGGCGTCTCGAACTCCTCGAGCTGCACCAGGAAGCAGCTCTCGCACACCCAGGCGTGCAGTGGATAGAAGCGCTCCATGCGGTTCAGATCCTCTGCCTTGACGTAAGAGTTCGAAGGCGGCGACATCCCGAGATCGGCCAGGGACGACGAGAGCGGAGCGCCGCAGAAACGGCAGGCGGCGGATCGTCATGCGCAGTTCCATGTATCGCTCAATCTGTGTACGGGTGAGTTGCAGCGCATCGCCGCCCCGCGACTGTCTGCGATACCAGTCGACTGTCCACTCGAGAGCGAGCGGCAACCTGAGGCGCGGACGCCAGCCGAGGCGCGAGCGCGCCTTCGAGCTGTCGAGGCGCAGGAAATGCGCTTCATGGGGATGCTCGCCGGCATCCGTCTTCCATCCGGCCTGAGGTCCCCACAACTTCGTAACGGTGCCGACCACGGTTTCAACCGGAACCGCGTCGGCCTCGTCAGGTCCGAAATTCCAGGCTTCGGCGAAATCGCTCGTCTGTTCGGCCAGGCGCTCTGCGAGCTGGAGATATCCGGCGAGCGGCTCGAGCACGTGCTGCCAGGGCCGCACAGCACGGGGATTGCGGATCTGCACGTGCTTGCCGGCCACGGCAGCGCGCACCGTGTCCGGCACGATGCGATCGAGCGCCCAGTCGCCGCCGCCGATGACGTTGCCGGCGCGCGCCGAAGCGATGCGCGCGCCGTTGAAAAAGGACATGCGGTACGCCGCGGTGACCAGCTCGGCGCAGCCCTTGCTGTTGCTGTAGGGATCGCGCCCGCCCATCGGGTCCGTCTCGCGGTAGGCCTGCCCTGTCTCGAGGTTCTCGTAGCACTTGTCGCTCGTCACGTTGACCAGGGCGCGCAGGCCCTCGGCGCGGCGCGCGGCCTCGAGCACGTGGACTGTGCCGAGCACGTTGGTGGCGTAGGTTCCGACTGGATCGTCATACGACGACCGCACGAGGGACTGCGCGGCGAGGTGGAACACGATTTCGGGTTGCGCCGCGTCCATCGCTTTGCCGAGCATGCCGAGATCCCGGATGTCGGCGAGCGTGCTCGCCACGCCGGCCTTGGCCTCGACCATACCCCAAAGCGATGGCCTGTCCGGTGGCGGCGGCAGTGCATAGCCGGCGACCTTCGCGCCGAGCGAGGTGAGCCAGAGCGAGAGCCAGCTGCCCTTGAACCCCGTGTGGCCGGTGACGAATACGCGCTTTCCGGCCCAGAACTTCGCGTTTACCACTTCTTCCACGGCGGCGCGCCGCTCGCCCAAAGTTCTCGAGGTGATTCTTGTCGCGCAGTGTATCCATCGGCTGCCAGAAACCATGATGGAAGTACGCCGCGAGCGCTTTCTCGCGCGCCATGCGCTCCAGCGGCTCGCTCTCCCAAACCGTTGCGTCGCCATCGATGTGGTCGAACACCGCTGGCGAACAGACGAAAAAGCCGCCGTTGATCCAGCCTCCGTCGCCCTTCGGCTTCTCTTGAAAACTCGACACGTGGATGCCGTCCATGACCAGCGAGCCGAAGCGGCCAGGCGGCTGCACCGCGGTAAGCGTGGCCTTCACTTTCTGGGCCTTGTGCTGCGCGATGAGCGCCTTCAGGTCGACGTCGGCCACGCCGTCGCCGTAGGTGAAGCAGAAGTCTTCCTGACCGACGTAACGCGCCACGCGCTTCAGGCGCCCGCCGGTCTGCGTCGCCTCGCCGGTGTCCACCAGCGTCACCTTCCACGGCTCAGCGCTCTTCTGGTGCACCTGCATGGAGTTGTCGCGCATGTCGATCGTGACGTCCGACATGTGCAGGAAGTAGTTGGCGAAGTACTCCTTCACCACATACCCCTTGTAACCGAGACAGACCACGAACTCGTCCACGCCCTGCGCGGAGTAGATCTTCATGATGTGCCACAGGATCGGCTTGCCGCCGATCTCGATCATGGGCTTGGGCTTGAGCACCGACTCCTCGCTGATGCGAGTGCCAAGCCCCCCAGCGAGGATGACGCACTTCATGAGCGGATTCTAGCGGGTCGCAGGCAAGGCGCCTATGGCGATGACCATCACCCACGAGCAATCTGCAGCCAATGAGGCGGTGGTTCGGAAAGATCGAGCGCGACGTCATCGCATGCGCGCGTTCACTTCGGTCTCTGATCTGAAGAGAAAGCTCATGCGTTACATCGCAGCGCTACAACAAGGCTCCTCGAACCGTGAAGTGGCTCTACGACGATCCGAGCCGCCGCATCAGTACCGAATCACTTGCTAAAGGCCACTAGATGCCACCCAACAGGGACGTCAAGACCAGCAGCGCTCGATCCTTCGGTTCACGCCTTAGATCGGACACCTTGGCAATCAGCGCCAAGCGGGACATCAAGGTGGACTGTTCAACCAGCCGCATCGTCGCGCGTGCTTCTTCGGTGAACGTGGGGCCGTCGCACACTAGTCGCGATATCGTCAGTATCTGCTGTCGATACCACCCTGAACGAACCTGATCAAGGCGACGGCGGAACGCGGCCCATCCGCTATTGACGCCGTACTCGTTGTTGCCGTGCTGCCGATAGAACATCGTGGGCCGCGGCTCTATATGCCAAGTCAGCCCATGAGTGCGCACCCATGCGTATATCAGCCAGTCGTGAAACTGAACTTCCTCGGTCTCGGCGCGATGTTGGACCAGGAATGTGCTGAGCCTCCTGGCGCACTCGGCGGTCAGCACATACGTGCAGCCAGGACCAGCCGAACCGAACAGAAAGTCCAGCCTGCGCTGTCGTTGGGATTTATGGACCAGTCTCCTTCTTCCGTCCGGCCAAATTGCGATTACATTCGAGGAAACGGCCGCGCAGTTACGTGCGAGCAATTCCTGAATGCTGCGAATCAGTTTGTCTTCAAGCCAAATATCATCCTGATCAGACAGGGCAACGTAGTCATACTGGGAAAAGTCGACATCGCGCAACAGCCGATAGAAATTTCGCGCCGCGTTGCGAAATCTGTCATTACGTGGAAGCAGGTGAAGCCTTGGTTCAGACAGTTTCTTTTCGTTGAGCCATTCCCACGTACCGTCGCTTGACTGGTCGTCGCTGACAAAGATGTCAACCTTGCAGCCCTGCTGCTTCAATATGCTTTCTACTTGTTCGTGGATGTAGGGAAGGCCGTTGTATGAGGCCAATAGAACGGCGACGCGCGCGGGATGGACTTGATCGACCGCTCGGTTCACGACAGCATCTCAGGAACGCTTTGAAACATGCACCATTATCACACGCGCGGAAACAACCGCGAACGCCTTCGAGACGCATAGATAGAGAGAATGTCCAAAATTGTCATCACCGGGAGCACCGGATTCATCGGGTCCACGCTGAATCGGATGCTCTTGGAGACGAGGGCACGAAGTGGTTTCAGTGCCCCGTGAGCTCCTGCTAGCAGAAGCGCGAAATTGAGGATGCACAGGCGCTGGAATTGCTCATGCGCGACGCAACGGCGGTGGTCCATCTGGCGGCGCGTGCGCACGTCATTGTTGAGCGCCAAAGGGATCCTTTAGGTGAGTTCAGAAAAGTCAATCTGACGGGGGCTGTCGTCACATGTGAAGCGGCTATGCGCGCGGGTGTCCCGCGCTTTGTTTGTGTCAGCTCAATCGGTGTTTTGGGTACCGCCAGCGGTGATCGGATCTTTACCGAGTCCGATCCACCGTCGCCTACTGAGCCTTATGCCATTTCGAAGTGGGAAGCTGAGCAAGCTCTTCATGCAATGGAGGTGACGTCGCCCTCAACCGAAATAGTCGTCGTGCGGCCGCCACTCGTTTACGGGCCGGGAGTCAAGGGCAATTTTCTGCGCTTGCTGCGCCTCATCCACAGTGGTTTGCCTTTGCCTCTGGGTAAAGTGAAGAATCAGCGCAGCTATGTTGGCTTGCACAACCTGTGTGAATTTCTCATGGTGTGCGCCCTTCATCCGCATGCGAAGGGTCTGTTTCTGGTGTCTGACGGTGAGGATGTCTCCACGCCGGATTTGCTGAATATCATCGCCGAAGCAATGGGCAAACGTTCCAGAGTGTTCGATTTTCCGCGCTTACCGCTTTACGCGCTCGCAACTGCGTTGGGCAGAGGTGCGGAACTGGAGCGCCTGACTGGCAACCTGCGTGTAGATTCGAGCTTGGCTCGATCCAAGTTGGGGTGGAACCCGTCTATGAACTTGCACGCAGGCATCGTCCAAATGGTTGACTGGTTCCTGGCCGAGGCACGTCGATGATTCATTGGCTCTGCAACGATTGATGATCTGGATCTGGAAGGGAGCTCCCTTGCCCCTCGGTGCCGTCAGTAATTTGCGCAGCCTCGTGAGCGTGTGGAACCTGGCGGATCTGATCATGCGTTTGGCAACCGTGAAGGATCCTGGCGTGCGCGTGCCCCTTGCCTCCGATGACGATGACCTAGGACTGGCGCGCACCGTACGCTGGTTCCTGACGGAGTTCTCTCGTGAACGCTGAGATTTGGATCCTGGGTGCCGCGTCGATGCTGTTGTCAGCTTTGCTGACTGAGTGGGTACGGCGCGTGGCATTGGCGCGCGGAATTCTGGATTCACCCAACGAGCGCAGCTCACATGTGCGCCCAACGCCGCGCGGTGGTGGCCTCGCCATTGTCGCCAGCTCGCTCGCGGGCATGATTCGTGTTGCCGCCCTCGGATACATGGACGCACGCCTTGTCTATGCGCTCGCCGGAGGCGGAGCCTCAGTGGCGCTGGTCGGCCATCTTGATGATCGTGGCCGCGTTGGCATTGCCGCGCGGTTCATGGTGCAGGTCGCAGCGGCAATCTGGGCGGTGGCGTGGATCGGGTGGCCAACGACGGTGCAACTGGGTGAGGGGACGCTGCACGTCGGTGCAGTCGGCGCGGTGCTCTCGGTCCTCGGCATCGTGTGGGCACTCAATCTGTTCAATTTCATGGATGGAATCGACGGAATCGCTGCCTCGGAAGCCTTTTTCATTGCGGGCGCCGGCGCGCTGCTGGCTCAAGTGGCAGGCCTGGGAGGCGGGATTCCGGTCGCAGGGCTGGTCATCGCGGCCGCAAGCGCTCGGGTTCCTGCTGTGGAACTGGCCGCCGGCGCGCATTTTCATGGGCGATGTCGGCAGCGGTTATCTGGGATTCGCGCTGGCTGTTCTCGGGCTCGCGGCGATCCGCGAGCGCGCCGTCATGCTGCCCGTGTGGCTGATCCTGGGCGGCGTTTTCATCACTGATTCGACGCTGACCTTGCTTCGCCGTCTCGCGCGGCGAGAGCGGGTCTACGAGGCGCATCGATGCCACGCGTATCAATGGCAGGCTCGCCGCTGGAACAGCCATTTACGCGTCACGGTTGCCTGTGGGTTGCTCAATCTACTGTGGCTCGCGCCCTGGGCGTGGGTGTGCGTCCGATTTCCGGCACATTCAGGCTGGTTTGTAGTTGCGGCGTGGATGCCGCTGGTCGCCCTGGCGGTCGCTTGCGGTTCCGGGCGTCAGGAACCGGTCGCTCCCCTACGGGGCGGCTCGGGCTAATTGTCGGCAGGGCCCGACGCCTATCAAACGCTTGCCTGTAGGCACTTAGGCTTATCTGCGACTGCCATAAGCGTTGTACGTTTTTCTTGGCATGTGCTGTGAGAAAACGACAACTCGTGACACATAATCACATGGGCCACTTTCGATTCGCGCAGAATGCGCGCAGCGACGGTAGAGCTCATCCGTGAGGCAACGAAGGGTTCGCAGGGTTGACATTTCGCGACAGGATGGAAAGTGCGCAAGAAGAAACGGAACGGAAGCCGCGGTGGCATGATGCGACGCCGTACCGCACATTTGGTTAGAAGCGCCAAAATTCTCGGGCGACCCGCAAAACAGTTGCTCATGGTGCTGGCAGACACCGTTGCCATGCCGGTGGCGCTATGGACCGCCTTGATGCTGCATACGGGTACCGTCAACAGCCATTTCGAGGACCACTATCTGCTGTATGCGGCCAGTGTCGTGTTCACGCTGCCTGTGTTCGTGCGGCTTGGCCTCTACCGGGCTGTTATTAGATTTCTCGGAATCCAGGCGACTCTCGCCATTGCTGCCGGCGTCACGGTGTCGACCATTGCGCTGGTGGTGATCAACAATTTGTTTCTGGCGCCGCAGGTGCCTCTCGCTGTCTTCGCAATCTACTTCGCCCTCGCGATCCTGTACGTCGGGGCTTCCCGATTCGGCGCTCGCGAGTTCGTCAGAATGGGCAATTTCGCAGCAGCACCCGTAGTTATCTATGGCGCCGGTGCTGCGGGCGCGCAGCTGTGTGCTTCGCTCCTGACCAGCCAACATTTCCGGCCCGTGGCTTTCGTCGATGACAATGTGAAGTCGCACGGTGCGCGCGTAATGTGGACTGCGAGTATTCGCGCCGGGCAGCCTCGCCGAACTGCGCCGCCGCCGCGGTGTCAGTCTCGTCTTCCTGGCCTTGCCGAGCGCGTCGCGCCGCCGACGAAGTGCCATCCTCGACGCCCTGAGTGTCCAAGGATTCAAGGTTCAAACCGTCCCCGACATCAGTGAAATCGTCTCCGGGCTCGCGCGCCTCGAGGAAGTGCGCGATATCGACGTCCATGACCTGCTCGGCCGGGATCCGGTGCCGCCGAATCCAGCTCTACTGTGTGCCTGCATTCGCGGAAAGTCGATTCTGGTAACGGGGGCGGGAGGTTCGATCGGCTCGGAACTGTGCCGCCAGATCATGGCGCTTTCGCCGCGTCGCGTGGTGCTGCTCGAAGTTTCCGAGCTCGCGCTCTACGAGATCGAACGCGAATTGCGCTCGCTGAATGCGCGCCACGGCAACCGCATCGAACTCGTGGCGTTGCTCGGCAACGCGCAACACAAGCATCGCGTGCGCGAGATCATGACGACATTCGCGATCCAGACCGTGTACCACGCCGCCGCGTACAAGCACGTGCCCATCGTCGAACACAACATGATCGAGGGTATCCACAACAATATTTTCGCGACCTACAACACCGCTGAAGCGGCCATGGAATGCCGGGTCGAGACCTTCGTGCTCATCTCCACTGACAAGGCCGTGAATCCGACCAATGTCATGGGTTGCACCAAGCGCGTCGCCGAGATGGTGCTGCAGGGACTGCACCAACGCGGCAACGGGACGCGATTCTGCATGGTGCGCTTCGGCAATGTGCTTGAGTCGTCGGGCTCGGTGGTCCCGCTATTCCGCGAACAGATTCGAGAAGGCGGGCCAGTGACCGTCACTCACCCGGACGTGATTCGTTATTTCATGACGATTCCGGAGGCCGCTCAGCTGGTCATTCAGGCCGGCTCGATGGGCTCCGGCGGTGACGTGTTCGTGCTCGACATGGGCAGCCCGGTGCGCATCGCCGATCTGGCCAAGCGCATGATTCAACTCGCGGGCTACTCGGTGCGCGACGAGCAGCACCCCGACGGCGATATCGAAATTCGCTTTACCGGATTGCGCCCGGCCGAAAAGCTCTTCGAAGAGTTGCTGATTGGCAAGAATGTGACCGGTACGGAGCACCCCCGTATCCTTCGCGCCATGGAACATGCCTTGAGCTGGGAACAGATCAGACATGTGCTCGACGATATTGCCCAGTGTTTGACCCGTTTCGACTGCGACCGCGCACGCGAAATCCTGCTGCGCGCCGTACCTGAATACCAGCCGACTGACAAAGTCCAGGACCACGTCTGGTTATCCGGCGGCTCACGTGTCAGCGGCGCCATGCTGGCCGACGAGGACAAGGTTCGCGAGCTGCGGCCGCGTCCGCAGGCTTGACCTGTTACGAAATACCGACTGTCCGATAGCGACTGTCGTCAAATCTGAAGCTTTGATTCGCTAGAATCCCGCTCCTTGCGCCCATCCGGGCATGCCCAGTGGATATATGCGAGTCACCATATTTGGATCCGGTTACGTCGGCCTCGTCACCGGCGCCTGCCTTGCCGATGCGGGAAACGACGTACTTTGCGTGGACATCGACGCCGGCAAGATTGAGGCCCTGAAGCAGGGCATCGTTCCCATCCATGAGCCGGGCCTGGACGCCCTGATCAAGGTCAAACATCGAGGCCGAGCGGCTGAAGTTCACGACTTCCGCGAAGGAGGGCGTCGACCATGGGCTGTTCCAGCTCATCGCGGTAGGAACGCCGCCAGACGAAGATGGTTCGGCGGATCTCAAGTACGTGCTCGCCGTGGCGCGCTCCATCGGCGAACACATGCACGAATACAAGGTGGTCATCACCAAGTCGACCGTGCCGGTGGGCACCAGCGACAAGGTCCGTGCCGCGGTGACCGAGACTCTCCAGAAGCGCGCTGTCGATGTCGAATACGACGTGGTTTCCAACCCGGAATTTCTCAAGGAAGGCGCGGCGATCGAGGACTTCATGCGTCCGGATCGCGTGGTGGTGGGAACCGACAATCCGCGCGTCACCGAACTGTTGCGCGCGCTCTATGAGCCGTTCACGCGCAGCCGCGAAAAACTCATCATCATGGATCTGCGTTCGGCGGAGCTGACCAAGTACGCCGCGAACGCCATGCTCGCCACCAAGATCAGCTTCATGAACGAGCTCGCGAATCTTGCCGAGCGATTCGGCGCCGACATCGAAAGAGTGCGCGTGGGTATTGGATCGGATCCGCGCATCGGCTATCACTTCATCTACCCCGGCCTGGGCTACGGTGGTTCCTGCTTTCCCAAGGACGTGCAGGCGCTGGCGCGTTCCGCCCGCGCTGCGGGTTATGTGCCGCGACTGCTCGACTCGGTCGAGGCCGTGAACAGCTCGCAGAAGCAGGTTCTGTTCGAAAAGATCTCGAAGCACTACGGCGGCAAGCTCAGGGGCAAGACCATCGCCGTGTGGGGACTTGCCTTCAAGCCCGGCACGGACGACATGCGCGAGGCACCGTCGCGTGTGCTGCTGGAGCAGCTCTGGGACGCTGGTGCGAAGGTGCGGGCCTTCGACCCGGCCGCGATGAAGGAAACGCGCCGTATCTACGGCGAGCGTCCGGACCTCACCCTCTGCAGCCGTGCGCGCGAGACGCTGGACGGCGCCGATGCGCTCGCGATCGTGACCGAGTGGAAGGAGTTCCGCAGCCCGGACTTCGACAATCTCAGGAAGCAGCTCAAGACGCCGGTCATCTTCGACGGCCGCAACCTTTATGACCCGGCGATGATGAAGAAGCTGGGATTCGCGTATTACGCCATCGGGCGAGGCGACGGGGCGACGGCTTAACGAGTCTCGCGCTCTTCAGCGCAAACATGTTCGCGATGTTGTCGAATCAACTCCCCGACAAGCTCGGAGGCTGATTTCTTTTGTTCCGCGGCTGTGGATTCGAGCCAATCAGCGGTCTCATCGTCGAGTTCGATCGTGATCTCTTCCATGTGGCTGACCTGCCTGAAGACTAACCGGATGTTCCTGTCACGTCAGGCGGGCCACGCCGAGGGCGCCCTCGACCACGGTGCCGGGAGACGAGCTTTGGGAGTGGCGCGTAGGAGCTCGCTTCGTCCGCCACTCCCAGCGTGAACGGATTGCGCAGAATTATTCCCCCGTAGTCCGCGCCATCTTGCATGTCTTCGCTGAGCAGCAATACGCAGCTTTGAACCTGTGCTGCCGCGACGACGAGACAATCCCACCAGCTCAGTAGATGGCGCCTTTCGATCTCGCGAGCGCGAGTCAGGACCTCGGAATCAATCGATTGCGGATTCCACGCGAGATAGGATTGAACCTCATCCCAAGCGTCGTCACGCGGCACGGCAGGACGGAACTTGCGAGTTACCACGTCGTAAAACTCGCTCAGCGCCTGCGTGCTCGTGCGGCCTCTTTGGCTGTCCCAAAGAAATCGTATCCAGTCCCGCGCTTTGGCCTGCTTCAATGGATCGCGCGGATCACGCGCATATGCGAAGACATTCGCGTCAACGAATACGAGTCCGGTCATGAATCTCTTCCCTCGTGGGATATTTTTCCGGGCTGCCAGTCAGATTGAAGGCTGGCCTTGCCAGCCAGGCTCGATATGCGCGCTGGTATTCACGGCGATCCTTCATGGATGTCTGTAGATGCTCCCCCACGAATCGAGAGACGCTCTTGTTCTGTTCGGCTGCCTGAGTGCGAAGCCATGCGGCCGTTTCCTCGTCGAGGGTGATGGTGATGTTTTTCATGGCGCCGAATAATAACACGGGAACAGTGTAATTATGACCCATTCTACTAATACCGGTACGATGCCGCCCCTCATGACCCTGGTCCCCGTCATCCTTTCCGGCGGCGCTGGCACGCGCCTCTGGCCGCTGTCGCGTGAGCTCATGCCCAAGCAGCTCCTGGCCCTCACTGGCGAGCGCACCATGCTTCAGGAGACGGCGGCGCGGTTGACGGGATACCCGGGTGCCTGCGGCCCGCTTGTCGTTTGCAACGAAGCGCACCGCTTCCTCGTGGCGGAGCAATTGCGCGAGATGGGGCTGACGCCCACCGCCATCCTGCTGGAACCCGAGGGGCGCAATACCGCGCCGGCCATTGCCCTCGCAGCGCATGCGGCGCTCGCCCTGGTGGGTGCGGATGCGTTGCTGCTGGTACTGCCGGCGGATCACGCACTCAACGACCTGAAGGCCTTTCAGGCCGCCATCCAGCTCGCGGTCACTGCCGGGAAGATCGGCCAGCTCGTGGCTTTCGGTATCGTGGCGCGCAAGCCGGAGACCGGCTACGGCTATATCCGCCGGGGTACGGGAGCAGGTGACGTCAAGCCTGTCGCACGCTTCGTCGAGAAACCCGATCAGGCACGCGCGAAGGAATTCGTCGCCTCCGGGGAGTACTTCTGGAATTCCGGCATGTTCCTGTTCGGGGCGCGGCGTTACCTCGACGAGCTCATGCAATACGCGCCCGACATTGCCGAGGTTTGCGCGCGCGCCGCCGCCACCGTGGTGCGCGACACGGACTTCACGCGCGTCGACCGGGCGACGTTTGCGGCCTGCCGCAGTGACTCGGTCGACTACGCAGTCATGGAAAAGACCCGCGACGCCGTGATGGTGCCGCTGGATGCCGGCTGGAACGACGTGGGGTCCTGGGCGGCGCTGCACGAGGTCCTGCCCGCCGATGAACACGGCAATGTCGCGCGCGGTGACGTGCTGCTCGAAGACACATCGGATTCCTACGTGCATGCCGACAGCCGGCTGGTGGCGGCCTTGGGCCTGCATGGCATGGTCATCGTGGAAACTGCCGACGCCGTGCTGGTGGCGCCCAAGGCCAAAGTGCAGGACGTCAAGAAGCTCGTGGCGCGCATCAAGGCGGCAGGGCGCGCAGAGCACGTGGCGCATGCCGTGCACCAATCGAAAGGAAAACCTGAGTGATCAACCTGTCCGCTTTCAAGGCCTACGACGTCCGCGGCCGCATTCCCGACGAAATCAATCCCGACCTGATCTACCAGATCGGGCGCGCGTATTCGGCCTTCATCAATCCGCGGCGCGTCGCCGTCGGACGCGACATCCGTCTCACCAGCGAGGAGTTCGCGCAGGCGCTGATCCGGGGGCTCAACGATTCCGGTGTCGACGTGGTCGACATCGGCCTGTGCGGTACCGAGGGCGTCTACTTCGCCACCTTCCACTACGAACTCGACGGCGGCCTGATGATCACGGCGAGCCACAACCCGCCCGATTACAACGGCCTGAAACTGGTACGCGAGCAGAGCAAGCCCATCGGTGCCGATACGGGCCTCAAGGACATCGCCGCGATGATCTCTGGCGGCAAACTACCGGCGCCAGCCGCGGTGAAGGGCAAGGTGGAGACACTCGACACCAGCGGCGCCTACGTCGAGCACCTGCTGAGCTACGTGAATCGCAATGCTCTGCGGAAGCTCAAGGTGGTCGTCGACGCCGGCAATGGTGGCGCAGGGCTCGCGGTCGACAAGCTCGCGCCGCACCTGCCGTTCGAATTCATCCAGGTGCGCCACGAGCCGAACGGCAGGTTCCCGCAAGGCGTACCGAACCCGATGCTCGAGGAAAATCGCGGGCCGACGCTGGAAGCGCTGCGCAAGTCCGGCGCCGACGTGGGCATCGCCTGGGACGGTGACTACGATCGCTGCTTCTTCTTTGACTCGAAGGGCGCATTCATCGAGGGCTACTACATTGTCGGGTTGCTCGCGGAGGCCTTTCTCGTCAAGCAACCGGGTGCGCGCATCGTCTACGACCCGCGCCTGACCTGGAACACCATCGACGTGGTGAAGCGCATGGGTGGCGAACCCGTCATGAGCAAGTCCGGTCACGCGTTCATCAAGCAGAAGATGCGCGAGGTCGACGGCGCCTATGGCGGCGAAATGAGCGCGCATCACTATTTCCGCGACTTTTCATACTGCGACAGCGGCATGATTCCCTGGCTGCTGGTGCTCGAGCGTGTATGTGAATCGGGCAAGTCGCTCGATGAGCTGGTGGCCGCGCGCATCAAGGCGTTTCCCTCGAGTGGTGAAATCAATCGCAAGTTGCCCGATGCGAAAAAAGTGCTGGCCGAAGCCGAGGCGAAGTACGGCAAGGGCGCCGAGGTGATCGACCACACCGACGGGTTGTCGGTGGACTTCAAGGACTGGCGCTTCAACGTGCGCGCCTCGAATACGGAACCGCTGGTGCGACTCAATGTCGAGTCCCGCGGCAACGAGGCGCTGATGCGCGAGAAAACGGCGGATTTGTTAGCCTTCCTGGATTCGCTGGGCGCGGAAAAACCGGCCGCACACTGACCAAGAGATAACCATGAACCTGAAGCCTTTCGCCGGCGCGGCTGCGCTGGCCGTCAGCGTTTTTGCCGTCGCGCAGGCGGCAGCCCCATCGGTCGAGATTCCCGCGGCCGTGGATTCGGTCGCGCGGGCGCGGATCACCGCGCAGACCCTGCGCGCGCCGATTGGTTTTCTCGCATCGGATGAACTCGAAGGGCGCGGTCCGGCGACGCGTGGCGACGCGCTCGCGCGCCTCTACCTGGCGGCCGAGCTCGAGGCGCTGGGTTACCAGCCCGGCGGCGACCACGGCGGCTGGGAGCAGACCGTAGACGTGGTCGGTGTGACCGCGAAGCTGCCCGCGACCTGGGACTTCACCGGCAAGGGCGGCAACGTGTCGCTCAGGCTTTCCGACGACTACATCGCGGGCAGCGGCGTGCAGGAACCGAGCGCGGAGATCAGGGACGCAGGCCTGGTATTCGTCGGCTACGGCATCGAAGCACCCGAGTTCAAATGGAATGACTTCAAGGGCGTCGACGTGCGCGGCAAAGTGCTGGTGATGCTCAACAACGATCCCGACTGGGATCCGAAGTTGTTCGCCGGCAATGCGCGCCTCTACTACGGGCGCTGGACCTACAAGTTCGAAAGCGCCGCGCGTCATGGGGCCGCCGGGGTCATCATCGTGCACACCACGCCGTCGGCGGGTTATCCATGGCAGGTGGTGCAGTCGTCGTGGGGCGGCGAGCAATTCGAGTTGCCGGCCGAGGGCGAGCCACGCATCCAGCTCAAGGGCTGGGCCACCGAAGACGCGACACGCCGCCTGCTCAAGGCGGGCGGTGCCGATCTCGACAAGCTGGTTGAAGCCGCGAAGAAGCGGAGCTTCAAGCCCGTGCCGCTCAACCTGCGCACTTCCATCCGGTTCGAGAACGCCATCTCGCGCGTGCGCACTGCGAACGTGGCGGGCGTGCTCCCGGGCAGCGATCCCAAACTCAAGGAAGAAGTGGTGATCTATTCGGCGCACCACGACCACTTCGGCATTGGCGATCCTGACAAGACCGGCGACAAGATCTACAACGGCGCCGAGGACAATGCCGCGGGTTGCGCGCAGGTGCTGGCCATCGCGCGTGCCATGGCGGCGCTGCCCGAGCGGCCGCGTCGTTCGATGATGATGTTGTTTGTCGCCGGCGAGGAGCAGGGGTTGCTGGGCAGCAAGTACTTCTCGCTGCATCCGACCTTCGCTCCCGGCAAGATTGCCGCCAACATCAACTACGACGGCGGCAACTATCGCGGCCGCACGCGCGATCTCACGCAGATCGGCGTGGGCAAGTCCTCGCTGGATGCGATCGCCAAGGCGCTGGTCGAGAAGCAAGGCCGCGTGCTGGTCCCGGACCAGTTTCCGGACAAGGGTTACTACTATCGCTCCGATCAGTTCTCATTCGCCAAGATCGGCGTGCCGGCGCTGTACTTCGACAATGGTTACGACTACATCGGCAAGCCGCCGGGCTGGGGCAAACACGAGCACGAAGAGTGGACCGAGCATGTCTATCACCAGCCCAGCGACGAGCTCGACGACACCTGGGTGTTCGACGGCATGATCGAGGACGCGATGGTCGGCTTCCAGGCCGGTTGGCTGGTCGCGCAGGCCGATGAATTGCCCACCTGGAATCCCGGTGACGAGTTCGAGGCCGCGCGCAAGCAGGCACTGGCCGCGAAATAAATGGGGACACTCCCCATTTTCTAGCAAATGGGGAGTGTCCCCATTACGCGATCGCGGCGTACTGAGCCTCGGACATCGCGAAGTCCATCAGTGCTGCCAGCGCATCGTCCGCGCTGATGTAGCGCTCGTCCGGCTTCTTGGCCACCAGGCGCTCGAGAAAGCGCTGATGGCGCGCGACCGCCGCCGGCAGTTTTGGAATCGGTGCGTTCTTGTGCATCTCGAAGAGTGCCACCAGCGAACCGGCCGCATACATGCGCTGGCCGGTCAGTAACTCATAGAGCATCACACCTACGCTGTACAGGTCCGAGCGCTCGTCGGCACTGCCGCCGAGCGTCTGTTCGGGCGAGAGGTAGTAAGGCGTACCGATCACGACTCCCGCCAGGGTCTTGGCGACCGGGTCGGCATCGCGGCGTGCGCTGCCGAAATCCACGAGCGCAATGGTGCCGTCGTCGCGGAACATCACGTTCGCAGGCTTGAGATCACGGTGGATGATGCCGGCGGCGTGCACCGATGTCAGCGCCGAGAGTATCGAGCCCACGATGATCAGCGACTCCTCGACCGAGGGCCGGTCACGCGCGATGCGCGCGCGCAGATCGCCGGCGGGGAAGTATTCCATGACGATGTAGGCATGGCTCTCGGTGAAGCCGTGTTCGAACACCTTGGCGACATACGGGCTGTCGATGCTCGAGGTCGCGAAGTACTCCTGGACGAAGCGCGCCAGCAGGTCGGAATCCGCGCTGCCTTCGCCCCTGAGGATCTTGAGCACCACCAGCTGTTTGTCCGGGCCGCGCTCGCACAGGCAGACATTGGCGGTGGCGCCGCTGCCCAGCGGCTTGACCGGGGTGAAGCCGGTGATGCCCGCCGAGCGCAGCACGGCGTCGGCGTCGGCCAGGCGCCGGGCTTCCGCGCGCGCAATCATGTCCGCCGTGTCGAGCGGCACTTCGGGTTCGCTCACCGCCTTGGGATCCGGCCGAACCGGTTTGATCTGCGCGCCAGTCCGCACGCGTGGCTCGCGCCTGGCTGGCGCGGGTGGCGCCTTGGCCTCGATCTCGGCCGGCGGCTTGTGTCGAGGACCACCTTCAACGGGCACACGCACGATCTTCGGGAAGTTAGGCTTGCCGCGCAGTTCAGACAACCACAGCAGGCCTTCACGACGCAGATATTCGTCGTCGATCAGCACGTGCAGGTAACGATCCCAGCGAAAATCCGCGGGCGGCTTGCCGTAGGCGGCGAGGTCGTGGACCTCGAGCCTGGCTTCCGGCCATTTCTCGATGGCCAGGCGGCGCGCCCGGTTCACCAGCCCGGAAGCGTGTCGCATGATGAGTACGCGATCAGTCATGGTGGTGGATCCCTGCAGGTCACTTCTGCGCGACGGAATGCCTTTCGATGATGCCCCGCAACTTCATCTCGTCGACCGGCTTGGTCAGGTACCCGTCGCAGCCGGCCATCGTGCCGCGGATCTTGTCGAAGGTCTTGTCCTTGCTGGTGAGCATGACGACCTTCATGAGCGCGTTGTCCTTGTTCTTCTTGATCATCTTGCAGACGTCATAGCCGTCCATGCCGGGCAGCATGACGTCGAGGAAGATCAGGTCGTAGTGCTGCTTGGAAATCTTGAACAGCGCTTCTTCGCCCGAAGAGGCGAACTCCGGATGGATGCCGTAGGGCGCGAGCTTGTTCTGCAGGAAGGTGCGCATCAGCGGGCTGTCATCCACCGCCAGCACCCGGAAGTTGTGCTCCTCGAGGCGCGCGGTGGGCACGCCCACGGGCATCACCGGGGTTGGCGAAACTTGTACGGTCACCACCGGCGGAGGTTGCAGTGGCGCTTCGGCCAGCTTTGCCGTGATGGGCGCGGCCGTCGGCAGTGATGCGGCGAGCGGCGGGGTCGCGACCACGCGCAGGTTCACACGCGAGGTGCTGCTGGTCGATGGGGCGACGGCGGCGGACAGCGCGGATGGCGACAGCGGCGTCACACCACTCGATTGCAGGTTGCTCACGGGTGCGGCGGCCGGCGTCTTGTCCGGTAGTTTCTCGCTCAGGATCTGGTCGACGGTCTTCTCGGTTACCGGCTTTTCGTTGAGTGATTTGTCGAAGACGGGCGCGTTGGGCTGCAGTGTCACATTGGGCTGCAACGTCATGTTGGGCAGCACGGTGGCGGCCGGTGCCGCGGCGGTCATCGTGACGGTCATCGTGGCGGGCATGGCGCTCACCGGTGCCGCAGCGGAGCTGCTGGCGGTCACGGCGTGCGTGCTCGACGACAATGTCTGCGCCGCCGCGGACCTGGTATTTGCCGTGGTCGACAGGGTGTTAGACGGCGGCGCCAGCGTGTTCGCTGCCGCGGACATCGGCGCCATGGCGTTCATGCTGGCCGACAGGGCTGGCTGCTGGGAGGTCATGCCGCTGGTGACGCGCGCCAGCGTCTGTTCCTGCTTCGGGGCGGAAATGGATTCCGCGGCGCTGGTCGGCAGCGTGCCACCGGCACGCGCTTCGGACACGTCGTGCCCGCCGGTGGTTTCGCGGGCCTGGCTGGCAAGCGCGATGTTGTTGAGGGCGATAGCCAGGCGATCCATGGCTCCCACGACTTTCAGTCCCAGCGGCCGCGACGCGGATGCGACGCCAAGATCGAGGTTCCTGGAGCCGACCACCAGCGTTCGATCCGAGGAACTGGCGAACGTCGCCTGCCAGCTCGCCACCGCACTCTCGCTGTCGCCGTCGAGCAGGTACATGTCCGGTGCCGTGCCGGTCTCGGGATTCCAGAGCTTGTAGCCGATCTGCCGCGCCGGTGCGACCGACAGCAGGAAGATCGAGTTGAGCATCTGCCGCTCGGGAGCGGAGAAGCCAACCACTCGGACATTGAGGACACGCGTCTTGTTACTCATGGCAAATCCCTTGTGCGGCCTAGCCGGCAGCCACGCGTCTCTCGACGCGCGCGGTAACGGCTTCGGCCACGTGTTGCAGCAACTCGTGGTCGGCATATGGTTTGTTGAGAAATACGTTCACGCCC
Organism: uncultured Pseudomonadota bacterium; assembly: GCA_963839685.1. Lineage (GTDB taxonomy): Bacteria > Pseudomonadota > Gammaproteobacteria > Steroidobacterales > Steroidobacteraceae > CADEED01. Next base: position 557,443 of record CAWIVS010000012.1, on the reverse strand, counting down.
GCGGACATCGCCTGGCGGCGGTGTTTGTCCATCGAACGAGAGGTGATCATGATGATGGTCAGCTCGGCCAGCTCGTCACGCGAGCGCACGTGTGCGGCGAGCTCGAGGCCGTTCATGTTGGGCATTTCGAGATCGGTGAGCAGCACGTCGGGACGGCTGACGTCCATGAGCTTGACCGCCTCGAGGCCGTCGCGGGCCAGGACGATTTCGTAGCCATGGTCTTCGAGCAGCGAGGCGATCGCGCGACGCACCGACAGCGAGTCGTCGACGACCAGGACGCGCGAGCGACGCTGGGCCTGGGTGCGTGCCTCGGCCGCTGCGCGCAGGTGCTGGTCGTTCGGGCTGCGCGCCAGCTCCGACACGTCGAGCAGCGGGATCACGCTGCCGTCGCCCAGCAGGCCGATGCCGGCGACGCCGGAGATACGCTTGAGACGGCGGCCCGCGGGACGCGTGACCAGCTCGCTGGCGTCGAGGATGGCATCGACCAGCAGGCCGAGGGGCCCGGTCTCGGTGTCGACCAGCACGAGATTGCGCCGTTCGGGCGAGCTGGCGGGCGCCAGACCCGTGAGCGCAGCCAGTTCGTGCACCGGGAAATCTCCCTCGTCGATGCGCGCCCGCAGTTCGCCGCGCTCGTGCACCAGTTGGACGGCAACCGCGGGCAGCGCGCGGCGCACCGCGTGGCTCGGAATGCCGAACACCTGGCCGCCATCGCGCACGAACAATGCATGCGTGGCCACCAGTGAAGCCTGGAAGCGCAGCTCGATGGTGAGACCCTCACCCTGGCGGCTGCGGATGTCGATCGATCCGGCGAGCGCGCGCAGGCGCGTGGCCACCACGTCGAGGCCGACGCCGCGGCCGGAGATCTCGGTGACCATGTCGCGCGTCGAAAAGCCGGGCAACAGTGTGAGGCGCGCAATTTCCGCGTCGGTGGGCATGGCACCGGAGTCGAGCAGCCCGCGCTCCACGGCGCGACTGCGGATGTCACGCAGATCGAGGCCGCGGCCGTCATCGGATACCTGCACGGTCACCACCTGCCCACGGCGCGCCACGCTCAGCGTGATGGTGCCGGCGCGCGGCTTGCCAAGCGCGTGCGCGTTCGTCGGGATATTCCAGTCCATGGTCGACCGCATTGCGCAGGATATGCAGCAGCGGATCGATGAGCTGATTCAGCACGTCGGCGTCCACCAGGATCTCCTGGCCCACGATGACGAGTTGTGCTTCCTTGCGGGTCGCGATGGCGGTCTGGCGCACGTTGCGCTGCAGGCGCGGCACGATGGTCTCGACCGGCGCCATGCGTGTCTGCGAGGAGAGATGCGCCAGTTCGCGCATCAGGCGCTGCTGCTGATGCACGATGCCGGCGAGGCCGGCGAGGTCGTCCTTCAGTCCGATGCCAAGATCGCGGGCGTCGGTGGACTCCTCGATCAGCGCACGCGTGATCGACTGCACTTCGTTGTACTGGTCGAGTTCCAGGGAATCGAAGCCGCTGGTGCTGGCGACGGCTTGCAGCTTGTGGCGCGCGGCCACGCCGCGGATATCGACAGAGTTCTCCAGTTCGAACAGGCGCTTCTGTATGGCGCGGTCGCGATCGATCAATTCGCGCGAGTGGCTGCTGGCGGATTTGAGTTCCTGTTCGAGCTCGCCGATCTTGATGGTGATTTCGCCGACCATGCGCACCAGGTCGTCCAGCAGCTGCGTGGGCACGCGCGTCATGGAACGCGCCTCGGCCATTTTCGGCGTGATGGGCGCGGCCGGAATCACCGGCGCGGGCCCGGCGGCGAGCGTGGCAGCGAAGGCGGGCATGGCGCCGTCGGGCGCGAAATTGTTGTCTCGGGCCGCGTCCAGCATTTCGATGACGGCCAGCGCGTTGTCGGGCGGTGCGTCCTCCCCGGCGACCGCGGCCACCATCTGCACCAGGCAGTCGGCCGCGGCCATCAGGGCGCGCGCACGATGCTCGGAAGGAGCGACGGCGTCGACCTCGCAGATCTCGAGCACGTCCTCGAGGCGATGCGCGAGCTTGGCGACGCCGCGGATGCCGAGGATGTTGGCCGAGCCCTTGAGGGTGTGCGCGGCGCGCTTGGCATTCAGCAGCCGGTCGGCCTGCGCCGGCGCGGCGATCCAGCCGGTGAGCGACTGTGTCACTTCGGCCGCCTGCGGCGGAGAATCGTTCATGAACGCGTCGATCAGGGCGGCATCCACGTCACCCGAGATGTCGAGTGTCAGGTCCGCGGCCGTGAGCGCTTCGGGCACGGCATTGTCGGACTCGTCGAGCGAGGCACCGATGGAGCTGGCCGCAAGCAGCTCGCCGCGCAGCTCCGCGAGTGCCTCGGTTTCCAGCGGCAGCGGCACCCAGCCACCGCCAAAGTGTTCGAGCAGCGCGTTGATCGGGCCCGACGCGTTGGCGTCGCGCAGATGCGTCTCGAGCAACGGCGCCCATTCGGTGAAGAACGGCCGGACCAGCACGCGGGCATCGGTGTCGTCCACGTCGATGTGGTCGAGGTTGCTGAGCACGCTGGCGCAGATGCGTTTGACGCCCTCGAGGCCCATGTAGCCCGCTGCTTCAGAAAGCCGCGTCACGGACGTTACATAGGTATCGTTGGCGCGCGCCGACGCCGCGGTGTCGTTACCCGCGTCATAGGCCTGCGCGAGCTCGGGAGCGATCCCTTTGAGCTCGTCGGCGAGTGCTGTCAGGAGATCCTGTCCTCGCATCTGGGTTCTCGTCAGGCGGCCCGGCTGGTGGTCGGCAGCTTGAATACACGCACGGATTCCACCAGGCGGTCGGCGGACTTCGCCAGGTCGGCGGTGGCCTCCGACTGCAGCAGAATTTCCGCGGCGGTCTTTTCCGTGCTGGCGCCGATCTGGTGCACGCGGTTGCGCAGTTCGGTGGCGATTTTCATCTGCACCTGCGCCGACGAGGTGATGCGCTTCACCAGCTCCACGAGCGACGCGGTGGACTGCTGCGTCTCGCGCATCTGCTGTCCGGACTTGGCCGCCAGTGCCGAACCCGACACCACCTGCGAAATCGTCTTGTTCACCGTGTTGATGGTGTCGGCGGTCTCGATCTGAATGTTGTTCACGAGCTGCGCGATCTGCTGCGTCGCCTGGCGTGAGCTCTCGGCGAGGCGCTGCACTTCTTCGGCCACGACCGCGAAGCCGCGGCCCGCGTCACCGGCGGCGGCCGCCTGCATGGAGGCATTCAACGCCAGCACGTGCGTGCGCTCGGCGATCGTGTTGATGAGGTTCACGACGCCGGTGATTTCCTGTGAACGCTCGCCCAGGCGCTTGATGCGCTTTTCAGCCTCGGCGATGGACTCGCGGATGCCTTCCATGCCTTTGACGGTTTCGTTCACCGCGCTGAGCGCCGAGACCGTGGAGGAGGTCGCCTGCTCGGCGGCGCGGTTGGACGCGGCGGCCAGTTCGGCCACCTGGGTCATGACCTTGCTGGCATTCGCGAGGTTCTCGCTGGCGCGTTCCACGTCCGAGCGTTCCGCCGCGGCGGTGGCGGTCACGGATTCACCCTGGCGTTTCACGCGTTCGGTGGACAGCTTCACCTGCGCGGCGATGCTGGTCACTTCCGACAACACGCGGCCGGTCTCGTGAGCCAGCAGGTTGATGGAGTCGGACACGGTGCCGATCACGTTCGCGGTGACCGGGGCCTTGGCGGTCAGGTCCTTGTTCGAGAGTTGCGCCACCGCTTGCAGCAGCTGCACCACCGAGTTGTTGAGATCTTCGTTTTCGCGCTCGGCATCCGCGAGGCGCGCCACGCGGTCGTCGAGCAGATCGTCGAAGGCGCGGCTCAGCTGGCCGAATTCGTCGTCACCACCCAACCGTGAACGCGCCGCGAAATCGCCATCGGCGATCGCGGCCACGGTGGCCTGCATCCTGGTGATCGGGGCGTGTCACCGAGCGCAGCAGCGAGAAGGCGATCAGCAGGCCCACGCCGAGCAACGCCACCGCGATGCCGGTGGACCAGACCACGACCTTTTCACGCACCGCCGCCACCGGCGCGAAAGCTTCGCTGGCGCGAATCTCGGCAACGATGGCCCACTTCAGCCCGAGTACCGACAAGGGGGCGTAAGCACCGAGAACCGGCGCCTCGGCGTAGTTCGGATACACGCCGAAACCCGTCGCGCCCTTTTCGAACACTTCCCGCGTCGCCTGCGTCTTGATGGGCACGAGGCCGATGCTGGTGCCTTTGGCGGCCACGGCATTGACCAGGCCCTTGGCAAAGCCGGCGTCGCCCACGCTCTTGGCGTAGGCAGCGATGTCCTCGGCCGCGAGGCGCGCGATGGAACGCGGCGTGCCGTCGGTGGCCGAGACGAGATAGGTTTCGCCGCTGTCGCCGAGGCCGCGTTCCTTCCACATGCCTTCGTGCGTCATCACCGAGTTGATCTTGTCGATCGGCACCTGGACGATGAGCACGCCGATCTTCTTGCTGCCTTCAAAGATAGGCGTTCCCAGGAAGGCGGCCTGGTCGTTGTACGAGGGCAGGTACTCGCCGAACTCCGACAAAGCGACCATGCCGGGCTTGTCGAGCGACCAGGACTGTCGGAAGGCATCGCCGAGGCGCGTCCTGGCATAGGGCCCGTTCACCAGCGAGGTCGCGAAGTCGAGTTCCTTGAACACGGTGTACACGATGTTGCCGTTGCGCGGCTCCACCAGAAAGATGTCGTACAGGCCGAATTGGCGCAGCGCGGTGCGCAGGAAAGGATGCACCGCGCCGTGCAGTTCCGAATAACGCGTGCCGTCGTTGGCCCGGTCGAGATTGCTCTTGGAGCCAAGCTGATGCGGGTTCGCCGCGATGTACTGGTACTGCAGGTTCATGGCGATGTCCGGCAGTGCGGTCACCGTGCTCGCCATGTCGAGCTGCTTGCCGGTATTGCGATTCTGGAATTCCTTCATGAAGTCGCCGGTGTAGTACTTCGCGAGACGCGCGCGCTCGTTCGGCAGTTCGGCAATGCTCATCACCGAGTTCTCATAGGCGGCCGGCAGCTCGCGCATGGCGGCGACCACGTCGGGGGAGGCGGCGAGCACCTGCACCTGGTTCGAGAGCGACTCGAAGTAGTCGGTGATCTGGCCGGCCTTCGCGGCGCGTTGCGCGATGAGCGCCTCGCGCGCCTGGGCTTCGAGCGCGTCCCGGCTGGAGTTGAGCGATTCACGGCCCACGATGAGCGAGGTGACCGCCACCGGTATGATGGCGAGGAACAGTGTTCCGAGCAGCAGTTTCTGCCGGATGGACTGGGCGCCGAATACGTTGCGGAGGGCCATGGTGTCAGCTCGCGAGTTGATCGAGTAGTTGGGCGTAGTCGAATTCAAACCAGGCGTCTTTGCCTTCAAGATAGGTGGCGATCACCGCGTTCATGGCGCCGGCCGGCAGTGCGGGCGGGACGATCTGCGCCTCGGTCACGAATGCCATCCGGCGGGGCAGACCGTCGATGACAATGCCGGCGGCGTCGTTGCCGTGGCCGATTACCAGCACCATGCGCTTCTCGCGCGGCAGGTGAGTGGTTTCAAACAGCGCCGCGAAGTCGAACAGCGGCACGATTCGGCCGTGCAGGTTCACGAGCCCCAGCAGGTTGGCGGGCATGCGCGGCAGTGGATAGACGTTCGGCATTTCCACCAGCTCGCTCGCGCTCGAAAACGTCGCCAGCAGGCGCATGTGGCCGATACGAAAGGCCTGGCGGACGATGTGGTTCGGGTCTTCCTCGGCCGCCGAGGCGGGCCCCACCAGAGCCTCGAGCTCCGCAGGCATCGGTGGCAGTCCAAGCGGCAGGGGAAAACTCGAGTTCATGCGCAGGCGTCGATGGCGCTGAGAATCTGGTCGCGGGTGTAGGGCTTGGTCACGTAGCCTTTGACGCCGAGCATCTGCGCCCACACACGATCGGCCTTCTGGTTCTTGCTGGTCACCAGCACGACCGGAATTGCCTTGGTGGCGGCGTCACCCCCGATGGCGCGGGTGGCTGCGAACCCGTCCATCTGCTCCATGTTGACGTCCATGAGGATGACGTCGGGAAGCTGTGCCTTGGAAATCTCCACGGCCTGCTGGCCGTTGGTCGCGGTGATCGTGATGTAGCCCGCGGCACTCACGATCCTTTCCAGGTTCATGAGATCCGGGCGCGCATCATCGACGATCAACACCTTGTGTATTGCCACAATAGCCTCCCTCCGGGCGCAGGAACGCCCAATGACACGAAGGGAATCTTGGCCGTTATGTGACAAAACCACGGTGACGCCGGTCACACGGGGGGTGCCTAGGAAGGGCTCCAGTTCGCGCTTTTTCCGGGTTTGAAGGCCCAGAAGGCCCGGTCGGAAGGGTTACCTGCTCGCAGCTTCTGCAAGCCCCTGAAATGCCCGCGCCAGGGGTAACACGGGCTTGGGCAGAACGGTTGGCGAACTCAACCGGAGCGGCGCCAGTAGAGGTTGTAGCGCTCGTGCGCGACGCGGAACCAGGGAATGAATTCGACGCGACGGCCGCCATCGAAACCCGTGGTCGTGAATGTGACGGATTCCTCGCGGGTGCGTTGCAGACTCGCGGGCAGCTCCTCGAGCGGCTTCGACCAGGCCGGAATCTCGATCGCTGCGCCGAGCATCTCGCCGGACTTGCGCTCGTTCACGATGAGCTGCGAGCCCGGCGTGATGCCCTGCGTGCCGAGTCGCGCGGCCAGCACGATGGGGCCGTACATGACGGCCGCCCATTCCATCGAAGAAAGGTCGGCTGCGTCAGGCAACGGCTCGAGATGCAGTTCCATGGGCAGGTGCAGCTCGAGCGTGTCGCCGTTGCTGATGTGCCCCTTGAAGGCGAAGTATTCGCCGGGTTGCCGGCTCACGACCTTGCGACGGCCGTTGAGCGTGAGGCTCATGACCGGGCACCAGGCCGGATGACGGATCGCAAGCTCGAGTTCCTGTGCCTTGGCGGTCTGGAAACGAAATCTCGTTCTGTCTTCGTCCGGGAAACGCGTTTCCTGCACGACCTGCAGCTGGCGCTCGCGCCAATCGAGAGTCGAGGCCAGGAACAGGTTGATGTACAACACGCGGCCATCGCGAGCGTAGATCGACTCACCGTAGCGCGCGTGATTCTCGAGGCCCGAGCCGGTGCAGCACCAGAACGAATCGAAGGGTGTGTGGTAGAGCCTGACGTAGCCGGGTCGTGTCGACTGGAAGTAAGTCATCATGCCCGTGGCGGGATCCTGTGACGCCAGGATGCCGTTGAACAGCGCGCGCTCGAAGTAATCCATGTAGGGAACGCGCACGTGGTGGGTGTAGAGCGAGCGCGTGAGTCGCAGCATGTTGTGCGTGCAGCAGGTTTCCATGGTCTTTGCAGAACCGAGATGCTGCGCAAATTCCGCAGGTGGGAAGAAATGTTCGATGTCGCCATGTCCACCGGTGGCGAAGGAGCGCGTGTCAGTCACCGCGCGCCAGAAAAACTCGGCCGCGCGCCCGTGTTCGGACGCGTCGGTGAGCTGGCTGATGCGGCTGAAGCCGATCACCTTGGGTATCTGTGTGTTGGCATGCAGGCCGTCGAGCGTGTCGCGCGACGCAGCAAGGGGCGCCAGCAGGGCACGATGCGAGAAGCGCAGCGCCAACTCGCGGTACTGGGTGTTCTTCGTGATTGCAAACAGATCGGCGCACACCTCGTTCATGCCGCCGTGTTCGCGGTCGAGCATCTTCTGGAACTGGGCCTCCGGCACGTCGCGGCTGGCGAGGTTGATCCAGTCCGCGAACCGCACGAGCACCGCGAGCGCGGCGTCCGAGCCGCGATGCAGGTAGGCATCGCGCAGGCCGGCCAGCACCTTGTGCGTGGTGTACCAGGGCACGCCCGCGAAGGGCTTTCCCGCCAGGCTGTCGGTTAGTGGCGCGACGCCGTCAGGAAACGCCGTCAGCCAGCCGCCGGTCTTCTGCTGACACTCCGCCAGTTCCTTGACGATGTAGTCGACTCGCTCGGCAAATCGCAGGTCGCTGGTGCTCTCGTGCATGCAGGCCGCGGCCGTGAGGTAGTGACCCAGCGTATGGCCATGGCAGCGGATGTCGATCCACGGCTCGACCGACTCCCAGCCGCCGTACACCGGCGCCTTGGGATCGAGACCTGCGTTCTTCCGGAAGTTGTGCAGCAGCCGGTCGGGTTCGAGTTGCAGGAGATAGGCGGCGTCGAGCCGCTGCGCCTCGAGGAACGGGCCCGCGCCAAGCCGCACGTCGGCGAGCCGGAAGTATTCGATCTCCGGCTCGTCGTCGCGGAACAGGATCTTCGCGGCGGCGCCGCTGGCCGAAGCGCCTGCAACTCCCGCGCCGAGCACCTTGAGGGCGTCCCGTCGCGAAAATCCGTTCACCGGTGATTTCCTCAGACCGCCAGTTGCACGACCGTGTAGGAACGCGGCGGCAGTTTCACCGACATCTTGCCGCCGGCGGCGCCGGCATCGAGCCTGGTGGCCACTACCTTGTCCGGCGCCTCGAACGTGTTGAACGCCTTGAGATCGGTGCCGGTCACTGTCTCGGCCGCGAGCACGCTGGACGGCGCGATGTCTTCGAAGCTCAGCGCCAGTTCGCGCTCGTTGGCGAGGTCGCGGTTGAGCGCGAACACGGCGACGCGTTTCTGCTGCGCATCGTAGGTCGCGACTACGTCGACGAAGGGCACCTGCGCATTGCGCGCGAAGTCCGGGCGCAGGCCGCGGGCGCGGATGGGATAGGTCTCGCTCTCGACCCGCAGGTCCAGCATGCGGCCGTGAGCGTACTTGAGCACCATGGCGTACGGGTAGTAGATGGACTGGCGCAGCACGCCCTTGCTATTGGTGACCAGCGGCGCGATCACGTTGACGATTTGCGCGAGGCAGGCCACGCGCACGCGGTCGGACTGGCGCATCAGCGTGTTCAGGAATCCACCCGTGAGCAACGCGTCCTCGAGGTTGTAGACCTCCTCGAGCAGCTTGGGCGCGAACTGCCCCTTGCCGTCGAGATGTTCCGCGCTGCGCGCGCGATACCACACGTTCCATTCATCGAATGACAGCCAGAGCCGCTTCGACGAGCGCTGCAGGCCCTGCACGTAATCCGCCACGGCGATGATTTCCTGGATCTGGCGCTCCATGTCGAGGTTCATGGCGAGAAAGCGCTCGGAACTGCCGCCGCTGAGCTCGGGTTCATTGCCGTAGTAGTTGTGCAGCGAGATGCCGTCCACCTGGTCGTAGCATTCCTCGAGCACCTCGCGATCCCATTCGAGGTAGGTAGGCAGAATGGTATTGCTCGAGCCGCAGGCGATCAGTTGCACGTCCGGGTCGATGTTGCGCGCCTGCTGGGCGATATCGCGCGCCTTGCGGCCATACTCCCGCGCGGTGAGCCGGCCCATCTGCCAGGGACCATCCATCTCGTTCCCCAGGCACCAGTACTTCACCTTGTGCGGCTGTTCGTAGCCATGCGAGCGGCGCAGGTCGCTCCACTTGGTGCCCTTCGCGTAGTTGCAGTACTCGATGTAAGCGACCGCCATCTCCGAGGTGCCGGTGCCGAGATTGAAGCCTAACAAGGGCTCGGTGCCGACCGCCTTGGCCCAATCCATGAAGTCGTTGGTGCCGAACTGGTTGGTCTCGAGCGAGTTCCAGGCGCGCTCGAGCACGGTGGGGCGGTTCTTCTTCGGCCCCACGCCGTCCCACCAGTTGTAGCCCGAGACCATGTTGCCGCCCGGATATCGAATGATGGGCACGTTGAGCGCCTTGACCTCCGCGAGCGTGTCCTTGCGAAAGCCGCGCGAGTCGGCGAGCGACGAGCCTGGCTCGTACACACCGGTGTAGACGGCGCGTCCCAGGTGCTCGAGGAACGCACCGAACAGGCGGCGATTGAAGTCTTCGCGCGGCGTGACCAGGCCGAGCGCGACGCGCGCGGTACGGCCCGAGGCCTGCGAATACGCGGGCAGCGCGAACACGGAAGAGGCGGCGAGGCCGGCGCCGGCGTATCCGACCTGGGACAGGAACTGACGGCGAGTCGTGGAGCGTTTCATTGTTGAGAGTCTCCGGAAGGTGGAGGCAATGTCAGGGCGAGTATATGCAGTGTGACACCGGTGGGCAGAAGCACCTGCGCCGCGATACATGCGCGCGTATCGATGGCGAACAAAAGCGCATCGCTGCCGGTCTTCACGTTGCCGCCTCGAGTGCGCGCGCGTCGATCGTGGGCCAGCCATCGGCATCCCACGCGAGCTCGAGGATCCTGAGTTTCGACCAGCCGCGATCGCGCGCGTCGTAGGCGTGCGCCACGAAGTAGTCGTGCCCGTCGAAGGTGTAGACACTGTTGTGGCCGATACCCGGCCAGCGCGCATTGCCCGCGATCAATAACGTGCCGCCGCCCTTGTCCAGGCGCTCGTCGTCGCGGTCGAGGTACGGGCCGGTGAGGTTGCGCGCGCGGCCCACCACCACCTTGTAATCGCTGTTCACGCCGCGACAGCAGTGATCCCAGGACACGAACAGATAGTAGTGGGCGCCCTTGCGGAAAATGAATGGCGCTTCGATGGACGCCGGCTCAGGTTCGGCGTCGTCGATGAGCACCGAGCGTTCACGTTTGGCGAGCGAGTGCCATTGCTGGGGTTCGGCGAGACGCAGGCGGTCGGGCGCGAGTTTCGCGAGGCGCAGCCCTGCCCAGAACGATCCGAAGGCCAGCCACGGCGTGCCGTCCTCGTCGACGACCAGTTGCGGATCAATGGCGTTCCACAGGTCGCGGTAAGGCACCGACTGCACGACAATGCCGTGATCGACCCAGCGATAGTCCCGCGCACTGCGATCCAGCGTGCGGTTGGTGGCGACGCCAATCGCGGAAGTGATCTTGCCGCCGGCCGACACGCAGTAATAGAGATAGTAAGTGTCGTCGTGACGCGAAATGTCCGGCGCCCAGAAGCGTCCCTGGAAGTTTGCGACCACGCTGGCGCACCAGGCCGGGGGCGTTTCGAAAACCGGCGGTTCCTTCTTCCAGGATTTAAGGTCGGTGGAGCTGTGCGTGGCGATGCCGCGGCCTGTGCCGAACAGGTAGTAGGTGTCGCGTTCGCGGATCAGCACCGGATCGTGGACGCGTAGCGACTGGTCCTCAGCGGCTTGCACGGCCCTCATGGTTGCGCAGGCTCCAATGCTGCCGACCAGGAATTCGCGCCGCCGCATCCTCATACCGCCGCCACCCGATACTCGATATCGGCACGATACTGTTCTCCCGGCCGCAGGATCGCGGCCGGGAAGCCGGGCTCATTTGGCGCGTTGGGCAATCCTTGTGGCTCGAGGATCACACCGCTGCCGAGCCGCGCATGCGTGCGCGCCAGGAACTGACCGTTGTAGAACTGCAGACCGGGCCCGCTGCCACTCATGGTGAGCGTGAGGTCAGCCTGCGGTGAGCTGAGCTCGCAGGCGCAGTCGGCTCCGGGATCGAGAACCCAGCAGTGATCGTAACCGCCGGCGAGTTGCAGTTGCTCATGCGCGCCGGTCTCGGGTGGTGCCAGCGGACGCGCCTGGCGGAAATCGAACGGCGTCCCTTCGACGCGCGCGAATTCACCCGTCGGGATGAGACCGGCATGCACCGGTAGATAGTGACTTGCCGGGATACGCAGCGACTGGGCGGTGGCCGGTGAGTGTGGATCCGCCGCGAGATTGAAATAGGGGTGATAAGTCAGGTTGACCGGCGTAGCCGCATCGGTGCGTGCGCTGAACGTTATTCTCAGCGAACCTGGCGTCACGGCGAGCGCCACCGTTGCCTCGAGAGTTCCCGGATAACCTTCTTCTCCGGCGGGGGACGTCAATGCCAGCACGACGCGCGACGCGTCGTGGCAACCCTCGAGCACGCGCCACACCCTCTTGCCGAAGCCGAGCGCCCCGCCATGCAGGTGATTGATGCCTTCGTTGGCAGTCACCACGTGCTCCTTGCCGTCGAGCGAAAACCTCGCGTTTGCGATGCGATTGCCGAAGCGCCCCACCAGCGCGCCAACATAGGCGCGGTCTGCCACGTAGTCCTCGAGCCGTTCGAATCCGAGAATGAGATTGCGTCGCTGACCGCGCACCGGGAACGTGAGACGACGCAGGATGGCGCCGTAGGTCAGCACCTCCGCCTGCAGGCCATGCGGCTCACCCACGGTGAGCGCCTCGATGCTGCGACCGTCCTCGAGCGCGCCGAACACGATCATGGACAGCTCAGTACTTGCGCTTCGGCAGTTCCTGGGCGGCCACTTCTTTCGGAAAGACAGATTCCTCGGTGACGATGCGCTTTGGAATCGCCTTGCCGGCCACCACATCCTTGACGGCGGCCATCAGTTGCGGGCCCAGCAGCGGGCTGCATTCCACGGTGACATTGAGCTTGCCGGCGATCATGGCCTCGAATGCGCCCTTCACGCCGTCGATGGAGATGATGATGATGTCTGTCCCCGGCTTGAAGCCGGCTTCTTCGATGGCCTGGATGGCGCCGATGGCCATGTCATCGTTGTGCGCAAACAGCACCGTGATGTTGCGTCCTTCGGCCTTGAGGAAGGCCTCCATGACTTCCTTGCCCTTGGCGCGCGTGAAGTCACCGGTCTGCGAGCGGATGATCTTGTAGCGCGGATCGGCGCTGATGATCTCCGCGAATCCTCGCTTGCGGTCGTTGGCCGGTGCGGAGCCCACCGTGCCCTGCAGCTCCACGATTTTGACGTCTCCCTTGACGTCCTTGCCGGGTCCATTCGAAAAATACTCGAGCAGCCAGCGGCCCGCCTTGCGTCCTTCCTCGACGAAGTCCGAACCCATCAGCGACAAATAGAGCGTGTCATCGCTGACCTCGACCGCGCGGTCGGTGAGGATGACGGGAATTTTTGCCGCCTTGGCTTCACGCAATACTGTTTCCCACCCGGTCTCGACCACCGGCGAGAAGGCGATGACGTCGACGCGCTGGGCGATGAAGGATCGCAGCGCCTTGATCTGGTTTTCCTGCTTCTGCTGGGCGTCTGAAAAGCGCAGTGTGATTCCGGCTTCCCTGGCGGCCGTCTGAATCGAGGTGGTGTTCGCCGTGCGCCATTCACTTTCGGCGCCGATCTGGCTGAAGCCGAGCACGATGGGTTTGGAATCGCCTTTGGCGCCGGGCTGGTCGCCGCCGGAGCAGGCCGCGAGCAACACCATCAGTCCCAGCGCCAATTTCTGTCTAATCAGTCCAGCCATGACCCCTCCAGGACCGCCCCGCCCAACCCATGAGTCGAGGCATCATGAGTTTCGTATCGATAGCCGACAAGCCCGATATTGTTACGGAGCTATACTCAGACAAATATCCATAATTGAAAGTCGGGGGGATTCCAGATATGTCCGCGACCACACCCTGGTTCATACGTGCGCGCCTCAAGACCCGGCAACTCATGCTGCTCACCGCGATTTGCGATGAAGGCAATATTCATCGCGCGGCGGAAGTCCTGAACATGTCACAGCCGGCAGCTTCCAAGCTGCTCAAGGATCTCGAGGACATGCTCGGCGTGAGCCTGTTCGAACGCCAGCCGCGCGGCATGCGCGCCAACTGGTATGGCGAGACCATGATCCGGCACGCGCGTATCGCGTTGTCGTCGTTACGGGAGGCGGGACAGGAAGTCGATGCGTTGAAGACCGGCCTCTCCGGTCACGTGACTCTCGGCGCCATCACCGGCCCGGCGCTCAGCCTCATCCCGCAGGCCATCATGATCATTGCGCGCGAAAACCCGAAATTACGCGTCGAGCTCAACGTCGAGTCGAGCAACGTGCTCATCGAGCAGCTGGCGCAGGGCAAGCTCGATATCATGATCGGCCGCCTGTTCGAGCGTCAGGACAAGACTGGATTGCGTTACGAACGCCTGGCCGAAGAGCCGGTCTGCGCGGTGGTGCGCCCCGGGCATCCGCTGCTCAATGTTGCGGGACTGACGCTGGCCGCCGTGGAAAAGAAATCGTGGATCGTGCCGCCGTCGGGCAGCGTGCTGCGCCATCGCTTCGACCTGATGTTCCGCGAAGCGGGGCTCGCACCGCCGACACAGCTCATCGAAACCGCATCGTTGCTGTTCGTCACCAAGATGCTGCAGCAGACGGATTTCATCTCGGTGGTGCCTACCGAAGTGGCGCGTTACTACGCGACTTACGGGATGGTGGCAATCCTGCCGATGACGCTGTCCTGCACGATGGACGCGTTTGGCATCATCACGCGCACCGACTGGTTGTTGTCGCCGGCCGCGAACGTGTTGCTGCGCGCGATCAAGACTTCGGCGGTGAGTAGTTATGGTTTTCCCCAGGAGCTGAAAAACGCATCGTGAGCCGCGCGCGACCGGCATGCCAAACCCGGTATCCTTCATTGGCAGAAAATCATTGTTCGCATATCGCCGCGTTTTGTACGCTGCCTGCGAATGGACGATCGCAAAAAGCGCACACGTCGCAGCCAGGAATGGTTTGGTCGCGCCGGCAAAGACGGATTCCTGCATCGCAGCTGGATCAAGAACCAGGGCTATCCGGACGACCTGTTCGATGGCCGTCCGGTCATCGGCATCTGCAACACCTGGAGTGAACTCACGCCCTGCAACGGGCACTTCCGCGAACTCGCGGAGTACGTGAAGCGCGGCGTCTACGAAGCCGGCGGTTTTCCGCTCGAATTTCCCGTGATGTCGCTGGGCGAGACTCAACTGCGTCCCACGGCCATGTTATTCCGCAATCTCGCCAGCATGGATGTCGAAGAGTCGATTCGCGGCAATCCGATCGACGGCGTGGTGCTGCTCATGGGCTGCGACAAGACCACGCCGGCGCTGCTGATGGGCGCGGCGAGCTGTGATCTGCCCACCATCGGCATTTCCGGTGGCCCGATGCTCTCCGGGCATTTTCGCGGCAAGCAGTTAGGCTCGGGTACCGGTGTGTGGCAGATGTCGGAAGACGTGCGCGGCGGGCGCATGAGCCAGGAAGAATTCACCGCGGCTGAATCCTGCATGCATCGCTCCAAGGGCCACTGCATGACCATGGGCACCGCCTCGACGATGGCCAGCATGGTCGAAGCACTCGGCGTCTCGCTACCCGGCAATGCGGCGATTCCCGCCGTGGACGCGCGCCGTTATCGCCAGGCGCAGCTCACCGGGCGGCGGATCGTCGAGATGGTGGAAGAGGAGATGGCGCTTTCGAAGATCCTCACGCGCGCGGCGTTCGAGAATGCCATTCGCGTGAATGCCGCGATCGGCGGATCGACCAACGCGGTCATTCACCTGCTGGCGATCGCCGGCCGCGTCGGAGTGCCGCTGTCGCTCGAGGATTGGGATCAGCTGGGTTCGCAGCTGCCGTGTCTGGTCGACCTGCAGCCCTCGGGCAAATATCTCATGGAAGATTTTTTCTACGCGGGTGGACTGCCGGCCGTCATGCGCGAAATCTCGGCGCTGCTCGACCTGAACGCGCGCACGGCCAATGGACGCACGCTGGGCGAAAACATTGCCGAGGCACCCTGCTGGAATCGCGCCGTGATCCGTCCCTTTGCCGAGCCCTTCAAGCCGGCGGCGGGCATCGCGGTACTGCGCGGCAATCTCGCTCCGGATGGCGCGGTCATCAAGCCGTCGGCTGCCTCGCCACACCTGCTGCGCCACCGCGGCCGTGCCGTGGTGTTCGAGAACATCGAAGATCTGCACGCGCGCATCGATGACGAGGACCTCGACATCGACGAACACTGCGTCATGGTGCTGAAGGGCTGCGGTCCCATGGGTTATCCGGGCATGGCCGAAGTGGGCAACATGCCCTTGCCGCCCAAACTACTGCGACGTGGCATCACCGACATCCTGCGCATCTCGGACGCGCGCATGAGCGGCACTGCCTACGGCACCGTGGTGTTGCATGTGTCCCCGGAAGCCGCCGCGGGCGGGCCGCTGGCACTGGTGCGCACCGGCGACTTCATCGAGCTCGATGTGCCGGCCCGCAGGCTGCACCTCGATGTCAGTGATGCCGAACTCGCCACGCGCCGTGCCGCGTGGCAGCCGGCGCCGCGACCGGTGCGCGGCTGGTACAAGCTGTACGTGGATCACGTGCAACAGGCACATCTTGGTGCCGACCTGGACGTGCTGGTAGGCAAGAGCGGCGCCCACGTCTCGCGCGACTCCCACTAGGATGACGGCCTGCGAGGTTTCCTTCGCGAACCGCGCGGCCAGGGTGGTGCGCAGCTCGGCGATCTTCGGCGGTTTCGGCAACACCACATCGACGCCGGGAGGCATTTCGCTTTCGACGACCAACCTGCGGCCCCAGCCCGTGAGCATGACGACGAAGGTGGCGGGCAGCGTGGCCTTGATGGTGGCGGCGACCTTGCTGCCGTCGACATGCGGCATGCCGAGATCCGTGATGACGACGGGATACGGTGTGCCGGCCGCGTGGGAGGCGAGGAACGCATCGATTCCCGCCTGGCCGCCGTTTGCGACCGTGACATCGTGGCCGTCGCTCTCCAGGGCGTCACGCAATGACTTGAGCAGCAATGGATCGTCGTCGACGAGCAGGATTTTCATCGAGCCGACGGGCGGCTTGTGGCGGCCGCTGGTGACGGCTGGCTCGTCCGGCGCGACATTGAATGCCAGGCGCACCAGCGTACCCTTGCCGGGTTCACTTTCCAGTTCGAGCGTCGCGGCGTGTCGCTGCGCGACGCCATAGACCATCGCGAGACCCATGCCGGTGCCACGGGTGCCCTTGGTCGTGAAGAACGGTTCGAGACAGCGCTTCCTGGTTTCCTCGTCCATGCCCACGCCGGTGTCACTGACCTCGAGGATTACTGATGGGTCCCTGGCCGAAGCATCGTCGTTGACGGAGGCGAGACGCGTGCGCAACGTCAGGACGCCGCCTTGCGGCATGGCATCGACCGCGTTGAATACCAGGTTCACCAGCGCGTCGCGGATCTGGCTTTCGGCCGCGGCAATGGGGGCGAGCCTGGCGGCGAGCTCGAGTCGCATCTCGATGGCAACACCGCGCTGCAGCGCCATGTCGCTCCAGCGCGCGCGCGTGAGGTCGACCACCTGGCGCACCAGCTTGTTGAGATCCACCGGCACCAGCGCGAGCTGCGGTTCGCGTTGCCGGTAGAACTCGCCCATGCGCGCCACAGTCTGGGCGACGTCGTCGACGGCGCGCTGAATGATTTCGAGATAGCCGCGCGCGCGCTCGGAAAGCGACTCGCGCTCGAGCAGCGCCTCGGTGTACAGCGCCACGGGCGAGATCGCATTGTTGATGTCATGTGCAATGCCGCTCGCCATCTGGCCGAGCGCCCGCAACCGCTCCTGCTGCATGAATTGTTGTTGGGTCTGGCGCAGGTCGTCGTAGGCCTGCTGGAGCGCTTCGTGGAGCTGCGCCTGGTTCGCGGCGAGCGCGGTGTGTTCGCTCGCCTGGCGCAGGAACTCGCATTCGCCGCTCGAAAAACTGCGCGCCGGTCGGCGCGCACAGATCAGTACGCCGAACACCTTGCTCTCCACCAGCAGCGGCGCGATGACCATGGCGCCGAGGCCCGCACCGGCGAGGCGCTGCGGAAACGGGAATGAAGTCGCGGCAATGTCCGGCTCGTAGACGAGCTGCCCGCGCACGCAGCGCGCCAGGCCGTTCTCGTCGATCGGCACCTTCGTTCCTTGGGTCATGTCGAGCTGCTCGGCGGTCGACTCACTGCGCGCGCCGATGCAATTCACCGTGAGGCTGTGCTCGCCGGCGTCGTGCATGCAGATACCGCAGAAATCCACCGGTAGCTCCTCCTCGAGCCGCGCGACCACCACCTGGAAAATACTGCGCAGGTCCTGGCGTTCGCCGACTGCACGCGTGATGCGCGACAGCAGCGCCAGCCGCTGCAGCTGTTCCGCGAGCCGGGTTTCGTGTGCCAGTCGCTCGGTGATGTCGCGATAGTTGGTGACGATGGCCCGCACCGAGGGATCGTCGAGCAGGTTGGTGGCGATGCCTTCCAGCCACATCCAGTGCCCGTCCTTGTGGCGCTGGCGCCAGACCATGCGTACGGGTTTGGCGGGTTCGGCCTTCAGCTGTGCGAGCGCGCGTGTGAGTACCGGCACATCGTCGGGGTGCGCATTCACGCGGCCGCGCTGGCCGATCAGCTCCTCGGGAGTGTACCCCTCGATATTCATGACCGCGGGACTCACGTAGCGCACATGGCCCGTGCTATCGATGAGTACCACGCCGTCGATGCCGTTCTCGATGAGTGCGCGAAAGCGGCGTTCGCTGCTCGACAGTGCCTCGTGCGATACCTCGAGGTCGCGCGTGCGTTCCGCGACGCGCATCTCGAGCTGTTCCTTGGCCTCGCGCAGCTCGAGTTCGGCGCGCACCGAATCCGTGACGTCGCGCGCGGAGGCGTACATGAGCTTGCCGCGCGGCACGGAACGCCACGAGAACGTGCGCCAGCTGCCGTTCTTGTGGCGATAGCGGTTGACGAACTGGTCCACGGGTTCACCGCCGACCACTTGAGTCAACACGGCACGGGCGGTTGCGGCCTTGTCGTCGGGATGGATGAGCTCCATGAAGGGGATGCGCAACGCCTCGTCGACGCTGTAGCCCAGCATGCCGGTGATGGCGCGGCTCACGCGTTTGAAATAGCCGTCGATCCCCGCGATCACGAACAGGTCGAGTGACAGATCGAAGAAGCGGCTGAGTTCGGCCTCGGCGCGCGCGCGTCCCGCGTAATCGCGGCGGATCGCGAAAATTGCGAGGCCCACGAGAGTGAGTGCCAGCGCGCTGCCGCACACGATGACCGCCTGCGTGACGAGCGCGCTCTGGGCCGCGTCGTGTTCCCGCTCGTTGAGCAGGCGGATCTCGGCGGATTTCATCTCGCGCGCCAGATCGCGCACGCGGGTTTGCAGCGCCACGCCGGGCCGGGTCCGGTTCTGCGCGAGATAACGTTGCACGGCCTCGAGCCCGCCGGTGCGCCTGAGGTCGAGGATCCGGGAACTATGCGCCAGCCGGGTGCGCACGGCTTCGGCCAGCGGTTCGACGCGGGCCAGCTGTTGCGGGTTCTCGCGCACCGCATCCCGCAGCTGCAGAAAAAGACCCTCGACGCGACCCACTGCGCGCGTGTAGTCGGCGGCAAACAGCTCCTCACCCGTATACTATGTAACCGCGATTCGCGGATTCGGTTTCCAGGGTGGTCGCAACGATGGCGTCGATGCTCGCCATCACCAGCTGGGAATGCGCCACGAGCTTCGAATTCTCGTTGAGCCGCACCACCGATAGATAGGACACGATGCCGATGATTCCAAGCAAGGTGAGGGCCGCCGCAAAACCGAGACTGACCTTGCGTTCGGTGGTGATGTGCCGGCCTTCGAGGGCCTCGTCCGGGAGTCCCCGGCGCAACCGATCGAGTTCGTTGAACAGCACGCTGATCAGCACGCCCACGATCAGCATGAACAACCAGTGTGCGAACTCCACCGGCGATCGCAAAACCGAATGCGTAGATTGGCGGAAGCAGGAAGTAGTCGGTAGACGACGGCCGTGAGTCCGGTCGCGAGCAATCCCGGGACCGAGTCCTCCGAGGTAAGCGCTGATGACGATGGGAAACAGGAACAGGATGAGCAGCGGCTGGCCGCCATCCCAGGGCGTCATGCCCAGTCTCAGCAGCAACGTGACGCCCGTCAGCACTACCGCGAAGACATAGAGCCGCCAGCGGGGCCCATGAGTCTCAGTTCTTGGGCGTACCCTCGCGCACCGCAGCAGCGTAGTCCGAATTCCGGCAGACAGGGAAGCCGTCGCAAAGAAACCCTTAGGTTGCCGGGGCGAAGATGGCGCGGATCGGGCTTGACGCCACGTCTGTCGAATGTGTATATACACATATATGAATATAACAACCTTCGCGGCACTGGCCGACCCGATGCGGCTGAAACTGGTCGAGGAGCTGCGTGCCGGGGAGCTGCCGGTGAATGATCTGGTGGAACGGGTGCAAATCCAGCAATCCGGTGTATCACGACACCTCGCCATCCTGGCGCGCGCCGGTTTCGTAAACGTGCGACCCGAGGGGCAGAAGAGGTTCTATTCGCTGCGGCACGAACCGTTCCAGGAACTCGACCAGTGGGTCATGCAATTCCGCGCACATTGGGAGGCACGGCTCGATCGCCTCGACGCCGCTCTCGAGCGGCGCAAGGTGGCGGTTCGCGCTCGCAACGACAAAAGGCGGAAATCCGGGAGCACAAAGTGAAGAAAAGAATTTCCCTGCAACGCAGCTTCAAGGCGCCACTCGATCTGGTCTGGGAGATGTGGACCACCAAGGAAGGTATCGAGTCGTGGTGGGGCCCGCCGGGCTTCGAAGTCATCGTCAACCGCCTCGAGCTCCGGGTTGGTGGCGCGCTCGAGTATGTGATGACGGCGGTGGGGCCCGAACAGGTCGCTTTCATGAAGCAGGCCAGACAGCCACTGTCGACCACGCTCAAGGCTCGCTACACACTCGTCAACTCAACGCGCATCGCGGCCTGGATGAACCTCGCGGATTTCATTCCCGGCGTCGAGCCCTACGAAGTGGAGACACGCATCGAGCTCACGGCCGAGGGCCAGGACATCACGCGCGTCGATCTGCAATTCGACGCCATGCACAACGACTTCTACACACAGATGGCCACGCAGGGCTGGGAAGGCGAGCTCGGCAAACTGGCCGAAGCCATCGAACGGAGACGCAAATGAATTCGATCACGCCATTTCTCTGGTTCGAAACGCAGGCCGAAGAGGCCGCGCGTTATTACGCCGGTATTTTTCCGGGCGGCAAGCTGGGCGCCATCACCCGCTTCCCGGCCGGTGGTCGCGGGACTGAAGGCAACGTCATGACCGCGAGCTTCGAGATCGCCGGCCAGCAACTGGTCGCGCTCAATGGCAATCGGCGCCATGCGTTTTCGCCGGGTCGTCGCTGCTGATCCGCTGCGGCAGCGAGGCGGAAGCCGCGCGCGTCAGCGACCGGTTGGCAGAAGGCGGAGAGAAGCAGCCGGGCGGCTCGTTGCGCGACCGCTACGGCGTGTCCTGGCAGATCAGCGCGAATTGCTGACGGAAGCTGCGCGCTCGAAAGCGTTCAGGCCAGGTGCGCGGAAATCGAGTACTCGAGACACAGCGTGCAGGAAGCCCCGCCATTCCGTTTGCCGGCGCAGCGAACCTGGCCGTCACCCCGCGCCCCATCAGCGTTCACCGCCACGTCGACCGCATCCGTGAGATTGAATTCACCATCGCAATCACTGTAGGGACAGGCGAAACAGAAATAAGCGCGCGCCGGCGGATGAAAGACCGTGACCTGCGGCGACGGGAGGAATTCCGTGCGGTCGCTGAATTCGAAGTCGAGCTGCACGGATCCGAGCTGCGGATAGCGCGTGCGCAGCAGTGGAGCCGCAGCGCGATCGCGCCTCTGCCGCTCGCGCACTGCGCCGCGTCCGGCCATGGGCGTAGCCGCTGCGTGTCTCATGGCAAATCCTTGGTTTCACTGTCGGCGGGAGCCACCGGGGCGTCCGCTGCAGGAGTCGGGGCGGCGCCCCGGCTCAGCTTGCGTTCGAGCTTTTGTTGCTGGCGCTTCTTGCGGGAGTCTTCCCGGCTTCGCTTGGCTTGCCGATAGTTTCGTATGGCCATCTCGAATGTTCCGTTTGAGTTTGTTAGTCAGGTGATGACGACAGGAAGGTGAGCTCGAGGCACTCGGTGGCGCCATCTGCCACCCGACCGGGCATCGCCACGTTCATGCTGGCGTCGTCGCCATGCAGCACACCGTTCACCGTGTGCAGGTGCTGGAATGGACCGCGGTGCACCGGTACCCCGCTGGTGCGCGAGGTGATGCGCACGCGCACCGGGCCTTCGCAATTGAGTTCGCGATGCGTGCGGCCGCCGACGTGCCAGAGACCTTCCACACAGCGCGCCACGACGTAGTTGTCGGGGCCACGCAAGTTCCCATCCGCGCAAAAGCGCACGAACGAAGCAAGCATCAGCGTGGGCGTGTCGCCTTTGCCTGCGTGGAAGGTCAGTCGAAGCACGCTCGGTTATCGGCGCCGGCCGTAGCCGCCGCCACCACCACCACCGCTGCGGGCGCGATCCTGGGCCTCGTTCACCTTCAGCGGACGGCCACCGAAGTCCTTGCCGTTGAGGCTTTGCATGGCGCGCGAGGCGTCGGAGTTCGACATCTCGACGAAGCCGAAGCCGCGAGGCGAGCCGGTCTCGCGATCGGTGATCAACGACACTGTTTGCACGGCGCCGAATTCGGCAAACAGGGCACGCACGGTGTCCTCGTTGGCCGTGAAGGGCAGATTTCCGACGTAGAGCTTGGTCATAAGAAGTCCTGATAAAGAGAAAAGTTGAATCACCAGACGAAAACGCCTGGTCGGTTCGCGAGTACTAGGAGGTGACTGACTCTGGCCGGAAGGTCGCCTGAAATGGCATGGGCTCAGTGGCGGGCAGGTCGAAGATTCACAAGCCGTAGCGCAGTGTACCTGAAGCGGGCCCACCCTTTAGGGGAAAACTGCCCGGCAGTCTTGGCGGCGTCGCCTGTAGCTGCCTTGCGGGACCCCGCATGCGCTGCGGCAGCCGTCGCGCGCCTTGCCCGCGGCGAATCATGCTCGACAAGTCGAGCGCGGCCCACGGTCGTACGTCGGGAGCTTCCCGAAACCGGAGGTTCAACGAAGACCATGTCACGTTCGCTCAAAGGCGTGGTTAGGTGACTTACTGGCCGTTACGCGATCCAAGCGGTTGGCGACAATCGAAAGCCACACTAAGAACAGGAACAGGAAGGCTCGCTGTAGCAATCCTTCCATTCCGAAATGGGCCAAGGACGACAAGAACGCGGCAAGCATCCCAAGCGCGATCAAGAGCGTGACTGGGTAAATCGTCTGCCAACCGGTAACCCGCCGAAAGCTCCATGACAACAACAAGGCCGCCATGACGATGCTTGGGATGGCCACAACGCTCGCCGCAAAGTGCGGCATGAAGTCCTTGAATACGCCAGCCAGACACACGAACAACGCCCCGATTGCCAGTAGGCCGAATCCGAGGCGGGCACTCCGTGACGATTGATGTACGTTTCGTAGTCCCGCTGCGACTGCGAAAGTGGCCAGGCCCAGCACAAAGAATGTGGTCGTCATGAGCCACCCGTATGCTCCCCATACATACTCGCTCATGAACCTGTAACGCGGATCGTATTCGGGCTCGAGGACGTGAAGGGCTATGCCGACGATCAGATAGTAGGCTACGCAGGCAAACACGATTACTTGATAAGTCTTTGCGTTCAACACGCCGCCGCTTGCAGTCTTGACACTTCCCCGACCGGTGAAACTCCGAGGCCGACGTCCGCCCAACCCCCACGCGACGAAAGATCCGAGGACGAGCCCCACTGCGGCCCCGGCCAGAGCGGCGAGCTCTTCCGTGTGTGCCCTCTTGCACTTCTTGTTGGCGAGTTGTACGACGTGATCAACAAGTTTGCCGTCGTCGCGCTTCGCGAGAAATTCATCCAGGAGCGCCGACTTCGCATCCGGCTTCGACTTCAGCTATTACCTCATACACCCGCAAGGCCCCTTCGACACCCGCGCTATATTGGGCAATCTCGTCCCTGGCCTTGTCCTGATGCTCGATGGCGAACGCTGCCGCCGAGAAGATCATCTGCAGGTTGACTTCGCTCGAGTAAGGATAGTTGTCGCCGAGCCCGTGGCCCGAGCAGGTCATCGCACACATAGACCCTGATATCGGGCACCTCACTGACCCACCCTCGCAACCACTGTCGAGTCACAGGGGCGTTCTCACTCAAGGGATCTCTCTCAAGTAAGCGGGTGAGCGCGACTACTTTCGCTCGTTCCTCAGCTGTCGAGGGCCCGCGCGCCTGGGCATGATGACCTTGAACCGCGCAGAGCAGGAACGCTCCAGCTACGACGAGCCTGCGACTCAGCTTCATTGTTCGTCGCTCTTGTTGGATACCGCAAGTTGGCTAACAGGACGACGATAACCGCTGAGAGGACGCTACGTAACCACTAAACGACGCCGGCGCACTCCGTTTCTGCCGCTGTCAGGAGCCCGGTAGCACTTGCTGCTGAACAGCCACCTGCAAACCCTTGGACGCGCATTCCTGGACGCGGGCGGAAATGAAAACGGCCGCGCAGCGCCGCCACGCGGGCCATACCGCGGTGGATATGCTTGGGGGCGCCGAATAAGGCCGCCGCAATGCTGGCCTTTTTTCGTTGCGTCACGCTCATTTCAGACCTTTTCCGCTCGCCGCCCGTACGGCGGGTTTTCCTGGAAGGGTCGGAAGTACGAAAAAGCCTATCTTTATAATGGTGGGCGGTACAGGGCTTGAACCTGTGACCCCTGCCGTGTGAAAGCAGTGCTCTACCGCTGAGCTAACCGCCCGCCGTCGAAACCCCGGGAGTCGCCCCGGGCCCTTCAGAGAGGGTGCGCAGTCTAAATAGCGCACCTCGACGAATCAATGCGGAACCGCGGAAATCCCAGGCAACGCGGCGCTTTGCTACGATTCGCGCCCCTGAAATGGCCGCACACCTCATGTCCAGCCCCGTCATCACGCGTTTCGCCCCCAGCCCCACCGGCCTGCTGCACATCGGCGGTGTGCGCACCGCGCTGTTCAGCTGGCTCTACGCCCGCCGGATGGGAGGCCAGTTCATCCTGCGCATCGAGGACACGGACCTGGAGCGCTCAACACCCGAGGCGGTGCAGGTGATCCTCGAAGGCATGAAGTGGCTGGGACTGGATCACGATCTCGGTCCCTACTACCAGACCCGGCATTTTGACAGGTACAAGGAAGTGATCGGCCAGATGCTGCAGGCGGGGACCGCCTACCACTGTTATTGCAGCAAGGAAGAGCTGGACGCGATGCGCGCCGAGCAACAGGCGCGCAAGGAAAAGCCGCGTTATGACGGCCGTTGCCGTCACGGCAAGGGCCCGGGGCCCGGGGATCGTTCAGCCCGTGGTGCGCTTCAAGAATCCGGAGGAGGGCGCCACCGTGGTCGAGGACGTGGTGCACGGCGCGGTCACGTTCCAGAACAAGGAGCTCGACGATCTCATCATCGCGCGTTCCGATGGCACGCCTACCTACAACTTCTGCGTGGTGGTGGACGACGCGGACATGGGTGTCACGCACGTGATCCGCGGCGACGACCATCTCAACAACACGCCGCGGCAGATGAACATGCTGCTGGCGCTGGATAAGCCCGTCCCGGTTTATGCCCACGTTCCCATGATCCTCGGGCCGGACGGCGCCAAGCTTTCCAAGCGCCACGGCGCGGTCAGCGTGTTGCAATACCAGGAAGAGGGCTATCTACCCGAGGCGCTGCTGAACTACCTGGTGCGCCTGGGCTGGTCGCACGGCGACCAGGAGTTCTTCACGATTGCGGAGATGATCGCCGCCTTCGACGTGCGCGACATCAACAAGTCCGCCTCGGCCATGAACCTGGAGAAGCTGTTGTGGATCAACCAGCAGCACCTGGTGCGCGCCGATCCAAAGCACGTGGTGCCGCACCTGCAGTGGCAGTTGAGCGGCTCGGCATCGAATCCGACGACCAGGCGCTGCTCGAAGGCATCATCGTGGCGCAGCGCGAGCGCGCCAAGACGCTCAAGGAAATGGCGGCGAACAGCCGGTTTTTCTTTGGCGACGCGGTCACGCTGGATGCCAAGGCGGCAGAAAAGCACCTGACCGCGGACGCTCAGCGGATTGCTGGGGGAAATTCGTGCGCGCTTCGCCGCACTCCCGCAATGGGAGGCACCGGCGATTCACGCCACGCTCGAAACGTTCGCAGCGGAAAAGAGCCTGGGGCTCGGCAAGGTGGCGCAGCCGATCCGGGTCGCGGTGTCGGGCGGAACGGTGTCGCCGCCCATCGATGCCACCCTGGCCTTGCTGGGCCGCGAGCGCGCGCTGGCGCGTATTGAACGCGCCGTCACCGCCTGAACCGCGTTACGGAATGGTCTTCGAGGCGATATTGGAAATGTCGCTCTCGACGCCCTGCGAGTTCACCGCGTACACCGCGAAGAACCATTCACCCGAGGTCAGATTGTTGACTGTATAGGACGTGAGTCCGGCGTTCGTCAGCGAGGCGTCCTGGTCGAGCGCGGACGATGAGCGGCCATAGGCGATCCGATAGCCCGCGAGATCCGTGAGAGCGGAGCCGTCGGTGTTGGTGGTCGGCGGAGTCCAGCTCACCTGCGCTGACCCGGAGGCAGACTGAGTCACCGCGATCGCGAATGCTGGCAGGGATGCGGTCGCCGTTCCGTCCGAAACCGAAATGACAATGCCCGCGTAGGACGCAACGTCGCCGGCCGCGGGGGTCCCCGACAGGCGGCCGTTGGAAGTGCTGAACGTCGCCCAGGCTGGCTTGTTGGTGATGCTGAAGGTAAGCGTATTGCCATCGGGATCCGACGCGCTCGGCTGGAAGCTGTACACCGCACCGACAAGGACACCGCTACTCGGGTTGCCGCTGATCGTCGGCGCACGGTTGGCCTGCGCATTCACCTGGATCGTGAACGCCGGCAATGATGCGATGGCCGTTCCGTCCGAAACCGAAATGACGATGCCCGAGTAGGATGCAACATCGCCGGCGGCGGGAGTCCCCGACAGCTGCCCGTTGGCGGTATTGAACGCCGCCCACGTTGGCTTGTTGGTCACGCTGAATGTCAGCGTGTTGCCGTCCGGGTCCGAGGCGCTCGGCTGGAAGCTGTAGGCATTGCCTGCCGTGACCGTGGTCGACGGCGAACCGCTGATCGTTGGCGCACGATTGGCCTGCGCATTCACCTGGATCGTGAATGCCGGCAATGATGCGATGGCGGTGCCATCCGAAACAGAGATGACGATGCCCGAGTAGGACCCAGCATTGCCGGCAGCGGGTGTCCCCGACAGGCGGCCGTTGGAAGTGCTGAACGTCGCCCAGGCTGGCTTGTTGGTCACGCTGAAGGTCAGCGTGTTGCCGTCCAGATCCGAGGCGCTCGGCTGGAAACTGTAGGCATTGCCT
Organism: uncultured Pseudomonadota bacterium; assembly: GCA_963839685.1. Lineage (GTDB taxonomy): Bacteria > Pseudomonadota > Gammaproteobacteria > Steroidobacterales > Steroidobacteraceae > CADEED01. Next base: position 530,583 of record CAWIVS010000012.1, on the reverse strand, counting down.
GCCGTGACCGTGGTCGACGGCGAACCGCTGATCGTTGGCGCACGATTGGCCGGTGCATTCACCTGGATCGTGAACGACGCCAGTGATGCCGTGGCGGTTCCATCACTCACGTTGATCGTGATGCGGGCCGAGGTGCCTACATTGGCAGTGGTCGGAGTACCCGAGAGGCGGCCGGTGGACGTGCTGAAACTGGCCCAGCTCGGCTGGTTCTGAATCGAGAACAGCAGCGTGTTGCCATCCGGATCGCTGGCCACCGGGCGGAAACTGTAGGCAGACCCGGCGGTCACGGTCGTCGCGGGTGTGCCGGTAATCGTCGGGGCACGGTTTGCGGGAGGCGGAGTCGCCACGACTGCGAGATTGAACGGCGGTAGTTCGTCGGTGGCCTCGCCGTCGCTGACGCGGATGACGATATTGCTGGTCGTGCCGACATTCGCACTGGTCGGGGTGCCACGCAGCTGGCCAGTTGCGGCGGTGAAGGTTGCCCAGACCGGGCGGTTCTCGATGCTATAGGTCAGCGTGTCATCGTCGGCGTCGTCACCCACGGGGCTGAACGTATACGTCTGGCCGACCGAGGCGGTGGTGGCCGGAGTGCCAGAAATTGTCGGAGCAGAATTGGCTGGCGGCGGCTCCTTGGCATTGCTCGCCACCTTGATGCGGAATTTCGGGAGTTGGGCGTGGGAGCGCGAGTCGCTCACCTCGATCGTGATCATGTCCGACTCGCCGACATCGGCTTCTGTCGGCGTGCCGGTCAGCGCACCGGTCGCCGTATCGAACTGCGCCCAGTCCGGCTTGTTCTCCACGCTGAAGGTGATGCGGTCGCCATCTGGGTCCACGGCCTGGGGAGTGAAGGAATAGGAAGCCCCTGCGACAAGAGTGGTTGGCGGTGTGCCTTCGATGATTGGCGGTAAGTTGTTCCCCCCGGCGCTTCCGTTTGCCGACTCGCCGCCGCAACTCGCGAGCGCGCTCAGCGTGAGTGCAAGAACAAGAATATGTCTGCCACAAATGCGCATGTTCGGTCCTGTCGTGACTGCGTCATACCGAAGCGATTTGTGGCGATGGCGGGATGACGGCAGGAGCGCAGCGCGCTTTGTTCCTTGCCGGCAACTCCGCTATCTGTGGCCCCAAGGCACTTCAGACCGGAAGCTTTGCGTCCCCGCCTCGCGACGGGTTTGCCTTTGCTCTGACAACCAGTAGAACTTGACAACAGGGATATATCAACGTGTCGGGGTCGGCCGACACGGCGGGGACTTGGATAGAGAGTCGGCAGGTCACAATAAGGTGAATCCAGGCGGCGATGATTGAGCGCGGCATTGTCGAAGCCGTCGCCTGGCTCTGATGGTGGACGACGCGGACATGGGTGTCACGCACGTGATGCCGCGGCGACGACCATGCTTCAACGACACGCCGCGGTATTGAACGCGCTGTCACCGCCTGAACCGCGTTACGGAATGGTCTTCGAGGCGATATTGGAAATGTCGCTCTCGACGCCCTGCGAGTTCACCGCGTACACCGCAAAGAACCACCGGCCTGAGGTCAGGTTGTTCACCGTGTAGCTGGTCAGGCCCGCGTTATTCAGCGAAGCCGATTGCTCGAGCGAGTTCGAAGTACGGCCGTAGACGACGCGGTATCCAGCGAGGTCCGTCAACGCCGAGCCGTCGGTGTTCGTCGTTGGCGGCGTCCAGTTGACCTGCGCGGTTCCAGAGGCGGTCTGCGTCACTGCCAACGTGAACGCGGGCAATGAGGCGATGGCCGTACCGTCTGAAACCGAGATGACGATACCCGCGTAGGACGCAACGTCGCCGGCGGCGGGGGTCCCCGACAGCTGCCCGTTGGCGGTATTGAACGCCGCCCACGCTGGCTTGTTGGTGATGCTGAAGGTGAGCGTATTGCCATCGGGATCCGACGCGCTCGGCTGGAAGCTGTACGCCGCACCGACAAGGACGCCGTTGCTCGGGTTGCCGCTGATCGTCGGCGCACCGGTGATGTTGGGCGGCAGGTTGTTCTCTGCGGTGCTTCCGTTTGCTGATTCGCCGCCGCAACTCGCGAGCGCGCTCAGCATGAGTGCAAGAACAAGAATATGTCTGCCACAAATGCGCATGTCGGTCCTGTCGTTGCTGCGTCGTCCCGAATCGAATTGCGGCGATGGCGGGATGACGGCAGGAGCGCAGCGCGCTTTGTTCCTTGCCTGTGGCCCCAAGGCGCTTCAGACCGGAAGCTTTGCGTCCCCGCCTCGCGACGGGTTTGCCTTTGCTCTGACAACCAGTAGAACTTGACAACAGACATAATATCAACGTGTCGGGGTCGGCAGACATGGGGGACTGGCAAGAGGCGGCGAGGTCCGGATTAAGGTGAAAAGGTGCGGTGCAAACAGAATTGCCGGCTGTGATGCAGTCGCTCTTGCTTACTTGACATACCTCATAACGGACCGTAAGTTGCCGCGCCCGCGTGGGGCCATAGCTCAGCTGGGAGAGCGCTTGCATGGCATGCAAGAGGTCGGCGGTTCGATCCCGCCTGGCTCCACCATTGTTGACTGCGTCCCCATCGTCTAGAGGCCCAGGACATCGCCCTTTCACGGCGGTAACGGGGGTTCGAATCCCCCTGGGGACGCCACCAATCGCTGCCTTTGCGACAGAACACTCATTTGTGGAGTCTGGTGTCCAAGCGCCCCTTTAGCTGAAAAGCGATCCCCCTAGACTTTTCGCCGATGCGAATTCGTCTGTTTGGGCATTACTGGCAGCTCGGCCTCGTGCTGCTATGGGTTTTCGAATCCATCGTCATTTTTGGCAGCAGCGTCCTGGCGTTGCGCTGGTTCGGGCCCGCGGATCCGCCGGCCTTGTGGCTGCAGGCGGGAGTGCTCGCCAGCTGCGTCATGATCGCGGCCATCGCCATGGGGCTCTTCAGCCGCCGTCTGCGCGATCGCACTGCTGGCATCATGCTGCGTATCGGCGTCAGCGTGCTGGCCGGCGGTTTTCTTGGTGGCCTGCTGCTTTACGTCTCGCCCAATCATCGGCCAACCTGGATTGAAGTCCTCGGTTTCGTCGGCGATCGGCTTGTTTTCTCTAGCTATTGTGCGGGTCGCAGCGCGCGGTCTCATCGACGAAGACATTCTCAAGCGCCGGGTCCTGGTCTACGGCGCCGGAAACAACGCGGCCCGCATCCTGGCGCTGCGCCGCCGCAACGACCAGCGCGGCTTCAAAATCATCGGATTCGTACCGGCGCGTAATGAGGAGCGCGTCGTGCCGGCGGACCGGCTGATCAACGCCGACACCGCGGTGAGCATCACGGCCACCGACCTCGAGATCGACGAAATCGTCGTGGCCATGGACGATCGCCGCCAGCAGTTCCCGCTCAAGGAACTACTGGACTGCCGGCTCAACGGGCATCGAGGTCATCGAGCTCGCGAGTTTTCTCGAACGGGAGACCGGCAAGGTCTATCTCGACATCCTGATCCCGAGCTGGATGATCTTCGGCTCCGGTTTTCGGCGCGATTTCATGCGCCGCTATTCGGAGCGCGGCTTTCGACATGGCTCGCGAGCTTCGCGCTGCTGGTCGTCGTCGCTTCCGGTCATGGCGCTCACGGTGCTCGCGATCAAGCTCGAGGAGGGCCTGAGCGCACCCGTTCTATATGGCCAGCCACGCGTGGGCTACGCAGGCCGGGTGTTTCGCGTCATGAAATTCCGCAGCATGCGCCAGGACGCCGAAAAGGACGGTCGTGCGCGCTGGGCGCAGGCCAACGACGATCGCGTCACGCGGGTCGGGAGCTTCATCCGCAAGGTGCGTATCGACGAGCTGCCGCAGCTGTTCAACGTGCTGGCGGGTCGGATGAGTTTCGTCGGCCCGCGCCCGGAACGGCCGGAATTCGTGAAGCAGCTTGCCGAAACCATTCCTTATTACGAGGTGCGCCACGCGGTGAAGCCCGGCATCACGGGCTGGGCGCAGCTTTGTTATCCCTATGGCGCCTCCGAGCAGGATGCCATGGAGAAGCTGCAGTACGACCTGTACTACGTGAAGAACCACAGCCTGGTATTCGACATCCTGATCCTGTCTGCAGACCGTCGAAGTCATTCTGTTGGGCAAAGGCGCCCGCTAATTCTGGCGAAAAAAGACGGCGGCCCCGACGGCCGCCGTTTTTCGTTTCAATGGAGTCGTTCGGCCGACGGTGGAAGTGATTCTGCTGGGCAAGGGCGCCCGCTGAGATCAACCCAACAGAAAACGGCGGCCTGAAGGCCGCCGTTGAGTTTTCTACTTCTGGGATCTGTTGTAGGTAGTCGTCAGATCGCCATTGGACCGGGGCTGGTGCACACGCCGATCGGGCCGCGGTTGTAAAAGCCTTCGACGCTTTTGTTGCTGTATCTGTGTGATGACGGTCACGTTGCGCATGATCGACGCGGCCGCGTCCGACCGTGAGGCGCTCGATTTGTTGAGACTGCCGCGCTCATGTGGGGGACCCTCAGCTACCTGATCACGGCGCTCGCCGCCGGCATCGCTTGTGCGGTGCTGCTTACCCGCAGCCGCAAAGGCGACATAACGCGGCGAGGGGCATTGGCCTGCGCGGTGACTGTGATCTGGGCGCTGGTGATCGCCGGCCAAGCCCTGATGGGCGCCAGCGGACATGGATCACGCTGTCGCCGAGGCGCTGCGCTATGGGGCCTGGTTCGCCGTCCTGCGTGCGCTGACGCCGCGGTTCACCCCGTTGGCTCAAGCGCATCGTTGGCGTTGGTCCTGGGGCTGGTGGTCCTATTCGATGGCCGGCTGGCTGGGCAGTACATCCAGCTGTATTCACTGACGCTCGACGGAGCTACCGGAGAACGGCCGGGCTCCTGCTGGCTTTTGCGGGGCTGGTGGCGACCGAGCAGGCGATGCGCAACGCGCCCGGTCGCGTGGTGCAGCGACATGCGCTGGTGCGCGGCCGGCGTCGGCGGGCAATTTGCCTTCGATCTGTTCCTGTATTCGCAGGCCCAGCTGCTGGGCGCCATCGATGCCGGCGCCTGGGCGATGCGCGGCCTGGTGGCCGCGCTGCTGCTGATTCCGTTCACGCTCGGCGCGTGGCGCATGCCGGCATCCGACGCTGCGCGTGTTCGTGTCGCGGCACGTGGTGTTCTACAGCGACGGCCTTCGTGGCCGTGGGCCTGTATCTGTGCGTGATGGCGCTGGGTGGCTACTACGTGCGCGAACATGGTGGCAGCTGGGGCAATGCGCTGCAGGTGGTATTCCTGTGCGGCGCCGCCGGCATGCTCGCCCTGCTGCTGCTGTCGGAATCGCCGCTGCGCCGGCTGCGTGTATTCATCTCCACCCATTTCTATCGCAACAAGTACGACTACCGCGTCGAGTGGATGCGATTCGTGCAGACCCTGTCGTCGCCCGACGAGCCGGACATCCACCGCACGGCGGTGCGCGCCGTGGCGCAGATATTCGGCAGCCGCGGGGGACTGCTGATGCTGCGAGACGAGGACACCAGGCAGTTCATGCTGCGCGCCACCTGGCCGGAGATCTACGAGGGGAAATCGAGCTGCGGCGCCATCGCCGACGCACGACTCGCTGCCGCGTTCCTGCGCGAGCGGCAATGGGTCATCGACCTGCACGAATATCGGCAGCAACCCGCAACTCTACGGCGCGCTCGAGATCCCGCGCTGGCTGGATACGCGACGGGACCCTGGCGCGTCATCGCGCCGCTGCTGGTGGGCAGCGAGCTGCTGGGTTTCCTGATCCTGCGCGCGCCCCCGGAACCGTTCTCGATGAACTTCGAGGATCGCGACCTGCTCAAGACCGTGGGCCGCAACGTCGCCGTGCAGCTCGCGCAGCACCGCGCCGACGAGAAGCTCGCGCAGAGCCGCCAGTTCGACGCCTACAACCGCTTCGCGGCCTTCGTCATGCACGACCTCAAGAACTCGGTGGCGCAGTTGCAGCTGCTGGTGGCCAACGCCGCGCGCCACCGCAACAACCCGGTGTTCGTCGACGACGCCATCGGCACCATCCACAACACCGCCGAGCGCATGACGCGCCTCATCGAGCAGCTGCAGAGCCGCGACATGCAGGGCATGGCGCGCCAGGTCGACGTCACCGCCATCGCGCGCGCCGCCGTGGCGCGCAGCGCGGCGCGCAAGCCCGCAGGTGCTGCATGCAGGCCGCGGAGCGCGAATTGCCAGTCATGGCGGATCCGGAACGGCTCGGCGCGGTCATCGATCACGTGATTCGCAATGCGCAGGAAGCCACGCCCCCGAGCGCGCGCGGTGGCGCTGCGCATCGACGCAGTCGGCGACGAGGTCGCATATCCACGTCATCGACGAAGGCGCCGGCATGGACGCCGAGTTCGTGCGCCAGCGCTTGTTTCGCCCCTTCGACAGCACCAAGGGCTCGAAGGGCATGGGCATCGGCGCATACCAGACGCGCGAGTACGCGCGCTGGCTCGGCGGTGACGTCGAAGTGCAAAGCACGCCCGGCAAGGGCACGGATTTTTGTATTAGGTTGCCATTGTGTCAGAAGACAAACCCAGACTCCTGATCGTCGAAGACGACCCCGGGCTGCAGAAGCAGCTGAAGTGGTGCTTCGATTCCTATGAAGTGCTGCAGGCCGGCTCGCGTTCGGAAGCCATCGCGCTCATGCGCCGCTTCGAGCCGCCGGTGGTGCTGCAGGATCTGGGTCTGCCGCCGGATGCGGACGGCGTGAGCGAAGGCATGGCCACGCTGCAGGAGCTGCTGCAGCTCGAGCCGCGCGCCAAGATCATCGTGGTCACCGGGCGCGCCGATCGCGACAGCGCGGTGCAAGGCGGTCGGCGTCGGCGCCTGGGACTTCTATTCCAAGCCGGTCGACACCGACGTGCTCAAGCTCATCGTGCAACGCGCCTTCCACATCGCGGGTCTGGAAGCGGAAAACCTGCGACTGCGCCAGGTCGGCGCTGACCAGTCCGCTCGAGGGCATCATCGCCACCGACGAATCGATGCAGAAGGTGTGCCGCATCGTCGAGAAGGTGGCGCCCAGCGATGTGTCGGTGCTGCTGCTCGGCGAAAGCGGCACGGGCAAGGAGCTGGTGGCGCGCGCCATCCACGCGCGCAGCGATCGCAAGAACAAGCGCTTCGTGGCCATCAACTGCGCCGCCATCCCGGAGCAGCTGCTGGAGAGCGAGCTGTTCGGCTTCGAGAAGGGCGCGTTCACCGGCGCGGTCAAGCAGACCGCCGGCAAGGTGGAGGGCGCCGAGGGCGGCACCCTGTTCCTCGACGAGATCGGCGACATGCCGCTGGCGCTGCAGGCCAAGCTGCTGCGCTTCCTGCAGAACCGCGTCATCGAACGCGTCGGCGGACGCCAGGAAATTCCGGTCGACGTGCGCGTGGTGTGCGCCACCAACCAGGATCTGGCGGCGCTCATCGCCAGCCAGCGTTTCCGCCAGGATCTTTACTACCGCATCAGTGAAGTCACCTTGCAGCTGCCGTCGCTGCGTCAGCGCCCCGGCGATGCCGTGGTGCTCGCGCAGGCCTTCCTGCGGCGGCTCGCCACCCAGCAGCCCAAGGCGCCGCGCGGCTTCACCGAGGAGGCGCTGGTGGCCATCCGGCGCCACGAGTGGCCCGGCAACGTGCGCGAACTCGAGAACAAGGTGAAGGCCGCGAGCATCATGGCCAGCGGTCCGCTGATCGGCGCCGACGATCTCGGACTCGGCGACAACACCGGCCAGTTCGCCTATCTCAATCTCAAGGCGGTGCGCACCCAGGCCGAGCGCCAGGCGGTGATGCAGGCGCTGTCGCTGGTCTCCGGCAATGTGTCCCAGGCCGCGGAGTTGTTAGGCAGTGACGCGGCCGACTCTCTACGACCTCATGGACAAGTACGGCTGTCGCGAAGTTGAGCGGCACGGAGAATGACACCGAATCGCGCGCACGCCGGGCGTTTCGCATGGTTGATGGCCGCATGCGTGGCGGTACTGTTGTTATTGTGGCCGGGGAGCCGGGCGCTGGCCGCATTGTGGCTCGACGGGGCGCGCACCACCTACACGCATGGTTTTCTCGTCGCCGCGGTGGCAGCCTGGCTGCTGTGGCGACGCGTGGCGGGCGATGCCGGCTTCTTACAGTCCTGGAATCGCGGGCAGCGGATCAGGCTCGCCGCCCTGCTGCTGCTGTCCGTGTTGCTCTGGCAACTGTTCTACCGCGCCGGAATCAGCGCGGCCCATCTGCTCTTGCTGCCCGTGATCATCGGACTCGCGGTGGCTGTCGCGTTTGGCCCGGCGGCGCTGCGCGCCGCGCGCCTGCCGCTGATCTTCCTGGTATTCGCGCTGCCAGTCTGGGACTACCTGAATCCGCTGGCGCTGTATGCCAGCATCCATTTGGTGCGTTTATTTCTGCGCATGTTCTCGGTGCCAGCCTATTTCGAGGAGCACCTTGTGCAGATTCCAGATGGCGTGTTCGCCATCGAAGGAGGCTGCAGCGGGCTCCACTACGTCATCGTGGCCCTGGCGTTGGCAACCCTCATTGGTGAACTGCGCGGCGACACTTGGCGCCTGCGGCTGCGCTGGCTGCTGCTGGCGCTGGCGCTCGCATTGATCGCCAACTGGATACGCGTGTTTTCCATCATCGCGATTGGCCACGCGACGCACATGCAGCACTACCTGATTCGCGAGTCCCATTACGGCTACGGCTGGCTGCTGTTCGCGCTGGCCATCGTGGTGATGTTCGTTATCGAGAGTCGCACTCCGCAAGCATCGCCGCCACGCGCCACGGCCGGTGATGCGGCGCCCGGGTCGACCGGGCCGCCGACGCCACGCGTCGCCTGGGCATTCGCGGTCGTCGCGATCCTGGCGCTACCCCTGGCGATCAACTTGCTGATCGATCGCGCATCGAGTCACGTCGTGCGTTTGGCGGCCGTCGCCCCCGGCGTCAATGGCTGGCAGGTAGAGCCGACAGAGGCGCCAGGCTGGCAGCCGCAGATGCCGGGCGCGGATGAGCATCATCTTTGGACTTATAGCGCGGGCGGGAATCGCGTGCTTCTGTACATAGCGCTGTACCGTGAACAACGCGACGGCAAGGAATTCGCCGGGTACGCCAATCGACCGGAAGGCCCGGCGCTGTCGGATGGCGCGAGTCCCGAGAACCTGGTGACTTCTGGATATCGCGTGGCCGGACGCAGCTTCGTTGACGCGGTCGCCGCGCAACTCTGGTACAGCTGGCGCACCTTGCTTTCGCTCCGTTCGCAGCCGGCACTGGTCTGGGTGGCGCGCACGCGCTGCGTCCGTGATTGCGGCAGCGCGCGCGAGACCCTCTCCCGATTTACTCCAAGCCAGGAAACTCTCGATGCGATGCTCATTCACTAATGTGGGCGCCATGCTCGTGTTTGCCGCCTTGACGGGCTGCGACGTGTTTACCAGCGTCGACGATCGCATTCAGCGTGCGGAGCAGCTCGAAAAAGAGGGTTCGTATGGCGAAGCCATGGTCGAGCTGCGCAACGCGCTCGCCGAGAAACCAGAGGACCCGCGTGCCCAGCTGGTGCTGGCACGCACCACGTATCAGCTCGGCAACCTGGATGCGGCCGGCAAGGCAATCGCTGCGGCACAGTCGGCCGGCGCCACGCCCGAGAAGGTTGATCCACTGCAGGTCAAGGTGTTGTTGGCGCGCAGCGATTATGCGGCCGTCCTCGAAGGAATCGATTCCGGACGCCTGAAGTTAGACGAGCGCGACCGGGAGCTCGCGCGTACCCAGGCGCTCGGTGGCCTGGGCCGCTGTGTCGAGGCGTTGAAACTCGCGGACACGCTGACCGCGGCGCACCCTGAATCCACCGGGCAGCGCATTGTCGCGGCCGAATGTCGCGGCCGCAATGGCGACATCCCGCGCGCGCTGGAGGAACTCGAAGCCGGGTTGCGGGCCAACCCGAAATCAGCCGAACTGCAGCTCGCCCATGGACGCGTCCTGCAACTGGTCGGCCGCCGGGCGGAAGCGGAGGCTGCCTGGCTCGAGGCCGCGAAGCTGGCGCGCGGTCAGCTCAGCGTGGGGCAGCAGGTAGTGCTGTATGCGGGACTCATCGATCTGCAGATCGATCGCAACGACCTGGCGGCTGCGCGCACCACGCAGCAGCAACTCGACCGGCTGGCGCCACAGGGTGTGACCACGCAACTCAGGCGTGCGCGTATCGCCATTGCGGCCGGCGAGCTGGCCGAGTCCATCGCAATATTGCGCCAGATCGTCGCCAATTTGCCGGACTTCCCGCCCGCACGCCTGCTGCTGGCGTCGGCACTGTTGGCGGAGAACAACGTCGAGCAGGCGCGCCGCGAATTTGACTGGCTCGCGCAACGCTCCACGGATCCGGGCCTGCAGCGGGCGCGTGATATCACCGGCAAACTACCGGAGCAGCTCGCGCCGAGCGAGGATTACTGGCTGCTGATCGCGGCGGTCCAGGTATCACTGGGTGAATACGGTGCCGCACGTCTCGCGCTGTCGCAGGCGCAGAAGTTAGCCCCCGATTCTCCGCGCGTGCGCGTCGCGGCCGGCGACATCGCATTACGCACCGGCAATCTCACCGCGGCACGTGAGGCCGCCGAAACGGTGCTGGCGGCGCATCCGGATGATCCCGAGGCCATCGAATTATTGGCCCACGCGCGCGTGTTCGAAGGACGCAGCAACGACGCGCTGATGGAACTGGAGGCGTTGTGGCGCCGCCAACCGAGCGCTGCCCTGGCGCTGTCACTGCATCGCGTTCACAAGCAGATGAAGAGTCCGGCGGCCGACGAGCCACTGCAGCGTTGGTTGGCACAACATCCGGATGACATCGCGATACGTGGCATATACGCGGACTCCCTTCGGGTGGCGGGCAACCATGCTGCCGCGATTGTAGAATATGAAAGGCTATCCGCCGCCGCGCCGGACAACGTCCTGTTGCTGAACAACCTGGCCTGGCTCTACTACCTCACCGGCGACAAGCGGGGGATACCGATCGCACGCCGAGCTCACGCAATCGAGCCGCGTTCGCCCAGCGTGGCCGATACACTCGGCTGGCTGCTGGTCGAATCGGGAGCTGTGCGCGAGGGTTTGCCGCTGCTCCGGCAGGCCGACCAGGCCGCCCGCGGCCACAGCGCCGAAATTCGTTACCACTATGCCGCCGGGCTGGCGCGCTCGGGAGATCGGGCGCAGGCACGAACAATGTTGAACGAGCTGCTGGCGCGGCCAGGCTCGTTTCCCACGCGCATGGACGCGGAGCGGCTGCGCGGCGAGCTGGAGCGCCAGCCCGAGTGAATGCATTTCACATTTAGTTGCCGCCGGCCACAGAATCGGCGCACCAAACATCCGGGGGAAAGCTAGATACCCGCATGAAGCGCACTAAGCTGCTGATCCAACGGGCAATATTGGCGTTCTGCGCCTCCGTTACGGTGCTGCCTTCGGCAGTCCTGGCACAGGCCGCCGGCGCGCCAACAAATCCCACCACCACGGCCGCCCCGGCTCAGCCCCCGGCCAGTGCTCCGGTCGATTACATCATCGGGCCCGGCGACACGCTCCAGATTTTCGTGTGGCGCAATCCCGAGCTCACCGCCACCGTGCCGGTGCGACCGGACGGCAAGATCTCCACGCCGCTGGTCGAGGACATGGTCGCGGTCGGCAAGAACCCCTCCGACGCTGGCGCGCGACATCGAGAAGGTGCTGGGCGAATACGTCCGCTCGCCGCAGGTCAACGTCATCGTCACGCAGCCGGCGAGTGTGTTCAGCCAGGTCAAGGTCATCGGCCAGGTGGCCAAGCCGCAGGCGCTGCCGTATCGCGAGGGCATGACGGTGCTCGACGCGGTGCTCGCGGTCGGTGGACTCGCGCAGTTCGCGGCGGGCAATCGCGCGCGACATCGTGCGCACCGAAAACGGCAAGCAGCGCGAGATCAAGATCAAGCTCGAACGCCTCGTCAACAACGGCGACATGAAGCACAACATGCCGCTCAAGCCGGGCGACGTGCTCGTCGTTCCCGAATCGCGCTTCTGAGCGCCATGCATGCCAGCTCATCGAACAGGTCTTCGACGAGCTGCGCAGCGCCTGGCGTTTCCGCTGGTGGGCGCTGCTGGTCGCGTCGGCTGGTCGCGCGTGGTCGGCTGGCTGGTGGTGTTCGCGCTGCCGGACCTCTACGAAGCCAACGCGCGCGTGTTCGTCGATACGCGCACCGCGCTCAAGCCGCGTGCTCGAAGGACCTGACCGTCGAACAGGACGTCAATGCGCAGCTCAACTTCGTGCGCCAGTCGCTGCTCGCCGGCCCGCAGCTGCGAAGATCGCCGAGGAGTCCGGCGTCACTGCCGCCGACGGTCACCGATCCGGCAGCGCAGCGCGCGCATCCTCGACGGCGCTGGCGACCGCGTCGAGCTGACGGTGCGCAGCGCCAGCGACCGCGACGACGAACGTGACACGCGGGCAGCATCTACGGCATCACCTACCAGGACAGCAATCGCGACCGCGCCTGCAGCGTGGTCGAGATCCTGCTCAACACTCTGGTCGAGCAGACGCTCGGCGGCAAACGCGAGGGCGCCGAGAGCGCGCAGAAGCTTCCTCGAAGCGCAGATTCGCGAATACGAGCAGCGCCTGCGCGACGCCGAAGACCGCCTGGCGGAGTTCAAGAAGCAGCAACGTCGGCCTGATGCCCGACCGAGCAGGGCGGCTACTTCGCGCAGCTGCAGACCGAGATCGACGCCGCCAAGAAGGCGGAGACCGACGCTGTCGATCGCGGTCTCGCGGCGCGCCGAGCTGCCGCGCCAGCTGCGCGGCGAAGCGCGTGGTCTCCGCCTGCGGGTCGGCCGCCGTGCTCGGGCGCGAGCGGCGTCGACTGCGCGGCAGCGATACGCGTGTCGCGCATCAAGGAGACCCAGGCGCGGCTCGACGACCTGCTGCTGCGCTTCACCGACAAACATCCCGACGTCATCGCGACGCGCGCAGACGCTCGAAGAATTCAAGCGGCGCCGCGCAGCGGAAATCGAAAGCCTGCGGCGTGGCGATGCCGAATGCGGTGGCGCCAGCGGCGCCGGCAGCAATCCCGTCTACCAGAGCATCCAGCTCGCGCTCAACCAGGCCGACGTCGAGATCGCCTCGCTGCGCGGCGCAGATCGCCCAGCACCACCAAGGCGCGGAGCTGCGCCAGCGCTCGACACCGCGCCGCAGGTCGAAGCCGAATTCGCGCAGCTCAATCGCGACTACGACGTCAACAAGACGCAGTACACGGCGCTGCTCGCCAACTACGAGAAGGCGCGCCTCGGCGAGCAGGCCGACAACGCCGGCTCGGTGCGATTCGAGATCGTGCAGCCGCCGACGGCGAGCTTCTCGGCCGGTGTTCCCGCAGCCGCGGCCTGTTCCTGGCCGCAGTGCTGGCTGGCGGCCTTGCGGTCTGGGCGGCGGCTTCGCCTTCCTGCTGCACATGCTGCGGCCGGTGGTCGGCATCGGCGCGCAGCCTGGCGGAGCTCACCGGACTGCCGGTGCTCGGCGTGGTGAGCGACGCCTTTCCCGAGCACGTGCGAATGCGGAGTGCGCGCGCGACGTCTGGCGCTTCGCGGCGACGGCGTAGCCTGCCTGATCGTGGCGTTTCGTCGTCGTCGATGGTGCTCAATCGTGTCGGGCGTCGCACTCGCGCTGCCGGTGCCGGAGTGCAACTACATGAGCCTCGTCGAACGCGCCATCGAAAAACTGCGCGCGACGCAGCCGACGACAACGCCGGCGCAGTCGCAGCAGCCCAGTCCAGTCGGCTCGCTGGTCGACGAACCGCGATGCCGACGGTCGCGCGCGATGCCGCCGACGCCGTGCGCATCGCATCCACGTCGATCGCGAGGCGCTGCGCGACGCCGGGTACCTGCCGGAACGCAGCCGGATCGGCCGCTTCGCCGATCACTACCGCCAGATCAAGCGGCCGCTGATCGCCGCCGCGCTTCGGCACGCGCCGCAGGGCCGGCGTGAATCCGCGTCTCATCATGATGGCCAGTGCTCTGCCGGGAGACGGCAAGACCTTCACCAGCATCAACCTGGCGCTCAGCATGGCGCGCGAACGCGATATGTCCGTGGTGCTCGTCGATGCCGATACGCCCAAGCCGCATGTCAGCCGCATTTTCGGTGTCGAGAAGGAGCGCGGCCTGCTCGATGCGCTCGCCGACGAAGCCGTCGACGTCGAGTCGCTGGTGCTGCCCACCGACCTGCCGGGACTGGCCATCTTGCCCGCGGGCAAGCAGCATGAAGGCGCGACCGAACTGCTGGCGAGCGCGCGGATGCGCCGCCTCGTCGAGCGCCTGTGCGACGGCCGTCAGCGCCGCATCGTGCTGTTCGATTCCCCGCCGCTGTTGTTGTCGAGTGAATCGCGCACGCTGGTCGTCATGGCGGGCCAGGTGCTGCTGGTGGTGAAGTCGGGGCAGACGCCTCGCCAGGCCGTCATGAGTGCGCTCGAACACATCCCTGAGGGACGCTCGGTTTCGCTGGTGGTCAACGGCGGCAACGAATCCTTCACGGACTACTACGGCTACGGCGCATACGGGCACGCCGAAAATGCCAAATAGCAAGTTCGCCGGCCGGCAATGGCTGGCCGCGGTCGCCGCAATCTGCGCGGTGACCCGTGCCGCGCACGCGGAAGTGGAATACTCATTCGATGCGGGCGTGGGTCGCTCGGACAACATCACGCGCGTGGCCGACGACGAGGTCGAAGAAACCATCGGCATGCTGGGCCTGCAGCTCTCCTGGCTCGAGGAAACCCGTCGACTGAATGCCAACCTGCTGGGTGACATCGCGTACCTCGAATACATGGATGGCACGTACGACAGCGAGGTCACGGGCAATTTCGTCGGCAGCATGCTGCTGCATGCGATTCCCGAGCGGCTCGACTGGGTGATCGAGGACAACTTTGGTCAGGCTCGCCGTGATCCGCTCGCGCCGGTGACTCCGGACAATCGCGAGGACGTCAACGTGTTTTCCACTGGCCCCGATTTCGTCATGGGCCTCGGTGTGCCGAATCTCGACGCGCGAATATCCGCGCGCTACATGAACGTGGCCTACGAGGATAGCGAGTTTGACAATGACGGTTTCTCGGGACTTCTGTCAGTCGAGCGCACAATGTCGTCGAACGCGGTGTTGTCCGCGCATGCCGGCACGAGCCAGATCAGGCCGAAGAACGAGGCGGTCGCCGGCAGTGAATACGATGTGTTCGAGTACTACCTGGGCTACGGCCTGGAAGCTGCGCGCACCAGCTTTTCGATCGACGCGGGCATCACCGAGCTCGAGCGCGACGGCTCCACCGAAGACGGGTTCCTGCTGCGCCTCGATATCTTGCGCCAGTTGTCCGATCGCGCATCATCCACTTCGGCATTGGTCGCGAGCACAGCAACTCCGGCCAGTCGCTGCGCTTCCTGCAGGGCATCGACGGCATCGACACGCGAAGCGAATTCGGTGACGGCCAATCCGGACCCGTTCATCAGCGAATACGTGACCTTCGGCTGGATGCCACCGGCCGGCGCACGCGCGTGTCCGTAAGTGCCGGACATTTCGACCAGGAATACCCGGACTCAGCCGCTGCAGGATCGCAAGCAGCTCACCATCGATGGGCGCCTCGCGCGCGACCTTGGACCGGTGTTCACACTCGAGCCTCGACGGCAGTTTCCTGAGCGAGGATTTCAAGAACACCGCCGGCGACTACGATGAGCTTACGATTGCGCTGGGCCTGGCCTGGCGGGTCGGGCGGCTGCTGAACGTCGACGTGTTGTTCGACCGCGTCGATCGCAGCAGCGATGGTCCAACTGGTGACATCGCCGAGAACCGCGCCTGGCTGCGGCTCCGTTATGGCGACACGCCGTCGCGCCGCACGCCCGAGCTGCGCGAACGCAAGTCATCCTGATCGTGTCCGCGATCGTCGCGTCTTCGGCCCCGAGGCGGGTGCTTTACGTCGAACTGAATCTCGATGGCACTATCGGCGGCTCGTACTTCAGCCTGCTGTACCTGGTCAGTGGCATTGACCGCGCGCGGTTCGAACCGCGAGTGATCTTCGCCTCGCCCAACAGGCTCATTCCGACTTTCCGCGAGGCGCGGGTCGATGCGCGCGCATTCGAGCCTCGCCAGCCCTGGCGCGTCGGCGCCCCGCTGCGTCCGTTCGCCAGACTGGTGAATTTCACGACCGCCAAGTGGCATTCGCTGGCCTCGACGCTGCGTTACTGGCGACTGCTGCGCCGCGAGCGCATCGATCTTCTGCATTTGAACAATTCGGTCGACACCGGCGCGGAGTGGATGATGGCCGCATGGCTGGCCGGCGTGCCCACCGTCACGCACCAGCGCGGCCCGGTGCGCGACTGCGGCCGGATGGTTCGCTGGTTCGCGCGGCGACTGTCCGCCGTGATCTGCATATCGGCCGCGGTTCGGCGCGACGTCGAAAGCGCTGGTCTCGGCGCAGCGCGCCTGGTCACGATCTTCAACGGGCTCGATCCGCAGGCGTTGCGCGTGACACGCGGCGAACAGGAGATTCGCGCCGAGCTTGGCATACCGGCAACGGCCCGGCTCATCGGCATGGTCGGCAACATCCAGCGCTGGAAGGGACAACACGTGGTGCTGCGTGCGCTGGCCTCGCTCGGCACGCGGCATCCGGACCTGGCCTGCATTCTCATCGGCGCGGTGTCGCCGAGCAATTCCGAGGACATCGCCTACCAACGCGAGCTCGAAGCGGAAATCGCCGCGCTTGGACTCGGCCGCCGCGTGTTCCTGACCGGTTACCGTTCCGACGTGCCCAACTACGTCAACGCGCTGGAGATACTGATCCACGCCTCGGTGACGCCGGAGCCGTTCGGGCGCGTGTTGCTCGAAGGCATGGCGCAGCACAAGCCGGTGATCGCGAGCCGCGCGGGTGGCGCCGAGGAGATCATCGAACACGGTATCAGCGGCCTGCTGTATCCGCCGGGTGATGTGCCGGCACTGGCCGAATGTATCGGCGGCCTGCTCGACGACGCGCAGCGGTGTCGCGAGATCGGTGAGGCCGGCTACCGGCGCCTGTTGAATGTGTTCGGCATCCGCCGCAACGTGACCGAGACTGAGTTGCTGTACCAGTCCATCTTCGGCAGTGCCGCATGAGCGCGCCGGGACTCTTCGGCCGCTCGATACACGGTGCGCGCTGGATGGGCATCTCGAAGGCGTTGGCGCAGGCCTTCATGTGGGTGGTGACCATCTACGTGGTGCAGTTGCTCGATCCCTCCGACTACGGCCTCATGGCCATGGGCGGCATGTTGACCATTCTCGCCGGGATGCTGCTCGATGCAGGTCTCGGTGTGGCGTTCGTGCAGCGTCGTGACGTGTCGGTCGAGGTGTACCGCAGCGCCAACGGCGCGCTGCTATTGGGCGCGCTGCTGGCGGTGGGCATCGTGCAGGTGCTGGCCGCGCCGTTCGCGCGCTTCTTCGACGCACCGCCGCTCGAGCTGGTATTGCGCGTCGCATCGCTGCAGCTGGTAATCGGCGCGTTCGCCGTGGTTCCCGGCTCGAAGCTGCAGGGCGAAATGCGCTTCAAGGAAATTGCCATCTCGCAGGCGCTGAGCGGCGCGGGCTCGAGCGTGGTGACATTGGCGCTGGCCCTGACGGGCGCCGGCGTCTGGTCGCTGGTGTTCGGCGTGATGGCGCTGCGCGTCATCCTGCTGGTCATGTACCTCGCCTATGCGGGTGGATTCGACGGCCTGACATTCCGCTTCGGACTGCTGCGCTCTTACCTCGGCTTCTCGGCCAATCTCATCGCACAGAGACTGGCCTGGTTCTGGGTGGAGCAGGTCGATCAACTCATCATCGGCCGCATGCTTGGCACCGCGCCGCTGGGCGCCTATTCGGTTGCGCGCAATCTCTCCACGTGCCGCTGACCGTACCGCGGAGATCGTAAACCAGGTGTCACTGCCGTCGTTCGCCGCCGTGCAGGACGATGCGCAGCGCTGGCGCGACGGTCTGCGCAAACTCATCCGGCTGGCGTCGGCAACCTCGTTTCCGGTGTTCTGGGGCATGGCGGCGGTGGCTCCGGCGGCGCTGCCGCTGCTGCTGGGTCCAAAGCTGGGATGACGCCGTCCTGCCCTTCATTCTGTTCTGCGCCGTATTGCCGCTGCGCACGGCGCATTCGCTCACCTGCACGGTACTGCTTGGCCTGGGGCGCGCCGACCTGTCGTTCCGCACCGTGCTGGTCTGGGCCGTGGTGCTCACGCCGCTGTTCGTGTTCGGCGCACGATACGGGCTCACCGGCGTGACGCTCGCCTGGGTACTTGGGTTCCCTCTGGTGTATCTCGCCTCGGTGTGGATGATCGTGCGCGCGATGAATATTCCGGCGTCGTTGATGTTCGAGCCCATGCTCGCACCGGCGCTGTCCGCGGGCGCCTGCGCCGGTGTGGTGTTCGCGCTGCAAGGGGTCCTGCACGGCTACCTGCCGCAACTGCCGCTGCTGGGTCTCGAGATCATCTGCGGCGCGCTCATCTATGTGCTGGCGCTGCGCCTGCTGTCGCGTCAGATCTTCGCCGAAGTGCTGGACCTGGTACTGCGCTTCGCGGGCAAACGCGCTCCAACGACGGGATGAACATGCAGAACCAGCCACGGGCGATACGCACCACAGTCCGGGTCATCAGTCTGGCGACGGACCAGCAGCGCCGAGCCGCCTTCCAGGAGCGCGCCCGTGGCGCAACACTGCCTTGGAGTTACTTCGACGCCTGCACGAGCCTCGCGCCGGATATCACTCTATGACGAGGACCTCGCAATCGTGTGCCGCGGCCGGCCACTCAGCGCGCCGAGCTCGGCTGCTTCTCGAGCCATTACTCACTCTGGCAGGAATTGCTTGCCGGCGGGGCCGACCAGGTCATCGTTCTTGAGGACGATGTGCTCGTCGATTGGGTCTATCTACGGCGCGTCGCGGAACACGATTTCTCGACCAACGGCATCCAGTACCTGCGCCTCGCGTCCACAGCGACACCGCCGTCGATCTACAAAGGCGAGTTGCTTGGCAGATACCTCGTGCATTTCCTGGGCTACGCTCTTGGGGCTCAAGCCTATTTGCTTACGCGCACTGGCGCCGAACACCTGGTTGAGCGCATGCGCTGCGTGCGGGCACCCGTCGACGACATGCTTGATCAGAGCTGGCGTGGTTCTCTTCCTAACTTCGGTCTGTATCAGCACCCCGTCATCAGCGCCGAAGGCCCTTCCCACATCGGCGCGGCGCGCAACGCGGCCGTACGTCATGCCGGCACGGCTGAAGTGGCGGCGCCTCTGGCACCGCGTCGAGGAGAAACTGCGCTCACGCAGCTACCGGCTCGCCATGCGGCTTGGATTCGGCCCGCCGGTGCGGGGCGTCGAATCCCGCTGGATCTGACGCCCGCACCGCGTTTCCCCCGGGTTTTCAGCTGACGCTGATTTGCAGTTTCGATGGCGTGGGTCCGAACAAGTGGCCAATGCGCGTCGCGCCACCCCATGCTCCCGCCTCGACGACCGCGCCGCTCGCCACACCGCCGACACGCCCGAAGGTGCGCAACGAGCTCGAGGAGTTCAGCCGGTAGGCCTCGGCGAGCGTGCCGCTGCCCACGAAAGGCGCATCCTGCTGGATGGAATTGGCCTCGTTCGCGGTGCCGATCACGTTGCCGACCAGGCCCAGCAGCGAACTGCGCCAGGCAGTGAGCGAGCGTGCCACCCGCCAGCGAGCCGTCGTAGGGCGAACCGCCGTTGGCGAAGCGCGACCATTTGTTGGCCGAGTTGGGGTACACGTTGTAGTCGAGCACGCGGTGCGGGCCGTTGCTGAACAGCGTCAGGCCGAATTCGGCCGTGACGTTCGCCACGCTGGTGCCATTCAGGCCCGCGAAGATGTTGTTGTAGAACCGCGCGCCGGGATTGTTGATCTGGAAGCGGGCGCCGCAGCCACGGGCCAGGCCGGCACCGGTGTCGATGATGCAGGTGTTGTTGTACACCTCGAGCTGCTCGGACTGGATTCGCTGGCCGTAGCCGTTGGTGCCCAACAGTCCCACGGGAACCGCGGCGATCAGCACGTTGTTGTGGATGCGCAGGACGGTGCCGGGGGCAACTGCTGTCTCGGTGCCGCCGGCGAAATCCGCGATGGCGGAGCTTCCTGAGCTGCCATATTGCGAGGCGTCGATGTAGTTGTAGCGGATCGTGGCGCCGTACTGGCCGCGCCCATAGCCGCGCTTCGCATATAACGCCGCGGCCTTGATGATGGTGTTGTATTCGTACAGCGAGTTGATCGAGCCCCATTGCACCACCGCGGAAGTGTGGTCGGAGGCGTTCGGTCCGCCCGGGCCCACGATGTCATGTATGTAGTTGTTACGGACGATGAGGCCGTCGCAACCGTGCAACGTCAGCGCGCAGTAATTCTCGCCGGCCGTGGTGCCGACGGCGTTGGTGTCGAACAGCTCGCAGTTCTGGATCACGACGCCGCGCAGGTAATTCACGCTGGTGCTCGAAGGCAGCGTGCCGCAGCGGATGCAGACGTTCTTGCTGCCCGAAATGCGCAGGCCATCGAACACGATGTAACCACCCGAGGTGATGCCGATGACGCCGCCCTCGGAGGCTCCACTGCCGTTGAGGCCGGTGTACACGCCGTCGGAGCGCTTCGCGGTGATGTGCGCGCCGCGCGGATTCACTGAGCGGAACACGGTGGGCGAGGACGAGGTGCCACCCGACACGGTGAAGATCGGCTCCTCGAAGGCGCGATTGGGCGCGATGCCCGACACGTTGTAGGTGCCATCGAGGAAGCCGACCACTTTGCCAGCGTAGGCGCTGCGCTTGCTGGAAAGCGCGGTGATGGCCCAGGGGCTCGCTTGCGTGCCAGGATTATTGTCCGAGCCGTTCGGTCCGATGTAGTAATCGTAGGTCGCCGTTTGTCCCCAGGCTTCATTGAACGCGCCCAGCCCGACCGCGGAGGCCAACAGCACACCCTGGCCGAGCACCGTTCGCCGTGTCAGCAGCGACCCGGTACTGGACTTCCATCTCTTGCGTGTGCTCATCGTACGATCCTCCGGGAACTTGATTTGACTGAAGAATGAACTAACTAACTTGCATCAGCGGATGCAGCCGACGCGACTGCGGGCGACCACCAAGTCGTCAAAGAGTATTGATGAATTCGTACCGCTCGTGTTGTAGTGCTGCGGCCAAATGTAGGTGATCCTGAGTGTCGCCGAATTGCGCCATTGCTGGTCGAGGGGGACCAGCGTGGGGTTGGCCGGGCGAAAGGGCGCGCATTCCTCGGATGCCGAGCCATCAGGGCAGAATTTGTCCCTAACCCAATACCCCATGGGACCGGTACTGTCATAACGGCGCACCAAGGTGTCGTCCCGCCACAACTCCAGCACTGCATCGAGATTGCTGGTCGGATCAGGGTTCAGCCTGAGGTGAATCTCGTAGCAGACCCACGCGTTGCTATGCACCGGGAATTCGGCGCTGTGCACGATGGTGTTGCCGTAGTAATCGCGCGGCGCGCCCGTGGGATTGCTGCGCCACGAGTGCATCTTCATCCAATAGGTGTAGACGTCGAGCAGCCCATTGGCGCCGCCGTTGATGGGCTCGAGCCCCAGTGAGAAGCGGTCGCTGCCGGTCGGTTTGGTGCCGGCATTTGGCGATGGCCACTGGATCACGGGGCTGTTGCCGCCGAGCCAGAGTCCGCTGTGATTCCACGGCCCATTGCCCACGTACTTCGTGTAGTAGCGCACGAACAATTCATCGTAGCCGTTGCCCAGCGCCTTGAAGACGTGTGCGGTGTCGGCGCCGGCGCCGGAAGTCAGGCGCATCGATTTCGCGCCGCGGCTCGCGGCCGCCTTGTCACTTACCAACGCGATGCCGGCCGAATTGCTGACGTCGTTGTAGCGCGCCAGCATGGTGCCGACGTTCGCCTGTTCGAAATCGTCGTGGAATACCACGTCCCGATCGGAGGCGATGCCGACGTCGCCCGGATAGCGTTGTGCCAGCGTGCCTGAGGTGGTCGGCGGGTTGTTAGGCGGCGGCGGACTCGGCGCGGGCGGTGGCGAAGGTGCTGGTGCCGGCGACGGCGGCGACGGCTGCGGCGCGGACCCGACCGGCGGATCGGTCGCAGGGCTGCTGTTGTCGCCTCCGCCGCAGGCGGCCAGCAACGTGACCAACGACAGGGACGTGAATGACCCTCTCTGGAGGGGAGGAAAACATTTCGCGGCAGCTCCGCAACGGTGGCGTGACAGGCGCGCAGTTAATTATGGGAAATGAATCTGAACAACCTGTCGCCGTGTCGTGACAGGTTGGCGACGCGTTTCCGTGAACGGGTTCACGGGCGATGTGCGATTTTTCCAGTTTCACCTAATGGCTTGCTTGATCTGATCGGCCACCGCGTCCCAGGTGTAATGCGCGAGCAGGCGCTCGCGGCCCGCGGCGCCAAAGGCAATCGCGCGTGCAGGATCGCGCGCGAGCTCGAGCATCGCGGCCGCGAGCGAGTCCGCGTCACCGGGTTTCACGACCAGTCCCGTTTCGCCGTGACTGACGATTTCGGGCATCGCGCAATGGTTGGCAGCAATGCAGGGCAACGAATGCGCCATGGCCTCGAGCAAAGAGATGCCGAAGGGCTCGTACAGCGACGGCAACACGTAGATGCCTGCGTCGCGATATGTTTCTTCGATCAGCGCGACGTGCGCGGGATTCTTCTTCGACAGGTAACCGAGCGTGCGAACCCCGGGCGGCGGCGACGGCATGTCGGAGCCGATGAGCACCAGCTCGGCCCCGGAAATCTCGCGTCGTACCAGCGCGAACGCGCGCAGCAGCACGTCGCCACCCTTGCGCGCGAAGTCGCGCCCGACCATGAGAAAACGCGGCGCCGATTCGTGGCGCGCACGTTTCTCGGGAACCGCATCGAAATTGATGCCGGCCCGACCACGTGGATCTTGTGGGTGGGCACGCCGAAATCGCGCGCGAACGAATCGCCCAGCCACGCGCTCATCACGAAGATGCCCTTGAGCTTGGCGTAGGTTTCGCGCTCCCAGCGCAGCATGCCCTGCACGCGCGGGTGGCCGGACTCGAGGCCGATGTGCCCGGCGCGTACGCGCAGCGCGAGGTTGCCGTCGTGATACGAGTAACAGGGCTTGTCGGTGACGTCGGGCATGCAGTACCAGGCGCCGATCTGCAGGACGCCATCACCCTGTTGCTGGCTGGCGCGCAGACGCCGCCCCGCGACCCGTGTGAGCGCGCGGAAGCGGCGCTCATCGAGGTGATAACGCTCCTTCCAGCGCGCCATCGGCCAGGCAACATTTGCGGCGCGGAATGCCTTGTCCGCCAGATCGCTCATTCGGACGTCGAGCGCACCCGCGAGGATTCCGGCCTTGTCGAGCGCTCCGAAGAAGTGGCGCGCGGTACCGGACCAGCTGACGGGATCGAAGGGTGGCTCGTTGAGAATGCCGGTGAGTTTCATGAATTCAAAGTCGGGTGATGAAAGAGGTTGTGCGCATTGCTCAGCCTGCCGCGGCGGAGTAAACGCCGAGCAGACGGTCGGCATAGGCCTCGGGCGAGAAAGCATCGAGCGCGGCCTGCGCGGCATCACCGAGCGCGCGGCGGCGCGCGTCATCGGTGATCAGTGTGGCCAGGTGGCGCGCGAGCGTCTCGATGTCGCGCGGCGCGACCAGTAATGCCGTGGTGCCGTCGCCGAGGACTTCGGGCACGCCGCCAACGCGCGTGGCGATGATGGGCAATGCCGCGGCCATGGCCTCGAACATCACCAGTGGTGATCCCTCGCTGTGCGAGGGCAACGCGAAAACATCGGCTGCGCAGTACAGCGTCCATGGGTCGGTTACGTGGCCGAGGAATCGCACGCCTTCGCCGAGCGATGCGGCGAGACGCTCGAGCGCCACGCGTTCGGGACCATCGCCGGCTATCCACAGACGGAATGATCCGGCAGATGGCGGCATGCGCTGCAAGGCCTGCAACAGGTCCGCGTGGCCCTTCTCGCTCGACAACCGCCCGATGCAGACGATGACGCAGTCCTGCGGGCCGACGCCAAGAGCGGCGCGCTGCTGTGCCACCGCGTCGCAAGAGGCGCGCGCACGTGGCAACACGGCATTGGTGAGAACCGTGATCCGCTCGCGTGCGACACCGCGCTGCACGAGATCGTCGGCGAACGGCAGGCACAGGGTGTTCACGCGCGTGGCGTGCCGCAGCGAGAGGCGATCGAGTCTGCTGGTACAACCGCACCCGCCGGCTTACGCGCGTGTACCCATGGTGGAACGCCACCCACGGCGTGCGCCTGAGGCGCGCGGACGACAGGCGCAGCAATAGATAGACGAGGTGACTCTTGCTGTCGTGGGTCTCGACGATGTCCGGCTGGTGATCGAGGATTGCACGCCGCAGGGGCGCCGAGCACCCCGAGGTCACCCGCCGCACGCTCGCGCACCGTTACGATATTCGATGCCAGCGGCGCGGACCGCGGTGCCGAGCAGGTCGTCGGCCGGGGCCGCGGAGGGCCGCCGCGTGGTACAAGTCGGTGTGCGAGGCCCACGAGCGCGCCGCGCCCGGAGCGCACCAGGGAGGAAAACATCAGCAGCGGCTTCACCGGGCCGGTGACGCTGGTTGCCTCGACGACGGACACAAGTCTCAAAGCGGATGTGGCGGTGAAGGGCACGTCTGGCACTCAGGCGTCAATAACCGCTATTCTCGGGCAACTGTCCGATCCGGTCACGATTCTTCATGGCTAGCTCGCCCACGCCGTCGATCGGCAGCTCCACGCTGAAGGCGCGCGCCCGAACACCCGAACCTACGCGCCCGAAACACGTGCGCCAGCTGGAAATCATGGCGTGCGTGTTCCTGCTCGTCGCCGTGGGGCGCATCGGCGAAATCATTCCTGGACTGATCTTTCTTCCCCTGGTGAAGATCGCGCTCGGCGTCGCCATCATCGGCCTGGTGTCCGGCTGGAAGGCGCTGCCGAAGCTGCATCCGGCCGCCCAGCCTGCCGCCGGCAACGCGAAGTGGCTGATGGTCCTCGCGCTGCTGAGTGTGCCCTTCTCGATATGGATAGGGCCCAGCGTTGCGTTCCTCTACCAGGTACTGCCCGTGCTGATGGTGGCACTGATACTGTTCTGCAAGCTTTCGGGACAGTGGGTTTCGATGCGCACGGTGTTGTTCGCGCTCTGCTGCTCGGGAGCCGCGCTCGGATTCACCGCATTGTCGGGTTATGCGGGAGGCCGCATCGAAGTTGCGTCGATGTACGATACCAACGACCTCGCCTACGTAATGGTGACGATTTTCCCGCTGACGCTCGGGTTCGCATTCACCGCACCGACCAAGCAGAAGAAATTCATTTACTTTGGCCTGGCGGGCGCCTTCATCGCCTCGATCCTGTTGACGTCCTCGCGCGGTGGCCTGCTGGGTCTGACCGCGGCTCTGGCCATCATTGTGCTTCATACGGGCAAGTTGCCCGACGCGGGTGAAGACGGCGCCAAGAAAGCCAAGAAGCAGCGCATCTCCCGCATCACGGCTTCGCTGTTTGCCTGCGTCACGGTTGCACTGCTCGCCTGGCCGATGCTGCCGGCCGAAACTCGCGACCGGCTTTCCAGCGTCTTCGCGCTCGGGCAGGACTACAACATGGACCCCAAGAACGATACCGGCCGCTCGCAGATCTGGAAGCGCGGCATGCGCGCCCTCGGTAAGCGTCCGGTCGGGTACGGCGTGAATGCCTTTCGCATGGTCGATTACAAATTCGGCGGCCGCATGCTCGCCCCGCACAGCAGCCTGGTACAGGTCTCGGTGGAGCTCGGCGTGATCGGCTTCCTCCTTTACCTGCGCATGTACTTCCTGGTGTATCGCGGACTGGCGCGCGCGCGCGGCTTGCTCGAGCGCGCGGTCAGTCCCGGCATCGAGCAGTATCAGCAGGCGATCTTCTGCCGCATGCTTCAGGCCTGCCTGATCGGCAATTTCGTCGCCGGCGCGTTCCTGTCGATGGCCTACGTGGTGGTGTTGTGGGCCACGCTGGGCCTGGCGCTGGGCTGTATCTCGCTGATCAACCGCGAGCAGGGTGTGCCGGAAACTCCCGCCCAGAAATTCGGATTCAACAAGAGGTCGTCTCATGTTAGGCCAATGGATTCGCAAGCGCGAATCGCCGCTGCAGCGTCGGGTCTACCACCTCACGCATAGCGTATTGCGCGCCGATATCCCGCCGATCCCCGGCCTGCATCACCTGCTGTATGCGGAGCGCCAGGTGCGGCGCGGCCTTCTGCGTACCTTGTGGAGCAAGGTCTACTGCGCGCCGCTGCTGCGCATGTATGCCAAGTCCGTCGGCAAGGGCCTGGTGCTGTACGAAGGATTGCCGAAGATGCTCGGCAACCTGCGCATCGAGCTCGGCAATCGAGTCACGTTGTCGGGCAATCATGTCTGGTTTGCCTGCGGTGATACCAGCGAAAAAATCCTGCGCGTCGGCGACGACAGCTATATCGGCTTCGGCGCCGAATTGTTTTCGGGCAGCGAAATCACCATCGGCCGGCACGTGCTCGTCGCCAACCACGTGCTCATGAACGGTTACGACGGCCACCCGCTCGATCCCATTGCGCGCGCCGCGGGCGAGCGCCCTGGACCCGAAGGCTGGGGGCCGATCCGCATCGAGGATTGCGCGTGGATCGGCAGTCGATCGATCATTCTCAAGAACGTGACAGTGGGACGCGGCGCCGTCGTCGCCTCCGGATCAGTGGTGACCAGGGACGTCCCGGAGCTCACCGTCGTCGCGGGCAATCCCGCGAAGGTCATCAAGACGCTCGACGTGCCTGCGCAGTGGCCGGCGTCTTCGGGTCCGTGAGCCGGACCACCGTCAGCCAGCAGAAATTGCGCAGGAACGGCAGCACCTTCAGTGTCACCGCATCCATGCCTTCGAGCAGCGGCAGGACGCCGCGAGCCAGCCACTGCATGCCGGGGATCACCGCGAGGCCCGCGGCGATTGGCGTGAACAGTCCATAGTCGTGACGCTCGACCTTGCCGAAGTTCTCGCGCATGAGCTTGAAGTCGCGGCCGCGCAGTGGATGTTCGTCGGGCGTGCGCATGCCCGGAGTCAATATGCGAAACAGCGCGGCCAGCGGATGCAGGGCCAGGGGCTCGAACATAATGACCTGGCCGTCGCTCCGGAGCTTGCGCGACCACGATTCGAGCGCGGCCTTTGAATTGAGGTGATGGAGCACGCCGGAACAGGTGATGGCATCCACCGACCGGTCCGCATACTCGAGATTCTCGGCATCCATGACGCGTGCCGAGGCAAATTCGCTGAGACCTTCCTCACGAATCGCGCGATTGAGCTTCTCGATGGATACCGAAGAGACGTCGATGCCTTCAACATGTATGCCCAGGCGCGCAAGCGGCGTGACACCGCAGTCGCTGCAACCGACGACGACGACGAGTTTGCCCTTCAGGGTGTCGTGCAAGGAGTCATAAAGCCGGTTCGCGCGGCGATTGATGAAATAGAACTTGTCGCGGAATTCTTCCTGTCCCTGCAGGGCCAGTGTCATGCGCTGGTCCTGGAAACTGGCTTCGCTTTGCAGGCGCTCCAGCTTCTCTCCCGACTTAGTCATTGCCTTCTCCTCGCGTATCATGCGGTCGCCGCATGGGCGCGTACTAAAACAAGGGGCCGCCCGCGTGCTGCGAAATCGACCCGAGTCTAGCCACGAATCGCCGGATATGTGCAAGAAGGCGGCAAAAGCCTCTCGAATGCGAGACCTCGCGCAATGAGTCGTGCGGTGGAGTCGTTTGATGCCTTGACAGGCCTGCGTGGCGTAGCCGCATTGTGGGTGGCGCTATTTCACGCCGCGGCCACCGTATTCCCCGGACTGCACCTGCCGCCGGTCGTGAGTCGGCTGATCGGTTCGGGATGGCTCGCCGTCGACCTCTTCTTCGTGTTGAGCGGCTTCATCATGGCGCACGTCCACCTGCGCGATTTTGCCGGCCTGGAGCCGCAGCCGATCCGGGACTTCCTCAAATTGCGCATCGCGCGCGTCTATCCCGCGCATCTCGCCGCCATGCTCTGCTGGCTGCCGATCCTTGCGTATGCCTCCTGGCGCGCGCCGGGGTCGCTGTCCGAGGGCGTGTCCGCGAGCTACAACCCGCAGACATTCGCCTACGGTGTGCTGCTAATGAATGGCTGGGGCCTGCCGCATAGCCAGGGATGGAACCTGCCATCCTGGTCGGTTGGCTCGGAATGGTTCGCCTACCTCTGTTTTCCATTCCTCGCGCTAGGATTACGTCGTGTGCCGGGGGTCGCAGCCAATCTGGTCATTGGGTTGGCCATTCTCGCGGCGTGCGTCGTGTTGGCGATCGTGGTCAACGATAAACGCCAGTACATGCTGCCGGAGAGCTTCACGCTGGTGCGAGTGGTGTCCGAATTCGCCATGGGAATCTGCGCCTACGGGATTTTCAGGGCACTGCGCGGCCGCGCATCACTCGCGTGGCTGGCACCGGCGTCGATATGCGTCGCACTGGTGCTGGCGGCCCTGCCGCATCATCCGCTGCTCGACGCGGTCTTCATCCTCGCGTTTGCGTGTACAGTTCTCGGTCTGGCCTTCGGAGCCGCCGGGCCGACCGGGATTCTGGCCGGCCCGGTGTTGACGTACCTGGGCCGGATTTCCTACTCGCTGTACCTGATACACGCACTGGTGATCGTGATCTTTCGTCAGGTAATGTCGCCCTTCGGCGAGTTGGGACAGGGAGCGTCATTCGCCGCCGCCGCGTTGTTTCTGTTGGCCGCCACCGCGGCCGGGGCACTTTTGAATGTGCTCATCGAGGAACCGATGCGCCGGTATCTCAGAAGCGTCTGGATTATTAAACGCCGCACCGGTGCGGTCGTAAAGAGTGAATCGAGCGTGGGTTGATGCGTCATGTCCTCAAGCAACTGTTGTTGGTTGTCCTCAAGGCCTGCGGGGCGTTCGCCCTGTCACGCCGACTGACCCGCGGGAAGGTCAGGATCCTGTGTTATCACGGGATATCGATCGGTGACCAACACGAGTTCGAGCCACTGCTCTTCATGCGCGCATCGACGTTCGAACGGCGACTGAAGGCGCTCAAAGCACAGGGCTGGCGTATCGTCAGTCTCGATACGGCGGTACGCGAGCTCAAGGCCGGCAGCCTCGTTGATGACACGCTGGTGATCACCGTGGATGACGGATGGGTCAGCACGGCGGCCGAAGCCGCGCCGCTACTGGCGCGCTACCGGATGCCTGCAACGTTGTACGTGACCACGTACTACGTCGAACGCCGCGCAGATGTGTTCAACGTCGCGTTGTACTACCTGGCATGGAAGACCAGCCTCAAGCACGTCGCGCTACGCACCGGACACGCGGGACTCGACGGCGACTACGCGATCAAGCCCGACTGGGTGAACGTCGCGCGCCGCTGGATCGACTTCGGCAATGGCAATCTGAGCTGGCAGCAACGCCAGGAACTCTTGCCGAAGATAGCGCTGGCACTCGGCCTCGACTCGGCGGAAGTGTTCGCGTCGGATCGTTTCCGCATCGTCGATCCCGCGCAGTTGAAGGCGCTGAAGGACAACGGCATGGACATCCAGCTACACACGCACCGGCACCGGCTGCCCGATGTGTCATTTGAAGCGCTGCGTAGCGAAATCGTGGACAACCAGTCGCGGCTGGAGGGTTGGACCGGCGGGCGATGCGAGCATTTCTGCTATCCGAGCGGCATCTACACGCTGCAGCAGTCGGAGTGGTTGCAGCAGATGGGGCTCGCCTCATCGACCACCTGCGACCAAGGCACCAACGACGCCACCTCGCATCCGCATCGCCTGAAGCGCATCCTGGATCGCGAAACCTGGTCGGATCTCGAGTTCGAGGCCATGCTTTCCGGCGTGACGAGTTGGTGGTCCGGAACCGCGCCTCCGAGAGAATGACGCGCCGAAGGGTCGTCTGGATCTCGCATCTCGTGCCATATCCGCCAGTGGCGGGTGTGCTGTTGCGTGCCTACAACCTGGTCAAGTCGGTGGCCGCGCGCCACGATCTGTCGCTGGTCGCTTTCGTGCAGGACTCCTGGCTCGAGCTGTGTTTCGGATCGCGCGAAACGGGTCTCGAGCAATGTCGCGAAGTGCTCGGCAAGTTTTGTCGCGACGTCGAATTCCTGCCGATCGCGAGCCTGTATCGCCCCGGCGGGCAGATGCGCACCGCACTCGAAGGTTTGCTCACCGGCAGCGGCTACGTGCAGCGCTGGTTGCAGAGTGATTAGGCGCACCAAGCCATGGCGCGTATCGCAGCGCGGGGCGACGTTGATGTCGCGCACTTCGACACTATCGCGCTGGCACCGTTCCGGCGGCACTTCGCGGCGCATCCCGGCGACTCTCGGCCATCACAACGTTGAGTCGCACATGCTGTTGCGGCGCGCGGACAACACGGCCAATCCGGTGAAGAAACTCTATTTCCGGCAGGAAGGCAACCGGCTGCTGCGTTTCGAGCAGCGCGTAGGAGGCGACTTTGCGCTGCACATCGCCTGCTCGGATATCGACGGCGAGCGGCTGCGCGAGATCGGCGTCGCGAGGCCATGTCGAGACCGTCGCCAACGGGGTCGACTGCGAATTCTTTCGCCCTACCGGTGTGCCGCCCCGTCCGCGTTCGCTGATTTTCGTGGGCACGATGAACTGGTATCCCAACATCGATGCGGTCTGTTCCTTCTGCAGCAGCTGTGGCGGCTGCTGCGTGCGCGTTTCCCGGAGGTCACGTTCGATATCGTCGGCGCCAATCCGCCGACATCGGTGATTTCGGCTGCGCGCGAGCTCGAAGGAGTCACGGTGCACGGTTTCGTAAAAGACGTGCGCCCGATGGTCGAGTCGGCAACCTTGTTCGTGTGCCCCATCCGCGACGGTGGCGGCACCAAGCTCAAGATCCTCGACGCCTTTGCGATGAACAAGTGCGTGGTCGCACACCCGGTCGCCTGCGAGGGCATCGATGTGACGCCGGGTACCCACGTGGAATTCGCAATCGAGCCCGCCGAATGGATCGAGCGCATCGCCACGCTGCTCGACGATGCCGATTTGCGTGCGCGACGCGGCGCGGCGGCCCGCGTGCTGGTCGAGCAGCGTTACTCCTTCGACGCCATCGGCGCGCGACTCTCGGAGTTGTTCGATCAGGTGGCCGCGCGCGGCGCGACGCCCAGCGCATCGAGATAGGCATCCACCACGCGTTCGAGTGAATGGCGCCCATCAATCCGGCGCGTCGCCGCCGCCACGCAGGCCGCGCGCAACTCGGGAGATTCCATCATCCGGGTCATGCCCGCGGCCGTTTCGCCAGGCGAGGTAGGCGGGGTGAGAATGCCCGCGCCGTCGTCGAGCAATGCCGGTATGCCCCCGACGCTGGTTGCAATACACGGCAGCCGTGCCGCCATCGCCTCGATGAGGGCCATGGGTTGCCCCTCGGTGATCGACGTCATGATGAACGCGTCGGCCGCGGTTAGCAGTTCGGGCACGTCGCCGCGCGGCCCCAAGAAGCGCACCTGCGACTGGATGTCCAGCGATATCGCGAGCGCTTCGAGCGCGGCGCGCTCGGGCCCATCGCCCGCGATCAGCAGGCGCGCCCGCGCCCGCGCCGGTAACAGCGCGAACGCCCGCAGCAGGGTGCCCACGTCCTTGACGGGCTGCAGCCGTCCCACGAAAAGGAATGCGAAATGCCCCGGCTCCAGGCCGCTGGCCGCCCGGATGGCCGCCCGCTGGTCGGGGGTGGCGGTCCGCGAGCGCACGCCATTGGCGATATACCGGATGCGCTCGGCCGGGACGCGCATTTCGTCGCGAAAATACGCGACGATGCCCGGGTCGACGGCCGTGATGACATCGGCGAAGCGGCAATAGCGGGTGGCCGACCGGCGATAGTCAGGTCGCTCCCGCAACTGGTGAATTGCGTGCTCGGTCATGACCACCCTCGGGGTTCGGGCCAGGCGGGCGGCCGGGCCGCACAAGATGAGGGCCGTGGCATGGTGCACCAGCAGCGCGTCGACCCTGCGTTTGCGCAGAAATCGGTAGATTTCGAGGGGATACGTCAGGCGTCGCAGTGGACTGAGACGCGTCTCATAGTTTAGGTCGACACACTCGATTCCCGCGGCCTCCAGCTCCCGGCGCATGGGACCATCCGTGTCGTAGAATGCAAAGCAAATGACCTGGTGGCCGCGCTGGCGGAACTCCATCGCGAGTTCGGCGCCGACGCGTTCGGAACCACCGATCTGATACGAAAAAAGGCCTTGGGCAATAAGGGATTGCGTTTTGGAAGTCGGTTCACCGGGCATACGTTTCGTGGCCGTTGGTAACATGGAAGTCAAGCGACGGAATCGAATCGAAGATTACCGTTTTTGCGGGTCGACATGGCTGCTGCAGTTCGCGCGGCCGTGCTGGCGCGCCCGAGGGTAATCTCCAGTGTGCGGAATTGCCGGAGTGTTCTCGCAGGGGAAGGCTGACGCCGCGTCGGTGCAAACCATGTGCTCCTCACTGGCGCATCGCGGACCGGATGATTCCGGCATCGTCGAACTTGCCGACGGCCGGCTGATCCTGGGACATCGGCGCCTATCCATTCTCGATCTCTCGCCCCTTGGCCATCAGCCGATGAGTACGGCCGATCGTTCGCTGTGGACGGTGTTCAATGGGGAGATCTATAACTTTCGCGAGATTCGCGCCGAGCTCGAAGCTCTCGGTCACCGCTTCCGCAGCGACTCGGACACCGAGGTGTTGCTGGCGGCATATCGAGCGTGGGGTACGGATTCGGTACAGCGTTTTCGCGGGATGTTCGCGTACGCGCTGTGGGACGAAGCGCGGCGCGAGCTGCACCTGGTGCGCGATCGCTTCGGGGTCAAGCCGCTCTACTACGGCGTGCGTGGCGGCGCCTTGGCGTTCGCATCGGAACTGCGAGCGCTCAACGTGGCGGGATTCACCGCACGGGATCCCGACGCGGCGGCCGTCACAGACTTCCTGCAGTACGGCTATGTGTCCGCGCCGCGCAGCATTTTCGCCGACGTGCGCACCGTCGAGCCCGGCACCATTCTCACCTTCGGCGCGAATCTAGAGCCGCGCGTTCGGCGCTACTGGTCGCTGACGGAACTGTACGATTCTCCCGAACAACTGGCACTGCGCCGCCGAGCTCGAATCGATGCCCGACGAGGCGCTCCTCGATCGAGTCGAGCACGAGCTCACCGAAGCGTTTCGTTACCGCATGGTCGCCGACGTGCCCGGTGGGCCTTGTTCCTGAGCGGCGGCATCGATTCTTCGCTGGTGGCCACGCGTGCTCGCTCGCCGCGCGGGCGTGCGACTGCGTACTTTCACCATCGGCTACGGCAATTCCGAATTCGACGAGACCCGATTATGCGCGCGAAGTCGCGCAGCGCCTCGGCGCCGAACACACCGAATTCATCGTGTCGCCCGACGAAGCGCTGCGCTCAACGAGCGCCTTCCCGAAATCGCCGACGAGCCCATCGGCGACAGCTCGCTGATCCCCACGCTCATGGTTTCGCAGCTGGCGCGCCGGCACGTCACCGTGGCGCTTGTCGGCCGACGGTGCCGACGAGTTGTTCGGCGGATACGCGCGCTACCAGGTGTGCGTGCGCATTCGCCGAGCGGCTGAAGAGCGCCGCGCGACTGGGGTATTACCTCGGCGCCTCGTGCTCGAGCGCATGCCGCCGGCGCGGTCGGCGCGCTGTACTCGGCTGACGCGCGGCAGCGGCCCCGGTTCGCCGCCATCAACGACAAATTGCGCAAGTTCGTGCGCATGGCGCGGCGCGCGACGAGTTCGGTGCCTACGAGGCCGCGGTCTCCGAATGGTCGCCGGTCGACAGTGCCAGCCTGTTCCCGGGTCGCGGCGCGCCTGGCGGGGCGGCGAAGCCTTCGCGGCGCCGCGCACGCGCCGCGCCGTCGAGCGCTTCATGCATTTCGACTCGGCGCGTTACCTGCCAGGCGACCTGCTCACCAAGGTCGATCGTGCCTCCATGGCCGTTTCGCTCGAAGCGCGCGAGCCTTGCCTGGATCACGTGATGGCGCGCCTCGCGGTGGCTTTGCCGCATGCGCTGGAAGATTCGCGACGGACAAGAACAAGTACGTGTTGCAAAAAATTCTCGCGCGACACCATCCGGCCGGATTCTTCGAACGTCCCAAGCAGGGTTTCTCCGCGCCAGTCGCGGCATGGTTGCGCGGTCCGTTGCGCGAGCAACTGCAGGACGAGTTCTCGCCGGCACGCGTGCGTGCCGTCGGCATCCTCGATCCGGCGGCCGTTTCCGGGGCCGTGGACCGCTTTTTGCGCGAGGAGAGGGATGTGTCGGCAGCCGGGATCTGGTTCCTCTTGCAGCTGCAACGCTGGGCCGGCCGGTGGATGCAGAGCAATCGGGTTCCGGAAACACAGCCGCGAGCGAGCGCCGCGTGACCGAGCCGCCGATTTGATAGGAGAACAATCCTTGGACAATGATAGGGCTCGAGGTGGGGGCCAT
This sequence comes from uncultured Pseudomonadota bacterium, assembly GCA_963839685.1. Lineage (GTDB taxonomy): Bacteria > Pseudomonadota > Gammaproteobacteria > Steroidobacterales > Steroidobacteraceae > CADEED01. Next base: position 496,245 of record CAWIVS010000012.1, on the reverse strand, counting down.
GGGCGGCGGAATTCTAGCTCAGTGACAGTCGGTGCGTTAGAACGGTGAACAGGAAAGGCGTGAACAACGCGAACGGAGCGTCGCTCAGCATTGACGTACTGGATCGGCAGCGCGCAGCCGCCGAACTCGACGGCGACCTCGCCGATCTCGCACGCCGATCGCTGGAGAGCAATCCTTTCTACGAACCGATGATGCTGTTGCCGGCGCTGCGTTTGATCGACGTGGAGCAGCCCCTCTCGGTGATCTGCGTGCGCAAGGGTGCGCAGCTGATCGGCCTGTTCGTCATGCAGCGGACGCAGGTTCGCAATGGCGTGCCGATCGCCGTGCTGCGTTCCTGGTCGCATCGCTACTGCTTCTTGAGCAGCCCGTTGCTCGACCAGGAACACGGCGGCGCCGCGCTCGAGGCGGTGGCCGACTGGGTCGAGTCCGGGAAGTCTCCGGCATCCGTGCTCGATTTTCCGGAGATTCATCGCGACGGACCGTTCGCGCGCATGGCGAGTGAAGTGCTGCTCACACGCCGCGGCTGGATCGCTGACGTGGTCACCTCGCAGCGTGCGCTGCTGTCGCGCGCCCGGCTCGGTGAGGCCACCATTTCCGGCCGTCACGCCAAGGAGCTGCGCCGGCTCGAGCGCCGCCTGGCCGGTCTCGGCCAATTGAGCTACGACGAACTGCAGCCCGGTGCCGACGTGGGGCCGTGGATGCAGGAATTCATCAGGCTCGAGGCTTCGGGCTGGAAAGGCCGTGAAGGCACCGCCATCGGTCACAGCGTGGCCGATCGTGCATTCTTCGCGAGCTTCGCCGAAGCCGCGCACGACGAAGGAGCGCTGCAGTTCCTCGCGCTGCGGCTCAACGGCGTCGCAATCGCCATGAAGGTCAACGTGCTCGCCCGCGAGCAGAGTTTCGCGCTGAAGATCGCGCACAACGAACAGTACGCGAAGTATTCGCCGGGCGTATTGCTCGAACGCTTCAACGAGAAGCGTTTTGCCGAAGCGCTGCCCGGGTGCGACTGCATGGATTCCTGTGCGCTGGAAGGTCATTCGATGATCGAACGTCTGTGGCCCGATCGCCGCCAGATCGCGAGCCTGACGCTCGCGGGCCGCGGCCTGGCCGCGCGCGCCTTCATCGCGCTGCGTGCCCGGTTGCGTGCCCGGGCGCTCAGCCTGCGCCGGGTGGGAGCCAGCATCACCGCAGTGCTCGCCGCGGAACTGTCGGCGCCCTTGCTGCGCTGTGTGGAAACAATGCCGATATCTTTATGAGCAGCTCTCACCTGAACTTCGACGCGGCGCGAGTCGCCGAAAATTTCGAGCGTGAGCCGTTCGCTGTCCGTCACCACCTCGCCGGGCACCCGCTGCTGCAATTGCCGCGGCTCATCGAGCTGGGCACCGTGTTGCACGAGTCATCGGTCGAGTTCAACCGCGCCGACATCTCCATCGACCAGGAATATCTCGCGACGCCGTGCAACGGGTTGACCATCGATCAGACCTTGCGGCAGATCGAGGACTGCAAGTCCTGGATGGTTCTCAAGAACGTCGAGCGGGATCCGCACTACGGGCGATTGCTCGATGAATGCCTCGAGGAAATCGCGCCGCATGTGCGCGCCATTTCTCCCCAGCTGTTGCATCGCGAAGCCTTCGTGTTCGTGTCGTCGCCGGACGCAGTGACCCCGTATCACTGCGATCCCGAGCACAACTTCCTGTTGCAGATCCGCGGTGACAAGGTCATGAGCATCTTCGACCGCCGCGATCCGCGCGCCATCACCGAGCTGCAGATGGAAGGCATGGCGGCCGGCGCGCACCGCAATTTGCCCTATCGGGAAGAGATGGCATCGCTGGGCAGACCCTTTCCCCTGGGGCCGGGAGATGGGGTACACGTACCCATGTACTGCCCCCACTGGGTGCGGGTGGGGCAGGCGGTCTCCGTGTCCCTGAGCGTGACTTTTCGCTCCCTGGCCAGTGCCCGCCGGGATGCGGCGTTACGCGTGAACGGACGACTTCGCAAATTTGGGATCTGCCCGGTGCCGGCTGCCCATTCCGGCTGGCGGGATCGAGTAAAACAGGTCGTCGACCGTGCCCTCGGAATCTTTGAACGGGCGGCGAAATAATAGCAATGAATGCGGAATTGACAGCAAGCGTCGTCTTTTGGCTCGCGGCCGGGACCATGATCTACGTATATGCCGGTTACCCGTTGCTGATCCGTGCGCTGGCTCGCCTGCTGGGCAGGCCGGTGGCCAAGAGTGATCTGCTGCCCCGGGTGACCGTAATCGTGACGGCTTTCAACGAGGAGCGTGGCATTCGCGCCAAGCTCGACAATCTCGCGTCGCAGGATTACCCGCGCGAACTCATGGACATCCTGGTGGCCTCGGATGGTTCAACCGATACGACCGATGCCATCGTTCGTTCATACCCGGATGCCCGCGTGCGCCTGCTGCGCGTGGAAGGACGCATGGGCAAGACGGCGTGCCAGAACCAGGCGGTCACCCACTCCCGCGGCGACATCGTGGTGTTCACCGACGCCACCACCGAAATCGAACCCCATTCGCTGCGCAGGATGGCGCGCAACTTCGCCGATCCCAAGGTCGGCGCCGTGGCCGCGACGCTGGTGTACGTCGGCAAGGGCAAGAACCTCACCGCAGTGGGTGGCACGGCCTACTGGAACTATGAAACCGCCCTGCGCGTTGCCGAAAGCGCGTTGGGTTCATTGATCGGCGTGAGCGGCTGCCTGTATGGCGTGCGCCGCGCGGCGTATCGGCCAATCGGCCCGCATCTCATCAGCGATTTCGTGATCGCCATGCGCATGCGCGAGCAGGATCTGCGCACCGTGCTCGAGCCCGAGGCGGTGTGTTTCGAAGAGACCCTGGATCGCTCGCAGCAGGAGCTTTCCATGCGTGTGCGCGTGTCGATCCGCAGCATCGCGGCTATCGTCGAAGAGCGCGCAGTTCTTGAATCCGTTCCGCTACGGCTGGTTCACGTTCCAGCTCTGGTCGCACAAGGCGTTGCGGTACGCCTCGCCGTTCATCTGGATGACTGCACTGATCGCCAACCTGGCACTGGTGGGCAAGCCGTTCTACGCGTTCTGCCTGGCCGCGCAGCTCGCGGTGCTCGGCGCCGGCGCGCTGGGTTTCGTCATGCATGGCGCGCTCGGCGTGCTCGGCAAGCCTTACTACTTCCTGCTCACGAATATCGCGTCGCTGCTCGCCGTGGTGCGATACCTGCGGGGCGAACGCGTCCGGATCTGGACGCCGGTCAGGTCCTGACGTGGCCACCCTCAGCTTGAATCCGTTGCCGGCCCGCATCGAAGTCGAGGCGCTATGGCGCGCGCTGTCGCCGAGCGCGCCACACGGCTTTTTCACCTCGTGGCACTGGATCGGCACCTGGCTCGCGAACCTGCCGCGCCATGTCGAGCCCTACCTGCTGACCATCCGCGAGGGTGAGGTGCCGATCGCGGCCGGTGTGTTGGTGCGCAGCCGCGTGCGGCGACTGCTGTTCGATGTACGCGGCTGGGCGCTGAACGCCACTGGCGACGCGCAGCTCGACCAGATCTTCATCGAACACAACGATCTGTTGATCCGCGAGGGTTTCGCCGCGCAAGCACGCGATTGCTGGGCGGCAGAATTCGCGCGGCAGCGGCGCGACTGGGACGAGATCGGCCTGCGCGGCGTGGCCCCGGAAACACTCGAAGTGTGGAAGCAGGCCGGGCTCAGGCTGCGCCCCGGCATGGAGCTCACGGCGCGTTCCGCGAATCTGGAGAAGTTGCGGGCGGACGGCCGGCCGTTCGTCGAGCAGCTCGGGTCCAACACCCGGGCGCGCGTGCGTTCCACGCAGCGCAGTTTCGAATCGCGCTTTGGCCCCGTCAGTCTCGAAGTGGCCATCACCCTCGAACAGGCTTTCGCTTTCTTCGAAGAGCTCAAGGCGCTGCACCAGCAACACTGGACCGCGAAGGGCGAAGCCGGGCGCCTTTGGGTATCCGTTCTTCGTGCAGTTCCACACGGCACTGATCCGCGAATGTCATGCCGCGGGCATGATCCAGTTGCTGCGGGTCCGCTCCGGAGAGCAGACCGTCGGGTGTGCTGTACAACTTCGTGTACGCGGGCGACGTATTGATGTACCAGTCGGGCCTGAACTACTCGCTGGTCGAAAACCGCAACAAACAATCTCCGGGGCTCCTGGTCCACGCGCTGGCGGTGCAGCACAACGCCGACCTTGGCCATCGGTGTTACGATTTCCTCGCCGGCGACGGACAATACAAACAATCGCTGGCGAGCGACGCCGCGCCGTTGTGGTGGGGGGCCGTGCAGCGTGAGAGCTGGAAATTCCGGGTCGAGGACCGCTTGCGAGAGCTGTGGCGGAATGCGCCTTGGCGCGCCAAGAAGCAACCATGAACGACGAAGCCGCATCCGAGGATATCGGCCTGCAATTGCCGCTCGACCGTCCCCTGACCCCGGGTGTACGGGTGGAGTGGGGCACGATCGACTTCGTGCTGCCGTCCATTGGATCCTCGCTCGAGGTCGAGCCACTCAGCCAGGCGGCGCTGTTGCTCGCGGTGTTCGCCGCGCAGCTGGGACGTTACTCGGGCCAGTCCGTGGTCCCGCTGCTGGTGTCGCTGTTGAACGGCATGGCGGGCGGCGCGCGTGCCGCGAGCTTCGATACGAGTCCGGGCACGACGGTCGGCAACCTGCTCGAGCAGGCCCGCGCGCAGCTGCGGCAGCGCGGCGATTCGCGTGCGCCACCCGGGCTACCCGCGGCCGTCGCCCTGGTGGAGGACGACAGACCATTCGATAGCGCGGTCGCCGCGGCGCGCGACTCGGCGCCGCCGGGATTGGCGCTGCAGCTGGTCGCCAGTACCAATCCGCAGCGCCCGCGCGCGGCGTTCGCATACAACGCCAGACTGTTGGACGCCACCACCGTCGAACGGCTCGCCGGCCACTTGTTCACCTGCTGTCGCAATTCACGCGGCGCACCGGAGAAGGCTTCGAGTCCTGCGATCTGCTCGACGCCACCGAGGCTGCCGCGGTGCGTGCCGCCGGCACGGGTGCCAGCGTTGCCTATCCAGATGTCCCGATTCATCGCGTGTTCGCCGCCCGCGCGGCGCAGCGACCCGGGGCGGTGGCCGTGCGCTTCCGCGACGAGACGCTCGACTACGGCACGCTCGAGCAATGCGCCAACCGCCTGGCGCGCGCCCTGATCGCACGCGGCGCCGGGCGTGAAAGCCGCATCATCGTGTGCCTCGAACCGGGATTCGACATCGCTATCGCTCTGCTCGGCATCCTCAAGGCGGGTGCGGTCTACGTACCTCTGGACCCAAACTACCCGCCAGCGCGCATCCACGCCATTCTGGAGGACACCCGGCCCAAGCTGGTGTTGTCGCGCGCGCCGCTGGCCGCCAGGCTCGGCCTCGGCGCGGAAGCCGCGCTTTGCATCGATCGGCGATGCCGCCGAGATCGAGGCGCAGCCGACCACCGATCCGCAAGTCGAAATCGATGTCACGCAAACCGCCTACATCTTCTATACGTCGGGGACCACCGGGAAACCCAAGGGGGTCATGGCCAGTCATCGCAACCTGATCTTCTACATCCTGAGTGCGCAGCGGCGTTACGCGTTCAACTCGAACGACGTCATGCCGGCAATCGCGCGCTTCAGTTTCAGCATCAGCCTGTTCGAGCTGCTGTCGCCGCTGGCGGCCGGCGGCACGCTTGCTGTTGCTGGAACGCGAGCATGTCGTCGATCCCACGCGCATGACGCAGACGCTGCAGCAGGTGACCTTCTTCCACGCCGGACCCAGCCTGCTGCGCGGCATGGTCGCCTACATTCGCAAGCGTCACTCGGATTTCAGCGTATTCGATGGCGTGCGGCATGCGTCCTCGGGCGGCGACATGATTCCGCCGGACCTGCTCGAGTCGCTCAAGGAAATCTTCCGGCGCGCCGAAGTGTTCGTCATCTATGGCTGCAGCGAAATCGCCTGCATGGGTGTGACCTATCCAGTACCGCGCGAGCACACCTTGACGCGCACCTACGTGGGCAGCCCATTCGAGAACGTGAGCGTGCGCGTGTTCGATACGCAGCGCCGGCCCGTGCCCTTTGGCGTGGTCGGCGAAATCTGCTACGCCGGCTCGGGAGTGGCCAAGGGCTACCTGAATCGCGACGAGCTCACGGCGGAGAAATTCTTCGCGGCCGATGGCCAGCGCTTCTATGGCACGGGGGACATGGGGCGGCTCAACGCGCGCGGCGAACTCGAAATCCTCGGCCGGCGCGATTTCCAGATCCAGCTGCGTGGCATGCGCATCGAGCTGGGCGAGCTCGAATACGCCCTGCGCAAGGCGCCCGGCGTGCGCGACGGCGTGGTAGCCGCGCACGCGGACGGCGACGCGGAAAAAACGCTCGTGGCCTACGTGGTGTTCCACCCGGATGGCGAGCGCTCCGTCAGCGCCGTGCGCCAGCACATGATCGACTCGCTGCCCGACTACATGGTGCCGTCGTATTACGTCGAGCTCGAGGCGTTGCCGCTCAATCACAACATGAAGGTGGACCGGCGCGCCTTGCCGCCACTGACCGCGGCCGACCGGCGCGGTGGCGCGACTGCCACGCAGCTGCGCGCGCCGGAGACCGAAACCGAAACGCTGCTGGTGGAAATCTGGCGCCGGCTGCTCGGCGTCAATGACGTCGGCATCGACGACAACTTCTTCGAGCTTGGCGGTCACTCGCTGCTGGCATTCGAGCTCATCGCGGAAATCGAGACCCGCACAGGCGTCTCGCTGGATGGCATGGACGTGCTGCGCGAAAGCCTCGAGGTGCTGGCCGCGTTGTGCGACGAGAAACGTGGCCTGCCGCGCGCCAAGCCACCGCGATCGGTTGCGCAGGCCGTGCTCAGCCCCAGCTTCGAAAGCCTTTTCTTTGGGCCAGCACAATCCCTGTTTGGCGTGTATTTTCCGGCGCCGAAGCCGGCGGACACGGCCGTGCTCATCTGCCCGCCTCGTGGGCACCGAATACGTGCGCGCGCACTTCGTGCTTCGCAAGCTCGCCACCACGCTGGCGCGCCAGCGCATGCCCGTGCTGCGCTTCGACTACTTCGGCACCGGCGATTCGCTGGGCGAGAATCTCGAAGCCGATTGCGCGCGCTGGAAGCGCGACATCGCCGATGCGGCGCGTGAGCTGGTGAAACGCAGCGGCGCGAAACGCGTGGTCGCCGTAGGCGTGCGCCTCGGCGGCACCTTGCTGGTGGATGCTGCGGCGGAGCTTGGGCTGGCGCGCGTGGTGTTGTGGGACCCGGTGCGTGAGTGGTGCCGAATATCTCGACGACCTGCGCCACCGCCACGCGGCATACATGAAGGGCGTGCGTTACCTGCGACCCTTCGGCGTGGCCGGCCCGGTCGCGGAGCGAAGAGTTGCTGGGCTTTGCGTATTCGCCGCGCACGCTCGAAGAAATCTCGAAGCTCAGCCTGTTCGCCGAGGGCGGACGCGTGCCCTTGCGCTGGCTGGATACCGCGGGCGCCGGCAGCCAACCGGACGTTCAACGCATGGTCAGCGCGGCAGGCGTCGGCGCGAGGCTCGAGGAACCGGGCTGTACAACTGCCGCTGGCGCGAACTCTCCGATCTCGAGGATATCTTCCCGACGTGAACATTTCCAAGTCGCTCGCAGGCATGGTGGAGCAAGCATGAACGAATCGGCCTGTCAGTTTGGCGAAGGTAACCGCCTCGCCGGCATTGTCATCGAGCCACCCTCGGCCCATCCAGAGGTGGCCTGTGTCATCGTGACCGCGGGACTCGCGCCCAAGTTCGGTCCGTTCCGCCTGTACGCGGCGCTGGCACGGCGCCTGGCGCAGGCGGGATTTACCACGCTGCGATTCGATCTCGGCGGCGTGGGCGACAGCGCGCCGGGTCGCGCCGGCGCGACGCTCACTGAGCGTACCGACGAGGAGATCCGCGCGGCGCTCGATCACGTGACACGCATCTACCACATTCAGAAGATCCTGCTGTGCGGCTCCTGCTCGGGTGCGGAGAACGCGTTCCGTTACGCCGCGCAGGACGAGCGCGTGGTGGGCGTGGCGATGATCGATCCGTTTGGATATCGCACCGCCGGGCTGGGGTTGGCGCAATTTCCTGCATCGCGCGGTGCGCCGCACGCTGCGGGCGCTCGGACTTTACGAGCCCTTGCACTTCAATTCGGTGGCGGCACCGGTGCAGGGCGCGACCATGCGCGCCTGGTGCAATACCAGTACCTGCAGGTCGAAGAATCCGAGCGTATCCTGAAGACCTCTGCTGGCGCGCGGCACGCGGCTGCATTTCATCTACACCGGCGCCATGCTCGACACCTTCAATCATCCGGGGCAGCTGCGAAAGATGTTTCCCAGGCTGGAACTCGGCAATCGGGTGACGGTAGATCACTTCCCGGAATCCGAGCATTCGCCGGTGCTCACCATTTATCGGCAAATGCTGGTGGAATCGATCGGCAGGGTCGCCGCTACCGCGTTTCCGCGCCAGTGATGTGAGTCTGGCCGACTCTCCCTATCTCGACGTACCTGCCGACAGTCGTCGGTTGCGCGTGGCGCTGCTGGTTCCAGCGTATCGCGCCGGTATCCATTGCCCGGACGAATTGGTCGCGGACTTGCGCATGGCGCAGTTTCATCGACTTCGCGGGTATCTACCTGTTCGATGACGGCGGCGAGGCGCGGATCGCGGGAAGCGCGGTGCTGCGCGGCTACCGCGCCTTCGACGACACTGTGTGCCCCGATACCGCGCCGCTCAGCATCGGCGGTCCAAACACATGAGCGTCGCGGAGCTTCGCGGCTTGTTCGAGCACGAATCTGCCGGCGGCAAACCCTTCGACGTGCTGCTGTGCCCGGTGTTCGCCGCTTCGTTGCTGCCGCTCGCCCACCTGGCGCGCGAGGGTCTGTGGTGGGCAGGTGCCAGCGGCGCGCTGCCGGCCACGGTCGATTATCTACATGACCTGCGCAGCACCGCGATAGGCAACAACCCCATGTGGCTCGGCCTGTGGTCGGTCAACCCGGCCGCCGACGCGCCGCGCCTGCTCATGAATGCCTCGACGCGGCAGCTGTCGAGTTTCTCGGTGAACATCAACCGTTCGTCGCTGCTGCCGTTGCGCCGGCACCTGTGGCTGGCGGCCCTGCGGCGCGTGGCACTGGGCAATCTCGTGCCGTCCGTGCCGGAAAACGTCGACCAGGGTGCGCGGCGCGCGGAAGACTCCATCGACAATGCGTTCACGCTGACGCGCCTGATCAGCTGCATGGCCGTGCGGCATTTCGCCCGGCGCATGAAACGACGCGGTATCGTCGAGCATTGGCGCGTGGGCTGGCGGCCGCTCAAGGATGACGGCAAGCGCTTCGCCGACGCGGATGGCTACCGGTGGATAGACCCGCCGGGTGGCAATTGGTACGCCGATCCGCACATGCAGGAGCGCGACGGCCGCCATTGGTTGTTCATGGAGGAGTTCGAAGCCCACACTCGGTCGCGGGCGCATCGTTTGCGCCGAACTCACCGACCAGGGGCTGGCCGGGCGCCCGCACCCAGTGCTCGAGCTTCCCTATCATCTTTCCCATCCACATCTCGTCGAGGACGGCGACGAGATTTTCATGATCCCTGAAAGTGGGCTCAACGATACGGTTGATCTGTATCGGGCGGTCGAATTTCCGTATCGCTGGGAATTCGTCAAGGTGCTGTACCGCGGCCCGGCATTCGACACCGCCGCATGGCGCGCGAATGGCAAGTTCTGGTTCTTCACCTCGCTGGTCGAGGGCAGCATCGCGTCGCCACGCAACTGCTGCTGTTCAGCGCCGACCGCATTGATGGCGAATGGCGGCTGCATCCGGCGAGCCCCTTGTCCTGCGACGCCAGCACGGCGCGCAGTGCCGGACCCATCTTCCGCCAGGATGGCCGGCTGATCCGCCCCGCGCAGGACTGCAGCGTGGAATATGGCGGCGCGCTGTGTTTTCGCGAGATCACGGCACTCGAATGCGGACGGCTACCAGGAGCAGCCGGCCGGCCTCATCCTGCCGGATATCTGGCCCGAGACCAGCGGCGTGCACACCTACGGTCGCACGTCGCGCTTCGAGGTCATCGACAGACTCGAGCGGCTGCACCTGAAATGACGACTAACAAGAGTTGCCACCAGATCGGTTGTGCTGCGGTGGTCCGAATTGGCAAACTGCCGGCCGACTGTGTCCTCGGGTAGATGGAGAATTGCGGATGACCCTCGAAGAACTTCGTGGTGAACTGGACGGGCTCGACCGGCAAACTGGTCGAGCTGGTGGCCAGGCGCCAGGAAATCATTCACTCCATCGCCGAGGTGAAGCGCGCGACCAATTTCCCGCTGCGCGACTATCGCCGCGAGCGCGAAGTGTTCATGCGCGCGCGCGCCAACGCCGAGAAGGCCGGCGTGTCCGCGGATGTGGCCGAGGAGATGCTGCGCGTGCTGGTGCGTTACTCGCTCACGCAGCAGGAGAAAGCCACCAAGCTGGCTCACAATGCCGGTACTGGCCGCAGCGCGCTGGTCATCGGCGGTGCCGGCAAGATGGGCAACTGGTTCGCGCAGTTTCTGTACACGCAGGGATTCGACGTCGAAATCGCCGACCCGCGCGCCGCGCCGGGTGAGACGGTGATTGCAGACTGGCGCAACTCCGCGCTGAACTACGATTTCATCGTCGTCGCGACGCCGCTGGGCAAGACCGACGCGGTGCTGCACGAGCTGGCCGAACGCAAGCCACGCAGCGTGGTGTTCGACCTCGGTTCCCTCAAGTCACCGCTGCGCACCGGCCTGAAAAAGCTGCAAGATGCCGGCGTACGCACCACCTCCATCCATCCCATGTTTGGTCCCGACGCCGAACTGCTTTCCAATCGCCATGTGGTGCTGATCGATCTCGGCGATGCGCAGGCACTGGCCAGCGCGCGTGCGCTGTTCGCGCCGACCATGGCCGAGCTCGTGGTGATGACGCTGGAGGAACACGACCGGTTCATGAGTTACGTGCTAGGCCTCTCGCATGCCGTGAACATCGCGTTTTTCACGGCGCTGCGTGAGAGCCACGAGGCCGCGCCGCGGCTACTGGAACTGTCGAGCACTACCTTCGATGCGCAGTTCAACATCTCCCGGCGCGTCGCCCAGGAAGATCCGCAGCTGTACTTCGAGATTCAGCACCTGAACAGCCGTGGGGGCGAATCGCTGGCGGCGCTGGCGGCTGCCGTTGAGACCATTCGAAAGACCGTGGCAGCCGGGGATGCCGAGGGGTTTCACGAGCTGATGCGCAAGGGCAGGGATTACACTGAAAACCGCCGCAAGGATCCACAGCGCGGCTGACCGCCACGACGAAGCCGGACCATTGTCGGGCAGCGTTCCGCCCGGATCTGATCAACAAGACCTGAACCGAGCAAAGCCTATTCCCGCGACGCAGATTGACAGCACGTTCGAACGCCTGCGCCGCGTTGTTGCGCGGCCATTGGCGTTTTACACGGGCGTGGTGTGCGTGGCCACCTTGCTCGCATTCGCCGGACGCTGGTCCTGGTTCTGCGAGTTGCTGGTCAACTTCCGCACACACTACGCGTTGCTGTTGTTAGTCGCGTTGGGCGCCGCCGGAGTGTTGCGCTGCTGGCGAGTCGCCGGTGTCGCGGCCGTGGGCCTGGCGCTCAACCTGTGGCCGATGCATGGCGTGTTCGCCGGCTCCAGATCGTCGCCAGTGGCAGGTGCACGCAGCGTGCGCCTGGTATCGTTCAACGTGAATGTCGCCAATGGCGACATGGCGCGCGTCGCCGCGTATCTCGAGTCCCTGGAAGCCGACGTCGTGGTGTTCCAGGAAATGACGCGGGCGAACGCGGACCGGCTGGCCGTGTTGCTGCCGCGCCTGTCGCATCGATATCCGGGCGAAGATCCGGTTGCGCCCGATGTCCTGATGCTGAGTCGCTGGCCATTGGTCGCGCCGCAAATCGCGACGCGCGAAGGCCTGGTGCTCGGCGGTGCGCGCCGACGTCGATCTCGGCGATCGGCGCCTGCGACTATATGGAGTTCATCTCAATTGGCCGGTGGTGCCGGAGGCGGCACGGGTGCGCAATGCCCAGCTCGCGGCGCTGGGCCGTGAGCTTGCCGAGTGTCGAGGGCCTTGCGTGGTGGTGGGCGATTTCAACACCACGCCGTGGTCGAGCCACTATCGAGATCTGCTGGAAAATTCCGGCGCTCGGGATTGCGCCCGGGGACAGGGTTGGTTGCCGACCTGGAATTCGGGACTGCCCGCAATGTTGCGCATTCGCATCGATCACTGCCTCGCCGCAGGCGCGATCGATGTTGTGGGCGTACGCGTCGGCGAGAGCCTGGGCTCCGATCACTTCGTCACGATCAACGATCTCGCGATCAGCGACTCTTCAGTGGCTCACGCCACACAAAGGAAAACGCCGCCCTGAAGGGGCGGCGTCCATGATGCGAAGAGCCAGCTTCGTTCAACGCCCCTTGAAGTCTTCCGGCGTCAGCTGGTGGCGCGACAGTAGCTTGTAGAAGTCGGTACGGTTGCGCTTGGCGAGGCGTGCCGCCTGGCTGACGTTGCCGCCGGTGATCTGCAGGATCTGCGAAAGATACGACCGCGTGAATTCGTCACGTGCCTCGTCGAACGAGGGTAGTTTGCTCTGCGTGCCGCCGAGCGACTGCTGCACCAGCTCCACCGGGATGATGGGCGTCTGCGACAGCGCGACGTTCTGGCGGACCACGTTGGCGAGCTGGCGGATATTGCCCGGCCAGTCGGCGGTGGCCAGCAACTCGACGGCCTCGGGAGCGTAGATCTTGCGCACGCCGCTTTCGTTACTGATCTGCGCGAGGAAGTGCGACACCAGCAGCGGGATGTCTTCGCGCCGGCGATTCAGCGGCGGCATGTCGATGTGCACCACGTTGAGCCGGTAATACAAGTCCTCGCGGAATTGCCCGCTCATCATGAGCTGCTGCAGGTCGCGGTGCGTGGCGGAGATCACGCGCACGTTCACCGGGATCGCATCGGTGGCGCCGATGGGACGGATATTGTTCTCCTGCAGGACGCGCAGCAGCTTGACCTGCAGCCGCATCGGCATGTCACCGATTTCGTCGAGCAGCAACGTGCCGCCGTCGGCCGCCTGGAACAGGCCCTGGTGGTCGCGCACCGCACCGGTGAACGAACCCTTGATGTGACCGAACAATTCCGACTCGAGCAGGTTCTCGGCCATGGCCGAGCAGTTGATGGCCACGAAGGGCTTGGTGCGGCGAGGGCTGGCGTTGTGAATGGCGCGCGCCAGCAGTTCCTTCCCGGTACCGCTTTCTCCGGTGATGAGCACGCGCGCGTCGGTACCCGCCACCATGTGGGCCTGGGAGAGTTTTTCCTCGACCAGCGAGGAGCGCGTGATGATCTCGGCGCGCCAGTCTTCGTCCGAATCCACGAACCCGGAGATACGCAGTGCCTTCTGCACCTGGTCGAGCAGCTCCTGTTTGTCGACTGGCTTGGTGAGGAAGCCGAACGCGCCGAGCTGCGTGGCATGCACGGCGTCGGGAATGGTGCCGTGGGCGGTGAGGATGATGACCTTGAGGCCCGGATAGCGGGACTGCAGCTCCTTGAGCAGGCCGATGCCGTCCATCTGGTCCATGCGCAGGTCGGTGATCACGAGCTCGGGGCGGAAGCGGCTGGTAGCCGCCAGTGCCAGCGCCGCGCTTTCGACCGCCTCGACTTCGTAGTTCTCGGCGCGCAGGCGGATGGTCAGCAGGCGCAGCAGACCCGGATCGTCGTCCACGACCAGGATGCGGGCCTTGCGTTTGGATTGATGCGGAGTGGCGAGTTGCATGGCGGCTAACATCGGAAACCTCTACGGCTTCCGTCCCTCGGGTTGCGTCGGACGTCCGATATTGGACGACCGCTCGATGTTCGCGATGGCGTCCAGCTTGGCCTGTGCTTCCGCGAGCAACTTCTTGAGACGGGCATTTTCATCGCTCTCGGATTTCAACTGCCGCGTGAGTTGCGCGATACGATCGTTCACACTTCTTTCGGCGTTCGATTGCAAGCGTCGTACGTCCGCCTGAAGGGCTTGCTGGCGTTCGACCTGTTGCAGCTGCAGAAACGCGAGAGCGCGCTCTGCAGGTAACAGAGTTTCAGGGCTGGCGAGCACTTCGCGCAAAAGTCGCTGTGCAACGACAGGATCGCTGCCCGCGTGGCCCGGCGTTGAAAGCACCATGGCATAACGCAGCACTCGGCTGGGGGTAGGCGCCGCGCGGTAATCGTTGTTGGCATTGGTCAGGATTTCGGCCTGTTCGGCTGGCGTGCCGCGGGCCACCCGCAGGCAGATATCGAGGTAGGACGAAATCACGGTGGCTTCGGTGGCATTGCGATCCACCGACGGCTCGGCCTGCGGGTCGCGCGCATTGCTCGGCACGCTGCCGCAGCCCGCGAGCGCGGTCAGCAGGATTCCGCCCGTGAGAAAGACGAGTCTATGCCGCATGCGCCTGCGCCCGTACGGGATTGGTGGCCGACAACAATGGCATGCGGATCCGAAAATGGGCCCCGGGGTACTCACCATCGACGATTTCGATGGTGCCACCGTGCGCGTTCACGAACTCGAGCACCACGGAAAGGCCGATACCGGTGCCCTTGACCTGCACGCCCGCGGGCGGACGGCCGGTGTAGAAGGCATCGAATACCCGGGCACGCTCTTCCTGCGGAATACCCGCGCCGGCATCGGCCACGTCGATCAAGAGCTGGTTGTCCTGCTTGATTGCCTGTAGATAGACGATGCCACCCTTGGGCGAATATTTGATGGCATTCGACAGAAGATTCTCGATGATGAGGCGCAGTTTGCCGCGATCGGCTTTCAGGGTCAGGTCGTCGACCTTAACCTCGAGCCGCACACGTTGTGAGACTACCGTGAGTTGCTGGGCTTCGAGCACCTGTTTGACCAGCGGCCGCAGCCGGAACTCGGAAATGTCGAGCCCGACACTTTCCTTTTGCCAGGCGCTGAACGACAGCAGGTTTTCGATGAGCCGGTGCAGCTTGATGCCGTTGTCACGCAGGATGGCCACCACTTCGCGCTGCGAGTTGTCCAGGGGTCCGACCGCCCCGTCCATGAGCAGTTCCGCGCCCTCGCGGATGTTGGCCAGCGGCGTCTTGAGCTCGTGCGACATGTGCCTGAGAAACCGGTTTCTTTCCTGTGCCAGGTCCAGCAACCGCAGGCGCAGCCATTCGAGCTGCGCGCCGAGGCGTTCCAGGTCGCGCGGACCGGAAACCTCGATCGAGCGCGTAAACGTGCCGCGGCCCAGTTCGCTGATGGCGCGGTCGATGGCGCGCAACGGGCGGCCGATGGAGATCGTCAGCGCGAGGATGGCGATGAGGGTGAGCGGAACGAGCAGCGCGGATTGCCAGAACAGGCGCTTTTGCGTGCCTCGCCGTCTGGCGCTGCATCTCGGCCAGCCGCACGTTGATCTGCTGGTTGCCGCTGTCGACGATGGCGATCGGCGAGTTCGTTGAGCCGCTCGAGGCGGGAGAGGATGGAGGAAAACGCCGGGCTGTTCGGCGGTGTCGAGCCCACGGCGCTGGCGATCTCGTTATGCATGGCGGCGAATTCGTCGAGACTGCGGCGCGTGGTGTCGGGGTCGAGCAGCTCGCGCGAGCTCGGTGCGCGTGGCCGCGAGCTGCTGATCGGTCTCGCGATAAACTGTCGAGCCAGTCGGGTGTCGCCGACCGACGTGGTAGATACTGCGGTGCGCTCGCAGTGAGTTGGTGTCGGCGAACATGCTCTGCGAGAGCCGCGCGGCCTGCACACCCTGGAGCACCGGTCCTGGCTGGTCCTGCGCCAGGCTGCGGATCTGGATCACCGCGTCCACGATGGCGACCAGCAACGGGCCCGGCGATCAGCGCCAGGCCCAGCAGCATGAGGCCGGTCAGGGATTTTGGTCGCGCCCAACGCATGCGATCTCCTGGCTTGCTACCAGGGGTCTCGCTGCAGCCGCTTTTCCCACTCAAGCGACGTGCGCACGATGGTGTCGATGTCGTCGAGTTTCGGCGCCCAGCGGAGTACGGTGCGGACCTTGTCGGCCTTCGCGACCAGCGTCGGTGGGTCTCCGGCGCGGCGCGATTCCTCGCGCACCGCGAGTTTGAGGCCGGCGATCTTCTCCACGCTCTTGATGACCTCGCGCACGCTGTAGCCGTGACCATAGCCGCAATTGGCGATCAGCGATTTGCCACCGTCGCGCAGGTACGTGAGCGCGCTGACATGTGCGGTAGCCAGGTCCTCGACATGGATGTAGTCACGCACACCGGTGCCGTCGGGAGTCGGATAGTCGGTACCGAACACGGAGAGATAGGGGCGCTTACCCACCGCGACCTCGCAGGCCACTTTCACCAGCAGCGTCGCGGCGCGCGTCGACTGCCCGATGCGTCCGTCGGGGTCCGAGCCGGCGACATTGAAGTAACGCAGGCTGACCGAACGCATGGGCGTCACCGCGCACAGGTCGCGCAACATCCACTCGGACATCAGTTTCGAGGTTCCGTAGGGATTGATGGGCGCCGTGGTGGTGTCTTCGGCGGCGAGGCCACCGGCGGGAATTCCGTACACCGCCGCGGTCGAGGAAAAGACGAAATGCCTGACGCCCGCGCGCGCTGCGCAGTCGAGCAGCGAACGCGTGGAGCAGGTGTTGTTGCCGTAGTACTTGAGGGGATCCGACACCGATTCGGGCACGATGGTGTGCGCGGCGAAATGAACGATGGTATCGACGCGATGTTCCGCGAGCAGCCGGTCGACCAGGGCGCGGTCGCCGACCTGTCCGACGACCAGTGGCACGTCGCGCACCGCCTGGCGGAAGCCGGTGGATAGATCGTCCAGCACCACGACGCGTTCGCCGCGGGCGGCGAGCTGCAGCACCGTATGGCTGCCGATATAGCCGGCGCCGCCGGTGACCAATATCGAGTGTCCTTGGCTCATTGCCCTTCCGTGAGGGTTTTAGGGTCGGGGATTTTACATTAATGTGCGTGTGTGGCTGTGACGCATTCTGCACCCGCACCTTTCCAGGACCTGACCCCGATAGCGGTGGCGGACGCGGCTGAAAGCATTGGACTTCAGCCCTCGGGCCGGCTGTTCGCGCTCAACAGTTACGAAAATCGCGTCTATCAAGTGGGTGACGAGGACGGGGCGCTCTGGGTGCTGAAGTTCTATCGGCCGGCGCGCTGGAGCGACGCGCAGATCGGCGAAGAACACGCGTTGACCTTCGAGTTTGCCGCGGCCGAGCTGCCAGTGGCGGCTCCCATCCGGCGCGACGGCGAAAGTTTGTTTGTGCACCGGCGGCTGCGCTTTGCTGCATTCCCGTACCTGGGGGGGCGGGCGCCCGAGTTGGACGATCGCGCCACCCTGACTTTGCTAGGCCGGACACTGGCGCGCATGCATGCCGTCGGCGGTCGCGCCCGTTTCGAGCACCGCCCGGCACTTACCCTGGAACGTTTTGGCGTACACGCGCGTGACCTGGTGATCGAAAGTGGTTTTCTACCCGAGTCGCTGGCCGAACAATATGCGCGCCTCAGTGAACAGGTGATCGGACGAGTCCGACAGTCATTCGAAGGCTTTGGAGCGCTCCCCTCCCTGCGTATCCACGGGGATTGCCACGCCGGCAACATCCTGTGGCGGGAGCAGGGGCCACTGTTTGTCGATCTGGACGACTGCATGTCGGGCCCACGCATCCAGGACCTGTGGATGTTCCTGGCGGGCGACGCCGCGAGCCAGCAGTCCTCATGGGCGGCACTCATGGAAGGTTACGAGTTGTTTGGTGAGTTCGACTACGCGGAGCTCACGCTGGTCGAATCCCTGCGTTCCCTGCGCATCATGCATCACGCCGCGTGGATCGCGAACCGCTGGGATGACCCGGCATTTCCGCGCGCCTTTCCCTGGTTCGCCGACGCGCGTTTCTGGGAGCGACATATCTCGGATCTGTTCGAGCAGCTCGCGGCCATGGACGATCCGCCGATCCTGGCACGGTAGCCGCTCACGGAAGTTGGTAGAGATTGGCTGTTAGTATTGGAAGCGGAGGGTGTTTCTAATGACTGGATCCAGGGCCGTGGCCGCGCTGATCGTCCTGTTCGCTGGTTGCGCGTGCCTGGTGGGCTGCGACGATTCCGCACCAGCGGCCGAAACCAAGGGCGCAAGCCCGAAGAAGGCCGAAGGGCCCAAGCTGGCAATGCCTGCCGAAAACATGGTGGCGGCGGTGCCGGCCGGAAAGTCTGCCCGTTTCATCGGCGTGCACTTTTCGCTGGGGAATGCGCCGACCGTGAGCCAGGCCCTGCCGGTCGAAATCGCCATCATTCCGCATGAAAGCTTCAACTTGCTGGGCGCCAGCTTCGAGGCCCAGGAAGGCCTGACCCTGATGTCCGGAGACCTGTTGCCGCCGATCAAGGATGTGACGGCGGAACAGACCATCAAGCATCAGCTGGCGGTGATGCCGGCCCGTGCAGGTGTATTCGTGATTACCGCGACCCTGGAGACCGAAGGCGCGGAAGGGTCGGTATCCCGGGTGTTCTCCATTCCCGTAATAGTTGCGCCGCCAGCGGCTGCGGGAGCGGGCGCGGCGCCGGCCAAAGCCGGGAAATCTTCCGCCGCAACCTGAGAAACGGCGGCCATTTCAACCGCAATACCGCGAGCCGCGTCACGGGCCGCCGTGGCCCCCGGACATACCATGCAGGTTGGTCTTGGCTTGCATCGTTATGTCAAAAAAGGCAGAAGGCACGCCTTCGCAAGACGGCACTGATTTCAGCGTAAGTACCGGTGGCGGCAATGCTTCCGCCGGTGCGCGCATGGACGTCAGCGATTTCTCGATGCGGCGTCTGCACCCCCTGTTGCAGACCCAGCTGCGGGAGCTGCGCGCCCGTGTCACGGGCTCGCGTGTCAGCGCCCACGAACTGCTCGACATGCTCAGCCGTTACTACGACTCGATCGACGACGAGCGGCGCGCCATGGTGCGCTCGATGCAACTCATGTCCGACGAGGCGCGCTCGCAGGGCGTGGAAATCGCCGAGCAGGGGGCCGCGCAGCTGCAGGTCATCCTCGATCACATCAAGGACGTGGTGATCACCGTCAATGTCGATGGCGTGATCGATCGCGCGAATCCCATGAGCGAGCGCGTGTTCGGCTATCCACCCGCGGAGTTGCTGGGACTGCGCATCGACGCACTGATCCCGGAAATTGCCGAGGATGGCTCGATCGCCGCCGGCCTCGATCGTCTCGCCTCGGCGAGCGATACCATTCGCGGCATGCGCGTGACGCCGGAAGTCAATGCGCGTCGCAGCGACGGGAGCGCCTTCCCGGCGGAAATCGCCGTAAGTCGCGCGCGCCACGGCCACCACGAAGTATTCGTGCTCTGCCTGCGCGACATTTCCGAGCGGCACTCCACCGAAGAGCAGCTGCGCAACAGCGAGGCGCGCTACCGCTCGCTGGTGGACAACGCACCCGAAGCCATCGCGGTGGTCGACGCCGACACCCGTTGCTTCGTGGAAGCCAATGAACCGGCGTTGCGCCTGTTCAAGATGACGCGCAACCAGCTGTTGTCGAGTCCCGTCGAGGCGGTGAGCGCGGAAGTCCAGGCGGATGGACAGCCGTCCAACTGGCCGCATCGTCAGCACCTGGCGCTCGCGGTCGCGGGTGAGTCGCAGGTATTCGAGTGGATTCACCGCGATTCCACCGGCCGAGATATTCCCTGCGAGGTGCGACTGGTGCGCCTCGAGGGTGGCCCGATGCCGCTGGTCCGCGCCAGCATCACGGACATTTCCGAACGCAAGCGCGCCGAACTCATCATGGAGAACGAGCGCGCGTTCTTCGCATTGCTGGCCTCAAACGCCGGGTTGCCCGCGGTGCTCGACGTGATCTCGGCGCTGGTGCAGGCGGTGTATCCGCGTTGCCGCTGCACCATCTCGGTGTTGTCGCCCGATGCCAGCTGTTTCTCACTGACCATCGCGCGCCAGCTGCCACCGATGCTGGCAGCGGTCATCGAGCGCACGCCCATCGAGCCGCGCCGCGGCTCGTGCGCCGCCGCGGTGTATGGCGCCGGTGACGTGTTCGTCGCCGATGTCGGCACCGATTCGCACTGGGCCGATCGGCGCCAGGTGGTGATCGATTCCGGATTCCGTGCCGTCTGGTCAATACCCATCAAGGGCGCGAGTGGCAAGTTGTTGGGGTCGGTGGCCATCTACCGTCCGGAGCCCGGCCTTCCCGACTCGCGCGAGCAGATATTGCAGGCGCACGCGGCGCGCCTCGCGGCGCTCGCCATCGAACGCAATCTCGCCGAGGAAGCGCTGCGCACCAGCGAAGCGAAGTTCCGCGGGCTGTTCGAGGGCGTCATCGAAGGCGTCTACCAGAGCACGCGCGACGGCCGTCTGGTTTCCGTAAACAGTGCATTCGTGAAGATGCTGGGCTACGACTCCGCCGAGGAAATGTATGCGCTGCCGAGCTCGGTGATGCTTTATTGGAGCGCCGCGGATCGCGCCGATTTCGTGCGCCGGGTCGATACCGCGGGCGAAGTGCGTTCGATGGAAATCATGCTGCGGCGGCGCGACGGCACGGCGGTCGTGGCGCTGGAAAACTCGCGCGGTGTACGCGACGGCAGCGGACGCATCGTGGGTTATGAAGGCACGGTCTCGGACATCACCGAGCGCAAGCGCGCCGAGCAGGCGATGTACGCCGAAAAGGATCGCGCCCAGGTCACGTTGCAGTCGATTGGCGACGCCGTGATCAGCACCGACGCCGCCGGCCGCATCGACTATCTCAATCCGGTCGCCGAACGCCTCACCGGGTGGACCAAGAACGAAGCCCGCGGCTGCGCCATCGGCGAGGTGCTGCAGCTCATCGATGAGTCGACCCGCAAGCCCGTGGCCTACACGCTCGATCGCGTGCTGCTCGCCGGGGAGACCTCGGTCCCTTCCGACCGAAACGTGCTGGTGAACCGCCGCGGCGAAGAGCTCGCCATCCAGGAGACGACATCGCCGATTCGCAATCGCGAGGGCGAGGCGATCGGCGCGGTCATCGTGTTCGGTGACGTCACCAAGGAACGTCGCCTGAAGCGCGCCCTCTCGTACCAGGCGAGCCACGATGCGCTGACCGGCCTCATCAACCGCCGCGAGTTCGACGTTCGCCTGGAGAGCGCGGTCACCGCCGCGCAGCGCGGTGAGGCCGAATACGTGCTGCTGTACGTGGACCTCGACCAGTTCAAGGTGGTCAATGACACCTGCGGTCACAGCGCCGGCGACCGGCTGTTGCGCGACATCACCAGCTTGCTGCAGACACGGGTGCGCGGCTCCGACACGATTGCGCGCCTGGGCGGTGACGAATTCGGCCTGCTGCTCGAGCGTTGCTCGCTCGAACAGGCGGAACGCGTCGCGGACAGCATTCGCCAGGCCATCCACGGTTATCGCTTCCTGTGGGGTGCGAACAGCCTTTCGGTCGGCGCCAGTATCGGCGTGGTGCGCATCGCGCGCGACACCGCGAGCGCGGCGGCGGTGCTGTCGGCCGCGGACATTGCCTGCTACGCGGCCAAGGACGGCGGACGCAACCGCGTCCAGGTCTACGAGCGCGGCCACGGCACGAACCGGCATCGCGAGATGCAATGGGTCGGGCGCATCGCGCGCGCAGTCGAGGAAGGACGTCTCGAGCTTTATGCGCAGCGCATCGTCGGCATCTCGCCGGGGACGGTGGGTAACCCTTTCTTCGAACTGATGGTCCGCCTGCGCGACGAAGACGGCACGCTGGTGTCACCGGATCAGTTCATTCCGGCAGCCGAACGTTACAACGTCATGGTCATGGTAGATCGCTGGGTAATCAATCGCGCCATCGGTTTGCTCGAAGACTGCGTGCAACAGGGCAAGCCACTGCCACTCATGGCCGTCAATCTTTCGGGTACCTCCATCAATGACCTGGACTTCCTCGACTTCGTCATGACACGGCTCGGCAATGACCAGGTGGCGCGCGCCCTGTGCTTCGAGATCACCGAGACCGCCGCGGTGGCATCACTCGCCAAGGCCACACATTTCATGCGCGAGCTCAAGGCTCGTGGCTGCCGCTTCGCGCTCGATGATTTTGGCAGCGGCGTGTCGTCGTTCCTGTATCTCAAGACGCTGCCGGTGGATTTCCTCAAGATCGACGGGCAGTTCGCGACCCTGGTGGCCACCGACCCGGTGGCTCGCAGCATGGTCGAAGCCATCACCAAGGTCGGTCGCACCATGCAGGTCGCCACCATCGCCGAGAAGGTCGAGAGCGCCGAGGTGTTAGCCGTCCTGCAGGAGATCGGGGTCGACTACTACCAGGGATTCCATCTTGCCGAGCCCTGCGCCATCGAGGAATTGTTCACCTCGGGGAACTGACGCGCGCGCCGCGCTTCGGCATACTCACCTCATATGGCGAGAACCGGGAACTCAGAGCCCAGCTTCACGCTGGGACTGGAAGAAGAATATCTGCTCGTGGACCTGGCCACGCGCGACCTCGTTTCCGATCCGCCCGCCGAACTGCTGCAACGTTGCATCGCCGAGACCGACGGGCGTGTCAGTCCCGAATTCCTGCGTTCGCAGCTCGAGGTGAAGACTTCGGTGTGTGGCTCGGTGGCAGCGATGCGTGGCGAGCTCGGCGCTTTGCGACGCAAGGTATGCGAAGTCGCGGCGAACTACGGCATCGCGCCGGTGGCGGTGTCGACGCATCCGTTTGCGCGCGCCCCGCATCGTCCGCCGCACACCGATCACGAGCGTTATGCCGACATCGCGCGCGAAGTGCAGGGTGGCGCGCGCCGCATGATCATCTGCGGCATGCACGTGCACATCGGGCTGGAAGACGACGAGCTGCGTGTCGACGTCATGAACCAGCTGTGCTACTTCGTGCCGCACCTGCTGGCCCTGTCGTGTTCGTCGCCGTTCTGGGAAGGCGAGGACATGGGCATGCAGTCGTTCCGGCTGATGCTGCTGTCGTCGCTGCCGCGTACCGGCCTGCCGGAGCGCTTCGACAGTTACGGTGAATTCCGCCGGCACCTGGACGCGCTGGTGCGCAATGGGCTGATCGAAGACACCACCAAGATCTGGTGGGACATCCGCCCGAGCTCGCGTTATCCCACGCTCGAGACGCGCGTGTTCGATTGCTGCACGCACCTCGAGGATGCCGTCTGCCTGGCGGCGCTGAACCTGTCGCTGGTGCGCATGTTGTACCGGCTGCGTTGCGAGAACAAATCCTGGCGTCGTTATCCGCGCATGTTGATCGCCGAGAATCGCTGGCGCGCCATGCGTTTCGGTTCGGACGCCAGCCTGCTGGACCTGGCGCGCGGCGAGCTGGTGCCATTCGCGGAGCTGCTCGAGGAGCTGTTGCAGATCACGCGTGATGACGCGGTCGCGCTCGACTGTCTCGGCGAAGCCGAACACGCGCGCGTGATACTCAAGCGTGGCTCCAGCGCGCACCAGCAGCAGGACGTGTACCGGACGGCGCGCGCGCAGGGTGCCACCGATGCCGAGGCGCTGTCGGCCGTCGTGGGCTGGCTTGCCAGGACCACCTGTTCAGGCCTGATGGGCGCATAGGATAATGCCGCCGAAGCGGCGGCATCCGTAGGAGTGCGTTGTGGTTCAGTCACGCAGTTTCGTGATCGCGACCGCACTCATTGCCATCGTCGTTGGCGGTTTCCTGCTGAATCGCCACCAGCGCGGGCTGCAACCGATCGCCACGCCCGAGAGCGCGAGTCCCGGGACAGCGGCGGTCGCGCCATCGCCCGGCGCGGTTGTGCCGATGCCGACCGAAACCCCGCACACTGCATCCGATTCCACGGCCGATCTCGTTGCCGAGCCGGGCGCACCAGTCGAACCGGCCAATGCGCAGGACGCGAGTCCCGACGATGTCTATCGCGCCGTGACCCGGCCAGCCTCTTCCGAGGTCGCGGCCGATGCCGGCAACGAATGGCTGCGGGCGTTCGAGAAGCAAGAGCGTGACGGCAGCTGGGCGGGTCCTCTGGAAGCAGAGATTCGCAAGTCGCTGGAACCCGAGATCAACCTGGGGCGTTTCTACCTCGCTAATGTCGAATGTCGCGCCACGCTGTGCGAGATTCGGCTGCTGGCGCGGGGCAGCTTGCAGCGCGCTGAGCTCGATCTGTTTCAGACGCAAATCCACCAGCTGCCGTGGGCCGGGAGCCTCAGTGCGGCGCTGTCGAGCGGGATTTCCAGCCCCGATGGCTATGAATCGATCTGGATCTTCGAGAAGAAGGCCAACTCGGCCAATTGATCAGCGTTGCGCGCAGATTGCGCCGCGCACCAGTTGCGCCAGCGCGGCGCAGGCGTTGACCGACAGGAACGGGCCGCGCGTGGTGTCGTGACGCTCGGTCGACTGAACGAGCACTGCGCGCATCCGGTCGACGCCGAGCTTTTGATTGCGCGCCAGCATCAACGCGACCACGCCGGTGATCTGCGCCGTGGCGAGCGAACTGCCAGACCCAAAATCGTAGTGGCCATTGGGTACCAGCGTGAGAATGTCGCGCGCCGGTGCGCGCAGGAAGTCATCGCGATCCGGTGAAGACTCGGCTTCGCCAACCGCCAGTACGCGCGGCAGTTTCGCCGGGAAGCCAAAGCGCGGGTCGTCGGAGACCGCCCCCACCACGATGACGCCGGCGTCGATGGCGCGGCTGACCAGGGCTTCGAGCAGCCGGTCGCCGGGTCCGACCAGACTCAGATTGATGACCTGCGCCCGTGCCGCGAGCGCGTCCGACAGCGCCTGCGCCAGCGTGAAAGAGTTGCAGCGTCCCGCGCCGGCCGCGGACGGCTGCCAGCAAGCCTTGTACGCCATGATCCTGACGTCCGGCGCAACCCCGACGACGCCGATCCCGTTGTTCGCCGCGGCGGCGATCAGGCCCGCCACCTGGGTGCCGTGGCGATCGTTGCGAAACCCGACCGCGTCGTCATCGATGTAGTTGCGCGTGACCTGCGTGCGGCCGGCGAGATCCGGATGTTCGATGTCGACACCGGTGTCGATGATGGCAACGCGCACGCCGCGGCCGCGGCTGATGATGTGGGCCTCGGCGACATCGAGCGCGCTCACGTTCGACTGCAGGCGCGCATACGGGTCGTCGAATGCGGACGGCAGCGCGGTGGCCGATTCAAATTCGTTGAGCGGCTGCGCGATCAGTACGCGCTTGTCGGTGAGCAGTTTGTCGATGACCGCCTCGCGGGTGGTGCCGGGCGGAACCCGGAACAACACGCAGTGCATCTGCAGCTGTTCGATCGGCCACTCCGACACCAGCGTCAGCGAATGTTCGCGTGCCAGCTCGCGGATCAGCGCCGTTGCGCTGGCACTGACGCGGTAGTTGCTCGTCGAGCCATAACCATGCGCAGTGCCGCCGACGGCAGCAGGCCTCCCGGTCACGGGGTTCGCGACCGCGACCACGATGAATTGTGTGGGGTCGGTGCGCACCTCGGTCGGCGTTCGCACCTCGGGGGGCGCGGCCACGACCGGTTTCGCGGACAGCAACGCGCAGCCCGCCAGCGCGACCGCAAACACTAAGCGCCAGGCGGGGAGCTTCAGCTCAGCGGGCCATCTACTAATGGGCAATGGGCTGTGCGAGCGCGACATTCGGATCCTTCGCGAGCACCGCGGCGACGGAGTCTGACGTGGCACCCGCGGCTACCGCGTCCACCGACAGCTCGGCGGTGAAATTGCCGGCGGTTCCGGGGCCTCCCACGATGGACAGTCCCTGGTGGGTGAGCAGCGTGTTGACGGTGGCCACGGACGTTTCGGGCGCGAATACGATTCGCACCGCGGGCGCATTCAGGCGCGGCTCCACCTTCGCCACCGTCCCGTAGTCGTCGCGATTGCCATTGTTGAGGGTCACGCCGAGTACGCCGAGGCCGATGGCCTGCACCACCACCGCCGCCGCCAGCCAGCGCACGGTGCGCGACGCGCGTGGCGCGGGCATGGTGGCGCTGCCGGTGCCGGTGATCGGCGCCGAGGCCGATTCGGCGGCTTCGATGCGTGCCCACAGCTTGTTGAAAGAACGCTGTTCATCGGAGTCGGCGCTCTGCGGCGCAGCCGCTGCATCGCGCGCCACCTGCGAGACCACCAGGCGCTGGGCGGCGAACTCCGCGCGGCACTCCGCGCAACCCTGCAAATGCGCTTCCACCCACTCGCGGTCCGCCGGCTGGATGCGCCCGTTGGCAAGCCAGGGCAGAAGGGCCCAGGCTTCGGCGTGCGTATCGGGGATGCGGGCGCTCATGATCTTTCTCCAGACATTCCTGCTAATTCGGGCAGTACTTTTTTGAGGGTTTCGCGGGCGCGAAACAGACGGGTTTTCACCGTGTTGACCGGGCAGTCGAGAATCGCGGCCACTTCCTCGCAGGAGTGGCCCAGAGTGTACGTGAGTTCGAGCGCCATGCGCTGCTCCATGGGCAGGCTTTCCAGTCCCAGCGCCAGCCATTGCTGGTTGGTTTCTTCCTCTTCCGTGGAGCCCACGCTCACCGAGTCTTCATCGAAAGGTTCGTCAGCGACGGGCCTCAACCTGGCGCGCCGCAGGGCGTTCAATGCCCGGCGGTAGGCGATGCCGATGATCCAGGTGGACAGTTGTGACGCCCCGCGAAATTCCGAGGCCTTGGTCCAGACCACCCAGAAGGTGTCGTTGATGACTTCTTCGATGTCCTCGCGGCGTACCGACATGCGCGCCAGCAGCCGCGACAGGCGCTGGTAATAGTTGCCGTACAGCGCGCGAAATGCCGCCTGGTCCCGACCCTTGGCGATGCGCTCGAGCAGCTCGCGTTCCGAGGCATCCGTGACGGGATTCGCAACGGCTCTCGAATTCAGGTTTTCCACGCTTTGCAGAGCCACTCCAACACTCCCGCCAGGCCAATTGCTCATGAGTACCGGGCCGGCGGGCTGCGGTTCCCGGCCTCTAGTGGGTGGACGAGAAGCGCCACAGGGCGGTCAGCGCCACGCGGTCGCCGACGGCATCTTCGGCGAAATGTTCCGCGGCGTTGTCGTCCACGCCCAGGTAGGCCAGCTGCAGCTCGAAGGGTGTGAGCGTGGCCGTCAGGGTCACGTTCCAGTAGTTGTAGCTGTCCTCGTAGATATCTTCGAGGCCGTAGTGACCGAAGCCGGCCGACACGGCGAACCGTTCGTTGAACGGATACCGGCCGGACACTTCCAGCGCCCAGGCATTGCCTTCTTCATAACCCGGCGACGATGACACCGCCTTGGTATTCGGCGAGTAGATAGCCGCGACGAACAGCTGGTTGCGATAACCCAGCGTGCCGGTGACTTCGGTGCGGTTGTAACTGACGCGGCGCGGATCATCGGGATAGCTGTACTGGGACAACCGCAAGTCGGCCGATATGTTCGGCGACACGCTCCAGTAGCGGCCGGCCCAGAAGTCCATTTCTACCGAGGGGCTCGGTCCTGGGTTCGGATTACAGGTTGCGACGAACGCGCCGATATAGAACTCCTTGGGGAACTCGACATCGACCGACGCCTGGGCGGCCGGATCTCCGCGCGTCAACGACAGGCCGCGGAACACGAAATCCGAGGTGCCGCCGATGCTTCCCGAGAAGATATTCACGCTGTCCGCGTGTGCTGATCCGCAGGTACCGAGCGTGATGAGCAGGAGCGTTCGGGTATGGCGCGTCACTGTCAGGGTTTCTCTCAGGGCCTTCCGTAAGCCCTCGGCAGTCTGACGAGTCGATTTCGGGCTGGCAAGCGGAAACGCCGGGTTTGCCCGCACCAACCGCATCGCCGATCTCGCGGCGCGAACCGATTACGCGTGCGTGCACGCCTCGAGCTGTGACTGCGATCCGCTCGTATTTCGATTGCCTTTGACATCATTTCTAAACAGTACATGCCGCTCGAATTTGGAAAGTTCGTCGACCGTTGGGCCAGGCCTGCTGGCGTGTTGTGCCTGATCTACTGCCTCGCCTGCACGCTGCTGATCCTGACGGGGAGGGGCGGCGGGTCGGTGGCTGAATTCATCGGCGCGTGGGGCACGTATCCGCTGGTACTGGCGAGCGTGCTCATGTTGTGGCCAGTCATCACCGACGCGTCTCTGACGCGGCGACGTCGGCTCGCCTTCCGCCTGATCTTCGCTGCGCAGATCCTGGACCTGATCGCCAGCGCGGGCTGGGGATATGACGCGCTCACCGGCAATTCAACGGTGAACACATGGCCGGATGTGCTGTACCTGTTCTATTACCCGTTGGCGGCCGGTGCCTGCGGGCTTCTGTATTTCGATCTGGGTGGCCGACTCAATACGGCGCGTTCCCTCATCGACTTCGCGACGCTCGCGATCGGCTTCGGCGCATTGTTATGGTTCACCGCGCTCGAGCCGCTCGCGACGATGTCGACGGAAGCGCTGCTTCACAACTGGGCGATCGTTGGCTACGGCATCGGGAATGCGCTGGTGCTGGTGGCGGGCGCGATGGTTGCCATGCAGATCACCGACTGGCGATCGGAGCGCGCACTGTCATGGCTGCTCATTGCCATGGTCGCCACGCCGGTGGCCGATCTGCTGTGGATCAACGCCGAGCTGCGGGGCGGCTATGAAGTCGGCATGGACATCGACGTGGCCTATTTGTACCTGGAGCTGTGCCTGTTCATGAGTGCGCGGGCGCAACGGCGCTACCGCAGTCCCGGCGCCGACACGCTCGGACTGCAGGGTGACCTGCGCGGTTCGCTGCCCATCGTGGCGTTGACGACCGGCATCATCGCGTTGCTCGACGACCGGCTGCAGCTGACCAACTTCCAGTCACCCTTGCTGATCGCGGTCATGGTGGTCGCGACCGTGCTGGTGATCGCGAGCCAGGCGCTGGCAACCCGCGAGGTGGTGAGCCTGCACCGGGAAGTCGCCACGCGACGTTTCGACGAACGCCTGACCGAGCTGGTGCGTCGTTCGAGCGACATGATCGCCATCTGCGACACCGAGGGTGTGATTCGCTACGCCAGTCCGTCTTCGGAGCAATTGCTGGACGCGACTCCGGGTGAACTCAATGGTCAGCGTCTCGAGGAGGTGTTGGGCCCGGAAAGCACGCACGTGCGTGAGGCCTTCGAACAGGTGCTGCGCACCGCGTACTCCGAGCAGGTCGCTTCATTCTCCATTCCGCAGGCGCAGGGCGAGAATCGCTCGTACAAGATGGTCATCGCCAACCTGTGTCACGTGGATTCGATTCGCGGCATCACGCTGAACATTCGCGATGTATCGGATGCGGCACGGCTCCACGATCAATTGCGCACTCTCGCATTCCACGATTCGCTCACGCTGCTCGCCAACCGTTCGCTGTTTTCCGATCGCGTGCACCAGGCGATACGCTACCTGGGTGACGGCATGACGCCGGCGGTGTTGTTCATCGACCTGGACAATTTCAAGACCGTGAACGACAGCCTGGGTCACAGCGCCGGCGACCAGTTGCTGCGTGGCTTCGCACACCGGCTCGTGCAGTGCACGCGCGCGGGGGACACGGTGGCGCGCCTCGGCGGCGACGAATTCGCCGTGCTCATAGATCACGCGCCGGGCGTGGACGCGGCCTGCGCGGTGGCCCGCCAGGTCATCGAGCTGTGCCGCCAGCCCTTCGAAATCGACGGCCAGCAGGTGCGCATAGGCGCCAGCGTGGGCGTGGCGATCGCGGACCGCGTCAGCAATGTCGAACGGCTGCTGCGCAATGCCGACGCCGCGATGTACTCGGCCAAGTCCAACGGCAAGGGTCACCTGGAAGTGTTCGCGCCCGAGATGCTGCGCGCCGCGCGCCGGCGCATCCGCATCGAAAACGAGCTGGCAACCGCCATCGAGCAACGCCAATTCGAGGCTCACTACCAGCCGATTGTCGACCTGGCTTCGCGCCACCTGGTTGGTGTCGAGGCGTTGATGCGCTGGCGACATCCGACGCGTGGCCTGGTGCTGCCGGGCGAATTCATCCCGCTCGCCGAGGAGACCGGCCAGATCGTGCCGATGACGCAGTGGATGCTGGAGCGGGCCTGCATCGATCTCGGCGAGTTGCAGCGCGCGCTCACCCATGGGGAAGGTGTGCGCATGTCCGTCAACGTTTCGAGCCGCTATCTGCATCACGGTGACGCGGTAGCCGATGTGCGCGCAGTGCTCGCTACGCACCGCATCCGGCCCGAGTCGCTGATACTCGAAGTCACCGAGAGCCTGCTGCTGGAGGATTCCCAACAGGTCGAGCAGACCTTCAGGGATCTCAAGTTGCTCGGCGTGCGGCTGGCGCTCGATGATTTTGGCACCGGCTATTGCTCGCTGGCATACCTGCATCGTTTCCCGATAGACATCCTCAAGATTCATCGCACCTTCGTCGAGAGACTGGTGCGCGAAGATGGCGGCAGCGAGGGCGTGGATGCCGTGGCGTTGGCACGCGCCATCATGTCGCTTGCGGATGCCCTGGGCCTCGACACCGTTGCGGAAGGCATCGAGGTCGACGCGCAACGCGAAACTTTGCTGGAGCTCGGATGCAAGACCGGCCAGGGTTACTCCTTCGGCAAGCCGATGCCGCTTGCCGAACTGCTGCAGTCCGCGGTCACACGACGGCGCAGCCTGCTGGCCGGCAACCTGAGCGTCGTCGTCGATTATTCGGCGACCGGGCGATTTCGGGGCATCTGACATAACCTCCGGTATGGCTTCTCATAATCCGGGAAGTGTGCGAGCGGGCAGTCGAATGCCCGAAAAGTTGCGACGTGCGTGGCCTTGCTTCAGGGAACGCTCGTCTACTCTCGCTGCGCTAACCACCACAAGACGAACAAGAGCAGCGGAGAGACTGATTGAGGCCGTCTGAGACCACTTCGCGCGAATCAGGCGCGACGCCGCCTGAACGCAGTACGGAAAGCGTATTGCGCGCGGCTTGCCTGCGACTGGGCTGTACCGCGGCGACCGCTGTTTTCCCCAACGAAAACTCGCGCGTCGTCTGGGCTCGTTCCGAGTCGGACATCGCCTTTGCGCGCCAGCAACTCGAGATCGTCGGACAGGAGCTGGCGCGTCGCTGCAGCGAAACGCGCAAGCCGGTCGCCACCAACAAACTCAAGCACACCAGCGGTGGCGCGATTGCGTGCAAGCTGGTGTCCGTTCCGCTGATCGCTCGCGGCGGCTCCGCCGGCGCGCTGATCGTCTTCAATCGTCCGGACGAGCCTAGCTTCGACGAATTCACGGTGCGGCGCCTGGCGCGCTTCGCACGCCTGCTGGCGCGTAGCGCCACGCAGGATCTCGATCCGCTCACCCGCCTGCTGTCCTGGGGTGGTTTCAAGAGTCGCATCGAATCATGGGTGCGCACCAGCGAAGGCAATGCGATGGCCTCGATGCTCTACGGCAACATCGATCGCCTGCACCTCGTCAACGACGTGGCCGGCTTCTCCGAAGGCGATCGCGTGATTGCATCCTGCGGCGGCGCCATCCGTCGGGCGCTGGTCGGCGCCGACAGCTGCGCCTGCCGCTTGTCCGGCGACCGCTTCACGGTGTTCCTGCCCCACATGAATCTCGCGCAGGCGCGCCAGCTGGCCGAAGGCATCTGCCGCGAAGTCAGCGGCGGAACGCTGGCGCAGAAGGCGCCATACCACGCGGTGTCCATGTCATGGGGCGCGGTGTCGACCAATGCTGCGGATCTGCACCTCGATCATCGGATCGCCGAGGCGGAAATCGCCTGCAAGACCGCCAAGGATCGCGGCCGCGGGCGCGTCGAGGTGTACCAGGACACTGATCACAGCATGATTCGTCGCCACGACGAGATCGGACTCATAGGCAGCGTGCGTGAAGCCTTGCGTACCAAGCGCATCGTGGTGTTCGCTCAGCCCATCACTCCGCTGATCAACCACTCGTTGCCGGTGACCTACGAACTGCTGGTGCGCATCATCGACGGCAAGGGCAACCTGGTCGAAGCGGCTGACTTCATGTCCGCGGCCACGCGCTACCAGATTCTTCCCGAGATCGATCGCGCCGTCTGTGAGCGCGCCTTCGAGCAGCTCAGCAAGGGCACGGGAGCCGGTCCGCTGCGAGTCTCGATCAACCTCTCCGGTCCCACGCTGTCGGATCCGGAGTTCCTCGAATGGCTGCTGTCGGCCATGGCCAAGTACAACATTGACGGGTCGGCGCTGGTGTTCGAGATCACCGAGGCCGCTGCCGCGGCGAACCTCGCGAACGTCCAGCAGTTCATCCGTCGCTTGACCAGTCATGGCGTGCGCTTCGCGCTCGACGACTTCGGCACGGGCGTGAGCTCGCTGGCGTATCTCAAGAATCTCGAGATCAGCACCATCAAGCTCGACGGCTCGTACGTGCGTGACGTGCTGACCAACACGCGCTCGCAGGCACTGGTGCGCGCCATCGTGCAGCTGGCGGATTCCATGGGCATCACGACGGTGGCGGAATACGTCGAGAGTAACAGCGTGCGCGACCGGCTGGCCGCGCTCGGCATCCAGTTTGGCCAGGGCTTCGCGCTCGGCCGCCCGGGGCCGCTCGATGACGTGATTGCCGCAGTCTCCGAACGTGCGGCGGCAGGGCGCGAACGCCCGTTCACCGAGGAAAAGAAGTACACCACGCCATCCGGCATTCCCATCATGTTCAAGCACGCGTAGATGGGGACATTCCTGTTTTTCCGGTGACAGACCGGTGAACGACAAAGGGGGCCACGGCCCCCTTTTTGTTTGCTCCAGAAAAATGGGAATGTCCCCAATTACCCAATTACACTCGCGCGCCATGATCAAGCTGACGCGCTACCAGTGGACCGTGTTCTTCGCCGCCTGGCTCGGCTGGGGATTCGACGTTTTCGACGGGCTGCTGTTCAACTACGTAGCGCCCAACGCAGTGCCCACGTTGTTAGGGCTGCCGATCGGCGGGGAGGCGGCGCGCACGGCGCTGCCTTACTGGACGGGCATCCTCAACTCCATTTTCCTGCTGGGCTGGGCCGCGGGTGGCGTGATATTTGGTCCGATCTGCGATCGCTTCGGCCGCAAGCGCGTGTTGCTGATCACCATGTTGATGTACGCCGTCGGCACTGCCTCGTGTGCCTTCGTGACGGACATCTGGCAGCTCATCGCCTGCCGGATCATCGCCAGCCTCGGTATCGGCGGTGAATGGGCGGCGGGTTCGGCCATGGTCGCGGAAGTCGTCCCGGAGGAATCGCGGGTGGAAGCCGGCGCGTTGCTGTACACCTCGGCGCCGTTTGGACTGTTCCTCGCCACCTTCATCAATGCCGAAGTGGCGGGCGACTGGTTCGCGCACGACCCGGCGAAGTCCTGGCGCTACGTGCTGTTGTTCGGCTTGTTGCCCGCGGCCGCCGCCTTCCTGGTGCGCATCTTTGTCAAGGAACCCGAACGCTGGAAATCCGTGGCCGCCACGGCCGCGCCGGCCCGGCTGCGCGAGATATTTTCGCCCGAGATATTGCCGCGCACCCGCAGCGCCCTGATCGTGACATTGACCGCGCTCATCACCTGGTGGAGCTGCAATGTGTTCATCCAGGCCGTGGCCAACACGCTCGCGGGTGCGGAAGCCCTGGTGCGCGTGCTCGACCCGGCGGCCACCGCCGCCCTCAAGCAGGACTGGATCCGGACCGCGACCAACGCCTTCAACCTGGGCGGCCTGATCGGCACGTTGTTGACGATTCCCCTCGCCAAGGTCTTCGGACGGCGCACGATGTACAAGGTGTACTTCGTCGCCTCGTCGGCGGCGTTGTTCGCGACTTTCGGCCTCGACATCCCGGCCGAGACGCGGCTCTACCTGTATTTCCTCATCGGCCTCGCCATCTTCGGCGTGTTCGGCAGTTTCACCTTCTATCTACCCGAGCTGTTCCCGACCCGCCTGCGCTCCACCGGCGCCGGCTTCTGCTACAACATCGGCCGCGTGGTCGCGGCCGGTGGAGTGTTTGCGGTGGGTGCGATCACCGCGGCCGGCAAGGGCGATCCGGGCATCTTCCTGCGCGCGCATCTGATGATCGCGGCCGTGCCGCTGATCGCACTGTTCTTCATGCGCTGGGTGGTGGAGACCCGCGGCCAGCGCATGCCCGACTAGGCGGTGCCGGGCCGGCACCGCCCAGTCAGGGTAGATAGGCGATGTAGTCCGTGAGGTCGGCGGCGGTCTTGTACATGAGTACGGCGTTGCGACCGGAGCCGGGAATCGTGCGAATCATGACGTTCCCCTCAGGGTTGATAGGCGTTCTAGTTATCGGGACGCGCCCAGGTCGCGTCGGCACCTCAGGCGCTGAGCAATCAATAAAAAACGCGAACCGCATGACACCCGCTGGTGCCACCCGCCGTACTGTATTGAATTGCAAGGAGCGGGCCACGATGCAAATGGGCAACAAGTGCCTCGGCGCAGGCTGACAGGACGGATTTGGTTTTTCCGGATCGCAAACGAGGGCAACTATTGCAGTCGCGCAGGAAGAAACTGCGCCAGGGCCGGCGCTTGCGCTGCGTAGTTTAGCGGACGGCGGGACGGGCGGCGCGCCCGCCGCTCACTTCACGGGCTGCGGCTTTTCCGCCGCTGGTGGGGCTTTGCGCGCTTCGACGCTGAGCTCCACCGTGATCCGGCCCGCGACGCGAAACTCGAGCGTCAAAGGTACGGGCTTGCCGATCGTGAGGGGCGCCTTGAGACCCATCAGCATGAAATGGATGCCGCCCGGCTCGGCCTTCATGGTCGCCCCGGGCGCGATTTCGATATCGTACAAGGGACGCATCCGCGCCATGTTCTCCACGGTTGCGGTCTGGTGAATCTGCACGCTGGCCGCCACCGGCGAACTCGCGCCCAAGAGTGTGTCCGAGACCGTGCCGTTGTTGGTGATGGATAGATAGGCGGCGCCCACCGGAATGGTGGGCGTGGTCGGCGGTGACCATGGATGATTGATGGTCAGCGCGCCGAGTTGGAATTGCTGACCCGCGGCCGGCGTGGCGAGCGCGGCCGCCACGAGCAGGGCACACAGGCGACTTGGCATGAACGCTCGGCCGACAGGCGGTTGGGGCGCGACTCTTACTTCGAGACCACGCGCAACTTGCGCAACAGCTGGCGATCGACGTAGGTGCGGGCGTCCAGCACCAGGCGATCCTGGAACTGCTGCAGCTGGTGCATCCAGAACATCACGATGATGCAGGACACCAGTGCGGTGAGCGTGGCGTTGAAGGTGATGCCGAGACCCATGGTGACGCCGGAGATGTCGCCGCCCATGGCGCCCTGTGCTTCCTGCAGCGCGGCGCCGATGCCACGCACCGTGCCGACGAAACCGACCGCCGGGATGGCCCACGCGGTGAAGCGCACCATCGACAACTTGGTGTCCATGCTGGCCGCCTCGAAATCGCACTCGTCGCGCACCGCCTCGGCGGCGTCCTGCACGCTGCGAGTGGCGCCGAAGCGGTTGTACGCGACCATGAGCAGCCGTGGCAGGAAACCGTCCTGCTCGGCGCGCGGCAGTGCCTCGAGCGGCCGTGAATAAACGCGTGCGTCCTCGGGCAGGACCACCTGCGCTTCGCCGATCTTCACGTAGTCCTTGTCGAGCAGCTTGCGATCGTTCTGCGTGATGTAGGCCTGGCGCGCCAGCAGCAGCAGCGACCACATGCATAAGATCACGCACAACTCCTGCTCGTGATCCTTGAGGATCACGTACACCGAACGCAACTGGATGACCTGGGCCTTGACGTTGGCGGAGTTGGTGACCGTCACTCGCTGGGACAACACCGCTTCGGCGCGCGGCCGGATGATGAGTGTCCAGATGCTGTGCATGACGATGACCGAGAGCAGCAGCGCGCTGATGCTGTAGACCGCGTCGTCCAGCACCCAGTGCGGGCGTTCCAGGCGCTTGACGCGTCTTGTCCAGGGAAAGCGGCGCGTTGTTCTCAGTTGCCATGTGCGGGAGATCTCGTAGGAATAGAGGAATGGCGAAAAAGTCTACTCGTTAGTCGTGGGCCTGGATGATTAAGTTCCAGTCGCCCGAGCCGCCCTGTGACCGGATTGTAACCACTGGGATATTCGGGCTACTACCGCCGCGCTGATAGCATGGCGTCCGGATTTACCCTCGCGGACCCACATGTCCATTGCGCTCGACCAAGTCACCAAGCGGTACCAGGATCAACCGGTTGTCAACGACGTTTCGATCGAGGTCGGGGAGGGCGAGTTCTTCGTATTGCTGGGACCCTCGGGCAGCGGCAAGAGCACCCTGCTGCGTGCCATCGCCGGCCTGACCGGAATCGATCACGGCCGCATTTCGATGCACGGCCGCGACGTGACGCACGTCAGGGCCCGCGATCGCGGTGTCGGCCTGGTGTTCCAGAACTATGCGTTGTTCCGCCACATGACCGTGGCCGACAACATCGAATTCGCGCTGCGCGTGCGCCGCATGAAGCGCGCCGATCGCGTCGCGCGGCGCAAGGAACTGCTCAAGCTGGTCGCGCTCGAAGGCCTGGACGAGCGGCTGCCGGGCCAGCTGTCCGGCGGTCAGCAGCAGCGCGTGGCGGTGGCGCGGGCGCTGGCGCACAAGCCGCAGGTGCTGCTGCTCGACGAACCCTTCGGCGCACTCGACGCCAAAATCCGTGAAGAACTCCGGCGCACCATCCGCGCCGTGCAACGCGAGCTGGGCATCACCACGGTGCTGGTCACGCACGACCAGGAAGAGGCCTTTGCGCTCGCCGACACCATCGGTGTCATGAACCACGGGCGCCTGCTCGAAGTCGGGCACCCGCACGACCTGTATGCCCAACCCGCTGACGCGCTTCGTCGCCACCTTCCTCGGTGCCGCCAACCTGCTGCTCGCGCGCCAGTGCGGCGACGGCATCCGTTTCGGAGCGTTACGCCGGTCAACGCCGAAGGCCAGGAACGCCTGCAGGTTGGTCGCGAGCACGAAGTCGTTGCGGTGCTGCGGCCCGAAGAAGTCGAGCTGGCCGCCACTCGCGAACAGCTCAGCTCGAGTTACCTTGCGCGCGGCGCGGTCGAGGAAATCGTCTTCACGGGCGCGCTGGAACGCCTGCGCGTGCGGCTGCTGGATGAACCCAGCGCGGCGCAGTTGTTAGGTTCGGGGAATGCCGCCGACGGGCGCGTGGAAGTCACGCGCACCCAGCCCGAACGCCGCGAGCTGCCGCTGCGCGCCGGCACCCAGGTGGCGCTCGGCGCGCGGCGCCTGCACGTACTGCCGACTCCCATATCGAGTTTCCTGGCCTGCGCCCCGACCGAAGGGGAGGCCGAGGAGCTGGCGCGCGAGCCGCTGCTCGAGGGCCTCTCGACGCGCATGAAGACGCGCGTCAGTGTCGCGCGCCATCGATGGCCTCACGGGCACGCCGGCGCCGTTCGCCGGTGTCGCCGCGATCGCGGCCGGCGAAAACGCCGCGGCCACGGTCGAATGGCTGCTGCAACATGGAGCTGCCGAAGTGCTCGTGCTGCCGCGCCAGGCGCCGAGCCCGGCGCGCGTCTACATCCATTGGACTGACGAAGCCGTGCGCCGCGCGACGCTCGCCGTGTCCGCGAGCCTGTTGCGCCATGTGACGGCCGAAGCGGTCTATCTGGGCATCGTGCCGGAAGGTTCGCAGCTCAGTGGGCCGCGCCGCGCCGATGCGCAAGCTGCTCGACGCGCGCTCCGAGGCGCAGCAGCGTCACGGTCTGGAGATGCGCACCGAGCTCGCCATCGGCGAGACGGTCACCGAAATCACGCGCAATCTTTCGGCCGGTACCGCGCAGATGCTGGTGCTCGGCATCACCGACATCACGCAGGCGGGCAGCGCCTATCGCAGCACTGCTCGCGGCGCAGCCGGGCTGGCCGGTGCTCATCGTGTACCGGCCGGCTGACGTCGGAGTCCGCAATTCGCCCGAGATCGCCGCATGAAGGTCGCGCAGCGCGAGCCCAACGTCATCCCGGGGTTCGGGATCACGCTGGGATTCACCACTTTCTTCCTGTGCGCCATCGTACTGATTCCGCTGGCCGCGCTGGTGCTCAAGGCCGCGGGCATGGATTTCTCGCGTTTCGTCGAAGTCATCACCAGTCCGCGCGCGCTCGCGTCCTATCGGCTGTCGTTCGGCGCCTCGCTGATCGCCGCGGGCATGAACATGGTGTTCGGTTTCGCGCTCGCCTGGACGCTGGTGCGCTACGACTTTCCGGGGCGCCAATTCGTCGACGCCATCATCGACATGCCGTTCGCGCTGCCGACCGCGGTGTCGGGTATCGCACTAACTACCGTGTTCGCCGGCAATGGCTGGATCGGCCAGTACCTCGAGCCGCTCGGCATCAAGGTGGCCTACACGTGGATCGGCATCACGGTGGCGCTCACGCTCATCGGCATGCCGTTCGTGGTGCGCACCGTGCAGCCGGCGCTCGCCGAGGTGCAGCGCGATCTCGAGGATGCCGCCGAGACGCTCGGCGCGGGCCGGTTCTACGTATTCCGGCGCATCATCGTTCCCACGGTGCTGCCGGCGCTGCTCACCGGCTTCACACTGGCTTTTGCGCGCGCAGTCGGCGAATACGGCTCGGTCATCTTCATCGCCGGCAACATGCCCATGAAGACCGAGATCACGCCGCTGCTGATCGTGATCCGGCTGGAAGAGTTCGACTACGCCGGCGCCGCGGCGCTGGGTTGCGTGATGCTGGCCATCTCCTTCGTGATGTTGCTGGCCATCAACCTGCTCCAGGTCTGGGGCCGCAAGCGCATGATGGTGTCGCGATGAACGCGGTCACGCGGCGGTGGTGCTAGGTGGGCGGCCCTTCGACATCCGCCGAGGCCGCCGCCGAGCTCGCCAGCCGCCCCGGCCACACCAATCTGCGCGCCATGCTGGTGCGCTGGCTGCTGATCACCGTGTCGCTGACCTTTCTCGGCGCGCTGCTGGCGGCACCGCTGGCGGCGGTGTTCGCCACCGCCATCGAGAAGGGGTGGGATGCCTATTTCTCGAGTTTCGCCGATCCCGACACGCGCGCGGCGATCCGCCTGACGCTCACCACCGCGGCCATTGTCGTGCCGCTCAACACCGTCTTCGGAATCACCGCCGCCTGGTGTATCGCCAAGTTCGAATTCCGCGGCAAGAGCTTTCTGATCACGCTCATCGACCTGCCGCTGGCTGTT
This sequence comes from uncultured Pseudomonadota bacterium, assembly GCA_963839685.1. Classification (GTDB taxonomy): domain Bacteria; phylum Pseudomonadota; class Gammaproteobacteria; order Steroidobacterales; family Steroidobacteraceae; genus CADEED01. The sequence goes on along the minus strand of CAWIVS010000012.1, from coordinate 457,273 downwards.
TCGCCGGTGGTGTCGGGACTGGTCTACGTGTTGTTGTTTGGCCTGAACGGCTGGTTTGGCGCGTGGCTCATGGAGCACGAGATCAGCGTGGTGTACGCGCTGCCCGGCATCGTGCTGGCCACGATGTTCGTGACCTTTCCCTACGTGGCGCGCGAACTCATCCCGCTCATGCAGCAGCTCGGCAATGACGAGGAAGAGGCCGCGATCACGCTCGGCGCGGGAGGCTGGTTCACGTTCTTTCGTGTTACGCTGCCGCGCATCCGCTGGGGGCTGGTCTACGGCGTCATACTCTGCAACGCGCGCGCGATGGGCGAATTCGGCGCCGTCTCGGTCGTATCCGGCAACATCCGCGGCCTGACAACCACGATGCCGCTGCACATCGAGATTCTCTACAACGAATACAACTTCGTGGGGGCGTTCGCGGTCGCCTCGATGCTCTCGCTGCTCGCCGTCGTCACGCTGATCATCAAGACGCTGGTGGAGCGGCTCCGGGTACCGGCGCCGATGAAGCGCAACAGCCTGGGCTGGTGGCTGGCGGCCTGCAACGTGGCCATCGTGCTGCTGGTCGCCGCGGGCATTTCCTACTTCGCCATCGACATGTTGCGCGGACTCGCCGACCGGGAGCAGAAGGTCCGCGTGCAGCTGGCCGGCGCCAATTCGCGCGCGGAAATCAACCGCATGGCCGAGGACACGCTGACCTATGCGCGCGTGCTCGCCGAGCGACCGCCGTTGAGGCGCCTGGTGTCGCGAATCCGGGAGCAAAGACCTCCCGCCATTCCTGCGCCGCTTCTGCGAGACTTCCGAACTCGATGCCTGCGCGGTGTTCGATGGCGCGCAGCTGGTGGCCGGTACCGGCCCGGAGCTGCCGTGGCCGGTGCTGTTCACCGTGGCGTCAGAGCAGGGCGAGCGCTTCATGGTGGCGCCTGCCGGCACCGAGCTCTCGGTGGTGGGCGCGGTGGCCAAACTACCGGCGCAGTTCTCCTCGTTCAGCGTCATGGTGGTTCATCTGCTCGACGATCACGTGGCCGAGGTGCTGTCCGAACACACCGGCCTGCCGGTGCGCATCATCAACTACCGCGCCTACGATGCCGCGCCCGACAACGAGTTCCGGTCGCTGCATTCGCAGGCGCTCACCGACGGCCGTTTTGCCGTGCAGCGCATCGACCAGCTCGGCCTGTACGCCTCGAGCTTCCCCATCCTGTCGTCGACCGGTGAGGGCATCGCACTGATCGAGACCACGGCGCCTTCCGAGGAAACCGATCGGGCAGTGAGCTCGCTGGTCTGGCGCCTCATCATCACCGCCGTGGTGTTCGCGCTGCTGGCGCTGGTGGCGGGTGTGCTGCTGGGATTGCGGGTCACCAGCCCCACCGAAGCATTGACCGCAGGCGGCCGTGCGACTCGGCCAGGGCGACTTCGCCACTTCCATCCCCACCGGCGGCCCCGCGGAGATCAGCCAGCTCGGACGCACCATGGATGACATGCGCCGCAACCTGGTGGACATCAACGCCGAGTTGCGCCATCGCGAGGCCGAGGCGCAGGTGGTGCTCGAAGCGGTGGTCGAGGGTGTGTACGCGGTCGACCAGGAACGCAACATTCGCTACCTGAATCCGCAGGCAGCACGCCTGCTGGGAATCGAGCCGGCGGAGGCGATCGGGAAATTTTGCGGTGATGTTCTCAAGCCCTGTGGCCCGGATGGCAGTCGTCCCTGCACCACCACGGCCTGTCCCATCTTGCGCGCACGCCAGGCGGGCGGCGCACATTCCGTGGAGCAGTTGCAGACGCGATCAGGCATTCGCCAGACGGTGATCACCAGCTCGCGCGTCGTAGATGGCCTGCAGGTGCAGGTCATGCGCGACGAGACCGAGCTCGAGGGAGTGCGGCGCGCACGCGATACCGTGCTCGCCAATGTGTCACACGAATTCCGCACGCCACTCGCCGCGCAACTCGCGTCGATCGAGCTGTTACGCGAGGGGCTGAAGTCCGAGTCACCCGAAAAATTGACAGATCTCGTGCTGTCCCTCGAACGCGGCACGCTCCGGCTCACGCGCCTCATCGACAACCTGCTCGAAAGCGTGCGCATCGAATCCGGTCAGCTCGATGTGCGCCGCCAGAGTCTCGAGCTGCGTGAGGTGATCGACGATGCCCGCGGGCTGGTGGAGGCACTGCTGCTGCAACGCCGCCAGACTCTCGAGGTCGACGTGCCGGAGTCGCTCACCCTGCAGGGCGACGCCACGCGACTCACCCAGGTGTTCGTGAACCTGATCGCCAATGCCAGCAAGTTCGCGCCGGAGGGCACCGCGGTGCGCGTCGGCGCGCGAATCGAGAACCAACAGGTCACCGCATGGGTGGAAGACTCCGGTCCGGGGTTGCCGGAAGGCGACGCCGTGAGCATCTTCGAGAGATTCCGGCGCGGCGGCTCGCAGGAGCCCGAGCCCGGTGGTCTGGGACTGGGCTTGTGGATCTCGCGGTCGATCGTCGAGCGCCACGGTGGCAGCATTACGCGCCGCGCGCACGCCCGACGGCTTACACGCGTTTCACGCTAACGTTGCCGGTTGAACCGCACGGAAGCCTGAAATGAAGATCCTGGTCGCCGACGACGATCTCGACTTGTTAGGACTGGTCGCCTATTCGCTCGGCCAGGCGGGTTACCTCGTGGTCAAGGCCAGCGACGGTCCCGGCGCCCTCGCCATCTACGATGCCGAATCGCCGGACCTGGTCATCCTCGACATCAACATGCCGGGGGCCTCGGGATTCGATGTGTGCACGGCCATCCGCGCGCGCGGCGACGTGCCGGTGATGATGCTGACGGCGCGCGGCGAGGAGCAGGATCTGGTCAAGGCGCTGGAGCTGGGTGCGGACGACTACCTGACCAAGCCCTTCAGCCCGAAGACGCTGCTGGCGCGCGTCAAGGCACTGCTGCGGCGGGCCAGCACCGAGCGCAGTCACGCGCCACTGGCCGCGGGCCGCGTGGCGCTCGACATCGAGAACTACACCGTGCGCATCGCCGGCGGTGAACCCATCAGCCTCACCAAGCTCGAGTTGCGCCTGCTGCAGATGCTGCTGGCGCAGGCAGGTCGCGCGGTGAATTCCGACCGGCTGCTGGTACAGGTATGGGGGCATCGTGGTTCCGGCGACCGGCAGCTGCTCAAGCAGCTGGTGCACCGGCTGCGGCACAAGATCGAAGCGAACCCGGCGGTGCCCCAGCTACTGCAGACCGCACCGCCCAGCGGCTACAAGCTGGTCGTCGACTGAGGTCCCATCTTGACTGGTGGTGATCTGGTCGAAGACCCCGCCGGTGCTGAAGTGCTGCTTCTGCGCCAGTTTCCAGCCACCGAAGTGGTCGATGCCGACCAGCTCGACCTGCGCGAACTGTGCCGCATACTTCGCCGCGACTTCGGGATTGCGCGGCCGGTAGTAATTCTTCGCGACAATTTCCTGGCCCTCGGGCGATAGAGAAATTCCAGATAGGCCTGCGCGAGCGCGCGTGTGCCGCGACGCAATACCACCTTGTCGACCACCGCCACGGAGGGTTCCGCGAGCACGCTGATCGAGGGCACGACGATCTCGAGCTTGCTGCCTGCCATCTCGCGCAAAGCCAGGTGCGCCTCGTTCTCCCAGGAAATGGCGACGTCGCCGATATTGCGCTGGGCGAAAGTCGTGAGCGCGCCGCGCGCGCCCGTGTCGAGCACCGGCACGTTCTTGTAGAGCCTGCGCACGAATTCCTGCGCGGTGTCCTCGCTGCCGCCGGGCTGACGCTCAGCCCATGCCCAGGCCGCGAGGTAATTCCAGCGCGCGCCGCCGGAGGTCTTCGGATTCGGCGTGACCACGCGGACGTCGTCGCGCACCAGGTCGCCCCAGTCGCGGATGTTCTTCGGATTGCCGGCGCGCACCAGGAATACGATGGTCGAGAAATATGGCGCGCTGTTGTTCGGCAACCGCTCCTGCCAGTTCAGCGGCAGTAGTTTGCCCTGCTCGGCGATGGCGTCGATGTCGCCGGCGAGCGCCAGGGTCACCACGTCGGCGGCGAGTCCATCGATGACCGCGCGTGCCTGGCGGCCGGAGCCGCCATGCGACTGGCTGATAGTCACGGTCTGGCCGCTGGTCTTGCTTCCAGTGCGCCGCGAACGCCGGGTTGATGTCTTCGTATAGCTCGCGTGTCGGATCGTAGGACACGTTGAGCAGCGTGACTTCGCTTTGCGGACCGTTGCCGCAGGCGCCAAGGGTCAAGGCAGCGAGCAGCGCGGCGAGCGTGAACCTGATTCTCAGGATGGGCATGGCTGAACGATTCCGGCTCTCTCGGGGGCGCAGAGACTAGCAGTTCACGGGCGCTTTACGAATCGGCGGACGTGTGAAATGGTGCGTCGAGCGAAAGGAATAAGGAGTTAACATGCGGACGACCTGGATGAGCGCGATGGCGCTGAGTGTGAGCCTGGCGGCAGCGGCGGCGCCGGAGAAAATGCAGGGCGTGCAGGTAGGCGAAGGTGGCGCGCTGTCAGTGCAGGAAATGCCGGTGCCCAAGCCGGGTGCCGGCGAAGTGCTGATCAAGGTGCGCTCGGCCGGAGTCAACCCTGTCGACTGGAAGGTCGCATCGCGGCGCGTTGGGGCAGGTGCCGGGAACCGATGTCGCTGGTGTCATCGACACGCTGGGCGAAGGAGTGACCGGCTGGAAAGTCGGCGACCAGGTGCTGGGATTCGCGCGGCAGAGCGGAAGTTATGCCGAATACGCCGTAGTCCCGATCAACAGCCTGGCGCGCAAACCGGCTTCCATGACCTTCGAAGAAGCCGCCGGTGTGCCCATTGCCGCGGAGACCGCGTATCGGTCACTGCACGAGACGGGAAAGATCCAGTCCGGCCAGACCGTGCTCATCCATGGCGCGGCGGGTGGCGTGGGTTCGGCGGCCGTGCAGATTGCCAAGGCGACGGGCGCGCGGGTGATTGGCACTTCTTCGGCGAACAACGCCGGGTTCCTCAAGTCCATCGGCGCGGACCAGGTCATCGACTATCGGTCGCAAAAATTCGAGGACGTGGTCAGGAACGTCGACCTCGTGCTCAACACCGCGAATCGCGAAACCAACGATCGTTCGATTGGCGTGATCCGCGAAGGCGGCATGCTGGTGTCGATCGTGGGCATGCCCGACCAGATCGCCTGCGGGGTGGCGAAGATTCGCTGCGGCGTGACCGACCGCGGCACGGGCGCCTCGAATGCCGAGATGCTGGAGCACATCGTCAAGCTTGCCGATGCCGGCAAGTTCAAGGTGTTCGTCGACGGCGTCTACCCGATGGCGGATGCGGAAAAGGCCTGGGAGAAGAGCCGCACGGGCCACGCGCGCGGCAAGCTCATCATCCAGGTGTCCGAAGGGCCGACGATGAAACATCAATAGGCTGCTACTGGATTCACCTGGCCGGGCGGGGTATATGGCCGGTCATGAATTCCGAACATTCCGCGCCACATTGTCACGCGCCGCGCTTCGACTCCGGCAATCCGCTGGCTGAAGCGAGTATCCGCCGCGCCTTCTGGCTCACCAGCGCGATGATGGTGATCGAAATCGCGGGCGGCTGGTGGTTCAACTCCATGGCCGTACTCGCGGACGGCTGGCACATGAGTTCGCATTCGCTGGCGCTGGGACTTTCCGCGTTCGCGTACGCCTTCGCGCGCCGCCAGGCATCGAACCGGCGTTATGCCTTCGGCACCTGGAAGGTGGAGGTGCTGGGCGGATACACCAGCGCCATCCTGCTGCTGGGCATTGCGCTATTCATGGCCTGGCAGTCGATCGAGCGGCTGGTCAGCCCGCAGGCCATTCATTATGACGAGGCCATCGTGATAGCCGTGGTGGGCCTGGCGGTCAACCTGGTCTGCGCCTGGTGGTTGCGCGGTCACGATCATGGACACGCTGATGTACACGCTCATGAACACCAGCCGGAGCACGCGCACGACGATGCCGGGGAACATCATCAACACCAGGATCTGAACGTGCGCTCGGCCTACCTGCACGTGCTGGCTGATGCCGCGACATCGGTGCTGGCGATACTGGCGCTCACCGGCGGCAAACTCTGGGGACTGGCCTGGCTCGATCCCGTCATGGGCATCGCGGGTGCAATCCTGGTGGCGATTTGGGCGCAAGGACTGTTGCGCGATTCGGGTCGGGTGCTGCTCGACGCGGAAATGGACGCGCCGGTGGTGAAGGAGGTGCGAGCCGTCATCGAACACGGCAAGGTTCCTGCGCGCATCACTGATCTTCACGTGTGGCGCGTGGGACGCGCGCGTTATGCCTGTGTGCTCAGCCTCACTACTTCGTCACAGAAGGACGGTGAATACTTCCGGCGCGAACTCGCGATACACGAAGAGCTGGCGCACGTGACGGTGGAAGTCGACCACGTCCCCGCGTAAGACACTGCGATGCTCAACGCAGAAACGGAATCCGGATGGCCGCCAACTCGCGGTCGATGTCATCCTGGGACGCGGATTTCTCCGCTGTGGCCACCAGCCGCTGCGACAGGTGCGGCGCGAGCATTTGCAGGAAGTCGTACATGAAACCGCGCAGCAGCACACCGCGGCGAAAACCCGCCCAGGTGGTATGCACCGGAAACAGGTGCGAGCCATCACGAATCTTCAGGTCGGCATCCTCCTCTCCATCGATGGCCACGTTGGCGAGAATGCCGACGCCCATGCCTTCGCGCACGTACTTCTTGATGACGTCCGAGTCCCAGGCCGTCAATGCCACGTTGGGTCTGAGTCCCTCCTTGGCAAACAACTCCAGCAGCGAAGTGGGTCCTGAGAAGTTGAACGAGTAGGTGATCAGCGGATACTGGGCGAGATCAACGAAGCCTGGCTGTGACACCTCACCCAGCGGATGGCCGTGCGGCACGACGATGCAGCGATGCCAACGGTAGCAGGGCAGGCGCACCAGGTTGGCAAAGATCGGGTTGGCGCCGGTGGCGATGGCGAAATCGACGCGGTCGGTGGCCGCGAGCTCTGCGATCTGCTCGGAATTTCCCTGGTGCAGGTGCAAACGGACCTTCGGGTATTTGTCACGAAAGCGCTTGAGTACCGGCGGCAGGACATAGCGCGCTTGGGTGTGCGTGGTGGCGATTGACAGCGACCCGGCGTCGTCCTTGCGGAGCTCCGCGGCCAGCGCCTTGATGCTGCGTGCCTGGCGCACGATCTGCGAGGCGCGGTCGATGATCTTGGTGCCGGCGTCGGTGGGGCGCACGAGCACGCGCCCCTTGCGCTCGAACAGCGCAAAGCCCAGCTCATTCTCGAGCTGCTTGAGCTGCTTGCTGACCCCGGGCTGTGCGGCGTGCATCGCACGCGCCGCCTGGGTGATGTTGAGGTCGTTCTCGGCCACCGCCACGAGGTAGCGCAGTTGTATGAGTTTCATCGCGCCGCTGTGGAATTGGTGGCCATCGGGGGTGTGAGCGTGAATTTCGTCGAGGGGGAGACAACTCTTCAGCTGGATTCACAGCCCCCGTGGCCTGGATCGAACCCTACGCGGCCTGCGGCCGCACCTGGAACTAACTATTCGTGCTCAGGGTATCCTCATTGGGCATAGATCTGGTCGAACACGCCGCCGTCACCGAAATGTTCCTTCTGCGCCTTGGCCCAGCCGCCGAAATCCTTGATGGTGACCAGCTGCAGCTTCGGGAACAGCTCCTGGTGCTTCGCCGCCACCTGCGGATTGCGCGGGCGGTAATAGTTGCGCGCGGCGATTTCCTGGCCTTCGGGCGTGTAGAGATACTTGAGGTATTCCTCGGCGACGGTGCGCGTGCCCCGGCGCAGCACCACCTTGTCGACTACCGCCACCGACGGTTCGGCCAGGATGCTGACCGACGGAATCACGATTTCGAACTTGTCCGGACCCAGTTCCTTGGTTGCCAGCCAGGCCTCGTTCTCCCAGGAGATGAACACGTCACCGATATTGCGCTGGGCAAAGGTGGTCAGCGCGCCGCGAGCCCCGGTGTCGAGCACCGGCACGTTCTTGAACAGCTTGCGGATGTACTCCTTCGCGGTCTCGTCGCTGCCGCCGGGCTGCTTTTTCGCCCAGGCCCAGCCGGCCAGGTAGTTCCAGCGCGCGCCGCCCGAGGTTTTCGGGTTCGGCGTCACGACAGCCACGCCGGACTTTGCCAGGTCGCCCCAGTCCTTGATGCCCTTCGGATTGCCCTTGCGCACCAGGAACACGATGGTCGAGGTGTAGGGCGCCGAGTGATCCGGCAGGCGCTCCTCCCAGTTCACCGGCAGTAGTTTGCCCTGCGCGGCGATCTGGTCGATGTCGCCGGCCAGTGCCAGCGTGACCACGTCAGCCGCGAGGCCGTCGATGACCGAGCGTGCCTGGCGTCCCGAACCACCATGCGACTGCTTGATGGTGACCGTGTCGCCGGTCTTCTTCTTCCAGTACTCCGAGAACGACTTGTTGAAATCCACGTACAGCTCGCGCGTCGGGTCGTACGAGACGTTGAGCAGCGTGATGTCCGCGGCAGCCGCGACGTTGCCGGTGCCGCCGACGAATACCGCGGCCGCGATCGCCAGCAACAGGCGTCGTTTCCAGTTCGTGTCTGTCATGATTGGCTCCAGGGAGTTCAGAAATTGATGGCGAAGCGTGAGAACAGCGCCTGTTCGTCGGCGCGATCGCCGCCGGCGGCGCCGCCTTCGAAGGTGGTGTTCTCGTAGTTGAGCGACAGCTTGACGGTGTTCCACGGGTACCAGTTCACGCCGACGCCATACGCGGATTCCTTGCTGACGGCGGTGTCCGGATTGGCGAAGGAATTCGCACCACCGATGAAGGCATCGTCGTCCACGTCGAGCTCGTGATATCGCGCAACGATCTCGAACGCGCCCCAGCCGGGCTTGCCTGGCTGCAGCGTGCTGCCAGGCGTGAATCCGCGGAACGCTTCTTCTTCGCCCGTGATGAACCACGAGAGCTGCACCTGCCAGGCGGAGTTGGTCAGGGTGTCGGTGAGCGTCGTGCCGTCGACGGTGCGTGACACGTCTTGTTCCACCTGCGTGTATTCGCCGAGCAGGCCGAAGCTGCCGCGGTAGTAGAACAGCTGCGGCGCCAGGCGCAGCCGCTCGCCGTTGGCGAACGTGGCGTTGTTAGGCGTGGTGCCCGTGGCGGTGTTGGCGCGATAACTGAACACACTCTGCTGGCCCGGCGAGCGATACGCGGACAGCGATGGATTGGCGGCGGTGCCATCGACATCCACCCAGGTGCTGCCCACGCCGAAGCCGAGCCCGCGCAGGCTGAAGTTGTCCGAGTTGACGAAAGGCTGGAAGAACACGCGCGCGGCATAGTCGCCCGCGGTGTCGGCTTCCACGTCCGGCGCCGTCAGGTTGTCACTGCTCTGGCCGTCGGTGACGCCGTTGAAGTAGCCCAGCTGGTAGGTGAAGGCGCCGCCCGCGATATCTCCCGAGAGCTGCACACCGAGGTCGCGGTTGGGCACGAGGTTGGTGGGCAGGCCACGCTCGATGAAGCGGATGTCCGCCGAGCTTTGCAGGCGTTCGAGTCCCACGGGTGGCTTGAACTTGCCCACCGTGAGTACCGCGCCGGGATTGAAGCGCGCCGCGGCATAGGCGTCGACGATGATGCTGCGGCCGCCGGCGAAGTCCGGCATGAACTTGAAATCGTAGATGCCGCCGAAGGTGCCTTCGAGAGTGGGGCGCACCCTTCGCAGGATGAAAGTGTCCGCGGTCTCGGCCACCGAATCGCCGCCGAACACGCGACTGTCGGCGTGCAGCGTGCCGCGCAGCCGGATGAAGTTGGAGTTGTCGGTGGAGCCGAACTGGAAGCGCGAGGCGCTGGCGGTGATGCGCGGCGCGCTGGCCGCGGCGGTGGCGGCCGCCTCCTGCTGGATTTCCAGCTTGCGTTCCAGAACCGCCAGGCGCTGCTTCTGCTCCTCGACTTCGCGGCGCAGTTCCGAGTTCTGGTCTCCCGTCGCCGGTGCGTCCTGCCCGATCGCGGTCCCCGATATTGGCAGCAGCGCCGCGATGGCGGCCGCTACTGCTCGTCTGTTGTTCACTCTCGCTCTCCTGGTCGTGTGTGCCACAAGGCCAGGAGAGCGTAGGAACGCGGGGGTTACGCCGTCAGTCGCGGCCCGGTCACGCGCCGGTTACGCCGCAAGCTCCTTTGGTTATACCTTATGATTGCGCCAGGGGCTTCCGGAGCCTGATCAGGGGTCGCCCGTTCAGTGATCACGAAGGGCTGGCGGCGTAATTGGCAAGGAGACGCGCCGTGCGGCCGTTGTCACCGAGCGGCACGACGCTCCCACCCGCGCCGAGCGCGGCAAACAGTAGTTTGAGATCGTTGACCAGGCTGAGGCGCAGGTGGCGCTCACGCTGCGGTGCGACGGCCCGGGAGGCCTCGACATCGAGGTCCTCGAGCACTGACCGCGGCTCGCCGAGGTGAAACGGCGCCAGGCGGGCATCGAGGCTGCCTTCCACGGTGCAGGGGATGTGGTTGCGGTGGCTCATTGGTGTCTCTCCATTGGAAGAGTTACGGTGTAGACAATCTGCGCTAGAGTGCCCGCACGAACAAACGCGCTTCTTAAAGCGCTCATTAGGAAAACTGACGTGACCACCGCATATGCCCGTCTGCCGCTGAATGCGCTTCGAGTCTTCGAAGCGGTGGCGTCGCGGCTGTCGTTTGCCGACGCGGCCGAGGCGTTGCACGTCACCCCGGCGGCAGTCAGCCAGCAAATCAAGTCGCTGGAGGACTACCTGCAGGTGCAGCTGTTCAAGCGCGCCGGACGGCGAATCGAGCTCACGGCCGAGGGTCAGCAACTGCTGCCCGGCGTGCGCCGTGGCCTCGATGAGCTCGAGGCTTCGATGCAGCACCTGAAACTGCACCGCGCCGAGGGGCCGCTGCAGATCACACTGTTGTCATCTTTCCTGCAGCGCTGGCTGCTGCCGCGCATTGGCACCTTCAACGACCTGGACACGGGCGTGGAGTTGCGTTTTCACACCAGCCGCGACCCGGTGGATTTTTCGCGCTCCGAGATGCACGTCGCGATTCGCATGGGGCTCGGCAAATGGACCGGCCTGCACGTGGAGAAGCTGCTCGACGAATGGGTGATTCCCATCGCGTCGCCGGCGCTGCTGGACAAGTACGGCCCGGTGCCGCGCGGCCAGGACCTGCGGAATTTCCCGCTGCTGGGCAGCGAGGATGAACCCTGGCAGGCGTGGATCGAGAAAGGCGAAGAGGCGACCTGGCTGGCGCGCGCGCCCATCATCGACGACTCCGCCGGCGTGATTGCCGCGGCCGAAGAGGGCGTGGGTTTCGCGCTGGCGCGCTGGTCGCTGGTGCAACGCGCCCTGGAACAGGGTCGGGTGGTGCTGGCCGGCGATGCGCTGTTGCCATTCCGTTTCTCCTATTTCTTCGTGTGTCCCGAGCCCTACCTGGTCATGCCCAAGGTCAAGCGCTTCCGCGACTGGCTCTTCGACATGGCGAAGAGTTTTCCCAAGCCACACGCGCTGTTCGACAAGCGCGCGGCCGGCGTTCCCAAGGTAGCCGTCAAGCGATGAGGCTTAAGTTTTGCTGATGCCGGTATCAGGCATCGCGTTTGTTAGTCCCCGAATGAAACCGCACCATGGTGTGCAGTTACTAAGTAGTTCCATTCATTCGGAGACGACTCAAATGTGCCTCGACAGATATTTCCGCAACTTCGGCTTTGGCCTCGGCGCGCTTGCCGCGCTCGGAGTGCTGTTCTACAGCCTCGAATACGAGCCCCTGTTCAGCGCGCTTGCGCGCTGAACGAAAAGTCAACTTCAGCGCCCTGGGCCCCTGAACACGTGCCCGCGCAAGGAGACAGCCTTTATGAGTGCCCACACCTGCCTGTCGGGAGCCAGTTCCAGCTCCTGCGACGCGCGCGCGGTGATGCGCGCCAGTAACGTCGACGTGCGACCGATGTCGAGCTCGACGAGCACCGCTCGTCCCACGTCGGGCGTCACCGAGACGACGCGCGCCGCGACCGCGTTGCGCACCGAGAGTCCCGCCGGGCGGGATGATGCGACGATGACGTCGCGCGCCAACACCTGGATCTGGATTCGCTGACCGGCGCTGGCGGGCTCGTCCACGACGAGTTCGGCATCGCCCACCCTGATCACCGAGAGCCCGGCGTCGTCGGTCCTGTCGACGATCCCCGACATCACCGCGCCGACGGCGTCGGGCCCGACGATGGCGCGCAGCGCCGCATGACGACTCACCGTCGCGAGGTCGCCGTCCGCGAGCACACGCCCGGCGTCGAGCAGCACCACGCGCGTGGCGAGTCGCAATATCTCGTCGAACTGGTGGCTGACATAGACGATGGGAATCGCAAGCGCATCGCGCAGCTTCTCGAAGTACGGCAACACTTCCTCGCGACGCGCGAGGTCGAGTGACGCCAGGGGTTCATCCAGCAACAGCAGTCGCGGCTGGGCCAACAGCGCGCGCCCCAGGGCCACGCGCTGCTTCTCGCCGCCCGACAATTCGTGTGGGCGTCGCGCGGTCATGGCGCCGAGTCCCAGCAGCGTCACGACATCATCGAAACCGATCGGCGCCGGGGTACCGCGTGGCAGGCGTCGCGCGCCGTATTGCAGGTTGCCGAGTACCGACAGATGCGGAAACAGGCGCGCATCCTGGAACACCACGCCAATGCGGCGATGGCGCGCATCGACCTCGAGGTGCCGCTCGGTGTCGACCAGCACGTCTTCGCCGATCTGCACCTTGCCCGCGTCGGGCGACAGCAGGCCGGCCACCAACGAGATCAACGTCGACTTGCCGCAGCCGGAGCGCCCGAATAGCGCGGTAATTCCTGGCACGGGCGCGCCAAAATCCACGTCAGGGAAAATTCGCCGCGACGCTTGCGCAACTGGACGCGCAACATACTCATGGTTGCCGGCCCAGCGTGCGGCGCAGACGTCGTGCGAGGAACTCCGCCACCAGCAGACCGGCGAGCCCGAGCGAGAAGGAAATCAGCGCCAGGCGCGCGGCGAGTGCGTCGCCATCCGGAGTCTGCAAAGCCGTGTACAGCGCCAGCGGCAGCGTGCGGGTCTCGCCGGGGATGTTCGAGGCGAAGGTGATCACCGCGCCGAATTCGCCGAGACCCGCGGCGAAGGCGGTGACCGCGCCCGCCAGGATGCCGGGCGCGATCAGCGGCAGCGAGATGGAGAAAAACCGGTCGAGCGGTCCCGCACCCAGCGTGCGCGCCGCCTCCTCGAGGCCGCGATCCAGCCCTTCGAGCGCGATGCGGATCGAGCGCACCACCAGCGGGAATGACATGACCGCGGTGGCGAGTGCCGCGCCGGTGCTGGTGAACGCCAGCTGGATGCCGAATTGCTCGTACAACCAGCTGCCGATCGGACCGCGCACGCCGAACAGCACCAGCAGTAGATAGCCCACGACCACCGGCGGCAAGACCAGTGGCAGGTGCACGAACGCATCGAATACCGTGCGGCCAGTGAAACGCGTGCGTGTCAGCAGCCAGGCCACCAGGATGGCGAACGGCAGGTTGAAGGCCACGCTGCGCGCCGCGACCGACAGGCTCAGCAAGAGGGCCTGGGATTCGGCGGGGCTCATCAGGTGCCCTCCGGACTCACCGCCGCGCCGCGTCCCGCGGCGGCACGCGCGCGCTCGGCCGGCACTCCGAGACTGCGCAGCGCGTACTCGAGCATGCCGTAAGCGAGCTCGCGTTCGCCCATGACCACGCGGCCCACGTGCATGGCCTCCAGCGCCGCGAGCTCGCTGGCGCTGTGTGTGCGGACCACGAGATCGATGCCGGGCTTGTTCTCACGCGACAACTCGACGATACGGCGCGCCTGAAAACCATCTGGCGTGGCAACCACGACCAGCCGCGCGCGTTCCAGGCCCGCGGATTCGAGTACTCCAGGTGCCGAAGCGTCACCGGCGATGGTGGGAATTCCTTCGGACTGCGCATGCGCGAGCAGCAGGTGATCGCGTTCGATGACCGCAAACGGCAACCCTTGAGCTTTGAGCGCGGCGCCGATGGCACCACCGACGCGGCCGTAACCCACCAGGATGGCGTGGTCGCGCAATGCGACCGCACTGGCCACCGGGATGCGATGCTGCTCGGCGCCACGCCGTTCGAGCAGGGCGAGCAGGCGCGGGCGCGCCTCCAGGAAGCGCGTGATCGGTGCAATGCCGGCGAACGCCACGGGATTGAGCGCGATAGAGAGCAGCGCGCCGGCCAGGATCAGGTCGCGCGCGTCGTCCGGCAGCAGGCCGAGCGCTCCGCCGAGGCTGGCGAGAATGAACGAGAACTCGCCGATCTGGGCGAGACTCGCCGACACCGTCAGTGCGGTACGCACCGGGTGGCGAAACAGCAGCACGATGACGAAGGCGGCGAGGGACTTGCCCACCATGATGATGGCGAGTACCGCCAGCACCGCGAGCGGTTCGCGCAGCAGCACCGACGGATCGAACAACATGCCCACCGACACGAAGAACAACACGGCGAAGGCGTCCTTGAGCGGCAGCGAGTCATTGCCCGCCTGGTGACTCAGCTCGGATTCGGACAGGATCACGCCGGCAAAGAAGGCGCCCAGCGCGAACGACACGCCGAAGGCCGCGGACGAGCCATAGGCCACGCCGAGCGCGACGGCCAGCACGCACAGTGTGAACAACTCGCGCGAGCCGGTGCGAGTCACGCGCATCAGCAGCCAGGGCACCACGCGGGTGCCGACAACGAGAGCCAGCGCCACGAACAGCGCCACCTTGCCGAGCGTGATGAGCAGCGCCAGCCAGAGATTCGAGCTGGTGCCCGGCGCATGCACAGCTGCTGTCGCCGCCCAGCGCAGGCGCCAGGGCTGGCAGCAGCACCAGCGCCAACACCATGGCGAGGTCTTCGACGATCAGCCAGCCGACGGCGATGTTTCCTTCCGAGGACTTCAGCGCATTGCGCTCCTCGAGTGCCCGCAGCAGCACCACGGTGCTGGCCACCGACAATGACAGCCCAAACACCAGGCCGCTGCCCACACTCCAGCCGAGCAGGCGCGCCATTCCATAACCGATGGCCGTGGCCGTGACGATCTGCGCCAGCGCGCCGGGCAGCGCGATGGAGCGCACCGCCAGCAGATCCTTGATCGAGAAATGTAGTCCGACGCCGAACATCAGCAGGATCACGCCGATTTCGGCGAGCTGAGAGGCGAGGCCGGAATCGCCGACGAATCCTGGCGTGAAGGGACCCACCGCGATACCCGCCAACAGGTAACCAACGATTGGAGAAACGCGCACCAGGTTGGCCACCAGACCGAACAACAAGGCCAGCACGAAGCCGATGGCCAACAGCGCAATGAGCGAAGTTTCGTGCAAATCCGCGGGCATGCGCACGAGCGTACCGGAAAGTACGTAGAATGCGCGGCTTCGTATGAAAGCTCAGCAGGCACTCGCGCCGGCATTTATTGGCGCCATCGGCGTGGTATTCGGCGACATCGGCACGAGTCCGCTGTATGCCTTCAAGGAGTCGCTCGCCGCCGCGGGATATCGTCCCGGCGATGACGCCGCGATCCTCGGACTCCTCTCGCTGATCTTCTGGAGTCTGGCCATCGTCGTGTCGGTGAAATACCTCGCGGTGATCATGCGCGCCGACAATCACGGGGAAGGCGGAATCCTTTCGCTGGTCGCCCTCATCCAGGAACGTTACGGCTCGATCGACACCTGGGCGCGTCGCGCAGTTGCGCTGGGCGTACTCGGCGCGGCGCTGTTCTACTGCGACGCGTTGATCACGCCGGCGATCTCGGTGTTGAGCGCGGTGGAAGGTCTCACCGTGCTCGACCCGCGTTTCGAACGCGCGGTACTGCCGGTGACGCTGGGAGTCATCATCGCGCTGTTCGCTATCCAGCGAAGCGGCACGGCGCGCGTCGGCGGCATGTTCGGGCCCATCATGCTGCTGTGGTTCGCGACGCTCGCCATCCTCGGCGCCATGCAGATCGTGAGCGCGCCGCGCGTGCTCGAAGCCATCAATCCCTGGTTTGCGCTGCGCATGCTTGGCACACATCCGGGTCTCGCGCTGGTGATCCTCGGCGCCGTGTTCCTGGCCGTCACGGGCGCCGAAGCCCTGTACGCCGACATGGGCCATTTCGGGCGCAGGCCGGTGCAAATCGCGTGGCTGGTGCTGGTCTGGCCGGCGCTCATCATCAACTACTTCGGGCAGGGCGCGCTGCTGCTGAATGCAGGTGTACCCATCGCCAATCCCTTCTACGCACTGGCTCCGCAGGCGGTGCTGCCTGGCCTGGTGCTGCTGTCCACCGCCGCGACCGTGATCGCCTCGCAGGCCACGATCTCGGGTGCGTTCTCGGTGACGCGCCAGGCCGTGCAACTCGACCTGCTGCCGCGCGTGCGCGTCCTGCAGACCTCGGCGATTGCCCAGGGCCAGATATACGTGCCCGCCGCGAACATCTTCATGCTGATCGCGGTGGTGCTGTTCGTCATCGGCTTCGGCAGCTCGAGCGCCTTGTCGGCCGCATACGGCGCGTCGGTGGTGGGCACCATGTTGGTCACCACCTTGTTAGGCGCGCTGGTGGCGAAGTCGCTGTGGAACTGGCCATGGTGGCGGATCGGGGTGCTGTTCGGACTCATGTTGCTGGTAGACCTGGCCTTTGTGGCCGGCAATGTCACCAAGATCAACGACGGCGGCTGGGTGCCGCTGGCCATCGCCGGCGTGATGTTCGCGCTGTTCATCACCTGGCGCGACGGACGCCAGGCACTGCGCGCCGAGCTGGCGGAACGCGCCGTGCCGGACAAGCGGCTGCCGGAACTGCTGGCGCCGACGGTAAAAGTGCCCGGCACCGCGGTGTTCCTCGTCAGCCAGTCCGGCTTCGTGCCCACCGCACTGCTGCGCAATCTCGAGCACAACAAGGTGCACCACGAGCAGATCGTGATCCTGCACATCGAGATTCAGCGCGTGCCGCGGGTCGATGCGCTGTCGCGCGTGCTCATCGCCGAACTGCAGCCCGGGGTCTACGACGTGCGCGCGCGCTTCGGCTTCATGGAAGCACCCGATGTCGGCGAGGCGCTGCGCAGCGCGCGACGCCAGGGCATGAACATCTTCGCCGAGGACTCCTCATTCTTCCTGGGCTGGCACCTGGTGCGCGCGCGTCCGCGGCCCGGGCTGCCGGGAATGAAGGCGCGCGCATTCGCGTTCCTGCAGCGACGCAGCGCCCAGGCCGCGGAATTCTTCCGCATGCCGACACGCGGCGTGGTGGTGCTGGCGACCGACATCGAAATCTGACGCGCCGCTGAACGGCAGGTCTCGGCTTTCGCTGCGCGGCTCAGAACGACATTCGCATGAACAGCTGCGCGCCCGAGTACTGCCAGCGCAAATGGCCTTCGAAGTGGTCGCGGTCCTCGGAGTCGATCTGCGTGACGAACATGTTGTAGGCGGCGCCGACTCCCACGTGGCGCGTCATCTGCCAGATGAGCGCGGCCTCGTAGTCCTGGATGTCACCGTCGTACGCGTCGAACGCCAGCTTGAAGTATTGCGCGTGCGCCAGTGCGTACACGTCGCCGGCAATGTGCCAGCGGCCGCGCAGCCCGAGCACTGGCAACGGTGCGTTGGCGGCTGCGCGCCGCGCGGTGGCTGTCGAAGTACATGGCGCGCAGCAGATGACGTTCTCCCATTCGCCAGGAGGCATCCACCCGGAACACGGTTTCGTCATGCAGGCCGAAGGTGTCTTCAAAGTCGAAGGGTGTGCCGATTTCGGCGGAATCGAAGGCATCGGCACGCACGCGCGTTTCCGAGGCTCATGAAGAAAGTGCCCAGTGCTACCGAAAAGCGCTCGTCGAGTGGCCCGCCTTCTTCCGCGTGCGCGGCCATCGCGCTGCCGAGCAGCACCGCGGCAAACGCCGCCAGTGGAGTTCCAGTATTTTTCACGTCTGTCCCCGACGCTGTTCTTGTTTGCGGTGAGTCTACACGCCCCCTGTCACACCGCGAAAGCGTGCCGCGGCCGGCACGGGAATCTATGCTGACTTCCGACTGTCACAGCTGAAGCCGGCACTGGAAAAACCCCCGAAGGGACGAAATATTGTGTCCGCCCGACGGGTCTCCTCTGTACCCATCCCTGGAGGTTGCATGCTCAAGAGCCTGGCTGCGTTGTCGATGCTGTTTGTGGTGACCCTCGCCGCGTGCGGCACGGGTTCCGCCGGCTGAATCGGCCATGAACCTTCCCGCGCCGGCCTACGATCCGCCGGTCGCGACATCCGGTACCCGGACAGCGGTACTCGCCGGGGGCTGTTTCTGGGGCGTGCAGGGCGTTTATCCAGCATCTCAAGGGCGTGAAGAACGTGTTGTCCGGTTACGCCGGCGGCGGCCGTGACACGGCCAATTACCCGGCCGTGACCAGTGGCGACACCGGCCACGCCGAGTCGGTCGAGATCGTCTACGACCCGGCACAGGTGAGTTATGGCCAGATCCTGCAGGTGTTCTTCTCGGTGGCGCACGATCCCACGCAGTTGAATCGCCAGGGTCCGGATGTCGGCTCGCAATATCGCTCGGCGATCTTCTACGCCGACCCACATCAGAAGCAGGTGGCGGAGGCTTACATCGCGCAACTCGGCAAGGCGAAAGCGTTTCCCGATGACATCGTGACGACGGTCGATCCGCTGCAGCGCTTCTACGCGGCCGAGGACTACCACCAGGACTATCTGCTGGAACATCCCGATCAGCCGTACATCGTCTATAACGATCTTCCCAAGGTGCGCAATTTCGAGCGGCAGTTCCCCGCGCTGTACAACGCGCGACCGGTTACCGTCGCCGCCGCGTCGCGGGCTGCGCCGCGGCCAAACACGCCACAGCCGGCGAGTGGTGCGGCGATGATGAGTGCCGCGCCAAAGTCAAATGAAGGCACGGCGGGCAACGCCATGATGTCCGGCGGCGCAATGATGTCGGCCAAGCCCACTTCGGGCGCGCCGGGCATCGAAGGCAATATGCCCGAGCTCGCGGGCGCCACCGGCTGGTTGAATTCAAAGCCGCTGACGCGTGACAGCCTGCGTGGCAAGGTCGTGGTCATCGATTTCTGGGCCTACTCGTGCATCAACTGCCTGCGTTCCATTCCTTACGTGAACGCGTGGTATCGCCATTACAAGGATGCCGGCCTGGTGATCATCGGCGTGCACTCGCCGGAGTTTGACTTCGAGAAGGACACCGCCAACGTCCGCCAGGCGGTGGAGAAATTCAAGATTTCCTATCCGGTGGCGCTCGACAGCGACATGGCGGTATGGAAGGCGTTCAACAATCGTTTCTGGCCGGCGCACTATTTCATCGACGCGCAGGGCAAGATTCGCGGACATCACTTCGGTGAGGGCAAGTACGCGCGTTCCGAGCGCACCATCCGCACCCTGCTCACCGAGGCGGGCGCGAAGAATCTGCCCGATCCCCTGGATGACGCGGCGGGTGAGGGCGTGTCGGCTGCGTCGGACAGCGCCAACGTGGCCTCTCCAGAAACCTATCTCGGTTTCGAGCGCGCCAAGAATTTCCAGTCTCCCGGTTCCTTCACGCGCAACGGTGTGAAGAACTACGAACTGCCAGCACGCCTGGCGCTCAATCAGTGGGCGTTCGGCGGTCGCTGGAAGGTCAGCGGCGAAAGATCCGCGCTCGAGGCCGCGCCAGGACGCATCGTGTTTCGCTTTCGCGCGCGCGACCTGCACCTGGTGCTGGGGCCCGGCGCCCAAAACAAGGCCAATGGCAAGCCGGTGCGGTTCAAAGTGCTGCTCGACGGAAAGCCGCCGGGCGGCGATCACGGCATGGACATCGATGCGCAGGGAGCCGGTACGGTGCGCGAGCAACGGCTGTACCAGCTCATCCGGCAAAAGGGCGCCGTCGAGGAACACGAATTCACCATCGAATTCCTCGATCCGCAAGTCGAGGCGTATTCATTCACGTTTGGTTAGGAGGCAGCGTGCACGACCCGAATCATTCGCGGCGCGGATTCCTCGCCGGGCTGCTCGCCTCGCCGCTGGCGCTGGCCGTCGCCGCGTGCGCGCGTTCCGCGGAGCAGGCCACCGCGCCGCGCAAACCGCCAACGGTTGTCATCGAGAATTTCTCGGCGGCCGGCAAGAGTCTCGGCAAGGCGACCGTGCCACGGGTCGAGAAGAGTGAGGAGGAGTGGCGCGCGCTGCTTCCCGAAGCTGCGTTCTACGTGACGCGCCACGAAGGCACCGAGCGGCCCTTTTCGGGCGAGTACGACGATAACCACGCGACTGGCCTGTACCGATGCATCTGCTGCGACACGGCGTTGTTCGATTCGCGTCACAAGTTCGACTCCGGCACTGGCTGGCCGAGTTTCTGGAAGCCGATCTCGAATGCCAACGTCAGCGAGATTCCCGATGCCAGCCTCATGATGGTGCGAACCGCGGTGGCATGTAAGCGTTGCGATGCGCACCTGGGGCATGTGTTCGACGATGGCCCGGAGCCGACGGGCCTGCGCTACTGCATGAACTCGGTGGCGCTGAAGTTCGCTGCCCTGACCTGATTGGCCAGCGCGAGTTCAGCGCGCAGGCAACGCATACGCCAGGTACACCGCACCGCCGGAGCCCGTGCGCTCCTTGCCACCGCTGGCGAAGATCGCGACGTACTGGCGTCCGTCGACCTGGTAGGTGATCGGCGTCGCATCCGCCGAGAAAGGCAGCGCGGCTTCCCAAAGCAGTTTGCCGTTGCGCTTGTCGTAGGCGCGGAACTTGCGGTCGTGAATGCTGGCGCCGATGAACAGCACTCCGCCCGCGGTCACCAGCGGACCGCCGTAGTTTTCACTGCCGGTGTTCTTGAGCCCGCTCGCGGCCAGCTCGGGAAATTCGCCGAAGGGAATGCGCCAGACGTACTTGCCGGTGGCGAGATCGATGGCGTTCAGCGTGCCCCACGGCATGGCGATGGCGGGATAACCCTGCGGATCGAGCCAGCGGCGGTAACCCGTGAACCGATAGGCCAGGTTGATCGGTGACAGGTCGGGTGCGCCGGCGGGAATGTCCTCACCCTCGAACACGAAGCGCGCGACCGCGCGCAGCGCTTCGCCCTGCAGGTCCGGGAATGCCGGCATGCGGCCGCCGCCCTTGCGAACCCGTTCGGTGAACTTGTCGGGCGTCATGCGCCGGGCGAGCCCGGTGAGCGCGGGAAACTGCGGTGGCGAACCACGCAGGTTGTCACCGTGGCAGGCGGCGCAGTCGCGCAGGTAGATGGATTTGCCGGTGCTGCGACCGGTGTCGTTGGGTGCCAGCGCGCCGAGCCAGGCCATCTCGTTGCTGTTCACGTAGAGCAGCCCGGTCTGCGGGTCGTAGGCCGGCCCGCCCCATTCGGCACCGCCGTCGAAACCCGGGTAGATAGTCGTGTCAATGCCCAGGGTCAGTGGCTTGAAGGGGCCGTCGCTGCGCACTCGCGCGAATTGCTCCCGCGCCCAGCGATTCGCCCCCGGCGTGCGTGTCGTGAGGGAATCGGCGCTGAGTTGCTGGCGAGCCAGTGGCTCGGGCGTGGTGGGTCGCAGGTAGCCCGGGCTGGTGATTTCACCCGGTACGTCGGATGCCGGGGCGGGAAGTTCTTCGATGGGAAATACCGGTCGGCCGGAATCGCGCTCCAGCACGAATACGTAGCCCTGCTTGGTGGTCTGGGCCAGCGCATCGACGGCCTGGCCATTGAGACGCAGTGTGACCAGTGTCGGCGCGCTGGGCAGGTCGCGATCGAGCACATCATGCCGCACGAACTGGAAGTGCCAGCGCAGCTTGCCGGTGGCCGCCTCGAGCGCCAGCAGGCAGTTCGCGTAGAGATTGTCGCCGTGGCGATTCGCGCCGTAGAAATCGTCCGCGGCCGAGCCGGTCGGCACGAACACCAGGCCGCGCTTTTCATCCAGTGTCATGCCCGCCCAGCTGTTGGCACCGCCGGTGTACTGCCAGGCGTCGCGCGGCCAGGTGTCATTTCCGGGCTCTCCCGGCTGCGGGATGGTGCGGAAAGTCCAGCGCAACGCGCCCGAGCGCACGTCGTAGGCGCGGATGTGGCCGGGGGAAGCCGGCAGACTCTCGCCGACGCGGCCGCCGACGATCATCAGGTCGCGAAAGATCACGCCCGGAGTGGTTAGTCGGACAGACTGGGCTGCCGGGTCGCGGCCGAGATTTTCCCGCAGATCGATGCGGCCTTGCTTGCCGAAGCCGCCGATCACCTTGCCGGTGGCGGCATCCAGCGCGTAGATGAAATTGTCGACGGCGGCGAATACCCGCGCCTCGCGCCCGTCGCGCCAGTACATCAGGCCACGATTGGCGCCCACGCCAGCGAGGCCGGAATCGAAGCTCCATGACAACTTGCCGGTCGCGGCGTCGAGCGCGATGGTCTTGTGCGTGGGCGTATAGGCATACATCACACCGCCGACGACGATGGGTTGTGTTTGCGTATCGCCTTTTTCGCCGGTGTCGTAGCTCCAGGCGAGCGCGAGTTCGCCGACATTCTCGCGGTCGATCTGCGTGAGCGGCGAATGGCGCGCCTTGCCGGCATCACCGCCGTAGGCCGGCCAGTCACTGTCGTCGGCAGGTGTACAGCCGACGAGCATCAACAGGCAGGTGATCCATCCGATCGCGCGCGCGCTGGCGGGCACGGCATGCATAGTCTCTTCCCGGGTCAGAGCAGGTGGGTATGAGCCGCGAGGTCGCCGCTGAAAGCAGCTTCGTGTCCGGCGATGGCGGCGACAAACAGGAAATCCTCGAAGTCGAATCCCGGTCCTACATCGCAACCAACCAGCGACCACTCGCCGCTGCTGCGCGCCGCCTGCCATTCCCCGGCATTCACGACGAGAGTGGGTTCCTGGCCGTCGATTGGCGGGCCGAGCATGCGCCGCCGGAACAGGCGCGATCCAGGCTGGTAGCTCAACAACTCGAGGGGCGCGCCGCCGGCGAAATGCCAGGCTTCATCCGAGGTCACTACGTGCCAGCGGCTGTGCTGCTGTTGCTCGAGCAGAAAGTAGATGGAGGTCAGTGCGGCGCGCGGGCCGCGCGCCGTCTGCAGCAGCGTGGCGGAGCGGTGCACCTCGCGGTACCAGCCACCTTCGGGATGCGGTTCGAGTTGCAGGCGCGAGATCAGCGTTGCGGCGCTGGCCGGTGTATCGGACACATTCCGCTGCATGCCACTGCCGGGTCGGACAAGGGTGACGCAATGTACGGCAAATCGCCGCTTGGGTCACCTGCAGAGGCGCGGCACGATGGCGCTCATGACGCGCAAACGCAAGCTCGTCATCGTCCTGGCGGCCGTGCTGTTGCTGTTCATCGCTGGACGCATTGCACTGCCCTACATTGTCGAGGACTACGCCAACGATCGACTCGCGGCGCTCGACTCTTACGACGGCCACGTCGGTGACATCGACCTGCACCTGTGGCGCGGTGCTTACAGCATCGACGACATCGTCGTCGTGAAAACCGGTGCGAAACGGCCCGTACCGTTCTTCAGCTCGCCGCGCGTGGACCTGTCGGTCGAGTGGCGCAGCCTGCTGCGGGGCTCCATCGTGGCCGAGGCCGAGTTCAACAGCCCCGAGGTCAACCTCGTGCAGGGAAAGTCCGCCGCGGATACGCAGCTCGGCGAGGACGAGAATTGGAGAGCGCGGCTGGAGGAGCTGTTCCCATTCCGTTTCAACACCATTGGCGTGAACAATGGCACGGTGCGTTTTGTCGCCCCGGGCATCAGCACGCGCGACGCGATCACCGCGCGCCGGGTCCAGGGCCAGGTCACGAATCTCACCAACGTGATCGAGACCGGCAAGGAAACCTTTGCCAGCTTCCACGCCAATGCCGAAGTGCTCGACGGCGCCCCCGCCGTCGTCGACGGCAGTCTCGACGCGTTCGCGTCGCAGCCGACGTTCGACGTCAACATGGAAGTGAAGAAGGTGCAGCTTCCGCAGGTCAATCCCTGGCTGCGTGAATTCATCAAGGCGGACGCGGAGGCGGGCAAATTCGAGCTATACATGGAGCTCGCCGCCGCCGACGGCAAGTTCACCGGCTACGCCAAGCCCATCCTGCAGGATGTCGACCTGTATCGCTCGAACGAAGAGGAGCAAAGTGGGTTGCGGCGCCTGTGGGAAGGTTTCCTCGACTTCGCTGCCGAAGCGTTGGAGAACCAGGAGGCCGACCAGGTGGCCGCGCGAATCCCGTTCAGTGGCACCATCAAGAATCCCGAGACCAGCCTGTTCGCGACCATCGCCAGCGTGATGCGCAACGCCTTCATCAGCGCTTTTGCGCGCTCACTCGAAGGTTCGATCACGCTGCGCGACGTGAAAAAGAATCTCAACGAGGTCGATCCGGAAAAACCCGCCAAAAAGGAAGGCGGTGATCGGGACGCGCAAGAAAGCAAAGTCGCGCAAAAGCCCAAGCCGGGGCCGGCGGGCAAGACGTGATCCGGTCAATGGATGACTTCTTCGACGCGCGTGATCACATACGGAAAGAAGGGGTTGCACGAGGCGCGCATCAGCGAATCCGCGCCCTTGAGCAAGGTACCCAGCTCGCCGCGTAGCGCCTGATTGCCGAGGTGGATGCCGAAATTCTCGCCGTCCGGATGGGTGCCGTAGAGTGAGTCGTCTGGCGGAAACGGCAGCGCCACGTGTGAAAGCGAGAAGAATTCCTCCGGGTACGCAAGCTCGAGCCCGCGGGTCACCGGGTTTGTTTCGCCGGACGCGCGGCTGTATTCACTGACGCGAGCCTGGCGCGGAGAATTGCCGATCACCGTGACGCGATAATCGTGGGGAATCGCTGGCAGCATCTGGTCAACGCGCGCCAGCGTCGACTGCGACAGCAACAGGTCCAGTGGCGTCGCGCGGTTCACGTCGAATACCACGATCTCGCTGCCGTTCTTCGGTAGTTTGTCGAACAGTCCGCTGACCAGCGCATCGCCGAGCACGGTCGAATCCACCGCGGACTGGAAAGCCAGCACCGGCGGAAAGCGCGCCAGTGCGCCACTTTTCGCGAGGTCGGCGAACTGCACGTTGAGTACCTGCGTGAGCTCGTAGGACTGACGCGCCGCGTTGACCGGAAACGAGCCGTATTTGAACGGATTGAATTCGGGAACGATTTCCAGCCACGCCGACTTGGAGAATCGCGGCAACAATGCCGGCCAGCCGGCAATGCCGGCGTAACGCGCGAATCGGGTCACGCCGATCATGGGTGAAAACAACACCACCTGGCTGGGAAGTGTCAGCGTGGAATCGCGCGCGGCATCGGCCGTGTACTGCACGGCCAGCGCGCCGCCATTCGAGTAGCCGACGATGTGGAGCGGCTTGCCCGGCCCCGCGAGTCGCTGCGCTTCGCGGACCGCGAGCCGTGTAGCGGCCTGCCAGTCTTGCCAGCGCGCCGTCGCCAGCCCGGCGGGCACCGTGCCGTGGCCGGGAAGTCTCAAACCGACCGCGGCATAGCCGTGAGCAGCGTAGATCCGCGCCACGTGTCGCAGCGAGTAGGGCGAGTCCGAGAGTCCATGCAACAGTACCACTGCGCCTCTGGGCTGGACCCTCGGGCAGCAGGACATACGAGCGGTTCCAGTTGTGCGCGAAGTGCCCGGGATAGACCGGGCTGCCCTCGAAATAGCGATTCGAGGCGAGGCGTTCGTCCGGCTCGAGGTCTTCTCTCATCCGCTGGTCGACTTCGGCAAACAACCTGGTCTCGCGCGTGAGCCAGGTTTGCCAGTCTGCCGTTTCGAGTTCACCGTCGCTCAGTTCGTGCGGCGCCCAGGTGTGCCACGGCGCCAGGTCCGGCTGACGCTCGCTCTGCGTGACCCGCAGTGCCAGGACTAGCGCGATGATCGATGCCAGCACCGTGGTGAGGCGCCAGACCCAGACTCGAAACCATCCTGTTTTCATGCGCGATAGAAATGCCGCATGGACAAATATCCTGGTAATCCCTGACGTGGGCGACGGGCTGACGCGCGAGGAACGCGTGGTGCTGCACGCATTTCACGAGATCCAGCGCGAGCGTGGCGAACGGAATGTGCCGACCGCGATGCTGTGGGGCCGCGTCTGCGAGCACTTTACATCAGTCCCGAAGATCTCTCCGCGATGCTGGCGCGGCTCGGCGCGCGTCACTGATCGTCCGGCGGCGACATAGAGCCGTTGAGCCGGCCCCATAACGGGGGGTTCGGGGCCGGCCCCCGGGCGCGGCGCTAGTTAGCTGCTGGTACCCGTCGCAGGTGCAGCGCCGCCGGCATTACCCGGGAACTGTTTGAAGATTTCGGTGACCACCGGTTCACGGCGGCGCGCGGATCCTCCATGACCTTGTCGGTCAACTTGCCCTCGGCAAGGCCTTCCCAGACCAGCTGCTTGCTTGCCGCGCATCGACCACGTCGATGTTTGCCGTGCCGACCTTGTAGTGCACGGTCTCCACGTCCGATCCCGTCCAGGTCGCCATACATGCCGCCGCGATAGCCGTAGTATCCAGCCGTAGCCCACGCCGACGAGGTCGGAGTGCTGCGCACGTCGGTCTTCTCGCTCGCATTCGCGCCAAAGTTCACCATCAGATCGGCGTCGCCACCTTCGACGAACTGGTAGCCGCGTGCGTCCATTTCGCGACGCGTGGCTTCCTTGAAGTAGCCACTGAGCGGAGTCTCGACGCCGTTCCGATCGGTGCCGAGCGGACGGGCGAAAGTGTAGGTCTTGTAGCTCTGCAGGTTCGCGCCGGGCGCGGTGTTGGCGCGGATCTTCGGTCCCGACTCGCACGCCGCAAGGACCAGGCCCGTTGCCGCAAGCGCGAGCAATCTTGTTCATGGTTGACTCCGTTCGATTCGCGCGGATTTTCTCATTGGCGCGCGTAGCGTCACACATGGGACATTGGTCCCATCAAGTCTCGCGCGTCCAGGTGTCATCGGGCGCGAAACTGGTGATGCCCTCGACCGCCTTGGCGGTGTCGACTCCCAGGTTCTTGTGATAAATCGCGCCTTCCTGGTTGACGATGAAAGTCATGATGCCGCTGGCGCCGTATTCGGACGGGTAGGCGAGGATGGCGAATTCCTTGGCGGGATCCTTCACGTTGCAGGCGGCGATAGAGGTAGCCGCGATACGGTTGCGGTTGCGAGCCAGTTGCACCGGGCGTGTAGCCCTGTGCTTCCGCCGCACGCAAGCAACGGCCCCGCGGGACTTTGCGGCTCACCTTGCGCCGCTTCCCAATACAGTCCGTCCTGCTTGCCCGGTTCGCTGCGCAGCTTGGCGGCGAATGCGCCGAATTTTGCGGCGTATTCCTGCTGTGCCGCCACGATGCCGCGGCAAACACCCAGCGCCGCCAGCTCATTGCGGCCGATGCGTCGCAGGACGAGCTCGCGAATGCCGGTGTTCGTGTCGAACTTCCAGCCGCCGTCGGTCTTGACGATGGGCAGGGGCAGTGGCCAGCGGCCTGCGCCGACTTCGAGGAAATAGGTATCGGGACCCGCCGGCACCAGCAGACGCTGGCTGTCATAGGCCTGCAGGAATGCCTTGCGTTCATTGCCGCCCTGCACCGTGTCACCGGAATTCAGCAGTGGCGCCGATTCGGGGCCCAGCATGGTTGTCAGGGCGTCGCGATTGTCCGGTGCGCACGGCCTCGGAAAATTCCACGGCGGCGGCGCCGGGAGATTCAAAGGTCGACTTGGCGGCGCCGCCGGATTTTTCAGCACACCCACCACACACCAGCGAGGCGGCCAGGGCCGCGGTCAATACGTGGACGGAAGTTTTCATTGGCCGCCCCCCGGTGCCGCGGCCGGCGTCTGCTCGCCGGCACTTTCGTGGCCGCGTTTGCTGGCCGCGCGCTCGGCTTCGCCGCTTTCGACATTGGTGAACGTATTGTCCGGTTCCGCCGGCTTGGTGGCCGCGCCCGCGTTCTCGTGGCCGCGGTCTTCCGTGGTAGACGCCGCCGGCGGCGGCGCGGGATCCGCGGTTTCGGGCGGAGCAGGACCTCTTGGCATGGTCGCCGCAAGCAGCTGCGCCGAGAGTGATGAGGAGAAGGGTGGTGGGCAGCCGAAGCCGCGACAGGGTATTCGCGCTCATGCCCTTAAGCTAATTTACGGCGAGCGGATGTTCAAATGCGCCTTAGGTCTGATGCCTGCTCTGGAGCGCCCACAGGGCCCGTAGCGGCCGCGGCCCGGGCGATTGACTCGTTGATGGACCGCACCAATACGTCACCACGCAGCGGTTTCCTAAGGTAGTTAGCGGCGCCGTCTGACAGAGATTGCTGTTGCACCACAACGTCGTCGTGGGCCGTGATCAGGATGACTGGCAGGTTGATCTGCATGCTGATCAGGCGGCGCTGTACGTCCCGGCCCGTGAGCCCCGGCATCTGCAGGTCGAGGACCACGCAATCGGGGCGGAACTTTTCGAGCGAATTGAGGAATTCCTCGCCGCTCGCGAATGCCTCGGCATCGAGATTGGCGGCGCGCAGCAGCCGCAAAAGCGCCCTGCGCACGGATTCTTCGTCGTCGACCACGGCGACAAATGAACGGCGGTTTTCCATGCCTAGCCAGTAGGCGACTGCAGCCCCTCAAAGAGTAGTGGACATTCGTCCTATAAAGGACGCGGCGCCTCACGAGCCTGAGTAGCAAGGGTCACGAGTTCGGCGACAGACCTCACGCGCATCTTGAACATGACGCGACCGCGATGGACTTTGACGGTCTTTTCGGCTGCGCCGAGTTGCGCGGCGATTTGTTTGTTCATCTTGCCGGCGACAACCAGGTCGAATACCTGTCGTTCGCGCGCGGTCAGCGCCGAGAGCCGTGACTGGATGGCAGCGCGCGCCGCGCGTTTCTGGCGGGCGGTTTGATCCTTTTCCAGCGCTTCGCGCACCGCGGCGGCCAGCTCGGAAAGGCGCACGGGTTTCGGCAGGAAAGTCACGGCGCCCGCGCGCATCGCCTGCACGCTCATGCGCACGTTCCCGTTGCCGGTGATGAACACGATGGGCAGCGAATGATCGCTGGAGGCCAGCAACTGCTGCAGCTGCAGGCCGTCGGTACCGGGCATGGCGACGTCGGCCACCAGGCAGCCCGGTTTTTCCGGATCGTAATCGGCGAGGAACGCATCGGCCGACGCCCACGACAGCACGTGGAAACCTTCGGCATTGAGCGCACGCGTAAGGGCACTGCGCACCGAGGCGTCGTCGTCGACCAGGAATACGGTTTGTGTCGGTTCGTTGTCGCTCATGGGAGCCCTCCGGCAATCGGAACCTTGAAATGAAATATTGCCCCGCCCTCGGGGGCGTTCTCGGCCCACAACAGACCATGGTGCGCCTCGGCGACTGACCGGCAGATGGCCAGTCCCAGCCCGAGTCCATGTGTCTTGGTGGTGACGAACGCCTGAAAAATACGTTCCGTGTCGCCGGGCGCGATGCCCGTGCCGTTGTCCTGTACCGTGATCTCGGCGGTTTCGGTAATCGCCAGGAAGCGCGTGGTGATGACGACCTGGCGATTGCTGATCGGCGTTCCCACCATGGCTTCGCAGGCATTCATGAGCAGGTTCAGGATCACCTGTTGCATCTGTACGCGATCGGCAAGTGCCGTGGGCAACGCGGGATCGAGATTGACCCGGGCGACGACATTGCGCGTGACGAATTCGCTGTGCATCAGGTCGAGGGATTCGCTGACCAGGTCGTTGAGTTCGACGGGCGCCTGCTGCGTGTCACCCTTGCCCAGCAGCGCCCGCAACCGCTGAATGACCTGCGCGGCGCGTTCGTCGTCCGTCACGATGTCCTGGAGAATTTCGATGAGCTCTCCCGTGCTCGCGGCGCCTTTCTGCAGCAGGGTCAGCGCCGCCTCGGCGTTGCCGAGGATCGACGTGAGCGGTTGTTTCAACTCGTGCGCAAACGCGCCCGACAGCTGGCCGAGAACCGCGGCGCGTGACAGGTGCGTGAGCTGCTGACGCTGATTGCGCGCGTCCGCTTCGGCGCGTTTGCGCGCGGTGACATCGGTACGTGTGATCACGGCGCCACCCTCGGTGCGGCGCAGGCGTTCAAACGACACTTCGAACCAGCCAGTCTCGGCGTCGCCGGCGTCGCCGACGCCGCGGCAGTCGATCAGCCTGTGGTCTTCGGCGCTATTGAGAACCGAACGCAGCGCGGACAGGTGATCGGCGGCGGTGCGGTTGCCCTGTTCAGCCGCGCGCGCACAACATTGCAGGTAGTTTTCCCCCGCGAGCACGCGGTCAAAACGCGATGCTGGCGCCGCATCCACCGCGTGGCGCCACGAATCGTTGATCTCGATGACCGCACCGCGGCTGTCGACCACCGCGACCTGGTCATGCAGCGAGGCGAGCACCGCGGCGTGCAGACTTTCGACGCGCTGGCGGCGCGACTCGGCGCGGCGGAAGGCGGACAGGTCGAGCGCGTATATCACGCCGCCTTCGTTGGCGGGGAACCGGCAGTGGCCGAGGATCACCGGGACGCGCCGCCCATCGCGCAGTTCGAGCTCGAGTTCGGTGTTGTCGAAGCGTTCGAGCAGGTCGCCGGAATCGGGCTCGCGCGCACCGGGCTTGCCATTCCACGTGGCCATGTCGTCGAAACGCAGCTTGCCGTCCTGGATGTCCGCACCGGTGACTCCCGTGAGACGCAGGAACGCCTCGTTCGCCTCGCTGATGCGCAGGTCGTCGCGCCAGATCGCGGTCGGAATGATGTTGTTCTCGAAGATGCTGCGAAAGCGCGCGCGGCTCACGGAGAGCGCGAGCCCCGCATGGCGCCACTCGTCGATGAGCGCGGCCGCGGACAGGAAGATGATGCTCATCACCACGTGAAACGCCACCAGCGACAGCGCATTCTCCACCGGGTCGGAGCCACTGAGCGGGCCGTAACCATTGACCATGGCCAGCATGGAAATCGCCCCGGCGGTGAGCGAGGCGGCGCAGGCCCCGGAGACGCCGAAACGCACCGTGGCCCAGGCTAACAAGGGCAGGGGCGCGTACAGCAACAGCGGCGTGCGCTCCGGGCTGTCTGTGGGGAGAAAGAACAACAGGCAACAGACCGCGAAAATGGTGAGCGCCAGCGTGATGCCCTCGGCGGCGCGTTTGACAGAAATTGGTCGCTGTCCGGCCCGCAAACGCAACGCGCAATGCACGATCAGCGGCACCAGCGTCACCACCGCGAAGGTGTTGGTGATGGTCCGGGCCACGACGGTGAGCCGCACCTCGTTCGATATCCCGAACACGTAGAAGGCCGCCGCCATCAGGACACTGGTGATGGCAGGGGCGAGCAGGCCGCCAAACAGCACCAGGGTCAATGCGCTGCGGATCCGGTCGAAGCGATGCGGTGTCGGAGAGATGGTGAGGATAGCCAGCGCGCCGAGCGAGGCGAGTCCGATGTTGGCGCAGTACTGGATGATGACCTGCGCCACAGGCGAATTGAGTAATTGCGCGAACAAGTGAAACGGCAGGATGGCGGTGAAATACATCCACCACTGCTCGCGCGGCGCCAGCAGCAGCGCGCCCATCAGGATGGCATTGGGCGCCCAGAACACCGAGACCGGCGCCGACGGAAACGCCAGCGCGCCACCGACCTCGGCGGCGATGTAGTACGCCGCGCCGACAGCCAGTGGCAACGTCCATGACTTGAAATTAGGGAACACCCTTGGGGCCTCCCGAGCGCGCGGCGGATACGGGCGCAAAACTCGTCCACCGGCGATCCGCGACGCGGTCGGTGATCGATCTCGAGCACATTGTTAGTCCTCCCTGATCTGCCCGGTGACTGAGCACGTCACCGTCCGCGTGGACCCCCTGATAAAGTCCAACCCCTGGCTGCATCACTTTCCCCGACAGCCTTACGGGTCTTGTCGCAGTGCGCTGATTAGGCGCCATTTTGCGGTCCGGCGCCACCCCGACCCTTAAAAGCGTCTCGATTAGACCTTGGTCCGATTCGACTGGTTAGAACCGGGCCAGATACTTGCCGTGAACCTGCCGCCGTGGTGCTAGGCGAATTGCTTAGGTATCGCGGTGCGCAACGACTCGTTAGCGCTACCGACTGGCGGTCCGCCAGCGTGCGCTCAAACAAGGATTTAGGAGACTCCTGTGAAATCAGCTGTCTGGATGCTCGCCGCATGTTTTTCTCTTGCCACAATTTCCTGCAGCGCTTCGGAATCCAACTCGTCCGGCACCGCTGCAGCCCCCGAGCAGGCCGCTGCCCAGCCTGCCGCGGCACCCATGGCGGACACGGCGCCCGCGGCAGAGGCACCTGCCACGGCCCCACCCGCCGGGACGATGCCTTCCTTTCAACGGGAGAAAGTCGAAGAAGTCAGCGCGACGGTCGAGGAGATTGACCAGGCCACCCGCCTGCTGACCGTGAAGGGCGATGACGGCTCGACCGCGAGCTTCGTGGTCGGCCCGGAAGTCAAAAACTTTCCGCAGATCCGCGTCGGCGACAAGGTAGTCATCAGTTATTACCGCGGCATTGCAGCCGAACTGCAGCCCAAGGGCACGCCCTTGTCGAAGAAGGTCAACCAGCTCGATGTTGCGTCGACGGCTCGAACCGGGCACCAAGCCTGGCGCCAGTGTCGGCACCGCGACTGCAAGCCACGGTCGTGATCGAGAAGGTCGACACCAAGGCCAACACCGTCAGCTTCAAGCGTCCCGATGGGACGTCGCGAACCCTGGAGGTGAAGACTCCCGAGGGACAGAACTTCATCGCCAAGCTCAAGAAGGGTGACCAGGTCGAAGTGCTGTATATCGAAGCCGTGGCCATCGAAGTTCGCGCCAAGTAGCCGGGTCGTGCTATTTCTCGATGCGATAACGCACGCCGGCGTGTTGATCCTCCGGCGTGTCGTTCGCTTCCAGTGACCAGTGTTCCGAGAACTGCCAGCGCACGGTGATGGCATTCCCGGGTTCGAACAGGCCGACGCCGTAGCTGACGAACAGGCGCGGTGACAGGTATTTGCCGACAGTGAATGCACTGCCGCCGAGGTCGGTGTTCTGCTCGACGCCGACCTCGTCCACGAAACCCACCTTGCCGCCGAATTTCTTGGCCAGCCGGTTGCCAAGGCCGCTGCCGACGAACTGCGCCGCCGATTGCACCTCGGCGCCGTCCTCGCCATGCAGGTCGCTCGCCGGCTTGCCGGTCAGTAGATAGGACATGGCGTCGGTCTGGGACATGGCGGGATCCGTGTACACGTCGAGCTTGGGGTTCTGCGCCGTGCCGGTGACGCGCAGTTTCGCCGTCACGTCCTGCAGTTTGCGCACCGCGAGGATGTCGAGCTGCGGATCATCGAGCGCTGTGCCCGCGTACTGCAGCCTGCCGCGCTCGATGGTGAGTTTGCGTCCGAAGGCCTCGTAAGTGCCGGCCACGCGGATCTCGCCCGAGGCGCGACTCACTTCGTCGGGTTTCTCGGTGACGCGCAATTCGCCGGCAACCGTGCTCTCCAGGCCGAAACCTGCGAGTTTCACGTTCTCGCCGAACAGGATGCGCACGTCGGTCGTCAACCCCAGCGCACGGTCCTTCACGCGTTGCTCGCGATCGACGACCACCACGTCGGAGGAGGCGCTGCGCGGAATGCCCGATAGAGAGCTTTTCCAGGTTGACGTCGGCATCCTCGATGGTCACGGCTCCGGTAAGCGTCAGCGCGCCGAGTTTGCCCGCGAGCGTGAGATCGGGCGCGATGGCCACGCGTGCGCCCGGGATGTTGGCGGCGAGAAAATTGCTGCCGTCGAGCTTGAGTCGCCATGCCGCTCGGCCTGGTCACTGGTGCCCGGTCAGGCGTACCGTGCCGTCTCCCGAGCTGATGGGCCGCTGGCTTCGAGTGACCCGTCGGGCCTGAGTGTCGCAGTGACGTTGCCTTCCTTCAGGTGCAGGCCCAGCAACGGCACCTCGGCATCGAGGTCGCGCGCCTGCACGCGTGAATGCCACGCGCGGATCGCCGAAGGTGCCGCTGACATCGGCGGACAGTGCGCCACTGCCACGCATCTGCGCCAGTTGCGGAACCCACCACGCCAGCGGTGCGAGGTCGCGAAGCTCGAGGCTGGCCTTGCCGACCAGCGACGGATCACTCTCGCGCACCGCGATGTTGAGCGAACCTTCGAGCACACCCTGATCGACGAGCGTGCCGTGCAGCCGCGACTTGCCCGATTTCGCGTGACAGATTCGTCTCGAGCGCGAAATCCCGGTAGGCGATTCGCCATCGCATCCTGGCCGCTGCCCTGGGAGAGCGCACCCGTCGCGGAGCTGAGTCGCGCCTGTCCACTCAAGGTGCCATCGGCGGCGCGGCGCAGTTCTCCGCCGCCTTCGAGCAGGCCCTCGACCGAGACCGGTGACTCCGGCGCCGCCAGTGCCGTCAGCACGCCGATCGGCAGGGAATGCAGCGAATAGTTAGCGGCGAACTCCTGCTCGGTCGCGCTTGCCGGCAACGCACAAGGCGATGTCGCCGCCAGTCGAGGCAGGCCGTGTCCAGCGCCATCGATTCGCGGCCAACGGCAAGGCGCGCCGGTTGCCGCAACGCCAGCGGCGGGACATTCGAGCACTTCGAGCCGCAGCTTTTCCAGCAGCCCGCTCCACGCGGCGCGCCGCTCGCAGTGCACCGCTCGCCTCGAGCGCCACTGCCAGCGCTTCGCCGCGGGCATCGAGTTTCAGCCGATGCGAGCGCTCGTCGCCTTCGAGGCCGACGGCGGCCTTGTCAAAGTGGAAACCCGCGATCTTCACACCGCTCGCGTTGAGCGCGACCGTGCCACGCGGTGTGCGCGCATCGCGCGCGTTGAGCGTGAGCTTCGCCGTCTCGAACACCGTGGTGCCGTGCCGCACCTGGCTGCGCCTCGGCGCTCGCCCGGATTTCCACGTCGGGCCAGCGTCCCAGCGAGGTGACGTCGGCGCTGATGGCGCCGCTCAGGTCGCTCGTGCCAGTCTTCGAGCGCGGCGACGCGCAGAGTGGCCATCGACGCGTGAAGTGGCCGCGGCGCTCGCGGCCACCTCGAGGGACGCGCGGCCGGATTTCAGGCTGGCACGCCCGCTGGGTCTGAGATCCGGCCCCAGCGACACGTCGGCAGCGCCGATGACCGGCCGGCCGCGCAACTTGCCCGCGAGTTTTTCCAGTTTGAAGTTCGCGCGCGGGCCCTGCTCGGGCCACTCGCCGGTACTGTGCAGGTCGAAGTCGAGCGCCCCGGGCCAGGTGTCGAGAAACAGCGAGGGATCGAAGGCGCGCGCCATCGCGTCGAGTTTCCAGTGCACGGCCTCACGGAAATTCACGTCGCCGGAAATCGATACGGCTCCTGGATTCTGGGTGAGTTCGAGCTCCGCGATGTGCAGCGAGTCCTGCGTACCGTCGAGTCGCACGTGCGAGGGTGGAATAACGCCCGGCGCGCGCCAGGCGAGCGCTGCCGTTCACCGCGAAGCGTTCCAGACCCAGCGGTGGCCGCGAGCTCGCCGGAGCAACGAAATGCCGCGCCCGCCCAGGCCTCGGGCAACTGGAACTCGTCCCAGGCCAGTTGCAACGATGCGGGCTTGCTGCCATCGAGTGCCAGCGTCGCGGAGCCGGTGAGCGCCGCGGGTTGGGAATTGAGCCGAGCTTCGAAAGCCGCTATCTGCAGCAGTTCCTCGCCGCCGCGCGAGCACCAGTCGCTCGAGATGGATGCGATTCTCGCCGAGCGTCAACACGCCGCGCAGCGCCAGGTCTTCGAGATCGCCGTCCGCGTCCAGCTCCAGGGCCATGGTATCGAAATGCATCGCTGGTGATGAGCGGATGCGGATCGAAGCGCTCGACCGCCAGATGCGCGCGCCACGCGTCGCCGTTGGCGCGCGTGCGTGCCGGCGCAAGGGTGCCGGCGAGACGCACCTTGACGCGGCAGATCGAGTGCGGCGCTGAGCTCGAGGGTTTCGTTCGCGCCGGTCGCTCGCCAGCGTGCCGGCCCATTGGTGCTCGCCCGCGCGCCAGCGAAATTCCGCCTGCAGTTGCTGCAGCTTTGGAGCGCGCGCGCCGATCCGCGCCGCGAGACTCAATCGTGCCTTCGGGGCTTTCGAGCGCGAGTTTCGATGCCTCGATGCTGGTACCGCTCCAGCTGCCGGCAACGCTCGGCGCGCAAGACGCGGAAGGGCGCAGCCTGCGGGCGGCGCAACTCGCCGCGCACCAGCAGCAACTCGTCGAAGCGCATGTCGAGCGGTGCCTGCCAGGGATCCCGTTGTTCTCCGGTGGCGCTGCCGCGGGTGCCGTTGCCGGGAATAACGTCAACAACACGCCTTCGATTTCTGCGCGCTCGACATGCAGCCGCCGCGAGAGCAATGCGAGCGGCGCAAGGTCCACGGCCGCTGACTCCACGGTCAGGTCCATGCCCAGCGTGGGATCGTGGTAACGAAAGTTCCTCGATACGCAGCGTGCCGGCGACGGTGCCGCCGACTTCTTCAATGCTCATGCCGGCGGGCAGCCAGCCACGCGCCATGCCCAGCAGTGCGCGCGTGCCGCTTTCGCTGTGCAGCGCCCAGGTCACGATCGCGGCCACGATCACCAGCAATGCCGCGAGGGCAATCCCTGCGATGCGCAGCGCCTTCAAAAGTCCGGCCCGATGTTGAAGTGGATCTGCCATGAATTCGAATCGATCGATTTGACGGGATAGGCCACGTCGAGACGCAACACGCCCACCGGTGATTTCCAGCGCACGCCGGCGCCCACTCCCACGTGCAGCCGGAAATCATCGCCGAGAAACGAATCACCGGCATCGACGAACAAGGCGCCGCCCACCTTGCCCCAATATCGTTCGAGCTCGACGTTCGCCTCGACGAGATTGTCGCCGCCGATCACGTCACCGGCCTCGTTGCGGCTGCCGATCTCCTCGTAACCGAAGCCGCGTATCGAACGATCGCCGCCGGAGAAAAAGCGCAGTTCCGGCGGCAGCTGGTCGAAGTCATCGACCTCCATCTTGCCCACCTCGCCGCGCAGGATCAGGCGCATGTCCGTGCCGAGCGCGCGCAGCCATTTGGCCTCGGCGGTCGCCGACACGAAGACGAGTATCGGTCACGGTCGCCGGGGGTGCTAAGCGCGCCGTCACCGTATAGCTGAAACCGCGCCGCGCAAACGTCGGCTGATCGGCCTTGGAGCGGCTGAACGCCGTCTCCAGGAACAGCAGCGTAGAATTACCGCGCTCGCTGCCGATTTCGAAATCGCCGGCCAGCAACTGCACGCCATAGACGAACGTATATTCGTTCCATTTGCGCGACACGTTGGCGACGAGTTTTTCGGTCTGCGAGATGCTGCTTTCTGTGGTCTCGTCGCGGTAGGTGCCCGCGAAGCCCAGCACTCGTTGCCGCGCGCCGGCAACGGGATCCGGTAGCTGAGCTCGATGGCCTGCAGGCGCTGCGCGATGTCGAGTTCGGCGCGCCCCTTGTGGCCGCTGGTCGTTGAGCCAGCGGCGTTGCGCGCCCAGTTCCACGCCCGCGCCACGATCGGTGCTGGCATAGAGCGCGGCGCTGTAGATATTGCGCTTGGCGGGCGTCAGTTCCACCGTCACCGGTACGGCCAGGTCGACGGCCTTTTCCGGATGCGGCGTGACGGTGACGGTGCCGAAGTAGTCGGCACCGACCAGGCGACGCTGCAGGTCGAGCAAGTCGGCGCTCGAGTAGACGTCGCCTTCCTTCCAGGGGAGAAATCGCTGCAGGAACTCCTCGGAAAACTGGCCGCCCTTGAAAGTGGTGGGACCGAAGGTGTAACGCGGTCCGCTGTCCCATTTGAGCTCGATGCGCGCCGAGTGCGTGGCGGTGGTCACCTCCACGCGGTGTGTGTGAGTTGCGCGCCGAGGTATCCGTTGTCGGCGAGCGCCGTGACGATGGCTTCCTTGCTGGACTCGTACTGGGCGTGATCGAAGCGTTCACCCAACTTGGGCACGAACGCTTTCAGAGCCGAGGCCACCGCCGGAACCTGCGCCGCATCGCCGGACACGTGTGACCTCGCTCGCCTTGACCAGTATGGGTTCTCCGGGCGCGACGTCGAACCAGGCGCGATAGCGGCCTTCGGGCGTGTCTTCCATGTGGCTCGACACCTTGCCGTCGTAGTAGCCCCAGGCTTCCAGCGTGGCGCGGATCTCGGTCTCGCCCAGCGAGAGCAGGCGTCGCAGCTGCGCGTCGCTGACGCTGCGGTCGCGATATTGCTGCAGAGTCAGGCCGGAGAGTACGGCCGATTCGAGCGCCGGCTTCAGGCCGTTGATCTGGAGTTCGAGTCCCTTCGGGGTTGGTTCGGGCTCGGTCGCCGCGTGGAGCGGTGCCACGAACGCCAACCAGGCAAGCATGACGATGCGCGACAAGGGCATGTCATCTGTGAGAGTCGCCGACGCCGGAGGTGCCCACCGGCGTCATGGTGCCAGGCTGCCGGGTCGCCTTGGCGGCATCCCTCAGAACGAAGCGGTCACGAAGATGCGCGCGCCGCCGTATTTCCAGGTGAGCTTGCCGTCGAAGCGGTCGCCGTCCACTTCCAGGTTGGTGCGGAACTGGTTCCAGCCTGCACCGACGCCCCAGTGTTCGGAGAACTGCCAGACGCGCGACACGTTGAAATCGGTGACGCTGCCGTCGTACGGGTCGAAGGCTGATCGAGAAGTACTGGATGCCCGCCATCCAGGTAGAACTTGTCGTTGATGCGCCAGACACCATGCAGGCCGAGCTACCGGCAACGGGCCGTCGGCCTCTGCTGTCGACGAAGTCACCGGCAGTCTGGCCGTTGACTTCGGCTGGAAAGACCGATCTCGAATCCGAGGTTGTGAATGCCGAATGTGCCGCCCAGTTCGTAGGTGTCGCCTTGCAGGAAGTCGAATTCGTACGGCAGGGAGATGACCTGCGTTTCGATGCGGCCATGCACCTCGACGTTGATCGGGTAAACGACATCGTTGAAGATGATTTCCTCTGTCGATGACGCGGGTGCCGCTGGCATTGGTGTCGAAATACATGAGCCGCAGCTTCTGTCGCGGGGTCATGCGCCAATAGGCATCGAAGCGAAACCGGTCGGCGTCCTGCAGACCGAGGTCGCGGCCGGCATCGATCTCCGTTCCGCTGGCTTCGCCGTCACGCGAATTTCGGTATCGGTATCGAGCAGGAATCCACCCAGGCTGAACGAGAACCGGTCGTTGAGCGGGTTACCGGCCTCGGCCTGCACGGCCGGAGCCACCGCGGCCAACAGGACCGCAGCGGCGGGCAGCCAGAAAGCGCCGCTGCCGGGTGAGTGAAAACAAAAGCCCCTTTGCCGGAGGCTACCGGACGGGAATAGAGGGCCGCAGCTGTCATATTTGTAAGGTTGTTTGTCGTTGGCATCGCAGGGAGAGGGTCGATGCAGCCTTCCAAACACTGTGGACGGCTGCGGCTTGAAAATCTTTGTACGCCCCGTAGGGGGTGCCCGACATCGGACTTCGGACGTACGTCCTCAGACCGCGGTAGGACCTAGGTCCGACGCACAAACAGCCGTCGCGCAACGCACGCTGGCCAGCCCGGGCCGGGCCGAAATCAAGGGGTCCGAGGCTCGTCATCTGCCAAGTTAGGGAGCACCCATGAAGCGAATCCGCTTGCCAGTGTACGTCTTTGCGTTGCTCTGTTTTGCGCTTTTGAGCGGTGCAGCCCTCGCCAAGGAGCAGCCGCCGGCGGAGTGGGACGGTCTCCAGCGCGTCAAGCTCAAGGGCGTCGACGCCGCGTACGCGCGTCCGGGTGCCGACTTCACGATCTACAACAAGATCATCATCGATCCCATCCAGGTCGCATTCCACAAGGAATGGGACAAGAAATCCATCCGTCTACAAGCAGAAGCTCACCACCGAACAGCTCGACGAGATCAAGCAGCGCATGGGCAAGCTCGCCGAGGAAACCTTCGCGGATGTCTTCAGCAAGAACGGTGGCTTGCAGGTGGTGACCGCGCCAGGCCCGGATGTGCTGCGTTTCTCCTCGGCCATCGTCGACCTGTGGCCGCGCGCCGTCGACACGCAGGAGCCTGGCCGCAATTACACCTACACGACCAGCGCCGGCAGCGCCGTGCTGTACGCCGAGTTGCGCGACTCGGAGACCAATCAACTCATCGGTCGCGTCGTGGACGGCCGCGAGGCGCGCAATTCCGGCACGATGCGCTGGACGAATTCCGTCGAGAACACGGCCGAGGCGCGCGCCATGGTGTCCGACTGGGCGCGAATCCTGCGCAAGCGTTACGAGGCTTTGAAAGAAGGGGCAGCGCCGCTACCCCCCGCGCAGTAACATTAAGGTAGATAGACGGGCGGTGCTCGGCGCGCAGGGTCGCCGGCGGCGCGTCGCTATGGTGCGCTGCCGTATTGGACGAAAGGCCCATTGCCGCAAAAACGCGGCCGGGAAGATGCTGAAGCCATGTCGACACACGCAACCGTAAGGGTATGGGAGGCGCGACGTTCGCCTCGTGCGCTCATATGCGACTGATCTCCTTGAGAAATGGATCTGCTCTGGCTCGAGCGCACCGCCTGGATCGCGGGCATCACCCTGCTTTCGATGTATGGCGGCATGCGTCTGTGGGCGGAAGAATCGCGCGCCAAGGCGGTCGAGGAGTTCCGCGCCGCGTCGCTGCCGCCGGCGGACCAGAGCCTGTGGTCGCAGCAGCGCGTCGATGCCTATGCCCAGGCACAGAAGTCCGGCGACGCCCCCCAGGCGCTGCTGCGTATTCCGCAGCTCACCCTGGACGTGCCGGTGTACGGGGACGACAGCGACATGAACCTCGATCGCGGCGCCGGCCACATTCCCGGCACCGCCGCGCTGGTGCAGGCGGGCAACATCGGCATCGCCGCGCATCGCGACGGGTTCTTCCGCAAGCTCAAGGACGTCGAGCTCGGCATGGACATCTATCTCGAGCAGGGCGGCCGCACGCTGCACTACCACATCGTCGAGATCAGCATCGTCAATGCCGGAGGAGAGTGCGGTACTCGCGCCCACCGAACGACCGAGCGTCACGCTGGTCACCTGCTACCCGTTCTACTTTGTCGGTTCCGCGCCGAAGCGCTTCATCGTGCGCGGCGAGCTTGATGAGAAACAGACCCAGACCCTGATAAACGTCCTGTCCAATAGAAACATGCAACGGAGAGACACATGAATACTCGCGCCAAGATCATTGCGGCCGCGTTTGCCCTTGCGGCAGCGGCTGGCGTCAACGCACAAACCTCCTCTGTCGATAAGGCGTTCACCGCGAACGGTACGAACTGCCTCGAGATCGTCTGGTCGCCGGAGATGCTCGCCAAGCATCCGAAGATTGCCAGCGCCTGCCAGGAGGTCATGCAGAAGGATGGCAAGACCTACGTGAGATTCGATGGCGAGGTGAAGAAGGTCTCCAAGGAATGGCACCGAAGTCCAGCATGGCGATGAAGGGTGGCGACACCATCACGCTGAATCCGGTAGAGGGCCGCACGGTCTACATCGGCGGCAAGAAGACGCCGGTGAAGTCACTGCGTCCGGGCGACACGCTGACGTTCTACATTCCCGAGGATCGTCTGACCGCGGCAGTGATGGAGACGCCGACTGCGCCGGTGGAAGAAATTGCGATGGCCGAGCCACAGTGTCGAGCAGGTGGCGATGACCAGCACCGACTACGACATGCCGAAGACGGCGAGCTCCTGGCCGATGCTCGCGTTGTACGGCGTCCTCGCACTTGGTCTTGCGGTGACGCTGCGCGCCCGCCGCTTCGTGCGGGGCCGGTAAGTAGCGTGTGACTCGCGGGCTGCTGACAGTGCGTCGTTTCGGCGCCGCCCGACAGCAGCCCGCTGAGTGTCCGGAAGGGCACTCTTCTATGTATGCGCGAATCCGGGCGTGCTCCTTCGGTAGCGCGTCCGGCTTTCGCGCGTCTGCCAGTAGCAGTCAGCGCCGACGTCTGGTGGCAGCGGCTGGCGCAGCACTGGCGCTCGGCCTCAGCGTGTTCGCGGTCGCGCGGGGCCCGCTCGGCGCACGTGATTCCGACTACGAGACGGCCGTGGCCCAGGCTCACAAGCGGTACAGCGCCAACCAGACCGGCAAGGTCACGAATTCCGTCCCGGCATTGGCGAGCGTCTCGCCGAACCTGTACGGCATCGTCATCGTGCGCGTCGATGGCAAGGTGTTCGAGGCGGGTGATGCCGGCACGTCACTGGTGCCGACTGAAGTTGCCGCGCCGTTCACCGCGGCGCTGGTGGCGGAACAACGGGGTGCGGATGTGCTGTCGAGTACGGCCGGCGCGCTGGCCGGTACCGCGCCCGTGCCACCGGGGCGCAGTCCCGCCGATTGGGGCGAGGCTCCCACCACGGTGCTCGCCCCGGAGGGTGCGCTGGCGGCGCTGAGCCTGGTGCAACCCCAGGGCGATGCCGAAGGCAAATGGCGCGCACTGCTCGGCAACCTGAACGAGTTTTTCCGGCCGTGAACTCATGCTCGACGAACGTGTTTACCAGTCCGCGTCGTCGACTGCGGAACGCCTCAATGCGAAGGCGCGCGATCTCTCTGAAGACGGCCGCCTGACCGATGACCCCAAGGCCACCGCGGACCTCTATGTGAAACAAGGCTCGGTCGCGCTCACGACGCGTGACCTCGCCATCATGGCCGCGACACTCGCCAACGATGGCGTGAACCCCGTCAACCAGAAGCGCGTGGTGTCGCAGCCGGTCGCAAAAAACATCCAGACTCTGCTGATCGAATCTGGCTGGCGTGGCGGCAAGAAGGCGGCCTGGCTCAAGAAGGCGGGTGTGGGTGCAATGTCCGGGAATTCCGGCGTCATCATCATGGTGGTTCCGGGTCGTCTGGGCATCGCCGTCTATTCACCGCCGCTCGATTCGGCGGGCAACAGCGTGCGCGCGCAACTCGCGTTGCGATATCTGGTGCAGACACTGTTCATCGGACCCGATCCCACAGCGCCGTGAACCGCCCCGGACTCCGGACAGGCGCTTCTCCTACAGAATTTCCCCTTAGGTTCGTTCAGCCTGCGTTCGCTTTTGGTCCCTGGAATTCCCGCAAGACTAGTTTGATGAGGGGGTAAGGCTGTGTCGCACGGTCGTCATGCCGCGAAGCCGGGAATCGACGCGATCAAGGCGATCGCCGACGCTATCAACCAGCCACTGTTCGCGATCACCGCGAACACGGAAGCGATCGCGCGGATGCTGGCGCGCGCAGCGCCGGACCTTGGGGAGGTGGGCGCCGCCCTGGCCGACATCACCAGCGACGCGCAACGTGTCAGCCGCATGGTCGGCACCGTGCAGCGCCTGCTGGTCGCGACGCAGGAGCCACCGGCGGACATCGATGTGCGCGAGCTGGTCGACGAGTGCATCGTGGAAGTGCGCACCGAGATGTTCGCGCAGCGCGTGTCCTGCGATGTGCAGACGGCGCCGCATCTTCCCGGCATCCGCGGTATCCGCAGGCAGCTGGTGCAGATGCTGGTGAACCTGGTGACGAATTCCATCGAAGCCATGTCCGGAATACCGGCGCGCGAACGGCGCCTCGCGCTGCGCGCGTTGCTGCACGATCCGCGCACCATCGAGATTTCCGTGGAGGATTCCGGCGTGGGCGTCGCGCCCGAAGACGCACGGCGCGTCTTCGATCCCTTCTTCACCACCAAGCCGCAACGCAGCGGACTGGGCCTCGCCATCTGCCGCAACATCATCGACGCGCATGGCGGGAACATCTCGTTGGGTCCGGGTCAGGGTTGCGGCGCCGCCTTCAGGGTGCGACTCCCGGCCAGTAGTTAGTAGCGGCGCCTGCGATCCGGCCGCCGGAGGCATCCCGGACCCGGGGTGTTCCATCAGCAGAAGGTCTTATGGCCGCCCCGCGCCGGGGTGCGGTACACGGTATGTCAGGTGCCGCAACAGGCGCGCGAGCCCGTTGCCGCAGGCCAATGGAGCGACTATGGGCTTATTGACGACAGTGGAAAGACGCGGCTCGGACGCCGGCGTGGCGCATGCCTTGCAGGTCACTCCTGACAACTTCGCACGCGCCGAAAGCGACATGCAGTTCATGACCGTCGTGAAACGCGGCGGTTTCGGGCGCCTGTCTCACGAACGGGATTTTCCGCCGACTGGACGCCAGTCGAGCCCGTGGGCGGATGCGATGTGCTGCGTTCGCGCGCGGTTTTCGATCTGGAACTCGGGCCGGTAACCGTGACCGTGCCGGCCGCGGGCGAGCGCTTCGTATCACTCGAGGCGCTGGACGAGGATCACTACACCGTGGGCATGTTCTATGGCCCGGGCACCTATACCTTCAGCTTCGACAACGTCAGCACGCGGTACGTGCTCATCGTGATGCGCATCATGGTCGACCCGGCCAATCGCGCCGACCTGGCGCGCGTCCACGAGTTGCAGGAGACCATCTCGGTCTCGCGCCAGGGCGGTGGCCGGTTCGTGATCCCGAACTGGGATCCCGTGAGCCAGGCCAAGGTGCGCGTCGCACTGCAACTACTCGCCAACACGGTGAGCGGTGACGATCGCACGTTTGGAGCGCGCGAAGAAGTGGATCCCGTGCGTCATTTGATCGGCACCGCCACCCAG
The DNA here is from genome assembly GCA_963839685.1 of uncultured Pseudomonadota bacterium. Classification (GTDB taxonomy): domain Bacteria; phylum Pseudomonadota; class Gammaproteobacteria; order Steroidobacterales; family Steroidobacteraceae; genus CADEED01. The sequence goes on along the minus strand of CAWIVS010000012.1, from coordinate 412,959 downwards.
TGGGAACGTTGTCCACCTCGTGACATCGCCTATCTTCACGCCGTGCCGCGCAAGAATGACGGGCGCACCGCGCATCGGCTCAGCGTCGGACATGTTCCCGTGGACGGCTTCTGGTCGCTCAGCGTCTATGACATCAATGGACAATTCCTGAGCGAGAGTCACGACGGACGCACGATCAACAGTCTGACCGCGCCGCGCGCCGCCGACGGCTCGATCGTCGTGCAGTTCGGCGGCTGCGAACAGGGTTTCGACAATTGCCTGCAGATCGCCAAGGGTTGGTGCTACGTCGTGCGGCTCTATCGACCGCGCGCGGAGCTGCTGGGAGGCAAGTGGAAGTTTCCCGAGGCGCAGCCGATGTACGGAGCGACGGTCGCCGGCAACTGGTGAAGGGCCCTGGCCGGCGCTTCCAGGGTTTCGCCTCACTCGCGCCCGGTACCGCGGGCGACGCGCTCAGGGACGCGGCTTTGCCATCCAGGCGTACTGAAACCCGACGCCGAAGTGCGTGAAATTGCTGCCGATGCGCGTGGTGGCGCCGCGGCTGACGCTGAACTTGAGTGAGTATTGTTTTCCGACCGGCATGGAGAAGGTCACGCCGGCGCGCGAGTTGGCCTGGCGGTCCTCTTTCTCGACGCCATTCACGGTGGTCTGCCCACCCTCGTAGTACGTCGTGTTCAACGCAATCCACAGCTGCGGTCTGAAGGTATAGCTCACGTGCGCCTGAAGACTCGCGAGCGGATCCTGTTCGCGCAGCTGGCCGCCGAAAAAATTGTCGTTGTCACCGAACCACCAGGCACCGGCATAGGCTTCGAGCAGCCATTTGCCCACCGGATGGCGTCAGACCGAATTCGGTCTTGGCCGCCCAGCGGTTGGTGCCCAGGTTCACGAGTTTGGTCTCGTCATATTCACCGGTGGGCACATTGACGCTGACACTGAAGCCGAGCGTGGTCCTGGGCTCGCGTTGCATGAATTCGCGCGGCGTCATGGCCGGACCGCCGATCAGGTTCATTGCCAGGCGCAGCTTGGTGTCGCCGATACCTTCGCGCGACGCCGATGCGCGGTCTTCGCCGATGTTGCCCGACGCGTCCAGCTGCAGGTAGGGAACCGCCACCGCGACATTCGCCGATCGGCCCGCGATGCCGAAGGTGCGTCCATAGCCCAGGGCGAGTGCGTTGATTTTCGCCTCGATATCCGTGACGGGCAGCGAAGGATCGGAGAGCACGCCGCCCTCGGAATAGCCGGCGACCGCCACCAGGAAGTTCACGCCAACCGGGCTGGGAGAATAGGCGCGCGGCTCGATTTCCTGCGCATGGCAGATGGTGGCGGCCCAGCACACGCTGAGCGCCAGCAACGCGGCGAAACGGCATGCGCACGAAGGCATTGTGAGGCGCGAGCATTGCGGAGGCTTCCGGGAGCGTACATAGGTCCATGGGCCCATTGTCGCGGTGCAATGCGGGCTGGCTAGATCGCCGGCGGAGGCAAGTCACAGGTATGCATGGTATTCGCAAGGCGATCGCGTTCTGCGTCGTCGCCGCAATCGCCGCGCTCGGATCGCTCGCGAATGCGGAGCCGTCTAACAAGTGGCGCATCCTGTTCGACCATTCGACTGATGGTGCGGGCGAGGTGGTGTTTCGCATCACGCCCCTCAATGGCACCCCAATAAACGTCACCACGCAGCTGCCCAAAGGGACCAGTGAGAACCAGGCGGCGCAGCTGGTGAAAAAATCGCTCAAGGCCTCCCTGGGGAAGGGATACAAGATCGAGGTGGATGACTTCGAGGCCGTCCTCATCAAGAAGGCCGGCGATACGCCGGTTTTCGAAGTGACGCTGGCAAGCTCCACGATCAGCGGGCTGAGCATCAACCTGACGCGCGAGTAGGCGCGTGGCGGCCGCCGTTCTGCAGGCGATGCGGCTCAACTGCACCTCAGGCGACTGCATGATGCCGCCGAACGGGCACGCGTGGCGTTACGCGTCGCCGCCATCGGATCGCGCGACGTGCCGAAGCCATCCTGATCCCTCAGTAGGTGTACGAGACGTACACCATCCCGTAGATGAAGTCCTCGTCGCGACCGAAGCCTTCTTCGACGGCGTCACCAGGGGTCGCGTACGCGGCCACGAAGCTCACCGCGAAGTTGTCGTTGAGCGACCAGTCCATGTACCAGTCGAGCTCGGTGGCGAGGTCGTCGGAGGTCACGCCCGCCGATTCGATGTTGTCCAGCGCTGAAGTCCAGGAAGATGAGGCCGGTGCTGATGCTTTCCGAGGGCTTGGTATGCAGACGCAGCTGGTGCGTGATGAGGTTGGAGTTCGACGCGAAGTACTCGCCGGCGATTTCACCCTGCCACCAGGTACCCCAGTCGTAGAAGCCGGTCCACAGGCCATCGAAGGCCTCGTTCGCGTTGGTGTTCGGATCGTCGCCTTCGAAGATGGCGTAGCGGTAGGACAGCTTGGGTTTCCACGAACCTTCGAACTGCCAGCCGACCTGCGCATTCCACGCGGTGGACTCGATCAGGTTGCCGTTGTCTTCCATGGCGTACTCGAGCTCGAAGGAGAGCTGCTTCAACGACTCGAAGGGCGTGAGGTAGGCGCGCAGGTCGATGAGGTCCATGCCGTCGCGGGATTCACGCGACTCGTCCGCAGACCAGGTTGAGTAGGTCGCGCCCAGCACGTTGTCTTCGTTCCACGAGTACTCGAAATTGACGCCGTAGGTCTTGCTGTCCGAGTCGTTCTCGGGGAGTTCGTCGCGGTCGAGATAGAAGCCCTCGATGGTGGTGTTGCCCGACCTTCACGCGCGCGATGCCCGCCATTTCATACGACTTGCGCGCGCCGCTCCAGAAGCCGCCGCGCGAGCCGCCCTCGGAGGCGCCGTCGTAGATCAGCATGCCGTGTCCGAGCTTGTATTGCGTGCGGCCGACGACCACGTCGAACGCGTTCTCCCCAAGATCCGAGCTGCTGCCCGAGCGCCAGCCGACGTAGAGATCTTCGACGTCGAACGAGGACGCCTCGCCGCCAACGATCGGGGGCGGGGCGTTGTAGGTGCGTTCGCCGACGCCGGTGATCGCGCCGTAGATCTCACTGCCGCCTGACAGACTGTGCGTCAGGCTGAAGCCGCCCTTGACGTACCCTTCCATCCAGTTGTCGGACAGGTCCTGTTCGACTTCGTCGTGCGAATTGGCGTACAGCGAGTTGTTGAAGCCGAAGAAACCCCACCCCGCGCTGAACTCGAGGTCCAGGGTCGTGCCTTCCGGCAGACCGGGTATGGCGCTCTTCTTGGGCTCGTCCTCGGCTTGCGCCATGACGGCCGATCCGAGCAGCGCCAGGGTGATGGCGGTTTTCAGGTAGTTAGCATTCATGGTGAACCTCGATTGAATTCCATTCAGCTCTTGGAGCGCTGTTCCATCGGCGCGGGGGGCGCCACCACGGGCTGCCGCAGGATCGCCGGCTGCGTGCGGCGCGTGACAAAGAGATAGAGCGGCACGCTGAGCAGCATGGCGATGAAGGCATTGACCACGGTGCGCTCGTCGCCGCCGACCACGGCCCACAGGCAATAGAACACGGCAAACAGCGCAAGCGCGCGGAAGATGTTGGTTACCTTCCTGGACACGTGCTGGATCGCGAGCAGGTTTAGCAACGCGATCGCGGAGTAGATGTACGGCACGATGATCAGGATCACCGCCAGGTCCACCGCGCGATTGAATTGATCGGCGATGGTGGGCGACATGGTGCCGAACAGCACCAGTGTCATGAGCGCCGCGACGATGATGAGGCCGTGTTGTGGGACGCCGTGTTTGTTCAGCTGCCGAAGATCTTCGGGAACATACCGTCATCTGCGGCGGCCTTGGCGGACTGACCCACCAGCAACATCCAGCCGCCGAGTGAGCCGACCGATTTGAGCACTGCGCAGATGCTGATGATGATGGCCGCGGGCGCGCCGAGGGCGATGCGTGCCACTTCCGCAAACGGTGCATGCGAGACCTGCAGCTGCGCGGCCGGCATGATACCCATGATCACCGTCGAGCTCAGCATGTACACCACGGCGGCGATGACGAGTCCGATGATGGTGGCGAGCGGCACGTTGCGCGCCGGATTTTCGATCACGCCGGCCGATACGGCCGCGCTCTCGATGCCCATGTAGGCCCAGAGCACCATCGAGGCGGCGCGCGAAATCGCATGCCAGTCGGATCCTTCGCTGACGTTCCAGCTCGCGCTGAATATCGCGGGATCGAACCAGAACCAGCCGAGCAGGGCGATGGCCACGATGGGAATGAGCGCCAGCGCCATGGTCCAGGTTTCCAGCGCGCCTACCACCCGCGGTCCGAGGATGTTGGCGAAGGTCAGGATCCAGATGATCGCGGCGGTGACGAAGGTGCTCGAGGGAGGTGCGTCGATATGGGGTATCAGCTCGGAGAGGTACCCCACCGCGGCTACGGCAATCGCGATGTTTCCCACCCAGTTGCCGAACCAGTAGATGTAGTTGGTCTGGAAACCGGCGTAGGGACCGAGGAAGTCGCGCGCGTAGGCATAGGGACCGCCCTGCTGGGGGTTCACCTGGCCGAGGCGCGCGAACACCATGCCGAGACAGGCCGCGCCGGCCGTGGCGATCAGCCAGCCGTAGATGGAGATGCTGCCGACGTGCGCGAGGTTGACCGGCAACAGGAAAATCCCGGTGCCGATCATGTTCCCGGCCACGAGCATCGTGGCCTGCGCAAGCGACATCTTGCGCCCGGGTTGGCTCACGCCTTCTCCCAGCCTCGCTTCAGGCACTGGATGTAGTGCGTGCCGTCACGGTTTTCGACACCGTGCGTGTCATGACCGAATCCCGGGAAACGTTTGTCCCAGTTCTGCAGCGCGCGCAGGTAGCCGAGATACGGGCCGTCATCCGGTCCGGTGGCTTCGCCGGGCATCAGCATCGGAATGCCAGGCGGGTACGGCACCACGCTGGTGGCGAGCACGCGGTCGGCGAGTTCCTCGAGCGGCACGTGTTCGATGTCGTCGCGCACCAGGTACTGGTAGGCATTGTTAGGCGTGAGCCTGGGCTCCGGCAGCGTGGAGAAGGCCTCTGCCATGCACTGGGTCTGCTTGGACTGCTTGAGCTGCGTGAACATCTGGTCCGCGAGGTCGCGCAGGCCCATGCCGCCGTAGGTGGCCGAATGATTGCTGGTGAGGTGCGGCAACACCTGCTCGAGCGGCGCGTTGGCGTCGTAGTCTCGCTTGAACTCGAGCAGCCCGTTGAGCAACGTGCCCCATTTTCCCTTGGTGATGCCAATCGAGAACAGCACCAGGATGGTGAAGTCAGTGGTCTTTTCCACTTCCACGCCGCGGTAGTGGAGGTAGCCGGTGACGAGTGTGGCGGGAATGCCGGTCTTGTCCAGGCCGCCCTTGTCGGCCACCCCAGGCGTGACGATCGACACCTTGATCGGGTCGAGCATGCAGTAGCCGTCTTCGAGGCTGTCGAAGCCATGCCAGTTCTCTTTCGGATGCAGCACCCAGCATTCCGGATCCGTCGCCAGTTGCTCGGGTGAGGCTTCCTCGAAGCGAACCTTCTTGCCCTTGGGACCCTTGATGGTGTCGGCGTTCCAGGTCTTGAAGAACCATTGCTTCTTCGCCGCGAACTGGCGATGGGCGCGTCCCATGGTCTGTCGGAACGCGACCGCCTCGGCGATGGATTCGCCGGTGAGCGCCGGGCCGCCGGGACCGTCCATCATCGCCGCGGTGATGTCGTTGGAAACGATGATGGGATACAGCGGCGAGGTCGAGGCGTGCAGCATGTACGACTCGTTGAAGCGCGAGTGCGGGATCGGGCTTCTTCCATCACGGATATGCAGCAGTGAGGCCTGCGACAGCGCCGCGAGCAGTTTGTGCGTGGAGTGCGTCGCGAAAATCGTCGGGCCCTTGTGGTCCTTGGGATCGCCGTGCATGGCATGGCGTCCCTTGTAGATGGGATTGAAGCGCGCGTAGGCGTACCAGGCTTCGTCGAAGTGGATGCGGTCGACGGAAGGATCCAGCAGTTCCTGCACGCGGCGCGCGTCGTAACACAGGCCGTCGTAGGTGGAGTTGGTGACGATGGAATGCACGGCGCGCGTGCTGACGCCGCGCGTGACCAGCGCGTTGGACTTGATGCCGGCGTCGATGGCCTTCTTCGTCAGGCGCTCCGGCGGAATCGGGCCGATGATGCCGTAGCGATTGCGCAGCGGCACCAGGTACTGCGGGATGGCGCCCGTCATGACGAGACTGTGCTCGATGGACTTGTGGCAGTTGCGGTCGCACAGCGCGATCTGGTCGCGCGCCACCGCGGCCATGAAGATCACGCGGTTCGACATCGAGGTGCCGTTGGTCACCGAGTAGCTGCGGTCCGCGCCGAACACGCGGGCGCAGTAGCGCTCGTGTTCGCCCATGGGGCCGGAGTGATCCAGCAGCGAACCCAGACTACCCACGCTGATGGACAGGTCCGAGCGCAGCATGTTCTCGCCGAAGTAGTCGAAGAAGATCCGGCCCACGGGCGATTTGAGAAACGCCGTGCCACCCTGGTGGCCCGGGGTGTGCCAGGAGTATTCGTAGTCCAGCGTGAACTTCATGAGTGCATTGGCGAGCGGCGGCATCATGGCTTCGAGGTAGCGGCGGATTGCGGCGGACACTCGCCCGCCGACGAAGGCCGCCGTGTCCTCCAGAGTCCAGATGAACTCGTCCACCATGCCCATGACTTCCACGGGGATGTCCGAGGCCTCGCCACGCTCCGCCATCAGAAAGATCGGAATCTTGTCGTTGCGCGACCGGACGTATTCGATCAGCGCGCGGGCACGCGCGTGGTTCTTGTCGTCGCCCAGTGACCAGTCGATCAGCAGCGCATGAATCGCGGAGTCCGAGGTGATGACCGAACGGCCATCTTCGGCCGAGATCGCCTCGATGACCTCGATGGCACGTCCCTGCATTTCCGTGACCAATGCGCGCGCGGCGCGTCCCTCCGCCGTCGGAGTACCCAGCTCATCGTCGACGATGAGTGCCCTGAGCGAGATGCGCTTGATGCTGCGTGTGATCATCGGGAGATCTCCGTTCTCGAAATCCGCGCGGCCGCATCGGTGTCTCAGGTCTCAGGGCGCTGGCGTCACCCAGCTGAAGAACGTGCGGTTGGCTTCGTCCAGCGGGCCGAAGTACTTGCCGTACAGATCCGCGAAGTCCGCCTGCGAGTAGGTGGAGCTCAGCACGGAGTCCACCAGCAGCCGCAGGTCCTCGTCGCCGCGGGGCAACGCCAGTGCCAGCGGCTCCTGCGTGATCTGGCGATTCAGTACCCTGAGCTCCTGCATCGCCTTGCCGTCCATCGCGGCCAATGCCACGTCGCGTTCGGCGAAGAACACGTCGATCTTGTCTTCCAGCAGGAACTTGATGCCGCTGGCGTAATCCGGCACGGATACGGTCGCGGTGTTGAGTTTGAAGCTCGCCTTCTTCTGCGCGAGCCAGCGTTCCGAGCTGGTGCCCGCGACCGTGGCGAAGCGGGTGGCTTCGACCATGCCCTGCGCGGGTGTGCCACGCCACACCGGCCGCGTGCGGGGGTTGTTCTCCAGCGCCTCGCGAATCTGTGGCGTGACGTCATTGCGCACCACGGCGCGAATGCCGCCGGCGAACATCGGGATCGAGAACGACAGCGTCTTGCGTCGCGCGAGCGTGGCGTTCGACGGTGTGCACAGCACGTCCGCCTGGCCGCCAGCCACGGCGTTCGCGGCGCGTGTCGATGGTGACCGGTACCCAGTCGACCGCCAGCTGCGAAATTCCCAGCTGCGACTTGAGCCCCGCCGCGATCCGCTCGCACAAGCGCCGCGCCGTATCCCTCGACGGTACCCGAGGCGTTCGCCGACGTGAACGGCTTGGCCTGCGGTAGATAGGCGAAGCGCACGTGGCCGCTCGAGCGGATGCGTTCGAGTGCTTCTCCGGCGAAGGAGGTCGCGGGAGCCATTGACCCCAGAGCCAGGACGGTGAGCGCTGCGCTGTACGCCGCGAACCGAGGATGATGTTTGTTTGACATGTGTTTGCTCCTAGGTGCGTTCGGGTTCAGAGGGCGCTCGGCGTGGAGGCCGGGCCCTTGAAGCGATTCGAGATGAAGCCCCAGATGATGTAGGTGACGCCCATGACCAGCATGCCGCCCATCACCGCGTCGCCGCCCGAGGCATACAGGGCATACACGCTGTAGAGCATGGCGATCACGCTGATGACCATGTTGCGGGTGTACACGTTACTCGGGACATTGTTGGCCTTCATCATCACCGGCAGTGCGGACAGCGCCAGGATGTACGGGATCACGTTGGTGACCACGGCGAGATTCACCAGCGCGCCGAATTGCTCGGACAGCGTCGGCGAGATGGTCGACAGCGCCAGCGCGGTCTGCACGACGCCGAGGATGATCATGCCGGTGATGGGCGCCCCCATGCTGTTCACTTTCGCGAACGCCGCCGGGGAACATCTTGCCCTCGGCGGCCGACTTGGCGGTCGAGGACAGGGTGAACTGCCAGCCGAGCAGCGAGCCCAACGCAGGCAAGCGATGGCCAGCACCATGATGATGGAGCCCACGGTCGGGTTGAACATCTTGGCGAAGGCCAGTCCGAACGGGCCCGGTGGAGTCGGCCAGTTCGGCGTTGGGCACGATGCCCTGGATCACCGTGGTGGACAGCACGTAGACCACGGCCGCGCCCAGCGTGCCGAACAGGCAGGCGAGCGGCACGTCACGTTTGGGATTTTCGACCGAGTCGGAGTTCTGCGCCGCGGACTCCATGCCGAGGAAGGCCCAGAGCGTGAGCGCGATGCTCGAGCCCATGCCTTCACCGAGCGAGAGTCCCTGCGGATTCCAGGCGGCGGCAAAGGTTTCCGAGCTGAACCAGAACCAGCCGATGAACGACAACGCACCCACCGGGATGATGACGCCCCAGACGGTGATGGAGCCGATCTTTCCGGTGACGCCGGGGCCGCCGAAGTTGGCGACGGTGGTCAGCCACAGCAGCGCGATCACGCTCATGCAGGTGGCGATCGGCGTCGCGGACATTCCCGGGAAGAACGTCGCGAGATAGCCGACTGCGGAGATGGCGATCGCGACGTTGCCGATGGCCAGCGACAGGAAGTACAGGAAGAAGGCCTGGAAGTAGCCGTCCTTGCCGTAGCCGTCTTCGGCGTAGGCCGCCAGGCCGCCGGGTCGCTGGTTGAATATGCCCGCCTGCGCGAAGCCGTAGGCGAGGGCCATCGAGCCCACGCGCCGTGACTATCCAGGAGAGCAGCGAAATCGCTCCCACCTTGGCCATGTTGGTGGGCAGCATGATGATTCCCGAGCCCATCATGTTCACCGCGACGATGAACGTGAGCTGGACGAGATTCATCTTCTTTTTTGGTTGTGACATAGCTGACTCCTACTCCCTAACAACGTAGGTATGGAACGTGATTCGACCGTCGACGATTTCCTGGTAGACGCCCTGGACCTCGTAGCTGAAGCCCGGGAAGCGATTGAACGATTCCTCGAAAGTCATGAAGTAATCCAGCATTGGCCTGGCGCGTTCGTCCCAGCGCTCGCCGGGAACGATGACGCCGATCCCTGGTGGATAGATGAGTGCCAGCGTTGCCGCAATACGACCTTGGACCTTTGTCATCGGAACGTAATCAACTTCGTTGGCCACGAGCTTCTCGTAGGCGTCCTTGGAGGACATGGCGAGCTCGGGGAAGCTTTCGGCGCGGAAACAGAGTTTCTGCAGCTGCTTGATGTTGGCCTGGCGGTAGAAGGCGTGCATTTCATTGCAGGCCTTGCGGATCGAGTAGTTGGCATAGCGCGCGGCGTTTTGCCGGGCGATCGTCGGGCAGCACCGCGGCCAGCGGCGCGTCGTTGTCCCACAATGTCTTGAATTTCACCAGCTTGGCGAGCAGCGCATTGAGCTTGCTCTCGTCCTCGGCCGGCGTCATGAGGAACAGGATGCTGTTGAGATCGCACTTCTCGGGCACGATGCGCTGTTCGCGCAGGTAGTTGGCCAGCACCGTGGCCGGCACGCCGAAGTCGAGGTACTCGCCGGTCTTGCGATCGATGCCCGGCGTCAGCAGCATGAGCTTGTTAGGGTCGACCATCGCATAGCCATCGGAGTAGCCCGAGTAGCCGTGCCAGGGGTTCTTTGGATCGAACACCCAGCACTGCTGCTCGCGCTTGATTACGTCCGTGGGCAGGCTCTCCCAGGGAACGTTGGTGGCGTCCTTGGTGAACTTCGAGCCCTTGATGCTGACCACGTCGGGCACGAAGGGATCGAAGAACCACTTTTCCTGCGCGTCGCGCCCGATCTTCTGGTAGCGCTGGCCGAACTCGCGCAGTTTCTTGCGCGCCTCGATGCCGAGCTCGATGCACCGGTCCCAGAGCATCTCGCCGGCCTTGCCCTCGTGCAGCTTGGCGTTGACGTCCAGCGAGGCGAACAGTGGATAGAACGGCGAGGTCGAGACATTGATCAGGAAGGATTCGTTGAAGCGCTTGTGTTCGATGAAGCGCTTCTGGCCCTTGATGTGCTCGTCGCGCTTGTGGATCTGCGAGGCCTGGGAGAATCCCGCGCCCTGCTTGTGCACCGACTGCGTGGAGAACAGGCCCGGCATGTCGGGTCCCAGCTTCTCGATGCGCATGGGGCTGTGGTCCGCGAACAGCGGATGGAAGGCGTTGTAGCCGATCCAGGCTTCGTCCCACAGCACGTAGTCACAGAGATGGCCGATCTTCTCCATGACCTTGCGCACGTTGTAGACCGTGCCGTCGTAGGTCGCGAGCTGGATGCAGGCCATGCGGAACGGGCGCTCGGCATCGGCGCGTTTCTTGTCCTTGACGCGCGGGTGATTGCGGATGCGCTCGCGCAGCGTTTTCTCGTCCCACGCGTCCCAGTCGACCGCGCCGATCATGCCGAAGGAATTGCGCGCGGTGGGCAGGAACACCGGGATGGCGCCGGCCTGCACCAGCGCGCCCTGGTGCAGCGACTTGTGATTGTTGCGATCGAACAGCACCAGGTCGTCACGATGCAGCGTGGCGCCGGTGACGATCTTGTTGGACGTCGAGGTGCCATTGAGCACGAAGTAGGTACGGTCGGCACCGAAGATGCGCGCCGCGTTGCGTTGCGCCTCGACCGCGGCGCCGACGTGGATCAGCAGGTCGCCGAGCTCCACGTCCGCGTTGCACAGGTCATTGCGGAAAATCTGCTCGCCGAAGTACTTGTAGAACAGCTGCCCGGCGGGCGACTTGCGGTAGAACTGCCCGCCCTGGTGACCGGGGCAGGCGAAGGCGACATTCGCCGCGGCGTCGTAGGCCATCATGCCGCCGAAAAATGGCGGCAGCAGGCTCATGCCGTAGTCGACCAGATGCTGGCGACGATCTGCTTGGCGTAGAAGGTGGGGCTTTGCTGGCCGAGGTAGATGAAGCCGTCTACCTCGCCAATGACACCCGAGGCGATCACGTCCGAAATCTTGCGCGAGTCGGCCAGGGCCCAGATGGGCGTGCGAAAGCCGAGCTGCCGCACGGCGAGCCCGAATTCGCGCGCCTTGTCAAGCTGCGGGCCGTCGACGTCGAAGATGTAGGCGCCGACGTCGGCGTCCTCGGCGGGATCGCGTCCGTAGTCGCTGCGGACTTCGACTTCGAAGCGTTCGGCGGTCGAGCAGGTCGAGCAGCTGCCGCACGTCGCGATTGCTCGCGTCCACCAGCGCGACGATCTTCAGCAGCCGATTGAAGGGAATCGGAATCTTCGGCGTGCTGGCAACGTAGGGTTGCATGGCAGCGCTCCTCTACTTCAGGCAGTACACGTAGTAGGTGCCGTCTTTTTCTTCGGTGCCTTCGACTTCCTTGGCGAAGCCGGGGAACTTGTGACCCCAGGCCTGCAGTGCTTTCAGGTAGGTGATCCACGGACCATCGGCCGCGCCAATGTTTTCGCCGGGCATGACGATGGGAATGCCCGGTGGATAGGGGATCACGCCCACACCGACGACGCGATTCGCGAGCTTGTCGAGCGACACCTTTTCCGCGTCGCCAGCCATCAGTCTCTGGAAGGCACGGCGCGGCACCATCTCGGGCTTGGGCAGCGTGGCATAGGCCTGCGCCTGCCAGTGGCCTTGCTGACTGGTACGCAGGTGCGTCCACATCTCGTCGCCGAGGTCTTTGAGCCCCATGCCGGCGTAGCGCTCGCCGCCCGCGGCGACGATTCCGGGCAGCACTTCTACCAGCGGCGCGTTGCGGTCGTAATCGTTTTTGAAGTCCAACAGGGTGTTCAGCAGCGTGCCCCACTTGCCCTTGGTGATTCCCACCGAGAACAGGAACAACACCATGTGATCGGTGGTGCGCGAGGGCACGATGCCGTGACGCCCGATATACGCGGTGACGATGTCGGCCGGGATGCCGTGTTCGGCGAGTTTGCCGTCGTCCTGCATGCCCGGACAGACGATGCCGAACTTGATCGGATCGAGCATGCACCAGCCATCGGGAATGCCATCGAAGCCGTGCCACTTCTCACCCGGGTGCAACACCCAGCATTCCGGATCGGTGGCGAGCTGCTCTGCCGAGGCCTCGTGAAACGGAACCTTCTTGCCGCTTTTCGCATCCTTGATCTCGGGCGCATTCCACGGCGCGAAGAACCAGTCTTTCTTCGCGGCGAATTCCTGGTGCACGCGCGCGGTGGCGAGTCGGCAGGCCACGGCCTCGTCGATGGTTTCCTGGGTGAGCGCATGGCCTCCCGGGCCGTCCATCATGGCCGCCGCCACGTCGTTCGAGGCGATCAGCAGGTAGAGCGGTGAAGTGGATGCCTGCGTGCAGTAGGCCTCGTTGAAGCGGCCATGATCGATGGCGCCCTTGCCGTCGCGGATGTGGATCCAGGAGGTCTGCGACAGCGCCGCCAGTAGTTTGTGCGTGGAGTGCGTCGCGAACACCGTCGGGCCATCCTTGGGATGCCTGGCGGGATCTTCACGCATGGCGAAGCGGTTGCGGTACAGCGGGTTGAAGCGCGCGTAGCCGTACCAGGCTTCGTCGAGATGCACGCGGTCCGAGCTTTTCGCGAGCCGCGCTTCGACCTCGGCCGAGTCGTAACACATGCCGTCGTAGGTGCAGTTGGTGAGCACGGCATACACGGGCTTCTTGTTCGTAGCGTCCTTCGCCAACGGATTCGCGGCGATGGACGCGTTGATGGCCGCCGGCTCGAGCGAGGCGGGAGCCGCCGGGCCGATGATGCCGTAGCGATTGCGCGTCGGCGTGATGAACACCGGGATGCCGCCGGTCAGCGCCAGGCCCTGCTCGATGGACTTGTGGCAGTTGCGGTCGCAGAGCGCGATTTCGCCGTCGCCCACGCAGGCCGTCATGATGGTGCGGTTGGACGCCGAGGTGCCGTTGAGGACCGTATAACTGCGATGCGCGCCGAACACGCGCGCGGCGTAGCGTTCGCTTTCTCCCACCGGCCCGCTGTGGCCTAACAAGGAGCCGAGCGCACCGCGCTCGATTCCCATGTCGGTGCGGAACAGGTTTTCGCCGTAGAAATCGAAGAACAGCCGGCCGACGGGCGACTTGAGGAACGCGACGCCACCCTGGTGGCCGGGTGCTGCCCAGGAATATTCCTGCTCGCGGTTGTAACTGGCCAGGGCGGCCGCGTAGGGCGGCAGCAATTGCGAGAGATACCGGTCGATCGCCGACTGCACGCGGCCCGCGATGAAGCTGGCCGTGTCCTCGAGAATCCAGATGAATTCGTCCGAGAGTTGTGCGACTTCGATGCTCACGGTGCCGGCCATCTTGCGGCTGGCCATGAGGAAAATCGGCAACTTCGTGTTGCGCTTGCGGACCGCGCGCATCAGCTCGGTGGCTTCGGCGTGAACCTTGCTGTCATTCGCGCCCTGGGTCCAGTTGATCAGGATGCAATCGATGCTTGCGTCGGAAGTCGCCGTCGCGATTCCGTCTTCACAGGAATGCGCTTCGATGACCTCGATGGCGCGAGTGCGCAACTCGCTGGCCAGCGCGCGCACGCTGCGTGCCGCGGCCCCGGAATTCGCGGTGAGTCCGCTGTCGACGATCAGGGCCTGGCGCAAGGGACGCTTCGCGGCGATTTGCATGATGAGTTCCTTCCTGGATCTAGGGCTGGGGTGAACCGGCGCGCACGCTTTGCTCGGCGATGTAGCGCAGCAACTCGCCTTCGAGGCGCAGCCGCAGCGCGCCGTATTCGGTGCGCAGGCTTTCTTCCGCGTCGGGCCGCTCGAGGCGTGCGAGAACTTGCGTGCAGGCCCAATACTCTTCGCACAATTCGCGAAAGGACTCGTGCTGCTCGCAACGTTTGAGGGCCAGTGCCTGAACGTGGGGAAAGCGTTCGTTCAAGAGTTTCATGCAGGCCTCCGCTTTAACCCTGCCTTCGTCCTTGTCGGCATCGTTGTCCTGCAAATGTGACATCGCGATTTCCTTGCGAGGCAGGTGATCATTCCCAGCGCCGTTGGCACGCGGAAGTTGCCGAAGGTAACGTACGGTGTCATACCCGCTGCGTTTCATGAGGCTCATCCGCCGAGTGCCATGATGGCGGCCATGAGCACCGCACCGATCGCCGCCATGGCGAGACCGTTGAGCCAGATATTGCCGCTGGAGTACCGCGCCAGTGTTGCGCCCGCGATGAACAACGTCACCAACGCCACGAGCCGCGAGAACAGCAGCGCGCGCGCCGTGTCGTCGACGATCATGAAGGGCACCACCAGCGGAAAGGTCGACAACACCACCAGCAGGAACACGATGACCGCATCGCCGATGTCGCGGCCGGTAATTCGTGGTCGCGTGTCTGGCAGCGGCGCCACGCGCATTTGCTGGCGCAGTTGTTCGAGCCCGTCTGCACCGATGCTCGCCACGAGAGGCGCGGGCAACTCGTCGGCGAGCCACGCGCGACCTTCCGCGGGGTCCGCATTGCCGCGCAGTTTTTCGATGAGCACGTGATTGCGGCGTTTCTGTGTCTTGGTCGCCACCAGGTGCATCACGGCGTCGACCAGGCCCCAGGCAAGATTGCAGCCCAGCGCGGCGATCAGCAGCGTGCGCACTTCCTCGCGCCCGTCGGTGGCCACGCTGATCGAGCCGATGAAACTCATGGCCATGAGCAGGCCGAAGATGACTTCGGAGGCGCGGTAGACAGGATCGAGCGCGGTGTCAGAACCCTCGTTCACGGTGGCACTCATCAGCTCGACTCCCGGCATGAAATAGAACATCAGCGCGAAGATCAGGTAGACGAGGATCAGTTGCACGCCCTTGAACCAGTTCGATTGCCCCTCGCTGCACACGAACGCGCCGACGATCACCGTGATGAACAGCGCACCCACCTCGGCGCGGCCGAAGGACAATTCCAGTGGCACCGGCGCGATGAAGTAACTGGCGAACACCAGCACCGGCGCGATGAACAGGGCGATCTGGATCGAGCTACCCATCGCGATCCCGATGGACAGATCGGGCTTGTTCTTTGCGCCCATGGCGATGGCAGAGCCGCTTTCGGCGGCACCGCCGACCACCGCGAGGAACACGATGCCGATGAACACCGAGGACATGCCGAGCGCCTTGCCGGTGCCGTCAGCCGCGCCCACCAGGATTTCGCTCATCCACGCCGCCAGCAGTGAAGCCACGACCAGACTCGCGAGTGCGCGCGGCAGGCTCCAGCGCTCGCCCTCGTGATGATGACCGTGTCCCTCCTGGCCACCGGCGCTGGCAAACGAGCCTGGATGAGTCCTGAGGGAATAGAACAGGTAGAGGACATAGAGGCCTAACAAGGCGGCGGCGATCCAGACGTTCAGCAAGGCCTCCGAGCGGATGGTCTCGTCCGGCGCGAAGTAGCGGCTGAAGGCGCTGGGCACCGCCAGGCTCAAGGCCGCGAGCAGCATCATGGTGCTGTAGGTGCGCGAGGCGTCCTTGTTATAGACCTGGTTCTTGTGGCGAATGCCGCCGATCAGGAAGGCGATGCCGAGAGCCAGCAGGAGGTTCGCCAGAATCGCGCCGATGATGGAGGCGCGCACCATTTCCATCTCGCCGGCCTTGAGCGCCACCATTGCGATGATGAGTTCGGGCGCGTTGCCAAACGTGGCATTCAGCAGTCCGCCGACCGCATCACCCGTATACGTGGCGAGCTGTCCGGTTGCTCGCACGATGAGCGCGGCGATGGGAATGATGGCCAGCGCGGCGCTGAAGAAGATCACCGGCGGCGGCACGCCGCCGGCGTGTTCGAGCACGAGCGTGATCGGGAATGAATACCAGAAGCCAGTTGATGGACAGCTTCATGTCGCACCCGGATTCGCGTCGGCAGGCTGCGGTCCTTCGGCAACCCATGACTTGGCGAGCGTGTAGGTGGCGGCCAGGATGACTGGCCCTACGAACAAGCCCAGGACTCCGAAGCCGATCAATCCGCCGATGACGCCCGCGATGATGAGCAGCATCGGCAGTTGAACGCCGCGACGGATGAGGATCGGACGCAGCACGTTGTCGAGCATGCCGATCGGAATCGCGAGCACCAGCAGCACCGTTCCCCACACCGGCTCATTGGTCCAGTACAACCAGGCAATCGCCGGAATCATGATGGGCAAGGGCCCGAGCTGCGCGATGCCCAGCATGAATACCAGTGCGGCGAATACCCCTGCACTGGGAATGCCGCAGATCCACAACGCGATGCCGGCGAGCACCGACTGCACCAGCGCGGTGACCACCACGCCCAGCGCCACGCTGCGCACCGCCTGCGCGGCGAGCGTCATGACTTCCATGCCACGTTCGCCACCCAGCCGGAAGCCCAAGGCGAGCGCGCCGCGCGCCGCAATTTCACCCTGCGAATACAGGATGGCGACCAGCAGCACGATGAGCAGGATGTTGACCATCGTCATGCCAATGCCGCCGGTGATGGCGACCGCCCATTGCGCCGCAGCGCCCACGTAGGGCTGCGCAGCTTCGACCAGCCCATCGCGGCCGCCGGCCGCGATTTCATTCCACTTGGCGACCAGCTTGTGGCCCACGGCCGGAATCTGGCCTAGCCACTCGGGCGGGGGGCCGAGACCACTCTTGAACAATTCTCCGACAAGCTCCGGCCCGCGATGCAACGCGTCCAGCAGCGTGCTCACTGCCATGGCGAACGGCACGATCAGGACCAGCAGGACCACGCCCGTCATGAACACCACGGCGAGCCACGGGCGCTTGCCGGTTTTGGCCCGTACGCGCAGCAGCAATGGCCAGGTGGCGATGACCACCGTCGCGGCCCAGATCAGTCCGCCCAGGAAGGGCATCATCGTCCACAAGCTGCCCGCGAGCAGCATCGCAATGACCAGCACCATCAGTACGGTGCGAGTGATGTCTCCAGAAGGATTCATGTCATGGCTCCTCTTGTGCCGTCCCTTCTGGCGTCGTCGCGCGCGGCGGCGGCTCGTGCACCGGCGGTGGATAGACCCCGACCAGCTTGGCGATCAGGATGGCGAGAAACAGCGTGCCGAAGATGCCCTCGAGGATGGCCGCCACCTGTCCCGCGCGCGTGACCGGCACGATGTCGCCGAAGCCGATGGTGGTCAGCGTCGAGAAGCTGAAATAGAGCAGATCGGTCAGGGCGAGCTTCACCGGCTCGCCGCGCATCAGGAACGCGGCTGCATCCGGGATCGCGGTGATCGCATAGATGAAGCACCAGAGGATGCCGATCATGAGATACACCGACGCGGCGCCCCACAGGCGGTCGGCGTCCATGGTCTCGGGCCCGAACACGTAGCGCAGCAGCAGTGCGATGACGGTCAGGTAGATGAGGACGTGCAGCAGCAGCGCGTAATTGAACAGCGCAGTCCTGGCCAACTTCCTGCGACGCGAAGCGCAATGACACGGCCGCACCGATCAGCACGAACACCACCAGGAACGACAATACGGTGCGGCCGACCGTCGCAGCCGCCGAAAGCACGATGAAGGCGTTGAATCCTGCCAGCAGGTAACCACCGCGCGCGCCTTCCATGAAGGGCGAAATCGTGATGAGGGCCAGCAGCAACATGAACAGGTAGCAGCAGCGCTGCAGGAACAGTCGTCGCAGGGCGCTGCGCGAGACTTCGATTGACCAGCGCACCCCCATGGCAGCTATTGCGGTGGGGGCGCCGGCGGGACTTCGAAGCTCCCGCCGAGGGCGAGGTGCAGATTGATGCGCTGTGAGAGCTCCTCGGCCTGCACGGCGAGCAACGCGATGCGTGCGTTGGCCGCGGACAAACGCTGCTGTTCGAGCGCGCGACGATCGGCGCGTCCCACGCGCAGCGAAGTCTCGGTGAGCTCGAACGCGCGTTGCAGCTCGCCGAAGGCCGCGCCCAGCGCACGCGAGCGCGTCGCGAGCGAGCGGCTGGCGGCGATCGCGTTTTCGACGTCGTTCAGCGCCCGCAGGGCGGTGCCGGCGTATTCGGCCAGCGCTTCCTGCTGCTGCAAGTTGCGAACCCGCACGTTCGCGCGCAGCTTGCCGCCCTGGTAGATAGGCGCGAGCAGGCGTGCGCCGGCGCCACCGGACGGATTCTCGAAATCTTCCTTGAGCTCGAGGATGTCGCTCTCGAAGGCGCCGAAGTTCAGGTTCAGCGTGATTTGCGGCAGCATTGCCGCCTTGGCTTCACCGATGCGGTTGAACGCCGCGGCGACGCGGCGTTCAGCCGCGATGACGTCGGGCCGGCGTTCCAGCATGGCCAATGGCACGCCCACCGGCGGTGCCGGCGGCATGGCGACGAAGTCCGTGCGCGTGGCGATTTCGGCAGCCGGATAACGCCCCAGCAACAGCTCGAGTGCACGCAGCGCCTGGTCGCGGGCGAATTCGGCCTGCGCCTGCGCGTCCTCCAGGGTGTGGACATCGGCGCGTGCCTGTGCGATGTCCACGCTCGAGGCGGCTCCGACGCGTTCGCGGTCTGCGGTGAATCCCGCCAACTGGCTCGACGATTCAACCATCTGACCCGCAAGCTTCGCCTGCTGTGACAACTGGATGGCCGTGAACCAGGCGCGTGCCACGCTCGCGGCGATGGATTGGCGCGCGAATTCGTAGTCGGCCTGCGCGGAGACGTTGTCTTCGGCGGCGGCATTACGCGCGTAACGCACGCGGCCCCACAGATCGAGTTCCCACGACGCCGCCGCGACGATGCCTTGCAGTGCGGAACTGGGGTCGGCACCACCGCCGGACTCCTTGATCCCGCCAGTGCCGGCAACCTGCACCCAGGGGAACAGGGGGGCGCGCGCCTGCACGAGTAGTTCGGCCGCCTGGCGCATGCGGGCGCCCGCCACGCGCAGGTCGGGATTGGCAGTCAGTGCCTCGCGCACCAGCGCGTCGAGCGTGCTGTCGCCGAAGCTGGCGAGCCAGTTGTCCTGCACCGCGCCTTCCGTGGGCGCGCCGGCCTTCCATGGATGATCGAGCGCAATGCTTCCCAGCGCCTGCTTGCGAATGTCTTCGGGTGGCGGCGGGTCGGCAACACAGCCCGCCAGCAACACCGCGGCAATCGCCATGACGCCCAGCCGCGTCAACGCGCTGCCGCGTGGCGCGGGTGCCTGACAGCCTGCTGCGGCCGCTCGAGCTCGCTGCGTGACTCCCTTGATCATGATCAATGCAGCTTGAGGATCAGCCAGTCGAGCTTGGCGCCGACGCGGATCAGGATCTTGCGCAGGATGTGGATCGCCGCGCCGCTGTCGGTGTACACGGCGCCATTACCCTGAGCGCCCGACGCCATGAAAAGCCCGATGTCGTTCTTGTCCGGCAGCAGGCGCACCGCAAGGCTGTTAGGCGGCACCGGCGCCACGCCGCCACCGGTGGCCATGGTGCCAATGGGCAACTGGCCCTGTGCCGTGGCCCACATGATGGACTCCACCTTGCACTTGATGATCCGGCCGGGATACATCTTGAGCGCGATTTCGGCTTCCTGGCCCGCCTTGATCTTGCGAACTTCGTTTTGCTTGAAGATGGCCATGATCCACTGTTCGTCTTCGACGAAGGTCATGGCCGGCGTGATCGGCAGCGGCACCGCCATGGCGCCGGGACGCAGCGACAGCGCCACCACCGTGCCATTGGCGGGCGCGCGGTAAACCGTCTGTTCGAGGCGCCATTCCGCATCGGCGAGCTGCGCCTCGGCCCGGTCGATCTGCGCCTTCACGTTGGCGATTTCGTCCTGGTCACCCTTGGTGTTCTTGGCGAGTAGTTTGGCCTCGGCGGAACGCTCGGTGGCGACGGCCGCGTCCATCTGGCCCTGCAGGTTGGAAACATTGGACTGCGCCTGCTGGTAGTCGTACTGGCTGCCGGCGCCGGTGGCCGCCAGCTCGCGGGTCTGGGCTTCGCGCTCCTTCGCCAGTCGCAGCTGGGCGGCGATGGCGTCACGCGCGCCGCGTGCATTGACCAGCTGCTGGCCGAAGCCCTGCGTGTTGGCGCTGGCGGTGAGCAGCTGCGCCTCGAGTGCGTCGATCTGCGCCCTGAACCCCGAGAGTTCGATCTCGATCGGGCGCGGATCGAGCCTGAACAGCACCTGGCCGCGCTTGATGGCCTGGTTAGGCGTGATCGGCACGTCGACCACCATGCCCTGCACGCGGGCGTTGATGGCGACGACGTAGTTGACCACGCGCACGTCCGCCGAGGAGGGCGCGACGATGTTGAGGATCAGGATCAGCAGCGTGAGGCCGACGATGGGAATCGTGACCACGATCACCTGGCTGACGAAATTCCACGGCAGCCATTTGAACTTGAAGAAAATCAGCCAGATGATGTACGAGTAGATACCAAGGAGGATGAGTTCCATGGCTCAGGACTCCTTGGTCGCGTCTTCGATTGGGATGCAGGGCCCCGCCTTTCTCACCGTGAGGCTCGGCCTGGTCCGTCCCGTAGGCCATCTTGTGCAAGACCGGCTTGGAGTACGCCCACAACCACGCCAGCGGCCACAACATGCCGCCGAACACCAGCGACAGCAGACACAGCGTCTTGATGGCGTCGAGTTGCGGGTGCTGTTTCTTCTCGGCGATCTTCTCCGGAAGGATGTGGATGATCAGGAATATGCCGATCGCGGCGAGTGGTGCGATGAACAGCACCACCCAGGCCGCACCATTGGCCACGGCATCGAGTGTCTCGCCGGAGAACAGCGAGGCGTGCGCGGCGGGTGCCATCGCGACAGCGATCAGCGTGGCCGCGGCCGTCCATGGCAGGCGAGGTCGGGGCGCCGCGTCGCGACGCAATGATTTCTTGTGCATGTCCGCTCCCGGAAAAAGCGGCTGCCGCCATCGCGGCAGCCGCGCGATCAGCAATCAATACATGAAGACAACACCGAGCTTGAGCTGGTCGAAATCCGGTGTGCCTGCATCACTCGCGTCGACCCAGCGCTTGTGGTACTCGAACTTCACGGACAGCGTGTCCGAGGTGTCCCAGCGCACGCCGAGCCCCGCGCCGTAGACGAACTCTTCAACACTGCGAGTGTTCTGCCAGGTGCCGCAGATCTGGCCGTACCAGGGGTCCCACCAGCAGCCGGTCTGCGGAGGTCCATCCGGGATGTTGGTGTCGATGAAGGCGTAGCCGATGGTCGCGTTGACATAGGGCGTGATGGGACCTTCAAGAAAATTGAAGTTCACGCCCACCCGCGGCGTGAAGGTTTCCATTTCGCCATCGACGGTGGCGGACAGGCCGGGGAGGTCGGCGGACACGAGAAATGCCTGGTAATCGACATTGTTCCAGTCGAGGCCGAAATTGAATTCCAGGCGCTCGCTCATCCGGTAGCCAAACGTGAGAGCCAGACCGACGTCGCTGTCGATCGAAGCGGTGGAACCGTTGTCGCCTGAAATGTCCTGCGAATCCTGGTAGATCAGCTCGCCGCCGAATTCCCAGCCGGTATCGCGATCGGCGTGTGCAGCCAGCGACCAGGCGCTGCAGACGGCGGCAAGCGTGACGATGTATCGACTTTTCATGAAAACACTCCTTGATTTAAAGCCCAGGCCGCCACTCCTCCTGCTTTCCTCCGGTCGCATTCGCTTGAATGCAACCGCGCGGCGGCACTGATTCAACCCTGATGATTCTTGAGACTCACGCGCGGGCGGAAGTGGCGGTAGGTAAGTTACGGTGTCATACGCCGCGCTCCGCATGGCAGGCTGTTCGAGAGGCCAGGAGTGGCAGGACAGGCGCAACATCCGGGGATGTCTGCGTTGGCCGCGACCGGGAACGGACACGGAAAAGCATGAGTCGCGAGCCGCCTACCTGCTGCCATGCACGCGTGAAATTTCGTTCATGCTGCGCGCCTCATTCGATGTGGCCGCCATGGCGCTCGATGCACTCGCAGGATTGGCGGACGCGATGCGGCAGCCGGGAACGCGACTCTAGGCGACGTCGACGCCGGACTTGTGCAAGCCATCGATGATGACGGTGCGCAACTCTTCCGACTTGATGAAGTGCGCGATGAGGCGGCGTCCGCGGTGACCGAACTGCGGCCGGGCACGCAGCAGCGCATCCGCGCCGGCCATCGCATCTTCGCGGCGTCCGAGTTGCCCCAGCGAACTCGCGATCATGAGTTCGCGCCAGAAGAAGAACGGATCGCGGTATTCGAGCGCCGAAGCATAGGCGGCTTCGAAGTCGCCGCGCCGCATGGCATCCGCCCACAGGCCGTGGCTTACGCAGGGTTGGCAGTACGGATTGAGATCCAGCGCCGAGCGCATGAGCGCGACACCCTGTTCCCATTCTCCGGTGAGGGCCATGAGCCAGCCGATGACTTCACGGTAGGCAAGGGAATCGTTGTTGTGCCGAAGCGCGAGATCGAGTTCGCGGCGCGCCGCGCCAAGTTCACCCTTGACCAGCAGCGCGGTGGCCATCAGGCAGCGAGTGCGCGCACTTGCCGGCTCGAGCAACACGCTCTGGTTGGCACAGCCGATGGCCATTTCCACCGGCGTGAACATGCCCGACAACTCGAGCGAATGATTCATGAGGTACAGCCGTGCGAGCGACGTCCAGGCCAGCTCGATTTCCGGCGCGCGGCTGGTGAGTTGCTGGAGCGAATCGATCGCCGGCAGCAGTGCGCCGATCTGACGCGAAAACATGAAGTGCTGGCAACGCGCAATGGCGCTGAAGCTGTCGCCGCCGTGGAAGCCGCGCGCGGCATGTTCGCCGGCGAGCAGTCGTGCGATGACGCCGTGTTCGGCGCCGATACGCGCCGCGATCACGCGCCCGATGTCGTGCGCGTTGCCCGACCACCGCTCCGGCCGACCCCGGGTATGAAACTCATCCGCCCAGATCTGCTGGCCGCTGTTGCGATCGATGAGGCGCGTGGCGAACATCGCCTCGCCGGTCATGTCGCGCGCGCTGCCGTGCAGCTCGAAACGCGCCGAGTTGCACGGCGGGAGTCCGGGCACGGACGGGCCGTTGGCCATTACGACGCGCACGATGCCATAACGGCCCAGTTCGGCGGCGAGCTCGTCGCGCAATTGCGCCGCGGTTGATTCGTCG
Organism: uncultured Pseudomonadota bacterium; assembly: GCA_963839685.1. Taxonomy (GTDB): domain Bacteria; phylum Pseudomonadota; class Gammaproteobacteria; order Steroidobacterales; family Steroidobacteraceae; genus CADEED01. The sequence goes on along the minus strand of CAWIVS010000012.1, from coordinate 389,559 downwards.
CGCGCGGAATGAACGGAGAATGGGTATGCCACGAGAGTCGGCCAATCGGGTGCCGCTTCGAGGGTGGTGATGCGCGCGCCGGACGCTTCGGTCGTGTCTACGAAGACCGGGGCATAACTACCCTTGGGCAGCTCGATGCGGATGGAGTCATCGTCTCCCGACAGCAGGTAGTAACGCTCGAGCGAGCGGCGCAACCGGCCCGCCTGCACACGCACGATGGGATCGATGACGGCATCGAAATCCGGCTTGCGGCCGAAGACTTCCACGGCGATTGCGGCCTGCTTGAGATACGCGGCCCGGCCCGCGAGCACCTCTTCGACGACATAACGCAGAAATGCGCGGGAGCGTGCCGAACCATCGAAATGCGCACTGCGCAATACGCGTTCCAGCTTGGTGCGAACCGCCTGCACCAGGGAATCGGACAATGGTGAATCGTTGTCGCGCAGGCGCGCGACCGCGACATTGCCGGAGACGGTGACTTCGTCCTCGGCAGTGCCAGCCAGATACAGCTTGCGCGCCCGCTGCCGCGAATTCGTGTGGTCCTCGATCGACATACTTTAGCTCCGCGGTCTAACTAGCCTTGTGCGGTTGCGAAGCGAATCTGCAGTCGGCGCTTGCCGGCTGTTGCGCAGAAGCCCTCTTGAACCTTCATCTCGAGATTTGCGGGTCGCCCGGTCGGCGCTCCCCGAGGAGGGGTGCCGGCATCGCAGATGCACTCGCCGGCGAGGCGCCACCAAGCCCAAATCAGTCGCACAAACACGACCTTGCGGGTGGGCAGTAGGCTTCCAAACATAGTTCCCGGCCATGGGACTTTGGTCCAACCGCTGACACTAGTTCGAATCATGTGCGTTGCAATGTTGCGGGCGTCGTGCGCGCGCGACGCGGAGGATCGCCGCGGTCATCGAGTTGTCATGCTCACACCAGCGAGTACAGCAGTCGCGCCACCATGAAGACGACGGCGCATGCCGGAACATCTGCAGATTTCCACTGACACGAAGGTGGCGAGAGCGGCGCCGATGGCGACAATCTGCTGCTCGCGTTTCATGGCTGCTGTTCCGCCGAGAGCTCCAACCTTCGGGCATGAGGCCCTGGGTCATCGGCTAAACTTTTGCGGATGCCAGACCAGAATTCCGGGAAGCGACACGCGCTGCGCGGCGCGGCGCTGACCTTCGTCGCCGATCCGTTCGAGGTTGGCGTCGATGCGGCCCTGCGTTACGAATCCGATGCCCTCGTCGTGATGGAGGCGGGCAGGATCAGCCACTTTGGCGCTGCTGCTGACGTGCTGCCGAAGCTTTCCGCGGAAACACCGGTCCGGGTCACGGGCCCGGACATGCTCATTCTTCCCGGCTTCATCGACTGCCATGTGCACTATCCGCAGACGCAGGTGATCGGCTCGTATGGCGCGCAGCTGATCGACTGGCTCGACAGGTACACCTTCGTCGCGGAGCAGGCGTTCTCCTCGGCGGATCACGCACGCGGGGTTGCGAGCGTGTTCCTGGATGAATGTCTGCGCGCCGGTACCACCACCGCAGCCGTTTATTGCACCGTCCACCCGCAATCGGTGGACGCGTTTTTCGACGCCGCCGCGGCGCGCAACATGCGCATGATCGCCGGCAAGGTGCTCATGGACCGGAATGCGCCGGCCGCACTCACCGACACGGTGCAACGGGGTTACGACGAATCACGCGCGCTGATCGCGAGATGGCATGGCCGGGGGCGGAACCTTTACTGCGTGACACCGCGATTCGCGGCCTCGAGCACGCCGGAACAGATGGCGATGGCAGGGCAGTTGTGGGCCGAACATCCGGGCACCTACCTGCAATCGCATGTATCCGAGAACCGCGATGAAGTGGCATGGATCCGCAAGCTATATCCCGAGCGCAAGAGTTACCTCGACGTTTACGATCATTTCGGCCAACTCGGCCCGCGGGCAATTTATGGACACGGCGTCTGGCTCACCGAAGATGAACTGCGCCGCTGCCACGAAACCGGCACCGCCATCGCGCATTGCCCGACCTCGAACCTGTTCCTCGGCAGCGGTTTGTTCAGTGTCGCGAACGCGGCGAAGCGTGAACGGCCGGTGCGTGTGGGTCTTGCCACCGACATTGGCGCCGGGACATCATTTTCGATGCTGCAGACCATGAACGAGGCCTACAAGGTTGCCCAGCTACGGGGTGAATCGCTGGCGTCGCCGCAGGCCTTCTATCTCGCAACACGCGGCGCGGCGCGCGCGCTATGCCTCGAGGATCAGATCGGCAGCATTGCGCCCGGCATGGAAGCCGACCTGATCGTGCTCGATCTCAGGTCGACGTCCGTGATCGACTTCCGCATGCGCGCGTGTCAATCGCTCGAAGAAGCACTGTTCATCCAGATGACCCTCGGCGACGACCGCGCCATCGAGTCCACCTACGTCGCGGGTTCGCTGGCGCATCGGCGGGTCGAGGGCGCGACCGGGCGCGCTGATATAGTCTTTCGCGATGCGTGAGATGAGCCGGGTGTTGAAAGGAACTGTCAGCGTGCTCCCATGACGGATTGGACCGACGAATTTGGAATTATCGGATCGCTATCACCATGAAGAAACTTAAACACGAGGCTGAGCTGTTCAAGGCGGGACTGCTCGCAGCGATGAAATACGCCCAAGAGCGCGGCGCCGTTGAATTCGAGCCGACGGATTCCGCGAGCCAGAAGTTGCTCTACGTTTACCGGCTCCTGGTGCACGACAAGATGATCCAGCCGCTGCCCGAAGACCAGGTCGCTGAGGCAACCATGCGGCACAAGCTGGCTATCTGGTATTCGAAGCAGCTGCCGGAAGATCACCCGCTGCTGAAGTGAGCTGTGACTGACCGAGGCTCGATCCCGATCATTCATTGGCTCGAAGACGGCAAGGCATTCGAGGCACGGTGGCGCTCCCATAACGATGCGCCGCCTCCCGCGCGCGTCGTTGTCGCTGACGGAAACTTCACGGCGGACGAGGCCTATGGTCTCGCGTGTCAAGGGACCGCGCTTCTCTGGCGCGGTGACTTTCAACAGGCGCGCCAGATGTTGACTGCGTTGGGGAATCGCGCGGATCGTCGGCAGCGTAGTTCGCGAGCCTCGACCGCAACTCCGATCGCCGGCCCGGCCGACGCATTCCATCTCTACCGACAAGCCAGGTCGCAACGGGCCCGCACGTTGAATGCGCTCTTGATCCCGCTCAACGACGACTACTCGATCCCGTTGCGCAGAGCACCCGATATTCGGCAAGCCTGCGCCGACGCGTTCGGTCCCGCGGAGACTGCATCAGTCACATCGCTGCGAGCGTTGCTCGGTGTGATCGGTGCGCACGAGTGGCGCACGACAGGCATCGAGATTCCGGAAGCAGGTGGCCGAATTCATCCGCACTTCGGTGTCTTCGCGCCGATTCGCCGTGAGTACGTGGACCTCATCGCGACGGCGCCTCTGCCAGCGGCGTGCGCTTCAGCAAGCGTTGCTTTCGATATCGGCACGGGCACCGGTGTGCTCGCCGCGGTACTCGCACGGCGTGGCATCGAACGCGTTATCGCGACCGATCTCGATCCACGCGCGTTGGCGTGTGCGCGTGAGAACGTTCGACAGCTTGGGCTCATCGAACGCATCGATGTCGTGCAGGCGGACCTTTTTCCGGAGGGTCGCGCGGCGCTCGTGATCTGCAACCCGCCATGGATTCCGGCGCGGCCGAGCTCGCCCATGGAAAACGGAATCTACGATCCCGACAGCCGAATGCTGCGCGGATTTTTGCGGGCGTTGCCAGGGCATCTCACGCCGGGCGGTGAGGGGTGGTTGATCCTTTCCGACCTGGCGGAGCTCTTAGGCTTGAGGACCCGCGCGCAATTGCTCGAAGAGTTCGAGGCTGCGGGCTTGCGCGTCCTCGGCCGAAACGATGTACCGCCGCGACACCCGCGAGCCGCTGACAAAACGGATCCGCTTCATGACGCGCGCGCGGCTGAAATCACGTCCCTTTGGCGGCTCGCACGTTGACTACGCAAGCAGCTACTCTTCAGAACTTCTCGTCGGGTCGCAAGTATCGCCACTTGCCCACCGGTAATCCTCCCAACGGTACGTTACCGCTGCGGACGCGCTTCAACCCGGTCACGAACAGACCCACGAGCTCGCACATGCGACGGATCTGGCGCTTGCGGCCCTGGCGCAGTACGAAGCGCAGCTGGTGTTCGTTCTGCCATGACACCTGAGCAGGCTTCAGCTTCACGCCATCGAGCGTCAGGCCGTACTGCAGTTGCTTCAGGCCCGCGGCAGAGAGGTTGCCCTCGACCCGCACGAGGTATTCCTTCTCGACCGAGGAGTCCTCGCCGATCAGCTGCTTCGCGACGCGTCCATCCTGGGTGAGCACCAGCAGCCCGGTAGAGTCGATATCCAGTCGGCCGGCGGGGGCGAGCGCACGCAGGTGTCCCTGCTGGAACTGTAGGGGCGAGGGATCCGCCGCCCAGCGATTCTCCGGACGGATCAGCACGATGGCGGGTTCGTAGCCGTCTTCGGCCTGGCCGGAGACATAGCCCAGCGGCTTGTGCAGCAGGATGGTGACCTGTCCGCTCTGGTGTTCCCGTGCAGCCCGATCGATCTCGATGCGTGCGTTGGGTGGCACCCGTACGCCGAGTGTGTCGACGACCTGGCCATCCACTTTCACCCAGCCGCTGGTGATCCAGCGATCCGCCTCGCGCCGTGAGCACAGGCCGAGTTCGCCCATGCGCTTGGAGAGGCGTGGGTGTTCCGGGTTTTCTGGAGGCGTGGGAGGTCGTGTCATGCAGAAAAACCCAGGACGGCTTTTGAGGGGACAAGAAAGCTCAAAACCATTCTTGTCTTCTTTATGTCCCCTCAGCAACCAGTAAACTCCCCGAAATCCGCTGGAGCCCCGCAGAAACACGCCACTTGGAAAACGCTACAAAATTAGGCATTTCCGTCGAGAAAAACAGCACACCCATCGACCGGCGCATCTCAGTCGCGCCGATGATGGACTGGACGGACCGGCACTGCCGCTTCTTCCTGCGCGGCTTTGCGCCAGACACTCTTCTATATACGGAGATGATCACCACCGGCGCCGTGCTGCGAGGCGACCGCGCCAAGCTGCTGCGGTTCGATCCGGAGGAACATCCGGTTGCGCTGCAGCTCGGCGGCAGTGATCCGGTTGCGCTCGCGGAAGCGGCGCGCATCGGTGAATCGTTGGGCTACGACGAAATCAATCTCAACTGCGGATGCCCGAGTGACCGGGTGCATTCCGGTGCGTTCGGCGCCTGCCTGATGCAGCGCCCCCGTGTGGTTGCGGATTGTGTGGCGGCCATGCGCGCGGCCGTGACGGTTCCGGTCACCGTGAAACTGCGAATCGGCGTGGTGGACGCGAGCGAGCTCGGTGAGGAAGGCATGTCGCGGCGAGAATCGGCACGTGCGGCCGCATCACGCTTCGGGGCTGCCGAGTCCGCGGCGCTCGACGACTTCGTCGACGGCATCGTCTCGGCGGGCAGTTCGGCAGTCATCGTGCACGCGCGCAAGGCGGTGCTGGGAGCCTGGTCGCCACGCGACAACCGCGAAATTCCGCCGCTCCGTTATGACGTGGTCTACGACCTCCGGGAGCGCATCAAGCCGGTGCCGGTGGTGCTCAACGGCGGACTGCGCACCCCCGAGCAGGTCGTCGACCACCTGGAGTGGGCGGACGGCGTAATGCTCGGCCGCGAGGCTTACCACCGGCCCATGTTGCTCGCGGAGTTGTCCGGGAGTGGTGCGGCGCGCGCTTCACGCGCGCAAATGCTCGAGCGCATGGCGGGTTATGCGCGCCGCGAAATAGGCGCGTGGCGAACGCCTGAGCTCGATCACGCGTCACATGCTGGGGTTGTATGCGGGTCAGCCGGGCGCGAAGGAATTCCGGCGACAACTTTCCGAAGGCGCACGGTCGCCGGACGCATCACCGGATTTGCTGCTGAATGCCGGCGAAGCCTGCGATCTCCTCAACGAGGCGGCTGCCTGAGGCTATGCACCGCCAGGCGCCAATGGCGGTGTCAATCTGCCTCAAAAGAGCTCAAACTGCAGCGCCACTTACTTTGGAGCGCATGCATTGAAAGACATACTGGCGATGATCCCCGGCGAATTGAATTCTGATTATCGGGCCCGCCTTGCGATGGAACAGTTGCACGCGGATGACCGTCGTCGCGACGAGTTGTTGGAATTGACTGCAATCACGAATACGCCCGACGCAAGGATTCGCGCCTGGGAGCGAACTCACGGTCTCAGCCTGCCGCGCAGCGCGGCACATCCGGTGTTGAGTTCGGTGGCCGCCGCGACACACCTGACTCTCGAGCAGGTGCAAGCCGAGCAGCGCCGCCGCCTGATGCCGGTGCCAGCGGCGGTTTGAGTCGCGACGCGGGGAGCTCCGCGACTATTCAACGATTCGGCGGCTGGGGAGCGGGTACCCGCTCCCAGTCTCCAGGGTATTGCGCTCCGAGCCACACACTGACCGCATAAGCCGCCACCGCCTGGCGCAAGGCCGCCGGGTCGACCTTGGACAGAGTGTCATTGGCGGTGTGATGAACATCGAAGTAGTACGTCCCATCGAGTCCTGGATCGAGTATGGGCATACCGAGCTTGCTGAGCCCGTCCAGGTCGGCGCCGCCGCGCGCCTCGTTGTTGCCGCGCTCCAGTTTCAGTGGGGCAAGCGTGCGGAAAATCTGCTCAACCGCCGGCAGCTGTGCCGGGTTCACGCGACTAGCTAGGCGCCACACCGGACCAGCGCCAAAGTCCGCCTCGAATCCCAGCACGTGCTGGCTGACCGCCTCCTGGTTCGCGGCCAGGTAGGCCAGTGAGCCGGAGGTGCCGAATTCCTCGTTTGCAAACAGCACCACGCGGATCGTGCGCCGCGGTTTGCCATCCAGCGCCTGGATCAGTTTGCCGACGGTCATCATGATGGCAACTCCCGCACCGTCGTCGATTGCGCCGACACCCGGATCCCAGGAGTCGAGGTGTGCGCCGAGGATCACGATCTCGCTGGCGCGATCGGTGCCGGGCACTTCGCCGATGACGTTTGCCGAGCGCGCCTGCGGCAGCTCGCGCGAGTTGCTCGCCATGCGCAGTCGCACGGGTCTGCCGCTCGCGAACTGTCGTTGCAAGGCGTCGGCGTCGGGATTGGAAATGGCGAACGCCGGAATGCGCGGCGCCTCGGCGGTGTAGCGCAGGGCACCGGTATGTGGGAAGCGCTCATCGCTGGTGCTGATGGAACGGATGACGACGCCGAGCGCACCGAGCGCGGCCGCCGCGGAGGGTCCCGCAACACGCACCGTCACGGCGCGTGCGTAGCCCGAGCCGTCGCGAGTGCGCTCCATGCGATTGTTGAAGTACACGATGCGCTCACGCACCGCGCCTTCCGGCAAATTTTTCAGCGCCTCGAGGTCCTTGACCATGATGGCATCAGCCTCGATGCCGTCGGGCGGAGTGCCAACACTTCCCCCGAGTGCCAGCGTCGGCATGGCTTGGGGCCATGGCGCCAGCACCTGGAATTGCGCGTCGCCGCGCACCCAGTGCGGCACCATGACTTCCACGCTGCGCACGTTGGCCAGGCCGATGCGCTGCATCTCGCGCAGCGCCCACGCCACCGCCGCCTTGTCGCCGGGCGAACCGGCGGGACGCGCACCCACTTCAGTGGTCAATGACTCGATCAACTGCCAGGCGCCGTTATCTTCGAGCGCGCGTTGGCGCAGTGTGTCCGCCGCGGTGAGGTCGGCCTTGCGGAACGCGGGGGCTTTTTCGGCGGCGACAGCACCGGAAATGAAGGAGAGCAGGGCGGCAGCGAACAACTGGGATTTGAAGATGCGCATGCGGCGGCGAGTCTGTACCTAGGGGATATCGCCGACATTCTAGGTCATGTGCGTATAATCCCCGCGTCCATCGTCCTGCTCGCTATGGCCAAAGACATCGAACTTGCCATCGTTTTTGCCGACGTAGTCGGCTCGACGCGGCTCTATGAAGAGCTCGGGGACCAGCGTGCGCGGGAAGTGGTCGCCATCTGTATTGAAATCATGCGCCATGCGACCGAGGAGCATCGCGGCACGGTCATCAAGACCATGGGCGACGAGGTGATGTCGACCTTTGCGGTGGCCAACGATGCGTTGAACGCTGCAGCCAAGATGCAAAAGTCCATTACGGGCAATCCGGAATTGACCTCGGAGGGGCATCACGTCGCCATTCGCATTGGCTGCCATTGCGGACCAGTGGTGGTCGAGAACCGCGATGTCTTCGGGTCGACCGTGCACACGGCCAATCGCATGACCAGCCAGGCCAAGGCCGGCCAGATCATCACTACCGAAGCCATGGTCGCCCAGTTGTCGCCCGAGTGGCAGTCAGCGGTGCGCCAGATCGACGTCGCCACCCTGAAGGGCCAGGGCGCAGAGGTGACGCTGTTCGAAGTGCTGTGGCAGACCGAAGACATCACCAGCATGCTGCCGTCGGTAAGCATTTCGGCCCACGAAGGTCGGCGGGCCATGCGCCTTCGGCTCACCTTTGATGGCGGAGAGGTGATGCTGACCGAGCAGCGGCCGAATGTGGCCATCGGCCGCGCGGACGACAATGATCTCGTGATCCGCGGCAACCTGATCTCGCGCCTGCATGCACGCATCGAGATCAACCGCAACAAGTTCGTGTTGATCGATCAGAGCACCAACGGCACCTTTGTGCAGGCCGAGGGCGGCGAGGAACTCTTCGTGCGCCGCGACAGTGTGCAGATCAAGGGCGAAGGACTCATCGGGCTGGGGCGCGTGCCCGAGCGCGACTCGCCCCTGACAATTCGTTTCTACTGCGAAGAGGCGTAGAAAATAGGGACATCCCTATTTTCCGTGAAGATTCCCGAGGTTTGATTGATCGCCAGGAAAATAGGAATGTCCCCATTTTTCTATCCTAGGCGCTTTTCGATCTCGTCGAGCTCGGCGGACATCTCCGCCGGCGAACGTGCGCCAAACTCCCCGAGGTAATCGCGCATTTCCGCGGCTTCCTTGCGCCACGCGGCGGGCTGGACCGCCAGCAGTTCCTGCAGCGTCGCGGCGTTCACGTCGGTGCCCTTGAGATTCAGGTCCGCTGCGTGCGGCAGATAGCCTATGGGTGACTCCTGCGCACCGACCGCGCCGGTACAGCGCTTGAGGATCCATTCCATCACGCGCAGGTTGTCGCCGAACCCCGGCCACAGGAATTTTCCCGCCGCATCGCGCCGGAACCAGTTGACGTGGAACAGGCGCGGTGGATGTTTGAGCTGCTTGCCGGTCTCCAGCCAATGCTTCCAGTAATCGCCGAAGTTGTAGCCCGCGAAGGGCTTCATTGCCATCGGATCGCGCCGCACGACCCCGACCGCTCCGGTGGCGGCTGCCGTCGTTTCGGAAGCCACCGAGGCACCCACCAGCACGCCGTGCTGCCAGTTGCGCGCCTCGTAGACCAGCGGAGCAACTTCCCGTCGTCGTCCGCCAAACACCAGCGCCGAGATCGGCACGCCCATCGGATCTTCGCTGCGCGGTGAGTAGATTGGATTGTTCTTCGCCGAGACCGTGAAGCGTGAATTCGGGTGCGCGGAAACGCCGCCACTGGCCGGATCGAAGGGCTTGCCCTGCCAGTCGAGGACCGGGGTGTTGAGCTTGCGGCCCTCCCACCACGGCTCGTTGTCGGCGGTCAGCGCGACGTTGGTGAACAGTGTGTCGCGATGAATCATGTCGAAGGCGTTGCGATTGGTCGCGCGGTTCGTGCCCGGCACGACACCGAAATAGCCCGCTTCCGGATTGATCGCGTACAGGCGACCGTCCGGACCCGGATGCAGCCAGGCGATGTCGTCGCCCACGGTCCAGACCTTCCAGCCGGGCATCGAATCCGGCGGAATGAGCATGGCGAGGTTGGTCTTGCCACAGGCCGACGGGAACGCCGCGGCAACGTAGTGGGTCTCGCCCTGTGGATTTTCGATGCCGACGATGAGCATGTGCTCGGCCAGCCAGCCTTCGTCGCGCGCCTGCCAGCTGGCGATGCGCAGCGCATGGCACTTCTTGCCCAGCAACGCGTTGCCGCCGTAGCCGGAGCCATAACTTTCGATGGAAAGCTCTTCGGGGAAGTGCATGATGAAACGGCGATTCGGATCGAGCTCGCCAGTGGAGTGCAGTCCCTTCACGAATTTGCCATCGCGCGCGATGCGCTCGAGCGCCGCCCGGCCCATGCGCGTCATGACCGCCATGTTGATCACGACGTAGGCGCTGTCGGTGATCTCGACTCCGCAGCGCGAGTAAGGTGAGTCGATCGGGCCCATGCAGTAGGGCACCACATACAACGTACGGCCCTTCATGCAGCCCTTGAAGAGTTCACGCATCTTGGCGCGGGCTTCGCCGGGAGCCATCCAGTTGTTGTTAGGTCCGGCGTCTTCGCGGTTCTTCGTGCAGATGAAGGTCAGGTGCTCGACGCGCGCCACGTCCGACGGATGCGAGTAGGCGATGTGGCAGCCCGGGAAGGTGCTTTGATTGAGCTGCTTGAGCTCGCCGGTTTTTTCGAGCCCCTGCTTGAGGCGCCCGAGCTCGGCCTGAGATCCGTCGCACCACTGCACCCGATCGGGGGTGGTCAGCTGTCGAACCTGCTCTACCCATTCGGCCACCGCCGGAGAAAGATCTGGAAGGGCGGCGAACGAATGCGGCGCAGTGGCCATTTAGACTCCTCGATTGTCTGCTGTCCTGACGAGACAACGGAGTATAGCGGCGAACCGAATAGCGGCCATTGAATTGAGGTTAGCGCTAACAGTCTTACAGATTTGAGAAGAGCAGCGCGCCCCGCGAACGGGGCGCACTGAGGTTGCGAGTCGAAGCCGACCGGAAACGGGGGACGATCAGCTGGCTCGTCGTGCGGCTTTACGGGCGCGCTTGCGAGCGATGGTGGTTTTGCGGGGCTTCTTCGCGGGCAACCGGCTCAACGTCGTGATGGTCGAGCGAGCCAGCTTCGACACGTCGTCGCGCACCTGCGAGGCCAGCGTCGAGTTCTGCTCGACGAAGCGCACGGCATGGCGGCGGGCAACCTTGTTCAGCTCGCGGCCAGCAGTATTGAGGATGGCGATCGAGCCTTTGAGCTTCTCAGCCCGTCTGGCAGCGGCATTCGCCCGCAGGCGTGCGCGCTCCAGGGCTGTGTTGGCGATCGCTTGCACGCGGCTCCGCAGCTCGGCAGAGGTATCGAACAATTTCTCCTGAAAATTCATGGGGTCTCCTGTGTTGCGTCGCAGCAATGATGCGACGCATCATACGTACGGAAGAGGCGTTGTCAAGCGGGGAAACGACGCTCAGGCCACGAGGGGCAGGTCGGATTCCAGGAAGCCGCGCACCACCGGTACCACCTTATCTATGGAATACAGCATGAAGAGGTGGCCACCGCCGGGGACGATGAACAGGCGGTTGTTCGGAATGAGCAGCGCAATGATGCGTGCGTTTACTGGCGGCACCAGCGGATCTTCGGATCCGGCCATCACCAGCGTGGGTTGCCGGATGCGATGCAGCCAGTGAATGCTGGTCCAGCCGATGCCCGCCATCAATTGATAGATGTAGCCCATGAATTGCGGCGCAATGATTCGCGCGGTGTGAGCCGTCATTACCTTGGGATTACGGCGCGCTTCGCCACCGTAAATTTCGCTGGCCGCCTTCTGCATGTAAGTGGGCGAGAGATAGCGGCGCGGGGTCACCATCTTCGACAGCACCGAGGGACTCGCCGGAACCATGATCGCCCCCGGCGACGTGGCCGCGAGCACCAGCCGGCGACAACGCTCCGGATACTGGCGGGCGAACTGCTGCGCGAGCGCGCCGCCCCAGGACACGCCGATGACATCCACCTCGCGATAGCCCAGGCGGGTGAGCAGCTTGTTGGCCAGCCGCGCAAGGCCCGAAAACCGGCGTGGCCGCCAGCTCATCTCCGAACGCCCCACGCCGGGCACGTCGAATATGACGATTTCCTTTTCCGGCATCGCTTCCATGAAAGGGAAACACAATTCGAGATTGGCGCCGATGCCATTGAACAGCAGCATCGGCACACCGCCGGCACCTTTCTGGGTCGCGACTCTCAGATTGACGCCATCGACTTCGACGTATTCGACGCGCGGCTTGGTCATCTCTGGTGAACGTAGCGGCCGGGTGCCGGATCCCCCGCCGGGTGCTCGGCGCTGCCGAGCGTCCGTGGCGCGGGTACTTCGCCTGCGCCGTGCTCGCGGTACCAGCCTGCCCAGTGGTCCCACCAGCTGCCGGCATGTTCGGTCGCGCCGGCGATCCAGTCCTCCGCTGAATCGGGCTGCGCCGAATTCAGGAAATACTTGGCCTTCGGGTTGGTAGGTGGATTCACGATGCTTTGAATGTGGCCGCTCGAAGAAAGCACGAAGTCGATCTTGCCACGCAATATGTTTTTCGACTGATAACAAGCCTGCCAGGGTGTGATGTGGTCGGTGATTCCCGCCACCACGTAAGACGCGACGGTCACCTTCGACATGTCGATGGGTGTGCCGAGCGCCGAAAAGCTTCCGGGCGCCTTCAGGGGATTGTCCATGAACATGCGCAGCAGGTCGGCATGGAATTCTGCCGGCAGCCGGGTCGTGTCCGAATTCCAGTAAAGGATGTCGAACGCGGGCGGCCGATTGCCCATGACCCAGTTGTTGGCGACGAACAGCCAGATCAGATCGTTGGGCCGCAGCCAGGCGAACACGCGCGCCATCTCGCTGCCTTCGAGCACGCCGCGTCGGCGGGATTTTTCGATGGTCGCGGCGACTCCGGTCCGCGAAGCAAACTGCCCGAGCATCGTCGGCGCCTCGGTGTCGAGCACGGTGACCAGCAGCGTCGCGCTCTCGATCACATCTTCGCCCGTCGCCGCCAGGTGTCCCAGCAGGGTTGCCAGCGTGAAGCCACCGGCGCAGGCGGCCATGGCGTTCACGCGATCGGCGCCGGTGATTTCGCGCGCAACCGAGATAGCTTCCTTGCAGGCGGTCAGATAGGTCTCCACGTTCCAGTCGCGTTGCGCCGCCGTGGGATTGCGCCAGCTGATGCAGAAGGTCTGCACACCGCTGCGCACGGCGAACTCGGTGAAGCTGCGTCCCGGCGACAGGTCGGTCGCATAAAACTTGTTGATCTGTGGCGGCACGATCAGCAGCGGACTCCGATGCACGCTCTCGGTCTGCGGCGCGTACTGGATGAGCTCGAACACCTCGCCGCGATACACCACCGCGCCCGGCGTCAGGGCCAGGTTCTTGCCCACCTGGAACTTGCGTTCATCGACCTGGCGCGGCATGCCGAAATTGTTGGTGAGGTCGTCGACGAAATTCTGCAGTCCGTAGATGAGGCTCTTGCCGCGTGTCTCGGTGATCCGCTGCAGGGCGCCGGGATTGCCCAGCAGTGAATTCGTGGGCGCAAAACTTTCGGTGAACAACTGCAGCACGAAGCGTGCGCGCTCGCGATCGTCGTGCGTGGTGTCGGCCCGATCGAGTATGCGGGTGTGCATGTCGCGCCACGCGATGAATCCCTGCATGAGGCGCTTGTAGTAGCCGCTTTTCTGCCAGACGACGTGGCTGAAGCGGCGGTCGCGCGCATCGGCGACGATTTTCGAACGTCCCATGGCGATCTCGAGCAGTTCGCGCGCGAACGCGAGATTCTCTTCGATCAGAACCTGGGGATTGAGCGTCATCAACCGCAGCAGGCGTTTGCCCGCGGCTAACAATTCTTCCCGGTCGATGCCGAGCAGCGGATTGGCGCCAAGAATCTGTTCAGCGGCGTCCGCCGCCGCCGCGTGTTCGAGTTCCGGCTGTCCCGCGTTATCGGCCGGCGCGAAGCCATCTTGAGCCCCATTTTCAGGACCAGATTCGTTGGCCGCCTCGATGCCGACAGGCTTGATTGGCGTCACATTTTTGCGGCCCTGGCGGGGTCGTTTAGCGGGCATCGGCGGCTCTCCACGGGCCTGCTCTCGTTATATGTGATCTGTTTCCCAGAGGCGACTGGGTCGGCGTGACCCTAATCACGCGGCCTAAGCGCCTCGCTTCCTATTATGCATCGCAGCTCGGTCCCAAACCCCCGAAACGTCAGGGGTTTCACGCCTTTCCCGCAATCGATCGCGGGACGGCAGCGCAGGACCAGAGGAAGCAGAGAGGAGATCTAGTCTTGCAATCAGCCCGGCGACTGGTGGCCGTGGGCGTGGTGTCGCTGTTCGGAATCCGGGCTCACGAAGCCGGGGCCGTCGGTGTCGCCGCCGGTACCAGTATCGAAAACACAGCGCAGGTTACTTACACCGTTGGATCGGTGAGTGCGACCGCGACTTCGAACACCACCAGCGTGACGGTCGCGGAGATTCTCGACGCCGTCGTCACACTGCAGACGCCAAGCGTGCCGGTCATTGCGGGCGCGACCCAGCAGGAGATGCTGTTCCGCGTCACCAACACCGGCAACGGCCCCGAGACCTTCCACCTGCAGATGACCGGCGCCATCGGCGGCGATGAATTCGACCCCGTCCCTGCCTCGCCCGCTATCTACTTCGACACCGATGCCAGCGGTGACCTTTCGCCCGGCGACACGCCGTACGTTGCCGGCGGCAATGACCCGGTGCTGAATGCCGACGCCTTCGTGACCGTGCTGGTGGTGAACGATATTCCCGCCGGTGCCGCCGACGGCAATCGTGGCTTTTCGCGCCTCGCGGCCGACGCGCGCACCGGCAGCGGCGCGCCGGGCACGGCCTACGCCGGGCAGGGCGCCAACGGTACGGATGCGGTGGTGGGTACCACGGGTGCGGATGGTGAAGCCACCGGCGAGTACCTGGTGGCCGGCATCTCGGTGAGTGCGCTCAAAAGCCAGGCGGTGGTCGACTCCTTCGGCGGCACCCGTCCGCTGCCGGGAGCACGCATCGACTACACCATCGTTGTGGCTGCAACGGGCTCGGGCTCGGCGGCCAACTCGGTGTTCACCGACAGCATTCCCGCCAACACCACCTACGTGCCAGGCACGTTGCGACTCGACAGCACGGCGCTGACCGACGCCGTGGACGCCGACGCGGGCGATTTTTCAGCGACGCCGACCGCACGCATCAGCGTGCAGCTCGGCACGCTTACGCAGGCGAGTGGATCCCAGACGATCCAGTTCGCCGTGACCATCAACTGACCGGGGAAGACGTGAAGGAGACACACATGTTCATCAGGACCAACAAGCTGTTTGCAATTGCCACGATTTTCGCCTGCGGGTTCGCCTCGCAGGCTTTCGCTCAAGGCCAGGCCTGCATCGCCCTGGCCACCACTGCCGAAGTCGAGAAGGAAGTGCTCGACGAAAAAGGTGAGAAGAAGAAGGTCCTGGTGCCGGCGGGCAAGGTGGTCCCCGGGACCGAGGTGGTGTGGACCGTCACGGCCAGCAACGTCTGCAAGCAGGCGTCCGACAGCGTGACGATCAACAACGCGGTTCCCGAGCACATGACGCTGGTGCCGAGCTCGGCTGTCGGGCCGGGAAGCCACGTCACGTATTCACTCGACGGCAAGAGCTTCGCGCCCGCCGGCAAGCTCATGGTGCAGGAGAACGGCGCCACGCGTCCCGCGCGCGCCGACGAATACAAACACATTCGATGGGAATTCAAGAACTCACTCGCGCCCGGCGCGCGTGCGAACGCGAGTTTCCGCGCGGTTCTTAACTAGTTTTTTTTCTGAGAGTAAAGAGGAGTACCCATGTTATCGGTCTTGAAGCAAATGCGGCGGGTCGGTCTCGCCGTCGTTGCGTTGGGCTCGGTCGCGGCTTCCGGCACGGTGTTCGCACAGAACACCGCGTCGGGCACTTCGATCAGCAACACTGCAACGGTCAATTACGCGGTCAATTCGGTGAACCAGGCGGCGGTCTCTGCAAGCGCCTCGTTCCTGGTCGACACTGTGATCAACCTCAACGTTACGGGTGGATTCACTTACGACGTGACGCCGGGCGCGCTAGCCCAGGTGGCCACGTACACGGTGACCAACACCAGCAACATCATTTCCAACTTCACGCTCGCTGCATCTGACCAGGCCGCGCCCGCCAATGACTTCAACATGGGCAACTTCGTTGTTCACGTTGACGACGGCGACAACGTGTACGAGGCCGTGGAAGACACCGCGACATCGATCACGGGCCTGGCCAGAGGCGCTTCGATTACGGTATTCGTGACCGGGGACGTGCCTGGCACTGCCACCAACAACCAGGACGCGCCAGTGCGCCTCACGGCCACCGCCATCGATCCGGGTACCAGCGTGGCGTGGGTCAACGACGCCAGCGCGGACGATCCGGCCGTGGTGCAGATCGTGGTGGCGAATGCCGCCCGCGTTTGCGGACGACACGTTCCACATCCAGACGGCGACGCTGGGCGTGACCAAGTCGAGTCTGGTGATCACCGACAACCTGGTACCGCCGAGCGCCAATCCGAAGGCCATCCCGGGTGCGACGGTGGAATACACCATCACCATCGCCAACACCGGTTCGCAGCCTGCGACGCTGCAGACGCTCAGCGATGCGATGCCGGCGGCGACCACCTTCCGCGCGGATGACTATCCGGGCGCGACGGA
This sequence comes from uncultured Pseudomonadota bacterium, assembly GCA_963839685.1. GTDB lineage: Bacteria > Pseudomonadota > Gammaproteobacteria > Steroidobacterales > Steroidobacteraceae > CADEED01. The sequence goes on along the minus strand of CAWIVS010000012.1, from coordinate 373,010 downwards.
CGTCAGCATCCAGGTGGACGCGAATCCGGTGGCGTATTGCACGTCGGACGCCGACGCCGACGGTTGCGTGCTCACCGGCACGACGCTGACGGTGGGTGCGCCCGCCATCACGTCGGTCGCCGCTGGCTCCACGGTCGTGGTGAAGTTCCGCGTCACCATCAACTGACAGGACGCCGCTAGCCAGGGCAAACCATGACATGGAATGCCGCGGGTAATCGGGCTTCGGGCCCGATGGGTCGACCCAGACCCGGCGCCCGCAACAACGGGTACTCTCACGCAGAGGGCGGAGTAGCGACTAGCTACTCCGCCTTCGGCGCGTTTATGGGCCGCGCAAATGCGTGGCTGAGGGTTTCGTTGTTATTTGCAGCAGGTCTCATAGTGGCGCAGCAATCCGTGGCGCAGGTCACGGCACCCGGCACGGTAGTCAGGAACGTCGGCAGCGTGGCGTACGAGGCGGCTCCCGGCGCCTCGCGCACCGTGTTGTCGAACGAGGTGGCGCTCGCGGTCGAGCCGCTGCCGTCACGCGCGTCGATCCGTCTGGCGCGTTACGACGCGGCGAGTACCACCAGCTTAAGCGCAGGTCCCACGCAATGCCGGGCGGACAATAGCTTCGTCGCTATCGGCTCGCCGGCTCCGCAAGGCGTGGGTCCGCTCGATCCCCTGGCGCCGATTCCGATGCAGGACACGGCGATCGCGCATGCCGGCGACCCCATCTTCGTGCGCGTGACCGATTTCGATCGCAATCGCGACGCTGGCGTGATCGAGACAGTAGACGTGCGTGTCTCTGCGGCGGTCACCGGCGACAGCGAAATCCTGCGGCTGGTCGAGACCGGCCCGAACACCGGCATGTTCGTGGGCTACGTGCCCACGGCCACCGGCGCCGCGGGCAACGACTGCGCGCTGCAGGTCGAGCGCAACGCCCGGCTCGATGCCACGTACGTCGATCCCACCGACACCAGCGACCTGGCGCTGGCCGATGCGCTGGTCGATCCATTCGGTATGGTTTTCGATTCGCAGACCGGACTTCCCGATCAACGGCGCACGCGTGCGCCTCATCGATGCCGTCACTGGGCTTGCCGCCACCGTTTTCGGCGACGACGGTGTGAGTCGTTTTCCCAATGAAATGGTCATCGGTCAGCCGGTGACCGACCAGGGCGGCACCCAATACACACTACCGGCGGGTGTATTCCGCTTCCCGCTGGTGGCGGCTGGCACGTATCGCCTCGAAGTGATACCGCCGGGCAATTACAACTTCCCTTCGCAGCGCACGATCGCCGACCTGCAGACACTGCCGAATGCGCCGTTCCGCCTGCAGCCGGGTTCCTTCGGCCAGAACTTCGTGGTGAGCGCTGCGCCGGCGGTGGCCGTGGATGTGCCGCTCGACGCCAGCAACAACGTGCTGCTGTTGCGCAAGAACGCGGGTCAGCAGATCGCCACCACCGGTGATTTCGTGCAGTACACGCTGACCCTGGAGAACACCAGTGAGGATGGCGCCATCACCGCGGTGGACGTGGTCGACCGGCTGCCCGCCGGCGCACGCTTCCGCCCCGGCTCGCTGCGTCTCAACGGCACGCGCATCGCCGATCCCGTGCTGGCCGCCGACGGCACTTCGTTCACCTACCGGCAGGCGCAACTCGCGCCGGGGGAAAGCATCACGCTGCGCTATGTGGTCGAGTTCACCATTGCGATGCGCGGCATGAAGGACGCGATCAACACGGCCCAGGCCATCGCACCCGGCAACGTGCGCTCGAACGAGGCGCGCGCGCTGGTGCGCATGAACGAAGAGCTGTTCTCGCAGAAAGGCTTCATCGTCGGTCGCGTATTCGAGGGCAGCTGCGAGAGTGATGGCCGCGAGGACCTCGGCGTCGCCAACCTGCGCGTCTATCTGGAGGATGGCAGCTACAGCATCACCGACGAGAACGGCCACTTCCACTTCGAAGGCCTGAATCCGGGCACACACACCGTGCAGCTCGACAAGTTTTCGCTGCCCGAATACCTCGAGCTTGCGCCCTGCGCGAACCGCATGGGACACGCCGGCCGCGACTACTCGCAGTTTGCCGAGCTGCGTCCCGGCACGTTGTGGCGCAGCGACTTCGCGCTGCGCCAGAAGGCCGCGCCGCAGGGCGACGTGCAATTCGAATTCCGCTCCGCGTTGTCCGCGGAGCCGAACGGCGATGATGTCGTGTTGCACGAGGCCGTGGTGCGCGTGAACGGTGTGCCGGCTGGCAACACGCGCGTGGTGGTGATGTTGCCGGATCGTTTCGAATACGTGCGCGGCAGCGCCACGGTCGATGGCACGCGCGCCACGGATTCGAAGGACCAGGTCATCGGCGCCGGCGATGCGGTGATCGGCGTCGCGGACGGCATCATCACCGCAAGACTGGGTGAGCTCGCGCCGGGCTCGGTGCGCACGGTGCGTTTCGCCACGCGCACGCCCAACTCCGGTGGCACGCTGCCAGTGCGCGCCCTGGCGGCTTTTGATTCTCCGGCCAAGTCCGGGCTGCGCTCGCAAACGGTGGAATCGCAGCTGTCGCGGGGCGCTGCGCGCTTCGGGCGTTCGCAGTTCACTCTCTCGCCGCGTTTCGACGTGCTCAAGACCGAATTGTCGCCGGCCGACGAAGAAGGGCTGCACGACCTGATCCGCAGCTGGCGTGGCGCGCGCGACATCACGATTCGCGCCGTCGGGCATTCAGATTCCCAGCCAATCAGCGGCCGCGGTCGCGAGGTGTTCACCGACAACTACGCACTGTCACGTGCCCGCGCGCAGGCGGTGGCTGACTACCTCGCGATCTCGCTGGCCGTACCGGAGTCGCGCGTCCACGTGGACGGGCGAGGTTCCGATCAGCCGATCGCGAACGGCAATGACCCGGCCAGTCATGCCGCCAACCGGCGCGTGGAAATCGTCATCGAAGGCTCGCGTTTCGAAGCCAATGCACCGCTCGAGCTGACCGCAGCGGGTGGCAAGGCCGAAACCATCGCGACGCAGGGTATGATCCTGCGCGGTCCGTCCACGGGGGCGAAGCGCGCCCCGCGCAAAGTCATTGACGACAAGCTCGGCATGGGTGTGGTGCTCGACGTCGACGCGCTCAAGCCGGGCATCGGCTGGCTCGCACCACTGGCGGACGCCACGCCCGCGATTTCGGTGACCAAGGTCGCCATCCAGCATCGCCCCGGTCAGACCGTGGAGCTCACGGTGAACGGCACGCCCGCAGATCCGCTGTCGTTCGACGGTGTGACTGTGAACTCGGCCAATACCGTCGCCATGAGCCGCTGGCGCGCCGTCGATCTCGTCGATGGCGAAAACCGGCTCGCGGCGCGTGTGCTCGAGAAGGATGGCAGCGAGGCCTGGCGTGGCGAGCGTTCGGTGCACTTCGGCGGCAGCCCGGTGCGCGCCGAGGTCGACAAGGCCGCCTCGAAGCTGGTGGCCGACGGCCGGACGCGCCCGGTGATCGCGTTGCGCATGTTCGACAAATACGGCAAACCTGCGCGCGCCGGCACGATGGCGGCCTTCAGCGTGGATTCGCCGTACCGCTCCTGGTGGGAAGTCGAACATCTCGAGGAGAACCAGATTCTTTCCAACGGGCCGCGCGAGCCACAGGTCGAGGTGCAGCAAGACGGCCTGGCGTTGATCGAACTCGAGCCCACCACGACGGCGGGAAACGCGATGCTTCGGCTGCGCTTCAACGAGCGGCAGAGCGACGAATTCAAGGTGTGGCTGGAGCCTGCGGCGCGTGACTGGATCCTGGTGGGCATCGCCGAAGGCACGGCGGCCTACAACACCATTTCCGGCAACATGGAGACGGCCAGCGCGGCCGACCGCGAGGAAGGGTTCGAACAGGATGGTCGTATCGCCTTTTTCGCCAAGGGACGCATCAAGGGCGACTTCCTGCTGACCATGGCCTACGACTCGGCGCGCGAGAAGGCGGACACGCGCGACCGTTTGCACGGCACCATCGAGCCGGATCGTTACTACCTGCTGTACGGTGACAATACCGAGCAGCGCTTCGAGGCCGCCTCACAGAGCAAGCTGTATCTCAAGATCGAGCGGCGCCAGTTCGTGGCGCTGTTCGGCGACTTCGACACCGGCTTCACGGTCACCGAGCTCACCCGATACAACCGCGGCCTGTCGGGTCTGCGCAGCGACTACGCCGGCGAGCGCGTCTCGGTGTCGGCCTTCGCCGCGCGCACCGATTCGGGACTGATCCAGGACGAGTTGCGCGGCGACGGCACGGCGGGCCTCTACCATTTGTCGCGCGCGCCGATTGTCATCGGCAGCGACAAGCTGCGTATCGAAGTGCGCGACCGCTTCGAGATCACCCGCGTGGTCGAGAGCCACGAGCTGTCGCGCTTCCTCGACTACGATCTCGATTACGAACGCGGCACGGTGTTCTTCAAGGAACCGGTGCAGAACCGCGATCATGAGCTCAATCCGGTTTTCATCGTGGTCGACTACGAAGTGCGCACCGGGGGCGAAGATCAGACGGCGGCAGGCCTGCGCGTCGCGGCGAAGTTCGCCGATGAGCGCGTCGAGATCGGCGCCAGCGCCGTACACGAGGGCGCGCAGACCGGTGACACCGGCATTGCCGGCGCCGACCTGACCTGGCGCGCCAGCGACGCGACGCGCGTGCGCGCCGAAGTCGCGCAGTCGCAATCGGACGATCCTTTGCGCCCCTCGTCCTCTACGGCGTGGCTGGTCGAAGGCACACACGTTTCGGAACATCTCGAGGCCCGTGCCTGGGCGCGCGAGGCCGAGAACGGCTTCGGCGTCGGCCAGCAACTCACGGCCGACACCGGCACGCGCAGCGCCGGCGTCGACGCGCGCTACAAGCTCAATGAAAAATTCATGGTGAGCGGCGAGATGCAGCACCAGCAGGTGCTCGCCAGCGACGCGACGCGTCTCCTGGCCAGCGCCGATGCGCACATGACGCGCGACGGCTACACCGTCGGGGTGGGCGCACGACACGTGGCCGACGAAGACGCCAGCGGCGATGAGCGCGTCTCCGACCAGGCCGTCGTGACCGGCAGCGTCGACGTCTGGGACGGACGGGTCACGCTGCGCGGCGAGGCGGACATGACGCTCGGCGGCAAGGAGGCGAGCGTCGACTACCCGGCGCGCGGCATCCTCGGCGTCGACTACCACCTTTCCGATGCGACCACGCTGTACGCGGAGTACGAACACGCCACCGGCGATCAGCTGGAGGCCGACACTACGCGCTTCGGCATGCGCGCCCGGCCGTGGGAGCGAACCCAGGTCAACTCGAGCATCAACACCCAGGCCACCGAATACGGCCCGCGCGCTTTCGCGAACTTCGGCCTCACGCAGGGCTTCGTATTCAAGGAGCGCTGGGCCGTCGACGTCGGGGTCGACCAGAGCAACACGCTGCGTGGTCCGGATCTCGAGCCGCTGAACCCGAATGCTCCGCTGGCCTCGGGCAGCCTCACCGAAGATTTCTTCGCGGCCTTTGTCGGTGCTTCGTATCGCCGCGAGTTGTGGCAGATGCAGAGCCGCCTCGAGCATCGCAACTCGGATACCGAGGAACGCTGGAGTTCGACCACTGGCTGGTACCGCGAGCCGATCGAAGGCCACGCGATGTCGGTGGCGCTGCAGGCTTTCGACACCGACAGCCTGCTCGGAGCCTCGACGGAAGCCGTTGGCCGCTTCGCCTGGGCCTTCCGTCCGGATTCGAGCCGCTGGATCGTTTTCGATCGACTCGAACTCAAGTATGACGAGGTCGCCGCCGTTACCAACGCCTTCGAGTCTTCGCGCGTCGTCAACAACCTGCATGCCAACTGGCAGCTCGATTCCGCGATGCAGCTCGGCCTGCAATACGGCGTGCGCTACGTGTCGAGCACCTTCGACGGCGAGGAATACGCCGGCGTCTCGGATATCGCGGGCCTGGACCTGCGGCGCCAGCTGAACCCGCGGTTCGATCTCGGCTTCCACGGCGCAGCGCTGCGTTCGTGGGAGTCGGATGTCATGGACTACTCGGTCGGGCCTCGACGTCGGCGTGTCCTTCGCGAAGAACATCTGGGTCTCGCTGGGCTACAACTTCGCCGGCTTCCGCGATGCGGACTTCTCGGCCAGCCGTCACACGGCGCAGGGCCCCTACCTGCAGATCCGCATCAAGGCAGACCAGGACACATTCAAAGATTTGAACCTCGACAGTCTGCGTGCGCCGCGCTAGCGTGCCGCGGACATGCATGATCTCGACGAAGTTTTTGGGCCGCGCGGCCCACTGATGCGTTCGCTGCCAGGCTTCACGCCAAGGCGTGCGCAGCTCGCCATGGCGCAGCGCGTCGCGCGCGCACTCGAAAACCGTGCGCCGCTGGTGGTCGAGGCGGGCACCGGCACCGGCAAGACCTTCGCCTACCTGGTGCCCGCGCTGCTTTCCGGAAGGCGCGTGCTCATCTCCACCGGCACGCGCACCCTGCAGGACCAGCTGTTCAACAAGGATCTGCCACTCGTGGCGGGCGCGATCGGCCGGCCGGCGGGCGTGGCGCTGCTCAAGGGACGCTCTAACTATCTGTGTCACTACCGGCTGAAGCAGCTCGACTCGCAGCGCAGTCTGCCGGGCACACGCGACCGCACGCTGGCGCGGGTGCAGCGCTGGGCGGGCGTGACGCGCAGCGGTGACCTGGCCGAGGTTCCCGACCTTGGGGATGCGCACCCGCTGTGGCCGCAGGTCACTTCGACAAGGGAAAATTGTTTAGGTAACCGGTGCGCCGAGATCGGCCGCTGTCACGTGGTCGAGGCGCGCCGTCGCGCCATCGAAGCCGACATCGTTATCGTGAATCACCATCTGCTGCTCGCGGACCTGGCGCTCAAGGAAGAGGGCTTCGGTGACCTGCTGGGCACGGCGGACGCGGTGATCATCGACGAGGCACACCAGATTCCGGATCTCGCCACGCAGTTTTTCGGTGCCCGCTTCGGCAGCCGCCAGGTGGAACTGCTGGTGCGCGATACCCGCCTGGAGCTGGCGCAGGCCCGCGCCGGTGCGACCGCACTCGCCAGTGAGCTCGCTGTGGTCGAGAAGGGACTGGCGGCGCTGGCGGAAATCCTGCGCCGCACGCAACGGCCCGACTGGCTGGCCGCCGACACACCACTCGCCGATGCCTCCCGTGATCTCTACGAGGCGCTGCGGGCGCTGGCCGCGGCGCTCAATGAGCAGGGACGCGAGGCCGGCATCACCCAATCAGCGGCGCGGGCCACCGAGCTTGCCGCGCGCCTGCAGGAAATCTCCCAGGCGGAAGATCACGAGGGCGCGCGCAGCGTCGAGCTGACGCAGCGAGGCTTTTCACTCAGCCTGTTGCCATTCGACGTGGCGGAGCGATTCGCGTCGTTGTCTGCCGGTACGCGTGCCTCCTGGATCTTTACCTCCGCCACGCTGTCGGTCGGCGAGGACTTTGCGCATTTCACGTCGCGCCTCGGCCTCGGCGAGGCGGAAACGCTGGCCATTCCCAGTCCGTTCGACTTCGAATCGCAGGCCTTGCTCTATCTGCCGACGCGTATGCCGGATCCCGCCTCCGCCGAGCACACGCCTGCGGTGGTCGAGGCCGCGATGCCGCTCATCGAGGCCTCCGCCGGCGGCTGCTTCGTGTTGTTCACCAGTCATCGAGCCCTGCAACGCGCTGCCGGGTTGCTGAAAGCGCGCTGGGCGCTGATGGATCTGCCACTGCTGGTTCAGGGTGAAGCACCCCGCGAACAGTTGCTGCGCCGCTTTCGCGAATCCGGCAGCGCGGTGTTGCTGGGGACGGCGAGCTTCTGGGAAGGCGTGGACGTCAAGGGTGATGCGCTGCGCCTGGTGATCATCGAAAAGCTGCCGTTCGCGTCACCTGATGACGCACTGACGCGTGCGCGCATCGAACATCTGAAGGCGTCCGGCGGCAATCCATTCCGCGAATACCAGTTACCTGAGGCGGCTCTGGCTCTCAAGCAGGGAGTAGGGCGCTTGATTCGCAGCGAAACCGATCGCGGTGTCATCGCGATCTGCGATCCGCGCCTGGTCGACAAACCTTACGGCCGCGTATTTCGCTCGTGCCTGCCGCCGATGCCCGTGACACGGGTGTCGCACGAGGCGGAGGTTTTCCTGCGGCGCGTGGCCGGCGTGGCGCCGCCCGCGGCCGCGACTCTGGAACGTGTGCCCGTGGATGGCGGGCTGGCTTGAAAATCCTCGCGCTCGACACGGCGACCGAGGCCTGCTCGGTGGCGCTCGGCGTGGACGAGCACATCATCGAGCGCTATGTCGAGCTGGAGCGCGGTCACGCCGAGAGGCTGCTGCCCATGGTGGACGAGCTGCTCAGTGAGGGTGGCGTCTCGCTGGGGGCGCTCGATGCCATTGCCTTCGGCCGCGGACCGGGCGGCTTCACCGGGGTCAGACTCGCCGCCAGTGTCGCGCAGGGGCTGGCGTTTGGCGCCGACCTGGGCGTTGCGCCCGTGTCGGATCTCGCGGCGGTGGCGCGGCGGGTAATCGACCTGCAACCCGGCGTGGGCCGGATTCTGGTGGTCAACGATGCCCGCATGCGCGAGGTGTACTGGGGACTTTTCCAGCCGGACCTGCTCGTGACGCCAGTGGGTGAGGAACACGTGAGTGCCGGGTCGCAGGTGGAAGTGCCGTCGGGCTCCGACACGTCGTGGGCGGCGGCCGGCCGCGGGCTGGTCGTCTCGCCCGATTTGGCGGAACGTTGCCGTGCCGGAGGAGGTACGTTACATCCCGACCTGTTGCCGCGAGCGCGGGAGATCGTGCTGCTCGCGCGCCTGCTGGTCACCGCCGGAGAATTGCTGCCCGCCGAGCGTGCGTTGCCGGTTTATGTCAGGAATCGGGTGGTTGCCGCGCCGCCGTAATCAAACTGCAATAGACTCCGGCTGTAATCCGCACGCCACAAAACCGTCACCTGTGATGCCGTGTCAGGAAACATGTCCGCAAAACAGATTCTAGTCGTTGAGGATGAGCGCCCAATTCGCGAGATGATCGCCTTTGGCCTGCGTCGCGCCGGGTTCGAAGTGCGGGAAGCCGCCGACGCCCGGTCGGGTCGCGCCGAGGTCGCCAATCGCCGTCCCGATCTGCTGCTGGTCGATTGGATGTTGCCCGACACCAGCGGCCTGGAATTCACCCGCGGCCTGAAACGTGACCGGGAAACCCGCGAGCTTCCGGTGATCATGTTGACCGCACGCGCCGAAGAGGGTGACAAGGTCGCGGGCCTGGAAGGTGGCGCCGACGACTACATCACCAAGCCGTTCTCACCGCGCGAACTGCTGGCGCGAATCAATGCTGTGCTACGCCGCGCCATGCCGGCGGAAGGCTCCGAACGCGTCGAGATCGACGGACTGGTGCTCGATCAGAGCAGTCAGCGCGTGAGCGCCGGTGAGCGCACCGTGGCGCTCGGTCCCACCGAATACCGCATGCTGGCCTTTTTCATGACCCATCCGGAGCGGGTGTACACCCGGGAGCAATTGCTGGATCGCGTCTGGGGTGGCAACGTCTACGTTGAAGAGCGCACCATTGACGTACACATCCGGCGGCTGCGCAAGGCGCTGGAAGAGTTCGGCTACGACCGCCTGATCCAGACGGTGCGAGGCTCAGGCTATCGATTTTCTTCACGTCCCCTTTGAAAGACCGTCGTCATGAGCTCAGCCTCGAGCGCCTTCGTCTACGTTGCGGTGCGCATCATCGCGGCATTGGCATTGGGCGCGGCGGGCGGCTGGTTGATCGACTCCGTCTGGGTCGGGATCAGCGGAGCCTTCGCACTCTATCTGGGATGGAACCTCTGGCAATTGCGTGAGCTTGCGACCTGGCTGCAGTACCGCAGCGTCGCGGATCCACCGCATGCCATGGGACTGTGGGGCGATGTAGTTGCCCAGGTAGTCCGACTGCACCGGCGCAAGCGATTTCACAAGGAACGCCTGACGCGCCTGTTCCGCGAGCTGCGCCGCTCCACGGCCGCGATGCCGGACGGCGTGGTGATGCTCGATCCGCAGGGCGAAATCGTCTGGTTCAATCGCAAGGCGGGCGAACTGCTCGACCTGTCGCGGCGCGTCGATCTCGGGCTGCGCATCGACAATCTCGTGCGAAATCCGGACTTCGTCGAGTACCTGCGCAACGGACAATATTCGCTGCCGCTCATCGTGCGCATCGATGCGCCGACCGAGCGGCACCTGGCATTCCAGCTCATTTCATATGGCGAGGATCAACGCCTGCTCATGTTGCGCGACGTGACGCGCGAAGTGCGTCTCGAGCAGATGCGCAAGGATTTCGTCGCCAATGCCTCGCACGAGTTGCGATCGCCGCTCACCGTTGTCGCCGGCTACCTCGAAACCTTTGGCGGTGATCCGAATCTCGGCGAGCTGGCGCAGCCGATTGCAGAAATGCGGCGCCAGACCGATCGCATGACACACATCGTCGAAGACCTGCTGGCGCTGTCGCGCTTCGAAGCCAGCGACGCGACCAGTCAAGGGGCAGCCCATCGACGTGGCCGCGATGGCGTCGCTGCTGCGCAAGGATGTGCTCACCCGGCCCGATCACCCGCGCCAGGTCGAGTTGGCCATCGAATCGCCCGCGACCCTGCTGGGCGACGAGACCATGGTGCAATCGGCGTTCTCGAACCTGGTGGACAACGCCGCCAAGTACACGCCTCCCGAAGGCAGCGTGCAGATCCGGTGGTGGACGGACGGTGAGGGCGCCCACTTCTCGGTACGTGACACCGGCCCCGGCATTCCGGCGGAACACATCCCGCGCCTCACCGAGCGTTTCTACCGCGTCGATTCGGGTCGCTCGCGGGATACGGGCGGATCAGGGCTCGGCCTGGCCATCGTCAAGCACGCGCTGCATCGCCACGGCGGACGACTCGAGATCGAGAGCATCGAGGGTCGCGGCAGCACCTTTACCTGTCACTTCCCGCCGGAGCGCGTCCTCGAGCAGCGCGTTGCGGCAAGCGCGTGATGTCATGACTGCGTCACCGTGTCCTAACAAAATTCGCGTACGAATCCGCGCGCCGCGTAAGCTGAGGTTGCCATGGAAACCGCCGATCTGACCCACCACATTTCGCGCCGCTTCAACGAAGATCTCGAGCGCGTGCGCAACAAGGTCCTGACCATGGGCGGCATGGTCGAACAGCAGCTGGCGAACGCGGTCAAGGCGCTCATCGAGGGCGACAGCAACCTCGGCGTGTCGGTCGGGCGGGACGACTTCAAGGTCAACAGCATGGAAGTGTCGATCGACGAGGAGTGCCAGAAGATCCTCGCGACGCGCGCGCCTGCCGCCGGCGACCTGCGCGTCATCGTCGCCACCATCAAGACCATCACCGATCTCGAACGCATCGGCGACGAGGGCGAGAAGATCGGCTACATCGCCTCACGGCTGGCAACCATGGAACGGCCTGCGGACAAGTATCGCGAGATCAAGCACCTCGGCCGCATCGTCTCGGAGATGGTGCACCAGGCGCTCGACGCCTTCGCGCGCATGGACGCCGACGCCGCCTTGCGAGTCGCGCGCCAGGATCGCGTGGTCGACGAGGAGTACGAGTCCATCCAGCGGCAGTGCATCACCTTCATGATGGAAGATCCGCGCAGCATCCGCCGCGCGCTCGACGTCATGTGGATCGTGCGTGCTCTCGAGCGCATCGGCGATCACGCCAAGAACATCTGCGAATACGTGATCTACATGGTGCACGGCAAGGACATCCGCCACACCAAGCTGGAAGACGTCGAGCGCAGCCCTGCGGGAGCGCGCTCCGCAGGCGTAGCGCGCCGCTCCTAGCCGCGCGCCAGCGCGATCAGCAGCGCGATCAGCAAGAGTGCCGCAACGACCTGCCAGAAGCGGGTCGGATTGCGTTCATAAATCGGTTTGCGCGCGACGCTGAGTGGCGTGGCGCGCAGCGACCCATGTTCGAGTTCGAAGGCGAACTCGACGGCATCGGCGAAGCGCGCGCGGGACTCCACCGCGACGGCGCGCGCCAGGATGTGGTCGAGCCACGCCGGCAGGTCCGGCCGATGTTTGGCCAGCGAGGTATGAGTCCTGAATCGCGGCTGCGAGAAGGCCGGGATCTCGCCATAGGGATAGGCGCCGCCCGCGAACAGCCGGTACACGGTCACGCCGAGCGCGAAGATGTCGGCACTGTCGTCCCCGCTGGCGCCGTTGAAGAGCTCGGGAGCCATGTAGCTAGGGGTGCCGGGCGTGCTGGCGAGCTCGCCGTCCTCGAGTTGCGGCAGGCGCGCCACGCCGAGATCGATGAGCTTCAGACCGCCATCCGGCTGCAGGATGACGTTTTCAGGCTTGATGTCCCGATGCACGATACCGGCGCGATGCAGTGCGGCCACGGCCTTGGCCAGCTTGATGGCGATGTCGAGGCCGGCCGCGAGCGTGATCGCGGGGGGCCGCAACAGGCGCTGCTCGAGCGTCTCACCCGAATAACATGGCGTCACGCCGTACACGCAACTGCGGCGTTCGGGCGGTGGCTCGATGGCCTCGGTGACGAACGGGCTGCGCACGTGGCTTGCGATCCAGGTCTCGCGCAGGATCGCGGTGCGCAGGATTTCGTCGAGTCCGGGTCGTGACTTCGGGAACTTCAGAATGACCGTGCGCCGCTCGAGCTTGTCGGTGGCGCGGAACACGCGCGTGTACGGGCCGTCCCCCAGCATCTCGATGAGCGCGTAATCGTCGACCACGTCGCCGGTCGCGGGCACTGCGCGCAGCGGCCGGTCGGCGAACGCAAGTTCGAGATCGGCGTATTGCGTCGCGGGCAAGGAAAGCACGTCGACGACGACGGCGGTGCAATTGTCCGCATCGGTAGCGGTCGCGGCTTCGCTGACCAGTTGCAGCGCGGTCTCGCGTGGTGCGGCGCGCTTGCACAGGGCCGCGAGGATTTGCTGCCGGGATAACACGCCATGCACGCCATCGCTGCACAGCAGGTAACGGTCATGAACCCGCGCAGATTCCGCGCTGTGGTCCACGCGCAGGATGTCCTGTGCGCCTACTGCGCGCGTGAGCGCATGAGTCGTGCCCGGGGCACCGAGGGTGTGATCACGCGTCAGCAGCGTGAGCTTTTCATCTCGCAATCTGTAAACCCGCGAATCCCCGACATGGAGCACATGGGCCCGCCTGCCGCACAGGACTAGTGCACTGAGCGTGCAGGCCATTCCATTCAACTGCGCATCCGTGCGCCCGAGCGCGTGAGTCCATCGATTGATGGCGTCGACCGCCCGCGAACCGATCCGTGCGATTCCCAGGGTGGCCGGCTGCCCGAGGGCCGCCTCGATGAAACTGCGCACCGCAAGTTCCGCGGCTACGCGGCCGCCTTTGGCACCACCCATTCCGTCGGAAAGCACGGCAATCACGCCAGTAGCTAGCCGTTCGGAGGCCGTTCCCAGGTAACAGGCGGCGTAGTCCTCATTGCGGGCCCGCGCCCCGGTCAACGTATGTTCACCAACGTCGACGAGCAATCCGGTGCTGGCGGCCGCGGGCAGTTCCGGCGTCATGCGCGGCATCCCGCATCGGGAGCACTGCATGGTCCGCTAATTGCAAGCTCGCTGCCTGCAGGACCGGCGGTGCCTTTTTTCAGAACGACGGAGCTATTGGTGATCAGACGAGATTTTCTCAAGGCTGGGCATCTTCCCACGCTGCTGGCCGCGTTCTTCTACTTTGACATGAGCTTCATGGTTTGGGTGATGCTCGGGCCACTGGCAGTGCAGATGTCCGCGGACCTGCACCTGAGTGCGGCACAAAAAGGTCTGATGGTGGCGCTGCCCGTGCTCGCCGGAGCACTGCTGCGCGTGGTCAATGGTGTGCTGGTGGATCGCCTCAAGCCCAGGCGTGCCGGCATCATCGGCCAGGTGGTGGTGATCGTCGGCCTGGTGTTCGCCTGGGCATCTGGCATCGACACTTATCACGACACCCTGTGGGTAGGGCTGATCCTGGGCGTGGCCGGCGCGTCTTTCGCGGTGGCGTTGCCCCTCGCGTCGCGCTGGTATCCACCGCATTACCAGGGCACGGCGCTCGGAATCGCCGGCGCCGGCAATTCGGGCACCGTGTTCGCCGCCTTGCTGGCGCCGAGCCTGGCCGCGTGGATCGGCTGGCAAAACGTCATCGGCGTCGCCGCGCTGCCGCTCGCCGTCGCATTCATAGTCTATCTATTCGCCGCGAAGGACGCGCCGACCGCGCCACCGCCCAAGACCTGGACGGAATACCTGGCCGTGCTCAAGGTCAGTGATGCCTGGTGGTTCATGTTCTTCTACGCCGTCACCTTCGGCGGGTTCGTCGGACTGGCGTCCTCGCTCAGCATCTATTTCAACAGCGAGTACGGCCTCAATGCCGTCACTGCCGGTTACTTCACCGCGGGCTGCGTTTTCGCCGGATCGCTGGTGCGCCCGGTGGGTGGCGCGCTTGCCGATCGCATCGGCGGAATTCGCGCGTTGTCCATCATGTACTCCATCGCCGCCGTGATGCTCGTCCTGGTGAGCTTCCGGCCGGAGAGTGCCGCGACTGCGTTGTCGCTGTTCGTGATCGCGATGTTCGCATTCGGCATGGGTAATGGTTCGGTATTCCAGCTCGTTCCGCAGCGCTTCCGCCACGAGATTGGTGTGATGACGGGTCTGGTCGGCATGACCGGCGGTGTCGGCGGTTTCTACCTGGCCTCGAGTCTCGGCATATCGAAACAGATGACCGGCAGCTACCAGGCGGGGCTGTTGTTGTTCGCCGCGCTGGCGGTCGTGGCGCTCGTCGGACTGACCAGCATCAAGCATCGCTGGCGCACCACGTGGGGCGCCGTCGGCGCCACCACCGCCCGTATCTAGTATTCTTCCCACCGACGAACGCCGCCGCTTCGGCGGCGTTCTCCGATGTGGCGCGCGAGCGCCTGGCAATCGCCTGGAAATTCCATGTTCGACCGAAGACAAAAAATAAACCTGGCGGCCGCGCTGGCCTGCGCGGCCATGGTTCTCTACGCGATCTACTACGCAGAAGGCGTGCTTGGCCTGGTGCCATGTCCGCTGTGCATGTTCCAGCGCGTCTGTATCGGCGCGTTGGGCCTGGTGTTCCTGATTGCGGCGCTCCATCCGGCGCGGCGCACCGGGTCCATCATTTACGGCATGCTCGCGTTCCTGGTGGCCGGTGCCACCGTGTGGGTGGCGGGACGCCACGTGTGGATCCAGGGCCAGCCGCCGGGCACGGTGCCTGCCTGCGGCGCGCCGCTCGATACACTGATGCAGATGTTTCCCTTGCTCGAAGTCGTCCGCCGCGTCATGACGGGCGGTGGTGAGTGTGGGACCGTCGACTGGACCTTCCTCGGCATTTCGATGCCGGGCTGGGTGCTCATCATGGCGGTCACCTTCGGCCTGGTCGGCATCGTGAACAACATCGTCTACCCGGTGCGCCGGGCCTGACGATGACCGACCTGTCGAGCTTTCCGATCACGCGCCGGTGGCCGGCGCGGTTTCCCGAGCGCATCCAGCTTTACTCGTTGCCTACGCCGAATGGCGTGAAGGTGTCGATCATGCTGGAAGAGACCGGACTGGCGTACGAGCCGCACCTGGTCGACTTCAACACCAACGACCAGACGTCGCCGGAGTTCGGGTCGCTCAATCCTAACAACAAGATCCCGGCCATCATCGACCCGCACGGCCCGCAGGGTGCACCGCTGCCGCTGTTCGAATCCGGCGCCATCCTGCTGTACCTCGCCGACAAGTCGGGTCAGCTGCAGCCGCGCGCTCCGGCGGCGCGTTACCAATGCCTGCAGTGGGTGTTCTTCCAGGTGGGCGGCATCGGGCCGATGTTTGGCCAGCTCGGCTTCTTCCACAAGTTCGCGGGGCGCGAATGGGCGGACAAGCGTCCGCGCGATCGCTACGTCGCAGAGTCGCGCCGCTTGCTGGGCGTGGTGGACCGGCACCTCGCGACGCGCGCCTGGATGATGGGCGGCGAATATTCCATTGCCGATATCGCGATCTTTCCGATGGTGCGCAATCTCATCGGCTTCTACGGCGCTGGCGAAATCATCGGGTTCGACGATTTTCCGCACGTGCAACGTGCGCTCGACGCCTTCCTTGCGCGTCCCGCCGTGCAACGTGGGATCTCGATTCCCTCCCGCGGCTGAACGACCAGCGGGACTGGAGATAAGACGGAAATGTGAAACGCGAGAACGCAATAAAACTGCAATTTCATCGTAAGACACTTGGCATGCGCGCAAGACGCACGTCAGGAGAACAAGAAGATGAAACCAGTACAGTGGATCACTACCGCCGCAATCGTGGCGGCCCTCGCCGGGTGTGGTGCAGAAGAAATTGAATCGCCGGGCAACAGTGGCAACGTCACGATCAACAATCCGCCGCCAGCGAGTCCCAATCCAAGTCCGCCGCCGCCGCCGACAGCCTCGCTGGTCACGCCGGCCACCGGCTGTCCGACGATTCCGGATCCCGCCGGGCTGAACGACGCCGGAACAATTTCCGGACCGACCGGCGAATACCGCGTCTGCGAGCTGCCGAGCCGCTTCACCGCCAGCACGACGCTGGAGAAATTTGCGGGTTTGCTCTACTCGATCAATGGTCGCGTCGATGTTGGCCTGGATCGCGGCGCGGCGCCGACCGCCGATGCGGCGGTGGTCCTCACGATCAGACCCGGCGTGGTGCTCTATGGCGCCACCGGCACGTCGTGGCTGGCCGTCAATCGCGGCAATCGCATCCAGGCAGTGGGTAACGCGACCTCACCGATCGTGTTCACGAGCCGTGACAATGTGCTGGGACTCTCGAACGATGATTCCCACGGCCAGTGGGGCGGCGTCGTGCTGCTTGGTCGCGCGCCGACCACGGATTGCACAGTGGCTCCGGCCGCAACGCCCGGCTCGGTCAATTGCGAGCGACAGACTGAAGGATCCGTCGACCCGGCATACTTCGGTGGGGCGACGGCCAACGACAACAGCGGCACGGTCGACTACGTACAGATCCGATACTCGGGCTACGTGCTTTCCGGCAACAGCGAGCTGCAATCGCTCACCTTGGGCGGCGTGGGCTCCGGCACGACGATCGGCCACTTCCAGTCCCACAACAGCTCGGACGACGGATTCGAGATTTTCGGCGGCAGCCCGACACTGCGTCGTATCGTCGTGACGGGCGCGGATGACGACAACATCGACGTGGATACCGGCTATCAGGGCACGATCCAGTACGTCATCGCCGTGCAGAAGACTTCCGGAAATCCGGACTCCATGGTCGAAGCAGGATTCTGCCAACGCGCTGGAAGACAACACGCCACGCACGAACATGAGGCTGGCGAACTTCACGTTCGTACATCGCAACGCGGCGTCGGGGAACACCGCAGCCATGCTGTTCCGCGGAAAATCCGATGCGACTCTCGTCAACGGCGTGATCACCAGCCCGATGGCCTGCCTGCGACTCAACGGCACGAACATCCTCACGGCCGACGCGCCCAACCAGAAGCTTGGGCCGCCGGTGTTCCAGTCCGTCGTGATGCAGTGTGGCGCAGGCCCGTTCGTCGGAACCGGTGGCGTGACAGTGCAGCAGGTGACGGACGTATTCAACGCGGGCTCGAACAACAACTCCGCATTCACCGCCTCGCTCACGGGCACCTTCATCAACGGTCCCAATGAGACGGCGGTGACGGCGACGGATCCGAAGACGCTCGATGCCGCATTCGACACCACCACCTACGTCGGCGCGGTGCAAAGATGCCAGCGACACGTGGTACGCGGGTTGGACCTGCAATTCTGCTACCGCGACTTTCGATACGACCAGCACGGCTTGCACCACGCTTCCTCCGCTCTGATCAGCGGCATTGGTCAGCGCGCGGCGGATCGTGACCCCAGACGGTCGCGATCCGCCGCCGTTTGGGAGCTCGAGAAAAACCAGAGGAACACACATGTCGAAGCCACTCATTTGGGAGACGCTGCTGCTCGCGACCGCCTTGTCCGCGGGCCCTGCGCTGGCGCAATCGCCGCAGGATGATGCGACAGGCCCCGGCGATGATGCCGAGGAGCGAGACTCGCGACCGAAGAAGGAATCGACGTCGCGATGCCCGGGATCACGGTGACCGGCATCCGCGAGCGCAACATCCAGAGGGCCACGACCGAGGTCGTGTCGGTGCTGTCCACCGATGACATCGCCCGAACCGGCGAAGGCGATATCGCGGGCGCGCTGTCGCGCGTCACGGGCCTGAGCGTGGTGGGAGACGGATTCGTCTATGTCCGCGGTCTTGGCGACCGCTACTCGCTGGCGCTGCTCAACGGCTCGCCGCTGCCGAGTCCGGAGCCGATGCGCCGCGCAATCCCGCTTGACCTGTTCCCGACCAATGTCGTTGCATCGTCGCTGGTGCAGAAGACCTATTCGCCCAGCTTTCACGGGCGAATTCGGTGGCGGCGTGATCAATCTCACGACTCTGTCGTCGCCCAAGACGCCGTTCTTTCGCGGCGAGCGTCGGCATGAGCGGCGACACCGAGACCACGCGCAACCTCGGCTACGACTATTACGGCGGCGAGTACGACTGGACGGGTTACGACTCCGGCCTGCGAGATCTGACGCCCGCGCTCGAGAACTTCTTCGCCAGCGGCGAACTCATGAGCTCCGGGAACGTGGATACCGGCGAGATCGCCAAGGGACTCGTCACGCCGCAGAACGCGCTGGTGCAGCAGATCGACAGCGTGCCCTTCAACTGGTCGGCAAACCTGAGCGCCGGCGACGCCTGGTCGGTCGGTGACAATGATTCGCGCATCGGCCTGATCGGTACGGCCGGATTCAGCAGCAACTGGCGCACGCGGGACAATATCGAGCAAACCCCCGGCAGTGCCGACCTTTCCGTCATCGACAAGGATTACCGCCGCGTCGGCACCGACAACCGTGCCGTAACCAACGCCATGGTGGGGCTGAACTATGAATTCGGCGTGGACAGCAAGCTGCGCTGGACCAATTTCTACGTTCACGACACGCTCAAGCACACCACTCTCGCCTCTGGCTTTCAGAACAACCAGAGGCTCGGCGCCGACTACCTCGAACAGACCACCGCCTGGTACGAGCGCCAATTGCTCAGCACCCAGCTCACCGCCGATATCGGGCTCGATCCCCTGACCATCGGGGCCCGTGCGTCGTATTCGAAGTCCAAGCGCGATGCGCCCTACGAACTCGCCATCGGCTATCAGCGCAGCAACCAGGCCTCGAGCCCCTATGGTCAATTCTTCCTCAATCGACTGGACAATGGCCAGTCGGGCTACGCGACGGCCGCGTTCTCGGATCTCGATGAGGAACTCGTGTCCGCGGGCGTGGACGTGACGATGGAGTTCACACCGTCGTTCAAGGGGACGCTGGGCTATGACTTCGCGGACACACAGCGCGACTCCACGCGGCGCGAGTTCCAGATCGTCGCGCCCTCGACGTTTCCGAACGTCGTCGCAACGCTCAGGCCGGACTATCTGCTGGGACCTGCGGTCATCGAAAACTTTGGTATTGGCCTGATCGAAACCACGGAAACCGATCCCGCATTCACCGCCGAGTTGCGCACGAATGCGGCCTACCTGCAGATGCAGGCCGATTTGACCGATTCACTCGACCTGAGCATCGGCGCGCGCTACGAACGCGGCGAGCAGGACGTCCGTCCGTTGCAGGTGTTCAACACGCTGACCAATTCCGGGGCTTCGACCAGCCTCGACAACGAGTACGTGCTGCCGGGCGCCACGCTCACCTGGCGGTTCGCCGATGACATGCAGATGCGCTTCAATGCGTCGAAGACCATCGCGCGGCCGCAGTTCCGCGAGCTCATGTTCCAGAGTTACTTCGACCCGGAGACCAACCGCCGCTATCGTGGCAACCCGTTGCTGGTCGACGGCGAATTCGTCAATGCCGAAGGGCGCTTCGAGTGGTATTTCGCCGCGGAGGAACACCTGGCGACCGCGGTGTTCTACAAGAAGATCGACCGGCCCATCGAAGCTTTCACCGGCTTCGATGACAACACGCCGGTGACGAGTTTCGCCAACGCGCCCGAAGCCACGCTCTACGGTGCCGAGCTCGAACTGCACAAGTACTTCCCGCTCGATGGCTATTTCCAGTGGCGCGTTCTTCGGCTCGCGCCGCGCGGTCGTGATCGGCAACTACACCTACACCGACTCGAAGTTCACTGTGGGACCCAACGACACCGTGTCCGTGTACGGAACGACGACACAGCCGGCGAGCAATTTCTTCCGCGATGGCAGCCAGCTCACCGGTCAATCCAATCACCTCGCCAATCTGCAGCTCGGACTGGAGCAGACCGGCCAGTTGTCTCAGCAGACGATCTTGTTGTCCTATGCGAGTGATCGCGTGACCAGCCGCGGCGCCTCCGGCCTGCCGGACATCTTCGAGTCACCGGGACTGCGTGTGGACATCGTCGTGCGTCAGGGATTGACGTTCTTCCAGCAGGATCTCGAAGCCAAGTTCGAAGCGCGCAACATCTTCGGCCAGGGTTACGAGGAGTTCCAGGAGCGCGAAGGAAACATCGTGTATTACAACAAGTACGACATCGGAACCTCATTCGTCGCATCGATCACGATGAATTTCTGATCCCGGTGTGCGCCGTTCCGATTTCTAGAATGCGGCGCCGCCGAGCCACCACGCCAGTGCGGCGATGCCGGCCGATGCCGGGATGGTGAGGATCCATGCGATGACGATATTGCCAGCGACACCCCAGCGCACGGCGGTCGAACGCTGTGCCGCGCCAACGCCCACGATGGCGCCAGTGATGGTGTGGGTGGTCGATACCGGTATACCGAAGAATGTGGCGAGGCCAACCGATAACGCGCCGCCGGTTTCCGCGGCGAATCCGCCCACCGGCTTCAGCTTGGTGATGCGCTGGCCCATGGTCTTTACGATGCGCCAGCCGCCGAAAAAAGTACCCAGGCCGATCGCGAGGAAACAGCTCGCGACCACCCAGTACGGCAGGTGATCCTTCGTCGTGACGCCCGCGGCGATCAGCAGCAGCCAGATGATACCCATGGTCTTCTGCGCGTCGTTGCCCCCGTGCCCCAGGGAAAAGGCGGCGGACGAAACCAGCTGCAGCCGCCGGAACCACCGGTCCACGCGCCGTGGAGTCTGACGGAAACACAGCCAGGAAACGCCCAGCATCAGCAGCGAGCCTAACAACATGCCGAGCAGCGGCGAGATGACGATGAACGCCGCGGTCTTGAGAATGCCGGGCCAGAGCAAGGGTGCGGTGCCGGCCTTGACGAGCGCCGAGCCGATCATGCCGCCGATCAGGGCATGTGAGGAGCTCGATGGAATGCCGTAGTACCAGGTAATCAGGTTCCAGGCTGATCGCGCCGATCAACGCGCCGAAGATCACGCGATTGTCGACGAAGGACGGATCGATGATGCCTTTGCCGACGGTGGTCGCGACCGCAGGTGGAACACGCCCCAGGCAAGAACGTTGAAGGTCGCGGCCCAGATCACCGCCTGCCAGGGCTTCAGCACGCCAGTCGACACCACGGTGGCGATGGAATTCGCGGCGTCGTGGAAGCCGTTCATGAAGTCGAACGCCAGTGCCAGCAGCACGAGCAGCACCAGCGTCAGGGAAATGGTTCCTGCGTCCATGAATCAGTGCCCGATGCCGCTCAGGCGTTTTCGAGCACGACGCTTTCGATGACGTTGGCCACGTCCTGGCACTTGTCGGTGGCGGATTCCAGTGATTCGTAGACCGCCTTCAACTTGATGAGCTGACGCACATCGGTCTCGTTTCGAAACAGTTCCGAAATGGCGCTGCGCATTACCTTGTCCGCCTCGGATTCGAGCCGGTCGATTTCCTGGCAGATCTTGAGGATGGCCGGCGCATCGGCCATCGAAGCCATGAGTCCCACGGCCGACTGCACACGCTCCGCGCATCGCAGCAGCAACTCGGCCAGTTGCGTGGCTTCGGGGGTGATTTTCTGGATGTCGTAGAGAACCAGCGATTCGGCAGTGTCCTGGATGAGATCGAGAACGTCATCCATGCGCGAGATCAGTCGATGAATGTCATCCCGATCGAAGGGTGTGACGAAGGTGGTGTGCAGCAGCTGAACGGTCTCGTGCGTGATGCGATCCGCCGCATGTTCGGCGTCTTCGATGAGCTTGATACCGGTGGGCCGGTCGGCCTTGTCGTCGTAGTGTTTGAGCACATCCGCGAGGGCCAGGGCGCCGTCGACAATCAGTTTGGCGTGGCCGTCGAAGAGGCTGAAGAATCGCCCCTCGCGAGGCATGAGACGCGAGATGAAATTCATTGGTTTCCCGACCCCTCGATTTTCGAGCGCGGAGTGTAGTGGGTCAGGGCACCAGTGTCACAGTAACGTCACATCAACCAGCGCAGGGTCAGGCCAGCATTTCCCTCAGGGCATTCAGGTAGATGCGATGCAGCCGATCGATGTCATCGACGCTGACGCTTTCATTGACCTTGTGGATGGTCGCGTTGATGACGCCAAGCTCCACCACCTGGGCTCCCAGAGGCGCGATGAAACGGCCGTCGGAGGTACCGCCGCCGGTGGAATATTTGGGCTTGAGGCCGGTCTCGGCCTGGATCGCCCGTGTGACGCCCAGCGACAGCGCGCCCGGCGCCGTATAGAAAGGTTCGCCCGATACATACCACTCGAGGGTGAAGCGAACCCCGTGTTTCTTCAGGATCCCTTCGACGATGGACTTCAGGCCATCGATGGTCTGCACCGGTGAGTAGCGCAGGTTGAAGCGCGCCTTGAGCTCGCCCGGAATCACGTTGGGCGCGCCGGTGCCGGCGTTGAAATTCGAGATCTGAAAGCTGGTGGGCTGGAAGTGTTCGTTGCCCTTGTCCCATGTTCGCGCGGTGAGCTCCGCGAGCGCCGGCGCAAAGGTGTGCACCGGATTTTCGGCGAACTGGGGATAAGCAATGTGGCCCTGCACGCCATGTACGGTCAGGCGCCCGGATAACGAGCCGCGCCGGCCGATCTTGATGGTGTCGCCGAGCTGCTTTTCGCTCGACGGCTCGCCGACGATGCACCAGTCGATCTGCTGGCCGCGCTCGCGCAGTGTTTCGACCACCTTCTTGGTGCCGTCGACCGAGGGACCTTCCTCGTCGCTGGTGATGAGGTAGGCGATGGTGCCCTTGTGGTCCGGCTTCTCGCGGGCGAATTCCTCGGTGGCCGTCACCATGGCGGCCAGGGCACTTTTCATATCGGCCGCGCCGCGACCAAACAGAAGACCGTCGCGCACCGTGGGCTTGAACGGATCGCTGTGCCATTCCTCGAGTGGGCCCGTGGGGACCACGTCGGTATGCCCGGCGAAGCACAACACCGGCCCGCCTTTGCCGCGCGTCGCCCAGAAATTGTCCACATTGCCGAAACGGAGGTTTTCGACCTCGAAGCCGACGGCACCTAGCCGTCTTGTCATAACTTCCTGACACCCTTGGTCCGCTGGGGTCACTGAATTGCGGGAAATGAGATCGAGGGCGAGGTCAACGGTGGCGGACATCGGTGCGCGTTATACGGAACCCAACCGTACCCAGCAAGGTGTTTGTTACGGTCAGATGAAATCGCTCCACTGAAATATTCCCGCAATCTTCCAGTCATAAATTGCCGCGCGTCACAACCGGAGGCCAATACAGTGACTCGCACATTCCTGGTTTCATCCCTCGCGGCAGCCGTCATCGGTGCCGTGAGCGTCACGGCGCACGCACAATCGGCGCGCGATTCCATCACCATCGTCGGTTCCTCGACGGTTTATCCCTTCACCACCACGGTCGCCGAACAGTTCGGCCGCCAGGGCCAGTTCAAGACGCCCAAGGTGGAGAGCACTGGCACGGGCGGCGGCATCAAGCTCTTTTGTAATGGTGTCGGGCCGCAATTCCCCGACATCGCCAATGCCTCGCGCCGCATCCGGCCCGCCGAGCTTGCGAGCTGTGCGCAGAACGGCGTCAAGGAAGTCGTCGAGGTCAAGGTCGGTTACGACGGCATCGTCATGGCCGAGAACAAGGGCGCCGCCTCGATGAAACTGACTCGTAAGGACGTCTACCTGGCGCT
Source organism: uncultured Pseudomonadota bacterium (assembly GCA_963839685.1). GTDB lineage: Bacteria > Pseudomonadota > Gammaproteobacteria > Steroidobacterales > Steroidobacteraceae > CADEED01. Next base: position 349,034 of record CAWIVS010000012.1, on the reverse strand, counting down.
GGCCAAGACGGTTCCGGACCCGGCGAATCCGACCACACTGATCCCGAACCCGTACACCACCTGGAAGGATGTCAACAAGGCGTTGCCGGCCACCAAGATCGAAGTGCTCGGCCCGCCGCCCACCTCGGGAACGCGCGATTCTTTCGTCGAGATGTACATGGAAGCGGGCTGTCGCACGTACCCCTGGCTGGAAACGCTGCGTTCGCAGGATGAACCGCGCTTCAAGCGCGCCTGCGACACGGTGCGCGAGGATGGCTCTTACATCGAAGCCGGTGAAAACGACAACCTGATCGTGCAGAAGCTCAACGCCAATCCGAGTGCCATCGGCATCTTCGGCTACAGCTTCCTCGAGGAGAACCTCGACAAGCTGAAGGGCGCGGAGGTGGACGGTGTGACGCCGACCTTCGAAACGATCTCGTCCGGCAAGTACCCGGCTTCGCGCCCGCTGTTCATCTACGTGAAGAAGGCGCATGTGAACGTGATTCGCGGCATTCCGGAATTCATCGCGGAGTACACCAGCGACAAGGCATTGGGTGAAGATGGTTACCTGGCGGACAAGGGATTGATCCCGCCTACCAAGTCCGAGATCGGAAAGATCCGAGCGGACGCCAAGGCGCTCAAGCCCCTGAAACTTTGACGCAGTCCCGGCGGGCGTGCGACGCCCCCCGCTTCGCCGTCCGCTGGCGGCTGCGTCTCACAATTGTCGTACCCAATAACCAGAGAACAATCATGACTCGCAAACTCGTATCCCTGGCCGTCAGCGGCGTGCTCGCCGCCGCCGCAGGTCTCGCCCCCGCGCCGGCGTTCGCGCAGGGCGCCGAAATCGCCGATCTCAAGGCGCAACTCGCGGCGCTTACCGCAAAGATCGACGCGCTCGAAAAGGCTCAGGCACAAACCAAGAAGACCAGTGACGAAGCCCAGGCCACGGCAGACCGCACGGCCGACGTCGTTGCGCAGAGTCGTGCGGCACTGTCGTTCGCCGGTGACCTGCGCTATCGCAACGAGTCGTTCGACGTGGAATACGTGGACCGCGATCGCGACCGCGACCGCATCCGTGCGCGCTTCAACGCGAACTTCCGCGTGAATGACACCATCACGGGCCAGATCGGCATCTCCACCGGCAGCACCGATCCGCGTTCTGGCAACCAGACGCTGACCGATCAGAACGCGCGCAAGGACTTCGATCTGGACGTCGCCTACGTGACCTGGGCGCCGACCGCCGCATGGAAGATCACCGCCGGCAAGCAGCGCTACGCCTGGACGCGTACCGGCAGCCTGTTCTACGACAATGACGTCAATCCGGAAGGCATCTCGATCAACTATGCGACCGGTAATTTCTTCGCTGGCGCCTTCTACGACTGGTTGGCCGAACGCGCGCTGTCGTTCAGCGCCCCGACGGGCACCAACACTGACTCCATCATGTTCGGTGCGCAGCTCGGCTACCGGATCCCGCTGTCCGATTCGACGCGCATCACGCTGGCCGCCACCTACATGGACTTCGACGGAGTGCAGGGCTACAACCCGTTCTTCGGCGGCAGTTCCTTCGGCAACACCACCACCACCAACACCGCGGTGTGCAGTCGCACGATCCCCGCGGTGCCCCCCGTGGCGCCGGGTGGACTGCCGACGCCCGGGGTCTGCTTGCTGTCCGACTTCAACGTCGCCGAAGCGTCGGTCGATCTCACGACGTCACTGGCGGGCAGGCCACTGCGCTTCTTCATCGACTACGCGGAGAACCTGGAAGCCGAGGTGAACCCGACCGCGCTCAAGAAGCTCGACACTGCGTATGCCGCCGGCATCCAGTACGGCGCCGCTTCGGCCACCAAGGGCACGTGGGAATTTGGTGTGCTGTTTCAGCAGATCGAGAAGGACGCGCTCTTTGGCCAGCTTCTCGATTCCGACTTCGGCGACGGCAACACGGATACCAATGGCTGTCGTGCTCAAAGGCGGCTATACCGTGGCCCGCAACTGGACCGTGAACGCCACCTTGTTCCTCAACGAGTTGGCGAATGACGTGCCCCAGAGCGTTACGGTGTTCAACGCTGCCACGCCTGCTATCCCGTATGACACCACGTCGATCACCAACGTATTTGATCGTGAATACAAGCGCTTACAGCTGGATCTGAACTTCAGGTTCTAAGTTGTACGACCGGGCGGCAGGGATGCCGCCCGGTTGTTTTCACAAAGCTGTAACAAACGGGCGTTACACAGGGTGGCCGCCCCGGCGGCCAGTTTCAGGACCGCAGAAAACTACATGACACCGGCCGCATTACTCCTCGCGCTCGCGCTGCTTTCGGTGGGCGCGTTCTGGATTGGCAAATCCCGTTCGCTGGCCCTTGTCGGCGGGCATCGCGGCACACGCAACCTGCATTCGCTCCCCAGTCATTACGGTGTGATGACGGCAATGTGGTGTGCGTTGCCCGCGTTGGCGGTCATCCTGGTGTGGCTCGTCTTCCAGGACGCCATCATCCTGCGACTGGTCACGGATCACCTGCCGGCGGTTGTACGCGATCTGCCTGCCAATGACCTGTCATTGGTGATGAATGACGTCCGCAACCTGGTGGAGGGCAACATAGCCGCCGACACGGTTACTGAACCGGTGCGCCTCGCCGCAGCCGAATTCCTGCGCCTGCGCGGCATCAGCAGGATGGCGCTGACTGTTCTGGCCATGGTGATGGCGGTTGCCGCGGCGCTCGTCGTCCGCGCTCGCATCACACCCGAGCTGCGGGCACGCAACCGCGTGGAAATCGTGGTCGAATGGTTCCTGATCGGCTGTTCGACCCTTGCGGTCTTCACCACCATTGGCATCGTTGCCTCGGTGGCCTTCGAAGCCATGCGCTTCTTCGCGATCATTTCGCCGGTGGACTTCCTGTTTGGCACCGCGTGGAGCCCGCAGATGGCCATCCGCGCCGACCAGGTGGGCTCGTCCGGTTCCTTCGGTGCCGTCCCGTTGTTTGTGGGAACGGCGCTGATTTCCCTGATCGCCATGTTCATTGCCGTGCCGATCGGGTTGTACTCGGCTATCTACCTGGCCGAATACGCACACCCACAATTCCGCAACTATGCCAAGCCATTGCTCGAAGTGCTGGCCGGTGTACCCACCGTGGTGTACGGCTTCTTCGCAGCACTGACGGTCGGACCGGCGCTGCGCGGTTGGGGAGAAGCAGTCGGTCTCAACGTGGCGTCCGAAAGCGCACTCGCCGCCGGCCTGGTCATGGGAATCATGATCATTCCCTTCGTATCCTCGCTGGCCGACGACATGATCAGTGCGGTGCCCCAAGGCCTGCGCGACGGCGCCTATGCACTGGGCGCGACCCGGTCCGAAACCATCAAGCAGGTGGTGTTGCGCGCGGCGTTGCCCGGCATCGTCGGCGGTGTGTTGCTCGCGGTGTCGCGCGCCATCGGCGAAACCATGATCGTGGTCATGGCCGCGGGGCTCGCGGCCAACATGACGGCCAATCCACTCGAGGCCGTCACTACGGTCACGGTGCAAATCGTCACGCTGCTGGTCGGCGACCAGGAATTCGACAGTCCCAAGACCCTGGCGGCCTTTGCGCTGGGCCTGGTGTTGTTCCTCGTGACGCTGGCGCTCAACGTGCTCGCGCTGCACATCGTCAGGAAATACCGTGAGCAGTACGAGTAAGCAGCGCCTTACGGCGCAGGAAACTCAGGCCATCGTCGAGCGCAGCCTCAAGCGCCGCTATTGGGGCGAGCGTCGCTTCCGTGCTTACGGCCTCGCGGCCGTATGCGCCGGCATGGCCTTCCTCGTCTACCTGTTCTTCGTGATCTTCTCCAACGGGATCGGCGCCTTTCGCCAGACGCAGTTGCTCGTGGATGTGTTCTACGACCCCGCCATCATCGATCCCGAAGGCACGCGGAGCACCGAGGTTCTGCAGGCCGCCGATTACCAGGCGGTGATTCGCGCGGCACTCAAGGCCAAGTTTCCGCAGGTCGAGGGGCGCGCCGCGACCCGCGAGCTCACGCGACTCGTGAGCGGCAGCGCCGCGTTCGACCTGCAACGTCGAGTCATGGACAACCCGGCATTGATCGGCACGACTGAACCGCAATGGTTGCTGGGCAGCGATGCCGTCGACTTGTTGCTGAAGGGCCACGTCGATCGTGATTCTCCGCAAGACCAGCGTCCACTCAGCGATCAGCAGCTCGCGTTCACCGACAAGCTGCGGGCCGAGAACGCGCTGGCATTGCGATTCAACACCACCTTCCTCACCGGCGGCGATTCGCGCGAGCCGGAGCGCGCAGGTATCTGGGGCGCGGTCGTCGGATCGTTCTTTACGCTGATCATCACGCTATTGCTGTCCTTCCCGATCGGCGTGGCCGCGGCGATCTACCTGGAGGAATTCGCGCACCGCAACCGCTGGACCGATCTGATAGAAGTCAACATCAACAACCTGGCGGCGGTTCCTTCGATCGTGTTCGGCCTGTTGGGCCTGGCGGTATTCATTGGCTTCTTTGGCCTGCCGCGTTCGGCGCCGCTGGTGGGCGCCATGGTGCTCACACTGCTGACCCTGCCAACCATCATCATCGCCTCGCGCGCCGCGCTGAAAGCAGTACCACCATCGATCCGTGAAGCGGCCTTAGGGATGGGCGCGTCAAAGATCCAGATGGTGACGCATCACGTGCTGCCGCTGGCCATGCCGGGCATGCTGACCGGCACCATCATTGGCATGGCGCGCGCGCTTGGCGAGTCTGCGCCTCTGCTGATGATTGGCATGGTGGCGTTCATTGTCGACATTCCCAAGGGCATCACCGACGCCTCGACGGTGTTGCCCGTGCAGGTGTTTTTGTGGTCCGACAGCCCCGAGCGTGGTTTTGTCGAGAAGACCTCGGGTGCCATCATCGTGCTCCTGGCCTTCCTGGTGGTCATGAACACGACGGCAGTGATCCTTCGCAAACGATTCGAACGACGGTGGTGACAAGATGGAAGCGGCACAAGTGGAACGCGCAGGCCTGAACCTGAAGCCCAGTGGAAGGGTGCCGAATGAGCCGGGACCCCTGGACGCGCCGATCGAGCCCGGAAAGACCGTGGGAACCATCGAAGTTCCCGATCCGATTTTCAGTTGCCGCGACGTCGACGTGTACTACGGCGAAAAACATGCCATCAAGAAGGTGGGCATCGACATCGCCAAGAACCAGGTACTGGCGATGATCGGCCCGTCGGGCTGCGGCAAGTCCACGTTCCTGCGCTGCCTGAATCGCATGAACGACACGATTCCGAGCGCGCGGGTGGTCGGATCCATCCTGCTCGACGGCAAGGACATCCACGACAAGAAGCAGGACGTGGTGCAGTTGCGCGCACGCGTCGGCATGGTGTTCCAGAAGCCGAATCCGTTCCCGAAATCGATCTTTGAAAACGTGGCCTACGGGCCGCGCATCCATGGCCTCGCCGGCGACCGCGTCGAGCTCGACGAGATCGTGCACGGCTCGCTGCAGCGCGCGGGTCTTTGGGAAGAAGTGAAAGACCGCCTCGCACACCCGGGAACGTCCCTGAGCGGTGGCCAACAGCAGCGCCTGTGCATTGCCCGCACCATCGCCGTGAATCCTGAGGTGATCCTCATGGACGAGCCGTGCTCAGCCCTGGACCCGATCGCCACCGCGCGCATCGAGGATCTCATGGAAGAGCTGCGCGAGAGTTATGCCATTGTCATCGTGACCCATTCCATGCAACAGGCGGCGCGGGTATCGCAACGCACCGCGTACTTCCATCTCGGCGACTTGATCGAAGTGGGCGAAACCGACCGGATTTTCACCAACCCGCGCCACAAGCTGACCGAGGACTACATTACGGGCCGCTTCGGCTGAGTTAGATTAGCCGCCATGTCGCTGAGTCTCGAAGGCCACACTGCGCGTGCATTTGACGGCGATTTGTCATCGCTGCACATCCAGGCTGTGGCCATGGGTGCGCTGGTCATGGAGCAGGTCCAGCTCGCGGTCAATGCCTACACGGGCTGGGACCGCTCGATCGCCGCGCTGGTGCTGGAGCGTGAACGCAAGATCAATGCCTACAACGCTGAAATCGAAGAAAACGCGCTGCAGCTGATCGCCAGGCGACAGCCGGTAGCTCATGACCTGCGCGCGGTGTTCGCCATCGACAAAGTGGTCACGGAACTCGAGCGCGCTGCTGACGAGGCGAAGAAACTCGCGCTCACGGTGCTCGCGGATTCGGACGCCAGCGGATTTCGGCCTGGCGCGGCCACCGCGGGTGAGGCGCGCCAGCTCGGGCGACTCGCCGCGCAGATGATTCGTGCCGCTCTCGAGGCTTTCGACCGGCTCGATCCCGTGGCCGCCGTCGCCGTCCTCCGCCAGGACCAGGAAATGGATACCGAATACGCCGCAGCGCTGCGGCGCATCCTCACCCGTGCCATGGAAGACGCGCGCCAGTTGCACGCGGCCATCGAGGCGGCTTTCATCATGCGTTCACTGGAACGAATCGGCGACCACGCGTGCAACATTGGTCGGCACGTGGGCTTCATCAGTGGCGAAATCGATCCGCAAGCGACCGGCGTCTTCTCCGACAAGTTCGTCGCCAATACAAACCGCCAGGGCGACGAGCCCAGCTGATACACAGCGGCCGATCCCAGGCCTGTCATCGCGGACCCTCCGATGAAGCAGACCGAAGCGATCCACGACGCGCTCAAGCGCCTCATGCGCTCGAGCGGCCGCACCTACGCGCAGGCGGCGCGGGTGCTCAAACTCAGCGAGGCCAGCGTCAAGCGGCTGTTCTCGCGCTCGCAGCTGTCGCTGGAACGGCTCGAGAAATTGTGCGACTGGCTGGAAGTGGAAGTCAGCGACGTGGTGCAGCAAAGCTCCACGGCCATGCCGCTGGTGACGGAAGTCGATCCGCTCCAGGAAGAAGAGCTGCTGCGCGACATGCCGTTGTTGCTGATCGCATTTCTCACGCTCAACCGCTGGTCGGAAGCGGACATTCTCGACGTGTTCAATTTCCGCAAGGCCGATCTCGCGCAGAGGCTGCGGCAGCTGGAGCGGCTCGGGCTGATCGAGCTCATGCCATCCGGGCGCATCAAGATCCGCGCGGCGCGTAATTTCACCTGGCGCAGGGAGGGGCCCATCCAGAAGTTCTTTGCTGCGCGCGTGCTGCCGGAGTTTCTCGCCACGCGTTTCGATGCGCCCGGCGAACAGATGAATTTCGTCGGCGGCATGATGTCGCGATCCTCGGTGCTCAGGGTCCAGGAACTCATGGCGACGCTGGCGCGCGAGCTCGACGCGCTGGTCAGGCAGGACCTGCACCTGCCGGTGCGGGAACGTTATGGCGTGTCGTTGTTCATGGGCCTGCGACCGTGGGAGTTCTCCGAATTCACCCGCATGCGCCGCAAGCCGCGCGAGAAGTTCTACTAACTAGTCCGCGCGCAGCAAATCGTTGATCGATGTCTTCCTGCGGGTCTGTTCATCGACGCGTTTGACGATGACCGCGCAATACAGCGAGTACTTGCCATCGGCCGACGGCAGGTTGCCTGATACCACCACCGAGCCCGCGGGGATCCGGCCCTGCAGGATCTGCCCGCTGCTGCGTTCATAGATCTTTGTGCTTTGCCCGATGTATACGCCCATCGAGATCACCGAGCCTTCCTCGACCACCACGCCTTCGACCACTTCGGAGCGCGCGCCGATGAAGCAGTTGTCCTCGATGATGGTCGGCGCGGCCTGCAACGGTTCGAGCACGCCGCCGATGCCGACGCCGCCGGAGAGATGCACGTTCCTGCCGATCTGCGCGCAGGAACCCACGGTCGCCCAGGTATCCACCATGGCGCCGCTGTCGACGTAGGCGCCGATATTGACGTAGCTGGGCATGAGCACCACGTTGGGTGCGATGTATGCTCCGCGGCGCGCGATGGCGTGCGGCACCACGCGCGCGCCGCCGTCGCGCAGGGAAGCGCCGTCATCGGCCTGCGAGCGCGGCGCGTACTTGAGCGGGACCTTGTCGAAGAAGCGCGTATAGCCGGCGTCGTGAATCACCGCATTGTCGTGCGTGCGGAAGTAAAGCAGCACGGCCTTCTTCAGCCACTGGTTCACGATCCACTGGCCGTTCTTCTTCTCGGACACGCGTGCCTTGCCGGTGTCGAGCAGTTCGATGCATTCCTCGATGGCATGCCGCAGTGCGGGTGGCGTGTTCTTCGCTGTCAGGTCCGCGCGGCGTTCGAAGTGATCGTCGATGGTGGCGGCGAGGTTTGCCAGGTCGGTCACTTAGTTCTTCTCCAGAAAATTGCGAATGCGTTGCGCGGCGGTGAGGCACTCATCGAGCGAAGCGACCAGCGAAATGCGCACCCGCCGCCTGCCGGGATTGCCGGCTGGCGTGTCGCGGGCCAGGTAACTGCCTGGCAGGATGCTCAGGTTCTGCGTGGCGAACAGCTCGCGCGTGAAAGCCTCATCGTCGCGCTGCACATCCGGCCACAGATAGAAGCTGCCGTCCGGGTGAAACACATCCATCAGCGGCGCGAGAACTGCTATCACGCGCCGATATTTCTCGCGATACAACGCGCGGTTCGCGGCGGCGTGCGCGTCGTCGCTCCAGGCGGCAATGCTGGCGAGCTGGGTCGGGATCGGCATGGCGCACCCATGATAAGTGCGATAGAGCAGGTAGCGTTTGAGCGCGTCCGGATCGCCGGCAACGAACCCCGAACGCAGGCCGGGCACACTCGAGCGCTTGGACAGCGAGTGAAACACCACGCAGCGTTCGAAGCGGTCGCGCCCCGAACGCAGCGCCGCCTGCAGCAGCGAGGGCGGTGGCGCGTGTTCGTCCCGATACAGCTCCGCGTAACACTCGTCGCTGGCGATGATGAAGTCGTGGCGCTCGGCAAGCTCGAGTGCGTATTGCAGGAAATCCAGCGACAGCACCGCGCCGGTGGGATTACCCGGGCTGCACAGGAACAGCACCTGGCAGCGCTTCCAGACTTCCGCCGGCACCGCGTCCAGATCGGGCTGGAAACGGCCTTCCGCGGTGGTATTGAGGAACACCGGCTCCGCACCCGCCAGCAACGCGGCCCCCTCGTAGATCTGGTAGAACGGGTTCGGCATTGCCACGGCGGGCCTGCGACCGCGCCCGCACGTGCTTACCACCGCCTGTACGAAAGAAAACAGCGCCTCGCGCGTGCCGTTCACCGGCAACACCATGGTGTCGGCGTCGACGCGCACACCGTAACGGCGCGCCAGCCAGGCGGCACAAGCCGAGCGTGTCTCCGGCAGGCCCGCGGTGGCCGGGTAGCTGTCGAGCTTGTCGAGATTCTGCCGCAGCGCCTCGATCACGAAGGCGGGTGGGGCATGTTTTGGTTCGCCGATCGACATGGCGATGTGCGGCAGCGCCACGGGCGGTGTGGCGCCGGCCTTCAGACGAGCGAGTCGTTCGAAGGGATAGGCGGTGAGTAGTTCGAGGCGATCGTTCACGCTGCGGCGCGCCGGTCGAGCGTGCCGGATAGTCTTTGCTGCAGCCGGGTCGCCGCCGACTCGTCGAGCGGCGCGCCCGACAGCGAGGCGAGATAGAACACGTCTTCGGCGCGTTCGCCCACGGTCATGATCTTGGCGGCCAGCAGGTCGACTCGCTCCTCCATCAGCACCTTGCCGACATCGCACAGCAGGCCGGGGCGGTCGCCGGCGATGAGCTCGAGTACCGAGCGCCGGTTGCGTTCGTCGACGGTGACGGCGATCTGCGTGGCGGTGCGGAACATGCGCGCCTGGCGCGGCACTCGGCGCGTCACGGTCACGGGTGCCTCGTCTGGACGCTGCAACGCGCGCCACAACGCGCGTTCGATCTCGCCGATGCGCTCACTGTCGGAGATGGGTGCTCCGTCCTCTTCGAGCACGTGGTACAGGTCGAGGCTGAAGCCATCGCCCGTGGGTGTGATGCGCGCGTCGACGATATTGAGACCGAGCTGATCGAGCACGGCGGTGGTGATGGCGAAGCCGTTGTAGCGATGCGGCGCGAACGCCAGTATGGCCGTGGTGCCGCGTTCACTCGAGGACTGCACGGCCACCAGCGGGTCTTCACTGCCAGGCTCACGATCCGCCAGCAGCTGCGTGTGCCACGCGACTTCCTCGGGTGTGTGCCGCAGGAAATACGCTGCCGTGAGCCGCTCCCAGGCGCGCGTGATCTCGGGCGCGGTGATGCGGCCCGAGGCGGCGAGCAACTTGCGCGCGCCCTCCTGCGTCTCGCGCATGAGTTCGTCCGGATCGATGGGGCTTTCCAGTCCGCGGCGCAGTGCGCGTTTCACGCGTTCGTAGAATTCCTGGAACAGCGACGCCTTCCAGGAATTCCACAACTTGGGATTCGTGCCACGCACGTCGGCGCTGGTGAGCACGTATAGATAGTCGAGGTGCGTCTCGTCGCCCACCTTGCGGGCGAACGCGTTGATGACCTCGGGATCGGAGATGTCCTGCTTCTGCGCGGTGACGGAAAGTTCCAGGTGATTCAGTACCAGCCACGACACCAGGCGCGCGTCGTAGCGTGACAGGCCCTGTTCGAGACAGAACGATTCGGCATCCACCGCGCCGAGCTGCGAGTGATCACCGCCGCGGCCCTTGGCGATGTCATGGAACAGCGCCGCCAGGTACGCGATTTCTGGCTTGGGCAGCTGCTGCATGATGGCCGAGAGATTGGGCAGCTCGCTGTCGTACTTCGATAGCGCCAGGCGGCGCAGGTTGCTCAACACGAAGAGGGTGTGCGCGTCGACCGTGTAGGCGTGGAACAGGTCGTACTGCATGCGCCCGACGATGCGCCCAAACGCGGGGATGTAGCGGCCGAGCACGCCATAGGTGTTCATGCGGCGCAGCTCGTGGGTGACGCCGGCCGGCGCGCGCAGGATTTCCATGAACAGGCGGTGGTTGCGCGGGTTCTGCCGGAATTCCTCGTCGATGAGCCAGAGATTCTTGTTGATGGCGCGGATGGTGGAAGCGCGCACACCCTTCACCTCGGGGTTCTGCTGCAACACCACGAACAGCTCGAGCAGCGTCGACGGCGTGCGCGCGAACAGCTCCTCGTTGACCGCTTCCAGGTAGTCGTTGCGTACCTGGAAGCGCGGCGACAAGGGACGCGGCGGGGCGGTCTCGGTGAGGATGGCCTCGCGGAACAGCTGCAGCAGCAATTCGTTGAGCAGCATGACGTCCATGACGGTGCGGTAGTACCGCTGCATGAACTGTTCGACGGCCAGCGTGTACGAGCCGTCTTCGTAGCCAAAACTCTGCGCCAGCTTGATCTGGTGGTCGAACAGCAACCGGTCCTCGCGCCTGCCCGTGAGCACGTGCAGGCCGAAGCGCACCTTCCACAGGAAGGACTGCGCCTGCTTGAGCTTGCGCAACTCGGTGAACGAGAGAAAGCCGTGGGTGAGCAGCTCGTCGAGCGAGCCCGCGCCGAAGTGCCGTTTGGCCACCCAGGCAATGGTCTGGATGTCGCGCAGCCCGCCCGGTCCCGTCTTGACGTTCGGTTCGAGGTTGTAGGCCGTGTCGTTGGCCTTGCGATGCCGGTCGTTTTGTTCGGCGACCTTGGCCTCGAAATATTCACGCACCGGCCAGATGCGATCGGCGGAGACCGCGGCGCGCATCTCATCCATCAGCTGCGCGTTTCCGGACAGCAGACGCGCTTCGATGAGCGTGGTCATGACGCCGACGTCGGCGGCGCTTTCCTCGGCGCATTCGGCGACCGTGCGCACGCTGTGACCGACCTCCAGATTGATGTCCCAGAGAAAGGTGACGACGCGTTCGACCACGCCGCGACCCGCCTCGTCGGGCGCGGCCGGCACCAGGATCAGGATGTCGATGTCGGAATGCGGGTGCAGTTCGCCGCGGCCATAGCCGCCCACGGCCGCGAGTGCCCAGCTTTCATGGCCCGCGGGCAATAGTGAGCGCCAGACTTCGCGCAGGATGACGTCGATGAGTTCGGCGCGCGCCTGCACCAGCGTCTCCACCGACTCGTCGGCGCGGAATCGCTCGACCAGTTCGGCGTGCGCGTCCCGGATCTCGGTGCGAAAGGCGTCGGGGGCGTAGCTCGCGCTGGCGAGCCGATCGGCAAGATTCGCGAGCCGCAGCCAGGGCGCGCTGCGCAGCACCGTGGTCTGGCTCGCCTCGATGTCCTCGTCGACGGACGCCATCTACTGGCAGAAATCAGGGCGCTTGCTGCCCTCGCCGAGAGTCAGGACCTCGACGCCGGTGGGCGTGACCAGCACCGTGTGTTCCCACTGCGCCGAGAGGGAGTGGTCCTTGGTGACCACGGTCCAGCCATCACCCAGCAAACGCACGTGACGCTTGCCGGCGTTCACCATCGGTTCGATGGTGAAGGTCATGCCGGTCTTGAGTTCCTCGCCCGTGCCCGGTTCACCGTAGTGCAGTACCTGCGGATCTTCGTGGTACACGCGGCCGATGCCATGGCCACAGTATTCGCGCACCACCGAGAAGTTCTGTTCCTCGACGAAGGTCTGGATGGCGTGGCCGATATCGCCGAGGTGTGCGCCAGGACGCACCTGCTTGATGCCGCGCCACATGGCCTCCCAGCAGATCTCCGTCAGGCGTTGCGCGGGCATGGACGGTTTGCCGACCAAGTACATGCGACTGGTGTCGCCATGGAACCCATCCCGGATGACGGTGACGTCGATATTCACAATGTCGCCGGACTTCAGCACCTTTTCGTTCGGAATCCCATGGCAGACCACGTGATTGACCGACGCGCAGATGGTCTTGGGGAAACCCCGATAGTTGACGTTGGCCGGGATCGCCTTCTGCACCTCCGTGATGTGGTGATTGCAGATCCGGTCCAGTTCCTCGGTGGTTACCCCTGGCTTGACGTGCTCGCCGATCATGTCGAGAACCTCGGCCGCCAGGCGCCCGGCTACGCGCATTTTTTCCTGCTCGGCCGGGGACTTAATGATGATGTGGCGACTCGCGAGGGAGTCCATCGGGTGTACCTGCGTAAGGCATTGTTTTGACGGGGGAGGGATGGTATAAAGCGCGGCGTTTTTTGGCAATGAAACTCACTTCTTAAACCACACGCGCAACCTGTCGACTGACCTCATCCGGGTGGTCGGCATAACGAGTGGCAGGGTGTTCTTGGGGCCCTTCTTCCAAAGAGAAGGCCAGGAATGACCACTCGGGCGGCGCGGAGGCTCAACCCCCCAAGGAGACTTTGATGACCGGCGTGTCGATGAGACAAATGCTGGAAGCGGGCGTCCATTTCGGACACCAGACCCGCTTCTGGAACCCGAAGATGGCTCCGTTCATTTTCGGCGAACGAAACAAGATTCACATCATCAACCTCGAGAAGACGCAGCCCATGTACGCGGAAGCGGCAGGGTTCGTGCGCAGCATCGTGGCGGACGGCGGCAAGGTGCTGTTCGTCGGCACCAAGCGCTCGGCACGCGAGGCGGTAGAGAAGGAAGCGCGCCGTTGCGAGATGCCCTTCGTGAACCAGCGCTGGCTGGGCGGCATGCTCACCAATTTCAAGACCATCCGTGGATCGATCAAGCGACTGATGGAACTCACCGAGATGTCCGAAAACGGCACGCTCGGCAAACGTGGCAAAAAGGAAGCCACGATGATGCGGCGCGAGATGGACAAGCTCGAAAGGAGCCTCGGCGGCATCAAGAAGATGGAATCCCCGCCGGACGTCATTTTCGTGATCGATGTCGGCCACGAAGACATCGCCGTGCACGAAGCCAGGAAGCTCGGCATCCCCGTGGTCGCGGTGGTCGACACGAATTGCGCGCCCGATGACGTCGATTACGTCATTCCGGGCAATGACGACGCCATGCGCGCCATCTCGCTGTACGCGACCGGGATCGCCGACGCGGTGATCGAAGGCAAGGCGCAGGTTCCAGCCGTGGTCGTTGGCGAAGACGAATTCGTCGAGCTGGACGAGGCCGGCAACCCGAAGAAGAAGGGTGCCCGTGGCAAACAGCCGCCGAAGGCACCGCCGCCGGTGCGCAGCCGTCGCCCGACCCAGCATGCCGCGCGCCGTCGCCCGGTGGTTGCGAGTGTCGCGGCCGAGCCGGAAGACGCGACCGAAGCCTTCGAAGATGTTGGTGGTGACACTCCACGCAGCACCACGGCGAGCGCCGGACGCTCGCGCACCGGCACGGGCAATGCGCCCACCGGTCCGCGTCGCGGTGGTGGCGGTGGCGGACCGCGCCGCGGCTGAGCACTTCTAACTACGAGGACGAGCGATGACAATTACTGCAGAAGCGGTCAAGCAGCTTCGCGAGCGCACCGGCGCCGGCATGATGGAATGCAAGAAGGCGCTGGTCGAAACCAACGGCGACCTGGACGCGGCCGCCGAGAACATGCGCAAGTCGGGTCTCGCGAAGGCCGACAAGAAGGCCTCGCGCATCGCCGCCGAGGGTGTGGTCGTGGTGGAGAAGTCCGCCGACGGCAAGATTGGCGTGCTGGTCGAGGTGAACAGCGAGACCGACTTCGTGGCGCGCGGCGACGAGTTCCGCGCCTTTGCGACGGAAGTCGCGCAGGCGGCGCTGGCCGCCGGCGCGGGCAGCGTCGATGCGCTCAATTCGCTCAAGCTCCCGAGTGGTGAGACGGTGGACGAGAAGCGCCGTGCGCTGATCGCCAAGATCGGCGAGAACCTGACGGTGCGCCGCGTGACGCTGGTGCAGGCGCCGACGCTGGTCGGTTCCTACGTGCACACCGACAGCAAGAAGGCCGCGCTCGTGGCGCTCGATGGCGGCGACGCCGAGCTGGCGCGCGACCTGGCCATGCAGGTGGTGGCGGCCAGCCCGCGCTACCTCACGCCTGCCGATGCGCCCGCCGACCTGGTGGCCAAGGAACGCGAGATCGAAACCGAGAAGGCGAAGACCGAACCCGCCAATGCCAGCAAACCGGCCGAGATCCTCGCCAAGATCGTCGAGGGTCGCCTGCGCAAGTCGATCAATGAATTCGCGCTCACCGGCCAGGTGTTCGTCAAGGACGGCGACCTGACCATCGAGAAGCTCCTCAAGAACAACAAGGCGGCGGTCAAGGCTTTCGAGCGTTACGAAGTTGGCGCCGGCATCGAAAAGAAGCAGGACGATTTCGTGGGTGAGGTCATGGCGCAGGTCAAGGCTCAGACCAAGACTGATCCGCCGGCGACCAAACATTGAAGGATGCCGTTCTGAAAAACCCCGCCTAGGCGGGGTTTTCTTTATGGCAAAGTGCGCATCGCCCGTGAACGGGGCAAGGGGACTCGATGGGTAACCGCTACAAACGCATCCTGGTGAAGCTGTCGGGTGAGGCGCTGCTGGGCTCGACCGAGTTCGGCATCGATCCGCACGTACTGAAGCGCATCGCGGGTGAGTTGCTCGAGATCCAGGCGAGCGGCGTGCAGGTCGCCTGCGTCATCGGCGGCGGCAATATCTTTCGCGGTTCGGGTCTGGCGAAGGCAGGCATCGACCGTGCCACCGCCGATCACATGGGCATGCTCGCGACAGTCATGAACGCGCTGGCCATGCAGGATTCCATCGAAAGCCTCGGCGGCAATGCGCGCGTGCAGAGCGCGATCCGCATCAACCAGGTGTGCGAGGACTACATTCGCCGTCGCGCGATGCGCCACCTGGAAAAGGGTCGCATCGTCATTTTCGCGGCCGGCACGGGCAACCCGTATTTCACCACCGACAGCGCCGCGGCACTGCGCGCCATCGAGATAGAAGCCGACGTGCTGCTCAAGGCCACCAAGGTCAACGGCATCTACGACTCGGACCCGATCAAGAATCCGAATGCAAAACGTTACGAGACGTTGACCTACGACAAAGTGCTCGCCGACCGGCTGAACGTCATGGACGCCACGGCCATCGTGATGTGCCGCGACAACCGCATGCCGCTCACGGTGTTCAACCTCAACAACGCGGGCGACCTGCCGCGCGTGGTGCGTGGCGGCGACATCGGCACGGTTGTGACCAGCGATTGAAGATGTTCCAGAGCGGGAGCGAATCATGTTAGATGACATCAAGAAGGACGCAGCCAGCCGCATGGGCAAGTGCGTCGAAAATTTCCAGAGCGACCTGAAGAAGCTGCGCACCGGGCGCGCACATCCCTCCCTGATCGAGAATCTCAAGGTCGACTACTACGGCACCGACACGCCACTCAAGCAGGTGGCCAACATCAGCGTCGAAGATGCGCGCACCCTGGTGGTCTCCCCGTGGGAGAAAAGCATGGTCCAGGCTATCGAGAAGGCCATCCACAAGTCCGAGCTCGGCCTGAACCCCATCAGCGCTGGCACGGTGATTCGCCTGCCGCTGCCGCCCCTGACCGAAGAGCGCCGTCGCGACATCACCAAGGTGGTGCGCGCGGATGCCGAGAACGCGCGCGTGGCGGTGCGCAACGTGCGTCGCGATGTCATCGCCGACGTCAAGGAGGCGCTCAAGGAGAAGCTGATCTCGCAGGACGAGGAGAAGAAGGCCGAGGTCGACATCCAGAAGCTGACCGACAAATACGTCGGCGACATCGACGCGCAGCTCGCCGCGAAGGAAAAAGAGATCCTGCAGGTGTGAATGCACCCGCGCATGGTCACGGTAACGCATGTTGAGTATTCCGAAGCACATCGCAATCATCATGGATGGCAACGGGCGCTGGGCCGAGGCGCGCGGCCTGCCGCGCCACGCCGGTCACAAGGAAGGTGTGCGGCCGGTGCGCCTGTGCGTGGAGCAGTGCTCGCGCCGTGAGATCGGGGCGCTCACGCTGTTCGCATTCTCCAGCGAAAACTGGCAACGACCGGCGGTCGAGGTCGGCAGTCTCATGCAGCTGTTCCTCGATGCCATCGACCGCGAGGTCGAAGAACTGCATCGCAATGGCGTGAGGCTGCGCTTCATCGGCGATCGCCAGACCCTGAGCGTCAGGCTCCAGGCACGTATCGCGGCGTGCGAGGAGCTCACGGCCGCCAACCGTGGTCTGAAGCTGCAGGTCGCGGTCAGTTACGGCGGACGCTGGGATATCCTGCAGGCCGCGCGCAAGCTCGCTGCCGCCGTGGCCAGTGGCGCGTTGCGTGTCGAAGACATCGACGAGGCGCGGTTCGCCGGCGAGCTGGCGCTCGGGGATGTGCCCGATCCGGACCTTTTCATCCGCACCGGTGGTGATCATCGCATCAGCAATTTCCTGCTGTGGAATCTCGCCTACACGGAGATCCACGTCTGCGAAGCACTGTGGCCGGACTTCGACATCGCGCAATTCGAAGCGGCGCTGGCAGCGTTCGCCGGGCGCGAGCGGCGCTTCGGTCTCACCCGCGCGCAGTTGCGTGACAAGACGCGCGAGGCGGCCGGCGGTGCTTAGGCAGCGTGTCCTGACCGCGGTGGTGCTGGTGGCGGTCCTGCTCGGAGTGATGCTGGGCCTGCCACCGATCGCGACCGTGTGGCTGATTACCGTGCTGGTGCTGATCGGTGCCTGGGAATGGGCCGCGTTCATCGGCAGTGGCAGCCCGCGGTCACGGGCTGCGTTCACCATCGTCGTGGCAGCCGCGCTTGTCGCCTGTCTCTACTTCTACTCTTCGTCGACGCAGTTCGTACACGCCGTGCTGGGCGTGGCCATGGTGTGGTGGCTGGTCGCCTTGCTGTGGGTGTGCCTCGCGCCCGCGCGTGTGCATCCGCTGTCGGCGGGGCTCGCCGGTTTGCTGGCGCTGGTGCCGTGCTGGCTGGCGTTGGTCTACGTCACGTTCACCACCCAAAGCACCTACTGGGTGCTGTTCACCCTGGCGCTGGTATGGGCCGCGGACACCGGTGCATTCTTCGCCGGCCGGTGGTTAGGCCGCGTGCCGCTGGCGCCGCGCGTCTCGCCGAAGAAGACCTGGGAAGGAGTGCTCGGCGGAATGGCGACCAGCGCGCTGGTGGCGTGGCTGGCCGCGAGTTTCGTGTTCACCGTGGACGTCTGGCCATTCGTGCTCACGTGCGTCGCAGTCGCCGCGTTGTCCATCGTCGGTGATCTCACCGAGAGCATGTTGAAGCGCGCAGTGGGACTCAAGGACAGCGGCAGTGTGTTCCCCGGCCACGGCGGCATGCTGGATCGCATCGACAGCGTCACGGCCGCCGCGCCCGCGCTGGTGTTCGCGCTCATCGGCCTGAAGGTCATCCCATGAGCAGCGTTGGTGCCACGAGTGATGGAAGGATCGGTGTCGCCATTCTCGGGTCCACCGGATCGGTGGGCGAGGCCACGCTCGACGTGATCGCGCGTCACCCGGATCGTTTTCGCGTGGTCGCGCTCGGTGCCCATCGCAATGCCGAGAAACTCGCCGAGCAGGCGCTGCGCTTCGCGGCGCCGTACGCGGCGCTTGCCGACGTGTCCGCCGCGCCCAGGCTGGAACAGGCACTGCGCGCGCGTGGCGCGTCGACCCGCGTGATGGCGGGTGCCGAAGCGCTGGATGAGATTACCGGGCTGCCCGAAGTCAGCAGCGTGATGGCGGCCATTGTCGGCGCGGCCGGGCTGCGATCGACGCTCGCGGCCGCGCGCGCGGGCAAGCGTCTGTTATTGGCCAACAAGGAATCGTTGGTCATGGCGGGGCCGCTGCTCATGCAAACCGTGCGGGCCTCGGGCGCCACGCTGCTGCCCATCGACAGTGAACACAACGCGGTTTTTCAGTGTCTGCCACGGGACACCGTGCCCGGCGTTGCGCCCCCGGGCGTGAAGCGAATCCTGCTGACGGCGTCCGGCGGGCCGTTCCTGGACACCGACCACGCGCGCCTGACACAAGTCACGCCCGCCGAGGCCTGTGCGCATCCGAACTGGGTCATGGGTCGCAAGATCTCGGTCGACTCGGCCACTCTCATGAACAAGGGGCTGGAATTCATCGAAGCCTGCCTGCTGTTCGGCGTGCCACCGGAATGCGTCGAGGTGTTGATCCACCGCGAAAGCATCGTGCATTCGCTGGTGGAATACGTGGACGGTTCGGTGCTCGCGCAGTTAGGCGCGCCGGACATGCGTACGCCCATCGCGCACGCGCTGGCGTGGCCGGAGCGCGTCACCTCGGGTGTACAATCCCTCGACCTCATCAAGGTCGGAAGCCTGCGGTTCGAGGCGCCGGACCTGCGCCGGTTCCCGGCGCTGGGACTTGCCCAGATGGCCGCCAGGGAAGGCGGATTGCGACCCGCGTCGCTGAATGCCGCGAACGAGGTCGCTGTTTCGGCATTTCTCGACGGTGGATTGAACTTTGCACAAATTCCGGCAGTCATTGAATCGGTGATGGCAACCACATCGGGCGGCGATATCCGCGATCTCGACGACGTGCTGGCGGCTGATGCGGAAGCCCGCGCCCGTGCTTCCTTCTTCATCCGGCCACGCGCGGCAAGAGCCTAGGGGCGCTGCATGGAAATCGGTTGGGATGTTCTCTGGTTCGTCATCGGCGTCAGCCTGCTGGTGACGGTGCACGAATTCGGCCACTTCTGGGTGGCCCGCAAGCTCGGCTTCAAGGTGCTGCGGTTCTCCGTGGGTTTCGGCAAACCGCTGTTCAAGAAGGTGGGCCGCGCGCCCGACCACACCGAATATGTCATCGCCGCGGTGCCGCTGGGCGGCTACGTGCGCATGCTCGACGAGCGCGATGGCGCGGTTTCGCCGCAGGATCTGCCGCGCGCCTTCGCGAGCCGGCCACCCTGGCAGCGTATCCTGGTGCTGCTGGCGGGACCCGCTGCCAACATCCTGTTCGCCATCCTGCTGCTGTGGGCCATGTTCATGGCGGACAGCGTGACGGAGGTCAAGCCCGTCATCGGCGAGGTGACGAGCGGATCGATCGTGGCGTCCGCGGGACTGCGCGCCGGCGACGAAATACGCACCATCAACGGCACGCCGATCCGCGACCAGACCGATGCATCCATCGAGTTGTTAGACGCCATCAGCGACCAGGGCCAGGCGCACCTCGCGGTGCGCGGCAAGGATGGCAGCGAACGCGCCATCGTTTTCTCCATCGATGATCCCGTCGCGCGTCGCAAGCTCACCGAGCCGATGCAGCTCAACCCCGGGCTTGGGTTCCAGTTCTGGCGAGTCACGATTCCCGCCCTGCTGGAGGACGTGGAAGCCGGCGGACCCGCGGACAAGGCGGGCCTGAAACCGGGAGACCTGGTCGTCGGACTCGACGGGCAGCCGGTGCGCAGCATCTACGAGTTCACGAGCTACGTGAATGCACGTCCTGCGCAGGAGATCCTGATCACCGTACGGCGCAATGGCGAGGAATTCTCGCGGCGGGTGTTGACCATCAGCGCAACGAACGCGGGCAAGACCATCGGCCGCATCATGGTCCGCGGGCCGGACGATTTTGAAAAATTCATTCCGGCCGAGATGAAGGCGCGCAGCAAGCCGGCGGTGTTCGCCTCGCTCGGCGCCGCGGTCGGCAAGTCCTGGCAGATGACGGTCGCGCAGGCCAAGTTCTTCGTGCGCATGCTCACCGGCCAGGTGTCCACCAAGAACATCTCGGGCTTCATCTCGATCGCGGACTACGCGGGCAATGCGGCGAGCCTGGGTGCCAGTCACTTCCTGATGCTGCTGGTGCTGCTGTCACTGTCGCTGGGCTTTCTGAATCTGTTGCCGATCCCCATCCTCGACGGCGGGCAGATCGTATTTCAGCTGATCGAGTGGGCCAAGGGCGGCCCGCTGTCCGACCGCGCGTACATGGTCGGGCAGCAGATGGGCCTGGTGCTGCTGGTGCTGCTCATGGGCCTGGCGGTGTTCAACGATCTGTCGGGCATCTTCGGCACAAATACATAATTCCGGAATCTTTCAGGGGTCTCAATTGATCAAGTTTGTAAGTCGTTGTGTCGTCAGCGCGATGCTGCTGGCCACGGTGTCATTCGCCCAGGAGGGGCCGGTGTTCACCGTCGGCGACATTCGCGTCGAGGGTCTGCAGCGCGTGACGGAAGGCACGGTCTACAACTACCTGCCGATCAACATCGGCGACGTATTGTCCGCGCAACGGGTGCGCGAAGCGGTGCGCGCCCTGTACGACACCGGCTTCTTCCGCGACGTCGAACTGCGACGTGAAGGCAACGTGCTGATCGTGGTGGTGAACGAACGTCCCACCATCGAAAGCTTCGAGATCGAGGGCAACAAGGACATCAAGGACGAGGACCTCGGCAAGTCGCTGCGCAATGTCGGCCTCGCGCAGGGCAAGACCTTCGACCGCTCGGTGCTCGAGGACGTCAAGTCCTTCCTGCAGGATCAATACGGCGCGCGCGGCAAGTACGCGGCGCGCATCGATACCAGCGTCGAGGAAGTTGCCGGCAATCGCGTCAAGATCAAGATCGATATCGTCGAAGGCAAACGCGCCAAGATCCGCCAGATCAATATTGTCGGAAATCACACCTTCAAGGAAAAGGACATCCTCGAGGCGTTCGAGCTCAAGACGCCAAACCTGTTGTCGTTCTACAAGCAGGACGATCGTTACTCGCGTGAATCGATGCAGGGCGATCTCGAGAAGCTGCGCTCCTTTTACATGGACCGCGGCTACGCGAACTTCGAAGTCGAATCCACCCAGGTCGCCATCGCGCCCGAGAAGGACGACATCTTCATCACGGTGAACATCAACGAAGGTGACGTCTACAAGGTCAAGGAAGTGAAACTCGCCGGCACCTTCGTCGTGGCCGAAGCGCTGTTGAAGCGCTACCTCATCGTGCAGCCGGGGGACCAGTTCTCACGCAAGATGATCACCGCGACGCAGGAGCTGTTGCAGAACCGGCTCGGTGAGGACGGCTTCGCCTTCGCGAAGGTCGATCCGGTACCGACGACTCTGGGCGACCCGGCGAACAAGGAGCTGTCGTTGACGTTCTTCGTCGATCCGGGCAACCGCGTCTACGTGCGGCACATCACCTTCAACGGTGTCACCAAGATCAACGACGAAGTGCTGCGCCGTGAGATGCGCCAGCTCGAAGGCGGCTGGTTGTCGAACGTCGCCCTGGATCGATCCAAGCAGCGCCTCGAGCGACTGCCGTATATCAAGAAGGTCGAGTCGGAAACCAAGCCCGTCGCCGGGTCCGCGGACCTCGTGGATGTGGACTACGAAATCGAGGAGGGCCCCTCGGCGCAGCTCGGGGGCGGCATCGGTTATTCCGAGTCGCAGTCGTTCATGCTCAGCGGCAATTACGCCGACGCCAATTTCCTTGGAACCGGGCGCCGCGTCTCGATCGACCTCAATTCCGGCCAGTACGCCAAGGTGTACGGCCTCTCGGTGACCGAGCCGTATTTCACCGCCGACAACGTCGGGTTCACGAGCAGCCTGAGCTATCGCGACCAGACACAGTTTGTTTCGGCGGCGTCCGACTTCTCATCGGAGACCCTGGCGGCGGCATTCGACGTGGGTTACCCGATTTCCGAGAGCCAGGGCGTCCGCTTCGGATTGTCTTTCCAGAAATCGAGCCTGCTGGTCACCAGCGGCGGCAGCGCACGCCAGTCCATCGAGTGGGTCAGTCAGAACGGCAACCCGACGCAGGAGTGCCTCAATCTTGTCGGCAACCCGACCGACTGCGCGGGCCCCGCCTATCTTCGCATCTACGGGACTGACTACCGGACGGTCGAGTTCACCACGTCGTGGAATTACGACAGTCGCAATCGCTCGTTGTTCGCCGATCGCGGCATGCGCCATTCGTTCGGCCTGGCCTACACGATTCCCGGCGCCAGCGAGGTGGAGTACTACGTCGCGAGCTACGAGTTTCTGAAATACGTCCCGCTGTTTGGCCGATTCACCTTACAGCTGGGCGCAGACCTCGCCTACGGCATGGATATCGGCGATACCACGGCCTTGCCGCCATATCGGCAGTTCTACGCCGGCGGCCCGGAGACCGTGCGTGGCTACAAAGAGAGCCGCCTGGGACCCAAGGACGATTTCGGGAATCCCTTCGGTGGCAACCTGAAGGTCGCGGCCCGCGCGGAGGTGCTGATTCCGCTGCCGCAGAAATTCCAGAGTTCGGCGCGCCTGTCGTGGTTCTATGACATGGGCAACGTGTTCTCGACCGGCAATCGCTACACGTTCCTGGGACCCGCCCGACAGCCGGTCTCGTACGATTTCGAGTATGATAAATTGAAGCATTCGACGGGCGTGGCCGTTCAATGGCTTGCGCCATTGGGTGTATTCCGGTTCAGCTACGCCATTCCGCTGAATGCCTACAAGGGCGACGCGTTCCTCTACGAGGACGAAGTCGAACGCTTCCAGTTCTCCGTGGGCCAGGCTTTCTAAGCGGCCAGGATTTTCAAGAGGTAAGTTCAGTGCAGGTTTCGTTTCGCAAAATTCTTCTGGGGTCCGTCGCGGCCGCAATGTTTGCTGTCCCGGCTCTGGCAGAGGTCAAGGTCGGCGTCGTCGATTACGCACGGTTGCTGAAGGAGTCGCCGCAGGTGAAGGCGCTGAGCGACGCGCTCGATGCGGAGTTCAATCCGCGCTACCAGCAGCTCGTGACCCAGGATCGCGCGCTCAAGACCAAAGCCGAGAAGCTGCAGAAAGACAGCGCCACGATGACGGCCGACCAACGTACCAAGGCCGAGAAGGAATTACGTGACAGCGCGCGTGAGCTCGAGCGCAAGGGCAAGGAGCTGAAAGACGATTCCGAAGCCAAGCGCCAGGAAGAGTTCGCCAAGGTGCAGCGCCTGCTCGAGAACGAAATTCGTGAGTACGCGAAGGCGCAGAAATTCGACATCGTGCTCATGGACGGCGTCATCTACGCGACGCCCGCAGTCAACATCACCGATCCGGTGCTGGCCGTGCTGCAATCCCGAGCGACCAAGCCCGCCGCCACCACGGGCTCGACCTCGCCGCAGCCCACGCCTCCCGCCAAGCCCTGATTCCGGGGCCGCAGAGGCGCAAGCGCGCGCCGCCGCCATGACACTGACCCTCGGCGATCTGGCGGTACGTTTCGGCTGCGAACTGCGCGGCGATCCGGCCGCCACCGTCGACTC
Source organism: uncultured Pseudomonadota bacterium (assembly GCA_963839685.1). Classification (GTDB taxonomy): domain Bacteria; phylum Pseudomonadota; class Gammaproteobacteria; order Steroidobacterales; family Steroidobacteraceae; genus CADEED01. Next base: position 325,184 of record CAWIVS010000012.1, on the reverse strand, counting down.
GGTGGGTTCGCTGTCGCAGGCGGGACCGCGCGCGGTGACATTTCTCGCCAATCCGAAATACGTCGCGCAACTCAAGGACACGCGCGCGGGCGCGGTGATCCTCGATGCGAAATCAGCCGGTCAGTCGCCAGTGGCGGCGCTGGTGACCGGTAATCCGCACGCCACCTACGCGCGCGTCGCCACGCTGCTGCATCCCGAGCCGCCGCTGAATCCCGGCATACACGCCCAGCGCCTGTGTGGCCGCAAGTGCGCGTGCCGATGCCAGCAGCGAGATCTCCGCGCACGCCTTTGTCGGTGAACGCGCGCGAATCGGTGCGCGTTGCTTCATCGGCCCGGGCTGCATCATCGAAGCGGACGCAGTGGTCGGCGACGATACGCGCCTCATGGCAAATGTGTTCCTCGGGCACCAGGTGGTGCTGGGTGCGCGTTGCACCGTGCAGCCTGGCGCGGTGATCGGCGGCGACGGCTTCGGCTTCGCGCCCGAGAAGGGCGCCTGGGTCAAGGTGCCACAGATCGGCTCAGTCATCGTCGGCGATGACGTGGAGATCGGCGCGAACACCACCATCGATCGCGGCGCACTCGGCGACACGGTGATCGAAGAGGGCGTGAAGCTCGACAACCTCATCATGATCGCCCACAACTGCCGCATCGGCGCTCACTCCGCGCTCGCCGCGGTGGTCGCCATCGCCGGCAGCACCGTGGTGGGCAAGCGTTGCATCCTGGGCGGGAAGGTGGGCCTCAACGGCCACATCACCTTGTGTGATGACGTGGTGGTGCTCGGCACCTCGTTCATTTCACACAACATCACCAAGCCCGGCGTGTACTCTTCGGCCCTGCCGGGCGAGGAAGCCGGCGTGTGGCGGCGCCTCGTGGCGCGCTTCAAGCGGCTCGACGCCATGGCGAAGCGACTGCGGGCGGTCGAGAAACACGTCGGCTATTCCGCGTCGGGACAGGATTCTTCCGAGGAATAACTCAATGAGCCAATCGGTCTCTCTCGACATCATGGGCGTGATGCGCCTGTTGCCGCACCGGTATCCTTTCCTGCTGGTGGATCGCGTACTGGAATGCGTCAAGGGCGACAGCATCCGCGCGATCAAGAACGTCACGATGAACGAGCCGTTTTTTCCCGGACACTTCCCGCATCGCCCGGTGATGCCCGGTGTCATGATCATCGAGGCGTTGGCGCAGGCCGCCGGTGTGCTGGCCTTCGTGACGGCCGACGTGGTTCCCGACGAGACCACCAAGTTCTACTTCGTTGGCATCGACAAGGCGCGCTTCCGCAAACCCGTGGAGCCGGGCGACCAGTTGATCCTGACCGCCAAGCTCGAGCGCCAGGTGCGCGGCATATGGAAGTTCAGCACTGTCGCCTACGTGGGTGATGATGAGGTAACGTCTGCGGAAATGATGGTCGCCCCCGAAACCAACAAGACCTCTTCCAAGGCGCCAGCTGCGTGAGCCACATCGATCCTCGAGCCATCATTTCTCCCAAGGCGGAGCTGGCAGCGGATGTCACGGTGGGTGCCTTCACGGTAATCGGCGACGATGTGCGCATCGGGGCGAGCACCTGGATCGGACCCCACGCCGTCATCAACGGACCGACCACGATCGGCGCCGGCAACAAGATCTTCCAATTCGCATCCATCGGTGATGCGCCGCAGGATCTCAAGTACAAAGGCGAACCGACGCGGCTCGAGATCGGTGATCGCAACGTGTTCCGCGAATTCACCACCATGAACCGCGGCACCGCGCATGGCGGAGGCGTCACGGTCATCGGCAGCGACAACCTGTTCATGGCGTTCACGCACGTCGCACACGACTGCCGCGTCGGCAGCCGCTGTGTCATGGCTAACTACGCCACACTTGCCGGGCACGTGGAGCTGGGGGACTGGGTGATCATGGGGGGCTACTCCGGCACTCACCAGTTCACCAAGGTCGGGGCGCATGCCTTCATCGGGAACAACGCTGCGGTGACGCGCGATGTGCCGCCGTACGTCATGGCGGTGGGCACACCAGCCGTGCCGCACTCGATCAACTCCGAGGGCTTGAAGCGCCGCGGTTTCACACCGGAGCAGATCCGCAATCTCAAGAATGCCTATCGCGTGCTGTATCGCTCGGACCTCAAGCTCGCCGACGCCGTCGAGGAACTGAAGACCCGCGCGGCGAGTCAACCCGAGCTGAAAATCTTCGTCGACTTCATCGGCGAGTCGACGCGCAGCCTAGTGCGTTAGGGACCTGTTCACTGATGCGCATCGCGCTGGTGGCAGGGGAGGCGTCGGGCGACACGCTGGGCGCCGCACTCATCGATGCATTGCGGCGGCGTTTTCCACACGCCGAGTTCGGCGGCGTTGCCGGACCCAGGATGATCGCCGCCGGCTGCGACCCGTGGTTTCACAGCGAAGAACTCGGCGTCATGGGACTCACGGAAATCCTGCGCCATCTTCCGCGGCTGCTGCGGATGCGCGCGCAGCTGCAGCGGCGAATCCTCGAATGGCGGCCGGACGTGTTCATCGGCGTCGATTTCAAGGAATTCAACCTGGGACTCGCGCGGCGTCTCAAGAAGCAGGGAGTGCGCACCGTGCAGTACGTCAGTCCCCAGGTCTGGGCATGGCGGCAGGGACGGGCGCGCACCATCGGCGAAGCCGTCGATCTCATCCTCTGCCTGTTTCCGTTCGAGCCGGATTTCTATCGCGAGTACGGTGTGCGCGCGACCTTCGTCGGACATCCGCTGGCCGACCAGATACCCGTGCACGTCGATCGGGCTGCGGCGCGCACCCGGCTGGGCATTGCGCCGACCGCGCGTGTGCTCGCGGTTTTACCCGGCAGCCGGCGCGCTGAAGTGGAGCGGCTGGCCGACTCTTTCGCGGGCGCGGCTGAGCTGCTCGCCATTCGTTACCCCGGACTGGTGTGCATCGCTCCAATGGTTACACCGGCGCTGCGTGACCTGTTCGCAGAGCGCTGCGCCGCGCATGCGCCGCGCGCAGCGATACGGCTGCTCGACGGCGATGCGCGCAGCGCGCTGGCGGCGTCCGATGTGGTGCTGGTGGCCTCGGGTACCGCTACGCTCGAGGCCGCACTTTGCAAACGTCCCATGGTGGTGGCGTACCGACTCGGGGCGATAACCGCGTTTCTGCTGCGTCGGCTCGGACTGGTGAAAGTGCGGCACTTCTCGCAGCCGAACCTGCTGGCCCGCGCCGAGCTGGTGCCGGAATTTTTTCAGGAGGAGGCCAGCGCCGCCAAGCTGGCTGACGCGCTCGCAAACTGGTTCGAACACCCGGCGCAGGTAGAACGGGTGCAGCGCGAATTCGCCGCCATCCACGAGACGCTGCGGCGCGGCGGAGCAGAGCTCGCCGCGAGTGAGATCGCGGCGTTGCTCGCCGCCTGGACAGCACACGCCGGTGCGCCCCATTCTTCATGAAAAGGGGCTCCATGAAGAAGGCGAGGAAATGAAAGTTCGGGTGCGGCTGCGGGTGGCTGGCGTGGACGAAGCGGGGCGCGGTCCGCTCGCGGGACCCGTCGTAGCCGCCGCGGTGATCCTCGATCCGTCGCGACCCATTCGCGGGCTGGCTGATTCGAAGGTACTCGAGCCCGAAGAGCGCGAGCGCCTCGCGTTGCTGATCCGCGCCCGTGCGTTGTGCCACTCAGTGGCCTGGGCCGATGCCGAAGAGATCGACAGCATCAACATCCTGCAGGCGACCATGCTTGCCATGCGCCGCGCGTTGCTCGGGCTGCGCATCCCGCCGCAGCAGGTGTTCATCGATGGAAACCGCTGTCCCGGCGGTGATGGTCTGGGTTTCGAGTGCCTGTTCGAGGCGGTGATCAGGGGCGATGCCTCGGTACCGTCGATCAGTGCCGCGTCGATCATCGCCAAGACCACGCGCGATGCGCTGATGCGTGATCTGGATTCGCGTTATCCGGGCTTCGCGCTTTCCGGCCACAAGGGATATCCCACGCCCTCACACGTGGCGGCGCTCGAGGCCCTGGGGCCTTCGCCTCTGCATCGGCGCAGTTTTGCACCGGTGCGCGTGACGTCGATCTGCGAGGATTGAGCGCCAGCGCCGCGCCATGCGGTGAGTTGGCATCAGCGCTTCGAGCAGTTCATTACGCGCCGCCAATCCCGGACGTGAGTCGCTGCGCGAATTCAGGCTGGCAGGCGAGGGCCGCGCCTACGCCAGGCTGGCACGGCGCCTCGCAAATCCCTGAATCTTTTTGCCAGCCGAATAAAGCGCGCATTCGTTGATAAACTCGCGCGCCATGCAGAGCGTCGCGTCACCGGTCTTCGTCCATCTCCGTCTGCATACCGAATATTCGCTGCAGGACAGCGTGGTGCGCATCCCGGAGCTGGTCGAGCGTGCCGCGCAGCTTGGCATGCCGGCGGTCGCGGTCACCGACCAGAACAATCTGTTCGCGATGGTGAAGTTCTATCGCGAGGCGCTGCAACACGGTGTCAAACCCATCATCGGTGTGGACGTGCTGCTGCGCGGCCGTGGTGAACGCGCCCAGCCGGCCCGACTCACGCTGCTGTGCAAGGACCCGCGCGGTTACCAGAATGTCGCCAACCTGATCACGCGCGCCTGGCTCGAGGGCCAGGACCGCGGCGTGCCGCTGATCGAGCGCGCCTGGCTCGATGCCGACACGACGGCCGGGCTGATCGCACTCTCCGGCGCCGCCGAAGGTGACGTGGGTCGTGCCATCCTGACCGGGCGCGACGCCGAAGCGCTCACCATGGCACGCGGGTGGCAGAGCCTGTTCGGCGACCGTTATTACCTCGAGCTGCAGCGACTCGGCCGTTCCGACGACGAGACCCTGGTCGCCAGGTGCGTGTCCTTGGGCCAGCAGACCGGCATCCCGGTGGTGGCGACCAACGACGTGCGTTTCCTGGCGGCATCCGATTTCGAATCACACGAGGCGCGCGTCTGTATCGCCGAGGGCGCGTTGCTCGCCGATCCCGGCCGCACGCGTCGTTACACCGAGGCGCAGTACCTGCGTTCGCCCGCGGACATGGCGCGGATCTTTGCCGACATCCCCGAAGCGCTCCACAACACGGTGGAAATCGCGCGCCGCTGCTCGTTGCCGCTCAAACTCGGCGAGTCGCGACTGCCGAATTTCCCGCTGCCCGAAGGCGCGTCCGCGGACACCTATATTGGCGCGGAGGCCGAGCGCGGCTTCGCCGCCCGCGCCACGGCTTTTGATGAGTCGCAGCGCGCGCGACTCGACGACTACCGCGAGCGTCTCGCCACCGAACTCGGCGTGATCTGCAAGATGGGTTTCGCGGGCTACTTCCTCATCGTCGCGGATTTCATCCGCTGGGCGCGTGCCAATGGCGTGCCGGTAGGCCCGGGCCGCGGCTCGGGCGCGGGCTCGCTGGTGGCGTATTCGCTCGGCATCACCGACCTCGATCCGCTCAAGTACGACCTGCTGTTCGAGAGATTCCTCAACCCGGAACGCGTGTCGATGCCGGATTTCGACATCGATTTCTGCATGGACGGCCGCGACCGCGTCATCGAATACGTGGCGGAGAAGTACGGCCGCGAGCGCGTGTCGCAGATCATCACCTACGGCACCATGGCGGCGAAGGCCGTGGTGCGCGACGTGGGCCGCGTGCTCGGCATGGGTTATGGCTACGTCGACAAGATCGCCAAGCTCATTCCCTTCGAGCTCGGAATCACGCTCGAAGATGCACTCGAAAAGGAGCCCGAGCTCAAGCGCCTCTACAAGGAAGACGAGGAGGTCAAGAACCTCATCGACCTCGCGCGTTCGCTCGAGGGCCTGACGCGTAATGCCGGCATGCATGCCGGCGGCGTGGTGATCGCGCCCTCGAAGCTCACCGAATTCGCGCCGCTGTACGCCGACGACAAGGGCGGCAGCGTGGTCACCCAGTTCGACAAGGATGACGTCGAGGCCGCCGGACTGGTGAAGTTCGACTTCCTGGGCCTGCGCACGCTCACGGTCATCGACCGCGCGGTGAAGATCATCAACGCGCGACGTGCTGCGGCCGGCGAGGCCTTGCTCGACATCAGCCAGCTGCCGATGGACGACCAGGCGACCTACGATCTCATGGCGGAGGCGAAGACCACGGCGGTGTTCCAGCTGGAATCCCGTGGCATGAAAGACCTCATCCGGCGATTGAAACCGGACCGGTTCGAAGACATCGTGGCGCTGGTGGCGCTGTTCCGGCCCGGCCCGCTCGAATCCGGCATGGTCGGCGACTTCATCGAGCGCAAGCACAGCCGCAATGATTCGCACGCGCCGCCCATCGACTACCTGCACCCCTCGCTGCAGCCGGTACTCGCGCCCACCTATGGCGTGATCCTGTACCAGGAGCAGGTGATGAAGATCGCGCAGGTGCTCGCCGGCTATTCACTCGGCAGCGCCGACCTGCTGCGACGCGCGATGGGCAAGAAGAAGCCCGAGGAGATGGCCAAGCAACGCAGCATCTTCGTCGGCGGCGCCGTGAAGAACAACGTCCCGGAATCCCAGGCGGCGTACATCTTCGATCTCATGGAGAAGTTCGCGGGTTACGGCTTCAACAAATCGCACTCGGCCGCCTACGCGCTGCTCTCCTACCAGACCGGCTGGCTGAAGGCGCATGAATCCGCGTCGTTCATGGCCGCGGTGCTGTCGGCCGACATGGATCACACCGACAAGGTGGTGAGCCTGCTCTATGACTGCCGCAAGGAAGTCGGGCTCACGATCCTGCCGCCGCACGTGAACCTGTCGTCGTACGAATTCGCCGTGGTGGACGACAAGACGCTGCGTTACGGCCTGGGTGCCATCAAGGGCGTGGGCGAGGGCGCGGTGATGGCGCTCGTCAACGAGCGGCGCGCGAATGGCGATTTCACGAGCCTCGAGGATCTGTGCCGGCGCCTGGATCTCTCCAGGATCAATCGGCGCGTGCTGGAGGCGTTGATCAAGTCCGGCGCGCTCGACGGTCTGGCCGCCAACCGGGCCACGTTGATGTACCGCCTGGACGGCGCGCTCGCGCTGGGCGAACAGAACAGCAAGGCCAACGAAACCGGCCAGCACGACATTTTTGGTTTGAGTGCCACGCAGGCGCCCGACGCGGTGCGCGTCAAGGCGCCGGACCAGCCCGAGTGGACCGAAGTGCAGCGTCTGCGCGCGGAACGCGAAACTCTGGGTCGCGCGATTTCTGGTCATCCCATCGACCGCTTCGTCAACGACCTGCCGAGATTCATCACCGGACGTATTGCCGACTATCTCGAGGCCGAAAGGCCCAGCGCCAGCGCCGAGGGCGGCCGTTCATTTTTTGGTGGCAAGCCCGTGGTGATTGCTGGCGTGCTGGAAGAACTGCGCAAGCGCGGGCCCCGCACCGAAATCCTGCTGGACGATGATTCCGGCCGTATCGCGGTGGGCTTCTTCGATGAAACCTTCCAGCAGTACCGCGAGATCCTGGTCAAGGATGCGCTGCTGCTCATCGAAGGCAAGCTGCGCTTCGATGAGTTTGCGAATACCTGGGTGCTGCGCGCCAGCAAGGTGAGCGAGCTCGAGCGGCTGCGCGAGAAGGAAGCGCGGCGCATCGTGCTCAAGATGAAGGCCAGCGATGGCGTGCCGCTCGAGCGATTGCAGGCGGTGCTCGCGCGATACCGTGGCGGCGGTTGTCAGGTTGGCGTGCAATTTCACGGCCGCAACGCGCGCGGCACGTACTCCTTTGGCGCGGACTGGAACGTACGGCCGACCCCCGCGCTGATCGAGGAGCTGGAAGGCCTGTTGGGACGCGGCCGGATCGCGGTGCTCTACAGCCCGCCGCCGGTCAGCGCCGGCGTGACCTCGATTGGCGGTTAATGGGGACATTTCTGATTTGCTAGCAAAAGGGGTCAGGGTGGGCCGCTCGCTACCTGAGTGACCAGCTTTCGACGTCGGACTTCAACCCTTTTGACGGCAAATCAGGAATGTCCCTCTCTGCTATCCTCGCGCCCCTATGGCAGTGAACTTCCTTGATTTCGAGCAGCCGATCGCCGAACTTGAAGCCAAGATCGAAGAACTGAAACACGTTCCCTCGGGCTCCTCGGTAAATATCCAGGAAGAGATTTCGCGTCTTCAGGGCAAGAGCGAGCAGCTCACCCAGAACATCTTTGCGAATCTCACTCCCTGGCAGATGACGCAGCTCGCGCGCCATCCCCAGCGGCCCTACACGCTGGACTACGCCAGCATGATCTTCACCGATTTCAACGAATTGCACGGCGACCGCATGTACGGCGACGATATGGCCATCGTCGGCGGCCTGGCGCGACTCGAGGCGCGCGCCGTGATGCTCATCGGACATCAGAAGGGGCGCGATACCAAGGAGCGCGTACGCCGCAACTACGGCATGCCCAAGCCGGAGGGTTATCGCAAGGCGCTGCGGCTCATGCGACTCGCCGAGCGTTTTCGCCTGCCCATCATCACGCTCATCGATACCGCAGGCGCCTATCCGGGCGTCGGATCCGAGGAGCGCAATCAGAGCGAGGCCATTGCGCGCAATCTGTTCGAGATGTCCGTGCTCGGCGTACCCATCATTGCCTGTGTCGTGGGAGAGGGCGGGTCGGGCGGTGCGCTGGCGATCGGCGTCTGTGATCGCCTGTTGATGCTGCAGTTCGCGACCTATTCGGTGATCACACCCGAGGGCTGCGCGTCCATCCTCTGGAAGAGCCAGGACAAGAAGGAGGTCGCGGCCGAAGCCATGGGCATGACCGCCGACCGGCTCAAGAAGCTCAACCTCATCGACGAAATCGTCCCTGAACCCGTGGGCGGCGCGCACCGAAATCCTCAGGCTACGGCCGACACCATCAAGGCCGCGTTGATTCGCCACCTCGATGAACTCGAGACGCTGTCGACCGACCAGCTGCGCGCGCAGCGCAACGCCCGCATCGACAGCTTCGGCGTCTACAACGAAGTCGCGAGCTGAGCGCGCGCGGCCGTGGATGCCGGCATCCGTCGCGCGCCCGACCCATTCGATCTCGTCACGCGTATCACGCGTCTTGCGGGGCCACGCCCCTGCCTCGTGGTCGCCTTCAGCGGCGGTGTCGATTCCACGGTTCTTGCGCATGCGCTGACGAAGCATCGTCGCAAGTTCGGCGGTTTGCGCCTGGTTCACGTTGATCACGGGCTGCAGCCCGCGAGTGGCGAGTGGGCGCGGCATTGCGCGGCGCGTCGCACGCCGGCTGCGGGTGCCGATCGTCACGCTGCGGGCGAACATCCAGCGCAAGCGCGGCGAGTCGCCCGAAGCCGCCGCGCGCGAGGCGCGTTACGGTTTACTGGCGCAGGCCATGAAACCGGGCGAAGTGCTGCTCACCGCCCAGCACCAGGACGACCAGGTGGAGACCCTGCTCCTGCAGCTGTTTCGCGGCGCCGGAGTCGCCGGACTCGCGGCCATGCCACCGATTGCGCCGTTCGGTGCGGGACGCATCGCACGGCCGCTGCTCAGCACTTCGCGCGCCGAGCTCGAGGCATATGCGAAGTTGCATCGGCTGCGCTGGGTCGAAGACCCCACCAACATGGAGACCCAGTTCGCGCGAAATTTTCTGCGGGCGAAGGTCCTGCCCATGATTCGCGAGCAATGGTTCGGTGCAGATGCGTCCATCGCGCGCACGGCACAACACATGTCCGAGGCACACCAGTTGTTAGGGAGTCTCGGGCGTGCCGATCTCGCGCGGGTGGCCGACGGCGACGGCGTCAATGTCGCGGCGCTGCGCGCGCTGCCCCTGTCGCGCCGGCGAAATGCGCTGCGCGCCTATATCGCGGGCTTCGGCATCGAAGTGCCATCCACCGCCCAGATGATGGAGATCGCGGGCGCCCTGTTGTCGGCGCGCCCGGACGCGCAGCCCGAGATCAACTGGCAGGGCGCCGTCATGCGCCGGCGTGGCGGCCGCCTGGTTCTTGAGGTGAAGTCTCAAGATCGGGTCGAGGCCGGCATCGAAATGATTTCCAAATCATGGCATTGGAAGGATGACCGGGAGTGTGTTCTGAACCGTGCCGGGGACTTGCTCCGCCTGGTCGACGATCCTTCCGGGCCGATCGATGTCGAACGTATTCCCCAGGACGTGCAGATTCGCGCCCGCGCGGGCGGAGAGAAACTGCGGCCTGGCGCAGCCGCGCGGACTCAGATGCTGAAGAAACTCATCCAGTTGGCGCGCATGACCGTCGAGGAGCGCGCGCGCCTGCCGCTGCTTTTCTCAGGGGATCGACTAATCGCCGCGGGCGACCGCTGGATCGACGCCTCCATTGCGGCAAATGACAAATCCCGGCGCCGCGCGCGCCTCAGGTGGACGCTCGCCCGCAATGGGGACATCCCATTTCCAGTCACGAAAAAATGATCCAGACATCAGGGCCTGGAAAATAGGATGTCCCCATTTTCGGTTCCGAACTGGTTACCGTTTTGTTAACCTGCCCTGCCCGTCGATCCGAATTTCTCCACTTTTCGACGGGATCCCTCATGACCAGATTCGTGTTCGTCACCGGTGGCGTGGTTTCCTCGTTGGGGAAAGGAATTGCCGCCGCATCGCTTGGCGCAATCCTCGAAGCCCGCGGCCTCAAAGTCGCGATGGTAAAGCTCGATCCCTACATCAACGTGGATCCGGGCACCATGAGCCCGTTTCAGCACGGCGAGGTGTTCGTCACCAACGACGGCACCGAGAGCGACCTCGATCTCGGCCACTACGAGCGCTTCGTGCGCACCACCACCGGTCGGCACAGCAATTTCACGACTGGGCGTATCTACGAGCGCGTGATCGCCAAGGAACGTCGCGGCGACTACCTGGGCGCCACCGTGCAGGTGATCCCGCACATCACCGACGAGATCAAGCGGTCCATCCAGCTCGGCGCCGGCGATTCCGACGTCTGCATGGTGGAAATCGGCGGCACCGTCGGTGACATCGAGTCCTTGCCCTTCCTCGAGGCGATTCGCCAGCTCGGCGTCGAACTCGGCCGCAACAACTGCGTGTTCCTGCATCTCACCCTGGTGCCTATTGTTGGCGGCTCGGGCGAGATCAAGACCAAGCCCACCCAGCACAGCGTCAAGGAGCTGCGCGGCATCGGTATCCAGCCCGACGTGCTGCTGTGCCGTTGCAAGAATCCGCTGCCCGACGAGCAGCGCCGCAAGATCGCGCTTGTTCACCAATGTCGAGGAGCGCGCCGTCATCTCCGGCGTCGATGCCGACGACATCTACAAGATCCCGGTGCTGCTCGCACGAGCAGGGTCTCGACGAGATCGTGGTCGACAAGCTGCGGCTCAACGTGCCGCCCGCCGATCTCACCGAGTGGCAGCAGGTGGTGGCTGCCAAGGCCAATCCCGACGGCCAGGTCGACATCGCCATGGTCGGCAAGTACGTCCAGGTCAAGGACAGCTACATCTCGCTGAACGAGGCGCTGACCCACGCCGGCGTGAAAACCCGCACCCGTGTCAACGTGCACTACATCGAGTCCACCGACATCGAGAAGCACGGCACCCATGCGCTCTCGGGCATGGACGCCATCCTGGTGCCTGGCGGCTTCGGCGAACGCGGCATCGAAGGCAAGATCGCCGCGGTGCGTTTCGCGCGCGAGAACAAGATTCCGTATCTCGGTATCTGCCTGGGGATGCAGCTCGCCAGCATCGAATTCGGCCGGCACGTGCTCGGACTCGACAATGCCAACAGCACCGAGTTCAACCGCGCCAGTCCGCATCCGGTGATCGCGCTGATCACCGAATGGCAGGACACGGCCCGCGGCGAACAGAAGCGCGACGACACCACCGGCAAGGGCGGCACCATGCGCCTCGGCTCGCAGGAAGTACGCATCGCGCCGAACACGCTGGCCCGTTCCATATACGGCAACGAGTCGGTGTTCGAGCGCCATCGTCATCGCTTCGAATTCAACAACGGCTACCGGGACCGATACACCCAGGCCGGATTCCGATTTTCGGGCCTGTCAAAGGACGACCTGGTCGAGATCATCGAGCTACCCGGACATCCGTGGTTCGTCGCGACCCAGTTCCATCCCGAGTTCACTTCCTCGCCGCGCGACGGACATCCATTGTTCACCGGCTTCGTGCGCGCCGCGCGTCAGCATCGCAACGCCCAGTTGCCGGAAGTGGCGAGCGCTTGATTTGCGCCGCCTGGCGAGGGCATCGCTGGAGACTCGAGCGTGAGAAGCGGTCAGGCGAAGCCTCGGTGCGTGGTCCCGCTTTCCGCAAATTTCTGACCGTCCTCTTGATCGGTGATTTGGCGGCAGCCATGGCGGCATCGCCAGCCGACAGCACCACCATCCCCATTCGCCTGCGCGACAACTTCGCCCTCGTCGAAGTGCGCATCGGCGAAGAACGTCCCGTTGCTCCTCGATACCGGTGACGCGCGCGGAGTCTTGCTGGCGCAGTTGGTCATCGATCGCGTCAAGGCGAAAGCCGTCGGAGAATCGTGAAGCTGATCGCTCTCAAGGGAAACATCATCGAGGCACCCGGTTCGAGATACCGCACCTGCAGATCGGATCGATCAAACTCACGATGTGATCGCTGATCTCGAGGTACACGACCCGTCCTATCAACCGGACCAATACGGGCAACAGGGGTTTCTGGGCACCGCGCTGCTCAAGCCGTACCAGGTGGTGATCGACTCTCGCGCCTGACATTGACTCTGATCGACCCGGCCAGTCGCGAGCCCGCGCGGGAGATTGTCGCGGTGTGGCTGTGCCGTTCGTACAGCAATGGCGCGGCGAGCCGGTGACCGAAGTTGAGACCGAACTCGGTCGCGTTGTTTGTGGTGGGACACGGGAACGCCGCTCTCCATACTCACCACACGATTCGCGCAGCAGGCGCGCCCGGCCTGGCATCCGGCCCGATGAGCTCTGGCCGTTTGAGACTCGGCGACACCGACTTCGGCCGTGGCCGTTCGAATGTGGATTTTGCGTTGCCAGCGGGTTTCGAAGGGTTCGTCGGCTACGACTTTTTCGCGCAACATGTCGTGTGTATGGATTTTCCGGGCAGGAGACTGCTGGTTAGAAGGAGTTGACCCCCTTTGCGCAGTGGCCGGCGATACGGCATAAAGTTGACTGAAGTGTCGGTTTTTCCAGGATGAGAGCATGAAAAAGTCGGATGCGAATCAGGCACAGTCGGCATCGAAGCTCATCTCGCAGCGAATCGCCGAACTCGGGGACTGGCGTGGGAAAACCCTCGGCAGAATGCGCAAGCTCATCAAGGAAGCCGACCCGGACGTCGTCGAAGAATGGAAGTGGATGGGCACTCCCGTTTGGGAGCACGACGGCATGATCTGCACCGGCGAGTCCTACAAGGACAAGATAAAGCTGACTTTCGCCAAGGGTGCGTCGTTGAAGGATCCGGCACGTCTTTTCAACTCGAGTCTGGACGGAAACGCGCGCCGCGCAATCGACATCCACGAGGGTGACGAGATCAATGAATCCGCCTTCAAGACGCTGGTGCGGCAGGCGGTCGCACTCAACAAGTCGAAGGCCAAAGGCAAATAGGTAGCCCATGAAACCTTCGGTGCTGGTAGTCGGACGCACCTGCTTCCGGCTCATGTTCGCGGATCGCGATCTCACGATGCCACGGGTCGAGCCATTGGTCTTTCTTGGCGAAGTCACGGAAGAGAGCGGAACAAACGGGTTTGTGTTCCAGGACACTGATTCTTATGTCCATCACGGCTCGGGCCTGGAGGGTGATGAGCAGCACGAAGACATCGTTCTATATTTCCTGCCGGAATCAGAGTTGGGTGCGTTGTATGACGTCGATGAATTGGCAACCGAAGTTGCCGAAGCGGCACGGCGCGCGGTTTCGCTGAATCACCCAGTCCTGTCGCCCCACAAGCCCTAGCTACGCGATGGTGGTACCGCCAGCGGATCTCACGAGCATTTTCCATAGCGTCCGGGCGCGCTATGTCGTGGTGGCGTGGTTGGTGCTGCCCTTCTACGCGCCAGGGCTCGAGACTTTTCTCGATCGATTCGCGATGGAGTGGCCGTATTACTGGTGGCAGGTCGTCACGGCGCACTACAGCTACGGGTTGTTGATCCTGGGGGCGATCGCGTCGATCGCGACCGCCTGGCCCATGCCGTTTCGCGCCTGTCTGGGAAGATTGCCAAACAAGACGGAACTCGTGGGCGGCGCAAAGCTCACGGCATTCCTCATCCTGGTGTCAATCGCAGCCGCCTACGCACTGTTCTATCCACTCTCGTACATCGCGCCGGACTTCGTGACGTGGTGGTACATCGATACGCCCAGTCTCGTTTACTACGATGGTGAGTGCTATCCGGTGATTGCGAATGTCCTGGCGTTCCTGTTCCTGTGCGTTTTGGTGCCCGTCGTCGAAGAGTTCGTATTCCGCGCGATCATTCTTCCCAGGTGGGCTCACAAATGGGGACTGCGGTCGGCCCTGCTCGGATCGTCCGCGTTGTTTGCGGTCGTGCACGCCGACCCTATTGGCGCATTCCTGTTCGCGCTTGGCATGAGTGTGTTGTACCTGCGGACTCAATCGCTCTACCTGCCTATCTTCTGTCACGCGCTCAACAACATCGTGGCGTGGCTGTTGGAGTGGGCGTACATCGCGATGAACGGTCCGCTATACGAGCAAACGCTGCAGGATTTTCGAGACGACTGGTATTGGGGCGTCTTGACCGCAATCGCAGCGGCCACCTGGGTGGCCATCTACCTGGAGCGGCCCAGGCGCGATATTGCATGGAGATTTCCGGTAGCCTGACCACCCACACGAGGATTCGAAATCATGCAGAACAGAATGTTGGTTGGACTGACGGCCTGCCTCATGGCTTGTATTGCAACGGCCGGGGAGGCCTCGAAGGTGGAGTACCTGAACTCGGGCAAGGTATATCCGGCAGGTGTTCCGCTGTCCGAGGCGGTACGCGTGGCTGACACGCTCTACCTGTCCGGCCAGATCGGCGTTCAGCCCGGGACGCTCAAGCTCGTCCCTGGCGGCATCGGGGAAGAAGCGCGACAGGCCATGAGCAATATCAAGACCTCGCTCGAAGCGCACGGCTACTCGATGGCCGACGTGGTGAAGTGCACGGTGATGCTCGCCGACATTTCCAAATGGGGAGAATTCAACGACATCTACAAGACCTTCTTCACCGGGCATTTCCCCGCGCGTTCGGCGCTCGGCGTGAATGGCCTGGCCCTCGGGGCGCAGGTGGAGGTGGAGTGCATCGCGGTGGCGAGCAAGAAGTAGTCCGCTGCCCATGTCCGCGAGAACCGCCTCCCGGCACGAAGACCTTCGCCAAAGATCCGACCTGGATTTCTTTCGATGGAACTCACGACCCGACGCCTGAGACTCGTCCTTCAGACTCGCGAAGAGGCCGAACAGATGATCGCCGCGATGTCGGAATACGAGCGTGCGCAGGTGTCGCCGGAATGGCTGGCGCGCATGCGCGCGTCGACCGTTGCAGATCCGTGGGTGTACGGTTTTCGCGTATTGCTTCGAGACACGGGTACCGTCGTGGGTACCTGCGGTTTCAAGGCTCCGCCGGTGGACGGCGTCGTGGAGATTGCCTACGCCACGGATCCCGGGCACACCGGCCGGGGGTACGCCACCGAGGCTGCGCGGGCGCTGGTCGAATATGCTGCTTCCCGTAACGAGGTTCGCCGGGTCAGGGCACATACGCTTACCGATGCGCCCGCCTCGAAACGGATCCTGGAGAAATGTGGTTTCAGGTACGTGGGCGAGACAATTGACCCGGAAGACGGTCCGGTATCGAGATTCGAATGGTCACCGCTCGATGGGGGATCATGATGGCCAAGCCAGCAACGATTTCCGAGTACATTGCCGCTGCGCCAAAAGAAGCGCGCAGTCATCTTCGCGCGCTGCGCGCAATCCTGCGCAAGGCGGCGCCGCGCGCCACCGAGGCGATCAAATGGGGATCGCCGGTGTTCGAATACAACCGCATCCTCTTTGCGTTCGCCGCGTATCGATCACATCTGAATTTCATGCCGACGCCTTCCGCGATGAAGCCATTCGAGAAAGAGCTGGCAAGGTTCAAGACCGGCAAGGGATCCATCCAGCTTCCGTATGACCATGCGCTACCCAAGGCCTTGATTCGCCGTATCGCGGTATTTCGAGTCAAGGAGCTGAGCGAGAAGGACGTCCGGTGGATGTAGATCAGCGAACGTGCCGGTCTCCTGATCCTTCGGCTCGCAGGAGCTTCCTTGCGCTCGTGGTGTTCACGGTGCTGGGGTTGTTCCCCGTGGCCGCGTTCTGTGAACACAATGTGCTGCTGGTGTTCGATGAGGACAAGGAATTGCCTGGTCTCGCGGCGATCAACCGCGGTCTGCGCGACGGACTGCGGGCCGAGTTCAACGCCGACATCACCTTCTACAGCGAGTCGCTGCAACTGTCGCAATTCGGCAGCCCGGAGCACGACCGTATGCTGGACGAGTATTTCCAGCGCAAGTACGCCGGAAAACGCGTGGACCTGGTGGTGGCCGTCATGGGTCCGACGCTGGAGTTCATGCTGCGTCACCGCGACGATGTGTTTCCCGGCGTGCCCATCGTCTTCTGCGGCGTCGATTCGTCCGAGCTCGAGGGCAAGACACTGCCGGCAGACGTCACGGGCGTGATGATGAAGCGTGCATTTGCGCCGACCCTCGAGCTTGCGTTGCAACTGCAGCCGGATACACGCCATGTCTACATCATCGGTGGCACTTCCCGATTCGACCTGCGAATCCTGTCTATCGCCCGTCGCGACCTTCAGCCCTTCGAGGAGCGCACGTCGGTCAACTGGCTCACGACGCTCACGATGGATGAGTTGCTGGCGAAGGTCGCAAACCTGCCGGAGCACAGTGTCATCTACTACCTGACAATGTTCGCCGATGGGGCCGGCCAGCCCTTCATCACCCACGATGCGCTGAGGCGCATCACTGGTGCGGCCAATGCACCCGTGTATGTGGCCGTCGATCAGTATGTGGGCAGCGGCGCGGTCGGCGGCAATGTCTACAGCGTGGGCACCCTGGGTGAACACGGCGCGAGAGTCGTCGCGCGCATCCTGCGCGGCGCGTCGCCGGCCACGATTGCGCCCGAGGCGCTGGCGTCATATGTGCCTTACTTCGACTGGCGCGCGCTGCAACGCTGGCATCTGGACGAGGATCGATTGCCCGCGAACAGCAGGCTGGAACATCGCATCCCGAGCGCCTGGGAATCGTACAAGTGGTACATCGTCGCCGGCATCACACTCATCCTTCTGCAGAGCGCGCTGGTCTTCGGACTGCTGGTGAGTCGGGCGGAACGACGTCGTGCCGAACAGGCGCAGCGGGAGAGTGAAGAACGCCGACGCCGCGCCGAAGAGGATGCCCAACGCCAGCGCGATGAACTCGCGCATGCCCTGCGTCTGACGACGCTCGGTGAATTGACGGCTTCGATTTCCCACGAGCTCAACCAACCGCTCACCGCGATTGCGGTGAATGCGCAGGCGGCGCAACAACTGTTCAGCAACGACCGGGCGAATCCGGACCTGGAAGAGGCGCTCGAGGACCTGGTCACGGACACGATCCGCGCCGCGGAAATCATTCGCCGCCTGCAGGCGTTGTTCCGCAAGACGCCGGCGGTGCGCGCCGAGATCGATGTGAACGAGTTGATCGAGGATGTGCTGAACCTGCTCGGCAGCGATCTGCGCAATCGGCAGATCCGCGTGCACTTTCAGCGCTCCGACTCGATGGCGAGAGTGCTGGGCGACAGCGTCCAGTTGCGCCAGGTGGTCATCAATCTGCTGCGCAATGCGGAAGAGGCCATTGCGCTCGTCGGCGAGGGATTGCGGGAGATCCGTATCGAAACCAGCCAGCCCGACGACGAGCGGATTGCCATGACAATCCGCGACACTGGAGTCGGTGTG
Organism: uncultured Pseudomonadota bacterium; assembly: GCA_963839685.1. Classification (GTDB taxonomy): domain Bacteria; phylum Pseudomonadota; class Gammaproteobacteria; order Steroidobacterales; family Steroidobacteraceae; genus CADEED01. Next base: position 307,373 of record CAWIVS010000012.1, on the reverse strand, counting down.
AACGACGCCGACCTCGAGCGCATATTCGGCCACTTCGTGAGCACCAAGCCGCAGGGGCTTGGCATGGGGCTCGCCATCAGCCGCAGCATCGTCGAAGCGCACGGCGGCCGGATCTGGGCAAGCCGCAACGAAAGTCGCGGCATCACCATGCACATCCAGATTCCCGTCGCGCCGGCAGCGCAGGCGACCGAGCCGATGGCGGCGTCGATGTGAAATACACCAGAAAATAGCGAGCCGCGGGGCCGGCCCGTGTATCCTTCGCCACTCACTTTCCGAGCCCCAAAAACCCGTGCAACTCGCCAATTTCCAAGTCGGTATCGACCGGCCCATGTTCCTGATCGCCGGTCCCTGCGTCATCGAGGGGGACACCCTGACCCAGGAGATTGCCGGGCGCCTGAAGGAAATCACCGCACGCCTGAAGGTGAACTTCATCTTCAAGGCGTCATACGACAAGGCGAATCGTTCTTCGAAGGACAGCTTCCGCGGGCCGGGCATCGAAGCAGGCCTCAAGGTGCTGCAGGGCGTGAAAGACAAGATCGGTGTCCCGGTGCTCACCGACGTGCACGAAGACTCTCCCTTCGCCGAAGTGGCGAGCGTGGTCGACGTGATGCAGACACCGGCGTTCCTGGTGCGCCAGACGAACTTCATCCTGAACGTCTGCTCCCAGGGCAAGCCCGTCAACATCAAGAAGGGTCAGTTCCTGTCGCCATGGGAAATGCAGAACGTGGTGGATAAGGCGCGCTCCACGGGCAACCAGCAGATCATGGTGTGCGAACGCGGGTTTTCGTTCGGCTACAACAACCTGGTGTCGGATATGCGTTCGCTGGCCATCATGCGCAATACCGGCGCACCGGTGGTGTTCGATGCCACGCATTCGGTCCAACTACCCGGCGGACAAGGCGCGAGCTCCGGCGGGCAACGTGAACACATCCCGGTACTGGCGCGCGCCGCGGTCGCTGCCGGAGTCGCGGGACTTTTCATGGAAACTCATCCGGATCCCGCCAAGGCGCTGTCGGATGGGCCGAACGCCTGGCCGCTGGCGCGCATGGATCACCTTCTGTCGACGCTCAAGGCGATCGACGACAACGTCAAGCTACAACCCTTCGAGGAAAGTCTTCTATGAGTCGAATTGTCGAGATCGTCGGCCGCGAAGTGATCGATTCGCGCGGTAACCCGACCGTCGAGGCGGATGTCATCCTCGACTCCGGTGTGATGGGCCGCGCGGCGGTGCCCTCGGGTGCTTCCACCGGCTCGCGTGAAGCGGTCGAGCTGCGCGATGGCGACAAGAAGCGTTATCTCGGCAAGGGCGTGAAGAAGGCCGTGGCCAACGTCAACACCGTGCTCAAGGCCGCCTTGCTCGGCAAGGAAGCGTCCGAGCAGGAAGCCCTCGACGAAATCATGATCAGGCTCGACGGCACCGACAACAAGGCCAAGCTCGGCGCCAACGCGCTGCTGGCAATTTCCCTGGCCAATGCCAAGGCTGCGGCCATCGACAGCAAGCAGTCGCTGTGGAAGTACATCGCGAAGGGCCGCGAGCCGGTGATGCCGGTGCCGATGATGAACGTGATCAACGGCGGTGCACACGCCGACAATTCGCTCGACGTGCAGGAATTCATGATCATCCCGGTGGGCGCGCCTTCGTTCAGCGAAGCGCTGCGCTACGGCGCGGAGATCTTCCACACGCTCAAGGGCATCCTCAAGGCGAGGAAACTCACCACCGCGGTGGGCGATGAGGGCGGCTTCGCGCCGAACCTTGCCTCGAACGAGGCCGGCATCAAGGTCATCATCCAGGCGGTCGAGAAGGCGGGCTACAAGCTCGGCAAACAGATTTATCTCGGCATGGACGTTGCCAGTTCCGAGTTCTACAAGAAGGACAAGTACGATCTGCACGGCGAAGGCCGCAAGTTCACCTCGGCGGAATTCGCCAAGTACCTCGCCAAGCTCGCGGCCAAGTATCCGATCATCAGCATCGAGGACGGCATGGCCGAGCAGGACTGGGACGGCTGGGCGAATCTCACCAGGTTGTTGGGAAAGAGCACGCAGCTCGTGGGTGACGACCTGTTCGTGACCAACACGAAAATCCTGAAAGAGGGCATCGACAAGGGCATCGCGAACTCGATTCTCATCAAGGTCAACCAGATCGGTACCCTGACTGAAACCCTGGCAGCCATCGAGATGGCGGCCAAGGCCGGGTATTCGTCGATCGTGTCGCACCGCTCGGGTGAGACCGAAGACGCCACCATTGCCGACATCGCCGTCGCGACCAGCGCTTCGCAGATCAAGACGGGATCCATGTCGCGCAGTGATCGCATCGCCAAGTACAACCAGCTGCTGCGCATCGAGGGCGAGCTCGGCGGCAAGGTGCGCTACGCGGGCAGGGATGCATTTCCCGTGAAGATCTGACCGAACATCACGCGCCGGCCTGAGGGAGGGCGAAACATGGACCAGGTGAACTTCATCGCCGTGCTGGTCGCGGCGGTTTCCACCTTCCTGCTCGGCGGGCTCTGGTACTCGAAGGTCCTGTTCGGACGCGGCCTGGCACCGCGCCGCCGGCGATATGCGCAAGCCCGGCGACGCCCATCCTGCACGGGTATTCGGACTGAGCTTCGTATTTGCCGTCGTTGCAGCGCTGGCCTACGCATTGCTCGTGCCGCCGGCCACGAGTCCCGGCATGGCCGTGACGCAGGGATTGCTGGTGGGGGCTGGCGTCGTGGCCGCGAGCTTCGGCATCAACTATCAATTCGCCAATCGCAGCACCGTCCTGTGGCTGATCGACGGTGGCTATCACGCGGCGCAATTCGCAATCTATGGCCTGATCCTGGGTCTTTGGCGCTAACTACAAAAAGAGGTCCGCATGAACAATCCCTATGCTCCACCCGTCGCGAAGGTCGCCGATCTTGAATGTCGGTGGCGACCATGTCAGTCTACGCAGGATTCTGGATCCGCTGTGGGTGCCGCGTTCATCGACTCCATCCTGATGCTCATAATTTTCATTCCGCTGCTACTGTGGATTTACGGTGGTGAAGAATTGCTCGAGCGCGCGCAAACGGGGGATATTCGGGGCAACCTACTACCTGATCACTTATCGTGCTGCCCGCGATCGCCGTGATCCTGTTCTGGATCGCAAGGCAGGCGACGCCGGGCAAGATGGCGCTGTCACTGAGAATCGTGGATGCCAAGACCCTGGGTCCGCTGAGCAAGGGCCAAGTGTTTGGTCGCTATCTGGCTTACTACGTCTCTGTCGATACCGCTGGGGCTGGGCTTGCTTTGGGTGGCTTTTGACCGTCACAAGCAGGGCTGGCACGACAAACTCGCGGGAACCGTCGTCATCCGTAACTGATGCCGCGATTGTTTTCCTATGGTTCGCTGCAGCAGCCGGCGGTGCAATTGGCGACCTTTGGCCGATTGCTCGCGGGCAGCCGGGATGCGCTGGTCGGCTTTGAACTGCGGAATGTGCGGCATGGCGACAAACAACTCGCCAACGTGATTCGCAGCGCCCGGGCTGACAGCCGCGTCGGCGGCACCACGTTCGAAGTCACCGATGCGGAGCTCGCCGCCGCGGACCTGTACGAGCGCGGCGACGCGTATACAAGAATTCCGGCCACGCTGGCTTCCGGGGGCGAAGCCTGGGTGTACGTCGAGGCGGCTTCGATTTCCTGACCTCACGCTTCAGGCGCTCGAGGGCTAAACTCCCGCTCGCATGGAGATCGCCGGTAGCTGCCATTGCGGCAACATTTCTTTTGCGCTGACCTGGCCGGATGAATCCGGCGAGATTCCCGCGCGTGCCTGCGACTGCACGTTTTGTCTCAAACATGGCGGCGTCTGGACGTCGCATCCGGGGGCCACCTTGAGAGCGCGGGTCACCGAACCGGGCATGGTCGCCCGATATGCCTTTGGTACGGAGACTGCGAGCTTCCTGGTGTGTGCGCGCTGCGGCGTGGCGCCGCTCGTGACGTCACAGATCGAAGGCGTCACCTATGCGGTGGTCAACGTCAATAGCTTCGACAACGTGGATCGGGCGCGGTTGCGCGCGCAACCGGCGAGCTTCGAAGGTGAAGAAGTGCAGGTGCGGCTCGAACGCCGCCGCCGCCGCTGGATTGCCGACGTGATCCTGTCGGACGGCGGCTCATGAAGTCGATGTTCGCGTACCTATGCCTGGGGTCTAACAACCTGGAACGATCTGCGGCCTTCTATGATGCAACGCTCGGCGTCCTGGGCTATCGGCGCTGCGACACCTCCGCGGAAAGTGAATCGAGCTGGAGCGGTTGGATTGGCTGGGGTCTCTACGAAAAGTCAGGCGCGGTGCAGGACGCGCTGTGGGTATGCAAGCCCTTCAATGGCGGACCGGCCAGCGTCGGCAATGGCAGCATGGTGGCGTTGTGGGCCCGGAGCTGGGCGGAGGTCGAAGCCTTTCATGCCGCGGCGCTGGCGAATGGTGGCACTTCGGAGGGCTTCCCGGGTCTGCGCCTGCTGTACAACCCGGATTTCTACGCGGCCTACGTGCGCGATCCGGACGGCAACAAGATCGCCGTGGTGTGCCGCGGCTTCACGACCGCCGAGGGACAATAACTTCAATCCCGGATGGCCCGCTGAGCGTCCAACGTATTCGCGGACGAGGGGCGGTGGGCCAAGCCGGAAGGCGCGTGACTCGCTTCGGCTCGTCGCGCCAACGTCTCGTCGTCACCCGGGCTCGCCTGGCTGGCTCGGGAATTAGCATTCGAGGTAGAGGAGCTTCATGAACATTCGCCCTTTCACGCCGTTGCTGCTGCTGGCCGCCCTTGCCGGTACTGCCGCCGCCGCACCCCAACCCGCCCCCCTGCCATCGGTCGACGTGCCGTTTGAGAAATTCGTGCTCGACAACGGCCTCACGCTCATCGTGCACGAGGATCACAAGGCGCCCGTGGTCGCCGTCAACATCTGGTACCACGTGGGCAGCAAGGACGAGCGTCCGGGTCGCACCGGTTTCGCGCACCTGTTCGAACACCTGATGTTCAATGGCTCGGAGAACTACCAGGACGATTGGTTCAAGGCCCTCGAGGCCGCCGGCGCCACCAAGCTGAACGGCAGCACCTGGCTCGATCGCACCAACTACTTTCAGAACGTGCCGACGTCGGCACTCGACATGACGTTGTGGATGGAGTCCGACCGCATGGGTCACCTGCTCGGCGCCATCGACCAGAAGGTGCTCGACGAGCAGCGCGGCGTGGTGCAGAACGAGAAACGCCAGGGCGACAATCAGCCCTACGGCAAGGCATCCGAGCTCATCACCATCAGCACGTACCCGGCCGGGCATCCCTATTCATGGGAGACCATCGGCTCGATGGATGACCTCAATGCCGCCTCGCTCGAGGACGTGAAGGAGTGGTTCCGCACTTACTACGGCGCCGCCAACGCGGTGCTGGTGATCGCGGGTGATATCACCGCCGCGGACGCGAAGCAGAAGGTCGAGAAGTATTTTGGCGACATTCCCTCCGGGCCGGTGCTGCGCCGGCAGGAAGAGTGGATCGCGAAGATGAGCGGCACGCGGCGCGCCATGCTGCAGGACAATGTGCCGCAGGCGCGCATCTACAAGGTGTGGAACATCCCCGGCTACCGGCAGCGCGACTTCACGCTGCTGGACATGGCCGCCGACGTCCTGGCGACTGGCAAGAACAGCCGGCTCTACAAGCGCCTGGTCTACACCGATCGGACCGCAACGGCGGTGAATGTCTTCGTCGGGCCCTTCGAGATCGGGTCGCAGGTGCAGTTCGACGTGCTGGTGAAGCCGGGCGAGGATCCGGCCAAGGTCGAAGCGGCGCATGGACGAGGAACTGGCCCGGTTCCTGCGCGAGGGTCCCACCCAGGCCGAGATCGACCGGGTCCGCACCACTAACTACGCCAACTTCGCGCGCGGCATCGAGCGCATCGATGGATTCGCGGGCAAGTCGTACATCCTCGCCGAGAGCCAGGTGTACGGCGGCTCGCCGGATTTCTACAAGACCCGGTTGAACTGGATCGCGAACGCGACGCCGGCCGATGTGCTGGCGGCGGGCAAGCGCTGGCTGTCGGATGGTGTGTTCGTGCTCAACGTCGAACCCGTGCCGGCCTACAAGACCGCCGCCACCGGCGCCGATCGCAGCAAGATGCCGGTGACCGGGCTCGCCGCCGTCGCTCAATCTTCCGGGGCTGCAGCGCGCGAAGTTGTCCAATGGCCTCGAGGTCGTCGTGGTCGAGCGGCACAACGCGCCGATCGTGGACTTCACGCTGATCGCGGATGCGGGTTTCGCCGCCGATTCGCAGGCCAAGCCCGGCACGGCGCGGCTGTCGATGCTGATGCTGCAGGAAGGCACCAAGACACGCGGCTCGCTCGAGATCGCCGATCGCGCCGAGTCCCTGGGCGCGAGGCTTGGCGTGGGCTCGTCGCTCGATCGTTCGTATCTCAGCATGAATGCGCTCACCGGCTCGACTGGGCGAATCACTCGAGCTGTACGCGGACGTGCTGCTCAATCCCACTTTCCCGGAGAAGGAGCTCGAACGACTGCGTGGACAGACGCTGGCGGCCATCCAGCAGGAGAAAGCGCAGCCGCCCGCCATCATCAGTCGCGTTGCGCCGAAATTGCTGTTTGGCGAGGGTCACGCCTATTCGAGTCCGGCTTCCGGCACCGGCACCGAAGAGGCGGTGACCGGTCTCAAGAGTTCGGAGCTCGCTTCGTTCTACCGACGCTGGGTGCGACCGGACAATTCGATGCTGCTGGTGGTCGGTGACACGTCGCTGGCCGCCATCCAGCCGCAGCTCGAGCAACGCTTCGGAGGCTGGCGCGCGCCCGCAGAGGCGCCTCCGAAGAAGAACATCGCGGACGTGGCGCTGGCGCCGAAGCCGCGCGTGTATCTCATCGATCGGCCCGGCTCCGAGCAGTCACAGATCCGGGCCACCACGGTGGCACCGCCGCGCTCCGATCCCGACTACATCCGCTTCGTGGCATTGGATGCGCTGCTCGGCGGCAACTTCACCTCGCGCCTCAACATGAATCTGCGCGAGGACAAGCACTGGTCCTACGGCGCCGGCACGCGCATCACCGATGCCGTCGGGCAGGGCACGTTCCGCGCCGGCGGCAGCGTGCAGACTGACAAGACCGCCGAGTCGATGGTCGAAATCCTCAAGGAGCTTCGCGAAGTGATCGGCTCACGTAAACCCGACGACGCCGAGCTCAAGTTCGCCAAGGACAGCATCGCCATCGCGCTGCCCGGAAACAACGAGACCTCGAACGAGATCGCGAACAGTTACGCGGAGATCCTGACCTACGGGCTCAAGGACAGTTACTGGAACGACTACGTCGGCGATCTCACCGCGCTCACGCCGGCCCGGGTGAATGAGTCCGCCGGCCGGCTGATCCATCCCGATGCGCTCACCTGGATCGTGGTGGGCGACCTCTCGAAAATCGAGAAGTCGGTGCGCGCGCTGAACTTCGGCGAGGTGACCATCCTCGACACCGACGGCAAGGTGATCGCGAAGTAGCGCGCCGCACAGAAAATACCGGTCAGTTGCGCTGCAGGAACCCCCGCTCAGCCTTCTTGGCCTTTTTCGCGGCCCGCTTCTCGTCGAAGCTCTTGGCGGCCTTCTTCTTGGTGTTCTTCTTCTGGTCCATGCCCTTGCTCATGTGAATCTCCCGATGCGAGTGGTGGCTGAGGGTAACACCCAGGCCCACGGCGCACGATGAAACGTGCTGCCCTAACTGGTGGTGGTGCCCGCGACCTCCACCAGTTCCGAATACCGCTTCAGGGTTTCATTCGCGGTGAGAAAGCGCAGCGGCTCAGCCATGGCCTGCGAGACGAGCAGGCGATCGAAGCCGTCAGCGCCGGCGGCGCGCTCGAGCGAGGCGGCAGCCGCGGCGGGCCGGGCGCGTACCGGCAGTTCCTTGAAGCCGCTGGCAGCGATGCCGCGGAACAGTTCCTGCAAGTCGGCTTCGAGCAATCCCGCTTCGATCTTGAGTTCGCATTCCACGATGGACGCCGCGCTCACGTAAACCTCGTCGGCACCTTCGATCAGGTCGCGCGCAGCCTTGCCGAGCTTGCGCGAGTCGGTGAGCCACCAGAGGAAGATCTGCGTATCGATGAGAATGCGCATACCAGGCTGGTTCTATTTCTGGCCGGAGTAGGGGAGGGGCGCGCTCCTAGAAGAGCGTGCCCGCCAGGTCGAAGTCTTCGGACATCTTGAGCTTTCCCTTGAGCAGCCCGGGACGGCGCGGCGAGTCGTCGCGACCCAGCGGCACCAGGCGGGCCATTGGCCGGCCTCCCTTGGCGATCAATACTTCATTGCCACTCGCGACGTCCTCGATGAGGCGCGAGAGGTGGGTCTTGGCCTGGTGAATATTGATACTGACGGGCTTCACAGTGAACTTAGTTTAGTTTAGTCTACTGACAAATGAAATGGCTGGCTGGAGCGTTGCTCATCGTCGTGCTGGGGTTGCAGCACCGCCTGTGGCTGTCCGGCGATGGCGTGCGCGAACTTGCGCGACTATCGGAAGCGGTGGAACGCCAGAAGGCGGAAAACTCCGAGCTGCAGGCGCGGAACAAGCAGATGGTTGCGGAAGTGACGGATCTCAAAGCCGGCATGGCCGCCATCGAGGAACGCGCGCGCAGCGAGCTCGGCATGATCGGGCGCAACGAAACCTTCTACCAGGTCGTGCCCGCTCGCCCCCGCTCCATGACCACTCCCTCGCGGCCACCCGAGCGCACGCAGACCGCCGCTCGCTGAGGGCGCGCGGTAAGCTCCGCGCCCAATGCGTTACTACCTCGTTGTCCCGGCCGGCGGCTCCGGCCGGCGGTTCGCCGGGTCCGCACCCAAGCAATATGCGGTGCTCGGTAGTTCGACCGTCATCGAACACGCACTCGCGCCCTTCGAGGCCGATGCGGATTGCGCCGGCATCGTCGTGGCGGTCGCGGCGGACGATACGTGGTGGCCGACCATCGCCGCGCGGCGTACCCGTCTCATCGAATCCGCACCGGGCGGCGAGCAGCGCGCCCACTCGGTGCGCAACGCATTGCGCGCGCTCACCGGGCGCGCGCGCGACGATGACTGGATCATGGTGCACGACGCGGCGCGGCCGTGTTTTGCGGCGGGCGATCTGCAATTGCTGAAACGCGAGCTGGCGGCGCACCCGGTGGGCGGCCTGCTGGCCGTGCCGCTGTCCGACACACTCAAGCGCGCACTCGAGCCAGGCACGCGTGCCTCCCATGTGGACGAGACCCTGGACCGCGATGGCCTGTGGCGCGCGGCGACGCCGCAGGTATTTCGCCTCGGTGTGTTGTTGCGTGCGCTCGAAGCGGCGCTCGATGCGCAGCGAATCCCGACCGATGAAGCGCAGGCCATCGAATGGTCGGGTCAGCGGCCGCTGCTGGTCGCCGGACGAGCAGATAACATCAAGGTGACGACCGGGGAGGATCTCAGGCTCGCAGCCGCCATCCTGTCTGCAGGTACACCGCGGGAGATTTCCTGATGCGCATAGGTTCGGGTTTCGATGTGCACGCCTTCGGGCCCGGAGATTCGATCATCCTCGGCGGCGTGCGCATCCCGCACACGCGCGGTGTCGTGGCGCACAGCGATGGCGACGTCGTGTTGCACGCGTTGTGTGATGCCCTGCTCGGCGCGGCGGGCCTGGGTGACATCGGCATGCACTTCCCGGATACCGATCCGGTGTGGAAGGGCGCGGCAAGCCGACGCTTCGTCGAGGCGGTGCTGCAGATGCTCAGCGTGCGCAAGCTGAAAGTGGGCAACGTGGACATCACGCTGCTGGCGCAGGGCCCGAAAGTATCGCCGTATCGGCTGGAGATCCGCCGCTCGCTGGCGCAGATGCTGGGAGTCACCGAGAACCAGGTGAACATCAAGGCGACCACCACCGAACATCTCGGTTTCATCGGCCGCAGCGAAGGTCTCGCGGCGCAGGCCGTGGTGCTGTTAGAGCCGGCGCCCGAAAAAACCTGATGATCCCGGATCATTGGCGCCGCGCCGCATTGGCGCCGCCCCTGGCGTGGGGCAGTGGCGCGATCGTATCTGGCGTACTGCGTTCATCGCCGGAAGACTTCGAAGTCGACGAGATCCTCGGGTTTGCCGCGAGCGGCGAGGGGCCTCATGCCCTGCTACGGGTGCGCAAGCGCGGTGCCAACACCGAGTGGGTCGCCCGTGAGCTGGCCAGGGCGGCGGGTTGCAAGCCATTCGAGGTGGGTTTCGCGGGGCTCAAGGATCGAAACGCGGTCACCACACAATCCTTCACCGTGCCGCGCGGCCGGCGGGCGGCGGCAGAGTTCGTAGGGCATCAGCGGCGAGGGCTTCGAAGTAATTTCCGCGGCCGAGCATCAACGAAAATTGCCACGCGGCGCACTGGAGGCGAACCGCTTTGCGATCACGGTGCGCCAGGTGTCAGGCGATACGCAGGCGCTCGGCGAGCGCCTCGCCCGCATCGGCGTCGGCGGTGTGCCTAACTATTTTGGTCCGCAGCGCTTCGGTCGCGACGCAGGAAACCTGCAGCAGGTGTTGCGTGCGGCGGCGGAGGGGTCCCGGGAGGGGCGCCGCGGTTCACGAGATCGCGAGGGCTTCATGTTGTCCGCGGCGCGCAGCGTCATTTTCAACGCCATGCTGGCCGCGCGGGTCGAACAGGGCAGCTGGAACCGGCTGTTGGCGGGGGACGTCGCCAACCTCGACGGCCGGGGCAGCGTGTTCGCAGTCGAATCGCCCGACGCTGTGCTTGCACGACGCTGTGCCGCGCTCGAGATTCATCCCACCGCGCCGCTGGTGGGCGCGGGTGAATCGCTGGCCAGCGGCGCTGTGCTCGCGCTCGAGGAAGAAGTCACGGCGCGTTTTCCCGAGGCGCTGGCCGTGATCCGCGCCGAGCGCATGAACGCGGAACGCCGTGCGACGCGGATCCGGGTGCGCGAGCTCGAGCACGAATTGCACGGAGACGTGTTGCGTCTGAAGTTTGCGCTGACCGCCGGCAGCTTTGCGACCACCGCACTTCGCGAGATCATTGCCACATCCGACACTGGGGACTGAACATGCTCGAGGTCATCGACCATCCGCTCAAGGCCGACGCCGCGCTCGAGTCCGGAGGCATTCGTGAACTGCGCCTGGCGCGTCCACCGGTCAACGCGTTGAATGCGGAGCTGGTGCGCAAGCTGATGGACAGCATTGGCGGTGCCTCGAAAGCGGCCGCCATCGTCATCACCGGCCAACCGGGGATCTTCTCCGCTGGCTTGGACGTACGCGGCATGTTGGAGCTGGACCGCGACGGTGTGACCGCGCTTTTCATCGAGCTGTGGCGCGTGCAGCGCGCCGTCGCCTATTCCCCGGTGCCCGTCATATTTGGGCTCACCGGCCACTGCCCGGCCGGCGGCACGGTACTGGCGATTCACGGCGACTATCGCGTGCTGGCGCTCGGCGACTTTCGGTTGGGGCTCAACGAAGTCCAGGTGGGGCTGTTTCCGGGTCCGCCCATCCACGGCGCGTTCCGTCGCCTGGTGGGTGGCCACGCTGCGCAACTGCTGACGCGCGGAGCGCTCATCGATCCCGCCACGGCATTGCGTGTCGGCCTGGTCGACGAGCTTTGCGAGGCATCGCAGGTCACCGCGCGAGCGCTCGAAGTGGCGCGAGAATTCTGTGCCCTGCCGCGCGAGCCGATGTTGCGGACCCGGGCGCTGGCGCGCCAGGACCTGCTCGACCTGTTCGGTAACCCGGGACACGCCACGCTGAAAGAGCGTGAATTCGCCACCATCGGAACTGATCAGTGGTTCGCGCCGGCCACGCAGGCACGGCTGCGCGCCGCGTTCGCGAAGCGCTGATGGGGATCTATTTTTCCCGGGAAAAATAGATCTGTCCCGGCCAACAGGACATTGATCGCGCCGGTGCCGCCGTCGACGCGCCGCGCCGACGTGAAGGCCAGCACCGGTCCGGTCTTGCGCAGGACCATGTTCACGGCGGTCTTGATGACCGGGCCCTTGGGCCCCGAACCCTTCCCCTTGCCATGAATGACGCGCACACAGCGCAGACGGGCGGCCAGGGCCTCGGCCAGGAACTCGCGCAGCGCCGCCTTGGCTTCGTCGACGCGCAGGCCGTGCAGATCGCACTCGGCTTCCACGCGGTACTCGCCGCGCCGGAGTTTGCGCAAGACGCGATCCTGCACACCGTCGCGGCGGAAGCTGATCTCGTCGCCGGTGTCGGCGATCTGGCCTTCCGCCAGACCCTGCAGACTTTCTACGAGCACGAGGGCGCGATCGGCGGCGGTGAAACGCGCCCGGGCGGGCGGCTTGCGCTTCGCTGCGGGCGCGCGTGCTCGACTGGCGAGCGGCTTCACGTCACTCACCGCGTTTCGAAACAACTCGCTCTCCGGGTCGTTGCGCTTGCCGTTCACGCTACCTCCGCGTTGTCGCATTGAGTATATTGCGCGCCGGTGCGAATCCTCATTTCCAACGACGATGGTTACCGCGCGCGCGGCATCATCGCGCTGCGCGACGCGCTCAAGGGACTGGGCGATCTCACCGTGGTTGCGCCGGATCGCAATCGCAGCGGCGCCAGCAATTCCCTCACGCTCGAACTGCCGTTGCGCGTGAACCAGTCGGAGCCCGATGTGTACTTCGTGCAGGGTACCCCGACCGATTGCGTCCACCTCGCCATCTCCGGGCTGTTTCCCTTCGAGCCCGACATGGTGGTCTCCGGCATCAACGACGGCTCGAACCTGGGTGACGACGTCCTGTACTCGGGCACCGTCGCGGCCGCCACCGAAGGCCGCTTTCTCGGCAAGTCCGCGGTTGCGTTTTCGCTGAACACCGACGGACTGCGCGGTGACGCGCATCGCTACTTCGAAACCGGTGCGCACTTTGCGCGCGTGATCGTCGAGCGCCTGCAGGCGGCGCCGCTGGGACGCGCCACGATCCTCAACGTGAACGTTCCCAACATTCCCATTGCCGAGGTGAAGGGTATCAAGGTGACCCGTCTCGGTAATCGTCATCGCTCCGAAGCGGTGATCCGCGCCGAAGATCCGCGCGGCCGTCCTGTCTACTGGATCGGGCCGGCCGGGGCAGGGCAGGATGCGGGTCCGGGAACCGACTTCCATGCCATAGCGGAAGGCTTCATCTCGGTCACTCCGCTCACCGTCGATTTCACCAACCACGCCGCGCTCGACAATGTGCGCACGTGGATTGGCAACTCATGAACGAACACCGGCTCGCGGGCATCGGCATGACGTCCGCGCGCACGCGCGACCGCCTCGTGCAACGGTTGCGGGACCAGGGCATCGTCAACCTCACGGTTCTGGATCGCATCCGCAACGTACCGCGCCACATCTTCGTCGACGAGGCGCTCGCTTCGCGCGCGTATGAGGACACGGCGCTGCCGATTGGCTTTTCCCAGACCATCTCGCAGCCTTACATCGTCGCGCGCATGACCGAGGCCCTCATCGAGGGCGGGCGCAAGCTCGGCAAGGTGCTGGAGGTGGGAACCGGCTGCGGTTACCAGACCGCGGTGCTCGCGCCGCTGGTGAAGAAGATCTATTCCATCGAGCGTATCGAACCCCTGGCCAAACGCGCCAAGGCGACTCTCAAGGAGCTCGGCATCAAGAACGTGATGCTCAAGCATGGCGATGGAACCGTTGGCTGGAAGTCGCAGAAGCCCTTCGATGGCATCCTGGTCGCCGCCGCGCCGCTCGCCGTGCCGGAGGCGTTGTTCGCGCAGCTGGCCAACCGCGGCCGACTCGTCGTGCCCGTAGGGCCGGAGGGCTCACAGTTGCTGCTGCGCTATACGCGTCGCGACGACCAGCTGGAGCGGGAAGTGTTAGGGCCGGTGGCCTTCGTTCCCATGCTCGGCGGCACCGCCTGAACTCGGTCTAGGATCGGGAATTCGAGCGAGTTCTCGAATGCGATGTACCTCGTAAACTATTGATTGTTAGGACAATAGAGCGGGCAGTTTCAGCCGCAGCTTGTCAGCCACCTAGGAAGAAGGCTTGTCAGTCAGGATTTAACATGATTTCATGTCGCCGCTCGCCGACATCGGCAGCCTGCAACTTGTGAGGCGGTCCGCGTGAAGGCACAGGGGAGATCGGGGAAGTCACGGAAATAAGTAGAACAAGCCGAATAGAAGAAAAAAAAATTCGCCAGTTTTTCGAGTCTGTCAGCTTCGAACCATTGGCCTCGCTAAATAACTTTCTCCCCCTGTGCCTTCGCTCGGACCGCTTCGAGTGACAGGCACCTGAGTCAGCAGTCCTCTAGCCAGGCAGCAACACCGCCGCCAGTACGCGCCGCTCTTCGCCGACCAGCACGTTATAGGTTCGGCATGCCGCGCCCATCTCCATCACTTCGAGTCCAATCTTGCGGGTCGCGAACTCGGCGCGTAGCGCCGCGCGCGGAAAACGCTGCGTCGAACCTGTCGACAGGACCACGACCTCGGGTGCCAATTCGAACAGCGGTGTGCAGGATTCCAGGGTGAGTTCATCAACACTGCGCGGCGTCCACGGCGTGAGGACATTCGCGCCGACGATGCAACTGGCGCGAATCTCACGCTCGCCCACCACGATGAAGTCGACGCCGTAGCGCCGGATGAGGTTTGCGCCGTCCGGGCGCTGCTGAGTGAATTTCATCGGTCCGATACGATACCGGCATGCAACGGCTCACGCTGATCCTGTCCGACCTGTTCCTGCCGGAGGAGGCTGTCGCTCTCGCGCCGTCGTCGCGTCCCATCTCGTTGCCGGCCCTCGATGCGTTGTTGCGCTTCGCCGATGCGTCGCGGCGGATTGCGGACTGGCGGACGTGGCTGGCTGGCGAACTGGAACAGCTACCGCTGGCAATACTTCCGGTGGCGCAGGTCTGCGCGCTGGGACTCCTCGAGCCACGCGCTGCGGCCACCGCTGGCTGGCGACGCCCGTCCACCTCGAAGCCAGGCTCGATCACGTACGCCTCATCGGATCGCGGCCTGCTGCGCCTCGACGCCGTGGAACGGACGGCCTGGTGCCTGGAATTTGCGCGCGCCTTTGGCCCCGAGTACGCGCTGCACGATGCCGGCGAGCGTGGTTTTCTGCTGAGTGGCCTTGCACGCACCGACGCCAGGACGGTGGACCCGGCGCGCCTGCTGGATGCCGACATCGGCCCGGAACTGCCAGCGGGTCCGGCCGCGTCAGAACTGCGACGACTGGGTGCTGAAATCGAAATGTGGCTGCATGTGGCGCCGCTCAATGCGGCACGGGAACAGCGGCGACAGCCGCGTATCTCGGCGTTGTGGCTGTGGGGTGGTGGAGTCGACGGATCTGCCGGCGAATCGGCGGCTGTTGCGTCGCGGTCCGCGAGCCCACGCGATGTGCACTTTTTTGGCGCCGACCCCTTCATCGCCAGCCTGGCGCGTTCAATAGTCGCCGTTCACGCTGAACCCCGCGTCGGCGCCGACTCAGCGACCTACCGTGACATCGAAAACGTCGCGTCGCACGCGGTGGTGGAGCAGGCGCCCATGACCGGGCCCGCGGAACAATCGCTGCCATCACTCGAAGCGCGCTGGTTCACGCCGATGTGCACCGCCTTGAGCGCCGGTTCGCTGGCGGCTTGCGACCTCGTCGCCAACGACCGGTGGTTTCGGATCCGGGCGGGCGGCGGCTGGAAATTCTGGCGGCGCCGCGTTCACTGGCTCAAACGGTTGACGACCACGTCGTGATGGCGAAGGCATAATCGCCTGCCATGAATCTCTTCGTCGAACGTCGCGCGGTCGGCAACGACTTCGTCGACGCGCACCTGCATCCGGTGCTGCGTCGTGCTTATGCGGCGCGCGGTGTGCGCGACAGCAGCGAGCTGGCGTTGACACTCGATCGATTGGTTCCTGTGGGGACGCTCGACAGCATCGACGCGGCAGTCAAACTGATCCTCGAACACCGCGGCCGGCGAATTCTCGTCATCGGCGACTTCGATGCGGATGGCGCAACCAGCACCGCGTTGATCGTCAGGTGCCTGCGCGCCTGGGGATTTGCGGCGGTGGATTTCCTGGTGCCGAATCGCTTCGAGTTCGGTTACGGCCTCACGCCCGAGATCGTCGGGCTGGCCGCGAGTCGGACGCCTTCCCTCATCATCACGGTGGACAACGGCATCTCGAGCCTCGCAGGTGTGGCGGCAGCGCGCGCGCGCGGCGTCCAGGTGCTCATCACCGATCATCACCTGCCGGGAGCGTCGCTGCCCGCGGCCGACGTGATCGTGAATCCCAATGTTCCCGGCAGTCGTTTTGCCTCGCGGGCGCTCGCGGGCGTGGGCGTTGCCTTCTACGTGATGGCAGGCGCTGCGACGTGTGCTCGAAGCCTGCGGCGAGATCGTGAGTCCCGCCGTCACTGATTTTCTCGACCTCGTCGCGCTGGGCACCGTCGCCGATCTCGTGCCGCTCGATGCCAACAACCGGGTGCTGGTGGCGCAGGGTATCCGGCGCATACGAGCGGGCCGCGCAGTGCCGGGCATTCGTGCGCTGCTCGCGATCGCCGGACGCGCGCCGGCGAGCCTGATCGCGGCCGACCTCGGATTCTCCATCGGTCCGCGCCTCAATGCGGCGGGGAGACTCGATGACATGTCGATCGGCATCCGCTGTCTGCTCAGTGATTCGGAAACCGAGGCCCTGGCGCTGGCAACCCGGCTCGATCAGCTCAATGTCGAGCGCCGCGAAATCGAAGCGAAGATGCAGGACGCGGCGCAGGCGGCGGTGGGACGGTTGCGCGACTCAACAGGTCCGGTGCGCCACGGCGTGTGCTTGTTTGACCCGGACTGGCACCAGGGCGTGGTGGGCCTGGTGGCCGGCCGCATCAAGGAGCGGGTACGCCGGCCGGTGATCGCGTTCGCGCGCGCGGGTGACGGTCAGCTGCGCGGCTCGGCGCGTTCCGTACCGGGTATCCATATCCGCGACGTGCTCGATGGCATCGCCGCGCGCCACCCGGAACTCATCAGCCGTTTTGGCGGGCATGCGATGGCCGCTGGCCTGTCACTCGAGGAGTGTCACCTCGATGCCTTCGCGGCTGCCTTCGATGCCGAAGTGGCCAGCCTGCGCGATCCGGCGATTCCATCGAATCGAGTCGAAACCGACGGCGAACTCGCCATTGATGAGATTGCGCTGGAAACCGCGCAGGCATTACGCGACGGCGGTCCGTGGGGACAGGCGTTCCCGGAGCCTTGTTTCGACGGCCTGTTCGCGATCAGGAGCGTGCGCGTCGTGGGCGACAAGCACCTCAAGATGTGGGTGACGACGGCCGATCGATCCCGCGCCTTCGATGCCATCGCTTTCAATTTCAAGGGAGTTGACGACGACGCGCCGCTGCCCGATGGTGACGTGCGTCTGGTGTACCGTCTCGACATCAACGAATACAAGGGCGAGCGACGCTTGCAGTTGCTCGTCGACCACGTACTGAAATGAACGCCTCTGCCAGGGAAAGTTACGTCATTCGCGTCGGCGATCCGCTGGCGCGAGCCAGTCGCGCGCTGATCGCCGAGCTCGATGCGTTCAATTCAGCGTTGTACCCGGCGGAGAGCAATCACTTCGATCGACCTGAAGCCCTGGCCGGGCCGCAATGTATCTTCCTGATCGTCGAGCAACGCGGTGAACTGGTCGGCTGCGGCGCCGCGAAGAACTGCGGTGGCTGGGCCGAACTCAAGCGCATGTATCTCAAGCCGAAGGCCCGCGGTGGCGGCATTGCGCTGGCCATGCTGGTGCAGCTGCTCGATTGGGCCCGGGCGCAAAAGCTGCCGCTGGCGCGGCTCGAGACCGGCAACGTGAGCGTCGGGGCACTCAAGCTCTACCGGCGCGCCGGTTTCAAGGAGATTCCGGCCTTTCCGCCCTACAAGGCGGATCCGCTCTCGATATTCATGGAGCGTCCGCTCAGGTAGGATGCGCGCCCTTGCCTGGTGCCCGTATGCCATTAGAAGTCGGTCAATTGAAGCGAAAACTCGCCGAACTCGAGGAGCGCATGAGCTCCTTGAGGGGGTTTCTTTGAGTACGACCAGAAGAAAGAACGACTCGAAGAAGTCAGCCGCGAACTAGAAGATCCCGGCGTCTGGCAGAAGCCGGAGAAGGCGCAGGAGCTGGGCAAGGAACGCGCCCGGCTCACCACCGAGCTCGCCGACATGGACAAGGCCACCGGCGCCGTCAGCAGCGCCTCCGAACTACTCGAACTCGCGGAGAGCGAGAACGATGAAGGCATGGCGCGCGAAATCGAACGCGACGCCGGAACACTCGAGACCGACGTGCGCAAGCTCGAGTTCAAGCGCATGTTCCGCGGCGAGATGGACTCGCACAACGCGTTCCTCGACATCCAGGCGGGCGCCGGCGGCACCGAGGCCCAGGACTGGGCGCAGATGCTGCTGCGCATGTATCTCAAGTGGGCTGCATCGCGCGGTTTCGAGGCCGAGGTGTTCGATTCACAGGCGGGTGAAGTCGCCGGCATCAAGAGCGCGACCATCGAGATCAAGGGTGAATACGCCTATGGCTGGCTGCGCACCGAGACCGGCGTGCATCGCCTGGTGCGCAAGTCGCCGTTCGATTCGGGCAACCGACGTCACACCTCGTTCGCGTCGGTGTTCGTCTCGCCCGAGGTCGACGATGACATCAAGGTCGATCTGAATCCGGCCGACATCAGGATGGATGTGTATCGCTCCAGCGGTGCCGGAGGCCAGCACGTCAACAAGACGGAGTCCGCGGTGCGGCTCACGCACGAGCCCTCGGGTATTGTCGTTGCCTGCCAGAACGAGCGCAGCCAGCACAAGAACCGTTCCACGGCCATGAAGATGCTCAAGGCGAAGCTGTACGAGCTGGAATTCAACAAGCGCAACGCCGCGGCCAAGGTGCTCGAGGACTCCAAGAGCGATGTGTCCTGGGGCAACCAGATCCGCTCCTACGTACTCGACCAGTCGCGCATCAAGGATTTGCGCACCGACGTCGAGATCGGCGACACCACCAAGGTGCTCGATGGCCATCTCGATCCATTCATGGAAGCATCATTGAAGGCGGGCCTGTGAGCGACGATGACAATGGATTGATTGCCGAGCGGCGCGCCAAGCTGGCCGCCCTGCGCGAAAAGGCGAAGGCCGAGGGCCAGCCCGCCTTTCCCAACGACTATCGTCGTGATGTGCTCGCTTCCTTGCTGCAGGCCGAGTACGGCGACAAGCCGGCCGAGTGGTTCGATTCGAACCCGCCGGTGCGGTTGCACGTCGCCGGCCGCATGATGTTCCAGCGCATCATGGGCAAGGCGAGTTTCGCCAAGCTGCAGGATCGCACCGGGCAGATCCAGATCTTCCTGCAGCGTGACACGCTCGGCGACGCGTACGAGGCCTTCAAGAAGTACGACGTCGGCGACATCCTCGCCGCCACGGGCACACTGTTCAAGACCAGGACCGGCGAGCTGTCGGTGCGCGTCGAAGAGCTGCGCATGCTGGTGAAGTCGCTGCGACCGCTGCCCGACAAGTGGCATGGCATGGCGGACGTCGACACGCGTTACCGCCAGCGTTACGTCGATCTCATCGTCAACGAGCAGAGCCGCCAGACCTTCGTCACGCGCACCCGCATCCTGCGATACCTGCGCGATTTCCTCGACTCGATGGATTTTCTCGAAGTCGAGACGCCGATGCTGCAGACCATCCCGGGCGGTGCGGCCGCGCGGCCCTTCAGGACGCACCACAACGCGCTCGACATGGACATGTACCTGCGCATCGCGCCGGAGTTGTTCCTCAAGCGCCTGACCGTGGGTGGCCTGGAGCGCGTGTACGAGATCAATCGCAATTTCCGCAACGAGGGCGTGTCGACCCGGCACAACCCCGAGTTCACCATGCTGGAGTTGTACGTGGCATACGCCGACTACAACGACCTCATCGTCATGGTGGAGCGCGCCATGCAGGGCCTGGCCGACGTCATCCTCGGCAAGCGCCAGTTCGACTACCAGGGCCGCGCCTACGATCTCGACAAGCCGTTCAGGCGCATCTCGGTCATCGAAGCGGTGGCGGAGAACCTGGCCGGGTTCGACATGGCGCCGGGCGCGCGACGTCGCCTATCTACGCGAGCTCTGCACGAAGGCGGGCATGACCTTCAAGCCGGGCGATGGCGCCGGCAAGCTGCAGATCGACCTGTTCGAGAAATTCGCCGAAGACAATTTTCTGGATCCGACCTTCGTGTACGCATACCCGACGGAGGTGAGCCCGCTGTCGCGCGCCAACGATAAGGACCCGTTCCTCACCGACCGGTTCGAGTTCTTCGTCGCGGGCCGCGAGATCGCCAACGGATTTTCCGAGCTCAACGATGCCGAGGATCAGGCCGCGCGCTTTCGTGCCCAGGTCGAGCGCAAGGATGCCGGCGACGATGAGGCCATGTACTACGATGCCGACTACGTGCGTGCGCTCGAGTACGGGCTGCCGCCGACCGCGGGTTTGGGTGTAGGCATCGACCGACTCGTCATGTTTTTCACCGATGCGCCGTCGATCCGCGACGTGCTGCTGTTCCCGCACATGCGGCCGGAGGCCGGCTAGATGGTGCGAAGCGATGCGCCCCGGGATCTGCCGGTGGGCGTCTTCGATTCCGGTGTCGGTGGCCTCACGGTGTTGCGCGCGCTGATCGCGAACCTGCCGCAGGAAGATTTTCTTTACCTGGGTGACACGGCGCGCTTGCCCTACGGCACCAAGAGCCCGGCGACCGTGGCGCGCTACTCGGTGCGCGCCGCCGAAAGCCTGGTGGAGCGCGGCATCAAGGCGCTGGTGGTGGCCTGCAACACAGCCTCGTCGACCGCGCTGCCGGCACTGCGCGAACGATTTTCCGAGCTCCCGGTCGTGGGTGTCATCGAGCCTGGTGCACGGGCGGCCTGCGAGGCGAGCGCGAGCGGACGTATCGCGGTGCTCGCGACCGAAGGCACGGTGGCCGGTGGCGCTTACCAGCATGCCATTCATGCATTGCGTCCCGAGGCACACGTCACCCAGGTGGCCTGCCAGGTATTCGTGGCGCTGGCCGAAGAAGGCTGGAGCGAGGGAGAGGCCGTTGATGCCGTCACCGAAAGGTATCTCGCCCACCTCGATGCGCGCGTCGATACGGTGGTGCTCGGCTGCACGCACTTTCCGTTGCTTGCCGGCGCCATCTCCCGGCAACTTGGACCTGCACGGCGCGTGGTAGATTCCGCCGCGACCACGGCCCGCGCCACTGCCGAACTGTTGGGAAAGGCCGGGATCGCAGCGCATCGAGAGCGCGCCGGCACGTTGCGACTCATGGCCACCGACAGCCCGGAACGATTTGCGCGGGTTGGCGCGCGTTTTCTCGGGACATCGATCGCGGTCCGGTCGGTGGATGCAATCGATCTATAGTCAGTTTCCGGGGGCGGGTACACTTGGCGCCCCGCGGGCCGGCAACAGGGAACAAGGGATGGCATTGATGCGAGAAAGATCGGGAGTGGCACATGATCGTGCCGTGATGCCGCTGAGGGTCGGGTTTGCCGACACGCTCTCCGGCCAGCTGCACTTTCGCGCCTGCGGTGCCGGCCCCGACATCGTCCTGCTGCCCTGGGCACCGGCCAGTGGACGGATGTATGACGTGATGTTGCCGCACCTGGCACGTGCCGGTTTTCGCGCCATCGCCTTCGACCTCGCCGGCACCGGTCGATCCCACAAGAACTGCCGCAACTGGACTGTGCAGCAGTACGCCACCGATGTGCTGGAAGCCTGCGGTTCGTTGCACACGGTGCCGTACACCATCATCGGCGGACGCTTCGGCTCCTCGGTGGCCGTCGAGATGTTGTTAGCCTCGCCCGCGCAGGTCACGGGTGCCGTGCTCGACGGGGTTCTCGGCCTCGCGCCGGAAGAGCTGCGCAAGATTTCGCAGCCCACTACGGGACTGTCGCCGAAGCTCGATGCCGAAGGGCACCGCGGCTTCGCCTTCGACGTGACCATGCGCATGCTCAAGGATTGGGATCCGGGTTTCGAGCTCACGCCGGACACGCTGCCGGTGGTGTACGAATACATGCGCGATTACCTCGAGCTCGGCTACGCGGCGATCGTCGCGGGAGTCGAGGCGGACACGCGCGGCGGCAGGAGCACGCACGACGTGCTGGCACGCCTCGGCGAGGTCTCGCAGCGCGTGCTGGTGATGACCTCGGACACCGACAACCTGGCGACGGCGTACAACCGGGCGCTGGAGCGCGCGCGCAATTCGCGTGGCCACAAATTCGCCGGCAACCATCCGATCCTCACGCCGGCGCGCGCCGCGGAGTATGCGCAGGTACTG
This sequence comes from uncultured Pseudomonadota bacterium, assembly GCA_963839685.1. GTDB lineage: Bacteria > Pseudomonadota > Gammaproteobacteria > Steroidobacterales > Steroidobacteraceae > CADEED01. The sequence goes on along the minus strand of CAWIVS010000012.1, from coordinate 285,148 downwards.
GTGTCGTTCGCGCGGCGCTGACGTGATCGCCCGCTAGCTACCTGGGCGACAAACTATTCCGGCAATGAATACGGCAGGGGCAGCGGTCCGCTCACCGTGACGAGCCGGGTATCACCGGCCGCGGCCGCCGTTTCCGGGTCACGCGCGCCAAAGGTGCCCACGGCCAGCAATTCCTGGCCTTCGCTGTCGCGCGGCCCGGTGCGTACCACCGCGAGAGCGCGACCGTCAGGTCCGCGCGCCGTGTCACCCGGCTTGAGCGATGTGTCGCCGGAGTTGAGCCAGCGCTGCATGCGCCGCTTTACCCGGCCGCGATAATGCGCGCGTGCGATGACCTCCTGGCCGGTGTAACAGCCCTTGTCGAAGGAGATCGCGCCCAGCAAGTCCAGATTCAACATTTGCGCGACGAAGGATTCGCTGGTGGCGGCGTAGATCTGCGGCAGACCCTGTCTCACGTCCTCGCGATTCCAGGCATCGATCGTCGCGTCGTGAGCCTCCCCGAACTCGTCATGGATCGCGTGATCCTGTGGCACCAGCAACAATCGTCGATCTCCCCAGGCAATCGACGCCGTCTCCTTGCTCGCATCCGCAGTGGCGCCCAAGACTCGCATCGTCGACGAGACGTTCTCCATGCTGACCTTGGCGCGCAACACGTACTTTCGCAGGCGTTGCGCCACTGATTCGGCGAGTTCGCGCGGCAGTACGCCGAAAAATTCCTCCGCGGCCGAGCGTGTCACCGCGAGCAACGCGATCACGCGTCCCTGCGCATTGTGGAATCCCGCCAGAGTGCTGGCGCCGACCGCCAGGCCTTCGATGTCCGCGGAAAGTTGTCCCTGCAGAAACCGCGCGGCGTCGCTGCCGCGAAATGCCAGCACGCCGAACCTGGCAGTGTCTTGCATGACGTGATTGCCAACCGGGGCGCTCATCTTTGTTTTTGCTCGTGTTTCATGTGGTCTAACCGGGGCGATTCTGGCAGAATTTGCGCCCGTGCCGAATGCCCCTTCCGACGTAGCTCCCGAGCGAGCTCCCGCAGCTGGTTTCGTGCCCACCACCGTGCCGCAGGCGCCGGTGAAGGCGCCGAGCGGCGCGCGCGTGGAACATGGTGGGCCTGCCGGGCCCGAGCCCACGCGCTTCGGCGACTGGGAACGAAACGGCCGTTGCATCGATTTCTAGAGTGCAATGAGTCAACGCCCGTTATCCCCGCATCTCGGCGTGTACAAGTTCACGTACACGATGTCGTTGTCGATCCTGCACCGCGTTACCGGCGTCGCGACATCGGTGGGATTCGTGGCATTCGCCTGGTGGCTGATGGCGCTGGCGTCCGGGCCCGAAGCCTACGCGTCCGCGATGCGCTGGCTCTCGTCGCCGCTGGCCAAACTACTGCTGGTCGGATTCACGTTCTCCTTCGTCTACCACTTCTGCAATGGCATTCGTCACCTGGTCTGGGATACCGGCCGCGGCCTGGAGCGCGCGCAGGCGCGTCGCAGCGGCGTGGTGGTGATCGTGTCGGCCCTGCTGTTGACCGTGCTCGTGCTGTGGCTGGGCTGTGCCGCGTTGGCGACTCCGGGGACGCCATGAGCCTGCGGACACCATTGAGCAAGGTGCTGGGGCGCGGTTCGGCCGGTGAGGGCACCAGTCACTGGTGGGTGCAGCGCGTCACCGCGATCGCATTGATCCCGCTGACGCTGTGGTTCGTGACCTCGATCCTCGGCAAGCCGCTGCACTCGCACGAGGCAGTGAGCGGGTGGTTAGGCCAGCCCTGGGTGGCGGTATTTACCATCCTGCTGGCAATTACGCTCGCCTGGCATTCCTGGCTGGGAGTGCAGGTGGTCATCGAAGACTACGTGCACGGCAAGGGCGCCAAAACCGTCCTGTTGCTGCTTTCAACCTTCGTGCACTTCGTGGGCGCGGTCGCCGCGGTATTTGCCGTACTGATCCTGGCCGTATCGTGACCACCAAAGACTACGAGTTCATCGATCACACCTACGACGTCGTCGTGGTCGGCGCGGGCGGCGCGGGCTTGCGCGCCACGCTCGGCCTGGCCGAGGCCGGACTGTCCACCGCGTGTATCACCAAGGTGTTCCCGACGCGCAGCCATACCGTCGCGGCGCAGGGCGGCATTTCCGCCGCGCTCGGCAACATGGGCGAGGACGACTGGCGCTTTCATTTCTACGACACCATCAAGGGTTCCGACTGGCTGGGCGACCAGGACGCCATCGAATTCATGTGCAAGGAGGCACCGGCCGCGGTCATCGAACTCGAGCACTATGGCGTGCCGTTCTCGCGTACCAACGATGGACGCATCTACCAGCGGCCGTTCGGCGGCATGACCACCCACTTTGGCAAGGGCACCGCACATCGCACCTGCGCGGCGGCGGATCGCACCGGCCACGCCATGCTGCACACGCTCTACCAGCAGTCGATCAAACACGAAGCGGAGTTCTACATCGAGTACTTCGCGCTCGACCTGATCATGCAGGACGGGGCATGCCGCGGCGTAGTGGCGTTGGACCTGGCCAGCGGAAAGCTGCATCGCTACCGCGCACACACCGTGATCCTCGCGACCGGCGGATACGGCCGCGCGTATTTCTCCTGCACCTCGGCGCATACCTGCACCGGTGACGGCAGCGGCATGGCATTACGCGCCGGCCTGCCGTTGCAGGACATGGAATTCGTTCAGTTCCATCCCACCGGCATCTACGGCTCGGGCTGTCTCATCACCGAAGGCTCGCGCGGCGAGGGTGGTTACCTCACCAATTCCGACGGCGAGCGATTCATGGACCGCTACGCACCCAACGCCAAGGATCTCGCCTCGCGCGACGTGGTGTCGCGCTCGATGACCATCGAGATCCGGGAAGGTCGTGGCGTCGGCAAGGACAAGGACCACATCCACCTGCATCTCGAACATCTCGGGCCCGAAGTCATTCACCAGCGTCTGCCCGGCATCGCGGAGACTGCGCGCATCTTCGCGGGCGTCGACGTCAACAAGGATCCGATTCCAGTGCTGCCCACCGTCCACTACAACATGGGAGGAATTCCCTGCAACGTGCACGGAGAGGTGGTCACCTCGAAAGGCGGCAATCCGGATTCCGTCGTTCCCGGCCTGATGGCCGTCGGAGAAGCGGCCTGCGTCTCCGTGCACGGGGCGAATCGTCTCGGCAGCAACTCATTGCTGGACCTTGTCGTGTTCGGACGCGAGGCCAGCCGCCATGCCGCCACGGTGGTGAAGCCTGGCGCGGGCGCACGCGCCGCTGCCGACGGACGCCGGAGATTTCGCCGTCGCGCGGCTCGACCGGCTGCGCAATGCCACGGGCTCGCGCAGCACCGCCGAGATCCGCCTCGAGATGCAGAAGACCATGCAGCGGGATGCCGCGGTGTTTCGCACGGGACAGACCCTGAAGGAAGGGGTCGAGGCATTGTCGAAGACCTTCACTTCGTTCGCCGACGTGCGCGTTGCCGACCGCAGCCTCATCTGGAATACCGACCTGGTCGAGACCATCGAGCTCGACAATCTGCTCGGTCAGGCTACCGCGACTATTGTTTCTGCCGAGAACCGCAAGGAGAGCCGTGGCGCGCATGCGCGCGAGGACTTCACCGAGCGTGACGACGTGCACTGGCAGAAGCACACGCTCTGCTGGGTGGAGGAGGGTGGCAAGGCGCGCATTGATTACCGGCCCGTGCACATGAACACGCTGACCCAGGACGTCGAGCCGATTCCGCCGAAGGCGAGGACCTACTAAAGGATTTCCCGGGATGGCCGAATTCACTCTCCCCGCCAATTCGAAGATCGACAAGTCCGCCGGCAGGACTCACAAGGCACCGGCGGGCGCGAAGCGCGTGCGCCGCTTCGTGATCTATCGGTTCGATCCGGACTCCGGTGCCAATCCGCGCATGGACACCTATGAAGTGGACATGGATGCCTGCGGTCCGATGGTTCTGGACGTGCTGATCAAGATCAAGAACGAGATCGATTCCACGCTGACCTTTCGTCGCTCGTGCCGCGAAGGAATCTGCGGCAGCTGTGCGATGAACATTGGTGGTCTCAACACGCTGGCCTGCACCAGGGCCTGCGACGATGTGCGCGGTGACGTGAAGATCTATCCGCTGCCGCACATGCCGGTGGTGAAGGACCTCGTCCCCGACCTCACCAATTTCTATGCGCAGTATGCGGCGGTGAAGCCCTGGCTGCAGGCGCGTACGCCCGCGCCGCCCGATCGCGAGCGCCCCCAAACCAAGGAAGACCAGGAAAAGATCGACCGGCCTTCCGCCTGCATTCTGTGTGCCTGCTGCTCGACGTCCTGCCCCAGCTACTGGTGGAACAGCGACCGCTATCTCGGGCCCGCCGCGCTGCTTGCGGCGTACCGCTGGATCATCGACAGCCGTGACGAGGCCACGGGCGAGCGGCTGGACGAGCTGGAAGATCCATTCCGACTGTATCGCTGCCACACCATCATGAATTGCGTGGAAGCCTGCCCGAAGGATCTCAATCCCGCCAAGGCGATTGCCGAGATCAAGAAGATGATGATCGAGCGTCAGCATTAACCTCGAAACAGAGTCATGACCGCCGACGACGTTTCCGATCCCGCATTTCGCAAGCTCGAGTGGCGCTGCCGCAGAGGCATGAAAGAACTCGACCTCCTGCTGCTGCGCTACCTCAGGCGGCAACATGGCCGTGCCGACGGCGATGAACGCGCGACTTTCGTGGAGTTACTCGACTTGCCCGATCCGGACCTGGCGCGTTATCTCATTGCCGGCGATGTCCCGAGCGATCTCCGCCAGGCGGCGCTGTGCCGCGCCGTTCTCGAATCGGATTGAATTGCAGCCTTCGGTGCGTGCCGCGGCGCTGGCCATTGCCTGGTTATGTGCCATTGGCGGGGTGGTTATTGCCGCCCTGGACATGCCGTTGCTGGCGCGCATCGCCATATGTATCTGCGCCGCCACGTTGAGCGCTTCCGCCATCCATTCCGTGTTCTTATTGGGCGGCCCCAATGCCATACGGGCGCTGGATTGGAGTGAGACTGGCCAGCTGTACGCGTACCTGGGACGGGATCATGCGCGGGTTGAGCGTAGTGCTCGCCCCGGGTTCATTCAGACTGGGACGTAATTGGCTGCTGCTTTGGCTGAAATCCTGCGACGGAGTTCACGGAGTTCTCATCGATGAAGCAAGGCAGGAGCCGAAGTCCCTCCGTTGCCTGTGCCGGAGCCTCGAAAACCTCCGGAACTCGTTCCCGGACAAGCCCCCGGACGAGTCGAGACCGCCAAGCTGATACCATCCCCGATGAAGGTTTGAAGTGCGTCACGAGTCATTAAAAATCATTCGATTAGATCCGTCCGGCGGTGAAACTTTCGCGGGCGTTCAGGGTCTATTCAGCTCGCAAGGAGCCGGGGTGCTCCTGTGACGGTTGAAGAGAGCGACCTGGTGCTCGTCAAGCGCGTGCAGCGTGGCGACAAGAGTGCGTTCGATCTGCTGGTGCGCAAGTACCAGCACAAGGTGATCAAGCTGGTATTGCGTTACGTGCGAAACCCGGCCGAAGCGGAAGACATTGCGCAAGAAGCATTCATCAAAGCCTATCGGGCTCTGCCCCAGTTTCGTGGAGACAGTGCCTTCTATACATGGATGTACCGCATCGCCATCAACACCGCCAAGAACCAGCTCGCGTCGCGCGATCGCAGCCCCATCGCCTATGACCTCGATCTGACCGACCCTGAGGAATCGCACAGCGTGCAAACCAAGCTTCAGGACCCTGATACACCGGAAGGCATGGCACTCACCGAAGAAATTCGTGGAATCGTGAACTCTGCGATCGAAGGATTGCCAGAGGAACTCAAGACCGCCATCGTGCTGCGCGAGCTGGACGGGTTGAGCTATGAGGAAATTGCCGCCGCGATGGAATGTCCCGTTGGAACGGTGCGTTCACGAATCTTTCGAGCGCGCGAGGCCATCGACAAACGCCTGCGCGAAGTATTTGAAGGCGGCCTGGGCCGCACCGAGGAAATGGTATGAGTAGAGAGAGCCCCCCGAAAATCGAACAGAGCCTCGGCCGGACGAGAGAGACTCTCAGCTCTCCGCCATGTTCGATGGGGAATTGTCGGCGGCCGAATGCGAACTGCTCGCTCGCCGCCTCACACGCGACGAAGCGCTGCGTGCCCAATGGTCGCGCTTCGCGCTGATCGGTGCAGCGCTGCGCTCTGAGCGTGGTGTGCCCCTGACCGACCGCGTCGCCTGGCGCGTCCAGTCCGCAGTGGCGCAGGAGTCCAGCTATGGCGATTCCGCCGCGGCCGATGCGGCTGCGAATTTGACTCGTTCCAGTGTGCCGGGACGCGCCGCGTCTGCCACGGCTTCGGGCCCAGCGCGCTGGATGCGATTTGCGCGCCCGGTGATGGGCGCCAGCATTGCCGCGGGAGTCGCGGCGGTTTCCATCCTGTGGTTGCGAACCCAGGACCCCGAGCCCGTATTGATGGCGAGTGCGTCCAACAGTGAGTCCATCGTGTTGACTCCCGAAGTCACCCGTCCTCCGGTTACGATTGCCGCCACGCAACCCGAGGCCACGACCGGGTCCAATGGTGAGTCGGAACGTATCTACAGCACGCCCGCGCCCAGCTTGCAGACCAGCATCGCGCCGCCGGCGCGTTTCGCTAACTACGTGGTTGCCCACAGTGAATATTCCGGTCCGCTCGCACGCCGCATGGCGCTGCTTGGTATCGTGGGGGCGACTGACGATGGTGAGACCGAATCGGCCGATACTCCGGCGCAGGCTCCCGGCGAGGCAGGAGTGGTAGATGCACCCTGATTCTTCCCGGCCTGGCTCGTTCCGAAGATCGCCTCGATGGCTGGGCGCGCGCACTAATGTGGCACGCATCGCGGCCGTGTCGCTGCTGCTGGGCGTCGGCCTGGCCAATGGCGCCGAGCCCAAGGAGTGGCTCGAGCGCATGAACAAGGCGCTGACCACGCGCAACTACGTGGGCGTGTTCACGCACGTGCGCGGTACCCGTGCCGAGACCCTGCGCATCATCCACCGCGTGCGTGGTGGCGATGTGTCCGAGCGGCTGTTGTCGCTCGATGGTTCGGGTCGCGAGTTCATCCGCGAGGGCAATGAGCTCACTTGTTATTTCCCCGACAAGCGCACGGTGCTGGTTGAGCACCGCGCTCCCGACGGTCCGCTGCTGGGTGCGCTGCCAGCCATCGATGATGACAACTCGCTGGTCTACGAAATCCGTGGCGGTGAGCGTCAACGCCTGTTGGGTCGTAATACACGTGTCGTCGCCCTGCATCCGCGCGATGAATATCGATACGGCTACCGGCTGTGGATCGACGAAGAAACTTCGATGCCCCTCAAGACGCAACTCTGCGACAAGGCCGGCACGGTCATCGAACAGATCCTGTTCTCGAGCATCGATCTGCCCGAGCGCATTCCCAATTCCATGTTCACGCCGCTGGTGGATGCTTCGGGTTACCGCTGGTTGCGGGCCGAACGTCACGTGGCGAACATCACCGCCTCGCCGGCTCTGTGGGAAGCCATGCGATTGCCTCCGGGATTTCGCATGACGACGCGTTCGTCCCAGTCGATGCCGGGCTCAAAGGAACCGGTCGCTCACCTGGTGTTCACCGATGGTGTCGCCTCGGTCTCGGTATTCGTCGAGCCGCGCAAGCCGGACACCAAACCAACCGAAGGCCCGTCGCGTGTTGGCTCCTCGTCAGCATTCTCCACGGTGGTGGACGATCACCAGGTAACGGTCATTGGTGAGGTCCCGCCCAACACGGTGCAGTTCATTGCCACGCAGGTAAAGGCTTCGAAAGCTTCGGCGACCGGAGCCATGAGTCTCGCGCCGGCCCAGCCACGCAACAAGTGAGCTCGCTACCCGCCGGCCTCGTGGTGTTGAGCCGCGAGGGCTGCGGCCTGTGTCAGGACATGTTGTACGCGCTCGCCGAACTCGAGCGATCCCGGGCCATTCCGCCCGTCACCGTGGTTGACGTCGACTCTGATGCGGAACTCGCGCGCCGCTTTGGCCTGAAGGTGCCGGTGCTGCTGCTCGATGGCTCTGCGATTTGCCATTACACCCTGAATTCCAAAGAACTTTTACGGCTTCTCGGGACGTCAGCGGCTATAATCCCGCGCTGATTTTTGCCGGACTGAAAGGGCGAGCACCCGCTTGCACCCGCCGGACGGCAGGCCGACCTCTCAGGATCTAATGCAGCGGATACGCAATTTCTCGATCATCGCCCACGTCGATCACGGCAAATCCACGCTGGCGGACCGCTTCATCCAGATTTGCGGCGGGCTCGAGGCCCGCGAAATGCAGGATCAGGTACTCGATTCCCTGGAGCTGGAGCGCGAGCGCGGCATCACGATCAAGGCGCAGTCGGTCACCCTTTATTACACGTCCAAAAAGGACGGCGAGCGCTACCAGCTCAATCTCATCGACACACCCGGGCACGTGGACTTTTCCTACGAAGTGTCCCGGTCGCTGGCTGCCTGCGACGGCGCGCTGCTGGTGGTCGATGCCTCGCAGGGCGTGGAGGCGCAGAGCGTGGCGAATTGCTACACCGCCACCGAGCTTGGCCTCGAAGTGGTACCGGTCATCAACAAGATCGACCTGCCGTCGGCGGATCCGCCACGCGTCATCAAGGAAATCGAAGAAATCATCGGCATTTCGGCCGACGACGCGCTCAAGGTGTCCGGCAAGACCGGCGAGGGTGTCGAGGAGCTGATCGAACGGCTCATCGAACGCATTCCCCAGCCGAAAGGTGATCCGGACGCGCCGCTGCAGGCGCTGATCGTGGACTCCTGGTTCGACAACTATGTCGGCGTCGTGACGCTGGTGCGCATCTTCAACGGCACGCTCAAGGTGAACGACAAGGTGCGTGTGATGTCCACCGGGCGTTCGCACCAGGTCGACAAGCTGGGACGCTTCACGCCGAAATCGGTGCCGGCGCGCGAGTTCGGTCCCGGCGACGTGGGCTTCATGATCGCCGGCATCAAGGAAATCGATGGCGCTCCGGTCGGCGACACCATCACGCTCGAGCACAAACAGGCGATGCAGCCATTGCCGGGCTTCAAGAAAGTCCAGCCGCGCGTGTTCGCCGGCATGTTTCCCATCGTCTCGGACGACTATGACAAGTTTCGCGACGCGTTGTCGAAGCTCAGGCTCAACGACTCCGCGCTGCACTACGAGCCGGAAGTGTCGGGCGCGCTCGGCTTCGGGTTCCGCGTGGGATTCCTCGGCCTGCTGCACATGGACATCGTGCAGGAACGGCTCGAGCGCGAATACCAGATAGAGCTCATCACCAGCGCCCCCACGGTCGTCTACGAGGTGAAGAAGACCGACGGCGAGGTCGCGTTCGTCGACAATCCGACCAAACTACCGCCGGTCGATCGCATCGACGAGCTGCGCGAGCCCATCATCATCGCCAACATCCTCGTGCCGCCCGACCACGTCGGTGGCGTGCTGCAGCTGTGCAATGACAAGCGCGGCCGTCAGAAGAAGATGTTGTTCCTCGGAAACCAGGTGTCGCTGCAATACGAAATGCCGCTCGCCGAGGTGGTGCTCGATTTCTTCGACCGGCTGAAATCGACCAGCCGCGGCTATGCCTCGTTCGACTACGACTTCAGCCATTTCGAGGCCGCACCGCTGGTCAAACTCGACATTCTCATCAACGAAGAGAAGATCGATGCGCTGGCGCTCATCGTTCACAAAGACAGCGCCTACGAACGCGGCCGGCAACTGGTGGACAAGATGCAGGAGCTCATCCCGCGCCAGATGTTCGAGGTGGCAGTGCAGGCCGCCATCGGCAGCCATATCATCGCCCGTGCCACGGTCAAGGCACTGCGCAAGAACGTGCTCGCCAAGTGCTACGGCGGCGACATCTCGCGCAAGAAAAAGCTGCTCGAGAAACAAAAAGAGGGCAAGAAACGCATGAAGAACATCGGCCAGGTGGAGATTCCGCAGGAAGCGTTTCTCGCCGTCCTCAAGGTCGGAAAGAAGTAGCGCGCCATGTCGTACTCGAGAGTCCTCGATCTGTTGGCGATCCCGCTGAGCTGGCTGGCGCTGCCGGTCATCCTGGTCTACCTGTACGACAAGTTCGTGCTCGCGCCGCATCGGCCCAAGCGTTCCAACGGCGATCCGGAACCAGGTCCTACCTACACGCGCGTCGCGGCCTGGATGTTGCCCTTCGTGATCCTCGCCGTCGTCCGCCGCATCGGGCTCAGCGAGGTGTTCGGCTGGGCGCGCGAGATCGCGGTGCCATTGTCGTGGGCCGCCATCCCGGTAGGCCTGTGGTGCGCATTTGACAGCTGGATCCTCGCGCCGCGCCGTCAGATCGCCCAGGGTGCGCTGGCCGTGCAGGATCCGCCATTACTGCGCGCGGCCTATGCCGTGCTGCCGGTGCTGGTGATCGCGGTCATCGTCCGCATGATCAGCGCCGAGCGGCTCGACTTCAGCCTGGTGCTGCTGTTGCTGTCGATCGCGACCGGCCTGGTGTGGGCCGCCGACACCCTGCTGTTTCGCAAGAAGCGGGAACTGGCGATGGCGAAGGCGGTGGGTGGCGAGACCACGCTGCCCGAACCGGGGACGGTCGACTACGCGCGCAGCTTCTTCCCGGTAGCGTTCATCGTCCTGGTGGTGCGTGCCTTCATATTCGAGCCCTTCCGGATTCCTTCAGACTCGATGATGCCGACGCTGCTCGATGGCGATTTCATCGTCGTCAACAAATACGCCTACGGGCTGCGCCTGCCCATCGTGAACCAGAAGTTCGTCGATACGGGTACGCCGCAGCGAGGTGATGTCGTCGTGTTCCGGCATCCACCGGACCCGAGCACCAACTACATCAAGCGCCTCGTCGGCCTGCCCGGCGACCGCGTCGAGATCCGCGACGATCACCTCGTCATCAATGGCGAGACGCTCGTGCTCCAGGATGGCGGTCGCTACACCGATGGTTGTTACGTCGGCCTCAGGCTGTCGAAGGAAACCATCGGCGAACATACGCACCAGGTCATGTCGTGCCGCGCGCCGCAGGGGCTGATGCCCGGGCGCCGTTTCAGCTACTCGGGAAACCCGGAACCGCTGCCGGCCTGCGACCGCAAGACGGTGATGCGTGACACCGGCGGCTGGATTTGCGATGAATCGGACATGCAGATGGCCAGCGACAGCGGCGACAAGGTCTTCGAGATCGTGCCGCCGGGGCACTACCTGATGATCGGCGACAATCGCGACAACAGCCTGGACAGCCGTTCCTGGGGCCTGGTACCCGACGCGAATCTGGTCGGCAAAGCCACGCGAATCTGGTTGAATTTCGATCCGGGACGCGGCGGAATGATCAACTTCAAGCGCATCGGCGAGAAAATCGAATAATTGTTACCGGGAGGATCCATGACGCGCAGACAACGTGGTGTGACGACGATCGGGTGGATATTTTTGCTGGTCCCCGTGGCGTTGGTGTTTTACGCCGGAATCCGCATAGGGCCGGAGTACCTCAACTACTACAAGGTGATGACCGCGCTCAACGAGACGGCTTCGAGGCTCAAGAGTGATGAAGCCCTGAACCCCCAGACCATCTACTTCGCGATCGATCGGCGCTTCGACACCGGCTACATCGACAACCCGAAGCCGGAGTGAGATCGATCATCGCCAAGGGCGAGAACGGCTGGGAGATGACCGCCGACTACGAACCGACCGTGCCTTTCATGGGCAACCTCTACCTGACCATGCAGTTCAAGAAAACGGTGGTCATCAACTGAATGCCGCGGCACCCATGAGCACGATGCCCGCCCAGGCGCAGTTGCTCGCCAGGCGGCTGGGCTACCAACCGCGCGATCTGGCGTTGTTCGTCATCGCGCTCACGCATCGCAGCGCGGAAGGTCCCAACAACGAACGTCTCGAATTCCTCGGCGATTCCGTGCTCAACCTGCTGTTGTCGGAGCGACTTTATCGCGAGTTTCCCATGGCCAGCGAGGGCGATCTCTCGCGGCTGCGCTCGCGCCTGGTGAGTGAGGAGCCATTGGCCGAGATCGCGCAGACGATGCAGCTGGGCGAGCTGCTGTTGTTAGGCTCGGGTGAGCTCAAGACCGGCGGGTTCCGCCGCCAGTCGATCCTCGCTGACGCATTCGAGGCGCTGTGCGGCGCCCTGTACCTCGACGGCGGCCTCGACAGCGTGCGCGCGCACCTCGGGCCGATGTTCGAGCCACGCATCGCCGCCTTGCCCGAGCCCTCCACACTCAAGGACGCCAAGACACGTCTGCAGGAGCATCTGCAGGCCAACGGTCACCAGTTGCCGGTGTACGCCGTCAAGCGCACCAGCGGGGAGCCGCACGCGCAGACCTTTCTCGTGTCCTGCGCCATACCGCACGCGGGCGTCGAGACCGAAGGGGAAGGGCCGAGTCGTCGCCGCGCCGAACAGGTGGCCGCGCAGGCCGCGCTGGAGGCGCTGGGTTGTCATGTCTGACCCGGCCGCATTTCGCGCAGGTTTCGCCGCGCTGGTTGGCAGACCCAACGTCGGCAAGTCGACGCTGATAAACGCGCTGATGGGCGAGAAGGTGTCCATCGTCACGTCGCGGCCGCAGACCACCCGCCATCGCGTGCTCGGCGTGCTCAATCGCCCGGGCGTGCAGCTCGCCTTCGTGGATACCCCGGGGCTGCACCTCGGTGAGCGCCGTGCGCTAAATCGCGCCATGAACCGCACCGCCGCGGCAGCGCTGGCCGACGCCGACATCGTGGTGTTCGTGGTCGAGGCGTTGCGCTTCGGCGCGGAAGACGAGGCCGTGCTGCAGCGAATTCGCGATTCGGGCCGTGACTCCATCGTGGTCATCAGCAAGGTCGACAAGGTCCCGCAGAAGGACAAACTACTGCCGTTCGTGGCCGAGCTGGCCGCGAAACATGGTTTCCTCGAAGTCGTGCCCGTCTCGGCGCAGAAGGGCGTCAACGTCGAACGCCTGATCGAGGTCATAGGCGCGCGCCTGCCCGAATCCCCGGAGCTGTTTCCGCCCGAGCAGCGCACCGATCGTGGCATCGAGTTCCAGATTGCCGAGACCATCCGCGAGAAACTCACCATGGAGCTGGTGGAGGAGTTGCCTTACGGCATCGCGGTCGAAATCGAAAAGCTCGAAGAGCAGGACGAGCAGCTGATCGTCCATGCGGTGATCTGGGTGGATCGCGCGGGACAGAAGCCCATCGTGATCGGCGCCAAGGGATCACGCCTCAAGCGCATTGGCCAGAAGGCGCGCGAAGAGCTCAATACCCGGCTCGGGCGCCGCCTGCACCTGAATCTCTGGGTCAAAGTGCGCGAAGACTGGGCCGATGATGCGCGGGCACTCGCGCAACTCGGGTTGGAGTAGGGCATGGGCAGGCCCTGATGTTGCCGCGCGAACGCATCACGCTGGAGCCTGCGTACATCCTGCACAGCCGGGAGTATCGCGACACCAGTCGGATCCTCGACGTATTCACGGCGCGTCATGGTCGACTGACGCTGTTCGCCCGCGGCGCGCGCGGTCCGAAATCGAAGCTCGCCTCGCTGCTCATGCCATTCCGCGCGCTGCTGGTGTCCTGGAGCGGGCGGGGCGACGCCGCGCAGCTCACCGGCGCGGAGCCGGCGGGTGAGGCGACGCCGCTGCCCTCGCGCCAGGTGCTGTCCGGCTTCTATCTCAACGAGCTCATCATCGCCCTGACGACCCGGCACGATCCGCAGCCGCAGCTGTTTGACGACTATGCGCTGGCGCTGCGGCTGCTCGCCGCCGATACACCTCCCGAGCCGGCGCTGCGCGTATTCGAGAAACGACTGCTGACCAGCCTGGGCTACGGTCTCGAGTTCCCGGTCGATGCGCAGATGTTCTATCACTACCGGGTCGGCGAGGGGCTGGCCGAGGTGCGCGAAGATGCCCCCGGGGCGTACTCGGGTCGGTGCCTGCTGGCCCTGCAGGAGGAAAGCCTGCGCGACGCGGAATCGCTCGACGTCGCGCGCCGCTTGCTGCGGCAGGCGCTCGACCATTGCCTGGAAGGCCGCGAACTGCGGACGCGCACCGTGGCGCGTTCGATGGCACGGCGAGGAAATCCATGACTTCCCTGACGGTTTCGACCATAGCGCTCGGCATCAACATCGATCATGTCGCGACGGTGCGCCAGGCGCGCCGTGCGCCTTACCCCGACCCGGTGCACGCGGCGCTGCTCGCCGAACAGGCCGGCGCCGACAACATCACGCTGCATCTGCGCGAAGACCGGCGCCATATCCAGGACCGCGACGTGCATGCGCTGCGGCCACTGCTGCAGACGCGCATGAACCTGGAGATGGGTCTCACTGGCGAAATGCTGGAGATCGCCGTCAGGGTGCGGCCGCAGGATTGTTGCCTGGTTCCCGAGAACCGCGCCGAGGTCACCACCGAAGGGGGACTCGACGTGGCCGCCGACGTGGAGCGTGTCGCCGCCGGGGTTGGCAAGCTTTCCGCCGCCGGCATCCGCGTGGCGCTGTTCATCGCACCGGATCTCGCGCAGATCGAAGCCGCCAAGCGCTGCGGCGCGACGGTGATCGAGCTGCACACCGGGACTTACGCGGAGGCGACCGGTTCGGCGCAGGCGCGCGAGCTCGAACGCCTGGCCACCGCGGCGAAACGCGCGGCCAATCTCGGGCTCGAAGTTCACGCAGGCCACGGCCTCACGTACAACAACGTGACGCCGGTGGCGTCCATCGCCGAGATCGTCGAGCTCAATATCGGTCACTGCATCATCGCGCGCGCGATTTTTGCCGGCCTCGAAACGGCGGTGCGCGACATGAAGGCGCTGATGGCGCGGGCGCGCCGATGATATTCGGCATTGGCGTCGACGTGCTCGAAGCCGCACGCGTGAAGAAGCTGTTCGACAAGTACGGCGACCATTTTGTCGAGCGCCTGCTGATGCCCGCCGAACGCCAGCAGCTGGCCAAAACACGGCGAACCGAGCGCTTTCTCGCGATGCGCTTCGCCGCCAAGGAAGCCATCGTCAAGGCCATGGGCACGGGTTTTGCGCACGGCATCTGGATCCGCGACGTGGGTGTCGTGCAGAACGCCTGGGGCCGCCCCGAAGTGGTTTATTCGCCGCGCGGCGAGAAAGTGCGAAAGCAAGCTGGGCATTGGCAATGGCCACGTCACGCTCACCGACGAGGCGGGCCTCATCGTCGCCGTGGCCGTGCTCGAGACCGCGGCGCGTTCGCGCATCGCCCGCGCGGTTTCGAAAACGCGAAAGCGCCGATGAATACCCTGGTCTTCGACATCGAAACCGTTCCTGACGTGGAGTTCGGGCGGAGGCTGTTCGGCCTCGAAGGTCTGCCCGACGAAGAAGTCGGCAAGGCCATGCAGGCACGCGCCCGCCAGGAATCAGGCAGCGATTTCCTGCCGCATGAACAGCAACGCATCGTGGCGATCTCCTGCGCGTTCCGATCGCGCGACGGCTTTCGGGTCTGGAGCCTGGGTGACGAAACCGCGCCGGAGCGCGAGCTGGTATTGCGCTTCTTCGATGGCCTCGAAAAATTCACTCCCGACCTGGTGAGCTGGAATGGCGGGGGCTTCGACCTTCCGGTGCTGCACTACCGCGCGCTGCGTCACCAGGTCGCCGCCCCGCGGTACTGGGAAACCGGCGACGAAGACAATGCCTTCCGCTACAACAACTACCTGGGTCGCTTTCACTGGCGGCACATCGACGTGATGGACGTGTTGTCGGGTTATCAAGCCCGCGCGCGCGCCTCGCTGTCCGACACCGCGGTGCTGCTCGGCTATCCGGGCAAGCTGGGTTTCGATGGTTCGCAGGTGTGGGACGCGTACCTGCGTGGCGAGCTCACACGCATCCGCCAATACTGCGAAACCGACGTGATCAACACCTGGCTCATCTATCTGCGCTTCCAGCACATGCGCGGCCGGCTCACGGATGCGGGACTCGCGGAAGAACTGGCGCGCACGCGTGCCTGGCTCGCCGAGGCGCGACTGCCTCACTTCGACGAGTTCCTCGGCGCCTGGATCTGGCCCATGAACCGCCAGGCGCGCCTCGCCAAAGTGGCCGTGGAAACCGGCGTGGTGGCGGACCTCACGCACGAAGCGGAAGGCGTGGTGCGCGGCACGGAAGGGGCCAAGATCGTATTCGTCGCGGGTGCCTTGCCCGGTGAGCGCGTCAGCTTCCGCCGCGTGAGTTTTCACCGCAGCCACGATGAAGCCGAGCTGGTCGAAGTGCTCGAGCCGTCGGCGCAGCGCGTGACGCCGCGTTGCGCGCACTTCGGCGTGTGCGGCGGCTGCGCCCTGCAACATCTCGATCCCGCGGCGCAGCTCGAGGCCAAGCAGAAGGAGCTGGCGGCGAACCTCGAACGCATCGGCAACGTCACGCCACAAGAATGGCTGCCACCCTTGTTAGGCCCGGTGTGGGGTTACCGCCGGCGCGCGCGGCTGTCGTCGCGCTACGTGGCCAAGAAGGGACGCAGCCTGGTGGGCTTTCGCGAGAAACAGGGCAAGTACGTCGCCGACGTCGCGCGCTGCGAAGTGCTGGCCGAGCCCGTGGCCTCGCTGGTCGGTGAACTCGGGCAACTGCTCACCGGCATGCAGCGACGCGAGAGCATTCCGCAGATCGAGGTGGCATTGTCGGACGGCGAACAGGTGCTGGTGGTGCGCGTGCTCGATGCGCTGCCGCCGGGCGATGTCGCCGCGCTGCGCGATTTCGAACAGGCGCACCGGCTGCGCATCCTGCTGCAGCCCGGCGGGCTGGACTCGATCGAGCCTCTGACCCCGGGCCCGGTGGACCTGCATTACCGCCTCGAGGACTTCGATGTGCGCCTCGACTTCGGGCCGACCGATTTCGTGCAGGTCAACGGCGCCATCAACAGCGGCATGGTGGCGCGTGCCATCGAACTACTGGAGGTCCGCCCGGAGGATCGGGTGCTGGACCTGTACTGCGGGCTGGGCAATTTCACCCTGCCGCTGGCAAGGCGCGCCGGCCAGGTAGTTGGGGTCGAAGGGGAGTCCGGACTCATCGAGCGGGCGCGGGCCAATGCCCGTTCCAATGGCATCGGCAATGCCACCTTCCATGTCGCCGACCTGGCGGTTGCCCCCGACCGGGCTGCGCCATGGATGCGAGGGGGGTTCGACAAGGTCCTGTTAGACCCTCCACGGGTGGGCGCGCGCGAGGTTTTGAGCGCCGTGGCACATCTTGCGCCGCGCCGGGTGGTGTATATCTCCTGCCACACGGGCTCGCTTGCGCGTGACCTGGGTGTCCTGACCCATGAATTGGGCTTCAGCTTACGCGCCGCCGGGGTCCTTGATATGTTTCCGCACACTACACACGTGGAGTCCATGGCGGTGCTCGAAAGGGCGTCGTAGCAGGGGCTCCGGAAGAAGACAGGCCAGAAGACAGGTAATAGTCGTGACCTTGGGCCCATTGATGGTGGATGTCGCCGGCCTCGAGCTGACGCCCGAGGACCGGGAGGTGCTGCGTCACCCCCTGGTCGGCAGCGTCATCCTGTTCACGCGCAATTACGCCTCGTCCGAGCAGCTCACGCGCCTGGTGGCAGACATTCACGCGGTGCGCACGCCGGCACTCATCGTCGGTGTCGACCACGAAGGCGGTCGCGTGCAGCGATTCCGCCAGGGCTTCTCCGCGCTGCCGCCCCTGCGGCGCATTGGACACGAATTCGATCTGGATGCCAGGCATGGCCTGACGCTGGCGCGTTCCATGGGCTGGCTGATGGCGGCCGAGTTGCGCGCCCACGGCGTCGACCTGTCGTTCGCTCCATGCGTGGATCTCGACTACGGCGTGAGCGAGGTGATCGGCGATCGTGCCTTTCATTCGAAGCCCGAAGCGGTCGCGCAGCTGGCGCTCGCCTACATCGCCGGCATGAAGGACGCCGGCATGGCGGCCACCGCCAAACACTTCCCCGGGCATGGCGCCGTGATCGCCGACTCGCACAAGTCGCTGCCGGTAGATAGGCGCGACTGGGACGCGCTGACCGACGACCTGCTGCCGTACCGGCGGCTCATCGCCAACGCTCTGCCCGGCATCATGGTGGCGCACGTGTTGTTCCCGGTGGTGGCGCCCGAACCGGCCAGCCTGTCGCGCCGCTGGGTGCAGAACGGCCTGCGCGAAGAGCTGCGTTTCGCGGGAGCGGTGTTCACGGACGACCTGTCCATGGGCGGCGCCGCGGAATACGGTGACATCGTGGCGCGCGCCTCGGCGGCGCTGGCGGCCGGCTGCGACGTGCTGCCGGTCTGCAACGATCGCGCCGCGGTCGCGAAGCTGCTCGACGGGCTCGCCTGCGACATACAGCCGAGCTCGCATCTGCGCCTGGTACGCATGCGGGGTCGCGCGGCGCCGGAGCGCGACGAGCTGTACGCGGGCGACACCTGGCGAGCCAGCCAGGAACTGCTGGCGCGCTCGGTCGCGGCCCCCAAGCTGAATCTCACGGCGGGCAACGCATGAACGGTTTCCACGGAGACTTTCTGCGTGGCGCCCTCGACGTGGCGCCCGAGGGCGTCGTGATCTGCGAAGCCGCGGGTGACCAGCGTGGTGGTGTACGCCAATCCCGCGTTCTGCCGGCTCACCGGCTACGAAGTCCCCGAACTGGTCGGCAAGAATTTGCGCATGTTGCAGGGTGACGATCGCGATCAGCCCGAGCTCGTCGGCCTGCGCGATGCCTTGCGACACTCCGAACCGACGCGCGCGCTGCTGCGCAACGTGCGTCGCGATGGCACGGTATTCGTCAACGAAATGCAGATCTACCCGCTCAAGGATGCGAATGGACAGGTGACGCACTTCATCGGCTATCACCGGGAAGGCGGCACGCGCCACAAGAACGGCGAGTCCGGGATCCGCGGCCTGCCCAACTGGGTGCGCGAAGACCGGCTCACCGGGCTCGCTTCGCGCTACTACTTCGAGGACGTGCTCAAACGCGACTTCGCGCTGGCGCAGCGCGACAAGACCGACATCGCGCTGCTGTTGTTCGACATCGACCAGCTGGGTCCGTACAACGAAATCTTCGATCGCGCCGGTGGCGACGCCGTGGTCAAGCGCGTGGCGCGCGCGATCGCGGCTTCATTCCGCCGCGGCACCGACATCGTCGGCCGCTGGGAGGGCGCGAGCGTCATCGTGCTCATGCACGGCACCACGCCCGACCACGTGATTCAGCACGCCACCACGGTCGCGCACCGCGTGCGCGAACAGCAGATTCATCATCCGCGCTCCACGCAGAAGTACGTCACCGTGAGCGGCGGCGTGGCGGTGCACACTGCGCATCCCGAAGACACGGCGGAAAAATTCCTGCACGCCGTGGAAGCCGCCGTCTCCCGCGCCAAGGAGCAGGGCCGCAACCGCATCATCGTGGCCGAGGATTCCGACTTTCGCTAGAAAATGGGGACACTCCCCATTTGGTAGCAAAAAGGGCCGGACCTGGGTGATGGGAGAGCGGCCGCCACACGCGCATGGTCAGGTGGCCCGACCCGCTCACCCGTTCCATGCGTTGCAGGGGATGACGGGCGCTGGGCATTTCCTCTTGCAGCCCCGTCCCCTTTTGCCAGGAAACGGGGAGTGTCCGCATTTAGCGTCCGCCCGAGGTGCGATTGCGGGTGACCAGTGCGATCACACCGAAGGCGGGGTGATCGTAATACGTGAGCTTGAACGGCATCACGCGGTGCGACTCGGACAGGTTGAATACCGTGCCGGGGTCCGCGGCGAGGCCCGCCGGCGGATTCGACGACTGGTAGTTCAGCGACATGCCGAGGTGCAGGTACGTGCCGCTTTCGAGAAACACGATGCCCGACAGTCCGGGCACATTGCCGGCGAGCTTCTGCACCGTGAAACCCGCGCGCGAACCCCACGAACTCGCCGTCTGCTGCCAGGCGAAGTGCGCGATGGGCTGGTAGTTAGTCGTATTCTGCAGCCGCGCCGCGACGTCTTTGAGCTGGAACTGCGCCGCGGGAATGGACTGCACGAAGCGGCCGGTGACCGGTGAATCGGGCTTGTCGGGGCCGCGCGCCACCGCCTTGGCGTGCCAGTCTTCGGGTCCGCCGGCGCCGCTCATGTTGCGGAAAACGATCAGCTCGACGGTGTAGACGTTCTGGTTAGGTGCGTTCTGCGCCTGGGTGCCAGGCAGCGAAGCCGCGTCGGCGAGAACGAGCGCGAAGGCGATGGACAGGAGGCGCGGCAGGCGACCGGTTGATGTCATGGGGCGCAAGTATAGTTCACGAGGGTTTCGGGGCGTCCGCAGGCCGTGCGGTCCGGGGACGCCCGGCGCCGGCGGCCGGCGCTCCACGCAGCTCACCGAGGAAATTCTCGGTGAACTCGAATCGTTCCGCCTCGTCGGTCTCGTACGAGATCCGCAGCTTCAGCGGTCCTTCGAGCCGGTAGTCGCCCTTGTTATTGCCATGGGGATGCTGCACCAGCCGTATGAC
Organism: uncultured Pseudomonadota bacterium; assembly: GCA_963839685.1. Classification (GTDB taxonomy): domain Bacteria; phylum Pseudomonadota; class Gammaproteobacteria; order Steroidobacterales; family Steroidobacteraceae; genus CADEED01. The sequence continues at coordinate 264,770 of CAWIVS010000012.1, read as the reverse complement.
CGCCCGAGGGTCCACCTGGTTCTCTTTCTCGAACAGCGCATACCCACCCTGCGGGCCCAGGTCGAGGCGGCGGATGCCGATGGCGCGAGCCGTCAATTTGAGCCTGGCGACGCGCAGCAGGTTGGTGGCAGGGGGCGGCAGGGGGCCGAAGCGGTCCACGATCTCCTCCGTCAACCCATCGATGGCGGCATTGTCGGGCGCCGCTGCCAGGCGCTTGTACAGCGCCAGGCGTGCTGGCACGTCGGCGACGTAGCTTTCGGGCAGCAGCGCCGGCAGGCGCAGCTCGACTTCCGCGGTCGCGGCCAGCGGCCGGTCGAGCACCGGCTCGCGGCCTTCCTTGAGTGCCTTGACCGCCTGTTCGAGCATGTCCAGGTACAGCGTGAGACCGACTTCGGTCAGCTCACCGCTCTGCGACTCACCTAACAATTCGCCGGCGCCGCGGATTTCCAGGTCATGCGTGGCGAGCACGAATCCGGCGCCGAGTTCCTCGAGTGATTCGATGGCTTCGAGGCGCTTGATCGCATCGGCTGACAACGCCTTGCGCGGCGGTGTGAGCAGATAGGCATAGGCACGGTGATGCGAGCGGCCGACACGACCCCGCAGCTGGTGAAGCTGCGCCAGCCCGAGCCGGTCCGCGCGATCGATCATGATGGTGTTGGCCGTGGGCACATCGATGCCGCTTTCGATGATGGTGGTGCACACCAGCAGGTTGAAGCGGCGGTGATAGAAATCGACCATGAGCCGCTCGAGGTCGCGCTCACGCATCTGTCCGTGGCCCACACGGACGTCGGCCTCGGGAATGAGTCTGGCGATCTCCTGCGCGGTCTTGTCGATGGTCTCGACCACGTTGTGCACGAAGTACAGCTGACCGCCGCGGCGGAATTCGCGCAGCGCGGCCTCGCGCAGCGTGGGCGCATGCCACTCGGTGACGAAAGTCTTGATGGCCAGCCGCTCGGCCGGCGGCGTGGTGATCAGCGACAGGTCGCGCAGACCCCCGAGTGCCATGTTGAGGGTGCGCGGAATGGGCGTCGCGGTGAGAGTCAGTACGTGCACCTCGGCGCGCAGGGTCTTCAACTTCTCCTTGTCGCGCACCCCAAAGCGATGTTCTTCATCGACGATGACCAGCCCGAGCTCCTTGAAGCGTACGTTGGCATGCAACAGGCGGTGGGTGGCGATGACGATGTCCACCGTGCCTTTTTCGATGCCTTCCAGCACCGCGTTCGACTCTTTCGAGGTCCTGAAACGCGACAGCGACTCGATGCGCACCGGCCAGTCGGCGAAACGGTCGCGGAAGTTGGCGGTGTGCTGCTCGGCCAGCAACGTGGTCGGCACCAGTACCGCCACCTGCTTGCCGGCCTGCGCGGCGATGAATGCGGCACGCATGGCGACCTCGGTCTTGCCGAAACCGACGTCGCCGCAGACCACCCGGTCCATGGGTTTTTCGCTGGACAGGTCCTGCATCACCTGGCGGATGGTCTCGGCCTGGTCGGCGGTCTCTTCGAAGGGGAAACTGGATGCGAACGCCTGGTATTCGAGTTCGCGCGCCGGCAGGGCTGGTCCGCGCCGCGCCTGTCGCTGCGCGTAGAGATCCAGCAACTCCGCGGCCACGTCGCGGATCTGGTCGGCGGCACGCTTGCGCGCCTTGGCCCATTGATCGGTGCCGAGCTTGTGCAGCGGCGCACTCTCGGGCGCGGCGCCCGAATACCTCGACACCAGGTGCAGCTGCTGCACTGGCACGTACAACTTGTCGCCGCCGGCATATTCGAGCACCACGAACTCGCCGTCCTGGCCCGCCACCTGCATGACCTGCAAGCCCACGTAGCGGCCCACGCCGTATTCCTCGTGGACCACCGGTGAACCGGGTCCGAGCGTGGTGAGATCGCGCAGGATGGCCTGGGGATCCGAGGTAACGCGCCGGCGTCGCCGTTCCTGCCGCGCGCGTTGCCCGAAAAGCTGCGCCTCACCGAGCACCGTGATCTGCGGGGTGACGATGTGCAGGCCCGCCATCTCCGGCGCCACCGTGATGGCAAAGCGCGCCGTTCCCTCGACGAAGTCATGCCAGCCGCTGACGCCGGCGGGCTTGAGCGACGCGGCGCGCAGCATTTCGAGCAGTACTTCGCGGCGCCCGGCGGAATCGGCGGCCAGCAATACCCGGCCCGGGTATTCCTCCAGGAAGCTGGCGAGCGGCGCCAGCGGCTGGTCGGTGCGCAGATCGATGCGCCACTCGTGTGGTGCCGACGTCGAAAAGTTGTGGCCCCGATCTTCATCGGGAAACAGGGCCCGTTCGACTTTGAAGCTGTCGTAATCGATGCGCGTGAAAGCCGACAGCCGCGCTTCGAGCTCGGCGGGCGAGAGGTACAGCTCCTCCGGCGACAGCACCGGCCGTTCGATGTCGTGGCGGCGTTCCTCGTATCTTTCGGCGATTACGCGTGCCGCGCCTTCCACCGCGCCGGCGATGTCGCTGGCCGCGCACACCACCGTGTCGGGTGGTAGATAGTCGAGCAGGGTATCGGTGGCATCGAAGAACAACGGCAGGTAGAACTCGATGCCCGGCGGGGCGAGGCCATCACTGACGCCGCGATAGATCACGCTGCGTGTCGGGTCGCCCTCGAACCGCTTGCGGTAACGCAGCCGGAAGGCCTTGACTGAATCGGCGTCCAGCGGCAGTTCTCGTCCCGGCAGCATGCGCACGCTCTGCAGCGTGGCGCCCGAGCGCTGCGTCTCCGGATCGAATTCGCGGATCGCCTCGATCTCATCGTCGAACAGGTCGATGCGCAGCGGGGTCTTCGCGCCCATGGGATAGACGTCGAACAACGAGCCACGCAGGGCGAATTCGCCCGGCGCAGTGACCTGCGACACCGAGGCGTAACCGGACTCCACCAGCCGCGCGCGCAGCGGGTCGAGCGGCAGGCGATCGCCGACCGCGAGATTGAAGGTGCGGCCTGCGACGTAGCCGCGCGGCGCCAGGCGCTGGCCCAGCGTATCCGCGGCGGCCAGCAGCACGGCGGACCTCAGCCCGGGTAGCTCGGCGAGCGCCGCAAGCCGCTCGGAAATGATGTCCGGGTGGGGTGAGAACACATCGTAGGGGAGGACTTCCCAGTCAGGCAGCACATGGATCGAATGCGCGTCGCCGAGAAAAAAGCCGAGTTCGGCGCGCAGCTGGTCCAGCTCGCGCACGTCACGCGCGATGACCAGGTATGGCCGCGTGTCCGACTCGACGGCCTCGGCGATGGCGAGGCTGCGAGCCGAGCCGTACAGCTGGCGCCATGCCTGGCGTGCATGGGCGGCGGGAAGCGGCGGGTGGAGCAGAGATGGCATTGCGAAGGCGCGGCAGCTTACCCTGCGGCGCGGCGCATGCAAGACGTCGGACGCCCGAGGCTTCGCAGGACAATTTCAGCCGCGACTTCTATGAACCGGAGTCAGTGGGCGAAAAGTCCGCCGCGTCGAAGTCCTGGCCCGCAGGTCGTGCGCCTGCCCCGGACTGGCAATGCCGGAAAGGGTGACGCGATCGCGTCAGCCGCCGACCACGACCGCGTGCAGCACCTTGTCGTTTTCGAACACCACGACGAAGTTCGGATAGAACCACTTGGTGATGGCCGGATTACCCACCGGGCTGCCCTTGTTCGCGGGGGCGCCAAACTTCGCCTCGACGACGGCCATGGTCGAGCCGCGCTGCGGGGTTTCGACTCCGGTAGCCTTGAGCGAGACCTGGCCGTCGATGGCCAGCGTTTCACTGATGGCGGGTGCCGCCAGGGCTAATGCCAACACGGACAATTTCAAGCTGCGAGCAAGCATGGCTTTCTCCTCACGATCGGCGACTCGACCGTGGCGGCAATATACCCCCCGCTGTGGCAAAGTCAGCCGCTGTCGCCAGCTCCCGACTATGTCTAACAGCGCTTTTGTGACCTCCGTCAGGTTTTTGCGCCACAATCTTGCGCAATGCTGAATTCACTGCCCTGGTTCATCGGCCTGCGCTATGTGCGGGCCCGTTCCCACAAGTTCTTCGTCTCCTTCATCACCTGGGTTTCGCTGCTGTGCGTTTGCCTGGGGGTCACCGCGCTCATCGTCATCCTGTCGGTCATGAACGGACTGGAGGGCGACATGCGCGAGCGCCTGCTGGCACTGTCGGCGCACGCGCGCATTTTTGTCCCGGCGGAGTCGACAGCGGTCCCGGACTGGCAGCGACTCGCGGCCAGCGTGCGTCTTGCCCCCAACGTCACCGGCGTCTCGCCCTATCTTGAAATCGAGGCGCTCTCGGTGCGCAAGCCCGAGATGCTGCCGGTGCGGCTGCGCGGCATCGATCCCTCGCACGAAGGCGAGGTCGCACGCATGACGCGCTCGATCGTCAAGGGCGGACTCTCGGACCTGGTTCCGGGCTCAGACCGTGTCATCGTCGGTGGCGCGTTCGCGCAGATGATGGGCCTGGGCGTCGGCGACACCATCACGGTGCTGGTTCCCACCACCGACGCCAACGGATCGCCCGAGCCGCGCCTGCGGGAATTCCAGGTGGCCGGCATGTTCGACATCGACGTGCAGGACTTCGACAACGCCTTGCTGATCGCCGCGCTCGACGATGTGCGCGCGCTGCTGCCCAATCCGGATGCGCGCATGGCGCTGCACGTGAACTTCAACGAGCCACTGGGCGCGCCGCAGTATTCGGCACGGCTGGCGGGGCTGCTGCCGCCCGGTGTCGAAATCCGTGACTGGACCTACGATCACGCCAGCTATTTCCGCGCCATCCGCATCGAGAAGACCATGGTGGCCATCATCCTGATGCTCATCGTGGCGGTGGCCGCCTTCTACCTGGTGGCGATGCTCGCCATGGTGGTGACCGACAAACGCACCGATATTGCGATTCTTCGCACGCTGGGGACTTCACCGCGACGCGTCATGGCCATATTCCTGATCCAGGGCAGCGTCATCGCGTGGTTTGGCGTCGCGCTGGGGGTAATCCTCGGCACGTTGATTGGCCACAACGCCGGCGACGTGGCGCATTTCCTCGAACGCCTGTTCCGCTTCGAGATCTTCGACTCCAGCGTGTACATCGTCACGCGGCTGCCGTCGGAGCTGCACGGCGAACAGATCCTGTGGATCGCGGCCATCGCGATGATCATCACGCTGCTGGCGACTATCTACCCAGCGTTGCGTGCGGCGCGCATTCCGCCGGCGGACGCGCTGCGCTACGAGTGAACATGTCGTACGAATGGCCCTACGAATGGAAGATAGGTATTCGCTACCTGCGGTCGAGGCATCGCAGCGGCTTCGTATCCTTCGTCGCTTCCATGTCGGTGCTCGGGCTGGCGCTCGGCGTCGCAGTGCTCATCGTCGTCCTGTCGGTGCTCAACGGCTTCGAAAAAGAGCTTCGCAACCGGATGCTCACCGTGACCTCGCATGCCACCATCACTGGCCTCGACGGACAGATCACGGACTGGCGTGCCCGCCAGGCCACGGCCGCGCGCGTGCCGGGAGTCAGGGCGGCAGTGCCCTATGTCGAAGCGCGCGGCCTGTTCGCAAATGGCCAGCGAGTCGCGGGCGCCGTGGTGCGGGGCGTATTGCCGGAAGAAGAGGTGAAGGCCGTCGGGTTGGGCGCGCGCCTGAAATCCGGCGCGCTTTCCGACCTGCAGGCGGGCAAGTACCGGGTCATTCTCGGCTCCGCCCTCGCCAGGGAGCTCGGCGTGACCGTGGGTCAGAACGTCGTTCTCATGACACCCGACGGCAGTGTCACTCCCGCCGGCTTCGAGCCGCGCAAGCGCCGCTTCACGGTGAGCGGAACTTTCGACTCGGGCATGTACGAATACGACCGTGGCCTGGCGCTCATGCACATGGGCGACGCGGCCAGGCTCTACCGGCTGGGCGACAACGTCTCGGGGGTGCGCCTGGCGCTCGAGGATCCGTTTCAGGCACCCGCGCTGGTGCGCGTCGCGGCGCACGCCATGGACATCGAAGGCTACGTCAGTGACTGGACCCGCGATCATGCCAACCTGTTTCGCTCCATCGAGCTCACCAAGTCGATGATGTTCTTCATCCTGCTGATCCTGGTGATCGTGGCGGCGATCAACCTGGTGGCGACGCTGGTGATGATCGTCAAGGAGAAGCAGACCGACATCGCGATTCTTCGTACCATCGGCGCGGCGCCCACCAACGTGCTGCGCATGTTCCTGGTGCAGGGCGCAATCATCGGACTGGTGGGAACCGCGGCGGGCGCGCTGCTCGGCTGGCTCATCGCCGTCAACTTCGAGTCCATCGTGCAGACCATCGAGCGGCTGTTCGACGTCCAGTTTCTCGATGCCGCGGTGTATTTCATGAGCGACCTGCCGACCGAGGTGCAACTGCGCGACGTGCTGCAGGTGTCGCTGGTCACGCTGCTGCTCGCATCGCTGGCGACTATCTACCCGGCGTGGCGCGCGTCACGCACGCTGCCCGCCGAGGCCCTGAGACATGATTAGAAGGCAGGCAGGCATGGCGAATGAGTGACACGGCAAATGGACTGGTGCTGGAAGCCAGCGGCGTGCGACGCACGTTTCGCCAGGGCCCCATCGACCTCGAGGTACTGAAGGGCGTGAATCTCGGCATGCGTGCCGGTGAGCGGCTGGCGATCATCGGCGCCTCCGGGTCCGGCAAGACCACGCTGCTGCAGATCCTGGGTGGCCTCGATCGCCCCACGGCCGGCACGGTGCGCATCGCGGGCAACGACATCCATGCGCTGGCGGAAAGACCGCGTGGCGAGTTGCGCAATCGTTCGCTCGGATTCATCTACCAGTTTCATCATCTGCTGCCGGAGTTCTCGGCGCTGGAGAATGTCGCAATGCCGCTGCTGGTGCGCCGCGAACCCAAAAAGCATGCCGAACAGCGGGCGCGGGCGATTCTCGAACGGGTGGGCCTGGGCGAGCGCCTCATTCATCGGCCAGCCGAGTTGTCCGGTGGCGAGCGGCAGCGGGCGGCGGTGGCGCGGGCGCTGGTGACGAATCCGCGTATCGTGCTCGCCGACGAGCCCACCGGAAACCTCGACGGTGGCAATGCCGAATCGGTGTTCGCCCTCATGCTGGAGCTCAATCGCGAGTTCGGCACCAGTCTCATCGTGGTGACACACGACCGCCGGCTGGCGTCGCGCATGGACCGCGTTCTCGAGCTCGACGGCGGAAATCTGGTCGAAAGAGCCTGATTACCGGGTGTTCGCCCCGGCGCGTTCACGGTATCTCTTGCGAACGCTGTAGCGCCAGGTGATGTCGAGCAGCGCGTAACCGATCAGTCCGGCCACCGCCCCGGTCAGTCCGCAGCCGATGAGAAAGGGTTTCCACATGGGCCCGAGCCCGTTCTGCACCCAATCCCAGCTCATTCGAAAGGCGAAGCGTCGTTCGGGCGCGCCGGTGACCAGCACGCCGACCTTGTAGGCGAGGAAATAGATAGGCACCACGGTGAGCGGATTCACCAGCAGCAGCGAGACGATGATGGTGGGGATGTGAATGCGGCAGAAGATTGCCACCAGGGCTGCCAGTGGAATGTGTATCGGCAGCGGTATGAAGCATATCGCGAGGCCCGCACCAAATGCCGGCGTGACCGTGCGCCGCTGCAGCGACCAGAGGCGCGGGTCGCCGAGAAAGCGTTTGAACGGCTGGAGCGCCCAGTGCGTTCGCAGCGTTTCGCTGCGGGGCGTGATCCTTCGAAAAAAACCGCGTGGCATTGGAGGCAACTGTAGCATCGCGCGCCGCCGCCCGTGGTCGGCGGGTTGACGTTCCTGGCGGGCGTGCTCGCGGGGCTGGGCGCCGCGCGAACGCCCGGCGTAGGCCTTCCCTGGGTCGCGCTTGGCATCGCTGCCGTCGTGTTGTTGTCAAGCCTGCGTTGTTGCGCGTGGCCACGGTGGCTGGCGCTGTTTCTGGGTGGCCTCGCGCTCGCGTTGCAGGCCACCCACGAATGGCAGGCGCTGCGCATCGTGCCGGCGGCGAACGACACCCGCCTGCTGCTCGAGGGAATGGTGGTGAGCGTGCCGGCACGCGTGGGCGCCGAATGGCGCTTCGACGCCGACGTGCGGCCGATCGCCGGCCACGGCGACCGGCGCCCGCGCCGTGCGCGCCTGGCGTGGCGCGAAGCGCCGGTGGCACCACGGGTTGGCGAGCGCTGGCGGTGGCTGGTGCGGCTGTCGCCCGCGTCCGAGAGTCGCAATTTCGTCGGCATCGACGTCGAGCGCGTGGTTTTTCGCGACCGCGTGCATCTGACGGGTCGAATCCTGCCCGCGGCGATCAACGGGCGGCTTGCAATGGCGCACAGCTCGGTCGATACGTGGCGCGCACGCATCGCGGCTCGAATATCCGACAGCGTTGCCGATCCGGATGTGGCCGCGTTGCTCGCCGCACTGGCCGTGGGGGTCACATCGGGCATGAGCGCGGACCAGTGGCGCGTTTTCAATGCCACCGGCACCACGCACCTGGTGGCGATTTCCGGTCTGCACGTGACGCTGTTCGCGTTGCTGGCGATGCTCGCGGGGCGCGGGTTGTGGCGCTGTTTACCGGCCGCGGTGCACCTCGATCGCGAGCCTTTTGCAATATTGTTAGCTCTCGCGGCGGCAGGTGGTTACGCGTTGCTCGCCGGGTTCTCCGTGCCAACACAGCGCACCTGGCTGATGCTCGCCATTTTCGCTCTGGCGCGGCTGGGTGCGCGCCACGTCGGCGCCGGCCGGACCTGGTCGCTGGCGCTGGCCGCCGTGCTGCTGCTCGATGTCTTCGCGCCGCTGGCGGCGGGTTTCTGGTTGTCGTTCATCGCCGTGGGGGTGATTCTCGCGATCGGAACCAGCGCGCTCACGCCGGAGTCTCGCTGCGCGACGATTCGTGCGCGTGCAATTCGCCGTGACCCTGGCGCTGGCGCCGCTGACCTTTGCGGTTTTCGGCGGCGTGTCCCTCGTGGGGCTGGCAGTCAATTGCCTCGCGATACCCATCGTTTCCTTCGTGTTCGTCCCGCTGGTGCTGGCCGGCGCGCTCGCGGCATTGACGGCGCCGGCGGCGTGCGGCGCGATCTTTTCGCTCGCGGCCGAGTTGCATGAATGGCTGTGGCCGGCGCTCGTGTGGGCGGCGGATCTCGAACTCGCCCAGTGGCGCGCGGTGCCGCCGGGCTGGTGGTATGCACTCGCCGCGCCCGCGTCCGTCTTGCTGCTGTGGCGCTGGCCGTGGCCCCTGCGCCTGACGGCCGTCGCCCTGCTGTTGTCGCCACTGTTCACGCCGTCGCGCCTGCCGCCGCCCGGCATGGCGCGGGTCACCGTATTCGACGCCGGGCGTGGAGCCGTGATGCTCATCGCCACTCACACACGCGTCCTGCTTTTCGATACCGGCGACGCCTGGAACACGCGCGGCACGCGGATGGCGCACAACGTGTTTCCGGCGCTGGATGCGCTCGGTCGCCGCCGGGTCGATGTGCTGGTGCTTCCGACACTCAACGAAGATCGGGCGCGCGGTGCGGCGTTGTTAGACATCGAGCGGGGCGTGGACCATGTGGTCGTGGGTGGTGGCTGGCCGGGCACCTCGCTGCCCGCGTCGCGCTGCGCGGATTTGCATTTCGAATGGGACGGCGTGCTCTTCGATCTGCTGGCGGCCGGTGCGGGAGGGCGCTTCTGTGTGCTGCGCATGTCGGTGGGCGGACATGTCCTGTTGGCCGGCGGAGACCTGGACGCCGCCGCCGAACGCGAATTGCTGGCGCGCCTGTCGCCAACGGCACTGGCGAGCGACGTCGCGATCCTGGGACGGCAGGCGAGCTCGACGGGCTCGAGCCCAGGGTGGATAGAAGCCAGTGTCGCGGGCCGGGACGGCAACATTGCGATCGCCGCCGGCGGTATCGCGGGCAGCGATACGCATGCTCGCGCGCTGCTGCGATGGCGTGACTCCGGATCGCAGGTCTTCGATACGCAGCGCGACGGAGCCGTCGAGTTTGGCTTCGGGACGCAAGGCGTCACCAAGATCACCACCGCGCGTTCCGCGCGCTGGCCATTTGCCTGGCGGCGCATCGAGTGACGCTTTCCGCCGGCCTCCGGTATGATCTCGGCCATGTGGGAAATCGTGCGGGCCGGCGGCCCATTCATGTGGCCGATCATTCTTTGCTCCATCATTGCGGCCGGCATCCTCCTCGAACGCCTCTGGACCTTGCAGCGCAAACGCGTTCTGCCCCAGGACCTGCTCAAGAAAGTCTCGGAGCTTGCTGACCGCAACCAGGTGAATCCCAAGGTCATCGAGGCGCTGGAGAAGAACTCGCCGCTGGGACGCATTCTCGCCGCCGCACTCGCCAATCGTCATCGCGGCCGCGAGATCATGATGGAGCGCATCGAGGACACGGGGCGGCACGTGGTGCACGAGCTCGAGCGCTTTCTCAACTCGCTTGGAACCATCGCCAGCATCTCTCCCTTGTTAGGTCTGCTGGGCACCGTGACCGGCATCATCCGCGCCTTCAATGCCGTGATGCTGGGCGGCATGGGAGATCCGCGCATGCTGGCGGGAGGCATTTCCGAGGCGCTGATCACCACCGCGGGTGGACTGGCGGTCGCCATCCCGTCGTTCATTGCGTATCGATACCTGCGCGGCAAGGTCGAGCGAATCGTCATCGAAATGGAAAAGATCGCCGTGAATTTTGCCGATACGCTCGGTGCCGAGCCGCAATCCGGCGAGTCTGATGGCGGAATCGCCCGCACCGCATGAAGCTTCAAACGCGCAGGGCCGAAGGAAGATCCCGAGATCAACCTGATCTCGCTCATCGACATCGCACTGCTGCTGGTGATCTTCTTCATGTTGTCGTCGAGCTTCCTGCAGGAAGGTCGGCTCAAGATCGAGCTGCCACAGGCGACCCTGGCGCCGACCGGCAAGCAGAAGTCCGATCCGCTGGTGGTCGCCGTGACGCAGAGCGGCACGTATCGCGTCAATGAACGCGAGCTCATCAACGCCAGCCCCGACACGCTGCGCGCCGCCATCCTCGAAGTCGCCGGAGCCGATCGAAACAAATCGGTGACGGTGCGCGCCGATGCGCGCGCCACTCACCAGTCGGTGGTGACCGCCATGGATGTGCTCGGCAAGCTCGGCTTCGTGCGCATCAACATCGCGACGGTCGAAGACTCCAAAGCCCAGAAATGAGCACGCCCCGAGTCGTGGCGCCGATCGACGCGAAAGGGGTGTACCGCCGTCTGCTCGGTTATGCACGGCCGCATCTCGGCATGTTTCTCATCGGCGTCGTGGGAATGGCGCTGTTCGCGGCGACCGGACCGGCTTTCGCCTGGCTGGTGCAGAACTTCGTCGACCTGGGTTTCGTCAAGAAGGACCCGAGTGTGTTGTGGCTGGTGCCGCTCGGCGCTCCGTTGTTGTTCCTGCTGCGCGGCGTGGGCGACTACGTCGGCGTGTATTTTCCCGGTTACGTGTCGCGACAGATCATCAAGGCGATGCGCCGCGACCTGTTCCGGCAGTACCTGCAATTTCCGGCGAAGTACTACGACCGGGAGTCTTCCGGTGCGATGCTGTCGCGGCTCACGTTCAATATCGAACAGGTCGCCGAGGCCACCACCAATTCCACCGGCGCGTTGATCCGCGATTCCCTGACGATCATCCTGCAGATCGCCTGGTTGTTCGTGCTGAACTGGAAGCTGGCGCTGTTCGTGGTGATCCTGGCGCCGCCGCTGTCTTTCATCGTCCGACAGGTCACCAAGTCGTTCCGCCGTTACAGCGCACGCATCCAGGCGTCGATGGGTGACGTCACGCGCGTGACGAAAGAAGCGCTGGACGGTCAGCGCGTCGTCAAGGTGTTCAACGCGCAGGAACAGGAAGCGCGCGACTTCGAGGCCGTGAACGAACACAACCGCCGCAGCAACATGAAGCTCATCGCCGCCAAGGCGACCAGCAACCCGGTGGTGCAGTTCATCGCCTCACTGGGACTGGGCGGCGTGTTGTGGATGGCGCTGGTGCAAGTCAATGACCACGACATGACGGTGGGGCAGTTCTGGGGCTTCCTCACCGCGTTGCTGCTGACCACCGCGCCGATGCGCACGCTGGTGACCGCACTGGGCCCGCTGCAGCAGGGACTCGCGGCCGGCGCGAGTGTCTTCGAGGTGCTCGATGAGCCCACCGAAGACTTCAATTCCGGCCGCAAGCTCGGCAGGCTCGCCGGAGCCATCGAATTCCGCGACGTGAGTTTCGAATACTCGAGCGAGAAGGGCGGGGTTCTGCACGGTGTCAATCTGGCGATTGCATCGGGCCGGAATGTTGCAATCGTCGGGCGCTCGGGAAGCGGCAAGTCCACCCTGGTGGGACTCGTGCCGCGCATCTACGACGCCACCGCCGGGCAGGTGCTGATCGACGGCAATGATGTACGCGAGTGCAACTTGCGTGATCTGCGCGACAACGTGGCCATCGTCAGCCAGGACGTGATGCTGTTCAACGACTCGATCCGCAACAACATCGCGTTCGGTGTCGACAATCCGGATCCACAGGCCGTGGAAAAGGCCGCGCAGGTTGCCTATGTCGACGAGTTCGCCTCCGAGTTGCCGCAGGGACTCGACACGCCGGTAGGTGACCGCGGAGCGCTGCTCTCCGGTGGTCAGCGCCAGCGCATCGCCATTGCGCGAGCGCTGCTCAAGGACGCGCCCATCCTGATCCTCGACGAGGCCATGTCTGCGCTCGACAACCAGTCCGAGCGGCGGATCCAGGAGGCGCTGGTGGAGCTCATGCGCAACCGGACAACGCTGGTGATCGCGCATCGCCTGTCGACCATCGAACACGCCGACGAAATCATCGTCATGGAAGACGGACGCATCGTCGAACGTGGCACACACGCCGCGCTGGTGGCACGCGAGGGCGCCTACTCCAGCCTGAAACGCGCTGAATTCCGCAACTGACTTCGCATCCGATGCGTGCCGGCATAGAGAAGATGTGGTACGGGCGCAGCGCGCCCCTGTGGCTCGCGCCCTTGTCCTGGCTGTACGGCGCGGTGATGGCCCTGCGCAGCGTGTTGTACCGGCTGGGACTGAGACATCGCGTGAAAGTCGGCGCGCCGGTGGTGGTCGTGGGCAATCTCACGGTCGGCGGCACCGGCAAGACGCCGCTGGTTGCATGGCTCTCGACGAAGCTCGCCGCCACCGGGATGCGCGTTGCCATCGTGTCGCGGGGCTACGGCGGCCGGGCACGCGGTGTCACGCGAGTCACAATGCACAGCCGTGCAAGCGAGGTGGGTGACGAACCACTGCTGCTGGCGCGCCGCGCCCATGCCACGGTGTTCATCGGCCGCGACCGGGTCGCCACCGCCAGGACCGCGGTTGCCGATGGAGCTGACATCGTGCTCTGCGATGATGGCCTTCAACACCTGGCGCTGGTCCGACAGTGTGAAATCGTGGTCATCGACGGTCAGCGCGGCTTCGGCAACGGCCGGCTGCTGCCGCGGGGTCCGCTGCGCGAGAGCCCGCGACGGCTGCGGCGCGTGAACGCGGTGGTGATCAACGGCGCGGCGACTGCTGCGGGTTTCGATCTGCCGAACTTCGTCAAGGGCACTCATTTCGTGATGAACATGCGCCCCGGCGATGCGCGGCCGGTGGCCGGCGGCGGCGCGTTGCGCTCGCTCGCGAGTTTTCGCGGCGGCGGCGTGCATGCCGTGGCTGCCATCGGCAATCCGCGGCGTTTCTTCGATATGCTGCGCGAGGCCGGGCTCACGCTCTACGAGCACCCGATGCCGGATCATTACGTCTTCAGGTCGGGCGACCTCAATTTTGGCGACAATCTGCCGGTGCTCATGACCGAAAAGGATGCCGTAAAATGCGCGGCATTCGCCGACGAGCGGTGCTGGTACGTGCCGGTCACGGCCGAGTTCGCGGAGAGCGAGGCGCGCGAGCTCATCGATCTGATCTTCGCGCGAGTGCAGGCGTTCAAAACCGGCGGTCATTAGATTATGGATGACAGATTGCTCGACATCCTGGCATGCCCGGTCTGCAAGGGACCGCTCAAGCTTCATCGTGAAGCCGGGGTGTTGATTTGCCGTGCCGAACGGCTGGCGTTTCCGATTCGCGAGGGTGTGCCGATGATGCTCGAGGAGGACGCCCGCCAGCTCGCCCACGACGATCCTTTGCTGGAACGTTGATGGGCTTCCGTGTCGTCATACCCGCGCGTTACGACTCGTCCCGGCTGCCTGGCAAGGCGCTGCTGCCGCTCGCCGGCAAGCCGATGCTGCAATGGGTGCACGAACGCGCGAAGGGCTCGCGCGCGTCGGAAGTCATCATCGCGACCGACGATGAGCGCATCGCCATCGCCGCGCGTGAATTTGCCGCGGAAGTCGCGATGACGGGGCGCACCCATGTGTCGGGCACGGATCGGATCGCCGAGGTGGCGAAGGCGCGCGGCTGGGCGGACACCGACATCGTGGTGAACGTTCAGGGTGACGAGCCGCTGATTCCTCCGGCCATCATCAACCAGGTGGCCGAGCTGCTCGCCGCGCACCCGCGTGCCGACATCGCCACGCTCGCGTCGCGCATCGATCAGGCCAGCGACTTCGCCGATCCGAACAACGTGAAGGTGGCCTGCGACGTGAACGGCCGGGCGCTGTATTTCTCGCGCGCGCCGATTCCCTGGAATCGCGACGCGGTCACCACCACCACGACGGCCAGCCTGCGCCACATCGGCATTTACGCGTATCGAGTGATGGCCTTGCGCCGCCTCGCGCAGTTGCCGGCGTCGCGCCTCGAGCAGATCGAGAAGCTCGAGCAGCTGCGGGCGCTCGAAAATGGCATGGAAATACGCGTGGCGCTGGCCGTTGAGCGGCCGCTGGCCGACGTGAACACCACCGCTGACCTGGAACGCGCCGAGCGCGCGCTCAGCGTGCGGCCCTGAGCCGGTGATGAGCGCAACGATCACGGCCCTCAATATCTACCCGGTGAAGTCCTGTCGCGGCATCGGGCTTGCCGAGGCGCGGCTGCACGACAGCGGATTTGCGGATGACCGGCACTGGATGCTGGTGCGGCCCAACGGGCGCTTCGTGACTCAACGGGAGTTGCCGCGCATGGCGCTGATTGGCACAGCGGTCGACGGCGAGACACTGACCCTGAACACGCCAGGCATGAAGGCGTTGAGCGTGGCGCGAAATGACGCGGGTCAGGCCCGCGCCGTGACGGTGTGGAAGTTTTCCGGCAGTGGCATTGATTGCGGTGACGCCGCCGCGCGCTGGGCCTCGGACTTTCTCGCGACGCCACTGCGCCTGGTGCGCTTCGATGTCAGCGTGCCGCGCGAATGCAGTCGCGAGTGGACCGGTGACACCCGCGCCATCACCGAATTCTCCGACGGCTTCCCGATACTGGTGATTTCGCGCGCCTCGCTGGCCGAGCTCAATTCGCGTTTGCCCAAGGCGCTGCCCATGGAGCGGTTCCGCCCGAACGTGGTCATCGACGGTGTCGCCGCCTATGACGAGGATCGGATCCACGAGTTGCGGGCTGGCCCCGTCATGTTACGACTGGTGAAGCCATGCACGCGCTGCTCGATCACCACCACCGACCAGCACAGCCGGCGTTGTCGATGGCGTGGAGCCGCTGGCCACGCTCAAGACCTATCGCCACGACAGCAAGTTGCACGGCGAGGCGTTCGGACAGAATGCCATCGTCGTTGAAGGTGTTGGCTCGAGTCTGCGCGTCGGGCAGAACCTCGACATCACCTGGAAATAAATGGAATTTCCGGCCCGCGTGCGCTCAGGCAGCGGGCTGCACGTTGTTGTTGAGCCGGAACAGATTGCGCGGGTCGTATTGCGCCTTGACCTTCTGAAGTCGCCGATACGCCGGGCCATAGCTGCCCGCCTCAGCATTCGGCCGTTCGTACTCGATGTTGCTGTAGTAGCCGCCGGTGTGCGGCTCGAGCGCGCGGAACCAGGCGCGCGTTGCCTCGATGACGGTCTCGTCCTCGGCCGGGTTGTTCCAGAAGCCGGCGACGATGACCATCGTCTCCGCATTCCGGTGTGGGAACGCGGTCGCCAGCTCATCAACGCGCTTGACCGCCCCGCCGGCCGTGTGCGTGAAGAACGCGAGCCGCGGATCGGGACGGAAGGACTCAATCATCGCGTCGATCAGCGCGGGCGTGACCTTCGCGACCATGCCGTTTTTCACGTAGGAGCGGATGCCGGGCGCTAACGCGCCATCTTCCTGCGTCTGCATGACCATGTAGTCCTGAACCTTGATGCCATCGTCCGCCGGCTTGCCGATCTTCCGCAGCGGCGCCAGCTCCTTCTCGCCCGCCGCCGGGTCGCCGTTGTAGACGACCTCCATCGCGAGCACGCTGGTCTTGTCCGGCATCGTCAGCATGGCGGGACCAACATACAACTCGTCGGAGAGGCCCTCGTACCAGCCGCCGTAAAACTCGAGCACCTGGCGAGCTTGCTCGATCGGCCACACGATCATGCCGGACAGCAAGTTGCGTTTGAACGGGTGCAGTTGGTACTCGAAGCGGGTGACGACGCCGAAATTTCCGCCGCCGCCACGCAGGCCCCAGAAGAGCTCGGGTTCCTGTTGTTCGCTCGCCGTGTGGATCGTGCCGTCCGCCGTAACGACTTCCGCGGACATCAGGTTGTCGATGGTGAGGCCGTACTTGCGATTGAGGCGGCCGAATCCACCGCCCAGGGTCAGTCCGCCCACGCCGGTGTGCGAAACGACACCCGCAGTCGTAACCAGGCCGTGCTCAAGCGAGCGCGTGTCCAGCATATAGAGGAGCGCGCCGCCACCTGCGAAGGCGCGGCGCGGGCCCGGCTCGACGCGGACTTCGTTCATCGGCGACAGGTCGATCATGAGGCCGCGATCGCAAACGGACTTGCCCGGCCAACTATGTCCGCCGCCCCGGACGGCCACGAGCAGTTCGCGCTCGCGCGCAAATGTGACGGCATGCCGAACATCTTCGGTCGAGCGGCATTGCGCGATCAGCGCGGGCCGCTTGTCGTGCATCCCGTTCCAGATTGCGCGCGCTTTGTCGTAGTCGGCATGGTCCGAGAGGAGCAGCCGGCCCGGTAATCGGCCTGCGAGCTCATCAACCGCCTGGCGCTCGAGCTCGATCTCCTTGCCGTCGAGCGTCAAGGCAGGGATGCCGGGTCCGGCACGCCTCGATCGCTCGCAGGCCTGGAGAAGGGGATAAGAGAGCGCCGCGCTGGCGGCGAGCGTGGAGCGGCAGAATTGGCGCCTGTGCATCGTGATCTCCCTTCCTCACGCTGATAAAGCCAGCTTAACAGGCAGATCAGGGAGCGCAATCCGGAATTGCAGCTGCGCCAACACAGCCTGCGAGAATTCGCTGCACGACAGCACGCGACCCGTGCCGCCGTTGAAGAAGGGGTGGTCCCGGGCGGCGGCGGCGCGCTGGTCCGCGCGCAGAAAGCCCTCGACAAGCTCGAAGGTGCGAACGAAGACCAGACGGTCGGCATCAAGACCCTGTCGCGCTCGATCGAAGAGCCGCTGTCGCCAGATCGTCGAGAACGCCGGCGAAGATGCCGCGGTTGTCCTGAACGCCGTCAAGGCGGGCAAGGGCGCCTATGGCTACAACGCCGAGCACCGGCGAGTACGGCGACATGCTGGAAGAAGGGCATCCTCGATCCGGCCAAGGTCACGCGCCTGGCGCTGCAGAACGCAGCCTCGGTAGCGGGCCTGCTGCTCACGACGGAAGTCATGATCGCGGAAGCGCCGAAGGACGAAGAGCATGCCCACGGCGGTGCGCCGGGCGGCATGGGCGGAATGGGCGGCATGGACAAGTCAGGAGCCGAGAGGCTTCGCAAGTCCAGACGCTCAGCGTCTAGCTAGAAAAGATAGACGACCCTCGTCGGGAAACCGGCGGGGGTCTTCCTTTATATAAAGCGCGCGGGCTCGAGTTGTGTGCAAACACGCCGCCAAGTCATGGTTGCGCACAGTCGAAGCTGGTGGCATCGGCGACGTTTCCCTTGCCTTTGTATTTCGGAAAAGCCGGATAAGCGCATAACGGGCGGGTAAACAGCGTCTTTCCCTCGGCATCGAGCTTGCGCGCCACCTGTTGAGTGGCGCCGGGTCGGGTTCCGCGCTCAACCCACGCTGTCAGCGAGCTCGGTGAAGGAAAACGTGTCCGCGCCACTGCCACCGAAGCAATGCTGCACGCTTGGCGCAAGGTAAAACTCCATCAACTCGTCGCGCTTCGATGCGCCGCCGACTGATTGTGCGATGGCATCGAAGTAGTCGACCGAGGCCTGGGCGCTTATCGCCCAGTCTGAGGCGCCGTGCCACAAGATGAGTTTGTGCCCGAGTGCAAAAAACGCAGTCAGGTCCGGGCCAGCATTGAGCATCAGCGCGGCGTGGCGAACCGTTGTTGCCTGTTCGTCGAAGTCGAATCTCCACACGTCATATGACGGATCGGCCATCAGCCAGTACTTCACCATGCCTTCGTAGAAAGTCAGTTGCGCGCCGATGGGGCTCACGGGAGCGCCGGGAATTATGCTTCCGCCGCCGGTGAGCCAGCCCGGCCAGCCCTGGCTCTCGCCACCCGGCCAGAAAGCAGGGTAGACGCGCGCGCCGCTGCGTGAGCGCACTTCGGAGTAGAACGTGCGAGCGGTATTCACTTGCGGTTCGGTCAAGCAATCATCTGGAGCGCCGGACTTCCCACACTGCAACTTGCCAGGATCGAAATTGCATGCCGCGGGGTTTGAGAGAATACCGTCGAGGACGCCGTCCCGCTTGTCGCATTGGGTCATGACCGCCTGATCGATAGCGCGGCTCTGTGCCGGGTTGAGCGGTGTTCCGGTCTGGCGCTGTGCATTGCGGCCGAACGCTCGGAGCAGGGCAGTCCAGTTGTACGCGGGCGCGCCGGCAATGATGCCGTCGAAATCCTCGGGAAAGCGGGTTGCCGAGATCAGCCCTTCGCGACCGCCATTCGAGCAGCCCTCGAAATATCGAAATTTCGGGACTTCGCTGTAGTACGCGTGAACGATCGGATTCGTCGCCTGCAACACGGTGTGCACGGACAGGTAAGCAAAATCGCTTTGCGCCTTCGGATTGTTGATCGCCCACGACGCGTCGAATGGCGAGCCTTGGTGCCCGCCGTCCGAAGCGACACGCAAGTAACCGGCGAGCTCCGCGGGAGGCGTGCGCGCCATCGTCATGGAGATGGAGCCATTCCATCCGCCACCGCCGATATAAAGGAGCCGACGATTCCATTCCTGCGGCATCTGCACTTCGAAGTTGAATGTCTTGCCTATGAGAGCGCTGACCTTGCAGAACTGCTCCTCAGTTCCGGGACTTGTCGCAAGTTCGGCGTCGAGGATCGACGCCACACCGATCTGCCGTCCTTTCATTGCCTGGCATTTTGCTGGAGCGTTGATCACGCTGAGCATCGGTATCGCGGAGTCGGCAGGGGCGGCCATGCCTATCGCCGGGTTCAGTGCGAAACATGTTGCAAAGAAGTGCCAGCCTGCGAATCTCGTGTTCACATTGTGGGTCCGCTCAAGCAGCGGGCTGCACGTTGTTGTTGAGCCGGAACAGATTGCGCGGGCCCGTATTGCGCCTTGACCTTCTGAAGCCGCCGATATGCCGGTCCATAGCTGCCCGCCTCAGCATTCGGCCGTTTGTAATCGATGTTGCTGTAGTAGCCGCCGGTGTGCGGCTCGAGCGCGCGGAACCAGGTGCGCGTTGCCTCGATGACGGTGTCGTCCTCGGCCGGGTTGTCCCAGAAGCCGGCGATGACCATCGTGCCGGCACGCCGCGACCGCTCGCAGGCCTGGAGAAAGGGATAAGAGAGCGCGGCGCTGGCGGCGAGCGTGGACCGGCAGAATTGGCGCCTGTGCATCGTGACCTCCCTTCCTCACGCTGACAAAACCAGCGTAACAGGCCGATGAGGGAGCGCAATCCGGGATTGCCGCTGCGCCAACACCGGTGCAAGAACTGGCCGGCCACTCAGAGCTCCACCCCGCAACAAACAAGGGCCCGGCGAAAAACGAGCTCATTCACGCACGGGATGGCGGGCGCTGGGGCATGTTCGGCATTGAGCCCCGTCCCCTTTTGCTAGCAAATCAGGAATGTCCCCACTTAGCGCTGGCGCTGGGAGGAGGCGCTGGCAGACAGCGCGCCGTGTCGCGAGGGGTTGTAGATTTCCACGCGGTCGCGACCCTGGGTCTTGGCGACGTACAGCGCGATGTCGGCGCGCCGCGCGACCTGGTCGAACAACACGTCGCCACTCTCGTAACTCGCCAGGCCGAGGCTCAGCGTGACGGTGACGTCCTGGTCGTCCACGCGCAGATGTTGTTCGCGCAACGCGGCGCGCAGTCGCTCGGATGACAGCCGCGCCTGGTCGAGAGTCGTATCCGGGAACAGCACCAGGAATTCTTCGCCGCCGTAACGCCCGAAAATCTCGCGGGTTTGCAACGAGGTGCGCAGTGCAGTCGCGAGACGCTGCAGGAGCTGGTCGCCCACCGCGTGGCCGAAGCGATCGTTGATCGACTTGAAATGATCCAGGTCGATGAGCCCGATGATCAGCGTGCCCTTGGCTTCGCGCGCGCGTGACAGCAGCTCGACCGCCTTGCGCACGATGGCGCGCCGATTGAACAGTCCGGTGAGCTCGTCGCGTTCCGCGAGGCGGATCAGCTCGGCACGATGCCGGCGATTCGAGAGCAGGGCGTAACCGAGGAAAAACGCGGTCACGAGGCCAGTGAGGCCGCCAATCGCCACCAGCTGGGTGGTGCGTTGCTGGCTGTTGAGGCGCTCCTCGGCGAGTTTGGCGTCCTTCTCGAGCAGCATGTTCTTCTGCTTTTCCTGGTCGTACTCGAACTGCACGCGCAATTGCGCCACTTCGCGAATGCGATCGAGCGTGCCCTGTTCGCGCATGCGTCGCAGGAACTCGCCCTGGTCATTGAATGCCGCCGGGTAATCGCCCACCGCGGCGTGCGCGCGCGAGCGCAGTTCGTAGAGCTCGGCGATATCGTCGGCCGGTTGCGCGCCGCCCGGGGCGATTGCCCGGTCGAACTGCGCCACCGCATCCTTCGACCGCCCGAGTGCGAGGTACAGGCGGCCGCGCAAGGCCGCCAGCGTGCGGTAGTCGTTGTCGTCCATGCCGCTCGTCTGGCTCAACGTGAGCTCGGCACGGTTGCACCACTTGTTGGCTTCCTTGAGCGAATTGCGCTGGATCAGGACGCCGCACATGCGCATCTGCGAGAGTCCGGTGCCGACGCGATCGCCGATGCCCTGGTGGATGCGCAGCGCTTCTTCGGCCGCCAGCACGGCCTCGTCCAGCCTGCCGGCTGCCATGAGAATCGCGGCGCGGCGATCGAGCGCGGTGGCCAGACGGATCTGTGCGTTCTGCTCGCGGAAGAAAGCAATCGTCTCGTCGACCAGTGCGAGCGCCTGCGGATAATCGCGCACCGAAAATTGCGCCATCGACAGGCGGCCCGCCGCGACCATGGCTTCTTCGCGGCTCGCGTTTCGCCGCAGCAGCTCATACGCGTCCATCAGGTCGTCGAGCGCCTGGTCGGGATTGCCGTCGCGGAAATTCAGCCAGCCGCGATCGCGCAGCAGGCATCCGAGTGCCAGCGGCCGGTCCTCACTGACGGCGTCGATGAGGCGCGTGAGCTCGACCGAGGCGGCGTCGATGCCGCCGATGTTGGTGCTCACCAGCGCGCGCACCGTGCGCATGCGAATCGCGAGGTCTGACATGTCGCCGGCCGGCAGCAGGGCCAGGCCCGTCGTCCGTGTGCGTGATGGTCTGGCGACTGAAGCCGAGCTGGCGTGAGGCATCGGCAGCAATGGCGTGCAACGCGGCCCGCTGCGTGGGCGGCATGTCGGTCGCAGCGGAGATGGCGCTCGCGAGTTGCGGCAGTGCGGCGCTGGGGTTGCGGAACGCGAGCTCTTCCATCGCCGTGAGATCGCCGCCCTGCGCTCCCAGGCAGGCCGCGTCGACGGCGGACGAGAATGCTCCCAGCGCCAGCAGGACGCAAAAACCCTGCCGGACTCTCCCCGTGTTCGAATGGATCACGGCGCGTAGTTTACGCGCCCCCCTAGGCGGAAGGTCAGCGTTGTTTTACTGATTCCGGTTTGTGAGCAGTGATACCGCTCGCAAGCGGGATGGTGAAATACCCGAATGCCGTGCCCTCTGCCAGATCCATGGTGACGAGCACGCGCAGGTTCTCCGGTCCCGAGGCCGAGCGGGTCACCGCCAGCGTCTGCCGGTAAGGCGTGGCCACGCTCGCCTTCTGGATTTGCATGGGACCGGAGGCGATCTGCAGGCCCGGCGCATTCTTCACGCTGACCTGCAATTGCGCACCCGCTACGCGGGGTATGGCCGCGAGGTGCAGGGTGAAGGGCTGGCCCGACAGTGCTTCGCCTTCGATCTGGTAACGCAGGCTCACGGGAACGCTGATCTTGGCGCTCGCGGTGGCCAGGTGCATCGAATCGAGCGCTGGCTCAGTCGCGGTGGGCTTGGGCACGGGCGAGGGCTCGGTGGGCGGCGGCGGCGCTGGCGATGGCGATGGCGCGGGCTCCGCGGCATCGGCAGGCGGCACTTCACCAGAGGGTGCAGGCACGGCTTCGGCCGGCGGCGCGGGAGATTCCGCCGGAGTAGGCGGAGCGGCGGCGGGCGCCTCTGGCGCTGGGGTCTTGTCACAACCCGCCAGCAACAGGCAAAGCAGCGTGGCGCCGAGGGTCGGATCGAATGTAGTTAGTTGGCATGCGTAACGCCCTCAGTTGACCGTCACGGTGATGTTGTAGTCGCCTTCCACACCTTGCGGCGAGCTGCAGCCATTGGCGCAATCGTAGGCATCGATGAGGTATGTGCCCGCAGTCGCGGTGAAGGTCTCGGTTTCTGGATTCTGGCTCGGATGGTGGATCTTCGCCCGCGCGCTACGAACGTCCCGGCGCGCCACACCATGAAATCCGTATCCGGCTGATTCGGATTCGAAGAACTCGCGGTCACGGTGATGCTACGGGTGCTGGCGACGTCGAAGCGAATGTAGCGATGATTGCCGAGCGCATTGTAGGTGCCGGCATCGTTCACGTTGAGCAATACCTTTGCCGGCCCGCCGATCGCGCCATAGTTCGTATACAGCGGCAGCGCGGCCGCGGAGGCGACGGGAGTGGGCACATGCGTCTCACCCGTGCCCCAGATATCGGTGATCGTGTGGTGTTCTGCGCGGTGACCAGCGCATCGATCGCGGCGGCATCTGGCTGGGTCTCGCCGCCTTCAGCGCGGTGATGAAACTGAAAATGCTGGTGAAGGCCGGCGTGGTGCGCTGGGACTGATCAGCACGTTCCACATCGGGTGAAAGCCCAGCGCCACGGCGTCGTTGGCATCGGCATTGTTGTCGTACAGGTCCCAGAGAATCGACCAGACCGACGACTCGCTGCACCAGCAACCGTAGTCGCATTGACGCCCGGTGGACCGTTGGCGGATTCGTCTTCCACGTTGAAAGTGCTCGAGCTTTGTCGCCCGGACGGCGTTGTTCACGAAAGTATCGACGCGCCACGGGATCGTTGAGCACTATTGCGCTGAATGCGTAGCCGAAGCCTTCGCCGAAGGCCACGCGGACGTCGAGCTTGTCGCCAACACCGTGCGCGCCGCCGATGTTGTCGGCTCGCGAGAAGTTGTCGCTCGATGTAGTGGCCGAATTCGTGCGCGATGACGTGCTGGTCAAACTCGTCGGTGTCCTCCGTAACGTCGGCAACGCACAATGCGATCCGTGTCGTTGCGGATCGCTGGGATCCTCTCCGTGAAATAGGTCCTTACCTCCGGCGGATTGTCGGCCGCCCAGTCGAGCAACAAGTGCGGGAAAATTCGCATCGTCGGCGCGACGCTCAGCACGAGCTGCAGCTCTGATAAATGGTGTCGAGCATGCGAACGGCGCCGAAGGCGCTGGTCCCTGGTCACCGCCCCCGCGATTGATGCCGGAGGGAATGTCGACGTTGTGACGCCGCGCCCGCATCTGGAGTCGAATGTGGTGCCGTTGGCGTACGGTGTAGGCATACGGCGTCGGGGTAGTTCACTTCTTCAGCATCCCGCGACGCTGAAGTTCCAGCGCGGCAATTGCTGGCTGCTCGTCGCGCAGCATTTGAGCGACCACGACTGATGCTTGATGTCTGGTATTGGCTTGCCACCGTCAGGGAGTAGTCACCACTGCGTCATTGGTCGTAGCTGTGGCGAGCACGGCCTGCGGTTCCCGCGCCAGCGCGCGCACCTGGCCATGCCGCGTGCTGGGCGCAGCACCTGGGGGCTCGAGTAGTTCAGACCGACGTTCGCTGGACACTGATCGGAATACGCATGAACGTGACGCGACCGCTCACCTTGCCGGCCGCGACGGGTTCACGTGACGCTAACGGTCGAGGCGGTGCTGTTGGCGCCGCGATTGTCACGCACCACCAGCGAAAAGGTCAGGGTGGTCGCCGCGGCCACCGAAGGCGCGGCAAAGGTGGGCTGCGCCACGGTGCTGCTCGACAGCGTGACCGTGGGGGTGCCGCCGCTCTGGGTCCAGGTATAGCCGGCGACCGAGCCGTCGGAATCACGTGCCGGAGCCATTGAGAGTAACCGTGTCGCCGGCGTCGACAGTCTGGTTAGGGCCGGCGTTGGCGGTCGGTGCGTTGTTGGCCGGAGGGTTCGAACTACCGCTGCCTCCACCACCGCCGCATGAGGCCAATATGAGAGCCGTGGTGACCCACAGGGCCGGGGCGAGCATCCGTTTGCGCATACCGCCTTATACCCATGCGTGATGCTCCCGGCGAGAGGGATGTTGTCTCCAACCCGCGCCAAGGGTTCGCGCTCGCTGGAACTGTGCGGACCATCACGCAAGGCGCTACCGCAAGTAGCACCCGCTAAGACCAATCCCCTGATTCGCCTTGACAGCTTGTCAGTCGGCAACATGCGCACCGCTGCCAGATCGCAATGAGGGAAACATGGTTGCGTTGATCTTCTTGTTAGTCATCACGTCGGTGTTCGGCGCGGTTCTCGCGCTCGAAAGCGCCGACGTTCGTTCCGAACGCCGGCCCACGGGTCTGCTCACCTGGATCACGAGCGGCAACTGGCCTGCCAAGGTGGGCGGCGCCCTGATGATCGTCGGTGTGGGCGCATTGCTGCGCTACGCGGCGATCAACTTCGACGCGCCACCCGATATCAAGCTCGGGGTCGGCATTTCCGCGGCCTTAGGCCTGGGCCTGGGCTCGTTCCTGCTGGCGGAGATTCCGCAACGGCGCGCCATTTCTCTGGCCCTGGGCGGCGCGGCCTTCGGTGTCGCCTATCTCACGGCTTACAGCGCCTTTGCGCTCTTCGGCTATCTACCGACGCTTCCAGGACTGGGCCTGCTGGCGCTCACCGCCGTGGCGGCGGGCGTGTTCGCCGTCACTCGCAGCGCCTTGTCCCTCGCGGTGTTGTCGATGGTGGGCGCCTTCATCGCCCCTGCGTTTGCCGTCGAGGATCCGGGCGCGCAGGTGGTGTACCGCTACTACGCGGCGATCAGCGTGCTCACGCTCATCATGGTGGCCGTCCGCGGGTGGCGCCCGCTGATCCACCTCAGCTTCCTGTTCACGCTCGCGGGTGGCGCATTCTTCGCCTGGACTGCCGACTATTTTTCGCGCGACTCCGGCGCGCAGATGATGCCGCTGGTAGTGATGCTGGTGGCCACGCATGTCGCCATGCCTTTGGTGGAGCGTCGCTGGACGCGGGGTCGCGTGGTCGAATCACTCGACGCGTGCTACCTGCTGGCACTGCCGGTGGCCGCGGCGCTGACCGCGGTTGCCATTGCGCCGTCACGCGCGGCGCTGGCGATGCAGTTGTGGTGGTTCGCGGCCATCTGGACGATTGCGTCGCTGTGGATGCGCGCGGAAAAACGCGAAGGCGTCGCCACGCACGCCCTCCTTGGCCTGTTGATGTTTGGGCTGGGGCTGGCGGCACGCTTTCGCGGCCTGCCATGGGACCTCCTGGCGCTCGGCATCGCCGTCGCGGCGTTGGTCCTTGCGGCACGGCGCCCGGATTTGCAGCGCCTGCAAGGTTTTCTGGCGGGGCTGGTGCTGGTGTTGGGAGCCGTGCACATGATCGGCGCGGCATCGCCTGCGGATTTCGAGCCGCTGTTCCTGAATCCGCTGTTTTTCGAGCGGTTGGTGGGTACCGCGCTGCTGGGAGTGGCCGCCATCACGCTGCGGCGGCTGCGGCACAGGCTCGACAGCCTGATGATTGCCGCTGCGGCCAGCTGGGCGCTGCTGACGCTGGGCGCGGAGCTGGCGCGGATCGAGCTGATATCCGGCTGGCTGCTGCTGCACTGGGCGCTGGTGGCCGCGGGTCTAGCCAGTTTCGTGCTGGCGCGACGCTGGTCCGCAGGGCGATATGCCGGCCTGCTGGTCATCGGAATCGTGTTGTCCGCGCTGGTGGCGAGTGTGACATCCGACAGTATCGTCGTCGCGTGGATCAGCGCGCCGCTCGCGGGATTCGCGCTGCTGGCCATGGCGCTGCGGGCCCAGCCCGAGGATGCCCCGTCGAGCGTCGCGCCGTTGCTAGCGGCAGCCGCGGCACCGCTCGCGGTTGCCTTGTGGGTGGCGGCGATCGCGCGCCACGAACCGTGGCTGGACTGGCAATTCCCGCTGGCCTACGCGGCGGGCTTCGGGTTGTTGATGATGTCGAGCGCCGCGCTCACCAGCCGCTCGCGCGGCTGGTTCGATGCGCTCGTGGACATCTTCGCGACGGCATTCACCCTGGCGCTCGCGGCGGCTACGATTTTTGACATCGGGCGCGGGCCCGAAGCGGTGATACTGGAGCTGCTGTGCGTTGTCGCCCTGATTCGAATCTCGAGCTGGAACCAGCAGCGCCGCGATGCGGCCCACTGGATCGTGCCCGCCACCGTCATCGGCGTCGCGCTGATGCTGCAGGCCAACCTGTTGCGCCTGCTGGGGCCGGCGGGCGAGCTCAACGCGCTGTCGGTGGCCAGGATGGATTGGCCGACCCTGGTCTCGCTGTTGTGGGCTTCGATTGGCGCTTCACTCACCATCATCGCGCGGCGCGTCGGATCGCGCGCGCAATGGTCGGCGGGCGCGGCCTTCCTGGTCGGTGCCGCGGTCAAGCTATTGCTGCTCGACTTCGGATCACTCGGCCAGCTGGCGAACATCCTGGCGGTGATCGCGGCCGGTGGCGTGTTCCTGCTGGTCGGCTGGCTCGCGCCGATGCCGCCGGCACAGCAGGAGGGCGTCGCCGCGGACACTGTGGCCGGGCCCGCGGGGCAATCGCGACCTGCGCGTTATTCCTGAGCGCGACTGCGCAGCGCGCCAGGCGCGTATTTCTGCCATGACGCATCGCGTGCTGCTGGTCTGCCTTGGCAACATCTGCCGCTCGCCCACCGCCGAGGGCGTGGTACGTACCATCGCGGCCCGCGAATTTCCTGGGCTTGCCGCTGTATGTCGATTCGGCCGGCACGGCTAACTACCATGAGGGTGAGCCGCCGGACCGGCGCACCATCGCCGCGGCGCGTCGGCGCGGCTATGAGCTCGCGACGTTGCGTGCCCGGCAGGTGTGTGTCGAAGACCTTGCGGGCTTCGACTACGTGCTCGCGATGGATCGGGCGAATCTCGCGGAGCTCGGCCGGTACACCCGCGAGACGCCGCGTGCGCAGGTCGGGCTGTTCCTGCAATTCGCGCCGCAGGCTGGCGTCGACGAGGTGCCCGACCCGTACTACGGTGGCACGGTAGATTTCGAACGCGTACTCGACCTGTGCGAGGCCGGGGCTCGCGGCCTGCTGCGTCGCCTGAGCGGTGGCTGACCCGGCCGCGCCGCGCGCCGAGTGGCGCGCGGCGTGTCGCCTCAGGTTTTGGGATTACTCGTCGCGGCGCGGCTCCGTCGGGGTGCTGGTCGGTGTCGATGACCAGACCACGAAGGGCTTGGACGGCGGCGGCGGCGGCAGATCGAGCGGTGCCTGGGTGCCACTGCTGCGCTCCTCACGCGGCTCGGAGCGTTCCTCGCGTGGTTCGGCACGTTCCACCGGCGCTGAGTCGCGCGCTGACTCCTCCTGCGGACGCGGCTCGTATTCCTCGGCGCGATTGCCGTCGCTCTGCTGAGAATTGAACTGCTGGGCATGGAAGGCGCGTTCTTCGGCACTGGCTTCGCGCGCACCGGAATACTCACCCTCGCGCGCTTCGCCACCAGCCTCCACCTGGCCCTGGCCTCCTTCACGATTACGGCCACCCCCGCGGCGCCCGCGACGCCGGCGGCGGCCGCGGCCTTCGCCTCGCGTGCTGCCATCCTGCGCAGGACCGTTGCCGTTTGCGGCCTCGACTGCTGGTTCTGGTTCGCTGGTGACCGGAGCAACAGCCGCCGCGTTGGCGGCGGCGGCCGCCGCAAGGGCGGCCTGTTCGCGCTGACGCTCACGATTGCGTTCGCGTTGTGCCTGGCGCTCCGCCTCGCGCTGCTGATCGCGTTCACGGTTTTGCTCGCGCTGCGGATCGCGTTGTGCGTCGCGTTGCGGCTCGCGTGGTGCATCGCGTGGCGGCGGCGACGCATCACGGCCGGCATCCCGCTGCCGGTCACGCCCATCCCGATTGCGATCGCGGCTGGCGTCACGGTCACGATCCCGGTGACCGTCGCGGTCGCGATGGCGCGCATGGGCGCTGCGATCGCGGCCACGCTCTCCGTCGCGGTGGCGCTCGCCATCGCGATGCCGGTGTGGCCGGCTGTCACGGTCACGGTCACGGTCACGGGGGCGATGGCCGTCGCGCTGAACGCGGCGGCCCTCATCGCGGGCCGGCGTGGCAGTCACCGGGCCGGCGGGCGCATTACCGGTAAATAGATAGGCCAGGCGTGCCCAGAATCCCAGGCCGCTCGGTGGGGCGGCCACGGCCACGGCTGCGGCGGCGGCCGGAGCAGGGACGTGCACGATGACCGGGGCCGTGGTGGCTGGTGCGGTCGGTATCACCGCGGCCGGTTCCAGCTGCGGTTTTTCCTGTTTGGTACCCGAAGGGTCCGCGACTGTCGGCCGCTCGGGCATCTTGTAGCTGAGCTGCTTGTGTTCAGGCAGGTCGATTTCGTCGGTGCGTACTCGCTTGATGGAGTACTCGGGTGTCTGGATGTGCGGATTGGGCACGATCATCAGCTCGATGTCGGTCTTGTCTTCGAGCGTGCGCAGCCATTCGCGCTTTTCATTGATCAGGTAGGTGGCAACTTCCACCGGCACCTGCGCGATGATCGACGCGGTCTTCTCCTTGCGTGCCTCCTCGCCGATGAGGCGCAGGATGGCCAACGTCATGGATTCCACCGAACGGATGCTGCCGATGCCGGTACAACGCGGGCACACCAGGTGGCTGGATTCTCCCAGCGAGGGACGCAGTCTCTGGCGCGACATCTCCAGCAGCCCAAACCGGGACAGCCGCCCGATCTGGATGCGGGCGCGATCCATCTTCACGGCGTCGCGAAGCCGGTCTTCGACATCGCGCTGATTCTTCTGCGACTCCATGTCGATGAAGTCGATGACGATCAACCCGCCGATGTCGCGGATACGAAGCTGCCGCGCGATCTCCTCGGCCGCTTCCAGGTTGGTGTTGGTGGCGGTGGTCTCGATGTCCGAGCCGCGTGTGGCACGCGCGGAGTTGATATCGATGGAAACCATCGCCTCGGTGTAGTCGATGACGATGGAGCCGCCGGAGGGCAGCTCCACCTTGTGGCCGTACGCCGATTCGATCTGGCTCTCGATCTGGAAACGCGTGAACAGCGGGATGTCATCCGTATATCGCTTGAGCTTCTTTTGCGATTCCGGGGGCATGAACCGCGTCATGTATTCCTGGGCGGTGGCGAAGGTGGCATCGTCGTCGACCAGCACTTCGCCAATGTCATCCCCCAGGTAGTCGCGCAGCGATCGCGTCACAGCGTCGCTTTCGCGATACACGAGGTAGGGCGCGGGGCGGTCCTTGGTCGCGGCGTCGATCTGGTCCCACTGGCTGCGGAGATTGTCCAGGTCCCACTGCAGCTCTTCGGCTGCGCGTCCCACACCCGCGGTGCGCACGATGGCGCCCATGCCGTCGGGGATCTTCAGTTCGTCCATGACCTGGCGCATCTGGTCGCGATCTTCACCCTCGATGCGGCGTGATACGCCCCCGGCGCGCGGGTTGTTGGGCATCAGGACGAGGAAGCGTCCGGCGAGCGAAATGAAAGTGGTGAGGGCGGCGCCCTTGTTGCCACGTTCTTCCTTTTCGACCTGGACGATGACTTCCTGGCCCTCCGACAGCAGGTCGCGCATGTTGTTGCGCCCGCCGTCCGGGTTCTTGCGGAAGTAATCCTTGGAGATTTCCTTCAGCGGCAGGAAGCCGTGACGCTCCGAGCCGTAGTCGACGAAACAGGCCTCGAGCGAGGGCTCGATGCGCGAGATTCGTCCTTTGTAGATGTTGGCTTTCTTTTGTTCCTTGGACGGGATTTCGATGGAAAGGTCGAACAGCTTCTGGCCATCAACCAGTGCGACGCGCAACTCCTCTTGCTGAGTTGCATTGATGAGCATTCTCTTCATTTGAATTGAACCCTAGTGTCTTTCGGGCCAACTCGGTGCTTACGGCGGATATCCTCGCGGACGGCAAAGCGATCCACCGCGCGTCGCGGAGGTGCATGCCGTGAGGCCAAAGATTGTTGTGGGGCGCGTGAACGGTCACGTTTTTAAAGCCCGCCCCAAGATGGGACGGAGCGCCAAAACCTTTGGGCTACTTCACCGACGTCGCGCAAGAGGCGTCTTTCGGATCGCCATTCGTGCGCTGCGCATCGAGTGTGCCTTCGAGCGATGGCCTCGTTGCCGAGGACCAACTAACATGCGGCGCGTTCGATTCGTCTTATGGTTGCGCTCGATTGCGCCGCGGCATCGCGCGTCACTCACGGTAGCCGGGGACGCGCGGGCGGCATCATAGCGCGAGACCCTTAGTGAAAACAAGACGTTACGAATCCCCTGTGGCGCCCGCGCGTCACAGCCCACCGGCGAGCGAATCCGCTCCCGCCAAAGTGCGCCAGATCACGGTCGACGAGCGCGGTGTTGGACAGCGCCTGGACAATTATCTGGGGCGAATCCTCGCCGACGTGCCGCGAACTCACATCTTCCGCGTGATCCGCAAGGGCGAGGTACGGGTCAATGGCAAACGCGCCAAGCCCGACACCCGGTTGCAGGCAAACGACATCGTGCGGGTGCCGCCAGTGAAAACCGGCGCCGCCGCTCCACCGCGGCGCGCACCGGATGCACTGGTGTCGGGCGTCACCGGTGCCATCGTGTACGAGGATGCACAGCTCCTGGTGATCAACAAACTCGCGGGCGTGGCCGTGCATGGCGGCAGCGGCGTGAGCTTTGGCGTCATCGAGGCGTTGCGCGCCGCGCGCCCGCAGGAAGATCTCGAGCTCGTGCACCGGCTGGATCGCGATACCAGCGGCCTGCTGCTGGTGTCGCGCAAGCCGGCGGCGTTGCGCACGCTGCACGCGCTGATGCGCGAGGGCCAGGTCGAGAAGCGCTATCTCGCCCTGGTCAAGGGCAAGTGGGAGCTCGGCAAAAAACGCATCGATGCGCCGCTGCGCACCGACATTCGCGTCGGCGGCGAGCGCACGGTGAAGGCGCATGCGTCGGGCAAGGATGCCGTGAGCCACTTCAAGCCGGTGCAGTTTTTCGGCAAACGCGCCTCACTCGTGGAAGTCTCGCTGGAGACCGGCCGCACGCACCAGATTCGAGTGCACGCCGCGCACGCGGGTTATCCCGTGGCCGGAGATGAAAAATACGGGGACGCCGAATTCAACGAGAAGATGAAGGCCGCTGGCCTCACACGCATGTTCCTGCACGCGCACCAGCTGAGCTTCGTGTGGCCGGAGTCCGGCGTGGAGTTTTCCGCGAGTACGCCGCTGCCCGCGGAACTGGCCGCGGTCATCGATTATCTTCAGGCCTCACGGCACTCCTGACGTCAGGGGACTGCGTAGCCCGCTCTGCGCAAAACGCCGGCCAACCAGATCAACGGCAGACCAACGATGGCGGTGGGATCTTCGGAGTCCATGCGTTCGAACAGCGTGATGCCGAGGGCTTCTGCCTTGAAGCCTCCAGCGCAGTCGAATGGCTTCTCGCGTTCGACGTAGCGCTCGATTTCCGGATCGGTGAGCGCGCGCAATTTCACTGTCGTGGTGTCTATGTGCGCGACCTTGAGGTCGGCAGCCAGGCAGCGCACGGAACAGGCGGTGTAGAACTCAGCGGACGTTCCGGACAACAGTTTCAGTTGCTGGCGGCAGTTCTCCGCGTTGCCCGGTTTATGGAGGATGGTGCCGTGGGTCGCCGGGACCTGGTCACCGCCGATGACCACGCTGTCGGGAAAGCGCGCGGCGACCTCTTCGGCCTTCGCCGCGGCGAGCCGCACCGCCCGTTCCCGCGGGGGTTCTCCGGCTACTTCGGCCTCGTTGACCTGCGGGCCACAGGCGCTGAAGGACACGCCAAACCGTTCCAGCAGGGCGGCGCGATGAGGCGAGGTCGACGCCAGGATCAGGGGGCGTAGTACGGCCGTCGGGCTCATAAAAACAAAGGCTTAGAGTTAATGTTGTTTTGACTTGAGGGGAAGTGGCACCTATCATACGCGCCCCATGTCACTGGGCTGGTCCCGTCGCGCACCCGTCGACACTCTGGTAGGCACCGAAACGGCGATCGATTTCGCGATCCCGGTTGCCGAGTTGCCAAGGGTTTCGCATGAGTTGGCGAGCCACGATGGTGAGGCCAGGGGCCATGTGCGCTTCTCGCGGCAACTGGGTCATTCGGTCGCCGATCTCGAGTTGAGCGCGCAACCGGAAGTTGTTTGCCAGCGCTGCATGCAGCCGATGCGATGGCCGGTCGAGTTGAAGTCGCGGGTCGCGCTGGTGAGCGACTACAGCGCGGCGGACCGGGTGCCAGAGGGCCTGGAAGTTTTTCTGGTCGAGGCCGACAGCGTAAGCGTTCGCGACCTCGTCGATGAGGAGATCATGCTCGCGCTGCCGAATGTGCCGCGACATGCAGAAGGTAGCGAATGCGCGCGCCGCGAGATTCGATTGCCGGGGCAACCCGACGAACCGGAAGCGGCCGCCGACACGCAGGTTCAGAAACCGTTTGCACAGTTGGGCGAACTGTTGAAACGCAAGTAATGCTCGCCCGAAGAGGTTTGGTCCCATGGCCGTTCAGAAAAGTCGCAAAACGCCGTCCAAGCGCGGCATGCATCGTTCGCACGACGGGCTGAAGAAGCCCGCGTTGTCGGTCGATCCGCAGTCGGGTGAAACCCACCTGCGTCATCGCATCACCCCGGACGGTTTCTATCGCGGCAAACGCGTCATCGAAAAACCGGCCGAAGTCGAAGCCGAAGAATAACTCGCGGCGGGGGTCATCGAACCCCGCCCGGTCTTCACATGGCGTCCGTCGCCGTCGACGTAATGAGTGGTGACTGCGGTGCGCCGGAATGCGTACCCGGCGCGTTGCGTGCCCTCGCCGCCGATCCCACGCTCGAGCTCATCCTCGTCGGCAAACCCGAAGTCATCGAGCCGGCGCTCGCCGATTCGGGCGCCGATGCGCGCGCGCGCCTGACCATTCATCCGGCCGCGAGCGTGGTGGGCATGTCCGAACATCCGCGTGAAGCCATCCGGCGCCGCAAGGATTCGTCGATGCGGCTCGCCATCGACCTGGTCAGAGAAGGGCGCGCCCATGCCATGGTCAGCGCCGGCAATACCGGCGCGCTCACCGCCATGGCGCACTTCGTGCTGAAGACCGTGGGTCCGGTCGAACGTGCTCCCATCATGTCGGTGGTGCCGGCGCGCAACGGCGCGCACACGCACATGCTCGACCTCGGCGCGAACTCCAAGGCCACGGCGCTGCAACTGGCGCAATTCGCGACCATGGGCTCCATCGTCGCGCGCGACGTGTTCGGCATCGCGAATCCGCGCATCGGTCTGCTCAACATCGGCGAGGAGGAGACCAAGGGCCACGAGCTCGTGCAGGAAGCGCATGAATTGATTCGCGCGAGCGGTGTGAACTACCTGGGATTCGTCGAGGGCAACAACATCTTCGACGGCAGCATCGACGTGGTGGTCACCGACGGCTTCACCGGCAACGTCGCGCTCAAGGCCATGGAAGGGCTCGCCAAACTCATCGTCGAGCAGCTGCGCACGGAATTCTCGCGTGACAGCATGAGCAAACTCTCCGGATTGCTAGCCCGCCCGGTGCTGCGTCGCGTGGGCGAGGGACTCGATCCGCGCCGTTATAACGGCGCGTGCATGGTCGGCCTGACTGGAGTCGTGGTAAAAAGCCACGGCAGCGCGGACCGCGTCGCATTTGCCCAGGCAATTACGACGGCCGCTACCGCGATGCGCCGTGGATTGCCGGCTGCCATTGCAAACGCCCTGGCGAATGCAGTGACGACCGACAATGCCGCGGTAGTGAACCAGTAAAGGGCCAACATGTACTCACGCATTGCCGGCACGGGTGCGTACCTGCCGGAAAAGATCGTCACGAATTTCGATCTCGAGAAGACCATGGATACCACCGATGAGTGGATCCGGACTCGCACGGGAATCGAACGGCGCCACATCGCCGCTGACGGTCAGACCACGGTCGACATGGCCGAGGTCGCGGCGCGTCGCGCCATCGAGGCCGCCGGCGTCACGCCCGCCGAAGTCGATTTCATCGTGTTTGGCACCACCACCCCGGATCTGGTGTTCCCCAACTGCGGCACGCTGCTGCAGGATCGCCTCGGCGCGCGCGGCTGTCCCGCGTTTTCGGTCGAGACCGCGTGCAGCGGCTTCATCTACGCGCTCTCCATCGCCGACAAGTTCGTGAAGGCACGCGAAGCCAAGTGCGCGCTGGTGATCGGTGCGGAGACACTGTCACGGATCACGGACTGGAGTGATCGAAATACCGCGGTGTTGTTCGGTGACGGCGCCGGTGCGGTGATCATCAAGCCGTCGACCGAGCCCGGTATCCTGAGCACGCACCTGCATTCCGACGGCGCGTACAAGGACCTGCTGTACGTCGAAGGCGGCGTGTCGAAGGGATTCAAATACGACGCCGCGCGTGGTCGCGTGGACATCGGCATCAAGATGGCCGGCAGTGAAGTGTTCAAGTTGGCGGTCACCAAGCTCGGCAGCGCGGTCGACGAGGCGCTGGCCCACAATGGCCTCGAGAAATCAGCCGTGAACTGGCTGATCCCGCACCAGGCCAACATCCGCATCATCAGCGCCATGGCCAAGCGCCTCGAGTTGCCGATGGAGCGCGTGATCGTCACGGTGCAGGACCACGGCAACACTTCCACGGCCTCGGTGCCCCTGGCGCTCGACGTGGGCGTACGCGACGGCCGCGTCAAGCGCGGCGACCTGCTGTTGTTAGAGGCGTTTGGTGGTGGCTTTACCTGGGGCTCGGCCCTGGTGCGCTTCTAAAGGCGCACTCACGCGAGCGCCTGGCGAGCATAAAAAAACGCCGCGCAAAGCGCGGCGTTTTCGCAAAGCAAGAAAGTGAATTCTTACTTCGAGATCGAGCGACGGAACATCCGGTCAATTTTCTCGTTGGTGGCATCGCAGCAGGACTGCGAAGCCTGGGCGGCAGCCAGCGCCTGGTTAGCAGCGCTCTGCGCACCGCTGGCCGTCGAAGAAGCCGACTGCGCGGCGGCATTGGCGGCATCGGCCGAGCTCTTGGCGGCAGCGAGATCCGCGTTCAGACGGCTCACTTGCTGCTTGAGGTTGTCGATATCGGCTTGCAGAGGCTTCAAGTCCTGGCAGCCGGCCAACATGGTGAACGCTGCAACGGCAGCAACCTTGATAATCGCACTCTTCATAACGATCAATCCCCTTATTGGTGGTTGAGCAAGTCCGCTTCGCTGATCAACCGCAAGCAAACGCGATGTGAACAGAAGGTAGACTCTATTAGGCGGCCGCAACTGCAACAAATCCGCGCGTTGTTTGCAACTGGTATTTGGTCTTTGTCGGCCTGTAGCGACATCTGGTCCGTCATATATTAGGACCTCTAACAGGACTGAGGCCGTCACGAAGCATTTCGCGCGCGGCATTGTGGCCCGGGATGCCCGTGACTCCGCCACCGGGATGTGCACCTGCACCGCATAAATAAAGTCCTTTTAGCGGCGTGCGGTAGTCGCCGTAGCCTAACATCGGCCGCGCCGCCCACAGTTGGTCCAGGCCTAACGCGCCGTGGAAGATGTCGCCGCCTGCTAGGCCGAGCTTTTCTTCCAGATCGAGGGGGCTGAGGGCCGAATGGGCGACAACACTCGCGCGAAAGTTGGGCGCGTACGAATCCACCGTCGCCAGGATGAGGTCCACGGCACGCTGGCGTTCCTGATGCCAGTCGCGGTCGCCCGGCAGTTTGTAGGAAAAATGCTGACAGAAAAGGGAGGCAACGTGAGCTCCCTTCGGCGCCAGCGTTGTGTCAAGCGTGGACGGAATCAGCATCTCGACGATGGGTTCGCGTGACATACCCGTAAGGCGTGCATCGGCGAAGGCACGATCCATGTATTCGAGCGACGGCGCGATGATGATGCCGGAGCCGAGATGCGCACCATTGTCATTGCGCGGTGCAGCGGTGAATTTCGGCAGTTCCGACAGCGCCACATTCATGCGGAAGGTCGCCGATCCGACTCGAAAGCGTTCGATGCGGTCGCGAAATTCCGCGGGCAGATCCGCGTCCGCGAGCAGCTGCAGGTACAGCGGCTTGGGGCCGAGGTTGGCGGCAACCGCACCCGCCTGGACCACGCGCCCGCCCTCGAGTTCGATGCCGGTCGCGCTGCCTTGCTCGGTGATGATGCGCCTTACGGGTGCATCGATTTCGAGCGTGACGCCGAGTCGCCGTGCTTCGGTTGCCATCGCCTGGGTGATGGCGCCCATGCCACCGACGGCATGTCCCCACACGCCGGTCTTGCCGTTCACCTCGCCGAAGACGTGGTGCAGCAGCACGTAGCCGCTGCCCGGCGTGTACGGGCTGGCGTAGTTGCCGACCACCGCGTCGAAGCCGAACAGTGCCTTGAGCGCCTCGGTTTCAAACCAGTGGTCTAACAAATCACCGGCGCTGCGCGTGAACAGCTCGTGGATGTCGCGCTGCACGGGCGGCGCCAGCTTGCGAAAGCGGCGTCCCAGCTGGAGCGCACCCCACAGGTCGCGCAGCCGGCGCGGATTCGCGGGTGGAGTCTCCAGCAGCTGGCGGCGCAGCACCGTCACGGCCGCGTCGAGCATCTGGTAGAAGGCGGGCAGCCGTTCGGCGTCGCGGGCCGAAAAGGTGCGCACGGCCTCAGTCGTGCGGGCGCGGTCTGGACCGGCCGTAAGGGCCCGCCCATCGGGCAGCGGCAGGAAGTTCTGCATCGGGCGCTCGAGCACCTTCAGGCCATGCTGTTCGAGGCGCAGGTCCCGGATCACCTTGGGGTTGAGCAGGCTGACGGTGTAGCTCGCGGTGGAATTGCGAAACCCGGGGTGGAACTCCTCGGTGACGGCGGCGCCGCCCAGCACGCTGCGGCGCTCGAAAACCCCCACGCTGAGGCCTGATTTGGCGAGGTAACACGCGCAGGTGAGGCCGTTGTGGCCACCCCCGACGACGACGACATCGAAGCGGTTCTTGCTGCTTGACCTGGATAAATTCACAGTGTACAAATCCTCAGCCCTGATTCTTCTTTAAAGGATCTGCCATGTCCGACCTCACACCGCGCCAGACCGAAATCCTGCGCCTCATCCAGCGGGCCATCGCCGAAACAGGCATGCCGCCTACCCGGGCGGAAATCGCCAACGAGCTGGGGTTCAAATCCCCCAATGCCGCCGAGGAACACCTGCGCGCGCTTGCGCGTAAAGGCGTCATTGCGCTGGTACCGGGTGCTTCGCGTGGCATCAAGCTCATGGACACCATGCGCGAGCAACTCGGCTTGCCGCTCATCGGACGGGTGGCCGCCGGCCGCCCCATTCTCGCGGAAGAGAATATCGAATCCAGGCTCGACATCGATCCCAGCATCTTTCAACCCAGGCCGCACTACCTGTTGAAAGTCGTCGGCATGTCGATGAAAGACGCCGGCATCCTCGATGGCGATCTCGTGGCCGTGCATCGTACGCCGGAAGTGCGCAATCGCCAGATCATCGTGGCGCGCCTGGAAAACGAAGTCACCGTGAAGCGTTACAAGCAGGACGGCTCGGTCGTGTGGCTGTTACCCGAGAACGCCGACTTCGAACCCATCCGCGTCAACATCAAGGAAGACCCGCTCATCATCGAAGGTGTGGTGGTGGGGGTTCTGCGGCGGGGCAAAGCACTGGCCGCTTGAAAGTCATGTACGCCGCCCCCTTCCTTCAAAGAAGGGGCGGCGTTCTCCGTCGTGGGGCGCGAGCCCCTGAAAAGAAAACACATGTTGTTAGGACTGCGCACCGTCATTTATCGCACGCCGGATCTCGCCGCGGGCAAGCTCTGGTATACGAAGTTCCTGGGCCTGGGGCCCTATTTCGACCAGCCGTTCTACGTGGGTTTCAACGTCGGAGGTTATGAGCTCGGCCTCATTCCCGATGCGCGCGAGGCCACGGCGGGGAGCTATTGGGGCGTGAAGGACATCGCCAGCGCCCACGCGCGCCTGCTCGAGCTCGGAGCCATCCCACGCAACGATATTCAAGACGTGGGTGAGGGCATTCGCGTCGCGGACGTGCTCGATCCATTCGGCAATGTGCTCGGCATCATTGAAAACCCGAACTTCAACTTGTCTGAAAGAGGAGGCGCGGAAGCACGATGAAAAGAGCCACCGGCAGCTTCGAGATCAGCCTGCAGCCGCTGTCGAATGCGGATGTGTCGACGGACGCCATGTTGGGCCGCAGGCTGCTCATCAAGAAATTCAGCGGGGATCTTTCCGGCTCGGCGCGCGGACAGATGCTGTCGGCCATGACCAGTATCAAGGGTTCGGCCGGTTACGTCGCCATCGATCACGTCACGGGTGAGCTCGACGGACGCAAGGGCAGTTTCGTGCTGCAGCACTCGGGCGCCATGAATCGTGGCGCGCAGTCGTTGTCCATCATGGTGGTGCCGGATTCCGGCACAGACGAGCTCACGGGTCTCAGCGGCACGCTGAGCATCAACATCATCGACGGCAAACATTTCTATGACTTCATCTATTCAATCCCCGAGCAGGGGCGGCTGAAGGCAACGGCCTGACCCGCCACCAGGACCCTGGTGAACCCGGCGCGTTTTTCATGTCGACTCATCAACAACTGGAGCAGTTGCTCGCCCACCCGTCGGTGTGGCGCGGCCGCAGTCGCGCCACCGTGGAAACCCTTTCCACGGGTTTCGCCGCGCTCGATGCCGGATTGCCCGGGGGCGGCTGGCCGCGCCACGGTCTCGTAGAAATCCTCACGCCGCGTCCCGGCGTCGGCGAGCTCTATCTACTGCTGCCCGCGCTCGCGGCATTGTCGCGTGCCACGCCGGCGCGCTGGTGTACCTGGGTGTCACCGCCGCACGAGCCCTTTGCGCCCGCCCTGCAGGCGCATGGCGTGGAGCTGAACCGGATGCTCATCGTGACTTCCCAGGGGCTTGCGCCCCACGATGGAAAACGCCGCCGAAGCGGCGGCGTAGATATGGGATTTTGGGCGCTGGAGCAGGCGCTGCGTTCGGGCGCCTGCGGGATGGCACTGGCGTGGCTGCCGCGTGCCAGTCCGCGCGCCATCCGCCGGCTGCAGCTCGCGGCCGAGCAGGGACGGGCGCTCGGCGTGTTGTATCGCAGCCAGCAATTTGCGCACGTGGCATCCCCGGCGATGCTGCGGGTGTTGCTCGAGCCCACGATGGAAGCCGGCTGTCACGGCGCGCGCGTGCGGTTGCTCAAGAGCCGCGGCGGCAGCCGCGAGCCCATCGATCTCACCTGGACCGCGGCGGCGGCATGAGCGAAGGCGCCCCAGGAGTACCCCGCCATGCATCCACGCTCTTATCGACTGAAGTTTCCGCAACCGGTCGAGAATTTTTCCGGGCCGGCGACGCCGTCCGTTTTACGGGTGCGGCCGGCGTCGTCTCCGCCCAAAGGTCCCCCAAGGAGGACCAGGACACCAGCCCGCGCTCGCACTCGAGCCGCGCGAGTTGTGGATCGCGGCACATGTACCGCAGTTGCCGCTGCTCGCATTACGTGCGCACGGCGAGTCCGGGCCGCAGGTGGCCGGCTCTGTGGTGATAACAGATCCCGAAGATCACAACCAGCGCATCATTGACGCCGGGCAGGACGCCCGGGCAGCCGGGGTTCGCATCGGCATGAGCCTGGGCGCCGCACTGGCGGCGGCGCCCGACATCGATCCGCGCCCGCGCGATGCGGTGCGCGAGCTGGAACTGCTGCAACGGCTGGCGGGCATCGCGGCCAACTTCACGCCGCAGGTTTCCGTCGAGCCGCCCGATGGCCTGCTGCTCGAGATCAAGCCCAGCATCAATCTCTTCGGCGGCTTGCGCGAGTTGTGCCGGCGCCTGCGCGATGCCTGTCGTGCCGATCCCGTGCTCACACGCATCCGCGCCGAGCCGCATTTCACACTCGCGCCCACCGCGCTTGCCGCGCTCGTGGCGGCGCGCGGTGGCGCGCGTTGTTTCATCACCGATCCGGGCGTGCTGCCCGCGAGACTCAAGCCCCTGCCACTGGCCCTGTTGCGCTGGCCCGAGGAACAGAATGCGCGTCTCGTGGCCATGGGCGTGCGCACCCTGGGTGAGCTCATGCGACTGCCGCGCGCCGGGTTTGCCAGGCGATTCGGTCCCGCGTTGCTCGCCGATCTGGACCGTCTGCTGGGACGCCGCGCCGATCCGCGCGCGCGGCTGGTGCGCCGCGAGCGTTATCGGGGGGTGCGCGATTTCGATCACGAAATCGAGGATCACGCGCGCATCCTGCAGGCGCTCGCTCCGTTGCTGGACGAGCTCGAGCGGTTCCTGCGCGCACGCCAGCGCGGCGTCACGGCGCTGCAATGCCGCTTCCACCATTACCGCGCAGCGCCGACGCGCTGCACGTTGCGGCTGGCCGCGCCCGAAGCCAACGCCGCACGATTCACGCAGCTGCTGCACGAACGTCTCGCCACGCTCGATCTGCCCGAGCCCGTGCGGCGCTGCGAGTTGCGTAGCGGCACGCTCACCCATCGCACCGCGGCCAGCCAGCCGCTGTGGTCGCCCGGTGAACGCGGGCATGCGAGCGCGGGGGAGATGCCGGCGCTCGTCGAGCACCTGCGTGCGCGGCTCGGTAACGCTGCGGTGTACGCCATCGCGCGCGTATCGGAACATCGCCCGGAAAATGCCTGGTGCGTGGCCGAACCGAAAATGGGGACATCCCTATTTAATGATGAACCGCGGACCGGCTCTGCATCGCTTTCGCCATTAAATAGGGATGTCCCCATTTTCCGGCCGCTGTGGTTGCTCGCGGCGCCGCGACCGCTCGAAGCACAACGTGGCCGGCCGCGGCATGGCGGGCCGCTCGAGTTGCTGGCGGGTCCCGAGCGCATCGAGAGTGGCTGGTGGGATGGCGGTGACGTCCGGCGCGACTACTACGTCGCGCAGGATCCGCACGGCTCGCGCCTGTGGATCTACCGCGAGTGCGCGGGTGCGAAACCATGGTTTCTGCACGGCATCTTCGGATGAAAGCCGCGGCTCCGGCCTGCGGGCCATTGCCCCAATACGCGGAGTTGCACTGCCTCAGCAACTTCAGTTTCCTGCGCGGCGCCTCGCATGCCGAAGAACTGATCACCCAGGCGAAAGCACTCGGTTACACCGCGCTCGCCATCACCGACGAATGTTCGCTGGCGGGCGTGGTGCGGGCCCACACCGCGGCCAAAAAGGCCGGCGGCATCAAACTACTCATCGGCGCGGAGTTCACGCTCGACTGCGGGCTGCGCCTGGTGATCATCGCGTGCAACCGGGCGGGGTACGGCCGACTGTCGCGGCTCATCACGCGCGGTCGCCGGCGCGCCGCGAAGGGCAGCTATTCACTCGGCCGTGCCGACGTCGAAGAGTTCCTGTTGTTCGATGGCGCGCATTCGCGCGACGATGGCGCGCCGGCGCGCGCCGGCTCGCTGGCATTGTGGCTGCCGCCGGCATCTTCTGCGGACGCGGCCGGGCAGGGTGCGTGGATGGCGCGCACTTTTGCGGGACGCGCCTGGATCGCGGTGGAGCTCACGCGCGACGGCCGCGACCGCGAATGCCTGGGCGTGGCGCGTGCGCTGGGTGCGCAGTTCGGTTTGCCGCTCACCGCCGCCGGTGACGTGCACATGCACCTGCGCGACCGTCGTGCGTTGCAGGACGCGCTCACGGCGGTACGCCACGGGGTGACGCTGGCCGAAGCCGGCGAGCGGCTGTTCGCCAATGGCGAGCGGCACCTGCGTGAACGCGAGCGGCTGGCACGGCTCTATCCACCCGCGCTGCTCGCGGAAACCGTGAAAATCGCCGCGCTGGCGGACTTCTCCCTCGACGAGCTGCGCTACGAATATCCGCGCGAGCTGGTGCCGCCGGACGAAACCCCGGCTTCCCACCTGCGCAAGCTCACGGAAGCCGGCGCGCTCA
This sequence comes from uncultured Pseudomonadota bacterium, assembly GCA_963839685.1. Taxonomy (GTDB): domain Bacteria; phylum Pseudomonadota; class Gammaproteobacteria; order Steroidobacterales; family Steroidobacteraceae; genus CADEED01. The sequence continues at coordinate 222,359 of CAWIVS010000012.1, read as the reverse complement.
GGCGCTGGCCGGCCGGCGTCCCGGAAAACCTGCGCCTCCGGATCGACTACGAACTCGCGCTCATCGCCGAACTCTCTTACGAGTCGTACTTCCTCACGGTGCACGACATCGTGAGCGAAGCGCGGCGGCTCAGCATCCTGTGCCAGGGCCGCGGCTCGGCCGCGAACTCGGTGGTGTGTTATTGCCTGGGTGTCACCGAAGTGGACCCCGCGCGTGGCGAGCTGCTCATGGAGCGGTTCATCTCGCGCGAGCGTAACGAGCCGCCCGACATCGACATCGACTTCGAGCACGAGCGGCGCGAAGAAGTCATCCAGTACATCTATCGCAAGTACGGCCGAGATCGCACCGCGCTCACCGCCACGGTCATCTGTTACCGCCCGCGCAGCGCGCTGCGCGACATGGCCAAGGCCATCGGGCTCGACGCGGTGCAGGCGGAACGGCTCGCGGGCGCGATGCAATGGTGGGATACCACGGTGGATGCGGAGCGCATCCGCGAAGCGGGCTTCGAGCCCGACAATCCCAAGGTGCTGCAGCTGTTGTATCTCGTCGGGCAGTTGCTGGGGTTTCCGCGACATCTGTCGCAGCACGTCGGCGGCTTCGTGATTTCGCAGGGTCTGCTCGAGGAGCTGGTGCCCATCGAGAACGCGGCCATGGAGGACCGTACGGTCATCGAATGGGACAAGGACGATCTCGACGACCTGGGTCTGCTCAAGGTGGACGTGCTGGGCCTCGGCATGTTGTCGGCGTTGCGCCGCGGTCTCGAGCTGGTGGCGAACTTCCGGCGCAAACCCTTCGGTCTCGCCGACATCCCCAGGGAAGATCCGCGCGTTTACGAGATGATCTCGCGCGCCGACACCATCGGCGTGTTCCAGGTCGAATCGCGCGCGCAGATGTCCATGTTGCCGCGACTGCAGCCGCGCGAGTTCTACGACCTGGTCATCGAAGTGGCCATCGTGCGACCGGGTCCGATCCAGGGCGGCATGGTGCATCCCTACCTGCGCCGGCGGCAGAACCTGGAGCCGGTCACCTATCCCAGTGAGGCGGTGAAAGGCGTGTTGTCGCGCACGCTGGGAGTGCCCATCTTCCAGGAACAGGTCATGCAGCTCGCCATCGTTGCGGCGGGATTCACGCCCGGCGAAGCCGATCAGCTGCGCCGGAGCATGGCGGCGTGGAAGCGCCGCGGTGGTCTCGGGCACTTCGAGCGCCGGCTCATCGAAGGCATGCGTGCCCGCGGTTATGACGAGAGTTTCGCGCACCAGATCTTCAGCCAGATCCAGGGTTTCGGCGAGTACGGCTTTCCGGAATCACACGCCGCGAGTTTTGCGTTGCTGGTGTACAGCTCCGCCTGGTTGAAGCGCTTTGAACCCGCGGCATTCACCGGCGCGCTCATCAACAGCCAGCCCATGGGGTTTTACGCCCCCGCGCAACTGGTGCGCGACGCGCGCGACCACGGTGTTGAAGTCCGGCCCATCAGCGTGTGCGCCAGTGATTGGGATTGCACGCTCGAGCGTCGCGCGCAGCGCGCCGAAGACCACGCCGATGATGAACCGGCCCTGCGCCTGGGGCTGCGCATGGTCAAGGGCCTGGGCGAGGAAGCCGCCGACCGCATCGTCGCGGCACGCGGCGCGGCACCCTTCGCGGGCGTGCAGGACCTCACGCTGCGTGCCGCGCTCGAGCGCCGCGAGCTCGAGGCGCTCGCGGATGCCGGCGCGCTGCGCGAACTCTCCGGCAATCGCCACCTGACGTTCTGGCAGGTGGCCGGCACCGAACAGGAACTGCCCCTGGCGCCCGTACCGCGGGCTGCCGAAGGCACGCCGCTGCTGGCACCCCCCACCGAGGGACAGAACATCGCGGCCGACTATCGCTCCCAGGGCCTCACGCTCGGTCGTCATCCGCTCGCGCTGTTGCGTGCAGAACTCGCTGCCGCGCATGTCGTGAGCGCGGCGGAACTGCGCGACCTGCCGCATGGCCGCGTGGTGCGCGTGGCGGGCATCGTCACGGCGCGGCAGCGGCCGCAAAGCGCCGGCGGCGTCATGTTCATCACGCTCGAGGATGAAAGCGGCTTCGTGAATCTCATCGCCTGGGAGAGCGTGTGGTCACGGGCGCGTCGCATCGCCAATAACGCGCGGCTGCTCGAGGTGCACGGCATGTTGCAGAAGGAAGGGGGAGTGACCCACGTGGTGGCGCGCAAACTCGTGGACCGAACGCACCTGCTTGGCAGCGTGGTCACCCAGTCACGGGACTTTCGCTGAACTGGCCCCGCTACTGCGGATCCTTATGGGAATTCATCCGCCGCACGGCCGTGCTGTCATCGTCGATCTCGTAGTCGTCGAAATCGCTGGTGAGTTCGGCGGTGTGCTTGTCCTCGAAACGACGTTCGAGACGGCGCCAGGCAGGATCCCCCAGCTTCTGGCCGCGCTTCTTGGCGGCGTCCAGATCTTTTGCAAGACGATCGAAGTCGACTTCGCTGGTGGCTTCGAAGGTGACCTCTTCCTCGTCCTCGTCGAACTCTTCTGATTCCGGTTTCTCGTTCATAACGCCGCGACCTCAGATGGGCGGGTTATAAATCGAGAGGCGCCGTCATGCAATGCCCCAACGTCACGATCTTCAACGAATGTAATTATTCATTTCGAAGATGGGCATGAGCATTGCAAAAACGATGCCCATGACGAAGAGGCCCATCACAACAATGAGAAGTGGTCCAAGCAGGCCGACGAGCGCGCCCATCATCGCGTCCAGCTCACGCTCCTGGTTGGTTGCGGAGCGCTCCAGCATGCTGTCCAGCTCGCCGCTCGACTCGCCGGAGGAGATCAGGTGCACGGTCATGGGCGGAAACAGCTTGCTGGCCGCCAGCGATCGGCCGATCGGGGCGCCTTCTCGAACCCGTGCCGCAGCAATGCCGACCGCGTCACGCATGGGTAGATTGGTGACCACCTCGCCGGCAATGCGCATGGCCTCGAGTACCGGCACGGCGCTGGCGGTCAGGATGCTGAAGGTGCGCGTGAATCGCGCGGTATTGAAGCCGCGCACCAGGCGCCCGAACAGCGGCAGGCGCAACTGCAGGCGATGAAACCGACGGCGGTTGTCCGGATTCTTGAGCCAGTAGATGAAACCGACAACGGCGAGGATGACGCCAATGAGCAGGTATAAGCCGTAGTTACGCAGGAAATCGCTGACCAGCGATCAGCACCTGCGTGGCGAAGGGCAGCTTGCCCTTACTCGATTCGAACACCTCGATGACCTTCGGCACCACGTAAACCATCATTCCCGTCACGATGCCGAAACATACGATCGATAGGACGATGGGGTACAACATCGCGCCCAGCACCTTCTGGCGGGTCACTTCGCGGCTCTCGGTGTAATCCGCGAGTCGTTCGAGCACGCCATCCAGGCGGCCCGAACTTTCGCCGGCGGCAACCGTTGACCGGTAGATTTCCGGAAATACCTTGGGAAATTCCGAGAGGCCGTCGGCGAGCGTGTGGCCTTCCATGACCTTGCCGCGCACACCGAGCATGATGCTCTGGATGCGTGGCTTTTCCGATTGCTGGGAGACCGCGAGCAGCGCCTCTTCGAGGGGCAGAGCGGCCTTTACCAGCGTCGCGAGCTGGCGGGTGAGCAATGAAAGGTCGGAGGCCGATATGCCACGGCGCAGGGAGAACGTCCGGTCGCGTTTGGCCTCGCCGTGTTTGACCTCGGCGACCGTGACCGGCAGGAGCTGCCGGTCGCGCAGGATCTGGCGCACGTGTTTGACGGTGTCGCCTTCGACCACACCATTCTGTTCGCGCCCCGCGGTATCGAGAGCGGTGTATTCGAAGGCACCCATCGGTGGCGCGGATCAATCCTCGCGCGTGACGCGCAGGACTTCTTCCATGGTCGTTTCGCCACGCAGCACCTTGTCCATGCCGTCGTCTCGAATCGACGGCGTCAGCGTGCGCGCGTAGCGCTCGAGGTCGTGCTCCGCCGCGCCATCGTGGATCATGGTGCGCATCTGGTCGTCGACGATGACCAGTTCGTAGATGCCGGTACGCCCCCGGAATCCGATACCCGTGTCGCTGGGACGGTACAACCGTGGGGACGGCTCGCTGGGTGTGAGCCCCAGCAGGCGGCGCTCGTAGTCGCCCGCCTCGAATTCCTGCCTGGTCTCCGGATTCAGGGTGCGCACCAGGCGCTGCGCGATGACGCCGATCAGGCTGGAGGACAACAGGAACGGTTCGATGCCCATGTCGCGCAGGCGCGTGACGGCGCCCACCGCCGTATTGGTATGCAGCGTCGACAACACCAGGTGGCCGGTGAGCGACGCCTGCACGGCGATCTGCGCGGTTTCCAGGTCGCGAATTTCGCCGACCATGACCACGTCGGGGTCCTGGCGAAGTATGGCGCGCAGACCGCGGGCGAAGGTCATCTCGACCTTCGTGTTGACCTGGGTCTGACCGATGCCGTCGATGTAGTACTCGATCGGATCCTCGACCGTCATGATGTTCTGCGTGTTGTCGTTCAGGTGCTCGAGACCGGCATACAGCGTCGTAGTCTTGCCGGAGCCGGTCGGTCCTGTGACCAGGATGATGCCGTGCGGCTTGCGGAACAGGTCGGCGATGTTCGCTTCGGTTTTCGGATCCATGCCGAGCGCCGAGAGGTGCAGGCGGCCGGCCTGCTTGTCGAGGATACGCAGCACCACCCGTTCGCCGTGGCCGGATGGAATGGTCGAAACGCGCACGTCGACCGAGCGGCCGGCGATCCTGAGGCTGATGCGACCGTCCTGCGGCAGGCGCTTTTCGGCGATATCGAGTTTGGACATGACCTTGATGCGCGAGACGACCAGCGGCGCCACCGCGCGCTTGCTCTGCAGGACCTCACGCAGCACGCCGTCGACGCGGAAGCGCACCACCAGCCGGTTTTCGAACGGCTCGACGTGAATGTCCGAAGCGTTTTCCTTCACCGCCTGGGTGAGCACGGCGTTGATCAGGCGAATGATCGGCGCATCGTCCTCACTCTCGAGCAGGTCGGCCTGCTCGGGCAGCTCCTGCGCCAGGTGCGCGAGGTCGGTGGACTCCTCGATGCCGGAGGCCGCCTCCATCGCGTCGTTGCCCGCTTCGTAGGCCATCCGCAGCAGCGAGTCGAAGAGAGTTTCTTCGACCTTTTCGAGTTTGAGCGGGATACCGAGATAGCGGCGGACCTCGGCAACCGCCAGCGGCGCCGCGCCCGGCCGGTACACACACTCGGCCACACCCTCATGAACGCGGCGCACCAGTACGCCGTGGCGCTTCGCGAATGCAAAGCCCACGCGTCTGGGTGCCGGTGCCGTGCTGGTGGCGGTGTCGTTCATGGCGGCGGTTGTGACGGCGGCGGCGGCGGCGCCTCGGCAGGTCCACTCGGCGGCTTGTCGGATGGCGATGGAGGGGGTGCCGGCTCCTGTCCCGGTGAGCCGCTGCGCGGTGGCAGTGGTGGTGGAAGCGGCGGCAGGCGCGGTTCCGGCGTGAAGGGGATCAGCGGCAGGATCTCGGTCTTGGGGCGGCCCGTCTTTTCCTGCTCCTGGCGCATGTAGTTGTACTTGGCGTCGGTCTCGATGGCGGCCGCGAGTCCGTCGCGCAGGATCTTCGGGCGAATGAACACCATCAAATTGCGCTTCTCGTTACTGCGACTGCGGGTCTTGAACAATGCGCCGAGCACCGGGATCCGGCCGAGATAGGGGACACGCTGCTCACCACGCCGGTCGCCATCCTGTATCAGACCACCCAGCACGATGATGCCGCCGTCTTCGATGAGCACATTGGTGTCGATGGTGCGTTTGTTGGTAATGGCGCTGTCGGCATCGCCCGTGGTTCCGGACAGCGCGGAGCTCTCGATGTTGATCTTGAGCTGCACCATGGCTCCGCCTTCGTTGATCTGCGGCGTGATCTTGAGGATGGTGCCCACTTCCTGGCGTTGCACGGTGGTGAACGGATTCACGCTGCCGTCGGTGCCGCTACCGGTGCTCGAGTATTGTCCCGTGATGAACGGCACTTCCTGCGCGACCTTCAGCTGCGCTTCCTGGTTGTCCATGGTCACGGCCGAGGGCGTCGAGATCAGGTTGGTGTTCGAATCACCCTGCAGCGCGCGGATCATCGCCGCGAAATTCACGCCGGTGGCAGCGATGCGGCCGATGCCGAGAGTCGTGCCGGTACCTAGTTCGGCTGGTGCGGATGACGGATCGTCGACCGCCTGGGCGAGCTGCGCGAGATTCACGCCGCCAATCGGGGATTGGAATTGGCCCGCCGGAAGGCGCGTGTCATCTTCATCCGACCACACCGCCCAGTTCACACCCAGTTCGGCGTCCTTCGTCACCTGCACGTCGACGATGATGGCTTCCACCAGCACCTGCCCTCGGCGAATGTCCAGTTTATCGATCACCGCCATCAGGGAACGCATCACCTTGGCCGGCGCGGTGATCACCAGCGCGTTGGTTTCAGGTTCGGCCCAGATGGTCGTGGTGCGATCAGCGCTGGTGGCAACTCCGCCGCCACCGCCCGGAGGCGCTCCGCCAGCCGGCGGCGCACCGCCAGTGATCGCCACGGTGGCGCTGATCTGTTCTTTGAGCTTGGTGGCGATTTTCTCGGCGTCGGCGTGCTGCAGATAAATCACCCGGGTGTCACCGCCACTTTCGAGCGGAGTATCGAGGTGGGCAATCAACGCCTTGATGCGCAGCCGCGCCGACTTGTCACCGCCGATGAGCACGCTGTTGGAGCGATCGTCGGCAATGATGCGAGTGGGAGAACCGCCGCCGCCGCCGCCTTCCGCTGCCGCCTGTTGGGCAAAGAAGGTATTGACGACGCGAACCACGTCGCTGGACGAGGCGTGCTGCAAGTTGACGATGTCGACTTCGTTGTCGCCCTGCTGGTCGATGCGCTTGATGATGCGCATCACGCGACTGACGTTGCTGGAGCGATCGGACACGATGAGGATGTTGCTGGGCGGATAGGCCGCCAGGTGGGCGGCCTGCGGCATCAACGGGCGCAGCACCGGCACCAGTTGCGCGGCATTGACGTTCTCGACCGCGATCACCTGCGTGACCAGCTCATCGGATCCGTCGACCAGGCGCGCCGGCAGATCCCGGTTCGGCATCTGGCGGGCATTGGCATCCGGCACGATCTTGATGATGCCGCCGGATTCCACGGCGACGAACTGGTACACCTGCAGCAGCGCGAGGAAGGCCTCGTAAAAGGCATCCGGGGTCATCGGTGTCTGCGACAGCATGGTGACCTGGGCGCGAACTCGCCCGTCCGGGATGATGGTCTTGCCGGTCACCTGCGCCACCGCCTCGATGACCTGGCCGATTTCCACGTCCCGGAAGTTAGGAGTGATGCGCTGGCCTTGGCTCTGGGCGCTGACCAGGCTGGCGGCGGTGAAGGTCATCACGAGCAGCACGAGGCCTGCGCGTAGCACGGATCGCGTCATTGAATTCATTTTCCCGGCGCCGAGGCGCGTACTCACGGTCTTATTGTTCATATGCTTGTTTTTCTTATTCGTTTCCGGGGTCGGGCTCGGGCTCCGGCTGCGGCTGGTCCATGGGAATCATGCCATCATCCCCACCCGCGCCGAGTTGTTCCGCTTCGTTGGCGATCTGAGCCAGGTTGAGCACCAGTTCCTGTTGCCGGCCATTACGCGTGACGCTGATTCGGGCATCGGTCGAAGAATTGAGTGTCGCGAAAATTTCGTCGGCACGATCCTTGTCATCCAGCGGCGTGCCGTTGATGGCAGTGACCAGGTCGCCGGCGCGCAGGCCGATGCGTGCGAAAGCCTGCCGATTGGCGCCCGGATAGACCCGAAAACCGCGCATTTTGCCGCCCGCAAACACCGGCTGCGGACGCAGCACCTGCCCAACCACCGCGGGAGAGTCATTCACCAGCCTGCGCATGCGCTCCAGTACGGCGTCATTGCCCTCCGCGGCGATGGGGGGCGGGGGCGGTGCCTCACTCATGGCGCCCGCTGAGCGCCGCGGCAGCAGCACGGCTTCGAGCGCGCCGTTGCGGTCGATGATGGCGCGGTCGTTGTAAACAGAATGCAGTTTCGCCCCGCCGGGGACTGGATGGCCGGTTATGACCACTTTTGCGGCCGCCGCAGTCTCGCCAATGATCGCCATTCCTTCCTGGGGATCGGCCGTCGCCAGCACACCGGCCAGCACCAGGGGCATGCTGGAAGGCGGCGCGTTGGCGGCATCGCCGGCGGTGTTCTGCACGACAGCATTGCCCAGCAGGTGCGCGTTGACGAGCCCGCCGATATCCAGCGGTGGGGCGAGTGGCGCGGCCGCTGCTGGCGGCGCCGTCTGACGGCCACGACCGGCAATGCCCACCACAATAAATGCCAGTTGGGCCGCCAGCGCGAGGGCCAGGAGGAAGGTCACGACCTGGGGCGCGCGCGCCAGCGCGACGGAGCGCCAGTCGCCCCTGCCAACAGCGCTCGTACTCCAGATGTTTGCCGTCATTTCCATGATGATACGTTTCGCTGCGCAACAGCCTCAAGCGATTGTTTTGTCTTGGCAAACCGACACTTCGAGACCCACACTTGTGTTGCCAATCGACGACCCCTATAAAGGCGGCCAATGCCCAGTTCTGAAATCGAACGTCCCGATCACGGGGGTGCGGGCCTCGCAGTCGAAGAAGCCGAGCCCAAAACCAAGCAGCCGCCCTTATATCAGGTGGTACTGCTCAACGACGATTACACCCCGATGGAGTTCGTCGTGGACGTGCTGGAAAAGTTCTTTCGTATGGACCGCACGACGGCAACACGCGTCATGCTCGAGGTACATACCCAGGGCAAGGGAATCTGCGGTGTGTTCACATACGAAATCGCGGAAACCAAAGTGGCCCTTGTGACCTCTTATGCCCGTGACCATCATCATCCTTTGATGTGCACGCTCGAAGAGGCCTGAGTCGGTTAAAACTGTTGATCTAACGGCCGAGAGGTTGCAAAGGTGTTATCGCAAGAGCTCGAATTCTGCCTGAACGATGCGTTTGCCAAGGCGCGTGACGCACGTCATGAATTCCTGACGGTCGAGCACCTGTTGTTGTCGATTTTTGATACCCCGAAGGTGCGCGAGATCCTGCGTGCCTGCGGCGCCGACATCAACCGTCTGAAGGACTCGCTCAATGAACACCTGGACCGCACCACCCCGCGCCTGCCCAGTGACGAGGATCGCGAGGTGCAACCCACCCTCGGTTTTCAGAGAGTCCTGCAGCGCGCGGTGTTCCATGTGCAGTCCTCGGGCAAGAAGGAAGTCGGCGTCGCCAATGTGCTGATCGCCATCTTCAGCGAGAAGCAGAGTCACGCCGTTCACCTGCTCAATCGCGCCGAGGTCACGCGCCTCGATGTCGTCAACTTCGTTTCACACGGACTGTCGAAGATCGCCGAGGAAAAAACCGCCAAGGAAGAGACTGGCAATGAAAGCGATCGCGAGGGAGACGGCGGCAGCGCGCTGGACAAGTACACCTCGAACCTCAACCAGCTCGCCCAGGACGGCAAGATCGACCCATTGATCGGCCGCACGCTCGAGGTGGAACGCACCATCGAGATCCTGTGCCGACGGCGCAAGAACAATCCGTTGTACGTCGGCGAGGCCGGCGTTGGAAAAACGGCGATTGCCGAGGGCCTCGCTCGCATGATCGTCGAGGGCAAGGTCCCCGACGTGCTCTCGGATTGCACCATTTATTCGCTCGACATGGGCTCGCTGATCGCCGGCACCAAGTATCGCGGCGACTTCGAGAAGCGCCTCAAGAGCGTGATCGCCGAGCTCAAGAAGCAGCCGGGCGCCATCCTGTTCATCGATGAGATCCACACGGTGATCGGCGCCGGCGCGGCTTCGGGCGGGGTGATGGACGCGTCCAACCTCATCAAGCCGGTGCTCACCAATGGCGAGCTGCGCTGCATCGGTTCGACCACTTACCAGGAATATCGCGGCATCTTCGAGAAGGACCACGCGCTGGCGCGGCGCTTCCAGAAGATCGATGTGGTCGAGCCGACCGTCAACGAGACCATCGAAATCCTCATGGGGCTCAAGCCGCGTTTCGAACAGCACCATGGTGTCACCTACAGCAACGACGCCATCCGTGCCGCGGCCGAACTGGCCGCGCGTCATATCAACGAGCGGCACATGCCCGACAAGGCCATCGACGTGGTCGACGAGGCCGGCGCGCGCCTGCGCCTGAAGCCGGCCAACGAGCGCGAGCCGACGGTCGAGGTGAGGCACATCGAAGATGTCGTGGCCCGCATGGCGCGGATTCCCGCCAAGAGCGTCTCGGTGTCGGACAAGGAAGTGCTGCGCAATCTCGAGCGCAACCTGAAGCTGGTCATTTTCGGCCAGGACAAGGCCATCGATTCGCTGGCGGCGGCCATCAAGATGGCGCGTTCCGGCCTGGGCGATCAACGCAAGCCGGTGGGAAGTTTCCTGTTTGCGGGCCCCACGGGCGTCGGCAAGACCGAGGTCACGCGCCAGCTCGCCATCGCCATGGGTATCGAGTTCATCCGTTTCGACATGTCCGAATACATGGAGCGGCACACCGTGTCGCGTCTGATCGGCGCGCCGCCGGGCTACGTCGGCTTTGATCAGGGCGGCCTGCTCACCGAGGCCATCGCCAAGCATCCGCACTGCGTGCTGCTGCTCGACGAAGTCGAGAAGGCGCACCCGGATGTATTCAACCTGCTGTTGCAGGTCATGGATCACGGCACGCTCACCGACAACAACGGGCGCAAGGCGGATTTCCGCCACGTGGTCATCGTCATGACCACCAATGCCGGCGCCTTCGAGATGAACCGTGCCTCCATTGGCTTCGTGCAGCAGGACAACGCCGCCGACGGCGCCGAGGCCATCAAGCGGCTGTTCTCACCCGAATTCCGCAACCGCATCGATGCCATCATCCAGTTCGCGCCGCTCGACTTGCCGGTCATCGAGCGCGTGGTCGACAAGCTGCTGATGGAAATCGAGGCTCAGCTGGAGAAGAAGGGCGTGTCGATATTGCTCGACGATGCCGCGCGGCACTGGCTGGCGGAGAAGGGCTACGACCCGAAGATGGGCGCGCGGCCCATGGCGCGGCTGATGCAGGAGCAGATCAAGCGACCCCTGGCCGAGGAACTGCTGTTCGGCAAGCTGGTGGCTGGTGGAACGGTGAAGATCGGGGTCAGCGCAGATGGCGAGACCCTGAAGCTCGAAGTCCTGGCACCGGAGACACCGGCGCTGCCCGCGCTTCAATAGGGCTGCCGCCCACGACGGAAAACGCCGCTGAAGCAGCGGCGTCCATGATCAATTCGCGAGTGGTTAGGTCAGCGGCCGCGGTAGACGATGCGGCCCTTGGTCAGATCGTAGGGCGTCATCTCGACGGTGACCTGGTCGCCGGTGAGGATGCGGATGTAGTTCTTGCGCATTTTCCCGGAGATGTGCGCAGTCACAACGTGCCCGGTTTTGAGCTTCACCCGGAACGTTGTGTTAGGCAAAGTCTCGACGACTTCGCCTTCCATTTGAATCGCATCTTCTTTCGACATCCGCAGCCTGTGGCACCATGAGAAGGCGGCGAATTCTGCCAGAAAAGCGTGCTGCGCGAACAATTTTCAGGGGCCCGAGAACAGGCCTATATCAGGCACCGCGGCCAGGCTGGCAACCAGAGCGCTGAATTCCCTTCGGCTGACCGGGCGGCTGCCGAGAGTGCGCAGATGAGGCGTGGGCAGTTGACAGTCGATCAACTCGAGCCCGGCCGCGATCCCGTGTTCCACCAGCCTTGCCAACGCGGTCTTGGAGGCGTCGCGCTCGCGGCTGAACATGGACTCGCCAAAAAACACGCGCCCCAGCAACACCCCGTACAGCCCGCCTACCAGCTCGCCATTCAGGCGTACCTCGACACTGTGGGCATGCCCGTGCGCGTGCAATTCACAATAGGCGGTGTGCATCTCGGGCGTGATCCACGTTCCCGGGGAGTTTTCACGCCGCGCGGCGCAGGCGCGCACCACGGCGGCAAAGTCGCGATCGAAAACCACCTCAAAGCCTCGATTTCGCAATGTTTTCGCCAGACTTCGTGAACACTTGAATTCAGTGGGCAGCAGCACTTCGCGCGGGTTGGGTGACCACCACAACACCGGCTGACCTGCCGAATACCAGGGAAAGATGCCGCGCCGATAGGCGGCCAGCAGTCGCGCGACGGACAGGTCGCCACCCGCGGCCAGCAGGCCTTCGGGTTCATCGAGCGCCTGGTCGATGGGCGGAAACCATTCCCGGTCGCCGCCCGGCGTGAGCCAGGTGATGGTCTTGTTCACCGGATCCTGCTCACTTGCTTTTGGCCTCGCGACGCACATCACGATACGGCACATGCTGGCTGATTTCGCGCGCGTAGTGATCGACATGCGCGGCCTCGCGTCGCAGGTAATCGCCGATGGCATGCCGGAAACGGGCGTCGACGATCCAATGCATGGACCAGGTGCGTTGTGGCACGAAGCCGCGGCTGACCTTGTGTTCACCCTGGGTGCCGGGCTCGAACCGTCCGATGCCACGTTCGATACAGAAATCGATGCCCTGGTGGTAACACAATTCGAAATGCAGGCTGTGGAATTGTTCGCGAGTGCCCCAGTAGCGTCCGTACAGCGCAGCCGCATTCCAGTAGAACACCGCCGCCGCCACTGTCTCCTGCGCCAGGCGGGCACGCTTGACCATGAACTGCTCGCCCAACGCCTGCGGCATCATGCGAAAGAAGCTGCGCGTCAGGTACGGCTCGTTCCCATGGCGCAGAAACGTGTCGCGATGCAGGTCGTAGATCTCGTCTATCGCGGCCGTGTCCAGCTCGGGGCCTAACAACGTCTCACAGTGCAGCCCGATCTCGGTGATGCGGCGACGTTCACGCCGCGCATTCTTGCGAAACCGCGCGGTGAAGCTCTCCAGGAAGTGATCGTAATCGCGGTAGCCCTGGTTGGCCCAATGAAACTGCACGTCGAAGCGCGGCAGCCAGCCGGCCTCGCGGAGCGCGTTCCGGTCCTCTTCCGGCACGAATAGTCCATGCACGGACGACAGCTCACGCGCCGCCGCGAATTCCTCGATGGCACGAATCAGCATCTTGCGTGCGGCCGGCGCATCCACGTCGGGCCGCACCAGCAGTCGCGGCGCCGTCGCGGGTGTGAACGGCACTCCCAGAACCAGCTTCGGGTAGTAGGCGAGGTCGTGCTGGGCGTAGGCCTGCGCCCAGGAAAAATCGAATACGAATTCACCGAAGGAATGAGTCTTGATGTACGCGGGGGCAGCGGCGGCGAGGCCGCGGTCATCGTGCACGGTGATCGGTGCGGGGATCCAGCCGGTGCGTCCGCCGACGCAGCCGGTGGATTCCAGTCCCGCGAGAAAAGCATGCCGCAGGAACGGAGCGCCACCCGTGTCGAGGGCGTCCCAGGCGGCCGGATCAATGTCCGAAATGCTGATCGAGGTACTTGTCCGCATCGAGTGCAGCCATGCATCCACTTCCCGCGGATGTGATGGCCTGACGATACACGTGATCGGCGACATCGCCAGCGGCAAATACGCCGGGAACGCTGGTGGACGTGGCCGAGCCTTCGCTGCCCGTCTTGATGACGATGTATCCCTCGCGCATTTCGAGCTGACCCGCGAAGATGCCGGTGTTCGGCGTATGGCCGATGGCGATGAACGCACCGGTCACGTCCAGGTTTTCGATGGTTCCGCCGTGATCAGTGGGCTTGATCCGTACGCCGTTCACACCAGAATCGTCGCCGACGATTTCATCGACGGTGTGGTTCCAGGCTATGCGCACCTTGCCGGTCTTCTCGAGCGCGAACAGCCGGTCCTGCAGAATTTTCTCGGCGCGAAACCTGTCGCGTCGATGAACCACGTGTGACATGGCTCGCCAGGTTGGCCAGGTAGAGCGCCTCTTCCACTGCGGTATTGCCACCCCCGACCACCGCCACCCGGTGACCCTTGAAGAAAAACCCGTCACAGGTCGCGCACGCCGATACGCCGCGGCCGCGGAATTTTTCTTCGGAGGGAATTCCGAGGTACTTGGCCGAGGCGCCGGTGGCGATGACCAGTGCATCGCAGGTGTAACTGCCGTAATCGCCGCTGAGCGTGAACGGTCGCCGGGAAAAGTCCACGGTGTGGATATGATCGTTGACGATTTCGGTATTGAATCGCTCCGCATGCGATTTCATGCGTTCCATGAGCGCGGGCCCCAGCAGCCCATGGGCGTCGCCGGGCCAGTTGTCGACTTCGGTGGTGGTCATGAGCTGACCACCCTGTTCGATCCCGGTGATCAACAAAGGTCGGCGATTGGCGCGCGCCGCATAAACCGCCGCGGTGTAACCGGCCGGGCCGGATCCAAGAATTACGAGTGAATTATGCCGAGGGGTCGTCATGTATAATTTTTGCCATTCGTGTGGCGTAGAAGCCGATCAGTTTGCGCGCCGGACGCCACTTTCAAGTTCACGATTTTTCATGTGCTTATTCGATTACCGGCAACCGGCAGGCGCGCTGCCCGGTGTCGAAGTGGGCACATGTTAAGAAAGGCGCCCCTCGCGGCCAAGTGCGTGGGCGATCGGTATACCCATGCGTATTGGCATTCCCCGTGAATTGAAGCCCCGTGAAGGCCGGGTTGGCCTGATTCCGTCCGCCTGCGTCGAACTGGTGCGCACCGGCCATGAAGTGTTCGTCGAACACTCGGCGGGCGAAAAGAGCGGCTATTCGGATCAGCACTTTCGCGATGTGGGAGTCACGGTATTGCCCACCGCCGATGAGCTATTCGACAAATCCCAGATGATCGTCAAGGTCAAGGAGCCGATCGAGCCGGACCTGGTGCGGCTGCGTAAGGATCACCTGCTGTTCTGCTACCTGCACCTGGCGGCGCTGCCCGATCTGACGCGCCGTTTGTGCAGCATAGGTCTCACCGCGGTGGCATTCGAGACGGTCGAAGACCGCGTCGGACGCCTGCCGCTGCTCGCTCCCATGAGTGACATCGCCGGGCGGCTGGCAATGCAGTACTCGACTTCGCTGCTGCATCAGCCGCAGGGCGGCAAGGGTATCTTGTTAGGCGGTGTGCCGGCGGCAAAGCGCGGGCGCGTCGTAGTGCTGGGAGCTGGCGTGGCGGGCGGCAATTCCGCGCTGGTGGCGGCCGGACTCGGCGCCGAAGTCATCGTGTTCGACAAGGACCGCGACAAGATGGTGGCGGCGCGCGCCATGGGTGCGAACGTGACCGCGCTGTACCCACACGTATCGGATGTGGCCGAGGCTGTGCGTGGCGCCGACATCGTCGTTGGCGCGGTGCTGGTCACAGGTGCGCGCGCGCCGCACGTGGTGTCGGCCGACATGGTGCGCAGCATGGAACCCGGCAGCGTGATCGTGGACATCAGCGTGGATCAGGGCGGTTGCGTCGAAACTACGCGCCCCACGACCTATGAAGCGCCCACGTATCAGTGGGAGGGCGTGACGCATTTCTGCGTCACCAACATGCCGGGGGCCGTGCCGCGCACGTCTTCGCAGGCCTTGTCCGCGGCCATTGCGCCATACGTCGTGCGCCTCGCCGACGGACACTCGTCGAATGAAGAGTGGCGGGACGATCCGGGATTGGTCAAAGGCATCAATGTCGAAGGCGGAAAGGTTACGCATCCGGCCCTCATGAGTTGAGGTTGGGTTAGCATTCGCCAGCAAGCACAGACCCAGTCAGAACAGACATATACCGGACAAATGGCAGAAACTACCTACGATCGGACCAAGCCGCAGAAACGCTTCACCGCCGCCGTGTCACGCGGTTTGCGGGAGAGCGCGGTCATCACCATTGGCGTCATCGCCCTGGTGATGCTGGTCGCGCTGGCGTCCTACCATCGCGATGATCCGGCGTTTTCCTCCACCGGGGGTGGACCTGCGTCGATCGACAATGGCGTTGGAAATCGCATCGGTCCGTTTGGCGCATGGCTCTCCGACATCCTGTA
The DNA here is from genome assembly GCA_963839685.1 of uncultured Pseudomonadota bacterium. Classification (GTDB taxonomy): domain Bacteria; phylum Pseudomonadota; class Gammaproteobacteria; order Steroidobacterales; family Steroidobacteraceae; genus CADEED01. Next base: position 206,426 of record CAWIVS010000012.1, on the reverse strand, counting down.
CTTCCTGTTTGGACGTCCCGCTTACCTGTTCCCTTTGATGCTCGGCGTGGCGTGTTTCGTCATGTTCCGGCAGCGCGGCGACGAGGAAGGGCGCACGCGCGCCAACAGCGCGGTCCGGATTGGCGGCTTCACGCTGATGCTGATCGCAAGCTGCGGGCTGGCGACGCTGCACTGGAGTCCCGGTACGCTGCGCGAGAGCGCCGGCGGCGTGGTCGGGCAGTTCATCGGCAACTGGCTTGCCGACAACACCAATTTCCTCGGTGCCACGCTGTTCATGCTCGCCGGCTGGATGGCGGGTGTGTCGCTGGCATTCGGCGTCTCCTGGATCACCATCGTCGATCGGATCGGCGCGGGCATCTGGAACGGCATCGGCTGGGTGCGCGAGCGCCGCAGCGTGGCGCGTGATGTGGCCGCCGGCGTGGAGGCCAAGAAGGCGCGCTCCGAGGCGGCCAAGGTCGAGGAGAAGAAAGCCGCCGCGCGCGTCAAGCCGCGCATCGAAGCGCCCGCGGTCGCGGTCGAGAAGAGCGAGCGGGTGGAGAAGGAGCGCCAGGTCCCGCTGTTCGATGCGCCCAAGTCAGGCGAATTGCCGCCGCTGCAGCTGCTGGATGATCCGGCGGCGCGTGAATCGGGTTACTCGCAGGAAGCGCTCGAGGCCATGTCGCGCCTGGTCGAGCTCAAGCTCAAGGACTTCGGTGTCGAAGTGGAAGTGGTCGCGGTGCTGCCGGGTCCGGTGGTGACGCGTTTTGAAATGCGCCCCGCGCCGGGCGTCAAGGTGAGCCAGATCTCCAGCCTCGCCAAGGATCTGGCGCGCTCCTTGTCGGCCATCAGTGTGCGCGTCGTGGAAGTGATTCCGGGCAAGTCGGTCATGGGCCTGGAGATTCCGAACGAAAAGCGCGAGATCGTGACGCTGGGCGAAATCATCAAATCCAAGGCTTACGACGAGGTGGCCTCGCCACTGGCGCTGGCCCTGGGCAAGGATATCGGCGGCGCGCCGATGTGCGCGGATCTCGCCAAGATGCCGCACCTGCTGATCGCCGGCACCACCGGCTCCGGCAAGTCGGTGGCCATCAATGCCATGGTGCTGTCGCTGCTTTACAAGAGCACCGCGGAACACGTGCGCCTGATCATGATCGATCCGAAAATGCTCGAGCTGTCGGTGTACGAGGGAATTCCGCACCTGCTCGCGCCCGTGGTGACGGACATGAAACACGCCGCCAACGCGCTGCGCTGGTGCGTGGCGGAGATGGAGCGGCGCTACCAGCTCATGTCCGCACTCGGTGTCCGCAACATCTCCGGCTTCAACCGCAAGGTGAAGGATGCGACTGATTCGGGGCGGCCGATCCGCGATCCGGTGATGACTGCCGCTGCCGCCAACGATCCGACCATCGACCAACGGTTGATCCAGGATCTCGTGCCGCTGCCGTACATCGTGGTGATCATCGACGAACTCGCCGACCTCATGATGATCGTCGGCAAGAAGGTTGAAGAGTTGATTGCCAGATTGGCACAGAAGGCACGAGCGTCCGGGATTCACCTCGTGCTCGCCACTCAGCGTCCGTCGGTGGACGTCATCACGGGGCTCATCAAGGCCAACATTCCATGCCGCATCGCCTTCCAGGTTTCGGCGCGCGTCGATTCGCGCACCATCCTCGACCAGATGGGCGCCGAGTCTCTGCTGGGACACGGTGACATGCTCTATCTGCCCGCGGGTACCTCGGTGCCGACGCGCGTGCATGGAGCCTTCGTGGGAGACGCCGAAGTCCACCGCGTGGTGGAGGCGTTGAAGAAAACCGGCGCACCAAACTACATCGAGGACGTGCTCGAAGGACCGCGCATGCCATTGGCCGGCATCTCCGGCGAGGAGCCCGCGGGCGAGGGCGGCGCCTCCGACGCAGAACAGGACGCGCTGTACGACGAGGCGGTGAAGATCGTGATCACCGAACGCAAACCCTCGATCTCCTACGTGCAACGGCGTCTCAAGATCGGCTACAACCGCGCGGCGCGTCTGCTCGAGAGCATGGAGATGGCCGGCGTCGTGGGCCCGCTGCAGCCGAATGGTGCGCGCGAAATACTTGCGCCTGCGCCGTCCGGCGACGAGTGATGCAACCGACGCCGCGCCGGCGGGTCGAAGCGGCATGACTCGACAATCCTTGCACCATTGGGTGGTGAGCTCGTTGGTCTGGGGCTTCGCGGTCGTTGCGCAGGCGGCGCCCGCGACGGTGCTCGACCGCTACCTGTCCGATCTCAGGACGCTGCGCGCCGAATTCTCACAGGTGGTCTCCGACGGACGGGGCGCCGAGGTGCAACGCGCCCGGGGCAGCTTCGTGATTCAGCGCCCGGGAAAATTTCGCTGGGAGCTCACCCCGGAAGGCGGCGCGCAGTCGCCGCAGCTCATGGTCGCCGATGGCAAGAATCTCTGGTTCTACGACCGTGACCTCGAGCAGGTGTCGGTGAAGGCCTCCGCCGCGGCGCTGACCGCCACGCCGGCGAGCCTGCTGTCGGGTGTGGACAAACCCGAGGAATTCTTCACGGTGCAGGCCGACGGCAGGCGCGACGGTCTCGACTGGGTCACGGTGACGCCCAAGCGCAGCGACGCCGATTTTCGCGAGGCGCAACTGGCCTTCAGCAAGGGCGGCAGCGAACTGGCGCGCATGGTTCTGAAAGACAAGCTAGGCCAGACCGTACGGCTCGACTTCAGCGCCAGCACGCGCAATGCGCCGGTGGCAGAGGCTGAAGTGCAGTTCAGTCCGCCCGCGGGCGCCGATGTCATCGGCACGCCCGTTCCATGACCTCTGGCATGAAGTTCGCGCGATTCTGGTGGGGTTTCGGAGTCGTCCTGGTGCTGGCCGCAGCTCATCGTGTGCCTGGTGCCGGCGCATGAGCATTCCGGGCGCATTCGAAGTCAGCGACAAGTTCAGCCACCTGGCGGGACACGGCGCGCTGGCGCTGTACTTTGCGGGCCTGGTGCCGCGCTCGCGCTGGTGGAAGATCTTCGCGTTCCTGCTGCTGTTCGGCGCCGGAATCGAATTTGCCCAGTACGCCATGCAGGTAGGTCGCGAAGGTGATCCACGCGACGTCGTCGCCAATAGCGCGGAGCGGCGCTGGGACTGCTGCTGGCGCGCCTCGGCCTGGAGCGCTGGCCGGAGTTCGCGGCAAGATTGTTAGGGCAGCGGCGGCCGGCACAATGAGCCCCGGGTCGCGCCCGACGCAGCCAGACCTGTTGCGCGACGCGCCCCCCGACGACGCCCTGCGGCCCCTTGCCGATCGCATGCGGCCCCGCAGTCTCGAAGAATTCGTCGGCCAGGACCAGGTGCTGGGACCAGGCAAACCGCTGCGCCAGGCGCTCGAAAAGGGGCAGCTGCATTCGCTGATCCTCTGGGGGCCGCCGGGCACCGGGAAGACCACGCTGGCGCGCCTGATCGCGCGGCGCACCGATGCCGAGTTCATGCAGCTGTCGGCCGTCATGGCCGGCGTCAAGGACATCCGCGAGGCCGTGGAGCGCGCGCGCGAGGCGCGCAGTGCGCGCGGCCGGCGCACCGTGTTGTTCCTCGACGAGGTCCACCGATTCAACAAGTCGCAGCAGGACACCTTTCTGCCGTACGTGGAAGACGGCACGCTGACTTTCATCGGCGCCACCACCGAAAACCCGTCATTCGAGGTCATCAGTGCGCTGCTGTCACGCGCACGTGTCTACGTGTTGCGTTCGCTCAAGGTCGACGACATCGTCAAGCTTCTGCGCCGTGCGCTGGAGGAGCCGCGCGGCCTGGGGGCGCGCGGGCTGCGCATCGCGGACGAGGCGTTGATAGCGCTTTCGCACGCGGGAGACGGTGACGCGCGTCGGGCGCTGGGCATGCTCGAAGTGGCCGCGGACCTGGCGGTCGGGGACACGATCACGCTCGACGTGGTGCGCGAAGTCGCCGCCGGTGGCGTGCGCCGTTTCGACAAGGGTGGCGAACAGTTCTACGACCAGATCTCGGCGCTGCACAAGGCAGTGCGCGGCACCGACCCCGACGCGGCGTTGTACTGGTACGCGCGCATGCTCGACGGCGGCTGCGATCCCCACTACCTGGCGCGGCGCATCCTGCGCATGGCCATCGAGGACATCGGCCTGGCCGATCCTCGTGGCCAGCAGATCGCGCTCGACGCCTGGCAGGTCTACGAGCGGTTGGGAAGTCCGGAGGGCGAGCTGGCCATCGCCAATGCGCTGGTGTATCTCGCCGTCGCGCCGAAGAGCAATGCGGCCTACGTGGCCTATGGCGAGGCGCGCGCTGACGTCGAGCAATTCGGCACACTCGAGGTTCCGCTGCGCTTTCGTAATGCGCCGACGCGGCTCATGAAGGAGCTGGGTTACGGCGAAGGTTATCGATACGCGCACGACGAGCCCGAGGGCTACGCGAAGGGAGAGCGCTATTTTCCCGACGAAATGCCGGAGCGCCGTTACTACCGGCCGGTGTCGCGCGGACTGGAAATCAAGATTGCCGAGGCGCTCGCGCGCCTGCGCGCGGATGTACAACAGCGAATGCGCAACGAGACCGCCCGAGGAAAAATCGTGAGCTGGGCGCTGGTGGCATTCGGCGGCGCGCTCGGCAGTGTGGCTGCGCCATGGTGCATACCGGCTCTGGCCTGCGAGTCCGGGTGGTTGGCCGGTGCCGACGCTCACCGTGAACGTGCTGGGCAGCTTCGCGATCGGACTCATATATATGTATGTTGCGGGCGCGCGGCGCCAGCGCCGACAATGCGCGACTTTTTTGGATGACGGGTGTGTTGGGCGGATTCACGACGTATTCCGCCTTCGCGCTCGAAACCGCGTTGCTCGGTCCTTCGCTGGTCGGCGTCGCGATACGTGATGACAACCGTCATCGGCTGTCTCGCGGCTGCGGTGATCGGGATGAAGGCAGCGGCGTTGCTCACTGTCGATGTATTGACGAAAGGTCTCACGTGCTCGATTCCAAACAACTGCGCTCTGACCCCGCAGCGGTCGCCGCGAACCTCCAGCGCCGCGGGTTCCACCTCGACGTGGCCGCGTTCAGCGCTCTCGATGAACGCCGCAAGGCGGCACAAGTGGATTCGGACCGTGTGCGCGCCGAGCGCAATGCCAATGCGAAGGCTGTGGGCATGGCCAAGGGCAAGGGCGAAGATGCGAGCGCACTGCTGAAACGCGCCGAAGAGCTGACCAGCCAGCTCGCGACCAGCGACGCTGCGATTGCGGCCGTGCAAGGTGAGCTCGATGCCTGGCAGCTGGGCCTGCCCAATCTGTTGCACGAGTCCGTACCCGATGGGAACGACGAGACGGCCAACCAGGAAGTGCGCCGCTGGGGCACGCCGCGCCGTTTCGATTTTCAACCGCTGGATCACGTCGCGCTCGGCGAGAAGCTCGGCGGAATCGACTTCGAAACCGCCGCGAAAATTTCCGGTGCGCGCTTCGCGGTGATGAAGGGTGGCGTTTCGCGGCTGCATCGCGCGCTGGCGCAATTCATGCTCGACCTGCACACGCGCGAGCACGGCTACACGGAGTTGTACGTTCCGTTCCTGGTGAGCGCGTCCTCACTGCAGGGCACCGGCCAGTTGCCGAAGGTGGAAGCCGACCATGTTTCGCGTCGCCGAGCGAGCAGGGCTTCTACCTCATCCCCACCGGCGAAGTGCCGGCCACCAACCTGGTGCGCGACAGCATCGTCGATGCCAGGCAATCTGCCGATGAAACTCGTCACGCACACGCCGTGTTTTCGATCCGAGGCGGGTGCGGCCGGCAAGGACACGCGCGGACTCATCCGCCAGCACCAGTTCGAGAAGGTCGAGCTGGTGCACCTGGTGAAGCCGGCAGATTCGTATGCGGCGCTGGAAGAACTCACCGGCAACGCGGAGAAGGTGCTGCAGAAGCTCGAGCTGCCGTATCGCGTGGTGGCGCTGTGCGCGGGAGACATCGGCTTCAGCAGCGCCAAGACCTACGATCTCGAGGTGTGGCTGCCCGGACAGGATCGGTACCGCGAGATTTCTTCGTGCAGCAACTGCGAGGCCTTTCAGGCGCGGCGCATGCAGGCGCGCTGGCGTAATCCGGAAACCGGCAAGCCGGAGCCGCTGCATACTCTCAATGGTTCCGGTGTGGCGGTCGGGCGTGCACTGGTCGCGGTGCTCGAGAACTATCAGAACGCCGACGGCAGCGTCACGGTGCCGGCCGTGTTGCGTCCTTACATGGGCGGGACCGAAAAGCTCTGAGCCCGGCCCGTGGCGCGGCCGCTGAGAACGCGAGGAAATACTGGCGATCACGCGCACACGTTTTCCCGTTAAACTGTGCGCCGTCAGCGCATTGCCAGCGCCGGAAGCGTGGCCGAGCGGTTGAAGGCACCAGTCTTGAAAACTGGCAATGGGGCAACCCATTCGTGAGTTCGAATCTCACCGCTTCCGCCAACCTTTGGGGTGTGAAATGACGACAGACGAAAAAAAGGTGCTTTCGCGCGGATTAGCCGCTGGCACGATTCTGGGTTTGGCCATCGGCCTCATCATCGCGTTGTTCATTGCGATGAAGCCGGAACTCTTTGCAGGGCTGTTCCAGTAACCTGCGGGCAATCTCGCCGCCTCCGGCGGTAACTCGCGGCCTGTTAGCTGTAGGCGAGATTCTTCGTCTGGCAACTGTGGGAGCTGTCTGACAAGTAACGCCCAGACACACGCGTAGAGTCGTTTGATTCCGCTGTGGGCGGTGCTGGGCGGCAATGAGCACGACGCAACTACAACCCGACTCGCGTACCAGCGTACGCGAGGTGGATGACCTCAGTTTTCGCATCTTCATCGAGTCGGTGCGCGACTATGCGCTGCTGATGCTCGACCCCACCGGCCGCATCATCAGCTGGAACGCCGGCGCCGAAGCCATCAAGGGTTACAAGGCCGACGAGATCATCGGCAGGCATTTTTCGACGTTTTATCCGCCCGAAGCCATCAAGAGCGGGTTGCCGGCCCATGAGCTGAACGTGGCGAGCCGTGAAGGCCGCTTCGAAGATGAAGGCTGGCGCATACGCAAGGACGGCACCCGGTTCTGGGCAAACGTCGTCATCACCGCGCTGCGCGGTTCCGACGGTAGTTTGACCGGCTACGCGAAGGTGACACGCGATCTCACCGAGCGCCGCCGGCACGAAGAAAGCCTGCGCTACAACGAAGTGCGCTTTCGGACCCTGGTGGAAGGTGTGCGCGACTATGCCATCTTCATGCTGGATCCCGACGGCAGCGTGGCTTCATGGAATGCCGGGGCACAGCAGATTCACGGCGTCGATGCCAACGACGTCATTGGCAGCCATTTTTCGCGGTTCCTGGTGCCCGACGGCACCGAGCGCCAGCGCGCCAGCCGCGAGCTGCTGACCGCCGCGCGCGAGGGTCGTTTCCAGGAAGAAGGCTGGCGCATGCGCAAGAATGGCACGCGCTTCTGGGCCAGCGTGGTCATCACCGCCATTCGCGATCGGGGCGGGGCCTTGCTCGGCTACTCGAAGATCACGCGTGATCTGACCGAACGCAGGCGCCATGAAGCGGCACTGCTGGAAAGCGAAGAGCGCTTCCGTCTGCTGGTCGAGAGCGTCGTCGACTACGCCATCGTCACGCTCGACTCCGAAGGCATGATCACCAGCTGGAACAGCGGCGCCGAGCGCATCAATGGTTACGGCGCCAGCGAAATCGTCGGTCGGCACTTCTCGCGCCTGTTTCCCCCGGAAGACATTCGCGACAACAAGCCCTGGCGCCAACTGGCCATTGCCCGCGAACGGGGCCGGGTCAACGACGAGTCGTGGCGCATCCGGCGGGACGGCACGCAATACTGGGCCAACAACGTGATCGCGAGCCTGCCCGAGAACGAGACGCGGCGTCGTGCCTATTACATGGTCACGCAGGACTTGTCGCAACGCCGGCACGCCGAGACGCTGGCCGACACCGCGCAGCGAATGCACGAGTTCATCGCGATGCTGGCGCACGAGTTGCGCAACCCGCTCGCGCCGATTCGCAATGCCGTGGCACTCATGGGGCGCCGCAATCTCGATGACCCGCTGATCGAGGCCATGCGCCAGACCATCGACCGGCAGAGCCAGAACCTGACGCGCATCGTCGACGAACTGCTCGACGTCAATCGCGTGGCGCGCGGACAGTTCGTCATCAACAAGCAGGCCATCGATCTGCGCGACGTGCTGGCGCGCGCCATCGAAGCCAGCCGGCCGCTGATCGATGCGCATGGTCACTGCCTGCACGTGGCCATTGCCGACATGCCGATCGCCTGTGTCGGCGACCCGATGCGCCTCGCGCAGGTGTTCATCAACATCTTCAACAACGCGACGAAGTACACGCCCGATGGCGGCGACATCTGGCTGAGCGCCGAAACAACCGACGACCGTGTCGCGATAAGCATTCGCGACAATGGTCGCGGCATCGAACGCGATGCCATCGACCGGGTGTTCGACCTGTTCATGCAAATCGACCCGAATGCCGGCAGTGCGCTCGGCGGCCTGGGCGTAGGCCTGGCGCTGGTGCGGCGTATCGTCGAGTTGCACGGTGGCAGTGTGCAGGCGATCAGCGATGGGCTCGCCAAGGGCAGCGAGTTCGTGGTGCGCCTGCCGATCGGCGAAACCCTGCATCGCGAGCCGCGCGGCGACCCCGCGCCCCTCATTCCCGATCAATCGCCGCCGCTGCGTGTCCTGGTCATCGATGACAACGAGGACGCGGCTGACAGTTTCTGCATGTTGATGAAAGCAATGGGGCACGAAGTGCGCGCTGCCTACAACGGTCCGTCGGGCATCGCGGTAGCGCAGGAGTTCGATCCGGACGCCGTGATGCTGGACATAGGCATGCCCGGCATGAGCGGATATGAAGTGGCGCGCGCCCTGCGAGCTGACGCTACTGGTCATGTACTGGTTGCCGTGACCGGCTGGGGCGACGAGGCCGCGAAGCGCCAGGCGCGCGAAGCGGGCTTCGATCATCACCTGGTCAAACCCGTCAACGAATCCGTGCTCATCGAATTGCTCGCCGGCGTTTCGAAGAACCGATCGGCAACCCCTTAAAGCTACCCGGCGAGCGTGTCATCGGCGAAGATCTCGCGGGTGAAGAATCCCGCAAGACGGTTGTCGTCCGTAGTGGCCATGCTGTTCGCGTTGGCGTCGCCGAACGTTCACGCGCAGTCATCCACGCCGCGTGAGCAGGACGAAGCGGTCGGCGCTTCGATCAACTATGTATTCGCCACCGATCTTGGCAGCGGCGTCTACGATCTCGACGGCCGCACGCTGCAGATCTACCAGCTGACCTATCGACAAGGAGCTGCGCGAGGCGACCAGAGAGCACTTTGGGATTCAGTTCGAACTACCCGTCACCTTCGGATTCTTCGACTTCAAGCCGGTGGACGTGATCTCGGAAGGGATTCCGACTCGCGTCGACAGTTTAAGCGCGGTGCCGGGTGTGTCGCTCGACTACCTGCTGCCAGACGACTGGCACCTCATGCCCTACATGCGCGCCGGCTTCAGCGTGGCTTCGCGCAACATCGACGGCTGGCTCTACGGTGCCGGAGTACAGTCTCGAAAAGAACAGTGACTTTCATGGCTGGGACCACCTGGCGCGCAGCGAACTGGCCATCGCGGGTGTCGAATATCGCGACGCCGTGCCCAACGACCGCTTCGTGCGGCTACGCCAGGGATTCGACCTGCGGCGCGGAATCGGATGGCACATCCGTGACCGCGAGGCCGAGCTTGGCCTGTATGCCATCTTCGACGTGGTGCTGGATCCGGCCACCGAGCCCGTGGCGCGAGGCAACGGGCAATCCATCCAGGCGGAGTTCGGCTTCACGCTCGCCACGCGGCCGCGCTACCGGATCTGGCGCTTCGATGCGCCGCGCCTCGGCTTCGGATATCGGCTCGCCGGAACGCTCTCCGGATGGCGATTCGTGATCGGCCAGCCGTTCTGAATCCGTCTCAGGCCGCCGGCGCGTATTTCTCGAAGGGTGCGAGCTGCGCCGCGAGCGCCCGCTGAAACGCCGGTCGGGCCTCGCAGCGTGCCTGGTAGGCTCGCCAGCACCGGCATGTTCTTCACCAGCTCGGTGTGGCGCAGGATGCGCAACACCGTGACCATCAACAAGTCGCCCGCGGTGAATTCGCCTTCCAGATAGTCGCGCCCGGCGAGTGAAGCCGCGATGCCGTCGAGGCGCAATTGCGCCATGCTTTTCGGCGCCGGCGCGTCGCAACTTGGCCCATTCTTCATTGGCAAAGAAAAGGTCGATGCTCGCCAGGTCCTGCACGGCTGGCTCGAGGGAGTTCATCGCCGCGAACATCCAGGTGATGGCACGCGCGCGTTTCGCCGGATCGGTGGGCAGCAGCGTGGGGCATCGCTGACCGATGTGCATGACGATGGCGCCCGTCTCGAACAACGTCAGGCCGTCCTCCTCGTACACCGGCACCTGGCCGAAGGGCTGCAGTGCGCGGTGTGCGGGCGAATTCTGTTCGCCCACGTTCAGGAGCTTTTCCTGGTAGGCGAGGCCGGCTTCCTCGAGAGCCCAGCGAACTCGCAGGTCGTTCACCAGGCCCTGGGCGAAGTCCGGTACCCATCGGAAGGCGGTGAGACGAATGTGTGGCATGGCAACGGTCTCCTTGTTGGATGGGCCTTACTGATCGGCCGGTGCGCGAAATGCGTCGAGCTTCTCGAGGGCGCGCGTCCAGCCACCGTTGTGTGCTTCGCGCTTGGCCTCCGGCAGCTGTTCGTGCGTCACCACCACTTCGGTGCGCTTGTCGCGCGGCAGGAAGTCGACGGTCACGAGGCTCTCGCGTTCCCCGGTGTGCGGTGAAACCCAGGTGAACACCAGGCGTCGCGGGCGGTCGATGACGCGATACACACCGCTGTGCGGGATGACGCCGGACTCGGCATGCATGTTGATTTCGAAACGCCCGCCGACGCGCGGCTCGACACTGGCCTGCGTGTTGTGAATGCCGCTGCCGGGGCGCATCCAGATGGCGAGAGCGGCAGGATCCAGCCAGGCATCGAACAGATCCTCGGCGGAGGCGGCGATGGTGCGGCGGACGATGACGGCGGCGGGGGCCAGACTATTTGTAATTGCGGCATTCATTGGCGTTTCCTTTTCCTTGAGGTCACGAATTTCTCGAGGGCGGCGAGCCGGTCTTCCCAGAAGCGGCGGTAGTGCTCGAGCCATTCGGCGGCATCGGCCATTGGCCCGGCATTCAGCGACAGCACGTGGTCGCGCCCCTGCACGGAGCGGGTGACGAGTCCGGCACGTTCGAGCATGCGAATGTGCTTGGAGATCGAATTCAGCGATATCGGAAAGTCGGCGGCGATGTCGGTCACGCGCGCGTCGGTGTCCGTGAGTCGGGCCAGGATGGCGCGTCGCGTGGGATCACACAGCGCGTTGAATACCCCGTCCAGCTGGTTCGATCGATGTTCACCCATATGGGTGAATATAGGAGCGTGGCGGGTCCGGCGTCAAGCTCCCCAAAGGAGGTAGGGCTACAGATCGAGCGTGATGCTCACCGGGCAGTGATCCGAGCCCATGACGTCGGCGTGGATCTTCGCGGCCTTGACGTGCTTCTTCAGCTTCGACGACACCAGCACGTAGTCGATTCTCCATCCCACGTTGCGTGCGCGCGCGTTGGCGAAGTGCGTCCACCACGAGTAGTGACCATTGCCCTCGGTGAAGATACGAAATGTATCCACGAAGCCAGCGTCGAGGAAATTCTGGAAGCCTTTTCGCTCTTCGTCGGTGAATCCCTTCTTGCCGCGGTTCGGCTTGGGATTGGCGAGGTCGAGCTCGGTGTGCGCGACATTGAGATCGCCGCAGAAGATCACCGGCTTCTTCTTGTCGAGTTGTTTGACGTAGGCGAGGAACGCGGGATCCCAGTGCTCGTGGCGCAGTTTCAGGCGCGACAGATCGTCCTTGGCATTGGGCGTGTACACGGTGACGGCGTAGAACTTGGCGAACTCCGCGGTGATGACACGACCTTCGTTCCACGAATCGCGCTTGAGCTCGTCCGCGAAGGTGAACTTCTTCGCGAAGCTGTCGGGAAAGCCGTTGATGACCTTGAGCGGCGCGGTGCGCGAGAAGATCGCCGTGCCCGAGTAGCCCTTCTTCTCGGCCGAATTCCAGTACTCCTGGTAGTCGGGGAGATCGATCTCCGCCTGGCCCTTTTCCGCCTTGGTTTCCTGCAGGCACAGGATGTCGGGCCTGTGCTCGGCGACGAACTTCTGAAAGGTCCCTTTTTTCACCACGGCGCGGATGCCGTTGACGTTCCATGAATAGAATTTCATCGCGCCCATTGTATGACCGTATTGAAGTCGCGGGCGTTTTCAGATGACCACAGCGGGAACTCCGGTAGTTTGCAAATCCTGCAAGCGCCTGGGAGGGCCGTACACATGTCGCTGGTATACCGCATCGAAGGTTCGGATCTGCAATACGTCGAGTTGACGCTGGCGCCGGGTGAATCGGTGGTGAGCGAACCGGGAGCCATGATGTACGCCGACGAGGGCGTGAGCATCGAGACCCAGATGGGTGATGGCGATGATGCCGGTCTCGGCAGCCGGCTGGCGGCCGGATTCAAGCGCTCCATGACCGGCGAGAATTTTTTCACGTCGGTGTTCAAGAACACCACTCAGCAGCCGTTGCGCGTGTCGTTCGCGGCGCCTTCGCCCGGCAAGATCATCGCCATCGACCTGGCCGGCGTCGGTGGCGCCCTGATCTGTCAGAAGGGCGCCTTTCTCGGTGGCGCACGCGGTGTGCGCGTCGGGCTCGCCTTCAAGAAACGCCTGCGTGCCGGCATGTTCGGCGGCGAAGGTTTCATCATGCAGCGGCTCACCGGCAACGGCACGGTCTTCATCCATGCCAGCGGCACGCTGGCGCCGCTCGAATTACGGGCCGGCCAGCTGCTCAAAGTCGACACGGGGTGCCTGGCCGCGCTGCAGACCACCGTCAATTACGATGTGAAATATGTCGGCAGTCTCAAGACCTCGGTGCTCGGCGGAGAAGGCCTGTTCCTGGCGTCCCTGAGGGGCCCGGGCACCGTGTGGTTGCAGAGCCTCCCGATCCAGCGGCTGCGCATGACGCTGGCCGGCATGAGCCAGTCACGCGGGCTGGCGCCGCGGCTCATGTATTTCGGGCTGGTGATCCTCATCGTGATCGCGACCTTGATGGGTAGCGACTCATGAGTGACGTCGCGGGCCTGCTGCATGGGCCCGACTTCCCGGTCGCGGGCGTGCCTGCGCGCCTGCAATTCATCGACCAGCACCTGCGCGTGAGTCTGGAGGGCGGCGCCTTCGAAGACGTGCCGGTCGAATCGCTCAACGTGAGCGTCACGGGCTTCAACGAGGACACGCTGGAGCTTGCCTGGGAACACGCCGGTCACAGCCATGCCGTGACCATCGCCGACGGCCAGGCGCAACGAACGCTGCTCGACAGCGCGCCGACGAGCATCGCGAAAAAACTCGGCCGCGGTCATGCCACGGTCCGCTGGCATCGACGCAAGTGGAATGCCGTGCTCGGCGTACTGGCGGGACTGGCGCTGCTGGTGCTGGTCGGCTGGTGGCAGAGTGAAGCCATCACGGCATGGCTCGCGAACCGCGTCTCGATGGAGACGGAGGTCAGCATCGGAGAACGCGCCCTCGAACAACTCGAGCGGGAGCACGTGCTCACACAGGAAGGCCTGGCCGCGCAAGCCGTTGGCGACATCGGTGCCCGGCTCACGCAGGGATCGCGCTACAAATACCGCTGGTATGTCAGCGACGAAGGCGAGGTCAATGCCTACGCGCTGCCGGGAGGCATCATCGTCGTCAACGCCGGGATGATCGAAGCGGCGGGCAGTGCCGAAGAGCTGGCGGGTGTGCTGGCCCACGAGGTGCAACACGTGGAGCATCGGCACACGTTGCAGCAGATGATCCATACCGCCGGTTGGGCTGCCGTGCTGGCCGTGGTACTGGGCGACGTGAGCGCCATTACCGGCATCGTGATTCACCAGCTCGGCAACTTGCGCAACAGCCGCAAGCTGGAAACGCAGGCCGACGTCGAGGGGCTCAAGGCAATGGCGCGTGCCGGCATCCCGCTCGATGGCCTGCCAGTCCTGTTCCGGAAACTCGAGAAGGAACAGCGCCGCCTCGGCGGCGAAGGCATTGCGCTGTTGCGCTCGCACCCCGCGACCGAGGAACGCATTGCGGAGCTCGAACAGCTCGCCGCCACGCTCCAGTGCCACTGCCGGCCGCTCGCAATCGACTGGCCGGCGGTGCAGAAGGCGACCAAGGAATGGGGGGCGTCACAATGAAAACCATCACCGGTGGCTGCCTGTGCCGACAGGTTCGATTCCAGATCACGGCTGAGCCGATCGCCATGCGGCTGTGCTGGTGCCGGGTGTGCCAGTACCTCGGCGCGGGGAACGCCACGGTCAACGTGGTGTTTCCGAGCAATGCCATCACCATCGAAGGGGCGCCACGCCACTATCGCAGCATCGCCGACAGCGGCAATGTCATGCATCGGCGCTTCTGCCCGAACTGCGGCACACAGCTGTTCAGCGAGGCGGAGTCGCGGCCGCATCTCATCATCGTGCGTAACGGGGCGCTGGATGACACCGGCTTGCTGAAGCCCGGGGCCACGATCTGGACTGCGCAGGCGCCGGAGTGGGCCTGGATCGACGAGGCATTGCCACGACACGCGGGGCAACCGCCGCCAGTGGCCTGATATCCCACGCCCGGAGTACTCTTGGCGCCAATGTCCGACGGGGTCAATTTCTGACGGCCAATCCCTGGCAGGAAAATACCGCCTGAAAGCGCGTCTGAAAACCGACCTCCGCCTTGCCTGGTTGTGGCCGTGGTTTGAAAAAACAGCGCCGCGGCGTTTCCTGTTTGCTGCCGTCATGGGTCTGCTCGCGGCCCTGCTGCACTGGGCAATATTCCCGATCACGCAATCGCGCGTGACGTTCATCTTCTTCATACCCGCGATCGTGCTGACGACCATCATCGCCGGGCGCTGGCCCGGCACGCTGGTCGCCGTCATCGGGTTGGTCAATTCGGCGATCATGAAAACGCCGGGCACCATCATGGTGCCGAATTCGGCCGAGCAGCTGGCGCTGATTTCATCGGCGGTGGTTTCGGCGCTGGTGATCCTGGTCGGTCACTACTATCGATTGCTGGCACGGCGCGAGCTTTCCGATCTGCACGAGTTGCACGAGCTCTCGGCGACTCTGGCGTCGATTCCCGATTTGCCGCAGCAACTCGAGCTCATTCTCGCCACCTTCGTGCGCATGCACGGCGCATCGAAGGGAATGATTGCGGTCCACGACCAGCAGCGCGCAATGCTCGTCACCGCCGCCAGCACCGGATTTGGACCACGCGCGCTCGATGCGATGCGCGAGGTCAAGGTCGGTGAACTGGCCAGTGGACAGGCCTGCGCCGCGAAAGCCCGCGTGGTGATCGAGGATACCGAGACAGATCCGCGCTTCGCGCGGCATCGCGACTTTGCGCGCAACGAAGGCTTTCGCGCGGTGCATTCGACGCCGCTGATCGGGCTCGACGGCCAGGTGCTCGGCACACTGTGTGTGCACCTCGAGCGGCCACGCAGGCCTACCGAACGCGAGCTGCGCATTGCCGACATCTGCGCGCGCAAGGCTTCGGTGTTCATCGAACGTGCCCGCGCCGAGGAGAACGTGCGACAGCGCGATCGGCGCTTCCAGGCGGTGCTCGAGGCGGCGGCGGTGCCGTTCATGATCCTGTCGCCCGTGGTTGGCGACCACGGGAAGATCGTCGATTTCCGTTTTCGATACATCAATGCAGCGGCCGCGAGGGTCATGCGCGTCCCCCCGCGGGAGTACATCGGACGCAAGGTTCTCGAAGTCATGCCGCGCGCCTGGGATGACAGCGGTCGACTGGAAACCTACATCGAAGCACTCGAGCGCAACGAAGTGCGGCAGACAGAGCGCCAGTCGGAAGCCGATGGCAATCACGCCTGGTATCACATCGTGGCATCGCCGCTGGAAGGCGACCTCGCCGTGTGGTTCGCCGACATCACGCAGCGCAAGGCGCAGGAGCGCGATCTGGTCGAAGCCGACCGTCGCAAGGACGAGTTCCTCGCCACGCTCGCGCACGAGCTGCGCAATCCGCTGGCGCCGATTCGACAGGCAGCGGCCATCGCGCGCAACGAACACGCCACCGAGGCGCAGCGGCGCTGGTCTCACAATGTCATCGAGCGACAGGTGCAGCACATGTCGCTGCTGCTCGACGACCTGCTGGACGTGTCGCGCATCACGCATGGAACGCTTCAACTGCGCAGGCAGGACACCGACCTGCAGTCGGTGGTCAGTGCCGCCGTCGAAACCGCGCGTCCCCTGGTCGACGAACGCCGCCACCGTCTCGACATCGACGTGCCCGGCAATCTGCAGGTGTTCGGTGATCCCCTGCGGCTCGCACAGGTGCTTTCCAACCTGCTGACCAATGCCGCCAAGTACACCAATCCGCAGGGTTCGATTGCCGTCAGGGCGCGCGTCCAGCAACACGAGTTGACCATCAGCGTCGAAGACAACGGCATCGGCATCACCAACGAGGACTTGCCGCGGGTGTTCGGCATGTTTGCGCAGGTGCGCTCGGCCCAGGACCATGCCGCCGGCGGACTTGGAATCGGGCTGGCGCTCGCCAAGGGAATTGTCGAACTGCACGGTGGACGGATCGAGGCGACGAGTGCGGGGCCGGGGCATGGCAGCCGTTTCACCGTGCGCCTGCCCGGCGCAACCCAGGTTGCCGCGGTGGCACCGCCGCCAAGGGACGCACTCAACGGGCAAGCCGGTCCTAACAAGCGCATCCTGCTGGCGGACGACAATCGCGACGCCGCCGAGAGCCTGGCCATCATCCTCAGGCTCGAGGGTCACGAGGTCGAACTCGCGCATGACGGGCTCGCGGCGCTACGGGCCTTCGAAGCGACCAGGCCCGACGTGGCGCTGCTGGACATCGGCATGCCCAAGAGCAATGGCTACGAGGTAGCGCGGCAGATCCGCGCGGTGCCGGGAGGGACGGAAGTCTTGCTGATCGCCATCACGGGCTGGGCACAGGACTCGGACAAGGCACGCTCACGCGCGGCAGGATTCGATCATCATCTGACCAAGCCGATCGAGCCGGAGTCGCTGATCGAACTACTGGGATCTGCGTCCCGTAATGCCCGATCAACAGTGCGCGCCTAGCTAGTGGAATTCACGGCACCCCTAGGGGTACGACGTTAGTACCGGTGCGGGAACCCGCCGGGCCATGACAGACTGGCGGCATGAGTTATGGGCCCCTGGAGTTCGCCGTCTACCTGATGCGCAAGGGCAGGCGCGAGTCCGCAGCGGTCAAGGCCGCACGCGCAGCTTCCGCCGCTCCGCATCCACCGGAAAACCGCCTGACGATCATCTCGGCGCCGGGTGCGTTGACGCGCATCGCGCGCGACGGCCAGGCCGAGGCGGTTACAACTGCGAGCGAAGCAGCAACGCCAGACGTTCGTTGATGCGTCGACCGAGCCGGCGGCTGCGCCATTTCTTCAGCACCATGCGTCGTGACTTCGCGATGTCCGCGTCGATGATTCGAATCTGCTCGCGTGCCAGCTCTTCGCTGAAGATATTGAGATTCGCCTCGTCATTGAGGCGGAATGAACGGTCGTCGAAATTGGCCGAACCCACGGAAGTCCACAGGCCGTCGATGACCAGCACCTTACAGTGCATCATCGTCGGCTGGTATTCATAGATATGGATGCCGGTTTCGAGCAGCCTGCCGTACAAACCCTGCGCGGCCCATCGACCCACCCGTGCGTCGGTGTAGCGGCCGGGCACGACGATGCGTATGCGCACGCCGCGGCGCGCGGCGGAACACAGCGCCTCGACGGTGAGCTTGTCAGGCACGAAATAGGCATTTTCGATGTCGATCGAGCTGCGTGCCGCGGTGAGGGCCAGCAGCACCATCAGGTGCATGCTCTCCGAGCCGCCGACCGGTGAGCTGCCGAACATCTGTGCATCCATCTCGCCGCAGGGCGCAAGGCGGGGAAAGTATTCGGCACCGTGCAGTACACGGCCGGTGGCCTTGATCCAGTTGTCGACGAACACGGCCTGCATCTGCGCAACCACGGGTCCCTCGGCCCTGAAATGGGTTTCACGCCATGGCGGCAGCCCGAAGCTGCCATTGGCCCATTCCACTCCCATTCCGACGCCGCCCGTGAAACCCACGCGACCGTCGACCACCAGCAGTTTGCGGTGCGTGCGATTGTTGAGTCGGCCGAGGTGGTACCAGGACGGCGGGTGATACAGGTGCAGCTCGCAACCGGCAGTGCGCGCGGCCTCCAGCAAGTGCGGATCCATGGTGCGTGAACCGAGCCAGTCGAGCAGCATGTGCACCTGCACGCCGCGCCGCGCCGCGGCCGACAGTGCTTCCACGAAGGTCGCGCCCACGCTGTCGCGGAACACGAAAGTCTCGAAGGTGATGTTGGTCTGGGCGGTGCGAATCGCGTTGAGCATGGCGGCATAGATCTGCTCGCCGTTGACCAGCGAGTCGATGCGATTCCCGGCAACCAGGGGAGGACCGAGCAGGATGCCCAGCGCGCGGCGGAAGTCCGGATCGCCACTCGTGTAGAGCCGGCGCGGCCGATAGAGCAGGCGTTTCTCGGTGGTGCGGAGATTCGCGCCCACGGCGAGAACCAGCGCGCCGACCAGCAGTGTGACGAGGACAATGACTAGTACAGACACGTTGGGCGCATGCGATTACCTGGATCGGGATGATCCATTGCGAACGACGCCGGCCGCAAGCGTTGCGCGGCAAACGCAGCCGTCAACCACCGCCTGATATCACCGAGTCGGATTCCCGTGCCGGCTCCGCGGGACCTGGCTTCTTTGGAATTCGCACGCGTTTGAGCGAGCGTGGATGCCAGTGGCCGTCGGGGGAGAGGAAGTCGCGTACCGTGCGCCAGGAAGGCTGGTAATGCGCGGCCACCTTCACCGCCACCACCACGGGCATGGCTAACAACATGCCGGGAATGCCCCAGAAGCCATAACCAAACCACACGGCGAGCAGCACCACCAGGGCGCTCACTTCGAAGCGGCGCCCGACGGTGAGCGGCTGCACGATCTGACCTTCGATGAGATGCAGCGCCAGGAATACGCCGGGCACCGCCAGTGCATGCCCCAGGCTCTCGAAGGTCAGCAGCGCGGCGATGGAGAGGATGAAAAATGCCGCGATGGGACCGAGGTAGGGTACGAAGTTGAACAGCGCCACCATCACGCCCCACAGGATGGGGCTCGGCATGCCGAGCGCGTACATGGCGAGCGCCGTGCACAGGCCGAGCCCGACATTGATGAGTGCCACGGTGCCGAAGTAGCGGCCGACTTCGTAGCGAATCGCCTCGGTGACCCGCAGGGTGCGGGCACTGGCTTCGCTGCCGGATAACGAGGCTCCCAGACGCGCCAGCAAGGGAGGTCCGCCGAGCAGGAAAAACAGGGTCAGCGGAATGACCGTGAGTCCTTCGAGGAAAGACTTGGTGAAGGTGATGGCGGTGCTTTGACCGTCGACCGGCGTGAGGATCGCCGGCGTGGCGTTCCCCTGCGACCCGCCCTGGGTCAGCCGCCCGGCGCGTTCGGCGACGGCATCGACGCGTGCGAACATCTCGCGTAACGGCTGCAGCCGGGGGTCGATTTGCCGCAAGGTCTGCGGTGCGCGCACCAGCCATTCGGTGGCCGGTTTCCACGCGGCGTTTACCGCTGCCGCGGCCGCGGCGCAGACCACGAGCATCACCAGTGTCACCGCCAGGCCCCGGCGCAGTCCCAAACGCTGCAAGCGGTCGACCGTCGGCGTGAGCAGCAACGCGAGGAACAGCGCCATGGCAACGGGAATCAGCACGTCCCGCGCGAAGTACATCACCACGCCGGCGCCCATGATCGCGACCAGCCACACGGCCTTGGTGAGGTTGCCTTCCATCGAGGAACTGTCGGGGAAACTCTCAGGTCACGACAGCTGCGCGCGCCGTTGCCGATGTGCGCTTTCGGAGTGCGGCGAAGTAGGGAACATCTGACACGCACTACCTGCAGTGGCCACATGTGCTTAGCTACAATCGATTCCCGATCCTTACCCGGAGACGGCCATGGAACCGGTTGCACCGCGACGCATCGTCGTCGCCGATGACAACGAAGATTCAGCCCAGAGCTTTGCGATGTTGCTGTCGTTCTCTGGTCACGAAGTGCGGATCGCCCACGACGGTGAGGAGGCGCTGGATGCCATGCGCGACTTCCGTCCCGACATTGCGTTTCTCGACATCGGCATGCCGCGGCTGAGCGGCTACGAAGTCGCCGAGCTGGTGCGCGCCGAACCCTGGGGCCGCGAGATGAAACTCATCGCCGTGACCGGATGGGGGCAGCCGGACGACAAGGCGCGTGCGCGCACCGCCGGATTCGACCAGCATCTCGTCAAGCCGATCGATCCGACGGATGTGGATCGTTTGCTGGATTCCTGACGGGTCCTGTCAAGCCCAGGCGAACACCAGCATCGCGGCGATGGCCGCCGTGAGGCCGAAGAGAATGGCCACGACATTGGCGAGTTGGTGTTTGATCACGGGCATTGCCGACTCCGGCGGCTGAGTAGATAGGCGACGGTAGACGCCGGAGTGCTGTGGCGCAGCCCGTGCCATCAGTCGGGTTCGCTTCCGTCCGGACCGCGATTCGCATAGGCGCCGTCCCACGCAACCTCGGTCGCCACCGCTGTAGGAGAGGAACTACAGCCCCGGCAAACCTGTCAGAATTTCCCAATGATAGGGCGGCGTTCAGCGGCATTGCTCTGCGTGCTGCTGGCGCATGCGTGGCTCATTGCCGTGCTTTTTCGTTACCAGCCCGCCGACCGGCGCGTGGCGGTGTATGACGAGTTCGAAACCGCACCCATCACGCTGTACCTTCCCCCGCCGCCGCCCGAAACCGACGAAGCTCCCGCACTCGTTGCGCCGCGGTCACCGGCAGTTTCACTGCCACCACCGCTGGTCGAGTCGCAACCGCCCATCGCCCGCCCATCGACGGCGATTACACCGCCCGACCAGGTCGACTGGCCGCTCGAAGGCAAGAAGGCCGCGACACGCGTGCTGGCACGAGAAGCCGAAGCAGAGCGTGTAGCCAGGATGTTCGCCGGTCCCGGCGGGACCTGGGCGTCCCTCACCAAGCGGCAGCAGTCCAAGCTCAACAAGTTCCGCTTCAAGGACGGGGTCGATGGCCTGGAATACGATGAGAAGGGCAACCAGATCCTTCACATCAGCGATGGCTGCATGGTCGTGAATTCCGGTTTCATCGCCTGCAAGATCGGCAAGGTCAAGGTGCGCGGCGATATGTTCGAGAACATGCGCGAGTATTTCGACGAACTGCGGCTGCCCGAGACCCGCGAAGGCAATGGCACCGAACCCGAGGCGTTACGCCCGGCGAACTAACCGGACTTGTTACGAAACGCCTTGCCGCCCTTGTATGAGCCCTTTGCGCCAGCCGCCTTGCCGACGTATTTCTTCTTGAAGCCATCCGGCTTCTTGAATCCGCCCGGCTTGCTGCCGAACCTTGGCTTGCCGCCGAAGGCGGGCCTTTCCGCACGTTCGAATCGCGGCCTTTCCGGACGCTCGGCACCTTCGACGGGCGGAGCGCTGCTTGCGTCACGCTTGAAGCGCGGCGTGCCCTTGTAATTGCGCGATTCCGAACGACGGCTCTCGTACGGACGCGGCTCGCCGGCCTTGTCGAAGCGATTTCCACCGCCGGTGTAAGGCCGCTTGGCACCGCTCTCGTACGGGCGGCGCTCGCCGCGTTCCTCGGCGACGCGATCGGGTCGCGTCGACTTGCCCGAGAACCTGGGCTTGTCGGGTTTGGAGTCCACCCGCTGGATGCGAATTGCTTCACCGCGGACGCGCACGTCCTGCAGGCTGGCCAGCATTTCGTCGGGCAGTCCCGGCAGATCGACATAGCTGTGATCTTCGCGGATGTCGATGTGGCCAATGTTCCGGCCTTCGATGCCCGCCTCGTTGGCGATGGCGCCGACGATGTTGCCCGGGAGCACGCCGTGCTGATGACCCACTTCGATTCGATAGGTCTGCGTCGGCACAGTGCCGTCGATGCGCGGCGGCTCCTTCGGCTGCTCGGATTCGGCCTTCTTCGCGAGAAACAGCGGCGTTGAGCCCTGCACCATGCTGGCGAGCGCGGCTGCGATCTCGATGGCGGGAATATTGCCCTCGGATTCGACCTGCTCGAGCAGCGACTGGAATTCCTTGCCGGCGCCGGAGAGAACCGCCTCGGTGATCTTCTCCTTGAACTTCACCACGCGCAGCTCGTTGACGTCCGCGACACTCGGCATTTTCATTTCTTCGAGCTGCTGACGGGTCACGCGTTCGATGACACGCAACATGTTCCGCTCACGGGGGCTCACGAACAGGATGGCGTCACCCTGGCGGCCCGCGCGTCCTGTGCGGCCGATGCGATGCACGTAGGTTTCGGAGTCGTACGGGATGTCGTAGTTGACGACGTGCGAGATGCGCTCCACGTCGAGACCGCGCGCGGCCACGTCGGTGGCGATCAGGATATCGATCTTGCCGTTCTTGAGTTGCGCGATCATCTGTTCGCGTTGACGCTGTTCCATGTCGCCATTCAGCGCGGAGGCCGAGAAGCCACGGGCCTCGAGACGCTGCGCCAGGTCGACGGTCTCGATCTTGGTGCGCACGAACACCAGCATGGCGTCGAACTTCTCTGACTCGAGCACGCGCGTGAGCGCATCGAGCTTGTGCAGGCCGCTGACCATCCAGTAGCGCTGACGGATTTTCGGCGCAGCTTCGCCGCGCGACTGCACGGAGATTTCACGCGGCTCGCGCATGTGCGTTTGCGCGATGCGGCGGATGGAATGCGGCAGCGTGGCCGTGAACAACGCCACCTGCTTTTCCTCGGGCGCCTGCTGGAACAGGAACTCGATGTCGTCGACGAAGCCCATCTGCAGCATCTCGTCGCCTTCATCCAGCACGAGGAACTTGAGGTGCTCGAGCGAGAGCGCGCCGCTCTTCACGTGATCCAGCACTCGCCCGGGAGTGCCGACGACGACATGCGCGCCGCGCTTCAGGCCCTTCAACTGAGGCGTGTAGCTCTGGCCGCCGTAGATGGGCAGCACGTTGAAGCCCGGCATCTTCGCCGCGTACTTCTGGAAAGCTTCTGCCACCTGGATGGCGAGCTCGCGCGTGGGGCAAAGGATCAGCGCCTGCGTGGCGCGCAATTCCACGTCGATCTTCGAGAGGATGGGCAACGCGAACGCCGCGGTTTTGCCGGTGCCGGTCTGCGCCTGGCCGAGCAGGTCGGCGCCGCCGAGGATGACCGGGATAGTCTGGGCCTGGATCGGAGTGGGGATCTCGTAGCCCACGTCTTTCAAGGCAGCCACAACGGCGTCGTGGAGCCCCAGCTCGGCAAAGCTGGGAAGGGGTGCGGTTTCAGACATGGGAGTGGCGGTGCCGGGTGTGCCCGGTACCTATCTCGGATAGGGGCCGCGCAATGTACGCGGAATGGGCCTTCGCGGCACGCATTTTCGCGCCCGCGGCGCGGCAATTGCAGCGCCAGGGCCCGTGTTCACTCCGACAGGGCGAGTTCCGGCCTGGCTCTGTGGTTTTCGTTGCCTTCGACCTCTTCCCACCCCTGGTCCCAGGAGTCGACCTCGTAGCGGCGTGTCATCGGGAAACTCGCCGGCCGCAGGTATTCGAATCGTTTGTCGTAGTCGAGCTGGGTGGCATAGCGGGGCTCGGTTTCGAGAATCGTGCCCGCGGTGAGACTGCCGAGGATCATGAGTCGACCGGTCTTGCCATGGTCGACCGACTCGATGATGAAGCGCCGTCGGGCGAACAACGCGGCCTGGATGTGCAGATCGCCGGTGCCGGTGATTTCATTGCCCGACACGCGGATGTCACGCCCGGAAATCAGGGCCAGAAAATCGCGCGAGATCACCGTTTCGCGCGGATCCTTCGCATAGGTGAGATCGCCTTCGATTTCGATGTCGTCCGGCGAATACAACGTGAAGATGCCGGACACGGTGCCGCGTACATAGAGTTTGGCGCCCTTGTCACCGATCAGGTAACGCGGCCGTTCCGATCTCTCGGCGCGCTCCAGCTCGCCCTCGCCATTCGCGAGTCGCCACACGTAGCTGCCGTCGGAATTGAAGATGATGCGCGTGTCCTGGATGAACACCCGGCGATCGTCGTCTTCACCACCACTGACCACGTCCGGCATGTCGCGCGGCAGTGTGACCCGCTCGGTGCGGGTCTCGACGCCGCCCTGGAAAACGTTCTTGCTGCGCTTGCGCATGCCGAAGTTGTCGTAAGTCATGCTCGACGCGGAGGTGGTCACCTTGCCAAAGAAACGCGGTTCGATGCCGCCGGAGAATGCGAGGCCGATTTCGGTATTGCTGTGGAAGCGTCCATCGATGATGTCATCGTGGAGCATGATGTTCGGATCCCAGTGATTGACCAGCTGGGTGAAGTGCGAGAAGGCGAGGCGCTTGAGACTGAGATGGGTCTTGAGCCGCTTGCCGTCCTTGCTGGTCATGATCTCGGCTATCACCTGCTCGAGTCCGGTGCTGTCGGGGGCGGGCTGGCGCATCATGCGCGCCGAGTACTGCTGACCGTCCTGCTGCCAGGTGAGCTCGGTGTCCATCAAGTTCGTGTCGAGCAGCTTCTGGGCGAGTTGCTGCACGTTTTTCCGGAGCATGACCTGCTCGGGCTCGGGAACTGGCGCTTCCTCGTGGATGCGGGGCTGCTCGATGGAGGCCACCACTTCATGGGACTCACCGAGGGTGGTGATGACCGGTCCGGCCTCGGCGGGATATTCAGCGAATGCAGCCTGAGGCTCGAACTCGCTGACGTCAGGCGTCAGAGCCTGCAGCGGCGCAGCATTGGCAACTGCCGGGGCGTCGATGGTCTGCTCACCCGTGCCAGGGTCATCGAGCACGTCTTCGATCGGGTCAGGTGCCGGCTGCGGCAATGCCGCCTCCGTGAATTCCTCGCTGCTCGGGCCTTCGCGAGTCACGAGCTGCACCGACAACTCGGGAACGTTCATGTCGTCGTTGCCGGAGGTGTACATCGCCGCGCCAACCCCGAGCAACAGGGCGAGGTGCACTGCCGCAGAGATGCCGAGGGACGTGGAGATATCGCGGTGGGTGGTGCGTAACGAGATCCAACAGCCCACCGTCGCGCTGCGGATCGCGAGCGCTGCCTGTCGACAAGCGGTGGTAAGCGCGGGTGGCAACCCGAGTCCTCCGTCTTCTTCGCCCCTCGTTCTTATCTTGCGCCGTTCACCGCACCCGGTCGACCGCTTTTTGGCGGCCTGTCGCCACGGATTTCACTGACGCCGGGCAGCGCTCGGATCTCCGGTTGGAGGGGGCGCGTGATCGACCGCGGCCGGCGGCCCCAGCAGTTCCATGAGCATGGGTTTCAATGCGCTGGCCCAGTGCTGGTACGCCGACGGAGTGAGATGCAGACCGTCATAGGCCATGCCGTCGCGCAAATGATTGTCCGGCAACGCAAGTTGTTCGTTGATGTTTATGTAACGTATGGACTTTCCGTTGGCCAGCGAGGCGATTCTCCGGTTGGCCGCGCTGACCACCGGCATCACATCGACATTGTCATCGCGGGGTGTGATCCCGGTGATGATCAGCGTCGCTCCGGGCGCGCGCTTGCGGATTTCGCGAACCAGGGCCGCGACCCCCCGGGCGACGTCGGCGGCGCGCTCCTCGACGTCGCCGAGCGGTGACGCATCGCCGATATTGTTGGTGCCGGCCATGAGCACCACGACCTTCGGGTTGACGCCATCGAGCTCGCCGTTTTGCAGTCGCCAGAGCATGTGCTGGGTCTTGTCACCACCCCAGCCGAAATTCCCCGCATTCCAGCCTTTGAAGTTGGCATTCCAGTTGGCGAGCAGCTCCTGGTACTGCGCGTCGCTGGTGCCCCAGCGCCGCGTGATCGAGTCGCCGAGGAAGTACACGTCGATCTTGCCGGCCTTGCGCTTGGCGAGCAGATCTTCATGGGCGCGTCGTGAGTTCTCATCGGTGCGAGGTGTGGCGACATCGGCGCGCTCGATGGGCGCACGACCGGCCAGCAGGGCGCTGAGCCAGTTCGCGGAAGCGCGTGTCCACGGCAGCGACTGTTCCGGCGTGGCGAGGTGGTTGTGCGGCGAGTCGCGCATCGGCGCGGCCTGCTTCGGCCCCTGGATCTGGTTGAACGCGGCCCAGATGCCCACCGGCGGCGTGGCAGTATCGATGAACCCCATCGAAACCAGCGACGGGACCTTGATACGCGCTGCGCAGTTCGCGGTGTCGAAGTACTGCGCCGTCTTTAGCACCTGGCTGTCATTGGCGTCCCAGAACGGATAGCCGGTCTTGCGTCCATGCGCCGTGCCGTTGACGTCGGCGCCAGCGGGAACATTGATGAGCATGGCCGTGACCTTCGGATGCAGCGCCGCGGTGCACAGGCTCTGCTGACCGCCCATGCTGGTTCCCATCACTACCAATGTCTTGCCATCCCAGTCCGGCCGGCTGGCCAGGTAGTCCACTGCGCGGATGTCGGCCAGATACATATAGAGGAAGTAGTTGCGATCGCGATTGCGCGTTTCGATGGTGTTGTATTCCTTGAGCTCCTTCGGCAACGCGTCGTAGTACTCCTTCGGTTGATCGGGCATCACATCGTGAGGCTCGATGTTCAGCGTCAGCCAGCCTTCCGCGGCCCGATCGGTGACCCAGGATTTCTGCAAGGGATAGGGCGGGCTCGCCCATTGCAGGATCAACAGGGCCGGATATTTCTTTTTGCGAGTCGCATCGTGCGGTTTTGCCAGCTGGCCCCACACGTGACGCCCATCGATGTGATCCATGCGGACGATGGCGAAGTCGACGCCGTCTTTTTCAGCGGGCTTCTCGGTGAGCACGGGCTTCGCGGGTACTTTGCGCAACGCCGCGATCTTCGCCTTCCAGAACACATCGAAGTCGGCGGGCGCGGGAATCGACGGCTGGATTTTCTCCGGCGCGACCGCGGCGCCGAGTGCGCGCGGCCTGGCGTCTGCCGTGTTCTCCGTGACTTCGACGTACACCATGGCGGGCTCGTCGAGCGTCACCTCGATCTTGTCCGGCTTGCCGGGCCTGATGATGCCGCGACCGATCTCCGCCAGGTTGTTCTTGCGGATTACGTAGCTGACTGTGCGCGAGGTCCAGGGCAGCGTGACATGCCAGCCGACGGGTTCACCGGGTGCGTAGATACCCGAGGCCCGGTAAGGCACGTAGATAGCGCCGGCCGATTCATCCGCGTGGGCCCACGTGCACACGAGTAGCGCTGCGGCCAGCACCGCGAGAAAAGTTTTCATGATTCCCCTTTAAGCGCTGATTGGACGTGTGGCGATCGTCTGGGCCTTGAGCACCAGCTCGGCGGCCAGCAGTGCCTGGTCCTGGTCTTGCGCGAGCGCACTGCGCTCGACGATGTCGGCCACGAATTGCGGTCCGAAGGGCAGCGGTACCTTGTTGCAGTCGATGTAGCGCGCCTGTTTCTTGTCCACGAGGTACAGGTGATTGCCGCCCTTGAGCCCGGAGGCGACGTTGGTGTACTTGCGCAGTTCGATGTAGCCCTCGGTGCCGAGCACGAACAGCCTGCCGTCGCCCCAGGTGTCGAGTCCGTCGGGCGTGAACCAGTCCACGCGTACGTAACCGGTGCCGCCGTTGCCCGCCATGATCATGTCGCCGAAGTCTTCGAATTTCGGATATTGCGGGAACGCCAGGTTGCCGGTCTGCGCGGCCACCACGTGCGCCGTGGTGCTGTTGGTGTAGTAGAGGAATTGATCGGCCTGGTGCGAGCCGATGTCACAGAGGATGCCGCCGTAACGCGCCTTGTCGAAAAACCATGGCGGGCGGCTCGGGATGTTCATGCGATGCGGCGCGAGGTTGACCGTCTGTATCACCTTGCCGATCGCGCCCTGGCGGATCAGCTCACCGGCGTGCACCGCGGAGCGCACTTCGAGACGCTCCGAATACATGACGGCGAACTTGCGCCTGGTGTCCTTGATCGTCTTGCGGACTTCGGCGAGCTGCTCGAGCGAGGTGATCGCCGGCTTGTCGCCGAGGTAGTCCTTGCCAGCCTTCATCACGCGCACACCGAGCGGCGCGCGCAGATCGGGAATCGGCGCACCGATGACCAGCTGGATGGACTTGTCACCGATGACTTCGTCTTCGGTGCGCCGCGAGCTTCACATCGCCGAACTGTTTGCGGTATTCGGCGATTTGCGCCGGGTCGGTGGCGTGGAAGGAGACCAGCTCGCCGCCGCCGCGCTGGATGGCGCGGGTCATGCCGTAGATGTGCGCGTGATCCAGACCGATGGCCGAGAAGCGGATCTTGTGCGTGGGGGCGATTTCAGGGATCGAAGTATTGGCCGGGTCGACCGTGCCCGCACCCGAGACACCCTGTGCCACTGCCGCTGATGAAACGCCCGAGAGCATTCCCGCGAGCCCCGCGGCCTGCAGGAAATCACGCCGGTTCGAATCCACCATTGCGTCACCCCCGTCCCATGGAGGCGCAACCATAATGGGGACACTCCCCATTTTCTAGCAAAAGGTGCCGGACCTGTTCCGTGCGCGAGAAGCGGTGAGGTCCGGCACAATTTGCTTGCAAATGGGGAGTGTCCCCATTTCCCATTTCAGCCCTTGCGCGCCAGGCGCCAGAGCGCGACGGCGCTGAACAGCACGGTGAAGCCGATCAGAACGCCGATGGCCAGCTGCATCGGGATCAAAGGGTACTTGGTGGTGACACCCGCCGCGTGCATCGCCAGATGGTTGATATGGGCTTGCGGCCACAGGGGCACCTGCCAGTGCATCGACGCTGGCAGCGGGAAGAACAGGCCCGACAGGTAACACCCGGGTAGATAGATGAGGTTGGCATAGCCAGGCGCGGCTGATCCCTTGACCAGCGCGCCGATCATCAGGCCGAGCGCACAGAAGGGAATCGATCCGGCGATCAATGCGCCGCTCATGGCCGCGATCTGGCCAGCGTCGAGTGGCAGCGTGCCGGCCGCGATGGCGGCCGCCAGCATCGGCGCGTACGACAGCAGGCAGAAGAGCACGCCGCACGTGATCTTGGCCACCAGCCAGCTTGCGGCAGGGGCGGGCTGAGCGCGCTTCAGGAGCATCAGGCCCATCTCGCGCTCCATCGCCAGCGAGGCACTGATACCGAACAGCGCCGGCATGGTGACCGCCATCACCGAGAATGCCGTGAAAAAGAAGACGCCCAGTGCCGGATCCTTGGCGATGCCCTCGCCGAAGATGACTACCGCGAACAGCAGGTAGAGCGCGAGCGGAACCAGTACCACCGGCAACGCGAGCGCAGGATTGCGCAACATGCGCATGAATTCGAATCGTATCTCGGTGAGGTATGCGCCGAGCGCGCGGCCCGGGGGCAGAATTCCGGACTCGGTGTCGATGCTGTGCAGGGCGAGGGCGTTCATGCGGCCTCCTTGGTGAGTTCGGTGAATGCTTCAGAGAGTCCGGCCTCGCGTACTTCGAGCCGGCGCAGCGTTGGGTCTTCCGCGAGCAGACGCCGCACCACGGCTTCCGCATCGGCGGCGAAAATGCTGAGGCGGCCGCGTTCGCGCCGTGCCTCGATGACATCTGGCCATTGCTGTACGACTTCGACGGCGAGCCCGGATTCACAGGTGATCTGCCGGCGCGCCACCAGCGCGCGCATCTCGTCGACGCTGCCGGCGGCGACGATGCGTCCCTTGACGAGCACCGCCACGCGCGAGGCCAGCGCTTCGGCCTCTTCGAGATAGTGCGTGGTCAGGACGATCGAACAGCCCTCGGCGAGCAGCATGCGCACATTGGCCCACAGCGCTTCACGCGCCTGAATGTCGAGACCCACGCTGGGTTCGTCCAGGAACAGCACGCGCGGCCGGCCGCAAATTGCCACCGCGAACTGCGCCTGGCGCTTCTGTCCGCCGGATAGTTTTCCGTAGGCCTTGTTCGCCAGCGCACTGATTCCGGCGCGGCGCAGGGTTTCTTCCACCGAGAGCGGATTCGTGTAGTAGCTCGAGGAAAGCGCGATCAGCTCGCGCACCTTGAGCTCCTTGTACATCTCCACGCCCTGCATCATCACGCCAAGTCCGCGGCGGCGTTCGACGTCCAGCGGCGAACCACCGAGCAGCGTGACCTCTCCGGCGTCCGCCTCGATGAGTCCGAGCCACAGATTGATCGCCGTGGTCTTGCCCGCGCCGTTGGGACCGAGCAGCGCGAGCAGTTCGCCGGGGCGAAGTTCGATGTCGACACCGGCCAGCGCAGTCGTGGTGCCGAACTTCTTGGTGATGGAACGCAGCTGTGCCACCGGGCCGCCACCGATCGGCGCGACCGGCGTCGTTGGTGCGGATGGAGTGGCGGGTTCCTGTGGCGGCTGTCGGCGCGGATACTTGCGGCCGTTGAGCAGCTTGCCGATGAACGTCGGGCGCACCAGGAAGTGATAGCTCAGGAACAACACGGCGAAGCTCGTGACCAGGATGAACGGATATTTCACGCCCCAGTGCAGCGGCCAATGGCCCACCCAGACGGCGAGCGCCGCGACCACCGGCAGGTGCGCGAGATAGATCCAGTAGGAAGCGTCGGCGATGTAGCGACGCACGGCGCTGTAGTTGGACAGGAAGCGCAGCGCGGCGCCGGTGAGCCCGAGCACCCAGCCCCACACCGCGACACCGAACACCAGCGCGAACAGCGTCTTGGTGAGGCCGGGCTGGGCCATGGGTGTGGCGTGCATGGTGTGCAGCAGCCAGCCTGTGGCGACGATGCCGAGCACCAGGTGCACGAACCAGCCGCGCGTGATGGCGTCGAGCGCAGCTGCCGGAGCGATTCACCAGCCAGCCGAAGATGAACGCCGTGCCAAAGCCGACGGTCGCGGGCACCTGCGGAATCAGCGACTGGTCGGGCGTCGGGATGCCTTGCCAGTAGAACCAGAACGGCAGCGCCATCAGCGCGCCGGCCACGGGGATGCCGAGTGTGAACACCGCGATCCGCATGCGGATCGAGTTCACGACCATCGTATCGACGAGATTACGCAGTTTCTGCGCGCCGTCGAATCGCACCACCAGGGCGCGCAGCGCAATGACCGCGACATACAACAGCAGCAACTCGTACAGGAACCACAGGTGCGTGAGCGGGAACCAGCCGGGCGGCATCTCGGGCGGCGGCGCCGGCGGCGTGCCGCCCAGCGCCTTGGTGATCCCGACCGTCCAGATCCAGGCGATCAGCGGGAACAACACCACCCAGCCGCAGATCAGCGGCACCAGGATGCGCTTGGCGCGATTTGTCCAGAAGCCGCGCGCGCCGAGCTTGTGATAGAGCAGCCGGCCGAAATACCCCGCGATGAAGAAGAACAGAGACATGCGGAATATGTGGCTGACGAAGCCCGCGTCGCTCAGGAACTGGCTGGGCGAGTTGTCGACCATGGACCAGATGCCCGGCGGCCATCCCGGCATGAACGACAGCGATGCATGGAAGGCCACGCCTAGCAACAGCGCGAAGCCTCGCACGGCGTCCAGCGCGTGCAGGCGTGAGTCCTGGTTGTCCATTGTTCTCTCTCCTAGATGAAGTCGCGGCGGCGCGCGGCAAAGAAAAAGGGCAGGGCGAAGGCGATGACCATGACGGCGAGCTCGCAGGCGAGCACCGTCCAGAAGGTGGAGTTCCAAACCGGGGCGGTTGACCAAATGTGGTCCTGGATGCCGGGCAGCGGCCCGACCGTGAACATGAAAATGCTCACGCCCATGTTGGTGACGACGATCACGGCCGAGGTCAACGCCTCGGATTGCGCGTGCAGCGCGCCGCACAGCACCACCGCGAAATTCGCCAGCATGAACACGCACAGCAGGATGAGATAAGCGGCGAGGCCATCGGGCACGCTTGCCTTGCAGAACACCAGCAGCAGGGCGGCCGTGCAGCTGATCGACCACATGATCAGGAAGCCGGCGAACAGGCCGAGCATCTTGGCGCGCACGTATTCGGAGATCGACAGCGGCAGACTGAGCACAAACTGCAACGAGTGTTCCTTGCGCTCATTCATGATGCCGTACAGCGCCAGCATCACCCCGGTGGCGATGATGGTGGTGAGCCAGGTCAATCCGCCCACGTTGAAGCCCGTCTTCCCAAGCCCGGCGATCAGAATCGAGGCGATGCCGGAAAACGCGCCGCCGGCGATCAGCCAGCGATTGACGTACAGTTCCTTGGCGATGAGCTTGCGGGTCACGATGTTCATGAGCCGCGCACCTCGCGGTGATGCATGACATTGGCGACGAAGATCTCCTCGAGATTCATGCGCTGCACCTCGCGTACGTGCGGGCCGATCAATGCGCGCAGGCCCTCGGAGTACTGGTTGGTGGTCAGCGTGATGAACTGACCGTCGGTCACGCGTCCCACGATGTTCGGCAGCTCGGGAAGCGAAGCGCCCGCCGGCAACTGCACGTGGATGCGGCGCCAGCGGTCGAGGAAGTCTTCCTTGTTGCTGCTGTCGACGATTCGGCCGCGGTCGATGAAGGTGATGCGTGTCCGAGATCCGTTCCACGTCGACAGTGTTGTGCGAGGAGAACAGGATCGAGCGGCTGTCGTCGCGCAGCACGTCCATGAACTCGCTGATCACTTCGTGGCGTGCCACCGGATCGAGGCCGGTGGTTGGCTCGTCGAGGATCAGCAGGCGCGGGCGGCGCGCCAGCGCCAGCAGCAGCATCGCCTTGACCTGTTCGCCGAGCGATAGCGAGCGCGCGTTCTGCTCCGGGCGCAGGTTGAAGCGCTTCACCAGCGTCGCGGCATAGCCGCCGTCCCATTCCGGGTAGATGGACTTGACGAATTCCATGTGCCAGCCGAGCGTCGCGTGCGGCAGCAGGCGCATTTCGGCGGAGACATAGCCAATGTCGCGCTTGGCGGCGGCCTGCCCGTCGGGCATCGCATGCCCGAGCACGCGGATCTCGCCGGCGTCCGGCGCAATGAATCCCATGGCGAGCTTGAGCGTGGTGGTCTTGCCAGCGCCGTTGGGACCGACGAAACCCATGACCTCGCCGGGTGCCAGATCGAGCGACAGGTCGTCGAGCGTGAAGAAGCGGTAGCTCTTGCGTACCCCGCGCATTTCGATGTGCTTGCTGTCCATTACTTCCTGTCCAGGTTCTGGCGGGCGCGGCGCAGCCGCTCCTCGAGGTCTTCGGGTGTGAGGCCGAGCGATTGGCCGATCTCGGCGGCGCGGATCAGGTGTTCATCGAGCCGCTCTTCCTGCAGTTCGCCGGCCAGCCCGTTGACGTCGGCCACGAACGAGCCCTTGCCGTGCCGGGTGACGATGACCCCCTCGTTCTCGAGGTCCAGGTAGGCGCGCTTGATGGTGATGACGCTGACGTTCAGGGCCGCTGCAAGTGCCCGGATTGACGGGAGTTCTTTGCCGGCCGGCCACTCGCCCGCGGCGATGCGGGCCCGGATCTGCTCCATGATCTGGAGGTACATCGGGCGGGCGTCGGTCTGGGAGATGTTTATGCCGCTGTACATACTGTGTATACAGTGTATACTCAGTTGCAAGCGAAATGGAAGGGGGTCAAAGCCCCTTCGACGAAAAAAACGCGGACCCCGCAAACTAACTACCCGGCGATTGCCGGGTAGTTAGCACGTGACCGTTCTCAGGTGCGGACGCGTTTCCTCGAAATGGGGTGGACGGATCCGCCGTCGCCCCGTTTCCGGCTCGTCAGGCGTGTTGCGCCGTGCGCCAGCCTTCCGCGTAGCTATCGCGCACCACGCGCGAGTAGGGCACCGGCGAGATGGTCACGCGTACCTCGAGCTGCTTGTGCTTCTCGACGGTGGTCTTCTTGGTGCCGCCGCCTTCCTCGCCCCAGAGCAGCGTGAGCTGTTCACCAATCTCGACGCCCGGATCGACGATGCCCAGCGACAGGGCGGTGCGCTCGTTGTAGCTGTAGCCGCCGAACATCGAGAAGCCCACGGTCTTGCCGTTCTTCACGATCTTGTCGAAGGACGACGAAGCGTAGTTGGCATTCGGCAGGTCGAAGAACTTGTAGTGCTCCTCGCCCGGATGGAACAGTGAGGCGTAAATTTTCGCCATGTCGTCCGGGTGCCACGCGAACGTGACCTTCTTGCGATGCGGCTTGTCGGCGATCTTCTTGAGCGCGTCGGCGCCGATGAAGTCGTGATCGAACTTCACGAACGGGCCATAGCCCAGCTCGTAGGGATTGACGTAGTAGTCCTCGATGTTGTCACTGACGAAGCTTCCGGCAATCGAGCCGGTGGCCTCGTAGCCGTTGGCCGGCAGCCACTCGCGATACTTCTTCATGCTGTCGCGCGTGTACACGCCCGGCAAAGGCGAGGGAATCCAGCCTGATTCCAGCGTGTTGCTGGCGTAGGCGCGCGATCCGACCGGGACGATGCCGAACTCGCGGCCCGCCTCGAGGATGTAGTCGCGGATCTCATCGCCCTCGGCATACGGACCCCAGATCTCGAGACCGGGTGCGCCCGCCATGCCGTGGCGCAGGCAACGCACCTTGCGTCCCTTGACGGTGATGGTGTCCATCGTGAAGAACTTCACGTCGGGAATCGGCCCGCCGTTGATCTTGTCGAGGATCTGCTTGGCGTTCGGCCCCTGGACCTGGAAGCGATAGTGACGACGCGTGACGGCCTTGCCGCGCGGGTGCGAGGGCGAGCGGTCATCGCGAATGAAGTCGACCTTGTAGCCGCCGGTCTCGCAGTGGAACTGCAACCAGTTCACCGTGGGCGCGCGGCCGACGAACAGCAGTTCGTCCTTGTCGAGGTGAAACAGGATGCCGTCACCGATGACAAAACCGTCATAGCTGGTGGGCACCATCTGCTTCGCGCGGTTGATCGGGAAATTCGCGAAGCTGTTGATCGTGGTGTGCGTGCAAAGCTTGAGCGCATCCGGGCCCTTGATGGTGAGCTCGGCCATGTGGTGCGACTGGTCGAACAACACCGCCGAGTCGCGCCAGGCGCGCTGCTCGTCGCGCCAGTTGGTGAATTCGCTCGGGACCACCGGGTATACATACGCGCCAATCTGCGAGTTGCGCAGCATTTTGACGGTGTTGCCGGCGGCCTTGAGCACGCCTTCGAGATTCTGCTGAGACATGAAAATGATCCCCTGCCGTATTTTCAACCCGGATGTTCGGGAACCGGCCGTTTTCCGTCTCGCCCGTGAGCGAAACCGCAATGGTCTGATCAAGAATCCGGCGTTCCGCCATGCGAATTGGCGCTGAAATAGCGTGTATTTCTGTGGCTTATGGCTGGACTGCGCGACGGGCAGGGGGATGATCACCTGCGGTCCGCCGCAAACCGGCGCGGCCTGGCGTGCGCTCCGGACCGCTGCGCGGCGCGGATGTCGTGGCGAGTCGAGGTAGATAGGCGGAAACACGGGAGGCGTGATGAAGTGCAGGACGTGGGTGAATTGCGCGATATTGCTGGCCATGCAGTCCGTGGCGATGGGAGCTGAGCAGCCTCCGCCGCTGCGCACCGAGTTCGTGTTCGAGGCGCGAGTCAAGGTGGATAGGCCGATCGTCATTGGCGAGAGTTCGCATGGCCTGCGACGCATCGTGCCCATCCAGGGCGGTCCGGTGGAAGGCCCGGCGCTCAGGGGCAAAGTGATCGCGGGAGGTGCGGACTGGCAATTCGTACGGCCAGATGGCGCGTGGGAGCTTGAGGCCCGGTACACGATGCAAACCGAGGACGGAGTGCTCATCATGGTCGAGAATCGCGGCGTGCGTTACGGCAAGCCCGAGGTGATGGAACGCCTGGCAAAAGGGGAAAAGGTGGACGCCAACCTGATCTACTGCCGCACGGTCGCCACCTTCGAAGCGCCGCGCGACAGCAAGTACGAGTGGATGAATCACACGCTGTTCGTGAGCAGCGTCGAACGGCTGCCCGATGCCGCCATCGTGCGCTTCTACAAGGTCGAATAGCCATGAGCGGCATCGGCGTCACCTACCGCGGCATGGTCCACCAGTGGCAATGCGATCACATGGGCCACATGAACGTCATGTGGTACGTGGGCAAGTTCGATGAGGCCACCTGGAATCTCGGCGCGCTGATGGGCATGACCTCCCAGTACATGCGCGAGGCGAAGCGCGGCATGGCGGCGGTCGATCAGCGCATCAGCTACCGCCGTGAGGCGCTGGTGGGCGACATCATCGAGGTGCGCTCCGCGGTCCTCGAGTTACGGCCAAAGTCCGTGCGTTTCGTGCACGAAATGTTTCGCGGCGACGGTGGTGATCACCTGGCAACCATGATGGTCACGGGTGTGCATCTCGACATAACGGTACGAAAGTCGACTCAGTTCGAGCCGCAGATCTTTGCGAGATCGCAGGCCCTGTTGGATCCGCAGCCATCCCGCTGGGATGAATGGCCGCCCAAGGCATTTCTCGCCTGACGGGTGCCCCGGGAAAGAGCACAAAGAAAAACCGCGACGCGCCCCGAAAGACACGCCGCGGCTGCGGATTGGCGGGTCCCGTACCCGCCTCAAATCATCACAGCGTCCAACGCATGCCGATCGCGAACTGCCGGCTGATCAGTGTCGTGCCGAAGTTGGTCAGCGTGGGCGTGCCCACGTCGGCGAAGTGGTAGTACGACTGCTGCATGTCCTGCGTGATGTTCACGGCGTCGAATGACACCGCGAAGTTGTCGGTGACATCCCAGTTGAACTGGAAGTCGAGACTGCTCTCCGGGCGTCGCCAGATGCCGACGGGATTCGCGAAGGCACGCGCCTCGTTGTTGTTGAGGAACTTCTCGCGCCACACGTACGAGAGCCGCATGCCGATGCCGGAGTGTTCGTAGGCCAGCGTCACGTTGTATGACGCGTCGGAGACCTGGAAAAACTCGGTGGTTTCCTGGCCGATGATATTGCCCTCGGGGTCGGTCTGCGGAATGTTCTGCGAGGAATCGAGCGAGGTATAGCTGCCGACGATTCCGAGACCATCGAGAATGCCCGGCAGGTTGGACGGGAAGTACTGGAAGCCGAGTTCGAAGCCCTCGAGTTCGCCGTCGGAGGCGTTCACGGGCTGCGTGATCACGAAGTCATCCGTGCCCGGGAAAGGGGAGTTCGCGATGGTGATGCGCCGGGTCAGCGGCACAACGAGGCCTTCGATATCGCGCTTGAACAGCGTGCCATAGATGGCGCTGTCTGCCGCGAAATACCACTCGGCCGTGAGGTCGTAGTTCCTGCCCTTGGTCGCTTCGAGATCCGGATTGCCACCGGTACCCGTGCCGTAACCGACACCGCTCAGGTCATCCGTGAGATTGAAATTCGGGTTGAGGTCCGCAAAATTCGGGCGGCGCAGGGATTCGCCGTAATTGGCGCGCAGCCGGAAGTCGTCGGTCACGTCGTAGCGCAGCGTCACCGACGGCAACAGGTCGTCGACGCTGGAGTCGTCGCTCACGGGGGGCTCGGCGGGATTGATGACGTCGATGAACGTCATGTCCGTGTCCACCTTCACGAAGCGCACACCCGCATTGACGTGGAACTTGTCGCCAAAATCCATATCCGCCATCGCGTAGGCGGTCATGGTCGTCTCGGTGACGTCGAAGGCCTTGAGCAGCGCCGGGTCGCCCGCGGGCTGGCCGTACAGCGCGCGCAGATCATCGCGATGATCCTGGATATACCAGCCGTTCGCGACCATCCAGCTGGTCGGGACGTCCGCTTCTCCATCCATGAAGCCTTCGTTGATGTACTGGTATCCCTCGGGCAAGGCACCGAAGGAGCCGCCGAGGAAGTCGGGTGCGCACCGGCGTCGGCGAAGATTGCGAAGCGCCGCGATCGTCGTAGCGCACGCCGAACTTCAGCCGCTTGAACAAACCGGTATCGCCGAACAGGTAGTCGCCATCGAGTTGCGCCGTGACCGCGTCGCCCTCGCTCCTGCCACGGTTCTGATAGAGCTCGGCCGCGGTCCACAGCGCCGGATCGAGCATCTCGGCGTCATCATTGAAATGCCAGGACGGAATGCCATCGCCGGCGTTGAAATCGACCACGAGCTGCGCCGGCACGCGCGTGGTGCGCATGGCAATGAAGTTGGTGTCGAAAGTGCTGTCCTGGAATGACACGTCACCGACCAGCGTGAAGCTGTCACTGATCTGCCATTTGCCGTTCAGCGCATAGACATAGCTGTCGGTGCTCTGCTCGAGGGAGTCGCCGCTGTTGAAGCCGAACGGAAAGCCCACGGTGCGCGTCTTGATGACATTGGTATCGGGAAACGTCGTGATGGTCGAACCGGGATCCGGGCCGAGGCCACCCCACCAATCGGCAAAGGTGAAGTGCAGGTTGTTGAAGACGTCTTCCCGATAACCCTGGTAGAAGGCTTCGAAGGTGTATTCCGAGGTGTCGTTGGGTGCGAATTGCAGCGCGAGCGTCGCGGCCGGACGCTCGCGATTGCCCTTGGCATCCACGGCGAACATCGCGTCGCGTGCCAGCAGATATTCATAGTCGACGCCGGCGATGTTCAGCGTCGCGCCCGCCTCCTGTGACAGACCACGGTCGAGGCCGGGTTGCCAGATCAACTGCAGCGGGCCGCCCAGCGGTGTTCCACGGCAGTCGTCGGGGAAGAAGCGTTCGAGGGGAATCCAGTTCGGATTGTCGGGCGGAGTATTCGGGCAGTTGTCCGCCGCGGCGCCATACCCGAGCGGCGGGTTGGTCGCCGTGCCGAACGGCACCATGGCGCCGGCCGTGACACTCTGGTCGCGCCAGCGGGTGCTCGCATAGTTCACGTTCAGCATCGCACCGAAGCGGCTGTCACCCGAGTCCCACTGGTTACTGATGAGCACGCTGGCGTTCGGGTCGAAGGATTCGCGTTGCTCCTGGTAGTTGCCGCGCGCGCTGACCGAGAGCGTGAAGCCGTCGAAATCGAAGGGCCGGCGGGTTCGCACGTCGATCTGTCCGGCCAGGCCGGTTTCAATCTGGTCCGCCGCGCGAGTCTTGAATACGTCGATCTGGCCCACGAGGTTGGCGGGAATGTCCTGCAGCTGCAGCTGGCGGCCGTTCGACGTGAACACACTGCGGCCGTTCCAGGTGGTTTCGATGTCGGGGAGGCCGCGAATCGTGATGACGTCGGCCTCGCCGCCGCCGCGGTTCGAGACCTGCACGCCCGTGACGCGTTGCAGCGCCTCGACCACGTTGTTGTCCGGCAGCTTGCCGATGTCTTCGGCAACGATCGACTCCAGAACTTGCGTGGACTCCTTCTTGTTCTCCAGTCCTTTTCGGAGAGCCTCGCGAACGCCGGTGACGACGATGGTTTCCGTCTCCTCGGCCGTGCCCTGCTGTGCCACCGCGCCCACTGAGATGGAGAGCGCCGCCAGTGCGGACGCCGAAGTAACCCGTTTATTGACCGCCACGTTGGTACCCCCCGATGACGGACGCCTTGATCGGCAAGCGCGCGTCCGTATAGTTATTACTCGGACAAATGCTAGCCGCGCGTGCTACGTGCATGCAATGTCCGCGCTGTAATCGCACCATTATCAGACTGACATCCGTCCAAACTGCCAGACATCCGGATTTCAATACTCGGACTTTTGGGAAGAAACTCGAATGGCTGCGAAAAAGTCCAAGAAAACAGCGGGAAACCAGGGTGCGCATGCCAGCCGCAAGGTGTTGCGGCTGCACGGGTCCATTGCCCGCGAGATAGGGCTGCTGATCGTGTCCGGGCGCTACCGCCCCGGCCACATCCTTGATGGCGAAGTCGAGGCCAGCGAGCGGCGCAGGGTATCGCGCACCGCCTACCGCGAAGCCGTGCGGATCCTGGCCGCCAAGGGCCTGGTACACAGCCGGCCGCGAGTGGGGACGCGCGTGAGTGCACTGGCAGACTGGCATCTGCTCGATCCGGACGTGCTTTCCTGGGTATTTGCGGGCGAACCGGAGCCGGAGGTCCTGCATGGGCTGTTCGAGCTGCGCGGCATCGTGGAGCCGGCGGCCGCCGCGCTTGCGGCGACGCGCCGCAACCAGCAACACCTCCACAGCATGCGGCGCGCGCTCGACGCGATGACGCAACACACGCTGCATGTGCCGGAAGGGCGTCTGGCCGACAAGGAGTTTCACGCCGCGTTGCTGAGCGCCACCGCGAATCCTTTCATCGTGTCGCTCACCAACGGCGTGACCGCCGCGGTGAATGCGCTGACCGAGTTCAAGCAGCGCATCGCGCCACTGAAGCGCGACCCGGTACCCGACCACTGGCGCGTGTATGACGCGATCGCCGCCAAGGATGCCGAAGCAGCGCGCGCCGCGATGGCCGAGCTCATCCGGCTCGCCATCATGGACACGCCGATCAAGCAGCGTCCGAAGCCGCCAGTCGCCGCTCGTCCACCGCGCGCCGCCAACTACTGAATCGCGCACGGCGTCGGCTTGCCCGCCGCAGGCCGCGCGGCTAGCATCAAAATTGTCTGAGTTTATGAACGAGGCGAGGGGTGTTATGACGGCGAAGCGGCTGATCTCGCTGGTTTGTTTGCGTTTCGTGCTTCGGCAGCCTGGCCGTCGCGCAGGGCGCCGCGGAAGTTTCGGTCACCGTGCGCGCCGATCAGCCGGGGCCAGTCATCAACCCGAACGTCTATGGACAGTTCGCCGAGCACCTCGGCGCCGGTATCTACGAGGGCATCTGGGTCGGCGAGAAGTCCAGCATCCCCAACACTCGCGGCTACCGCAATGACGTGGTCGCAGCCCTCAAGGCACTCAAGGTGCCGGTAGTGCGTTGGCCGGGTGGCTGCTTCGCGGACGAATACCACTGGCGTGACGGCATCGGGCCCCGTGAAAAACGGCCCGTGAAGGTGAACACGCACTGGGGCGGTGTTCCCGAAACCAACGAGTTCGGCACCCATGAGTTCATGGCCTTCGCCGAACTGATCGGCACCAAGGTCTACATCAGCGGCAACGTGGGTTCGGGCAGCCCGCAGGAGATGGCCGACTGGATGGAGTACATGACCTCCGACACCGTGTCGACACTCGCCAATGAGCGCCGCAAGAACGGTCGCGACAAACCCTGGGACGTGCACTTCTTCGGCATCGGCAACGAGACCTGGGGGTGCGGCGGCAACATGCGGCCCGAGTACTACGCCGACCTGTTCCGTCAGTACGCCACGTATGTGAAGGCCCCGCGCGGCAAACGGCCGACGATCGTCGCGAGCGGTGGACATGACGCCGGCACGAAATGGGTCGAGGTGCTCACCACCATGGTCCAGCGCGACATGGATGCCATCTCGCACCACTACTACACGATTCCATCCGGCGTCTGGGAAAAGAAGGGCAACTCGCTCGGCTTTCCCGAGGGGAATGGATCTCGACGCTGAGCGAACACTGCTGAAGATCGACGAGTACATCACCAGCAACGAGAAGGTACTCGAGAAGAACGATCCACAGGGCAAGGTGGCCTTCTACGTCGACGAGTGGGGCACCTGGTACTCGACCGAACCGGGACGCGAGCCGGGCTTCCTCTACCAGCAGAACAGCCTGCGCGATGCACTGGTGGCAGCACTCAACTTCCACGTCTTCCACGCGCACGCCAAGCGCGTGCAGATGGCCAACATCGCGCAGATGGTCAACGTGCTGCAGGCCATGATCCTCACCGATGGTCCGCGCATGACGCTGACGCCCACGTATCACGCCTTCGAGATGTATATCCCGTTCCAGGGAGCGACTTACCTGCCGACGGAGATCCAGGCCCCGCCGTACGCACTGGAGCAGATGAGTGTGCCCTCGGTGAGTGTCACCGCTGCGCGTGATACGGCCGGGCAACCTGCACGTCGGCCTCGTCAATCTCGATCCGAAACGCGAGGCGATGCGTTACGCTGAACACGGTCAGCGGTGCGGAGGTGAAGTCGGCGCACGGGCCGCATACTCACCGCAAAGACCATGGATGCGCACAACACCTTTGATGCGCCGCAGGCCGTGAAGCCCGCGCCCATCAGCGCGAAGCGCTCGGGCGGCAAGCTGGTGCTGCGCCTGCCGCCGAAATCCGTGGCGGTGGTCGAGCTTCGTTAGGAATCGATGGGCGCGGAACCACCGACGGTTCCGCGCCCGCCCGGTTGTGGCGCGCCACGTGGCGGGCGCAAGATCCCGCCATGGAAGCAACAGGCCTGGGCGGGAACGTAGTCGCATGCTGGTCCCCGTGGACCGGCATCAAGCCCGCCGCATGGTGCGCAATGTGCTCGGCTTCAGCGCCTTCGTGCTGGCGTACATCATTGCCTATCACTTCGGGATGTCGTTCAACCCGGTCGTGTCCGCGCCGTTCTGGTTTCCCGATTCGGTG
Organism: uncultured Pseudomonadota bacterium; assembly: GCA_963839685.1. Lineage (GTDB taxonomy): Bacteria > Pseudomonadota > Gammaproteobacteria > Steroidobacterales > Steroidobacteraceae > CADEED01. Next base: position 164,172 of record CAWIVS010000012.1, on the reverse strand, counting down.
CTGCTGTGTGCGCTGCTGTGTACGCGGACCAGGTGGTGGTGGCTGTTGTTGCTGGCGGTGTTGCCGATTCGCCTGCTGATCGATGTGCCTCCGGCGGCATACCGGGTTGGTTCCTGGGTGCGGCTGTACATCAACGATTGCGCCAAGGCGGTGCTCGTGGCGCTGTTGCTCAAGCGCTTTCTGTCGGACCCGATCCGTCTGACTTCCATGCGCGATCTCGGCTTCTACTGCCTGTTCGCGGTGGCGCTTGTGCCGCTGCTCAGTGCCTTCGGTGGTGCAGCCGCGCGCAGCGCTCTCGGCAATCCCTTCTGGGCGAGCTTCGAGCAATGGTTCCTCGGCAATGCCATGGCGAGTCTGATCGTCACTCCCATCCTGTTCTACTGGATGCTGCGGCCTCCAAACCCGGCCACGTTCAGCACGGCTCGGGTCATCGAGGCGGGCGCGCTCGGGCTCGGCTTGCTGATCACCTTGTCCCTGGCATTCGAAGCCGAGCACATGCGGCCCCTCGAGTTCGGCGAAACACGTTTCTACGCGCCAGTGCCCTTCATGGTGTGGGCGGCGATCCGTTTTCGCATGTTCGGTGCGACGGCGGCCGTTGCGCTGCTGACCGTCTTCGCCGTCGATGCCGCCATCGATCGCACAGGGTCATTCGCGACCTCACGACCGCGGAAACTTCCAGCCGACTGCAGCATTTCCTGTTGCTGCGCGCCGCGCCGCTGTACCTGGCGGCGGTGCTCATCGAGCAGTGGACGCGCCTCAACGATTCGTTACGCGAGAGCGAAGAGCGGTTCCGCACCATTGCGGATCAGGCGCCGATGATGATGTGGACCTCGGATCGGAGGCGGCTGCGAGTTTGCCAACCAGCGCTGGCTGGATTTCACCGGCACGATCGCTCGAACAGACCCTGGGCAAGGGCTGGGCCGAAGTCCCTGCATCCCGGACGACATACAACGGACCGATCGACTATCTACCTGCCAAATTTTCACGCGCGCCATACCGCGTCGAGCTGGAGTACCGCGCGCGGCGTCACGATGGCGAGTATCGCTGGATATCAAGTGCGCGGGATGCCGCGTCACGGCGCCAATGGCGAATTCAACGGCTTTCATCGGCTCCGCAATCGATATCACCGATCGCCGCCAGCAGGAAGCTGCGCTCCAGCGCAGCGAGGCGCTGCTATCGCGACGTGGTCGACAGCCAGGTCGCCTTCGTGTGTCGCTTCCTTCCCGATGCCACGCTGACTTTCGTGAACTCGGCCTACTGCCGGTTCCTCGGGCGTCCGCGCGTCGAGTTGTTAGGCGGAAATTTTCTCGAGTTGCTGCCGCCTGGAGCGCGCCGCGGCAGCGCTCGAGGCGATGGCGCAGCCATCGTCGAGCGCGGACATGCCGCGTGGGAATGCGAAATCGCGCACGCCGACGGTACTGCGCGGTTGGCAGAGCTGGGTGTGCCACGCTGATCGAAAGCCGCGCTCGGATGAAGCGCGCGAAATTCAGGCCATCGGCCACGACATCACCGATCGCAAGCGCGCGGAGGAATCGGGCCGCCAACTGGCGCACGCGGCGCGCTTCGCGGTGGTCGGCGAGCTCACCGCCATGGTGGCGCACGAGGTCAACCAGCCGTTGTGCGCGATTCTCAGCAACGCCGAAGCGGCCGAAATCCTGCTGCGCTCCGAGAATCCGCCACTCGAGGAGCTGCGGCAGATCCTCGCGGACATTCGCCAGGATGACCTGCGCGCCGATGCCGCCATCCGCAGCATTCGTTCGCTGGTGCACCGGCGCGAATTCCAGTCGCGGTCCCATGGATGTCGCCGAGACCATCGACCACGTGCTGCAGACTCACCGCGGGCGATGCGCTGCATCGCCGTGTGAGCATGCGCCGCGAGCTTGCGGCCGGGTTGCCGCGCGCGATCGGCGACCGTTCGCATCTCGAACAGGTGCTGGTCATTCTCATCGTCAACGCCATGGACGCGATGAAGGAATCGCCGGAGAGCTCGCGTCGAGCTGCTGCTGATCACGGCGTCGACACCGACGCGGCTGCGTGGAGATCGCCGTGCGCGACTTCGGGCACGGCATCAGTGCTGCGATCATGCCGCAGCTTTTCGATTCCCTGTTCACCACCAAGTCCGAAGGCATGGGGCTGGGGTTGCCGATCGCGCGCACAATTATTGCCGCACATGAGGGACGAGATCTGGGCCGAAAATGCGCCCGGCGGCGGCGCGGTGTTTCGCTTCACACTGCGAACGGCTGCGAACCCGGCGCCGTCCTGACGTCCCATAAGTTGAATCGCGCAGCCGGGTCGGTCTTAGGTCTGATGTCCGCACAGGAGGCCTTGCCTCGAAAATCCGGTCTTTACGGAGGTCGTCATGAAACTCAACATCACACTCGCCGAGCGCCATCTGCGCGGCACTGGCCGTGCAATCGTTTGGACAAACCACGCCGGCACCTTCATCGTCGATGGCGGCTTCGGCAGGCATCGCCGCGTACCCGGCAAAAGGGCAGGACGCGAGCACGCAAGCCAAGGATGACTCCGAGTGTTTCACCTGGGCGAAGCAGCAGTCCGGTTTCGATCCGATGTCGCCGCCGCCAACCGCGACTGTGGCCGCGGCTCCGCCGCCGCCGCCGCCTCCCTCCGGCTCGCGCGCACGCGGCGCGGCGCGCGGTGCTGCCGCAGGTGCCGTGGTGGGAGAAGTCGCCAACAACGACGCGGACGAAGGTGCGAAGGCGGGCGCCGCGGCCGGTGTGGTTGCAGCAGGTTCGCGCAACCGCCAGGCGAAACGCGAATACGAGGCGCAGGCTGACGCTGCCAACCAGCAGGCCCAGGCGGCTGCCGACCAGGCGAATGCGGCGCGCGCCCAGGGACAGGCCAACTTCAAGAAGGCCATGTCGGTTTGCCTCGAAGGACGAGGCTACACCGTCAAGTAACGATCAACTCGCGGCGGCCTTCGGCTTCGCGCCTTCGCGCTGCTGCGCGCGTTCGAGCGTGAGCTTGTACGCGATGTAGTACTTGTAGATGTTGCTGACGTACTGCACGGTTTCGCGGCCGACATCCTCGGCGACCACGACCTCCACGTTGTTGAACCACTTGTTCGGGTCCAGGCCCTTGGCGGCCGCTTCTCTGCGCAAGCGCGAGATGCGGTTGGGCCCCGCGTTGTAGGCCGCGAATGCGAACAGGTGCCGATTGACGCGGTCGATGCCCGGCTCGTCGAAATACTGATTCACCAGGAAGCGCATGTACTTCACACCCGCATGGATGTTGGGCTCGATGAGATGGATGTCCTTGATGGCGACGTTCTTGTCGCCCGCGGTGGTCGGCATCACCTGCATCACACCGATGGCTCCGACCGGGCTGCGCGTGCTCTGGTCGAGGCGTGATTCCTGGTAGCCCTGCGCCAGCGAGCAGCAGCCAGTCGAAGTCGTACTGCGTGGCGTATTTCTTGAAATAGCCGGTGAGCTCGTTGAAGCGGCGCATGTCTTCCTTGTTCGTCGCGCCGCGCGCCCAACGCGTGTTCTGCAGGTAACGCTTGAACACCATGTTGCCGGTCATCGTGCCGATGCGATTTTTCGCGACAAATGCGTCGAGCACTTTCTTGAGTTCCGGGCTGTCCTTGCGGATGGCCCAGGCGATCTCGGCATTGGTGCGCAATGTCACCGCGGGCTGGGGTCGAATGTTGGGAAATATTTCCTTCCAGAAGGTGGCCACGTAGCTATCTACCACCGTGGCATCCACCAGGCCGGCATTCACCATCTCCAGGATGTCTTCATCCTCGAGATTCTCCTCCGCCGCGACGATTTCCACCGGCTTCTTGCCGGCGGCGGTGAGCCGCGCATTCAGCGCCACCAGACTTTCGTGGTAGGCGCTCGAGGGTCGAACGTACACGCTGCGACCGGATAGCTCTTCCGCGCTGGCGGGCGGGATGACGTCGGGCGCGGTGACCAGGATCTCGCTGACGTTATCGGCGGCGGGCGCCGTGAAATCGACGCTCTTGCGCCTCTCGGGTGTGACCGTGAGTCCGCCGGTCGCAATGTCGCCGATGCCGGCGGCAAGCGCCGGCAGCAGTTTGTCGCGGGCCACGGGAATGAACACGACACGGATGGGTCGCGTGCGGTCCTTGTTGTCGCGATTGAGATGCTTCTCGAGCTCCATGCCCATGTCGTAGGTGATGCCGCGCTGCTGTCCCTTGTCGATGAAGTAGAACGTCTTGCTGTACACCACCAACATGCGCACCGCGCGACGCTCGGCCAGGCTCGGATAATCTCCGGTCCAGACAGGCACGCCCGCGGGCAGGACGGGCAGCTGGCAGCGGTGCAGCCGGGGCGGCGGCTTTGGGCTCCGCTTTCGTTGCTGCTTCCTTGCTGGGGGCGGAGGAATCGCAGGCGCTCAGCGCCAACGCGCACAGCAATGCGGTGACGGCGTAAGTCTTTCTTTGCATGCGCTTTCTGTAACAACACGTCTGCTGCACGGAAATGGGACCTTGAACCTACCGCGGCGCACAAGCCACCCATGCGCCGACATTCGGCCATTGAAATGGCCGACAGGCACGCTTGTCCCCCATGGTTACCGTCGTGCATCCCCAACCCGAGAGAGGAGGAATCCGTGCAAGGACAGCCATTCCGAGTCTTGTTCCTGTCACAAAGAAACTCGGCGCGCAGCGTGATGGCCGAGGCCATCGCGAATGCTATCGGAGAAGGCACGATCGAAGCCTTCAGCGCCGGAGTGCGTCCGGCGGCAAAAATCGATCCGATTGCCGCCGAGTTGCTGGAACACGCCGGTTTGTCCGTGCCCGACCATCCGCCACAACATGTGCGCGAATTCAGCGCTCCGGATTCTCCGCCACTCGATTTCGTCTTCACGTTGAGCGACACGGCGGCTGGCGAGGCGCCGCCGAGCTGGCCGGGCCATCCCGTCACGGCGCACTGGAGATGTGCGGATCCCGAACAGTACGACAACGACGTGGAGCGTCGCCAGGCACTGATCCGGGCACGCACCGAGCTCGAGCGTCGTCTGCGGGTGTTCGCCAATCTACCCGTGAAGTCGCTGGATCGAATGAGCCTCCAGGCGCAGGTCGACGCGCTCGGCGATACGCACGTCTGAGCGGCACAACAGCGTGCTACCATCGCGGCCATGTCCGCAGGAGCACTCGCGTCCGCAAAGGAATTGCAGCCGCTGATCACGCGCCTGCGCGACAGCACGGAGACGCAGCGGCAGATTGCGCCTGACATAGTCGATGCGTTGCGCGCCGCGCGCCTGTGTCGCATCGGCCTGCCCACCGAACTCGCAGGACTCGCATTGCCGCCTGGCGAAGCGCTGGCGGTCTATGAACTGCTTGCCGCGGCGGAAGCTTCCGTCGGCTGGATCGTCTGGAACAACACGCTGCCGTGTTTCTTTGGCCGGTTTCTCGCGGCTGATACCCGCGCCGAAGTCTTCGGCGACGCGCGCGCGATGTATGCCTGCTCGACGCGTCCGAGTGGCCGCGCGGCCGTGCAGGGCGAGTCCTATCTGGTGAATGGACGCTGGTCGCTGGTGTCGGGATGCGAGCTTGCCGAGTGGCTGGCGTTGCGCAGCGTGATCTTTGAAGGCGGTCAGCCGCGCATGCTGCAGCCCAACGTTCCCGAAGCCCGCATGATCTGGATACGGCGCGCCGAGGTCGAGATTCTCGACACCTGGCACACGGGTGGACTGCGCGGCACCGGCAGTCACGACATCGTGGTGAAAGACCGGCTCGTGCCGCGGCGGCTCACCTCGTCGCCCCTCGATGGCAGCACGCTCACGGGGACATTGGGCCGGGTCCCCATCGTCTGCAACATGGCGGCCGGTTACGCGGCACAACTGTTCGGGCTGGCGGAGACTGCGATCGACGCCCTGGTGAAACTCACCACCAACAAGCCGGCAATCGACCCTGGGCCTTCGCTGGGCGAACGCCCCATCGTGCTGGCGGCGATCGCCGAGCATCGCACGCGCATTGCCGCGGCCCGCCGCCACTTGCAGGAAAGTGTTGCGCGACTGTGGGCCGCGACGGAAGAGAACGGCGTCACGCCAGGGTCTCATCGCCGAAGTCTATGGCGCGGCACATCATGGGATGTCACAGGGACGCGCCGCGGTCGACGCCATCTACTCGCTCGCGGGTGCGAGCGCGTTGTATACCAGTTCGCCGCTGGAACGAATTCACCGCGATGTCCATGCGATGGCGGCACATGTCATCGCACAGCCCCTGTGGCTCGAGGACACCGGCCGCGTGTTGCTGGGACTCAAGCCGGTGAACCCTTTGTACCTGGTTTGATCCAGACGTCGCCTATGCCGGGTATCCGACGACTGTGCATCGCACTCTGCGCCGGGCTCATCCCGACGGTCTACGGACAGACTCCGGCCGCGGACGAACCGCTCGAAGAGGTAGTGGTCACCGGTGAATTTCCGGGCCCGGGCATGTGGAAGGTGACGCGTGCGGATGACGCCGCCGGCCACGTGTTGTGGATCGTCGGCGATCCGCCGCCCTTGCCCAGGCGCATGAAATGGAAGTCGCGTGACGTCGAGGCTGTGGCGGAGAGCGCACAGGAAATCCTGCTCGATGCCGGGGTGAGCATGGAGCCCGACGAGCGGATCGGCGTATTCAAGGGACTTTCGTTGCTGCCGGCGGCGCTCAAGGCACGCAAGAATCCCGAAGAGGCCGAGTTGCGTGATTTGCTGCCACCCGAGGTGTACGCGCGCTGGCTGGTGCAGAAGAAGCGCTTTCTCGGCTCCGACAACAGCGTGGAGCATTGGCGTCCGATTTTCGCTGCCGACAAGCTGCGTCGCGAGGCGTTCGATGATCTTGGGCTGCGCGAGCGCGGCATGGTGTGGGAGGTCGTGGAAAAGCTGGCGAAGAAACGCAAGATCACGACCACCACGCCGAATCTGAAATTCACGTTTCCGACCAGCGGACTCAAGACCAAGATCCAGGAGTTCTCGCGCGAGTCACTCGCGGACACCGAGTGTTTCGTCACCACGCTGGATCTGACCGAGGCGCTCTCCAACTCGGACATCGAATCGCAGCGCGCACATGCGTGGGCGACAGCCGACCTGACGACACTCGAAAGGCTGCCGCCATTGCCGAATCCCTACACGCCCTGCGCGATGGCACTGCTCAATACCGAATTCGCGAAGGCCGTGGTCCCGGCCGATATTCGTGAGCAACTCTATGCCCTGTGGATCGGGGCGGCGGAGAAATCACTCGGCGCGAATCAAACGACGCTGGCCATCGTGCCCCTGGGCAAGCTGCTGCGCACGGACGGCTATCTCGATCGGCTGCGCGCGAAAGGCTATCTCATCGAGGCGCCGAAATAGTCTCATCGCGCTCGGTCCTGGCAATGTTCAACGCCGAGCGCGTATAGCGCGCGGCGTTGGCGAAGGCGATGCGCGCTTCGGTGATGTGGTTCACCAGTAGCAGTTCGCGGGTCTCGCGCGCCTGCTCGTGGTCGATGATACGTCCGACCGTGACACCGCTGGCCGCGTCGCGCAGCTCCATGGTGAGCGTCATCGAACCGGCGGTACGCACAAAACTGCGCGAGCCTGGCGTGCTGCCGGCATCTGGAGCAGTGATGTCGAGCTCGGTGATCGCGGGTGTAATCAGCAACACGTCCGGCGCCGGTGCTTCGGCGAGCGCAAAGCCGCCGCGCTCCACCAGTTCGGCCACCAACTCCTCGTGAAACGCGAGCGCCATGTCATCCGCGATGCGCTGCCGTTCGGAGGGCTTGAGTCCCGTGTTCAGGCGATCCAGGTTCTTGCGATCCCAGTTCTTGCGAAACGCAACCGATGCCGGCGCCAGCATTACGCGCCGGTATTGCGCGAACGTGGCATCGGGCAGTCGGTAGACGCCAGCCTTGCGGCTCGAGGGCACGCGCACCAGGCCGTCTTCGGTGACGTCCGAGATGACCTGCGCCCCGGCGGCGCTGCACAACAGCGCCAGGCACATTGCGAGTGTACGAACGATCATCGCTGCTCCGTTGCGGGCAGTCAGTCTACCCCGGTCCGAAGCACGGCTCGGCGCGCCAGTACGTCGGGCCGCCGACCTCACGAATTCTTACAGCGGCATTGCCGCGATCTGGTGCTTCCCGGCCAGCGCCCGGTTTGGCGCGTGACTACCCCTTTGGTGGGATAGAATCGCGCCACTCAGCCGGTGCACACTCCAGCCTCGCCGGCCCCAAAGAAAAACATGCATTCACGTTTACAGCTGATCTCAGCGGCTGTGGCCGCTTTGTTTGTGGCCGCATGCGGCAAGAATCAGGCCCCGCAGGCCCCACCGCCGCCGGAAGTTGGTGTGGTCATCATGCGTTCGTCCGCCGTGCCCTTGGTACGCGAGGCGTCGGGGCGGCTTGCGCCCACGCGCGCCTCGGACGTGCGCGCCCGCATTCCCGGGGTGGTGCAGAAGCGCTTATATAAAGAGGGCAGCATGGTCAAGGAAGGCCAGCCGCTGGTGCGGATCGATCCCGCCCCGTACCGCGCGCAGCTCGCGGCCGCCGCGGCCAACCTCGAACAGGCCGAAGCCGCGGCCAAGAACGCCAGCGTGACGGCCGCGCGTAATCGCGAGCTGACCAAGCAGCAGCTGGTATCGCGCATGGAGCTCGACGACTCCGAGGCTCTGGAGCGCTCCACCGCCGCGCAGGTCTCCGCCGCCAAGGCGCAGGTCGAGTCGGCACGCATCAACCTGGGATACGCCAACGTCACGTCCCCGATTGCCGGGACGCGCCGGACAGATGCGCGTGCTCGAAGGCGCACTGGTCGGGCAGGGCGAGGCCACGCTGCTAACTACCGTGGAGCAGCTCGACCCCATCTACGTGTTCTTCGATCAGCCGGCCACGGACTTCGAGCGCCTGCAGCGCGCCCAGTCCGCCGGGCAGGTCACCATCTCCCAGGGCCACCTGGCCGAGGTCAGTGTCATCCGCGCGGATGGCACCGAGTATCCGCACATGGGAACACTCGACTTTTCCGATTTCAGCGTGAATGCGTCCACCGGATCGGTGGCCTTCCGCGGCATCGTTCCCAATCCCGAGCGCTCACTACTGCCGGGCATGTACGTCATGGTGCGATTGAAGGCGGGCGTGCTCAACAAGGGTTTCGAAGTGCCGCAGCTTGCCGTGCAGCGAGACGCCCAGGGTTCGTTTGTGCTGGCGGTGGCCAAGGACAGTACCGTCGAGGCGCGACGCGTGGAAATCGTAGGCGCGGTGGGCGCCAACTGGGCGGTTACCAGCGGGCTCGCCGAGGGTGACCAGGTGATCGTTTCCGGGATGCAACTCGCCGCTCCCGGCATGAAGGTGGTGCCCAAACCCGTGGACGCCGCGCCGGGCGCAGCGGAGGCGCCGGCAAAGGCCGCGCAGAACGGCCAGACAGGCTCGTAGCACGTGATGCCGCACTATTTCATCGACCGGCCGGTGCTGGCCTGGGTCATCGCCATTCTCATCATGATTGGCGGTGGTCTCGCGATCACCCGATTGCCGACCGCGGCCTATCCGGATATCGCGCCTCCGCAGGTGTCGATCAGTGCGGTCTACCCGGGTGCGAATGCCGATACGCTCGAACGCACGGTGACGCAGATCATCGAGCAGCAGCTCACCGGCCTCGACCGGCTGATGTACTTCACGTCCTCGTCGAACTCCAACGGCACGGCCGGCATCACGCTGGTATTCGAGAACGGCACCGACCCGGATGTCGCGGTGTTGCAGACCCAGAACCGCGTCAAGCTCGCGGAAGCGCGCCTGCCCAGCGAAGTGGTGGTGCAGGGACTGTCGGTTTCCAAGGTCAACCAGGGATTCATCATCGCCCTCGGCGTGCGTGCGCCCAACGGTGGCGTGTCCTCCGCCACGCTCAACAACGTCATTTCTTCGCAGGTGCTGGATCCCATCCAGCGCATCCCGGGCGTGAGCGCTGCCAACCAGTTCGGCTCCGCCTACTCGATGCGCATCTGGCTGAACCCCGACAAGCTGCGCAGCTTCCGCATGAGCGCGTCGGAAGTGCTGAACACGGTGCGTGGCCAGAACGTGCAGTTCGCCACCGGCTCCATCGGCGGCGCGCCCTCGGTCGCGGAGCAGCAGATCACCGCGCCGGTGAGCGCCGAAGGGCGATTCGGCTCGGTGGAGGAATTCGAAAACGTCATCCTGCGCACCGAGCCGAACGGCACCAGCGTCAGGCTCAAGGACGTGGCGCGCGTGGAGCTCGGGCTCCAGGACTATGGCTTCGACGTGCGCCTCGACGATCAGCCGGTGAGCGGTTTCGGCGTCACGCTGCTGCCGGGCGCCAACGCGCTCGACGTGGCGGACGCCGTCAAGGCACGCATGGAGGAGTTGTCGAAAGGCTTTCCGCCGGGCGTCAAATGGTTCGTGGCACTCGATGCCACCACGTTCATCACGCACGCCATCGATGAAGTCATCTTCACGCTGTGTCGCGGCGGTGGTGCTGGTCTTCATCGTGATGCTGATTTTCCTGCAGAGCTTCCGTGCCACGCTGATCCCGACGCTGGTGGTGCCGGTGGCCCTGATGGGTGCCTTCATCGGCATGCAGATCTTCGGCTTCTCCATCAACCAGCTCACGCTGTTCGGCATGGTGCTGGCCATCGGCATCGTGGTCGACGACGCCATCGTCGTCATCGAGTCCGTCGAACGCCTCATGCGCGAGGAACACCTCTCGCCGCGCGATGCGACGCGCAAGGCCATGGACCAGATCACCAGCCCGATCATCGCCATTTCGCTGGTGCTCGCGGCGGTGTTCATTCCCTCCGCGATGCAGTCTGGCTCGGTGGGCGTGATCTATCAGCAGTTCGCCCTGACCATCGCGATCTCGATGCTGTTCTCCGCGTTCCTCGCGCTGTCGCTCACGCCGGCGCTGTGCGCGACGCTGCTGCGACCGGAACATCTCAAGGAGAACAGGATCTTTCGGTTGTTCAACCGCGGCTATGACTGGTCTCAGTCACATTACCTGACCACCGTGCGCTTCAGCCTGCGTCACAAGACCTGGTGGTGGTCGGGTACGGCGCGCTGGTGGTGATAGGCGGATATCCTGTCTCTGGCGCGTGCCGGGAAGTTTCGTGCCCGAAGAAGACCAGGGCTACGCCATTGGCATCGTGCAGATGCCACCGGGTGCGACCATGCAACGCACGCGCGAGGTCATGCGACGCGTGGGCGAGAAGATCCGGCAGTCGCCGTCGGTGGACTCGGTATTCGAAGTCGCGGGATTCAGCTTCAGCGGCAGCGACGAGAGCCAGGGCATTTTTTTCATCCGCTTGAAGGAAATCGAAGACCGCGAGGAAACGGCCACGGAATTCATCGGTTGGGCATTCGGGAATATCTCGGGCACGGAGCGCGATGGCTCGGTGTTCTTCGTCAACCTGCCGGTGATCAACGGCCTGTCCGATTTCGGCGGCTTCGACCTGTGGCTCGAGGACCGCGGCAACCAGGGCACAGACGCGCTGTTCAAGGCCCAGAACACGCTGGTGCAAAAGGCCTCACAGAGCCAGGTCGTGCAAGGCGTGCGATACAACGGCCTCGCCCCGTCGCCACGCCTCGAGCTCAAGCTCGATCGTTCGCAGGCGCAGTCGATGGGCCTTGCGATCGACGATGTCTACAACGCGATCCAGATCATGCTCGCGCCCGTCTACGTGAACGACTTCTACTACCAGGGTCGTGTGCTGCGCGTGCAGATGCAGGCCGACGCGCCGTTCCGCATGAACGAGGACGCGTTGCGCCGTTTCTATCTGCCGACCAACGCGGCCGCTGACAATGTCTTTGTGCAGAGTGGCGAGACCACCAGCGACGGCATGGTGCCGCTCGCCTCGGTGGTCAGTTCGAAGTGGGTGGTCGCCCCGCCGACGCTGCAGCGCTTCAATGGTTTTGCCGCCATGCAGATCGTCGGCTCGAACGCGTCGGGTCACAGCTCGGGCCAGGCCATGGCTGAGATGCAGAGGATCGTCTCGCAGGATCTGCCGCCCGGTTTCGGTGTCGACTGGGCCGGCCAATCGCTGCAGGAAATCCGGGCCGGCGCCGAGGCGCCGCTGCTGTTCGGACTTTCGATCCTGGTGGTGTTCCTGTGCCTGGCCGCGCTGTACGAGAGCTGGGCCACGCCCATCGCGGTGTTGCTGATCGTGCCGGTGGGCATCATTGGAGCGATTGTTGCCGCGTTCAGCACAGGCCTGTCGAACGATGTGTTCTTCAAGATCGGCCTCATCACCATCATCGGCCTGGCGGCCAAGAACGCCATCCTGATCGTGGAATTTGCGTTGCTGGCCCAGCAGCGGGGCGTCGCGCTTTACGACGCCGTCATGGAGGCGGCCCGGTTGCGCCTCAGGCCCATTCTCATGACGTCGTTTGCGTTCATCCTGGGTGTGTTGCCGCTGGTGTTCTCGAGTGGCGCCGGCGCCAATGCCCGGCGCGCCATCGGTACCGGCGTGGCGGGCGGCATGCTGTCGGCGGCCATCCTGGGCGTGATGCTGGCGCCGGTCTTCTATGTCACCATCCGCCGCATGGCTGGAGATAAACTGGAGCTGAACAAGAATTAATCGGAGCCTGCCCGCCGCGTTCATCGGGAACCTGCCGCAGTGGGAACTCCACTCACCCAGCGAGAGTCCAATTTCGCACGAGGTGTTTATGAAGACGTCACTGGTGACAATCGCCTTTGCGGCGGTACTCCTCACGGGGTGCATGAGCACCCTGAAGAAGCTCAACGAACCGAAGCTTCAATACACGGAATACGCCGGCGAACCCGTCAAATCGTTCTATATGAAGAACCTTGATGGTGGCTGGAGCCCGGTGTCCAAGGACCAGCTGGTCGTCTGGTCAGGAATCAACGAGGCTTACCTCATCAAGGTTTCCGGCTATTGCCCGGACCTGCAGTTCGCGCAGGCCATCGGCGTGACCAACTCCGCGGGCACCGTGGACAAGTTCGAAAAGGTCCTCGTGGGCCGCGACAAATGCTTCATCGAAGAGATTCGTCCCATCGATACCAAGCAGATGAAAGCGGACCGCAAGCTGCTCAAGGAGCAGCTCAAGAAGGAAAGCGAAGCCTCCTGAATGACCGACGTGAGTCCCCGGTCCGGCAACGGGCCGGGGCTCAGATCCGATCGAGCAGGGGCATCAGCATCATCACCAGGCCCACCCAGCTCACCCCCCACATCAACGTACGCACCACCGGGATGCCGGCGATATAGATAGCCACGTACAGGGCCCGCGCGATCAGGAACACCAGGGCCCCGGTCTTCGCAAGCGTAGCTTCCGGCGCCACGATCAGGTTCATCAATGCCAGGCCCAGGAATACCGGCATGGCTTCCTGCATATTGGCAAGCGCCCGCGCGGCCCGCTGGCCGGTGACGGTCAGTGGCCGCATGTGATCGCGGTTGCCAAGGTTTTCGGCCAGTTTGCCGGGAGTTCCGGCGGACGCGGGCTCACGGAACCGTCCGGGCAGGAGCGTCTGCAGGACAAACAAGGCAAGCACGAGCAGGATGAGAACTACCATAAGTGGGGCTCCATGGATGGCCTGGGACTATAACTACGTCGCAAAAATCGTCGTAGAAATATACCGGGATGCCGCCGGCAACACCGGCCCCCTTACAATTCCGGGCAATATGAACCTGAGGGCATTGCTGGTCCTAACATCCTTGGCGGTCGTGGCCGGCTGCGGCAAGCAGGAGAAGGAGCCGTCCGTCCCCGCGCGCGCCGACTGGGTGCTCGAATCTCGCGTGGCATTCTTCGAGCGCGGATGGCAGGACGCCGCGCGCGGCGCCCAAGGAAGACCTGCGCCTGTGGGTGCCTTACGTGGTCGGCGATCTCTACGGCGACCCCAACGAGGGCGAGGTCGCTCCCGTCACGCTCAAACCGGACCTGAGTTTCGCGCTCGACCTCAACAAGAATCACGACAAGCTTGCGAAGATCCTGGTCCCGACCGAATTCTCGCAGAAGTGGATGACCATCGAGCCGGCCAGCGCACGCGTGGCGCGCCTGTCGCCATTCGTCATGCCGGCGGATGGCATAACGCCCGTGGGATTGTGTGAGTGGTTAGATCTGGACACCGGCAACAAGCTGATGCTCGTATACCTGGACCGGCCGGCGCGCATCCGCGGAGAAATCGTCTACGAGGGCCGCAGCCTGCGATTCGACATAGATGCGAAAGAGGCTGGTTACCTGTGGATCCGCCAGCCCGAGGGCAGCGGTGAATACCGCGTGGCCCCGTGGCCTGGCCGGGTTTTGCTCGCGGTGAAGCCCGGCGGTTGAAGAATGGGGACATTCCCATTTCGCTGTAACATCTCCTGGCGCATCGTCTTTGGAGTGGCTACAGACGATTGTTACAACGAAATGAGGAATGTCCCCATTTTCTGCTATTTTCCGCTTCGCGGACCCTTCCGTTACAGAGAGCGCGACCATGCAACGAAAACTCATCGTGGCAATCACGAGTATTGCCGCGTCTGCCACATTCCTCACCGCCTGCGGGAAGAAGGAAGAAGCTGCGCCGCCGCCGCCCGTGGCCGAGACGGCCAAGCCCGCCGAACCGACTGGAGCGGATCCGTCCAAGTTCCTGACCCAGCCGCTGGCCATCGACATTTACAGCGCCGATCCGTCGGCTCACGTGTTCAACGGCAAGATCTACGTCTATCCCTCGCACGACTTCGACTCGGGCATACCGAGCGATGATCTCGGCAACCAGTACGCCATGAAGGACTACCAGGTGCTTTCGATGGACAGCATTGGCGGGCCGGTCACCGTTCATCCCGTCGGGCTCGACATCAAGGACGTGCCGTGGGCCAGCGAAAAGATGTGGGCGCCGGATGCCGCTGAAAAGGACGGCAAGTACTACCTGTACTTCCCCGTGAAGGACAAGGCAGGCGTTTTCCGCATCGGCGCGGCGGTCGGCGACAAGCCGGAAGGCCCCTTCAAGGCGCAGCCCGAGGCCATCAAGAACAGCTTCAGCATGGACCCGGCCGTGTTCAAGGATACCGACGGCAAGTACTACATGTACTTCGGCGGCCTGTGGGGTGGCCAGCTCCAGCACTGGAAGACCGGCAAGCACACGCCGCAGGACGACACGCAGCCGCCGGATGACAAGCCCGCGCTGTTTCCGAAGGTCGCGCGCATGGCTGACAACATGGTCGAGTTCGCCGAGAAGCCGAAGGACGTGAAGATCCTCGACGAGAATGGCAAGCCGATCCTCTCGGGCGATCATGTGCGCCGCTTCTTCGAAGCCTCGTGGATGCACAAGTACAAGGACAAGTACTACTTCTCGTACTCGACCGGGGACACGCACACCATTTCCTATGCGATGGGCAAGTCACCGTATGGTCCGTTCACCTACAAGGGCGTGATCCTGCAGCCCGTGCTCGGCTGGACGAACCATCACTCGATCGTCGAGGTGAACGGCAAGTGGTATCTCTTCTATCACGACACGCAGCGTTCGAATGGCGTGAATCACCTGCGCAACGTCAAGCAGCCGATCGAGATCACCTACAACGAAGACGGCACGATCCAGCCGATCGATGCCTATTCGGGCGATGACGTGCCGGCCCCGGCGAAAACCGAGGCGGCACCGGCGGCCAGCCGCAGGCTGAGCGCAACACTCATTGGACTGAGTCAGAAGGGGCGGCGCGAGCCGCCCCTTTTTCCTGGCGCCTTTTTCATTATGAATGGCCGGCGCCGCCGCGATTGGGCTTATGATTCGCAGCCACATGAACGCCGCCATCGACTCCGAGCCGGTGTCCCCGTCGCTGACGCGACGGCGCAGGACGTTTCTCGCCCCGTTATGGTTGTTAGCCCTGGGCGGCATCCTGATGCTGCTGGGCGCCGTGCTCTACTGGAACTCGGCCACCACGACCACCATCGTGTTGATCCGCCATGCCGAAAAGCAGCTCGGCGCCATCGACGATGCACCCCTGACGCCGCAGGGTGAGTTGCGCGCGGCGCGCCTGGCCGTGATGTTCGGCGATGCGAACGCTTTCGGGCGCGTGCAGCGGATCTACGTCACCGACACCCGGCGTTCGCAGCAGACTGCCGCGGGCCTCGCGCAGCGGCTGAATCTCAAGCCCGTCGTCGTGGATGCGAAGAGCAGCTCGCGGGAGCTCGCGCGCCGCGTGCTGGATGAGAATCGCGGCGGACTCGCGATCATCGTCGGACACAGCAACACGGTGCCGCAGCTGGTCGCGGCATTGAGCGAGGCGAACGACGTGCCCGCGATCGACGATCAGGAATTCGACACGATGTATGTCGTCACCGTGCCGACCATCGGCAAGGCATCTGTACTGCGGATGAAGTACTGAAGGAAAATGGGGACATTCCTATTTTCCGAAACCAGAAAATAGGAATGTCCCCATTTTCCGTCAGGCGCCGGCGCGTTCGGCCTTGCGCAACTCGACCGCTTGCCTGATGAAGGCTTCGTGTTCGGGAATCGAGAAGTGCGCCTTGACCCGACCCCTGATGCTGCGGTTCTGGTCGATGAGATAGGTCACGCGCTTCACCCAGACACCGAACATCCCGTTGACCCCGAACATCTTGATGACTTCCTTGGTCTCGTCCGAGAGCAGGGTGAAGGGCAGGTGGTGCTTCTCGCGAAAACGCCGATGGCTCTCCGGGCTCTGCGGGCTGATGCCCGCCACAGTCAGGCCGGCGCGGCTGATTTCCCGATGCAAGTCGCGAATGGAACAGACTTCCCGGGTGCATCCGGGGGTGAAATCCGCCGGGTAGAAAAAAAGTATGGCGGGGCCGTCCTTGAGCAAGCTGGTCAGCGAAATGTCGTGACCGTCCTGGTCTGGCAGCGTGAACTCCGGCGCCTTCTGCTCGGTTTCCAGCATGGGCGTCATATTAAGAGTGAATCGCTTGCCGGGGCCAGCCTGCCTGATAGAATCCCGCGCCTTCCGGACCTAGGGCCGGGGTTTCCAAGGTGTGGGGCGGTAGCTCAGCTGGGAGAGCGTCGCGTTCGCAATGCGAAGGTCGAGGGTTCGATCCCCTTCCGCTCCACCAAATTTCTTGCTAGCAGGCGACTTCTCAAGCTTGGTGTCACCACCGTAGCCCAACGGCTAGGTGACCTCCGTAAGAGGCATAGTCACCGATCGAGCCGGTGTTGCCCGTCACCCGATCCTCGACCTGCCAATCCGCAAAATGCTGGTTGGCCTGCACGCGGAATTCCCCGTACCAGTGCTCGCCGAAATTGCGCCGCACGCCGGCAAAGCCGCTGAGGACAATTTCAGTGTCTACCTGTGTGTGTACATCGAATTGACCGCCGTCGGCAGTCGGACCGGACACATCCGGAACATCTACGGAGGAGGCGCCGAGCCCGGCTCCCACGAACCAGGTGGTAGCGCGGCTCGAGGGATTAAACGTGCGTTCGCCCCAAGCCTGCAGCATCGTGCTTTCGGCGAGCGCATCGACGGCCTCGACCGAGGGCGATTGCGTAATGCCCGCAATCTGCGCCGGCGTCTCGAAGTCGTATTCTGAAAGCAACAACGTGCCACCAATGGTCCACCGCTCATTCAGTTCGTAACGCAATTGCACGCCGAAGCCGGGAATGTCGTTGGCCGGTTCGCCATTCGCCACTGAAATACTGATCAGCGCGCCGGCGCTGATCGCCTTTTCGCGCTCGTCGGCAATCGCAATGTCGCCAGTTGATGCAATGCACGCAAAGAATGCTCCAATTCCATTCTTGTTCTTCACGAAGCACCTCCCTGAGGATTTGTTCCGTTAGACGTCTTACCGCGACGGACTCCTGCGAGGCTATGTCACCTCTATTTCTCGAATCATTGGTACTGGTGCCTGTTCTTCGACCTTCGCATTAAAGCGATTCGCATTGCGAAGGTCGGGAGTTCGATCTTCCGCTCCACCACTTCAATTACTACTTCTTTGATTGAGTCGTCGACTGCGGTGGTACGAACATTCTCCAGGCAAACACTTTCGGCTATGGCATTGAACGGCCCGGGCGCCTGCACGTCGTCCGGACCCTCACGGAACTACAACAATCTTTCCCATCTGCTGGTTCGACTCGAGGTAGCGATGTGCTGCGACGATTTCTTCCAGTGCAAAAGTCTTCGCGATCACCGGCTTCAGATGCCCGTCTGCGAGCCCGCGCAGGATCAGCGCTTTGGCTCGCGCCAGACGGTCGGGATAGTTCCAGATGGTCGACGCCACCCAGCCGCGGATGCTCAGATTCTTGAACGCCGCCGGCCAGTGCGGATGCATCGTCGGCTGGCCCGACAGTCCGCCATAGATAAAGAGAGTGCCGTCGACCGCCATGGCCTCGGCCAGCGTCTGCACATACGGCCCGCCCACCGGATCGAACACGATGCGCGCGCCCTTGCCGTCGGTGATCTTCATGACCTCGGCGACGAGATCGGTCTCCTCGGTGGCAATCACGTGTTTCGCGCCGTGATCGAGCAGCGCTTGCCGCTTGTCGCTGCGCCGGGTGGCGGCAATTGGTGTCGCACCGGCCCAGTTCGCGAGCTGAATCGCCGCGAGCCCCACGCTGCTCGAGGCCGCACGAATGATCACGAAGTCGCCAATCGTGGCGTGCGTGATCTCGATGATGGCCAGCGCCGTGAAGTACTGCATCCAGATTGATGCCGCCTCGATCGAGCTCAGGCCGGATGGTGCTGCGATTACGCTGCGCGCCGGCACGATGGCGCTTTCTGCGTACACACCGTATTCGCCCAGGCGATACGTCGGTAACACGCACACCCGTTCGCCAGCCTTGAAATCCTTCACGCCGTCGCCGA
This sequence comes from uncultured Pseudomonadota bacterium, assembly GCA_963839685.1. Classification (GTDB taxonomy): domain Bacteria; phylum Pseudomonadota; class Gammaproteobacteria; order Steroidobacterales; family Steroidobacteraceae; genus CADEED01. Next base: position 145,472 of record CAWIVS010000012.1, on the reverse strand, counting down.
GTGATTCGACGATGCCGCAGGCCTCGTAGCCCATGAGCGTCGGGAACTTCGGTTTCACTGGATACTGCCCAGCGCGAAATGCCGCTTCGGAGCGATTGAGCCCGATTGCCTCGATACGCACGCGGATTTCGCCGGACCCGGGCGCGCCGACCTCGAGATCTTCGAGTCGCAGCACATCGGGACCGCCTTGTTCGTGGATCCGGACAACCTTGCTCATGACGCACCTCCCCAGCGACGACCGTATTGTCGGGCGACGGGCGCACGCCGTGGTCGAATCCCAGCGAAACAAAGCGCGATTCCGCGCGTTCAATCGGCGCCGGAGGTTACGCGGGCATTACCGGGAACTGAATTTCGAGAATTCGACCGACATAGAGTTCTCGCTTCGGGCCCGCGAGTCGGTAGTCATGCGCGTGCAGCCAGCGGTCGACGGCATCGAAGGTGCGAACGGCGGCCATGTCGTCGGAGTCGCAATACGCGCTCGCGACGATGGCGCTGCGGCAGTTGCTTCACTTCGTAGGCGCGTGATGCGGGGAGTTTGCGATGCGATTTCGACGAAAGGCTCGCCATCGATCGCGCCCGAGGCCTCGCAGCGGTGCCACAACACGCCTTTGACACCACCCTGGAACTTCTGGCGAACCGCGCGCGTCGAGCTCGAGCTCCACCTCGCCGAGGTCAGCGTAATTTTGAAGCTGCGTTCGGATCGACGCGATCCGGATTTCTTCGCGCCGCTTGACCACTACGGGTACTGCGCCAGTCCCGCACAGTCTCGTTCTCGATCGCGTAATCGATCCATTGCAGCGAACGGTTCGCTTCGCGGATTGCTGCGCCATCGCGCGGTCCCGCAGTCTCTGCAGCAACTTGCGGCGCTCTTCACCACGCGCCTGTCGGACGACGCCGCGTATCTCTTCCAGCGTGGCACCGAGATCCTGAAGGCGCGGATCGCGGCCAGGTCGCGCAGCTGCTCCGGGGCATAGAAACGATATCGCGTGCGCACATCAACGTCCGCCGGTTCGAGCAGACCAGTCTGATCGTAGAATCGCAGGGTCTTTATTGACGTGCCGGCGAGGCGCGCGAATTCACCGATCCTGTAGCGCATGGCTTGAAGTCTCCCCCGCACAGGAATGTTCTGATAGTTGCCAGGAGCGGATGGTCACATGAATCGACAGATATTTTCTCCGGACATTTTCGGCAGCTTCAGTCGTGGCATTGGTTGGTATTGGCGGACGCGCGCCGCCTGCGAAGGACGCACGCCAGATCATGACGGTGCGCGGGCCCATCGAGTGCCTGGCAAATGGGCTTCACGCTCACACACGAGCACATCCTCGCGAACTTCCAGACCCATGAACGAATGGTTGAGGCGCCACTTAGTTACCAACGCGGTGAAGTCGAGCAGCGCATGTTGCCGTATCTCAGCGCATTGCATCACTGGGGTGCAAGACTTTCGTCGACGCAACGGCCGTGGGCCTGGGAAGGGACGCGGTCTTGCTCGACGCCTGTCCGAACTCAGCGGCCTCAACATCCTCACTGTCACCGGAAACTATGCGGCTTTCGAGCACAAGTTCCTGCCGCCGAATGTCTACCGCGATTCCGAGCAGGCGCTGGCGCAGCGCTGGATCGGCGAATGGCGTCATGGCATCGGCGACACCGGCGTAAAGCCCGGGTTTCATCAAGCTGGGATTCAATGGCGGACCCCTGACGAGGCCGAACGCAAGCTCATCCGCGCCGGTGCCATTGCGCATCACGCGACGGGATTGACGATCGGGGCGCACACCGGTCCTGCAACCGCGGCATTCGAGGAGTTGGCAGAACTCGAGAGCCTGGGCGTGCATCCGTCCGCCTGGATCTGGATCCATGCGCAGAATGAAAAGGATCCGACCAGGCACGAAGCCGCGGCCCGCCGGGGAGCCTGGATTTCTCTCGACGGTGTCTCGCCCGAGACACTCGATGCGCATGTCGCGTCGATCGACTTCCTGCGCGGCAAGGGTCTGCTGAATCGCGTGCTGGCATCGCAGGATGCCGGCTGGTACACCGTCGGCGAGCCGCGCGGCGGAGAGCCACGCGGCTACGACACCGTATTCACCGGGCTGATTCCGGCCCTGCGCAGCCGCGGATTTACGCAGGCCGACATCGACACGCTTTTTATCGACAATCCGGCCGCGGCCTTTGCCATTCGCGTTCGCGCGACGGGCGTGTAAAGTACCGCCCCGCGCGCCCCCGTAGCTCAGTGGATAGAGCGACCGCCTCCTAAGCGGTAGGTCGTCGGTTCAACTCCGGCCGGGGGCGCCAGTATTTGGGTGCGCTGCCGGTTGCCCGGTAATAAATGTGATGGACCACCGGTCCAGTTTGACGGGACGGCCCACAATCCCGGAATATCGATCCGGATCGCCAGCCCAGCGTTCAACTGACAGGTAAATTCAGGACCCATGTCTCGGCGACTCATAAGTCTGCTTGTTGTGTGGTTCGGACTGTTTTCCGTCATCGCACCTGCGGTGACTTGCGCCGCCGCCGCCAGCCATGGCGACTGTTGTCCGCCGGAACGCCCCCCGCCATGCGGCGAATGTCCCGAGAAGCGCGGGCCCGCGTTACCCGACCAAACTCACTGCGTAACCTCGCCGGCCCAGGTGTCCGTGGCGGCGGCCGTGTCGCCGACTGCGGAAGTGCGAAACATTTCCCCAGATGTGCCGGACGTTGTAGCTGCATTTGACTCGTCCTCATTCGCAAACTCCCCACCGGTACGCACCTCGTCGCGCCCCAAACCGGCAGCCCGATTCGACAGCAGCGCGGCGTTTACCTATCTAGTCACCGGGCGCCTGCGCCTTTAGCCAATTCCTGACGCTGGTATTCACCAGCACTGTCCACCGGGCGAGTAGACCGGCTGCGTGTCATGCGCATTCGTTCTCGTCAACGGGGACTCTCGATCCATCATGGTTCGCGCAGGAATTTGCCCATGCGTTACTCAATCCTTCTCGTGGCGCTCGTGTGCCCCCTCGTGGCAAGTGGCGAAGATCAACCACTCACGCTCGAAGCGGCCGTCAATCTCGCCCTGGCTCGCGCACCGCAGATCGCGGCTCGGCAGGCAGCGACCGAATCCGCTCATTCCCTGTCGGACAGTGCGGGCAGACTTCCCGACCCGCAAGTCATCTTCGGCATCGAAAACCTGCCCGTCGAGGGCCCCGATGCCTATTCGACTACAGCCGACTTCATGACCATGCGTCAGATCGGCTTCATGCAATCATTTCCGGCGCGCGCGCAGCGCGATTCCGAACGCGCGGTCGCGGGTGCGGAAATCACGCTTGCCGATGCCGAGCTACAGGCCACGCGGTACGAAGTGGCCCGGGCTGCTTCTGTCTCCTGGGTCCAGTACGCCGCGACGTATGAATCGCTGCAACGACTGCGAACGCTTGAAGTGGACTTGGAGTTTGGTGCGCGTGCCGCTACAGCCGCTCTCAAGTCCGGACGTACGAATACCGCCGAGGCGTTAGCTGCCGACGCCGGCGTATCGGAGTTGAAGAGCCGAATATTGCAGCTTCGCGGCGAGGTGCGGCGCGAGCAATTCGAACTCGCGCGCTGGATCGGCGCTGAGGCCATGGCGCCCCCGGCGCAGATTCCATCGATGGATGAGCTTCCCGCTCAGGTGGAGAGTCTGCGCGCCTCGGTGCACGAACACGTTTCGCTGCGACCACTCGACGCACAGGTCGCAGTGTCACAGGCGAATCTCGAGCTCGCGGAGGCAGCGCGTCGTCCAGGCTGGAGCACCGAGTTTATGTACGGAAAACGCGGTCCGGACTTCGAGGACATGGCGTCGCTGAAGTTCAACATCGATTTGCCAATCTTCCGACGCAATCGTCAGAGCCCTGTCATTGCGGCACGCGGCGCGGACGTGAGACGCGCGCAGGCCGAGCGCGAAGCGCAATTACGATTGCACCAAGCCGAGTTCGAACAAATGCTAGCGACCTGGGACACGACAGGGGAGCAGCTGAAGTACATCGACTCCGAGCGGCTGCCGCTAGCGCGCGCGCGCTCGAGGGCTGCACTTGCGGCGTACCGCGCCAGTCAAGGTGACCTGCGTGCGTCACTGGACGCATTCGAGGATGAAACCGATCTGCTGCTGGAACGCGCGAACCTACAGGTCGAGCGCGCCATGGCCTGGAGCTATCTGCGCTATCTGGACATTGCGGCGAGCTCTGGAGAGCAACCATGAACCGACTCATTCCTGCATTCGTCGGTGTGCTGGTCCTTGGCGGTGCCCTCGGCTACGGGCTGACAAGATGGCTGGAAAAGGAACCTGTGGCCGCAAGTAGTGAACGCAAGGTTCTCTATTGGCACGATCCCATGAAACCAGATGTCAAGTTCGACAAGCCGGGTAAGTCGCCCTACATGGATATGGAACTGGTCCCGGTATACGCGGACGAAGCGAACGGCGATGCGCAGGCGAAGGTGAGTGCAAACGCCGCGCAGAATTTTGGCGTGCGTCTCGGTAAGGTCGAACACTCTGCGCTTGAGAATCAACTCTCCGCAGTCGGAACGGTCGCGTTCGATGAGGAACTGCTCGAACTCGTTCAGGCGCGCGTCGACGGATATGTTTCGCGCCTGCACGTGAAGACGACACTGGCGCCGGTTCGCCGCGGTCAGCCGCTGGTCGACGTGGTGGCGCCCGCCTGGCTGGCCGCCCAGGAAGAATACCTCTCGCTGCTCGACGCGACTTCCTCGCGCGGCGCAGAGATTCGTGCGGCGGCGCGACAGCGGCTCGTCGTGCTGGGCGTGCCGGAGAGTGCGATTCGCAGGCTGGAAAAGGAACGCAAGACCACCGCGTCGACGACTATCTATTCGCCGGCGGATGGAGTGGTCGCGGAACTGGGCATCCGCGATGGCGCGTCTTTCGCCGCCGGTGCATCTTTATTTCGCATCAATTCGCTGCGCAATGTCTGGGCCATCGCGCAAATACCAGAAACACAAGTGAGCGCTGTTGCGCCCGGCGCGAAAGTCACCGTGCGCGCAACTGCCTGGGCTGGCGAACAGTTCGACGGCCGGGTGGTGGCGATCCTGCCCGACGTTGACTCCGCCACCCGCACGTTGCCGGTGCGAGTGGAAATCGACAATCCGGGTTCGCGCCTGGTCCCCGGCATGTTTGTGTCGCTCGGTTTCGCAGCGCGGGTGACGGAACCGCAACTCTTCGTGCCCAGCGAAGCAGTAATCGTCACGGGCGAACGCTCCGTGGTCATCGTGGCGCGCGATGGCGGGGGATTTGATGCCGTCGATGTGAAGCTCGGGGCGGAATCAGGCGGCAAGACCGTGATCCTCTCGGGGCTGAGCGAAGGTCAATCCGTCGTGCTTTCGGGCCAGTTCCTCTTCGATTCGGAGGCCTCACTCAAGTCAGCTGTTTCGCGCCTGTCGAGCGACGCCGTCCCCGCAACGGACGCGCCGACACACCAAACGATGGGCAAGATCATTGCCATCACACCGACTGCCGTGACGATTGCACACGAAGCCGTGCCGTCACTTCAGTGGGGCGCGATGACGATGTCGTTTGCGCCACCCGCTGGCGGCATGCCGGCAGATATTGCGGTCGGTGACGAAGTGCATTTCACATTCATCGATGCGGGCAGCGGACATACCGCATCGAGAGCATCGGCAAACACGGCTCGGCAGGAGAGATGCGGTGATTGCGGGCCTCATCCGCTGGTCGCTTACGAACCGCTTCCTGGTGTTGCTCGCGACTCTGATGGTCGCCGCCTGGGGCGTGTTGTCCGTGGCGCGCGCGCCCCTCGATGCGCTTCCGGATCTGTCCGATGTGCAGGTGATCATTCGCACACCGTATCCCGGCCAGGCCCCGCGCATCGTCGAGAACCAGGTCACCTATCCACTGACGACGACCATGCTCTCGGTGCCTGGCGCGAAAACCGTGCGTGGTTATTCGTTTTTTGGCGATTCATTCGTTTACGTGCTCTTTGAAGACGGCACTGATCTGTATTGGGCGCGCTCCCGCGTGCTCGAATACTTGAACCAGGTTCAGAGCCGCCTGCCTGCGGGAGTACAGCCGGCGCTCGGGCCCGATGCCACCGGCGTTGGCTGGATCTATGAATACGCGCTCATCGATCGCACGGGCAAACATGACATTTCGCAGTTGCGGGCGCTGCAGGATTGGTTCCTCAAGTACGAGCTCAAGTCCGTCCCCGACGTGGCCGAGGTCGCCACCGTGGGCGGCGCCGTGCGTCAGTACCAAGTCGTGCTCGATCCGAATCGGCTGCGAGCCTATGGCATCACGCTGCGCACCGTACTGAAGCCATCCGCGCGGCGAACCAGGAAACAGGTGGATCGGTCTCGAGCTCGGCGAAGCCGAGTACATGGTTCGTGCCACCGGATACCTCAAGACCCTGGACGACTTTCGCGTCATTCCGCTGCGTGCCAGTGCGACTGGAGTTCCGGTGCGCCTCGGCGATGTAGCGCACCTGCAGATGGGTCCGGAGCTGCGCCGCGGTATCGCGGAGCTCGACGGCGAAGGCGAAGTCACCGGCGGCATCATCGTCATGCGTTGGGGCAAGAACGCTCTCGCGACCATCGAAGCGGTCAAGAAAAAGATCGAGCAGCTCAAGGGAGGACTGCCACCTGGCGTCGAGATCGTGGAGACCTATGACCGCTCGGCGCTGATCAAGCGATCGGTAAGAATCTCACCGGCAAGCTCGTCGAAGAGTTCATCGTCGTCGCGGTGGTTTGCTTCGCCTTTCTGTTTCACCTGCGCTCGGCATTGGTGGCCATCGTTTCGCTGCCGCTCGGCATTCTCATGGCGTTCATCGTCATGGGTTACCAGGGAGTGAACGCCAACATCATGTCGCTGGGCGGTATCGCGATCGCGATCGGCGCGATGGTTGACGCTGCCATCGTCATGATCGAGAACCTGCACAAGCACCTGGAGCATTGGAGTGCGCAGCACGAGGGCCGCGAGCCGAATGCGGCCGAACGCTGGACACTCGTCGCCGAAGCCAGCGTGCAGGTGGGACCTGCGCTGTTCTTCAGCCTGCTCATCATCACGCTGTCGTTCATTCCCATCTTCACGCTCGAGGCGCAGGAAGGTCGACTATTCGCCCCGCTGGCGTACACCAAGACCTACGCGATGGCCGCGGCCGCCGGTCTCGCGGTGACGCTCGTACCGGTGCTCATGGGCTACTTCGTGCGCGGAAAGATTCCGCCGGAAGAACGCAACCCCATCAATCGCTTCCTGGTGCGCATCTATCATCCGATGCTCGATTGGGTGCTCGAGTACCCGCGCGCGACCATCGCGATCAGCGTTGCCTTGCTCGCGCTGACCGCAATTCCCGATGCTGCGATTGGGCGGTGAGTTCATGCCGCCGCTCGATGAAGGCGATCTCCTGTACATGCCGTCCGCGCTGCCGGGACTCTCGGCTGGCAAGGCATCGCAAGTCCTGCAGCAGACGGACCGGATGATCAAGACCGTGCCCGAGGTGGATACCGTGTTCGGCAAGATGGGGCGCGCTGAAACCGCCACCGATCCGGCGCCGCTCGAAATGGCTGAAACGACCATTCGCTTCAAGCCACGCGACCAGTGGCGCAAGGGAATGACGCCGGAAAAGTTGGTCGAGGAACTCGATGCGCGAGTGCAGCTTCCGGGTCTCGCCAACATCTGGGTCCCGCCGATTCGCAACCGCATCGACATGCTGGCCACGGGCATCAAGAGCCCGGTTGGCGTGAAGGTGGCGGGCACCGACCCCATTGTCATCGACAAGATCGCACGAGCCGTCGAGCACGCCGTGCGCGATGTGCCCGGTGTCAGCTCGGCATTGGCGGAGCGGCTCACGGGTGGGCGATATATCGAAATCGAGATCGATCGCGAAGCGGCCTCTCGCTACGGGCTCAACATCGCGGACGTCCAGAGCGTGATCAGCGCCGCAATCGGCGGTGAGACCGTGGCCGAAACTGTCGAAGGGTTGCAGCGCTTTCCGATCAGCGTGCGCTATCCGCGCGAGTTGCGTGATTCGTTGACGGACCTGCGGCAGTTGCCCATCGTCACCGAGAGCGGCGCGCAGATCACGCTGGGCACCGTCGCAAAGCTCAGCATCACCGATGGTCCGCCGATGTTGAGCAGCGAGAATGCCCGGCTCTCCGGGTGGGTGTACGTCGACCTGCGTGGTCGGGATCTGCGCTCCGCTGTCGATGAGATGCGCGAAAAGGTCGCGCGCGAGGTCCAGCTACCAGCGGGCTACTCGATTGGCTGGTCCGGGCAGTTCGAATATCTCGAGCGGGCCAGCGCGAAACTGCGTCTGGTCGTGCCATTCACGCTGCTAGTGATCTTCGTGCTGCTGTATCTCATCTTCCGCCGTTTCGACGAAGCACTGCTCATCATGGCGACAATGCCGCTATCTCTCATAGGCGGTTTTTGGTTCATCTATCTTCTTGGCCATGATTTCTCGATTGCGACGGCGGTTGGATTCATCGCACTCGCGGGCGTTGCAGCAGAGTTCGGTGTCGTGATGTTGATCTATCTCAAGCATGCCTGGGAGGAAAGGCTGGCCGATGGTCAGCCGGTATCGATGGTGACCTTGTATGAGGCGATTCGCGAGGGTGCGGTGCTGCGCGTTCGGCCGAAGGCTATGACCGTATGTGTGATTGTTGCCGGCCTGCTCCCGATCATGTGGAGTCACGGGACAGGCTCAGAGGTGATGCAGCGTATCGCGGCGCCGATGATAGGCGGAATGATCACAGCGCCATTGCTCTCGTTGTTCGTCGTACCTGCGGTGTACGCTCTTCTGCGGCGGCGCCAAATCGCAGCCGGCGAAGCACATGCATCCACGTAGCGAATACGCACGTTTCGACAACAAGCGGAGTCATGCCTCCGCGCGCAGCACCAGCAACAAGGGAGATTCGTTGTTGGTTCCAAGACTGATGTCGTACGGAACACGGCGTTGGCCGCCGGAGCTACGTTAGTCAAGGTGCGCGATGCTCTCGCGAGCGGCGTCTACTCATGATCCAGAAAAGGTGACGTATGAAAATTGTAAAAATCGCGCTCCTGGTTGTCGTTGCCGTCGTGCTACTCACGGGGATCGGCGTGTACTCTGGAATCTTCAACTTTGCAGCCGACGTTCCGCATTGGGGGATCACGATTCGGCTCATCGAAGCTGCGCGGGAGCGCTTCATCGTGAGACAGGCGGATGATGTAAGAGTCCCCGCCAACCTTGATGATGCGAGGCTCGTTACGAGTGGCGCCGGTGAATATGCCGAAATGTGCGCGGGCTGCCACTTGGCACCCGGGATGAAGGACACCGAGATGCGCGTCGGCCTGTATCCAAAGCCGCCGAGTCTCGCCGCCCTCGGCGCGCACCGCACGCCTGCGCAGCAGTTCTGGATCGTCAAACACGGATTGAAGATGACCGGCATGCCGGCGTGGGGACTGACGCACGACGACGAGCGCATCTGGTCGATGGTGGCGTTTCTGCAGAAGCTTCATGAACTCACACCGGCCGCGTATCAAGAGATGGTCGCGGCGGGCGAAGGTGGCCATCACCATGAGGAGATGAGCGGCGAAAATCATGAGCAAACCGAGGCACACGAACACGGCGAAGTTTCAGAGGCCGACGAACCTCCTGGCAAGCCACCGGCGCATGAGCATGCGCCGGGCACAACCGAACACGAACATGAGCCACGAGCAAATAAACTTCCGGCCACTGCCGCAGCGGCGGCCTCGGCCGTTGATCGCTTTCAGGATCTTCTCGCTAAAGGCGATACCGCTGGCGCGGCCGCGGTGCTGAATCCGTCGGTGCTGATTTTCGAAAGCGGCGAAGTGGAAGAGTCGCGTGCAGAGTATGCATCTCACCACCTGCAAGCCGACGCGACCTTCTTGAAGTCCGCGCAAATTCGCGTGCTTTCACGCACTGGCGGCGCGACAGGCGACTTCGCCTGGGTTGCGACGGAGTCCGAGCTTACGACACGGGGATCGAAGCCGATGAATATGATCACCACCGAAACCATGGTGCTGAAGCGCGATCAGGATACTTGGCGCATCGCGCACATTCACTGGTCGAGTCGGAAGAAGGAGTAATCGCGCTCAGCCGCAGGACGTTGGTGATCGCCGAGACGGATGAAAATCTCATCGCTAGGGCGGCGAGCAGCGGCGACAGCAGCAGGCCCGTGGCGGGATACAACACGACCGCAGCGATGGGAATTCCCAATACTCTTTAGCCGAACGCAATGCCCAGGTTCTGCCAAATGCTGGTCGCACGGCGCACGCCCGTCCCACAGCGATCTGTGATGACGGGCCTGTCACTTCAGCGCCAGTCGCGCCGATGTGAACTACTTGTTAGCGCCGGTACGTAAATCCTTCGCCAGCGCATCACTCTCCTGCGCCGCAGCCCGTAGGTTCTCTGCGATCTTGTCGCAGTGACGCACGATGCTTTCGTGATTCACCTTTGACGAACCGGCGCCGCCCTTGTGCATCCTGGCCATGTTCTCGTGCTTTTCGGCGCTCGCGCGCAGATCGGCTGCCTGCTTCTCGTACGTTGCCGCAAGAGTAGCCGGATCTTCGGCTGGCACGTCTGCCGCGTAGACTGCAGTGCCTAACATCGCAGCGGCGATCATGCGCAGCACCAGACCTTTCTTGATCCCCGTGGGGACTCCTAACATACGCATACAACCTCCAGTTGAAGACATTCCATCTACATGCAGCCGCTGAAAGATCAGCGGAACGACTTACACTGTCGAATCCGTTCTGGCGTCCCTGGCCTTGTGTGTTTCATCTGGAGAGTTGCCTCCATGGTGATGCCCTCGGTGCATGAACAGATGCATGAGTGGGCACGCCAAGATGATGAGATACGGCAGCCACCCAAATAAGTGCGGGCGATGTTCGATGACGAGATAGGCGAGCGCCGCGGCACCGAGCCCCCAGATCGCCGAGCGAGACATCGCGTTTGCGCTCCGACGGGTGGGCGTGCTGTTTTCCATGACGCGATCTCCAATTTCTTAAAGAGATGGTTCACTCTCTCGCGGCTGTTGCGCGCGCGGTATCCGTTACATCCCACACTGCGCACGTACTATTCCGAACCGGCTTGACTCTGGTGTGTGGTCCAGACTTTATGATGTGCATCTGATGGAGCAAGTCATGAATTTAGTTGGAATCGGCGTACTTGCCGAACGTGCTGGTGTGAGCATAGACACTGTGCGGTACTACGAGAAAAGCGGTCTGCTCGCCCCGCAGGCGCGGCTGCCTTCCGGATATCGCCGCTATGGCGACCTGCAGCTGTCCCGGCTGCGCTCATTCGTCACGCGCAAGAACTGGGATTCACTCTGAAAGACGTTCGTGAGTTGCTGGGCTTGTCTAGGCAACGGGACGTTGCAAGAGTGAAACGCGCGGCCGAGAAGAAGCTCGCGGATGTCGAACAGAAGATTCTCGCGCTGCAGCGCATTCGAATGGGACTTGGCGAGCTGGTGCGAGCCTGTCCCGGTCACGGGCAGGCGCGGGACTGCCCCATTCTCAAAGCCCTGAGTGAGGAAAGAATCGAATGAAGCACGATCGCGGGCGCGACGTAACTCAGCACATCGACCCTGTTTGCGGAATGACGGTCACCTCGGACAGTCCGCATCGCGCGCGATACGAGAGTCGGGACTTCTATTTCTGCTCGAAAGCCTGCTGCGAGAAATTCGAAGCTGATCCGGTGGGCTACATGAACAGGGCGGATACGAAAGGTGCCGCTGCCCAGGCCAGTGATCACGTACATTCCCCGCACGGCGATCGTGGATCAGCAGACGTGAAGCTTGCGGTAGCCGGCAAATTGCCGGTCGCGGGCACGGCTTCCACGGACGTCATCTACACATGCCCGATGCACCCGCAGATCCGTCAGAGCGGTCCGGGCTCGTGCCCAATCTGCGGCATGGCGCTCGAGCCCCTCATGCCCACCGGAGCGGAGGACGACACCGAGCTACGAGCAGTCAAGCGGAAATTCTGGATCTCCGCCGCTTTGAGCATTCCGGTCGTCGTGATCGCTATGCTTCCTCACCTATTGAATATTCACCTGTCGGATAGCACCGCTTCGATACTGAGGTATACCGAGCTGCTGCTCACCGCTCCGGTCATCCTGTGGGCCGCGGCTGACTATTACCGCCGTGGCTGGCGCGGCGTAACGAATCGATCGCCCAACATGTACACGCTGATTGGCCTCGGCGTTCTCGTTTCGTACGTGTTCAGCCTGTTTGCCACGTTCGATGCCGGAGCGTTCCCGCCCGAAATGCGCGATGCGCACGGCATGGTCGGAGTTTACTTCGAGGTGGCGGCGGTCATCGTCGCGCTGGTGTTGTTGGGCGAATGGCTCGAACTCGGGGCGCGAGGCCGCACGAGTCTTGCGATCCGTCAGCTTTTGGGACTTGCGCCCAAGACCGCGCGGCGTGTGCGCGCCGATGGTACTGACGAGGACGTTCCCCTCGATGCACTCCAGGTGGGCGACCACGTGCGCGTGCGACCCGGTGAGAAAGTGCCGGTGGATGGGCGAATCATCGAGGGGCGCTCAACGTTCGATGAGTCGATGCTGACGGGTGAGCCGTTGCCGGTCGACAAAGGTCCCGGCGATCGAGTAGTTGGCGCCACTCTCAACCAGACCGGATCGGTCGTAGTCGCCGCCCAGCGCGTGGGCGCCGATAGTTTGCTGTCGCAGATCGTGACACTCGTGGCGCAAGCCCAGCGCAGCCGTGCGCCGCTGCAGCGCCTGGCGGATGTCGTGTCAAAGTGGTTCGTGCCGGCGGTCGTCGTGATCGCGGTGGCGACCTTCGTGGTCTGGTGGTTTGTGGGCCCGGAGCCCCGACTCGCCTATGCGCTTGTCAATGCCGTCGCGGTGCTCATCATTGCGTGTCCCTGTGCACTCGGGCTCGCTACACCGATCTCCATCATGGTCGCGAGCGGCCGCGGCGCGCAGCTCGGCGTCTTGTTTCGCGACGCGGAAGCGATCGAATCGCTGCGCGAGATCGATACACTGGTCATCGACAAGACCGGCACTTTGACGGTGGGCAAGCCCTCGTTGCATCAGGTAATCACTGTTGCGCCGTGGTCCGAAGTCGAAATTCTCGCGCTCGCGGCCGCGCTCGAGAAGTCGAGCGAGCATCCGCTGGCGCGCGCCATTGTTGATGGCGCCGCGCAACGAAAGGTTGTGCCTGCCGACGTGTCCGATTTTCAATCCGTCACGGGCAAAGGCGTGACGGGAAAGTCTGCAGACCGAGCTTTGGCATTGGGCAACACCGCACTCATGAAGGATGTGGGTGCGTCCGTCGAGAGTCTACGGGCCGACGTCGACACGCAGCGAGCCTCGGGCCGCACCGTGATGTTTGTCGCTGTGGATGGGAAACTCGCTGGAGCCATCGCCGTCGGCGACCCGATCAAGGACACGACGCCATCGGCGCTCAAGGCGCTGCGAGAAGATGGGCTACGCATCGTCATGCTGACGGGCGATGCGCGCGGCACCGCCGAAGCTGTCGCAAAAAGCCTCCAGATCGACGACGTGATCGCTGAGGTGCAGCCCGCCGACAAGGCCCGCATCGTGGAAAAGTTACAGAATGAAGGACGAAAGGTAGCGATGGCGGGTGATGGCATCAATGATGCGCCAGCGCTGGCGCGCGCCCACGTAGGCGTTGCGATGGGAACTGGAACTGATATCGCCATGGAGAGCGCGCAGGTGACGCTGGTCAAAGGCGACCTCAACGGCATCGTGCGCGCGCGGCAGTTGAGCCGGGCGACCGTGCGAAATATCTGGCAGAACCTCGCGTTTGCGTTCGGTTACAACGCGCTCGGCATCCCGATTGCGGCGGGAGTGCTGTATCCAACTACGGGACTCCTCCTATCCCCGCTGATCGCCGCGCTGGCAATGAGCTTCTCGTCCGTCTCGGTCATCAGCAACTCGCTGCGCCTACGTGGCACATCATGAGCACGAAGGAAATGCGAGAGGCGCGCCCGCCGCTCTTCGGGTTCGTGTTCATCGTCTGCGGCGTCTGGCTGATTTGCCTCGGGCTCTACTTCATCTTTCTGCGCCCGGCGCTGCTGCCTGAAGATCTGCGTTACATAGGCCTGACACTGCGCGAGATTCAATCTGCAGTGCCGGGTCTCGAGCAATGGATACATCGCGTATTCGTGGTCATGGGCGGCTTCATAGTGGGTGCGGGGATCTTGCTGATCCACGTGATGACGAGTGCATCGGACACGCAAGAGACGCGCGCATTGATCACGACGACTCTGGCCGGGGTGTCGACCGTAGGAACAATGAGCGTGACAAACTTTCAGCTCGACTCTGATTTCAAATGGTTGCTGCTGATTCCCTCCCTGGTATGGGCAGTTGGCTTGGCTCTCTACTCCCGCCACAGAAGTGACTGTCTCTAACACGATACGAACCCCGCATGAAGAACTTCGACGCACATGACCGAGGCAGCGCCCCACCACAAACCAAGCGACACCACGCTGAACACACCGTGATTGTTAATGCTTCAGTCGAGCGAGTCTTCGCTTGGCTCGACCACCAGGTGCGCCTTGCGCAGCACATGAGCAAACGATCATGGAAGATGGGATGGGGGAAGATGGAAGTCGAGCTGGATGGGCAGCGAGGACGCGCAGTGGGTTCGCACATCGTGCTTCACGGCCGGATTTTGGGAGTTCGGCTCTTTCTCGACGAGGTGGTGATCGAGCGTCGACCGCCACTAAAGAAGAGTTGGGAAACCGTGGGTGAACCGCGATTGCTGGTTATCGGACTTTACCGTATGGGATTCGACCTGGAGTCGATTGGTGCCACCTCCAGATTGCGCGTTGCAATTGACTATCAGCTGCCGAATAAAGGAATGTCGCGGCTGTTGGGTCGAATGTTTGGACGCGCATACGCCAAATGGTGCGCGCGGCAAATGGCCGAAGATGCACAGCGATACTTCATGTGATAAGCCGCCGGCGCCGTACCGCGTATGACGCCCAATGAGCCGCATTAAGCGTGGGTAACTTGAGGCGCGGGGGTATCGCTGGGGGTATCGCGCCTTTTCACCAGCTCAGTTTGGGCGGAAAAGAGCCGCGCTCTTGGCTAAGTTCAACTCCGGCCGGGGGCGCCATTCATGGCGAGTCATTCCGATTGGGCATGGGCTCATGCCGATGTGACCCCGTTGCCTGTTCACGCCGTCGACCGAGCGGTCGCGTTACCGGCGCGTGACCGCATCACGACTGACAGCGATACCACTGGCTACCTAAAGTGCTCCCGACCCGTCCGATGTCGCCTTCATCCAAGGACCAGGAGAGCACCATGAAAGTCTACGTAGCGACCCATTGCCGCAACGACGAAGAGCTCGGTAGCCGCAAGATCATTGGAATCTTTTCGTCGCAGGAAAGTGCCCACGCTGCCGTCGACGCGATCTCGGAAGAACTGGAAGAACAGGATTCGATCGACTACCCGGACCTTTTCATGGTGGCTGCCTACGACCTCGACGAGGTGCTTTTCAGAAGGCCCGCGATACTCGATCGCTAGTTCGTCCACCAGGCAACGAATTCCTTGAACTCGATGTAGCCATCACCGGCGGTGTCGGCCACTTCGAAGTCGAGCAGGCACTCGGCACGCGAGACGTCGCCGTCGAGAACTTCCAGTAGCACGTGGAATTCGTCCCGATCGATGAAGCCATCGCCGTTCAGATCGCACAAGTCGAAGATCTCGCGCGACTCCGCAATAACGGTCTCGTTCAGGCTGGTCATGTTCGCTGCTCCATGTCCGCATTCGAGCTGGTGAGTTCGAAGTTCCATGGGAAACCAATCTACGGTGCAGCCGCTTAAGGCCAACTGAACGACGTGCAAGTTGGTGAAAGCGCCGAAAGAGGCCGCCACGAGGCCGATCGATCGAGCGGTTTAACAGAATCCTGAACGCTGCCAGGGTTCGGCAATGGCAATGGCACCTGCCGACATGGCGGTGCCGATGGATTGCTGTTACTGCCGCCGTACCTGGTCAACGCGGAACAGCAGGGGCTGGCGGCCCACATCGAGAAGGTCTGCAAGGCGGTGTCGATCGGCGTGATCGTCTACAACCGCGACAGTGCCATTCTCACGATGAGACCCTGGCCGGTCTCAGTGAACGCAACGTGAACCTGGTTGGTTTCAAGGATGGCGTGGGTGACCTCGAGCTGCTCGCGCGCATCTACTCGCGGCTGGGCAAGCGAGTCACCTATGTCGGCGGCATGCCGACCGCGGAACCTATGCCCTGCCGTATCGCGACATCGGCTTCGATACATACTCGTCGGCCATCTTCAATTTCCTGCCGGCGTGGGCGCAGAGATTCTTCGGCGCCGTGCGCGCCGGCGATCGCGCGACCGTCCAACACCACCTGCGCGATTTCGTGATGCCCTGATCGCGATCCGCAACCGTGTGAAGGGTTACGCTGTTGGAAACGTCAGCGTCGCTGTGTAAGAGGGCGACGCGCTCCCCGAAGTCGCCCGCCTACGAAGTACATCATTGAGTCGCGCATCGGGAGGCCATGCCGTCGCACTACAGTGAAGGTATGCGCTACCTCACGCTTTGCACCGATTATGACGGCACGATCGCGCACAATGGCCGGGTCGATGCGCCCACCATCGCCGCGCTGGAGGAATTGCGCGCGTCGGGCCGCAAGCTCGTGCTGGTCACAGGGCGTGAGATCGATGACCTTCAGAAGGTCTTCGATCGCATGGATCTGTTCGAACGGGTTGTTGCCGAAAACGGCGCGTTGATTTATCGGCCAGCAACTCGCGAGGAACGTGTGCTGCATGAGGCGCCCCCCGCTGGTTTCGTCGCGGAGCTGCGGCGGCGTGGTGTCGATAACCTCTCCTCCGGCCGCTGTATTGTCGCGACCTGGGAGCCCCATGAGCGACAGGTGCTCGAGACGATCCGCGATCTCGGCCTCGAGCTCCAGGTCGTCTTCAACAAGGGCGCGGTCATGGTATTGCCCAGTGGCATCAACAAGGCCACCGGCCTGCGCGCCGCACTCGACGAAATGAACGTGTCCGTGCACAACAGCGTGGGTGTCGGTGACGCGGAGAACGATCACGCATTCCTGAGTATCTGCGAGTGCTCGGCAGCGGTCTCCAACGCCCTGCCGGCCGTGAAGGAGAAGGTGGACATCGTGCTCGAGCAGGATCACGGTGCCGGCGTGCGGCAGCTGATCGGAGAAATCCTGAAGCACGACCTTGAAAACCGTGCGCCCGCGCTCAGGCGACACGAGATCCTGTTGGGCGTAGGATGAGCGCGGCGAGCAGGTGACGCTGCCTGCCTGGGGCATCAGCGCACTCGTGGTCGGCACTTCCGGCGGCGGCAAGTCGACGGTGGCCGTCGGACTGGTCGAGCGATTGAAATCGAAGGGGTATGCCTTCTGCATCATCGATCCGGAAGGCGACTACGATGCCGTCGAAGGCGCGGCGGTATTGGGCAGTCCCGAGCGTGCGCCGTCGGTTGATGAGTGCATGCAGCTTCTCGCCAAGCCCGGCGAAAATGCCGTGATCAACCTGGTTGGGTTGAAGTTTCGCGATCGGCCGGGTTACTTCCTGACGCTGTTCACGCGCATGCGCGAGCTGCGCGCCAGGACGGGTCGGCCGCACTGGCTGGTGGTCGACGAGGCACACCACGTCCTGCCTGCGGACTGGCAACCCACCGACCATGTATTGCCACCACGGCTCGATGGTGTACTGCTGGTGAGCGTGGCTGCGGCCTCGATTGCGGCAGCTCCCCTGAAGCTTCTCGACACGGTCATCGTCATCGGTGACAAGCCGGGCGACATGGTGCGCGAGTTCGCACGGGCAATCGAAGTTGCCGCCCCTGAAGTCGCCGTGGAAAAGGTGCCGGAAGGCGCGGCGCTGCTCTGGCACAAGGCTTCGCGGCAGCAACCGAGGATCGTCACGCTCGAACCGACGCAGACCGAACGGAAGCGGCATCTGCGCAAGTATGCGGAAGGCTCGCTGGGAGAGGACCGCTCGTTCTACTTTCGCGGTCCGGAAGGCAAGTTGAAACTCCGCGCTCACAACCTCATCGTCTTCACCGATCTTGCCGATGGCGTCGATGATGAAACCTGGCTGTATCACTGGAAGCGCGGAGAAGTGTCGGCGTGGGTTCGCACGTCGATCAAGGACGAAGCGCTGGGCAAGCAGATCGAGACCCTGGAGCGCACGGTGCGCGACGATGCCGTGGAGTCGCGCAAACGAGTGCGGGAGTTGATCGAAGGCACTTACACCTTGCCCGCGGAGGCTGCGGCCACGCAGTAGCGACGACCGCTCGATTCGAGTACGGTCCCGCAATGCGTCAGGCCATGTTCGTCCTCCAGGCGCGCGGCGACCGCCGCGGGCTTACCGAGATCACCGACAGCGTTCGCCACTGGGTCGAGAAGCAGCGCATTGCCTCGGGCATGCTGACGCTGTTCTGCCGCCATACCTCGGCGTCCCTCTTGATCCAGGAAAATGCCGCGCGTGCAGTGCGCAGCGATCTCGAGAAGTTCTTCGATGACCTCGCGCCCGAGGGCGAGGATCTTTATGAACATGATGACGAAGGACCGGACGACATGCCGGCACATCTCAAGACCGCGCTCACCCAGGTGCAGCTCAATGTGCCAGTGATGGATGGCAAGCTGATGCTCGGCACCTGGCAGGGCATATACCTGTTCGAACATCGCGCGCATCCCTCTACGCGCGAAATCGTGCTACATCTGGCTGGAGAGTAGCGCGGGTAAATTGTCGTCCTGGGGGATTCGTGAAGAAGAGTCGTCGCCAGTTCCTCGTCGGCGCGAGCGCAGTTTTGTCCCTTGCCGCCGCGCGCAGGTCCGCCGCCAGTGTTCCATCCGATGAAGCCTGGGCGCGCGCCGCCGATATCGCGCGCAAGGTGAGCGCGCCCACCTTTCCGGAGCGCGTCTTCGACATCACCAGGTTCGGGGCGCGCGCCGACGGCAAGACACTCAACACCGCCGCGATTGCGAATGCCATTGCGGCGTGTGCGAAGGAGGGCGGTGGCCGAGTGGTGGTGCCGCCGGGTCAGTACCTCACCGGCGCCATTCGCCTCAAGAGCAACGTGAACCTGCAGGTGGGTGAAGGCGCGACGCTGCTCTTCGATACCAATCCGTCCAGTTATCCCATCGTGTTCACGCGCTGGGAGGGCATGGAGTGCATGAACTACTCGCCGCTGATCTACGCGCACGGCGAGAGAAACATCGCGCTCACCGGCAAGGGCACGCTCGACGGGCAGGCCAGCGACAAACATTGGTGGGCGTGGAAGGGTCCATGGGGCGGCACCACGCCCTACGGTTGGACCCAAGGCATGCCGGATCAACGCCCGGCGCGCAAGAAACTCTTCGACATGGCCGAGGCGGGTGTGCCCGTCAAAGACCGTGTGTTCGGCGACGGGTCGATGCTGCGGCCGCCGTTCATCCAGCCCTACGCCTGCGAAAACGTGCTGATCGAAGGTGTGCACGTGCGCAATTCGCCGTTCTGGAACATCCATCCGGTGCTCTGCAAGAACATCATCCTGCGCGGCGTGGACATCTTCGGCCATGGGCCCAACAACGATGGCGTGGATCCGGAGTCCGTCGATCACATGCTCATCGAAGATTGCGCTTTCGATACGGGAGATGACTGCATTGCCGTGAACTCCGGCCGCAACGCCGACGGCCGTCGCCTGGCGACGCCCTCGCAGAATATCCTGGTGCGCAACTGCCGCATGAAGGAGGGCCACGGCGGTGTCGTGGTTGGCAGCCAGATCTCCGGCGGCGCGCGCTGGGTATTCGCCGAGAACTGCCGTATGGACAGCCCCGATCTCTGGTATGCCATCCGCTTCAAGAACAATGCGCTGCGCGGCGGACTGCTGGAGAATTTTTACTACCGCGACATCGACGTCGGGCAGGTGGGCCGCGCCGCCATCACCTGCGACTTCAACTATGAAGAGGGGCCGAACGGACCTTTCATCCCCAGGCTGCGCAACGTCGTGGTCGAGAGGCTGCGCGTGAAGAACGCGGTGCGCGTGCTGGATTCGCAAGGGCTGCCGCAAGCGCCGGTGGACGACATCACGCTGCGCGACTGCGAATTCCGTGGCGTGACCGAACCCAGCATCATCAAACACACGCGCGAAGTGAAGCTGGAGAGGGTGAAGGTGAATGACAAGCTGGTTCAATCGCTGTGACGGTCCCGGGCTCTCGCCCGTTTTTTCAGACGCGCTCAGTCGGTGCAGGTGAGAACCCGCCGCGGTCACGCGCTGGCGAACCACGATGCGCTCCTGGCAACGACGGCCTGATCTTACTCTCGCACCGGAAGATTCCTACTTTCCAGCAGGCGCGACGGTTAGCGCTCACGCGCGTACAGTGCAATTGATATTCGGCCCTTCCCGGCATGAGCGACGCAAGACCTCCAGTGAAATCCGATAATTCTTCGGAACTGCGTGCGCCTGCCTACATTGGCCCGTTGATTCCGCCGGAAATTTGGCCGTTGCGTTATGCGGTGGCAATCGCCGTGGTCGCGGTCACCGTGGTCTTGCGCATGGGTCTGGCACCCTTGCTGGGAACGCAGGCGCCGTTGTTGCCCTTCGTGCTCGCGGTGTTTGTTAGCGCCTATCTGGGTGGACGCGGCGCGGGCCTGCTTGCCAGTGTGCTGACACCGGTGGCCGCGACGTTCTGGTTCACGGCCTGGCCCCATGATGCTCCGCCGATGCAATGGGGGGCGCATGTCCTCTTTTTCCTGCTGATCGCGGCACTGGCCACCTCCCTGATGCACGAGCTGCAGCGCAGGTCGCACTCCCAACTGGTCGCCTTGCGCGCCGCAGCACAGAGCGAGGGCCAGATGCGCGAAAGCGCGGCGCAATTGCGGCTCATCGCCGATGCGATGCCCGCGCTCATCGCTTACATCGCGCCCGACGGAACGTACCGCTTCACCAACAAGCTGTACCAGTCGTGGTTCGGCAAGGCGCCGGAGGAGGTCGTCGGGCGGCACGTACGGGAGGTGATTGGCCGCGAAGCGTTCGAAGTGTTACGTCCACGCCTGGAACGCGCGCTGCAGGGAACACGAGTGTTTTTCGAACAGACGATTCCCTACGCCAGCGGGCCCCGCGAAGTGGCGGTGCATTACATCCCGGACGTCGGCATCGATGGCGCCGTGCGCGGGTGTTTTGCATTGATCGAAGATGTCTCGGCCCGCAAGCGCGGCGAGCGTGCGCTGCGCGAGGCGGATCGCCGCAAGGACGACTTTCTCGCCATTCTCGGACACGAGTTGCGCAATCCTTTGGCGCCGATTCGAAACGTCGCCCACATCCTGAGTCGCAGTTCGGTCGATCCCGAAACTGTGCGGCGCTCGGGTGAGCTCCTGGAGCGCCAGTCGAGTCACCTGACGCACCTGGTCGACGATCTGCTCGACGTTGGCCGCATCATGCGGGGACGTGTTGCGCTCGACCGCAGAGCGTTGCCGCTGGGCGAGGTCGTCGATACGGCGATCGAGACAGTTCGCTCCTCGCTCGAGTCAAAACGCCAGACGGTGTCGGTCTGGCGCGCTGAACCGTCTTTGACGGTGAACGCTGATTCCGTGCGTCTCTGCCAGGTCGTGGCCAACTTGCTCAACAATGCCAGCAAGTACTCGCCGGATGGTGCGCGCATCGAAGTCAGGCTGGAAGCAACGACCGGTGAAGCCGTTCTCAGCGTGCGTGACGAGGGTGCCGGAATCGATCCGCAAATGCTGCGGCAGATCTTCGATGAGTTCCTGCAGGGAGACCGTTCGCTCGACCGCTCTGACGGCGGCCTTGGCATCGGCCTCACGGTGGTCAAACACCTGGTCGAAATGCATGGCGGACGCGTTGAGGCGAAGAGTGACGGTCTTGGCAAGGGCAGCGAATTTCGCGTCTATCTGCCGCGCATCGAGCCGCAGGTGGAAGTGCTGCCGGGGGCGCCCCGCAACGCAAAACGCCTGGCCGTCAAGCGCCGCGTGCTGGTGGTCGACGATAATCGCGACGCTGCCGAGTCGCTACGGGAAGTGCTGCGCATGAGCGGGCACGAGGTCGAGGTGGTCAACGATGGGGCCGAGGCGCTGCGCAAGCTCGACGAATTCCGGGCTGAAGTCGTGTTGCTCGACATCGGCCTGCCGCGCATGGATGGCTACATGGTGGCGCATGCGATCCGGGCGCGTGTCTCACATCCGCAGCCGCGGCCACGGCTGTTGGCGCTCACCGGCTTTGCCCGCGACGAAGACCGGCACTCGACGCTGCGCTCCGGCTTCGATGGACACCTGGTCAAACCGGTGGAGCCGGGGCACCTGCTGAGCGTGATCGCCGACGAAGGGCTTTGGCAGACCAGCAGCAGCGAACTCGGTTAGTCAGCTCACGCCCTGGTCGATGCGATGCCACGTTATGTCGGATGGCTGCGCCAGGCGACGCGCTCGAATGCTCGATCAACGGTGCCAATCTACTCGACGACGCTCACATCGAGCACGCCGTAGCCACCGCGCGCGATCCGTCGTTCAATCCATGCCGAGGCGCGATGGACATTCTGAGTTTCAGTTTGGGACTTGGCTCACACTGAATTTGGGCTTGACGGTGTTTCGCCACCGCGACGTGCTCATAGAATGCATGCCAGATGTCCATCCCGATGACCGAACGACGCACGCGAACCGAACGGCGCCGTTCCGTTCTTCGCGCGCTGTGGCGGGGCAACTTCGCACGCCGCCGGCTGGCACCCCGGCGCAGCGGCGAGCGTCATGCAGTCGTCACGGACTGGTTCCATCCGCAGTGGCTCGCCGTCGCCATCCTGATCCTGCTCCTTTGTGGTGCCGACGCGTTGTTCACCCTGACGCTCGTCTCGCGCGGGGCGGTCGAGATCAATCCCGCGATGGATCCGCTGGTGCGCGGGTCGGGCTACGGCTTTGCGGCCTGGAAGTTCGCACTTACCTCGATGGGTGTGGTGCTACTGACCCTGCTGGCCCGGCTACAGCTGTTTGGCAGGGCCGTCGGGACCATCCTTTATGTGGTCCTGGGGATGTATGTGCTGCTCGTGGGATACGAGCTATTTCTTTTACGTAACATTCCCATAGATTAGCTGCTCCTCGCCTTTTCGGTGGGGGCTGCTTCGGCTAACATACCGCCCCTTTGTTCCTCCAGGACCTTGAGTCCACAAGGATTTTTCCCCCGTATGGCTCCTAGCCTTCGCGAGTTGCTGGCATCGACGCCGCTCTCGGGCGGTAACGCTCCGTTTGTCGAAGCCCTGTACGAGCAGTTTCTGACGGATCCGCAAAGCGTCGATCCGAAGTGGCGCGAATACTTTCAGAAGCTGAAGGATGGCAGCGCCGGTGAACAGATCCATTCAGCGGTCCAGGCCGGAATCGTGCAGCGGGCCAGCAAGCCCCGCATGTTGGCGGGCGCCTCACCGCTGTCGACGGATGCGGCCGCCAAGCAGGGCGCAGTCTCGCGGCTGGTGCAGATCTACGCCAACCGTGGTCATCTCATCGCCAACCTCGATCCGCTCGGCATGCAGAATCGGCCGCGACCGCGGGTTCTCGAACTCGGGTATTTCGGCCTCACCGATGCAGACCTCGACACGGAATTCCTGACCGGCTCGCGGCCATCGGCACTCGCGCCCAAGCTCAAGTTGCGCGAGATCATCTCGCAGCTGGAGCACGCCTACTGCGGCACCATCGGCGCCGAGTTCGCGCATGTCTCGGACACCGAAGAGCGCCTGTGGCTGCAGGACCAGTACCTGATCGGCCGACTGAAGGGCAGCATCTCGGTCGAAGAACAGAAGAATCTTCTCTGGCAGTTGTCCGCGGCCGAGGGTCTCGAGCGGTACCTGCATACCAAGTACGTCGGCCAGAAGCGTTTCTCGCTCGAAGGCGGCGATTCACTGATCCCGTTGCTCGACGATCTCATCCAGCAGGGTGGCCAGAAGGGCGTCGAGGAATGCGTCATCGGCATGGCGCATCGCGGTCGTCTCAACGTGCTGGTGAATGTGCTCGGCAAATCGCCGTCAGTGCTGTTCGGCGAGTTCGAAGGCAACTACGACACCGCGCACATGCAGGGTTCGGGAGACGTGAAGTACCACAAGGGCTTCTCGTCGGACCTGCGTACGCCCGGCGGCAATGTGCACGTGGCGCTGGCCTTCAATCCCTCGCATCTCGAAGTCGTGAATCCGGTGGTCGAAGGTTCGGTGCGCGCCCGCCAGGAGCGTCGTGGCGATACCGCGGGATCCCGCGTGTTGCCGATCCTGATCCATGGCGACTCGGCCTTCGCAGGCCAGGGCGTGGTCATGGAGACGCTGCAGCTCTCGCAGGCGCGCGCGTTCTATACCGGCGGCACGGTGCACGTCATCGTCAACAACCAGGTCGGGCTTCACGACTCGTCGCCCCGATGACACGCGTTCGACCATGTACTGCTCGGACGTCGCGAAGATGCTCGAGACGCCGATCTTTCATGTGAATGGCGACGATCCCGAAGCGGTGGTGTTCGTGACCCGGCTGGCGCTCGCGTACCGCCAGAAATTCCGCAAGGACGTGCTCATCGATCTCGTCTGTTATCGCCGCCACGGCCACAACGAGGCGGATGAACCGGCGGCGACGCAGCCAATGATGTACCAGGTCATCCGCAAGCATCCGACCACGCGCAAGATCTACGCGGACAAGCTCGTGGCGCAGGGTTGCTCACGTGATGCCGAAGCTCGGCCGCTATCGTCGAGCAGTATCGGCAGGGGCTCGATGCCGGCAAGCAGCAGGCTCGCGCCTCGCTCGGCATGATCGGCAACAAGTACACCGTCGACTGGAGCAAGTACGGCGGCAACGACTGGACCGAGCGTGTGCGCGGAGGCGGCGACCTCGTCGCGCCTCAAAGCGCTCGGAGAACGCGCGGTGCGCTTTCCGGAAAGCGTCGCGCTGCACCCGCGCGTGGCGCAGGTCATGGCCAACCGCGCCAAGATGTTCCGCGGCGAAATGCCGCTCGACTGGGGCGCGGCCGAAACGCTCGCATACGCCAGCATTCTCGAAGAAGGCAATGCCATTCGCATGACGGGCCAGGATTCCGGCCGCGGCACCTTCTTCCATCGTCATGCCGTACTGCACGACCAGGCGACCGGCGAGTGTTACGTGCCGCTGCAGCACGTGGCCGAACGTCAGCCGCGCTTCCAGGTAACCGATTCGGTTCTGTCCGAGGAGGCCGTGCTCGGCTTCGAGTACGGCTACTCGACCACGGATCCTTCCTCACTGGTGATCTGGGAAGCGCAGTTCGGCGACTTCGTGAACGGCGCGCAGGTCATCATCGACCAGTTCATCAGCTCGGGCGAAGCGAAGTGGGGCCGGCTCTGCGGTCTCACGCTTGTTCCTGCCGCATGGATACGAAGGGCAGGGACCCGAACATTCCTCGGCGCGCCTCGAGCGCTTCCTGCAGCTCTGCGCCGAGAACAACATGGCGGTGTGCGTGCCGTCGACGCCCGCGCAGATGTATCACATGCTGCGCCGGCAGATCCTGCGCAGCTTGCGCAAGCCGCTCATCGTGATGACACCGAAGAGCCTGTTGCGCCATGACCAGTCCGTGTCTTCCCTCGAGGATCTCGCCAACGGTGAGTTCGCCACGGTCATCGACGAGGTCGATGTCCAGAACGTAAAACCCGCCAGTGTGCGGCGCGTGGTGATGTGCTCCGGCAAGGTGTACTTCGATCTGCTCAAGGCACGCCGGGCCCAGACAGAACACACAACGAATGATGTTGCCCTCGTTAGAGTGGAACAGCTGTATCCATTCCCGGTGACTGGAGACTCGAAGCGGTGCTCGCGCGGTATCCGAACGCGCGCGAAGTTGTGTGGTGCCAGGAAGAGCCGCAGAACCAGGGCGCGTGGTACCAGATCCGCCACCGCCTGCAGGCCGTGATCGGCAAGCGCGACCTGCTGTACGCCGGCCGCCGCCGGCGGCGGCGCCGGCCACGGGCATCACCAAGATTCACGAACTCGAGCAGCGCGGCCTCATCGAGGCGGCGCTCTGCCACGAACAAAGAAGACGCGGCGCGCGAAACCAAGCGCCTCAGTTGACAGGCGGGACGTCAGCCTCCGCCGGCTGCTGCCACGTCGCGATAAGCGAAACCCGGATACCTCATGGCCATTGAAATCAAGGTTCCCCAATTACCCGAGTCGGTCGCCGATGCGACGCTCGTCACCTGGCACAAGCAGGCCGGGCAGACGGTCGCCCGCGACGAGAATCTCGCCGACCTCGAAACCGACAAGGTGGTGCTCGAGGTGCCGGCGCCGGTCAATGGCGTGCTCAAGGAACTCAGGATCGTGGCGGGCACCTCGGTGACCAGCGGCCAGGTGCTGGCCGTGCTGGACGAGGGAGCCGCTGTCACATCGGCACCCGCGGCCGCGAAGCCGTCCACGCCGGCGCCCGCCCCAGCAGCAGCTGCGCCGGCCAAGGCCGCCGCGACGCCAGCGGGCAACGACAAGCTGGCGCCGTCGGTGCGTCGCATGGTCGAGGAGAAGCAGCTCGATCCGGCCAAGATCCCGGCGTCGGGCAAGGATGGCCGTATCACCAAGGGCGACGTCGTCGAGTATCTGGATAAGCCGGCCGCCAAGGCGAGCGGTGGCGACAAGCCCGCAGCCGCAGCCACTGCCGCCGCCAAGCCCGCATCCGCTCCGGCCGTTGGGCCCGCCGGTCGCCAGGATCAGCGCGTGCCAATGACGCGGCTGCGCGCGCGTATCGCCGAACGCCTTCTCGAAGCGCAGCAGACCCAGGCGCAGCTCACCACGTTCAACGAAATCGACCTGAAAAGTGTGATGGATCTGCGCGCCCATTACAAAGATTCCTTCGAGAAGAAACACGGCGTGAAGCTCGGCTTCATGTCGTTCTTCGTGAAGGCCGCCATCGAAGCGCTCAAGCGCTTCCCGGTGGTGAATGCCTCGGTCGAAGGCAACGACATCGTGTACCACGAGTACTACGACATCGGCGTGGCGGTCTCGACGGACCGCGGTCTCATGGTGCCCGTGCTGCGCGACGCGGACCTGCAGAGTTACGCCGACATCGAGAAAAACATCGGCTCGTACGCGACACGCGCCCGCGAGGGCAAGATCACCATCGAAGAACTCACCGGCGGTACGTTCTCGATCACCAACGGCGGCACCTTTGGGTCTCTGCTGTCCACCCCAATCGTCAACATGCCGCAGAGCGCGATTCTCGGCATGCACAAGACCATGGAGCGGCCGGTGGTGATCAACGGCCAGATCGAGATCCGCCCCATGATGTACGTGGCGCTGTCCTACGATCACCGCATCATCGACGGACGCGAAGCCGTGCAGTTCCTGGTCGCGATCAAGGAAGGCCTGGAAGATCCGGCGCGGTTGCTGCTCGGCGTCTGACCTAACAAGTGGGGATTTCATGGCTTCTGAATACGACGTGATCGTCATCGGCGGCGGTCCGGCGGGTTATCCCGCGGCCATTCGCGCGGCGCAGAACAAGCTCAAGGTGGCCTGCATCGACGAATGGAAGAACAAGGACGGCACGGCCGTGTTCGGTGGCACCTGCACCAATGCCGGCTGCATTCCGTCCAAGGCGCTGCTCGAGTCCACCGAGCTGTACCACAAGACGAAGGACGAGCTCGGCGTTCACGGCATCAAGGTGAGCGGCGTGGAGTTCGACGTCACGCAGATGCAGAAGCGCAAGACCGGCATCGTCAAGGCCAGCACCAACGGCATCGCCCTGTTGCTCAAGAGCGCCGGTGTCACCGCGTTGCAGGGGCACGGCAAGCTACTCGCCGGGCGGAAGGTGGAATTCACGGCGCACGACGGCAAGAAGGAAACGCTGAGCGCGAAACACATCGTGCTCGCCAGCGGTTCGGTGCCCACCGAGCTCAAGAGCATGGCCTTCGATGGCAAGAACATCGTCGACAACTGGGGCGCGCTGGATTTCGACAGCGTGCCGAAGAAACTCGCCGTGGTGGGCGCGGGAATCATCGGCCTCGAGCTCGGCAGCGTGTGGCGCCGGCTCGGCAGCGAACTGGTGATACTCGAAGCACTGGAAAGTTTTTTGGCGGTGGCGGATCAGGGCCTCGCCAAGGAAGCCGCTCGGCACTTCAAGAAGCAGGGCCTCGAGATCAAGCTCGGCGCCAAGGTTTCAGGTGCGAAGTCTTCGGCGAACGGTGTCGAAGTCACCTACGCTGACGCGAGCGGAAATCACACGCTCAATGTCGACAAGCTCATCGTCTGCGTCGGTCGCAAGCCGTTCACCGGCAACCTGCTCGGTGACGGCACCGGAGTGCAGATCGACGAACGTGGTTTCATCAAGGTGGATGACCACTGCAGGACGACCGCGGAAAACATCTGGGCCGTGGGCGACTGTGTGCGTGGACCGATGCTGGCACACAAGGCCAAGGACGAAGGCGTCATGGTCGGCGACATGATCGCGGGCAAATACGGCCACATGAACTACAACACCGTCCCCTCGGTGATCTACACGCACCCCGAAATCGCCTGGGTTGGACAAACGGAAGAGCAGGTCAAGGCAAGTGGCCGGCCGTACAAGATCGGCCAGTTCCCGTTCGCCGCGAGCGGCCGTGCCCGGGCCATGGAGTCGACGGCCGGCTTCGTCAAACTGATAGCCGCTCAGGATGACGACGAGGTGCTGGGTGTTCACATCATCGGGCCCCTGGCCGGCGAGCTCATCGCCGAAGCCGTGCTCGCGATGGAATATTCCGCCAGCAGCGAAGACCTGCAGCGCACGATTCACGCGCATCCGACTCTGTCAGAAGCGCTGCACGAAGCCGCGCTTGCCGCCGACAAACGCGCCATCGACAACATCAACAAGTAGGACCTGCTCAGCCGGCGGTGCACTTCAGCGCCGCGAACACCTGCTTCTCGAGCAGGCGCGCGGTTTCTTCGTGCATGCCGTTCTGGTTGTAACGGGTGCGCGTCACGACCACCACCATCGACTTCAACGGCACGCTCACCACGGCATTGCCGCCATTGCCCGACATCGACCAGCCGTTGATCGGACCGCAGGGTGATGCGTATTGGCGCTGCCAGTAGAGCATGCCGTAGCTCTGCTGATCGTTGACCACATTGCTCAGGGTCTGCATGCGCCGCACCCAGGCTTCGGGCACGAGCTGCACGCCCCGCCAGTTGCCGTTTTCAGTCATCAGGATGCCGAGCTTGAGCAGGTCGCGGCTGCGCAGGCTCAGGCCGCCACCGGTCATGAATTCTCCGCTGGGTGAACGGGTCCATTGTCGCTGGCGGATGCCGAGCGGGCGGAACAGGCGTTCGTCGAAATACTGGTCGAGCGGCTTGCGCGTCGCGCGCTGCACGACCTGGCCCAGCAGCAGTGTTCCGCCCGTGCAATACGCAAATGGACCCCGGCCGCTGGCGTTGCGCAGGTAATCGGCCTTCACCGGCAGATCCACGACCCAACGCGTCCAGTTGGTGAGCGGATACATGTTTTCCTGGTTGCCCGCATTGCGCTCCTCGAAATCATTGCAGTCGAGCGCCGACGACATGGTGAGCAAGTCCATGAGCGTGATACCGCGTTTGAGCGGCCCATCGTTGCTGAACGGCGCGAGATCGGCGAGCAGTTCGAATGCCGGCTGATCACCCGACCGCAGTGCGCCGTCGGACAGGGCCTGGCCCACGATCAGCGCGGTCAGGGTCTTGGTGACCGAGCGTGTGTTATTGAGCACGTTGATGCCGCCCGCACCGAAGTAGCGTTCGAACACCAGCCGATCGTCCTTGAACACCAGCACGCTGGTGGTATCGGGGAACTGCGTGGCCACCACCGCGGGCGTGAGCGTCTCGAGGGGTGTGCGGAACAGGGACACGGCGGCCGGTTCAGCGACCAGCAGTCCGTCGCCGAGATCGGCCGGTGCCGGATACGCGGCGGCGGCGAACATCAACACCGTGAGCGAAGCGGCAAACCGGGAAGCGGACATTTCTGGCACCGCTGCAGAGGTTCTCTAGTTAGCCGCGTCGAATACCAGGCGCGCCTTGGCGCTCGATTCCACGGCCACACCATTTTCCTTGCGCGGCTCGTAGATCCACTTGCGCACCGCGTCCTGCGCGGCATCGTCGAACACGCCCTGCGGGTCCGACTCGACGACTTCCAGATTGCCGACGCGGCCGTTCACGCCGATGCTGAAGCGCACCACCACGTAACCTTTGGTTTTGGCCGGAATGTCTCCCGGCGCCATCGGGGTGACACGCTTGACGATCCGGGCGGGAACGACGTCCAGGGGGGCCGGCGGTTCGGGCGCAGCTGCGGGCGCGTTGGCCATCGGCACGGCGGCCGAGCCGGAAGCATTGGACGGTGGTCTGTTGATGGCACGGGGCGCCGGCAGCCCGCGCCACCGGTGGAGGAGGCGCGGCGCGACCCACGGCGGAGTCGCTGGCCTCGACGGTGCGGCCGGGGAAGGAATTGTCATTGCGTCGGATGGTGGTCACCGGCGGAGCGTTGATCGGCGCATCCAGCGGCACTGACTGGCGCGGTGAACTCGCCGATGGGAGCGCCGTAGGTTCGCGACGGCGGCGGCATTGATGCTTCGCGCGGGCGCGGGGTGCCGCTGCGATCCGTAGAGCGTGCACTGGCCGCGCGTCGGCGCTGCGCTCGGCGTTGCGCTTGGCATTTTGCTCGACGTCTGGTTTGGCTGGAGCGCGCGCGCCCGCCGAAGGAAGTACCGCGGCCTGCGCGGGAGTCTGATCCGCGTCCCGGACAGTGTCTTGCGGCGAGAGTCGCGCGAGTGCCTCGGTCCGGTCGATCGACTTCCTCAGGAACTCGAGCCGCGGATGGTTGGGCGCCTTTTCCACCAGCACCGCGAGCTCGCGCCGCGCGGTATCGAGGTCGTCCCTGATGATGGCATTTTCGATCTCGAACTCGATGAGCGCCAGGTTGTCCGAGGCTTTCCGTTGCTCGTTCATGAGCACGATCTGCGCCGCGATCGCCTTTTCCCGGGCGCGCGCCTGCGGGTCATAGAAATTCTCGATCAGCAGCACGATGGTGCTCGCGACCACCAGCGCGACCGCGCAGGCCGCCATCACCCGGTTGCGCTTGCGGCGCGAAGTTTCATCGGACACCTTCGGCTGAACTCCGAAGCGCGCCTGTGCGGCCACCTCGGCATAGTCTTCCATGAGCTGTGGCTCGGGCGACCACCCCGGAAACTCCTCGAGTGCGGGGGCCGCCATCGGCGGCGCCGGCTGGGCCGGTGGAACAGGCGCGGCGGGCGGCGCGAGGTTGCGCAACCGGCCAGTGTCGGAGGTGGTGCGCGGCGGCGCGGGCGCCCGCGCGACCGGTGGCGGCGGTGCGCGCGGCGGCGGCGGTGGCTGCAACGGCGGTTCAGGCGCGGGTTGGGTCAGTCGCGCGACGGCCGCACCTGCAGCGCTGCCGCCAACCGCGGCCGTGGGCACGGCGGACAAGGGTGCGGGCGGACGCGGCGGTATTGAGGAGCGCGGCACCGAACCTACCGCGGGGATGCCGCGCTCGTCGAGCACCACGCGCTCGATGGTGCCGTCGGTTTCGTCCTCGGGTCCGCTGGTGACCTGGGCAATCGCCAGCCACAGCTCTTCGAGATCGATCGGGTAGTTGATCGTGCGCTGAACCTTGAACGGCGCCAGTCGCGGGCCTAACAACTGCAGGCGTTCGGGCGGCGCGGCGAAAATGCGCTTGAGCGGAACGGCGGTGCGCGTGGTGCGGCCGAGCAGGTCGAGTCCGGAACCATCGACGCAGCGTTCGCAGGCGATCAGTACGTCGTAGCTGTTCTGGCGCAGCAGCAGCAGCGCATCACCTTTGCTGGTGACGCAGTCAAGTTCGAGCACGCCGCGAATCGCTCGCGTAACGGTCTCGAGAGCCTCTGAGTCATGGTCGACCAGCAGGACACGCATGAGCGTCCAGTACCCCGGAGATAATTCCAAAAAATCGTCCTGAGTAAACGCGATTCGACGAAATCTGGCGTCGCAACACGTCACGTTTCGATGGGCGGTGGAAATGGGGACATTCCTCATTTCCCCGCTTCGCGGGCAAACGGGGACGCACCTGCCGCAGGTGCGTCTCCTTTTGCCAGGAAATGAGGAATGTCCCCATTTCCACCGCCCATTAAGTTAACCCGTCCGGCGCACCGACAGGACGCTTCCCACCCTGCGAATACGCTGCAGCAGGTGCGCCAGATGCTGTGCGTCATCAATCGCCACACGCACGTCGATGGTAGCTGTCGAACGAGTGCGATCGGTAGTGGTGTGCATCATCTCGATGGAGATTTTTTCACTGGCTAGCAGGTCGCCGATGTCACGCACCAATCCCTGTCGGTCGACAGCAACAATATTGAGCGATATCGGCTGACTGATGGTGGCGTCTGCCCAGCTGGCGGCGATCAGCCGGTCGGGCCGGCCGGTGAGCATGCGCGTCAAGCCCGGGGCAATCGCTGCGATGGATGGTGACGCCGCGCCCCACGGTGGCATAGCCGGCGATCGGCTCGGGCTTCACCGGCGCGCAGCAGCGGGCCATGCTGATAGGCAGATCCTCGACACCCCCGAGCAGCACCGGGGAACGCGCCGGCTTGCGCGCCGCAGTCTTGCGTCGTGGTGCCGGCGCAGCCGTCGGCGCGGCCGGGGTGGCCGCTGGCGCCAGCCGGGCCGCTTCCTCGTCTAACTTCCGAAACCAGGCCCGCACCTTCGCGCGACTGCGTGGGCTGACAAGAAATCCCGAAGTCTCGGACAACCAATCCCGGCTGGGTTGCGGCAGCTTGTGCGTGAGGATTTCGACCACCTCGCCATTGGCCAGTGCGCGAGTCAGCGGCACGATGCGACCATTGACGCGGGCTCCGCGACAGCGGTGTCCGAGATCGGTATGCACGTGATAGGCGAAGTCGAGCGGCGTCGCCGCGGGCGGCAAGTCCACGACCTCACCCTTGGGCGTCAGCGCATAGACGCGATCCTCGAACAGCTCGGCGCGCACCGCGTCGAGGAAGTCACGCTGACCCTCGGCGTCCCGCCGGTCGGTGGCCAGCAACTGGCGCACCCATTCGATCTTGCGGTCATAGGACACATCGTGTGCGCGCGATTCCTTGTAGCGCCAGTGCGCCGCCAATCCCAGCTCCGCCTGGTCGTGCATTTCCCGCGTGCGGATCTGCACTTCCACCGCCTTGCCTTCCGGCCCCAGCACCGCGGTGTGGATCGAGCGGTAGAAGTTGTCCTTTGGCGTCGCGATGTAATCGTCGAATTCGCCGGGAATGTAGGTAAAGCGTCCATGCACCAGGCCCAGTGCGGCATAACAGTCAGCCACGGTGGCGGCGATGATGCGCACTGCGCGCAGATCGAACACCTGCTCGAAGCTCAGCTGCTTGCGCTCCATCTTCCGATGAATGCTGTAGATGTGTTTGGGCCGACCGTGAATCTCGGTCGTGAGCCCCGCAGCCGACAGCAGCTCGGTGAGTTCCGCACAGAATTCGCTCAGGTAGCGTTCGCGATCGGTGCGCTTCTCCGCGAGCGCCATGGCGATGCGGCGGTAGTCGTCCGGCTGCAGGTAGCGGAATGCCAGGTCCTCGAGCTCCCACTTGAGTTGCCAGAGCCCCAGGCGATTGGCCAGCGGCGCGAACACCTCGTGCGTCTCCAGCGCCAGCCGCTGGCGCGTGGTGGCGTGTCCGTCCCTGGCGGCGCTCAGCTCGACCAGCTGGCGTGCCAGGCGCGCCAGGACCAGGCGCGGATCACTGACCACCGACAACAGCATCTTGCGCAGGGCCTCGGCCTGCGCCGGCTCCAGATGATGGGACGCGGCGGCGCTGGGCGTAAGGCGGATATCGCCGAAATGCGCCAGCTCGCGCGCCAGCGGAGTGACCGTCGGACCGAAGTGCAATTCGATCTCGCGCGCCTCCTCGACGTCCGCGGCGAACGACGCTTGCGCGAGCAACGCGGCGGCCAGCACCGCGTCCTCGGTCAGCGAGGCGACAATGATGGCGGCCTCAGCGGCGCGTTCGATTGCCACCGGCGGCACGCCCCAGGCCGCCAGCGTGGCGGCATGCGCGTCGATCGAAGCCTTGAGTTGCGGCGAACAGGAATGGAGGTTGTGCACGTAAGACTGCGGGCGCGCATCAGGTGTCAGGCAGCCACGCATTTGCGGCTATGATACGCGCAGTTTTTTTCAACGGGCGCAGGAACTTAAAGCAGCAATGGCGCGATACCCGATGCGATCAGCCTGGCGCGCTTACCAGCCCGCTGCGGAGGCGGCTCCCGCCACGATTTTCGCGCGCATGTCGCCGGCTGGTTCGGCTCGCATCCTCGGGCTCGATCCGGGAAGCCTGCGCACCGGCTTCGGCATCATCGATTGCGAGAGCGGCAATCTGCACATCGTCGCGCAGGGTTGTATTGCGACCTCCGGCGGCGCGCTGGCCAACCGGCTGCGCACGATTCACGCGCGCGTCGCGGAGCTGATCGCGCAGCACTCGCCCCAGGAAATCGCGGTCGAGCGGGTATTCCTCTCCAAGAACGCCGACAGCGCGCTCAAGCTGGGCCAGGCGCGCGGCGCGGCACTGGCCGCCGTGCCGCAGACGCTGGACGTGCACGAGTACGCGCCCCGCGCCATCAAGCTCGCCGTGGTGGGCCTCGGTGGCGCGGAGAAAGCGCAGGTCGCTCACATGGTCAGGCAACTGCTGCGGCTGGAGGTGCGACTCACGGCCGATGCCGCCGACGCGCTGGCGGTTGCCATCTGTCACGCGTCCTGTCGCCGCATCGAGCGGCTTGTCAGCACATGATCGGATTCGTACGCGGCAAACTCGTGCTCAAGACACCGCCGCACCTGACGGTGGACGTGGGCGGCGTGGGCTATGACATCGAGGCGCCGATGTCGACGTTCTACACGCTGCCCGCTGTCGGCAGTGACGTGCGACTGCTCACGCATCTTGTGGTGCGCGAGGACGCGCACATCCTTTATGGCTTTGGCACGCAGGAAGAGCGCGCGTTGTTTCGCAACCTGCTCAAGGTCTCTGGCGTCGGGCCAAAGATTGCGCTGGCGATACTTTCCGGCGTCAGCGTCGAAGGTTTCGCCAGTTGCGTGAAGCTGCAGGACGCGGCATCGCTGACGCGGATTCCGGGCGTGGGACGCAAGACCGCGGAGCGGTTGCTCATCGAAATGCGTGATCGACTGGAGGCACTCAGCGCGGGCGCCGCGGGCGCGCCGCTGCCGAATGGCGCCACGCAGACCGAAGGTGAAGCCTGGAGCGCACTGGTGGCGCTCGGCTACAAGCCGACCGAGGTGACCCAGATGCTCAAGCCGTTCGCCGGATCGGGAGGCTCCACCGAAGAGCTGATCCGACGCGCGCTGCAGGGCGCGGTGCGGCCGCAATGACTCCTTCCGAACGAATGGGCGACGATCGCATCGTGCAGGCCGCGGCAACCGGAGAAGAGGAGGCCATCGATCGCGCCATCCGGCCGAAGAAACTGGCCGACTATGTCGGGCAGGAGCAGGTCAAGGCGCAGATGGAGATCTTCGTGAAGGCGGCGGTCAAGCGCGGTGAGGCGCTGGATCACGCGCTGATCTTCGGCCCGCCCGGACTGGGCAAGACCACGCTCGCCAACATCCTGGCGGGCGAGCTGGGTGTGAACCTGCGGCAGACCTCGGGGCCGGTGCTCGAACGGCCCGGCGATCTCGCCGCGCTGCTGACCAACCTGCAGCCGCGTGACGTGTTGTTCATCGACGAGATCCATCGGCTCTCGCCCGTGGTCGAGGAAGTGCTGTATCCCGCGATGGAGGACTTTCAGCTCGACATCATGATTGGCGAAGGGCCGGCGGCACGTTCGATCAAACTCGCGTTGCAGCCGTTCACCCTGATTGGCGCGACCACGCGCGCGGGGCTGCTGACGTCGCCACTGCGTGATCGCTTCGGCATCGTGCAGCGACTCGAGTTCTATTCCACCGCCGAGCTCGAGCGCATCGTGAACCGCTCGGCCCGCATCCTCGGCGTGCCCATCGACGCAGACGGCGCATCACGCATCGCACAGCGCTCGCGCGGCACGCCACGCATCGCCAACCGTTTACTGAGACGTGTGCGCGACTATGCCGAGGTCAAGGGCGACGGGCGCATCGATGAGATCACGGCGCGCGCCGCGCTCGACCTGCTCGAAGTGGATCCACAGGGTTTCGATGCGCTGGATCGCAAGCTGCTCTCGACCATCATCGAAAAATTCGACGGTGGCCCGGTGGGCATCGAGAGCCTGGCCGCCGCGGTTGGCGAAGAACGCGGCACGCTGGAAGATGTCATCGAACCGTTCCTGATCCAGCAGGGATTCCTGATGCGCACCGCGCGCGGTCGTATGGCCACGCGCAATGCCTACCTGCACTTCGGTCTCAAGATGCCGGAGCGCGCCATGGCAAACCTGCCGCTGTTCGGGGCGGAGCGATGAGCCCGGGAAGTGGCGAGGGAAAGCGAGTGCCACATGAAAATGGACGCCGCCGCTTCGGCGGCGTTGAAGGGGCTTTGCCGCGGAGCGGCTGAAATGAACGAATTTGCATGGCGCGCGCGGGTTTACTGGGAAGACACGGACGGCGGCGGCGTCGTCTACTACGCCAACTACCTCAAGTTCATGGAGCGCGCGCGCACCGAATGGCTGCGCAGCCTCGGACATTCGCAGCAGGAAATCGCCGAGCAATATGGTTTCGTGTTCGCGGTTGCCGAGGCGCACGTGAACTACCGCAAGCCCGCGCGCCTCGACGATGAACTGCTCATCAGCTGCGCGCCGGTGCCCGAAGGGCGCGCGTCGATCCGTTTCCGCCAGACGATCCATCGCGTGCAAGAGGGACGCGCTGAAACGCTGCTTGCCGAAGGCGAGGTGCGGGTGGTGTGTGTCGATGCGAAGTCCTTCCGCCCGCGTCCCTTGCCCGATTTCATCCAACCCGTGAAGGTTCACGATGGACACTGAACTGTCGATAGTCACGGCTGGTTCATCAACGCGAGCATCCCGGTGCAGGTGGTCATGGGCCTGCTGTTGCTCGCCTCGCTGATGTCCTGGGCCATCATCTTCCGCAAGCGTGCGCTATTGTCGCGCGCCCATGACGAGGCCGAGAATTTCGAAGACAGCTTCTGGAAGGGTGGCGATCTCACGGCGCTGTACCGCCAGATCGAAAGCCGCGGCGGTGCCACCGGCATGTCGAGCATCTTCGAGTTCGGCTTTCGTGAATTCGCGCGCCTCAAGCAGAGCGGTATCCCGCCGGACCAGTTGCTGGAAGGCGCGCGCCGCGCGATGCGCGTCGGCCAGCTCAAGGAACTCGAGCGCATGGAAGAAGGCCTCGCGAATCTCGCCACCATCGGCTCGACCAGTCCCTACGTGGGTTTGTTCGGCACGGTGTGGGGCATCATGAGTTCCTTCGTGGCGCTCGGTGGCGTGCAGCAGGCGACGCTTGCCATGGTGGCTCCGGGTATCGCCGAAGCGCTCATCGCCACCGCCATCGGATTGTTCGCCGCGATTCCCGCGGTGATCGCTTACAACCGTTATGCCGACCAGGTCAGCCGCCTGGAGTTGCGCTACGACGCCTTCATGGAAGAGTTCTCCACCATCCTGCAACGCTACGCCGGCCGCGGCCCTTAGAAATTCGACGAGAGGAGGAACCATGCCCGCTGCACAACAGGGTCGCCGCCGCCGCCGCCTCATGGGCGAGATCAACGTGGTGCCCTACATCGACGTCATGCTGGTGCTGCTCATCATTTTCATGATCACCGCGCCGTTGCTCGCCGAAGGGATCAAGGTCGAACTTCCCAAGGCCGGTGCGCGCCCAATACCACAAGAGTTGCTCAAGGACTCCAAGCCCATCGTGCTGACCATCGACGATGCCGGCCGGTTGTACCTGAACTACGGCGACAAGCAGGATGAACCCCTGGACGCTGCCGCGGTCGAAGCTCGGGCAGCCGCCGTGCTGCGCCGTGCACCCGAAACCGCCGTGCTGGTGCGCGGCGATTACCGCGTGGCCTATGGAGAAGTAGTTGGGGCAATGACCATCCTGCAGCGCGCCGGGGCCAGCAAGGTCGGCTTCATCACCCAGCCGCCGGAAAAGAAAGCGGCCCGCTGAGACGGGTTCGGGACTGATGCCCCATTGACGCTCCACTGATGCCAAGACGTGCACGATCGCTGACGCAAGGGCGCTGGCGCGCCATCGCGCTGTCCGTGCTGCTTCATTCGGGAATCGTGGTGGCCGCGGTTTACGGCTGGTTCACCTGGAAGCACCGGCCGCCGCCAGTGACCACGCTGGCCATCGAGGCGACCGTGGTTGACGAGCGTCAGCTCAAGGGAGTCACACCGACCCCCAAGCCTCAACC
Source organism: uncultured Pseudomonadota bacterium (assembly GCA_963839685.1). GTDB lineage: Bacteria > Pseudomonadota > Gammaproteobacteria > Steroidobacterales > Steroidobacteraceae > CADEED01. Next base: position 107,250 of record CAWIVS010000012.1, on the reverse strand, counting down.
GCCGCCGGAGCCGCCGCCGCCAGAACCCGAACCGGTGCCCGAGGAGCAGGGACCACCCAAGCCCGACCCTGCCGAACTCGAGCGCAAGCAGGAGGAGGAGCGCCTCGCCCAGGAAAAACTGGAACAGGAAAAGAAAGCGCAGGAACAAGAACGGCTCGATGCCGAAAAGAAGGAGACAGAACGCCTCGAAGCGGAGCAACAGGCTGCCGCCAAGGCCGCCGCCGAGAAGGCAGCCGCGGACAAAAAGGCCCTCGAAAAGAAGAAGGCGGAGGAGGCCGCCGCGGCCAAGAAGGCCGCTGACGAAAAGGCGCGCGTCGGCCCGCGAAGCGGAGTTGCGACGCATCCTCGAGGCCGAAGAACGCGGCAATGCCATCCGCAACAGCGATGAGGCGAATCGTTGGCATGCGCAGATCGTCGCGACGCATCACACGCGCCTGGATCCGCCCACCCTCGGCACAGCCCGGCATCACGTGTATCGTGCTGGTGAGCCAGGTTCCAGGCGGTGAAGTGACCTCGGTGCGTGTCGACAGTTGCAGTATCAATGACGCCGCATTGAGAGAATCCGTCGAGGCCGCGGTGTACCGGGCGTCGCCACTGCCGCCGCCACCGAATCCGGCTCTGTTCGAACGCAATTTGGAGCTAACATTCGCCCCGCAATGAGTGACCGCATGAAGAAGATTGCGACTTTCCTGCTCATCGTCAGCGCCTGCGCGTGCCCGGCGTATGCGCAGCTCAGGCTCACCATCACCCAGGGTGTCACCGATCCCATCCCGATTGCGGTGGTGCCGTTCGCGCGCGCCGTTCCGGCGGACGGCGGTGTCGACGTGGCCGCCATCGTGCAACGCGACCTCGAGAGCAGCGGCCGGTTCAAGGGCATGCCGCGAACCGACATGCTGACCACGCCGACCACGGCGGCGGAAGTCGAGGCCGCGGCCTGGAAGCAGATGCGCAATGACTACGTGGTGGTCGGGAAACTCGCGGCGCTCGCCAACGGCGACGTGACGGTCGATGCCGAACTGATCAACGTGCTCACCGGCCAGCGTCTGCTGAACAGGAATGGACCGTCAAGCCCGCGAACCTGCGCAATGCCGCGCACCGCGTGGCCGACGCCATCTATGAACAAATCATCGGTGTGCGCGGCGCATTCGCCACGCGTATTGCTTATGTGTCCGTCGACGGCAAACCGCCGACACAGCATTACCAGCTCATCGTCGCCGATGCCGACGGCGAGAATCCGCGCCGCATCCTGCAGTCGGACCGGCCGCTGATGTCACCGGCCTGGTCGCCGGACGGAGCGATGCTCGCGTATGTATCCTTCGAACACCGCGTCTCGTCCGTGTACGTGCAGAACCTGCAGACCTCGCAGCGCAGTCGTGTTTCGGCGAAAGCCGGCATCAATGGCGCGCCGACCTGGGCGCCCGACGGCAAGAAGCTCGCGCTGACACTGTCCGGCAGCAACGGCAACCTCGATATCTATCTACTCGATCTCGTCTCGCAGCAGCTCACGCGGCTGACCGAGAATCCGGCGATCGACACCGAGCCGTCGTTCTCGCCGGACGGCAAGACGGTCTACTTCACCTCGGACCGCTCCGGCAGCCCGCAGGTGTACCGGCTCGCGCTCGGCAGCAGCGAGCAGCCGAAGCGTGTCACGTTCAGCGGTTCCTACAATGCGCGGCCACGGGTGTCGCCGGATGGCAAACAGCTGGCGCTGCTCACGCTCGATGAAGGTGCCTATCGGATCGGCTTGCAGGACCTGGCAAGCGGCACCCTCACGGTATTGTCGAAGGGCCGCCAGGACGAATCGCCGAGCTTCGCGCCCAATGGCGCGATGGTGATCCTCGCCGGCCGCGAGCGTGGACAGGGTGTCTTGCAGACGGTTTCCATCGATGGGCAGACCTCGCTCAGACTCAACGCCGACGCGGGTGAAGTGCGCGAGCCTGTGTGGGGACCGTTTCTACCTTAAGGAGTAAAAATGAAGAATCTGATTTCGACCGCGGTCCTGTGCGCATCACTGGCGTTGCTCGCGGGTTGCAAGGGCAAGCCGCCGGAGCAGCCGCCGCAGGCTGAGCAGCCCACCACCGACACCAGTGGCGTGGCGGATGCCGGCGCAATCGTCGATGACACCGCCTCGGCGGGGCCGAGCGGTGAACTGCTGTCGAAGCGCATCGTCTATTTCGACTTCGACCGGGCCGATATCCGCGCCGATTCACAATCCGTGGTGGCAGCACACGCGCAGTACCTGTCGCGTAATGCGTCCCAGAAGGTGCGACTCGAAGGCCACGGCGACGAACGCGGCTCGCGCGAGTACAACATCGGGCTCGGCGAGCGGCGTGGCCAGGCGGTGCGCCGGGCGTTACTGCTGCAGGGCGTGGCGGAATTGCAGCTTTCGACGGTCAGTTACGGCGAGGAGCGTCCCGCGGTGGCGGGCAGCGACGAGCAGGCGTACGCGCTCAACCGTCGCGTCGAGATCGTGTACCTGAAGTAACGCGAGGTAGCTCATGAGTCATTGCCGGTATACCAGGCTCGCCGCAGTGCTGCTGCTGTCAGCAGCGTTCGGGGGTTGCGCGACCTCTCCGGAAGAAGATCCCGTGCAGATCCGCATGAACGATCTCGATGCGCGTTTGCAGCGCATCGAACGCGTGATGACCAACCAGAGCCTGCTGGAGATGGCCCAGCGTATCGACGCGCTGCAGGCGGAGCTGCGCACCATGCGGGGCGAAGTCGAGTTGCTGCAGAACCAGAGCGAGGGTGGCAAGAACCAGGCGCGCAACCTGTATGGTGATCTCGAGAAGCGCATCGCGGCGCTCGAGACTCTCGGCGGCGTGAGCCAGCCCGCCGGTGCGCCCGGCAGCACGCCGAGCGCTGGAAGCGCGCTGCCGTCGCCCGCGGCAGGTGGCGCAGAACAGGCGAGTTACGACGCCGCCTTCAATGCGCTCAAGGGCGGTGACTTCCCGCGCGCCATCTCGGGGTTCCGCAACTTCGTGGCCACGTATCCTGGCAGCGCGCTCGCGAGCAACGCGCAGTACTGGCTGGGCGAGGCCTATTACGTCACGAAGGAATACCAGAACGCGATCGCCGCATTCCAGAAAGTGACCACCGACTGGCCGGATTCACGCAAGGCACCGGACGCGCTGGTCAAGATTGGCTTCACGCAGTCGGCAATGGGCCGCAACGGCGACGCACGGGTCACGCTCGAGGATGTGGTGCGTCGTTATCCCGGCACCGAGGCCGCGCAGCTCGCGACGGAACGGCTGAAGCGGCTGCCAGCCAGTGGTAGATGAACGCACGGGAAACGGATGTCGAGTCCGACGGCACCGCTACCACTGGGCGCCGCCTCAAGATCACGGAGATTTTCTACTCGCTGCAGGGTGAAGCCGACACGGTGGGGTTTCCCACCGTGTTCGTGCGCCTCACCGGTTGTCCGCTGCGTTGTCAGTACTGTGATACCGCGTACGCCTTTCACGGCGGCGAATGGATGACGCTCGAGGGCATCCTGGGCCGCGTGGCGGAGTTCAGCCCGCGGTTCGTGTGCGTCACGGGCGGTGAACCGCTGGCGCAGAAGAACTGTCTGCCACTGCTCACTGGGCTCTGTGACGCCGGCTATCGCGTGTCGCTCGAGACCAGCGGTGCGATGCCGCTGGCCGACGTCGATGAGCGCGTAATCAGGGTCGTGGATGTGAAGACGCCGGGATCCGGCGAAGCAGGCCGCAATCGCTACGATGACCTCGCGCTGTTGCGCGCCGAAGAGCAGATCAAGTTCGTCATCTGCGATCGCGCCGACTATGAATGGAGCCGCGAGAAGTTGCAGACACTACAGCTGGCCACACGATGCAACGTGTTGTTCTCGCCCAGCGCCGAGCAATTGCCGGCGCGGCAACTCGCCGACTGGATTCTCGCGGACCGATTGCCGGTGCGCTTCCAGCTCCAGCTGCACAAGGTGCTCTGGGGCAATATTCCGGGGAAGTAGACCGGTGGCGACGCGCGCGGTGGTGTTGCTGTCCGGTGGACTCGATTCCGCGACGGTACTCGCGTTGGCGCGCGAGCAGGGTCTCGAGTGTTACGCCTTGTCGGTGGCCTACGGCCAGCGTCACGACGTCGAGCTCGACGCCGCCGCCGCGGTGGCGCGCAGTCTCGGCGCACGCGAGCATCGCGTCATGAGTGTCGATCTCGCCAACATTGGTGGCTCGGCACTCACCGATCGGGCCATCGCCGTACCCACCAGGCCAACTACCGGCATTCCCATCACCTATGTTCCCGCGCGCAACACCATCATGTTGTCGCTGGCGCTGGCATGGGCCGAAGTACTCGATGCCCGCGAGATTCATCTGGGCGTGAATGTCGTCGATTACTCCGGTTACCCGGATTGCCGTCCGGAATTCATCGCCGCCTTCGGCGAACTCGCGACGCTCGCCACGCGCGCCGGTGTGCAAGGCCGCGAAGTGGCGATTCGCACACCACTCATTCAAATGAGCAAGGCGCAGATCGTGCGCGAGGGCACGCGGCTTGGCGTCGACTATGCGCTCACCGTCTCCTGTTACCAGCCGGACGCCAGGGGGCGCGCCTGCGGGTTGTGTGATTCCTGTAGGTTAAGGCGCGAAGGCTTTGTTTCTGCAGGACTTTCGGACCCGACGGCCTACACCCAAGGCGGCGCACAGATCGTGTAGACTGCGCGCCCTGCAAAAAGCCGGGTTGGTAGCTCAGCGGTAGAGCAGCGCCCTTTTAAGGCGGTGGTCGTGGGTTCGATCCCCACCCAACCCACCAATCGTCCGACAGCGTGACGGAATGCGCCCAAGGCGTAGAGAATAGTTAGACCGACAACCAGCGGCGCGGCGGCAAAATATTTGCGCTTCTGCGCGCATTTCTTTCAAGCCGCTACTGCCACCGGGCCATCCGAACGGCCGATTCGGTTGAAACTGGAAATCCGGGTGCGCCCCCGTGTTGGCACGTCGCTTGCCTCTCATTCATGGTCGACACACCAAGTCACAGAGGAAACGACATGAAATCATCCAGATTAATGATTGCCGGTGCCGTTGCGGCATTGCTGCCCCTCGCGGGCGCCATGGCGCAGACCCCTTCGGACCCTCCGCAGAAGGGTGCCACCTTTGAATCCCTCGACGCCAACGGTGACGGGAAGATTTCCAAGGCCGAGGCGGCGGCAAATGCAGACGTGAGCGCACAATTCTCGCGCTACGATCAGAACGGCGACGGCTTCATCGAGAGAGCCGAAGTCAACAGCGCCAACGAGCCGCCTCCCGCAGGCGAACAACCCCCTCAGCAGTAGTTCAGGCCGCGACCCGCGCGGCCAGTGGGACGCGCGGGTCAGCGGTCAATTTCGGTACACTGGACCGCGTCAACAACAACGCGGGTCCTTCCCCTGCGCGATCCGATCTACGACTTCGTGATCATTGGCGCCGGCACCGCCGGCTGCCTGCTCGCCAATCGGCTGAGCGCAGATCCCGCCTGCCGCGTGCTGCTGGTCGAGGCCGGTGACAACGACAACTATCACTGGATCCACATTCCTGTCGGTTACCTGCGTTGCATCGGCAATCCGCGCACCGACTGGTGTTACCGCACTGAGCCTGAGTCGCAGCTCAACGGCCGCGATCTCCTTTATCCGCGCGGCAAGGTGCTGGGCGGCAGCTCGAGCATCAACGGCATGATCTACATGCGTGGCCAGGCGCGCGACTATGACGGCTGGGCGGCCATCACCGGTGACGATGCCTGGAGCTGGCGCAACGTGTTGCCGGATTTTTGCGCGCACGAATGCAGCCATCGCTGTGACGCGGATAAAGCTCGCTCCGAAACCCATGGCGCCACTGGTGAATTGCGGGTGAGCCGTCAGCGACTGCGCTGGGAGATTCTCGACGCCTTCGCGGCCGCGGCCGAGCAGGCCGGGATCGCGCGCGTCGAGGACTTCAATGGCGGCGACAACGCGGGCGTGAGCTACTTCGACGTCAACCAGCGTAATGGCTTCCGGCTCAGCGCCGCCAAGGCCTTCCTCAAGCCGGTGCGTTCACGTGCGAATCTCGACGTGTGGCTCCGTACGCAGGCCGAGCGTCTCAGGTTCGAGAAACACGAAGGACGCCTGCGCTGCCGCGGCGCGACGCTGCTGCGTGGTGGCGAGCGGCTCGAGGTGCGCGCCGCGCGCGAAGTCATCCTCTCGGCCGGGGCAATCGCGTCACCGCAACTGCTGCAACTGTCGGGTGTTGGCCCGGCGCAGCTGCTGAGCGAACATGGGGTCGCACTGGTCCGCGAGGTCGGCGGCGTCGGCGCCAACCTGCAGGATCATCTGCAGATTCGCCCGGTGTTCAAGGTACGGGGTGTGCGCACGCTCAACGTGGTCGCCTCGAGCCTGTGGGGTCGCCTGGGGTTCGGGCTGGAATATGCGCTGCGACGGACTGGCCCCATGAGCATGGCGCCCTCGCAGCTCGGCGCCTTCGTGAAGAGTGATCCCGGGCGGGCGCACGCCAACCTGCAGTATCACGTGCAGCCGCTGAGCCTGCGCGCCTACGATCAGCCCATCGACAGTTTTCCGGCCTTCACGGCGAGTGTCTGCAACCTCAACCCCACCAGCCGCGGCAGTGTACGCATCCGCAGCCGCGACATTCACACTGCCCCGCGCATCGCACCTAACTATCTGGCCACCGACGAGGATCGGCGCGTGGCGGCTGATTCGCTGCGCGTCACGCGGCGCATCGTGGCGCAGCCGGCGCTGGCGCGCTATGCACCCGAGGAGTACCTGCCCGGCGCGCGCTTCACCAGCGACGCGGACCTGCTGCGCGAGGGCGGCCACATCGCGAACACGATTTTTCATCCGGTGGGCACGGCTCGCATGGGCGCCGCGGACGATCCCGCCGCCGTGGTGGACAGCCACCTGCGGGTGCGCGGTATCGGCGGTCTGCGCGTGGTCGACGCCAGCATCATGCCCACCATCACCAGCGGCAACACCAACAGCCCGACGCTGATGATCGCCGAGAAGGCCGCACGCTGGATTGCCTCTGGCGCCTGATTCCGATTCAATCCGCTTTCCTTCGGGGGAGAACATCGATGCACATGGGAACTCATCGGGCGGCGAGCGCCGCCGGACTGGCTTGCGCCTGGATATTCCTCGGCACCGGCCGCGCTGGCCGCGGATGCGGGCTGGAAGCCGCTGTTCAACGGCAAGAACCTGAATGGCTGGTCGGCGCACTACGCCTCGAAGACCCCGGCTGATGCACCTGCGCCGTCGACGCTCTTCAAGGTGGAAGAGGGCGCGATCCACGTTTATCCAACGCAGCCGGCCGGCAGCGAACAACCCAACGCGTATCTCGAGACGGTCGCCGACCACCAGGACTATGTGCTCAGCCTCGAATACCGCTGGGGCGAGAAGAAGTTCGCACCCCGACTGGACCTGGTGCGCGACGCGGGCCTGCTGTACCACGTGCATCGCACGCGGCCGTCCGACTGGCCCGCCGCGGCCGAGGCGCAGATCCAGGAAGGCGACGTGGGAGATTCCTGGGCGGTGTCTACGCAGCTATCCACCTTTGTGGATCCGAAGACTGGACGCTACACGCTGCCCGAAAATGGTGGCGTTCCAGTTGTCGTAGGTCACGAAGGCAAGTTCGAACGCACGCGCCACAACCGCGTCAATGAATATCCCGGCTGGAACACGCTCGAGGTCATCGTGCGCGGCGATCGCGCCACGCACGTCGTGAATGGCGTGATCAACATGCGCGTGCGTGACATCCGCGGCTGGGATGCCGCGACGAATGCCTGGGTGAAGGTGGATCACGGCAAGATCGTGTTGCAAGCCGAGAGCGCGGAACTTTTCTACCGCAATATCCGCATTCGGCCGCTCACCAAGGCCGATGACATGCCGCCGGAGCCGAAGGCCACGGAAGTCTGGTTCCCGGTACCGGCGAAGGTGACGCCGGGCGCGAGCCCGGGTGCGGCACCCTCGGATGCCATCATCCTGTTCGACGGCAAGAATCTCGACGCCTGGAAGAGCGCCAGGGCCGAGGGACCCGCACGCTGGAAGATCGTCAATGGCGAGATGGTGGTGGCGCCGGGCACCGGCGACATCCAGACGCAGGAAAAATTCGGCGACGTGCAGTTGCACGTGGAATGGTGCTCGCCGCAGCTGCCACCCGACAAGGTCAACCAGGACCGCGGCAACAGCGGCGTGTTCCTGCAGGATGTTTACGAGCTCCAGGTACTGGACACCTTCGAGAACAAGACCTACGTGAATGGCCAGGCCGCGAGCATCTACAAGCAATTCGCGCCGCTGGTGAATGCCGCCACCGCCGCCGGCAACTGGCAGGTCTACGACGTCGTGTTCACCGCGCCGCGCTTTGCCGCGGACGGGTCACTGGCGTCGCCGGCGCGATTCACCGTGTTCCACAACGGCGTGCTGGTGCAGAACAACGTCTCGCTCAAGGGCGGCACGACCTACATCGGTGCGCCCAGCTACTCCCCGCATGGTGACCTGCCAATACGCCTGCAGGATCACTCGCACGAGGTCCGCTTCCGCAACCTCTGGCTGCGCAAGCTCTGAGCATAGGAAACCCCGCGCGGGTTGTAGTAACCGCGCGGGGGTTTCCTGCTACCGCAGGTTATTGCTGCGGAGGTGTGGTGCTGGTCTCGAATTCGTCGTTGTCGAGATAGCCATCGCCATTCTTGTCGGCCGTGGAGAAACTCTCCACCAGCTTCGGATCGGCCGACGCTTCCGGCATCGAAATGCGTCCGTCCTTGTTCGAATCGAGCGTATCGAACGTGGCGCTCTGTCCGGAAGGTGTCGCCGGGGGCGGCGTCTTCTCGTCCTGTGCAACACCCGCGAGCGGAATCAGCGCGATCGCGGCTGCCACGAGTAACTTGGTCTTCATATCGTCTCTCCTTGTCGTCCAAACCATTCAGCGTGTCGCGTGACTGGGTCGCCAGGAATGACCGGCGATGGCGCCACGCATAGTTATACCTGCAGGTGGCGTGCCAACGAGGACGCGCGCGAAGCAGATCAGTCACTTATGGTTCCGAGGTGCCGGCGGGACCGGTGTTGCGCAGACTCGAGTTGCTGGCGCGCCGCGACAATCGCACTTCCGGGCGACGTCGTGCAGCGACAGCCGCCGGCAACCTAACTACAAACAGCGACTTGCAGGTCGTCAAATGGGGACAGACTGCCGGCTGCGCGTCATGTCCTGACGCCTGTCCGGGTCGCACGCCGACGCCTGTGTCGGCGCCGTCTTAACGCCGCGGAAGGCCTCGGCAGACAGTCTTGATCGGTGGTCGCATTCTGGTTTTTGCTGGTCGGAGTTCTGTTGATCGCCGTCGCCTTGCTCGGTCGGTTTCTCGATCGACTGCCGGTGAGCCTGGCGATCATCTACCTGTTGGTCGGGTTCGCGCTCGGCCCCGCCGGGGTCGACGCGCTCGAACTGCATCCGATGCGCAAGCTCGAGATGCTCGAGCTGGTGAGCGAGATGGCGTTGCTGATTGCGCTGTTCACGGTCGGCATCAAGATGCGCGTGCCCATCGGCGACTGGCGCTGGAGTCTGCCTTTCAGACTCGCGACCATTTCGCTGGGGCTGACCATCGCCGGCATCGCGGCTGTTGGGCATTGGTGGCTGGGAATGTCGCCAGGACTTGCACTGCTGCTGGGCGCGACGCTCGCTCCAACGGATCCCGTGCTGGCGTCCGACGTCCAGCTGCGCAGTCCGCACGACCGCGACAACCTGCGTTTTGCGCTGACCGGCGAGGGCGGACTCAACGACGGCACCGCATTTCCTTTCATCTTCCTGGGTCTCGGACTGCTCGGCCTGCACGACATCGGCGCCTTCGCCTGGCGCTGGGTGGTGATCGATCTGGCGTGGGGCACGATCGGCGGCCTGGGGATCGGCTTTGCCATCGGCGCGGGGGTCGCGCGCGGCGTGCGGGCCTTGCGGCAGTGGCGCAGCGATGCCGTCATCTTCGACGAGTTCCTGTTGTTAGGAGTCATCGGGCTCAGTTACGGGGCTGCGCTGGTGGCCCACACGCTCGGCTTCCTCGCGGTGTTTGCCGCCGGCCTCGCGCTGCGCCGGGCGGACGACATTCATGCCGGAACTGGCGGCTCGACCGACCATCCACCGCTGACGCCCAGCATGCTGAGTGTCAACGAACAGCTGGAACGCATCGTCGAAGTGGCCGTCGTGCTGCTGGTCGGGGCCATGATTTCCACCGGCTATTGGTCACTTAAGGGGCTGGGGCTGGCGGCGCTGATCTTCCTGGTGATCCGGCCGTTGTCGGTCTGGCTGGGCGTGTGGGGCGACGCGAAGGGCAGGGCGCCGCGCCGTTTGCTTGGCTGGTTCGGTATCCGGGGGATCGGGTCGGTGTATTACGCCGTGTATCGTCGCCGCACACGACCTGCCCTACGCCGATGCGGTCGAGTTGCTGTCCTGCGTCTTTACCGTGATCGGCGCGTCCATCGTCGTTCACGGCGTGTCGGCGTCGCCGCTCATGGATCTGTATCAGCGGCGCCGCGCGCGCAGCCGTGCGACGCCCGCCCCGATGTCAGACAAAGGATGACAAGCTTGCCGCGCGCGCTCCCACGTCACTGGAGGTCGCCGCCGCTCGCGTCTGCGGCACCGCGAAATTCATTATTCATGAAAGATTTGCACGGAAGGATCGACCATGGATTGGGATCGCATTTCCGGCAATTGGGCATGGTGGAAGGATCGTGTCCAGGAGCGCTGGGGCCGACTGACGAGTGATCATCTCGATTTGATTGCCGGGCGCCGCGAACAGCTCGCCGGTCGCATTCAGGAAGTCTACGGCCTGAGCAGCGCGGAGGCCGAAAGGCAGCTGCGCAATTGGGAACGCAACCTCGCCGCGGACGACGAATTTGACGAGACGGATCTGGTCCTGGACGACGACGCCGGCGACGGCGGCATGAACGGAAGGGGGTAGCGATGATTACTCTGAATGGAATTCGCAATGCACTGTGGTGCGCAGTGGCCTTCGGCATCGTGGCCTGTGCATCGACCCCGATGCCGGTGGACAAGCTGGCGGTGGCAAAAACTTCCGTCGAACGTGCCGAACAGGCGCAGGCCGCACAATTTGCACAAGTCGAGCTCACCACCGCGCGCAACAAGCTCGCCGCGGCGCAGGCCGCCGCCGACAAACGCGACGCCGAACTGGCGGCGCGCATGGCCGACCAGGCCGAGGTCGACGCCCAGTTGGCCGAGTTCACGGCACGCGCCAAGCAGCAGGAACAACTGGTCACGGAAATGGAGGCCTCACTGCGCGACCTGCAAAATGAAACCTTGCGCAACACCTCAGGCGCGGGCGCGACGACTCCGCAACCCCAGCCTGTGCCGCAGCAATGAGGAGGGCATCATGAAAGGTTCACTATTTTCGCGTTCTCGCAGTGCTCGAGCGTTGCTGGCACTGGCGGGTTGTGAGAGTGCGCCGAAGGACGACGGCGGCCTGCTGCTGCAGGCGCGCAGCTCGGTCGCGCAGGCCGAGTCCGATCCGAACGTCACGAAGTACGCGCCAACCGAGCTCGATCGGGCGCGCAAGCTGCTGCTCAACGCCGAGGGCGCCGCGCGAGAAAAGGGTCCCACCGACGAGACCGCCGCGCACTACGCGTACCTCGCGACGCAGATGGCGCGCATCTCTGAACAGCGCGCGCACGAGCAGGTCGCGATGGCGCGCGTCAAGGCCGGTGAGACCGAGCGCCAGAAGATACTGCTGACGGCACGCGAGGCCGAAGCCCAGCAGGCCAAAGATGTGGCGCAGGGCGCGCAAGCCCAGGCCGCCGTCGCGGCGGCCGAGACTCAACGACTCGCGAAGCAGCTCGAGGAACTGCAGGCGGCGCAGACCTCGCGCGGCATCGTGCTCACGCTCGGCGACGTGCTGTTCGACACGGGTCGCTCCCAGCTGAAGCCGGGCGCGGAACGCTCGATCGAACAGATCGCATCTTTCCTGAGCGAACACCCGGAGCGCAACGTGCAGATCGAAGGGTTCACGGATAGCCAGGGACCCGACGAGTTCAACATGGAACTCTCACAGCGGCGCGCGGATGCGGTAGCCATGGCGATCATTCAGCGTGGTATTGATGCCCAGCGGGTGCGCGCCATGGGTTATGGCGAGGGATTCCCGGTGGCCAGCAATGCCGATGCCGGCAGCCGCCAGTTGAATCGCCGTGTCGAGGTCGTCGTCTCGAAAGATAACCGCCCGATTCCAGGCCGCACGGCCTCAGGTTCGCCATGAAACATCCCGCGGGAGAATTTTTCTCCGCTGACTTCGGCGCCGGGCTCGCCGAAGGAAGGCCGGCGCTGCCAGCGCCGCGTTCACACGCGGCGCCCACCCGCCTCGATGACGCCGCACTCCGGCTGATCGGCAATTCCCCCGCCATGCAGAAGGTGCGCGACCTCATCGGGCGCGTCGCGCCGACGGATTCGACCGTGCTCATCTGCGGCGAGAGTGGTTGCGGCAAGGAACTGGTGGCCGAGTCGGTGCACGCGATGAGTCCGCGCGCCGACAAACCCTTCGTCGCGATCAACTGCGCGGCGATTCCGGCCACGCTCATCGAAGCGGAACTCTTTGGCCATGAACGCGGCAGTTTCACCGGCGCCATGCGCACGCGCGAGGGTGTCTTCGAGCGCGCCAGCGGCGGAACACTGTTGCTCGATGAAATCACCGAGATGCCGCTCGACCTGCAGTCCCGCTTGCTGCGTGTGCTGGAGACCAAGCGCCTGAATCGCGTCGGCGGCTCCAGCGACCTCGAGGTCGACGTGCGAGTGCTGGCATCGACCAATCGCTCGCCGGCGCAGGCCTTCGAAGAAGCCCGCCTGCGCGAGGACATCTATTACCGGCTGGCAGTGGTCACCGTGCAGCTGCCGCCGCTGCGCGAGCGCGGCGAAGACGTGCTGGTACTCGCCGAGTTCTTCCTCACCGAGCTGAACCTGCGCAACGGCACCCGCAAGCGACTGTCGGATGAGCTGCGGGCGCGTTTCATCCGGCACCGCTGGCCGGGAAACGTGCGCGAATTGCGCAATGCCGTGGAGCGCGCCTACATCCTCTGCGACGGCGAGCTCGCACTCAGCGAGCAGGAAATGCCGACGCTGCGCCACGGTGAGCAAGGCGAGGTCTCCGGCACCGACGTGATCCAGTTGCCGATCGGGGCCACGCTCGAGGAAATCGAACGCACTTTCATTCTCGCGACGCTCAAGCACTTCGAGGGCGACAAGCGCCGCGCCGCCGATGTGCTCGGCTGCAGTCTCAAGACTCTGTACAACAAGTTGCACGCATATCAGCGCGAGCGGACTGCGGGCATGAACTAAGAGTCGATGGCCGTTGCGCCGGGTGGGGCGCTGCGGCTGTTCGTGGTGTGGCAAGTAATAAGGAGACGAAACATGGGATTCATTTTGTGGTTGGTCATCGGCGGCGTCATCGGCTGGCTTGCCAGCATCGTGATGCGCACCGATGGGAGTCAGGGAATATTCCTCAATATCGTGGTCGGCATCATCGGTGCGTTTCTCGGCGGCTGGTTGATCAGCCCGCTGGTGGGCGCAGGCAACATCAATTCTGGCGACATCAGTCTCGCCGGACTGCTGGTATCGTTCCTCGGAGCAGTGGTGCTGCTGGCAATCGTCAATCTGATCACTCGCAAGCGGGTGCGCTGAACGGGCAGCGCTGCCAACGCGCCGTGCGGCAGGAGCCATAACGGACATGATCGGGAACCTGTTTCAGATCCATGTTCCGGTGTTGGAGCTCATGCTGCGCGGCACGCTGGTTTACTGGCTGTTGTTCTGCATCTTTCGCTTCGTCCTGCGGCGCGATGTGGGCGCCGTGGGCATCGCCGATATCCTGCTGCTGGTGGTGATCGCGGACGCGGCGCAAAACGCCATGTCTGGCGGCTACCAGACCGTTACCGAGGGCGCCATCCTGGTGATCACCATCGTGGCGTGGAACTGGCTGCTCGACCTGCTTTCGTACCGCTTCCCGGCAGTGCGACGTTTCGCGCAACCCAATCGCCTGACGCTGATTCGCGCCGGCGTGCCACAGCGCCACAACATGCGCCGTGAGTTCATCACGATCGACGAACTCGAGGAAAAGCTGCGCGAACAGGGCATCGACAAAATGGCCGACGTCAAGATGGCGTACCTCGAAGGCGATGGCCAGATCAGCGTGATCCGCAACTCCTCCTCCGAACCCGAAGGCCGTCGCGATCGGGCCGGCGCGACCGGCGTACGCTGATCATTGCAGTCTGATGTCCGGGCGCGGTGCGTCCGGCAGTTGATAGACGGCGAGGCAGGCGTGGGTCGCCCCTCGTGTCAGGGGCGGACTTTCCTCGGCCGGGCTCTATCCACCCGAAACGCAGCTCGCGGCGCGCGGCGCCGCAACTGGCGGTGCCGCCAGCGGGCGCATCCCGCGGTCGGGCTTCGGCGAGCGGTGTGGCAAACGGGCCCGGCAAGGTGAGGGCATCGTCATTCGATGGCCTCGCAGTCGGGTCCGGCGCCAGCAGGCCCAATGCCAGCACTGCGGCCGCCAGCAAACGCAGCATCGAGTTCTTGTTCCGCCCTGAAGTCACCTGGCACATGATCACGGCGCGCCAGGCTGCACGCGTTCGGCGCCGGCAGACGGCCCCTGTAGGAGTGAGCCGCGTGCACCGTCCGGCGCATTGCGCTAACTTCGCCTTCTTTTTGCGGAGCGGCCGATGGCCCCTGAAGGGACAAAAATGATGCAGTGGTTCGAACGGATCGACTGGATCCAGGCTGGCGGGCGCATCACCGCCATCCTGGTTGTCACCTTCGTGCTGGTGTTCATCGCGCGCCGCCTGATCGGTGGCCTCGAGAAATTCACCGCTCTGCATGCGCACGACGTCGAATCGAAGAAGCGTGCCGCCACAGTCAGCAACATCCTGCGCAAGCTCGCCACCACGGTCATCGCGGCGCTCGCGATACTCGCGGTGTTCAACACGCTCGGCATTCCCGTCATGCCGTTCCTTGCGACCGCCGGTGTGGCCGGTATTGCGATCGCGTTCGGCGCGCAGTCGCTGGTCAAGGATTTCTTTCGCGGCTTTTTCCTGCTGGCCGGCAACCAGATACGCCAGGGAGACGTGGTGGAGATCGCCGGCAAGAGCGGGCTGGTCGAAGACATCACCCTGCGTTACGTGCAGCTGCGCGACTACTCTGGCAACGTGCACTTCGTGCCCAACGGCGAAATCACCGTGGTCACCAGCTCCAGTCGCAGCTTCGCTTACGCGGTGGTGGACGTGCTCATCGCGCTCGAACAGCCGGTCGAGCCGGTCATGGACCTCATGAAGGAAGTCAGCGTACAGCTGCGCGCACACGCAACCCTGGGTCCGAACATCCTCGATGACCTGGAGATCGCCGGCATCGAAACCTGGGACGCGGCCGGCATCACGCTACGCGCGCGCCTCAAGGTCCAGGCGCTCGAGCAGGCCAACGTCAAGCGCGAGTTCCTGCTGCGCCTCAAGCAGCAGTTCGACGAGAAACGCGTCAGGCAGCCGCGCAACACGGTCATGATGCTGGACAGGGGCGCGCAGCCGCGCGCTCACCCTGCTCCCGAAGGGCCGCCGACCTAAAAAAAGGGCGGTCCCCGGTTGCCCGGAGCCGCCCCTCGTTGCCCGTGAAGCTGCTAGTGCGCCGTGACCGCGCTCTGCGTCGCCGGGCCGGTGTGGCTTGCGCCACCCTCGCTTTCCCAGCGTTCCCGCTCCAGATCCTCGTTCAGGCGCCGGCGTTGCTCTTCCTCGCGGCGCTGCACTCGGGCTGCCATCCAGGCCGCCGCCAGTACCGCCACGCCGGCAATCCCCAGTAGTTTGATGATCCGTACCGTCAGCATGTGTCCCTCCGGACGCGTCATTTCTGCAATCTCCTGAGTTCTTCGAGGTGATGTTCGATGGTGGGCAACGTGTCGTGCGCGTACTTGCGCAGATCCTGATCCTCGCCACCCTGAGCCTGGGCGCGGTACAGGGCAACCGAACGCTCGTGGCCGGTGATCATTTCCGCGGTCCATTTCTGATCGAAATCACCGCTGGCAGTTCCCGTGGGTGGCGGCGGCGCCGGTTGCGCGGCCGGTACCGGCCAGCCCTTGGCTTCGGCCAGCTTCGACAGCTTTGCATTCGCCTTGCCGTGATCCTGCACCAGCATTTCCGCGATACGTTTCAATTCCGGCGCCTGGAGCTGGGGCAGGGCGTCGCGCGCGGCGGCCACTTCCTTGCGCCCGCTTTCGGTCGCACGCTTGACGAAAGTGACGTCGTCGACGGGTTTGCCGACGGCCGCGCCGGTGGTGTTTGCCGGCTGCGTCCACGGGCGTGGTCCGCGTCGCCTGCACGTCGGCCGCCATGAGCGGCACGAGCGTCGCGCTACCGGTCGACCAGCTCTCGATCGCCAGCGGCGTGACCGCGCCGCGGATGTCTGCGGGAATGGGCTGTGGGTTCGACGTGGAAGACAGGCTTACCGCGAACGCCGGCGCCATCTTGCCAATGACAAGGGCGCTCATGAGTACCAGGCTCACGCCCAGCTTGCCGATGTGCATGACCGTCACTCCTGTTCCCACCAATGTTCCGCCCGGTGCCAGTAGTTAGCTGTCACCGGGCGGCCCGCCACGCAATCACGACATTTCGCACTGGTCTCGCAGGTGGGCATCACCCTGTCGTGCTTGCGGCGCGTTTCCTGCCTCAGTTGGTCGGCGCCGGCTCGGCCGAGCCCGAGCGCTTGGCGGCATCCAGCGAGGCCTGGGCCTGTGCCTTCGCCGACTCGTAATCGGCCTCTGCCTGGTCCTTGCAGGCCTTCTGTGCGTCACCGGCCATCGTCTCGCACTTCTCCTGGGCGATCTTGCGCTGGCCATCAGCCTGCGCCACCGCCACGTCGTATTCGGCTTCCGCGCGATCTTCCATGCCCTCGGTCGCCGTGTTGGCCGCCTCGCGGCTTTCCTCGGCTACATTCTCGTTGGCATCCTGACGTTCTTCCGCCACGTCCTTTGCCGTCTCCTGCGACGATTCGCGCTGATTGCAGCCGGCGAGCGCGCAAATGCCCACCGCTGCGGCTACTGCCAATGTCCAGCTGCTATATGTCTTGGTCACGATTTCATCTCCTGGATGGAAAGGGTTCGCCGGGGATGCTGCGCTTGCAGGTGGTGTCCGCGCCCGCGGACTTGACGCGCATGCGCCGTCAGACGTAACCGACCAAACGCGTCGCGGACTGCATTCGACGCACAATGGCGACGCTCTTGCCGATTGTCGGCGAACGCTCACAGGAGCATGCTCTGGCACCGAGGGCAGCGGGTTCGCACCACTGACACTGGTGCGCTCGCCTAAATCGTAAGTTGCTCTCTCCCGTATGCATCAATAGCAGTAAGGAGGACATCGATGACCATACAGGCCAAGACCATCGACAATGGCGCACGCAATCCGGAATCCACTGTGCTGGAACTGAATCGCGTGATCACGCAGGCGGAAGAGCTGCTCAAGACACTGGGCGAAGAGGGTGGCGCCGCCGTTGAAGCCGTGCGGCAGCGCGTGATCCGAACCGTGGGCCAGGCGCGGGCGCGGCTGACCGACGCTGGCCAGCGGGTGCGCGGCTCCGCGACTGATGCAGCACGGGCCACGGACGCCTACGTGCAGGATAATCCGTGGCAGGCGATTGCCTACGGCGCGGCCGTGGGCGCGGCAGTGGCGTTGCTCGCCACCGCGATTCTGCGTCGCGACTGACAGCGTGAGCGAGGCGTGACCGGCGGTTCTCGCCGGCCGCCTCGAGGCAGAGATCCGCGATGATCAATGTCGCCGTGTTGCTGCTGTTGGCGGCGTCGCCCTCTCCGTCAGCGGAAGGGACCACCATGCCGCGCCATCCGGATCCTGAGCTGGCGGAGCGTCAGGCGCAGCGCGAAGGCGTACCCACGGATCCGTGGTTCGATCGCGAACAGGTGGCCACCGACGATCCGGCATTCGTGCTCGCGGCGATCGAAAGCGCGCGCCAGGGTGTCGTCGATTCACGCAACGCGGCGAGCGAACTTGGCAGCGCCGACCTGCGCGCGGCCGCGGAGAAGATTCACGAGCAGAACGCGGCCATGACACACAAGCTCGAACAGCTCGCGGACGCGAAGGGATGGCGACTCCCGCAGCCGAACCCGGTACGCACCAGCACATTCGATGAGGGTGACGCCCGCCGGGGCGCGGGTGTGCGCACCAATGCGAACTTCATCCTCAACCAGATCTCGTTCCACGAGAACACGCTGGGGCATTATCGTGCGCAGATTGCCGGCAAGGGCGATGCCGATCTCAAACGCACGCTGCGCCAGGCCATGCCGGGTTATCAGAAGAACCTGGAACTGCTGCTGACGCTCAAGCCCTGAGACTTCGGATTCGATCAGTGGCGCGCTGTGCTGGGCGCGCTGCGCGGCGGGTCGTGTCTGCTGCCTCCCGGTCAGCTGCCGGATCGCACCGATGAGGCGGCCGACCTGCACCGGCTTGGCGAGATGTCGCTGGAATCCCTTGTCGAGTGCGCGCGCGCTATCTTCGCGACGCGTGAAGGCAGTCAGCGCCACCGCCGGCAAGCGGCGCGCATCCATCTTGAGCCGCTTGCGCACCGCCTCGATGAGATCGTAGCCCGTCGAGCCAGGCATGCCGATATCGCTGACCAGCAGGTCGAAACGCCCGGTGTCGCATCGCAATGTTTCCAGCGCCTCGGCGGCGGAGCTGACACTCACGATGTCCGCACCCTGCTCGGCCAGCAGGCGCTGCAGGTACTCGCGCGAATCCGGCTCATCGTCCACCGCGAGGATGCACAGGCCGGCGAGAGGTTTGTCCGCGCCCCGCACCGGCTGTTGCGCGAGTTCACCCAGCGCCATTTCAGGTGCGCGCAGTCGCGGCAGGCGCACTGTGAACAGGGCGCCCTTGCCCCGGCCGTCGCTGTGCACGGCGATCGTGCCGCCATGCGATTCGACCAATTGCTTGGTGATGGCCAGTCCGAGCCCGAGTCCCGCGAAGCGCCGTGCGCTGCCGCTGTCGGCCTGGCGGAATTTCTCGAAGATATGCGGCAGGAACTCCGACGAGATGCCTTCGCCGCTGTCGCGCACCTCACAGTAGGCCATGTCGGTGTTGACGCCGGTTTCCACTGTCACCACGCCGTCTGCGGGCGTGAACTTGATGGCATTCGACAGCAGGTTGCTCACCACCTGCTGCAGCCGTACCGAATCGCCCATGACCGGCAGCGGTACGTCGCAGACCTGGGCGTTGATACGCACCTTGCGCGCCGCGATGCTGACCCGCATCGAATCGAGCGTCGCACGCACCGCTTCGTTCAGATCCATCGGTTCGAAGGTCAGCGACAATTTGCCGGAGATGAGCTGGTTGGCGTCGAGCAGATCGCCGAGCAACTGCGTCTGCGCGCGCGCATTGCGTTCGATGACCTTCAGGCCATCATTGATCGTGGTGGCATCGACGCGCGGCCGCTGCAGCAAGGTGGCCCAGCCAAGCATGGCGTTCAGCGGAGTGCGCAACTCGTGGGAGATGGTCGCGAGGAATTCGTCCTTGGCCTGATTGGCGGTCACCAGCTCGCCACGCGCGGCACGTTCGGCGGTCAGCAATGCTTCGCGTTCTGCCTCCAGTTCCTTGCGATGTGTGACGTCGCGGAACGTGCCGATGATACGGCGCAAGCGCCCGCTGCCATCGGTGATCGAGATGGCACGATTCTGGATCCAGCGCCGCGCCCCATCCGGCCGCCGCAGCTCCAGTTCCGCCTCCCGTACCGTATTTCCCTGAGCGAACTCCTGGCGCAATGCGGCGGCGTGGTCGGTGGTATAGGGCAACAGCAGTCCGAACAGCTGCTCGGCGCGATCATTGAACTCACTGGGCGCGACGCCGGTAATCAGATAGGTCTGGCCCGTCCACGTCATGGCACCGGAGTCGAGGTCCCAGTCCCACATGCCAATGCTGGCCGCGTCCAGCGCCAGTTCCAGCCGGCGCAGGCTGTCGCGCACGTGCTGCTCGGCTTCACGCTGTTCGGTGATGTCGGTGTGCGCGCCCACCCACTCGAGAATCTCGCCGCGTTCGCCGGTGACCGGAACAGCGCGCACCGAAAAGGTCCGGTAAACGCCGTCGTGGCGACGCACGCGATGCACCGTGGAGAGTTCGTCGCTGCTGGTCAGCGCGCGGCGCCAGGCTTCAAGCGTCGCCGGGACGTCGTCCGGATGGATGGCGTCCAGCCAACCCATGCCGGCGAGCTCGTCGCTGCTCTGGCCGGTGAAAGCGCTCCAGCTGGTTTGCTCGCCGACGGCGTGTCCTGCGGGTGAGCGCGTCCAGATGATGCCGGCGGTGGCCAGCAGTACCGCCTTGAAACGATGTTCGCTGGTTGCGAGGCGCGCTTCCGCCTCCTTGCGTTCGGTGATATCGAGCACGCTGCCGACGGCGCGGGTCACCACGCCGCTGCGATCGCGCACCAGTACGCAGTGATCCCAGATCCAGACATAGTTGCCGTTCTTGTGACGCACACGATATTCGCAGGCGATGCTGTCGAGATCGTGGTCCGCTCCGGCGGCGCGCGCCACGCGCGCCGGCAACGCCAGC
This sequence comes from uncultured Pseudomonadota bacterium, assembly GCA_963839685.1. GTDB lineage: Bacteria > Pseudomonadota > Gammaproteobacteria > Steroidobacterales > Steroidobacteraceae > CADEED01. The sequence continues at coordinate 86,714 of CAWIVS010000012.1, read as the reverse complement.
GCCCGATCATCCGGATGCACCAGATCTTCCCACCAGCGGCTCACGGGTGAGATCTCTGCACCGTGGAATCCCAGAAACAGCTCGATGCCCGAGGTACGCAGGATCTTGCCGCTGGCGCAGTTCCAGTCGTAGACGAAGCCGGGCAGGGCGCGGGCCGCGAGCTGCAGGCGCGTCTCGCTGGTCTCGAGAGCAATGGCCGCGAGCTTGCGCTCGGTGATGTCGACGGTGATGCCCGCGACGATGGAATCGTTGTCGCGCTGCTCGCGCCAGCAGGTCGCGAGCATCCACCTGTCTTCGCGTGGCTGTTCGTCGGTGGCCGGACGGCGCAGCGGAAACTCGAACTCCGCCTTGCCGTCGCGCTGCGTGCGCGCCAGCCCGGCTTCGAGATATTCATTGGTCGACGGATCGAGCCGTTCGGCGCTGTCGATCGAGTACCACTCGCGCGTTGCGGGCAGCCACTCCCACATCTGGATGCCGGTGGCCGACTTGGCCAGTCGCAGGCGATTGGCGGATAGCTGTGCTGCGTCGCGCGCACTGGCGGCGCGGCTTTGCGCGCGATCGACCCGCGCGGCATTCCACATGACCAGTGCGGTGAGACCGCAACATACCGCGGCAGCCAGCAACGCGAAGGCGAAATGCAGGCTGTAGAATCCCTGGCGCACACCCCCCAGCGCCAGCGCGGCGAAGGTCAGCGGTGCGAGCACCGTCCAGGCGATGATGCCGCGCGCCGAACTACCGGCGGCCGTCGGACCCAGCAACACTGACAGCCAGCCGGCATCGCCGCGCAACGCGAGCGTCGCGAGCAGCAACAGACCCGCCATCACGTTGGCCAGTGCCGTCGGCATGTGCGCGAAACCGAGGCTCGCGAGTGTCGGGCTGTCGAGCAACAGGCCGATGAGCGAGGTCGCCGTGGCGAGCAGGCCGATGGCCGCGAAAAACGCGAACAGATTCGTGCCCAGCCGGCCGCGCAGCGGCACGAAAAAAAGCGCCAACGCGGTGGCGGCGTACATGATGCCGGCGGCGCCGGAGAGACCCGTGGCATCCGCGATGGGTGGCGTCCGCAACGGGGCGGTCGCCAGTAACGCATCCAGGGAAGCGGCGAGGCCGATGGGCAGCGCGAAGGCGCAAGCCAGCACAGCGAGCAGCTGGCCGACGCGTTGGGCCCAAAGAGACGGCGCGCTGACCGCGAGCGCAGCGAGCGCGAGCGTCGCGATACACAGCGCGGACTGCGGCGTCATGACCAGGACCAGGTAATTCCCGAGTTCGACCGCGTCGTAAAGCCGCGCGCCCAGCACACTCACGGCAGCCGCCAGCGCCGCGCATGAGAGCAGGCGCGAAGCGCGCAGGGCCGTCTGTGAGAGTGTTTCGGACTTCATGGGTGGCGCTCAGTATTGCAGGACCGACGGCCACGTGGCTGTCGGTACATACCTACAGTGGCAAATCTTACCAATGCCATGTTGCGGTTGTGTCGTCATTCGGATACATCGGCGAACCGACCGTGTCGCAAGACGGAAACTGCTGTCAGACAACGCCGGGTACCGCGGTGCGCCAGAGTGCCGCGTGACGGTGCATTCCAGCGCCGTAATGTCCGACGTCCGACGGCACAACGGTTCGTGGTACGCGACGCTAATGTCCATGCAACGTACAGTCGTCGCTCCTTTGGCAACACGCTTTCGCGTGGGAATGGCGAGCGCGTGGATCACGCGCCGCTGGTATTACACGCCCAAATCGCACCGCGCCTACAGCGTGCGCCAGATCTCGCCGGGCGATCGGCGGCTGCTGGCGGAGTTCGCGCTGGGACTTATCGCGTGCCGCCCCGGAGCGCGAAGTGAGCGCCGCGCGTGTCATGAGCTCGATGCTCTTCGACCGCGTGATCGTCGCGGACCAGCACGGCGCGGTGGGATTTGCCGCACTGGAAAGCACCGCGGCCGGTGACCGTGTGATCGGTGTGGCGGCCTACGCACTGTGCGAAGAAGGCGCGGATTTCTGCGTTGCCGTCGTGAACTCCTATCGCGACGAGCAGGTGGGACGAACCCTGCTGATGGCACTGGTGCGCCACGCGCGGCGCGTTGGGGTCACGCGCCTGACCGGCGACATGTTCTGGTCCAACCGGCCGATGCAGATGCTCGCGATGTCCACCGGGTTCGCCGTCGAACCGGTGCCGCGCGACCGCAGCCTGCGGCGCCTGGTGCTGGCCCTCAAGTGATTCCCTAACTACCTACAACGCTCGGGAGGCATCGAGTGTCCGAAGCCGTGAACGGCGCCGCCATCGAAGGCGGCACGAATCAAGGGGCGCAATCGCTGGCCGCGCAGCGCCCGGCCGCTGATACGCACGCGGGGGCGGTGCCGCGCGTGGTGCGCGGGCGACGCGTGCTCATCATCGTGGAGAACCTGCCGTGCCCGTTCGACCGGCGCGTGATGCAAGAAGCGCGCACGCTCACGGCGGCCGGTTACGCGGTGTCCATCATCTGCCCTAAGGGGCCCGGGTACGAGAAGAGTTTCGAGTCGATCGACGGGATCCACATTCACCGCCACGCTGTTGCCGCGCGAGGCGGACGGCGCCCTTGGCTACGCGCTCGAGTACGGTGTGGCGCTGCTGATGGAATTCTGGCTGTCGCTGCGCATCCTCTTCGGACGCGGCTTCGATGTCATTCACGCCTGCAATCCGCCGGACACCATCTTTCTCATCGGCGGTTTTTACAAGCTGTTCGGCAAGAAGTTCGTCTTCGATCACCACGACATCAATCCCGAACTCTACGAGGCCAAGTTCGGCAAGCGTGGCTTCGGCCAGAAGGTGTTGCTGGCGCTGGAACGCCTCACGTTCCGCACCGCCGACATGGTGATCTCGACCAACGAGTCGTATCGCTGGATCGCGCTGACGCGTGGCGGGGTGAATCCCGACGACGTGTTCGTGGTTCGTTCCGGCCCGGATCTGACCCGCCTGAAGCCGGTGTCGCCCAATCCGGCGCTCAAGAAGGGCCGCAAGTTTCTCGTCGGCTACGTCGGCGTGATGGGCAAGCAGGAAGGCATCGACCTGCTCCTGCAGGCCGTGCAACTCATCGTGCTGCACCTGCGTCGCACCGACATTCACTTCGGGCTGGTGGGCGGCGGCACCGAACTGACGGCCATGCAGCAGTTGGCCAAGGACCTCGGCATCGCCGACTTCGTGACTTTCACCGGCCGCGTGTCCGATTTCGAACTGCTCGAAATGCTCAATACCGCCGACATCTGCGTGAATCCTGATCGCGCCAACGACATGAACGATCGCTCCACCATGAACAAGGTCATGGAGTACATGGCTCTCGGCAAGCCGGTGGTGCAATTCGATCTGACCGAAGGGCGCGTCAGCGCCGGCGACGCTTCCTGGTACGCGCGTCCGAACGACGTCGCGGATCTCGCGCAAAAGATGGTTTCACTGCTCAACGACGCGCCGCAACGCAAACGCATGGGCGCCCTGGGGCGAGAGCGGATTGAACACGTGCTCGCATGGCAGCACGAAGCGCCGCGACTGCTGGCTGCCTACGACCACCTGCTCAAACCCTCTGGAGAAACACAATGAAGAAGTTGCTGATGGCGTGCTGCGTCATCATGGCGCTTGCCTACGCCACCACCGTGATGGCGCAGGATCCGAACTACACCGTGAAGCCCGGTGACGTGTTGTCCATCAGTGTCTGGAAGGAGCCTGACCTGCAGAAGCAGACGCTGGTACGCCCCGACGGGTCGTTCTCATTTCCGCTGGTTGGCGAGGTCGATGCGAAGGGCAAGACGGTCGCGGATCTCAACAAGACGCTCAGCCAGAGGCTCACGAAGTACATCTCCGACCCGGTGGTCACCGTGTCGATCCAGGAGATCAAGGGCAACAAGATCTACGTGATCGGCCAGGTCAACAAGCCTGGCGAATTCATCATGAATCCGAGCGTGGATGTCATGCAGGCGCTGTCCATGGCGGGCGGCACCACGCCATTCGCCGCGCTCGGCGACATCGTCATCCTGCGCCGGACACCCACCGGCAAACAGGCACTGCCATTCCGCTACAACGACGTGGTCAAGGGACGCAGGCTCGACCAGAACATCGACCTGCAGAGCGGTGACGTGGTGGTGGTGCCATAACCCCATGAGGTGCGTCATGTACAGAAGGATGCACAGCGTATCCATCGCAGTGGCCGCGGTGGCCGCAGCGGCCGCCAGCGCCACGGCCTTTGGCGCGGACTGGGAGCTCAACCCCCGGGTCGAGGCCGGCTACCTGATCGACGACAACTACCGCCTCGCTCATCCGGGCAACGAGATCGAAGTGCAGGGGCCGCTGGCCGATGCGCAGCTCGAGATGCGCGCGCGCACCCAGAAGGGCGAATTCAGTTTCACTCCGCGCATACTCGCGACCTATTTTCCCGACGAGCAGGATCTCGACACCGTCGACTATTTCGCGTTGGTGGACTGGCAACACCGTGGTCAGCGGTTCCGATGCGCGCGTGCGCGGCGAATTCTCGCAGGAGGACGTGGTCAACAGTGAGCAGCCGGACGCCGAGGTGCCCGGCGACTCAGGCCTCGGCGAACCGGACTTCGGTGACTCGGGACGAGTGCTGGTCGAAAATCGACGCACCAGGTTGTCACTGCGTCCAACGTATGAACTTCGAGCTGTCCGGACGCCGCGCGCTGGAGTTCGGAGCGAACGTCGCCGACGTCAGTTACGACCGGCAGATCATCGATGCGCAGGTCGACTATCGCAGCACCGACCTGACCGCGGGGCTGGTCACGCGATTCTCGCCGGTGTCGTCGCTCACCGCGCGCGTGCGCGGCGCCCGCTACGAGTTCAGCGACCTGCAGAGCGACTCGAACTCGACTTCCTATGGACTCGAGCTGCAGTGGGATCGTCGTACTGCGAGTGAGATCGAGACCTTCCTGCGGGGTGGCGCACAGAAGGTCACTTACGAAAACGACCTGTCGGAAACCGCCTGGTTGGCGGGCGCCGGTGTCAGCATGCCGGTGGGTCGCAACACGCTGTTTGCCGATCTGACACGCAGCGTTGGCCCCTCATCGGCCGGCGTCGTCGTCGCGCGCGATCAGCTCAGGCTGAGCTGGTCGCGGGATTTCACGCCGCGCCTGGCCCTTCTGGTCGGTGTGCGCGGCACGCATGACGAGGACCTCTCGGAGCTCACGGTCTACCGGCCGCGCAGTTATGCCACCGGCAACGTGGGCCTGAGTTGGCGCTGGCGGGAGGAATTCTCGCTGCTGGTGTCCTACGACTACACCTGGCAGAAGTTCGACGAGGGGATTCTTGACCACGAGACGGGGATCGAGACCTCGATCGCGTCGACCTCAAACGGCGCCAGCATCTCCATTACCTATCAACCCCTGCAACGACGACGCTAGAGGAATGCCAACGATGGAAGCCCAGGCATCACCGGAATTCTCCGATTACGTACACGCCATTGCGCGACGCAAGGCGCTGTTGTTCGGCCTCGCGATACCCATCGCGCTGCTCGCCGTGCTGCTGTCGCTCACATTGCCGGACATTTTCAGGTCCTCGGCGCTGGTGGAAATCGACGAGGCGTCGAGCACGCAGACACTGGACAGCCCCGCCCAGGACGGCAGTTACGCCGACCAGTACGTGCAGAACCTCAAGGGCATCGTGCTCACGGACGACAATCTCAGCCGCCTGAACGAGGAACTTCGCCTCTATCCGGACCTCGATGACGACCGTTCGGCGATGCTCAAGCGGCTGCGTCGCGACATCGTGGTTTCGATCGTCACCACGACGATTCTCGATCCACGCACCGGCCGCGAGCGCGAGGTCGTCGACGCATTCACGCTTTCATACGACAACCGCGTGCCGGCGAAGGCGCAGAAGGGGGCGCAGTGGCTGGTCGCCGCCTTCCTGGCCGAGCATCGACGCCAGCGCCAGGGCCGGGCGTCGAGTGCGGCCGAGTTCTATGCCAAGGAGGCCGAGCGCATCCGTACGCACGTGGCGCAGCTCGAATCAAAACTCGCGGATTTCAAGCGCGACAACTATGGGCAGCTGCCCGAGCTCACCGAAGTGAACATGTCGATGATGGATCGCACCGAGAGCCAGATCTCTGCGAACGACATGCAGGCGCGTTCCCTGCGCCAGGATCGCGTGTTCCTGGCGGCGCAACTCGAGCAGCAGCGCGCCATGGGGCCGGACGCGGCCAGCGTGCGCCAGCTCGAGCAGCAGTACAGCACCATGCGCTCCAGCTACGACGAAAGTCATCCCGACATGGTGGCCTTGCGCCGGCAGATCGACAGCCTGAAATTCGGCACCAGCGCCAGTTCCGGCACCAGCCTGCGCTCGCAGCTCACTGCGAAAAAGGCCACGCTGGCCGAATCGCGCCAGCGGTACGGCGAGGAATATCCGGACGTCAAGAAGCTGCAGCGCGACATTGCGACGCTCGAAGCGCGCATCAAGGCGGGCGAGCGCGGCGACGTCGAGATGTCGGACGGCACGCCGGTGGGCATGCAATTGCGCACCCAGATCAGCGCCATCGACAGCCAGCTCGCCAGCATCAATGCGCAGAATGCCTCGTTGCGCGCCAAGCTCTCCGGGCTGGAGAACAACGTGACCTCGGCCCCGCAGGTGGAACGTCAATACGCCAATGCCACGCGCGATCTCAGCATCGCGCGCGCGAAATACGAGCAGTTGCTGAATCGCCAGATGGACGCCGAGGTGAGCGAAGCGGCAATCGTGGGAGGACGCGCGGACGAGTTCCGGCTGATCACGGCGCCGATGCTGCCGGGCATTCCCTCGAAGCCGCAGCGCCTCGCGATCCTGCTGATCGGGCTGGTGGCCGCGGTGGTGCTCGCATTGACCGCTACGGTGGCTGCCGAGGCGTTTGATCCGAAGGTGCGCGGCGCGCGTGACGTACGCGAGCTGTTGGCGGTGTCGCCGCTCGTCGCCATTCCCATGATCCGCAATTCGCGTTCGCGACGTCGCAGCGCCTGGCGCTTCGCCGCGGCCACCGCCAGCGCCATCGTCGGTGTCTGGGTGGCCTTCACCTTCATTCGCGACTATCTCTGACCCTCTTTGTCACATAGAGACACATCAATGAGCACGACCATGGAAGACGCCATCCGCCGCAATTTTGCCGATAGAGTCGGTGCCGAACGCCCGGAGCGACCAAACGCCATCGAGACCACGCAGCTGCGGCAACGCGTGCGCCGTGTCAACGCGGCGCCCTCCGACCTGCAGCAGGCGCGGCGCTTTCAGAACGCCAGCGTCGACGTGCGCGCCATGGAGCGGCAGTGCGTGCTGCCGGCGGTCTCGGACACCGCCGCGCTGCGCGCCTTCAAGATCCTGCGGACGCGGGTGCTGCGTCGCCTCGACATGCACAAGTGGAGCAGCATCGCCGTGTCCGGCATGTCGGTCGCCGAGGGCAAGACCCTCACGGCCATCAACCTGGCGCTGGCACTCTCGCAGGACGTGAACACCTTCGTGTTCCTGGTCGATCTCGACCTGCAGCGGCCGCAGATCGCCAACTACCTCGGCATGAGCTTCGAGAAGGGCCTGTCCGACTACCTGCTGGGCAAGGCTGAAATCGACGACGTGGTCTACAAGCTGCATTCGGAACGCCTCGGCGTCATTCCGAATGCGCGCGCCTTCCAGCATTCCTCCGAATTCCTCAACAGCCCGCGCATGTCGGAATTCCTGCAGGCGCTGGAGCGCGAAGTGCCGCGCCGCATCATCATCTTCGACATGCCGCCATTGCTCGCCTCCGACGACGTGCTGGCGTTCGCGCCGCAATTCGATTCGCTGCTGCTGGTGGTATCGGAAGGCATGAGCGGCCGCTCCATGCTGCGCGGCGCGAAGGAAGTGCTGTCGGAGATGAACCTGCTGGGTGTGGTGCTGAATCGCTCCAAGGAACGGAACGAAAGTGCCTACTACTGACGAGGTCGCAGTCGGGATCTCCGGAGGTTGCGGTCGAGGAAATGGGGACAGTCCCCATTTTCCAGGCAGAAAATGGGGACAGTCCCCTGGCTAATACGCCTCGCAGCAAGCCTGCGGCCTCGAAGCGCATCAGTATCTTCGGGCTCGGCTACGTCGGCGCCGTGTCGCTGGCCTGCCTGGCGCGCGATGGTCACCAGGTTATCGGTGTCGATATCGACCCGGTAAAGCTCGACCTGATCCGCACGCGCCGATCGCCAATCCTCGAAGAGGGCATCCAGGAATTGATGCGCGACGTGGTCGAATCCGGTCGCGTGACCGTGACCGACGACGCGCGCCAGGCGATGCACGACAGCGAGGTGACCTTCATCTGCGTGGGCACGCCATCCGCGGCCAATGGCAGCCAGGACCTGGGAGCCATTCTCAGGCTCGCCGAGCAGATCGGCGCGGCGCTCGCCACCAAGCGCGACTTCCACACGATCGTGGTGCGCTCGACGGTCCAGCCCGGCACCGTCGAAGAGCAGATCGAACCCATCCTCGAGCGGGCCAGCGGCCGAAAGTCGGGCGTCGACTTCGGTCTCGCGTTCCAGCCGGAATTTCTGCGCGAGGGCAGTTCGATCCGCGACTACGATCATCCTCCGTACACAATTGTCGGGGGCAACTGTGAAGCGGCGGTCGAGGCGGTGCGCGCGATCTTCCAGCACCTGGACACTCGTTTCCTGGTCACCAGCATCCGCGTGGCCGAAGCGCTGAAGATGAGCTGCAACGCGTTCCATGCTCTCAAGATCACATTTGCCAACGAGATCGGTCGCGTCATGCAGCCGCTGGGCATCGACTCTCATGAAGTCATGCGGCTGGTGTGTGCCGATACTCGCCTGAACATTTCTCCGGCGTATCTGAGGCCAGGCTTCGCGTTCGGCGGTTCGTGCCTGCCCAAGGATCTGCGCGCGCTCACACAGATCGCAAAACAGCACGACATCGAAATCCCCATGCTCGCGAGCCTGTTGCCCAGCAATCGCGCGCACGTCGATCACGCAGTCGACATGATCCTCGCACTCGGCAGGCCGCGGGTTGGCATGCTCGGCCTGTCGTTCAAGAGTGGCACCGACGACCTGCGCGAAAGTCCGCTGGTCATGGTGGCCAAGCGATTGCTCGGTGAAGGCTGTGAGCTGCGCATCTTCGATCCCGAAGTACAACTGTCGCGGCTGCTGGGCGCCAATCGCAGCTACATCGAGGCGCACATCCCGCATCTCGGTTCGCTGCTCTGTGATGACATTGGCGAAATGATCGATCGTTCGGAAGTCATCCTGGTTGGCCTGCAGCAGGCGGCGCTCGTCGATGCGCTGCAGGCGCAGGTGCGGCCCGAACATTTCCTCATCGATCTCGTCAACCTGCCCAACCGCGATCTGCTGCGTTGTCGCTACCAGGGGATCTGCTGGTAGCTAGAACGTCCCGCCGCGTGGTCGTCTATGGCCTCACCGACAGGGAAGGCGCGGTGGTCTGTGAGCAGATGCGCACGGTGATCCTGAAGAGCCACACCGGCACCGCACACTGGGTGGCGGCGGCCGGTGGCTGACGCGCCGACCGGCCGTTTCCCCATATATAAGAGAATTCGCACTGGCCCTTAAGCCGCGCTGGGTCACACTCTCGCAGGCTGGCAGCGTTGTGCCGCTTACACGTAACTACTTGAATCTTCTGGTTTGTCGTGATTTAGAGACGACCTTATGTTTGAGCACATTTTCCTTAATGCATTGAAATGATTGCACCCGGACGTCGGAATAGCGCCAGCGAATTGCTAATGGCGTCAGAGGATTCCGACGAGTGGCCCCGCTTAAAAACAATTTTGTAAGAGTTTCCCTTGTCGCGGTAGCGCTCGCATCAGGTTGCTGGCTCGCCTTCGGCGGCACTGCTGACTCTCAAACTACTTCGGCTTCGCAAACTACTTCGTCTTCGCAGCACGCGATCAGCGCGCGCATCCCCTCCATCGCCGTCCAAGCTAACATGCAGGCGCGTGTCGGCGTCAAGTTCGAAATCCTGCCAGAGGTCGCCAATCTCGCCGGCGCACCCAGGTTCAGCGCCGAAAATCTTCCACCCTGGGCCAGCCTCGATCCGGCGACAGGTCGCGTCATGGGAACGCCTGGCAACGCTGACGTCGGCCAGTACGAGGCGATCACCATCATGGCTGCGGACGGCGCGCATCGCATCGCCACGCAGCCGTTCAATATCACGGTAGTTGGAACGGGCGGTGGTGTGGCCACGCTGGAATGGCGCGTACCGCTTTCCAAGATGGACGGCTCACGACTCGATGACCTGGCCGGTTTTCGCATCTCCTACGGACGCGACCCCGAAGTGCTCGACCACAGCGTCTTCATCGGTGATCCGGATCAGACCACGTATGAATTTTCCACGCTGGACAGCGGAGTCTGGTTCTTCGCGGTGATCGCGGTGAATGCCAGCGGCCTCGAAGGGCCGCCCACTGTCCCGGTTCGTAAAACGATTTGAAGCTCGCCAGTCACATTTGTTTTCCAATCAACCAATATCTGAGGATCAGGGAATGAGTCTTGCCAGTTTCCGTCGAGTACACGCACACCCCCGCCGTCTGACCACGTCCTTGCTGGTGTCAGCCGCCGCCTTCCTCACGCTGGGAAGCCCTGGCGCACAGGCATTGCCGGTGATTCCCGGCGCCGCAGGCTTCGGCATCGACACGGCAGCCGGTCGTGGCGGCCGGGTTTACCGGGTCACCAACCTCAACGCGAGCGGGGCGGGTTCACTCAAGGAATGCATCGACGGCACCACCGCGCGGGTCTGCATATTCGAAGTTTCCGGCATTATTCGCCTGACGTCGGATCTCATCATCCGCAACAACAGGCTGACCATTGCCGGACAGACTGCGCCTTCGCCGGGCATCATGCTGCGCGGCGCTGCGCTGCGCATTCATGCCTCGGACGTCCTGGTACAGCACATTCGCGTGCGCCCGGGTGACGATCCCAACGGCCCGGACTCCGGACAAACCGCGATGCGCTCAAGATCGAGGGCAGCACGTCGAAACCGGTGAGGAATGTCGTGATCGACCATTGCTCGTTCAGCTGGTCCATCGACGAAGTGGCCAGCGTCTGGGGACCCCACGACAACATCACCCTGTCGAACAACATCTTTGCGCAGCCGCTGCATGATTCGCTGCATCCCAAGCCTGACGGTACCGGCCGCATGCCGCATGGTTATGGCGTGTTGCTGGGTTCGAGTGCCAGCGGCGGGCGCATCACCATGATCGGCAACCTCCTGGCGCACCAGGTGGAGCGCAATCCGCTGACGCGCGCGCGCCAGCTGGTGTTCGTCAACAACCTCGTCTACGACCGTGTGACCATGGACTATACGGCCAGAGTGAATCCGGCCGCACCACGCAGAGCTCGATTGTCGGCAACGTCTTCCTGCAGGGACCCAGCTACGAACGGCCCACCAAGCCTATCTACCTGCACACCTCGGGCACCCATAGGCTGGGATCCGGCAGCCGGGTCTACGTGAACGACGACTACGCCCCGGATAGCGGCAGCTCGATCTCGCAGCTGGTGGTCTACACCGGCGGGTCAGCGGTCTCGGGACTGCTGCAGACCGCCGACCGTACCGGTGTGGAACACCGGCCTCATGGCGCGCAAGACCGCCAACAACGCGGTCTACGATCGCGTGCTCAGCTACGCCGGCGCGCGTCCCGCCGACCGCGACAGCGTCGACCGGACCATCGTTGCCCAAGTCAAGGCGCGCAACGGCGGCATCATCAACTGCGTCGCAGCGAACGGCACCACCCGTTGCAATCGCAATGCGGGAGGCTGGCCCTGGTATGGGCAGCACACGCGCAGGCTCACGCTGCCGACGAATCCGAACAGCGTCCGCGCGAGCGGCTACACCAACCTCGAGAACTGGCTGCATTCAATGAGTCTTTCGGTCCAGGGCACCACCACGAGCTCGAGTCCGGCACAACCGGCATCGGCGGAGGTGCGCTGACGGCGATGTAGGAGTCCGCCACACGCCGTGTAATCGTCCGGCGATAGGGGCTTGAGACAAGGGCTGGCGTCGAAGACGTCGGCCCTTTTCTATTCTGGCGGCGTCCCCTGCTGCGAGCGCCCGCCGCCGATGAGCTCAGAATACCAATCACAAGTCAGCCAGCCCATCATCTTCAAGCGCGGCATGTCGCTGGTGGCGCCGGTGCTGCTGTGGCTCATGGATGCGTTGCCGGCAGTGCTGGCCGGCGTGATGTTTTATCCACTCACGCAGATCTACGACGTCCAGTACGACCGGCCGTTCCTGGTGTTGTCCATCCTCGCCGCGACCTTCACGCTCGCGGTATTGCCGCCGCGCAACCAGACTTCGCAGGTGGTCTCGGGAAGACTCGAGCTCGCCACCATCCTGCTGTGGCGCTGGGCGGTGCTGGTGGCGTGCCTGCTGGCGCTTGGTTACGTCACCAAGTTCTCGGAGCAATATTCGCGGCGCGTGGTGGTCACCTGGGTGCTGGTGACTCCGGTGCTGCTGGTGATGCTCCAGTTGCTGTTGCAGTCGATGACGCGTGCGCTGCTCATGGACGCCACGCACGCGCGCCGCGCCATCATCGTCGGGTGCACGCCTGCGAGCCAGGAACTGGCGCGCCGGCTCGGGCTGCACAATGAACTGGGCATCGCGGTGGCGGGTTTCTTCGATGATCGCGGCAGCGACCGGCTCGGCTGTTCGCGCTACGCGCAGCTGCTCGGCCGCTTCGCCGACGTGCTCGCGTTCGTCAATCGCCGCAATATCGACGTGATCTTCATCTCGATTCCGCCCGGGCAGGTGCCGCGCATTCGCGAGCTGGTGCACGAGCTCGGTGATACCACCGCATCCATCTACTTCGTGCCCGATGTGAGCGGCTTCGACATGGTGCAGCAGCGTGCCAGCGAGATCCTCGGCTTTCCGGTGGTCGCGATGTGCGAGACGCCGTTCCATGGCTATCGCGGCCTGGTGAAGCGGCTCATGGACGTCACGCTGGCGGCAGTCGGCGGCGTGCTGATCTCGCCATTGTTGTTAGGCATCGCGTGGGCGGTGAAACGCAGCTCGCCGGGCCCGGTGCTGTTCCGGCAACGGCGCTACGGGCTCGATGGCCGTGAAATCCTGGTCTACAAATTCCGCACCATGACGGTGTGCGAAGACGGTGCGCTCATCACGCAGGCGCGGCGCTATGACCAGCGTGTGACCGCCATCGGAAAGCATCTGCGGCGCTGGTCGCTCGACGAGCTGCCGCAGCTGATTAACGTATTGCAGGGAACCATGAGCCTCGTAGGACCCCGCCCACATGCGGTAGCCCACAACGAGGAGTACCGCAAGCTGATCAAACGGTACATGGTTCGGCACAAGGTCCTGCCGGGCATCACGGGACTGGCGCAGGTGCGAGGTTGTCGAGGCGAGACGACGTGCGTCGAGGACATGGAAGCGCGCGTGGTGTTCGACCTCGAGTACATGCGCAACTGGACTCCGTTCCTCGACCTGCAGATTCTCGTGGCGACGGTATTCGCCGTGTTGCGCCCGGATCGGGCGTACTGATGCTGCGGTTGCAAGAAAAAGGGGTCTCGTCTGGCGAATTTGCTCGGAATCACATCGTTCTTCCTGCTCGCCACCGAGGTGCTGCGCTGGGACCTCACCATCACGACGGGGCTGTCGGCCAAGAACCTGGTCATCTATCTGGTCGCGGTCATCCTCGGATTGCGCATGGTGATGGCGCGCACTTCGATCATCGCTGCCGGATCGCTGCAGGTCGCGTTCCTGGTGCAGATCGGCTACGCCATTTTTACCTGGATGCTCGCGGGACTGATCATCAAGTACCAGGGTTATGACCTCGTCGCGAGCGGCATCAAGCTCAAGAACGGCCTGATCGACTATTACATCTTCTTTCTCGTCTTCCTGTTCGGCGTGCGCAACGCCGAAGATGCGGTGAAGGTCGTCAAGTGGATCCTGGCGGGCGCGATCTTCGCGAACCTCGCCACCGTTCTCGACACCGCCGGCATCGTCAATCTCGGTTTCCAGGAACGCGTCGACGGGCGCACCCAGGGAGCCCTGGGCGAATCCAACCAGTACGCCGCGTATATCATTCTCTTCATCCCGGGAATGATCGCGGCCGCCGTCGGCAGTCGCGGCCTGCTGCGGCTCGCGTGGCTGGGCTGGCGCGTTGTTGTCGTGCTTCTCACTGGCGATGACGGCTTCGCGCGGCGGCATCGTCGGTGCACTGCTGGCATGCGTGGTCGGTGCCTACCTGTATCGCCACCTGGTGTCGTACAGCCGCGTTGCCGGCTGGGTGTTGGGATCGCTGGCGGTATTCGTCATCGTCATCAGCTTCTCGCAATACGGCGGCTTGCTGTCCGAGCGCATCTTCGGGCAGACGGCCAACATCGACGTGACCGAGGCGACCTCCGGTCGCAGCGAGATCTGGCTCAACATGTTCCTGACCATGCTGCGGCTGCCGATCACGTTCATCACCGGCTTCGGCTGGGATGTGTACTGGTCGTTCCCGTTCCGCTTCTCGCCTCACAACCACTACTTCTCGCTGTGGTTCAACCTCGGGCTGGTTGGCGTGATCGCGGGAAGTTACCTGCTGTTCGGCGCCATCGGGCGGGCGCGCCGTGCCAGCCTGGTCGCAGATCCGGCGCCACGACGGCAGCTCATCGCCTTCGTCATCGGCGCCACCGCGGTGTGTGGCGCCGTGTTCTTCGTCGAGTTGCACGATCCCTGGACATACTTCTGGATGTACACCGGCACCGTCATGCGGCTTGCCCTGTGCATCGAGCCGCGCGACCGTGCCGGTCGCCGTGGCGCCGGAACGGCATTGTGCCCACTCGCATTCCGCGCGACAACTTCGGCTGGACGGCGGCGCCAGGACGCAAATCGCCATGACCCGCAGGATCTGCATCGTCGGACTGGATAGCTATGGCCTGCTGTCGGGTGAGGGCGACCTGCGATACGTCGGCGGCGAGAGTGTGCAGCACGTGCTGCTGGCGCGTGCCTGGCGCGATCTCGGCTATGACGTTTCGATCATCGTGTTCGACGATGGCCAGGGCGACCGTCGCGTCGTGGATGGCATCACGACCATCGCGGCCCACCGGCGCAACGCGCGGACTCCCGGGACTCAAGTTCTTTCATCCGCGCGCCTCGAAACTGTTTGCGGCGCTGATGGCGGCCGACGCCGATGTCTACTACCAGTCGCCGGCTGGCGTGTTCACCGGCATCACCGCGTGGTTTTGTCGCATGACCGGGCGGAAGTTCATATTCCGCGTGGCCTCCGACAGCGACTGCGAGAAGGAACACGGCCGCATCCGCCTGTGGCGCGACCGCCGGCTGTTCGACTACGGACTAAAGCACGCGGACCTCGTTGCAGTGCAGACGCAGGTGCAGGCGCAGATGCTGCGCGACAACCACGGGCTCGAGTCCAGTCTCGTCAACATGCTGGTGGAGCCGCCGCGGCGCGCCGAGACGCCGGTCGAAAAGGACATTGACGTTCTCTGGCTGTCCAACCTGCGGACACTCAAACGTCCCGAGCTGGTGCTCGAGCTGGCGCGCCAGTTGCCACGGGTGAACTTCACGCTGGCTGGCGGCGCCATGCCGCATCCCACGGGTCGCACCTATTTCGACGACGTGCAGGCGGCGGCGGCGCAATTGCCCAATGTGACCTTGCCCGGCGCCATTCGGTATACCGATTCGGGCCAATGGTTCGACCGCGCGCGCATTTTCCTCAACACCTCCAGCATCGAGGGATTTCCCAACACCTTCCTGCAGGCGTGGATCCGCGGCGTGCCGGTGGTGAGTTTCTTCGATCCGGACGGATTGATTCGCCGCCTGCAGCTCGGTGTCTGTCGCTGCCTCCATCGATGACATGCGCGAGTCGATTCGCGGTCTGCTCGAGACCGACATCAATCGGGAAAACATCGGCCGGCGGGCGCGCGATTTCGCGCTCGCGCGAGTTCACCAGCGCGGCGGCTGCCCGTTATCTCGATCTGATCGAAAGCAAACCGCTACGCGTGCGCGTCGGCGCGGCTGACGGAGGAACCGTTCCATGACCATTCCTGCCCTGGCGGATGCTTCAATCGGAGCACTGTCGAAATCCGACAGACGAGCCGCAGGACGTCGCCATGACGCGCCCCGACGCGATGTTCGTGCTCAACAACATGGGCATCGGCGGCTCGGAGCGCAAGATCGTGCGCCTCGCCAACCGGCTCAAGGACGAGGGCGTCAATGTCACGCTCGCCTGTCTCAATGGTCCGTACACGATTGAGCCCATCCTGCGCCGCGACGTGCCGTGCACGCGCCTCGATCGCAAGGGCAAGTTCTCGTTCGCGGCGCTGTGGCGCATGCGGCAGCTGCTGCTGCGCGAGCGCCCGGCGACCGTGCTCGCCGTCAACCTCTACGCAGTCCTTGTACGTGGCCCTCGCGACGCTGCTCATGTCACGGCGGCCGCGCATCGTGGCGCTGGTGAACACTTCGACCTTCTACCGCTCGCACCTGTGGAAGCGCATCTACCAGGTGGTGCTGGCGCGCTTCGATCTCACGGTGCATGGTTCGGATGCGCAGCGACACTTCTGGCTCAAGGCCAACAGCGCGGCGTGGCACAAATCCACTGTCGTCTACAACGGCGTCGATTCCGAGCACTTCGAGATCACCGGCGCGTTCGAGGCCGGCAAGCGGCTGCGTGCGACGTTGGGAGTGCAAGCCCGATTCCCTGCTGATTGGTACGGTCGGCATGTGCCGGCCGGAGAAGAACCAGGAAGTGTTGCTCACCATGATGCGCAGCCTGCGCGTCGCGCGCGTGGACGCTCACCTGGTGATCGCCGGCGAGGGGCCGTTGCTCGATTCGCTCAAGCAGCGGGCCACGGCGCTGGAAGTCGCCGACCGGGTGCATTTCATTGGCGCGGTCGACGACGTGCGGCCGGTGCTCGCGGCGCTCGACGTGTTCGTGCTGCCGTCGAACGGCGGTGGAGTCCTTTTCCAACGCCGCACTGGAAGCCATGTCCATGGGGCGACCGGTCATCCTCTCGGACATTGGCGGCGCGCGCGAAATGATCACCGACGGAGTCGAGGGCTACGTGGTTTCTGCCACGGAACTCGCGGCGCGGCTGCCCGCGATCATCGCCGCGTTATACGCGGATCGGCGCAAGCGCCAGCAGATGGGGCAGGCGGCGCGCGATCGCGCCGTCTGCAGCTTCTCGGTTTCGGCCATGGTGGCGGGTTATCGCGGTGTCTTTCATGGAGGTACGCAATGAACGCGGATCTGCGGCAATACGCCGCACGCGAGCTTCCCGCGTTTCCGGCGCGCCTGGCGCCGCCGCCGCCCGAGGGTTGTGCGCACGTCTTGCAACTGGGTCCTGCGCTCGCGGTGCGCGGCGGCGTGAGCTCGGTCGAACGACTCATCTGCGATCATCTGCCGCAATACGTGGCGATCCGGCACGTGGCAACCATGGATGAGGGCTCGGTCTTCAACCGCGCCATCACCTACGCGCGCGCGGTGCAGTCGCTGCGACGCACGCTGGCCTCGCTCGAGCCCGTCATCGTACACATCCACTTCGCGTCGCGCGGCAGCACACTGCGCAAGATGATTCTCGCCGAGATGGTGGCGCATGCCGGGCGGCCGCTGGTGTTGCACGCGCACGGTGCACAGTTCGATCAGTTTCATCGCCACCTGCCATCCGCGCTGCGTCATCGCCTGAATCGCACCTTGCAACGGGCAAACGTGGTCATCGCACTATCTACGCAATGGCGCGACTTCTTCGTCGAGGAATGCGAGCTGTCGGCGTCGAGCGTGACCGTACTGCCGAACCCGGTGCGCTGGAATCCGGAGATGCCCAACCGCGCCGGACGCACACACGTGCAGTTCCTGTCGCTGGGGCGGCTCTCGGTGCGCAAGGGATCCTACGATCTGGTCAAAGCCTTTGCGGCGTTGCCGCCGACGTTGCGTGCGCGCGCCCGGCTGGTACTCGCCGGCGACGGTGACGTCGAAGGTGTGCGGCGGCTCGCCGCGCCGCTCGGCGATGCCGTGCGCGTGTTCTCGTGGGTCGAACCGGCCGAGCGCAACCGGCTGCTGGATACCAGCGATGTCTTCGTGCTGCCTTCGCGCGCCGAAGGCCTGCCCATGGCGTTGCTCGAAGCCATGTCCGCCGGTCTGCCGGTCATCGTCACGCCGGTGGGCGGCATCCCCGATGCGGTCACGCAGGGTGCCGAGGGTGTGTACGTGGAACCGGGCCGCATCGAGCAGCTCACGGCCGCGATGACCCGCATGCTGATCGATGAACCGGAACGCCTCGCCACCGGGCGCCGCGCCCATACGCGCGCGCGCCAGTTCGATGTGAACCTCTATGCCCGCCGACTCGCGGATCTGTATCAACGCATCGCGCCAGTCGCGGACATCCGGGGTTACGCATGACCGCGGTCGCCTCGGTCGCCGGTTTCTTCAAGAAACACGTACTCGGCCAGACGCTCATCCGTCGCAATCCGTTCTATTACGAACGCGCCCGCGCGGACCTCGCGGAAATCGAAACGCTCGACCGCGCCGGCCGCCGCGCCTGGGTGAACGAGCGGGTGGCGCAAACTCTCGAGCTCGTGCGCAACACAAAGTACGGACAATCGGTAAACGGCGGCGCGAACCTGGCGGATTGGCCGTTGCTCGAGAAGGAGCCGCTGCGTCATCGACTCGAGGACTTCACCACTGGAAACGAGTGGCTCGCCGCGCCCGCCACCACCGGCGGCACCTGTGGTGTGCCGCTCAAGGTGTTGCGTTCCCTGCAGGCCATCGTCTTCGAGCAGGCCAGCATCGATCGCGTGATTGGAATGGCGGGCGCGGATGTGAACACCGCGCGCACCGTCATCCTGCGGGGAGACAACCCGCGAGACCTGGAGCTTTCGCCCAATCCCGACAGTGAATACATCAATGGCGGGCGCATGCTCACCATGAGTGCCAACGCGGTGACGCACGTGAGCGTCGAAAATGTCGTCAACAGCATCGAGGCCTTCGGGCCGCAACTGCTGTGCGCCTACCCCACCGCCCTGGAAACCATCTGCCGCTACCTGCGCGACAGCGATCGCACGCTGTCGATCCCCTCGGTCGTGACCTCATCGGAGGTGTTCCGTCCCGAAGCCTGGCGACTTTGTGAGCAGCGGCTCGGCGCCCGCGTCCTGGATTACTACGGCCAGGCCGAACGCATCGCCTTCGCGTATGCCTCGGCAGCACGCGAGTACCGCTTCTCGTGCGGCTACTCGTACGTGGAATTCATTCCCTACGACGGTCAGGTGCTGCCACGCAATTCGCCGCACCAGCTCTACGAGGTTGTCGGCACGTCGTACTGGAACAGCATTCTGCCGATGGTGCGCTACCGCACCGGGGACCTGATCCGGGTGCCGGCGACGTGGGGCGCGAACGAGCTCGAGGAGCTGTCGCTGGGTTTGCGAACCTTCGAGGGGGTCCTGGGGCGCCAGCAGGAAGTCATCGTCTGCCCCCAGCCCTATCGCCTCAGTGGTCTGGCCAGTGTGCCGCGCGACATCACGAATGTGGTCCGGATGCAGCTCGTGCAGGAGGACCTCGACGTGGCGCGCATCTTCGTGCTGCCCACCGCGGAGTTCTGCAAGGATGACGCCGAGAACCTGCTCACCAATGCGCGCTCGCGGGTTCCCCCCGAGGTCAATGTCACCGTCGAAATCGCCAGCCGCCTGGAGCGGACACCGCGTGGCAAGACGCCGCTGATCGTGCATCGTCCCCCGGTGCACGATGCGCTGCGCAGTCGCGGCATCGAACCGCTCTTCACGCGATAGGAGCCTGTCTCACTATTGCGCGTGGCCGCGACCGTGGCGCAAATCGTCCGAGACGCGAAACGAGGAGCGATGTTTGTTGAATACAAATGAGCGACGAGTGACAACGTATCAGGCGCCTGTCGAGACAGGCTCCTAGCCATGCAGCAGCCCGGTTGGTACCTGCGGCGCCTGCGGCGTATGTCCGGTGCAGAAGTGGCGTACCGCGTGGTGCGCGGCGTGCGTTCGATGTCGGGACATTTCGGCCCGCGTCCGGTGCCGTCGCCGGATGCTGTCGGTACGGAGCTGCGCTTTCTGCCGCCCTACATTTCGTTGTCGCCGGACGCGCTGATCGCGGCCGCCGAGCGCGTGCTCGCCGGAAGATATTCGTTCTTCGACCTGGACGACTGTGATCTCGGCGATCCGCCGCAATGGAATCGCGATCCGCTCACGCACCGGGTATCGGCGACGCGGCGCTCCGCGGCCATCGACTACCGCGATGAGCGTGTGGTCGGCGACATCAAGTACCTGTGGGAAGCCAACCGCCACCTGCACCTGGTGACGCTGGCACAGGCGCATGCGCTCACCGGAGACGCGCGTTATGCGCTGGGTGTGCGCGCACACGTGGATTCCTGGATCGAACAGTGCCCGGTGGGACGCGGTCCCAACTGGGTGAGCGCGCTCGAGCTCGGCATCCGGCTGATCAACTGGAGCCTCACCTGGCAGCTGCTGGGTGGCTCACGGGGGCGGGTGTTCACCGATGAAGGCGGGCCCGAATTCCGCGACCGCTGGCTCAAGACCATCTTCGAGCACGCGCGCATGGTCGCCAGCAACCTGTCGCGTTTCTCCTCGGCCAACAATCACCTGATTGGAGAGGCGGCCGGAGTGTACGTGGCGGCCTCGACCTGGCCGCTGTGGCCGCAGATGCGCGAATGGGGAGACGTCTGTCGCGAAGTGCTTGAACGCGAATGCCACCGGCAGAATGCGCCGGATGGCGGCAACCGTGAACAGGCGTTCGGTTACCAGAGTTTCGTGATCGACTTCCTGCTGATCGCGGGGTTGGCGGCGCGCGCACGCGGCGATGATTTCTCTCCGGTGTACTGGCGCCGCATCGAGGCCATGATCGATTTCCTCGCGTCGATGACCAACGCCGCGGGCGTACTGCCGGCCATTGGTGACGGTGACGACGGGCGGGTGATGAACCTGGCGCCCGAGTCGGGGTTTTCACTGCACGGTTCATTGATCACCACCGGCGCGGTGTTGTTCGAGCGCCGCGATCTTGCCGCAAAGGCGGGCGCGGCAGACGGCAAGACCGTCACCTTGTTAGGCATCGGCGCGACGCGCACTCTGGCGAGGCTCAGGGAGCGTGGTCGTGCCGTCTTCCGGCCGCGCATCCAGTTCTGCGAGTCCGGCTACTACCTGTTGGGTACCGCCTTCGAAACTCCGGACGAGATCCGCTTGCTGGTCGATTCCGGCTCGCTCGGTTACCTGAGTCTCGCGGCGCACGGACATGCCGACGCGCTGTCCTTCATCCTGAATGTCGGCGACCGCGAGATCCTGGTTGATCCCGGCACCTACGCGTACCACACCGAGCCTTTGTGGCGCAGCTACTTCCGCAGCACGCGCGCCCACAACACCGTGAGCATCGATGGCGAGGATCAGTCGGTGCAGGCGGGGAATTTCATGTGGACCAACCACGCGCGTGCGCGTTGCGTGAGTTTCGACGCGAACCCGCACCGCCAGCGCTTCGTCGGTGAACACGACGGCTACGGGCGGCTTGCCGACCCATTGATTCACAGCCGCGAGATCACCTTCGAACCCGATCGACAACTGATCGAAATCACCGATACTCTGCGCTGCGCCGGCACCCACACGGCACGGCGGGCCTGGCATTTTGCCGCGGACTGCCGGGTCGAACCGCACGACGCGGGGCTGCGCGTGACGTCGGGCGTTGCCCAGGTCTTCATGGAGCCCCTGGAAGCATTGCAGGATATGGAAATCAATCGCGCCGGCTCGCCGGCGCAGGGCGGCTGGATGTCGCGTACCTTCGGCCGCAAGCAGCCGGCGACCACGGTCTCCTGGCAATCGCAGGTCAGCGGGACTACCGTGCTCCGCACTCGCATTCGCTACACGAGGTCTCGCACCGGTGCACTCTGAAGCCGCCCTGTCAGCCGACTTGCTTCACCAGGTGGTGACTGCCGACGTACCGAGTGCGGAGCGGATGCACTCGATCAAGCAGGATGACTGCTTCGGCCTGTTCAACGAGATCGGCGACATCGACGCCGAGGCGCGCACCGAGGCGGGCCTGTATCGCGCCGGCGTGCGTTACCTGTCGCGCTTTACGCTGACCGTGGCGGGCCTGCGCCCGCTGCTGCTGGCAGCGAGCACGCGCGAAGATAATGTACTGCTGAGTGTGAATCTCACCAATCCGGACGTGCGCGGCGAGGGCGGCCGGATCATGCTGCCGCGCGGCACGCTGCACCTGGTGCGCTCGAGATTTCTGTGGGCCGGCGTGTTCCATGAAATGGTGCGTGTCCGCAACTTTGCGCTCAGTACCGTCGCGGTCGAGCTCGTGGTGCGCTTCGGTTGCGACTTCGAGAACATCATCGACGTGCGGGCGCAACGCCGCGTCGATGCCGGCCGCGCGCGCTTCGAGCGGGTGGAACGCGACAGCGTGATCCTGGGATACGTCGGAGCCGACGAGGTGATGCGCGAGACGGTGGTCGATTGCCACACCGCGCCGGACTCGATTTCACAGGATTCGCTGCGCTACCGGCTGCAGATCGGCAGCCGCGGCGAGAAAACCATCGTGCTGGCCATCGGCTGCCGCTCGGCGACCCAGCCGGTGCAGATCTCCACCTTCTCGCGTTCGTTGTCGGCCGCCGAGGAGCGGGCGCGCAACGAGGGCCGACCCAAATGCCAGGTGGAATCGAGCGGCGTGGCGTTCAATGACTGGCTGCAGCGCTCTGCCGCCGACGTTGGCATGATGCTCACCACCACGCCGCATGGCAGCATCCCCGCCGCGGGTCTGCCCTGGCTGGACGCCGCCTTCGGCCGTGATGCCATCATCGTGGCGCTGCAGACCCTGTGGTTGTGGCCGGAGATCGCGCGCAACGTGCTGCGCTACCTGGCGGCCACCCAGAGTACCGATTCCTTCGCCGCCAGCGGCGCCGAACCGGGCAAGATCCTCAACGAGGCGCGCGGCGGCGACATACCGCCTAACTATTACGCGGTCGATACCACGCCGTTGTTCGTGCTGCTGGCGGGCGCCTATTTCGCCAGGACGGCCGATCTCGACTTCATGGGCGAGATGTGGCCGGCCATCTCGCAGGCGCTGCGCTGGATCGATGTGTATGGTGACGCCGACGGTGATGGCTTCGTCGAGACCCGGCCGCGTGGCGGAGGGCCGGCGCAGTCCGGCTGGAAGAGCTCGCCGGATGCGGTGTTCCACGCCGACGGGCGCCTTGCCCAGGGGCCGCTCGCGCTGTGCGAGGTGCAGGGCTACGTGTACGGCGCGAAACTCGGTGCCGCGCGTATCGCCCGTTCGCTCGGTGAGATGCCACGCGCCATCGCCATGGTCGAATCCGCGCAAGCCCTGCAGGCGCAATTCAATGCGGCCTTCTGGTGTCCCGACATCGAATGCTTTGCGCTGGCGCTGGATGGTGACAAACAACCCTGCCGGGTGCGTGGCTCCAACGCCGGGCATTGCCTGTACACCGGCATCGCGCATGCCGAGCGCGGCCGGCAGCTCATCGCCGGTTTCGGCGACGAGCAGTTCTTCTCCGGATGGGGCGTACGCACCGTGTCCGAGAGCGAGTTGCGCTTCAATCCCATGTCCTATCACAACGGCTCGGTCTGGCCGCATGACAACTCGCTGCTGGCGGCCGGCGCGGCTCGTTACGACGACAAGGCCTTCGCGGCTCGCATCCTCAACGCCCAGTTCGAAGCGGCGCGCCGTTTCGACCTGTTGCGCCTGCCCGAGCTGTTCTGTGGTTTTCGCCGCAAGGGCCGCGAGCTGCCGCTGCAGTCTCCCGTGGCCTGTTCGCCGCAGGCGGCCTCATCGGGCGCCACTTTCCTGATGCTGCAGAGCGTGCTCGGTATCACCATCGATGCGCTTGACCGGCAGATCGTGCTCGCGCACCCGGTCATGCCCCAGGGAATCGAAGCCATCAGTGTCAGGAATCTGACCGTCGGTGAGGCTTCGGTGGATTTCACCGTGCGGCGCCAGGCCGGATCGGTCAGTGCGAGCGTCGAGCGGCGAGAGGGCAAGCTCGATCTCGTGATCCGTAGCTGAGAGAAGAGCCGGGCCGTGTCAGCGGCGCGACCAGCCGGGACTTCGGCTGCGCGTCGTCGCTGGACTTGTTAGAGGTGCCCGCAGATCATGAGCGCATGAACAAGAAGACGATTGTTGCGCTCTCCACCTTTTTCTCCATCACCGCGCAGGCTCAAACCGCTCCGCCGGCGTTCACGCCGGAGCGTTTTCGCGCGCATGTCGAGTTCCTCGCGGATGACCTGCTCGAAGGACGTGACACCGGCAGCCGCGGGCACGAGATAGCCGCGCGCTACGTCGCGAGCCAGTTCGAGTCCTTCGGTCTCAAGCCCGGTGGCGAGAACGGCAGCTGGTACCAGCAGGTCACGCTGCAGCGGACCGCTCGCGGCGCCGATCGCGGCTGGCTCACCATCAACGGGCCCGGCGGCGAGCAGCGCTTCGCGCATGCCGACAACGTGCTGGTGTGGCTCAATTCGCGCGAGCCCGAGTTCGATGTCTCGGCGCCATTGGTGTTCGTGGGTTTCGGCGTTGAAGACAAGCGCCTCGGTGTCGATGACTACCGTGGCCTCAATGTGAAGGGCCGTATCGTCGTCGTGCTGCGCGGCTTCCCCAAGGGGTTGCCCAGCGAAGAAGGCGCGCACCTGAGTGCGGAGAAGGCAAAGGTGGCCGAGAGGCACGGTGCCATCGGCATGCTGACCCTCTCGACGCTGCAGTCGCTGAAGGTCGTCCCGTGGAACCGCATGCTGGAATATGCCGATGAGCCTGAATTCACCTGGGTGGGCGCCGACGGCAAGGCACACGAGGAGGCGCCCGGCATTCGTGCGCGCGCCGCGCTCAACGGGCCGGCGGCCGACGCTGTGTTTGCCGGCAGTGCGCGCACGCTCGCGGACATTCGCGTCGAGGCGGACAAGGAAAAAGGCATGCCGCGCGGGTTCGCGCTCAAGACGCGTGTGCGGATGCAGTCGACCAGTAGCTGGACACGGGTCACGAGCCCGAACGTGGTTGCGATCCTGCCCGGCGCCGACGCCTCGCTGGCGCGCGAATACGTGGTGCTCTCGGCGCATCTCGATCATCTCGGCATCAAGGATGTCGGCGCCGCCGCGGGTTCCAGTGCAGGCGACCATATCTACAACGGTGCGCTCGACAATGCCGCGGGCATTGCGGCGCTGCTCGAAGCCGCGCGGGCTGCGGCGGCTGCGCCTGACAAGCCACGCCGCTCGATACTGTTCCTGGCGACCACGGCGGAGGAGAAGGGTTTGCTGGGTGCTGACTACTACGCGCGCCATCCGACCGTGCCGCTGGCGCAGATCGTCGGCAATGTCGACCTCGACATGCCCATGCTGCTCTATCCATTCACGGACCTCATCGCATTCGGCGCGAATCATTCGACCATCGGCCGCCAGGTGGCGGAGGCCGTGGCGCCGATGAACATCAGGTTGTCGCCCGATCCGATGCCCGAGCAGGGAGTGTTCACCCGCTCGGACCACTACCAGTTCGTGCGCCAGGGAGTGCCGGCACTCATGCTCGCCACCGGAATGGACAACGGTGGCGGCGAAGCCTGGGGAAAATTTCTCGAAGGCGCGTATCACAAGCCGGTCGACGATCTGTCGCAGGCCATCGATTGGCAGGCCGGGGCGCGTTTTGCCGAGGTCAATTACCGCATCACGCGTGCCATGGCCGACGCCGAAGCCCCGCCGCTGTGGTACGCGGCTGACTATTTCGGCGATACCTTCGCGCCGAAGGCAGCGCGCGCCCGGCGCTGAGTACCTGCGTGTTGTTCACCGCAGCGCGGGCCGTGGAAATCATCTTGTAGGCGCCTTCCTACATGACTGCGCGATGCAGTCTCAAGATGAGTGGCTTTAGACTCCGACGTACCTCGTAGGACCCGGGTAAACCATGGACATTTCAGCACGGGGACGCGCCGCACCGCGTCGCCGCTCGTCTGGTAACGCCAAACCCAAAGTGGCCAACGGCCATGGGGCGAATAATGGTGCGCCGGCGGTGGACCTGGACCTCAAGAAATTGCTGCGTGCCCTGCAGGGTGTTCGCGACGGCGATTTCACCGTGCGGCTACCGCCGGATCAGACCGGACTCGCCGGCAAAATCGCCGATACCTTCAATGAACTGGTGAATTGCAACCAGCGCCTCTGCCATGAGCTGGAGCGTGCCGGACAAATGGTCGGCAAGGAAGGCAAGACTCGGGTGCGTGTGAGCAGCGAGCGGCGCGCCGGCGCGTGGGGCGCGATGGAATCTTCCGTCAACACGCTCATCGACGATCTGCTGTGGCCCACGGCCGAGGTGACCCGCACCATCACCGCCGTGGCCAAGGGCGATCTCACGCAGAGCATGCGCCTGGAAGCCGACGGGCGACCGCTCAAGGGTGAATTCCTGCGATCGGCGACCGTGGTCAACGAAATGATCGCGCAGATGGAGGTGTTCACCTCCGAAGTGACGCGCGTGGCGCGCGAAGTAGGCACCGAGGGAAAGTTAGGCGGCCAGGCGCTGGTGCTGGGCGCCAGCGGTGTGTGGAAGGATCTCACCGACAACGTCAACTCGATGGCGTCGAATCTCACCGGCCAGGTTCGCAACATCTCCGAAGTGACCATCGCGGTGGCGAACGGCGACTTGTCGCGCAAGATCACGGTCGACGTGCGCGGCGAAATCCTGCAGCTGAAAGAAGCCATCAACACGATGGTGGACCAGCTGCGATCCTTTGCTTCCGAAGTGACGCGCGTGGCGCGCGAAGTGGGCACCGAAGGCAAACTCGGTGGCCAGGCCATCGTGCCCGGCGTCGCGGGTACCTGGAAGGACCTCACCGATAACGTGAATTTCATGGCCGGCAACCTCACCGGCCAGGTGCGCAACATCGCGGAGGTCACCACGGCTGTCGCCAACGGCGACCTGTCGCGCAAGATCACGGTGGACGTGCAGGGCGAGATCCTGCAGCTCAAGCAAACCATCAACACGATGGTGGACCAGCTGCGCTCCTTCGCGTCCGAAGTGACGCGCGTGGCGCGCGAAGTGGGCACCGAAGGAAAACTGGGCGGCCAGGCGGCCGTGCCCGGTGTTGCCGGTACCTGGAAGGACCTCACCGACAACGTCAACTCCATGGCCGCCAACCTCACCGGTCAGGTGCGCAACATCTCCGAAGTGACCATCGCCGTGGCCAGCGGCGACCTGTCGCGCAAGATCACGGTGGACGTTCGCGGCGAGATCCTGCAGCTCAAGGAGACCATCAACACGATGGTCGACCAGCTGCGCTCCTTCGCCTCCGAAGTGACTCGCGTGGCGCGCGAAGTGGGCACCGAGGGAAAGTTGGGCGGCCAGGCCATCGTGCCGGGTATCGCAGGCACCTGGAAAGACCTGACCGACAATGTCAACTCCATGGCCGGCAACCTGACCGGCCAGGTGCGCAACATCGCCGAGGTCACCACGGCCGTGGCCAACGGCGACCTGTCCCGCAAGATCACGGTGGACGTGCGCGGTGAGATCCTGCAGCTGAAGGAAGCCATCAACACGATGGTGGATCAGCTGCGATCCTTCGCCTCGGAAGTAACGCGCGTGGCCCGCGAAGTGGGCACCGAAGGCAAGCTGGGCGGCCAGGCCGAGGTGCAGGGTGTGTCGGGCGTCTGGAAAGACCTCACTGACAACGTCAACTCCATGGCGTCCAACCTCACCAACCAGGTGCGCAACATCGCCGAGGTGACGACCGCGGTCGCGAAGGGCGACCTCAGCCGCAAGATCACGGTGGACGTGCGCGGCGAAATCCTGCTGCTGAAGGAAACCATCAACACGATGGTGGACCAGCTCAACGGTTTCGCGGCGGAAGTGACGCGCGTGGCGCGCGAAGTGGGCACGGAAGGCAAGTTGGGTGGCCAGGCAGTCGTGACCGGTGTGGCCGGCACCTGGAAAGACCTCACCGACTCCGTCAACGCGATGGCCACCAACCTCACCAGCCAGGTGCGCAATATCGCGGAAGTCACCACCGCGGTCGCCAAGGGCGACCTGTCGAGAAAAATCACCGTCGACGTGCGCGGCGAAATTCTCGAGCTGAAGCAGACCATCAACACCATGGTGGACCAGCTCAATTCCTTCGCGGCCGAAGTGACGCGCGTGGCGCGCGACGTGGGTACCGAAGGCAAACTGGGCGGCCAGGCAAACGTGAAGGACGTGTCCGGCGTCTGGAAAGACCTGACTGAAAACGTCAACGTGATGGCTAACAACCTCACGGAACAGGTCCGCGGCATCGTGAAAGTGGTGACCGCGGTCGCCGATGGCGATTTGCGCCAGCGTCTGACGGTGGAGTCGAAGGGCGAGGTGGCCGCGCTCGGCGACACCATCAATTCCATGACCACGACGCTCGCCATCTTCGCCGACCAGGTGACTTCCGTGGCGCGCGAGGTGGGTGTGGAAGGCCGGCTCGGTGGCCAGGCACACGTGGCCGGCGCCGCCGGCACCTGGAGGGACCTGGTCGCCAACGTGAACATGCTGGCGGCGAATCTCACCACCCAGGTGCGCGCCATCGCCGAGGTGGCCACCGCCGTGACCAAGGGCGACCTGACGCGCTCGATCCAGGTCGAGGCGCGCGGCGAAGTGTCCGAGCTCAAGGACAATATCAACGCGATGATTCACAACCTCCGTCACACGACGGAGCGCCAGACCGAGCAGGACTGGCTGAAGACCAACCTCGCCAAGTTCAGCCGCATGATGCAGGGCCAGCGCGACCTGGTGACCCTCGGCAACACGCTGCTGGCCGAGTTCGCGCCGCTGGTGAACGCGCACCAGGGCGTGGTCTACATCGTCGGCCACGAAGACGGGCAGCGTTATCTCAAACAGCTCGCCAGTTACGCCGATGTGCGCGACACGGCCGAGCCGCGCCGTTACCGCTTCGGCGAGGGTTTCGTCGGTGAGTGCGCCGTGCAACGCCAGCGCCTGTTGCTGGCGCGCGTACCGCCCGAGGCCATCCGGCTCGGCAGCGGCCTGGTCGAAACCCAGCCGCGCAATGTCATCGTGTTGCCGGTGCTTTACGAAGGCGAGGTCAAGGCGGTCATCGAGCTCGCCTCGCTGTATGAATTCACGGCGCCGCACCTGGCCTTCCTCGAGCAGCTCACCGGATCCA
Source organism: uncultured Pseudomonadota bacterium (assembly GCA_963839685.1). Taxonomy (GTDB): domain Bacteria; phylum Pseudomonadota; class Gammaproteobacteria; order Steroidobacterales; family Steroidobacteraceae; genus CADEED01. The sequence goes on along the minus strand of CAWIVS010000012.1, from coordinate 57,647 downwards.
TCGGCGTGGTGCTCAACACCATCGAAGCCACGATGCGCACCGAGGGCCTGCTCAAGCAGTCGCAGGAACTCGCCGGCGAGCTGCAGGCGCAGCAGACCGAGCTGCAGCAGACCAACGAGGAAATGGCGACCAAGGCAAAGTTGCTGGCCGAGCAGAACGTCGAGGTGGAACGCAAGAACCAGGAAATCGAGCAGGCCCGCAAGGCGCTGGAAGAAAAGGCCGCGGAGCTGGCGCTCACCTCGCGCTACAAGACCGAGTTCCTCGCCAACATGTCGCACGAGCTGCGCACGCCGCTCAACAGCATCCTGATCCTGGGCCAGCAGCTCTCGGACAACCCCGAGAGCAACCTCACCGGGCGCCAGGTGGAATTTGCCAAGACCATCCACGCGGCCGGCACCGACCTGCTGAATCTCATCAGCGACATCCTCGACCTGTCCAAGATCGAGTCGGGCACCGTCACGGTCGAAAGCGAGGAACTGGCGTTCTCGCAGCTGCGCGAGACCATCGAACGCAATTTCCGCCACGAGGCCGAGTCGCGCCACCTGACGTTCACCACGGATTTCGATCCGCGCCTGGGACGCAACATGGTCACCGACGCCAAGCGCCTCATGCAGATCATCAAGAACCTGCTGTCGAACGCCATGAAGTTCACGGCGCAGGGCAGCGTGCGCCTGCACGTCGGTCCGTCGATGCTCGGCTGGTCGGCCGATCACCCGGTGCTGTCGAAGGCCAGCCAGGTGGTCGAGTTCTCGGTCACCGACACCGGCATCGGCATTTCCGCCGAGAAGCAGAGGATCATCTTCGAGGCCTTCCAGCAGGCGGACGCGGGCACGGCGCGCAAGTACGGCGGAACGGGCCTGGGATTGGCCATCAGTCGCGAGCTGGCGCACCTGCTGGGTGGCGAGATCCGGCTGAAGAGCATGCCGGGGCAGGGCAGTACCTTCTCTCTCTATCTACCGCTGGCATACCAGGGCGCTGCCTACCGTAGCGCGACCCCGATCTACGCCAAGGCGCCGGCCGTGCCCGTGCTGCCGGTGCAGCAGGTCGAGCGCGTGCCGGACGACCGCGAGTCGCTGCAAGAGGGCGAGCGCCCGGTCCTCATCGTGGAAGATGATCCCGCCTACGCCCGCATGTTGCTCGAGGCGGCGCATCACAAGGGATTCAAGGCGCTGGTGGCACACAACGGCGCGGAGGCGCTGTCGCTCGCGCAAAAGTTCGACCTGGCCGCCGTCACTCTCGATGTATTCCTGCCCGACATGCTGGGTTGGACCGTGCTCAACCACCTGAAACACGATCCCGCCACACGCCACATCCCGGTGCAGGTGCTGACCGTCGAAGAGGAGCGCCAGTACGGCCTGGAACGCGGCGCGTTCTCGTTCATGACCAAGCCTTCCTCCAGCGAAGGCCTCACCGACGTGTTCCAGCGTATCCGGACCTTCATCGAGCCGCGCGTGCGCGAGCTGCTGGTCATCGAAGACGACGAGGCCGAGCAGCTGAGCATCGAGGCGCTGATTGGCGGCGACGACATCAAGATCACTCGCACCGGCAACGGTGGCGAGGCGCTCGCCCTGCTGCGCACCATGAAATACGACTGCGTGATCCTCGATCTCAAGCTGCCGGACATTACGGGCTTCGAGTTGCTGTCCGAGATCCAGTACGATTCGCGGCTGCGCGATATCCCGATCGTGGTGTTCACCGGGCGCGAACTATCCGCGGAAGAGGAGAGCGAGCTGCGGCGCCGCGCCAAGAGCATCGTGATCAAGGGTGTGCAGAGCCCCGAGCGCCTGCTCGACGAAACCGCGCTGTTCCTGCATCGCGATGTCTCGAAGCTGCCCGAGTCCAAGCGGCGCATGATCGAGAAGCTGCACGACAGCGACGAGCCGCTGCGCGAGCGCAAGGTGCTGGTGGTCGACGATGACGTGCGCAACATCTTCGCGCTCAACAGCCTGCTCGAGCGGCATGGCATGAACGTCATCACCGCCACCAACGGTCATGACGCCATCAAGCTGCTCGACAGCAACCCGGACCTGTCACTGATCCTGATGGACGTGATGATGCCGGAGATGGACGGGTACGAAACCATGCGGCGTATCCGCGAGATCCCGCCGTTCCGCCTGCTGCCGATCATCTCGCTGACCGCCAAGGCCATGAAGGGAGACCGGGAGAAGTGTCTGCAGGCCGGCGCGTCGGACTACGTTGCCAAACCGGTGAACACCGATCAGCTCCTGTCGCTGGTGCGCATGTGGCTGCAACCGTGAACGATCCGGCACCCATTCCGCACGGGCACGATGCGGCCAACATCCTGCTGGTCGACGATCAGCCGGCGCGCCTGCTCACCTATCGGGCCATCCTCGAGCCCCTGGGCCACAACCTGGTGGCGGTGAACTCCGGTCTCGAGGCGCTCGAGGCGCTGATGAAGCAGGACTTTGCGGTGGTGCTGCTGGACGTGAAGATGCCGGGCATGGACGGCTTCGAGACCGCGGCGCTGATCCATGACCATCCCCGTTTCGAAAGCACGCCTATCATCTTCGTGACAGGCGTGCACGTGACCGAGTTCGATCGGCTGAAGGGCTACAAGGCCGGCGCCATCGACTATGTGTACATCCCGGTGGTGCCGGAAATCCTGCGCAGCAAGGTGGCGGTGCTCATCGAGCTCGACCGGCAGCGCCGTGCGCTGCAGAGCGTGAACCGTCAGCTCGCCGAGTCCAATCGCCAGCTCGCGGCGGCGAACTTCGAATTGCAGACCGAGAAGACCCGCGAGCTCGAGGAAATCAACGCGCGCCTGCAGCAGGCCAACCAGGATTTGTCGCGCACCAACCAGTCGCTCGAGACGGAAGTGCGCGAACGCATTCGCGCGGAGACGTCGCTGAAAGAGGCCGTGGTCAAGCGCGACGAATTCCTCGCGATGTTGTCACACGAGCTGCGCAACCCGCTGTCGCCGCTGCGCAATGCGTCGCACCTGCTCATGCAGGGGGACACCACGGACCCCAAGATCGTGTGGTCGCGCGGCGTGATCGAGCGGCAACTCAAGCACATGATCCGCCTGGTGGATGACCTGCTGGACGTGTCACGTATTGCGCGCGGCAAGATCGTCTTGCTGAGCGAGCCGGTGAAGCTCGGCGAGGTCATTGCCTCGGCGGTGGAGACGGTGCAGCCGTTGCTCGAGCAGAAGCGCCAGAATCTGCAGATCGAAACCGCCGACGCCGAGCTCAGCGTGCGCGGTGACCCGGTGCGACTGGCGCAGGTGGTCGGCAACCTGCTGCACAACGCCGCCAAGTACACCGGGGAAGAAGGGCAGATCGTGCTGCTGACCCGCGCGCGCAACGGTCGCGCCGAAATCGTGGTGCAGGACACCGGCATCGGCATCGCGTCCGAAGCCATGCCGCGCATCTTCGAATTGTTCACGCAGATTCCGAGCGACCGCGCCTCGACCACCGGTGGGCTGGGCATCGGCCTCGCGCTGGTGCGCGCGCTGGTGGAATTGCATGGCGGCGAAATTCATGTCGCGAGCGCGGGTGTCGACCAGGGCAGCGAGTTCCTCGTGCGGCTGCCGCTGCTGGATGCCAAGGGCGATGGTCGCGCGGTGGGAAATGCCTTGGACAAGGGAGAGACTACGGTGCCGGTGAGACGCAACATCCTGATCGCTGATGACAACCAGGACGCACTCGAAAGCCTGGCATTGATGCTGCGCATGGAAGGACACGAGGTGCATTGCGCCTCCGATGGCGAAGAGGCGCTGGCGCTCGCCGGCCTGCGCAGGCCCGAAATCGTGGTGCTCGACGTGGGCATGCCCAAGCTCGACGGCTGCGAAGTCGCACGGCGCATCCGCGCCGAAAGCTGGGGCCGCGCTGCGGTGCTCGTGGCGCTCACCGGCTGGGGCCAGGAGATAGACCGGCGCCGTTCGCGCGAGGCCGGGTTCGACATGCATCTCGTGAAACCCGTCGACCCCGCCACCCTCTGCGACATGCTCGTCGCCGAATAATGGGGACATTCCTATTTTTCAAACGCCTCGATGTCGAGTTGGGAAGCCGACTCGACAGTTAGCACGCGTTTTCGGGGTCGACCGCGTGGCGTTATCGAATAGCTGAACCCCAGCGACCTGGCAGTGGCGGTGACCCAGTCCGCGCCACCATAGGGACGCTCGCGACTCACAGCCGCCCTCAATTCCGCGAGCTCCTCCAACGATTGCGGCTCATTGACGTAGTCGACCCAATTTGTCGGCAACGGCATCGGCGGCGTGTTCAGCACGACAGGCGGTATCGCTGCGCAACCGCCAATTCAAACTGCCCCAGCGCCAGGCCTCGGCCCGGGCGACCAGGTTTGCGCGCAAGGCATTGCGCTCCACGTATCGCAATACGGTAATCAGGTGCCTGTCCTGCTGAATCACCGACGCCTTGAACCGTCCCTGCCAGACGCGGCCTTCCGAGGCGTATTTCCGGTGGTGTCTGCGAACGTGGCTGGTGAAGATCCAATGCGCCCAGCGCGCGATGGCGTTGTCCGCCTCTGGCCTGAGCACGAGGTGCACGTGGTTCGGCATCAGGCAAGCGGCCAAGACGGCAACCGGGAAGTGCTGTTGGGCCTCCGCCATCAGCGCGACAAACGAGGCGAAGTCATGATTGTCATGAAAGATGCGCCGGCGTCCGTTGCTGCGATTCAGTACGTGATAGCAATAGCCGCCAACGATTCCACGCGCCGTTCTTGGCATGGGTAGAAAGATAGTTGGCAGGTCCGCCATGCCGCACCCGAACAATCTCGCGCAAAGCCGCAGAAACGCCCGGGGGCTTTCAGAAAATAGGAATGTCCCCATTATTGCGCCACCGTTGGGAGGCGGGACGTTATGGCGCTGTATGCGTTCGACGGCACATGGAACACAGAAAAGGATGCCGGCCGGTATGACCTGAACACCAACGTGGTCAGGTTCATGGATCTCTACACGGGGCCGAAGTTCTTCTACAAGGGACTCGGGACCAAACACGGCACGTTGGGCAAATGGGTGGGCGGCGCCTTTGGTGTCGGCGGTCACCACCGCATCGAAGATGCCAAGCCAGGACATGGCGCGCCAGTTCGCGGCCGGTGATCGCGAGATCGACATCGTGGGCTTCAGCCGCGGCGCCGCGCTGGCCGTGCACTTCGCCAACGTGGTCGGCGACAGCGGCGTTACCGTGAACGGCGTCCGCGAAAATCCCGCGATCCGCTTCCTCGGCGTGTTCGACGTCGTCGCGGCCTTCGGCATCCCCATCGACATCGGGCTCAGCTTCAACCGCATCAATCTCGGCTACAAGCTCGGGCTGGCAAAGGCCGTGAACATTGTTACCACGCGCTGGCGCTCGACGAGTCGCGCAAGGCCTTCCGGCCGACACGCGTGCGCGAAGGTTGTGAGGTGTGGTTCCGCGGCGTGCATTCCGACGTGGGCGGTGGCAACAACAATCACGCGCTCAACGACATCACGCTGCGCTGGATGCTGCGCAAGGCCATCGCCACCGGGCTGCCCATGGTCGACGGACTGCGTCGGCACGGGCTGCACGCGCATCAATGTCGACGGGAAGATCGGCGAGAACTTCGACAAGATCCTGAGTCGCGCGCGCGAGCCCAAAGCCTGACGATCGCTTCCACTACACGGTGGCCATGCGTGCGAAACACGTGAATCCGCCGGATCCCTGCACGCGCGAGACCGAACTCGCCGAATCACACTTGACGGCCGCATCAGCTTGATGATTCCGCGGTTGCGGCCGGCAGACGCACACCGTGATCGCGCCGTCTCCGCGACGCGGGTCTCAGGCTACAAGCCCAGTGCGAGGGCGAGACCGACATCGCAAGGTGTCCCGCCGGTCTCGCGCTTCAGAACGCGAGCTCACCGTCTCCTTCGGCCCGCGTTGCCGGCGTCGTGCGTCCCTTGATTCGCACCGTATGATTGCCGGCCGGCGCCGACACGGCGTCGCCGCCCACGATTCCGCTCGCAATCACCTGGCCCTGCGCATTCAAGACTTCGAAGCCCGGACGCAACGCCGCGGCCATGGCCTTGTCGAGTCCGGCGGCGTCCTTGGCGTCAAAGTAAGCGCCGCCACCGAGATCCGACCAGCGCTTGAAGGTGGCCGCGAGCTTCGGATCATCGAGGGCAAGACCGACGATGCTCACGCGCAGGCCGATGCCGGCCTTGCGCAGCTTGTCGATTTCCGCCGCCGGATCGCCGCCGCAGGTTTCGTCGCCATCGGTAATGAGCACCACGAGTTTTTCGCCCGTCACCGACTTGAGATCCTCGCTGACCTTGGCAAGCGAGGCGCCGATGGGCGTCTTGGCGCCGTTCCTGGAATTCACCGCGGCGATGCGCTGTGCGACGGCGGCCGGATTCAATGGACCCACCGGCACATCGAGTTCCGTCTGGCAGGCATCCACCTCGCGGCCATATATGCGCAGCGCGAACGGCGTGCCAGGCGGGATGGTGGAGGAGGTGAGCTTGGTCAGCGTTTGCTTGGCGACATCAATGCGCCGCGCAGTGCCTAACTTCTGCAGCATGCTGCCGGAGGCGTCGAGAAGGATCTCGATCGTGCCGCCGGTCCTGGCGCCGGGCGCAAGCGTCACTGCGATCTTGCCCGGCTCCTGCTTGCCCGGGACCACGCGAAGCGCGGCGCGCGCGAGCGTGTAGTAGGACTCGGCAGTCGAATAGCGCAGCTCATAGTCGCCGGGCTCGAGTGGCGCGAACAGCGATACCGGGTTGGCCTGCGGCAGTGGTGTACGCATACGACGCGCTGTATTCGCCTTCACGCGCTCCCTTCGGCACCACGGTGATGAAGTTGCGCGGATTGTCCGGTCCCTTCCAGGAGACCTTGAAACCCTCGCCGGCGACCACCTGGGGTGGTCCGGTGATCGTGCCGGTCACGGGGCCGACGGTGAACTTCGCGCGCGCCAGCGTCACGTTGCCTTGCGCGGTGAGGTAGCGCGCTTCGTATTCGCCCGGCGCATCTGGCGCAATCAGCGGGAGCGGGTTACCGACCGAGACATACTGGTAGCGTCCCCAGGTCTGCTCCGCGGCGCCGGCCTTGACCACCGTGACGTAGTCACGCGGATTGGCCGGTCCCGTCCAGCTCACGGAAAGTTTGGCGCCTGCTGCCACCTGTGCCGGCACGGTCACGGAAGCCGAGACCGCCCCTACGGTGACCTTCTGGGTCGCGATGACCGTGTCGCCCTGGCCGAGGATGTAACGCACCTCGTATTCGCCGGGTTGCACGGGCGCGGTGATTTTCACCGGGCTGCCGCTGCTGGTGTACTTGTAGTCGAGATACTTGTGCGCGACGTCGCCGATGGTGATGTAGTCACGCGCGTTGTTGGGTCCACTCCAGGTGACTTCGAATTCCGCGCCCGCCTTGATGCCGGCCGGCGCCTTGACGCTGGCGGCGGATCCTTCGATGCGCAGCGACTGACGCGCCAGTGTCTTGTAAGGGCTCGCCGCCGCGCAACACGCGCAGTTCGTAGTCGCCGGGTTTGGCCGGAAGTTGCAATTGCAGTTGGCCGGGCTTGATGTAGACGTACTGGTCGTACGTTCCTTCCGGGCTGCCCTTCGGCACCACCGTGATGAAGTCGCGCCCATCACCGCTGCCGGTGGCCTCGAGAGTCAACAGTGAGCCCACCTGCGCGGTGGCGGGCGCCTTCAGGGCCGGGGCGGCATGAGCTACCGATGCCGCCAGCAGCAGCGACAGAATCAGGAAACGCATGCGATCTCCCGCGGAAATAAATGGGGACATTCCTATTTTCGCAGCAAAAATAGGAATGTCCCCATTTTCTATGCGCCGCCGGCCGGTTTCAGGTCCTGGTCGCGAAAACCGAACAGCCGCTTCTTGTCCTCGTCGCTCGGCGGCGGCGCGGCGTTCATGAGATCGGCACCCACGGCGGCACCGCGCACCACGGCGGGACGCGCGCCGACGGTTTCGAACCAGCGCTTGACGTTCGGAAAATCCTCCAGCTTCTGTCCCTGCCAGTCGTATCTAACCACCCAGGGCCAGGCCGCGATGTCGGCGATGGAATACTCGCCCGCCAGGTACTCGGTGATGCCGAGCTGCGTGTCGAGCACCTTGTAGAGGCGCGCCACTTCCTGCTGGAAGCGGTGCATGGCGTATTCGATCTTCTGCGGCGAGTACTTCAGGAAGTGATGCGCCTGGCCGGCCATGGGCCCGAGTCCGCCGACCTGCCAGAACACCCACTGCAACACGCGGTACTTGCCCGCCGTGTCGGCCGGCAGGAGTTTTCCGGTTTTCTCGGCCAGGTATTGCAGGATGGCGCCGGATTCGAACATGGCGAGGCCATTGTCGGAGTCCACAATGGCGGGCATCTTGTTGTTAGGACTGATGGCGAGGAACTCGGGTTTGAACTGGTCGCCCTTGTTGATGTTCACCGGGATGACGCGGTACTGCAGCCCGGTTTCCTCCAGCATGATGGAGATCTTCTTGCCATTGCCCGTGGGCCAGAAATACAGGTCGATCAAGCGTGTGCTCCCGCGCGGATGTCCTGGAACCTCGAGGCGGGCAGTATAGTGCGGCGCGGCAAGGCGAAACTGACAGGGAGTGCAATCGCATGCCGGAACCGGTGAAACGAGTCGTAACCGGGGAGTGTCCCCATTACCAGCCGGCCATGCGCAGCAGGTACGACGGCGTACAACTCCACGCGTGGCAGTAACTGTTGATGTGGATGTCGCCGTACGGCGAGCTCAGCGGCTTCTCCGGATCGAAGATCTCCCAGAAGGTGTCGGCGCCGGCGTTCACCATCGCGCCCCAGTATTTCTCCAGCAACGTGCGCGCTTCGCCCTTCGCGCCGCTCTTGATGAGCGCTTCGACCACGTAGTGATACAGATACGGCGTCACCGGTTTCACGGCCGCGGGATCGGCGAGCGCGCGACGCAGGGCGCGCGCGCCTTCGGATGGCGAGAGGATTCCGGCGAGGGTCATCCAGGCCGGTGAGGCCCAGCTCACCTGGTGGTCTGGGCCACTCTTCACCACGCCGCCATTGCCATCGAAGTACGCCCGACGCGCGGCGCGAGTCATGCGCCCGATCAACGCCGGGTAGCCCGACACTTCGCTCTTGCGCCCCACGCGCTCCGCGAGCTCCCAAGTGCGCTGGTATGCATACGTGAGCACGGACTGGATCGCGGCGCCGCGATGCAGCTTGTCGGACCAGTCGATGAAGATCCACATGTTGCCCGGGTCGACGTAGAGGCCGTCGGCGTTGATGTGCTTGCCGAGGATATCGAGCTGACGCTTCGCCACCGGCCACAGGTTACGTGCGGTTTCGAGATCGTCGGTGGCGTGGAGATAGTCGGCCAGCGTTACGTTGTAGAGCGCGGCGTAATCGACGATGTGAATGGCGCCGTACCGCGGCTGCGGTTTTTCATAGACGCAGGCCGCGACCAGTCCATCTTTGCGTGGATTCGCGGCGAAGAGATACAGGCAGCGCTTGACCAGGTCATTGGCCTTGAAGGTCACGTAGTTGGTCAACGCCTGCAACCGCAGGTCGCCCACCCACAGACGCTGGTCACGGCGCGGGCCGTCTTCGAAGCAGGTCTGCATGCAATCGCGCAGCGTCGCGATGCTCACTTCATCGATGCGCCGCAGGAGCGGAGTCTCACCCACCGGCGTGACCGTGCCGCGCGCCGAGCTGATCGCGAGCGCGTGCACGTCTTCGAAGCGCACCGTGAATTCCGGCGAGGTATCCAGCACCTCGACCTTCACGTAGCGGAAGGCGTAGCGGCGCGGCATGCGCACCGGCTGCGGCAGATAGTCGACGTTGATGGTTTCATCCGGCAGCCAGGAGCTGCTGAGCTGGCCCTTGTAGGGATAGAAGGGCTCGGCGACATCCGGCGGTATTTCGCCGAACGTGAGGCGCAATCGCGCGGGTGCATCCGGCTCGCGCCCGGAGGTTTCGAGCTTGAAGGCCAGGAAGCCGGTGCGATGACCGCCGAAGTCCAGGATGAAACTGTCGCCCTTCTTGAAGGTGCGCTTCGCGAGCTCGGTGGCGGGCGCGTCCACTGCCATGCGATAGCGCAACACCAGTGATGAATCGGGCTCCGCGCGCACGATGTTCAGCGGTTCCTGGCGCGTCTCGTGCAACACGGGTTTGAGGGCCTCGGCCTTGGCGTTCCAGGTCGCGTCAGGCGTGGCCGCGATGGCGGGCTCGCGAGGTGGGGGGTCCTGGGCCCGCGCGGATCTGGCGCATCAGATCGGCCGTCACCAAACCACCCACCACCAACAGGACTTCACGACGATTCATGGTTTTTCCTCCCCGTGGCCCATCATCCCACGAATGTAGTCCCGCGGGCTGACAGGGATGTCGGCCATCACTGACGCGGCATCGTTTCACAAACCGGCATTTTGCAATGCGGGATAAAGGGATGATGCCTCCCGCCGGCACCGGAATCGGTGTCAACGAATGGTCAATAACGCGGAGATATCGATGCTTCATTACGCAGTCATCTTTTTTGTCATCGCGCTCATCGCGGCCGTGTTCGGATTTGCCGGCATTGCCGCGGGCGCAGCGGGAATCGCGAAGATCCTGTTCTTCGTATTTCTGATTCTTGCGGTTGTGAGTTTCATCGCCAATACGGCACGGAGATAAGAGGTTCCTATGCAGAAGTCCAAAGGCTTTGTGAGTGCAGTCATGTTCGTCATGACGCTGGCCATGGTTGCTTGCGCGTCCACGCGCACGCAGAAATCGGCCGGTGAGCAGGTTGACGATACCGTCACCACGGCGGACGTAAAGGCCGCCCTGATCGGGGATCCTGTCACCAAGGCAGGCCAGATCGACGTCGAGGTGTTCAAGGGGACCGTTCAGTTGAACGGCTTTGTCGACAGCCAGGCGAGCAAGGATCGCGCCACGGCAGTCGCACGCCAGCAGAAGAATGTGACGGCGGTCCATAACAATCTCACGGTCAAACCCACCGCGCATGCGGCGGAGGATTTTGCCGACGACAGCGTCATCACCACCAAGGTGAAGTCAGCTCTTGCCGGTGATCCGCGCACCAAGGCGGGCCAGATCAACGTCGAGACCAGTGACGGGCAGGTGCAGCTCTCGGGCTTCGTCGACGACTCGGAAGCGAAGTCGACGGCCGAGGTATTGGCCCGATCGGTTGAGCACGTCAAGAGCGTGAACAACCAGATCGACGTGAAGAAATAGGCTTCGCAGGAAGCAGAGCCGGGCCGCCGATCTTCGGGTCGGTGGCCCTTTCTTTTCATCGCAAGGAGAAGATTCATGAAAAGTGAAAATCGTATCGAACGCTTCAGCACCCACTGGCAGCGTAACTTCATGAACGAGCCGTACTACAGCTCGCAATACACGTGGGAAGACTTCGATCCCGCGTATCGCTACGCGTACAAGTCGTACGAGGAGAACCCCAAGGCGAACTTCGATGACATCGAGGATCGGCTGGAGGCAGGCTGGGACATCGCCAAGGGCAAGTCACGACTCGCGTGGGCGGATGCCAAGGCGGCGATGCGATCGGCGTGGAACAGCGTCGAGCGCGTCCTCCCCGGTGACTCCGACCGCGACGGGCGCTAACCAAAAATGGGGACATTCCTATTTTCCTGCAGAAAGAAAATAGGGATGTCCCCATCTTCATTTACAGCCAGTATTGGAGCGGCAGCCACAGCAGCTCCTTGAATCGCTCGCTGAAGCCGCGCTTCTTCCACTCCTTCAGGGTGATCTCGCGCGAGCCGGCCAGGTCGGCGGCGAAGGCCTGGTTCATCTGTCGCGCGAAGCCCTCGTCGATGACACAAACGCTGATTTCGTAGTTGTGCACGAAGCTGCGCCAGTCGAAGTTGGTGGAGCCGATCGACGACCACACCCCATCCACCACGATGCTCTTGGAATGCAGGAAGGCGTTCTCGAGCTCGAACAGCTGCACGCCACTTTCGAGCAGCTCGTCGTAATGCGCGCGCCCGGCGTAGAACACACCGGAGAAGTCACTGTATGACGGCAGGATCATGCGCACCTTCACGCCGCGGCGCGCCGCTTCGCGCAACGCCTTCTCGAGCGCGTCGTCGGGCACGAAATACGACATGGTGATGTCGACGCTCTTCTGCGCATACGTCAGCACCGAGAGCAGCGTGGCGTAGATTTCGTTGAAGTCGTCCTTGGGCGTGCCCGCGACAATCTGCATCAGCGTATTGCCACCGTCGACTGCCCGCGGCTCGAAGGCCGGCTGCAGCTCGCCGGCGCAGTCCGCCCCCCGCCACATGTCGCGGAACAGTTGTTCGAGATGCCGCGCCGCGGGCCCGCGCATGCCGATGTGCGTGTCCCGCCAGCCCTCATCCAGCGACTTCTGCTTCGACAGGCCGCGGTTCTTCGCCTGCTTGGATGCAATCCGGTACGCGCGACTGAAATTGACGCCCCCGGCGAAGGCCTGCTCGCCATCCACCACGAAAATCTTGCGGTGATCGCGCTGGTTGAGCCCGGCGAAGCGGTCATCGAGGGGATTGAGCGGATTGAAGGCGCACAGCGAAATGCCACTTTGTTTGAGTCCTTCCAGAAACTGCGCTTCGGTGGCCAGGGAGCCGATGGCGTCGTACAGCACGTAGACATGTACGCCGCGGTCGGCGGCGTGGCGCAGCAGCTCGCTCAGGCGCCGGTCGCCTTCCACCGCCTCCTCGAAGATGAAACTCTCCATGAAGATGTACTCGCGCGCCTTCTCGATGGCCGCGAACATGGCGCGATAGGTGCGCGGGCCGTCGATGAGCAGCTCGGCGGAGTTGTCGGTGAGCAATGGCGGTGCGCCGAGGTCGCGCATCGCGGCCAGGTGATAGTCGAGCAAGGCGGTATCGCCGGTATCGGCGAGCTTGCGCGAGGTGCGCAACGCCGTGGCGCGGCCGACCGTGCCATTGGGGCTTTCGATATCGACGGGGATTGGCGAACGCGACAGCGGTACGGTGCGTGCCAGCTGCACCTCGGGAATTACGCGGCAGCCGCCTAGCAAGGCGATAGTGCACAGCACCGAAAGCAAGACCGCCCACCGGCCATGACGCCGGTGGACGGACCGCTGTGTGGTCGAGAGACGCGAATTAATTGCGAGGGGAGGGGCTCGTCGCGTCACTCTTCCACTCTCCACTAGACTAGGCCAGTATCCGTAAAGCCATAGATTCGCGCCCGCAGCTGCCATGCCGAAATTGTGTCGGTTAGGTCCTACCTCCCGTTCGCAGCAAATCCGAATGTGAGTGACGCCCATGCGGGTGATCCTGCTAGACAGACATTCAAGGAGCATCCATGCAGTCCCCTGCCAATCAGCCGGAATTCAAGGCTGCGGTCGATCCGGCCGTCGAGGAGCTGAACCACATCGTCGACCAGGCGGAAGCACTGCTTCGTTCGCTGGGCGAGCAGACGGGTGAAGCCGCCGAAGCGGTGCGCGAGCGGGTCACTGAAACGTTGACCCAGGCCCGGGCACGCCTCGCGGCGACCGCCGCCGAGACCGAAGAAGCCGTTGCCTCGATCGCCGACAAGACCGATACGTTCGTGCACCGTCATCCCTGGCAAGCCGTGGCGATCGCGGCCTTGTTAGGCGGTGTGGTCACCTTCCTCATCGCGAAATCGCTGCGCCGCGAACCCAAGTGATGGAAACGCCGGACTCAAGGCCGGAAGAAAAACCGCCTCCGTCCGCCGCCTCCGAGGAACCGGCACATCCGGCGCGCGAGCTGTCGTTGCACCTGCTGCGCATGCTCGAAACGCGCATGGATGCCGCCGGTATCGTGCTGCAGGCCGAGAGCCAGCGACTGTTGATGCGGCTGCAGCTGCAGATTCTCGCTGCGGCCGCCGGCTTCATCGCGATCTGGGGCGGCATCGTGCTGCTGGCGATCGCGTTGCCCTCGCACCTGCGCGCGCCGGTGCTCGGCGCGGTGGTAGCGCTGTTCGTGCTCGGTGCCCTGGTCGCCTGGCTGGTGCGCCCGCCGCATGATCGCCGGCCGCGAGCTCGGTTCGCTGAGCTGGTTCCTGGAAGGATTGAAAATGGACCTGGAAGTGCTGGCGCGCGCGCTGTCGCAGTCCCAGCCGGCGCCGGCCGAACAGCAACGGAGTCCGCCCAGTGACATCGCCGCTTGAGCGTGCGCGCCTGCTCGACGCCGAGATGCAGCTGCAGCGCGCCTGGCTGGAGCTCAACCTGCGCGTGTTGACGCACGCGGCCCGGGAGTCGCCGTGGGCGAAACTGCACGGACTCAAGCTCGGCAAGATTGGTTTTTCATTCTTCAAGCACCGGACATTGTGGGTCACCGCGGTGACATTGCTGATCAACCTGTACCGGCGCCATGTGCACAAGGAGAAAATGTGAACGCAAACATGCAACCGCCCAAGGCGCCTGACAAGCAGGACCAGGCCCAACTCTCCGACCTCGAAGCGCTGCGCAAGCGGGCGCGCGAGCAGATCATGAAGGGCGCGGTGACACCGAGCTTTCCGGAGGCCGATCGCAAGGCCATTGTCGAGCTGCTGAACACGGCGCTGGCCACGGAGATCGTGTGCGTGCTGCGTTACAAGCGGCATTACTTCGTGACACATGGCATCCGTGCCAAGTTCGTCTCGGCCGAGTTCCTCGAGCATGCCAACGAAGAGCAGGCGCACGCCGACAAGATCGCCGCGCGCATCGTGCAGCTCGGCGAGGACCCGGATCTGAATCCCGCCACGCTGCTGTCGCGCAGTCACGCGGAGTACGACGAATCCACCAGCCTGCGGCAGATGCTGGAAGCCGACCTGGTGGCCGAGCGTATCGCCATCGAGAGTTACCGCGAGATGATCAATTTCATCGGCGCCCGCGACCCGACCTCGCGCCGTCTGCTCGAGTCCATACTCGCGCAGGAGGAAGAACACGCCGAGGACCTGGTGGATCTGCTCGAAGACGTGCCGAAGGACTGATCGCATCTTGGCCACTCACGAGGCGATGACGATGGCGGCAAGAAAACCGGGCTCCGGCCCGGAAGGCGCTCTGGACCCGCAATTCGAGGCGCGCGTGGCCGCGCGCACCGAGGAGCTGTCGACGCTGTCCACCTACCTGTTGCGCATGATGGAGGCCGAGCGTTCGCAACTCGCAAAAGAACTGCACGACGAGCTCGGCGGCCTCATCACCGCCGCCAAGATGGACATGGCCTGGCTGAAGGCCCACATCGGCAGCTCGCTGGACGCGGCCAGCGAGGAGAAATTCCGCTCGGTGGTGCAGATGCTGAACCAGGCCATGACGCTCAAGCGGCGCGTGGTCGAATCGCTGCGTCCCTCGTTGCTCGATCATTTCGGGTTGTCGGTGGCCCTGCGCAGTCATTTCGATGAGCAATGCCGCCAGGCGGGCCTGGAATACATCGCCACGCTGCCGGAAGAAATGCTCGACCTGGAGCCAGCGGTGCAGCTCACGCTGTTTCGCGTGGCGCAGGAGGCGCTGGCGAACCTGCTGGCGCGCGGCGTCGCCAAACACGTGGAGCTGTTGATCGAAGCCGAAGGCGAGGGCTACGTGATGATGATCGGCGACGACGGTACGGCGATGGATGAGACACAGCAGCGCGCGCTGGTTGGCATGCGCCACCGGCTGCTGGGCGCCGGCGGCTGGCTCGACGTGGATGCGGTGCCCGGGCAGGGCAACCGGATCAGGGCTTACGTCCCGCGATTCCTAGCAGGATCGGGATGAGCTGATCGATCTCGCGCATCTTGTCGAGAAAGTGATCCGCGCCGGCCTGCATGCAGCGTTCGCGCACCGTCGGCAGGTCATAGTTCGTCAGCACGATGATCCACACGTGGCCGCCATCGCCGCCGTCCTTGTTACGCGCACGCGCCTGGCGGATGACGCCGATGCCGCTCCCGGGGCGCAGCTCCACATCGACCACGATGACGTCGTAGGGCACGGACTCGAGCTTTTCGACGGCTTCGGACTCGGCGGCCGCGAGGCCGGTCACTTTGAAGGCGGCATGCTGCGAGAGCATGTTCTCGAGGCGGCCGCGCAACAGGGGAGAATCTTCCACCAACAGGATTCGCAGGGGTTTGCCGGGTGCTCCATTCTTGCGCGTGAACGTGCCGCGGCGCTGCTACGCGTCCCTGGCGACGGCGTTTGCTGAATCATAGCCTCATCCATGGCTCGTTTCAGACTAACTATTGGACGAGGTTATTCCGCAGCGCATAAGTGGTGATGTCAGCATTGCTCTTCATGGACATCTTTTCGAGGATACGGCTGCGGTAGGTGCTCACCGTCTTTACGCTCAGGAAAAGCCTGTTGGCGATTTCCGACACCGACTCGCCCTGGGCGAGTTTGCAGAAGATCTGGAATTCGCGCTCCGAGAGAATGCTGTGCAGCGGGGCGTTCGGGTCGCCGCGGACGCCCGCGACCAGCAGGTCGGCGAGATCCGGTCCGACATAACGTCCGCCACGGGCCACCGTGCGGATGGCACGGAACAATTCCGATTCGTCCGTTCCTTTGCCGACGAACCCGCTGGCACCGCCGCGCAGTACGTTCAGGCCGTATTGCGCTTCGGGGAAGGCGCTGAGGATCAGCACGCCCACCGATTCGTAATGCGCCTTGGCGTGCTTGAGCACGTCGAGCCCGGACACGTCCGGCAGCGACAGATCGAGCAGCAACACGTCAACCGTGTGTTGCCGCAGCTGATCCATCGCTTCACGGCCCGAACCGGCCTCGGCGGTTACCGCCAGATCCGGTTGTCCGTTGATCATGGTTCGTAAGCCGGCGCGGACGACCTGATGGTCGTCGACAATCATGACTCTGGTGCGATTCATGGGCCGGGCCTGCTCCACAATTTGTTGAGTATTCTCGTGCATTGCCGAAGTGTAACTACGTGAAGTATCAGGCCTGTCCGGCACAGTGGCGATACCTCAGTCAGACCTATCCTACACGCGGCCTAAGCCGGGCCCCGATATCGCTCAGCGAGCGCCCGCACGCTCGAACAACTCCTCGGCGCGCGACCAATTGACGATGTTCCAGAATGCCTCGATGAATTCCGGGCGGCGGTTCTGGTACTTCAGGTAATACGCGTGTTCCCAGACGTCCAGGATCAGGAGGCAGGTCTTGGCGCCCGGTGTCACGATTTCATGATCCTTGAGGTCGAGGATTTCGAGTCTGCGCGAGGCGTGATCCAGCGCCAGCGCTACCCAGCCGCTCGCGAAATGTTTGCCGGCGACGTCGCTGAACTTCCTGCGAAAGTCTTCATAGGAACCGAAGTATTTTTCGAGCGCTTCGTCGAGCACACCTCGAGGCGGCTGCGCAGGCGCGGGCGCCATCACGCTCCAGAAGAAGTCGTGGTTGAGATGCCCGCCGCCATTGTTCTTCACGGCGGTGCGGATTGCCTCGGGGATCTTGCCCGGATCCTGCAGCAGTTCCTCGAGCGTGAGTTTCTGCAGGTCCGGATGTTTCGCGAGCGCCTCGTTGAGCTTTTTCACATAGGTCGCGTGATGGCCGCGGTGGTGAACCTGCAGTGTCTTCTGGTCGATGTGCGGCTCGAGCGCATCGTACCCATAGGGCAGATCCGCGAGTGTGAACGGATAGGTCTGTTGCGACGCCTCGGGCGGCGTACTGAGCTGTGAGCGTGGAACTGACATGGAAGTGGACCTCCAGGGCAAGTAGCTAGGCCGCGAGAATGCCGCAGCGGCATTGATCTACACAGACACGCGTTGCGAGGGATCCGGGTCAGACTCGTCCGTCGGCGAGATGGCAAGACGCGCAGGAATGGCGCGCAATCGTGGGCTCAAAACCACGGATGGCGCGATCGCCGACAGACCATCCCGACGCAGCTCGCCGACGGAGCAGACCCACATGGATGGGTAGTCGCGGCCGAGTGTTGCCCCGTGTTGCGCCACGTACCTTGCGCACGCAGTTAGGTAACCCAAGGACGTAACACATGAATCTCAAACAGACCGCAGCGATTGTTGCATTGATGTCCGTGGCATTCGCGCCAGCCGCCTTCGCGCAGGAGCAGGAGGAAGTCTCCGGCTTCTACATTGGTGGCGGCGCCGGCCAGTTCAAAGCATCAATCGACGACGTCGATGACATCGACGAGACCGTGGATGCCTGGG
The DNA here is from genome assembly GCA_963839685.1 of uncultured Pseudomonadota bacterium. Taxonomy (GTDB): domain Bacteria; phylum Pseudomonadota; class Gammaproteobacteria; order Steroidobacterales; family Steroidobacteraceae; genus CADEED01. The sequence continues at coordinate 39,626 of CAWIVS010000012.1, read as the reverse complement.
ATGACGACGACACCGCGTACAAGTTCTTCGCGGGTTATCGCCTGAACCGCTTCCTGGCGTTCGAGCTCGATTACATCAATCTGGGCGAGCCTTCAGGTGCAGTGGTGCCCGGCAGGAATGTCGATGCCGCGGTGGACGGCTTCGCGCCGTACGTGGTCGGTACCTTCCCGCTGGGGCAGTACTTCGAGGTCTATGGCCGACTGGGCTACTACTTCTATGACGCCACGCGTGGCGTGGAAGACGAACTCGACAACCGGGTCGAGTTCGACGAGGAGTCCGAAGACCTCGTGTACGGCGCGGGTATCGGCGCCAATATCGGCGAGAAGTTCAACATTCGCGCCGAGTACGAGAAGTTCGACCTTCAGGGTCTCGATGACGCCGACGCCTTGTGGCTGACCGCCGCCTGGCGGTTCTAAGTCTATCGCCACGAAGGATATCGCCGCGCCTCGACAGACGAGGCGGCGCCTTGAGTAGCGGGTGCGCGTCGCGACTCGCTCCTTCAGCCGCCGGAAGTCTTGACGGCGTGCCGGCTGGTCGTGGTCTTGTCGCGGATGGCGTCCAGCAGCAGCTCGAAATCGCCGTTCTTGGCCACGTAGGCGTCCGCGCCCGCGGCCAGCGTGTGACGGATCATTTCCGGGTGAGAGTGCCCGGAGAACACCACGATCGTGATCTTGCTACCGGCACTGCGGACCGTCTTCAGGACATCGATACTCGAGCGGCCCTGTAGCTCCAGGTCCAGCACCAGCACATCGGCCTTGCCCTCGGCCGTGGAGGCGATGACGGCATCGACACTCTCCGCCGTGCCGACGCACTTGAGATCCGGCTCCGCGGAGACCAGCGTGACCAGCAGATCGCGCAGGTCCTCGTTGTCTTCAGCGATCAGTACGCGTAACCGATGTGGATTCATGGCGCCCCTGAAAATTCGCGCTGGCGCGGGGCGCGTATTGTCGCAGCGGTACCACGCCCATTCAAATTATTCGGGCAAATGTGTCGCGAGGCAGGCCCCGCGGCCGACCTAGAATTGGTAGCGCTCGCGCGCGGCGCAGGAATCGGGCGGCAGTGCCGATTCGTCCTGGGAACGCAACGAATCGATCACGGCGCGCAATTCGAGCAGGCGGTCGAGCCGCAGCCTCTCGAGGCCGGGAGAATTTTCGGCGGCCAGCAACTCCGCGAACCAGAGTCGTCCGCCGTCGCGCATGGTGGGTCGGTCATCTTTCATTGGAAATCAGTGTGCACCGGGCCCAAAAGGCTGTCTCTTCGCGCGGACTGATTGTGTCGTAGGACGGTGCCGCACTGCGGTTTTTCACGGCGGCGAATCGGTTCTAATAAAGCCATAAGGAGGCTCAACATGGCCAGAGCAGGCAATGATTCGAAGGTCCAGGGAGAGGGCGACTACGAGGCCACGCGCCGCTATCGCAAGCGCACCCAGGAATACCTGAAAAATAATGACGTCGAGAAGGCCGCGGTACGCGCCGCGCCGAAATCGCGTCGCGAGGCCGAATCGATGAACGCCGCGGAAGCGGCGGGCAAGCGACGCGCCAAGGGTGAGGATCCGGCGCTACGTCGCCGCAGCGCGCCGCGCGTCGAGCCATCCACTCGCGGCAAGACGTCGCGTCATTAGACGAAGAATTTGCGCAGTGCCTGGTAGGTGGGATCGGGAGCTTCCTCGGCCAGCATGTGGCCACTCTCGACTTCCTCACCGCGCACGTCATTGGCCCAGTCCTTCCAGACCGCGACCGGGTCGTACCACTTGGGGATCACGCCGCGATTGCCCCACATGACGAGCGTCGGGCATTCGATCCTGCGCGTGCCGCGATCCGCCTGGTCCTGCTGAAAGTCGACGCTGACCGCCGCGCGATAGTCCTCGCACATGGCGTGAATGGCCGCCGGGTCGCGCGTGTTCTGCAGGAAGTCCTCGTAGGCCTCGAAGTCTGAAAAGTGCTGGCCCTGTCGAAATAGATAGGCGACGGGGTCCGCGCTCAACATGCGCTCGGGCAGCGGGTGGGGTTGCGCGAGAAAGAACCAGTGCCAGTAGCCCATGCCGAAGCGCCAGTCCGCGCGGCGCAGCGTATCGCCGGTGGGCACGATGTCGAGCACCGCGAGCTTGCTCACCGCGGCCGGAGAATCGAGCGCCAGTCGATAGGCGACGCGAGCGCCGCGGTCGTGGCCGGCGACGTGAAATCTTTCGAAGCCGAGTTGCTTCATGACCGCGACCTGGTCACGCGCCATGGCGCGCTTGGAATAGGGCTCGTGATTGGCCGTGGACTCCGGCTTGCTGCTGCCGCCGTAGCCGCGCAGATCCGGGCACACCACCGTGAAGTCCTGCGCGAGGCGCGGCGCGATCTTCGACCACATGGCGTGCGTTTGCGGAAAGCCATGCAGCAGCAGCAGTGGCGGACCCGAACCGCCGGTGCGCAGGCGAATGGTGACTTCGTCGGTCTCTACATGCTTGAGCGTAAATCCATCGAACACGGCGGCCTCGTTAACCTGGTTGCCAACACCTCGAAGCGTCGCGCGACGCGTTCGCCGGTGTCATCCACCAGCGTGAGTATGTGCTCGCCGGGGTCGATGTCCAATGCTTGCTGGTGAAAAGTGTGCGTTTCTCCCAGGTATCGGCCATCGAGGTGCCAGTAGATCCGCGCCTCGCGGCGCCGATGCACGGCTTCGAAAACCGTGCGACCGCGCGCGCCGTCGAGCTCGCGCGGGATGAGCACGCGGGCATTCACGTCCGGATACAGCAGCGCCAGCGCCGGCCGGTTCGCCGTGCCCTGACAATCCGCGCGCAGTGGCGGCAGCGGTTGATATTCGGTGTGCGACTTGCGGAAGTAGAACTCCTCGGCCGGCGGCAACACGAACCAGGCCGCATGCGTCATCGCCGACGGCGACTCGCAGTCGCCATTCACGCGAAATTGTCGCGACGACTCGAGGTGCACGCGCAGGTTGTGAGGCGAGAGCGCATCGAAGTGACTGTCGCGCGGCATCCAGGCGCGTTCGATGTCGCAGTCGCCGTTGGCGAGGAAGCCGTCGTTGGCGCAGGTGTCGATGCGCTTGAGCGCATGTACCGGGATCTCGAACCAGTCATTGGTGGGCAGCGTATTGAAGAGGCCAAACATCAGCGGCGCGGCCATTGCCGAGCCGGTGAGCCCCGGGCGGCCCTCGCCGCTGGCATTGCCCACCCACACCCCCACGGTGTGGCGCGAAGTGCTGCCCACCGCCCAGCCGTCGCGCAGGCCAACGCTGGTGCCGGTTTTCCAGGCGATACGGCGACTGGAGGCGAAGCTCTTCCAGTGACCTTCCTCGCCGGGCCGCGGCACCTCTAACAAGGCATCGAGCGTCAGCCAGGCCGCGCCGGTGCCGATGGGCGAGGGGCCGCGGGGTCTGGCTTTGGCGTCGGCAAGAACCGTGAGTCCGTGAAAGCGTGGTGTGGCGTCCATCGGACCGGCGCGCGCGATGTCGGCCAGGCTGGCATACATCGCGGAGATGTCCCAGAGATTGCCCTCGGCGCCACCGAGGATCAGCGTGAGGCCGTAGTCGTCGGCGGGACGCGTCAGCGTCGACATGCCCGCGCCGCGCAGCAGGTCGGCGAAGCGCGCAACGCCGTAGCTCTTGAGCATGCGCACCGCCGGCACGTTGAGCGAATGCGCGAGGGCTTCGTCGGCGCGCACCGCGCCGCGGTACTGTCGGTCGAAGTTCTCCGGCTGGAAGCCTTCGTAGTGCGTCGGCACGTCGGGCAGCAGCATGCGCGGCGTGAGTGAGCCATCCTCGAGCATCGCCGCGTACAGCAGCGGCTTGAGAATGCTGCCCGTGCTGCGCGGCCGGCGGATGATGTCCACCGCGTAGCCCCGCGAAATGGGGACATTCCTAATTTGCAGGGGACATGCCTCGATTTGTCACCTTCCGACCGTCGCTCATTCCAGTTGCAGGTGCCGTCCCCTTTTGCTAGCAAATCAGGAATGTCCCCATTTTCCCATTTCCCACGTACGCCAGCACTTCGAAGGTCACGTTGTCCACCACCAGCGCGGCGGCGTTGAACACCTGCTGGCGCGCGAGCTGTTCGGTGTGCGCCTGCACGGCGCGGGTGGCTTCGGCCTGCAGCCGCGCGTCGAGCGTGGTACGGAAGCGGTGCTGCGCGGGATTGGCGGCGCGCAGGGTCTCCAGCAGATGCGGCGCGAAATCCGGCAGATCGTGCGGCTCGGCGGTCAGCGGCTCCGACAGCGCCAGGTCCAGCTCCAGCGCGTCGAGCTCCCCGGCGGCGTGCAGCCGCCGCAGCAGCGCGTCGCGCTTGGCCTGCAGCCGCTCGCGATTGCGCGACAGATGCACCAGCGAGGGATTGTTAGGCAACACCGCGAGCGTCGCGGCTTCGGCCCACGACAACGACTCCGGCTCGCGCCCGAAGTAGCGCCAGGCCGCGGCCTCGAGCCCGACCACGTTGCCGCCGAACGGCGCGTGCCCCGCGTACAGCGCCAGCAACTGGTCCTTGTCGTAGGCCATCTCCAGCCGCAGCGCGAGCAACGCCTCCATGGCCTTGGCGCCCACCGTGCGCTCGCTCGCGGCACCACCTGCGCGTCGCGCCATTCGAGCGTCGCGCGCCCCGAGCGCGCGCCATTCGAGCAAGTTGCATGGTCAACGTGCTGCCGCCGCTCACCACGCGGCCGCGTTGCGTGTTGAGCTTCACCGCGCGCGCGATGGCCAGCAGGTCCACGCCGGCGTGATTCTCGAAGCGCTTGTCCTCGAACAGGATCAGCGCGCGACGGAACTTCACCGGCACCTCTTCGCGCGGCGGAAAGCGCCACTGGCCATCCGCGGCGATACGCGCCGACAGCAGCGTGCCATCGCGCGCCTCCGCCACGTACGACAGCGGCGCGTCGAACAGCGGATGCGGCAACAGCCGCCAGAACCACACCATGCCCCCGAGCAGCACCGCGCCCACCGCCGCGAGCATGCGGCGGCGGGCACGGGACGCCACCAGGCGCTTCAGCGCCCGGGCCACGCGTCTCAACGCTGCGGCGACACGACTTGCACCCATTGACCCTTCAACCTCGCGTGCTGTTTCGCGTCGTACATGGCCTCGATGCTGGCGCCCGGCAGGTAATACTTGCCCAGGTACGCCGCATTCAGCCGCGTCTCGAAGAAGATCGACTCGCCCGAGTGCAGGCTGAAGTAGCGCTGCACACGATCGTCGCGGATGTCGACGTACTCGGCCGTGCGCAGCTGCTGACGGCGCCACTCGCCGGGCACCCACCAATACGAGCCGCGGTACGCCTTGTCCTGCTCGCGATCGCCCGCGGTGTCCACCTCCTCGAGACGGTCGTTGCGGATTTCCCAGCCGCCCGGGAACAGCTGCGACAGCGCCAGGTTGTCGAGCACGCGCTCCCCGACATTCTTCACCGTGATCTGCGCGATGAGATCCATGCCCTGCGGCACCTTGTTGATGTCGACCGCATTGCCGTCCGCATCGCTGTAGTTGACGGTCAGCGTCAAGCCATTCATGGACGGCTGCTCCTCACCGCTGCGCGGCACGGCGCGCACGCTGGCCGTCACGTACAGCTTGCGGTCCGAGGTGTTGGTCAGCTCCAGCGGCATGCCCGCCATCGGCGGCCTGGGCAACTCGATGCTGGCCAGCGGCGATTCACCGGCCACGGTGTCGTTCGCCTTGCCCGCCCCAGAATTCACTGAATAGTCGAAGCTGAAACCCTTGAACGGCTTCGCGCCCGCGTTCTGCGCCACCGCCACCAGCGCGAACGACACCGACTGCGTGCTGTACCAGTTCATGTCGGACAACTGCTCCGACACCTGCTCGAGCAAGCCATTCGAATCCGCATCGCGACCCAGCAGCGTGAGACCCATCAACACCACCGCGCGGTCGCGCAGCAGTGAGCCGAAGGTGTACGGATTCGGGTCGCCGAACACGAAGGCCTGCAGCCGGTCGTGCTGCGCCAGCTCGTTGGCCACGTCCGGCTTGCCGGCAAGCTTGTACGCCGAGACCAGCATCCAGCGCTCGCCGATCGAATACGGCCGCGATTCGCGCAGCCGGTTCATGGCGCCGATCTCGGGCTGACCGGCCAGCGCCAGCGTGAACAGCCGGTAGGCCTGCTCATAGCGCGCGGCTTCGATGGCCACTTCGTCCTTCTCGCCCGGCCAGTGGTAGCGGCGCGAGGTCCAGCGCTGCGCGCGCTCCTTCTGGAACCGCACCCACGCCGCCTTCATGTCGCCGGGCAGGGCGTAGCCCGCCTTCTCGGCCTCGAGCATGAAATGACCGGCGTAGGTGGTGCCCCAGTCATTGCGCCATTCGAGCGCCGGATCCGTGCTCCACACCCCCGGCCAGTAGGCAAAGCCGCCGCTCGGATGCTGCATCTGCCGCAGCCGCGCGATGCCGGCGCGCACGTTGTTCTCCACCTGCAGACGCTGGTTGTGCGTGAGCTTGATCAGCGCCGGCAGATAGAGCTGCGGGAACACGCCCGAAGTAGTTTGCTCGAGGCAGCCGTGCGGGTAATGGATGAGATATTCCATGCGCCCGTCGAGGTTCACCGGCGGCAGCGCCGAGACCTCGAGCGTGGCCGCCTGCGTGCCGTCGAGCCCGAAGCCCTTGAGCGTCGAGCTCCAGCTCGCGCCCGGCGCCAGCGTCGCGCGCTCGAAGCGTGTCTGGTACACGTTGGGCGAGCGCACCTCCAGCCACACCTCGCTCTCGGCGCGGAACTTGCCGCTGGTGGCGATGACGCGGATCTTGCCCTTGCCGATCTGCGTGCCGGACTTGAGCGCCAGGAAGCCAAGCTTCTCCTCGGGACGCGTGAAGGCGATGGTGGTCGCAGCGCCTCCGACCGCCGTAAAGCGCGCGTCGGTCTGCACTTCGAGTTTCACTTCCCTGATGGACGCATCGGCGGTGAACACCGACACCGGCAGACGGAACTGCTCGTCCGGCCCGATGACACGCGGCAGCGTGGGCAGGATCATCAGCGCCTGGCGCACGAACACGGATTTCTCCGCCGAGCCGTAGGCGCTGCCATTGCCCGCCACCACCATCACCCGCACCGCACCCACGTACTCCGGCAGCGTGACGGTGTGCGGGCGTTTCTCACCGGCCTTCAAAGAGAACGGCCCCAGGAACTTCACCACCGGCGGGAAGCGCGACTTGCCTTCATCCGGGTTGGTCGGCTTGGCGGCGTCGCTGCCGCCCAGCGCCAGCAATCGATCCAGCTCGCCGCCGTAGGCACCCGCCACCTCGTCGAACAGGTCCCAGGTCGACGACGCCCAGCGCCTCGCGCTGGTAGAACACGTCGCGCAGATTGGGCGTCTTGAAGTTGGTCAGGCCTAACAAGCCTTCATCCACGATGGCCAGCGTGTAGTCCATGGCCCGGCCGGCGGATTCGCTCACCGTCACCGTGGCCCTGGACTTGGGGGCCCACTCGGCCGCCGAGGCCACCATCGGCGTCAGCCTGGTCGTCGGGTCCGTGACCTTGAGCGGAATCACGCCATACAGTCGAATGGGCCGGTCGTTGTCCTTGCCGGCATGCGGCTGCACCATGGTCACGGCGACATAGATGTTAGGCGCCATGCCCGTGGTGATCGGCACTGAAATCCGGTTCGCTCCCCCTTGTCCTTGGAAGAATGGGCCTCGATCCAGCGCGCCTCGAGGATGGAGCTGCCGTTCTCGAGCGTCAGCAACGCACGACCCTGCGCCGATTGCGGCAACTGCACCGTGGCCGTGTCGCCGACTTTGTACTCGGGCTTGTCGGAGGTGATCATCAGCACATTGGCCGCGGGACCGGACTGCTCACGCGCCGCGCCGGCCCAGGACGGCCAGTCGATGTAGAACACCCGGCCGGTGCAATGCCCGCCGTCGAGATCGCAGGCGCGCACCAGGTAGCGGCCCCATTCCGGGTACTTGACCTCGAAGGTCCACTGGCCGGCGCCGTCCTTGGTGGCGATGGTGTCCTGCTGGACCACCGCCGTGCTCTGGCCCTGCACGTACTGCGCCAGCGAGTCGCCGGTCGAGTCCCACCACCAGCGCCACTGCACCTTATAGAGAGTGACCTGCAGGCGCGGCACCGACACCGGCTTGCCGTCGCGATCCAGCGAGGCCAGCTCCACGGTGTGCCGCTTGTCCGTGAGCAGCATGTCGCGCGACTCGTCGCCCTTGGGCAGCTTCAAACCCACGAAGCGCTCGAAAGGCGCCACGGTGCGCGAGTCGACATTGACGCTGAAGGCGCCGCCGCGCTCGAACACGCGCGAGACGAACGTCGCCTTCAACATGCCCGGCACTTCCCGCGTCACACTGAGATCCCAGGACAGCTGCGCGCGACCATCCGCGTCCAGCGTCTCCTCGAACTCCATGGGCGAACTGCTGAAGCTGCGCACCGGATCGTCGAACACAAAATCCGCATTGCGCGTGAAGTGCGTGGCGATGGACGACAGGCGCACCTCGACCTTGGCCTTGAGATTCGCGGCCGTCGCGCCTGACAACCATTGCGAGGAGAGGGTGCCTTCAACCGGCGAGCTGGCGATGACTTGGCTGTCGCCCAGGTCCAGGTCGATCTTGAGCCGGTTCGGCATCACGGTTTCGACCTTGAGGCGTCTTGGTGAAGCGCGCGCCGCCCACCTGCGCGCTCGCTTCCCAGTTGCCGGTGGGCGCGTCCGGCGCAGTCTTCAACTCGAAGGCATAGAACTGCCCGACCGGCGCCGAGTTGCTCAGCGTCTGCGTGACCTGGCCGCGCGGGTTGCGCAGTTCGACTGTCACCGGGTGGTTGGGCGGCAGCGTCCTGGCGCGATCCTGCAGCGCCAGGGTCAGGTAGATAGTGTCGCCGGGTCGCCAGACGCCGCGGTCACCGTACAGATGCGCCTTGAGACCGTCGAGCACCGTCTCGCCACCCACGTCGAAGTGACTCACCGGCAGCGCCACCGCCGGCGCCACGCGCAGGTAACCCTTGCGGCCGCTCTCGTCCGCGATGATCGCGAAAGGTGGCGCGCGCGGATCCAGCTCCACGAATCCATTCGCATCGGTGCGGCCACTCGTCAGCACCTGGTTCTGGAAGCTCAACACGTCGATCTTCACGCCCGCCTTCGGCTTGGCCGAATCCAGCGCCGTCGCGACGATCAGCAGCTTGCCCTTGGGTCCGCGCTTGGCGATCAGGCCGATGTTCGACGCCAGCAGGTTGCGGGCGGCGCGGGTGCCTTGCTGGTAGCGGTAGTAAGCCGGCTTGCAGGGATCGTCGCGTTCTTCCCAGTTCACGCCACCGTCGTAATATTCATAGTCCTCGCCGTAGTAGTCCCAGTTGCTGGACTGGTAGTTGTCACCGTCCTCCTGGTTGGCCGGCTCCGGATCGTCCAGCTCATCGTCCTTGCCGCCGCCCGGGCAATCCCAGAGGGCGTCCTTGGGCGAGACCGACAACTTCAGCTGGAACAGCGCGCCCGGATGTTTGGCGGTGAGCTCGGTGACATCCAGGTTGTATCGCGTCCAGCGGCCCTGGACCTGCGAGGTGAGGGGAATGGTCTTGCGCCACAACACGCGGCCCACGCGGCCCATCTGCTGCGAGCCTGCGAGATTGTTCACCTGCAGGAACTGCGGGATGTTGGTCTCGTACACCTGCAGCGCCGTCACCCGCACCGAGCGCGCGCTCACTGCCTCGAAGGGCACCGACAGCGTCCTGGCATCGGGCAGGATCACGCCCTGGCCCACGAAGCGCACCTGCGGCTTGACGCTCTCGAACGCGAGCTCGAAGGTCCGGTCACCCGACAGCGTCACCGCGGCACGGCTGCGCAGCGAATCCTCCAGCGTCAGCGTCACCTTGCCCGTCACGCCCTCACTCACGTAGAGCGTGAGCACATTGTTCTGGATGCCGGTGGTGAACTCGCCCTCCGACAGGCGCACCAGCCCCTTGAGATCCTGGCGCGTGTCGATGGCGTCCGAGAAGGTCACCTGGATCTGGCGCTGGTCGTTGACCTGTACCGCGTCCGCCTTGGTGACCGCGAACTCGTCCAGCGCCGGCACTCGCGTGCTCTTCTCGCCCTTGTTGTCGAGTCCCAGCGGTTTGCCGTCCCAATGCAGGGTGAGGATCTGCTCGGTGCCTTGCTTGCGCCGGATGTCGCGAATCTCGAAGGCATTGTTAACGCCGCCGATCCAGTTGATCGCGATCGGTTTGTCGTCCAGTGTCGCCGTCAGAATTTTCTCCAGCTTCTCGCGCGGCTCGGTGTCCGAGGTGCCGATCGAACCCGAGAGAGTCATCAGCTCGTTCTTGTCGTCGATCACGTTCAACGCACCCACGTTGATCTCGAAGTTGATCTCGTAGGTCCTGACCGTGAACTCGAACGGCTTGGTGCCCTTGGGCACGCCGTCCAGGCCGTCGCCCTTGATAGAGACCAGGTACTCGGTGTCAGGCGCGAAGCTGCGTCTCCGGCCGCAGGATGATTTCGCGTCGCGTCGCGAAGATGGCGTGTGCCTTGACCTTGGGGTCGATGGTGACGTTGGCCGAGGCGTCCATGCCCACGCGCTCCGCCGGGATCATGTCCTTCATGAACAGCACGCGGATCGGCTGGTGCCGCGACATCGCGCCGTTGGAATGCATGCTGATCGCGCCAACCCAGGACGGGTCGGGCGGGGCGTTACGGGGTTTGCTGGTGTGACCCGAATCGCTGCTGCAGCCGATGCAAAACACCGCGATGGCGAACGCGGCGGCGATGACTTTGCGGAACATGGAGGCTCCAGGTTGACGACCTGGAACTCAGTGTTGCGAGCGATGCTGTCCGCGAGTGCAGCAATTGTGGCGAATGGGGACATCCCAATTTGCTAGGAAAGAGGGGAGTCTGTCCCCATCCCGTTGACTAACAAGAGACTCCGCGGCTGAAATCAGTTCTCGATGTCCGCTGTGAAACCGATCGGGCGCGAGCGGGATTTGCCTGGCCCTTCGACGATTTGCCGGATGGATTCGACGAGGTCCGCGATGACGGCGTCGTGCGAATCAACTCGCTTCGACAGAGTCCTCGATCAGAGGCAATAGCTGCGCGCTCGCCAATGCAGCGCGACGCAGCCGCACGAAGGCGCGCATGATTTCAATGTTGACGTTCACCGCGATGTCGCTGCGCAGGATGCTCGAGAGCATCGCGACGCCTTGTTCCGTGAAGGCCCACGGCGTATAGCGCCTGCCACCGTAACCGCGCGCCAAACTTGAGGTCACAATTTGTGACCTCAAGTTTGCAACCTCTTGATTGTTAAGCTTGAAAATGAAGTCTGGAGGGAACCGTTTCTGGTTCCTGCGCACCGCCTGCAGGAGGACTTTTGCTTCGACGCTGTAGAGCGCCGCAAGTCGAAGTCCAACATCACCGATTGCCCCCGAATCGAACGAATGCAGGAGTCGATTGTCGGTGTTGGAACTTTGCGCCTGGGCATGCCGCCGGTCAGTTTCTTCGCGCGGCGCGGTTTTTTCGACCAATGAAAGTACCGCGATCGAATGGATACTCGTTGTCACACCTCCCGCCCCGCAGCGCAACACGGTACCTCGCTGTTACTTGACTGGTTCAACCGCGGCGCAAAGGTTCGGCAGGCCACAGGCGCACAAGACTTCAAACCGCTCGCGCAGCGCAAGCATCTGGCTCATATCCACACTCGAAGGGAATCACATGAAACCGCTTCCGATTCTTTGTCTCGCCGGCGCTCTCGCATCGCTGCTGCTCGGCACCGCCACCGCCGCTGACAAAGCGCCTGACCGCAAGGTGGAGGGCACAACGGTTACTTCCTCACACGATCCCGCAGTGAAGGTCACGCTTCCCGGGACCGCCCAGTACGTGGGTGCGGACCGTTGGGATCTCTACGACTTCGCCGACGCCGAGGTCCATGTCTTCGTCGAGGCGGATGCGCAGAAACACGTCCAGCGGCTGTACTGGGTGCAGTTCGAGGCCTTCCTGCCCGACAACGAGCGCACCTATAAGTATGCCTTCCTCGAGACCGCGACTCTCGGCGGGAAAGAGTTCGACGTGACCCGGACCTACGCCCCCACCAATCTGAAGAGCAGGCCCGGATCAGACCGTGAACGGGTCTTCGCCATGATCTCGAAAGCGGGTTACCTGATGCCGACGGAGCAGGCCAACGTGCGCCTGGTGTATTTGCCGGACGAAAAGAAGCGCAAGGAATTGATGATCGTCTATGGCGAGGACCTCTCGATGAGCAAGACGACCGTCGAGGAGTTGAACACGCCGGCCGGCACGGCGAAGTGGGAGGGCCAGCGGGCGGCGCTGGTCGAGCGGGCGAAGGAGAGGATCAAAGTCGAGTTCTAGGCGAGATAAATATCGTAAGTGACTGTATTAGCGCTAAATCACCCGTAAGCGGCTTCTGCCGTTAGTAAAGATACGTTGACTTAACCGTAACCTAAGTAAAGACTTCCTTCCTGACGTTCTCGCCAGGTAAAGGAAAGTGACCCGATCGACCGGCTCTTATATATCCACCACCACCGGGGGCGAGGCCGTGCAGGCCTTCGTGCCCGCGCCGCTGCCGGTCTCCGATCCACCCATCGTCATCGAAGGCGCACTCGCCAAGCGCCTGGCCGCGGCCGAGGCCGCCTCGCGCCATCTCGAGCTCGCCGCGCAAATGGTGCCGTCCATCGACTGGTTCCTGTACGGCTTCGTGCGCAAGGAAGCCGTACTGACTTCGCAGATCGAAGGCACCGAGGCCACGTTGACGGACCTCTTGCAGTTCGAGGCCAAGGAAGACGAGAAGCCCACACCCGCGGTGCAGGAAGTCTGCAACTACCTCGAGGCGCTGACGTACGCGCGCGCACAACTCGCCTCCGCCAAAGGTCTGCCGCTTTCCATGCGCCTGCTGAACGAGGCGCACAAGCGATTGATGAAGGGCGTGCGCGGTGCCAGCAAGGCGCCCGGCGAGATCCGCAAGACCCAGAACTGGATCGGCGGCTCCCGTCCCGGCAACGCCGCGTTCGTGCCGCCGCCGCCCGGAAAGCTGACCGGGTTGCTGGGCAACTTCGAGCAGTACCTGCATGCCTCGAGCGAGCACTCGCCGCTGGTGCGCGCCGGCATCGCGCACGTGCAGTTCGAGACGGTGCACCCATATCTCGATGGCAACGGACGCATGGGCCGTCTCCTGATCGCGTTGTTGTTCGAGCACTGGAAGGTGCTGCCGCATCCGCTGCTGTATCTCAGCCTCTTCTTTCGCCGCCACCAGGCCGAGTACTACCGGCGCCTCTCGCGCGTGCGCAGTGACGGGGATTGGGAAGGATGGCTGGACTTCTTCCTGGACGGCGTCGCGACCGTGGGCGAGGAGGGCGTGCGCCTGGCGCGGGAGTTGTTCGCGCTCGTCTGTGCCGATCGCAGCAAAGTCCTCGAGGAGAGCACTGCGAGTGTTGCGGCGCTGCGCTTGTTCGAGATGTTGCCGGCGAACCCCATTGTCACCGTGAACTCGGTGATCCGGCTGCTGGAGACCACCAAACCCACGGCCGGGAAGGCGGTGGAAGCGCTGGTCGCCGCCCGCGTGCTGCGCGAGACGACCGGCCGGCAGCGGGGCCGGGAGTTCGCGTACCAGGCGTACCTTGCGAAGTTGGGGGCCGATGCCGCCCACTGAAATCTCTATTACGGCCCGGGAGTGCGGCTGCCCGCCTTGATCGCCTCGCGGATCATCGGGCGCAGCTCCTCGGCCAGCAGCACCGAGAACTTCACCACGCCCGTGCGGCCGATGCCCCCGACATCCATGCCCAGGATCGCGTAGTAGCCGCCGGGCCTATCTACCCAGGGCGTGAAGCCGAATGCGCCCGGCGAGGACTGCACCGGGCAGTCGACCGCCGGCGGCGGGCACTCCAGCCAGTTCGCGAGCCCATAGTGATACTCGAGACCGATGCGTCCCACCGGCGTGTCGCCGATGACCGCGTCCGGATACGGCTCGGTCGCCTGCACCGTGAACAACGCATCGCCGATGAGCCGCTGACCGCGGTACACGCCGCGGTGGTACTGGAGTTCCAGCACTTTCGCGTATTCGTTCATGGTCATTTGCAGGCCGCCCGCGAGCAGCGGATTGGTCGTGCCCTCGGGCCGGCGCGGCCAGGTGTAGAAGACCGCCTGCGCGCTGATCCCCAGTGGCGCGCGCAGCTCGGAGCAGAAGATGGCGTCCCAGCGTCTTGCCCGTCGCGACCTCGGCCATGCGGCGCCGCGACATGCAGGTGTGTATTGCCGTAGTCGAAGCGCGTACCCGGCGAGGCGACGAGCTTCAGTTTCGACAGCGAGTTCACGCACTCGGCGAGCGTGATCCCGGGACGCAGCGTGCAGGCGTCGCGGGGCGGCAGACCCGAGGTAAACGAGAGCAATTGCTTGAGCGTGATGGCGCCTTGCGGCCCTTTCCAACCCAGCACCTGGCCCGTGGTTGAGTCCAGCGACAGTCGGCCCTGGTCGACGAGCCGCAAGATGGTCATTCCTGCCACGAGTTTCGATGCGGACGCGATCGGGATGCGCCGGTCCGGCGAGAAGTCGCCATACATCTGTTCGAACACCTTGTTGCCGTGCGCGTCGAAGATGCTCAATCCCATGCCGGAAATGCCTTGCTTCCCGAAAGCGGCACGCGTCGTGCGGTCAACGGCGTTGAACGCGTCCGCAACGGGTATCGCGCCCTGGGTGACGGCAGCCAGGGCGAGAACAGGAATCAAGCTCAATCCAGTTCGACGCATGGAAGGAACAACGGCCGGCGTGACAACCCGTTGACTATAAACACATTGAAGCGGTTGCCTCGACAGGAGTGCCCCCTTACCATGCCCGCCTCTCAAAAAACCCAGCCAACCCATAGGACGATTTCAATGAGCAATTCCGAGCAACAGGCAGCCAAGATCCGCAACCAGCCGGGATTCATCGCGGCGCTGGACCAGAGCGGCGGCAGCACGCCGAAGGCGCTGAAGCTCTACGGCGTCGAAGAGAACACCTACTCGGGCGAGCAGCAGATGATGGATCTCGTCCACGACATGCGGACGCGCATCGTCACCAGCCCGTCCTTCGCCGGCAATCGCATCGCGGGCGCCATCCTGTTCGAGGCGACCATGGATCGCGACTTCGGCGGCAAGCCGGCGGCCGACTTCCTGTGGAACCAGAAGCAGGTGGTGCCATTCCTCAAGATCGACAAGGGCCTCGCCGACGAGGCCAACGGCGTGCAGCTCATGAAGCCCATGCCGACGCTCGATGATCTCCTCAAGAAGGCCAAGGCCAAGGGCATCTTCGGCACCAAGGAGCGTTCGGTCATCAAGCAGAACAATGCCGAAGGCATCAAGGCCGTGGTCGCGCAGCAGTTCGAAGTGGCGAAGCAGGTGCTGAGCCATGGCCTCGTGCCGATCGTCGAGCCGGAAGTGGACATCAAGTGCTCCCGACAAGGAGGGCGCCGAGAAGAACCTCAAGGCCGAGTTGATCGCGCACCTCGACAAGCTGCCGGCGAACCAGCAGGTGATGCTCAAGCTCACGATTCCGGAAGTGGACAACTTCTACGCGGAGCTCGACCAAGCACCCGCGCGTGCTGAAGGTGGTGGCGCTGTCGGGCGGTTACTCGCGTGATGAGGCTAACAAGCGCCTGGCGAAGCAGAACGGCATGATCGCGAGCTTCTCGCGTGCGTTGACCGAAGGCCTGACCGCGCAGCAGTGGATGCCGAGTTCAACGGCGCGCTCGACAAGGCGATCGAGAGCATCTACCAGGCTTCGAAGACCTGAGATCAAACGCGAAGCACAGAGTAAAAAAGCCCCGGCGACGAAAGTCGCCGGGGCTTTTTCTTTGCGGTCGAAATCTGAGAGATCGAGCGCTCAGCCTCGCGATGAACCGGTCACAAATTGTGACCGGTTCAGCGTAACTATTTGATATCCGCCAGAAATCCAATTCCATAAGAAGGCTTTCTGGCAGGTGTAATGAGTTTGCGGATGGCAGCGAACAATGCGGCGATGTCTTCATCGTGCTTGCCGAGCCGCCCCTCGAGCTCAAGGAGACGCTGCGTGAGCTCGAGGCTCGCGGCTTGACACCTAACCGATGGGCGCCGTGCCGCCGCGCGGCCCGAGGCAATGCTGGTTCCACGCCTTTTCGAAACGATCGGCGTCCGAGGAGCTTTTCAGGACCTCGTTGTTCTGCACGACGGCATGGCCGCGGCTCTCGCTCACGCGGTACTCGATGCACGCGACGCCGGCATCGGTCACGCGCACCTCGTCAATCTCGAGGCCCGCGTCGCTTCCGAGGTTTGCCTTGAGCGCGGCGACAGCAGCGGCAGTCGCGTCCGAGTCCTGCGGGCGCCTTGCCTTCCGCGGCGAATGCGCCACACACCGGCAGGAAAGTCACCGACGTTGCGATGAGCAGCTTCAAGGTATGCATGGCAGGTTTGACCTCTGCCGTGGAAAGAGTGCGGCAATGCTCAGTGCGCGAGCGATGCGCCTACGGGCCACGTGTGATCGGTCTGACAGTGCGACGGAGCCTTCCTATAGTTAGGCCTACGCGCCGGTAGGGTGTGCGCTGAAGATTCGTGCGTGCGCGGCACTTCCTACAATGCGACCGCACCGCGATTGCCCAGCCGAGCGGCGGGCTGATCTCTGCCCGCATCTGGCTGCTGGCACGCCATTTGCCTCTATTAATTACCCACTCATCAACAGGGGCACCATCATGCAAGCATCCAGATTACTGATCGCCGGGGCCGTGGCCGCATTGCTACAGGCCGCAGCTGCCGTTGCGCAAACCCCGCCGCCCACTCGGACATGCCGACACACCCCGCGGAGGGTGGCCAGGGAGGCGTCAGCTTCGAATCGCTCGACAAAGACGGTGATGGACGTATTTCGAAGACCGAGGCCGCGACCAACGATCACGTCAACAAAGAGTTCTCCCGTTACGACAAGAACGCCAACGGCTACATTGAAAAGGAAGAGGTGAGCCCACCAGTCGACACGACTGCGCCAAAACAGTAGAACCCACGCGACCCGCGCGGCCGCTCCGCCGCGCGGGCCGGATCAGTGATCCGGTGAAACAGGAGAGTGTCATGTCAATGTCGATGGAGCCAGCCACGCCAGACGCCGCGATTCGCGACCACCTGGAAGCGCTGGCACAGGCGATACGCGACAAGGACGTCGATGCGGTGATGACGCACTACGCGCCGGACATCGTCGTTTACGACGTGAAGCCGCCGCTTGCGGTGCAGAGCGCAGCCGACTATCGACGGAGCTTCGAGACGTGGTTTGCGTCGATGCAAGGGCCGATCGACTATGAGATGAACGACCTGCGTATCTCGATGAGTGAGAGCCACGCGTTCTGTCACTGCCAGGGTCACGTCAAGGGCACGAAAGTGGGCGGGGAGAAAGTGGATTACTGGGTACGCGTGACGACTTGTATGCAGAGGGCGAACGGCCAGTGGTTGGTCGGCCACGAGCATGTGTCGATGCCGGCGACCCTGTGACGTCGATCTAGACGTCAGTGCCGTTCACGGTTTCGCATGCCGCCGCCGTCTTGCCGCTGCATCGCCTCGGTAAACACAAACTACCGCTGACCGCGCTGATGGTCGGCAGCATGGCGCCCGACTTCGGGTACTTCTTTTCTCACGAGGCCAGCCGGGCGCTGACGCACAGTTTCTCGGGGCTGTTCATCTTCGCGCTGCCAGCGGGGCTCGCGGTGTGGCTCTTCTACGTGGCCGTTCTGGAGAAGGCGACCATCACACTGCTTTCCGACCGCTGGCACACGCGCTTCGCACACACGGATGCGTTACAGCGCCACTCATCGGGCGCGCGTCCATCGCCATCGTGCTGGGTGCCGTAACTCATTTGCTATGGGACGCCTTCTGTCATCGCACCACCTTCGTGACGAAGGCGTTTCCCGCGTTGCTCAACCCAACGCCAGGCATCAGCTGGTTGCCGATCTACAGTTTGATTCACGGCCTGAGCTCGGTCGTGGGTCTGGTGTTATTGGCGGCTTGGGCACGAGGCCTGCACCGCGTACCCGCGAAGTCGCTCATCCGGCCTTACCAGATCAGCGAGCGGGCGCGCATCGGCGCGCTGTGGTTCCTGCTGGCCGCGACGCTGCTGGCCGGACTGGCGGACTGGTGGCCGTATGCGCACGCCCGCTACGACGCGCAACTCTTCTCCGCCGCCGTCGGCAGCATGTCGGGGCTTTTCGTCGCCTGGTGTGGTATCGCCGTCGGCATGTGGACCAATGCGCGCAGTGCAGCGCGCTGATCCGTCGCCGCTACCTTTTCTCGAGGCCGAGGCGATCCCGAACCGCCGCCTCGATCTCCTCGTCGGTCAACCCGAGCTGCGCTTCTTCCGCCTGATCGAGCCCGCCGCCAAGTCCGACTTCTTCGGCTTCCACGATTCCGTCGGCCGCGATATCCGACTGGACGTCCAGGTCCGGATCGTTCTCAACGCTGGCACGTTCCCCGGTGCCATTCCGGTCGCTGGTGCTGTCGAGCCCGCCGACGCCGACCATGTCGGCCCCGGTGTCGGAGCTGTCGCTCGGCCCCACGGAGCAGATGTCGTGCCCCTTGGGGAGAACATTTCCCGACTCATCGAGCAGCGAATCGAGATCAACGATTTTTGGTTTCGGCATGATGCACCTCCATCGCCATCCTCGGACCCGTGCCGGCGCGGTGTGATCAGCGCGCGCCGTGCCGCCGTGTAGGCAATCCACTATTGCAACTGACGTCCTTTCAGCGCGTTTATTCGGCAGTGATCAAAGCGTTTCAGGGAGGGAACCACATGCGACACCCGTACTTTCTCGCCGCGCTCATGATCGTGACGTCACCGGCGATCGCGGATGACGACAATCAGGGCCAGCGGTGATTTCCAGCCCGACGCGTACTGCGCGTACGAGATCCCACGGTTGCCTGGACTGCCGCCCGGCGAAACTTCACTCGACCTCAAAGCGATCAACAATCGCAACCAGGTGCTCGGCTGGACTGGGCTCTCAGGCACCCCGCCATTCCATTCATTCATATGGGACCGCAAGCGCGGCATGCGCGACCTGGGCTCATTGCCGGGGCATCCGAGCACCTTCGGAGCGGATGTCAACGACGCGGGAGTGGTCGTCGGCGACGCCACTGACTTTGAGACACCTGCAAATCTGGCATTCATCTGGACCAGGGCTCGGGGGATACGCGCGCTGGATGTCTCGTTGGGTGGTGTTTTTGGCGCCGCGACCGGCATCAATCGGTCCGGCCAGATTGTCGGCGCGAGCGAGACCGCGACTGGCGCGTTTCACGCCTTTCTTCGCGATCACAATGGAGACGTTCTGGACCTGGGTGCATTTCCTGACGGCAGTGGAGACAGCGGCGCCGCGGCCGTGAATGATCGCGGGCTGGTGGTGGGTACGCGAGGGGACGGGCGGATCCTGGAGGCGTTCCTATGGGATGAGCGCCATGGCATGCGGCCCCTGATCGAAAATCCCCCGCCGTTCTTTACTCCCTTTCCCCATCGACATCAACAATGACGGCGAGGTCGTGGGCGAGATCAGTGGAAACACAACGCGCGCATTCCGGTGGACGAGGAGCGAGGGATTGCAGGATCTGGGTTCACTCAACGGTCTCGACACGGATTACGCCTCGGCGCGGGCCATCAACCGGTGGGGCACCATTGTCGGAGCAAGTCATTCATCAGCGGGCGTGGCCCACGCATTCATCTGGAGCAGGGAAGCGGGAATGCGCGATCTCAATGACCTCATTGATCCAAGCAGCGACGTCCCCTCCCACGCAGTTCTAGGCGCCGCGCTCGGGATCAACGATTTCGGGTCGATCGCGCTGATTGGCTTTGTTCCTGGTGAACTCTCACAGCGTGCCTTTTTGCTCGTGCCCCAGCGTCATGCCGACAAGGCTTGTCAGTAACAGGAAGCCCCGACGACTGGCGTCGTCGGGGCCTGCCGCTGTCGCTCAGTGCGCCACCAGGCCCGAGGCCGAAGCCGGAATGCCATCCACGCGCGAGGTGAAGCTGCAGGCTGCCATCATCCCGGATGCGGTAGCTCGAAATCGTGCCGACGTTGGCGCTCAGCGTGAACAGGAAGCGCCCGTTGGGGCTGGCCGCCATGTCGCCAGGCGCGCTGCCGTTGCCGGTGCGGGCGGTGACGCCGTCCGGATTCAGCACGGTCAGCGCGCCGTTACGCGCGATGCTGAAGCCGGTGATCGTGCTGCTGCCGGTATTGGTCACATAGGCATAACGACCGTTGCTGGTCACGACCACCCAGCACGCCGCGGTCTGCCCCACATTGACCGAAGGGCTTACCACTTCGAGTGGAAAGGCCGCCCCGTCGAGCTCGTACGAGGACGTCGCGCTCGCGCCCACCGCGCCACCGAAGGCTTCGGAGACGATGAGATTGTCATGCCGGTCGAAGGCGAAGCCGAAGGGCGTCATGCCGTTCGAGTCACGCACCTGCGGCGCCTGCGCGTAGCCGTCGACGACATCGTAGAGCACGATCTTGTTGGTCGACTTCTCGGTGACCGCCAGCACGTCGCCGAAGACGTTGAACGAGATCTCGGCCGGGTCGATGGCACTGCCGCTCAAGGGTCGCGTGGAACCGGGAATCGGATGCACGCGGCGTTCGTCGCCGACGTAGAAGCCGCTGATGTTGCCGGTGCCGCCCGCGTTGAGCACGTAGAGCAGGTCATCGTGCAGCGTGATGCTGATCGGTTGTTCACCGCCGGACGGCAGTTTCTGCACCAGCACCGGTCGGCTGCCGCCGATGGCGAACACCGAGATCTCGTTGCTGCCGGCATTCACGGCATACAGGCGCCGGCCGTTCTTGCTGAGCGCGAGTGCGCCCTGGTTGCCGAGCCCGGCGCCGGTGCCGCGCCCGCGCGTGTCGACGCGGTGCGTGAGCCGCAGGTCGCCGCCGTCGTCCCGGCGATAAACCAGGATTTCGTTGCGATCCGCGGCATTGGTCGAGGTGTACACGGCGCGCGCGCCCTGGAACGAGATGCTGGAATGGGTAGGCATCGTCCGACGCGGCGGCAGTCACCGAGAACAGAGCGAGTGCGGAAAACAATGCAAGCCTTTTCATGGGAATCCCCTTTGAGTGGTTAGAAGCACCCGGGGGAGACCTGCCGAGCCCGCGGAATATCGCGCACCTTCGTGCGCCCAACCGCGCGAAGCAAAAACGAGCGAACCGCCAAGGGCTTGGCGACGCACGGGCGAGTTAACAACAGGCACCGGGCGTCCACTCCCGCGGACGATTCATCCAACTGTCCGAAATAAATTCCGCGCGCACCGGGTCATGTTTGGTGATGCGCGAAACTCCCGCCACGGAACTGGTCGACGAGCTGCTCTCGACACTCAGCATCCGCGCGCACATCGCCTTTCGCGGACTCGCCTGCGAGCGCTGGAGCATCGGCGGTCCGACGCAGGGGCGGCTGGGGTTTCACTTCGTGTTGTGCGGTGATATGCTTGGCGCGCCTGCCAGATGTCGGCCAGCCGGTGGCGCTGCGCGAGGGAGCGCTGCTGCTGTATCGGCCGTCCGCCTCACACCTCCTGGTGGATTCAGCCGACAGTGTCGGCGTTGATGTGCCGAGCCGCATCTCTCCGCTGTCGCGTGATGAACCCGCGCCGCACGTCGGACTCCTGTGCGGCTACTTCGATGGCGCAGGCACGCATTCGCCGCTGGTGGAGGCGCTGCCGCCGTATCTCCTGTGGCCGGATTTCGCGGCGCTGCCGGCGCCGCTGGCCCAGCTGGTGCACACGCTGGTCGCCTGCGCCCACGACACCTCGCGTTGCGGCGAGCAGGTGCTGGCGCGACTGTGCGAAGTGTTGTTGCTGATGATTCTGCGCGACCCCGGCGTGGTGCCACGCGAACGCATCGCGCCGCTGCGCGCGCGCTGCGATCCGGCGCTGCGCCGCGCCTTCGAGTCCATCCATGCGCAGCCCGGCAAGCGCTGGACCCTGGCCGCACTGGCGCGCAGTGCGGGCCTTTCGCGCTCGGCTCTTGCGCAGCGCTTCACCGCGGTCGCCGGCGTGCCGGCGATGACCTACCTGCGCCGCCATCGCCTGGCGCTGGCCGAGAAACACATGAGCGATGGACTGTCGCTCGAACAGACGGCACGCGCGCTGGGATATCGCAGCCTCGCCGCGTTCCAGCGCGCCCGCCTGCGCGGCAAGAGTGAATTGTCAAGACCGACAACGCGCTGATATATGGAAAAGCCAACGTAGCACCGCAGTCCGCGGCACTGGCGGGGAAACCATGATTGCGACGCGCTGCCATTCAGGGCGTCATATGTCGCATCAATAAATAAGCCCCAGGGAGGGGATATGCGGCACCCGTACTTTCTCGCAGCGCTTTTGATCGTGACCGGCCCAGTGATTGCGGCAGACGGCACTCAACGCAAGGGCGAACTGCTGCCGGATGCGTACTGTGCCTACGACATCGGACGACTGCCGGGACTGCCAGCGGGCGAAATCTCGCTCGACGTCACCGCGATCAACAACCGCGATCAGATCGTCGGCTGGACCGGGGCGGCCGGCGGCGAGCTCCATTCGTTCATCTGGGACCGCAAGCATGGCATGCGCGAGCTGGGCTCAGTGGCGGGGCATACGAACATGGTCGCCGCGGATGTCAACGAGAGGGGAATGGTCGTCGGTGATGCCACTGACTTCGAGACCGGTGAAAGTCTGGCGTTCGTCTGGAGCAGGCAAACAGGGGTGCTCGTGCCTGATACCTCGTTGGGTGGTGTCAATAGCTTCGCGACCGGCATCAATCGACGCGGTCAGATCGTCGGCGCCAGCCAGACCGAAACGGGCGCGTTTCACGCTTTTCTTCGGGACGTGAATGGGGACATCCTGGATCTGGGTGCATTATCGGACGGCAGTGGAAACAGTAGCGCCACGGCCGTGAATGACCGCGGGCAGGTGGTCGGTACGCGATCGGCCGGGGAGATCACCGAGGGATTCCTGTGGGATGGGCGCACTGGAATGCGGCCGCTGATCGAAGACCCGCAGCCGGACGTTTTCCTTTTCCCCCAGGACATCAACGTTCGCGCCGTGGTCGTGGGCGACATTCTGGGAGTCGACCCGGGGCGCGCATTCCGCTGGACGCGGGACGAGGGCACGCAGGATCTCGGTACGCTCTCCGGTCTCGACACGCATTTCGCCACGGCCAGGGCCATCAACCGCTGGGGCATGATCGTTGGAGGTAGTCAGACCATATCGGGCCTGGTGCACGGATTCGTATGGACCACGCAAACCGGAATGCGCGATCTCAACGAACTGGCCGATCCGAGCAGCCAGATTCCATCCGGGGCAGTCCTCGGGGCCGCGCTGGGGATCAACGATGCGGGCTCGATCGCCCTGATTGGCTTTGTTCCTGGCGAGGACTCACAGCGTGGTTTCCTGCTGGTGCCGAAGGGACATTCGGAGATGGCCTGCCGGTAGCCGGGACCAAATGGGGACACTCCCCTTTTCCTAGCAAAAGGGGTCAGTCCTCCGAGCATGTGACCGTGCGCCTCTCCTACGCGACGGCCAGCAACGCCTTCGGGTCGCGCGCCGCGATCAACAGCAGCGTCCGCGCCGCGCCCGACGGCGTGCGCCGCCCTTGCTCCCAGTCCTGGAGAGTCCGCGTCGACACGCCCAGAAGTTGCGCGAAGCGAGCCTGTGAAAGGCCCGTCGCCTCGCGGATCTGCGAAACATTCGGCACGATCGTCACGCGGCCGCGTTCGCCGCGTCGCAGCTCGCGCACATTGGCCGCAAGAGAACGTGGTTCCTGTCGCGCCGGGGTTTCTGATCCTGCCGGAAATTCTTAGACCGACGATCTCATTCAGTGGTGCCGAGCGCGTCCTGCGCGGACGCATGGCCGGCGCACCTTTTGCGCCGCCGCTGAAGATCCCGGGATTTCAGTGTGCACGCGCTTTGGCATCAGCGAGTACACCAGGATTCCGCGCATCGTTGGTTACGCGAAAGCAGCTGGCGCTCAGCGTGCACACGCTGCGCTCCGCGCCGCCGACGAGCCGCGATGAAAAGACCCGGCCCGATAACTCCGCAAAACTAATTGATTGGGCGCGGCGTGCGCCGATTCCTTTGCTGCAGCCTTAACTAAGCGAAGAATGACAGTGAACTCGGCAAACAAGACGGCATTGGTTACCGGATCCTCGAGCGGCATCGGCTTCGGCGTCGCCAAGGGCTTCTCGAACGCGGGCTGGACGCCGTGCGTTACCTCGCGGAATCGAGCTTCGTCACCGGCCACGTGCTCAACGTGGACCGGCTTCGTTTCGTCACCGGTCGGCGCTAGCTCGCATGTCTTGATCGAGCGCGTTTCAAGCGTCGAGAGCCGCCTGGCGGTACTCGGGCTGAAGTTATCCGCCGCGGCCCGTGGGCAGTTATCAAGCCTCGGTGATTGCCAATGGACTGCTGTTCATCTCCGGCCAACTGCCGCTGGTGGAAGGCGAGACATGTATCCCGGCCGCGTTGGGGCAGAGCTGAGCGAAGAAGCGGGTGGCGAGGCCTGGTTGACCGCCCTCAATGTAGCGCAGATCAAGGCGGCATTAGGAGGTTTCGATCGGCTCGTGTCGCTGGTGCGTGTGGATGGCTACGTCAGCAGCGCGCCCGGCTGGACCAACCAACCCCGCGTGCTCGACAACGCGTCGCGCCTGTTGATAGCCGCCCTCGGCGAAAAGGCGCTCACGCACGCAGTGCGTTGGCAGTGCACTCGTTGCCGTTGAACGCGTCGGTCGAACTCGTCGTGACCGCGGCCGTCACGAGGAAGTGGCGGCTTGACGGGATGATCACGAGGGGAATGCCCAGGATCATCAGAAAGGGGACACTCCCCTTTTCCTAGCAAAAGGGGTCAGTCCTCCCAGAGACACGTGCGGACTCGGCGTGACCTGCGCGAGCTTCCGGGATCCAGGTCTCGATCCCGGAATCTGCAATTCATGCGCAGTTTTGCCGAGGAATTCCCCGACGCCGCAATAGTGAAACAGCTTGTTTCACTATTGCCCTGGGGACATCTCATCGGCGTCACGCAACGGGTGAAGGATCCGAATGCGCGCGAGTGGTACATGCGTGAGGCTATCCGCCAGGGCTCGAGCCGCAGCGTTCTCGAGATCCAGTTGCTTGGGCAGGCTTACGAGCGTCGCGGCAAGGCCGTGACAAACTTCGAGGCTTCGCTTCCGGCGGTAGAGGGCCGTCGTGCAGCCGAGGTGTTCAAGGACACCTGGCGGCAGATGAACGATCGGGCGAGAGCGCGGTCTCTCGTGGACGCCCCTGCATCCCACGGAGAGACCCCCATGATTGCACGTCGTACCTTTCTGACAGGCGCCGCGACCGGCGCGGCGCTACTGGGCTCCGGCACGCTCACGCAACTTGCCAATGCCGCGGCCACGGGCGAGATGCTCGAGCGGAAGATTCCGTCGACCGGCGAGAGGGTGCCGGCCATCGGCATGGGCACGTCCGGCAGTTTCCAGGTGCCGGCGGGCAGCCCTGAGTACGCGGCGCTCAAGGAGGTGCTCCGCGTGTTCTTCGCGGGCGGCGCCACCCTGATCGACACTGCACCGACCTACGGCAGTGCCGAGGACAACCTCGGGCCATTGCTCACCGAGGGCGGGCACCTCAAGAAGGCCTTCATTGCGACCAAACTTTCCGGCGTCACCGGGCGCGCGGCGGGTCTCGCGCAGTTCAACGAGACGTTGAAGCGCCTCAGAACCGACAAGGTGCAGCTGCTGCAGGTACACAACCTGGGCGACTGGAAGACGCAGCTCGAAGTGGCGCGCGAGCTCAAGAAGCAGGGCAAGGTGAAATACGTCGGCGTGACACACTACGTCGATTCCGCGCACGACGAAATCGCCGAGGTCGTGAAGGCCTCGAAGCCGGATTTCCTGCAGATCAACCACTCTGTAACGAACCGCGGCATCGAAACGCAGGTGCTGCCGCTCGCCAAGGAGCTTGGCGTGGCGGTGCTCACCAACCGCAACTTCAACGACGGCGCGTTGTTCCAGCAGGTCAAGGGCAAAGTGCTGCCGGGCTGGGCGGCGGAGGCCGGCGTCACATCCTGGGCGCAGATGTTCCTGAAGTATTCACTGAGTCATGAGGCGGTGACGGCCGTGATCCCGGCGACCGGCAAGCCGGAACGCCAGGCGGACAATCTCAAGGCGGGATTCGGTCCGCTGCTCAGCGAGAAACAGCGGAAGGAGTTGGTTGCGTTGGTGGGGTAAGAGCAGGTCCGTTGATGAATGCCCAAACGCGGCAATTGTGAAACAGCTTGTTTCGCAATTGCCCTGTGGCCATGTCAGGAGGGTTGGTCCTCGCGCTCCAGGTCCGCGGTGAAACCAATCGGCCGCGCACGACCACTGCCCGGGCCCTCCACCATCTGACGTATCGACTCCACGATGTCGGTGATGACGGCATCGTGCACATCGACGCGCTTCGACAGATCTTCCACCAACGCCATCACCTGTTGACTAACTATCGCCGCGCGCCGCAGGCGCACAAAGGCGCGCATGATTTCAATGTTCACGCGCACGGCGGTTTCGCTGCGAAGCACGCTGGAGAGCATCGCAACTCCTTGCTCGGTAAAGGCCCAATTGCGGTGGCGTCGACCGCCACGACCCTTACTCAAACTTGAAATTACAGATCGTGATTTCAAGTTCGCAAGCTCCTGGTTGGTCAACTGAAACATGAAGTCTTCCGGGAAGCGGCTTAGATTGCGGCGCACCGCCTGAATCAGTGCGCTTGGCGTTACGCTGTATAGCTCTGCGAGGTCGACGTCCAACAAGGCGCTGAGGCCGCGAATGACTTTGATCCGTTCCTCGATGCCATCGACTCTTGTTTTCGGTACGTTTTCCACACGACGGATTCTCGGCGGCGTTGCCGCGGGCGCGAAGCGAAGTAACTTGCGAGCCTTGGCAGAAATCATGATGAGCCTCGCCACTGCCGAGCGGGCGTTCGGGCGGGGTCCGAGCCTTTGGGCCTGAATCGTCGCGTTGTGCAACGCAGCGATTGAAATCACAGATTGTGATTTCAAACCCGCAACCCTCTGATAGTTAACGGGCCTCTTCGATTTCCGCGCGCACCGGTGTTGCCACCCCCTTTGGCAGCATCACCGTGACGCCGGGCGTGAGAAAGTGAGATCGCAAACGGAATGAGCGGCGTCGCAAGGACCGAAAGCCCAGCTGGGCTTGAAGGCTTGCACTTAAAATCCAAGTTCCCGATTTGGGAACCGATGAATATGGTCGATTCGCATCATCAAGACGAAGGCGCAGCACAAGGCAGCGCTCGCGGAGGTTGCGCGGCTGGCGCGCCGCGATCCCGCGCCGGAGTCGCGCGACGGTCTGCGCCTCGAACTGCTCGCCAAGCTCGTCGAAGACTACGAAGCCGAGAGGTTCGTATTCGCCAAGCCGGATCCCATCGACGCCATCCTGTTCCGCATGGAGGAACGCGGCCTGCGCCAGAAAGACGTGGCGCGAGTGTTGGGCGGCAAGAACCGTGCATCGGAAGTGCTGGCCCGCAAGCGACCGCTCACGTTGCCCATGATTCGCGCGCTGCACGAAAAGCTGGATATCCCGCACGCGCTATTGATTCGCGAGCCGGATTCCGTCTATCGCGTGCGGAGAAGGCGCCGTACTGCTCGCTCGCACTAGGGGGTAAGAGGGCGGGGCGCACGCGCCGCCTCGCGCAAACTTGCGAAGGCGCGAACGACGTAAGCGACCGGGCGGGCAAGAGATCACGGCGCCAGCATTGCGCCTTGCACTATCACGCGACAACCGCGCGAGCTGCTCGTTGTACGATCTGCTCGTCCTTCGCGACGAGATTCAACATGCTCAGGAACATTCGGCCCTTGGCGCTTCTGGCGATTTGCGCGCTTGCCGCTGTCGCAATCCCTGCCGCCGCGAACCTCAAACACTGGCCGTGAATGAAGCACGGCTGCAAAGCCACATCACCGAGCTGGCGAAGTTCGGCGCCAACCCTGAAGGCGGAGTGAGCCGCGTCGCGTTCAGTGCAGCTGATATCGCGGGACGCGAATACATCAGCAAGCTCATGCGAGAGGCGGGGCTCGTGGTGCGCGTCGATACGGCGGGCAACATCATCGGCCGGCGGGAAGGCAGTGACCCCAAGCTGCCGGTGATCATGACCGGCTCTCACATCGACTCCGTGCCGGGCGGCGGCAACTACGATGGCGACGTCGGCGTGCTCGGCGCGATCGAAGTCGCGCAGGTCCTGCAAGAGCGCGGCGTTCGCCTGCGTCACCCGCTGGAGATCGTGAGCTTCACGGACGAGGAGGGCGGATTGGTCGGAAGTCTCGCGATGACCGGCCGACTCGAGCCGGCCGCGCTCGACGTGATGAGCCACAGCGGCAAGACCATTCGCGAAGGCATCCGCGCCGTGGGCGGCGACCCCGAGCACCTGGAGCAATCCGCGGCGCAAGCCGGGCGAGCTGAAGGCGTTCATCGAGCTTCACATCGAGCAAGGCGCGGTTCTCGATGAAAGCGATGTCGATATCGGCGTCGTGGAGGGAATCGTCGGCATTCGCTGGTGGGACGTGACGATCCATGGCGTCGCCAATCATGCCGGCACCACCCCGATGAATCGGCGCCGCGACGCCCTGATGAGCGCCGCCGAGGTCGTGCTCGCCGTCAACCGCGTCGCCACCAGCATACCCGGCCGGCAGGTCGCCACCGTCGGCCGGATCCGGGCAGAACCCGGCGCGCCCAACGTCATCCCGGGCACAGTGGTCATGAGCCTCGAGATTCGCGATCTCGCAGGCCAAGAAGATCAGCGAAGTGTTTGACGCCATCCACGCAGAAGCCTCGAAGATCGCGCAGGCGCGTCAGACGCCGATCACATTCACCGAGCTCAAGGTCGCGTCCGAACCCGCGCCGACGGACGAACGCATGAGGGGCATCATTTCGAAGGCCGCCGACTCACTCGGCTTGACTCACATGCTCATGCCGAGCGGCGCCGGTCACGACGCACAGGACATGACCCACATTGCGCCGACCGGCATGATTTTCGTGCCGAGCGTCGGGGGCATCAGTCACTCGCCGAAGGAATTGACGTCGTCGAAAGATATGGCGAACGGCGCCAACGTGCTGCTGCAAACAGTGCGTGCCATTGATCGCGGGGAGTTGCGATAGCCGTCACGGGTAACCAGGCGCTACATCCCGAACCAGCGCGCACGGCGCGACGAGCCAAACTCTTCCTTGTCCTCACGCAGTTCAATCGAGGGCTCGAAGTAGGTTCCGGTCGGCTTAGGTCCTGAGAAAAAATCCACTGCGACCTTGCCGATGCGCCCGCCGCCGAACTCGATGTAGCAGGTCCCGAACCCGTCGTACTCGGTGGCCGTGCCGCCCTTGACCTTGGCGATCAAGGCACTCGCGACCGCTTTCGCGGCGCGCTCGGCGAACACCCCGGCCTTCGGCGTGCCCGTGTTGGCGCCGTCGCCAACCGCGTAGACGCCCTCGAACCGCGTCTCCAGCGTACGCGGCTTCACCGGAATCCAACCCTCCTGCGCCAACCCGCTATCCAGCACGACTTGCGGCACGCGATGCTTCGGCACGCCGAGGAACAGGTCGAACGGCATCACGACGCCGTCGTCGAGCGTTGCGACGCCGCGCTTGGCGTCGATCGCCGCGATGCGCTTGCCGGCCAGGAAAGCAATGTTGCGCTCGGCGAATGCCGCGATGAGCGCTTTCGAGGTTTCGGGCGACGGCGGCACGGGCGAGGAGAGCGGCAGCACCATGCTGATCTCGCACGCCTGCCGCACGCCGCGTTGCTCGAGATAGTCGTGCAGCATGAGTGCGCACTCGCTCGGCGCCGGGGGACATTTGAACGGCGCGCCGCACACGCCGATCAGCACGCGGCCGCGCTTGAAGCCAGGCAGGATGTCGCGCACTTTCGCCGCACCGGCCACCGAATAGAACTCGTTGACGTCGGCAAGGCCCGGCGTCGCCGCGAAGTCGTACTCGGCGCCGAGCGCCACGACCAGATGATCCGCGTCGTACACGCCCATGTTGGTCGTCACGCGCCGCGCCGCGGGGTCGATCGCGGTTATTGTCTCTCGCCGAAAACGAACCCCTGGCTTGACGAACTTCGCGTAGGGCATGTGCACGGATGTCGCGTCCGCATGGCCGAACATCACGTCGAGCTTGGAGAAGCCGAACATGAAGCCGTCGCTCTTGTCGATCAGCGTGACGTCGGCCGACTCGCCCAACGCTTCCGATAGCAGCGTCGAGAGCTCCAGCCCGCCGAATCCTGCGCCGAGAATGAGAATTCTTGTTTTCACCCGTGCTCCTGACCGCCGGTGCGTTCTAATTGTTATGGTCCGGAGTTTACATGTCGCCTAGGCTCGCGGTGATGACCTCATCCAAGTTGCCTTTGCCTCCCGGCGTCCACGTCATCCTCGGCGGCTCCGCCGGTGGCATTTTCAACCGCAACTACGGCAGCAAGCAGCGGCTCATTGATTACGACGTGTTGAGTTGCGGCCCGACGCCCAAGTGCGAAAGCATCGCGGCCTGGGAGGCCATGCGGCTCGAGTACTGGGAGAGTCTCGTCCCGGGTAGTGACATATTCGGCGCCATTAGATCGAGTCTTACCGAGGAGCTCGCCCGTCTGCGCGACGCGGAGCGAATTCACATCTGGGCCGCGACGGGCTTGAGCGAGCAGTTGTTCATCGCGCACGTGATTCATCTCGCGGATGGGCTTCAGGTCGATCCCGCTCGTGTTTGTTTGCTGCAGTTCGAATACCTGCGCGGCCGGCACGCTCGCATTCTCGGCATGGGCGAGCTCAACGAAGCGAACATGGCCGCTCATCCCGAGCCCGTGCCACTCACGCCCGACCTGGCCGAGGATTACCGTGCCGCCTGGGCAGCGCTGACCTCGAGTGATCCCACGCTGTTCGAACGATTCGCACGCATGCGACCGAATGCGAATCCGTGGTTGAAGCATGCCATGCAGCTCATGCTGCGGCGATTTCCGGATCGGAAGACCGGGCTCGTGTATTGGGATCGTTTGTTGTTGGAGAAAGTGCGGGATCGCGCGCCGCATGTGAGGCGAGCCATCAGCGATGCGATGGTTGATGACTGGGACAACGGCGACTGCGTCGGCGACTACTTTCTGTTCGGTCGATTGCTCAAGCTCGGCGATGAGCGTTCCCCTAAGCCGCTGCTCACGCTCAGCGGCGATCGAACGGATATGCGGCGCACGGAAGCAACGCTCACGCCGTTCGGCCTCGAGGTACTCGAGGGCAGGGCGTCGAGCTATCCGACAAATCCCGTGGAAGACTGGGCGGCCGGCGTGAAGCTGTCGTCGAGCGAGGGGTCGCTGTGGTTCAACGACGGCGGGCGGTTGATAAGGAGCGGCCCATGACCCGACTCGACAAGCCGCTGAAGCGGGAATTGCGGATCAAGGGGAAGGCGCATGTGCTCGCAACTGACTTACTGTTGCTGGCAGTATCCGCCGTAGGTCGATACCAAACTATCGCAGGTGCTTCGGGCGTAGCCGCAACGACTTTCACCGTTGATCACATGGCAATACGATGAGTATCCGGGAACCTGAGGCTTCGGGTTATGGCAGTGATACTCGCCCGTCCGGTGGTTGGTGTGACAACCGTCACCATTGGTGCCACCAGAGTGTGAGTAGACGGCCTGCGTTTGGAATGCGACAAGAAGCGCGATTAGCAATAGTCTGCGTGCGTTCAATTAGTGTTCTGCCTTGAAATAGCTTAAAGCCCGCGAAATCGTATCACTCGAGCACATTGCAGGCTTTCGTGCAGCTCACAGATGCGTTGCTAACTACTGCGGAGGGCAGACATCACATCGAGCCGCGCTAATTGACTGGCGAATGTGACGCAGGTCGCGGGCCGAGCTAATGTAACGTCTTAAGAGAAATGGGCGGCGAGAGCTGCGCTGGTCTAGCTCTCATTTGGCTTCCTTCGCAAGGCCGACCTTCGCCGAGATAGCGCCGATGCCACAAAGGATCGGCGGCAGCAGGCTCACTGCCATTGGCACGTCCCAGTTGTCCAAAAGGGCCAGCAGCACTGCGACCGCCGGACTCGGGATCAAGGTCAACAACCAGCTCATCGACCTCACCGCCGTCAATGGCCTCGAAATTCCATCCGATGTGCGCATTACGACGTCGAATACGCCGCGACCAGCGGCTCGGCCTACGCCGCGCTGATGATTCGCGGGACACACAGGCTGTATTCGATCGATCTAGTGACCGGGGCGAGAGTGGAGAAGGGTGCGCTCGCGATACCGCTGTCGGGATTGGCGGTGGGACAGGTTGGGGTGAGATGAGGGGCAACCGGAGCTGTCGGAAACTTCGGTTACGCCAGTGAGGGTGGCAGCGCTAAGCGTTGCGGCGTCAATCTGCCAGAGGATTCAAATGCAGGATTGGTCGGCGTGGGTAGTCTTCGCCCTAGGTTTGCCCTAGGAAGTAGTCTTGTGGTCTCAGCGATGCGAAAGCTCATCGGGGATGAACCCCGTGGTGCACGCAGTGCGGTAGGCTAGCGGCCTGAGCTCGAACGAACAGAACGCTTGGCGGAGGCGGCAAAACAACTAGGTGGCGCATCCTTCTTGCGTGCGAAAACGCGTATCCAGTGCTTCGCGAACCGAATGCGCGCCGTTCGCCAGCGCGGCACATCTCTCGAGACACGGGTCGCAGCCGTGTTACGCGTGCACGGAGTAAGGTTTAGGCAGATACGGTTCGCACCTACCTGGTAGCCCAGATTTCGACAGCCCGTCTGGAAAATGGGCTCTATTCGTGCACGGCTGCTTTTGGCATGGGCATAGGAGGCGTAGTCTTGGTCGGCTGCCGAAAACTAATCGGTTCTTTTGGCGTGAAAAAATTCGAGCAAATCGTTCTTAGATATTTAAGAAAGCTTGTTCATTGCGCAGGCAGGGTTGGGCAAGCTTTACCCTTTGGCAATGCTCTCTGAAGACCGATCAACAGATAGAAAGCAAGATTCGCCGAATTCAGAAACGAGATCGGAGTCTAGGTAAGTGAGAAAGAGGACAGGCATTCGCCTTGCCGCCGGCAATAGTGAAGAAGATCTCGTCTTTATTAAGTCGATGCTAATACCGTCCTACGAGTCGCTGAAGACGCCTGCTCGTATCGTCGACCTGTTTTCTGGGGCGGGAGGACTGACCCTCGGCGCCGCCGAATGCCTTCGCCGCTACGGGCGAGGAATTGATGTTCGCCTTGCGGTCGAGCGCGACACATCGATCTGGCCAATCTATAAGGCGAATTTTCCACAGGTTTCCGATCAGTCACCCAGTGACATCCGCACGTGGTTTGATTCGCCTGTCGGCAGCAAACTTTCACTTGCCGAGCGCCGAGCTCGAAAACGCACGGGATCTGTGGAGTTGCGGCTCGGGAGGGCCACCGTGTCAGGGGCATTCCGCGCTAAACAATTACACGCGGGGAGACGATCCAAAAAATGAAAGCTCTACTTGAGTATGGTTCGCGCGGCAGAAGTGCTCGAAGCAGACAGCCTCATCATTGAAAACGTTACGAGCGTAGTGCACGACTCAAGAAATGTTGTGAACAGAGCAGTTTGGCTTTGAAGAACTTGGGATATGAAGTTTTGACGCGCATTTTCGACGCCAGCGAAATTGGTGTGGCGCAACGACGTCGTCGGCATCTGCTGATAGCAAGTACCAACAGAAGTCTCCAAGAGCGCACGAGGATGCTCGAGCCCGGGGCAGCCAGTTAGGTCGCTTCGTTGGGGAATTGCGGACCTAAGAAGAGTGAATCGGAGCGATCTGATGAATTCCTTGATTCACTGTCACCAGACAATCTTAGGCGCGCTCGCTGGCTGCTAAAACACGATCGGTTTGACCTTCCGAATCACATGCGACCCAGTTGTCATCGTGACAATCCGGGGCATCGGTACAAGTCAATGTACGGACGAATGCGGTGGGATTTGCCTTTCCGCACCCTGACGACAGGCTTTCGATCACCGGGTCAAGGCATATTCTTGCATCCCGCCGAACCACGAGTCTTGACCTGCCGTGAAGCCGCGAGAATCCAGTTTTTCCCAGATTGGTTTGATTTTTTGCTGGCGGCTCGCGCACGTCCATTGCTAGAGCGATAGGGAACGCTGTACCGCCAAAGGTTGCAATGCACGCACTGACGGCAATCTATCAAGTCGATCTTGATCACAAAAGCCGTGATCTAACTTTCGAAGGTCGCGGACAAGTGATATAGCAAGGTGGCAAGAGTTAGCTAAGGGAGCTGCTATGGGCGCGCTCCGACGTCCAAGCCGATTATGAGACGAAGGGTGAAGTAAAGGTTTTGGCAGCCGTTTCGGAACCTGCCATCGTTACTGATGGCCCGTGTTTGCAACAGACACTCGTCAATCTAAGACGTGGTGTCGGTGGTAAGCCGATGAAAGACAACACGCTGCTCGCGGCGCGATCCCAAGCGATCAACTTTCTCGGCGAAATCGTCAAGCACTATGCGACAGATGTTGCGCCAAATGAGGTTGGTGCAGGCGGGACTGGACAAGCAAGCGCCGCGTCGCCGTTAGCGGGTCGGTGCCCCACAGGACTGCTATATGGTCGAGTGCAGAGTGGAAAGACGCTTGCGATGATCGCGTTGGCCGCAGTTGCATTCGACAATGGTTTCAAGCTCGTTATAGTTTTTACGACTAATTACTTAGAACTAGTCAAGCAGACTAAGGGCCGTTTTCAAGCTGTCGACGGCCGAAAGATTTTTGACTCGACACGATCGGAAGATTGGATTGCGGAGGCGGAGTACTTTGCGTGGCAACTGTCTCGATCGGGCGTGGTCATCGTTTGTGCAAAAGATCCGACGCATACGAATCATCTGGTGCATCTATTAGAAAAGTCGGGGGCCGCCGGTTATCCAGCCATTGTGTTCGACGACGAGGCAGACCCGGCTAAGATTTGTACATGGAAAGGTGGCTGCTCGAGCGCGTGCACGAGATGCAACGACACCAGGTAATGGAGCCAAGAAGGGCAAGGCGCCAAGATCCCCGGAGAGAAGCAGCGCAATTTTTCGACGAATTGTCTTGAATGACGATCGCGATGAGTCAGGACACTCGGCACGAGAAAAGCTTCGCCATCATGTCTTCGTCCAAGTGACGGCAACACCGTACGCACTTCTTCTTCAGAACACTCAGCATCCACTTCGGCCCAAGTTCACGCTGCTAGTCGAACCTGGAGATGGATATACGGGCGGAGAGCACTTCTTTTCCGCAGACCGGGTTGGCTCATCGAAAGCAAAGCCACCCGTCATTTTCACTCCTGCGACAGAGAGTGCCGAGCTGACTTCCGCTCCGAAAAAGTCACCGCTTGGGCTCAGGCGTGCGGTCTGCTTTTTCTTGAATAGCGCTGCTGCTCAGCAACTTAAGTACCCCGACACGGCTGCGGGTGGGCAGAACTTTCTTTGTCATACGAGCGCCAAAATGGGTGACCACGAAAAGCTTCGTGACCTCATTCGTGGCTTTGTCGATACCCTTGAGACTGAGCTTCTCGATGGGTTGCCGGACAGTCCGCATCGCATCGATATGATCTGGGCTTACGACGAGCTCAAGCTCACGCTGCCGGATGCTCCACTGTTCGATGAAATCGTGTCATTTTTGCGCTCGCGACTTCATCTTCGAACCTTTTACGTCGTGAATTCCGAGGGCAGCGACGCGGCGTTTTCTAGTGGAATCAACTTTATCGTCGGTGGCAACATTTTGGGTCGCGGCCTGACCATCGACAATCTATTGGTAACCTACTACTTGCGAAGTGCGAAGGTCACGCAAATGGACACGATGCTTCAACACGCGCGTATGTTTGGCTATCGCTCGCAGCTCATGGCATTTACGCGCGTTTTTCTGCCAGAGACGCTCGCTCTTCGCTTTCACCACATCCATCAGTCGGAACAAAACCTCCGTGATCAGTTCCGTGATTCTCCAACCTCAACGACTCCGGCAATTCAACGAACTGCAAACATGCGTCCAACCAGGCTGAATGTGTTGGATAGTGGAGCAATCGGAACGTTTGGTCCCGGTGAGCACTTATGGCCGTACGCGCCTGTCTACCTTAGATCTCAGGGTTTTTCCGATTCGGAGAAAAGGATTCGTCGCGCGCTCGAAAAGGTACTTGGCACGGATAGTCTCGATGCTAGGTTCAAGGACATTTCTATTGGGTACATGATTGCGCTTATCAAGTTGGTGCCCGTCAGCGAGGCCGATGAGGATCGTTGGAATAGAAAGGCGATTACGAAGTTTCTTGAGTGGCTTCAGGATCAGGTAGTGCCGGGTGTCTATACGTTCGCTCGATGAACAGGGCGACAAGCAAGCTGATGAATGGCGCATTGAGTGGCGACGAACTCCGTGAAGCAAGAGCGCGTGCGACGCCGGTATTGTTTTTGTTTCATGAGAATGGAACCACGCCACCCTGGGGATTCAACTCCTTTCTTCTATCCGTCCCTGGTATTCCCTTCGTCAATGAATCATCACGTATTCAACATCACCGAGTAATGCGATTCACGACGCAGAAGATACAGCGACTCTTCTCTAAAGATCGGCCTATTCTTGTAGCGCCCGGCTCTCGCTCTTCCGGCCGATTCGAGATTAGTGCGTTCCAAGACAACTGTGCGATCGGTTTCAATTCAAGCTCAGGAAATCCGGGCACTCATTGTTGTCGTGTCCGGGCTTGATTCGCTCGTAGGAAGGTCTACTGAAGGCCTCGTACTTTCAAGCTACTCTTACGCTCAATTTCGCTTTCGGGCTAAGCGATGGCGGTCCGCGTCCGTCGTTATCGAATGTCGATCGCTTCTCGCACTGAGGACGTTTTCAGTCCTAGCTGCAGAAATCTTTGATCTCGCTGGTAGAAGCTCGCTTGATGCTCAGCGAGTCCTTTCAATTTTCGACGAATGGGAATCGCTGTTCGGGCGAGTAGCGCGTATGAGCCAAGTGGAGGCGTTAGGGCTGTGGGGTGAAAACTGCTCCTTTCACTGTCTCAGCGACCAGACGCGGCAATATCGAGCGTGGATTGCTAATAGGGTTGGTGCTCTACTCATTTCTCTAGCTAACTCTGTTAGCTTCGAAATAAAGACGAGCCGAGTGCGGCTAACCCACTATATCTCTGAGAGCCAAGTTCAGCGCCCAAACGGTGACGGAGAAGCATATTTTCTTTCAGAAATCCGGCGCGAGGAAGACGACACGGGAATTTCGCTGCCCGCGCTCGTTGATGGGCTCTGCGACCAGGCCGTCGATATTCAGATGTTCGAGCGCAAGTTGCTCGCAAGAGGATACTCTCATGTGCATGCAGACTCATATTTGGCCCGATACAGAATACTCGAGACACCCAAGCTTTTTCGGAGCTTAGATATTCCGCGAGTACGAGAATTCGATGAAGGCATTGTTGACTTGAGGTATCGCGTACGACTCAAAGACGAGCCGGCACTTGAAACTGCGAGCGCAGGTGAACTATTAGAGTCATGCTTGAATATCGATAGTACCCAATGGGCAAAGAATTGAGTCAGGCGCTCCAATTATTCTCGCTGAACTAATCGCAAAAGCGGACCCGAAAATTGTTCGCAATGCGGCGCAATCGTTACTTGCTGACGTAGAGTCGCTTGGATACGAAGGGGATTTGCGCCGAGCTCGATTCCAATCTTCGGACGCTTGCACACGTTCAGCCAGTAGTACTAGCGAGGCTTCCGCCGGCTTTTTCGATTGTTGCAACGCTTTTGGCGCAAGACGGACTGCGACTAAGCGCGTCGAATCTAAAGGAGCGTGCGCGTCAACACGTCGAGATGGTCATTGCAAGGATCGAAGGAGAAGGTCTGCTCCAAAGTTCGGACCAAAAGCTATATCGTCGAGTGCTTCACGCCGCGTGGCTTTCAGGCAAGACACTAGACGCAAGTGAGCTTAGCGTGCTGGGGGTCTTACGACACGAGCTGGGTCTTAATTTTGTCGACCATTTTCTAACCTGTTATCACGCGGAATTTAGGTCGATTTGGGAATCAGATGATGCCTTCGACCGAGAGCTCAGTAGTCTGGTGAGTTCCCTCTTGGTATTTCGAGTCGACGACGATGTCGTTATTGCTTCGGAGATGCGTCACGCCCTGGGCATTGCGATTGGGCTTCCGCTGACCGATTCGGTGCGCCAAAGGCTCTTCGAATGGATATCGAGCAAAGATCTTGTCGAGGCGCTACGTTTGAATGACCTTTCGACTGGCGGGGCAAAGGCAGAGAGGGTAGAGCGCCTTGTTAGGCGTATGGTTCCCGCGCAGCTGGTGCTCCAGTCTGTGTCGATTGCGGACCTCCAAGCAATCGCCGAGCAAGTCGGATGTGTCAAGTACGGCTCTAAGGACCAACTGATTGCGCGGCTCGGGGAACATTTTGGGGACGGGCATGATCCTGCCAAAGCCACAAGAGGCAAACGCCGACACCGGTCGCGGAGACAAAGGCTTTGTCGCAAGCACAATTTGCTCATCTCTTCGAGAGTCTTTCTGGCAGAAGCTCCAGGCCATTCTAGAAATGCGGCTGACAATCTGCCTCGCTCGGGTTCAAAGTCTCATCGTGTTTCCACACTGTGGGGAAGTACGTATTCTGAAGTGACTCTACTGAGTTCAATACAGAATCGACAGCTGGAAGATGCGCTCGCCCGGCTAGACCTTCGAATAGGGGGCACAAAGACGGATCGCGTCAATCGACTTATTGACTACGCGTTGGCACTCACTTTGTCTGGAGAAGAAGATGAGGCCCGTTCCGGCGACAGCAGAACTTCAGGCAGTGCCCAAGTTTGTACGCGGGAAGGCGTATACGCGGAAAGAGGTACTATCGCTGCTGAACGTTCCGGATGCAAACGGTGGGCCGTGGTACACCGGTTGTTGTCCGGCATGGCACCGACTGGTTCATCTTCGCGAACGTGTCAACTCCAGGACGAACTG
Organism: uncultured Pseudomonadota bacterium; assembly: GCA_963839685.1. Lineage (GTDB taxonomy): Bacteria > Pseudomonadota > Gammaproteobacteria > Steroidobacterales > Steroidobacteraceae > CADEED01. The sequence continues at coordinate 827 of CAWIVS010000012.1, read as the reverse complement.
GCCATGACTACGCTAACAAGCTCGTCAGTGGGAAACTTGAGTGGTATGGTCGTGAAGAGTCTCGACTGGCCAATGCCAGTATTCAAAAGCATGGTGAACCCAGGCACGCGCGTTCACATCTTCATTCGATCGGATGATCGGGAACCCTTCAAGTTCTTTGGCTACGGAAGTGCTGACAGAATTGAAGATACTTCGCCTGTTCGAATTGTTTGGAAGCTTCAGTAATCCTAGCAAATCGTGGCGTAGTCACTTGTTTGCGTCCAAACTTCGAATCGTCTTGCCGGCCAGGCTCTGCCGGCGGCAATTGTCGACGTCCAACACTGCACTTTGAGAGGTCCTGAATGCGCAATTTGATGTGTCGCGTTCTTGGATGCGCGAATGACCGACCCGCAATTAGTAATCCAGGCATTCGCGGTAAGTCTCAAGAGTTGCTGTTATGACCGTTGTTGACGAGGAGTTTGGGCAACTTCGAAGAGTTCTAGGATGCAACGCAAGCCTGCCGCCAAGCACTTATTGGACTCGGCGAGTGTCGGCTGTGAAGAACTATGACGTCGTTCTTAAGCAACTCGCGGACCGAGGAAACCTCGCCAGCAATGAAGGAGCAAGAGAAGTCATAGAAGATTTTCGCCCGCACTATTTGCTTCTTGTTGGCATCGGTGGTGGCGTTCAGGGACGTGACGATGTCGGTGTAGGGGATGTGATTGTTGCGGACTATGTCGATTACTACGAATTTCGCAAGCTTGAAGGCGGGAAATCTTTGCAAAGAAGGTTTCCTTTCGATCATCCGTCTAAGTTGTTGCGCTTCGATATGGCCAAATCAATTATCG
>CAWIVS010000011.1:0-1310426 GCA_963839685.1 uncultured Pseudomonadota bacterium | reverse complement strand
CCTTGAGGAAATCGCGCGCGTTGTCTTTGCCCTGACCGATACGCTCGCCGTTGTAGCTGTACCAGGAGCCGGACTTTTCGATGATGCCCTGGGTCGAACCCATGTCGATGATTTCGCCTTCGCGCGAAATGCCCAGGCCGTACATGATTTCGAACTCGGCCTCGCGGAACGGCGGCGCGACCTTGTTCTTCACCACTTTGACGCGCGTCTGGTTGCCGACCACTTCTTCGCCGTTCTTGATGGCGCCGATGCGGCGGATGTCGAGGCGGACCGAGGCGTAGAACTTGAGCGCGTTGCCACCAGTGGTGGTTTCCGGATTGCCGAACATGACGCCGATCTTCATGCGGATCTGGTTGATGAAGATGACCATGGTGTTCGAGCGCGAGATGTTGCCGGTGAGCTTGCGCAGCGCCTGCGACATGAGGCGGGCGTGCAGACCCATCTGCAGTTCGCCCATTTCGCCTTCGATTTCCGCCTTGGGCGTGAGCGCGGCGACGGAGTCGATGACGACGAGGTCGACGGCGTTGGAACGCACCAGCATGTCGGTGATTTCCAGCGCCTGCTCGCCGGTGTCCGGCTGCGACACCAGCAGTTCGTTCACGTTGACGCCGAGCTTCTCGGCATACGACGGATCGAGCGCGTGTTCGGCGTCGACGAAGGCGGCGGTGCCGCCGAGCTTCTGGATTTCCGCGACCACCTGCAGCGTGAGCGTGGTCTTGCCGGAAGATTCCGGGCCGTAGATTTCGATGACGCGGCCGCGCGGCAAACCGCCGATGCCGAGCGCGATGTCGAGGCCCAGCGAGCCGGTGGAAACTGCTTCGACGTCGTAGGAAGCGGCGGCGTCGCCGAGACGCATGACCGAACCCTTGCCGAATTGTTTTTCGATCTGACCCAGTGCGGCGGAGAGCGCCTTCTTCCGGTTGTCATCCATCGCGAAATCCCCTTTTCTTTGCGTGCGAGTTTTGATGGAAAAAATTTAGCACAGGTGCCTGTATAAATACACAGCTATTTCTATTCGAAACACTGAGAATTTCAGTCATCGTGGCCCATACAGTGGCCAACAATCGACGGCACTGTATATCGACCCCGCGTCCTTCGCGACGGCTCGACATCAACACAAATTTTTCGGCGCGCATTCACCGTCGGCGGCATGAGCGGCAGCGGCCACGGAACGTCGCTGCTTGCGCCGCGGAAATCTTTCGCGCCAGCGTGAGATGCGCGCGGAAAGGTTTGATGTCCGGCGAAAATCCGCCGCGACCGCCGCCTCGCCAAGCGCGATCGATAGCTCACTCGCCGCCGACGAATCCCGGCAAGCCGTGGCGCAGAGTATCCTGGGCGTTTCCCAGTATTCGAGCGCATCGAAACTGAGTCGTCACCGGCCGGCCACGCAGGCTCGCTGCCGCGGCGCGCAAGGCATCGAGCCTTGCTGGCTCGATCGCGCCGATGAAACACAGTGTGGCGTGCAGATTTTCCGCGGGCACGGGCTGTGCCCGGAGTTGAGCAATCGAGCGGCGCGACCTGCGCCGTGAGCGCGGTGTTCTGTTCGTGCGTGGGCTGCAGCGCGAAGAACAGCCGGAGCATGTTCACAGCAGTTTTGGCAACGCGCGCAACAGTTTCAGCGCGTACTCCACCGCCTGGCGGCGCACGGCATCGCGATTCCCGTCGAACTGGATGAGGTGACCCTGGCACTCGAGCCGGTCTTCCTGCTTGTACGCCATCGCAAACCACACCGTGCCCACGGGTTTGCCCGGCACGGCGCCACCCGGACCCGCGATGCCGCTCACCGCCAGACCCACGTTTGCGCCAGTGCGCTCGATCGCGCCTTCCGCCATGGCGCGCACGACCTCATCGCTGACCGCGCCTTCCGCTTCGATGAGTTTCTCGGCCACGCCAAGGTCGCGCGCCTTGGCCGCGTTCGAATAGCAGACGAAGCCGCAATCGAACCAGTCCGAGCTGCCGGCGATGTCGGTGCAGAGCTTCGCGATCCAGCCGCCCGTGCACGATTCCGCGGTGGCAAGCCGGCGCGGCGTCTCGAGCAGCCGCGAGCCGACTTCGCGGGCCAGGCAACGACGACTTCGCGTTGCAAGGCTAACGAGGATATTTTTTTTTTTTTTTTTTTTTTTTTTTTTTTTTTTTTTTTTTTTTTTTTTTTTTTTTTTTTTTTTTTTTTTTTTTTTTTTTTTATTCAGCGGAAGATTCCCTTTCCAGGATCGTGCCGTGTCCGACCGGCCATCCGACGCTCAGCCACAAGCTCCAAGACTCGGTCGAGGTTGCGCCGACACCGACCGTCAGCGGTCCGACGATCGTGCGACCCGTCAGGAACAACGATCCTCCGTAGATGCCTTCCGCTCGTCGTCGTCGATGCGGTCGTAGACCCCGCCGCCCACCACCTGCACGCCGGCGTACAGCGCGTGGTTGCGGAGCGGTCATGATGTCCTTGATCTTCCAGAGATAACTCGTGCCCAGTGTCCAGTAACCGTCGACGCGCAGCTCACCGAGTTCGAAGCCCGGGAAGCTGCTGCGGCCCACCCAGCGTGAAGGCCCGATCGGCCGGCAGGTCGCCGCGTCAGGTCCGAACCGCCGGCGAGCGTCATCCACCAGATATTGCGGCGGAACGGCACGGCCACGCCGAGGCCCATCTCGGCCGCTGCCAGTCGCGATCGCCGCCGAGGGAATCGTTGGCGCTGCATGTATTCGAGCGCGGCGGCGAACCCGCGCGTCGGCTTAAACGCGGTGTCGCGGCTGTCGTATTCGGCGCTGACCGCGATCACGCCCGCATCCATCCGGATCGGTCTCCGGCAGCAGCGGCGAGCCGATATCGACGTTCGATCTTGCGCGAGTCGTAGACATAGCCCATGCGCGCCTGTGCGTAGCGCCCGAAGTTCGACGCCGAGATCGAGCTGGGCGATGGCATCCCGAAACTCGTAGCGCGCCACGCGTTCATCGTCGATGAAGATGTTCTCGAAGGTGCGCGAAAACGCCGACGCGGGGCTCGACGAAGAAGCGGTGCGCGCTGATCGAGCGGTTGAAAGAAACTCGTCGCGAACAGCATCTCGCCACCGAACAGCACCTCGTTGCGCCACTCGGCGCCCAGGCTGTTCACCCAGGTGCGCACGTGACGGCCGTACAGCGCGAACTCCAGGTCACCATCGGACGAGGCGTACAGCGCCGAGGTCCGCCTTGAGGTAGTTAGGCCCCCAGTTCTTCTCGCGCGGCAACCAGGTGAGGGTCGGCGCCTCGGGATCGCCATCGAGGCGGTAGCCCACCGATCGAAATCCTGCAGCACCGCCATGCGCTGCGCTTCCGTGCTGATCGCCGTCTTTCGACCACGTCGCCGGCCTGCATGTCGTCGCGGCTCGCCAGGTATTCCGGATTCACACGCTTGAGGCCTTCGAAGCGCACGTCGGCGAGGCGTCCTCGATGTCCTGCGACTGGTCAGGTGCGCCAGGCCGCGTACTGTGCCTCGGGCACGGCGTAGCTGCGCGAGCTCGTCCGCGCATGTTCGCGCGTTGCGGCCTCACCCAGCGGAACCGTTTCGGGCACGCGCTCGAAGTCCGCGGTGGCGATCGTCACCCATCTCGCACGTCGATGCGCACATCGTCCGGGCCATGCGTCTGCAGCTGCAGCGTCTCGTTGGCCTCGATCATCACGTCCTGGTGCGCTCAGCAGCTGCGTGGCGGTGTGCAGCCGCTTCGGATCGTGGACGGCTCGACCAGGTTCACGACTATCACGCACGTCGGCGCACAGGTCGCGTGCCACGTCGATCGGGATGTTGCGCACCAGTCCGCCGTCCGTAGAAGATCATGTCCTCCATGAGGACCGGAGCGAACGCGCCCGGGATGGCCATGCTGGCGCGCATTGCGGTGGCGAGATCGCCCTTGTCGAGCACCACCATCCGGCCGGTCACCATGTCGGTGGCCACGGCGCGGTAGGGAATCGGCAGCTTGTCGAAGTCGGTCTCGCAGCCGCGCGGTGCGCGACGTAGGTTCGCAGCAGGTCTTCGATATTGCTGGTGTTGACCAGGCCGCCGGGCAGTCGTTATGCCATCGGGCGTGATGCCGATTCGAATTCGTTGCTGTAGGTGGCGCCTTCGCGCTTCTGCTCGATGGGCTCGAGTTCGCGTCGCCCCTGGTTGCCGACGACCTTCTTCCAGTCGATGGTGATGACGAAATTTTCGAGATCCGCGGCCGGAATGCCCGAGGCATAACCGCCGCCCACCAGCGCGCCCATGCTGGTGCCGGCGATGCAGTCGATCGGCACGTGCATTTCCTCGAGCACCTTGAGCACGCCGACGTGTGCGCCGCCCTTGGCGCCGCCGCCCGCCAGCACCAGTCCGATCCGCGGGCGGCCGTTACTGCCGCCGCCTGGTCGGCCTGGGACGTGAGTTGGTGCCGTGACGAACAATCGCGGTGGCGAGGGCCAGCACCCCCAGGGTGCGCATGAAGACACTCGAGAGTTTGGGCATCATGCCACCCAATCTCATATTTCGACCCTGCCGACGCTATAGGTACTCGGGGCATAATGCGCGCCCCGTCACGCGCCCGCAGGATTCGCTTTGCGTCGTTAGATGTCGCTCGAGAGGAGCCTTCCAGCACACGCCGATGATGCAGCAATACCTGCGCATCAAGGCCGAACACCCGACTCGCTGCTGTTCTATCGCATGGGCGATTTCTACGAGCTGTTCTATCGACGACGCGCGCCGCGCCGCCAAGCTCATCGACATCACGCTGACCTCGCGCGGCCAGTCCGCGCGGCGAACCCATTCCGATGGCCGGCGTGCCCTATCACAGCGTCGACACCTATCTCGCGCGCCTGGTGCGCAAGGGCGAGTCGGTGGCGATCTGCGAGCAGATCGGCGACCCGGCCAAATCCAAGGGACCGGTGGACCGCCAGGTCGTGCGCGTGGTCACGCCGGGCACGGTCACCGACGACGCGCTGCTCGAACAGCGCCGCGAAACCTTGCTAGCCGCGGTCGTCGCGCGGCCGGCGAAGGACGGCGCGATCTTCGGCCTCGCGTGGCTGGATCTCGCCGCGCGGCCGCTTCACGGTGCTCGAAGCCGACGGCGACGCGGCGCTCGAGCCGAGCTCGAACGGCTCAAGCCGGCGGAGCTGCTGGTCCCCGAAGACCAGGCGCGCGAGATCGGCGCGATCACTGCACGGCGAGCAGCGCGTGCGCCCGCCCTGGCACTTCGAATTCTCGAGCGCCTCGCGCCTGCTGACCGACCAGCTCGGCACGCTCGACCTGCGCGGCTTCGGCGCCGACGATCTGCCGCTGGCGATCTCGCGCGGCGGGCGCGCTGCTGCAATACGTGCGCGAGACGCAGAAGACCGCGCTGCCGCACATCACGCAGCTGGCGGTCGAAGAACGCGGCGACGCGCTGCAGCTCGACGCGGCCACGCGCCGCAATCTCGAGATCGACGTGTCGCTGTCGGGCCAGGACTCGGCCACGCTGTTCGCGCTGCTGGACTCCACCGTCACGCCCATGGGCTCGCGCGACCTGCGCCGCTGGCTCAATCGCCCGCTGCACCGACCAGCAGGAACTGCGCCGCCGCTACCAGGCGCATCGCGCTGCTGGTCGACGCGCGCCGCTTCGAAGCTCTGCGCGAACCGCTGCGCGCCATCGGCGACGTGGAACGCATCCTGTCGCGCGTGGCGCTGCGCAGCGCGCGGCCGCGCGATCTCACCGCCTGCGCGCGTCGCATCGCGGCGCTGCCGGCGCTGCGCGCCAGCCTCGAGCGCATCGAAGCGCCGCTGATCATCGAGCTGCACGACGCGGTCGAGCGAACACGCCGACGTGCGCGGACCTGCTGCAGCACGCCATCGCCGAGGAACCTTCCGTGGTGCTGCGCGACGGCGATGTGATCGCCCCCGGCTACGACGCCGAGCTCGACGAGCTGCGCCGCATCGCCACGCACACCGACGAATTCCTGCTGGAGCTCGAACGCGCGCGAACGCGAGCGCTCGGGCATCTCCTCGCTGAAGCTCGGCCTACAACCGCGTGTCGGGCTTCTATATCGAGGTGACCCGCTCGCAGGCCGACAACGTGCCCAAGGACTACATCCGCCGGCAGACGGTGAAGAACGCCGAGCGCTTCATCACGCCCGAGCTCAAGAGCTTCGAAGACAAGGTGCTGGGCGCGCGCGAGAAGGCGCTGGCGCGCGAGCGCGAACTCTACGAGGCAGTGCTGACGCAGCTCACCGACCGGCTCGGCCGCGCTGCAGGCGACCGCCGCGGCGCTGGCCGCGCTGGACTGCGCTGCGCGCGCTCGCCGAACGCGCCGCGCAGCTCGGCTGGACCGAGCCGCAGCTCGTCGCCGAAACCCGGCTCGAGATTCGCGGCGGCCGCCATCCGGTGGTCGAACATTTCATCGACGGCGCCGTTCGTGCCCAACGACCTGGTGCTCGACGCCTCGCGCCGCATGCTCATCGTCACCGGCCCGAACATGGGCGGCAAATCCACCTACATGCGCCAGGGCGCGCTGATCGCGCTGCTCGCGCACGTCGGCAGCTTCGTGCCGGCCGAGCGCGCGGTGCTCGGCCCGATCGACCGCATCTTCACGCGCATCGGCGCCGGCGATGACCTGGCCGGCGGCCGCTCCACGTTCATGGTCGAGATGACCGAGGCCGCCAACATCCTCAACAACGCCACCGACAAGAGCCTCATCCTCATGGACGAGATCGGCCGCGGCACCAGCACCTTCGATGGCCTGTCGCTGGCCTGGGCGGTGCGCGCGCCACATCGCGCGCGTCAACCGCAGCTTCACGCTGTTCGCGACTCACTACTTCGAGCTCACCAGCCTCGCGCATGAAGTCGACGGCTGCGCCAACGTGCATCTCGATGCCACCGAGCATCGCGACGGCATCGTGTTCCTGCACGCGGTGAAGGAAGGCCCCGCCAGCCGCAGCTACGGCCTCGCGGTGGCGCAGCTCGCCGGCGTGCCGCGCGAGGTCATCGCCGCGGCGCGCGAGTACCTCGCGGCACTGGAGAAAGGGCGCCGCGCAAACTGATGCCGCGCGCGCACAATCCGCGCTCGCGCGGCCGCGCCGACCCCGCGCACACGCCGCAGGCCCAACTACCGCTCGAGCCGCCCGCACCGCCGCCGCCCGATCCGCGGCTGCTGGAGCTCGAAGCCGCGCTGCAGCGCGGTGAGCGCCGACGACCTCACGCCGCGCGCCGCGCTGGACCTGGTCTACAAGCTGCGCGCGCTGATCAAATAGCTACCAATCCCGGACGACGTCATCAAGAAGTAACTCGCGGCAGATATCAGGAAGTTAGCCGCTAACCAATTCTGACTGACGCTATTATGTCCGCCGGCCCGGCTCGGGGCCGACCAGGGAGTACTCGATGATCCGCATGGCGCTCGCTCTTTCGCAGGCGTCCTCTTGACTGTCGTTTGCGCAGCCACCGCCTCCGCGCAGACGCTCGAGGTATACGCCGGCGGCGCGGATATCCTCGACGCGCCCGCCACCAGCGTCGCAACCAGCCCTCGCGGCCTGGCGTACGGTCCGGACGGTCGGATGTACATTTCCGACGGGACTGGTGGGCTGCTGCGATTCGACACCGTGCAAGGCACTTTGACGTCGCTGCCTTCCTCCTTCCCTCGCCCCGACCTCAACGTCGTCAAGGGCGACGCGCTCGCATTCAATCCTCAGGGGCAGTTGTCGCGTTCGGCGGCCGGAATCTCTTCCAGGTTGATCCCATCGCGGAAACCATGGTCTACCTTGCCAATATGGGCGAGGAAGACCTGGACGGCATCGCGTTCGGCTCCGACGGCACGCTCTACTACCCGCGCATGGGCCGCAATCAGATCTGGAAGCGCGCGCCGAACGGTGTCACCTCGTTGTTTGCGGGTACCGGTTCCCAAGGCTATGGGGGCGATGGGACGACCGTGCCCACGTTTTTCTGGCCGCAGGCCGTGGCGGTTGATGCCGCCCAGAACATTTATGTGTCGGAATGGATGAATCGCCGAATTCGCAAGTACACCCGCGCTACCGGGATCTGGTCGACGATCGTCGGGCCAGGGCTGGGCACCAGCTATAACGGAGAGGACCTCCCAGCCGCACAAGTTCACCTGTGCGTTCCACAATCGCTGGCGATGGTAACAGTCCTGCGGGCGACCTGCATTACTTCGAGGGCTGCGGCAATCGCGTCCGGCGTCTGAGCACGGCCACGGGGCGCATGAATACAGTGGCCGGAAACGGTTACGCCGGTTACGGCGGCGACGGCGGACCGGCCACTCAGGCGACGCTTGGCACGAACACTTCGATCGCCTTCGACGCGGCAGGCAATCTCTATATTGCAGAATCGGTCAACAGGCGCGTACGCCGCGTGGACGCCGTCACCGGCATCATCACTACGGCGGCGGGCAACGGGATCCTGCCGAATTGCCGGGATGGCGCGCTGGCGCGCGATGCGTGCATGGGAGTCCCCAGGAGCCTGACACTCGATACGGCGGGCAATCTCTTTTATGCGGACGCCGGAACTCAGGCTTTCCGCAAGGTGCGGGCCGACAACGGCACCATCGAGGGTGTGCAGACGCTGCTCGGACAGGAACCGCGCGCCATTGCGGTCGACGCAGCAGGAAACGTCTTCTATTCCGGTGGCGTCGGCTACTACGTGTACCGTCGCGACGCGATTACCGGCACGGCAGCGGTGTACGCCGGCAATGGCAATGGCCAATACGGTGGTGACGGAGGCCAGGCGACCGGCGCCATGATCCAGGGAGTCGAAGACCTGGCCTTCGACTCCGCCGGCAATCTCTTCATCGCCGACAGTGAAAATCATCGCATCCGGCGCATCGACGCGGCGACCGGCATCATTACCACCTACGCAGGCAATGGTCAGCCGAGTGGTGCGCTTGGAGATGGCGGCCTCGCGACCGCGGCTTCCCTGAATCGTCCCAGCATCATTCGGTTCGATGCCGCCGGCAACCTCATCATCGTCGATCGATTGCATCATCGAGTCCGCAAGGTCGACCCGACGACGCGAGTCATCACCACGATCGCGGGAAATGGCGACGGCAGCGGTTCGATCACCGGAAACGGCGGACCGGCAATAGCCGCCGGTCTCGGAACGTCGCCGGCGATTGCGATCGATCCGACCGGAAATGTTTTCATCGCAGCCGCGGACACACTGCGCAAGGTGGACGTGGACACCGGCATCATCGATGCCGTCCCGGCGCCACCGGGCGGGCTGGTCACGCCGGAAGGCATGACGGTCCAACAACCACTGGACATGGAGTTTGATTCGTACGGACGGCTGTACGTGGGCGACGGAATTTCCCAAGTCATCTTCCGAGTCACCGATGTTCCGGTAGAACTCCCCGACACCAGCCCACCGGTCATCGAACCCAGTATTTTGGGTGTCCTCGGCGGCGGCGACTGGTTCACGAGTAACGTGCAGGTTTCCTGGTCGGTCACCGATGCGCAGTCGAGCATTGCTTCGCAGGCGGGCTGCGCGACGACCTCAGTCGCCGAAGACAGCGCGAGCTGCGATTGACGTGTAGCGCGACATCGGAAGGAGGATCCGCGACGCAGACTGTCACCATACGTCGCGACACGACTGCTCCGACGCTCACGTTCGATGCGCCATCGCCCGCCGCCGATGTCAACGGCTGGCACAGCGGCGACGTGAACGTGTCTTTCGAGGCGGCCGATGCCCTGTCCGGCGTCGCTTCGTTGATCAACCAAGCCCGCTCGTCCTGACCGGGGAAGGTGTAGGCATCACGCGTGCGGTCACAGCCACCGACATCGCAGGAAACTCGGCCACCTTCGAGTCGGATCCGGTGCGCATCGATCGCACGGCGCCCCTCGTCTCATCGCTGGTCAGCGGTACGATCGGATTGAACGGCTGGTACATGAGCGATGCGCTCGTGACGTGGTCGGTGAATCGAGTTCCCGACGAGCCTGGTTTCCAGTGAAGGTTGCGAAACGCAGAACGTCGCGACGGACACGACCGGTATCTCGTTGACCTGCACGGCCGTATCCGCGGGCGGCACCACCAGCAAATCGGTGACGCTCAAGCGCGATGCGACGCTGCCATGGCTGGACTTTGGCACGCCGACTCCAGCGCCGAACGCAAATGGCTGGCATTCTGGCGATGTGAGCATTCCGTTCGAACCGATGGATGCGCTGTCGGGCATCAGGACTGTCACGCTTCCCAGCCCGATCGTCATCAGCCAGGAAGGCGCGGGCGTAGTGCGGTCGGTCACTGTGGTCGACAACGCAGGCAATTCGTTGTCGCTGAATACTCCTTCCGTCAACATCGATCGCACGCCGCCCGGGGTGACGCCGACGATTTCCGGGGCCGTCGGTAACAACGGCTGGTACACGAGTGATGTGCAGGTCGCATGGCAAATTCTCGAGATTCCCGCGAGCATCGTCTCGAGTCACGGCTGCGAAACGAGCAGCGTGACTAGCGACACGGCGGGCGTCACGTTCAGCTGCAGCGTCACATCGGCTGGTGGTATTGCCAGTAGTTCGATCACGATCAAACGTGACGCGACGCCCCCGGTCCTTAGCTTCGGCACGCCCTCGCCCGTCCCGAACGCCAATGGCTGGAACAAAACCAACTTGAGCATTCCGTTCACGCGCAGCGATGCGTTGTCAGGTCTTGCATCGACCAGCACGACCAGTCCGCTGGTCATCAGCGCCGAAGGCGCCGCGGTGACGGGTGCGGTGGTCGTGACCGACCAGGCAGGCAACAGCGCCACGTTCACCAGCGTGCCGCGCAACGTCGACAAGACAGCTCCTGTCGTGACGTTCGCGAGCCCGGCGGACGGAGTGACCTACGGCTTCTACCAGGATGTGGTGGCGGACTACGCTTGCACCGACGTCTCGTTGTTGAGCTGCACGGCGCCCACACCGAATGGAGAGCTCATCAATACGCGCACGGCCGGCGCGCGCACTTTCAAGGTGACCGGCAAGGATCTGGTGAACTTCACCACGGCAGTGACGCATGCATTCACCGTGGAATCGTTGTTCAACTTCGAAGGATTCCTGGGGCCCGTGAATCAGCCACCGACGTTGAACCTCGTCACCCGGGGCTCGATCGTGCCGATCCGCTGGAGACTGCCCGACGGCCGCGGAGGATTTGTTTCGCACCCCGGCTCGTTCACATCGGCGACCGTCGGCTCATTGAGTTGCGGGAGCGCGCCGGTAGTGCCGCTCAGCGATACGGCCGAAGGTCCCGCGGGTTTGAGCTTCGACCAATCTACCGGGGCCTTCACGTACAACTGGCAGACCAGCTCGAGCTGGACGGGTTGCCGCAAGCTCACCATCAAGCTGCGCGACAACACGCTGCACGAGCTACGCTTCAGGTTTCAGTAGAGTGGATGAACCGCCCGTCGTCGAGGAAGTTCGCCACCTGGCGGGCGACGAGCCCTGAACCAGCAGTCCCATGTGGCTCACGGGCATGCGCGAGGTGTGCCTTGTGACCCGGTAGTCTGGTTTCACTGACCGCCACGGTGCCATCACTCGGCTCGTCGAAGCGCGCGAAGAAGCGCCCGAGTCCCATGGGCCGCGTACCGGCGATGACGCCGAGCTCGCGCCCGCAGTTCCAGGTGCGGGGATCACAGGGCTCGAGCAGTTCCTCGGCGACCAGCGGGCCGAGCACGCGACGCAGCCATTGATGCCGCGCGACAGCGCGCGCCGAGCTGCTCTCCACCACCGGAGAACCCAGCAGCACCACGCGCCCGACACGCTCGCAGCGCTCGCGCTCGAAGTAGCGGCACAACACCACGCCGCCGAGGCTGTGCCCGACGAAGTGGATCCGGTCGGCATCGATGCCCGTCACGAAGCGGGTCAACTGCGCGAGCGTCGCGGCGATCGAGCCACGCACGGTCGGATAGCTGAAGCGGTGCGCTTCGAAGCCGTGGGCCGCACCCAGCCGCCGGCGCAGCAGCGTGAACTCCGCGCCGTTCAGGAACAGCCCGTGGACGAATACCACCGCGGTCTTCATGAAATGGGGACATTCCTATTTTCTTGTAATGCGGGCCGCTAGTCTCTCGAGCTGGATGTCAGCCGCTGGTGGGGGTGTGCGCACACGAATGTGCACTTCGCGCAGCTGTTGCTCGCTGACTTCGGTCGGAGCATCGGTGAGCGGATCCGCGGCGGTCTGCGTCTTCGGGAACGCGATCACGTCGCGAATGCTGTCGGTGCCGGCCATGTGCATGACCAGGCGGTCGAGGCCGAACGCGATGCCGCCGTGCGGCGGCGCGCCGAACTTGAGCGCATCGAGCAGGAAGCCGAACTTGAGCTGCGCTTCTTCGGCACCGATGCCCAGCAGTTCGAACACGGCCGACTGCATCTCCTGGCGGAAGATTCGCACCGAGCCGCCGGCGATTTCACTGCCGTTGAGCACGAGATCGTAGGCTTTCGCCAGCGCGCCATCGGGCTTCGCCTTGAGCGCCGCCGCGTCGTCGTTCACCGGCGCGGTGAACGGATGATGCATGGCCACCCAGCGCTTCTCGTCCGCATCCCAGTCGAACATTGGGAAGTCGACCACCCACAGCGGCTTCCAGCCTTCGGTGGTCAGCTTCTGGTCCACGCCCACCTTCAGGCGCAGCGCGCCGATGGCGTCGCTGACGACCTTGGCGCTGTCCGCGCCGAAGAAGATGAGGTCGCCATCTTTCGCGCCGGTGCGCTCGAGAATTCCCTTCACCGAGTCATCGGAAAGGAATTTCACGATGGGCGACTGCAGGCCTTCCTTGCCCTTCGCGGTCTCGTTCACCTTGATGTAGGCGAGGCCCTTGGCGCCGTAGCGCGCGACGAACGCGGTGTATTCGTCGATCTGCGAGCGCGGCATCGTGCCGCCGCCCGGCACGCGCAACGCGGCCACGCGGCCCTTGGGATCTTTCGCCGGACCTGCGAACACCTTGAAGTCGCAGTTGGCGACCAGGTCCGCCACGTCCACCAGCTCGAGCGGATTGCGCAGATCGGGTTTGTCGGAACCGAAGCGGCGCATGGCTTCGGCGTAACCCATGCGCGGGAAAGGATTGGCCAGATCAACGCCAATGCCGTCCTTGAAGAAGTGACGCGTGAGCGCCTCCATCGTCTCCATGATCTGTTCCTGCGACAGGAACGAGGTCTCGATGTCGAGCTGCGTGAACTCGGGCTGACGGTCGGCGCGCAGATCCTCGTCGCGAAAACACTTGACGATCTGGTAGTAGCGGTCGAAGCCGGCGACCATCAGCAGCTGCTTGAAGATCTGCGGCGACTGCGGCAACGCGAAGAACTTGCCCGCATGGGTGCGCGAGGGTACGAGGTAATCGCGTGCGCCTTCAGGTGTCGCCTTGGTGAGCACCGGCGTCTCGATGTCCACGAAGCCCGCATCGTCGAGATAGTGCGCGCATGGCGCGCGTGATCTTGTGGCGCAGGCGCAGGCGGCGCGACATGTCTTCACGGCGCAGGTCGATGTAGCGGTACTTGAGCCGGATCTCCTCGCTCACGTGTTCATCGAGCTGGAACGGCAGCGGCTCGGAGCGGTTGAGGGTCACCAGCTCGCGCCCTAACAACTCGATCTTGCCCGACGCCAGGTTGGCATTGGCCGTACCCGCGGGGCGCTCGCGCACCAACCCGCGCACCTGGACCACGAACTCGTTGCGCAGCTTTTCCGCGTCGGCAAACTGGGCCTTGTTGTCAGGGTCGAACACCACCTGCAGCAAGCCTTCGCGATCGCGCAGGTCCACAAAGATGACGCCGCCATGGTCGCGGCGGCGATGGACCCAGCCCGCAACCGTAACCTCTTGACCGACCAGCTTTTCGTTGACCTGGCCGCAGTAGTGAGAACGCATGAAAAAGCCCGCGAGACGTGGAAAGGGCGGCGATGTTACCGGGTTGCCGGCGCCTTCGGAAAGCTTAAGCTTGCGCAGCCTCCAGGCCCGTGGCGTGCCTGGCGGTGATCGCCTCGGTGGTCGCGCTCATCTTCTGCGTCATGGAAAAGGGCCTGCGCCGCAAATGGGCCTGGGTGCTGTTTATCATTTTTGGCTTTTTCGACTGGACCTTGAACTGGGACACGGGCGAAATCACGTTTTCGCTCATGACAGTGCACCTGTTCAGCGCCGGTGCAGTTGCCCAGGGCTACGGTCCGTGGATTATTTCCGTCGCATTGCCGGTGGGTGCCGTCACCTACCTGGTGCGGCGGTTTTTGAATCATCGGCCGGATGAGCGGTCGAATTCCGCCTGAGTGCATCCCAAAACGAGGTGATCATGTTTCGCTCCGCTGCTGTGACATTGCTGTTCAGTGCCCTGCTCGGGTTGGGCTCGAGCTCCCAGGCGGCTACCTGGATTCCCGGCACGCACTACAGCGTCATCCCCCAGGCACAGCGCACCAGCGTGCCCGCCGGCAAGATCGAGGTCATGGAAGTGTTTTCGTACGGTTGCCCACACTGCAACCAGTTCCAGCCGATCATCAAGAAGCTCAAGGCGAGCCTGCCGCCGAACGTCCAGCTCGTGTACCTGCCGGCCTCGTGGAACAAGGCCGAGAACTGGCCGCTGTTCCAGCGCGCCTATCTCACGGCCCAGTCATTGGGCGTCGCGGAGAAGGCGCATGACGCGCTGTACGAAGCCGTCTGGACGACTGGCGAGCTGGGCGTCACCGATCCCAAGACCGGGCGAATCAAGTCCGCCTTGCCCACGATTGAAGACATGGCGCGCTTCTACCAGCGCGTCACCGGTGTGAAGGCCGCGGACTTCGTGGCCGCGTCGAAGTCCTTCGGCGTGGATCTCAAGATCCGCCAGACGGAGAGCCAGATCCTCGCCATGCAGATCGCAAGCACACCGACACTGGTGGTGAATGGCAAGTACCGCCTGAACAACGAGCACCTGAAGGGCGGCGAAGAGATGATCGAGCTGGTGAAGTACCTGGTCGCGATTGAAAACGCGGCGGTGAAGCCTGCCGCCGCTCCCGCCAAGAAGTCCTAACTGCGCAATTAAATGGGGACATTCCTATTTTCCAGACGCAGGCAGCAGCCGGTCTGGAAAATAGGAATGTCCCCATTTAATTGCGCAGGTACCAGGCGTAGTCGAGTTCACTGACCTCGGCGGAAAAGCGCGCGCATTCCTGTTCCTTGATCGCCAGGAAGATCTTGAGGAACTCGCGCCCGAGCGTCGCCGCGAGGAAATCGGAACGTTCCGCAAAATCCAGCGCCTCGCGCCAGCTGCGTGGCAGTGTCTGTTTCATGGGCTGCGCGTAGCCGTTGCCGGTGATCGGCGGCCCGGGATCCGTGTGTTGAGTGATACCGAGCGCGGTGCCACCGAGCACCGTGGCGACCGCCAGGTACAGGTTCGCATCCGCGCCGGCGATGCGATGCTCCACGTGTCGCGACACCGGTGGCCCCGCCGGCACGCGCAGGCTCACCGTGCGATTGTTGACGCCCCAGATCGGCGCGACCGGTGCATAACTTTCGCTCACGAAGCGTCGGTACGAGTTCGCGTTCGGCGCAAAAATCGCCATCGATTCCGCCATCGTCTGCTGCAGGCCGCCGATCGCGTGGCGCAGCGCGGGTGTGCCCGCCGGATCGTCGCTGGCGAACAGATTTGTGCCGCGCGCGTCGTTCACGCTCACGTGCACGTGCAGGCCGCTGCCGGCGCGGGCCGTGAACGGCTTGGCCATGAAGCAGGCGACCAGGCCGTGTTTCTGGGCGGCGCCGCGTATCGCGCGCTTGAACATGACCGCCTCGTCCACGGCGCGCAGCGCGTCGTCGCGATGATGCAGCGTGATTTCGAACTGACCCGGCGAGTACTCCGACATCAGCGTCTCGGCGGGAAGTCCTTGCGCGGTGGCCGCGCGGTAGACCTCGTCGAATACCGGCGCGAGGTCATCGAGCCGCTGCAGGCTGTACGCATCGATTTTCTGCCGCTCGCCGAGCCGGCCGCCGCCCGCCGGCACCAGTCGGCCTTCCGCCTCTTCCTTGAGTAGATAGAACTCGATCTCGCAGGCCACTACCGGTGTGAGCCCCTGGCCCGCGAACGAATCCAGTACGCGCACCAGGGCATGGCGCGGGTCGGCCGCGGCGGGCGCGCCGCGTCCGTCGAACATGGTGAGCATGAGCTGTCCGGTGGGTGCGGCAATCCACGGCGCGCGCACCAGTGAGCCGGCGAGCGGGCGCGCCGTCATGTCGGCGTCGCCGGTTTCCCATACCAGCCCGGTGTTTTCGACATCCTGGCCGGTGATGTCCAGTCCGAGTATCGATCCGGCCACCTGCCGGCCCGAGTCGAAGATGCGTGCCAGTTCTTCGCGCTGCACCGATTTGCCGCGCAACACGCCCGAGGGATCCGTGAGCATGATCTGCACGGCTTGCACGTCCGGATGCTGCGCGAGAAATGCCTCGAGCTCCGCTCGCGCGGCGATGCCGATGCGCTCATTCACGGCCTGCCGCCACTTCGACCAGGAATGCCTTGAGGTGCTCGAGCAGCCGGTCCGCGTGCGCGGTGGTGGTCACCGGCGAGCACAACATCATGTTGTGGAACGGCGTGAGCAGCACACCGCGGTTCAGCAGGTAGAGGTGGATGGCGTGCTCGAGCTCGGGCCAGGCCTCGCGCTCTGATTCGGCGCCGGTGCGCGGCGGCTTGCCAAAGCCGAATTCGAGCCGCGCGCCGACCCGCGCCACGTGCCAGGGCAGCGACTCGCCGGCGAACAGGCGCCCCAGCCCCTCCGACAGGTAGGCGGCGGTCTCGTGCATGCGCTGGTAGTTAGCCGGCGTCATCAGCTCGTCGAGACATGCCTCGAGGCAGGCGAGCGCCAGCGCATTGGCCGACAGCGTGGTGCCCATGCCCGAGTGCCCGCCGGCGCGTTCCTGCTGCACGCGCCGCATGCCGGCCTCGATCTCGGTGGTGAAGCCGAACACCGCGCAGGGCATGCCACCGGCAATGGCCTTGCCGCACACCCACAGGTCCGGTTCGAGATTGCGGGCGCGCGCGTAGCCGCCGTGTGCGCTCGACAGGGTGTGTGTCTCGTCGATGATCAGCAGCGTGCCATGGCGACGCGTGAGATCGCGCATCGAACGCAGGAAACCTTCTTCCGGCAGCACCATGCCGATGTTGGTCATCACCGGCTCGGCGATCACCGCTGCGGTGCGGCCGCGCGCGAGCACGCGCTCCAGCGCCGCGCCGTCGTTAAAGGGCACGGCGTCGCTACTGGCGCTGACATCGTGACTCATGCCGATGAGCCCGGCCCGCGCGCGCGTGCCGCCCTTGTCTTTCAGCTCGGGCAGGGCGCGCACCATGGTCTCTTCGACGGTGCCGTGATAACAGCCATCGAACACCAGGATGCGCTGCCGCCCCGTGATGGCGCGCGCCCAGCGCAGCGCCGCGCGATTGGCATCGGTGGCGGTCTGAGTCACCTGCCAGAACGGCAGACCAAACATCTTTGCCAGTTTTTCACCCACGCGGGCCACCCGCTCCGCGGGCAACATCGAGGTGATTCCCGCCGCGCCAGCCTCGGCCAGGGCGCGTGCGATGGCGGGCGGCGAGTGACCAAACATGGCGCCGGTATCGCCGAAGCAGAAATCGATGTAGCGATTGCCGTCGACGTCCTCGAGGTCGACGCCGCGCGCGCTGCGCACGAACAGGGTATGCGGCGTGCTCCAGTCGCGCATCCAGTGCATGGGTACGCCGTTGAGCCAGTGCGCCGAGCTGGCCGTGGCCAGGCGCGCCGACTCCTTATGCGTTGCGGTAAACCGCTCGCTCTCGCGCGCCGCGAGCCGGCGGAGCGCTTCGCTGTTGATTCCGGGGCGCCGCGCGTAATTCATGGCGGGATCAGCGGCGCGGACGCTTCGCCGTGCGCTTGGCTTTGTGCCTGGGTTTTGCACGCGACGCTGCCGACTTGCTTGCACTCGAGCTCGCCTTCTCCGCGGCAGGCTTGGCAGTCTCAGGCTTGGCGGCCTCGCTCTTGGCGGCTTCCGGCTTGCTGTCCGTCTTGCTGTCGGGCTTCGCATCGGCCTTGGCGTCGGCTTGGCGTCCGCCTTGGCGTCCGCCTTGGCCTCGCTTTTCGCTTCTTCCTTGTCGGCGCCGACGCAGATTGCGCTTGTTCTCCTTATCGGACTTGAAATCGGTTTCGTACCAGCCCGAGCCCTTGAGGCGGAACACCGGCGCGGACATGAGCTTGCGCAGACCTTTCTTGCCGCAACTCGGACACTTGGTCAGCGGCTTGTCAGTGATCTTCTGCAGTACCTCTTCGTCGTAACCGCAATGGGGGCATTCGTATTCGTAGAAAGGCATGTGATTCCCGGATTTTCCCGGGCGGGATTATAGCGACGGCCTGCACCCAGGCGGCGCTCTGCCGCGTAATTCCCGATGTAGAAGCGCGAGGCCATGGCGTCCGGCACCAATGACTGTTGCGGGTCCCAGGCATAGATGTCGCCGTCGGGCTGGCTGTAATAGGCCCGGTAGCAACGGATACGGCGGTTGCTGTAAGCCCCGCGCACGTCCTCGGCGGAGAGAGTCCCGCCTCCGCCGTCGCGGGGATGTGTGTGCCATTCTCCGAGCGGCTTTGCCGTCGACGGCATCTGTTCCGCGGCCGCCGCGGTGTTGACACCACATGAGCCCTTGCAACAGCCCCCACGAGTGACCGCGCTGCCGATTTCGCCCTTTGACAGAAAGATGAATCCGAAGTACTCGCGGTTCTTCGACAGTGGCCCGTACCTTGCGAATTGAGCGATGACGTGTGCATCGATGTCGTCCAGCAAACAATCGCGCCCTGAGACGGTGCGGTAGCCCGGCGCCTCCTGCGCCTCAGTAGCCATCGAGAACACCCACAGGACGCAAACTACCCTGCAGCACCGGCCGACAGCGAGCCTCGTCAATGCCGACTTCAGACTCATATCCAACTCCCCAGGCTTTAGACGCAGTGGGTCGCGTTTCGGTTGCGGAAGCACGGCCTGGGAGTACGGTCGGCGCCACGTGACTTGAGCACCGCAACTGAAGCGCGGACCTTCGAATTTGGTGGGTTCCGGCTGAATGTTGCACAGCGGCAGTTGCTCAACATCGATGGCGAGCCCATCGATCTGCCATCCCGGGCCTTCGATCTGCCACTGACTAGCGATCCTTGCTGAATTCCAGCCCGTCGCCGTTAGCCTTGGCGCGGATGCGATCGCCGGGCACGGCGCGATAGTTGCCAATGCGCGTTCGCGACGCCATCGCGGCAGCCACCGTCGGCGCGTCGAGATTCCAGCGGTAGGTGTCGCCGTCGTGGCTGCTATAGAAGGCGGTGTAACAACGGATGTGCCGGTTCGCCTGCGCGCCACGGACATCTTCCATCGACAACGCGTCCGACTCATGGAAATTCGGATGCGTGTGCCACTCCCCGAGCACCTTGGCCCCCTTGGGGATGCGCGCCCGCGCGAACCCGGTATTCACGACGCACTCCGTTTGATCGCGACAGCTGGAGCCGCGCGTCACCGCACTGTCGACTCGTCCGTCCTTTCGATAGATGAAACCGAAGTACTCGTATTGCGACGATCGTGGACCGTAGAGCGCGAATTGCGCGCGAACGTGGAACAGCACTTCGTCTTCGAAGCACGCCGCTGGAGTCGCGTCGCCCGCCCTGGCCGAAAGACTCGCCGCCACCAGTATCCAAGCCAGTCCGAATACGCGGAACGCATAGGTGCCTGACATGTCGAACTCCCGGTCGTTGCCTGATGGCCTCGCGCGCCGTTTTCGGGAGCGGCGAGCGGGAGTACAGTCGGCTTCACGGGATTTGCCCTCTTTGTCAGGCGATTTTTCGTTCTTCGCGGAGATTTATTCTCCGGTATGGACAACTCCGTCGAGACGCGAATCTTCGAGTTCGGGGGCTTTCATCTCGATGCTGCGAAGCGGCAGCTCAGCGGACCGGATGGCGTCGTCGAAGTGCCGTCGCGCGCGTTCGACGTGCTGCTCTACATGGTCGCCCACCCCGGCGAGCTGCTCGACAAGGGCAGGCTGCTGAAAGCCGTCTGGCCGGATACCGTCGTCGAAGAAGGCAATCTCAGTCAGTGCATCTTCGCGTTGCGTCGGGCGTTCGGAGACACCGCGACCGAGCCTCGCTTCATCGCCACGGTGCCGGGACGCGGCTATCAATTCGTGGCGCAGGTGCGCGAGGCGCCTCCGGCACTTGCGCCACCGGCAATTGCGCGGCCCCGCTCCCGTGGCTGCTGCTACGCGGGCGTCGCCTGGCGCTGGCGTCGCGCTGCTGGTCGCCTTCCGGTTCTGGCCCGCAGCCACACCCGCCAGAGCCATCCGATGTCGCTCACGCCGCCCGCGCCGGCCAGCGTCGCGGTGCTGCCGTTCGCCGATTTGAGTCCCGGCAAGGACATGGAATATTTTGCGGACGGCATCGCCGAAGAACTCATGAGTAGTTTGTCGAAGGTCGGCGGACTGGACGTGATCGGCAGGCGCTCGTCCTTCGCCTTCAAGGGCAAGGGCGACGATCGCGCAATCGATCGGCGAAGAAGCTGCGCGTCGCGACCATTCTCGAAGGCAGTGTTCGCAAGGAGGGCGATCGCATCCGGATTTCGGCGCAGCTCACCCGAACGAAGGACGGCGTGAGCCTCTGGGCCGAAACCTACGACCGCAAGTTCGACGACGTGCTCGACATCCAGGGTTCCATTGCGCGTGAAGTGGTCGCGGCACTCGCGCCCCTGATGCAGCTCTACCAGGAAGCATCGAAGCCCGTCGCATTCGACGCGGTTCTCACGCGCGATGCGGAGGCCTACCGCGCCTACCTGCGCGGCGTGTACCTGTTCACGCGCTGGATTGATAGGGACCCTCTGTCGGCGCGAACCGAGTTCCTGCGCGCCGTGGAGCGCGACCCGCAGTTCGCCAAGGCATACGCGATGCTGGCGCGTACGTATCAATTGTCAGCGCAGCTCGCGATCGGCGACGTCGCGCAGAGCAAGTCACTGGCCTCAGCCGCACTGGACAAGGCGATGAATCTCGACCCTACGATCGGCGACTTGTGGTGGGTCAGGTTGATGTTTGTCGCAGGGGACGACGCTCCCATCGCGGTTGTGGCGAGTGATCTGGAACGTGCGGTCGCGGCAAACCCGACCGAAATCGAACCCATGCTCCGGCTCGGCCACACCTACCTGGCGCTGGCGCGACGCGACGAGGCGCTGCAGATCTTCGAGCGCGCCTACGCCTCGGATCCGCTCTCGCCGGCGGCCCTCTGGAAGGCTGCATGGTTTGGTTATGAATTCGCCGGCGCCCGGCAACGTCTCCTCGATCGCACGGACGAGCTGGAGCGCTTGCTTCCGCACGACCCGCAATCGAGCCAGATCCGCGCATGGCTTGCTTCTAATGAAGGCCGTGCGCTCGACTGGGACAGGTTCGTGGCACGCGCGATCGAGGTCGATCCCACGAATCAGCCAAACCACTGCTACCTTGCCGCTGACTATAAATTCCTGGGCGGTGTCTACGACGCCGCGATGTACCACGCGCAAATGTGCTCGAAACTGAATCCTCGCAACGTGGCGGGGTTGTTCAACATTGCGCGCATCCAGTTGCACGCCGGCGATGTCCCGGCCGCTCGCAACGCGGTGAAAGAAGCCCTGGCGCGGATGCCCGAGGACCGATTTGCCCAGCTCGCCCAGGGTCAACTTCAGTATTTCACCGGCGATTGCGCCGGCGCATTGCGGTCGATCGCGCAGGCGCGCCCTGCCTTGAGTCGGCCCGAGGGCGCGCTCGACCTGTTTCACAATCCCCAGGACGCCGACATTTTCGTCTGGTGCCTGCGGCAGCAGGGCAACTTGGCGCGCGTCGCCGAGATGAGCCGCGTATTCAACCTGCAAAACGCGCCGCCGGTTACCGCAGGACTATTCGACGGCGCGCTTGCGCGCATGGCCGCCGCGACCGGCGACCGGGATGCGCTGGTTGCTCATCTGGCCGCCCTCGCGAAGACGCGATCCATGCAATTCGCGTTCGTGCGGCACGAGCCGATGATCCAGCCTTACCTCAAAGATCCCGAGGTGGTCGCGCTGCTCGACGTGCTCGAGGAGCGCCGCGCCGAATGGCGCAGGATCGTGCCAAAGTCCTCGATGCGGGTTCCCGTTCCCGGGATCAGCGCGACGCCAGCCGTGGCATCACTGCACTAATAAGAGATCTTTGCTTCCTCGATCCCTGGGCACAGCAAGCGATAGTTGCCAACAGTGGTGGGGGGTGCGCCGCTCCCGGTTCTCGGGTGCTGGGCGTCGGAGTACAGTCGGCGTCGTTCTTTGCGGAGACTTATCCTCGTTGTGAATCGCGCGACCGAAGCCAATAGCTACGAATTCGAAGGCTTCCGCCTGGATGCTGCAAAGCGTCAGCTGAGCGGCGTGAATGGGGCACTTATTACCTTGCCCTCGCGCGCCTTCGACGTGCTGCTGTTCATGGTCGAACGGCCGGGGCAGATGCTCGAGAAATCCGTGCTTATGGAGGCCGTCTGGCCAAAATCGGTCGTCGAGGAAGGAAATCTTGCGCAATGCATTTTTGCCTTGCGCCGCGCCTTCGGCGAAACCGCCGGCACTCATAGTTTGATCACCACAGTTCCTGGACGCGGGTATCAATTCATTGCGCAAGTAAGGGTGGTTGCATTGCCGGTGTCGGGAGTCGCATCGGCCGACGCACACGCAGCGGATGCCGTTGCGCCAAACGATGCAACCACGATCGCCGTATTGCCGTTCGCCGACATGAGCCCAAAGCGCGACCAGGACTATCTATGCGAGGGACTCGCCGAAGAGCTCATCGACGCATTGACACATGTCGAGGGCCTGCGCGTGGCGGCACGCACCTCGGCGTTCCAGTTTCGCGGATCGCATGACCTGGCCGAGATCGGGCGCAAGCTAAGCGTCGGTTCCTTGCTTGAGGGCAGCGTGCGCAAATCCGGCGATCGGCTCCGGATCACTGTGCAGCTCATCGACATTGCGACCGGTTACCACAAGTGGTCGGAGAAGTTCGAACGCTCGGCCTCGGACGTTTTCGCGGTACAGGACGAAATCGCTTCGACCGTCGCACGCCTGCTGCGTGGTGACGCGCTCAACGCACAGGAACGTCGCGCGCTGCGCCGCCAAACCACTGCCATCGACACCTATGAGTGTTTCCTGCGTGGCCGCCAGCGCATGCACGCCCTCCAGCAACCGCACATGGACGAGGCGAGGGAACTGTTCGAGCATGCAATCGCACTCGACGCGCAATACGCCCCGGCCTGGGCCGGTCTGGCGACGCTGCACGCCCTGCTCTACGAATGGTGGGGTTCAAAGGAAGAAGACCTTCAATCCGCGGATCGTGCCAGCCGGATCGCCATGGAGCTGGCGCCCGAGCTCGCCGATGCGCAATTGGCACGCGGCTACACCCTTTCGAACATGCGACGTTACGAAGAGGCGTGCACACACTTCGACGCCGCCGCGCGCATCAATCCAAACCTGTTCGACACCTATTACTACTATGGCCGCGCGGCGTTCGCCGCCGGCGAAATCGAAAAGTCCATTGAGTTGTGGCATCGGGGTGGCACGGTCCGCCGCGAGGACTTCCAGTGCCCGTATTTCGAGGCTCAGTCAATGCGCACACTCGGCCGCTTCGAAGAGGCGCGCGTCGTGAACCGCGAGTCGGTGCGCCGTGCCGAGCGGCTCTTGGAGGTCAACCCGCACGACGCGCGCGTATTGTCACTGGGTTCAAGCGCGCTGTTCTTGGACGGCCAGGAGCAGCGCGCACTTGAGTGGGCGTCGCGCGCCGAGGAATTGTTTCCCGATGATATGGGGGTGGTCATCAACTCGGCGACGATCCATGCGCGGCAGGGACTCAAGGACGCAGCTCTCGACCGGCTCGAGCGAATCTTCGGTAAAGGCTGGGGTAAGAGAGACTGGATCGAACACGATCCCGACTACAACACCTTGCGCGACGAGCCGCGTTTCAAGGCGCTGATGGAAAAACTGCGGTAGCTAGACGCCGTCCCGTTCGAAGGCGCCGGCAGTCAGCGCTCCTTGACGAATTCCAGCCCGTTGCCGTTGGCTTTCGCGCGGATGCGATCGCCCGGCACGAATTTGCCCGAGAGAATCGCCTGCGCCAGCGGATTCTCCACCTGCTGCTGTATGGCCCGCTTCAGCGGTCGCGCGCCGTACACCGGGTCGTAACCCGCCTCGCTCAGCCGATCGAGCGCCGAGTCGTCGAGTGTGAGCTCGAGACTGCGATCGATGAGCCGGCGCTTGAGCAGTGCAAGCTGGATGTCCACGATGGCGCGGATCTGCGCGGTGCCCAGCGGATGGAACACGCAGATGTCGTCGATGCGGTTGATGAATTCGGGGCGGAAGTTCTCCTGCACCACTTCCATCACCGCGGCCTTCATTGCGCCGTAGTTGTTTTCGACCGGTGAATTTCTGGATGACATCGGATCCGAGATTCGACGTCATGATGATCACGGAGTTGCGGAAGTCC
This sequence comes from uncultured Pseudomonadota bacterium, assembly GCA_963839685.1. Lineage (GTDB taxonomy): Bacteria > Pseudomonadota > Gammaproteobacteria > Steroidobacterales > Steroidobacteraceae > CADEED01. Next base: position 1,286,045 of record CAWIVS010000011.1, on the reverse strand, counting down.
ACGGTGCGGCCCTGGCCGTCCGTCAGCCGCCCGTCGTCGAGCACCTGCAGCAGCACGTTGAATACGTCGGGATGCGCCTTCTCGACTTCATCGAGCAGGATCACGGCATAGGGACGCCGGCGCACGGCCTCGGTCAACTGGCCGCCTTCGTCGTAGCCCACGTATCCCGGCGGCGCGCCGATGAGCCGCGACACGGAGTGTTTCTCCATGTACTCGGACATGTCGATGCGCACCATCGACTCTTCGGTGTCGAACAGGAACTCGGCCAGCGCCTTGCAGAGTTCGGTCTTGCCGACGCCGGTCGGACCGAGGAACAGGAACGAACCATTGGGCCGGCGCGGATCGGCGAGACCGGCGCGTGAGCGGCGAATGGCGTTCGCGACAATCTTTACCGCCTCGTCCTGGCCGACCACGCGTTTCGACAGCGCCTCTTCCATGCGCAGCAGTTTTTCCTTCTCGCCCTCGAGCATCTTGGAGACGGGAATGCCGGTCCACTTGGAAACCACCTCGGCGATTTCCTCGTCGGTGACCTTGTTGCGGACCAGCTGGGTTTCCTTGCTCTCGGCGATCTGCGCCTGCGCCAGGCGCTTCTCGAGCGCCGGGATCTGTTCGTACTGGATGCGCGCGACGGTAGTGAGGTCACCCTTGCGGCGCGCAACCTCCATGTCCTGCTTCACCTTCTCCAGCTCTTCACGAATCGTGGCCGCGCCCTGCAGCGAAGCCTTCTCGCTCTTCCAGATTTCCTCGAGGTCGGCGTATTCCTTCTCGAGGCCCTTGAGCGTGTCCTGCAGCGTGGCGAGACGTTTCCTCGTGGCTTCGTCCTTTTCCTTCTTGAGTGCTTCCTGCTCGATCTTGAGCTGGATGATGCGGCGTTCGAGACGATCGAGCGCCTCCGGCTTGGAGTCGATCTCCATGCGGATACGCGCGGCGGCCTCGTCGATCAGGTCGATGGCCTTGTCGGGAAGCTGTCGGTCCGAGATGTAGCGATGCGAGAGCGTGGCCGCGGCGACGATGGCCGGGTCGGTGATATCGACACCGTGATGCACCTCGTAGCGCTCCTGCAGTCCGCGCAGGATGGCGATGGTGTCCTCCACCGACGGCTCGTTGACCAGCACTTTCTGGAAGCGGCGCTCGAGCGCGGCATCCTTCTCGATGTACTTGCGGTACTCGTCGAGTGTGGTTGCGCCCACGCAGTGCAATTCACCGCGCGCGAGGGCCGGCTTGAGCATGTTGCCGGCATCCATGGCGCCTTCGGCCTTGCCGGCGCCCACCACGGTATGCAGCTCGTCGATGAACAGAATGATCTGGCCTTCCTGCTTGGCGAGGTCGTTGAGCACGCCCTTGAGGCGCTCTTCGAACTCGCCGCGGAACTTGGCGCCCGCGATCAGCGCGCCCAGGTCGAGCGCCAGGATGCGCTTGTTCTTGAGCATCTCCGGCACTTCGCCGTTGATGATGCGTTGCGCGAGGCCTTCGACGATGGCTGTTTTTCCCACACCCGGCTCGCCGATGAGCACGGGATTGTTCTTGGTGCGTCGGGCGAGCACCTGGATGGTGCGGCGGATTTCGTCGTCGCGGCCGATGACCGGATCGAGCTTGCCGCTCGACGCACGCGCGGTCAGATCGATGGTGTATTTCTCGAGCGCCCCGCGCTTCTCCTCGGCTTGCGGATCATTCACGGCTTCGCCACCGCGAATCTGCTCGATGGCCTTCTCGATGGCGGCCTTCGAGGCGCCAGCATCCTTGAGTAGCTTGGCGAGCGTGTGCCGGTCTTCGAACGAAGCGAGCACAAACAGCTCCGTCGGGATGTACTCATCCTTGCGCTGCTGCGCCAGCTTGTCGGTGACGTTGAGCAGGCGATTGAGATCCTGCGAGACATGGACGTCGCCCGGCGTGCCCTGCACGGTCGGGAGCTTTTCGATGGCGGTGTCCAGGTCCTTGCGCAGCTTGGCGATGTTCGCGCCGGCCTTCACCAGCAGCGGGCGGGTACTGCCATCCTGCTGGTCGAGCAGCGCGGCAAAGACATGTGCCGGCTCCATGAACTGGTGATCCCGCCCGACGGCCATCGACTGGGCGTCGGCCAGGGCCGATTGAAACCGGCTGGTGAGTTTGTCCATTCGCATAGGCGCACAAGGTGGGGCCCGCGCGCCCGGCGTTCAAGCCCACTAAGGCAGGGTCGTGTAGTCGGTCCCACCCTCCCGGCAGCTGGCCGGCAGGTATTTCTTCGCCAGGTCACTGCCATACGGGCCGGCCCCCGGGTGCACACCATCGGGCAAGATTTCGTACCCACAGGCCCAGATCACAGCCCCGGACTTCGTCAGGCCCGGCAACAGCACGATCCGCTGGCCGGCAATATTCGTGTTCGCTGCATTGCCATAGGTGATGACCACGCTGCCGGAAATCACTTCCACCGAGGTCACGTATTTGCCGATCGGCGCAGCGGTTCCCAGGTCCGTCCTGTCCGGGCCAGGATTGGTTGGCGGCCCAATAATGTTCGACCCGTTGCTTCATCGGGCATCGCCAGGTTGAGCCCTTCGGTCACCTGCGCGCGGATGGTGAAATCCTGGTAGGCCGGAATGGCGATCGCGGCCAGGACACCCAACACGAAGATGTACAGGAATCCGCCGCCGGCCATCACTCCCGCCGCGGCACCTGGACTCGTGCCGCCCTCGCGCTCCAGTCGCGCCTTGCGCTTCTCCGGCACCTGGCTGACGGATGCCGGCAGGTCTGCCATGAGCCGGCGGATATGTCGCCAGTACAGCGCGTTGGCGAACACCGGCAGAAGAATGAAAGGCAGGATCAGTAGCACCACGAATGCGAAAGCGGCGAGCTTGAGCCCGTTCGGCTGGCCCGCGGCTGCGCCGATCAATGCCGCGGCGACGAGGCTGATCAGCGGCCAGGCAAGATTCACGATCCCGATGGCCCACATCTTGCGATAGATAAACCAGCCGGAAGTGGCGAAGAACGCGGGCCAGTGCCAACCGATCGTCGACTCGCCGGCGTCGAAATCCGCAAAGTACTTGAGGTAATAGCCAGTGTTGGGACCGATGGCGGCTTCGTAGTCCGCGGCGCGCTGCTCCTCGGGCGTCGACGGCGCCGCCGCCGCGTGCACGTAAGGATTCTCCACGTCAGTGCGCCTGGTTTTCGGCGAAGGCAATGAGGGCAATACCGCAGCCGATCAGCAAAACCTGCGTGATGCTCGAGCGCGGATCGACACGCCGGTGAAGACCCGGGATGAGATCGGCCACCGCGACGTACAACAGGCTGGCGGCGGCCACGGCCAGCGCAAACGGCAATGCCGCCAGCGAGGCCTTGAGCGCGAAGAACCCCACCACGCCACCGACCACGGCAGTCAGGCTGGTCAGCAGGTTTAGCGCCAGCGCGCGGCGGCGCGAAACGCCGGAATGCAGCAGCACCGCGAAGTTGCCGACCTCCTGCGGAATCTCGTGCGCCATGATGGCGAGTGCCGTCACGATGCCGAGATGCAGGTCGGTGAGAAAGGCGGCGGCGATCAGCACGCCATCGAGCACGTTGTGCAGCGCATCGCCGATCAGCACCAGCGAGCCGCTTGCCTTGCGCCGGGCCTGGTCGTGTTGTCATGTGCCATGATGCATGATCGCCTGACCGTGTGTTCGTCGCAATGGTCATCATGACAGTGACGCCACAGCAGGAACTTCTCCAGCACGAAGAACAGCGCGATGCCGGCGATCAGCGCGATGCCCACCTCGTGCACCCGTTCGCTGCCGGCACCCAGCACCGCGTGCGGGATGAGAGCCAATAACGCCGCGCCTAACAACGCACCGGTGGCAAAACTCACCAGGTGCGGCAATGCGGCCTCGCGCTGCCTGTTTGGCAGCACGAGAAACAGTCCGGCCGCAAGCACGGAGAGCACCCCGGAGACAAAAGTGCTGAGGATGATCCAGAACAGGGTATTCAAAGCGGGCGGATGCTACCACGAGCCGTCAATGACAGCGGGCGCCGATGACACTCCGTCCTTCACGACCCTTTCGTCGGATTTCTTCGGGAAAAATAGCGTTTTCGCGTCGCATCGGCTCCATTTGAAGCGTATACTGTACACATACACAGTGACGTGTCCGTCTAACTACACGGAGTTGATCATGCGCCCGATCGACGAGCTTGCCGCCGAGATCTGCACCCTCGCCGGGCACATCAACGCGGCGAACTATCGCTGGTTGAATCTCATCGCCGAGTTCGATCGGCGCAATGGCTGGGCGGACAGCGCGACGCAGTCCTGTGCCCATTGGCTCAACTGGAAGTGCGGGATGGCGATGGGCGCGGCGCGCGAGAAAGTGCGGGTCGCGCGTGCGCTCGAGACGCTGCCCAAGGTCGCCGCGGCGATGGCCTTGGGAAGCTGAGCTACTCGAAAGCGCGCGAGATCACTCGCGTCGCCAGTGCCGAGACCGAGGATTACCTGCTGGTGATCGCCGAGCACGGCACCGCGCAGCACGTCGAGAAACTCGTGCGGGCGTTTCGCCGCTGCCAGGACGCGGAGGAGTTATCGCGCGAGGCCCGCCAGCATCAGAACCGATGCGTGAGCTTTCGGTACGACGATGACGGCTCACTCGTCCTGAATTGCCGGCTGCCGGCCGAAGCCGGCGCGCGGATGTTGAAGGCGCTCGAGCTCGCGGTGGAGGAACTGCCCGCGCCGCCGACGTTCCAGCTGGAACGTCAGCGGAGCCCGTCCCTTCAGCGCGCGTCGCGCGGACGCCCTCGCCCTGGTGGCCGAGAGCTTCCTGGCGCACGATGTCCTGGAAGCCGCGGCACAGATCGCCATCAGATCGTCGTGCATGTGGCCGAGGAGACCTTGCGAGACCGGACCGCCGGATGCTGCGAATTCGAACACGGCCCTTCAATGGCCGCAGAAACCGCCCGCCGTCTCGCCTGCGACGCGAGCGTGGTCGAACTGATCGAAAACGATGGCGGTGAGCCGCTCAATGTAGGGCGCAAGACACGAACCATCTCGGCACCGCTGCGCCGCCTCCTCAAAGCCCGCGACAAGGGCTGCCGCTTTCCCGGCTGCGCGAACACGCGCTACCTCGATGCGCATCACGTCGAGCACTGGGCCAACGGCGGCGAAACCAAACCCTCCAACCTGGTCTCGCTGTGCCGCTTCCATCACCACGCCGTTCACGAGGGCGGCATTCGCATCGAGATCCTCGACGACGGCGCATTCAGATTTGTGAAGGCGAACGGGACAGCCATCGACAGCGTCGCGCCCGGATACACACAGCCACCCGGCGACTGGAAGCAGCTGCCGGCCGGAACGTTCGTGAACCGCTGGCGCGGTGAGCGGATGGACTACGGTCTCGCCATCGAGGTGCTGATCCAGCAAGCACGGCGAGCGAAGGACATTCCAGCTGGAACGTAGGTCATGGGGTGAAGCCGAGCTACGACGCACGCCAGATCAAAGCCGCCATGCGTCCTCCCTTCCCGTCCCGCCGATACGAGTAGAACCGTTCGCGGTCCTCGTAGGTGCACCACGTACCGCCGCTGATGGCCCCCACGCCCAGTGCCGCGAGTCGGCGGCGCGCGAGGCCGACGAGATCGGCCTGCCAGCGCCCGCGTTCATTGGCGCTGAAAAAGGCCGCGGCGCCTGCGTCAGCACCGAGGAAAGCACTGCGCACCTCCTCCCCGACCTCGAAGTGCCGTTGCGAGATCGCGGGCCCGAGCCAGGCCGAGAGCTCCGACGGCGCCACGCCGAGCGCGGCCACCGTGCGTTCGAGGACGCCCGCCATCATGCCGCGCCAGCCGGCGTGCGCGGCACCAATGTGTTGTCCGTTGCGGCTCGCGAACAGCACCGGCAAACAATCCGCGACCATGACAACGCAGACCCGTCCGGGAAGTGTGGCGATCGACGCATCGGCGGTCACCGGCGCGTTTCCAGTCGAGCGCGTATCGAGGTCGAGCACCTCGCTCCCGTGCACCTGGTTCAGCCACGAGGGCTCGGCCGGGAGTTCGAGCAGCTGCGCGAGCCGCGAGCGGTTGGCCGCCACCGTCGACGGGTCGTCGCCCACGTGCACCCCGAGGTTGAACGAGTCCCAGGGCGCGATGCTCGCGCCACCCGCGCGCGTGGTGAACGCGGCGCGCACGCCGCGTGGCAACGTCCAGTCGAATGCCAGCAATCCGTCGCTGCTCACCTGCGCGACTCCGCGGCGTCGCGTGCCAGCACGCCTAACAACTCCACGAAGTCCGCGGGCAGCGGCGCCGTGAACGTCACGGTCTTGCCGGTCTTCGGGTGCGTGAACTCCAGCCGCGCGGCATGCAGCGCCTGGCGGCGAAAGCCCGCGAGCGCCGCCTGCAGCTCGGGCGTGGCCCCCGCCGGCAGGCGTCGCCGCCCGCCGTACACCGGGTCGCCGACCACGGGATAACCCGCGTGCGCCAGGTGCACGCGGATCTGGTGCGTGCGCCCGGTCTCGAGCCGCACTCGCGCCAGCGTGTGCGCGCGAAAGCGTTTCTCGATGCGGTAGTGCGTGACGGCGGCGCGGCCGTCGCTGCGCACCGCCATCTTGATTCGCTGCGTGCGGTGCCGGCCGATGGGCTGGTCCACGGTGCCGCCGCCCGTCATGGTGCCGGTGCACAGCGCGAGATACTCGCGTTCGACCTCGTGCGCGGCGAGCGCCGCGACCAGCGCGGTCTGCGCCTCGAGCGTGCGCGCCACGACTAACAACCCACTGGTGTCCTTGTCGATGCGGTGAACCAGCCCGGCGCGCGGTACGCGCTTGAGCTTCGCGTCGTGCGCCAGCAAGGCGTTCTGCAGCGTGTGTTCGCGATTACCGGCGCCGGGATGCACCACCACACCCGGCGCCTTGTTGAGCACGATCACGGCGGCGTCCTCGTGCACGATGTCGAGCGGCAGCTTTTCGGCGGCGACGCCGGTCTCGGGCGGATGGCGCGCCTCGACGGTCGCGGTCTCGCCGCCCACCACCACGTCGCGGGCGCGTGCTGCGAGTCCATTGACCCGCACCGCCCCCTCCTCGATCCAGCGCTGAATTCGCGTGCGGGAGAATTGCGGCAGGAGCTGCGCCAGCACCTGGTCGAGGCGCCGGCCGGCCAACTCCGGGGGCAGCGCAATCTGGTGGGTCTGGAACTTGGGGTTCAACCTTTTGGTCCGAGTGATTCCGGGGGCCGCTATACTTCACGCGTCCGGCGACCATTTCAAATTACAGACTCCGGCAATTTCGAGAGACAGTCAATACCTTCCATGCGAGCACTGCGTAGCGCCGGTCCCCGGGGACTCTTATTTATGTCGGTTTTGATGGCCCTGGGCATCGCCCTGACGGGCTGCAAGTCCCGGCGAATCCCGCGAAGAGCAGATGACCGACCCCGCGGTGGTCTACCAGCGCGCCCACCAGGCGCTCATCCAGGCCGACTACCCGCTCGCCATCCGGATCTACGAAGCCCTGATGGCGCGTTATCCGTTCGCAGCCGAATCGCGCCAGTCACGGCTGGACGTGATCTACGCCTATTACCGTGCCGGCGAGTCCGAATCGGCCATCGACGCTGCGGATACCTTCATCCGGGAAAACCCGACCCACCCACGCATCGACTATGCCTGGTACCTCAAGGGCCTCACGGACTTCGAGCGCCTGCCGAATTTCATGGAACGCTGGTTCCGCGTGGACCTCGACAAGCGGCCGCCCACGCAGGCGCGTCGTTCGTTTGCCTCGTTCCTGACCGTGGTCGAGCAGTACCCCAACAGCGAATACGCGCACGACTCGCGCCGGCGCATGGTCTACCTGCGCAACCGTCTCGCCGACTACGAAATCGCGGTGGCGCGTTACTACCTCAGCCGTGGCGCCTATGTCGCCGCGGCGCAGCGCGCCAAGGTTTCGATCGAAGAATTCGACGGCGCGCCGGCGGTGCGCGAAGCGCTCGAGATCATGATCGAGTGCTACGACAAGATGGAGCTCACCGAGCTCGCGGCCCAGACCCGCACCATGTATCGCGCCAACTTCGAAGGCGAGGCGGGCGAGCGCCGCATTTCACCCAAGAAGAAGTGGTGGAAACCCTGGGCTAGCTAAATGGGGACATTCCTCATTTCTCAGAACAAATAGGAATGTCCCCATTTATCGGCGGTAGCCGGAGGTGATGGGATAACGCCAGTCGCGGCCAAAGGCGCGCCGTGACACGCGCACTCCCGGAGGCGCCTGCCGCCGCTTGTATTCATTGCGTTTCACCAGGTCCAGCACGCGCACCACGGTCGGACGATCGAAACCCCGCGCGCAGATCTCGTCCACCGAAAGGTCGTCTTCGATGAAGGCCTCGAGGATGGGATCCAGCACTTCGTACGGCGGCAGTGAGTCGCTGTCTTTCTGCTCCGGTCGCAATTCGGCCGATGGCGCGCGCTCGATGACCCGGCGCGGAATCACCGGCGAGACGGAATTTCTGTACTCGGCGAGTCGATAGACCAGCAGCTTGCTGCAGTCCTTGATCGGCGCGAAGCCGCCCGCCATGTCGCCGTACAACGTGGCGTAGCCCACCGCCATCTCGCTCTTGTTGCCGGTGGTCAGCAGCATCTTGCCCGTCTTGTTGGAGATGCCCATCAGTAGCAGCATGCGGCAACGCGACTGGATGTTTTCCTCGGTGGCATCGGGTGCGCGACCGGCGAATTCCCCGGCGAGCGTCGCCTCGGTGGCCTTCATCATCTCCCCGATGGGCAACAAACTGTATTTGACGCCGAGGCCCTCGGCCTGCGCGCGTGCATCATCGAGGCTCATCTGCGAGGTGTAGGGCGAAGGCATCATCACCGCATGTATGTGCTCCTTGCCCAACGCATCGACGGCGATGGCCAGCGTGAGCGCCGAGTCGATGCCACCGGACAGGCCCATGACCACGCCCGGAAATCCGTGTTTGCCAACGTAGTCGCGCACGCCGAGCACCAGCGCGCGGTACACGCTCTCCGCATCCGATAATTCGGGCGCGACCGGTCCGCGGATGGGACGCGCCACGCCATCGACACGTTCGAACTCGACCGGGTACAGGCCCTCTTCGAACGGTGGCGCGCGCATGACCACGGTGCCCGCGGCGTCCATGACGAAGGAGTTGCCGTCGAACACCAGCTCGTCCTGGCCGCCCAGCATGTTGACGTACACCACCGGCAACTGCAGGTCGCGCACACAGCGGCGCACGATGTCCTCGCGATTGGCCTGCTTGTGCAGCTCGTAGGGCGAGGCGTTCAGCACCACGAACATCTCCGCGCCGGCCGCACGCGCCAGTTGCGCCGGCTCAGGCTCCCAGATGTCCTCGCAGACCAAAATGCCGACGCGAAAACCGCGGAACTCCACCACCGTGGGCTGCGCGCCGGACTCGAAGTAACGCTTCTCGTCGAAGACCTTGTAATTGGGCAGGCAGCTCTTGCGGTGCGTGGCGCGCACCATGCCGCCCTCGATCAGCGCCGCGGAATTGAAGATCTGCGTGCCGGCGTATTCCGGGAAACCCACCACCACGCCGCAGCTGGCCCTGGCGCCGCGCACCGTGTCCATGCCGCGCTCGATGGCCACGCGAAAGCCGCGATGGAGCAGCAGGTCTTCGGGCGGATATCCCGACAGCGTGAGCTCCGGCAACACCAGCAGGTCGGCGTCGAGCTCACCGCAGGCTCGTTCGGCCGCGGCGACGATGCAGCGGGCATTACCCGCAACGTCGCCCACGAGCAGGTTGAGCTGCCCGAGGGCGAGTCGCAGTTTGTTAGGGCTGGTCAACTTGGCGGCGGCGCTACTTGGCGCGCCGCGCCCTGGCCGGCTTGCGCTTCGCGGCCGGCTTTTTCGCGGCGGCCTTGCGCACCGGCCGCGCCTTGACCTTCGCTTTCTTGTGGGCCCTCTGTTCGATGATCAGCACGTTCCGGCCGCTGGGCTTCTTGAGCGGTTTCGCACGGCGGCTCAGCAACTCCGCCATCGCCTTGCCGAGATCGGCAGGTGACTTCACGGTACGCGCACCGGACTTGTCGAGCGCGCGGTACTTGTCGGCTGCTGTTCCTTTGCCGCCGGCAATGACAGCGCCGGCATGTCCCATGCGCTTGCCCGGTGGCGCCGTGACGCCGGCGATATAAGCCACGACGGGCTTGGTCACGAACTTGCGGATGAAATCGGCCGCGGCTTCTTCATCGGTGCCGCCGATCTCGCCCACCATGATGATGCCTTCGGTCTGCGGGTCTCTTTGAAAGAGCTCCAGGACCTCGACGAAGTTCATGCCGCGCACCGGGTCGCCGCCGATGCCGACACAGGTGCTCTGGCCGAGCCCGGCGTTGGTGGTCTGGAACACCGCCTCGTAGGTGAGCGTGCCGGAGCGCGACACGATGCCGACCCGGCCCTTTTTGTGGATGAAGCCCGGCATGATGCCGATCTTGCATTCTCCCGGCGTGATGATGCCCGGGCAGTTGGGACCGATGAGGCGCGTGCCCGAGCCGACCAGCGATGCCCTGACGCGCACCATGTCGTTGATCGGAATCCCCTCGGTGATGCACACCACGAGCTCGATGCCGGCATCGGCCGCCTCGAGAATGGCGTCCGCGGCAAACGCCGCCGGCACGTAGATGACGCTGGCAGTGGCGCCGGTTTGTTTGATGGCATCCGCGACGGTGTCGAAGACCGGCAGGTCGAGGTGCTTTTCGCCGCCGCGGCCGGGCGTGACGCCGCCGACCATCTTCGTGCCGTACTTGATGCTCTGTTCAGAGTGAAACGTACCCTGCTGGCCGGTGAAGCCCTGGCAGATCACGCGGGTGTTCTTGTTGATGAGAATGCTCATTTCTTTCTGCTTGTCTGATTTCTTTGGGCAGCGAGCGCGACGACCTTGCGGGCCGCGTCGGTGAGATCGGTGGCGGGCGTGATGGCGAGCGCGCTGTGCGCGAGCATTTCGCGCGCGACATCCGCGTTCGTCCCCTCCAGCCGCACCACCACGGGTACGGCCACACCCACCTGCTTGACCGCGATCATCACGCCCTCGGCGATCAGGTCGCAGCGCACGATGCCGCCAAAGATGTTGACCAGGATGGCGCGCACCTTCTTGTTGGACAGGATCAGCTTGAAGGCCTCGGTGACGCGCTCGGCCGTAGCGCCGCCGCCCACATCGAGGAAATTCGCGGGCGCGCCGCCGTGCAGCTTGATCAGGTCCATGGTGGCCATCGCCAGACCGGCGCCGTTCACCATGCAGGCGATGTCGCCGTCCAGCGAGACGTAGTTGAGGTCGTGTTCGCTGGCCTCGCGCTCGATCGGATCTTCCTGCGACGAATCGCGCAACTTGCCTAAGGCCTTCTGCCGGAACATCGCGTTGGCATCGATGTTGATCTTGGCGTCGAGCGCCACGAGATCACCTTTCTTGGTGACGATGAGCGGGTTCACCTCGAGCAACGAGGCGTCGCGCTCCTGATAAAGGCGGTACAGCGCCATCAGGATGGACTGGAACTGGCCGACCTGCGGCCCCTTGAAGCCGAGTCCGAAGGCGAGCTTGCGGCACTGGTAGGCCTGCAGGCCCGCGGCGGGATTGATGTCGACGCGCAGGATTTTCTCCGGGGAGTGCGCGGCCACCTCTTCGATGTCCATGCCGCCGGCCGCCGAGGCCATCACCGCCACCCGGCCGCGTTCACGATTGAGCGTCAGCGACAAGTAGATCTCGCGCTCGATCTGCGAACCGGATTCGACGTAGACCGTCTCGATGGGCAGACCTTCGGGACCGGTTTGTTTGGTCACCAGGCGCTGGCCGAGCAAATCCTGCGGTGGCGGCGCGCACCGCCTCGAGATCACGCGCCAGTTTGACGCCGCCCGCCTTGCCGCGGCCGCCGGCATGCACCTGCGCCTTCACGACCCACAATGTGCCGCCTAACTCCTTGGCGGCGGCTACCGCTTCCTCCGCGCTGCGGGCGGCGCGACCCTCTGGTACGGGAATTCCGAACTCACGGAACACTTCTTTCGACTGGTATTCGTGCAGGTTCATCAGCCTCTTGCCGTTCTGTTTGGATAAGGGGGCGAAAAAAGAGCCGGTATTCTCCCGGAATCGCCAAGCGGTCGCCACTTCGGGACTCTGTTAAAGTTGCGGCCGATGCCGTTTGCCGCAGCTCCGCCCGCCCCGACCGATCTCGCCTGGCGTGTCATCGGCCTGGTCAATCTGTATCGGCTGCTGATTCCGCCTGTCGCTGTACGCACTGTTCCGTGTTCCGCGATTCGGAGACCCTGCTACGGCTGCCGCACGGCCTGAGCTGTTCCTGTGGACCTGCATCGTCTATTTCACCGCGGGTATCGCCATCGTCATTGGCGGCCGACGGCTGCTGCCCAATCTGCGTGCAACCACCTTCGTTCATGCGATGGTCGACGCGGTCGCCATCAGCCTGCTGATGTTCTCGAGCGGCGGCATGGCCAGTGGCCTGGGCATCCTGTTCGTGGTTCCGGTTGGCGCCATGGCGCTGCTCGCCGACAGCCGCGATGCCTTCCTGCTCGCGGCACTGGCCGCCGCTGGCGATGCTGCTGCAGCAGATCGGCGGCCATGTCACTCACACCGCCAACGTCTCTGACTACACGTCGGCCGGCATCCTGGGCGGCATCGTATTCCTGGTGGCACTCCTGGCCTGGCCGGTGGCGCACCGGCTGCGGGATACCGAAGCCACGGTGCGGCGCCAGCAGGTCGATCTCGCCAATCTCGCCCAGCTCTCGCAGTACATCGTGCAGCACCTGCGCGAGAGCATCGTGGTCGTCGATCACGAGAACCGCATCCGCCTGATCAATGAATCCGCGGCCCAGCTGCTCGGCGACAGCCGCGCCTATCCCGGGCGCGCTGCTCGGCGAGGCCTCGCCGCAGCTGCTCTATCTACTCGAGACCTGGCGCTGCAGCGCCGCGCGGCGCCCGCCGCGCCATCGCACACCTTCGTCGCCGACGACGGCGGCCACGTGATCCAGCCGCATTTCGCCACGCTGGGCGGCGGCGACCCTTCGCCCGTCATCGTGTTCCTCGAGGACACGGAGTTGCTGGCCGCAAAGATCCAGCAGTCCAAGCTCGCGGGACTCGGACGACTGTCGGCGAGCATCGCGCACGAGATTCGCAATCCAGTCGGCGCCATGAGCCATGCCGCGCAACTGCTGGCCGAGTCTGCGTCGCTGTCGGACGAAGACAAGCGTCTCGACGGAGATCGTCCGCGCCAACGGCGAACGCGTACGACAGATCATCGAAAATGTCATGTCGATGGCGCGCCGTGAAAACTCGCGGCCCGAGCGGCTGATCCTGGCCACCTGGGTGGCGGGTTTCGCGACGAATTCTGCGCCACCATGCAGATCGAGCCGGCGCGCATGCCATCTCCTCGCTGCTCGGAGACGTCGAGATCCAGGTCGATCCGTCGCAGCTGCGCCAGATCGTCTGGAACCTGTGCGAGAACGCGGTGAAATACGGCAAGGCCGAGCCGGGTAACGGAATCATCGAGCTGCGTATCGGCAGGCTGGCCTCCACGGCCCGGCCCTTTCGTGGAAGTGGCCGATCGCGGTCCCGGAATTGCGTCAGCAGCATCGCGAGACGGATCTTCGAGCCGTTTCTTCACCGGCAACGAGCGCGGTACGGGCCTGGGCCTGTTCCTGGCGCGCGAGCTGGCCCAGACCAACGGCGCCACACTCCTATATGAGCCGCGCACCAGCGGCGGAAGTCTGTTCCGACTCGTGTTCCGGGATCCCGAACGCTGGGTAGCTTAATCGAGCGCGTAACCTTCGCATATGGCGCCACCGCTGGTCCTGATCGTCGACGATGAACCCGACCTGGTCGAGCTCGTCACGCTGACGCTGTCGCGCATGCAGCTCGAGCACACAATCAGCCGGCGACGTGGCCGGCGCGAAGAGTCTGCTCAAGGCGCAAAAATTCGACCTGTGCCTCACCGACATGCGTTTGCCTGACGGTGATGGCCTCGATCTTGCTCGAGTGGATGAGCACGCACTGCGCGCAGGTGCCGTGCGCCGTCATCACCGCACATGGCAATGTCGAATCCGCGGTACGCGCCCTCAAACTCGGCGCCTTCGATTTCGTGTCCAAGCCACTGGACCTCGGCCATCTTGCGGCGCATGGTCTCGACGGCGCTCAAACTCTCGCAAGCAGCAGATGGCGGGGCCACGACCCGCAGCGGCACGCAGCTCGTAGGCACCGGGCCCTCGATGGAGCGATTACGCGAAATGATCCAGCGCGTGGCTCGCAGCCAGGCACCGGTGCACATCTACGGCGAATCGGGGACCGGCAAAGAACTGGTGGCGCGCATGATCCACAGCACTGGCCCGCGCGCCGAGGGTCCCTTTGTGCCGGTCAACTGCGGCGCGATTCCGTCCGAACTCATGGAGAGTGAGTTCTTTGGCCACAAGCGTGGCAGCTTCACGGGCGCCGTCACCGACAAAGTGGGACTCATCCCGTCGGCCGAAGGCGGAACCCTGTTCCTCGACGAAGTCGCCGACCTGCCGCTGCACATGCAGGTGAAACTGCTGCGTGTCATCCAGGAAAAGAGCGTGCGTGCCATCGGCGAGCAGCGCGAGTCCCCCATCGACGTGCGCATTTTGTCCGCCACCCACAAGAACCTCGGCGAGCTGGTCGCGCAGGCGAAATTTCGCGAGGACCTGTTTTACCGAATCAACGTGATCGAGTTGCGCGTGCCGGCGCTACGCGAGCGCGCCGAGGATATTCCGGACCTGGCCGAAGCCATCGTGCGCAAGACTATCGCGGCGCCTCGACATGGGAGCGCCCGCTCGTCACACCGGCCGCGCTCGAAGCTCCTGCGAAACTTCTCCTTTCCGGGCAACGTGCGCGAGCTCGAGAACGTGCTCGAGCGTGCGCTCGCGCTCTGCAACCATGGCCGCATCGACGTCGGGGACCTGCAGCTGCGCGCGGCGCCGCGCCTGGAAACCGCGCCACGCGCTTGGCTCCGACGCCATCGCCCAGATGCGCGGTCAGCATCCGCGCAGGCCTCGACGCGAAGACACCACGCGCGTACCGCGCTCGGCGATCAGCTCGAGGACGTCGAGCGCGCCGCCATCATCAAGGCACTCGAAGCGGCGCGTTACAACAAGACTGCCGCCGCCAAGGCGCTCGGCATGACGTTTCGAGCGCTGCGCTATCGCATCAAGAAGCTCGGGATCGACTGACAATTTGTGACGCCGCACGTCACTTTGTGACGCGCCTCGGTCGCCGACGTGCGATTAGACCGACAGGACTACGTTAAATTCGCCAGACGTCGGCGAATTATCTCCCTGCAAATCAGTGCTTGCCCTGCTAGCGTCGCCACTGGCACACGCTTGCTCCTTTTACTGCCATCTGGCGCCTCTCGGCGCCTGGTGCGCGGACAGGTTTTTTCTTGGGTTTTATTCAGGAGTTTTTTACATGAAAGCAATGCAAAAGGGTTTTACGCTCATCGAACTGATGATCGTGGTCGCCATCATCGGCATCCTTGCCGCGATCGCGATCCCGGCTTATCAGGACTACACCATCCGTTCGCAGGTCACTGAAGGTCTGAACCTCGCCGGCGCTGTCAAGGCCGCCGTGGCCGAGACCTCCGCCGACCGGGCGAATGGCCGACCACGCTGACCCGAAGCTGGGCATCGTGGACGACGTGGCGCTGCCGATGACCCCGTCGGGCAAGTACGTCGAGCGTGGATCCAGATCGAACACCGGCACGATCAATATCACTATACGGTGGCTCAGGCCAACGCGAACATCGTGGGCGGCTTCGCTGTCGCTGCGTCCGCATCATCAGCGCCAATGACGACGTGATCTGGCTGTGCGGCCACAACGCGGCTCCGAGCATGACCCGGCGTCCGCTGGACCCGGCTGCGCGCCTGCGTCGCCGACTGGCATCACGGACCTCGGCTGCCGAAGTACGTGCCGGCTTCCTGCCGCTCCAGACCTGATGTTCGAACTCTCGATTGGTTCGATGATGCTTCAGAAGCCCCTCTCCGGAGGGGCTTCTTCTTTTGGGAGCCGGGTCACGCGGGAGACCCCTGCCCTATGCGACCATTGGACAGAGATTTAACAATTGCCTGACTGCAACCCTTGGGTAGACTAGGGCTCGCATCGGGCTTGGTCGCTCGCACGTAACCGCATGAATGACAACGCATCATTAGCGCTTGGCGGAACTCGCTCTGGCCTCGGCGGCTTGCCGCAGAGGCTGGTGCAGGATGGCGTGGTCGAAGAGTCGGCCATGATCAATGCAATTCAGTCCGCCAAGGACCGCAAGTCGAGCTTCGTCACGCAGCTGATCGCGGCCGGCGCCGCCAAGGCGCGCGACATCGCCATCGCCGCGTCGACCGAGTTCGGCGTTCCGCTCTACGACCTCGACTCACACCAGGTCGAGCTGGACACCGTCAAGCTGGTCCAGGACAAGCTGATGCAGAAGCATCGCTGCCTGCCGCTGTTCCGGCGCGGCAAGCGCCTGTTCCTCGCGGTGGCGGATCCGACCAACCTGCACGCCATCGATGAGATCAAGTTCCAGACCGGTCTCGGTATCGAAGCCATCGTCGTCGAAGACGACAAGCTGCAGAAGGCCATCGACAAGGCCGCCGAGCAGGTCGAAGCGGCCATGCCGCAACTCATGGACGACGAGACGGGTTTCGACCTCGAGACCCTGGACGTCACCGGTGGCGACGATGACGCGGAAGGCGCGGGAGTCTCCCGCGACGATGTCGAAGACGCGCCCATCGTGCGCTTCGTCAACAAGCTGCTGCTCGATGCCATTCGCCGCGGCGCGTCGGACATCCATTTCGAACCGTACGAAAAGATGTACCGCATCCGTCTGCGCATGGACGGCATCCTGAAGGAAGTGGCGCAGCCGCCGGTGCAGCTCGCCATGAAGCTGTCGGCGCGACTCAAGGTCATGTCGCGACTCGACATCGCCGAGCGCCGCGTGCCGCAGGACGGCCGCATCAAGATGAAGCTGTCGAAGACTCGCGCCATCGACTTCCGCGTGAGCACCTGCCCGACGCTGTTCGGCGAAAAGATCGTCTGCCGTATTCTCGATCCTTCGCAGGCCATGCTGGGCATCGACTCGCTGGGTTACGAACCCTTCCAGCGCGAGATCTACCTCAAGAACCTCGCCAAGCCGCAGGGCATGATCCTGGTGACGGGACCCACCGGTTCCGGCAAGACCGTGTCGCTGTATACCGGCCTCAACATCCTCAACCGCGAAGACACCAACATCTCGACCGCGGAAGACCCGGCGGAAATCAATCTGCCCGGCGTCAACCAGGTCAACGTCAACAACAAGGTGGGCCTCACCTTCGCCGCGGCGCTGCGCGCCTTTCTGCGCCAGGACCCGGACATCGTGATGGTCGGCGAAATCCGCGACCTCGAAACCGCCGAAATCGCCATCAAGGCCGCGCAGACCGGCCACCTCGTGCTGTCCACGCTGCACACCAATGACGCGCCGCAGACGCTGACGCGCCTCGTCGATATGGGCGTGAAGCCGTACGCCATCGCGACTTCGGTCAGCCTGATCATCGCGCAGCGCCTGGCGCGTCGCCTGTGCTCGCAGTGCAAGGCCCTGGTCGACGTGCCGGCCGAAGCCCTGCTCAAGGAAGGCTTCCAGGAAGCCGACATCAAGACCGGCATCAAGATCTACGGCCCCAAGGGCTGCGCCAACTGCACCGACGGCTACAAGGGCCGCGTGGGCATCTACCAGGTCATGCCTGTGACCGAAGCACTGGGCCGCATCATCATGGAAGGCGGCAATGCCATCGACATATCCGACCAGGCCGCCAAAGAAGGCGTGTGGGATCTGCGTCGCGCGGGACTCGAGAAGGTCAGGCAGGGCATGACCAGTCTCGAAGAAGTCAACTCAGTCACGATCGAATAAGTGATCGTTCGTAAAGGATAAGCGAGCATGGCCACAGCAGTAGCAACCGCAGGCACCAAGGGAATCAAGCGTGACATCCCCTTCGCCTGGGTCGGCATGGACAAGAAGGGCAACAAGGTCTCGGGCAAGAGCCTGGCGCCCGACGAAGCCGCGCTGCGCGCCGACCTGCGGCGCCAGGGTATCGCCATCAACCGGGTCAAGAAGCAGTCGCAGGCCTTCAAGGCCGGCGGCAAGGTCAAGCCGGAAGACATCGCGGTATTCAGCCGCCAGCTCGCGACCATGCTTGCCGCAGGCATCCCGCTGGTGCAGGCGTTTGAAATCGTCGGCAATGGCAACGACAAGCCGGCGATGCAGCGCCTCATCCTGGACATCAAGGCCGATGTCGAAGGCGGTACCTCGCTGCACGAGGCGCTCGCCAAGCATCCGCTGCATTTCGATGATCTTTTCGTAAACCTGGTCGAGGCCGGTGAACAGGCGGGTGCGCTGGAAACGTTGCTCGACAAGATCGCGACGTACAAGGAAAAGACCGAGGCCCTCAAGAAGAAGATCAAGAAGGCCCTGTTCTATCCGGCCGCGGTCATGGTGGTCGCCGTGGTCGTCACCGTGATCCTGTTGCTGTTCGTGATTCCGCAGTTCGAATCCCTGTTCAAGGGCTTCGGCGCCGATCTGCCGGCGTTCACGCAATTCGTCATCAACATGTCGCGCTGGCTGCAGAACAACTGGTACATCTTCTTCGGCATCATCGCCGGCGCCTTCTACGTCGTTCTTCTACTTCCAGAAGCGCTCCAGGGCGATGCGCGAGTTCCTCGACCGCGCGCTGCTCAAGTTTCCGATCATCGGACCCATCATGTACAAGGGCGCGGTCGCCCGCTTCGCGCGTACGCTGTCGACCATGTTCGCGGCCGGCGTGCCGCTGGTCGAAGCACTGGAATCGGTGGCCGGCGCCTGCGGCAACATCGTGTTCGAAAATGCCGTGCTGAAGATGCGCGACGAAGTCGCCACCGGTCAGCGCCTGCAACGCGCCATGGAAAACACCGGCATTTTCCCCAACATGGTCATCCAGATGATCGCGGTGGGTGAAGAAGCCGGCGCGCTCGATGCCATGTCCGGCAAGGTCGCCACCTTCTACGAAGCGGAAGTGGACAACGCGGTCGACAGCATGTCATCGCTGCTCGAACCGTTGATCATGGCCATCCTCGGCGTGCTGGTCGGCGGCCTGGTCATCGCCATGTATCTGCCCATCTTCAAGCTGGGCGCCGTGGTGTAATCGCACCGGCCGCTCGAGACCACAATGTCAGGAAACGCCGCGCTCAGCGCGGCGTTTCTCTATCGGGACTTTGATGTCACAACAATCAGGCCTGTTCGAAATTCTCGCCACGCATCCGGCGTTGTTCATCGCGCTGTGCGTGGTGCTGGGCCTGCTTGTCGGCAGCTTCCTCAATGTCGTGATCCATCGCGTGCCCATCATGATGGACAACGAACTGCGCACCGAATGCGCGCTGCTCGCCGGCGGCGAAGTAGCCGCGCAACCGACATACAACATCGTCACGCCACGCTCGGCGTGCCCGAAATGCCAGGCCCCGATCACCGCCTTGCAGAACATTCCGGTGGTGAGCTGGCTGGCGCTGCGCGGCAAGTGCGCCAACTGCAAGACACCGATCAGCGCGCGGTATCCGCTCGTGGAGCTCGCCACCGGCCTGCTCTCGGGCTTCATCGCCTGGCGCTTCGGCTTCGGTATGGCGGCGCTGGCGGCGCTGGCGTTCACGTGGCTGCTGATCGCGCTCACGATGATCGACTTCGACACCCAGTTCCTGCCCGACTCGCTCACCTATCCGCTGCTGTGGCTGGGCCTGATCGTCAGCCTGTGGCACCCGGCGTGGGGTGCGGGCGCGACGCCGGTGGGGCCGCGAGAGGCCATTATTGGCGCCGTCGCCGGATACCTCAGCCTGTGGAGCGTCTACTGGCTGTTCAAGCTGATCACTGGCAAGGAAGGCATGGGATACGGCGATTTCAAGCTGTTCGCGGGCCTCGGCGCCTGGCTCGGCTGGGGCATGCTGCTGCCCATCATCGTGTTCGCGTCGGGCGTCGGCGCCATCTTTGGCGTCGTGATCATGATCCGCCAGCGCAAGGGGCGCGACACGCAACTCGCATTCGGCCCGTTCCTCGCCATCGCCGGCTGGCTGGCGCTGATTGCGGGGCACGACATCGTGTCGCGTTACCTGTCTTTCTTCTCTCTCGCGGGCTGAGCCATGGCGCGATTCCGCATCGGGTTGACCGGCGGAATCGCCTGCGGCAAGAGCACCGTCGCGAACCTGTTTGCGGCGCTGGGAGTTTCCATCGTTGACACGGATTTGCTGGCGCGCGAAGTGGTCGCGCCCGGTTCGCCGCTGCTAGGCGAGATCGTCCGGCACTTCGGTGAGCAGATGTTGCAGAAGGACGGCAGCCTGGATCGCACCACTTTGCGCGAACGGGTGTTCGCAAATCCCGCTGAAAGACAGTGGCTGGAGCAACTCACCCACCCCGCGATTCGCGAGCTCACCGACGCGCGTTGCGAAGCGGCCACCGGGCTGTACGTCATTGTGGCCATTCCGCTGCTGGTCGAGACCCGGGGCGCGGATCGCTTCGAACGCGTGCTGGTCGTCGACTGCGAGCCGGCGCTGCAACTGGCACGACTGCAGGCGCGCGACGGCATGACTCGCGAGCAGGCCCAGCGCATGCTCGCTGCGCAGGTGACGCGCGAACAGCGCCTCGCCGTGGCCGACGACGTGATCCTGAACAACGGCGAGCTCGCTGCCTTGCGCGACCAGGTGGAAAAGCTGCATCGGCAGTACTTGATTGCGGCCCGAGTCGCAATCGGACAGGGTCACCACATGAGCGCGGACGCAGCACGACACCGACTCAGATCGGTTTACGGCGCCCGCCGCGGTCGCGCAGAATAGCGCGATGGCAGAGGAAGCCCAGCAACAACATGCGCCCGTAGCGTTAGCCGCGCCGCTGGTATTCGAGCAGCCGCTCAACGAGCGGATGCGCACCTTCCTGCGCCTCGACTTTCTCTACAACCAGGCGCTGTACCACAACGAGATGCAGAGCCAGTGGGGCAGCCGCGCCGCCATGGGCAGCCTGCTCGACATCCTCGCCATCGCCGCGCGCGGCGACGTGCGCGCCGACGTGCAGAAGGAACTCGAGCGCCACCTTGCGCAGCTCAACGTGTTCCAGAGCAAGCCGGGGGTCGACTCCGCGCGCCTGAGAACCGTGATGTCAAACCTGTTACGCCTGCGCGCCGACCTGGTCGCCTGCGGCTCTAACTACCTCGCCGGGCTCAAGGATTCCGAATTCCTGTCGGCGATCAAGCACCGCAGCGCCATTCCC
Organism: uncultured Pseudomonadota bacterium; assembly: GCA_963839685.1. GTDB lineage: Bacteria > Pseudomonadota > Gammaproteobacteria > Steroidobacterales > Steroidobacteraceae > CADEED01. The sequence goes on along the minus strand of CAWIVS010000011.1, from coordinate 1,264,867 downwards.
GGCGGCACCTGCGAGTTCGACCTGCCGGATTTCTTCTTCTGGCTCAACCAGGCCACCGACCAGCGCGCGCGCTCGTTCAACGAGTGGCTCGCCACGCTGCGTCCGCTGTGTGACGCCATCGCCGAGCTGCTGTGGATCACGCGGCAGCAGGGCAAGCCGCGCCAGGAAATCGCGCGCGGCGGCGTGTACCACATCACCTTCGAGCGCGACACGCCCATCCAGCTGGTGCGGATCGCGCTGCCCTAGGCCTCGGGCCTGTATCCCAGAGACGTCGGGGTCTCACTACCGCTGTAGCGTGAGATTGCTAGCGTGGAACGGGCTCAATCAGCGCCCGCAGCAAACTACCGAAGACGTGCCGTTCACGCTCACCTGCTGCACGTGACTCAGCGGCGCGGCGGTCCCGGCATGAACGCGTTGGTGGACGCGACGTAGTCGCGGTACGCCGGGCGGCGCCCGACGATGTCCCGCTCCAGCAGCGTGACGCCGGAGATCCGGAGCAGCAGCAGCGTCATGAGCAGCGGACTGATCACGCTCCACCAGGCACCCGCGGCCGCGGCGACCAGCCAGAAGCCCCACCAGACGCAACACTCGCCGAAGTAGTTGGGATGCCGCGAGTAGCGCCACAGTCCGCGGTCCATCACCTGGCCATGGCTCTCGGGTCGGGCCTTGAAGCGTGCGAGCTGCAGATCAGCGATGGTTTCAAAGCCGATGCCGAATACCACCAGCGCGATGCCGAGAGCGTCGCACAGGTTGAGACGGCCTGATCCGAGAATCCCGGCGTGCAGCGGCAATGAAATCAACCAGGCCAGCGCGGCCTGCAGCAGAAAAACGATGAACAGACTCTTGAACTCGAAGCCAGGCTGATTGTTCGCGCGGATCTGCGCGTAGCGGCGATCCTCCGGCTCACCCCAGTTGCGCACCGTGATGTACACGCTCAGGCGGACAGCCCAGATCGCCAGCAGCCCAAGGATGATCCATCCGCGCGGGCCATGCCAGGAGGCGAAGCCTGCATAACACACCGCGGATGCCAGCAGGAACAGTGACCAGACATTGTCGGCTACGCTGGCATTGCGCCGCAGGAGACTGACGCTCCAGGTCGCCACGGCGATGGCGCCCAGCAGGGCGAGCGCATACACGTACGCGCGCAGATCGAAACTGGCACTCGACATTCAGCACACCGTGAGCCGCGAACCGGGCTTGACGAGCACGATTTGCGCGTTGCCGATGGAACGCTCGAGAAAGCCTCCCTCGCAATAACAGAGGTAGTACTCCCACATGCGCATGAAGGCCGCGTCATGCCCCAGTGCGCGGATGCGCGCCGCGTTCGCGTGAAAATTCCGCCGCCACTCCCGCAGGGTTCGTGCGTAATGTGGCCCGATATCCTGCAGGTGCACGATCCGCAGGTCACCGCTGCGCGCGATCGCAGCGCTCAGCGCCGCGATCGACGGGATGCAGCTTCCCGGGAAGATGAATCTCTGGATGAAGTCCACCGAGCGGGCCGCGCGTTCGTAGCGCTGATCGGCGATGGTGATGGCCTGCAGGAACATGGCGCCCTCCGGCTCGAGCAGGCTGGCGCACCGGGCGAAGAATGTGTCGTAGTACTGGCGGCCCACGGCTTCTATCATCTCGATCGAGACCAATCGGTCGTACCGCCCCTCGAGCTCGCGGTAGTCGGCGTTCAGTACCTGCACCCGGTCGGCAACACCTTCGGCCGCGGCGCGCCGCTCGCGTGTACTCGTATTGCTCGCTGCGAGATCGTGGTCGTGGTCACGGTGCAGCCGTGATAGCGCGCAGCGTGCATGGCGAAGCCGCCCCAACCGCTGCCGATTTCCACTACCCGGTGACCCGGCCGCAGTTCGAGCCTGCGGCAGATGGCCTCGAGCCGCTCGTGCTGCGCCTGTTCCAGCGTCATTTGCGCGTCGCGAAACACCGCCGCGGAATACATCATGGTCGCGTCGAGAAACGAGGCGAAGAAATCATCGCCGAGGTCGTAGTGGGCCGAGATATTGCGGCGCGAGCCCGCGCGCGTGTTGCGTCTCATGGCGTGCAGCGTTCGCTGCAGCGGGCGCAGTGACGACGGCCGCTCCGCCATCGAGCCCGTCTAGCACGCCTTCGTTGAGAATCGTCAGCCGCACCAGTCCACGAGTTGCGAGGTCGTCCAGTAGCCCTCCATGAAGGCTTCGCCGGCGCCAATCGAGCCGCCGAACGCCACCTCACTGTAGAAGCGGGCGTCGTGTACGTGCACGACCACGGGCTCGGGCAGCGCCACATTTCGCGCACCAAAAGCGTGGGTCTGACCAGCGTCCATGAGCAGGAGTTGGCCGTGGCGAAGCTGCTGGAGTTTGTGCAGCAGGATGCGTTTCGCCAGCAGGTCGAGCGCCTGCGGCCGCGGCGCGACTCCTGTGACAGCCGATCGACTCAGCGCGAGCTGACATGCAGGGTCCTCGGGTGGGCGTGAAATGGAATCTGCTTGAGCCGCAGACGCAGGGCCTGCCAGTAGATGGCACCGAGCACGTGCGCGGTCATGAGCGGGAACTGCACCAGCGCGCGCGCCAGCGAGGCGGCGCCGATTTCGCGCCGCTCGAGCTGCAGGGTGGCGTCGAAGACTCTCGCTCCGCCCTGCACATTCTGCATGTGGACCGCGAGCCGAGTGCCGGGAGAGGAGAACCGCCAGTCGTAAGTCTGTTGCATGGGCATGAAGGGCGAAACGTGGAACTCCTTCGCGAACCGGTGGCTGACAGAAGTGGCCGCTGCTCCACCCTGCGGGCGGGTGAGCACATAGGCGTGACGCTCCTTCCAGGGCGTGTTGGTGATCTCCGCGACGATGGCTTCCACCTCCTCGCCCGGCGAGTCGTAGCAGTAATAGAACGTGACCGGGTTGAATGCGACGCCGAAGTAGCGCAGATGGGTCAGCATGCACACTGGGCCGCGCGGGCGCGCGCCGCCGGCAGCCTCGACGCAGTCACGTACCGCCTCGTCGATCGATTTGGCCGGATCACCCAGGTAGTCCGCGCGGCGCAGCCAGGCGAGGCGCCGGTCGCCGCATGGACCATAGCCAGCGGCCGCGAAAAATCTCCTCGAGCTCTGAGAGGTCGACGTACATCATGAACAGTGGGTAGCTGAAGGCGTGCTTGCGCGGCGCAAAGCGCCGGTGCCTAAGCACTCCGTGGTAGAGCGCGCTGTGCATGTTCGCGTTGTTTGAAATGTTCGAGGGCCTCGAGCGCGCTCACCACGCCGTCTTCGTGAAAGCCATGGCCCCAATAGGCGCCGCAGAAATAGGCACGATCGGCGCCATTGATCTGGGCCTGCCGCGCCTGGGCGGCGACGGCCTCCCGCGTATAGACGGGATGCGCGTATTCGACGCGCTCGAGCACCTTGCGCGGGTCGATGTCACCATCCATGTTGAGACTCACCAGCAACGGCGTCCTGCACCGGCAGGCGCTGCAGCAGTTTCATGTTGTAAGTGACCGCAACGCGCTCCGCCGCCCGCCCGTCGATGCGGTAGTTCCACGCCGCCCACGCGAGCGGGCGGCGCGGCAGCACCGAGGTGTCCGTGTGCAGCAGCACGTCGTTGCGCGTGTAGCGGATCGCGCCAAGCGTGGCGAGCTCGACGGGTGTCGCATCGGCCAGCACCTCGAGCACCTGGTCGCTGTGACAGGCGAAGAACACACGGTCGAACCGCGACGGCTCCGCGCCCGCCACGCACACCTGACACCCTGCGGCCTACGCCGCACCAGCTCGCACCCGGGCGCGCGTGCGGATGCGGTCGCGGAACGGCGCCACCAGCTTTTCCACGTAGCGCGCCGAACCTCCGCGGATGGTCAGCCACTGCGGGCGGTCGTCGACCGACAACATCCCGTGGTTGTGGAAAAAGCGCACGAAGAAATCCGTCGGGAAATCCAGCAGCGACTTCGTGCCGCAACTCCAGATCGCGGCGCCCATCGGCACGATGTATCGGACGATGAATTCCTCGGAGTAGCCGCCCCGATCAAGATAGTCGCCCGAGGGACAGTCGGCCCTCCGCGGCGCCCAGCACGGCCGGAGCCTCGCGGTTGAATCGCACGATGTCAGCGATCATGCGCCAGAAGGACGGGCGCAGGAGATTGCGGCGTTGCGCGAACAACTGGTTGAGGCTGGTGCCGTTGTATTCGAGACCGCTCGCCAGGCACTTGACCGAAAAGCTCATGTCACCGGGCTGCCATTCCACGTCGAGCTCGCGCAGCAGCTGCATGAAACGCGGATAGGTGCGCTCGTTGAACACGATGAAGCCGGTGTCGACGCTGACGCGGCGGCCTTCATGCTCCACGCAGTGCGTGTGCGTGTGCCCGCCAATGTGTGCGCCTGCTTCGAACACCGTGATGTCGTGTTCACGATGCAGGTGATACGCGGCGACGTTGCCGGCGATGCCGCTGCCGATGATCGCGATTTTCATGGCGATCCCGCCTGCTCTTGCGGCACGCGACGCACCTTGCCGGTGTCGTAACCCTCGCGGGCGACGATTTGCAGCAGGCCCTGGTAGGTGTCCTCCGGGATGGCAGGCGTGCGCGCCATGATCCAGACGTAATCGCGCTTCTGCCGCCCGATGACAGTTACCGTGTAAGGCTCGTCGACGTGCACGATGCGGTAGTCGGATTTCACCGGCCACACGAAACGCATGCCCCACACCGCGTTCGAGCGGCGGTCTTTCACGAAGCCGCGCGGCGTGTAGCGCCGCGCCGGGCCGTCGAAAGCACCCTTGTTGAACGTGAAGGTGGTCGCGATGGTGCCGTCCGGCTCCAGCTGATAGGACTCGATGGCGTTGTGCGCGTCACGCTCCAGCGATGTCGGGATGTTCGCGATCACGTACCAGCGCCCCATGAAGCGTTCGAGGTCGACGTGCGCCACTGTCGTGATCGGCGCACGCGCAGTACCACAGCCAGGCAAAGTGATCATGATCAGTACCGCCACCAGGATGCGCATGCGTCACTTCCGCGAGTAACGCAGCCGCCGGCCGTCCGGCGTCAGCGGATTCGAGCGCCAGCCACTCCATGTCCGTCGTGTACCAGAGCTCGATGGGACGCAACTTCTCGGCATCGGGATTGGCGGCTCGCAGCCGCAGGCGTTCCGCGGGCCGGCCTTCGGGGCCGAAGGCCTCGCGACCGAGGCGCTCCACGTGCACGCTCACGTACTCACCGGTCTGCGGATTCAGCAGCGAATTGGCCGCGAGCAGCACGTCCGGGTTCCAGTACGCGAAGCTGCGCACGCAGCGGGCAAGCTGCCGCGTCGAATCGACCGTGACGACCTGGAAGTCATCGCCGGAGCGGGCGCCGTGCACCTCGCGCCGCGTGCCGTTGTCGTTGGTCTGCGCGTCGAGTTGCTGGAGGCAATCTCCCTGCCAGATTTCGTGGGCATCGTGTTCATAGCGATACGCTTCGAAGAACAGGATGCGCACCGCGAAACGCGCCTCACTGCGCAGCTCCCGCAGTTCACCGGACTGGCGCAGCGTGAAGCGGTGCTCACCGATGTGCCGGCCGTCGAGTGACACGTCGAATTTCCAGGACCGGGTGTTCTCGGCCGCCGCATCGGCTGCGCCGAGAATCGACAGCGCGGCGAGCACCGACAGCCATGCCGTACGCCGCGCCATCACGCACCCCCGTTTGCGGGCGTCGAATACGCGGGCGAATCGAGCCCCACGCGCAGCTGGCGGCAGAGCGTCGACAGCGCCAGCATCGCCAGTGCCCAGCCAAGCGCGATGGCCGGCAGCGCCCAGGGCGAGAGCAGCGTGAGCGCACCGAGGCGGTCGCCGGCCAGATACGCCAGCGGCCCGCCAATGGCCCCGGCCAGCGTGGCCAGGGCCCGCCGCTGCATCAACCAGCTCAGCGACTCGTTCAGCGTGGTCGCGAACACGATCCACAACGCGATCATCCAGGGTGCGGCCCAGGCGCCGTGCCACCCTGCGACGCTGAAATCGATCAAGCCGAGCTGCAGCAGCGCGGTGTCATGCACCAGGCCAATCCCCACCGCAAAGCCCATGAGCTTGAAATCCGCGAGCGCCCGGGGACTCAGCGCAAGGTGCAGCGCGACAACGACCATCGCCGTGAGGACACCGGCCGTCGCGTGGCCGTTCGCGGCGCCGAGAATGCAGGCGAACCAGGCGACCTGGTAGGCGAAGAAGTTGTACAGAGTTCGCGGTTGCACGGACACTCACCTGCGCGCTTCGAACAGGTAATGACCGACGAACCATTCCTCGCCCGCGCGGAAACCCCACAGTTCGGCGCAGGCCATCAGGAAAATGCGCCAGCGCTGCAGCCATAACTTCCCGGCGTCCGCGCCATAGGTCCGCTCCATCAGCGGCAGCAGTTCACCGCGGTGCGCGTCCAGATTCGCGAGCCAGGCATTGGCGGTCTTTTCGTAGTGAGTGCCGCTCCACGCCCACCGCGTGACGATCCGCAGATCGTCCTGGAAATGCAGCGGCAACGTCGCGCTCGGCATCATGCCGCCGGAGAAAAAGTGGCGGCCCATCCAGTCGTCGGGGCCATGGTCCTCGAACTCGTACGACGCGTGTGCGGTGACAGAAGATGTGCAGGAAGAAGCGTCCATCGGAGTTCAACCAATGCGCCACGCGCCCGAAGAGGCGCCGGTAGTTGCGCATGTGCTCGAACATCTCGACCGACACGATGCGATCGAAGCGCTGGTCGATGTCGAAGTCGTTCATGTCACGGGTGAGCACCCGCAGGTTCGACAGCCCGCGCAGCGCCGCCTGGCCCGTGATGAACTGGCGCTGCGAGTCGGAGTTCGACACGGCGGTGATGCGGCAGTCTGGAAACTTCTCGGCCAGGTAGAGACTCAGCGAACCCCAGCCGCAGCCCAGCTCCAGGATGTGCTGACCGTCGGCGATTCCGGCGCGGCGACAGGTGGTCTCGAGCGCCGCGAGCTCGGCGTCTGCCAGCGACTCGATGCCCTGGCTCCACAGACAGGCGCTGTATTTGAGTCGCGGCCCGAGAACCCGTGCGAAAAACTCCGTGGGCACTTCGTAATGCTGTTCGCGCGCCTTGTCGGGCAGTGGCGCGATCGGTGCGCGATCCATCTGCGCGACGAACTCCGCGGTCCTGATCAGTGCACGCTCGATCGAGTCCGCGCGCAGATCCCCGAGCCGCGCATGCAGCAGCCGCCGAATGCCCGCGCGGATCACGGCGTCGGGTACGTACCCTTGTTCGGTCCAATCGATGGCGTGCCGCGCCGCATCGCTCATGACTCATTCCTGCCGTGGCGTCCGGCTGCCTCGAGCCGCTCGCTCAGGCGTTGCACGCCCGCGCCGATTTCCCCGCCGAGCACGTACGCACCCGCGGCGACGATGGCGTCACGAGCGGCAACAGAAGCACTGCCTCCCACGAACACCGGCACTCCGGCGGCAGCCACGAGTGCTGGCAACGCTTCATCGAGCACGCCCGGTCCGGGCGGCAACGTCGCCGACAACACGATGGCATCACAGCCGGCGCGGCGCGCGGCGACTGGCAACTCTTCGATGGGCGAATTCGCGGCCAGCAATACGGTATTGAGACCAGTTTCGTGGGCGGCCAGTGTGAACAACATCAGCCCGATGTCGTGTTGCTCTCCCGGCAGGCACGCCGCCAGCAGGCGGGGAGCGGCCGCGTGTCGGGCGCGATGATGCAGGCGCGCGCCGAGCTTGTTGCGCAGGTAGCCGCTGAAAAAGTGCTCTTCGGCAACCGTGCCCTCGCGCCTCGCCCAGCGCTCGCCAAGTGCGTGCAACACCGGCATCAACAATTGCTCGGTCACGGTCTGGATGGAGTGCAACGCGAGCGCAGCGTCATAGATTGCGTCGAGACCGTCTTCATCGAATCGCGACACCGCGCCAACCACGCGCTCGCGATGCGCCTCCCATAGATCCGATCGTGCTGACCGGCCCTTCGCGCCCGGCTCGGAGAGCGCACGGCCCGCCTGGCTGATCGGCAGGCCCTTGTCGAGCAGCCCCACCACACGCTGGATGCGATCGATGTCTTCCTGGCGATACAGGCGATGACCGCTCGGCGTTCTTACCGGCTTGACGATGCCGTGGCGCCTCTCCCAGGCGCGCAAGGTGATCGCATTGACCCCGGTCAGGCTGGAGACCGTGCGGATCGGAAACAGGGCCGCTGCGGCTTTCCCGGTATCACTCTGGATGGTCTGCATGTGTGGGCCTCGATGGGACTGCGCGCAGATTAACTTGTGCAAATCCTATACACAATTGCCTGTTATAGGGCTTATTATGAATTGTTCTTATACGTCGTATTGTACAATACTTGTGCACATGTGGATCAGTCAGGAGAGGCTCAGCGCAAGCCCTCGGTAGCGACGCAATTTCCCGGATCTGGATTTCAGGCTGGCGGAGGCTGTGTGAGCTGCCGGCGGCGGCAAACGGCACAGCGCCACCGGCGCCCGACATGCTGTCGGGTCAACCTCAAGAGGGAGCGCGGAATACGCGTCAGTCGCCCGGGCGATATCGCGCCGGTGCGCCATTGCATCGACGATGTCTAGCCCAGCAACGCGGGGTTCAGGCGACAGACGGCAAACGTGAGCGCGCTCGCGAACGTCACCCATGCCAAATATGGCGCCAGCAGCAGAGCTGCGAGCTTGTTGATGCCGTAGAAAAAAACGATTGTGAGCGCGATGAGCGTCCAGAGCAGCAGCACGTCGGCGAGCGCCAAAGCACCCAGGCGCCACTCGAAGAACAACCAGCTCCAAAGGCCATTGACCGCCAGTTGCACCAGGAACAACCCCAGCGCCAGCCGCGCACCGCCGAAGCCGCGCTCGCGCCACACCAGCCACGCGGCATCGCCATCGCCGCATAGAGCACCGTCCAGACCGGGCCGAACAGCCATGCCGGCGGCGCCCACGATGGGCGCTGCAATTGTTCGTAGAACGTCGCCGCGTCGACGGACGCCAGGGCGCCGATCGCCGCAACCGCGAATGTCACGGCGAGCCAGCCGAGCAGCCCGGATGTGGGCAGGTTTGTCGCGATTCATGAGCGGGTCACCAGGGTCGGCGGGTAGCAGGTTCGCAGCTTAATGTTGTACACCGGCGAATAGACGAGGAAGTCCTTCGACTTGCCGCAGCAAACTACCGAAGACGTGCCGTTCACCCTCACCTGCTGCACCTGATCCCAGGTTCGGGCCACTCGTGCGGCGCCACACATTCGGACATTTCCCGACAGTTAGACACGGCGCGCAGGGCTAACTTCACCACTCGGAACTCTCCGGGAGGGACCATGACGCACACTCGTATTCTTTGGGTTGCACTGCTGGCGGCCTTGATGGCGACACCCGACGCGACACACGCCGCGGAACGCAGTTGGTATCTCGGGGTCGCGTACTCGAACGTCTCCGCTGACTATGCGCCATCTGACAACGTGCAGCCCGCGACCATCGAAACCCCTTCGCGCTACACCGTGGCGAGCCCGATACCATCGGTTCGCAAGGTTTCAAACTGGCTGCGCGGATTTCGGGCACTCGATTGGCTGGCGTTCGAAGCGGACTACCTGGACTTGAGCGGCGACAGCGCGCCGTTTGACCTGGTGTGCGTCACGCAACCTTGCCCGGACCAGATTCGCGCGGAGACCACAAGCGCTTCACTGTCCGCACTCGCCCTGTGGCCTCTCGGCAAGTTCGACGTATTCGCCCGCGTGGGCCTCTCGCACTGGGATTCGACCATCGAAACGATCAATACCGACGGGTCGCGATTCTGGCACCAGGACCTGGACGGTACCGACGAGAAGTTCGGCGCAGGCGCGCAGTTTCATTTCCACAAGATGACGGCGCGCCTCGAATACGAGCGACTGCGCTTCAGCGGCGACGCCGCCGACACATGGTCGCTCGGCGTGGCCTGGAGCTTTCGCTGAGTCAGGCGCCGGGCGCCGGCATCCCCAGCGCATTCGCCACGAAGCCGAACTGATCGGCGATGTCCTCGATCTGCATCCACACCGGCTTGCCGGCCCCGTGGCCTGCGCGCGTCTCGATGCGGATCAGCACGGGATTCGCGCAGCCCTGCGCGTGCTGCAGCTCGGCCGCGAACTTGTAGCTGTGCCAGGGCACGACACGATCGTCCCGATCGGCGGTGGTCACGAGCGTGGGCGGGTAGCAGGCACCATCCTTCACGTTGTGCAACGGTGAATAGGCGCGAATGGCTTTGAACTCATCGGTATTCTCGGAGAGTCCGTAGTCGCTCGACCACTGACGCGCATTGGCGCTCGCAGTCTGATATCGCAACATGTCCATCACGCCGACGCCGGGCAGCGCCGCGCCAAACAACTCCGGCCGCTGGGTGAGCGCGGCGCCCACCAGCAAGCCGCCGTTGCTGCGCCCGAGGATCGCCAGGCGCCTGGGGTTGGTGTATTTCTCGCGGATCAGGTACTCGGCGGCGGCGATGAAATCATCGAAGACATTCTGTTTCCTGAGCTTGGTGCCCGCCTGGTGCCACTCCTCGCCGTATTCGCCACCACCACGCAGGTTGGCGACGGCGTAGGTGCCGCCCATCTCCAGCCACGATTGAATCGCGGGACTGAATGACGGCGACAGCGTCACGTTGAAGCCGCCATAGCCGTAGAGCATCACGGGCTGGTTGCCATCGCGCGGCGCATCCTTGCGGCGGATGATGAACATGGGCACGCGCGTGCCGTCCTTGGAGTTGTAGAACACCTGCTCGGTCACGAACGGCGCGAAATCCGCGGGCACCGTGGGCTTGCGAAATTCGTTGACCGTGTTGGTGGCCACGTCGAGGCGCAGGATGCTGGTTGGCGCCTGGTAACCCGAGTACGAGAAAAACGCTTCCGGGTCATCGCCCTCACCCTGAAAACTGGTGGCGGTGCCCAGGCCGGGTAGTTTGACCTCGCCGGCCTCGGCGCCGCTCACCTCGAACAGTTTCACGACACTGCGCGCATCGCGCGTGTATTCGACCAGGATGCGGCCGCCGATGTAGTTGGTAGTGCTGATGGCGTAAGCGGCCTGCGGCACGACGCTGCGCCAGGCGGTGACTTGCGGTTTGTTCGGATTCACCGCGATGATGCGACCGAGTGGTGCCGCATGCGTGGTCTGGAAATACAGCTCGTCGCCCTTCGAGCCCATGAAGTTGTAGAGCGCGTCCCAGGCCACGAACAGCGGCTGCGGCTTCGCGCCGGGCTTGCGCAGATCCTGCACCAGTACGCTGTTGGTCTCGTAGCCGTCGAAGAGATTGATGATCAGGTAGCGGCCATCCTCGGTGACCTGCGCCGCGGGCACGCGCGAGGGGTGATCGGTCACCTGGTAAACGAGCTTGTCAGCGGTCTGCGCCTCGTCGAGCTTGTGGAAGTACACATCCGGCCGGCCGGCATCGTCGCCGCGCTCGGCAGTCTCGACAGACTCACCCGCTTTCACCGGATAGCGGCTGTAGTAGACCCCGGAGCTGTCGCGCGCCCAGGCCACGGGCCAGAACTTGCTGAACTTGAGCGCCACCGGCAGATCGGTGCCGTCAGCGACGCGCCGGAAATGCCAGATGTTCCAGTCGGTGCCGCCATCGGAAAGCGCGTACGCGACCAGTTTGCCGTCGGGGCTCGGCGACCATTGCGACAGCGCAATCGTCGCGTCCTCGCGCTTGCCGTTGGGATCGACCAGCACGCGCGGTGCGGCGTTCAGCGTATCGGCCACGTAGAGCACGCTCTGATCCTGCGAGCCATCGTTGCGCAGGAAGAAATAATGGCCGCCTTCACGCTGCGGCACGCCGAAGCGCTCGTAGGTCCAGAGCGCCTTCAGGCGATTGCCGAGCCAGGCACGTTGCGGCAGTGATTCGAGATATGGCTGTGCCAGCGCGTTCTGCGCAGTCACCCAGTCCTTGGTGGCCGGCGCATTCGGGTCTTCGAACCAGCGGTAGGGATCGGCGACTTTCACATCGTGATAGATGTCTACGACGTCGCCGCGCGCCGTGTTCGGATACTGGAATGTGACGGGCGCCGCCGGTGCTTGCGTGACCTGCGTCTGCGTGGCGCAAGCGATGAGCAGAGTCGTGAGTGCGGTCGCAATTGCGATGCACAGGTAGCGAGGACGAGTGGCCATCCCTAAACTCCCGAAATGATTCACCGCAGTGTAACAAACGTCCTGTCCGTGCCTGTCCGGCGCGCCGCAGTTTCATTTCGTCCCGGCGCAGCGCGAGCCGCGGGTCTGGCAGTGCAATTCCTGGTGTCTTGGGCGCTGTTTGGCGCCCCGGCACACTCAGGGAAACTCCCGCTGGAGCGGCTGTTCACGGCGCCCGATCTTTCCGGCCCGACCTTGCGCGGCGTCGAGATCTCGCCCAACGGCAAGCTGATCGCCTACCTCAAGGGACGAGAAGACGACAAGGATCGATTCGATCTCTGGGCCTACGACGTGAGCACCGCGCGCCACCGCCTGCTGGTGGATTCGCGCATCCTCGCGGGCGCGGATCGCGGGCTCTCGGCCGAGGAAGAGGCGCGGCGCGAACGGCAGCGCACCGCGGCGTACTCGGGAATTGTCGAATACAGCTTCGCACCCGACAACCGCCACTTGCTGATTCCGCTGAATGGCGATTTGTACATCTACGACCTGGCGCGCAGCGGTGCCGACGCGGTGCGCCGACTGACTACCACCGATGCGTATGAAACCGACGCACGGTTCTCACCGCGCTCCAACTTCGTGAGCTTCATCCGCGACCAGAATCTGTTCGTCGTCGATCTCGCCAACGGCACCGAGCGCGCCATCACGCGCGAAGGCGGCGGTCTGGTGAGTTTTGGTGTCGCCGAGTTCATCGCGCAGGAAGAAATGGATCGCGACACCGGATACTGGTGGGCGCCAGACGAGCGCCGCATCGTGTTGACGCGTGTCGACGAGTCTCCGGTCGCCGAGGTCGAGCGCTTCCAGATCCAGGCCACCGGCGCCAACATCGTGCGCCAGCGCTACCCGGCCACGGGCACGGCCAATGCCCGTGTGGATCTGCTGGTCGCCGATCTGGGCTCAGACAGGCTGTTAACACTGAACCTGGGAGTCGGGCACGACATTTACGTGCCGCGAGTGGACTGGTTTCCCGACAGCCGCAGCATCGCCGTGCAGCGCCAGAGCCGCGATCAGAAAACACTCGAGCTGCTGCGCTTCGACGCCGTCAGCGGGCGCAGCCGGGTGCTGCTCACCGAGCGCAGTGAACACTGGGTGCCGCTGCATAGCGAGCTCACCTTCCTGCAACACGCCAAACAATTCATCTGGGCGTCCTGGCGCGACGGATATCAGCACCTGTACCTCTACGCCAACGATGGCACGCTGATCCGGCAGCTCACGCAGGGCGAATTCATGGTCGTGGGAGTCGCCACTGATCCGGCGGTCCGCGCCGTCGATGAGCGCGCGCGCCGTGTGTATTTCACGGCCAATCTCCCATCGCCAGTGGAGCGTCAGCTCTTCTGGGTGTCGCTGGACGCGCCGGCCGCGCCACAGCAGGTCACTGTCAGCGCGGGTACACACGGCGTTGCCATGTCGATGGACGGCCGGGTGTTCGTCGACACGTTCTCGAACGCCAACACGCCGCCGCGTGTCACCCTGCGACGTGCCAACGGCGCGGTGCTCACCGTACTGGTGGCGAACGAGCTCAACGAGACGCATCCGTACGGCGGCTTCGCCGACGAACACGTCTCGCCGGAATTCGGCACGCTCGCCGCCGCCGATGGGCAGTTGATGCAGTACAGACTGCTGAAGCCACGCGTGCTCGAAGCGGGCAAACACTACCCGGTGCTGGTCGATGTGTACGGCGGCCCCGGCGTGCAGCGCGTGAGCAATGTGTGGGGCAACCTGTTCCACCAATATCTCGTGCAACACGGCTACGTGGTGTTCACTCTGGACAATCGTGGCAGCGGCATGCGCGGGGTGAAATTCGAGACCGCGCTCGGGATGCGCATGGGCGGCGTCGAAGTGCAGGACCAGCTCAGAGGCGCGGAATTCCTGCGTTCCCTGCCCTACGTCGATGCAAAGCGCATCGGCATCTTCGGCTGGAGTTACGGCGGCTACATGACGCTCATGTGCCTGATGCAGGCGCCCGACGTATTCGCGGCCGGTGTTGCCGGCGCGCCGGTCACCGATCTGACGTTGTATGACACCCACTACACCGAGCGTTATCTATCGACACCACAGGCCAATGCCTCGGGTTACGCGGCGAGCAATGTGCTGACCTACGCCGACAAACTCTCGCGACCGCTGCTGCTGATGCACGGCATGGCCGACGACAACGTACTCTTCACCAACAGCACGGTGCTCATGAAAAAGCTGCAGGACCTGCAGAAACCCTTCGACCTCATGACCTACCCCGGCGGCAAACATGGACTCATCCGACAGAACGCCACGGGGTTGCACGCGCACGCCGACATCGTGCGGTTCTTCGATCGGGAGATTGGCGCGGGGCCGAAGTAATGAAAATGGGGGCAGCCCCCGTTTCCTAGCAAAAGGGGTCAGTCCCCATAGGCTCCGTCATCGGGGCGCGTATTCCACACCCCCCACCGTTTGCCAGGAATTGGGCCAGTTTCACGGCGCACGTTTGCGCTGCCGTTCGCGTTAGCGTGGCACATGCCCCGCGCTTTGCGAGCGATCACGGCCAACGAGTGTTACCACATCATCAACCGTGGCAACCAGAAGGCGCGCGTGTTCCACTGCGCCGCAGACTTCGCCGCGTTCCTCTCCTACATCCGCGAGGCGCAGGAGCGCGTGGAACTTCCACTGCTCGCCGTCTGCCTGATGCCCAATCACGTGCATCTCGTCGTGCGACCGCGGCAGGATGGCGACATTGCGTCATGGGTGAGCTGGCTGTTCACGACCCACGTGCGAAGGCATCACCGCAAATATGGGACAACGGGTCGGCTCTGGCAGGGCCGATACAAGTCATGCCTGATTCAACAGGATCATCACTTGCTCACTGTTCTGCGGTACGTGGAACGGAACGCATTGGCAGGCAAGCTCGTGGCACGAGCCGAGGATTGGCGATGGGGCAGCCTCAATTGGCGCAGATCGTCAGATGCGCCCATTGACCTCATGCCGGCGCCAATCGATCTTCCAAAGTGGTGGACCGAGTTCGTGTCTTCCTTGTCTTCTGCCGTACTTCTCCTCCTCCTTACGCCCATTGACCTCATGCCGGCGCCAATCGATCTTCCAAAGTGGTGGACCGATTCGTGAATCAGCCCATGACATCAGCCGAACTTCTGGCCGTCCGGGAATCCGTCTACCGCCAGCGCCCCTTCGGCGCGCCGGATTGGGTTGAATCAGTTGCGCACGAAAACGGAATAGAGCAATCGCTTGCGCCAATCGGACGACCGAGGCGGAAGCGATGATCAGGGCTGACCCCTTTTGCTAGGAAACGGGGGCTGCCCCCATTACAGCTCATTACAGTTTGATCCGTCCGCCGCCCGGAGGCGGGCCGCCCATGCCGCCACCCGCATCCGGCACGACAATCCGCGTGGCGGCCTCGCGGCGCATTTCGCGCGCTTCTTCGATGGCCTGCTCGATGGCGATCTTCACCGCGTCGGGAAACTTGTTGCAGGCGTCTTCGAGCGAGCTGGCCTCGAGTTCGAACGCCAGCGGCAGTACGCCGGCCGGGGTCAGCAGCTGGGTCTGACCGGAATACAGCGTCGGGCGCGAGGCATCGTCGCTGCCGTCACTCTTGACGGGCACCAGGCGTCGCAGCGTCCCGGCCTTGCGGTCCGTGAAGATCTCTTCGCGATAGAGCTGGCTCGCGTCGAGCTTGATTTCGGGGAGCTGTTGTTCCTGGGCCATGGGGACTTCCACTGACTTTGATTACGCCGGGGCGCGGGATGATAACAACTGCAGAGCTTGGATGAATGGGGCATCGGCGGGCAGGAGGCGCTCATTGCCGAGTGACTGACAATCCACCCACTTGAGTGCCTGACCATCGAGCGAATGCGGCACACCGCCCGTGATGGTCGCGCGCCATAACACCAGTTCGACAATGCGATCGGGATAATCGTGGGTCAGCGTCATGATCTCGCCTTCGGCTCGGGACTCGACTCCGAGCTCTTCGCGCAATTCGCGGATAAGAGCTTCAGCGATCGCTTTCGCCGTTGGCCACCTTGCCGCCGGGAAACTCCCACCAGCCGGCCATGTGTTTGCCTTCTGGACGCTGCGCGATGAGTACGCGACCCATGTCGTCAAACAGTGCTGCGGCGACCACCCGCAGATGTGGCTTCACGGACAGCTCCGCCGAGGCGTCATCAGGTCCGTCCCCTTTTGCTAGGAAATGGGGAGTGTCCCCGTTTACTCGACGCCTTCGAGCACGCCGTGGCAGTTCTTGAACTTCTTGCCGCTGCCGCAGGGGCACGGCTGGTTGCGCCCGACCTTGGGCGCCGCGCGCACCGGGCGCTGCGGTTGGGCCGGCATGGGGGGCATCTGCGGCGGCTGCCGTGCGCCGGGCGGCGCGGCCTGCGGCTGCGCAGGCTCACCGGCCGCACCGAGCTGCGACAGTGACGCGGCTTCGGCGTGCTGCATCTGCAGGGCGCGATTGAGTCGCGCGCGGCGTGCTTCCTCCTCGCGTTCGATCTGCTCGGGCGATTTGATCTGCACGTCGAGCGTGGCGAGGATGGTCACGGCATCGAACTTGATACGCTCGAGCATCGCGGCGAACAGCTCGAAGGCCTCGCGCTTGTACTCGTAGCGGTAATCCTTCTGCGCATAGCCGCGCAGGTGAATGCCCTGGCGCAGGTAGTCCATGGCGCCGAGGTGATCGCGCCATTGCTGGTCGAGCACCTTGAGCATGATGTCCTTCTCGATGTGCCGCATGATGGGCTGGCCATTCGGCTGGTTGCCGATGCGCACCACCTTGGCGTCGTACATCGCGTCGATGGCGCCGAGAATGCGGCCGCGCAGTGCCTCTTCCTCGAGATCAGGCTGATCCTTGAGCCACTGCACAGGATCCACCTGCGTGGAAAAATTCTTCGCGATTGCCTCGGCCAGGCCGACGAGATTCCACTCCTCGTGACTGACGTTCGTGGGCAGGTACTGATCGAGCACCCCGCCGACGACCTCGGCGCGGATGCCGCGCACCGCGTCACCCAGATTGTCGGCGCCCATCAGCTCGGTGCGCTGCTGGTAGATGACCTTGCGCTGATCGTTGGCAACGTCGTCGAAGGTCAGCAGCTGTTTGCGGACGTCGAAGTTGTGCGCTTCGACCTTGCGCTGCGCCTTCTCGATCTGGCGTGTGAGCATGCCGCTTTCGATGACTTCGCCTTCTTTCATGCCGGCCATGGACAGCCACTTCTTCGTGCGATTCGGGTCGCCGAAGATGCGCATCAGGTTGTCTTCCATCGACAGGTAGAAGCGGCTCGAGCCCGGATCGCCCTGGCGGCCCGAGCGGCCGCGCAACTGGTTGTCGATGCGGCGTGACTCATGGCGTTCGGTGCCGACGATGTGCAGGCCACCGGCCGCTACCACCTTGTCGTGCCGTTCCTGCCAATCGGCGCGCACGCGCGCGATCGTGACTTCATCCAGCGGTGTCTCACCCGCGGGCTCCTGGGCCGCGCGCATGTCCGCGTCGAGCTTGCCGCCGAGCACGATGTCGGTGCCGCGGCCCGCCATGTTCGTGGCGATGGTGACTTTGCCCGGCTGGCCGGCCTGTTCGACGATGTGCGCCTCGCGCTCGTGCTGCTTGGCATTGAGCACGTCGTGCTCGATGTTGTTCGTGCGGAGCACGCCGGAGATGAGCTCCGAGCTTTCGATCGAGGTGGTACCGACCAGCACCGGTTGACCGCGTTTCACGCAGTCCTCGATGTCCTCGATGATCGCCTTGTACTTGTCGTTCTGCGTGAGATAGACGAAATCCGCGTGGTCCTTGCGGATCATCGGCCGGTGCGTGGGAATCACCACCACCTCGAGACCGTAGATCTGCATGAACTCGGGCGCTTCGGTGTCGGCCGTGCCGGTCATGCCGGACAGCTTCTTGTACAGGCGGAAGTAGTTCTGGAAGGTGATCGACGCGACCGTCTGGTTCTCCGCGCGCACCCTCACTCCTTCTTTCGCTTCCACGGCCTGATGGAGGCCGTCCGACCAGCGCCGGCCCGGCATGGTGCGGCCGGTGAATTCATCGACGATGATGACCTCGCCGCCGCGCACGATGTATTCGACGTCGCGCTTGTAGATCGCATGGGCGCGCAGCGCGGCGTTCAGGTGATGCATCAGGCGGATGTTCGCCGGGTCGTAAAGACTCTCGCCTTCGCGCAGCAATCCCGACTCGAGCATCAATTGCTCGACGTGCTCGTGACCGGCCTCCGTCAAGGTGAGTCTGTTTCTGCTTCTCATCGAGCGTGTAGTCGCCCGGGCCGTCTTCGGTCTCCTGTTTCTTGAGCCGCGGCACCAGCTTGTCGATCTTGAGATAAAGATCGGTGTTCTCTTCGGCCGGGCCGGAGATGATGAGCGGCGTGCGCGCTTCGTCGATGAGGATGGAGTCGACTTCGTCGACGATGGCGAAGCTCAGCTTGCGCTGCACGCGATCTTCGAGACTGAAGGCGAGGTTGTCGCGCAGGTAGTCGAAGCCAAATTCGTTGTTGGTGCCGTAGGTGATGTCGCAGGCATAGGCGGCGCGCTTTTCGGCCGAATCCTGCTGGTTCTTGATGACACCCACCGTGAGTCCGAGGAAACGGTAGATGGGCCCCATCCAGTCGGCATCGCGTTGCGCGAGGTACTCGTTGACGGTGACGACGTGTACGCCATCGCCGGGGAGCGCATTGAGATACGCGGCCAGCGTCGACATCAGCGTCTTGCCTTCGCCGGTACGCATCTCCGCGATGCGGCCATCGTTGAGGGTGAGTCCGCCGATGAGCTGCACATCGAAGTGCCTCATCATGAGCGTGCGTTGCGCGGCCTCGCGAACCACGGCGAACGCCTCGGGCGCGAGATCGTTGAGCGCCTCGCCGGCGGCGAGACGCTTGCGGAATTCGTCGGTCTTGGCTTTGAGGGCCTCGTCGCCCAGGGCCTTGAGCGCGCTTTCGAAACCGGTCGCCTTGCGCACCGTCGTCTCGTAGCCACGGACGATGCGATCGTTGCGACTGCCGAAGAGTCGCGTCAGAAGATTGAGCACTTACGAATCCTTGCCAGAAACTGCAATGTAGTCAGCGACTTAGGGAAGAGTGACCCCGGGCCGGGCCGGTATTCTACGGATAGACCCGGGCACACGGTACTGGTTTCCACAGCGACACCCTCGCCGCTCAATGGGGCCGGCCGGGCGGCGCCTGCAAGGCACGCCAATAAGGTCTCAAAACATTGAATGGACGCCGCCGCTTCGGCGGCGTTTTCCGTGGGGCGTGGGGCTGCCTAGAATACCCTTTTATCTCCCGATGAAAGTCAGCGGATCGATCTGGCGGCCGTTCTTGAGCACTTCGAAGTGCACGTGCGGACCGGTGGACCGGCCCGTCGAACCGACATACGCCAGCGTGTCGCCACGCGAGACGGTGCGTCCCACACCGACCGCGAGGCCCTGGTTGTGGCCGTAGCGAGTGATCAGACCATTGCCGTGGCTGACCTCGACCAGGTTGCCGTAGCCCGCCTTTTCACCGGCGAAGGTGACCACACCGGCGGCGACGGCGATCACGTCGGAGCCTTTCGCGCTCGCGAAATCGATGCCCTTGTGGAAGGCCTGGTGGCCATTGAAGGGGTCCTGGCGCTCACCGAAGTAGGAGGAAATATGGCCTTCCCGCACCGGGCGACCGTCCGGCCGGATCTGTTCATCGAGCTTCTTCGAAAGCAGCGCATTTTCGAGCGCCTGCAGCTGCGCGTCGCGCGACGAAATCTTCTGTTCCAGCCCGTTGAGCAGCGAGTTCAGATCGGGCGCCTGCATGGCGGCGCCGATATCCGATTCCGGGCCACCAACGGCCGGCTGGCTTTCGAAATCGAACTCGCGATGGTCGATGTTCGCCATCTGCGTCAGGCGCTTGCCCAGCGCGTCCAGGCGAATCACGTGCGCATTCATCTGGCCGATGCGCATGGCGACCGCGTCAACGCGGCGTTGCAATTCGGCCTTCAATTCCTTGATCTCGGCCTGCTGCTCGGCCAGCGCGACCGACCAGGTAGAGACACCGCCGGGACTGCTGCGGCTCTCGCCGATCTTGAGCCCCAGGCTGAATGCAGTCGCCAGGATGGCGATCAGCACGGTCGCAAATCCCGCGACCGCCAGGGGATGCCCAAGATTGAAGTGACGGGCTCGCCCTTCGCGCCGCGAAAAGAAAATGATGTTCATCGCGGGCGCTCCGGAGGGCTGTGGAAAACCGGACTTTCGGGGCCCTGTTCATTGTGCTTCAAAGAGTTGCACATGGCTGGCATGCTCGTCGTCCGCTCCCTCTAGAACCTTCCAAAGCGAAACCACACGGGCCAGCAGGCGCGAAACTATGCCCAAAAGACCCCGCCGAGACAAGCAAACGGTCCGACCCGGGGGTGCCCCTAGAACCGTCGCAGACTTAATCTCGGCGCGCCTGCCAACACTGGCTGAGAGTGCAACGGCGAGCGCCAGGACGTCCGAGTGGCAGGTCGCAGTACTGAACGCCCTCGGCCCGGAGCTGGCAAATAAGGTAAATCGCTGCTCCATGGATAGCGGAAGGATTACGGTCATCGCGGAATCCTCCGCGTGGGCCGCTCGCATGCGCTTCGCGCTGGCCGAGATCGACCCCGCACTACGCGAGCTGGTACCGGGATATCGGGACCTGTCGGTTCGCGTGCGACCGACGCGCACACCGCGGCCCAGGCGCTGATCGCGCCACCGTAGCGCTCAGATCATCGAGCCGACGGGCACCGGCGGTGGCTGCACGTACGCGATGGGCGCGTCGGAAGGCTTCTCGAACACCACCGATTCCCACGTGGTCGTGTCGGCGATGAGTTTGCGCAGCAGCAGATTGTTCAGCTTGTGGCCGGACTTGTGGCCGCTGAACTCGCCGATCAGGCTGTGTCCGAGCAGGTAGAGGTCGCCGATCGCGTCGAGGATCTTGTGCTTCACGAACTCATCTTCGTAACGCAGGCCGTCCTCGTTGAGCACGCGAAAGTCGTCGAGCACGATGGCATTGTCGAGATTGCCGCCGAGCGCGAGATTGCGCGCGCGCATCATCTCCAGGTCGCGCATGAATCCGAAGGTACGGGCGCGCGACACTTCCTTGAGGAAGGATGTGGTGGAGAAATCCATCGACGCCCGTTGTGAGCGGCGCTTGAACAGCGGGTGATTGAACTCGATTTCGAAGTTCACCTTGAAGCCGTCGAAGGGACGGAACTCCGCCCACTTGTCGCCTTCTTCCACTCGCACGCGCTGCTTGATGCGCACGAATTTTTTCGGCGTGCGTTGCTCCTCGAAACCCGCCGACTGCAGCAGGAAGACGAACGGACCGGCGCTGCCGTCCATGATGGGTACTTCCGGCGCGCTCACCTCGACGTGCGCGTTGTCGATGCCGAGGCCGGCGAATGCCGACAACAGGTGCTCCACGGTGGAGACCCGCCCGTTGCCATTAATAAGAGTGGTGCCGAGTTGGGTGTCGCCGACGTTTTCAGCTTTGGCCGGAATGTCGACCGGCGGCTCCATGTCGGTACGGCGAAACACGATGCCGCTGTCCGGCGCCGCCGGGCGCAGGGTCATCAAGACCTTCTTGCCGGTGTGCAGTCCGACACCCTGGGCGCGGATGGAATTTTTGAGCGTGCGTTGTCCGAGCATCTACATCTCCCGGTCGCGCCGTGGCGCTGTGCACCGGTAGCGCCGCCTCTTGTCCCGACGGACGAGGGCGGTCATCGGGGAGCGGCCGCACCACATTCTTGGGACTGCGTCCCACGGAATTGGCGGCACCGTGACCCCAAAAGGGGCGCTACCGTAACACAATTGCCTTATTCAGTCCTTTCGATCCGTCCTCACTCAGTCGGCCTGGCGGCGCAGAAATGCCGGGATATCGAGCACATCCTCGACTTCGGCCGGCGCATGCAAGCCATCCCCCACGGCTCTTTGACGTTGCACCGCCGGCTTGTCCAGCGCTGCGTAGTCGGCGGCCGTCAGCGGGCGCCGCGGAACCACGCGCATGGGCGGTTCCTGGGCGGCCTGCGCGGGCGGTGCGGCATGCGAAGCGGACTTCGACAGAGTGGGAACATCACGACCGTAGGACGAGCGGCCCGCGGCAGCAACTTCGGGACGTCCCAGTCCCGTTGCCACCACGGTGACGCGCATCTCATCCGACAGCTCCGGATCGATGACGGTTCCCACCACCACGGTGGCGTCATCCGACGCGAACTGTTTCACGATGTTGCCGACTTCCTGGAATTCGCCGATCGACAGGTCCATACCCGCGGTGACGTTCACCAGGATGCCGTGTGCACCCTGCAGGTTGATGTCTTCGAGCAATGGCGAGGACACCGCCATTTCGGCGGCTTCCTTGGCGCGCAGTTCGCCGCGTGCCACACCCGTACCCATCATCGCCATGCCGGTCTCACTCATCACCGTGCGCACGTCGGCGAAGTCGACGTTGATCAGGCCCGGCCGCGTGATCAGCTCCGCGATGCCCTGCACCGCACCCTGCAACACGCAGTTGGCGCTCTTGAAGGCGTCTAACAAAGTCGTCTTCGCGCCGAGCACCGTCAGCAGCTTCTGGTTGGGAATGGTGATCAGCGAGTCGACGTACTTGCCGAGCTCGGCGAGACCGTGATTCGCGACCAGCACGCGCTTGCCGCCTTCCATCTCGAACGGGCGCGTTACCACCGCGACCGTCAGGATGCCGAGCTCCTTGGCGACCTGCGCCACCACCGGCGCCGCGCCGGTACCCGTGCCACCGCCCATGCCGGCGGTGATGAACAGCATGTCGCAGCCCTCGATCATCTCGATGATGCGATCACGGTCTTCCATCGCCGCCTGCCGGCCCACCTCGGGGTCGGCGCCGGCGCCGAGACCCTTGGTGATGTTGCAGCCGATCTGCAGCGAAGTCTTGACCTTGGAGTGCTTGAGCGCCTGCGCATCGGTGTTGATGCACATGAACTCCACGCCCTCGATACCGCTCGTGACCATGTGGGCGACCGCGTTGCCGCCGCCACCCCCTACTCCTATGACCTTGATTACAGCGTTCTGGCTGTAAGCGTCCATTAATTCAAACATCTGTGTCGCTCCTTCACTAGTTAGTCGAAGTGTCTGTCAGCTTCGATTTGCAAATGACTTCCACACGGCATGACCCATGTCAGAAGTTCCCCTGAAACCAGTTCTTCATGCGTTCCGCCATGGAACGCGCGTTGCCCGTGATCGTGCGGCCGCGGTTGCCGGCCAGCGCGTTGTCGCGCGCGTACAGCAGCAGGCCCGCGCCGGTCGAGTAGATGGGATTGCGCACCACGTCGGACAGTCCCCTGATGTGCTGCGGTTGCCCGAGCCGCACCGGCACGTGGAACACTTCCTCGGCGAGCTCGATGGCGCCCTCCATCTTGGCGCTGCCACCGGTGAGCACGATTCCCGAGGCGACGATTTCCTCGAAACCCGAGCGGCGCAGCTCTTCGCGGGCGAGGCCAAACAACTCTTCGTATCTTGGTTCGACGACCTCCGCCAGTGTCTGGCGGGCGAGGCGGCGCGCCGGCCGGTCTCCCACCGACGGCACCTCGATGCTTTCGTCGGGATTGGCGAGCTGCGACAGCGCGCAGGCGTAACGAACCTTGATGTCCTCGGCGTATTGGGTGGGCGTGCGCATCGACACCGCGATGTCGTTGGTGACCTGGTCACCGGCGATGGGAATCACGGCCGTGTGACGAATGGCGCCCTGCGAGAACACCGCGAGATCGGTGGTGCCGCCGCCGATGTCGATGATGCAGACACCGAGTTCGCGCTCGTCGTCCGTGAGGCAGGCGAAACTCGAGGCGAGCTGCTCGAGCACCATGTCGTCGACCTCGAGCCCGCAACGCTGGATGCACTTCTCGATGTTCTGCGCGGCGCTGTCGGCGCCGGTGACGATGTGCACCTTGGCCTCGAGCCGCACGCCGGACATGCCGATCGGATCGCGGATGCCTTCCTGACCGTCGATGATGAATTCCTGCGGCAGCACGTGCAGGATCTTCTGGTCCGCCGGGATGGCGACCGCCTTGGCCGCATCCACCACGTGCTGCACGTCGGCGTCGCTGACTTCGCGATCGCGGATGGCCACCACGCCGTGGGAATTCAGGCTGCGTACGTGACTGCCGGCAATGCCGGCGAACACCGAGCGGATCTCGCAGCCGGCCATGAGTTCGGCCTCTTCGATGGCGCGCTGGATCGACTGCACGGTCGATTCGATGTTGACCACCACGCCCTTCTTGAGGCCGCGCGAGGGCTGCACGCCGATGCCGATGACCTCGATCGAGTTGTCGGGCGCGACCTCGCCGACCAGCGCGGCCACCTTGGAAGTGCCGACGTCGAGGCCGATGATGAGATTCTTGTCGGGTCTCTTGCCCATGAAGTTAGCCATCCGAGTTGTCATCCTCTGGATTGCCGCTGGCGACTCGTTGTCCTCCGGCTCGCCAGCCGATCGCAAATCCATTCGTGTAACGCATGTCTACGTAGCCGATGTCATTGGCATGGCTGGCGATCTGGCCGACGCCCGCGGTGACGAAGCGCTGAAAGCGTTCGTCGACCTGGCGGCGGCCGAGCCGCACCGTGATGCCGTTGTCGAGATCGAATTCCCACGCGCCACGCGCGTCCAGCCTGACCGCGGTCAGGCGCATGCCGGCTTCGATGAGTTGGCCCTGGGCGGCGAGATAGCGCCGCGCGACCTCGGCTTCCGAACCGTGCGGGCCCGACAGCCGCGGCAACTCGGGCGGGATGTGCCGCGCCTCGGAGATGAACAGCTCGCCGCGCGTATTGAGCAGGCCGTTGGCGCCCCAGCGCGCGGCCGCCACCTGCTCGAGCACGCGGATGTTGAGCGCGCGCGGCCACTGGCGTTCGACCGTCGCGCTATCTACCCACGGCAGCTGTTCGACGGCGCGTTGCACCGCCGCGAGGTCCACGCTGATCAGGCCAATGTCACGCACCCGAACCTTGACCGCCTGCTCGACTTCCACCGGCGAGACGCGCTGGAAGCGGCCGGTGACCGACACCTGCGTGATGTTCTGGTCGATGGCGCCGAGCGTGAGCGTCACGGCGATCGCCAGTACCGCCGCGCTGAGCGCGATCAACCCGAGACGCGCCAGCAGGGCGGCGGAGAACCACGGGCGCTGTTCGCCGCGATCTACCTTCTTGTTCCTGTTCTGGGGCTTGCCGAAGATCATGCGGTAATCCTCGTGCGCGCGAAGCTGGTTTCGAGCACCTGCCAGACCAGCTGCTCGAAGCTGATGTCGAGGGCACGCGCCGCCATCGGCACCAGGCTGTGATCGGTCATGCCCGGCACAGTGTTGATCTCGAGCAGGTAGGGCCGGCCGGTCTTGTCCATCATGAAGTCCGCGCGGCCCCAGCCCTCGGCGCCCACGGCGGCGAAGGTGGCCAGCGCGAGGTTCGCGAGATGTTTTTCGGCATCGGCCGAAAGTCCGGACGGGCAGAAATATTTGGTGTCGTTGCGGAAGTACTTGGCCTGGTAGTCGTAGAAGGTCGCCGGCGTTTCGATGCGGATCGACGGCAGCGCGCGCCCCTGCAGCACGGCGACGGTGTATTCCGCGCCGGTGATCCAGGGCTCCGCGAACACGTTGGGCTCGAGCAGCGCGGCGGCCTGAAAGGCGCCTGGCAACTGTTCGGCCTTTTCCACCTTGGTCATGCCCACCGACGAGCCCTGCGTTGCTGGCTTGACGATGAGCGGCAGCCCCAGCCGCTCGAGGCAGGTGTCGAGATCCGTGGGCGAACGCAGCACCATGTAGTCAGTGGTGGGTATTGCCACCGCCTGCGCGAGCCGCTTGGTGCGCAGCTTGTCCATGCCGATGGCGGAACCCATGACGCCGCTGCCGGTGTACGGCATGCCGAGGAATTCCAGCGCGCCCTGCAACGTGCCGTCCTCGCCGCCCGGTCCGTGCAGCGCGATGAAGGCGCGATCGAAGTTGCGTGTCACCAGCTCGCTGAGTGGCTTGTCGCGCGGGTCGAAGGGATGCGCGTCGACGTTGCGCCTGAGCAGCGCCTGCAGGCAGGCATTGCCCGACAACAGCGAGATCTCGCGCTCGGTGGACGTGCCCCCGAACAACACCGCGACACGGCCGAATTCGCGCGCCTCGCTGACGTGGCGGACCTGCCTGGGTTCGTGTCGCAGGCGCATCAGGCCGGCTCCCCCACGGTGCGGAATTCCGGCGCGAGCTGCACGCCGAACTGCTTCGCGACTTCCTGCTGGATCAGTGCCACCAGCCGTTCGACGTCGGCGGCGGTAGCCGCCTCGACATTGACCAGGAAGTTGGCGTGTTTGGGCGACACCATGATGTCGCCGATGCGCGTGCCCTTGAGGCCCGCGGCCTCGATGAGCCGCGCAGCGTGATCGCCGGCCGGATTGGTGAACGTCGAACCGCAGCTCCACTCGCCGATGGGCTGCGTCTCCTTGCGACGCAGCAGCAACTCGCGCATGGCTTCTTCGGTGACGCCCGGCCGGTACTCGAACTCCAGTGCGGCCGCGAGGAAGTATTCGCCGGGCGCCGGCGGCACGATGTGCCGGTAGCCGTACTCATACTCGCGGGCCAATCGGCTGCCGTTCGCGGCCCCTGTGCGTCACACACTTCAACACTGCGCACGCGCGGCCAGGTTTCGGCGCCGAAGGCGCCGGCATTCATGAACAGCGCGCCACCCAGCGTCCCCGGGATGCCGGCGAGAAATTCCGCGGGCGCCATGCCCCACTTGATGCACTGGCGCGCGAGGCGCGCGCAGGGAACGCCGGCTTCGCAGGTCAGCGTCGTATCGTTGATGCGCTCGAGGCGCGTGAGTCCGCTCTGCGTGTCGATGACGACGCCGCGGATGCCGCCGTCGCGCACCAGCAGATTGCTGCCCAGCCCCAGCCAGAACAGCGGTGTTTCCTCGGGCAGCGTGCCGAGGAAGGCGAGCAGATCGGCGCGGTCGTGCGGGCTGAAATACAGGTCCGCGGGTCCGCCGACGTGCCAGGAGGTATGGCGCGACATCGGCTCGTTGCGCCGCACGCGCGACTCGAACTCGGCATCGACCATCAGCATGCCTGCGTTCATGTATGCGGCCTCGCGTTCCGGTTTTCGCAGCGCCGCTTTTCGCATCGAAGTGGGCACGTCACGCCTGCCTCCGGGCGGCGGCCGCCCCTAACTTTCCAGGTAACGCGTGCGAGACCGCGCTGATCGAGCCCGCGCCCATGGTGACCAGCACGTCACCCGCGCTGAGCACGGCGCGCAGCGCTTCGTGCAGTGTCTCGACCTTCTCGACGAATACCGGCTCGACCTTGCCGCGCGTGCGCACCGCGCGGCAGATCGCGCGGCCATCGGCCGCCGGAATCGGCGCCTCGCCGGCGGCGTATACCTCGGTGACGAGCAGCGAATCGGCGCCGCCCAGCACCGACGCGAAATCGTCGAGCAGGTCGCGCGTGCGCGTGTAGCGATGCGGCTGGAACGCGAGCACCAGGCGCCGGCCGGCGTAACCCTGGCGGATCGCATCCAGGGTCGCCGCGATCTCGGTGGGGTGATGACCGTAGTCATCGACAATGGTCACCGGGTCGCCGCCATCGTTGAATAGTTTGACGTCGGCGACGTGCGTGAGGCGCCGGTCGATGCCCTGGAAATTCGCGAGCGCGCGCTGGATGGCTTCGTGGCTGATGCCGATCTCCAGCGCCACGGCAATGGCCGCGAGGGAGTTGAGCACGTTGTGGACGCCCGGCAGATTCA
Organism: uncultured Pseudomonadota bacterium; assembly: GCA_963839685.1. Classification (GTDB taxonomy): domain Bacteria; phylum Pseudomonadota; class Gammaproteobacteria; order Steroidobacterales; family Steroidobacteraceae; genus CADEED01. The sequence goes on along the minus strand of CAWIVS010000011.1, from coordinate 1,237,103 downwards.
CCGTCACGGGCAGCCGCAGTTTGTCGGCGCGGCGCACCACGTCGAAATGCGTGCGCAGGCCGTCGCGGCGCAGGTTCTCGGCGTGCAGGTCGGCGCCGGCCGAAAAGCCATAACCCACCACCGGGCGATTCACCTTGGGAAGAATGCCGCGGATATGCGCGTCGTCCACGCACAACACCGCCAGGCCGTAGAACGGCAGGTTGTGCAGGAACTCGACGAAGCTGCCCTTGAGGCGCTCGAAATCGCCGTCGTGCGTGCCGAGATGATCGTTGTCGATGTTGGTGACGATGGCGATCATCGGGTTCAGATGCAGGAACGACGCATCGCTCTCGTCCGCTTCGGCCACCAGATACTTGCCCGCGCCGAGCCGCGCATTGGTGCCGGCGCTCTTGAGCCGGCCGCCGATCACGAAGGTCGGATCTTCCCCGCCCTCGGCGAGGATCGAAGACGTCAGGCTGGTGGTCGTGGTCTTGCCGTGTGTGCCGGCCACCGCGATGGCGTAGCGAAAGCGCATGAGCTCGCCGAGCATTTCGGCGCGCGGCACCACCGGGATGCGCTTGGCGAGCGCGGCCACCACTTCGGGGTTGTCCTGCGACACCGCGCTCGAGGTGACCACCACGTCGGCCTCGCCGACGTTCGCCGCGGCGTGGCCGATCATGACACGCGCGCCAAGCTGGGTCAGCCGCTCGGTCACCGGGTTGGGCTTGAGGTCGCTGCCCTGCACTTCGTAGCCGAGATTGACCAGCACTTCGGCGATACCGCTCATGCCACTGCCGCCAATGCCGACGAAGTGGATGCGATGAATGCGACGCATGCGATCGCTCATGCGGCCTCCAGCTGTTCGACGCACGCCGCCGCCAGCTCCTCGGCGGCGCGTGGTTTCGCCACCAGCCGGGCGCGTTCGGCCATGGCGAGTAGTTTGCCGCGTCCCTGGCACAGCTCCTTGAGCCCGGCGGCGAGCCGCGCCGGCGTGAGATCGCGATCCGCGATCAATACCGCCGCGCCTTCACGCACCAGGAACTGCGCATTGACCGTCTGGTGATCATCGACCGCCGCCGGAAACGGCACGAGCACGGCCGCCACGCCCACCGCCGCGAGCTCGGAAATGGTGAGCGCGCCGGCGCGGCAGATCACCAGGTCGGCATCCGCATAAGCGCGCGCCATGTCGTCGATGAAGGGCGTGACATCCGCCGTCACGCCGGCTTCCTCGTAGGCGGCGCGTGCGGCTTCGAAACCGCGCTCACCCGCCTGGTGACGCACATGTAATGCGAGGCCGGATTGCTCGATGGCGAAGGGCACGACGGTGTTGAGGCGTGCGGCGCCCAGGCTGCCGCCCACCACCAGCAGGCGCAGCGAGCCTTCGCGCGCGCGCGAAACGCACCGCGGGCGGAGGCTGCATCTGGATCTCGGCGCGCACCGGGTTGCCCACCACCTGTGCGTCGACGCCGGCGGGAAACGCCTGCGGAAATGCCGCCAGCACGCGGCGCGCGAGGCGCGCCAGCACGCGATTCGAATAGCCGGCAATGGCGTTCTGTTCATGGATCAACAGTGGCCGGCGCATGAGCCAGGCGGCCACGCCGCCGGGACCGGTCACGAAACCGCCGAAGCCCACCACCAGCGCGGGCCGGCGCCGGCGCATGACTCGCCAGCGCCTGCCAGATGGACAGCAGCAGCTTGAAAGGAGCCACCAACAGCGTTGCGATGCCCTTGCCGCGCAGTCCGCTCATCGACAACCACTCGATGGCGATGTTCTCCGCCGGCACCACGCGTGCTTCGAGCCCGAGACGTGTGCCCAGCCAGACGACCTCGTGCGAGGCGGCGCGCAGCAGGCGCGCCAGTGCCAGCGCCGGGAACACGTGGCCACCGGTGCCCCCTGCCATGATGAGGATGGGTCGCGAAGGTGCGCTCATGCCGCGCTCCTCGCCAGTCGCGTGCTGCGCGGTCGGGGATCTTCATCCGATCGACCCCCTTCTGAACGTCGAAGGGTTGCCATGCCGCGACCGCTCTGCATTACCTCGTGGTAGACACGCAGCAGCAATCCCACCCAGGCCAGCGTCACGATCATGCTCGAGCGGCCGTAGCTCATCAGTGGCAGCGTCAGGCCCTTGGTGGGCAGCACACCCATGTTCACGCCGATGTTGATGAGCGCCTGGCAGCCCAGCCAGATGCCAAAGCCCGCGGCCAGGTAGGCCTGGAACCTGAGGTTGGCGCGCGAGGCGAGCTGCGCGATCCAGAAACTGCGCCACACCAGCCCGATGAACAGCGCCAGGGTCAGGGCGACTCCCACCAGCCCGAGCTCCTCGGCCAGCACCGCGAACAGGAAGTCGGTATGCGCCTCGGGTAGATAGAACAGCTTCTGCACGCTCTCGCCCAGGCCCACGCCAAACCACTCGCCGCGCCCGATGGCGATCAACGACTGGGTGAGCTGGAAGCCGCTGTTGAAGGGATCCGCCCACGGGTCGAGGAACGACGTGACCCGTGCCATGCGATAGGGCGCCATCACCACCAGCAGCGCCATTGCACCGGCGCACACCGCGGCGACCAGCAGCACCCAACGCAGCCGCGCCCCGGCGACGAACAGGATGCCGAACCCGGCGACCAGCATTACCGAGGCGGCGCCGAAATCGGGTTCGGCGAGCAGCAGCAGCGCGACGAACCCCAACAGCGCCATCGGCTTGATGAGCCCGAGCGCGCTGCTGCGCAACTCGTCTTCGCGGCGCACCGCGTAACTCGCGATGAAGATCAACACCAGCACCCGCGCCAGCTCGGAGGCCTGGAAGTTGAATCCCAGCACCCGGATCCAGCGCCGGCTGCCGTTGACCATGTGACCCAGCCCCGGGATCAGCACCACGAACAACAACACGGCGGCCAGGATCAACAGCGGCCAGGCCATTTTTTCGATGTATTCCGTGCGCACGCAGAACACCATGGCGGCGAGTAACGCACCGACCAGGCACAACACCAGCTGCCGCTCGAGGAACGAGAACGCATCGCCACCATTGCGGCTGGCGATGGAGATCGAAGCCGAGGTCACCATGATGAGCCCGAGCAGCACGATGGCCGATACCAGCGCCAGCGCCACCGCATCGATATGCAGGCGCGCAGGCTTCATGCGAGCTCCTGCACTGCGGCGGCGAACACGTTGCCGCGCTCGGCATAGTCGCGAAACATGTCGAGGCTGGAACACGCGGGCGACAGCAGCACCGTGTCGCCGGGTTGCGCGAAACGCGCCGCTGCCTGCACCGCGTCCTGCATGGTCGCAGCGCGCGCGGTGTGGCAGATGCCGGCGAGCGCGGTCTCGATGAGCCCGGCATCGCGGCCCAGCAACACCGTGGTGCGCACCTTGCCGCGGAACGCCGCCGCCAGCGGCGCAAAGTCCTGGCCCTTGCCGTCGCCGCCGGCGATCACCACCAGTGGTCCGGCGAGTCCGCCGACCGCGGCAAGCGTGGCTCCGACATTGGTGCCCTTCGAATCGTTGATGTAGCGCACGCCGTTGATGTCGGCGACCCATTGCGCGCGATGCGGCAGGCCGGTGAAGTCACGCAGCTCTTCCAGCATCGGCGCGAGCGGCAGGCGCAGCGCATCACCCAGCGCCAGCGTCGCGAGCGCATTGGCCGCGTTGTGCCGGCCGGAAATGCGCAGCGCCGCCAGCGGCAGCAGCGCATCACCGCGGCGCGCGAGCCACGGGCCAGCGCTGCCCGCGGGCGTGGACAGCGCGAAATCGGCACGCGCATCCACCAGGCTGAAGGTGAGCACCCGCTGCCCCGGGCGCGGCATGCGTACCACCTCGGGCTCGTCGGCGTTGACCACGGCCGTTTCGCTGTTGGCGTAGATGCGCGCCTTGGAGGCGGCGTAGGCCTTGAGAGTCGCGTAGCGATCCATGTGGTCGGCGGACAGGTTGAGCACCACGCTGGCCTTGAGCTTGAGCGAGTGCGTGGTGTCGAGCTGGAACGAGGACAACTCGAGCACGTACAGGTCGGTCGGCCCGCGATCCAGCAGGTCGAGCGCCGGCTGTCCCAGGTTGCCGCCGACGCGCACGCGCACGCCGGCGCGTTCGGCCATGCGGCCCAGCAAGGTGGTGACCGTGCTCTTGCCGTTGGTGCCGGTGATGCCGACCACGGGTGCGTCCGCCGCGCGCGCGAACAACTCGATATCGCCGACGATGTCCAGGCCGCGGGCGCGTGCCTGCACGAAGAACGGATCGTCGAGCGGCACGCCCGGAGAGGTAACGACAATATCGGCGCGTTCCAGCAGCCTTGCATCGAAGCCGCCGGTGCGCGTGACCACCTGCGTACCCAGCGCCTTCACGCCCTCGAGCTCGGGGGGCGTGGCACGACTGTCGGTCACCGCAATGCGAAAGCCGCTGCGGTGCAGGTGGCGCGCCACCGACAGTCCGGTGCGGCCCATGCCCACGACCACGGCGTTCGGTGCCTGTGAGGGTTGCGGGCTCATCTGAGTTTCAGCGTCGCGAGGCCCGCGAGCACCAGGATGAAGCTGATGATCCAGAAGCGCACGATCACCTTCGGCTCGGCCCAGCCCTTGAGCTCGATAGTGATGATGGATCGGCGCCATCCTGAAGATGCGCTTGCCCGTGGTCTTGAACGAGATCACCTGCAGGATCACCGAGGCGGTCTCGACCACGAAGATGCCGCCCATGATCAGCACCACCAGCTCCTGGCGCACGATTACGGCAATAGTGCCGAGTGCGGCCCCGAGCGCCAGCGCGCCGATGTCGCCCATGAACACCTGCGCGGGATAGGTGTTGAACCACAGGAAGCCGAGGCCCGCGCCCACCAGCGCGGCGCAGAAGATCAGCACCTCGCCCGCGCCGGGCACGCCGGGAATCACCAGGTATTCCACGAACCTCGCGTTGCCGCTGGCGTAGGCGAACACGCCGAGCGCGCCGCCCACCATGACCGAAGGCATGATGGCCAGGCCGTCGAGCCCGTCGGTGAGATTCACCGCGTTGCTCATGCCGACGATCATGAAATACGTGAGCACGATGAAGGACGCGGCACCCATCGGCACGGCGAAGTTCTTCAGGAAGGGTAGATAGAGCGTGGTCTCTGGCGGGCGTCTTCGCGGTGTAGAACAGGAAGACTGCCGCGGCCAGCCCGAACAGCGACTGCCAGCTGTATTTCCAGCGCGCGATCAGTCCCTTGGGATTCTTCTTCGCGAGCTTGAGGTAGTCGTCCCAGAAGCCGATGAGGCCGAAGCAGAACGTGACCGCGAGCACCACCCACACGTAGCGATTGGTGAGGTCGGTCCACAGCAGCGTGCTCACGAAGATCGCGATGAGGATCAGCATGCCGCCCATGGTGGGCGTGCCCGCCTTGGAGAAATGCGTCTTCGGTCCGTCGTCGCGCACCACCTGGCCGATCTGGCCAAACTTCAGCTTCTCGATCATCCACGGACCCAGCAGCAGGCCGAGCGCCAGCGCGGTGATCACCGCGAATATGGCGCGCACCGTCAGGTACGAGAAGACGTTGAATCCCGAGTAGTAAGGTGTGAGTTGTTTGGCGAGCCAGTACAGCATTGGGTTCTTCAGTGGATTCCGTTATTCCTGTCCGCGGCGTGACTTCCGACCAGCGACTCGACGACACGCTCCAGGCGGTTGCTGCGTGAGCCCTTCACCAGCACGCACACCTCGCGTGTCAGCTCCGCGTTGACCGCGCGCGCCAGCGCCTCGGTGTCCTCGAACCATTCGCCGCCGGCGCCGAAGGCCTCGACGGCGAGCGCCGACAACTTGCCCGTGGCAAACAGCCGGTCGATGCGGTTATTGCGCGCGAAGCGGCCGATCTCACCGTGACTTTCCACCGCGAAGTCACCGAGCTCGCCCATGTCACCCATCACCAGCCAGCGGCGCGCGTCGACGGCCGCGAGCACCTCGATCCCGGCCTTCATCGAGCTGGGATTGGCGTTGTAAGAATCGTCGACGATCCAGGCACCACTCGGCGCGGTTTTGAACTGCAAGCGGCCAGGAACCGGGCGCATTGTGGCAAGGCCGGTGCGGATCTCGTCGAGCGTGGCGCCGGCCGCGCAGGCCGCGGCGGCGGCGCACAACGAGTTCAGCACGTTGTGACGGCCCGCGAGGTGCAGCTCGATGGGTATCGCACCCGGCGGCGCACGCAGCGTGAAACGCGTGACGAATCCATCGCCGTCGATGCTGGTGTGCAGGTCGTGCGCCGAAAAATCGGCGGCATTGGCCACGCCAAAAGTGACCACGCGCGCCCGGGTCATACCGCGCCACAGCTCCGCGAAAGCGTCGTCGGCATTGATCACCGCGGTGGCGGCAGGCTCGAGGCCCGCCACCATTTCGCCTTCGGCGCGCGCCACGCCTTCGATGCTGCCGAAACCCTCCAGGTGTTCGGCGCCGGCGTTGGTGATGAGTCCCACCGTGGGACGCGTGAGCTCCACCAGCGCGGCAACTTCACCCGGATGATTGGCGCCGATCTCGATGACGGCGAAACGATGGCCGGGATCGAGCCGGTGCAGGGTGAGCGGCACACCGATGTGATTGTTGAGATTGCCGCGTGTCGCAAGGGTCGCTCCGCGGCGTTCGAGAATGGCGGCCACCATTTCCTTGACCGTGGTCTTGCCGTTGCTGCCGGCCACGCCCACGATCGGCAGCGAAAACTGCGCGCGCCAGGCGGCCGCCGACTGCGTCAATGCTGTTTGGGTGTCGCGCACCACCAGTTGCGCCAGCCCGCGCCCGAGACGCGTGTCGACCACCGCGCCCGCGGCGCCGGCGGTTTCCGCGGCCGCGACGAAATCATTGGCGTTGAATCGCGGGCCATGCAGCGCGACGAACAGCTCGCCCGGCTTGAGCGTGCGCGTGTCGGTGGACACCCCGGTGTAGGCGCGATCCGCACCCACCAGCTCGGCGCCGCAGGCGCGCGCGAAACCAGCCAGCGTACGATTCATGGCGCGCTCCCGAGGCGTGCGGCCAATGCGGCCGCGACCACTTTCTGGTCGCTGAACGTGCGCCGCTCGTTGCCGTAGATCTGGTAGTCCTCGTGACCCTTGCCGGCGATCAGCACCACGTCGTGCGCGCCCGCAGCGATCAGCGTTTCGCGGATGGCGCGGCCGCGATCGTGTTCGACTCGATACGGGTGACCCATCGGGATTCCGCCCGCGATACCGGCGGCGATCGCCTCCGGTGGCTCGCTGCGCGGATTGTCGTCGGTGATGACGATGTCATCGGCGAGCTCGGCGGCGATCTCGCCCATCAACGGGCGCTTGCCGGCATCGCGATCGCCGCCGCAGCCGAACACGACGGCGAGACGTCCGCGGCAATGCGCGCGTGCCGCGGCCAGCGCCTTGCGCAAGGCATCGGGCGTGTGTGCGTAGTCGACGATCGCGAGTGGCGAACGGCCGCCGCCGAAGGATTCCATGCGACCCGGCGCGGCATGCACGTGCGCCAGCGCCTGCGTCACCTGCTCGGGACGCAGCTCCCAGTCGAGCAGGATGGCAATGACGGTCAGCAGGTTCTCCACATTGAAGTCACCGATCAAACCGCTGGTCAGGGCACCGGGACCCCAGCTCGAATCGAATTCCAGCTCGATGCCGCGCGCCGACAGCTCGACGTGCATGGCGCGCACGAAGCCGGCGGCGGTGCGCGCCTGCGACTGGTGGCCGCGGCTGGTAACGATGAGCCGGCCGCGGCCGCGCGGATCGCGCGCGAGCACTCGCCCGAAGACGTCATCGACATTGATCACGCGCGACACCAGGTCCTCGCGCGTGAACAGTCTCGCCTTGGCGGCGCCATAGTTCTCCATGGTGCCGTGGTAGTCGATGTGGTCGCGCGTGAGATTGGTGAACGCCGCGGTGCGAAAGCGCACCGCGCCTACCCGACCCTGGTCGATGGCGTGCGAGGAAACCTCCATCGCCACACTCGCGGCGCCGTCGGCCTTCAGGCCCGCCAGCGTGCGTTGCACGGTCACCGCATCTCCCGTGGTGAGCGCGCTGGCGGTGAGTGAGCGCGGCCGCCCGGTGCCGATGGTACCCATGTAGGCGGCGGGCCGGCCGGCGGCTTCCAGCGCCTGCGCCAGTAGATAGGCGCAGGTGGTCTTGCCATTGGTGCCGGTGATGCCCGCCACCGAGAGCGCGCGCGACGGCGCGCCAAAGAAACGATCGGCGATGGTGCTGGCGCGCTCGCGCAACCGCTCGACCGGTGCCACGACAATTTCCGGTGAAAGATCGGGCGACGGCAGCTCCGGCACCACCGCGGCCGGCACCGGCTCCCACAACACGGCACGCGCGCCGTTGGCCACGGCCTGTGGCGCGTACTTGAGACCGTGCTCTTTCGTGCCATGCACCGCCAGGAAGGCACAGCCCGGCTGCGCGGCGCGCCCATCCTGCGTGAGATCGCTGATCTCGACGTCACGCGGCAGCGTGGCCAGACCCTTCAGCAGACCGGCGAGACTTTGCGTCGCGGCGCTCATCGCGTGGCCACCTGGCGAGTGGCGTGCGGCGGCAGGCCGTCGTCGCTGATCGGGGCATCGGGCGGCACCGCCAACAGGCGCAGCGCGCCGCCGACGATGCTGGAGAACACCGGCGCGGCGACCTTTCCGCCGTAATATTCGCCGGCACTCGGCTCATCGATGACCACCACGGCCGCGAGGCGCGGCGCGCTCGCCGGCGCAATGCCGCCGAACACCGCGAGATAACGATCCGTGGCATATCCGCCGGCGGTTGCCTTCCACGCTGTGCCGGTCTTGCCGGCCACCGTGTAGCCCGGGATCGCGGCCTGCTTGCCGCCGCCCTCGGGCGCGACCACGGCCTCGAGCAGGTGCACCAGCATGCGCGCCACATCCGCATCGAGCGCCCGCTCACCGGCCGGTGGGGTCTCGACGCGCAGGAACGACATCGGTCGTGCCACACCGAACGAGGCCACCGTGGCGTAGGCGTGCGCCAGCTGCAGCGGAGTCACCGACAGTCCGTAGCCGCGCGACATGGACGAAATGCCCACCGGGCGCCAGTGCGAGTAGTGAGGCAGTAGTCCCGCGGATTCGCCGGGATAGCCCGAGGTCGTGACCTGGCCGAAGCCCAGCGCGTTCAGCGTGCCGTACATCTGCGCCGGCTCGAGCGCCAGCGCAACTTTCGTCAAACAGATGTTGGAACTCTCTGCGAGGCAGGTCGCGAGATTGATTGCGCCGTAGTTCTTGCGGTCCTCGAGCAGTTTGGCGCCGACCTTGATATACCCCGGGTTGGTGTCGATGATGCTGTGGTCGTCGAAGCGTCCGGAGGAAAGTCCGGCCGCGACGACGAACGGCTTCATCGACGAACCCGGCTCGACAATGTCGGTGACCGCGCGATTGCGGTAGGCCTTGGCCTTGATCTGGTCGCGGTCGTTGGGGTTGTAGGCCGGCTGGTTGACCATCGCCAGCACTTCGCCGGTGGCAACATCGATCACGATGGCCGAGCCGGACTTGGCGCGCTGGTCGCGTATTGCAGCTTTCAACTCGCGGTACGCCAGGTACTGGATGCGCAAATCGATGGACAACACCAGGTTGCGCCCGGGACGCATCGCGCGGATCTCTTCCACGTTCTGCACGATCTTGCCGTAACGATCCTGGATCACGCGCTTGGCGCCATCCTCGCCCGCCAGCCAGTGATCGAACGCCAGCTCCAGACCTTCCTGGCCTTCATCGTCGACGCTGGTGAACCCGATGATGTGCCCGGCCACTTCGCCCGACGGATAGTAGCGCCGGTATTCGCGCATCAGGTACACGCCGGGAATTTCCAGCGCGCGGATCTTCTGCGCCTCCGCGGGCTGCATGTGCCTGGCGAGATAGAGAAATTCGCGATCGAGGTTGGAGGTCACGCGTCGCGCGAGTTCCGTCTTGTCGCGCTTGAGCGCCTTGGCGAGCCGCGGCATCTGGTCGCTGGCCAGCGCCAGCTCCTTGGGATTCACCCACACCGAATCCACCGGCGTGGAAACCGCCAGCGGCTCACCATACCGGTCAGTGATGGTGCCGCGGGTCGCGGTGATTTCCGCGACGCGCGAGAACCGCGCGTCACCCTGGCCGGCGAGGAACTTGTGATCCTTGAGTTGCAGCTCGACGGCGCGCCACGCCAGGCCGAGCGCCGCGCAGCACAGCAACGCCAGCATGAAATTCGCGCGCCAGCGAAAGCTGCGCGCATCGTCGCGCGCCGCGCCCGACTCGCCGCGGCTGCGGCTCTCGCGTCGTTTGCCGGAGAATACTTTCATGGCGGGGCTTTCACGGCGACACCAGCTCGATGTCCTTGGGCGGCGGCATGGCCATCTTGAGCTTGGCGCCGGCGACGTTCTCGACGAAGGCGTGCGTCGACCAGGCGCTCTGTTCGAGCTGCAACTGGCCCCATTCGATCTCGAGGTTGTCGCGCCGCACGTTCAGGCGCTCGAGCTCGACGAACAACTCGCGCGCACGATGCTTGGAGTAGATAGCTCCGGCCGCGGAAGCCAGCGCCGCCATCCACAGCAGCGGGATCGCGAGAATCAGTAGTTTGTTGGAGGCCCCGCTGGACAGTGAGCTCATGCGCGCACCTTCTCGGCGACGCGCAACACGCTCGAGCGCGCGCGCGGGTTGGACTCGAGTTCGCCGGCGCCAGCGCGGATCTTGCCACCCACACGCCGCATGCGCGGTTGGGCGGACGGCGGGATCACCGGCAGGCCGGCGTACACCGGGTCGACACTGGAATGCGACTGGATGAACTGCTTGGCGATGCGGTCTTCCAGCGAGTGGAAGCTGATCACCGCGAGCCGCCCGCCGGGCGCCAGTAACTCGAGCGCGCCGGCGAGCGCGCGGCGCAGCTGGCCGAGTTCGTCGTTGATGTGCATGCGCAGCGCCTGGAAAGTGCGCGTCGCCGGGTGTTTTCCCGGCTCACGCGTGCGCACCACGCGCGCCACCAGTTCGGCGAGCTGCAGTGTGCGCGTGAGGGGTCTGGCGGAGCGGCTGGCGATGATTTCTGCGGCGATGCGCCGCGCGAAGCGCTCCTCCCCCAGGTTCGCGATCACCTCGCGAATCTCAGGCTCGCCCGCTCGCGCGAGCCATGCGGAAACCGGTTCGCCGCTCGCCGGGTCCATGCGCATGTCGAGCGGGCCGTCCGCCCGGAAGCTGAAACCACGTGACGGGTCATCGAGCTGCGGCGAGGAGACGCCGAGGTCGAACAAGATGCCGCGCACGGGCCGGCTCGATACGAGCTCCGGCACGCGCGCGGCGATATCGGCAAACGGCGCCCCGACGAGCGTAAGCCGCACTTCGTCGGGAAAACGGCGGTGGCCGGCCGCGATGGCCGCCGGGTCGCGGTCGAACGCGAGCACGCGCCCTTCGGGGCCGAGTGCCCCGAGGATGAGTGTCGTGTGCCCGCCGCGCCCGAACGTCGCATCGATATATAGGCCGTCCGCCTGCACAGCGAGTGCTTCGAACGCTTCCCGGGCAAGCACCGGAATATGCGCGTCCAATCACTCACTCCTTCAAGCGGCTGTCAGTCCGCCCCCGTGTTCCCAAGCGCCGTTGCCAGGAGCGAAGGCCGCCGCGCGGCGCTCGCCCCACCCCGTGATCTTTCCTTCGAAAGGATCACTAACTACTCGTCTTAAACCGATCACAACGTGAGTGAATCGAGCTCCGCCGGGAGACCGGTTTCGGCCGCCTCGTTCGCGAGCCACAGGCTGCGCCGCTCGTTCCAGCGCGCTTCGTCCCACAACTCGCAGCGGTTGCCCTGGCCGATCAGCATTCCGTGCCGTTCCAGCTGCGCGAACTCGCGCAATTCCAGTGGCAGCAGCAGTCGCCCATGCCCGTCGAGCTCCAGCTCGGTGGCATGACCCACCATCAGGCGTTGCAGGCGTCGCGCCTGCGCGTGCAGCGACGGCAGGCTCATCAGCTTGCGTTCGATCTGTTCCCACTCGGGAAACGGGTAAAGCAGCAGGCATTGATCCCGGTCCACGGTGACCACCAGCTTCCCCTCGCTTCTTTCGAGCGCGTGCTCGCGGTACCGGGTGGGTAGAACCATCCGGCCCTTGGCGTCCAGGGTCACTTTTGCTGCACCGCGAAACATGATTTGACAGGCGCGTTAAGCCCATTTCTCCCCACTTTCTCCCACTTGGCGCCACTATAGAAACGGCCGCCCACGCGGTCAAGCAATAAGTCACAAAATTTCCTCGTGCCGACAGCAACTTACGGCCGAATTGGTGCCGCAAAACTGCCCATTCGGAGGCGGTCGCGCTTATCGATCAGTGGGTTGACGATGCAACCTCATACAGTGCGTAAAAAGCAGCAGGACTGGATATGGGCGGCGATCGATCCGAGGGCGATGGGCGCCTGCGAGAAGCGAGAGGGCCTGATCGCGGGCACTGGCGCGGCGATGCCGGCCCTTTTGTACCATGATTGGTTCAAAAGGGCCGGTTTAGCAGGTCAATAGTCCAAGTCGGCCTATAAGCCGGGTTCTGTCGAGGACGATCATTCCTCTGGAATCGCCGTCACCGGCGACTTCAAGCGGCCTACCCGGAAGCACGCGGGGACACGCGCTGCCGCTTTCGCGGCGACTTCCCTATTTGGCCTTGCTCCAGGTGGGGTTTGCCGTGCCACCGAGTGTTACCACCGGCGCGGTGCGCTCTTACCGCACCGTTTCACCCTTGCCAGTTCCATTGCTGAAACTTCGGCGGTTTGCTTTCTGTTGCACTTTCCGTCGGCTCACGCCGCCCAGGCGTTACCTGGCACCTCGTCCGCAGGAGCCCGGACTTTCCTCCACATTTCGCGAGAAATGCAGCGACCGTCCAGCCAACTCGGGGGCGCACCATAGCGGCATGGCGAGTGCCATACAAGTTGTTAGTGCACGACGCGGCTATTTGCGCCCGATTTCGCCCGCCAGCTCGAGCGCGCGAGCGTACGCGTCGTTGCGCCGCGCTCCCGTAAGACGCGCGGCGAGCGCGGCCGCCTTGCTGGGCGCCAGCTCGCCGAGCAGCACCGTGAGCGTCGCGTCCAGCTGCCCGCGAATGTCGGCGGCCGCGGCGGGCGGCGCGCCCGCCACCACCAGGGTGATTTCTCCCCGCGTGAAATTCGCATCGCTGCGCGACTCGGCGGTGAGGCTGGCCAGCGTGCCGCGATACACCGTCTCGAAAACCTTGGTGAGCTCGCGCGCCACCGCGGCGCGGCGTTCGCCGCCAAAGGCAGCGCTCATGTCTTCGAGGCATTCGGCGATGCGATGTGGCGCCTCGAAAAACACCAGTGTGCGGCTCTCACCCGCGAGCTCGCCGAGTCGCGCACGACGTTCGGCAAGGCGCGCCGGCAGAAAACCCTCGAATGAAAACCGCTCGGTGGGCAGGCCGGCGATGCTCAGCGCCGCGGTGATCGCCGAGGGTCCCGGCACCGCGACGATCGCGATGCCTTCCTGCGCGACACGACGCACCAGCTCGAATCCGGGATCCGAGAGCAGCGGCGTGCCCGCATCACTCACCAGTGCGATGCGCGCGCCGGCACGCAGCTTCTCCAGCAGTTCGCCGATGCGCTCGCTTTCGTTGTGTTCATGCAGCGACACCAGTGGCCGCGACAAGCCGAGCGTTGTCAGCAATTGCCCCGTCCTGCGTGTGTCTTCCGCCGCGACCAGTTCCGCGGCCGCAAGTTCCTCGCGCGCACGCGGCGAGAGATCTCCCAGATTGCCGATCGGTGTCGAGATCACCGCGAGACGGCCCGAGTTCGCAGCCACTATACTTCTCCACCGCCGAGTTGATTGATATGTGCACCCGCCGACATCCCCGAAGGCTATTCGACACATGACTGCCGGAAAAGCTCTGCATGGATCCCTGGCGCTCCTGGCCCTGCTCGGCGTGACGTTGCTGCTCACGGGTTGCCCGTCCACGCCGCGCACCGGACCGTCGGCCGTGGACCGTGCGGTCGCCGCGACGCGCTCCGGCGATCATGCCGGCGCCGCCGCCTTGTACGAACGGCTTGCGACGGAAACCACCGGCAGCGACAGCGTGGAATTCCGTCTGCGCGCCGCGCGCGCCTGGCTCGCGGCCGGTCGCGCTGCCGATGCCGAGCGGGTGCTGGCGGCGATCGGTCCGGGCACCACCCAGCAGCAGGCGCTCGAGCAGCGCATGCTGAGCATCCAGTCCGCGGTGTTGCAGGGTCGGGGTGACCAGGCGTGGCGAGAAATCAGCGGCATGCAGGTGCCGACGGCTCCGGCTGCTGCCGCGAGCTACTACGAAACCCGCCAGCAGGTGGCCATCGCCACCGGCCACCTGGTCGATGGTATCCGCGCGGAACTTGCGCGTGAACGGCTCATCGCCCCCGGCGACGCCCACGTGGCACGCTCGGAATTGCTGGCGCAGTTGCGCGCCGCGGCCGAACGCGGTGTTTCTCTGGCGCCGCCGCCCGGCAGTGACGCCACCGTGCGCGGCTGGCTCGAAGCGGCCTCGGTGGCCACCGATAACGCGCGCAATCCAACCCTGGGCGCCACACGCCTCGCGGCCTTCCGCGCGCGTTATCCGTCGCACCCGGCACTCGCCGCGCTCGCGGGTGAACCCACAATCGGCAGCGAGGAACCGCCGGTCACCCTGGGAGCCGCGCCGCACCTGGCTCTGATCCTGCCGCTCACCGGCCGCACCGCGACGTTCTCGGCGCAGATCCGCGACGGCTTCATGACGGCTTACTACCAGATTCCGGCGACTGCGCGCCCGCGACTGCGGGTCTACGACAGCGCCACGACGTCGATCGCCGACACCATCGCCCAGGCTTCGGCGGCCGGCGCCGAGTTCATCGTCGGCCCGCTGACGCGCGAGGAAGTGCTGGCCGCGGCGGAACTCCTAACTACCCGGCCGCCGCTGCTGGCGCTCAATTTCCTGCCCGTCGACCGGCCAGCGCCGGAGAAATTCTTCCAGTTCGCGCTGTCGCCCGAAGACGATGCGCGCGCCGTGGCGCGCTACATCGGTGCCAGCTGGTCGACGCCAGGGTGTGGTGATCGTGCCGGAAGGCGACTGGGGCACGCGCGTGGCGGCGGCATTCGACGAGGAACTGCGCGCGGCCGGGGGCTTCGTGCTCGGCCAGTCCACCTTCAACGCCGCCGACAAGGACTACGCGGCCAGCATCATGCAGGTGCTGCGCACCGACGACAGCCGCGCCCGTCAGCAGCGCATCCAGTCGACCATCGGCCAGAAGCTCGAGTTCGAGCCACGGCGCCGCGCCGACATCCAGTTCATCTTCGCGCCGAGCCAGCCGCTGGCCGCGCGGCTGCTGCGTCCGCAACTGCGCTTTCACCTGGCCGGCGACATTCCCACCTACACGCTAGGCGACGCATACGAACCGCACCCGACCGCCAACGAGGAAATCGACGGCGTCATGTTTCCGGACATGCCGTGGATGCTCGGTGGTGAGGGCCTTTCCGCACAGGTACGGGCCGCGGCAACAGAAGCGTTTGGCGACGCGGCCGCACGGCGCGGCCGTCTGTTCGCTTTCGGGTATGACGCCATGCGCCTCGCGGGCCCGCTGCAACGAGGTGCGCCGATCAATCCCGACGGTCTCACCGGCACACTGAGTCTCGATGCGCAAGGCCGCGTGCGCCGCGGGCTCGAATGGGTACGCATCCGCGACGGCGCTCCCACGCCGCTCGAAGCGTCGCCAGCCGCCGCCGCCCAGTAAAGCGCCGGTGCACGCGTGGACCGGCGCCAGACGGGCTCGCTGGCCGAGAACAGCGCCTGCGCCTTCCTGGAATCACAGGGCTTCACCATCGTCACCCGCAATTTCCTGCGTCGCGTCGGTGAGCTCGATATCGTGGCGCGCGCCGGTGATCTGCTGGTAGTCGCGGAAGTGCGCACCCGCGCAAGCGAGCAGTATGGCGGCGCGGCGGCGAGCGTCGACCGTGCCAAGCAACGACGCATTGCCTCGACCGCCGCACTGTTGCTGCAGCGGCACCGCGAGCTGCGCCAATGTCGCGTGCGCTTCGACGTCATCATCGTGCGCGATGGCTCGATCGAGTGGCTCAAGCACGCCTTCAACGCATGATGGGGACATTCCTGATTTGCTGCAGGCGGTCACGCGGCTCACACGGAAAACGCCGCCGATACGGCGGCGTTTCCGTTGAGGCGCGCGCGCTCTTGCTAACAAATCAGGAATGTCCCCATTGCTTTGCCAAATTGGGCGCGGGCCGTTTAAGGTCGCGCCCACATGCGAACCCTCGACGAACTCTTCAAGAACAATCGCGAATGGGCCGAGCGCATCCGGCGCCAGGATCCTGAATTTTTCGCCAAGCTGTCGCGCCAGCAATCGCCCACCTACCTGTGGATAGGCTGCGCGGACAGCCGGGTACCTGCCAACCAGATCGTGGGACTGCTGCCCGGCGACATCTTCGTCCATCGCAACATCGCCAACCTGGTGGTGCACACCGACCTCAACTGTCTGTCCGTCATGCAGTTCGCCGTCGACATCCTCAAGGTCAAACACGTCATCGTCGTTGGCCACTACGGCTGCAGCGGCGTGCAGGCCGCGATGCGCGGCACGCGCGTCGGGCTCGCGGACAACTGGCTGCGCCACGTGCAGGACGTTCACGAGAAGCACGAGCACACACTGCACGGCTGCAGCAGCGAGAACGTCGCGGCGGACCGTCTGTGCGAGCTCAACGTCGTCGAGCAGGTGCAGAACGTCTGCCAGACCAGCATCGCGCGCGACGCCTGGGAACGCGGGCAGGAACTCAGTGTGCACGGCTGGATCTACGGCATTGCCGACGGCCTGGCGCGCGATCTCGGCACCACCGTCTCCGATTTCAGCGAGGCCGGGCCTATCTACCGGGCGGCGCTGGCGAAACTCGCGGAGAATCCGCGCACATGAAGCAGCGCACTCCCGCCCTGACTACTTCACGACCTTGAGCTGTGGTCGCCTGCCGCCGTCTTCCGGTGGCGCGGGCTTGGTCGGCGGCTCGGGACCAAGATCCTGTTCCGAGAACACCATGCCTTCGCCGGTTTCCCGCGCGTAGATGCCGAGCACCGTGCTCACCGGGATGCGCACGTGGTGCACGACGCCGGCGAAGCGCGCCTCGAATTCGATCCAGTCGTTGCCGATGACCAGTCGCTGCGTCGCCGTCGAGGACAGATTGAGCACAACCTTGCCATCCTTGACGTAGGCGCGCGGCACTTCCACGCCCGGCTTCTCGGCATCGACGATGACATGCGGTGTCTCGCCGTTGTCCATCATCCAGCCGTGCATGGCGCGAATCAGGTACGGCCGCTTCGAATTGCGCGCACGATCGTTCATGCCAGCCGCATCTCCCGCTCGTTCTCGGAGAGGCTGGTGCGAAACGCCGGACGCGAAAAGATCGTGCCTGCGTACTTGAGGATGGGCTGCGCCTGTGGCGGCAGGTCGATCTCGTAGCGCGGCAGCCGCCACAGGATGGGCGCGATGCTGGCATCCACCATCGAAAACTCATCGGACAGGAAATACGGCTTGAGTTTGAACAGGTCGGCGCTCGACAACACGTTGTCGCGCAGCTCCTTGCGAAGTTGCGGTGCGTCCTTGTGCGCGGGCTGCGCATCCAGCTTGCGTGCCAGGTCGTACCAGTCGTGTTCGATCTGGTACAGCGCGAGGCGCGCGCGCGCACGCGACACCGGGTCCACCGGCATCAGCGGCGGATGCGGGAAGCGCTCGTCGAGGTATTCCATGATCACGCGCGAATCGTAGAGCACGAGGTCGCGGTCGATGAGCGTCGGCGTCGTGTGGTAGGGATTCAGGTCGAGCAGGTCTTCCGGGTATTTGCCCGGATTGACGTCCACGACCTCGATGTCGATGGCCTTCTCGGCGATGACGATACGCGTGCGATGACTCCACGGGTCGTCAGGCGCCGAGAACAGGGTCATCGTGGCACGTCGGCTCGACACTCAGTGCCCTCCCAGGCCAGCGATGAAACCGTGACCGCTCAGCGGACGTCCTTCCAGTATTCCTTCTTCAGCAGGTACGCGATACCCGTGAACATGAGAAGGAAGAGCACCACCCAGAGGCCGAGGCCTTCGCGCTGCAGTTGCGTGGGATCGCCGACGTACTGCAGGAAATTGACCGTGTCGCGCACGAATTCGTCGTACTGCGCGGCAGTCATGCTGCCGACCACGCCGGGCTCGAACTTCTCGAAGGCGCGGGTCGCGATCGGCACGCCACCTTCTCCGTGACTTTCGACATTACGCCACACGGCATTCTGCACACCCTGCACGCTCGACAACACGTGCGGCATTGCGGTGCCCGGCAGCTGCAGGTTGTTCACGCCGGTCTGACGATTCGCAGGATCTGAGTAGAAGGTCGTCAGGAAGTTGAACACCCAGTCGGTGCCGCGTGAACGCGCCACCAGCGACAGGTCGGGCGGCGCCTTGCCGAACCACTCCGTGGCGTCCTTCTCCGGCATGCTGGTGCGGATGTAGTCGGTGAACTTGTCACCGGGACGAACCAGGTACTTGTCGCGCTGTTCTTCGGTGATCTTCAGGTCCTGTGCGAGGCGCGAATACCGCATGAAGCGCAGCGAGTGGCAGCCGGAGCAATAGGCCATGAAATTGCGCGCGCCACGCTGCAGTGATGGCAGGTTGGCGATTTCATTCCCGGCCTCGCGCTGCCAGCCGGCGTGACCGCCTTCATCGGCCGCAACGGCGCCAGCACCCAACAACAGCGCGAATGCAGTGGCGACGCCTGCGAACTTAGTGGGCATGGTAGGTCACTCTTTCCGGAACCGGGCCATTACCGTCGGCCTTGGACACGAACGGCAGAAGGATGAAGAACAGGAAATACAGCGCCGTGAAAATGCGGGCCAGCAGCACGTAGGTGCCCTCGGCCGGCTTGAGTCCCAGCCACATCAGCACCAGGAACGTGACGAAGAACACGCCCAGCAGGATCTTCGAAGCAACACCGCGATGGCGGATCGACTTGTTCCTGGCGCGGTCGAGCCACGGCAGGAAAACGAACGCCACCACCGAGATCGCCATGAGCAGCGCGCCCATCCGCTGGTCCGGGACCGCGCGCAGGATCGCGTAGTAAGGCGTGAAGTACCACACCGGCGCGATGTGCTCGGGCGTGGACACAGGGTTCGCCGGTTCGAAGTTCGGCGCTTCCATGAACAGACCACCGAACGTCGGCACGAAGAACACCACGATGGCGAACAGCGTGAGGAAGATGCCCACGCCGACGATGTCCTTGACCGTGTAATACGGATGGAACGGAATGCCGTCGATCGGCTTGCCATCGTTGCCGAGTTTTTCCTTGATCTCGATACCATCCGGATTGTTGGAGCCCACCTGGCGCAGCGCGACCAGGTGCAGCACCACCAGCAGCGCAATGACAAACGGCAGCGCAACCACGTGCAGCGAGAAGAAGCGGTTGAGCGTGGCATCGCCGATGCCATAGTCACCGCGGATCCACTCGGTCAGCGCCTCGCCGATGCCCGGGATGGTGCCGAAGAGGTTGATGATCACCTGCGCACCCCAGTAGGACATGTTGCCGTTCGGCAGCACGTAGCCCATGAACGCCTCGGCCATCAGGGAGAGATAGATGAGCATGCCGATGACCCACAACACTTCGCGCGGCGACTTGTAGCTGCCATAAAGCATGCCGCGGGCCATGTGCAGGTAGACGACGATGAAGAAGAACGATGCACCGACCGCGTGCATGGGCTGGATCAGCCACATGTACGGTACTTCGCGCACCATGTACTGCACCGAGTTCCAGGCCGTGTCCTCACCCGGCTTGAAATGCATGGTGACGAAGATGCCCGTCACGATCTGCATGACGAACGCCAGCAGCGCCAGCGAACCGAAGAAGTACCAGACATTGAAATTCTTCGGCGCGTAGTAGCCGGTGAGCTGGGTATCGACGAATTCGTCGACCGGCAGGCGCTTGTTCAGCCAGGTGCGGAAGCCGCCCTTGCCTTCGATGACCGCGGACATCAGGCCGCTCCTTTCTCAGGCGCAACGTCCACGCCGACGATCAGTTTGTTGTCTCCTTCGAAGGCGTAAGGCGGGACCGCGAGGTTGAGCGACGCAGGCGAGCCTTCGAACACGCGACCGGCCAGGTCGAATTTCGAACCGTGGCACGGACAGAAGAAACCACCCGGCCAGTTGGCCATCACCGACGCATCGCCCGGCGTGAAGCGGGTCTTCGGCAGGCAACCGAGGTGCGTGCAGGTGCCAATGAGCACCAGGACTTCCGGCTTGATCGCGCGCGTATCGTTCTTGGCGTACGCAGGCTGATTGGACTCGTCGGACTTCGGGTCCTTGAGTTCGCCGTCATGCGACTTCAGCGATGCGAGCATTTCCGGCGTGCGCTTGACCACGTAGATCTGCTTCTTGCGCCAGAAATGCGTGGTCATCTGGCCGGGCTCCATCTTGGAGATGTCGACCTCGGTGGGCAGACCCGCCGCGCGAGCGCTTTCCGAGGGTTCCACGATGCCAGGAAGGGCACCGCGGTCAGGACCGCGCCGACGGCGCCGGTACCGGCGGTGGCAGCTATCAAAAACTTGCGCCGACTCTCGTCGACTTCGGGGACGGCAGCGTCGGCCGCGTGATCGCTCATTCGAAGGACCTCTGGATCGTTCTTTCGCCCCGCCGCGCGAGTCCGGCGCAAAATGCGCCGCTGCGAGACTGCGGGAGGCGGCGCATTATACACAGGCGGATCAGCGCTAAGGCCTTCGCCGGACGAGGAATATCCGATCCATGTCGACCCGACCCATCCTGAGAATCCTGACCTTCATCTCCCTCTCGGCCATCGTCGGACTTGCGGCGGCATTCATTGCCGTGGTGGTACGCCCGGAGCTGATTGCACGTCGCACGCCGCCGGCGCCTGCTCCCGCGCCCGCGCCCGCCAGCCCCGCCAATCCTCCCGCGACCGCCGCGCCGGTTGCGGTGCAGCCCGTGATCAACTCCGGCCCACCGCGCGCGGTGAACTCTTACGCCGAAGCCGTCGAGCGTGCTGCACCAGCGGTGGTCAACATCTACACCGCCCGGCTGGTTACCGAGCGCTTGCAACCGAATGCCATCGAGGAGTTGTTTGGCGATGCACGGCCTCGCTACCGCCAGCGCGTGGAGCAGAGCCTGGGGTCCGGCGTGATCGTCGACCAAGCCGCGCACGTGATCACCAACCACCACGTGATCGCCAAGGCGGACCTGATCCGCGCACAGCTCGCCGACGGACGCATTGCGGACGCGCGAATCGTCGGGCGCGACCCGGACACGGATCTCGCCATCCTGCAGCTCGACCTCAAGAAAGATGTGCCGGTGATGCCACTGGGCCATTCCGATCGATTGCGGGTGGGCGACGTGGTGCTCGCGATCGGCAACCCGGTCGGCCTGTCACAGACCGTCACCCAGGGCATCGTCAGCGCCACCGGCCGCGGCCAGCTGGGCGTGGCCACGTTCGAGAACTTCATCCAGACCGATGCGCCCATCAACGTCGGCAATTCGGGCGGCGCACTGATCAATGCAAACGGCGAACTGGTGGGAATCAACACCGCGGTGCTCGCCAAGAATCTGGGAGTCGAGGGCATCGGGTTCGCCATCCCGGTCAACCTGGTGCGCGGCGTCATGAACGAGATCCTGACCAAGGGCCGCGTGGTGCGTGGCTGGATTGGCATCGTGCCGGTCGACATCGACCAGATCGAAGCGCGGCGTTTCAACCTGCCCCGGCCAGGTGTGGTGGTGGCGCAGCTTTACGTGGGCTCGCCGGCGGCGCAGGTGGGCATGGAACCGCGCGACATCATCCTCACGGTGAACGGCGCACCGGTGCAAAGCGCGCAGGACACGTTGACACGCATCGCCAATGCCAAGCCCGGCGCCAAGGTCACCATCACCGGCCTGCGCGGCGCGCAGCAGTTCTCGAGCCAGGTACTGGTGAGCGAACGGCCACGCTCTCCCCCTACCTGAGAGCATTATCAGGGGCTGCGCCCCACTTCGGAAATCGCCGGCGAAACGCCGGCGTCCGTCTGATCTACTGGAGGCAGACGACCACGTTCGCGGCGTAGCTGCGCCAGTTGATCGGGATCACGAAGGAGCGCCCGGTGGTCGCGGCGGCCGTGGCGGCGTTGCTGCGATCGCAGATGGTCGGCGTGCTGATGATGAAATTGCGGCCAAAATCGCGGCGCGCATTGCCGGAGATGGTGTTGGCGACCTCACCGACCAGGTCGCGCACGTTCTGCTCGCCCGTGTCGGTTTCGTTCATGCACATGAGCATCACCGACAACATGCCGCGTGGCGCGGTGAAATAAACCTTGCCTTCGCGGTTGCCGGAAATACCGATGACGCCGGCGTAGTCCTGGATCACCGCCGCCTTGTCGATGCAAAGATAAGGCGAACCCACCGTGGCGGCGTGACCCGTCGCGGTTTCGAAGAAGTGCACGGTCCCCTGCACAAAGGTTCGAACTTCTTCTGCGTCCAGCATGTCTCTTACTCCCCTATCAACTCGGCGAGAGCTTCATTGAGCTGGTCGTCCGTAAAAGGCTTACACAAGAATCCATTCGCGCCCTTCTCGATGGCTTCCACCGCGGTGGCTTTGTCCGCGAGCGCGGAGACCACGAGTATAAGCACGTCAGATTTGATTTTGAGGACGTGCTCGACGCATTCGATGCCGTCCATCTCGGGCATGGTCAGGTCGAGCGTCATGACGTCGGGCATCAGGTGCTTGAACTTGGTCACGGCGTCGAGACCATTCACCGCGGTACCGACCACTTCGAGCAGGTCGTTCTGTTGCGAACGCTCGATGCGACGGCGCATCACGTTGGAGTCGTCCACGATCATCATGCGCATCGGTTGGCGCGGCTTGGGCACTGCACTCATGTTCTGAAACACTCCTCCCTAGGCGGCGACCACACCGGCCGAGCTCTGCTGGGCCGGGAACGACAAGGACAAGCGCATGTTCTTGCCGACTTCGGAATTCAGGGAAATGCGACCGCCGAGACGGGCGGCAATCTCCGCGATGACGTCCATGCCGACGCCGCGGCCGGCGTCGCGCGTAACGCCCGACGCGGTCGAGAAACCGGAGCGGAACACCAGCATCATCGCCTCCTGGTCGGAGAGCGCGCTGGCATCGGCCTGCGAAATGATGCCCTTGGCCACCGCCGTCTTGCGAAGCGTGTCCGGCGTCAGGCCGCGGCCATCGTCCTCGCACATCATGCGGAAGGCGCGGCCACCTTCGGTCATCTCGAAATTGATGCGGATGTGGCCTTCGGCCGATTTGCCGGCGGCCTGGCGTTCTGCCGGCGACTCGATGCCATGCACCACGGCATTGCGGATCAGCTGGATCAGCACGTCCTTGACCGGACGACGATACGCCTCGGGGACCTGGTCATGACCGCGGCAGCTGACCACGACCTTCTTGCCAGAATCGCTGGCGATGCGATCCGCAAGTTGCTGCGCCGACGCGACAAATCCTTCGCGAGCGGAACGTTGCAGCGTGGCCTCGGCGGCGACCGCTTCCTCGGTGAGTTTGGCCGTGCGCGTGGTGCTGTCGCCCGTGCTGCGCGCCGCGGCCGGGGCGTGCGCCCTGCTTGGCACCGAAGCTGTCGCGGAAACTGGCGAGCTTGGTGACCATGTCGCGCACCGACTGCGAGTGCGACACGAGATCGTCGAACTTGGTGAGCAGCGGCAGGAAGTCGTCGCCCGTGAGGTCGGTACGCTCGCGCAATGCGGAGAGATCATTCTCGAGGCCGTGCGCGCGCGCTTCCATGCTGCCGAGCCCGATGGCCGCCGCTTCGCCCTTGATGCTGTGGATCTGGCGGAACAGCGCATCGATCTTGCGGCGGAAAGTGGCGGTGTCGCGCGCCGGATCCCGCAGCGTCGCGTTGATCATCTTGAACGCGACGT
This sequence comes from uncultured Pseudomonadota bacterium, assembly GCA_963839685.1. GTDB lineage: Bacteria > Pseudomonadota > Gammaproteobacteria > Steroidobacterales > Steroidobacteraceae > CADEED01. The sequence goes on along the minus strand of CAWIVS010000011.1, from coordinate 1,213,309 downwards.
CCGAATCGTCGAGGAACGACGACAACTGGTTCGGATCGACGTGCAGGATCGACAGGAACGCGTCCATCTGACTCTGTGCCGAGTCCTGCGCGCCCTTGAGCTGCGCGGCGAGAGCGACGCGCGCGGTGACGTCGGACACCGCGACCAGCACGTGGGTGATGGCGCCTTCGCGGCGCACGCGATGGAAATTGAACTCCAGGTAGCGGGTCTCGGCGTCCTTGCTGCCCTTCTCGCCGACCAGGAGCTCCACTTCGTTGAGCGGATTGATCGAGCGGATCAGGTTTTCCTTGGTGCGCTCACTCCACAGCACCTTGACGAACTTGGTGGCGATGGCGAGCGTCTTGGGCGTCACGAGATCGCGCAACAGGTCTTCGAAGGTGATGCCGGCGACCGATTCGCGCTGGAACAGCTGCGCGGTCGCGCGTGAATGAATGGTTCCGATCTTGAGGTCGCCGTCCAGCAGGAACAAACCTTCGCGCACCGTCGAGAGGATGTCTTCGGTCTGCTGACGCGCGGCCGTGGCGGCCGCTGCCTGCTTGCCGCGTGCCAGTGAGAGGTATCCCACGAGCGCAGCCAGTGCGGCGGCCAGGCCTACGCCGATGAGCACTACCGAACGCAGCGCCGTCGCGAGCGCGTCGGAGGAGCTTTGCAGACCAGTGATGACCTGCGCGAGGCTCTTCTCCAGCGTCGGCGTGTAGGCGCGTGCCTGGGTCACCGCGGTGGTGACGGAGCGCTGCAACTCACGGCCGTCCATGTTGAGCTGCGTGCCTTCGCGTTCGCTGTCCGAGTACGGGATGGCGGTGAAGTTGGCCACCGGATCGAGCGCCGGCTTGTACTTCTTCCACGCCGCGGTCATTTCCTTGATGGTGGCCTGCACGTCGTCGTCGCCACCGATGCTGCCGAAACGCACACTCTCGTCACCCGAGGAGAGGGTCGCGGTCGCGCTGTCGAACTGCGCGGTGGCGCGCTTCAACTGTTCGATCGAGTCGCGCACGAAGCCACGCGCGCGCAGGCGATCCTGGATCGAGTTGAGTGCCGCCTGCATGCGCGAGGGCTGTTGCTGCAGTTCGCCGATGGCGCGAACCGAGGTGTTGTTCTGCACCAGGCGGCCGGCGAAGTACCAGGCCGGCGCCAACACGCCGACCAGGAATGCCAGGGCCAGGATACCCACCGCCACCCAGACGGCGCGGGCACCCTGCATGCGTGACGAAATCTTTTTACCGGACTTGCTCACTATGATCTCCCCATCACTCCGGCTTGAAGACGATGCGCTGGACCGCGAGGCGCGGATCGCTCGAGGCGAATTCCTCGAAACGCGCACCTTCCATCGCGTCGACGGCCGCGGCATCGAACAGACCCGCAGGTTCGCTGGCCAGTACGCGCACGCGCTCCGTCCGGCCTTCCGGCGTCACGTAGAACTCGACGCGTACCCAGCCCTCGACGCCCTTGGCGGAGCCCGGATACTTCGGACGCGGCGGGCGCGTCATCTTGAGCGGCGGAAGTTTGGGGGCGGCGGCCGCGGCCGCGGCGGCCTCCTGGGCGCTGGCCAGCGCGGCACGCAACTCGCCGAGGTCAGCATCGCCACCCAGGCTCTCCGCAGCATCGATGAGTGCGGCGGCCTCGACCGGCTTGTTTGCCGTGAGGCGTCCGCGCGCTTCGGTCACCAGGCGCGCTCGCACCTCACGCACCACCTGCACGGTCGTCGGGTTGCGTGTGTCGAGCAGACGCAGTCTCTCGGCGTGCGACACAGCCGAATCGTTGGTCGGGGTCAGCAGGTTGCCGGCCGCAAGGCGTTCCTGCGCCGCCTTGGCGAGGCGCGCGATCTCTTCGAGGGTGCGCTGCTGTTTCTGCGCAGCCGCGGTGACATCGCGCTGCGCGGCATTCAGCGACCCAGCCGAGGCACCGTTCTCGCGCGCTGCCGCGAGGTTGGCCTGCATGGCGCCCTGGTCACCGCGCGCCGCGGCATCGCGGGCAGCAGCGAGCAGACGCTGGTTCAGGTCGGCATTGAGGCGCGCGACGACTTCGTTCGAGGCGCCGGCTTCACGCAGCGCCTTGATGGAGTCCTTGGCGGACTCGTCGGCCGGCGTCACCAGTCGACCATTGGCGAGACGCGATTCGGCACTGGCGACCAGTCGCGAGACCACCACGGCGCGACGCTTGCCCTCGAGATCCTTCGTCAGCTGCGCAATCTGCGCGGGCGGCAGCAAGGCATCCTTCTGCGCGGCCTCGAGCAAGGTCTGCGCACGATCGAAGTTCTGCGCGGCGAGCGTCGCCTGGATCTGCGCCAGGGCCGTCTGGGCGCGCATCGAGTCGAGGCGGGCGTCCACCTCGATCAGTCGCGCGTCGTTCGGATCGATGCTGCGTGCGGCTTCGAGTTCGGTCAGCGCATTGTCGAAGCGGCGCTCGTCGAGCGCGGTGCGGGCGCGAGCGATCAGCAGGCCGCCGAGGCGCTTCAGTCCCTCGATGGCTTCGGCGTTCTGCGGGTCGAGCACCAGCACCTGGCGGAAATGCTCGAGCGCGTTGTTCTTGAGAGGTTCGATGTAGCGGCGCTCGTCCATTGCGAGACGCGCCTTTTCGAGCACCTCGTCGAGCGAGGCGGCGGGCGCGGCGGCGGGCACGGCAGCCGGAACACCCTTCACAGCCGACGCGCCGGTCGCGTGAGCCGCGGGCATGCAGCCGTGGATTCGGGGTCGGATGAACCCTTGGACATGAAGAACCAGCCGGCGCCGGCCAGGGCCATCACGGCCACGGCCACACCGATCATCATGACGGGCGACTTGCCGGACTTCTCGTCACCCCCACCGCTGGTGCTCGAGGAATCGGTCACGGCGCTCAGCGCTTCGGCAGTCGCAGAAATGCGCGCGGCATCGTTGACGGCACGCATCATCGCGGGCGAATCCACCGGCGCATCGACCAGCGAGTGGATCTCGCCTTCCAGCATCAGCGCATCGACCATGCCGGCCGAGCCGCCGTCGCGGATGGCGATGACAACCGGGTTGTGAAGACTGCCGGAAATCGGCGCGAAATCTTCGGAGCTCAACCCGCGCAGGTCGGCGATGAGAATGGTGCGCGCGCCGGGCTTGAGCATGGACGCGGCGCTGGACAGGCTGTGGGCGTGCCGCACAGAACATTGGGATTCGAGCATGGGGCCGAGTTGCCCCCACAGGTCCAGGTCTGGCGTCGCGATGACGACCAGCGGTTTCTTCGACTTGAAGGAACTCGATCCGGGATTGCCCTTCGACGAGTTGTCAGTCTGCGCCGCGGCGCCTAGTTCACGTGCTTGCATGTGGGACCCTCGACCTCTCATCGAACTGGTTTTGTCGCGATCGATGTTCCACTCGGGACAGCCTTCTCCGGCCGTCTCCGGGGAACGACAGTGAGGGACAGTATTAAGTCCGGGCTTTGGCGCTGAACGGCAATGCGTCACATCCGGCACATGGAATTTCCCCGGGAAACACTGGATCGCGACCTGGGTCACAAATGGTGCAGCAGCGACAATCCTCGTTTGCAGGCAAACGGGGACAGGCCCGGTACATGGGCGTCCGGAAGCCTGAAAAAGCCGGTATTTGGAACCCGTCCGGGTCTGCTAGGAGACGAGGAATGTCCCCATGGGTTGTCCCCTCAGTTGGGGACGCGGCGGATCTGGGCGCCGAGCTGCGCGAGCTTCTCTTCGAGCGCCTCGTAGCCGCGATCGATGTGGTAGATGCGTTCGATCTCGGTACGACCCTCGGCGACCAGGCCGGCGAGCACCAGGCTCGCCGAGGCGCGCAGGTCGGTGGCCATCACCGGCGCCGCGGTGAGCTTGGGAACACCGCGGATGATGGCCGTGTTGCCTTCGAGTCGGATCTCGGCGCCGAGCCGGCGCATCTCCAGCATGTGCATGAAGCGGTTCTCGAAAATGGTCTCGACGATGGTGCCAACGCCGTCGGCAATCGTGTTGAGTGCCGCGAACTGCGCCTGCATGTCGGTGGGAAATGCCGGGTACGGCGCGGTGCGCACGTCCACCGACTTGGGGCGCTTGCCCTTCATGTCCACTTCGATCCAGTTCGGACCGATGCCCACCTTGGCGCCCGCCTCGCGCAATTTTGCAGTCACCGCGTCGAGATGTTCGGGATCCGTGTTCTTGATGCGCACGATGCCGGAAGTGATGGCGCCCGCGACCAGGTAGGTGCCGCCCTCGATGCGGTCCGGTTGCACCTCGTAACTCGTGGCGCGCAATTTTTCCACGCCCTGGATGACGATCTTGTCAGTGCCGGCGCCCTGGATCTTTGCACCCATGGCGATCAGGAATTTCGCGAGGTCCACGACTTCCGGTTCGCGCGCCGCGTTTTCGATGACGGTTTCGCCGTCGGCGAGCGTCGCGGCCATCATCAGGTTCTCGGTGCCGGTGACCGTCACGGTCTCGAGCACCAGGCGCGCGCCCTTGAGCCGGTCGGCGCGCGCACGGATATATCCGCCTTCGATATTGATCTCCGCGCCCATGGCCTGCAGACCGGCGACATGGATGTTCACCGGACGCGCACCAATGGCACAGCCACCCGGCAGCGAGACATCGGCCTTGCCGAAGCGCGCCAGCAGCGGACCGAGCACCAGGATGGAGGCACGCATGGTCTTCACGAGCTCGTACGGCGCAAAGCACTCGCGGGTGGTGGTCGGGTCGATTTCGATGCGCATCTTTTCGTCGATGGTCACCGACACACCCATGCGCCCTAACAACTCGATCATGGTGGTGACGTCCTGCAGGTGCGGCACGTTGCGGATGGTCACGGGACCGTCCGCCAGCAGGGCGCCAGCGATGATCGGCAGGGTGGCGTTCTTGGCGCCGGAAATCCGCACCTCGCCTTCGAGGGCAATGCCGCCGTTGATCTGCAGTTTGTCCACGGATGAACTCGTCGATTGGAAGGACCGTTAGTGTAGTGGAGTCAGCGGCTCTTCCCGTCGAGCTCTTCGGGGGTGAGCGCTTCGATCGACAACGCGTGGATCTCGCGTCCCACCAGCGTCCCGAGAGTCTTGTAGACCAGCTGGTGCCGGGCGATCGGCCGCAGCCCGGTGAACTGCGCCGTGACCACCTGGGATGCGAAATGAGTGTTGTCGTCGGACTCGACACGCACCGTGGCGCCGGGCAGTCCGGCGCGAATCAGGTCGGCGATACGTTCGGGGGTGATGGGACCGTTACTCATTGCGCGAGTTTACCGGGGCAAGGGGTATCATTCCCGGATGAATGCCCCCCGTGCAAATAACGAGTCGCAGGTCGATCCGGCCACACTGATCGCCGCCGGACGTCGCGCCCTCGAAATCGAGGAACGGGCACTGGCGGCGCTGATCCCGCGCCTCGACGCGAGTTTCGCGCGCGCCTGCAGCCTGTGCCTGGATTGCCGCGGTCGCGTCATCGTCACCGGAATGGGCAAGTCGGGACACATCGCCGGCAAGATCGCCGCCACCCTCGCCTCCACCGGCACACCCTCCTTCTTCATGCACGCGGCCGAAGCCAGTCACGGCGACATCGGCATGATCACGCGTGAAGACGTTCTGCTGGCCATCTCCAACTCCGGCGAAACCGCCGAAGTGCTGCTGCTGCTGCCGCACGCCTCGCGCCTCGGCGTACCGCTCATCGCGATCACCGGCAACCCCAAATCCAGCCTGGCGCGGGCCGCCGGCGCCCATCTCGACGTGAGCGTGGCCGAGGAGGCCTGCCCGCTGAACCTGGCGCCCACCGCCAGCACCACGGCCACCCTGGCCATCGGTGACGCGCTCGCGGTGTCGCTGCTCGAGGCACGCGGCTTCACCACCCAGGATTTCGCGCGTTCGCATCCCGGCGGCGCGCTCGGCCGCAAGCTGCTGCTGCACGTCTCCGACGTCATGCGCAAGGGCAACGACCTGCCGGTAGTTAGCCCGGACGCACGGCTCGCCGAAGGCCTGGTCATCATGTCGCAGAAAGGCCTCGGCATGTGTGTCATCGTCGAGGGCGGCAGGCAGCTCGGTGTATTCACCGACGGCGACCTGCGCCGCGCGCTCGATAACAGGGCCGACGTGCACCAGACCACCATGCGCGAGGTCATGATCTCGCCCGGCAAATCGGTGCAGCCGCAGGAGCTGGCCGCCGAGGCGGCGCACCTCATGGAAAAACACCGCATCACCGCGTTGCCGGTGGTGGATGGCGCGGGTGTGCTGGTCGGGGCGCTCAACGTGCACGACCTGCTGCGCGCCGGCGTGCTGTGAGCAGCCTGGCGAATTTCATGCCCGCGCTGCGGCGCGTGCGAATGCTGGTCCTGGACGTGGATGGCGTGCTCACCGATGGCCGGCTGTTCTACGGCGCGCGGGGCGAGTCACTCAAGGCGTTTCACGTGCGCGACGGCTACGGAATCAAGCAGGTTGCGGCGGCCGGCATCACGGTGGCGATCATCTCGGGCCGCAAATCCGCCGCGGTCGCTCGCCGGGCGCGCGAGCTCGGCATTCGCCACGTCATCCAGGGTGCCGGTGACAAGCTCGTCGCGCTCACCCGACTCGCCAAGGGACGTGCCGTGGCGCTGGAGCACTGCGCCTGCGTCGGTGACGACACACCCGATGCACCCATGCTGCAGGCGGCTGGACTCGCGATCGCAGTGGCAGACGCGCACACCGACGCGCTGGCGGCCGCCGACCTGGTCACCACGCGCAGTGGCGGACGTGGGGCGGTGCGCGAAGTCTGTGACTGGCTGCTGGACGCCAGGCGCATGCGCGCATGAACAGCTGGACGCGAACGCTGGGCCTGGGAGGGGCGATTGTGATCGTGGCGGGCGCCTATTTCATCGGTCGCGCCGGCCGAAGTGGCGACGATGCGGAAACGGCGGCGGCGGAAGTACCCGATCCCGGTTACGCGGCCAAGGACGCGGTGATCATCGAAACCGGCTACGACGGCCGCGAACGATATCGGCTCAACGCCCAGGTCATTCGCCAGCAGATCGAGACCGGCAACATCGACCTCGAACACCTGGAAATGAACTACCACCCCGGCGCGCAGGGCGAGTTGCCGGGTCAGGAGCCGGCTCCGACCAGCACCGAAACCTGGCATCTCAAGTCCGACCGTGGCGAAGTTCGCGCCGGCGGAGATGATGTGCAGCTGACTGGAAATGTCGAAGTCACCGGCCCTGCCCCGGGTTCGAATTTGCCGCTCACGCTGACCACGCACAGTCTGCGCATCAATACGCCGACGGAATTCATCCGCACCGACGACCCGGTGCGGCTGCGCTGGTCGGGTAACAACCTCGAGGCGGTGGGCATGGAGGCCGATTTGAAGGCCGGCAACGTGAGTCTAAAATCACAGGTCCATGGCAGCTCCGCGCCTTAACCGCTTCCTCGCGTCGCTCTTCGTCGTTTCCGGCGCAGGGATGTTAGACGTGCACGCGGCCGCCGAAGACCGGCGTGAAACGCTGCCCATCGTCATCGACGCCGCCTCGACCGAAGGCGACATTCGCAACAACACCATCGTGATGCACGATGTCACCATCTCGCAGGGTGACCTGAAGATCCGTGCCGACCGGGCCAGCGTGGCCGGCGGTCTCGACTACCAGAACAGCAAGTGGACCATCTCCGGTGACGTGCGCATCAACGCGCAGGGCGGCAGCCTGCAGTCCGACCAGGCCGTGGTCACTTTCTCCAACAACCTGATCTCGCGCGCCACGGTCACCGGCGCTCCCGCGCAGTTCGAACAGCAACGCGAGGGCGGCGTGGAACCGGCGCGTGGCCGCGCCAACACCATCGACTACGAGACCGCCACCGGCAACGTGAGCCTGAAGGACGAGGCGTGGCTGTCCGATGGCTGCAACGAGATCCGCGGCGAGCAGCTGGTGTACAACATCCGCACCCAGAGTGTGCAGGCGCAATCGGTGCCGCCCGCCTCCGGCACCGGCGACGGCCGCATCCGCATCACCATTCAGCCGCAAACACCGTCGGGCAAGCCGTGCGCGGCGCCCGTGAAAAAACCATGAGCGTGCTGCGCGCCACCCACCTCGCCAAGAGTTACCGCCGCCGTAAAGTGATCACCGATCTCTCCATCGAGGTGGAGAGCGGGCAGATCGTCGGGTTGTTAGGACCCAATGGCGCGGGCAAGACCACCGCGTTCTACATGATCGTCGGGCTGGTGCCGCCAGACGCCGGCCAGGTGACAATCGACGAGCGCGATATCACTCATCTTGCCATGCACCAGCGCGCCCACGCGGGCATCGGCTACCTGCCGCAGGAAGCCTCGGTGTTTCGCAAGCTCAGTGTCGAAGACAATGTCATGGCCATCCTCGAAACGCGCAACAACCTTGACGAGACCGCGCGCCAGGAGCGCCTCGAGCAGATTCTCGGCGAACTGCGGATTGCGCATGTCCGCAAGAGCCTGGGGATGGCGTTGTCGGGTGGCGAGCGCCGGCGGGTCGAAATCGCGCGCGCGCTGGCGGCCGAGCCCCGTTTCATGCTGCTGGACGAGCCGTTTGCGGGCGTCGACCCCCTGTCGGTCATCGATATCCAGCGAATCATGACGGAGCTCACCGCCAAGGGCATCGGGGTGCTCATAACCGACCATAACGTCAGAGAAACCTTAGGTGTCTGCGGCCGTGCCTACATTGTTTCCGGGGGAACCGTAATTGCCTCTGGATCTGCCGAAGAAATCCTTGCCAACCCCCAAGTCCGTGAGGTGTACTTGGGTCAGTCGTTCCGCATGTAGCACTCTGGGCCTACTCGGAAAACTCTCTTACTTTCATAGCGTTGGGGACACCTGCGCCAGTGTCGATGATGAAGCCCTCATTGCAGCTGAAGCTGGGTCAGCAACTCACCATGACCCCGCAGCTGCAGCAGGCCATCCGCCTCCTGCAAATGCCTGCACTGGAGCTGCAGGCGCACATCCGCGAGCAGCTCGAAAGCAACGTCATGCTCGAGCCCGTGGACGAATACGACGCCACCGGGACGTTCGACACACTCGAGCCACATCCGATGCCGGAGGAGCAGCGTGTCGACGCGCAGCCGGCTCCCGAAGTGGTGGTCGAAACCGAGGTCATCGAAGACGCGTGGAACGAGCGCAGCGCCGGATCCGACTCCTGGCGCGATGACGACGAGCGCGCCGCCGAAGTCGCCGACGACGCGCAGCTGTCGCTGCAGGACCACCTCCTCACACAACTCGAGTACGGCAACCTGGCGCCGCACGAGCTGGCCATCGCGCGCGCCATCGTCGATGCCATCAACGACGACGGTTACGTCACCGACACGCTCGACGACATCGCGGCCACGCTGCTGCCGGAAGTGACCGCGGATGCCGCCGAAGTCGAGCGCGTGCTCAAACTCGTCCAGACGCTGGATCCCCCCGGCATTGCGGCGCGCAACCTGGGCGAGTCGCTGACGCTGCAGCTGCGGATGCTGCACCCGGACACGCCGGGCCTGAAGCTGGCGATCGCGATCGCCGAAAGACATCTCGATCTGCTGGCCGACCGCGAGCTCACGCTGCTGCGGCGCGAGCTGTCGGTTTCCGACGAGGAACTTGCGCTGGCGGTCGCGCTGGTGCGTGGCTGCCATCCGCGGCCCGGCGCCACGGTTTCGAGCGCCAAGGCCGAATACGTGATACCCGATGTGTTCGTGCGACGCACGGATCGCGGCTGGACCGTCGAGGTCAACAGCTCCACGTTGCCGCGCGTGCGCCTCAACCAGAGTTACGCCGACCTGCTGGGCCGCGGTGCCGGACACTCCTCGATGCGCGCCCAATTGCAGGAAGCGCGCTGGCTGCTCAAGAGTCTCGAAATCCGCAACGAGACCCTCATGAAGGTGGCGAGGAGCATCGTCGAGCGCCAGTCCGCCTTCCTCGAGCACGGTGAAGAGAGCATGCGCCCGATGATCCTCAAGGACATCGCCCAGGCCATCGACATGCACGAATCGACGATTTCACGCGTGACCTCGAGCAAGTACATGCACACGCCGCGCGGCGTGTTCGAGCTCAAGTATTTCTTTTCCAGCCAGGTCGAAGCCGCCGACGGTGGCGGCGCGTCTTCCACGGCGGTGCGCGCCAAGATCCGCAAACTCATCAAGGAAGAAGATCCCGGTAATCCGCTGTCTGACAGCCGCATCGCGGATCTCCTGTCGGGCGAAGGCATCGCCGTGGCGCGCCGCACCGTGGCCAAGTACCGCGAGGCGCTCGGGCTCGCGCCTTCCAACGAACGCAAGGCAAGGGCTGCAGCCAGGTAACGAATTCCAGAGAAGTAGATAGGCCAAAAAAGGAGACGAATCATGCAATTGTCGCTTTCCGGTCATCATGTCGAAGTCACCCCGTCAATGCGCTCCTACGTCGAGAAGAAACTCGAAAGGATCTCGCGCCATTTCGATCACGTAATCGACGTCCATTGCATCCTGACGGTCGAAAAGCTCCGACAAAAGGCCGAAGCCACCTTGCATGTGCGCGGCAATGCCTTTCATGCCGACGCCATCGAAGAAGACATGTACGCCGCCATCGACCTGCTGGCTGACAAGCTCGACCGGCGCGTGATCAAGCACAAGGAACGGAAATCCGACCACCACGCCGCCGAGGCCCGCAAGGAGCAAGGCAGGTGACCAGGAGGGCCGCCTGAACTCCATGCGTCTGATTCTGGTCAGCGGGCTGTCGGGATCCGGCAAGAGCGTGGCACTGCACATGCTCGAGGATGCCGGCTTCTACTGCGTCGACAACATCCCGGCAGCCCTGCTTAAACCCTTCATTTCGCACACCCTGCGCAACAACGAGTCGCAGTACTCGCGCGCCGCGGTGGGCGTGGACGCGCGCAATGCGGCGGCCGAGATCGAAACCGTTCCGCACCTCATCGAGGAACTCAAGAAAAGCGGCATCCAGTGCGAGATCGTGTTTCTGCTCGCCAACGACGATGAATTGCTGCGCCGGTTCGCCGAAACGCGCCGCAAGCATCCCATCAGCACGGACCATGTATCACTCAAGGAAGCCATCGCGATCGAACGGCGACTGCTCGAGCCCATCCTCAACGCCGCGGACCTGGTGATCGACACCTCGCGCATGGGTGTGCACGATCTGCGCGAACTCATCAGCCAGCGCGTGGAAAAGCGCAGCGCCGCCCGGCTGTCGCTGCTGGTGGAGTCCTTCGGCTTCAAGAACGGCATCCCGGGTGACGCGGATTTCGTGTTCGACGCGCGCGCCCTGCCGAATCCGTACTGGGATCCCGCGCTGCGCGCGCTGACCGGCCGCGATGCCGACGTCATCCGGTTCCTCGAAGCGCAACGCAGCGTGCCGCGGCTGCTCGAAGACATCCTGCAGTTCGTGGCCGCGCGAATCCCCGAACACCAGGCCGCGAATCGCCGCTACCTGTCGATCGCCATCGGCTGCACCGGCGGGCGCCATCGCTCGGTGTACCTGGCGGAGCGCATCGCCGAGCGGCTGGCCCAGACTTACCCCGTCATCGCCATCCGCCACAACTCGCTCGGCGAGATGCGCTCCATCACCCACGCGCCCGACGCTCGCCGGCACGCAGTCCTCCTCAGTCGCCTAGTCAGGCGATTCCAGGCGCTGCGCGCCACGCCGGAAAACGCCGTCGAAGCGACGGCGTCCATCAGAATAAATTCGACTACACTCCGCGGCGTCATGGAAGCGACGCGCACACCCAAGAAAGAACGCCGGCTTGCGGCGCTGCGCGGCGCGTTGCGTGAAGGTTCGTGGCGTGGCGCGGCGCGCATGGTTGCCGCCATGCACCCGGCGGAGGTCGCAAACCTGATCGAGTCGCTGCCCCCGGCGCAGCGGGAAGTGGTCTGGAACTTCGTCGAGCCGGAAGTGGAAGGCGACGTGCTGGTCGAGCTCAGCGAAGACGTGCGCCAGGCAATGATCGAGGGCATGGACGCCAACGAGCTGCTGGCGGCCGCCGAAGGCATGGAGCTCGATGACCTCGCGGACCTGGTCGGCGATCTGCCGGAGGCCGTGAGCGCCCAGCTCGTCAAGTCCATGGATACCCAGGATCGCGAGCGGCTCAACTCGGTGTTGTCCTACGAGCCGGACACGGCCGGCGGACTCATGAACACCGACACCGTGAGCGTGCGCGCCGACGTCACTGTCGAGGTGGTGTTGCGCTACCTGCGCATGCGCGGCGAGCTGCCCGACAAGACGGACCGGTTGTTCGTGGTGGATCGCGATGACAGGTACCACGGCACTGTCGCGCTCACCCGGCTGCTCACCGAGGATCCGGAGAAGAGCGTCGGCGACATTCTCGATCCGGACGCCCCGCGCATCGCTCCGGACACGAATGCCAACGAGGTCGCGCGCCTGTTCCAGGACCGCGACCTGGTGTCAGCCGCCGTGGTCGATGCCACGGGCAAGTTGCTGGGACGTATCACAGTCGATGACGTCGTCGACGTCATTCGCGAAGAAGCTGCGCACGAGGTCATGTCCGCGGCCGGCCTGCGCGATGAAGAAGATGTGTTCGCGGGCATCATCCCGTCGACGCGGCGCCGACTGGTGTGGCTGGGCATCAACCTGGCGACCGCGTTCCTCGCGGCGGCCGTGGTCAGCCGTTTCGAAGGCACTATCGAGAAGGTGGCGGCACTCGCGGCTCTCATGCCCATCGTGGCGTCGATGGGTGGCATCGCCGGTACGCAGACCGTCACGCTGATCATCCGCGGCATCGCGCTCGGCCAGGTCGAGTGGGTCAATGGACGCTGGCTGCTATGGAAGGAAATCGCCGTCGGCGGCCTCAATGGCATGTTGTGGGCGGCGGTGGTCGGGGCAGTGACCATCTTATGGTTCGGTGCCTGGAAGATCGCCGCGATCATCGCCGCGGCAATGCTGGTCAATCTGCTCGCGGCCGCGACCGTGGGCGTCATCGTGCCGCTCGCGCTGCGCCGCCTGCGCATAGATCCGGCGCTGTCGGCAGGCGTGATCCTCACCACGTTCACGGACTGCATCGGCTTCGCGACGTTGTTAGGACTGGGCGCGCTTTTCCTGACCTGATGCGCCGGCCACCAGCTGCAGTGCGGGCTGTGACTCGTATTCGAGCTCCGCTGCCGGCAGCCGCCGAAACACCGAGATCGTGAGTGGCGCCCAGGGATTGCTGGCGGCGATCGCCACCAGGTGCTGCTCGCTGGGCCGCCCCTGCCAGAATTGCCACCGCCCAATGTCGCCGACGGGCATTGCCACCTTGTCTACGTGGCCTGCAGCGTCGAACTCGAACGAGATTCCCGCCAGGCCCTCGGCGACTCCTCTTCCCGTCGCCTTGAGCCAGGCTTCCTTGAGTGTCCAGAGGCGGTAGAAATGCTGCTGCTGTTCGGTCGCGGGGAAACTTGCGAGCTGACGCGCCTCACCGGGAGTGAAATACCGTGTCGCCAGCGCCAGCGGCGCGGCGCGTTCATCCAGGCATTCGACGTCCACACCCACCGGCCCCGCACGCGTTACCGCCATCGCCACCAGCGACGCACTGTGGGAAACGTTGAACCGCAGGCCGAGCCCCGTGAATTCGGGCGCGAGCTCGGGCTTGCCGCGCTCGCCGGCCACGAAGCGCCACCGGGCGGGCGCGATTTCCGGGGCGTAACACGACAACACAGAGCGTTGCAGCGCTCGCGTCACCAGGAACTGGTGCGCGTGTTCATCCGAGCGAAACCGCGCCGCGCGTTCCTGCTCGCCGGCATCGAGTAATGCCGCATAAGCTTCGACCAGGCGCTGGTCGGTCAGCTCCCGGTCAAAGGCGAGCCAGACGTGCAGCTCGGAGGTGGCGAGTTTCAAGGCTCGAGCAGCGCGCTGAGCTCGTCGCGCCTGGCCAGCGTGTCGCGAAATCCCAGCTCGATGAGTTCCCGCGTATACGCGGACTCGAACATCAGGTAACTCGCGAGCAGTGCGCCCGCGGCGCCGCGCGCGCCGATGATGCCCATCAGCGCGCGCAGGCTCACCGGCAGCGTGCCGACGAAGCGCACCGCGAGCTCCGAGGGATCGAGACTCGGCGTGAGCATCACGGTGCGGATCTGGCGGGTGCCGGTGGCTGCGCCGGCCAGCGCCGAGATCCGGTTGATGCGGGTGAGATTCTCGAGGTCGGCGGAGATCTGGTCGCTGAACAGCGTGTCCAGCATGTAACCGAACAGCTGCCCGGGCGTCGGCGGTGAGTCGGCGGCGATGAAGCGCGGGATGGCATCGAGGTGGGTGGGTCGTACGGCCACCACCAGCAGCCGGTCCGCGCCGAGATGGATCGCCGGCGACAGCGGCGCCGTCTGGCGCATGGCGCCATCGCCGAAGAATTCACCCTGCAGGCAGGTGGGCGGGAACAGGAACGGAACGCTCAGGCTCGCCATGAGGTAGTCGAGCGACAAGGGTACCCGCTCGCCGTGCCGCTGCGCGCGCGACCATTCACTCACGGTGGTGTCGGCTTCGAAAAACGACACCGAGCGCGCCGTGTAGTAACTGGTGGCACACAGGGCGAGCGCGCGCAGGTGGCCGTTGGCCACGTTGGTGCGCACCGCGTCGAAGTCGGTGACGCGCGCCAGCAGTTCGCGCAATGGCGAATTGTCGAGCAGCGACTTGGGCGGCCCCATGGCGCCCGCCGGTCAGCAGTGATCCCATCCAGCGGCCGCCCGCCTTGAGCATGGCCGCGGCATCGGATCGGAACACCTGATGGACGCGGAAATTCGCCCAGACTTTTTCGATTTCCGAAACGGATTGATGCCAGCGGAGCACGTTCCCGGCGAGGATGCTGGCCGACACGGCGCCCGCCGACGTTCCCACGATGATGGGAAAAGGCCAATCGGGACGCGGATGTATCTCCGCCAGCGCCTTCAGAACGCCCACCTGGTACGCGGCGCGTGCACCACCTCCTGTCAGGATGAGACCGGCCCGCGCCACGCTGCTAGTATTCGACTCCCCCACGACCCTTCCAATTTCACGGAGTACAACATGCTCGCACTTCGACGGACATTGGTCACCGCCCTGATGGCGGCGACCGCAAGTGTTTGCGCTCTGGCGGGGGACACGGCGCCTGCCGCCGGTACCGCCGCGCCAGACTTCAAACTACAGGACCAGAAAGGCGAATGGCACACGCTCTCGCAGTACAAGGGCAAATGGGTGGTGCTCTACTTCTATCCGAAGGATGAGACCCCCGGCTGTACTACCCAGGCCTGCGAACTGCGCGACAACATTTTTGCGTTCAAGAAGGTCGACGCCGTGATCCTCGGTGTGAGCGCCGACGACGTCGATTCACACAAGAAATTCGCCGAGAATCACAGCCTGCCCTTCGACATCCTCGCCGATCCCAACAAGGAAGCCATCAAGAAATACGGCGTGTTGTGGAGCCCGAAGGAAGGCGTCGAGATCGCCAGCCGCCAGACTTACCTCATCGGCCCCGACGGCAAGATCGTCAAGCACTGGGACAAGGTGGATCCGAAAGGCCACTCCGACATGGTGCTGGCCGAGATCAAGGCGCACTCCGCCTGCCAAGGCGAGCTGAAGGCCAGCCAGACGCATTGCACGAAATAAAACGCCCGGCGCGCGCAAGCACGCCGGGCGTTTTTCATTGCGACTACTTCTTTTCCGGCTTCAGCGGATCGAGATCCTTGCCGGTGTTGTCCTTGAGCTTGTCCTTCATGCCGTCGAACGCTTCCTTGTATCGGGCGACCAATTGCCGTGGCCGGCCATCACACCCATCGACATGCTCAGCCTGGACGAAGTAGCGTCCTCGCCTGATTCCACTTCAAGCCGTCAGCACATCCTTGGCCTCCGTCTGACGTCACGAATTCGTGTTTGCCGACGGGCACCTGCACCGTGCAGAAAGTGCCGTTGCCGAGCTTGCACAACTCGACGCCGTTCTCACGCACCTTGAAGCGATCGCCATGCCCGATCATTTTCTTCTCGCGAAAGAACACCACCACATGCCGGCTGCCGCGTTGAACGGCCGGAGCGGCAGCGCTGCGGCCGGCTCGCGGCCGACGATCGTCCTTCGAGATCAGGCTGCAACTGGCGCGAGTAACATGGCGGCCAGGCCGCCTAATCAGATTTCGACTCATCGTCTCCTCCCACTTTCGTTTCGACAGATTGCGGTTGCGGCGCCGGCACCGGCGCTGAAGCCACCACCGCAGGTCGAATTTGATCTCGAGCGCGGTCTTGGTCATGTCCAAGGTCTCTCGGTGGCATGACCACGTTGATCCGACCACTCTGGAACATTGCGAACGGCCCGGTGACGAGGACACCGCCAGGGCTTCAACGGACTCTGTCCTTGCCCGCGACACCCAGCGCGAACGAACGCAGCCGTATTTCATTGCGCCGTACCCGCACGAAGCGTGCCATGACGATGAGCTCGCCGGCCTTGCCGCCGGCGCCGACTTTGCTGCATAATCACTTCGCCCTCACCGGTGCTCCCGGCGGGAATCATGACGGCGTCACCCACGCGACGTCCTCGGCCACGGTGATCTTGAACCGATCTGCGGACTTGTTGGTCCTGGACGATATCTCGTCCTCGATGCGCACGATGACGGGTGTGAGCCCCGGCACCGTCACCAGCGCGCCGGGTTCGCTGGCGACCACGGATGGAGCCTGCGCGAGACTCGCGGCTGCCAGAGTCACGGCGATCAATGAGGCGCTTGCCCTAGCTAACATCCGGCGCAGTATAGAGAGTCTTCCGCTTCAGCTCACGCATTGCGCGATCGATTCCGTCGAGCGTCAGCGGGAACATGCGGTTGCCGATGATTTCGCGCGTGATCTGGATAGACGGAGTCCATTTCCAGTGGTCTTCGGGCTCGGGATTGAGCCACACCAGGCGCGGAAAGTGCGACGCAATCCGTTGCATCCAGACGCGGCCCGGTTCGTCGTTCCAGTGTTCGACGCTGCCGCCGGGTTGCTCGATTTCGTAAGGACTCATGGTCGCATCGCCGACGAACACCACCCGATAGTCGGCATTGAAGGTGCGCAGCACGGCCTGTGTGTCGGTGATCACGCTGAAGCGCCGCTGGTTGTCCTTCCACAGCCGTTCGTACGGGAAATTGTGGAAGTAGAAGTACTCGAGGTGCTTGAATTCGGCACGCGCCGCCGAGAACAGCTCTTCGCAGACCTTCACGTACGGATCCATCGATCCGCCCACATCGAGCAACAGCAGCAGCTTGATGGCATTGCGTCTCTCGGGCTGCAGCCGGATATCGAGAATTCCGGCGTTGCGCGCCGTCGAATCGATGGTGCCTTCGAGATCCAGCTCCTCGGGTGCGCCTTCGCGCGCAAAACGTCGCAGGCGGCGCAATGCCATCTTGAGGTTGCGCGTGCCCAGCTCGACCCCGTCGTCGAGGTTGCGGTAGTCGCGCGCCTCCCAGACCTTTACCGCCCGCCCCTGGTGCGACCCCGCCTGGCCGATGCGGACTCCTTCCGGGTTGAATCCCCGGTTGCCGAACGGCGAGGTACCCGCCGTGCCGATCCACTTGCTGCCGCCTTCGTGTCGGCCCTTCTGTTCCTGCAAACGTTGCCTGAGTGTCTCGAGCAGCTTCTCCCAGCCACCCTGTGCCTGGATGCGGCGTTTCTCCTCGTCGCTGAACAGCCGTTCAGACAACGCCTGCAGCCAGTCGGCGGGCAACTCGGCCGTGAGCTTCTCGAACAGCTTTTCCGCGCCTGCGAAGTGCTCGGCGAACACGCGGTCGAATCGATCGTAGTGGCGCTCGTCCTTCACCAGTGCCATGCGCGCAAAGTAATAGAAGTCCTCCGGTGACAACGCGGCAACTCTTGCCTCGAGTCCCTCGAGCAGGCTCAGGAACTCCGGCAGTGTGACCGGAACACCGCCAGTACGCAGGTCGGAAAAGAAGCGCACCAGCATTGGCGTGTAACGGCTCAGCGCCCGGCGCGGCGATTCAGGAATACCAGCTGCTCGAACAGGTGCACGTCCTGTTCGTTCTTGAGCAACGCGCCGTGCAGTACCGGTATGGTCTTCTTCGGATCGTCGGAGCGCAGCGCCTCGGGCGGGATGTCCTCGGCGAGCAGTAGTTTGATCCAGTCGAGCAGCTCCGAGGTCGAAGGCTTCTTCCTGAGCCCCGGAGTATCGCGCACGTTGAAGAACGTGGTGAGCGCCTCGGCGAGCAGCTGTTTCTTGAGACCGGGGAAGTGCACGTGCACGATTTTCGCCATGGTCTCCGCGTCCGGGAAGCGGATGTAGTGGAAGAAGCAGCGCCGCAGGAAGGCGTCGGGCAGCTCCTTCTCGTTGTTGCTGGTGATCAGGATGATGGGCCGGTGCCGCGCACGGATCAGCTCGCGCGTCTCGTGAACATAGAATTCCATGCGGTCGAGCTCGCGCAGCAGGTCATTGGGAAACTCGATATCCGCCTTGTCGATCTCGTCGATGAGCAGCACTGGCTGGATCTCGGACTCGAACGCCTCCCAGAGCCGCCCCTTGATGATGTAGTTGCGGATGTCGTGCACGCGCGCCTCGCCGAGCTGCGAGTCGCGCAGCCGCGAGACGGCGTCGTATTCATAGAGTCCGTGTTGCGCCTTGCTGGTCGACTTGATGTGCCACTCGAACAGCGGGCGCGACAACGAGCGCGCGATTTCCTCCGCGAGCTGTGTCTTGCCGGTGCCGGGCTCCCCCTTGATCAATAGCGGCCGCGCCAGCGTCACCGCCGCGTTCACCGCCATCATCAGGTCCGGCGTCGCGACGTAGCGCTCGGTGCCGGTGAAACGCGCCTCACCCATGTGGATTCCCGGAAAACTGCCGCGGCGCCCTATGGCCGCAACGTGAGCTTATGCGTTGCCGGGCCCGGCAGGAATGGCGTCGGCTTGCCGGCCGCCCAATCCTCGAAACCACTGCGATAGAAGGGCGACAACGGATGGCCGGAGGGACCGCCCGGGAGTTCGAGATAGCCATCCGCCTCGCGCCCGGGCGATACCGCGAATCTTTGCGAGGCGCCAAAATCGCCGTCCTGCACGCGCGGCATGTGATGGTCGCCCGGCAACTCGCGCACCGGCATGTCGAGCAGGCGCGACAGCATCGGCACCGCGCGCGACAGCGAATGACGCACCTCCACCGGTCTGCTGCTTGCCGAAGGTGCATTCCGCCAGCGCACCGCATTCGCGAACCAGGCCCGCGATGGTGTCATCGAGCTCGAGCAGCAGGAAAGCGCGCCAGTCATCACCACGCGGTGGCTTGATGGCGGCCGGTTGCTCGTTGACGAGACGCCAGCCGGCGGCCTCGAACTGCGATGGTCGCTTGCCCTTGAACTTCTCGCCTAACAAGGCGGCGGTGAGGCCGCGCCACAGCGCATTGCCGACGTTGGTGCGGAAGGTGCGCACCAGGCGGTAGCCGACCGAGTCCGGCACCGCCTCGGGCTTCCACTGGCTCACCAGCTCGCGGAACTCCCGTCGCGATGGACGCCGACTGCATCGCCTGCTCGTCGATCAGCGACAGCAGCAGGTCGCGCCAGCGCGCCACGAACAGCGCGCGCGAATCGAGTTGTATCGCCAGCATGTCGGCCTCGGTGGCCGGATGCGTCAATCCCAGCAGGTCGTCGCGGATCTGGCGGGCGCGTGCGCCAATGTCGTAGCCGCCGGCGCCCACGTCGACCTCGTCGTCGCCGAGCACCGCCTCGAGCGGGCCGTCGACCACGCGCTGATTGGCCGTCCACAGGCGGCCGACCGGCGGATCGGCGATGCGCGGATGATCGGTGGCATCGCGAAATTCGAGAGCGCCGAACAGGCGATCGGGTCCCGATTCGCGCGGCACGCGGCCTAACAAGGTCCAGGCGATGCGGCCTCCGGCGTCGCCCGCGACCAGGTTCTGACCGGGAATACCCACCGCCGGGCGCCAGCGCCAGCACCTCGTCGATATTGCGGGCACGTTCCATGGCCAGCAGGCCAAAGTTGGTGGCCGCCGGCCGCGTCGCGAGCCAGGCCGCCTGCAGGCATTCGCCGGCCTTCACGTCGTCCTCGTAGGCCTCACCATCCAGCACCACCCCGAAACCCACGTCGCGGTATTCGACCTGCACGGTCTCGGCATCCCGCACGGCGATGTGTTCGCGACGCACGCCGTAGTCGGGGCTGTCGCATTTTCCGAAACGCACGTCGGCGAAATCGCCGTAGCTGTTGGTGAATCCCCAGGCGACCTGGCCGTTGGATCCCGCGACCACGGCCGGCGTGCCGGGCAAAGTCACACCGGTGACGTCGATGGCGGACTCTCCCGTGACGCGCAGGCGCGCCGGATACCACACCACCGGCACACCCAGATCCAGGTGCATGTCGTTGGCGATCAGCGCCACACCCGACCGTGTGTGGATACCCGCCACCGCCCAGTTGTTGCTGCCCGGCTTGCCTTCACCGGGCGGCTGCTCCGCGGGCGGCCGCACAAAACGCAGCAGCGCCGGAAACGGCCGCGACTGCACGCCGGCCTGCGCGCAGGCCGCATTCACGCAGCGCGCGTCGGCAGAATAGTTAGGCGTGTCCCAATCCGAATGTCCCGCGTAGACGAAGGTGATGAGTTCGTGAGCCGCAGCGCCATCGGCGGCAGCCGCCGCGGCGCGTTCCAGCCGGCGCCGGTCGATCTCGCCGGTGAGCGTGGAATATTGCAGCTGCCACCACATCGAGTGCACCACGAGCACCGAGTCTTCCGGCAGCCATTCGCGCGGCCTGGCGCGCAGCAGCAGGTATTCCCACGGGCGGGTCGCGAGGCTCGCGAGCCCGGCGTTGACGCCGCGCGCGTACGACTTCGCTGACAGCACGTTCCTCCGCAGGTGTCGCCTCGATCACGCGGCGCGCCACGGCGCGGAATCCGAAGCGGCGGACGCGCGTGTCGTGCGTGAGCGCCGCCGCGCCGAACAGCTCCGACAACTCGCCGGCCGCGAAGCGCCGCGAAAGATCCATCTGGAAGAACCGGTCCTGCGCGTGCGCGAAACCAGTGGCGAACGCAACGTCCACGCGTGTGCGGCCGGTAATGACCGGCACGCCGCGCGCATCACGCTCGATCGTGGCTTCGGCCGAGAGTCCGGGCGTGGTGAGCGCACCGTCGAGCGGCGGCAGGCTGCGATGCAGCATCCACCACGCGACGGCGAACGCGATGAGCGCCAGCGCCACGATGCCGATCAGGGTCCATCGCAGCCAGCGCATCCACCGCATGAGTGGGTCCGCCTGTCTACTCTTGCGGAACGCGCAGGATGGTCAGGGCGTTGGTGCCGCCGGTGATGCCGGCCAGTTCGCCCTTGGTGACGATCACCAGCTCACCGGGCTCGACCAGCTCGAGCTGCAGCATCATGGTGAGAATCGCGCGGAACAATTCGGTGGTGCGCACTTCCGGTATGTCGAAGGGCACCGGGTAGACGCCCCGGTACAGCGTCACCCGCCGTCGCGTCGACTCGTGGCGCGTGAAGGCGTAGATCGGGATGTCGGCGCGCGAGCGGGACATCCACAGCGGGGTGGTACCCGATTCGGTCAGCGCGACGATCGCGCGCACCTTCATGTGGTTGGCGGTGTACATGACGGCCATCGCGATGGCCTCTTCGGTGCGATCGACGATGCCGTCGACGCGGTGGCGGATATGCTGGTGAGTGAGCTGGTACTTTTCGGCACCGTTGATCACTTCTTCCATGGCTTGCACGGCCTTGACGGGGTACTTGCCCACGGCGCTTTCGGCCGACAGCATCACCGCGTCGGTGCCGTCCATGACGGCATTCGCGACGTCCGAGACCTCGGCGCGCGTCGGCACCGGGCTCTGGATCATCGACTCCATCATCTGCGTGGCGGTGATGACCACCTTATTACGGGTGCGCGACTCATGGATGATGGTTTTCTGCAGCCCGGTGATGGCGGCGTAGCCCATCTCCACCGCCAGATCGCCGCGCGCCACCATCAGCACGTCGGACGCTTCGATTATTTCCACCAGGTTCTTGATGGCCTCGTGCCGCTCGATCTTGGCGCAGACGTGGCCGTGTCCGCCGGCTTCGCGCAGCAGCTTGCGCGCGAGTTCCATGTCGGCCGCATCACGCGCGAACGAAACCGCGATGTAGTCCGCGCCCCTGGAGGCGGCGAACTTGATGTCCTCGAGGTCCTTGTCGGTGAGTGCCGGCGCGGAGATGCCGCCGCCTTTCAGATTGACGCCCTTGCGATTCGAGAGCTCGCCGCCGGCGATGACGCGGGTATCGATGCGCGTGCCGGCAACCTTGGTGACCTCGAGCTCGATCAGGCCGTCGTTGAGCAACAGGATGTTGCCGAGCTTCACATCCTTGGGAAGATCCAGGTAAGCGCAGCCCACGACCTGCTCGTTGCCGGCATTGGGATCGTGCGCCGTGTCGAGCGCGAATGCCTGGCCGTCCTTGAGGTCCACCTTCTTGTTAGTGAAGCTCTCGATGCGGATCTTGGGTCCGCCGAGATCGGCCAGGATGCCGATGTAGCGGCCGGCCCGGCGCGCCGCTTCGTGCACCAGGTCGATACGCCGGCCGTGTTCCTCGTGATTGCCGTGGGAGAAGTTGACGCGCGCCACGTCGAGACCGACGCGGACCATCTCGGTCAGGACTTCGATCGAATCGGTGGACGGGCCAAGGGTCGCGACGATCTTCGTGCGCGAGTGCATCTGACTATCTTGCATGGGCGCGCATTCTGCCACGTGTTTTGCAGGCTAGCGCATAATCAAAGACGTAATTTCAATTCGCAGGGGGAGTGCGATGTCGAGACAATCCTGGCTGCTGCTCGTCATGGGGCTCGTTTTGGGTGCAGGGCTGCACGTGGTGCGCGCCGCGGATCCGCCACAAGGCACGCGGGTCTTCGAAATCCGGACGTATTACACCTTTCCCGGAAGGCTGGATGCCCTGCACAAACGCTTCCGCGAACACACCATGAAGATGTTCGTGAAACACGACATGACCAATGTCGCGTACTGGACACCACAGGACAGTCCTGCGAAGGACAACACGCTCATTTACGTGATCTCGCATGCCAGTCGCGAAGCGGCCAGGGCGAACTGGGCCGCGTTCAGCGCCGACCCCGAATGGCAGAAGATCGCCGCCGATTCGCAGAAGGACGGCAAGATCGTCGAAAAGGTCGAGTCGGTGTTCATGGACGCGACCGACTACTCCCCGCTGCGCTAGAAATGGGGACGTCCCTGATTTGCCGGAAAAGGCAAGTGCCTGCTTCAGGCGCGTCCCTTGCTAACTAACTACTGGCGCGCTCGCGACTGGAGCATGGCCACCGCCGGCAGGGTCTTGCCCTCGACGAACTCGAGGAAAGCGCCGCCGCCGGTGGAGATGTACGAAATGCCTTCTTCGACGCCGTACTTCTCGATGGCCGCAAGCGTGTCGCCGCCACCCGCCAGCGAAAACGCCGGGCTCTGCGCCACCGCCTGGGCGATCGCCTTGGTGCCTTCGCCGAACTGATCGAACTCGAACACACCCACCGGCCCGTTCCAGACGATGGTGCCGGCCTTCTGCAACATGGCCGCGAATCGCTCGGCGGTGTCCGGACCGATGTCGAGAATCATTTCGTCCGGACGCACGTCGTGGATGCTGCGCACGTCGGCGTGCGCGGTGGCCGCGAACTCCTTGGCGACGACCACGTCGGTGGGCAGCGGAATTTCCGCGCCGCGCGCCTTGGCCTGCTCCAGCAACCGGCGCGCGATGTCGTGCATCTCGGCTTCCTGCAGCGACTTGCCCACGTTGATGCCGGTGGCGGCCAGGAAGGTGTTGGCGATGCCACCGCCCACGATGAGTTTGTCTACCTTGCTCAGCAGGGACTCGAGCACGGTAAGTTTGGTAGAAACCTTGGAGCCGGCGACAATGGCGATCATCGGCCGCGCGGGCTTCGCCAGCGCGCGTTCCAGCGCCTCGAGCTCACCCATGAGCAACGGGCCGGCACAGGCCACCTTGGCAAACTTGCCAACGCCATGCGTCGACGCCTCGGCGCGATGCGCCGTGCCGAACGCGTCCATCACATACACGTCGAACAGGCCGGCCATCTGCCTGGACAGTTCTTCCCTGTCCTTCTTCTCGCCCTTGTTGAAGCGCACGTTCTCCAGCAGCACGGCCGAACCCGGCGCCGTGTCCACGCCGCCGAGCCAGTCCTTCTTGAGGGGTACGTGCTTGCCGAGCAGCTCCGAGAGTCGCGACGCGACGGGCGCCAGCGAGAACTCCTCTGCGTACACACCCTCTTCCGGGCGCCCGAGGTGCGAAGTGACGAACACCTTCGCGCCCTTGTCCAACGCCAGCTTGATGGTCGGCAAAGACGCGCGGATGCGCGCATCGCTGGTGACCCTGCCGCCCTCGACGGGCACATTCAGATCTTCACGAATCAGCACCCGCTTGCCAGCGAGATCCTGGTCCGCCATGCGCAGCACGTTCATGACGCGCTCCTCAAGATGCCTTCGCCCAGACCACGGTCGTATCCAGCATGCGGTTCGAGAATCCCCACTCGTTGTCGTACCACGAGCACACCTTCACGAGCGTACCTTCGCTGACGCGGGTCAGCGTCGCGTCGTAAGTTGACGAGGCCGGATCATGGTTGTAGTCGATGGACACCAGCTGCTTCTCGGTGTACGCGAGCACGCCTTTCATGGCGCCATCCGCCGCTTCCTTGATGACCTTGTTGATCTCGTCCACGGTCGTGGCGCGCTTGGCGACGAACGACAGGTCGACCAGCGACACGTTGATGGTCGGAATACGGATCGCGAAGCCGTCGAGCTTGCCCTTCAGTTCCGGCAGCACCAGGCCCACGGCCGCAGCGGCGCCGGTCTTGGCGGGGATCATCGACATCGTGGCCGAACGCGCGCGACGGATGTCCTCGTGGTAGACGTCGGTGAGACGCTGGTCGTTGGTGTAGGCGTGAATCGTGGTCATGAGGCCGCTGACGATGCCAATCTTGTCGTTCAGGACCTTGGCCAGCGGCGCCAGGCAGTTGGTGGTGCACGAGGCGTTGGAAATGACGGTCATCGATGACTTCAGCGTGTCGTGGTTGACGCCGTAAACGATGGTGGCATCGACGTCCTTGCCGCCCGGAGCCGAGATGATGACTTTCTTTGCGCCGCCGGCCAGATGCTTGCCCGCGTCGGCCTTGGTGGTGAAGAAACCGGTCGACTCATAAACATACTCGGCGCCCACCGAGGCCCAGTCGATCTTCGACGGATCACGCTGCGCGAACACCTTGATCTTGTCGCCGTTGACGACGATGGAGTCGCCGTCGACACCCACGGTGCCCGGGAACTTGCCATGCGCGGTGTCGTACTGCGTCAGGTGCGCATTGGTTTGCGGATCGGCGAGATCGTTGACCGCCACGATCTGGATCTCGTTGTTGCGCTTCGCCTCGTAAAGCGCGCGCAGGATGTTGCGACCGATTCGTCCGTAACCATTGATACCCACTTTGATCGCCATCTGTCTCTATCCTCTTTTTCAATATCGAACTAAGAAAGTAGTTGTTCGACCAGCGCCTTGACGGCGGCACTGGTGATTCCGAAATGCGTGAAAAGATCCGGCCCCTTGCCCGAAGCACCGAAACTTTCGATCCCCAGCACGCGGCCCGACGAGCCGACGTAACGCCACCACGACTGGGTGCTGCCCGCTTCCACCGCGACACGCCGGGTCACCGCCGCCGGCAACACGCTCTCGCGGTACGGCGCGGGTTGCGCGTCGAACATTTCGCAGCACGGCATCGACACCAGGCGCACGCGTCTGCCCGCGGCCTGCAGTTCTTTCACGGCGGGCACGGCGACGCCGACCTCCGAGCCAGTCGCGATCACGATGGCCTCTGGCGGGCCGTTGCTGTCGATCAGTACGTAGCCGCCTTTGCGCAGCGCAATCAACTGCTCGGGTGCACGCACCTGCTGCGGCAATCCCTGGCGCGTGAAGATGAGCGCCGTCGGGCCGTTCTTGCGTTCCAGCGCCGCGGCCCATGAAACCGCCGACTCGACCGCGTCGCAGGGACGCCAGATGTGCAGGTTCGGCATGGCGCGCAGGCTGGCGAGATGTTCGATGGGCTGATGCGTCGGACCGTCTTCGCCCAGGCCGATGGAGTCGTGCGTGTACACCAGCGTGGTCGGGCAATGCATGATGGCGGCGACCCGCACCGCGTTACGGGCGTAGTCCGAGAACACCAGGAACGTGCCGCCATACGGACGATAACCGCCATGCACGGTGAGCCCGTTCATGATGGCGGTCATGCCGAACTCGCGCACGCCGTAGTACACGTAGTTGGCCTTGAAGTTGTCGCAGGTGAGATCCACCGAATCCTTTCGGCGCGTGTTGACCGAACCGGTCAGATCCGCTGAACCGCCCAGCATCTCCGGCATCTTCGGGCCGAGCACATTGAGTACCAGCTGTGAGGAAGCGCGCGTGGCCTGTGGTGTGTTCACCGCGGCGGCGGCCGCCAGCACCTCCTGCACGATGTCATTCCAGTTGGCAGGCAGGTCGCCTTTCATGCGCCGTTCGAACTCCGCGCCTTCCGCGGGGAATTCACGCTTGTAACGCTTCCAGACGCGGTTCCACTTCTTCTCGGAAGCCGCGCCCGCCTCGCGATGATCCCAGGCGGCGCGAATGTCCTCGGGTACGACGAACGGCGGGTAATCCCAGCCCAGAGTCTTGCGTGCGATGGCCACTTCTTCCGGACCCAGCGCTTCGCCGTGCGCGGACTTGGTGCCCTGCTTGTTTGGAGCGCCCCAGCCGATGATGGTCTTGCAGCAGATGATCGACGGCTGATCCTTCCTGGCGCGCGCCTTCTTGATGGCGGCGGTCACGGCCTCGGCGTCGTGGCCGTCGACATTCTTCACGACGTGCCACCCATAGGCTTCGAAGCGCCGCGGTGTGTCCTCGCTGAACCAGCCGGCGACCTTGCCGTCGATCGAGATGCCGTTGTCATCGTAGAACACGATGAGCTTGCCGAGCTTCAGATGTCCGGCGAATGAGGCGGCTTCGTGCGAGATGCCTTCCATGAGGCAGCCGTCGCCCACGAAGCAGTAGGTGTGGTGATCGACGATGTCATGGCCGTCGCGGTTGTACTGCGCGGCTAACAACTTCTCGGCGAGCGCCATGCCCACCGCGTTCGCGAAACCCTGGCCGAGGGGGCCGGTGGTCGTTTCGATGCCCATGTCGGCATCGCGCTCCGGGTGACCCGCGGTACGCGCGCCGAGCTGGCGGAAATTCTTCAGCTCATCGATGGTGACCGGGTAACCGGTAAGGTGCAGCAGCGAATACAGCAGCATCGAACCGTGACCGTTCGAGAGCGCGAAACGGTCGCGGTTCCACCATTTCGGGTTGCCCGGGTTGTGCCGCAGCACGTGCCGCCAGAGCACTTCGGCAATATCGGCCATGCCCATGGGCGCCCCGGGATGTCCCGAATTGGCGGCCTGGACGGCATCCATGGAAAGCGCACGAATGGCATTCGCCAGCGCGCGGCGGGTGGGGGTGCTGGTGGGGGTATCCATAAAGGGCGCGCATTGTCCGATACGGGGGGACGCGGGGGCAACAAAAATGGGCTCGCCCGGGCCCGGAAAAACGGGAACTTGGCCATTCCGACACCCGTCCCGCCGGATGTCTCATGGACAGGCGCGATGGGTGGCGCCGTATGAACATCTTGTTACCGCAGGTGCGGGCGCCGATGGCTGATGCTGCGGCTGGGGAGCGCCTGCGCCACGGCCGCGGGCCAGTCGACCGTCGGGCGCCATCATCACGAACCAGGAACGCTGTCCGACCGCGTCGAACGCTCAGACGCGCTCGGCGAGCACCACCCACTTGTCCGACAACAACGGCGTCGAGACGCGAACCACCTCGCGGACCTCGAAGCCGGCGTCGCGAAATTCCTGCTCGAGATCCTCGCGCGACACCCGCGACAACGGCGTGCGGCCGATGCCTAACTTCCCGAGGGTGTGCGTGAGCACGTAGCGGAAGGTGTACTTGTGACGATAGTCGACCACCACCCAGCGGCGTGACACGCGACGGAACTCGCGCAACATGCGCACGCGTGTCGCCGGATCCACGTGCATCATGAAACGGATGCATACCACGCAGTCGAGGCTGTCAGTGCGCAGCGGCAGGTGTTCGGCATTGGCCTGCACGTAGCCGAGGATCGATGGCTGGCCGTCGGCCATTCTTCCAACTTCAACGGATGCCGCCTTCTGCAGCATCTCGAGCGAGATATCGCTACCAACTATTTGGTAGCCTTCCCGGGCCAGCGCCCCGGTGAAACGACCGGTGCCACAGGGCAGATCGAGAATGGTACGCACGCCGGTGGTCGCGGAAAGCGCTTTCCGGATCGCGGCCCACTTGCGGGCGTTGCGCTTTTGGCGCTCAGGTGTGCTGAACCTGTGAAAGTCGTAATCCTCGGCCACCTGCGAGCTGCGGTAGAACTCGCGCTTGTAGTCGTAGCCGTCTTCCCGCGGACGACTCGGATCACTCTTGCCGGGTTTCTTCATGTCGGCCGACACTTTAATCGCCTGCGCCGCGCACGCAAGCTCCACTCGCTGGTCCAAGATCAGTGCTTGCAGCCTGCCGGCCGATTTACCATTAGTTCCGGCGGTCGCTATACGCAGACGCGGCTTCACATTTTTCCGCCGGTAGTTTGCGACCTGGTTCACCCCATGACAGCGCGATGAAGCGGGTCGTGACGCGGATCACCTGCCACCCCGGCGCATATTTGTAGAGTGCGATTGAATGAGTGCCATCCGAGTCATCCAGTTCACCGATCCACATTTGTTCGGCGATACGGCAGGAACGCTACGCGGCGTGAATACGCTCGAAACGCTCGAGCGCACGCTGGCGGATGCATCCGGGCATCTGGCCATCTGTGACGCCATCCTGGTCACCGGCGATCTGGTGCAGGACGACCCGGGCGGCTACGAACCTTTCCGTCGTGTGTTCGCGCGCTTCGGCAAACCCGTATTGTGCATTCCCGGGAATCACGACCTGGTGCCGCAGATGCGCGCCGCGCTCAGCAGCCGGCCCTTCGAACTCGACGGACCCTGCGACATCGGCGCCTGGCGCATCGTGTTGCTCGACAGCGTCGTGCCCAACCAGGCCGGCGGACACATCTCGGTGGAGATGCTGACCAAGCTCGACGAAGAACTCGGCATGGCGCGCCAGCGCCACGCACTGGTGTGCCTGCATCACCATCCGGTCGCGATGAACAGCCGCTGGCTGGACAATGTCGGCCTCGCGAACGCCAACGAATTCTGGTCGGTGATCGACAGCCACCCGCAGGTGCGGGCCGTGGTGTGGGGCCACGTGCACCAGGCGTACGAAGGAACGCGCCGCGGCATTCGCCTGCTCGCGACACCGTCGACCTGCGCGCAATTCCAGCCGCGCTCGGACCAGTTCGTCATCGACAACCAGCCGCCGGCGTATCGCCTGCTCACATTGAATTCGAACGGCGCCATCGACACTGGCGTGCACTTCCTGACTGCCGCAGAATCGGCGGCATGACATTTCACGAGTTGATGCGGCGGGGCTCTCGCGGCCTCGCGGCGCTGCTATTGCTCGCATCGCTCGGTGGCCTGGCGCGTGCTGACGGCGGTTCCGCGGTCTGGGCGGTCAAGGGGCAGCGCAACACCGTGTACTTCGCAGGCTCGGTGCACGCCCTGCCGAAGGATCACGCGCAATTTTCGCCGCAACTGGAGCTGGCCTACGGCGCTTCCGATGCCATCGTGATGGAAGTGGATCTCGATGATCTCAATCCCCTCGAAGCCGTGGAGTACCTGGCAACCAACGGCACGCTACCGGCATCGCAGACTCTCGCCGATGTCATCGGCAAGGACAAATATGCGTCGGTGACCCGGCTGGCCAATTCGGTCGACCTGCCCGAGATGGCCATCGCGCGACTCGAGCCCTGGGCCGCGGCCATGGTGCTCACGCAATTCGCGTTGATGAAGACCGGTTACGATCCGCAACTCGGCATCGACATGCAGCTCACCGAGCGGGCGCGCGGCGACGGCAAACCCATCGACGGCCTGGAAACCATTCGCGAACAGCTCGGCATCTTCGATTCGCGCAGCCAGCAGGAGCAGATCAGTTTCCTGCTCGACGCCGCCGACGATGTCCCGGAGATGCAGCATGATCTCGATCGCCTGATCGCCGCCTGGCGTACCGGCGACCTGCGCGCGCTGGAGCGCGAATTCCAGAAGGAACGCGCCCAGGCGCCTGCGCTCTACGACGAATTGTTAGGCGCGCGCAACCGCAAGTGGCTGCCCAAGATCGAGGCGCTGTTCGATGACGATCGCAACTATCTCGTGGTGGTGGGCACCCTGCACTTCGTCGGCCGGGATGGCCTGCTGGAATTGCTGAAGCGCGCGGGCCACAAGCCGGTGGTCCTGCCCGCGGCCACGCTGGGCGCAACACGTTAGTACATGCGCAGCTTCGCGATCTTTCTCGCGCTGATCGCGCTTGGTTTTGCCGGTATCGCCCTGCTCGGTTACCCGGCGTGGCTGCTGGTGGCGCCGCTGCTCGACAATCCGAAGTTCTCACGTGTCGCCAGTCGCGTGGGCATGCTGATCCTGCTGGTGGGATTCGTATTCGTGGCGCGCCGCCTGAAGGTGGCGGATCGGCGCAGTCTCGGCTTTGATCTCCCCGCTGGAACATTCGCCCGCGAAGTGGCGATCGCCTTCCTGCTGGGCGCACTGCTCATGCTGCTCCCGGTTGGCACGATGCTGCTCACCGGCATGCGCGAGCTCGAGCCAGGCGTTGCGCTCGGCACTCCCGACCTGCTCAAGCTGGTGTTCGTTGGCATGGCGTCGGGTCTCGTCGTGGCACTGATCGAGGAGACTTTTCTGCGCGGAGCGATGCAGAGCGCCATTACGCGCGAATCCGGCGCCGCGCTTGCGATCGGCCTGACCTCCGTGGTCTACGCGGCATTCCACTTCGTCGCCGGCAAATACCGCGTGGCGCCGAGTGACGTCGACTTCGGCAGTGGCCTCGACATGCTCGGAGAAGTCCTGAAAGGGTTTGCGGACCCAGGGCGCATCCTCGACTCTTTTCTGTGTCTCACGGCCGTAGGAGTGCTGCTGGGTGCCGTGCGTGCGGTCACCGGGAACATCGCCGCCTGCATCGGGTTGCATGCCGGGTGGGTGACGGTGATCTACGTGGTGCGCGAAACCTCATTGCCAAACACGCAATCTCCCGCGGCATGGCTCATGGGCGAATACGACGGATTCATTGGCTGGATGGTGCTGGCGTGGATCCCGGTCATCGGCTGGATCCTGTATCGCTGGTACGACCGCCGCGCTAGTCGTCGCGCCGTTCGACCGGCACCAGGCTGAGCAGCGCATCGAGCCGCGCGACCGGGTCGTCGATCTCGAGCAATGCCTGCTTGTCGTTGAGCGAGATCGGCAGCAGCTCGGTGAGACGCGCACCGATCCAGGCGGCGTCGTCGAATTTTTTCTCGACGTGCTGGTAATGCTCCGCGAGCTCGGCCAGCGCGCGCCGCACGGTGTCGCCGAATTGCGCGTATTCCTCGGGCAGCGGAAGTTCCGGCTCCGGCACGAGCCACTCCACCTCGCCGACATTGAGACCATCCGACTCACGCCGCACGCTCTCCACGCGGAACTTGCGCTCGCCCACGCAGGAGATTCCCAGCAATCCGTCCTGCAGGGTATAGAAGTCGGCGATGCGCGCGCTGCAGCCAATGGTGGCGGTGGTCGCGACGGGGCCGGCCTCGTCGCCTTCCTGGATCAGCACGACGCCGAACGGCTGCTGCTCGCGCATGCAGCGGCGCACCATATCGGTGTAGCGCGTCTCGAAGATTCGCAGCGGCAGCGGACCGCCGGGGAACAACACGGTATGCAGCGGAAACAGGGCGATGACGCTGAGTTCCGCGGACATCGCTAACCCCGCTGTGCCAGCGCCTCGAGCAATTTGCCGTGCAGGCCACCGAAGCCGCCGTTGCTCATGATCAGCACCTGGTCGCCGGAACTGGCATTGCCGGCCAGTCCGTCGATGAGTTCATCGAGCGATCGCGCCACGTGGCCCTTGTCGCCGAGCGAGGCGACCACGGAATCCGCATCCCAGCCCAGATCCGGTGGCGCGAACATCCATACCGCGTCGGCTGCCGCCAGCGAGGGACCGAGAGTTTCGCGGTGAACACCCATGCGCATCGTGGCCGAGCGTGGCTCCAGCACCGCAACGATGCGCTGCTTGCCCACCTTGCGCCGCAATCCGTCGATGGTCGAGGCGATCGCGGTCGGGTGATGCGCGAAGTCGTCGTACACCGCGATGCCGCGGACTTCGCCGCGCAGCTCCATGCGTCGCTTCACGCCCTTGAACTCTGCGAGTGCCGCGATGGACTGTGACACCGGGATTCCGGCATGCCGCGCCGCGCCGATGGCGGCGAGCGCATTCTCCGCGTTGTGTGCGCCCAGCAGGTTCCAGCGTACCGTGCCCACCGGGCGTCCCGCCTCGAGCACCACGAACTTGGAGAAGTCGCCGCCCTCGGGTTGATCGAGCGACCAGGTGACCTCCGGCCCGCTCTCGCGGGCGAACGCTTCGAGTGGCGTCCAGCTGCCCATGGCGAGCGTGTCCTTGAGGTTGGCGTCGTTCGCATTCCACAGGATGCGTCCCGACGCAGGCACGGTGCGCACCAGGTGATGGAACTGCCTCTGGATGGCGCCGAGGTTGTCGTAGATGTCGGCGTGGTCGAACTCGAGGTTGTTCAGGATGAGCGTGCGCGACCGGTAGTGAACGAACTTGGCTCGCTTGTCGAAGAACGCCGTGTCGTATTCATCGGCTTCGATCACGAAGTACCTGGTGCCCTTGCCTGGGGCCCCACCCAAACGCGCACTGGTGTCGAAGTTGGCTGGAACACCACCAATCAGGAATCCGGGCGCCAGGCCCGCATGCTCGAGAATCCACGCCAGCATGCTCGCGGTCGTGGTCTTGCCGTGTGTGCCCGCGACGCCGAGCACGTGCACGTCGCGCAACACTTCGCGCGCCAGCCAGTCGGGTCCGGAGGTGTACGGGATGTCACTGTCGAGCATCGCCTCGATCACCGGCACGCCGCGTGTCATGACGTTGCCCACCACCACCACGTCCGGCCGCGGCCGCAGCTGCGCGGCCTCGAAGCCGCTGATGAGCCCGATGCCCAGCGCCTCGAGCTGCGTGCTCATGGGTGGATAGACATTCTTGTCGGAACCCGTGACCCGATGGCCCGCGGCCTTGGCGATCGCGGCGATGCCACCCATGAACGTGCCGCAGATACCGAGTATGTGAACGTGCATGACTGACTCTGTCCCTCAGGCGGGCTTCGCCGGAACCCCGAACAACAACATGGAAACAAAACCCGCGGCGAAAAACTCGCCCACCAGCAGCAGAATGGCGCCAATCCACCGGCATTCGAACGCCTCGCGCACGATGCGCACCTGCACCACCAGCAACCAGATCAGGACGAAAAAGGTGACGAGCGCCAGCGCCGCCGGCGGCGGAACGTTCGGATCGGGTTTCTCGAGATAGGGAGTCAGCGCCCGCAGCAGCGGGATCACTACCGGCAGGAACAACGCGCTCACGCCAAAAATCGCAGTCAGGGTCTGCAGGGAGCGCTCGCGCTTTTGCGCCACCATCAGTGCCCCGTGGAACCACAACATCATCACCGCGCAACCGACCAGGGTCTGCAGCAGCGCGCTGACAGGCGGCACCGAGCTGGCCGCGGCCATGATCAGGGAGCCGGCCACGTTCAGCGCGACCAGGATGACGAGTAGTCCCTGCGAAGCAGGCAGCGCCTCCGGCCCGCGCCGCAACAGGATGATGTCGACTACACAGCCGAACAATGCGCGGAGATTCGCAAGCATAATGCCGGCCGGATTGTACACGTCACCCGGAGGACTTCGGCCTTGATGATCGACACCGCCGACTCGCTGAGCCGCTTCGCAGCCAGCATCGCCCATGCGCCTGCGCTGGCGCTCGACACGGAATTCATGCGCGAAAAGACCTATCGCGCAGAATTGTGCCTGTTGCAGCTCGCGCGGGAAGGCGAGGCGGTTTGTATCGATCCGCTGGCCCTGCCCGACCTGGCGCCGCTCGTGACGGTGCTGACCGGTGGCGACACAGTGAAGGTCATGCATGCCGCCCGCCAGGACCTGGAGGTGCTGCTGCCCGCGGTCGGGCTGGTGCAACCGGTGTTCGACACGCAGATCGCCGCAGCGCTGGCGGGATTCCCCGCGCAAATCGGCTACGCCGAACTGGCGCGCCGGCTGCTCGCGGTCGAGCTCGACAAGGCGCACACGCGCACCGACTGGGCGCGACGACCGCTCTCGGCGGAACAGCAGGAATACGCCCTCGACGACGTGCGGCACCTGCTCGCGCTGCGCGCCTCCTTGTTAGACACGCTGGCCGCGAAAGGTCGCATCGCCTGGCTCGAGGAGGAGCTGGCGGGACTGGCGAATGCCGACGCCTTGCGCGTGGCGCCGGAAGAGGCCTGGAAAAAGGTCAAAGGATTGCCGGCGCTGGACGAGACGCGTCAGCGACTCGCGCGGGCGCTGGCCGCGTGGCGCGAGCGACGCGCGATGGAACGCAACAGGCCGCGTGGCTGGATCCTCGACGACGTCTCGCTGCGCGAAGTCGTGCTGCGCCTGCCGCGAACACTGCAGGCGCTCGGTGCACTCGCAGAAATTCAGGAGTCGGTGGTGCGCAAATGCGGCGAAGAATTGCTGGCGCTGGTGCGCGAGGCGGGCATCGCCGATCCGCCACCGCCGCTGCCGCGGCGCGAACGCCCGGATCCAGCGCAATTGGCGACGGTCAAGCGGCTCGCCGACATCGCAGGCTCGCGTCGCGGGCGAGCTCGAGATCGGCACCGAGGTGCTCGCGACGCGCCGTGATCTGGAGAAGCTGGCCGCCGGCCGCCAGGACGTCAACCTGCTGCGCGGCTGGCGTGCCGACGTGCTCGGAAACAAGCTGCTGTCAGCGCTTTGACTTGCGCCGCACGCGGCGCACCTTGCGGACGAGCTTGCGCGCGACCTTGCGCACGGCCGCACGAGCCTTGTTCATCGCCCGGCGCGGCGCCGCCGACTTCTTGACCTTACGCACCGGCTTGCGGCGCACCGGCTTGCGGGCGCGGGACTTCGCGGCCGGTCGGCGCTTGCGGGCGGCCGCGGATTTCCTGGCTGCCGGTCTCGGCGCGACCTTGCCCGCCGGGCCCAGTGCGGTGAGCAGCCGCTGCGTGATCTCATCGACCGCGCCTTCCGCCTGGACGGTGCGCAACAGGCCGGCATCCGAGTAGTAAGACAACACCGGGCGCGTGTTCTCTTCGTAGACGCGCAGGCGCTCCTTCACGGTCGCCTCCTCGTCGTCCTTGCGCTGGAACAACTGGTGTTGGTTGCTGCCCGGGACGCAATCGATAGCCGGCACGTCGGGTGGCGCGCTGAAGATGTTGAATACCTTGTTGCACAGCGAGCAGGTGCGCCGGCCGGAGATGCGGCGCACCAGCTCCTCGGCGCCGAGGTCGAACAGCACGACGGCATCGATGGGAGTGCCGAGTTCCTGCGTCAGGACCGTGAGACCTTCGGCCTGCGCCTGCGTGCGCGGGAACCCATCGAGGATGAATCCGGCCCGTGCGTCGGGTTGCACGACGCGGTCGCGGATGATGTCGAGCATGGTGGCATCGTCGACCAGCTTGCCGGCGGCCATGATGGCATCGGCGCGCCTGCCAAGGTCGGTCCCTTCCTTGCGATGCTGCCGGAGGATGTCGCCGGTGGAGATCTGCGGAATGCCGAAACGCGTGACGAGACGCTGTGCCTGGGTGCCCTTGCCCGATCCGGGCGCGCCCATGAGAACGATGCGCATGTTAAATTCTTGACCTGTGACCTGCCCCCGTGAAGGGGCGTCACAGTACCCAAACACCGAACGTCTATCAAATTCGGCGCTGACAATCGCCGATAAGTCATTTCACGAGACAAACGAGTACACACATATGCGCAAGCGCGCCTCCAAAACCTAAGCCAATGAACGCGTTTTATGCTCAATCGGGTGGCGTATCCGCGGTCATCAATGCCTCGGCCGCGGGCGTGATCGAGGCCGCCAGAAGATCGAAGAAGATCGGCCGGGTGTACGCCGGCCGGCACGGCATCGTCGGGGCACTCACCGAGGACCTCATCGACGTCTACAAGGAATCGCGCGCCACCATCAAGGGACTCAGGTACACGCCCGCGGGTGCATTCGGGTCCGCGCGTTACAAACTCAAGAGCCTCGAGCAGGATCGCGCCAAGTACCAGCGTCTCATCGAGGTCTTCAAGGCGCACGACATCGGCTACTTCTTCTACAACGGCGGCAACGATTCCATGGACACGGCTAACAAGGTGTCCCAGATCGGCGACCAGCTGGGACATCGCGTGATCTGCGTCGGTGTGCCCAAGACCGTCGACAACGACCTGCCGCATACCGATTGCTGCCCGGGCTTCGGCTCGGTTGCCAAGTACGTCGCGGTGTCGACGCGCGAAGCCGCGCTCGACGTCGCCTCGATGGCCAGGACCTCGACCAAGGTATTCGTCATGGAGGTCATGGGCCGGCACGCGGGCTGGATTGCCGCCGCGGGCGGCCTGGCCGGCAAGGGACCGGACGAACCGCCGCACATCATCCTGTTCCCCGAGATCGCCTTCGACAAGGAGAAATTTCTCGCCAAGGTGAAGGACGTGGTGACGCGGGTCGGCTACTGCGTAATCGTCGTGTCCGAGGGTGCGCACGATGCCGACGGCAAGTTCCTGGCCGACGCCGGCACCAAGGACGCCTTCGGCCACACGCAGCTCGGCGGCGTGGGTCCGGTGGTTGCGAACATGGTGCGCGAAGCGCACGGCTACAAGTATCACTGGGCCGTGGCCGACTATCTACAGCGCGCCGCGCGCCACATCGCCTCGAAGACCGACGCGCAGCAGGCTTATGCCATGGGCAAGGCCGCCGTGGAGCTGGCGCTCGCGGGTCACGACGCCGTCATGCCCACCATCGTGCGCAAGAAGGCCAGGCCCTACAAATGGGTGGTCGGGCACGTGCCACTCTCCGAGGTCGCCAACGTCGAGAAGAAAGTGCCGCGCGACTACATCACCGAGGATGGTTTCGGCATCACCCAGAAGTGCCGCGACTACCTGCAGCCGCTCATCGAGGGCGAGGACTACCCGCCGTACAAGAACGGCCTGCCCGAATACGTGAAGATAAAGGGCGTGGCGGTGAAGAAGAAGCTGAATACCGAATTCAAGCCCTAGTCGGGTCGGGACAGACTTCCGGGCGCGAGCTTTGCGCGTGTTCCCTCCGGAACTGCGAACTGCGTCGCGATTCGCGGAACGTCGCGGCGAGCGGTGCGGGTTTATAACTAGCTCCGAAAATTCTTCTCAGCGGAGCTGTCAATGCGCCAGCTTATTCCTCGTGCTGCTGTTCGGTATCCTCGCGATGGCGGTGACGGAAATCGCGCGTGCGGAACCCCCTGCCCATGCCCCGGCGCATGGCTGGCGCAAGAAACACGACCCGGCGTATGTCGGGTACACCGGCACGACCTGGGAACGCGATTACTCGGTCGCCTCGGGCAGCTGCAATCGCGAAGAGATCGGTGCCGTGATCGGTGGCGTCGTCGGGGGTGTCATCGGTGCAAAAAATTCGTCCCCCGAAGATCGCACGGTCGCCGTGATCATCGGCGCCGCCGCGGGCGCGCTCATCGGTTCGCGTATCGGGCGCGCGCTCGACGACGCGGATCGTGGCTGCTTCGGGCATGTACTGGAAATCGGTGCCGCCGGGAGGCCGGTGAAATGGTCCAATCCGTCCACCGGCGTGGCCTATGTGCTGGTGCCGGGTGCCGGCAAAGACGTGAAGGGCAAGCCCTGTCGGCAGTACTCGCTGACGGCGACCCGCGACAAGACGACGGAAAAGCGCCAGGGCATGGCGTGCCAGACCGCGGTCGGGGTCTGGAGCCTGGCCGACTGATATCCCGCAGCCCGATGGGCTGAGCCCCCGCCGTCAGCCGGGGAACAGCGGTTCAACCAGAAGCGCTGTCTCACGTTGTCATGTCCCGAATCGGGTTGGCCGGACCCCGACGCGTTGTTATAGTGCGCGCCCTTTATCGGAGGGGGGCCCTTGGCCCCCTTTTCGATTCCAATAAATAAGTAGCTGATTTCCGACAGGAGTTCTGCATGACTGCCACGACGTGGCTGTGGCTGGCGATTGGCGCCGGCGTGGTCGCCGTTTTGTACGGCGTGTTCTCGATGATGGCGATCCTCAAGCTTCCGGCAGGCAATGCCCGCATGCAGGACATCGCGGCGGCCATCCAGGCCGGTGCGAAGGCCTATCTCAATCGCCAGTACACCACCATCTCCGTCGTCGGAGTGGTGTTGTTCGTGGTCATCGGGCTGGCGCTCAACTGGGCCACCGCGGGCGGATTTGCCATCGGCGCAGTGCTCTCCGGACTCGCCGGATACATCGGCATGAACATCTCGGTGCGCGCCAACGTGCGCACGGCCGAGGCCGCCAACAACGGACTCAACGCGGCGCTGCAGGTGGCCTTCAAGGGCGGCGCCATCACCGGCATGCTGGTGGTCGGTCTCGGGTCTGTTAGGTGTCGCCGGGTACTACATGGTCGCTCGCAGCCGCGCATCGGCAGTGAAAACGCGCTGCACGCGCTGGTGGGCCTGGCCTTCGGCGGCTCGCTCATCTCCATCTTCGCGCGACTCGGTGGCGGCATCTTCACCAAGGGCGCCGACGTCGGCGCCGACCTCGTCGGCAAGGTGGAAGCCGGCATCCCCGAGGACGACCCGCGCAACCCGGCGGTCATCGCCGACAACGTCGGTGACAATGTCGGCGACTGCGCCGGCATGGCCGCGGACCTGTTCGAGACCTACGCGGTCACGCTGGTCGCGACCATGTTGTTAGGTGGCCTCGTGATGTCGGGCATGGGCGAAAACGCCGTGCTCTATCCGCTGGCGCTCGGCGCCGCGTCCATCGTCTCCTCGATCGTCGGCACGTTCTTCGTGAAGACCTCCGAAGGCGGCAAGATCATGAACGCGCTCTACAAGGGCGTGATCGTGTCGGGCATCATTTCCGCCATCGCGTTCTGGTTCATCACCGAACAGCTCATGGCGAATACGGCGGAAGACCCTTCCCTGCAGCTGCACATGTTCGGTTGCACGCTCATCGGCCTCGCGCTGACGGCCGCGATGATCGTGATCACCGAGTACTACACGGCGACGGAATATTCGCCGGTGCAGAAGACCGCGGCTGCCTCGCAGACCGGCCACGCCACCAACATCATTGCTGGCCTCGGCGTGTCGATGAAGTCGACCGCGCTGCCGGTGATTGCGATCTGCTTCGCGATCTGGGGCGCGTTCGAACTCGGCGGCCTGTACGGCATCGCCATCGCTGCGACTGCCATGTTGTCGCTCACCGGCATGGTGGTGGCGCTCGACGCCTACGGCCCGATCACCGACAACGCCGGTGGCATCGCCGAGATGGCGAAGCTCGACAAGAAGATCCGCGACATCACCGATCCGCTCGATGCGGTGGGCAATACCACCAAGGCCGTGACCAAGGGCTACGCCATTGGCTCGGCGGGCCTCGCCGCGCTGGTGCTGTTTGCCGACTACACGCACAACCTCGAGACCCACCTGGTTGCGACGGGCCGCGAGATGGTCGCGTTCTCGCTGTCCGATCCGGCCGTCATCATCGGCTTGTTCATCGGCGGCCTCGTGCCCTACCTGTTCGCCGCCATGGCGATGGAAGCCGTGGGCCGTGCGGCCGGCTCGGTGGTCACCGAAGTGCGCCGCCAATTCCGCGAGATCAAGGGAATCATGGAAGGCACGGCCAAGCCCGAGTACGGCACGGCGGTGGACCTCCTCACCAAGGCGGCGATCAAGGAGATGATCATTCCCTCGCTGCTGCCCATCCTGATCCCGGTGGTCATTGCCTTTGGCATGAACTGGCTCATGGGCCCCGGCGCGGGCATCAGGGCGCTCGGTGGCCTGCTGATCGGCACCATCGTCACCGGTCTGTTCGTCGCCATTTCAATGTGCACCGGCGGCGGCGCCTGGGACAACGCCAAGAAATACATCGAGGAAGGCAACTTCGGTGGCAAGGGTTCCGAGGCGCACAAGGCCTCGGTCACCGGCGACACCGTCGGTGATCCCTACAAGGACACCGCCGGCCCGGCCATCAACCCGCTGATCAAGATCATCAACATCGTCGCCCTGCTGCTGGTGCCGCTGCTGTAATCGGGCGGGGACAGACTCAAGTCTGTCCCCGCACAAAACCGTCGATCCCAGGGGCAGTTTCCTGCCCCTCTTGCTTCTGGCGCCGCGAAATATCATCCCCACATCCCGGGTCCCTGTGTGGCAACAACCCGAGGAGTGCTGCGATGGCGAACGAACATTTCCCGGTCGAGAAATCCACCACCGAATGGCGCGATCTGCTGACGTCGGACCAGTTCCGGGTGCTGCGCGAACACGGCACCGAGCGCGCCGGCACCAGCCCGCTCAACTACGAGAAACGCACCGGCATCTACCACTGCGCGGCCTGCAACCAGCCGTTGTTCGAGTCGAACACCAAGTACGAGAGTGGGTCGGGTTGGCCGAGCTTTTTCCGGCCGTTGCCGGGTGCGGTGGCAACATCAACCGACACCGCGCACGGGATGATGCGTGTCGAAGTGCACTGCAAGAACTGCGGTGGTCACCTGGGACACGTGTTCAACGACGGACCGCAGCCCACCGGACAGCGTTACTGCATGAACGGCGTGTCGCTGAAGTTCGAGCCGAAGTGAGGTCCGGCACCTTTTGCTAGGAAACGGGGAGCGTCCCCATTAGCGGCGCCTGACGCCTGGCCGCACGGAAACGCGCGCGGTATCGCTGTTGGCGTGCGCTGCTTCGCCGGTACGTTCGTCCGCGGGACCGGCGTTGACCAGGACGGCACTCACCAGCTTGTTGAGTCGCGAGCAATAGGCCGCGACTTCGGGCGAGGCGGGCTCGACGTGTTCGAGTGCCTGCGCGATGTCATGCAGACGTCGCTCGATGCGTGAATCCATCTTCAGGGAATGTGTCAGGGAGGCGCTGACGCAGGCGGTGATTTCGGCGTCGAGTTCACGCGCCGCAGTACCGGCAATGTTCAGCCCGCGCATTTCCGGCGGACAGCCCGCCTGCAGATGCTCGCGCCACATTTGCGACAGTTGCATCGCTTCAGCCTCCCCCGGACGACATGTCGACGGAAAGTAGCGCACTTTGGTGCAGTCGTCCCGCGCAATTTTTGGCCACCCGGCACGACGCAAACAAGATGCGGCCAGCGGAAGTAAATCGCAGGCGTCGCAACGACCCCACAGTCGTGACACAACCTGCCGCCGGCACGACTTAAGTATTTGATTCGCGGAAAATGATCCTTCGACGCTAACCGTTGCGCGGATGCCATGGCCGGATCCAGTTCGGGACGTCATGAACGACTGGCCCCGAAGC
Organism: uncultured Pseudomonadota bacterium; assembly: GCA_963839685.1. Taxonomy (GTDB): domain Bacteria; phylum Pseudomonadota; class Gammaproteobacteria; order Steroidobacterales; family Steroidobacteraceae; genus CADEED01. Next base: position 1,172,027 of record CAWIVS010000011.1, on the reverse strand, counting down.
CGAGCCACCGTCCGCGCACCATTCGTTGCGAAATAACGAGGCGGCCGGCCCGGTCTTGCCACTAACAATATCGGGAGGCCATCCATGCTCGCACTGGCGCAACTCGTCGACTGGCACGCCCAGCTCGGACGCGCACTTGATCATCTTCAGTCGCTGATGTTGCTGGGCACACGCCTGTGGGTGAGCTGGCAGTTCCTGAAGTCCGGCTGGCTCAAGCTGACCAACTGGGACGTGACCCTCGAGCTGTTTCGCAGTGAATACCAGGTGCCGCTGCTGCCACCCGGCCTTGCGGCGATCTTCGGGACCTTCGGCGAGTTGTTCTTCCCGATCCTGCTGGTGCTCGGTCTGTTTACACGCTTCGGCGCACTCGGCCTGTCGCTCGTCAACGCGTTCGCCGTGGTGTCCTACTGGCATGTACTCGGCAGCGACGGCTACGAAGCGGCGCTCGCGCAGCACGTGTTGTGGGGCTTCATGCTCGCGGTGGTCGCGATCTTCGGTGGCGGCGGCATTTCGCTCGACCGACTGATACGCGACCGGCAACACCCATGAGCAGGTCGCGCCGCTGGTGACACGGCCCGATAACAGCCGCACTACGCTACGAATGACCAGCGCGCCTATACTCGCCGCGTGTCCTCACGTCGGTGAATGCCGGTCATGCCACCGGACGAACAACTGCAATTGCTGGCCGCGTGCCTGACGCGCGCGCGCGGCGAAGACTTCTTCCCGGTTCTCGCCGAACACCTCGGTGTGACGCTCGCAGCGCGTGAAGCGCTGATTTGCGAGGCCGCGCCGGCGCGGCGTGCGCACACACTCGCGGTCTGGCGGTCCGGCGGACCAGCCCAGAACTACGACTACGATGTCTCCGGAACTCCCTGCGCGCGCGTGTACGCGGGAGAACGGCTGTCGATCGACATCGACCCCGCGGTGTTTCCCGGCGCGCCGCAGCGCTGGGGAGCCTACTTCGGCATGCCGCTCGCGGCCAAGGATGGCGCGGTGCTCGGTCACCTGTGTGCGTGGTTCGACGGTCCCGTCACGTTGACCGACGCGCAGCACGCAATCTGCGAAGTACTGGCCAACCGGGCCGCGGCCGAATTGCGGCTGGTGCACGTGAAGCGCGAGCGCGCCCTGCTGCGTGCTCAACGCGGCCAGTTGCGCGACGAAGTCGCCCTCACCCATGACGTGCAGGACATGGTCGGAACGGGTGCCGCACACCGCCTGGTGCTCGAAGAAATACGCCGCCTCTCGGGTAGTTCGGGCGCCGTACTGGTGACGGGCGAACCCGGCACCGGCAAGAGCCTCGTGGCACGCGCCATCCATGCCGCCAGCCCGCGGGCTTCGAAGCCTTTCACCTGTTTCGACTGCACCCAGCTGCAGATCCAGTCCGCGATCGACTCGCTGCCGCAGACCTTCGCGTTCACGATCGGCGGTACCCTGCTGCTCGACGAGGTGGGCGCCCTCGCGCCCGTCATGCAGGCCCAACTGCTCGAAGTCCTGCACGCCTTTGGCGAAGAACGGCGTGCGGCGGGCACGTCCGATGTGCGCATCATCGCCACCACGAATCGCGACCTGCTCGCGGCGACGCGCATCGGTGCCTTCCGCGGCGACCTGTTGCGCGCGCTCGGACCATTCGCGATCGAACTACCCCCACTGCGTGCACACGTCGAGGACATTCCCGCGCTGTTGCAACACCTGGTGCAGAAGCAGGCGCGACGCCTGGCCCGGCAGGTGGATGGCGTGGATCCCGACGCGGTCGCCGCGCTCATGCGTTACTCCTGGCCCGGCAATGTACGCGAGCTCGCGGGACTGGTGGAGCGCGCGATGATGACTCAGCCGGGTCCCATCCTGAAAATTTCGGCGGAACTCATGCTGGGCTCTCCCGCCGAACGCGCCGCGCTCATCGCGGCCGCTGCGGTCGATCCCGCCTCATCCGGACGTACCACCTTTTCCGGCATGATCGAGCTGGACGACACGCTGAACACCGGCCTGCACGACGTGCAACGCGAACACATCCTGCGCGTGTTGAATGCCACGGGCTGGGTCATCGAAGGCAATTCCGGCGCGGCACTCAGGCTCGGTCTGAAGCCCGCAACCTTGCGTCATCGCATGAAGAAGCTGGGAATCACGCGACTGCGCAATCCCCCGGCCACCTGACGCGCGGATCAGCCAGACTCCAGGACGATATCCCAGTTGGCCGCCCGCGAGCCGGGCTCGAGATCCGGCGTCGGCCCTTCAAGCGTGACGATGAGTGAATGGCGGTTGGCGCCGGCGCTCGCGAGCAACGGGTCAGTGTCATTCAGCGGCTCACCGTCAAAATACATCTGTGTGACCAGCCGGTTGGCCTCGCCCTTGATGTCGACATGGATGTGTGGCGGCCGACTGAATCCGCCGACGGGATAACCGCCTGGTTTGATGGTCTTGAAACGGTAGCGCCCCTGCGCATCGCTCACCAGGCGCGCGAAGCCCTGGAAATTCGGATCGAGCGGCGCCGGGTTGTCGTCGCTCGGGTGCGTGTAACGCCCGTGGGTATTCGCCTGCCAGATTTCGATGGTAACGCCCGGCAGCGGCTCGCCGCTGGCGCTCAGTATCCGCCCTGCGACGTAGATCACCTGCCCCTGCGCGCGTTCGCGGCGGCCCTGGATGAGCGTGAGATCCGCGTCCGAATCGACGGGTTTCGTGAGTGGATAGAAGGGGCCGAGCGCCTGGCTCGCCGTGCGGCGCCGCTGCGAGCCCGCGGCGCGCGCCAGTATTCCCGTGGCCGCGAGCATCCCGGCCGTGCCCGCCAGTGCCAGCATGTGTCGACGGGTATGTCGAGTCATCGATCGCGGCTCCGGTTCGCAATATTCTCGTCGGGCTACTGCCCTTCGGGTGGCTCCCACAACTCGATCTTGTTGCCGTCCGGGTCGACGACCCATCCGAATTTGCCGAATTCGGACTCTTCCAGCTTTCCTTCGACCTGGCAGCCTTCCTCGCGCAATGCAGCGAGCAGCGCATGCAGATTGTCGACGCGGTAATTCACCATGAACTGCGCCTGGCTCGGCGCGAAGTAGCCGGACGACGCCTCGAAGATGTTCCACACCGTCGTGCCATGGCCATCCGGGTTGTGAGTCCCGGCCCAGCGAAATGCGGTGCCACCCCAGGCTTCAATCTCGATGCCGAGATGTTTCTGGTACCAGTCGCGCATTTTCTGGGAGTTGGCCGACTTGATGAAGATGCCCCCTATCCCCGTGACTCTTTTCACTTGTTGGCCCCTGGCGGCGCCTGCATTGGCCGCAGGACGGCAAGCTAGGCGCGTTACCGCGTCAAGTCAAAAGTCTCAGAGATGACGGGTCTCGGCGGGCGGCTCCCACCACTTGTTGTCCCGGCCATTCGCATAATTCACCGGCGCGGCGGCCAGTTCGGCGGGATCGACCCCATCGAGGCAGGCGACCTTGATCGAGACATAGTCGCCGCCGATTTCCTTGACGTGTCCGGTCTCGAAGGAACGCACGCCACAATGTTTGCAGAAAAGATGTGCGCCCTGCCCGCTGCCGAAACGGTATTCAGTGAGCGCATCCTGGCCGGACAGCAGGCGAAACGCGTCGGGCTTGATCAACGCGCTCCAATTGCGAGTCTTGGTGCAGATCGAGCAATTGCACTTGCCCGTGCCCTGCGAGAAGTCGATGTCGGCTTCGAATTTTACGGCGCCGCAATGACAGCTGCCGTGGTAAGTCCTTTTCATGTGGATCTCCGGCAATTTCCCCGCCGGTAGTCTGCTACGAAGTGCGCCGCGGAGGCGAGTTGCTCGCAGCGGGGCGGCGGTGACGTGTATCGCGCAGCCGCACCCGGTTGCGGGCGCGCACGCCGCGCCGCGTTTCGACACACAGCGCGCCGGCGCGTTCGGTTGCGGCCCGAACCAGGGGCAAGCGCGAGGCGGGGCGTACCACGGTGGGATGTTCGCCGCGGAACCGACACGGCGCGCGATTCTTGTATTGTGCGACTGACATGAGATCCCCGGTAATAGCTAGGCCGCAGTTGCGAGGCGGGCCGGCCGCGCGATCACGAATCCCTGGATGTAATCCACACCCATCCTGCGTGCGGCTTCGAGCGCCGCGTTGTCTTCCACCTGCTCGGCGATGATCTTGAAATTGAGCGTGCGCGCCAGCTTGATCATGGCGGTCACCATGGTCTGGCTCACCGAGTCGAGCGCCAGGTTGCGCATGAAGGAACCGTCGAGCTTGAGGTAATCGAGGTCGAGAGTCTTGAGACTGGAGAACGAACCGACTCCCGATCCAAAATCGTCGATCGCGAATTCGCAGCCCATGCCGTGCAGCACGCCGACGAAGCGGTGCGCATGCTCGAGATTGCCGATCACGGCGGTCTCGGCGATTTCAAAGCACACCTGGCCGGGCGACACGCCGGTGGCATCGAGGCATTCGACCACGAACTCGAGGAACTGCGGATCGCTGAGTGTCTGCCCCGAAATATTGATGGCCACGCTGCGACCCGGCGCCAGCTGGAATGCATTGCGGGAAAGAGCCGACAACGTGGTCTGCACCACCCAGCGGTCGAGCGAGGCCATCAGCCGGAAGCGCTCGGCAGCCTGCACGAACTCGGAGGGCTGAATTTCATTCCCGTCCTCATCGAGCATGCGCAGCAGTACTTCCATGGAGGGGCCCTCGATCTCGCCGCCATAGGCCGCGACGATCGGCTGGTAATAAAGCGCGAAGCGCTCTTCCTTGATAGCGCCCTGCAGTTTCTGCAGCCACTCGATCTCGCCGTTGCCGCGCGCCAGCGCCTCGTCGCGCGCCGAATACACCGACACCCGGCCTGCGCCCTCTTTCTTCGCGACGTAGCAGGCCGAATCCGCGGCCGCCAGCAGCTGTTCCACCGTGCCGGCTTCGCGCCCGATTTCGATGAGGCCGATTGACACGCCGATGTTGAATACGCGGTCGTGCCACACGAAGCGGTACGCGGCCACTGCCCGGCACACGTCATCGGCAATCTGCCGCGCCTTCTCGAGAGGACAGCCCGCGAGCAACAGACCGAACTCATCGCCGCCAATGCGCGAGACGGTATCCGAGTCGCGCACCGCGTCGCGCAGCAGCTTGGCGGCCTCGCGCAGCATGCTGTCGCCGGCCAGGTGCCCGCTCGAATCGTTGACGATCTTGAAGCGATCCAGGTCGAGGTAACACAACATGTGCGTCGCCTCGCCGCGGCGCGCCGCCTCGGCGGCTTCCTCGAGGCGTCGCTCGAACTCGCGCCGGTTCACGAGGCCGGTGAGCGCGTCGTGCGTGGCCTGGTACGACATCTGCCGGTGCAATCCGCGTAGCTCGGTCACGTCATGCAACAGCACCACAGCGCCGGCGAGTTCGCCGTTGTGGTCGCTCAACGGCGATGCGGCGATCTCGATGGCGCGTTCCTCCCCGGAGGACTTGCCGAACAACACGGCGCGGCGCGTCAGGTTATGCGGACTGCCGTTGCTGCCGCCGATGGCTTCACTGACGGGATCGGCGAGCATCTTGCGATCGTTCTGGTCGAGCAGTCCGACGACTTCCTCGAGCAGCCGGCCGGAGGCCTGCGCGCGGCTCACGCCCAGCAGTTTCTCTGCCGCGGGATTCAGATAGGTGAGCCGGCCCTCGATATCGGTGGTGACGATGGCCTCGGCCAGTGACTGCAGTGCGAACACCTGCACCGGCGGCGGTGGTGGCGGTGGCGGTGGCAATGGCGGCGCCGCCAGCGCGGCACGCGCCGCGGCCTCCTTCTCGTCTATCCTGCCGCTGGCGATGGCGCGCAGCTTGCGGGTCGGGATCACCTCGACACCGGTCACCAGCAACGCGGGTGCACCTTCGAACTCGATCTGCGCGGTAGTTAGCTCGAGCAGGCTCAACTGTCCCTGCAGGCCCACCATCTCGACCTCGAAGCGCTCGGCGCCGTAGGAACCGGCCAGGCGGCGCCGCAGGTTTTCGGACACCAGCTCCGAGTACTCGGGAGCGACCAGGTCGGCCAGCTTGCGATCGATGAGGTCGACCCGGTCGACGCCGACGAAACTGGCGAACTGGCTGTTGGCGTACAGGATCACCTCGCGATGCACGAGCACCGCTTCGTGGATGCGCTCGCCGAGCTCGGTGAACAGCTTTGGGCCGGCCTTTTCGCGGCCGGCAGTGCGCGAGGCGCGCGCCAGCAGCTGGTTGACCGCCACGCCGAGCGACTGCAGATCGAGCTGTTCCGGCTCGACGTCGATGCGTTGCGGGAGCCGTTCCGCGCTGAGTGCCCGCTGTACCGAGAGTGACAAGCGGGTGATCGCCCGCAGATCGCGCCGTTGAAAGAGGAACAGCACGAACAGCAGCGTCGCAACCAAAGCGAGCAGCACGCAGATCAACCCTAGAATCGACATCCCCAGCCCGGCCCTGTTGTTATTAGCGCCTTGATTTGTGCAGGGCATCCATGCCCGAGCGCAGCTTAGCCGAGCAAGGCAAGCGCCCACTGAACATTAACCATAAAGATATGCGATGTGCGGACTCGATCCACGACGAAACGAGGCCATTTGGGGGCCGTTTCGGGCAGAATAAGTAGCATCCCAACGACGGAGATTTGCATGCAGACCGAGTTCGCGCGCGGCCAGATGATCACGCAGCAGGTCCGCGCGTGGGACGTGCTCGATCAACGTGTGCTCGATGCCATGCGCCGCACGCCGCGCGAATTTTTCGTGCCCGAGCGTTACGCCGGAATCGCATTCGCCGACGCCGATATTCCGCTCACGCAAAGGTCAGCACATGCTGCCGCCGAAGATTGTCGGACGCCTCCTGCAGGCGCTGGCCGCTGCGCCGGGAATGCGAGCGCTGGTGGTGGGCTGCGGCACCGGATTCGTGCCGGCATGCCTCTCGGCCATGGGCGCCAGCGTGCGCGCCATCGAAATTCTTCCCGAGCTCGCCCAGGCGGCACAGCGCAATCTCAAGCGCGCCGGGTTCGGCCAGGTCGACGTCGTCGCGGGTGACACTTTCAACTTGGATATCGGTCAGGGCTATGCGCTCATTGCGGTTTGCGGCGCCCTGCCTTTGTATGACGATCGTTTCGCTCGTGCGTTGGCCGTGGGTGGCAAGTCATTCGTCGTGGTGGGTGCGAACCTGCCGCAGGAGGCACTGCTGGTGACACGAACCGCGGAACAGAGCTGGAACAGCGACGGGTTGTTCGAGACCGCCATCGACCCGCTCGACCATGCGGCGTGGCCGGAACGCTTTCAGTTCTGAGTGGAACAGATGGTGCGGGAGATCTCAGTCGAGGAACTGAAAGCGCGGCGCGATCGCGGTGAAACTCCACTGGTCCTCGATGTGCGCGAGGACTGGGAGCTGCAACTTGCCAGCATCCCGGGCGTCGTACATGTGCCAATGAACCAGGTCCCGGCGCGGCTCGCAGAGTTTGCGCGCGATACCGAGACCATCGTGATGTGTCATGCGGGCGGGAGATCCATGCGGGTGGCGCAATACCTGTCGAACCAAGGATTTACCAACGTCGCCAACCTCGCGGGCGGCATCGCCGCCTGGAGCGAATCTGTGGATGCAACCGTCCCCCACTACTGACTCGTCTAAGTTCTTGCTTTGCGTGATTGCCTTCGCCCCCGGGGCAGGTGATATAGTGATATACAACACTAAAGAGGACTCTTATTAATGCGTCGCTTATACGCCCTTGGGCTGGGATGCCTGGTCTCCGTCACTGCTTCGAGCGAAGACCTCCTCGCAATATTCGATCAAGCCGTCGTCAACGATCCACTGGTGCGTGAAGCCGAATTCACGCGCAAGGCCACGCGCGAAGCGCGCCCGCAAGCCTGGGCGGCGTACCTGCCGCAGATCGGCGGTCAGTGGACCAAGACCGAGTCGGAAGAATCGACTAACAGTCTGTTCCCCCGCCTGGTCCTCACCGATCCGGATGATCCGAATTCGCCGATCGTGATCCAGCAGCAGGCCCAGGTCGGTTCCTCCGAACCCGAAGACGAGCGCTGGAACCTGCAGCTCACCCAGAGCATTTTCAACTGGGGACAGCTCGTCGGGCTCAAGCAGGCCGGCCGCGTGGCCGCGCAGGCCGACGCCGATTACGGGGTGGCGCAACAGGACCTCGCGTTACGGGTGTCCACGCGCTACTTCGACGTGCTCGCCGCGCAGGACAACGTGCAGGCGCAGCAGGCTTCGGTCGATGCCATTTCGCGGCAGCTCGAGCAGGCTGAAAAGCGCTTCGAAGTCGGCCTGATCGCCATCACCGACGTGCAGGAAGCCCGCGCCGCGCGTGACACGGCCGCCGCGGACCTCATCGCCTCCAAGCGCCAGCTCGCCACCGCGCAGGAATTCCTGCGCGAGATCACCGACATGCAGTACGCGGTGCTCGCCACGCCACGCGCCACCATGCCTTTGCAGATGCCCGAGCCCGCCGATGCGCAGCAGTGGGTGGAGACTTCGATGGAGCAGAACCTGTCGCTGACCTCGAGCCGGCTCGGCGCCGACATCGCTCGTGACGACGTGCGAACCACCTACGGCAACTTCATGCCCCAGGTCGATCTGGTGGTCGGCAAGGATCATTTCGAGCGCGCCGACATACAGACCTTCGATCCGATTCCCAGTCACAACTTCCCGGGCGGCAGCGCCGCTTCCACACAGAACCAGGACACCGACAAGTCGATCAGCCTGCAGGTGACCGTGCCCATCTTCAGCAGCGGCGGCAACCTGTCGCGCTCGCGCCAGGCGTCGTATCGCTGGCAGGCCGCCAAGCAGCGCCTCGAGCGCGTGTCGCGTGAGACCGAACGCACCGCGCGCGACGCCTTTCTGGGCGTGAACTCGGAGATCTCGCGCGTGCAGGCTCTCAAGCAGGCGCTGGAATCCTCCGCGACGGCGCTGCGCGCCACCGAGGCGGGCTACGACGTGGGAACACGCACCGCGGTCGACGTGCTGGCCGCGCGCCAGAACCTGGTCGCCGCGCAGACCGCGTACTCGCGCAGCCGCTACGACTACATGCTCAACGTGCTGCGCCTCAAACAGGCCGCCGGCATCCTCGACCGCAAGGCGCTCGAAGACATGAATGCCTGGCTCGAAGCGCCGCCGCCGCCGGCCAATCCGCCCGCCGTCACGCCGCCACCGCAGCAGCAGTAGTTAGAGCATCGGCTTTTCAGGGCAGCAGGGGCTCGAGGAACTCCATCAGGCGCCGTACCGCGCCGCGATTTTCCTCCACCGCCCTGCGGCCGCTGGCGCCCATGTTGCTGCGCGCCGCGGGGTCGGCCAGCAACTCGCCGATGGCGGCGGCAAGTTGCGGCGCGTCGTGCACGATGCGTACGGCGCCGCACTCGACCAGCAGTCGCGCAATGTCGGCCGAATTGAAATTGTTGGGTCCGGCCAGCACCGGCAGACCGAGAGCCGCCGGCTCGAGCAGGTTGTGTCCACCGATCGGCACCAGGCTGCCCCCGACAAAGGCGACGTCGGCGGCGGCGTAGAACGCGAGCAACTCGCCGAGCTTGTCGACCAGGAACACCTCGGTGTTTGCAGCGATCGCGGCGCCGCTGCTGCGGGTCACGAAGGTCACGCCCTGCGTGCGCAACGAGTCCGCCACCTCGGCAAAACGTGGCGGGTGACGCGGCACCAGCACCAGCAGCGCCTGCGCATATCGGGCGCGCAGCTCGCGATGCGCGGCGATCAGCACCTCTTCCTCCCCGCCATGGGTGCTGCCCGCCACCCATACCGGCCGGTCCATGCCCAGCAGCCGGCGCAAATCGGCGCCCTGCGACTCGATATTGGGAGGCAGGCTGAAATCGAACTTGATGTTGCCGACCACGTGGGTCCGTTCCGGACTCGCGCCGATGGAGCGGAAACGCTCCGCGTCCTGTTCGCTCTGCGCGGCGATGAAAATGCCGTGTGCCAGCGTCTGGCGGAACAATCCCACCAGGCGCCGGTAACTCTTCACCGAGCGTGGCGAGATGCGCGCGCTGGCGAGCACCAGCGGAATGCCCAGCCGGCCGCAGCGGTGATAGAGGTTCGGCCAGATCTCGGTCTCCAGGATCACCGCGAGCGCCGGGTTCACGCGCTGAAAAAAGCGCCGCACCGATCCGGGCAGGTCGATGGGAACGTAACGGACGTCGACACGTTCGCCGAACAGCGCACGCGCCCGCGCGCGACCGGTCGCGGTGCCCGTGGTCAGTACCAGCGGTACCTCCGGAAACTTCGCCATCAGCGCGTGCACCAGCGGCACGGACGCCTGGACCTCCCCCACCGACACGGCGTGTACCCAGATATTGCGCCGGCCCGGCAGCTGCGTACCCAGCCCGAAGCGCTCCGAGAATCCTTCCCGGTGACTGCGATCGCGGAAGCCGCGCAACGCCATGGCTCCGAGTACCACCGGAGCCAGTAGATAGGCGATCAGGATGTAGATGAACCGCATCGCGGTCACATCAACGAGACTTGCGGCAACCCGGCGGATTCGCGGTAACCCGCGAGCAGTGAATGCCAGTCCTGGTCGGTGAAACTCTCCGGCGCGGCCAGCAGCGTGACCTTCTCCAGCGAGCGGTACAGCCGCACCAGCGTGGTATCAGCCCACCAGCCGCGTTTGCGCAGCGTGCCGCGATCGAAATCGATAAGGTAGACCTGGTCCGGGGTCAGCAGGATGTTGTGCGCGTTGAGATCGGCGTGATGTACGCCCGCATCATGGAAGCGGCGAATGCAGCGACCGACCGCAATCCACTGGGTCAGCGACAGCGGCCCCCTCGCCAGTTTCGCCGCCAGCGATTCGCTGTTCTCGATTCGCTGGGTGATGAGGTCGGCGCGGTAGAACATGCCACTGCGCCGGTAGCGCGCCGCGATCGGCGTCGGCACCGGCAAGCCGGCGCGATGCAGGTGATAGGTGAGGTACCACTCGGCGAACGAACGGGTTTCCGGCTCGCCGCGCCACAGGTAGGCGTCTTTTGAAAACTTTGCCATCAGGCCGCCGCGGCGATAATGCCGCAGCACAAAACTGGAATCCCCGCTGCGGATGAACCAGGTGGTGCCGCGGCCCAGCGCCGTGCCTTCGATGGCGTCGTGGCGGCGCCAGTACTCGGGCTCGAAGAAGTCCGCGGAGAAATTGCTCGTGCGCAGGGTGTCGTATAGCATCCGGCCGCCATCGATAGCGGCTTCGCTGACTTCCGCTCCGACCGGCCAGTGACGCCTCATTCATCCACCATGGAATCGCGCGTGCAGGGCATTCCCCAAAAAGTTTGCCTGCTGCGCCTCTCGGCGATCGGGGATACCTGCCACGTGGTGCCGCTGCTGCGCACGCTGCAGACGGCCTGGCCGCGGACGCGTTTCACGTGGGTGATCGGCAAACTCGAAGCAAAGTTGATGAGCCTCATTCCGGATGTGGAGCTTATCACCGTGGACAAGGGGGCCGGTTTCTCTGCGTATAGCCGGCTGCGCACCGAGACCAAACGGCGTGGCGCATTCGACCTGATGCTGCATCTGCAATTGTCGCTGCGTGCCAGCGCGGCGGCCACCGTGATCCCGGCGCCGGTGAAGCTGGGTTTCGACAAGGCGCGCGCGCGCGAGATGCAGTGGCTGTTCACCAACCAGCGCGTCGCAGCCCGGCAGCGTGAGCACGTGCTCGACAGCTTCCTGGGATTTGCCGACGCACTGGGGATCGCTGACAAACAACTGCGCTGGGACATTCCCCTGCCCTCGCCGGCGCTGGTGTACGCCGCAGACCTGATACCCGACGCACAGCCGACACTGGTGATCAGCGCCTGCTCGAGTCACACCCTGCGCAACTGGACCCCGGAACGTTATGCCGCGGTGGCCGACCATGCCGTCATCAAACATGGCATGCGCGTCATCCTCGCGGGCGGTCCCAGCGCCGAGGAACGCGACATGGCGGCGGCGATCGTCAAACATGCGCGCGCCCCGCTGGTCAACCAGGTCGCGAAGGACACGCTGCCGCAGCTGCTGGCGCTGCTGGCGCGCGCCACGGTGCTGCTCACGCCGGATTCAGGCCCGGCGCACATGGCGACCATGGTCGGAACTCCGGTGATCGGGCTCTACGCCGCGACCAATCCCCAGCGCAGCGGACCATATCTTTCGCGTCGCTGGTGTGTGGATGCCTACGATGCGGCGGCGCGGAAATTCCTCGGAAAAGCGGCCAGCGACTTGCCGTGGACCACGAAGATCGAGCGGCCTGGCGTCATGGATCTCGTCGTTGTCCCGGCGGTCACCGCGAAACTCGACGAACTGCTAGCCTTGGATCCCAAGGCGAGGCTCTCATGAATGACATCCTGGTGCCGATTTCCCCGGGCGAGCTGCTCGACAAGATCACCATCCTGCGCATCAAGGCCGCGCGCATGCGGGATGCCGCGAAGGTGGCCAACGTCAAACACGAGCTCGCGCTGCTGGAAAAGACCTGGCGGGATTCGGGCGCCGGCGCCGTGAACCTCGGGACTGGTGAAGCCGACCTCACGCGCGTCAACGAAAAGCTCTGGGTCATCGAGGACGAAATCCGCGACGAGGAGCGTGCCAAACGCTTCGGCGACAAGTTCGTCGAGCTGGCGCGCGCGGTGTATGTCACCAACGACGAACGCGCGGCCATCAAGAAACGCATCAACGCCCTGCTGGGCTCCACCATCGTCGAAGAAAAGTCCTACCAGCAGTACTAGGAGCCTGTCTGGCTATGAACTTCACACGCCGACAAGCGCTGACACTCGGCGCCGCCGCAGTCACCGCGGCGGCGCTGCGCCCGGGGCTATCGTTGGCCGCGGCAACGCCGTCCCTCAAGTCCATGACAGCCGACGTCAAGCCCATCGGCCACGACGAGTACCTCGCGCGTGTCGACAAGGCGCGCAAACTCATGGCGCAGCATGGCATCGGCGCGCTGCTGATCGAACCCGGCGCATCGCTGAAGTATTTCACCGGTGTGCAGTGGTGGCGCAGCGAACGCCTTACCGCCGCCATCCTGCCGCGTGAGGGTGACATCGCCATCGTGACGCCGCACTTCGAAGAGCCTTCGGTGCGCGAATCCCTGATGGTACCTTCCGAGATCCGCGTCTGGAACGAAGACGAAGATCCTCTCGAAACGGTCGCGGCGATCCTCAACGACCGCAAGTTGCGCGCGCCGGTGGGCATCGAGGAAACGGTGCGCTATTTCGCCATCGATGGACTGATGCGCGTCATGCCCGACGTCCAGATCATGAGCGGCGCCGCCGTGGCGCGCGGCTGTCGCATGATCAAGACCGCCAGCGAAATCGCGCTGCTGCAGAAGGCGGCCGACATCACCATCGCCGCGTATCGATATGCCGCGCCGCGCATCGAGCGCGGCATGCGCCCGGCCGACATCGCGGCGTTGATGAAGAGCGCGCACGAAGCGCTGGGTGCCGAGCACGAATTCGCGCTCATCCTGCTGGGCGAAGCCAGCGCCTATCCGCACGGCTCGGCGAAGCCGCAGGCGGTGCGCGATGGCGAAGTGGTGCTCATGGACTGCGGCTGCACGGTCGAGGGCTACCAATCCGACATCTCGCGCACCTTCGTGTTCGGTGAAGCCAATGCCGAACAGCGCAAGGTCTGGAAGCAGATGCGCGAGGGACAACGCATTGCCATCGAAACCGCGCGCGTCGGCGTGCCGGCCGGCGTGGTGGACGATGCGGTGCGCTCGCAGTACGAGAAATGGGGTTATGGACCAGGCTACAAGCTGCCCGGGACCTCGCACCGCACCGGCCATGGCATCGGCCTCGATGGCCACGAGCCCGTGAACCTGGTGCATGGCGAGGCCACGCCGCTCGCACCGGGCATGTGTTTCAGCAACGAGCCCGGGATCTATCTACCCGGGAAGTTCGGCATCCGCCTCGAGGATTGTTTTCACATGGGCGAGAAGGAACCGGTCTGGTTCTCGAAGCCGCCTGATTCGCTCGACAAGCCCTTCGGCTAGTCCTTAATGGACGCCGCCGCATCGGCGGCGATTGAGAGTGCGCGTTAGCGCTGAAGAACATACTCCGCGCCGCAGTACGGGCACTTCGCCCAGCCGGTCTGCTCGATGGGTAGATAGACGCGCGGATGCGAGTTCCACAGATACATCTCCGGCATCGGGCAGGAAAGTGGCAGGTCGCTGGTGTCGACCTTGTACTCGTTCTGCGCGTTGGGCTGGATGAGCGGCTTCTTGGTGGCTGACATGGCGGGCGGAATTATAGGGGTCCAGAAGCGGACTCGCCATCGGGCTCAATGCACCATCGTCGCATTCCAGATCGCCGTCACGGCGGCGCGGGTTTCCCGGAATTCCTCGCCAGGCACCACGGGTTCCGCCGACTCCAGCGACAGGTGGTGAGAACGCTCGCGGTACTTTCGATAGGCGTCGGTGAGCACATCGACCTTGGCCTGCGGCACCAGGTCGGCCGAGGCGACCGATTCGAGCTGACGGATGGTGTCGGAGTAATGAATCACGGGTGGGTGCCCCGCGGCATGCAGCAGCGCCCAGTATTGCGCCAGGAATTCGATGTCGGCCGTTCCGCCCGCGTCCTGCTTGATGTCGAACTTTCCCGAGCCGGGTTTGGCGCGCGACAGTTCGCGCCGCATGCGTTCGCGCATGTTGCGCACCTCCTCGCGCAGGCTGTCGCGGCGCACGCAGCGCATCAACAGCTCGACGCGCTGCCGTTCGAATTCGCTGCGCAGATCCAGGTCGCCTGCGACCGCGCGCGCATGCAGCAGCGCCTGGTGCTCCCAGGTCCAGGCTTCCTTCTCCTGGTATTCGACGAAGGCGCCGATCCGTGTGATCAGCATGCCGCCCTTGCCCGAGGGCCGCAGACGGACGTCGACCTCATAGAGCCGCCCGGCCGCCGAGTGCATGGTCAGGATATGCAGTGTGCGCTGCGCGAAGCGGATGAAAAACACCTGGTTGTCGACCGGCTTCGCCGCATCGGTTTCGGCCTGTTCCGGGCCCGAGTCGTGCAGGAATACCAGGTCCAGGTCCGAGGCGTAACCGAGCTCGAAGCCGCCTAACTTCCCGTAGCCGACGGCGCAGATCTTCACCTCCCGCCGCTTGTCGCCCACCCCGCTCATGGGCCTGCCGAACTGCGCGGTCATCTGGATCCAGGCCAGCTGCATCGCCTGCTCGATGATGATCTCGGCGATTTCGGTGAGGAAATCGCTGACGCGCATCAACGGGATCTTTGCCGTGAGATCGGCCATGGCCACGCGGAATACCGCGGCGCGCTGAAATTGCCGCAGAACCTCCACCTGGCGCTCCGGTTCGTCGTCGACCAGGTGCGTGAGGCGCGCGTGGATCTCGCGCTCCAGCTCCGCGCGTGGCGACGGCAACCCGCCGGAGGATTCATCCAGCAGTTCGTCGAGCAACAGCGGATGCGAAGCGATTTGCGTGGCGAGGAATTCGCCGAGCCCGGCGAGCTCGATCAACTTGCGGCGCACCAGCGCATTTTCGTTCAGCAGCGCGAAATACGCGGAACGCGAACCGATGGCTTCGAGCACCTTGAGAACCCGGCGCAACACGTCGAGCTGCGAACCACCCCCGCTCGAGGTTCGGGTGTCTGCGATGGCCGCCAGCAGGCGCGGCAGCAACGTGTCCAGCCGGGTGCGACCCGGAGCGTCGAGCCGGCGCAATTGCGCGGCACCCCGAAACTCGAGCAGCAACTGGGCCGCGGCGGCCGCTTCGGCGAAGCCGCGCGCCTCGAGAGCCGCGGCGAACTGCGGCGCCGGCGCGCCGCGTAGCCACGCCTCGACGATGCCATTCACCCCGGGCATCTCGACCGTCGCCGCGTCGTGTTTCGCGAAGATGACTTCCTGGAACGCGCGGGTGACATGCGCCCGGTGCAGCTCGAGCTGCGCGCCGCAGGCTTCCCAGTCGCGGCATCCCATCGTTGCGGCGATGCGTTCGCGGGTCAGCGCCTCCGCGGGAATCCGGTGATTCTGCGCATCTGCGAGCATCTGCAGGCGGTTCTCGATCCGGCGCAGGAACAGGTAGGCGGCTTCGAGCTCCTGCGCGACCCGCACCGGCAGCAATTTCCCGCCGGCCAGCTGCGGCAGCACTGCGAGCAGCGACTGGGTCTGCATGCGCCGATCCTGGCCGCCGCGAATCAGCTGAAAGGCCTGCACGATGAATTCGATTTCACGGATACCGCCCGGGCCGAGTTTGACGTGGTCGGCAAGGTCGCGGCGCGCGACTTCCTTCTGGATGAGCGCCTTCATCTCGCGCAGACTTTCGAACACGCCGAAGTCGAGGTAACGGCGGTAGACGAAGGGACGCACGCTTTCGGCGTGGACGAGTTTCCAGGCGGGCGCACCGGTGACGGCCCGCGCCTTGATCCAGGCGTACCGCTCCCAGTCACGGCCGTGGGTCTGCAGGTAGTTATCGAGGAATGCGCCGCTGACGGTGAGCGGACCGCTGTCGCCGAAGGGCCGAAGGCGCATGTCCACGCGATGCACGATTCCTTCGCTGGTGCGCTCGCCCAGGATGCGGATCACCAGTCGGCCAAGCCGGGTGAAGAAATCCTCGTTGTCGATACTGCGCGCGCCGTGTGTTTCGCCCTTTTCCGGAAAGACGAAGATGAGATCGATGTCGGAAGAGAAATTGAGCTCGCCGCCGCCGAGCTTGCCCATGCCCAGCACGATGAGGGGCTGCGGCTCGCCGGCGGCGCTACGCGGCGTGCCGTAGGTCTGGCCGAGCTCACGTGCGGCGAATTCCACCGCCGCCGCGATGGCCGCATCCGCGAAGGCGCTGGTTTCGGCCAGGATGTCCGCCACCGCGGCACCGCCGGCCAGGTCGCGCCAGGCGATGCGCACCATCTCGCGCTCACGCTGCCGGCGCAGGGCAGCCATGAAACTGGTCAGGTCATTCGCCGCCGAGAGCGCCGTGCCCAGTCGTCGCGCCAGTTCCTCGGCCGGTAGTGTCCGGGCCAGATGCCCCTCATCAATCAGCCACTTGGCGAGTCCAGGTTCCCGGGTCAGGCATTCACAGACGAAATCGCTGGCGGTGACCGCGAGCGTCAGCTGCGGCAGAAGTTGCGGCGCCCCGGTCTCGAAAATCGCCCAGATGCCAGCCTCGCGCAGGCGTGTCAGCTGTCGCTCACAGAATGTATCGAGGTCCGGGCTCACGAGCGCGTAACTGTACTGGAAATAGCTATTGCAGATGCCGGGGAGGCCTTTACGATGATCCCCATGAAAACCCGCATCGCGCCCTCGGGCGCCGTCATCGCCGCCAGCCTTGCAACGGTCCTGCTCGCCGCCTGCGGCAAACAAGAACAGGTCAGCGAAGTCGAGTGGGCCAAAGCGGCCCTCGCCCGCAACCCCGCGCTGGAAATCATCTCAACCGATGAAACCGCGGGCACGTTTTCGGTGCGCGATACCACCACCGGTGCCACGTACCACGCTGCAAACGCAGGAGTTGATGGCCGCACCGCTGCCTTCGAAGCTCGTGTCGCCCGCCACGCCGGCGCCCGCAGCCCCGCCCGCCGTCGAAACACCGGCGCAACCGGCGTCTCCCGCGGAATCCGATGAGGCCGCGGCCGACCAAACTACCGAAGCCGTGGCCGCGGTTCGCGGCTCGGGTGAGCAACTGGCCGAGGGTCCGGGGTACAGCATCTCTCGCGCCCATTCCCAGGACGCCGCGCCAACGAATGACCATGGAAGGCCCGGGCTACAGCATCACGCGTGAAGCTTCCACCGCCCAGCCGGTCACCCCCAGCGCCGAGAGCGTCGCCACTGAAAAACGCACCGACCCGATCATCTGTCAGGGCGACCGCCTCATGCACATCGACGGCGAGACCATGGAATTCACCGGTGATGCCGTGATCGCGGAAAAGGGCTGTGACCTCTACATCAGCAACGCACGCATCCTCGCCGGCGGCGTCGGCATCATCGCCCGCCAGGCCCGCGTTCACATCGTCAACAGCACCATCGGCGGCTCGCGCGGTTCGTATGAAGTGTCCGATGGCGCCGAGCTGTACGCTGCGCGCTCCACGTTCTCGGGAATCGGGCGGCGTTTCGACACCGCCGAAATGAACGATCTCGGCGGCAACGAGTACCTCGCCTCGCACTGATCGCTGCACGCGACTTCCCGGGAGAGTCGATGACGTATTGCGTCGGAGTGCAGGTCGATGATGGCCTGGTATTCCTCTCTGACTCGCGCACCAACGCGGGTGTCGATCACATCAGCACGTTTCGCAAGATGATGTTCTTCGAGATCCCCGGGGAACGGGCCATCGTGCTGCTGTCCGCCGGAAATCTGTCCACCAGCCAGTCGGTCACCGGGTTGCTGCGCGAACGGGTCAACAGTGCCAGGATCAGCCTGGTGAGCGTGCGCACCATGACCGATGCAGCGCGCCTGGTTGGTGACGCAGTGCGGGACGTCCACACCCGCGATGCCGAGGCGTTGAAGCAACACGGCATCGAATTCAATCCCACGTTCATCATCGGCGGACAGATCGGCGGCGAGCCGCCGCGCCTGTTCCACGTGTATTCGGCCGGCAATTACATCGAGACCACGGCCGACACCCGTTACTTCCAGATCGGTGAGTCCAAATACGGCAAACCCATCATCGACCGCGTCGTAAAGGCGGACACGCCGCTGGCGGCGGTCGCCAAATGCGCGTTGATTTCCATGGATTCGACCATTCGTTCCAACCTGTCAGTGGGTATGCCGCTCGATCTGGCCATCGTCCGACGGGACGCGCTCAAGATTTCGTTGCATCGGAGCATCGGCCCCGACGATGCCTATTTCAAAGTCATCCGGGACGGCTGGGGTGAGTCTCTGCGCAGCGCCTTCCACGCGCTCCCGGACCCGCCCATTCCATAAGCATCCCTAAGCACCCTGATTTGGGACATGTCACCGTGCGGCGCGCACGTTTTGGCGCACCGCTGTTTCCTTGACCCAAAATCAGGCGTAGCGTGGCCGGCATGAGTGGGACGTCGACCAGCCGTCGCTTTGCACTGCAGGCGTTGATGGCGCTTGGTGGTGGCGTATTTTCCCGCGCGCTGTTCGCCGATCCCAACATCTCCCCGCGTGCTCCGGGCAGTCCTGAAGATCTCTCCGGCGCCCTCCCCGAACCCGAACCCTTGTTTGCCGCTCCGACGCGCCTCGATCGCATTGGCCGTGTGATGACGCAGGTCATGGTCAATGGCAAGGGCCCGTTTCGCTTCGTCATCGACACGGGTGCGAGCCGCTCGACGCTGGCGCCGCACCTCGCCCGCTCTCTCGGCCTCAAGCATTCGGTGGGCCGCAATGTGATGCTGAATGGCGTGACGGGCGCGCTCGAGGTCCCCACCGTCGCCGTCGACAGCCTGCAGATCGGCGAATTGAGATTCGAGCAGCAGAATCTGCCGGTGATCTTCACCTCCATCATGGGCAATGCCGACGGCATTCTCGGCGTGGCCGGATTCCAGGACCAGCGCATCGACGTGGATTTCAAGCGTGATCGCGTGAAGGTGCTGGTATCGGATGGCCGCCGTCCGCACTACAGCATGGTGACCGCGCGCGCCGAGCGTGATGTCAACGGACTGATGGTGCTCGACGTGCGCGTCGGTCGGCGCATCAAGGCCAAGGCCGTCGTCGACACCGGGGCGGAGCGGACCCTGGGCAATCTCGCGCTGCAGACCGCGATGAACAAGGGTCGCAAGAAACGCGAGGTGGTCGGCGCCGTGGTGCACGGCGCGACGCCCGACATCGCCGACGGCGACGTGCAGGAAATCAAGGAAGCACGCATCGGTGACCTGACGTTGACCAACCTCGAAGTGATCTTTGCCGACTTCCACGTGTTCAAGCTCTGGGGACTCGACCAGCAGCCGGCCTTATTGATTGGCATGGACATGCTGGGCGTGCTCGATCGCCTGGTAATCGACTACCGGCGCAACGAAGTCAGCATGTTCGGCGAACGCGCCTCCTCGCGCGTCGTCGCGCGTTAAGCCTGCTGCCAGGATCCCCTTCTGGCCGCGGGTCCGCTGCATTAGAGTGCAGCCCCTGATGACCCATTCCGGATTCAAACCGATTCGCGAGCTGCGCAACGTCGGCGCCGCACAGTTCCGCGAGGAAATCCTGCCGTCAATGAACCCGGTGGTACTGCGCGGGCTGGTGGCCGAGTGGCCCGCGGTGCGCGCCGGCCGCGAGTCTCCGCAGGCTATCGCTAACTACCTGCGCGGCTTCGACACTGGCGCCTCGGCCGATACCATGATCGGCGATCCGGCCATCGGCGGACGTTTCTTCTACAACGACGAGCTCACCGGCCACAATTTCCAGCGTCGGCCGCAACGCATCGTCGCCTCCATCGAGCGGCTGCTGGCGCTCCTCGAGGAGCCGAATCCGGAGGCGCTGTACGTCGGTGCGGTGCCGACGCCCGCCAGCATGCCGGGTTTCACGCGCGACAACACCCTGCCGCTGGTGGATGCCAGCGCGGTGCCGCGTGTTTGGCTGTGCAATCGCGTCACCGTGCAGACGCATTACGACATCTCCAACAACATCGCCTGCGTCGTCGCCGGACGCCGCCGCTTCACATTGTTCCCCCCGGAGCAGCTGGTGAACCTGTACGTCGGGCCGCTGGAATTCACGCTGGCCGGCCAGCCCATCAGCATGGTGCGGCTCGACCAGCCGGACTTCGAGCGATTTCCACGCTTTCGCGAGGCACTCGCCGCCGCCCAGGTGGCCGATCTCGAGCCGGGCGACGCGCTGTTCGTGCCCTACATGTGGTGGCACCACGTCGAGTCGCGCGAACGCTTCAACGTGCTGGTCAATTACTGGTGGGACGAAACCCCGGCATGGCAGGGATCACCGTTCGAGGCGCTGCTGCACGGGATCATGGCGGTGCGATCGCTGCCGCCGGACAAGCGCGAGATCTGGCGCAAGGTATTCGATCACTACGTATTCCAGACGGGCGGTGACCCGGTGGCGCACCTCACGCAACGCCAGCGCGGTATCCAGGGACCTGCGTCGCCCCAGCTCGCCGAAATCATCCGTGCGCAGCTCATCCATACGCTGTCACGGCGTCGCTGGTAGTTTAGTCGCCTTGGTACCCGCCATCTCCATTTGAAGAAGCTCTGAAATGAAGCGACTCACCATTGCATTGCTCATCCTGGTCGGTCCCGGCTGGCGCGGAAGAAGCCCTCGAATCCCGCAGCCTGCTGGACGGCAAAGTCGCGATCCAGGTCCCCGCCAGCTTCACGCCCATGAGCGATGAACATCGCAAGACAGAAGTACCCGGGTGCCAATGCGCCGTCAGTGGTGCTCACCGACGAAACCACGACCGTGAATCTGGCATTCGATCACAAGCCCATGGCCATCACTGCGGATCAGCTCCCGGAGCTGGAGGCGCCGATGCGCCAGCAATTCGCGGGCGCCAAGCTCAACTCATCGGGCATGCGCTCGATCAATGGCCACGACTTCCTGGTGTTCGACTTTGATGTTCAGCTGACGGACGGCCCCAATCACAATCACATGGCGATCACGTCGCTCGATGGCCGCATGCTGATCATTTCCTACAATTGCATGCCGAGCCGCGACGGGAATTGCGCGGCGGTCGGCAGCCGAGTGATCGAATCGATCCGGATGAAGGGCAAGCCGGCCGGCTGAGCCCGGGCATAACTACTACGCAGCGCGCAGCTCAAAGGTGCCGAGCTTGCGCGTGCTGCCGTTCAGCAGTGCCTCGACGCGGTGCACGCCCGGATAGTGCCGGCGCGTGGTGAGTTGGGTCAGTGTGATTTTCTTCGCCACGGTTTCGCGCGCGCCGGGCGCAAGGTCCAGCACCCGCAACTTGAAGGTTTTGGCACCGGTGCCGCGCGCCTTGACGAAATGCACCACCAGATCGGCCATGACGCGCTGGCGTTTCGGGCTCTTGTTGACGACCTCGAATCCGATCGATACATGCCCGCCGATCCTGGGGCGCGCCGGCGTGATGTGCACGGCGCGCACCGCGACCTTGGCCTTGCCGCCATAACCGAGTGCGCCGAGCGCGCCGGCATCGGCTCGTTTGATGGCCGAACGTAATGCGTGCTTCACGATCCAGCGACGCTCGTCGCTGGCACCCTTCAGCCAGCGTTTCGCGAGTGCGGCGAGCAGTTGCGGATGATCCTTGCCGATGTCATTGAGATTGTTGGCCACCGAGCGGCGCACGTACAGCGACGGATCGTCCTTGAGCAGTTCGAGCAAATCGATCACCGGCCGCGGATCCTGCTGGAAAGCGCGCAGCCGCGGCGCCCAGGGCAGCCGTGGCCGCGTGCCCTCGGAGACCAGCCGGCGCACGTGTTCGCTCGGGTCCCGCGCCCATTGGCGCAGCCGTGCCAGCGTCGCTTCCGGGTGCTGCTCGAGGAATGCGCGAATGCTGTATTCGGCCGTGAACAGCTGGGTCAACGCATGTTGCGCGCGCATGGACTCCTCGAAATGCCCGAGTCCGTGCTGCGCCACGTAGAACAGGTGCGGCATGAAATAGAACGCCGCCATGCCACCCAAGGCCCGGTGTTCGTGCGGCTGCGATGCCGCGGCCAGCAGAATGTCGACGGCCTCGGGATAATGCTGCGGCAGATGCGTGCGCAGCGCCGCCGCGATGTGAAACCCGCGACCGGTCAACGACAGAGGCCCGTAGCCCGCGAGTGCATCAGACAGGAAGGCATCGTGCGGGAATTTGGCGTGCACCGCACGGATGCTCGCGGCAATGGCGCGCGGCACACTCTCGCCGAACTGGTCCTTGAGCTGCCCCGCCACTTTGCGAGCCCGCCGGACGTCCGCCTAGAGGAAGTTGTTAGGCCAGATCATCGAGCGCCACATGTGCGCCACTGGCGAGCCGTCGAAACCCAGGCCCTCCTTCGGCTGGCGGAAATTGCGGCCGATGATGTCTTCGAACAGGGCGAAGTCGATCTCGGGGCCGGGCTCGAAGGCATAGATGTCGAACAGCGTGATCATGCGCGAGGACATGTACCAGCGATGTTTGCGCGCCAGTTCCCAGTCGCGGCGGATGTAATCCGGCGGCTCGTAGTCCGCGCCGAAGTACTGCTTGTAGGCCTCGGGATACTTGTAGCCCACCGACTCGTCCGCGAAATAGCGCAGCGGCTGGTGGTAACGGATCGCCCACGCCACTTCCTCATCCACGTACGGCGCCACCAGTTGCGCGCTCCAGTAGCCATGGTCACACCGCACCAGCGCGCCATTGGAGATGTCGTGCAGGAAACACGCCATGACGATCTTTTCGTCCTGGCCGGATTCCAGCGCCAGCTTTGCGGACAGGCAGTGGTGGCGTCGCGAAATGGGTCCGAAGCGCAGGCGGAAGAAGTCCAGCAGCGTGGGTTTGTCCGGCATGCGCGGCAGCGCCGGGTTGTCGCCCATCATGTACACGGCGCCGCGCTGCATCTCGGCAAACAACTGCATCTCGATGTCGGGCGCGTCGGTGCCGAGGGTGCCGATGGCCGACGGCAGGATCAGGCGCTTGCGCCCTGTTTGGGGCCATTGCTGTTCCGCGTCGTGGTCCGGATGGGCGCTCATTGGCGCACGGTGGCGAGGCGCAAACCCAGGGCGATGAACATGGCGCCGGCGACCTTGTTCAACACCGATGCCATCGACGGCCGCCGCAGGAATGCGCCGCGAAGGCTGGCCGCGCCGACGGCCAGCACCAGGCACCAGATGACGCCCAGCGTCACCCACGACGAGCCCAACACGAGGAATGCCGCCACCTTGCTGGTGCTGTCGGCCGAGATGAACTGCGGCATCAATGCCAGGAAGAACAGCGCCACCTTGGGATTGAGCAGGTTGGAAACGATGCCCTGGCGAAATGCAGACCAGCGGCCGTCACCGGTGATCTGCGTAGCCGCGCCGGGCAGACTTTCGGCGCGCGTCAGCAAGGCACGCACTCCGATGTAGATCAGATAGGCCGCGCCCGCGAACTTGACCGCCATGAGGGCATACTGCGAGGTCGCGAGCAGCGCCGACAACCCCAGTGCCGCGAGAAACGTGTGGATGATGCTGCCGGCGGTGATGCCCAACGCCGCGGCAATGCCCGCCGCGCGTCCGCTCGCGAGGCTGCGCCCGAGGATGAAAAAGGTGTCCTGCCCCGGCGTGATGACCAGAATGACGGCGGTCGTAATGAACAGCCAGTAGTGGTGTATTCCCAGCATGGGCGGCACTTTGTCAACTGCCGCCCGTCTGCTCTGGCAATCATAAGCTTTGCTCGCCCTCACGAAACGAAAGCTGCGGGGACCGGTTCCTCACCCAGGGCCTGGCGCAGTACCGCCCAGTGCATGGCCTCGTCTCCAAGAATGCTGGCCGCGGCCTTCGAGAGCTCGCGGTCCTTGAACAGCGGCACGGCGGCGAGGTAGGCGCTGACCGCACCCTTCTCGAGTCCCGCCGCAAATCGCAGCACGTCGTTCTGGGTCTTGAGAGTCTCCACCGGAAATTCGTACTTCGCCTTCGCCTCGGATGGGCGTGCCACCGAGTTTTTTCACGGTCCCGGCCAGCACGTCGGCATGTTGTTTGTGATGGCCCTGGAAAGTCGAGGCCAATGCCAGCACCGGGCCCTTGAGCAGTCCGCTCCCGGCGCCAACACCATATGCCGCGATGGCTTCGAGTTCGGCGGCCAGCGCGCTGTTGAGGATGTTGACGTCTGTGGCCGGGTTGGCTGCCTTGTCCGCGGCGGCCAGGCTCTCGCGCCCCGCGAGCAGCGCCACGGCGGCACCTGACAAGGCCAATCCACCCGTGCCAAGGAAACTGCGCCTGGTCACGTCAAACCCAGTGAAGCGAGGCTCGATCAGGAACGACATGGTTATGTCCTCTCCAGCATGTGAGTACCTCTCACAAATGCGGATGGCGCCGGTTTTGTTCCCGCGCTGCATCGACTTCGCCGACCGCCGTGCAAAACAGGGAGCCCAACATGCGTATGACCACTGTGATTGTCTTTGCCTCGTTGACTGCCCCGGCCGCATGGAGCGCCGACATCGCGGTCACACTGCCTATCGACAGTGTCACCGTGTACCGCGACAGCGCCATCATCACGCGCCGGGGAAACGTGGAAATACCGGCGGGTGATCACCGGCTCGTGGTTCGCGGGCTGCCGGATGGCGTCGATCCGGGCACGCTGCGACTGTCGGCGCGCTCGGCATCGCTGCGGCTCGGAGGCATCGAATTGCAGCGCATCGTCGAGGAGCAACTGGTCAACGAGACCGAGCGTACGCTCAACCGCAAGCTGCGCGACCTGGGCGATCAGCACTCCGCCATCGAGGACGAGATTGCCTCCGCGCAGGCGCAGCTGAAACTCCTCGAGGGTGTGGTGGCTGCGCCCACCGGCAGCGGCAACAACGCGCCGCGACTGGAATCCGCCGCCATCGGCGGGCTGGTGACGACCGTGGGCAGCAGCGACGCGGCCGCCCGCCAGCGGATTCGCACCGCCAAACTACAGCTGCGCGAGCTCGACGAACAGGCAGAGAAGGTCAAGGCGGAACTCGCCAAGGTCGCCACCGCGCGCAAGGCACGCAGCGAGCTGCGCGCATCGGTGCATGCGTCGGCGGCTGGCAATGCGACCTTCAGCGTGGAATACCAGGTGACCAATGTGCGCTGGGACTGGCAATACGAGGCGCGGCTGGACAGCCAGAAGAAAACCGTGGCGCTGGTGCGCCAGGCTCAATTGCAGCAGGGCACGGGCGAAGACTGGAGCAACATCGAGCTCACCATCAGCACCTCACAACCCAGCCTCAACGCCACCACCCCGGCGCTGACCTCGCTGTTCCTGAACCTCCAGTCGCTGCAGTACATGGCCGCCAGCGGAGAGGAGCTCCAGGAAGTGGTGGTGACGGGATACCGGGCGCGCGGCGACCGCTCGCGCGACAAGATTGCGTCTCGCGACGAAGCCTACGCGCCGGTCGCCGCCAAGAGCACCGCCGACGTGTTCGCCACGGATTTCATCGCCGATTACCGCATACCGGGTCGCGTCAGCGTCGCCGCAGACCGGCAGCCGCGGCTCTACCCGATTACTGATGCCGCCTTCAAGGTCGACCTGGTGGCGCGAGCCAACCTCGCGGTCGAGCGCAGCGCCTATCTGGAAACCAGGTTCACCTACGAGGGAGAGGTCCCGATCGATTCGGGTGTGGTGCAGTTGTTCCGCGACGATGCGTTTGTCGGCATGGGTGAGCTGCCCATGGTGCTGCCCGGCGCCGACGTGCGCATTCCGTTCGGCCAGGATCAGCGTATCCGCATCGTGGTACACGACGAGCGCGAAGACTCCGGCAATGTCGGCGTGGTCAACCGTGACCAGTTGAACCAGCGTCGGCGCCGCTTCGAGATCACCAGCTTTCACTCGGTGGCGATGCCCATCGAGATCATCGATCGCGTCCCGGTGGCGCGCGACAACGACATCAGGATCGATGTTCTCAAGGGCGCCTCGCCGCCGACCACGGTGGACCTCAACGGTCACGCCGGTGTCTATCTCTGGCGACTCGCGGGCGAACCGCGCAAGACCGAAACCATCCGTCACTACTACTCGGTCAAGTTTCCGCGCAACAAGGCGCTGGCACAGAACGAAGGGGGCTGAACCCCCGTCGCGGGGGCGTGGCCAGTTTCCCGGGATGCATGTCGGCTTCCTCCGACGCGCAGCGGCGAAATATCGTCCCGACAATTGCAGTAAGAAGGAACCAGTCGGCGGGGGAATGGAACTCACCCTTCAGGAGCCGGCTCGTCGGACGGGTTGGTACGTGCCTGAACAAACCCGGAGTGAACGGACTCAGCATGCTTTCCATCCTGGTCTGCCATTCGTATTTCCTGCGTTTCGACCAGAAACAGCAGGAACGCGCCAAACCCTATCCGCCGCTGGCGACGCTGCAGGTCGCCTCGATGCTGCGCAAGGCCGGGCACGAGGTATCGCTGTTCGACGCCATGCTGGCCGAGGATCTCGAACGCTTCGAGCGCCAGCTCGACGTGCTCAAGCCGCAGCTCGTGCTGCTCTACGAGGACAACTACAACTTCCTGAGCAAGATGTGTCTCGGCCGCATGCGGCGGGCCGCCTGCGAAATGTTGCGGCTGGCGCGCAAGCGCGGCGCACGGCTCATCGCCGCGGGTTCCGATGCTTCCGACGCTCCGGACAAATATCTCGCCGCCGGCGCACATGCGGTGCTGCATGGCGAAGCCCTCGCGACGCTGGTGGCGCTGATCGACAGGCTCGATCACCAACCCGTACCCGCCGACACCCAATGGGTCGCGGGTCTGCCGGCTGTCAGCGTACTCGGCCCGCACGGCGTGCAGCGCGTTGCCGGCGAGGCGCCTCTGCCGGAACCGGCCGCCGCCCCACTGCCGGCCTGGGATCTGGTCGACATCGAAAAGTATCGTCGCGTCTGGCGGCGCGCCCACGGCTACTTCAGCCTCAACATGGCCGCGTCGCGCGGCTGTTCGTTTCGCTGCAACTGGTGCGCGAAACCCATCTGGGGCAACCAATACCTGCAGCGCCCGCCGCGCGAGGTGGCCGCGGAACTGATTCACCTGCGACGTCATTATCGGCCCGACCACATCTGGTTCGCCGACGACATCTTCGGATTCAAGGTCAGCTGGGTGAATGAATTCGCGGCCGCGCTCGCCGAAGGCGGCGGCGGCGTACCGTTCACCATCCAGCTGCGCGCCGACATGGTGAGCACGCGCATGGCCGAAGCGCTGCGCGGCTCCGGCTGCCGCGAAGCCTGGATCGGCGCCGAGAGCGGCAGTCAGAAGATTCTCGACGCCATGAACAAGGGCACACGCGTGCGCGAGAATATCCACGCGCGTCGCCTGTTGGGCGAAGCCGGAATCCGCGTCGGCTTCTTTCTGCAGCTCGGTTACCTGGGCGAGGAACTGGAAGACATCCTCGCCACCCGGCGCCTGGTCGAGGAGGCGCGCCCCGACGATGTCGGCGTCAGCGTCTCCTATCCACTGCCCGGCACGAAGTTCTACGAAGCCGTCAAGCAGCAGCTCGGCGACAAGCGTCACTGGCAGGAGAGCAACGACCTCGACATGATGTTCGCCGGCACGTACCGCTCGGAGTTCTATCGCGCGGTACGCAACCTGCTGCACGACCAGGTCACGCATCCGGATGCGCAGGAGATTGCACAACGCTGGGCGGCCCTCATCGAGAATGAACCGGCCTTTCGCCAGGAAATCCGCGATGGCACTCGCAGCGTACCCACTCTGGCCGGCGCAGTCTTGTGAACCCCTGCCCGGCGCAAGTCGGCATTTCCAGCGAGCAGTTGCTCGAGACGCAGGCGGCATTCGACAGCGTGGCGGCCGATTATGACGGGCCACGTGGCAACAATGCCTTGATACAGCGCATGCGCGCCACGATGTGGCGCACCCTGGAACGTCGCTTCGCGCGCCAGGCGCGGCTCATCGACCTGGGATGCGGCACGGGAATCGACGCGGTGCATCTCGCGCGCAGCGGACGTCACGTGCTGGCCACCGACTGGTCCCCGTTGATGGTCGAACGCACGGCGCGGCGCGCCGCAGAAGCGCAGGTCGAAGATCACGTGGAGTCGCGCTGCCTCGGCGCGCACCAGTTGCAAGAGTTGGATGGCGTCTTCGATGGCGCCTATTCGAATCTCGGTCCGCTCAACTGCGTGCCCGACCTGGCCTCGCTGGCCCGTGAATGCCGGCGCCTGTTGCGGCCTGGCGGGCTGCTGATATTCACCGTCATCGGGCGAATTTGTCCGTGGGAGTACCTGTATTACCGTTGGCGGCGCCCGGATCGGGCGCGCATTCGGGCTGCCGCCGGGCAAGTCGGTGTCACCATGAACGGGCACACCATCTGGACGTCCTACTACCGGCCGATGGAATTTTTCGCCGCGTTCGCGCGGGAATTCGAATTGCTCGAATACCGCGGACTGTCGCTGTTTCTTCCGCCGCCCTACCTGGTGCATTGGTACGAACGATATCCACGGCTGCTCGAGTGTCTAGGCCGCTTGACGATGATGGCAGGCGGCTGGCCCGGCCTGCGCAACGGAGGCGATCATTTTCTGATCGTCATGCGCCGCCGGGAGCGATGAGCGTGACGCTGAACAGGCTGCCCGATCTGCCTCCTTTCGCCATCATCGCGGCGACGCTGCGCACTACTACCGAAACACTGGCACGTGAAATCACGCAACCGGGAGACAGTGCTCCTGAATGGGATGAGTTTGCGTGGGCCATCGCACGCGCCGCGGCCGCGATGCAAGGAATCTCCGCCGTCCTCGCACGCACATTGAATTGGACTGGACCGCCATCCTGGCGAGAGTTCCTGACGCATCAGTCAGAAGAAATCGCGCGACGCGACGAGAAAATTGGCGCTTTGCTCGAGCGAATCGACACCGCCACGCGCCATCACTCGATCGCTGTCATCGCCCTCAAGGGCTCTGCATTGCGTGGCATCCGATTGTGGCCCTTTCCGGAGCGGCCGATGGGTGATGTCGATCTGCTGGTCAGGCCGCACCAACTCGAGAAACTTGCTTGCGCGTTGACCGGCATCGGTTACCAGCACTCTTACACGTCGCGACGTCATGTCGTCTTCCGGCCCTGCGATGCGCCAGCCGCGAGCGGCTTCGGCGAGCGCGCCCGCAATCCTATACCGATCGAGGTACACACGCGAATCACCGAGGCTCTACCGGCCTCGGAAGTGGACATCACCGCAAGGTTATGGCCGGTGCAGCCCACCGTCGGCATCAACCACTACGCGAGCACGGCCGCCCTGCTCTGCCATCTCCTGTCGCATTGCGCCGGCAACATGCGCGCGCATGCCCTGCGTCTTTCGCAGCTGCGCGATGTCGCGCAACTCGCCGCACGGATGACGCGGGCAGACTGGCAGGAATTGCTCAACGGCCCGGCGTGCTGGTGGATGTATCCGCCACTGCACATGAGCGCGCGCTATTTCCCGGGATCCATCCCAGTCATCGTGCTTGCTTCAGCCCGGCGGCACTGCCCGACCGTACTGCGTTGGGCGGCCGAGCGTTCGCTCCTCACGACGGTCTCCTGGTCGAACCTGCGCATCGACGCCTTTCCCGGGTCGAATGGTCACGCTCACCGGTGGAGGCGCTGCGTTATGCCAAGAGCCGCATCCTGCCTAGCAAGGTCGCGCTCTCCGAACTCGAGTCCACGGAGAAGGTGATGCCCGCGCTGCGCACCATCCCCTGGTATGGCCAGCATCATGCGATCCGGATCGTGCGCTGGCTGTTCACGCGGCCGCCACGCGTACAGACCATGCGTTCGGTGGTCGACGCCCTCGCGGGCATCGGCACCTGACTCCGCGCCCTCGGGAGGATTCCATGCCGACCAGTCAGTTTCGTCAATTGAACGAGATCGTCGAGGCGATCGTCTTCAGCAAGCCGCGATCCGTTCTGGACATCGGAGTCGGTTATGCCAAGTACGGAGTCCTGACGCGTGAGTATCTGGATCATGGCTGGTGCCGGCCCGAGGGGACGAACCGCACATGTCGCGTGGATGGTATTGAAGGTTTTCCCGCCTATGTCTCACCGCTGCACAGCCTGGTTTACGATCAACTCTACGTGGGTGACGCGCGTGAGATTCTGCCGCGCCTTCAAGTGCACTACGATCTCGCGCTGTTGATCGATGTCATTGAGCATTTCGAGATGGAAGATGGCGTGCGTCTCCTGAATGAGTTGTCACGACATGCATCGAATATTCTGATCAGCACACCCAGACGCTTTTCGGCGCAGGAGGCCGTTTACGGCAACCAACTGGAGATTCACCGCTCTCACTGGCGACCGGAGCACTTCGAGCCATTCACGCCGCACTGCTTCATCCCCAACGAGGAGTCGATCATCTGCATGATTGGTCCTGTTGCCGAACGTATCGACGCGCGCATGAACTCGTGGCGTCAGGTCGTGAAGCGGCAGGCACCCTGGCTCGTGAACCTGTACCGCAAGGGAAGGAATCTGCTGGATGCACCGAAGCAGCGACCGGCGGCGGATCGCGGATTCAGATGACAACCCGGCAAGACACTGCCCCTTCTCCGATCGTCTCGATCATCCTGCCCGCGTTCAATCGACAGGCATATCTGCGCGCCGCCGTGACATCGATATTCGAGCAGAGCTTCACGGACTGGGAGCTCATCATCGCCGACGACGGCTCGGACCAAGGAACCAGGACTATCTCAGGACGCTCGATCGACCTCCGCGAGTCAGGATTCTCTGGCTTGCCCACACAGGGAATCCCGCCGCGGTACGCAATGCAGCACTTCGCGAGGCCAGGGGCGAGTTTGTTGCCTTTCTCGACTCGGACGACGTATGGCATCCGGACAAGCTGGCGAGGCAGATCGAACTACTGCGACAGCAACCCCACCGCTTGTGGTGCTACTCACCGGTCACGCACATGAATGCGGATGGAAACCCCCTGGCGCGCAAGCCACGCGCGCGCCGGATAGCCCCCAGCGGCGCAGTGTTCGAGCAGATCGCGAGGTGGCAGGCCGCAATCGCGATGCCAACCGTGGTCGCTCAACGCAAACTCGTGGAGCGCGTCGGCGGATTCGATGAGCAGCAGCTCATGCATGAGGACTGTGATCTGTGGCTGAAGCTGGCACATGAAAGCGATGTCAGTGTGGTCGACTCGCCGCTCAGTCGCGTGCGCCATCATGACAATCACTACAGCGCGAGCGGTGAGCGGGCTGTTCGCGACTGGATCGGGTTGTTCGAGAAATGGCAGCAGCGGGTCCCGGAGGCGCGGTGGAAACGAGTCTTTTCGTGGCAACGCGCCAGGTGTACGGCGCTTCTGGCCAGGCACTACGCTGTGCAACGCGACAGTGCTGCGGTGTTCCGGACCATCGCCGGCAATACGTACCGCTTCTGGAGCTACCCCGTGTGGTGGCTCGGCTCGACGGCAGCACTTGTGCGTCTCGCACTCCCGACTTTTCTCATAGACATGTGGCGCCGCTCTTCTCGTCAATTCACGTCAAGGCAAACACTCCGATAGGCACCGGCGCGCTCCTCGAGCTGCCGCAAAGTCTTGCCGATATCCGGTTGATCGTTCTGCGGCGGTCGGGGGGGCCTTGGATCCAGTCTGGAAATCTGTTCATTGACAGTGCCGACATCGATGACGGCCGCATGTCTGCGCTCGATCAGATCCGCGAATGAATGTCGCGCGGCATCGATCAGGAAGAATGCCGGTACACCGAGCATCGACGCTTCCGCCGCCGCGCCGGAGGCGAGCGACAACACGGTGCTCATGTGACGCAGGAGCACCGGCAGCGGCAACGTCGATGCTTCTGCGATCAGAACGTTGGGCGGGCGCAGCGCGAGCAGTGGCGCTGATTCCACGTCCTGCTCGGGCCGCGAAGCAGGATGGCGTCTGATCCACCAACGCCAGGACCTCGGCGAGACCTCGATCTGCGAGCACAGCGCGTCCCACACGGCGCGATGTCCATGGATGGGTTGTAACGTGACCAGGATCTCGCGCTCGAACGCCGCACTCCCGTACATGGCAGCAAATCGCGCGTCCCACGATCGCGTCATGGGATGTTGATCGTCGAGGTAGGGGGCGAGTTGTGTGTGGCCCCCATGGATCGCACCGTGCCACGGTATCTCTAGCTTGTTAGCCCAGTCATCGACGCGAGCGGCGTCACCCTTCGTCCAACTCCAGAATACCGCCGGCAGAGTCGCGTACCCACGTGTGGGTAGTGTTGCCCAGCGGTAGGCATGGAGCGCGCCCCCGTGCGGAGAACGCTGCAGATCGACTGACAGGATTCCCTGACGACGGCAAGCGAGCAGGAACGCCGGACCCAGACCCGTATGGTAGGCGACGACGAATGCCACGGTCGGCTTGACTGCGCTCAACACATCCTCGAACGTCGCGGCGGTCGCCGCAACTGTATTTGCGCGCCGCTCGATGCGGATTCGACTCAAGGAAGGAGCGTCCACAGCGTTGCGAGTGGATACTCCAGCACCTCCTCGTGTCCTGGCAACTCGAGCGGCAGACGTGTGACCAATGCTTGCAGAAAGCCGCGACTCTCGACGACATTCGCCGCAAACGTCGGTCGATACCACGGCAACCGCTTGAGGTAGCCACTCTGCATCAGAAACGTATCGTGGCCGTATCCTTCGAGTGCCGCGATCAATGGCTCGCCGAATCGATCCCGCCATTTGCCATCGACGTGGTCCAGCGAGAACCCGTCGCCTAGCAAGATCGCATGCGCCGGCGTGGGGCGCGTGAGGTGACAGCCAGGATCGTGGCGGCTCCTCCACAGGTTTCGCAATGGCATCGCCATGCGCCCGGCAATACGCAGTGGCAATGGCCGCACTGCGGGTGCGGCGATGCCCGCTTCGGCCCAGTACATGTCCAGGTACAGATCCATGCGTGCCAGTGGCCAGAGCTCGAGATCGCCACTTCTCCACGCCAACACCGGAAAATTGCGCTCGATTTCATCGACAAGCGCCAGGTATTGAGGATAAAAGGATGCTGCCATGGGTCGTATCGGCGCGAAATTCACGTCATCGTCCGCAGGCGCTCAGCAGATATTGCAACGATGGCACCCCCTGCCAGGTGGTCCGCAATCTTGCGCACCACTTCGTCCGCTGCTGCAGCATGCATGTCGCCCGAACCTCCGGCGATATGTGATGTGAGAAACACGTTTGGCAGGCTGCGTAACGGATCCGCCGCGGCTGGAGGTTCCACTTCGTAGGTGTCCAGGCAGGCGAAGATGTCGCCCCGTTTCAATCGGGCGAGCAGGGCATTCGGCTCGACCAGGGCACCACCGGCGATATTGATGAGCACAGCGCCAGGCCGGAGTTTTTCCAGTTCTGCTGCGCCGAGAAAGTACCTTGTGCCCGGTGTCAGGCCACGATGTAACGACACGATATCTGCCGCCAATGCCGCCGCGAGCGAAACGCGTGTTACGCCGAATGCGCTCAGGTCCACTGACGCATGTTCCGAATAGACCAGAACCCGAGCCTTTGCCTGGAGGAGCCGTTCGGCAAATGCGCGCGCATTTGCGCTCCAGCCGATCAGGCCAACAGTTGCGCCACGCAGCTCGCCCGGTCCCATAGCGCCCGCGTTCGCTGCCTGCATCCCGCGCCGTGTACGCCACAGTCGCAGCAGGAAAGGTTCGATCCGTGCTGCCCGTGCGACGGGACGAAGTTTGCGCGCAAGCCGCGGCACGATGCCTGCGGATTGCGACGGTGGCATCGTGCCCCACCCGCCACGACGCATGATGTCGTGAGAAGCGAAGGCTCGGCGACGCCCGAGGATTGCCAACCCCAGCGCGAATTCGGCCACGCTCTCCGAATACGCCTGCGTTGCATTCACCAGCGTGATACCGCGCGCCAGCAGCGTCTCCGGGTCATGGTGCGCCAGGGACAAGCCAACGACACCGACAATGCGCAGGCACGGCAGCTTCACCAATAGTTCCGGCGGCAGCGGACCCGCGCCGCGTCCCAGGATCGCTGCAACGATGTCCGGTCTTTGTTCCTCGGATGCCTGAATGTCCGCCAGAGAAACCAGGCGGGCTTGCGGCAGCAATCGCGAGAGTGCCGACTGCAGTTCACCAGGTTGAATGACCAGTATCGATTGCGGGGGTGTACGGCGCGCGGGCGGTCGAATCGGCTCCGCATCCGGCAAGTGCACAGGTCCACTGAATCCGCGCTCGATCAACTCGCAGAGAAAGAGTGAGGGCGCGATTGCGGCGATGCTGTGCGGCGGTTCAACGCCGTTACGAATCGACTGCAGGAAGGCATCATGCTCGGCAACGATACTGTCGTTCGACGGACGCTTCGGCATTCGAGCCCGACCGGAACTGTTCTCGATGAGGAGACCCTCATCATCTATGCGACAGGTTTGCCCAAGACCGTGAAAGACGTATTCCTCGAGCCGCGCACCAGCGTTGTTGTTGCAGAGAAACACGCCCTGCGCGCCGTCACGCCAACGCATGACAGCCGAGAACGCCGTTGGCTTCGTAGCGCCTGTCCCACCGGCCAGCGCCGTCAGTTGTTCCGGTAAACCGTTCATCATGAAAACAAGAGCATCCAGCGCATGAATCCCGTTCGCGCTCAGCCAACTGTGGGCGCCGAACATGGCCGGCCTGCCAAATTCCGGTTTGTGGAACATTGCTTCTGCGAATTGCCAGCCCGACTTGCCGGCCAAGGCACGTGCCGAGGTCAACGATGTGTAGAACCGGCGATTGTGCCCGGCGGCGGCAATCAGTCCGTGAAGCACGGCGGTCTGCGCCAACTCGCGCGCTGCCTCGTACGACGGAGCAATCGGTTTTTCGACAAACAGGTGTTTGCCGGCGCGAAGCGCGACCAGCCCGTACTCAAAATGCAGTTGCGCGCTACCGAGAATATAGACCACGTCGATGTCAGGCCGCCCGAGCGCACCGATGCCGTCGCCGGTCTCTTCGGCAAATCCAAACTTGCGACGCGCCGCCGTTGACCGCTCATGTTGCAGATCGCAGAGCAGTGCCAGTTCCACCTCTCGTCTGTCGCGCAGCCTCGCCAGCACCGGCATATGCATCTCGACCGCTGCCGGGCCAGCACCGATCACCAGCGCACGCAGAGCCTTGTGGTGGTCAGTGTTCATGCGGGACGCCACGCACCAGTTCCTTCAACACAGCGACTGCCTCCGCCGGATGCGTGCCACGGCGCAGCTCGAAACACGGCAGTTGCGCCATCATCCGCGCAAATTGCGGCCACTCGGGCCGGGCTGCCGCGTAGGCCTGCATGGCATGCAAGCGTGCCAGGGCGCTATCGGCAGGATGCCGGATCAGCAGGCGGCCGGCGCGCGCGGGACGCGGCGACAGCAGAATCATTGCGACGATACGCGGCGCGCGGGCAGCGATCGCGAGCCCGGCGTGGCGCAAATCGAGCGCGCGCTTACGCACACCGCTCGACGCCGGATGAGCCTGGCGCGCGCCAGGTGGCGCGCCAGTCCGACCGGGAGCAGTCGGCTCGGCAGGCCCGAGCGCAAGTACAAATAGTTAGGGAGCGCCACGGCCCGGAGCAGGCGCGGCTCCACGAACAGGCTGTCTTCCGAAACGAGCTCCAGACCTGCGGTCGCCGCCTGCATTGACAGCGTCGACTTGCCGCTGCCCGAGGCGCCCACCAGCAGCACGGCCCGGCCACGCAGCGATACACAGGCCGCGTGCAGCGGTACCAGTTTCAGCGCGCGCACGGCCAGCGTGATCACCGCGAACTCGAGCAGTTCGTAACGCAGGTGATAGTCGTAGCGGAGCATGTCGCTCGACAACACCAGGAGCGCGCTTCGCTGGCGAGGCGCGAGCACCGCGTAGTTGTCGGCGTCTATTGTCGCGGTGACGATATCGGCGCCGCCCGCGAAACGTGGCGCTGGCGGTGTACCACGAGCACGCGCCGCGCGCCGGCGCACAAGGATCCGCACGTGCAGCACAGGCACGGGCGCCTCGAGGCGATAACGAGGCAGACCTTCGAAGGCCTGTCTCACCAGGCGTTCGACATTCCGGTCGTCGATGTCAAAGTGAAAATCGGCACCCAGCAGCCTGCAGCGCCAGCGGCGCACCCCGCGAATCCGTTCGCCGAAGGGATCGGCCGACAGGTCGCTCACACCACTGCCCTGTCGCGCGGCGTTTCTTCGCTCTGGGCGACGCTGTCGGTTCGGACAACCGCACCGCGATTCAATTCGAATACGCGGTCGCAACGGCGCAGGCTGCTGATACGGTGGGCGATCAACACGATCGTGCACTGGCCGCGCAGTTCCGCAAGCACGTCGACGAGCGCGCGCTCCGCGTCTGCGTCGAGCGCACCGGTGGCCTCGTCCAGAACCAGCACCGAAGGCCGCCGATACAATGCCCGCGCAATGCCCACGCGCTGGCGCTCGCCGCCGCTCAGGTTCGCACCCCGTTCGCCCAGGGACTCTTCGACGCCGTGCGGCAACGAAGCCACGAAAGACTGCAGATTCGCCAGCAGGATGGCTTCGCCAAGGCGCATTTCGTCGATGTCGGACCGCGCCGTTCCCAGCGCGATGTTTTCCGCGAGACTCGCATTGAGCAGAAAAATGGTCTGCGGAACGTATGCCGTGGCCGCCTGCCAGGAGGCAAGGTTCGTCTCATCGAGCGCGATCCCATCGACTTCCACGCACCCTTCTTCCGGGCGTAGCAAACCGAGCATTACATCCACCAGCGTGGACTTGCCAGATCCGTTCGGTCCCACGATTGCCACGAAGCTACCGGCCTCGATCTCGAGCGACACCCGGTGCAGTGCGGCTGGTCGACCCTCACCGTACCGGAACGTGGCGGCGCGCAGCTTGATGCCGCGTCGCGGCCGCTCCCGCCAGGCGGGATCTGGCGGTGCGTCGACCGGTTCGATGCCATGAGGAGCGCGACGCAGGTCGCCCGCAATCCTTTCGAATGCCGTGCGGTTCGCGCGGATCTTTGCGACATTCGCGAACGACTGCTGCAGCGCCGGCAGCAGGCGATACGCAGCCATCCCCAGGAAAGACAGCTGAACCAGCCAGTTGCCGGAGCCCGGCACGCGGCTCAGCCACAGGGCCGCGCCCACCAGGCAGGCAACGGTCACGCATTCGAGGATGAATTTCGGGCTCTGCGCAATGGCGGCAATGCCCACCTGGGCGCGAACTATCTTGCGCGTCTGCTTCGCGAACCGGCCGGTGAAAAACGCCTGGTTGCGCATCAGAAGTATTTCCTTCACGGCGCCCAGGCCTTCGCTGACCAGCCGCGCACGCTCGTGCCATTCCCGGGTGAAATCCTGCCCGTGTGATGCCAGCCGACGGCGCACCACGAGGTAGATAAATAGATAGGCAGTGCCGAGGGCACCAACGGCGGACAGCGCCACCACCGGATTGACTACCACCACGAGACACACGATGAGCAGGCTTGAGATGAATTGCGTCACCAACATCAGCCCGTTGTAGATGATGCCGATGGTCAGTCGATAGACCTCCTGCAGAATGTTGGCGGAGAGAGATGCACTGTCAACCGACGCGTGGAAACCGCAGTCGAGCCGCAGGTACGTGCTGAACAGTCGCAACTGCAACGCCCCAGCCATTGAGTGGGAAAATTTCTCGGCCGCCACCATGGCCAGCAGGCTGATGCAGTTCGACAGCAGCACAGCGCCGAAGAACGCGCAACCCAGGAACAACAGCATGTCCTCGCGTTGCGTGATGCCGAACAGGCCCTGCACCCAGAGGATCGCGGCGTGGCCTTCGAGCATCGCCGGATCGGCAAGGAACGCCAGGAACGGCACCACGGCCGCGACGCCACTCACGGTACAGAAGGCCGCCAGTATGCACACCAGCAGCATGCCGATCAGCGCGCGGTGCTGCCGGTGATCGAGCAAGGACCAGACTTCCCGTGCGAGTTTCACGCGGGCGCACTCATAGGCCCGTCGCGCGCGGATCGCGCAGGCGCACGAATTGTCGCGACAGGTCGAGCTCCCAGGGCCGGTCGTAACGCTCGAAGCGGTAGCGCCAAGCTGACATCGCGCGCAGTGCGCGCTTGGCGAATGGCGGCAAGCGGATGTCGGTGATGGTCGGAAAGCGACACCCGAGCACAGTGGTGAAGTCGTGAATGCGGCGTCGCAGGCGTTCGGTGAGCCACGGCGCGTCGGTGTGACTCCAGTAGGAGACCCATTCGGGCCGTGACCAGCCTTCGGCGGTAGTCGGGAATTCGATCGCGCTCCCATGGGTATCGCGCAGCTGCGCGGCGTTGCGCAGCACCCTTGCGTGCATCGTAGCGGCGTTGTGCGGCGATGGCGGCAGTGGCGTGTAGATGTAGATCATGATCTCGGTCGCCGGGTGAATGCGCTTGATGTGCCGGATGAACTGGAAGGTCTTCTCGGTCTCGCCCTCGGGATCTTCGGGTGGCGCGAGCATGAACGACAACTCCGGGATCACGCCGTTCGCCCGGCATCTTTCCACCACCTCGAGGGTCTGGTCCGCCCTGGTACCCTTGCGGATGTCGTGCAACAGCTTGTCGTTCGGCGACTCGGCGCCGATGTAGGCCATGCGCAACCGGCTCTTGCGCACCAGTGCCCAGCTCGATTCAGAGAGCTCGACCAGCGCATCTGATCGCGCGAAGCACCACCACGGCAGTTGATGGCGCGCCATCACCTCGAGCAGGGGCACCACGTCCACTTCGCGGTCGAAGAAATTGTGATCGTAATAGTTGATCGAATCTACGCCGAGCTCGCGCGTGAGCCATGTGAGGTCAGAGTCGAGACGATCGGCTGCGGGCAGCGCGGTCTTGCCGCGAAACATCGTGGCGACCCCGCAGAAAGTGCAGCGAAAGCGGCAACCGAGCGCGGCCTGGAATCCGGCGGTGTGGCGTCCCAGGTACGTGTGGCCGAGATACTGGCGCGGATTCTCCAGCCGCTCGATGGGCGGGCGTGTGGCGAGACGGGCCACGGTGAATGGACGGTCGCGGTTGTGAACGATCTCCGCCCCGCGGCGCCAGCTGAGTCCCGATATCGAGGCGATGCGGCCCGGGTCTTCCAGCAGCGCGTCCAGCAGCTCGGTAAAAGTGTCTTCGCCCTGGCCGCGCACCGCATAGTCGACGAAGGGCGATACCATGGCGGGAACCGGGCAAATGGTCGGAAAGTATCCGCCCCAGATGATGGGCAGCGACGGTTGCCCGGCACGGATTGCTTTGGAGACTGCGACCGCGCTGGGCACCTGCGGCCCGCCCATGACGGTAACTCCCACCGCAACAAACGACTCCTGCCCAAGTAGTTTGACGGCCGAAGCGACGAAATCGCGATCGATATTGCCGTCGATGATGCACCACTCGTAGCGGTCGTCGATTGCAGCTCCGAGGCTGAGCACTGCGAGCGGAAAACGTGCGCTTCTGCGCGAGGTGATCGTCGGGTTGATCAACAGGACGCGTGGCCTGAGCGACCCGCGCGGCTTCGCTTTCGCGGCCATGGTGCTCATGCCGCCTTGCCCCTCCGCTCAGTCATCAGCACGCCCGGTTCCTGCACCGGCGCGAGGCGGAGAAAATCCGCAAGGGCGCGATCGATGACCTTGGGCCGTCCGTCGATGCTCACCGACACGCGACGCTCGGGCGCCATGAGCCTCTCCGCCAGATCTGGGTCGCCGCAAAACATCACGCCGCCGAGCAGGACGCAGCGCAGGTCGGCACGCCGCGCTGCGCTCAATGGCAGATCGCGCGGCAGGACGACACAGTCGGCCAGCATGCCGGCGCGCAGCCCGCCGCGATCGACGAGCCGCAGCAGCGACGCGGCCACCGAGGTCACCATCATTTCAAGATCGACCTCGGTCACCTGGTGCCATTTTCGGGCGATGGCGATCTCGTCGAGCAGGTCACCGGTTCCAGTGAGGCGCGAGTCACTGCCGAGCGCGACACGCCCGCGTGAAATCAGATCCGCGCACTCAGCGGTTCTGCCGAACAGGAAGTAATTCGAGCTGGGGCACCATATCAGGCCCGCGCCGCGCGCCGCCAGGCGAGCCCGCTGCTCACCGGTGAAGGCGACACCATGGATCAGCAGGCTGTTCGACGCGACACATTCGAGGTTCTCGAGCGCCGCAAACTCGCGCTGTGCGGAATCATCGACCCCTTCTCCCGCGTGGATGAACCAGGGTAGTTCGGCCGGCGTCTCGCGGAAGGAGCGACGCACTTTGATCTCGCCATCGAGCGCGAGTGAGTGAGTCCACGCATAGTCACGCAACACGCGGC
Organism: uncultured Pseudomonadota bacterium; assembly: GCA_963839685.1. Taxonomy (GTDB): domain Bacteria; phylum Pseudomonadota; class Gammaproteobacteria; order Steroidobacterales; family Steroidobacteraceae; genus CADEED01. The sequence continues at coordinate 1,131,478 of CAWIVS010000011.1, read as the reverse complement.
AGGGAAAGTCCGCGGCGCCGAGCACCGGATACCACGGATCGTGATGGGCGACGGTTGTGACGCCACCCAGGATGTTCTTGACTCCGCCGAGACGCAGGCGCAGGTCGCGGTCGACACGCGCGGGACCCGCGATGTCGGGATCGGTGGCGCGGCGCGCATCGATGTCGGCGATCCATTCAGCGACGTTGTCGTGCCGCTCGCGATACTTCAGGCGCGAGAAATTGTTGAGCTGCAAGTGATCATGCGCGTTGATGAGCCCCGGTAGCAGCCGATCGCCGTCGAGGTCGACCACGGTGTCTTCGAAGCCGGGCGAGACACCGAGCGCAGTGATTCGACTGCCTTCGAATCGCAGGCTGCAGCGTTGCGTGCCGATGACGCCGTTGATGATCGTGCAGCCATTGCCCGCGGGAGTATTCATGACGGCTTGCGCGCCTGCGCGATCAGCAACATGGGTACGCCATGCCAGTTCCGATAGAAACGTTCCGAGGCGGAAAATTTCTCCCGGAATTCCAGGCCCGCGCGCGGCTCGAACAGCGCGTGCAGGTCGAGTCGCGCCGCGGCAAGCGCGGCAAGGTGCTCGTCGCGGTCGTGACCGGCGAATGGCAACACGCGCAACGCTCCGCACGGATCACGAAAGGTGCGGACATGCCCGCGCTGCTGTGCCAGCGGATGAAAGTCTGAATACAGGAGGGTGCCGCCGGGTTTCAGGACACGCGCGATCTCACGCATGCAGGCCCGAAGATCGGGTGCGTGGCCCAATGCAAGGCCCGAAACGATGACATCGAATCCTGCGTCCCGCAGCGGCAGCGTGAGCAGATCACCACGCACCGCGTTGCCGCGCGCTACCCGGCGCAACATAGCAGCGGAGAAATCCAGCGCCACGACCTGAGCGGCACCTCCTTCAGAAAGGTAGCGCGCATAACGGCCCGAGCCGCAGGCCAGATCGAGCGCACGGACGCCAGCGAGCGGCGGCATGCGCGCGAGCATTGCGGTCTGCTCGGCCATCATGAGCGGATTGTGCGGCTCCGCTGGATAGAGCGGCGCCCAGCATTCGTAGAGTTCATGAACTGTCTGCGCGTTCATGCTTCAGGACAACCTCGGTGGCGGCGCAAACACCGGCGGCGTGCCCGGCTCCCGCCACATCGAACACACGCAGCGCGCGCATTCCTCGCGCGCGCCGTCCCGGATCGCGCCGCGCAATTGCACCATGGAGTCCTCGGCCAGCGCCGCGGTGAGACCGTGGTGCGCGTTCGGGCCTGTGCCCGGTATGAAGAAACAAGGCGCCACGCGCCCGTCGGCGGCGATCACGGCAGAAAACTCCGGCGCGTTGCAACGCACGCGCGGGAACGAGCCGCGCCCGTTGAGGGCAGCGAAATACTGGTAGATCCGCCGCATCTTTTCCGGCGATTCGGCGATGAATCCGTCGCGGAACTCGGTCGCGTAGTCACGCTCCAGCGCGTCGAGGAGGCGCGCGAACCGCGGCAGGTCGGCTGCGGCGAGTGCCAGCGCGTCGCTGACCGAGCCGCGCGCGAACGCGTGCGGGTTACTGACATCGACGGCGAGGAAAGACACCTGGCGCACGCCGAGCTCGCGCGCCAGTGCCACGAACTCGGTGAGCTCACGGTAGTTGGATCTCTGCAACGTGACACGCAGGTTGACCGGGGTGCCTCGCGCCACGACGCCGCACACGCCTTCGCATACCTTGTCGAACGCATCGAGGCCGCGGATGGCTTGATAGGTCCTGGCGGTTGTGCCGTCGAGCGACACAGTGACCGAATCGCAACCGCCAGCCACTGCCGCAGCGTATTTGGCCAGCGCCAGACCCGAGGTCAGCAGCCACGCCCTGACGCCCGCGTCGCGCAATACTCCTACGATGGCCTGCCACTGAGGATTGAGCAGTGGCTCGCCTCCCGAAAGCAGCGCCACCTGGGTGTGCAGGCGGCGCAGATCCGGCAGCACACTCACCACCGATTCCAGGGTCGCGTCCTTCCTGCCGTGGCGCCAGTAGTCGCAGGTTACGCAACGCGAGTTGCACCTTTCGGTGAGGTAGAACGTGACCAGTGGCAGCGTCAGTTCAGGCATGGCCCACGCATACGGTGAGCGTCTGGATGTGGTGAAAGTCTTTACGGTCCAGGCAGTAGTCCGGTGATGCCGGATCGGTGTTATGACACAGCGCCCGCCAGTCCTCGTCTGTCAGGAACGGCCGCAGGCGTTCGCCCCAGGTGCCGCGGAATACGGTCTCTTCGAAATAGGCGCGATCCGGTTCGGTGAGCGGCTGGATGCGCTCGATGGCCACGGTATGCACGCGCCCGGCGCGCAGGCCGGCGCGCTGCAACAACCCGATCAGACCGCGAATGCGCGCCGTATCCTGCAGCGCAAGTCCATAACGCTCGCGGTAGTACTGATGGCAGGCACGGCGTACGGCGTCGTCGAGCGGCGCATCCCAGGCGAAGAACATCTCCGGCAGGAATCCGCTCTGCGCCAGCACGACGCGACCCGCCGGCCGCAACGCCGCCCGCATCGCCACCAGCGCGGCAACCGGATCGGAGAGGTGATTGACGGTGTTGCAACTCCAGATGAGATCGAACGTCGCATCACGAAAGCACAGTTTCGCAGCGTCCGCCTGTACCAGCCCCACCTGGCCTGGTCCGCGCGCCGCGTGCAGATGCGGCAACGACAGGTCCACGCCCACCACCTGTGCTTCGCTGCCCAGCAGGCTCGCGACCATGTGCGTCGCGATACCTACCCCGCAGCCGACGTCGAGCACGCGGGCGTGCTTCTCCAGACCGAGCGCCGCAAATACGCTGCGCAACTCGGGCGCGATGAATCTCGCGAACCGCGCCAGTTTGCCGGCGTACGAGCGGTACGGGGCGTCCCCAAGTGGTCTAGAAAAAGCCATGTAGTTGAATGAATGCCTGCTTGCGGTTCTGGTTGTCGTTCTGCGGAATGCCGTCGTATACCCGCACGCCCCCACGCAACTGGATGAACTGGATGGGCGACCACTCGTATAGCAGGCTGGCGCGGATCTGCTCGTCCTCGTCGATGTCGTCGTTCGGCTCGAGCCACTCGTAGGTGAGCTTGAGGTTGTGCCCCTGCATGAGCTTCCAGTCCGCCTCGGCGAGCGTCGCCATGAGCTTGCCGTCGCCGATGCTCTCGTCGTCGAAGTAGTCGACTTCACCTAACAAGGTCACCGGGCCGAGGTTGAACGCACCGAACACGCCGGCGCCCGTACGGCTGCCGAAATCGGTGTCGTTGTAGAGAAGGCTCGCGCCGGCGCGCCAGCGCGACTGCACGAACTCCGCGCGCGTGGTGACCTGCTTGCCCGGGTCGGTTTCGGTGCCTCCACCCGCGCCGTTGCTGACGGCGAGCTGCGCGCTCCACTTGCCGGACTCGAAGCCGAGTTCCACGCCTTCATCCGGCGCCTGCATGTTGATGCCCGACAGCGCACGCACAAAGGTGTTGTCGTCCTCGAAGCGGTAGCCGAAAGGCAGGTACATGCGGCCCGCCTTGACGTAGAAGGCGTTCTCGCGGATCCAGTAACGCACGTTGGCTTCCAGGTTGGTGGAATTGCCCGGCGCAAATCGCTGGTCGAGATACACCGAGAGGCGATTCGGGATTACTCCGAAGTCGAGATAGGCGCGCGCCTCCTCGATATCGAAGTCGTTGGTGCCGGCCTGGTCAGGCACGTCTTCCCAGTTGTAATTGGCGCGCGCGTTGCCACCCACCGAGAGGAACTTCATCACCTGGCCGGTCCACAGGTCTTCCTCGGAACCGATGCGTTTGTGCGCCAGCACGGTCTGGGCAAACGTGTTGCCGTAGACGTTGCGCAGGCCGCCTCCCGTGGGGTTCACGTGACACTGCGCGCACTTGAGACCCATCTGCGCGGCGAGGTACGGCTCGGCTTGAACCTGCGCACCCACGGCCAGCAGCGCCGCCGCCGTCAACCAGCCAACCAGCTTCTTCCGTGAAATCATCGGGACGCTCCTGCGCTGACATCGAAGGACATGAGGAAGTCACCGCCGGGCGCGCCGTCGGCGTCGCCGTCCAGCACATTCCCGGCGTTATCGGCCAGCGCGACGGCGCCCTCGCCGCGCACCGTGAGCTGATAACTGCCGGCGGCGAGACCGCGCGCCAGCGTGAGCTCCACGACATTCGGACGACCCGCGGGCACACGTGCCTGCACGATCGGCACCAGCTGATCGAAGCCATCACGCAGCTCAAAGGTGTCGCTGGCGGCGAGTGCCGGATCGACTTCACCGGCAAACACCACCGTGATCTTGCTCATGCCCTGCGTCGCGACCTCGCCCGCGCCCGGAATGCTGCTTCCCACTGTGAGGTTGTCAGGCGCAACGCCGGCCGGCGGCGCCCCGGCCGTGATCCACTGGCGGATCAGATCGATGCGATCCTGGGGCAGCGCCGCCTGCCCGAGTGGCATGCGTCCGCCCACCGCGGCGCTGCCGGAAATCTTCTGGACGAGATAACTCTGGTCGGGATTGCCGGGATCGACGCGCAGCAGGGCCTGCACTTCGTTGCTCGCGACATTGACGAGCATCGCGTAGCTGTTGGCTGCGTCGAGTCGCAAACCCTGCGGCGCGTTGGCGCCGATGTGGCATTGGGTGCAGATCGGCGTGAAGACAGTGTCCTGGATTTCCTGGAAGTCGGAGGCACCCGGCGGAACTATTGGATTCGGCTGACCGTTCTCATCGAGCCCTTCGCCGTTTCCGGCCGAGCAACCAGCAAGGATCAACGCCAGGCACGACAGCAAAATTCCCTTTGCTGCCAGAAAGTTGGTCTTATCCTCGAACATGCCGTACTCCCCGCATCCATGGCGCGACGGGTATTGGTAACCCGCGACGGCAGGTGGGTTCCGCGGCGTACGAAAAACCCGACCACGTACTCGGCTAGACTCTCGCGCCGGATTGTCAGCAAACGCCTGCAAGGACCGAAACCTCATGAGCCATCACTCGCGTCGCCGTTTCATCACTCAATCCGCGGCGCTTGCCGCCGCACCCCTGTTAACGGGGGCCGCGCGCAATACGTTCGCCGAGACGCCGGCGCGCAAGCTCGGCGTGGCGTTGTGTGGACTGGGGAGTCTCTCCACCAAGCAGATCGCGCCGGCCTTGCAGAAGACCCGCAACTGCCGGCTGGCGGGCATCGTGACCGGCACTCCCGCGAAGGCCGAGGAATGGAAGAAGAACTACGGACTGCCCAGCCGCAGCGTTTACGACTACCAGACCATGCATCGCATGGTCGACAACAAGGACATCGACATCGTTTACGTGGTGACGCCGAATGCGCTGCACCTGGAACACGCGCTCGCGGCGGCGGCCGCCGGCAAACACGTGTTCTGCGAAAAACCGCTCGAGATCAGCGTCGAGCGCTGCCAGCAGATGGTCGACGCGGTCAGCAAGGCCGGCAAGATGTTAGGCGTGGCCTATCGCTGCCAGTTCGAACCCAACAACCTGGAATGCGTGCGCCTGGCGAAGGAAAAGGTGCTCGGCGATGTGAAGATCATCGATGCGAACTTCGGCTTCGCCATCGGCGATCCCACCCAGTGGCGGCTCAAGCGCGATCTCGCAGGTGGCGGCGCGTTGATGGACGTCGGCATCTACTGCCTGCAGACCACGCGCATGCTCACCGGCGAGGAGCCGATCTGGATCAACGCTGCCGAGGTCAAGACCGACGCCGTGAAATTCGCGGAAGTCGACGAAACCATCCTGTGGCAATCCAAGTTCCCCTCGGGAGTGGTCGCCAATTGCGTGAGTACCTACGCGGCCAATGGCCTGCAGGGCTTTCGTGCCGCGACCACGCGCGGCTGGTTCGGCCTCGACCCGGCGTATTACTACAGCGGCATTCGCGGCCGTCGCAGCGACAACACCGAGATCAACATCCCGGCCGGCGACCAGTTCGCACTCGAGCTCGATGACTTCGCCGACTGCATCATCAACAAGAAACCGACGCGCGTGCCCGGCGAGATGGGCGTGCAGGACGTGAAGTACCTCATGGCGATCTACGAGTCGATCAAGAAAGGACGCCCCGTTTCCCTTTGATCCCCCCCCCCCCTCCCCCCTCCCTCCCCCCCACTCCTCCCCCCATCATTTGATTTCGAGCTCGAACGGTCCGACCGGCAGTCCATCCGTGTCGAACAGGTTGCACAGCGGCGCGTCGGCCCAGCAAAAGCGCACACGGGTGGCCTTTTCCGGCTGAGAGTCCTCGAGCTGCACGAGACCGCCATCGCCGAGTTGCGCGCGTACGAAATGACAGCTCGCCTGCGAAGCGCCGCATAACTCGAAGCTCGCCGGATCGCGGGCGCCGATCACCACGAGCCGACCGTCGAATGCCCCGAGCGTCACCTCGACGCCCGCGGTAGTCCGGCGCACCGACATCGGCTGCGCGCCCGAGGCCGAGATCTTTTCGTCGAACACCACGTGGCGTGCGGCACGCGCCAGGCGTTTGCCGACATCCTGCTTGTTGGCCGGGTGGATGTCATCGCGGTCGCCGATGTCGATGGTCACGGCGAGTCCGGCATTGCCGTCTTCGGTCACTGCGCGGCGTTGCGCATCGCGCAGTTTCGCCCAACCACTGTCGACCGGCGCCGTCGCGAGGGCGTTCCAGTTGGCGAGCTGCACCACCAGGAACGGCAGTGGAACTTCGAATTGCCGGCGCCAGTCCGTGAACAACGCCGCGAGTTGCGCCTGGTAACGCTTGGCGTCGCCGAGCCCGGCATTCGCCTCGCCCTGGTACCACGCCACCCCGCGCAGGCCAAACTTGCCGAGCGGCGCGATCATGCCGTTGTACAGGATGCTGATGCCCGCATTGGGCTCCCAGGGCGCGCGCGGCATCGACGAAAGTTCCTTCGGCGGCAGCTGGTACTCCCACGCCTCGAGGGGCACGCTGGAACCATCGGCGAAACGCAATTCGCGTTGCGCAGCGGGCCCGTGCAGACCGCCACTGCCCCACATGTCGAACACGTTCACGACGACCAGGTTGTCGCCGGCCTGCAGCGAACGCGCTGGCACTTCATAGACGCGCGGCTCTTCACCGTATCCGCTGGCCATCGGCTGACCGTTGATCCATACGAGGTCCACATCGTCGACCGCGCCCAGCGAAACCTTCGCCGCCTGTTTCGCCTGCGCTCGACTGAGCCTGGCCCGCGCGCGGTACCAGACCATGCCGTCATAGCCATTGAGTTCGGGAATGTTCCAGTTTTCCCATTGCGTGAGCTCGGGCACGCGCTGCCACTCACCCGCCGCTTTCCCGGTGGTCCAGGGCTGTACATCCCGGGTTACCGGCTGCGCGCTCCACCATTGCTGCCACTCGCGGCCCCAGCGTGCGGCGGCGACCGAGGGATCCGCCGCGTAGGCGCCTAACAAATCGAGCATCGCGTCTTTGCCGCCGAGCTGGCGCAGTGCCTGCGCCGACAGCCAGGTTTCGATGCGTGTGCCGCCCCACGAGGAGTTGATGAGGCCCTGCGGCACGTTTACTGCCTTCTGCAGCTCGCGCGCAAAGAAGTAACAGACTGCGGAAAAGTCCTGCGTGCTCGCAGGACCGGCCACTTTCCACTCGAGCCGGCCCGCAAAATCGGGACGCGGACCCGTCGCGGCGAACGTGCGGAATGCTCACGTGGCGGATCGTCTCATTGGCCGAGTGCTGCACTTCCGACTGCGCGTTGAGGCTGTTGCGCACCGTCCACTCCATGTTCGACTGCCCCGAACACAGCCACACGTCGCCCACCAGCACATCTTTCAGCTGCTGCGCGCGGCTGCTGGTACGCGCGTTGAGCTGATAGGGGCCACCCGCCCGGAACGAGGGCAATGCCACCGACCAGCGTCCCGCGGAATCGCTGACCGCGCTGCGCGTCGCGCCCGACATCGTCACCGTGACTTGCTCGCCCGGCTGCGCACGCCCCCAGACATCGATGGGCCGATCCCGCTGCAGCACCACGTGGTCGGCGAAGATCGCCGCCATGAGGGGCGCATCCTCGGCTTGCGCCGCCGCCGCGAATATTGCGGCACATGTCAAGCATGCCGCGGCCCATGTTTGCCTTGCGGCAGTTCGCTGTAACATCCCCGCTCCTCACATGCACGAAAGCGCGCAAATACTGGTACGTCACGGCGTCGATCTCAAGACATTCCGTGAGGAGATCCTGCCCGCGGGGCAACCGGTGGTCTTCAAGGACCTGGTGAAAAGCTGGCCCGCGGTGCGCGCCGGGCTGACTTCCTCGCGCCAGCTGGCCGACTATCTGCGTGGCTTCGATCGGGGCAAACAAGTCGCGGTGCTGGAAGGCCCGCCTTCGATTCGCGGCCATTTTTTCTACCGCGACGACATGCGCGGACTGAACTTCGAGCGCCGCCCGTCGACGATCAGCGCCACCATCGAACGACTGCTGGCGCAGGCTGACGATCCCAATCCTGGTGCGCTGTACATCGAATCGACGCCCACGCCCGAGTACCTGCCGCCGTTCGCTGCGGAGAATCCCAACCCGCTGCTGCCACCCGCGGTGGCACCGCGCATCTGGCTGGGAAACACGCTGCTGGTGCAGACGCACTTCGACCTGTCGAACAACATCGCCTGCGTGGTCGGCGGACGACGGCGCTTCACGTTGTTTCCTCCCGAACAACTGCCGAATCTTTACGTCGGACCCATCGAGTTCACCATCTCGGGGCCGCCGATCAGCATGGTGGCGCTCAGGAACCCAGACCTGGCGCGCTTTCCGCGATTCGCCGCGGCACTCGCCGCCTCGCAGCGGGCGGAGCTCGAACCCGGCGACGCGCTGTTTATTCCCTACGGCTGGTGGCACCACGTCGAGGCACTCACACCTTTCAACGTGCTGACAAACTACTGGTGGAATGAGGCGCGCCAGTCCGGTTCGCCGTTCGATTCGATGCTGCACGCCATCCTGGCGGTGCGCGACCTGCCCGCCGAGCAACGCGCCGTGTGGCGAACCATGTTCGAACACTACGTATTTCAGTCCGGGGACGAATCCATGGCGCACCTGCCGCGCGAACAACGCGGCATGCTGGGTCCGCCCTCACCCGAACGCGAGAAGGCCATCCGCGCCATCCTGGCGCGCGCCTTCTCCCGCTAATTAGGTAATTGGGGACACTCCCCGTTTTCTAGCAAATGGGGACGGACCTCAAAGGGGCGCCGCCGCTTCGGTGGCGTTTTCCGTTGTGGCGCGCGAGCGCCTGAGAATGGCGGGGCGCCCGCGCGCCTTGTCTGTGAGTAGTGCCTCGGACTCAAAGCGAACGGGGATGGCGCGCAGCGCCGCGAGTGCGAACGCGAGGAATTCCGAGCATCTGCGCAGGAATTCCGCAGGAGCGAGCGTTCCCAGAGTCGCAGCAAAACACGATCTCTGAGGCGGTGACTCGATGAGTTGCGTCCCCATTTGCTAGAAAACGGGGAGTGTCCCCATTTCTCTTGTCCAGGGGCGTGCGGGTGGGCAAGATCGGCCGACCACGATGAAGGAAGGATTCATGAGGCAGTTCCGTGCCCTCTCGGGCGCAACGCTGGTCGCGCTGCTGGTTGGCTGCGGCGGCGGCAGCGATGCCGGACCGCCGGTCAATGGCGGGACACCGCCTCCTGGAGGGTTGCCGCCACCGGCGAGCGCGCCGGCGCTGAAGACCAATCTCGCCGCGCGTTACGGCGTCGTGGACTTCCCGGTAGGCGCCGCCATCGAACCGCTGTCCACCACCAACGCCGACCGCGACGTCCTGCTCAAGCACGTCAGCAGCATCACGGCGGAAAACGCCATGAAACCGGCCACGGTGTGGCCCAACGCGCCGGGCACCAGCGGCAGCACGGCACAACCGGACTCGCAGCCGAACTTCGTACCCGCCGACACGCTCGCAACCTTCGCCTTCAACAACGGCATGCAGCTGCGCGGCCATACCCTGCTCTGGTACCAGTCGGCACCGGACTGGTTCTTCGCCGGCGATACCAGCGATCCGGTCAACTACCGCGCCAACGTGCAGCAGCGGCTGCGCGACTACATCTTCGCCGTGGTCCAGCACTTTCCCAATGTCTACGCCTGGGACGTGGTCAACGAAGTCGCCACCGACGCGCCGAATCCCCTGACTCCCTATCGCACCAACAGCCCCTGGTACATCGCTTACAGCGTGGGAGGCCAGGACGGTTCCGAGTACGTGCGCGACGCGTTCGTGTTCGCCAACCAGGCGCGCAGTTCCATTGGCCGCTCCAGCGTCACGATGAAACTCATGCTGAACGACTACAACACCGAGCTACCGGCCAAACGCGCCAATGTGCTCGCCATCGTGCAGGACATCATCGACGCCGGCATCCCCATCGACGGTGTGGGGCATCAGTTTCATCTGCAACTCGGCGCCGACGTCAGCGAGGTGACCGCGGCGTTCACCGCCGTCGAGGCGCTTTCGAGCACCTTCGTGAATCACGTCACCGAGCTCGACGTTTCCATCTACATGGATCCTGGCAGCTGTTTCATAGATCGCACCATTCCGCCGTGCATGGCCGACTACGGCGCGAGTCCGCCGGCCACTGCGCTGTCACAACAGGCCACCTTGTACCGCGCGCTGTTCACGGCGTTTGACCGGCCGAGTGTCACCTCCATCACCACCTGGGGCGTCGCGGACAATCACACCTGGCTCAATTCCTTTCCGGTGACCCGAACCAATCATCCGTTGCTGTTCGATACGGTGCAGAACCCGAAGGCCGCATTCTGGGCCGTGGTGGATCCTTCGTTCGTCATTCCATAAACAAGAAATCGTCACCGGGGGAGAATCATGAGGGGATCAATTGTGGCCGCGATCTGGGCCGCGCTGACGCTGGGTGCGGGTAGCACCAGCGCCGCCGTCGTTACGGTCACCGTGACGCACGACCTCGATGCGGCGCGTCCCGCGGCGGTCATCGCTGTACCATTCCGAGACATCGCCGCGCTGGCGCCGGACTTGCGCATGTACCACGTCATGGTGCGCGATCCGAAGGGCCGCACATTGCCGGCCCAGATCACCAACTACCAGCACGATCACCGCGGCGCGTCGTACGACGACCTGGTGTTTGCGTATGACTTTGCGGCGGGCGAGAAACGCGCCTTGTTCACCCTCGAGCCAACCGCCACCGCCACGCCGCCCGACACGCCCTGTGCCTACGCGCGGATTGCCACCGAGCGCTTCGGCGACATGGCCTGGGAGAATGACCGCATCGCGCACCGCATGTATGGATTCGAGCTGAACAGCCCGACGGCAGCTGCAGCAGGTGAGCGCCTGCGCGGCAGCGGTATCGATGTCTGGGGCAAACGCGTCAGTTATCCGGTCATCGATCGCTGGTACGCCAAGGGGCACGACCAGTTCCACAAGGACGAGGAAGGCGAAGGCCTCGATCTCTACAGCATCGGCGGCTCGCGCGGCGCTGGCGGCACGGGAGTCTGGGACGGCGTCAAGTTATGGACCTCCGACAATTTCGTCAACGCACAGGTTTTGTCGAACGGCCCGCGGCGCGCGGCGTTCCGCCTCACATACACGCCGTGGGATGCGGGTGCCGCCGGCAAAGTGCAGGAGAGCAAACAGTTCACCGTCGATTGCGGCCGCAATTTCGATGCGGTGGAGAGCAACTTCGATTTCGCGTCGGACCAGGCGGTGGTGGGCATCGGCATTACCGAGCATCCGCAGCCGCCAGGTTTTCCTGAGGCAGTGCTGACGCGGGATCCTGACGGCCGCTGGATGAGCTACTGGGAAGAGAACAAGGAGGGTGGCCTCGGAACGGCGGTGATTCTCGCCGGCGGCGGCGAACCCGCGGGTTTCGCGCACGAAGCACCCGAGAAGTCGCCCGGCTATGGCAATCACCTGCTGCTGGTCAAGGCGCGCGACGGGGTTGCGCTGCGTTACTTCGCCGGCGCCGGCTGGAACCGCAGCGGGCAGTTCACCGATCGCGTCGCCTGGGAAGCGTACGTGAAGGCATTCGCCGCCGCCGTGGCACATCCGTTGAACATCGCCGTGAGTGCGCGCCCATGAACACGCGCCTGGCCTTCGCGCTCTGTGCCTTGTTAGGCACCGCGGCCGCCCTCGCGCAGAACAAGAACTTCGGCGACTGGCCGGCCGGCACCGATCCACGCGAGGTGGGCAAACGCGTCGCCGAGCGCTTCATTCCGACGCCGCACATGGAAATGCCTTCACACGGCAATCGCGCCTTGCACTACGCACACGTGGCGACCTGGGTGGGCGCGCTGCAATTCGCGCAGGTGACCAGGGACGAAGATCTGCGTCAGCGGCTGGTGACGCGCTTCGATCCCTTCCTGCCCGCCGGGGCATTACACGTGCCGCGAACCAATCATGTTGACGCCGCCGTATTCGGGCAATTGCCGCTCGAGCTGTACATGCAGGAGCGCCAATTTCGCTATCGCGTGATGGGGCTGGCCTTCGCGGATGCGCAGTGGGATACGCCGACACCCGACGGACTCACGCTGCAGACGCGCTGGTGGATCGATGACATGTACATGATCACCGCGCTGCAGTTGCAGGCGTATCGTGCCACCGGTGACGCAAAGTACCTGGAGCGCGCGGCGCTCGAGATGGATGCCTATCTGAAGAAACTGCAGGAACCCAACGGCCTGTTTTTCCACGCACCCGACGTCAAACATTTCTGGGGGCGCGGTGATGGCTGGGTGGCGGTAGGCATGGCGGAGATGCTGCGTGAGCTGCCAGCAAAGCACAAATTGCGCAAGCCGATCCTCGCCGCGTACCAGAAAATGATGGCGACGCTGCTGCAGTACCAGGCGGACACCGGCATGTGGCGCCAGCTCATCGACAACGCCCAGAGCTGGCCCGAGAGCTCGAGCACGGCGATGTTCACTTACGCCATGGTGAGCGGCGTGAAGAACGGCTGGCTGCCCGAAGACAACTATGGCCCGGCGGCGCGCAAAGCGTGGCTCGCGTTGGTGGGCTATCTCACGCCCGACGGCGACCTGCGCGAGGTGTGCGTCGGCACGGGTAAACGCGACTCCGTGCAGTACTACCTGGATCGACCGCGCGTGGCGGGTGATGCCCATGGTCAGGCGCCGATGTTGTGGTCCGCCACCGCATTGCTGACGATAACGGAAGAAGAAAATGAAGAAGGGGACATTCCTGTTAGGCGCGCTGCTGCTCGGCGCGTGGGCTGCGGCCTCACCCAATGGCGGACCGCTGGGTGATTTCGAAGCACATGTCGATGTGGGCTCGCCGAAGATTCCGGGTTACGCGACTTACAACGGCGCCACCCAGCTCTACACGCTCAGCGCCGGCGGCGTGAACATCTGGGCCAAGCGCGACGAGTTCCAGTTCGCCTACCGCCGCATCAAGGGCGACTTCATCGTGCAGGCGATGGTGGAGTTCCAGGGCAAGGGCGTCGATCCCCATCGCAAGGCCGGCATCATGGCGCGCGCCTCGATCGCCGATTTCGACTCGCCCTACGTCGACGGCGCATTACATGGCGACGGGCTCACGTCGCTGCAGTTCCGCAAGGGCAAGGGCGAGGACACAGCACAAACCGAAATGCCCGCCGCCAAGGGCGCGACCATCATCCAGCTCGAACGTCGCGGCAACCTGTTCATCTTCTCGGCGGCGCGCCTGGGCGAACCCTTCGAGGTGACGGAAATCAAGGACGCCGGGTTCGTTCCCGAGGAGGCCTACGTGGGCCTGTTCCTCTCCTCGCACAACCCGGACGTGAAGGAGTCGGTGATTTTCAGCAACGTGCGCGTGATCAAACCCGTCAAGGTGGGCTTTCAGCCGTATCGCGACTACATCGGCTCGCGCCTCGAGGTGCTCAACGTGAACAACGGCCGCCGCACGCAGCTGTATGCGTCGCGCGTGCCCTTCGAGGCGCCGAACTGGCTGCCCGATGGTTCCGCGCTGATCTACAACGCCAGCGGCAATGATCCGGCGACGCGTGGTCGGTTGTGGAAGTTCGATCTGATGACACGCACGCCCGCGCTCATCGACACCGGCTTCGCCGTCCGCAACAACAACGATCATGTCCTGAGTTTCGATGGCACGCAGCTCGCCATCAGCGACCAGAGCACCGCCGATGGACAGTCGACCATCTTCACCATGCCCACGCGCGGCGGCGTGCCGAAGCGAATCACGCCGAACACGCCCAGCTACATGCACGGCTGGACGCCGGATGCGAAGTGGCTGGTATACACCGGCGGCCGGCGCGCCAGGGCCACCGATGAGCACGAGTACGACATCTACAAGATCGCGTCGGATGGCAGTGGCAAGGAGATCAACCTCACCAATTCGCCCGGCCTCGATGATGGTCCGGAAGTCAGCCCCGACGGCCAGTGGATTTACTTCAACTCCACACGTTCGGGCCAGATGCAGATCTGGCGCATGCGCGCCGGGTGCGCGAAGAACGAGAAGGATTGTGCTGCCGCCGAACGCGTCACCCACGATGACCAGTACAACGACTGGTTCCCGCATTTCTCGCCCGACGGCAAATGGATCGTCATCATCTCGTACGGCCTCGACATCCAGCCCTCGGATCATCCGTACTACAAGCACTGCTACCTGCGCATCATGCCCGCCGACGGCAGCGCGCCGCCGAAGGTGATCGCATACGTGTACGGCGGCCAGGGCACCATCAACGTGCCGTCATGGTCACCGGACGGTGCGCACGTGGCGTTCGTGAGCAACAGCGACGCACTCTGAGGCCGCCCTGATTCATTTCGACAATTGAACTTCGATCTCCACCAGCATGCCGGGCGCGACCAGTCCAGCAACCTGCACGGTGGAGCGCGCCGGCAGGTTGGGCTGCTCCTTGGTGCCGAAGAACTGCGAATACGCGACCATCATGCCGTCGAAATCCATGCGGCCTCCCTTGGCGGGATCACCCACCAGGTAGACGGTCATCGCAACCACGTCGCCGAAGCCGAGGCCCAGGGATTTCAGCGACTCGTTGAGGCGGTTGAAGACACTCAGGGTCTGCGTCTTCGTGTCACCCCAGTATTCGGGCGTGCCCGGCGGCGCCTTTGCATCCAGCGGCGCCGGCGTCGTGCCGCTGTGGAAGTAGAGGGTCCTGCCGGCGGGGACCTCCACCACGCGTGCTATCGGAAAATTGTTGTTCGGACCGAGTGAATGGCGCACCACGTCGGCGGCATTCGCCGTGCTGGCGGCCAACAGGGCAAGAGCAAAACGAATTTGTCTGGACATTGATCTTTCCCCAGGTTCATTGCAGGGTGTTGATGTAAGCGACGACGTCAATGATGGCCTTTTCATCTGGCAGTGTCGCGGCGATGCTGCGCATCTGCGCGCCATAGGTATCCCGTTCGTCGGCGCCGCGCAATCCGGCCTTGTAGTTAGAAAGTTGAGTCACCAGGTACCAGTCCGAGCGGGCGGCCAGCGCAGGTGACTGCAGCGCTTCGTTGCCCTCGCCGGCCGCCCCGTGACACGACACACATGCTGCGTAAAGCTTGCGGCCATTCGCGACGTTCCCGCTCACCGTGGCCACCGGCCGGTGCGACTCGAGGGCGGCGATGAATCTCACTGCATCCGCGAGCACGTCCTCCTGCCTGAGCCGCAGGGCCACGGGCAGCATCTCCTGGCCCGCCGCATCGGTGGTCGCGTTGCCCCGCACACCCGAGGCGAAATTTTCGAGCTGCCGCGCGAGATACCAGGGCTCCATGCCCGAGAGCTTGGGCGCGCGAATGCCGTAATTGCCGTTGGCATTGGCGCCATGGCACAACAGGCAGTAGTCGAATGGATTGCCGGCGGTCGCGGCGCCGGCGAGGAATGACAGGGCGATGATGAGGATCAACACCGCGCACAGGCGCCTCATGAATGCACCACCTGGGTGGCGCCGGCGCTCACGCGCGCATCGATATCCGCGATGGCGTGGTGTGCCGACTGCACGGCGCCCTCCTGCCAGCCCGGGTGATAACTCACCTGGTCGCCGATCAGATAGTGATTCCCCACCGGCGACTGCAGCCGCCTGAACCACTGCTTGAACAATGCCTCGTCCCATTGCGCCGCACAGCCGAGCATGTGGTTCATCTGGTGCCAGGCGATGCTGACGCCGGATTCCACATGGCTCCCATAGTCCAGATGTATCTTCGCGCCCTGCTCAATCGCGAGCTTGAAACGCTCGGCCGGAGGAAGTCGCGCAAATTTCTCGCCGGCCTCTGGATCAAACGTGTACGCCCCGAGCACCACGCCTTTCTGGCGATGAATGCCATGCGCGGGATACCAGATCTGCTGGATGTCCTGCAGGGTCCAGGATATGCCGCCATAGATTCCCTCGCGCTCCCAGAAGCGCTCCTTCATCTGAAAACCAATCTTGAACAGCTTGCCGCGCGGGATGGCGGTGAAGCCGGCCGCATAGTCGGCGGGAAAGTTGTGCTCGATGCCGGCCAACAAGTGCATCGGAATACAGTTGAGGCAGTAGTCCGCCCGCGCGTTCACGCAGGCGCCGCCCTTGCGGTACGTGACCTCCACGCCGCGATCGAGCACGCGAATGCGCTGCACCTGCGATTCGAGCTGCACCAGGTGGCCAACCTTGCGCATGAAGCCCGCGACGATGCGATCCATGCCGCCGATCGGCTCCATCATCATCGCGGCCTGATCGTCGGTCTCGCCGAAACTCATGATCAGCATGAACTTCGACTTGAGCAGCTCGCTGGGACTCAGCGGTGTCTTCAGCACTTCAGGCTGCGTGTAGTCGTGCCGCGCCAGCCCCGCGCGGCTGGTGCCGATGTATCTGAACTGCGGGTCCAACTCGCCGAAGTGCTTCAGGTACTCGCGTAGCCGCTCCCAATCGTTCCTGGTCATCGGCGCCGCGATCTGCTCGGGTGTCATCGACTTCGCCATGAGCTCGGCAACGAAGCCGCGCGTGTCGTTGAGGTATTCGCGCGCCCGGATCGGCTTGCCGCCGAACATGGCGTCGTCCTGCACCCAGGCATTGCGATTGTCGTTGATGAAAGGCGACAGCTCGACGCCGAGCTCCTTGCAGTACTCGAGCAGCTGCGTGTGATGCCCTGGAATACGCGCGGGCCCGGCGTTGAAGAAGAGATCCGGGTCCTTGTCGAACTGGCAGATCTGCGGGTAGCCGGTTTCGTCGATGCGGTCACCGGACCGCAGCGTCATGTTGCGGCCGCCGGCGCGGAACGAGGCTTCGAGCACCTGCACCGCGTAGCCCTTGCGGGACAGCTCGTATGCCGCGGTCAGTCCCGAGATGCCCGCCCCCAATATCAGCACTCGCTTCGATTTTCCGGCCGCCGTCAGCCGGGGACGCCCGGCACGCGCGACGACAGGCAACAGCCCGATGCCCATCGCCGCGCGATGGATCGCTGTCGATCCGCCGAGCACACCCGCCGCGTGCAGGAAGTCGCGACGAGAGAGTGACTTCTTCATCTTGCTCAGAAGCTGTACGTCAGCTTGCCGTAGTAGTAAGCCCCGTTGATGCCGAACGGCGAAAACGCCGGGTAGCCCGCCACGACGCCGTTGTCACCGGAGTCGAACTGGATCTCGCGGTAGGTGTCGTTGCGCTTGTCCGGATACTCGTCGAACACATTGGTGGCGCCGATCACGAAGCTCAGCCCTTCCATCGCGATGAACGAAGCCTCCAGGTTGGTGATGGGAGTCATGCCGATCTCGTTTTTGTAGAACATGATTTCGCCATTGGTCTGCCCGCCGTCGTTGTCGTAATCCGAACACGGGCCGTAGACCATTTCGTGGATGCTGAAGGTCACGCGTTCCCACCGGAACACGGCGCCGAGGTTCACCAGGTAGTTGGGCATGGTGTCCTCGAGATCGGACAGGGCCTCGAGGTCGAACAACGGCTGCGTGGTACCGAACTCGGGCGGCGTCGCACGCACCTTGGTCACCTCGGTCTCGTTGTAGGTCGCCGCGATGCTCCAGTCGACGTCCGCCCAGGAGAAGTCCGTGCTGTAGTTGAACATCAGGTCCGCGCCGCGGGTGCGCGTGGTCACGCCGTTGGTGAACAGGTTGATGCCGGTGTCACCGCTTGCCGTGACTTCGGGATCGAGCACGTTGCCGTTGGCGATGATGGCGTCGACGATGACCTGTGAGTACAACTGGCCGTCGATGGTGCCGTAGAAAGTGCTGGTCGCCGCGATGCGGTTGCGCACTTCCACCTGGTACAGATCGAAGGTGAGCGACAACGCGCCTTCGGGATGGAACACCAGGCCCAGCGAGAAATTCGTGGCCTCTTCGGGTTGCAGACCGGCGCCCAGGCCCAGGATGGCCGTGGCGGGTGCGTTCGGCGGCATCTGCACGAAGGCCGTGGTGGGGCCTACATTGGTAGCCGAGTAATAGGCCTCGGCCAGGGTCGGCGCGCGGAAGCCGGTGCTGGCGGTGCCGCGCAGCGCGCAGCGAATCCGTCAGCTCGTAACGACCCGAGATCTTGCCGACCGTGGTGTCACCGAAATCGCTGTAGTCCTCGTAGCGGCCGGCGAGCTCGCAGGCGCAGTTTCTCCGTGGGTTCGACCGTGACATCGACGTACACGCCCATCACGTCGCGGTCATGTTTGCCGGAATCCGACAGGCTGATGCCCGGAAATGACTGGCCGCCTTCGAGATAACGCGACGCCTCGTCGCCGGGCGCGGCTTCCCAGGTTTCCTCGCGATATTCCGCACCGAAGGCCAGTGTCATCGGACCCGCCAGGCCGATTTCCATTTCCTTGGTGAGTTCCGACGTTGCGTGGTCCACTGGCGTCTGCGTATACGTACCGTCATAAAAATTCACGGGCGTCTGTCCGGTATTCGCAAACAGCGACGCGTTGGCGGAATCGCGCGTGAACATGTCGATCTCGTCCTCGCCGAAGCTGGAGGAGAAATCCCAGCTCCAGGTGCCGACCTCACCCTTGACACCGAGCACGCCCTGGTAGTCGGTCTCCTCGGTTTCTTCGCGCGGGTCGAAGCCGTAGGGACGGAAGTACGTCACCTCGTCAGTGTCGGGATCGGTGAACGACACACGGCTCGGCAGACGGTAGTTCTCGATACGAAGTCGCGTGCTTGTCACCCCAGGTGAGCATGGAATACACCTCCGAGTCATCGCCAATGGGTACGGCACCGTTCAGCGACACGAGCTTTATCTCGTAGGACGCGTCGCCGAAGATCTTGTTGAGGTACGGATACCCCGTGGCGAAGGGCATGTTGGTGTTGGGAAATGTGCCGCCCTCCTCCGGATCGATCCGTGCCGGGTCGACGACACGCGGGTCGATGTCGCCGCGGTTGGTGTGACCGTGCTCGCGATACTCGGCGGTCGAGACTGAAATACGAGCCGGAGGTGGCCTCGAAACCGACGTTGCCGCTGTAGGTGGTGGTATCGCCGTCGCCGGCATAGTGCCCGCCATGCGAATAGCTGACATTCGCGCCCGAGGAATTGCGCCTCATGATGATGTTGATGACGCCGCCGATGGCATCCGTGCCGTATTGGGCGGCCGCGCCCTCGGTAAGCACCTCGATGCGATCGATGGAGTCGACCGGAATGAAATTGAGGTCGACGCTGGCGCCTCCCTGGTACGGACCGCCGAGGATCGCCAGGCTCGAGGTGGTGTGACGGCGTTTGCCGTTCACGAGCACCAGCGTGTGGTTGGGACTCAGGCCGCGCAGCTTCGCCTGCAGCGTCTGGTTCGCCATGTCGCCGCCAAAAGCCTGCGCGGTAAAGGACGGCACCACGTTTGCCAGGGAATTCATGAGATCGGGCCGGCCCGCCGATCTCGAGTTCCGCAGCGTTCAGCACCTGCACCGGCGAGGAGCTTGAGAATTCATCGAGCCCGCTGGCGCGGGTGCCGGTGACGATGACGGTTTCCGGCTCCGGTTCCTCGGTGCTGGCGGCGGCTTCCGCTTCCTGGGCCTGCAGCAGCGCCGGCGTGCAGCCAAGACTCACCAGCAACGACAGCTCGGCGAGCCGATGACGCGCGGCACGGGGCCGCGTCACGCGATTGATGACCATAAAGACCTCCCTTGGATCTGTGTTTAGTTTTCTCGCCGGACGCAAGAGCGCCGTACCCCTCGCCAACTGCCCGCCATTGAAGTCGCCCACAATTGGCGCGGCAGTCCGCGGCACTTCTTGCTTGGGGACGCCCAAGGGATGCGCCCGGCAAGAGTAGCCCTGTTGTTGCAATATTCCGGCCAACGCGCGGGCGTGCCGCGTGCGGCAACGGGATTCGCCATCTAACTACCAGTAGAAATCCGCCGTAGTACGCTGACTTGGAAGGCGACGCCCGGCGCGGGAATCAGCTCGAAACCGGCATGTCGCGCGCGTTGGAAAATCTACACAACGGCGGAAAAGCGCTGCGGGATTCACCGTCGTGGTGCGAATACGGGCCACCGGCACGCGAATAGCGCGCCGGACACGGCGCACGAACTTGGCGCGACCTAACAAAGTTACCACGCACTCCGAAGGTGCGTGCGCTCAGAAGGTGCGTTGCACCCGGCAGCCAGGTTGCGCACGGCGCGCCACGAGTGTGGCGATCAGCGCCAGCGCAAGCCATTCGAAAGATCCGCCGCCGCCGCCGCCGCTGCTGGCGGCCGCGCTCCCGGTGCTACCGGAAATCTTGACCGCCACCTCGCGGCTGTCGTTGACCGGGTTGGTGTCGTTCGCCGACGTGAGCTTGACGGTGCTCATGTGTGTGCCGCGCTGGCTGGCGCGCACCGTCAGATTCAAGGTGGCGGTGTCATGGGCATCGATCTCGTCGAACTCACAGCGCAGCACCGTACTGCCGCTGCAAATCGCATTGGACGCCGACAATGAAACCAGCGTCACCTCGGCGGGCAGCGTCACTTCGAGACGCGTGGCGAAGGCTTTCTCCGCGCCGTTGAGCACACTGATCGCCGGGAAATCAAAGGTCGCGCCCGCCGTACCGCTCGCGGCCGGCGCCACGCGCAACTCCAGGTCCGTCGCACCCATGATCTCGGCGTGGCCGCGCACGCTGTTGTTGCCCATGTCGACATCACCGGTGGTGATCACGTCGACGGAGACATCCGCCTCGGCGCCCGCCTCGCCGCGCCAGCCAACGGTCACCGTGAATTCGCTGTCCGCCGCCAGATTGGCGAACTCGCAGCTGGCGCCGGCACTGTCGTCCACCTGGCAGTCGCCGGTGGTGGTGCGAATGGCCGCGACGCGGATGCCCGGCAGGTAGTGACGCGCCACGAAGCGCGCACTGCTGAGCGCGCGCCGCCCGGTACGTACTACGAAGGTCTCCTCGCGGGTCTCGCCTGCCAACAGCAGGGTCAGATCGACGTCTCCGGACACGGCAATATCGTTATAGGGTCGCACGAGAATGGCGCGAGTCAGCTTGTCATTGGTGGCGGCCGTGTCGCCGGGTGTGTGCAGGGTGAACCGGACGTCGTACGCGCCCGGCTCGGCGAAATTGGCGCGGTACTTCACGTACAGTTGTGAGCCGCGTGACAGCACCGGCAGCGCGCAGCGTGCACGTTGCGGCGTCAGCAGCTCGCAGTCATCGCCTTCGTGAATGTACGCCGCGCGCAACTCGCCCGCGGGATGCAGCTCGATATCGAGCGTCGCGCCCACTGCGGGCAGGCGGCCGGCCGAGGACAGCGTTACCTCACCCTCGAGGTCGACACCTTCGATGCCCGTCCCTCCGGATGCCAGCAGCACCCCCAGGTCCACTGGGTTGTCGATGCGCACATGCACCGACGCGAAATTGTTGGCGGCGTAACCGTCGTCGGCGGCTTCGGCCATCGCACTGATGTCGGCGACACCGGCGCGGCTCCCCGACACGCGCAGGCGCACCAACTGCGTGGCACCGGGCGCCAATACGCCGAGCTCGCATTGCAGGCTTGCCGCATCCGGCCGGTTGCAGGTCGCTCCTTCGGAATCGATGAGTTCGACCGCCACGGTGCCCGAGGGGAACCCGATCGACAACCGCGCCGACGCCGTCGGCTGCGGGCCGCGGGCTCGTACCAGCAGCGGCACTTCGTAGCCTCCACCCACCGCCAGTTCCACGGTGTCGGGTCCAGCCGTGAGCTCGAGGTCGCGCTCGGCCTGCACCCAGGCCTGCGCGTTCGCGGTGTTGTTGCTCAGGTCGCCATCACCGACGGCGCTGACCGTGGCCGACGCGTACATGGGTCCAGCCGCGACGGTATTGGTCGTGACGGTGAGGCGTCGCGATTCTCCCGCGGGCAATTCCGCGAGCGTGCAGACCACGGAGCGCGCGCTCGGCACGCAGCTGGCGCCCGCGAAGACTGGCGGCGACCACTGCCTGGTTGAGATTCAGGGACAACACGGCATCGCGCACCGCGAGGCCGCGCAGGCTGAAGATATCGGCGTAGATCTGCAACGGTACGCCGAGCGTGACTTCCGGCGCTTCGGCCGTGAGTGTCACCGCGGCGTCGACACCCGAACGGATACTGAAAACCAGCTCGCGCGAGTTGTTCGATGCGAGCCGGTCATTGAATGCCGACACGCGTGCGTGAGCGCTGAAGTTGCCCGCCAGCATGCCGCGCGTGGTGAGGTTGACGCTGCGCTGCTCGCCCGGCGACAAGTTGCCGAACGAGCAGCTCGCCTTCGAGCCCGCCACCGAGCAACTTCCCTGGTCGGCGCTGATCGTGTCGATCGACAGGCCCACGCCGTCGGGCAAATCGACCTCGAGGGTCACGTCTTCGGTGGCCGAGGTTCCGGACGAGCTCACCGTCCAGGGCAACACGAAGGGGATACCGGCGTCGACCTTGAGGTTGCTGGCCGCCGGCCTCACGGCCACATCCGCATATTCGGCCGGCACCACGCAGCTCGCCGAAGCGAGCGCGGCCTGCATCACTTCGAGGCTGCAATGCGAGAAGGTCGCGTAACCGCTGACGGTCGACGACATGATGAAGCCGGCGCTCACGTTCTCGCACGCGCCTCCCGAGGCGCCGTCGTGTGGCGCGCCCAGGTTGTGTCCCAGCTCGTGCGCCATGATGAGCGCCGAGATGGTGGTGCCGTAGGATTGGCCGCTCAGCGACACGCCGCGATCGCCCGCACACAGCGCATCGATATAGGCGATGCCCGCGGTGGTGCCGTCGAGGTCCTTGCCCGTCATGAGATGCGCCAGGCCGCGCGCCCGCACCGCGGCGGTGGCGATCCGGTACTTGCCCAACTGCTCGAGCAAGGTGGTTCCGTTGGTGCTGGTAAACGGATCCCCGGCCGCGGGCATCACGCGAACGTCGGTCGCGAGCACCAGCAGTCCCACCTGCTCGCTGAAAATGCCTTCGACGATGTTGAGCCGCGCCAGCATGGCCGCCGTGGGATCGTGCGCCTGGCTCGCGGCGAAATCGCTGTCGCCCAACAGCGCGATCTCGATCTGCTGGGTAATCTTGGCGTCAGTCGTGTTTTCGAGATCGGCGACCAGCGCCTGGTACTGATCGAGCGCAGTCTGCTTGGCGGTGCCGCGGCTCGCGTCTTCGAGCGCGCAGAAATTCTGTGGCAACAGGTCGCGCGCATCGGAGAGGCGGTACACCACGGTCTGATCCGGGCGTGCGGCGAGCGGCGTGGTGAGTAGCGACGCGATGCGCTCGTAGGTGGTGACGGTATAGAGGTCATGGCCGTCCCAGATGGCGCCTTCGATGCCGGCCGCAGATTCGGTGAGGCGCACCCAGGAGCCCGGCTGTCCGTCGAGCGTGCCGCGCATCAGGCGATAGCGTTGCAATTCCTGTTTGCGCTGCGCCGGGAGTTTCGCGAGTACCCGTTCGTTGTCGCCCAGCGCCAGGGAAAAGCGGCGCCCGTAGGCCTCAAAAGACGCGGTCGAGGCGGCGACATCGAGCTGGACCGGTTCCGCAAACTGGATCTGCTGCGCGTTGGCAGTCGTGGCGATAAGCCAAATCCATAGCGATATACGGCTGACCGCCCTTCGCACCCTGCTCCCCTACACTCTCGAGACCCTTGCTCCGGGGCGCTGTGAACGCTGCCGGACCCTTCAGTCCGCACCTTAACTTGTAGGAATCAACGAGGATTGTAAGCTGGATTTGGCTATCGGGGATTTAGTGACGCAGCCCTCACCTTTTTTTTTACGACATAACCAATCGTTGGCGAAGGACGACGATTCCGTGTCAGCGAAGCGTTCGGCGGCGTGAAAATTGCGCAATGGCGCGCCGCAACCGTCGCGTGGCCAACAGTGCCAGCAGGCCCAACGACAGCTGGCGGATCGCGCCCGGCCAGAGCGAGGCGAACATATTGCCCGGGATATCCGCGAGTTCGATGTCAGCCTGACGCCAGCGCCTGCTGGTGGGCGGCCGGCGACACATGCGGCGGGATGATGGGCCCGATGATCTTCCAGGTGCCGCCGGCGGATTCCAGTTCGAATTGCACGGTCTCGAGTTCTTTCCCGAAGCGTGTGATTTGCGACCCGACAGCCGTGCCGACTACTTCATAGGTCACGGGAATTTCGATCCGATTGCCGCTCGCCCTGGCGGCACCCACGATGAATCCGTCGACGAGTTTGACGGCATCCCAGCCAGGTTCGTGCTCCCAGGCAACCATTGACGCGACCTGCCTCCCCGTCGTGCTGCTGAGCCGGGCACCGTCGAAATCGAGCGCGCAATAGGCTTCGAGCAGCTGGCTGGCGGTTCCTGGCAGGGCGGCGAGTGGGGGTGCGGGTGACGGTTCCTGCCGCGATGCGACGCCAACGCCCACTGAGATCCACAATCCCAGGAGGCACACCCATCCCAGTAAAAATGCGCGCAGGCGATGTCTGACGCGATTACCACCGAGGTGCACCCACGCATGCACCAGCCGGGCGGCGACGTACGCCCAGGCGAGTGCGACCGTCACCGGCCCGGTCACGCCCGCGACCATCGCCGCCAGGCAACCGGCATAAAAAAGCACCGGTGTCTCAAAGAGATTCACGTAGTGACGGGTGGGCTTGGCAAGAAATTCCGGTTCCGGGGAACCCTGGAACACCCTGAAGTAACTCACCGGGGTGTGGCCCTCGCGCACCGAACGGAGTCGTGCCCGAAACAGCTTCACGCTGACGCCGAAGGTCAGGATGACCAGCGCCAACATGGGGAACACCAGGGCAAATTGGGACATTGGCAGTACGCCTCCATTAGGTCACACGAGTGTCACGGGCGAGCGTAATACCGGTCGCCTCGCAGGTCCAAACCACAACCCCAGGGGAAAATTATGCGTAGTCGAGTATTCATCGCCGGGCTCGCGGGCGTCGCCGCCACGCTGCTCGGTGCCAGTAGTTTGATGGCCGATGAAGGAAACGGCGAACGTGGCAAGAAGTCGATCGAGGTGAGCGCCAGGCTCGTCGGTTACCAGGAAGTGCCGTCGCAATCCACCACGGCAAAGGGCAAGTTCACCGCGGTGATCGACACCAAAGCGAACACCATCACGTGGCACCTGAACTACGAGGCGCTGGAAGGCACGGTGGCGCAGGCCCACGTGCATTTCGGCCAGCCGGGCGTCAATGGCGGTATCAGCTTCTTCCTGTGCACGAACGCCGGAAATGGTCCCGTGGGCACTCAGGCCTGCCCGGCCCCGCCGGCGGAGATTTCGGGTGTCATCACACCGGATCTGGTCATCGGCCCCGCCGCCGTGCCGCCAGCGATCGGGGGCCAGGGCATCGAGCCGGGCGCGTTTGACGAAATCGTGGCGGCCATCAAGGCCGGATATGCCTATGCCAACGTCCACTCATCCAAGTGGCCGGCTGGCGAAATCCGTGGCCAGTTGCACTAAACAGTTGCCTTAATTAAGGAGCGAAACGGTCAGGGCCCGCCCCCGGAAGGGGTGCGGGCCTTGCCCTACGCAAAAAATCCCCCGGAAGGGGTCGCGCTGGAACTGCAAATCCTGTAAGTTGCGCGCCGGCTTGCTGATTCTTCTGTAGATACGACCCCGCATTCACGGGCGCCGGCACCTCAAAGTATTCCGCGAACCACAGCAGACAGGGCTGCATGCCTGTCACCGTGTTTCTTTTTTGTGAGTTGTTCTGTGACGAAACTTTACGTTGGAAATCTTCCTTTCTCCGCCACCGAAGACCAGGTGCGCGCCCTCTTTGCAGCCCACGGCACCGTCGACAAGGTGTCCCTGGTGAACGACCGCGAGACCGGCCGCCCACGCGGATTTGGTTTCGTCGAGATGGCGAATGCCGATGCCACGCGCGCCATGCAGGCGCTCGACGGCAAAGACTTCGGCGGTCGTCCGCTCAAGGTCAATGAGGCGCAGGAGCGCGATCGCGGCGCTCCGCGCGGCAACTTTGGTGGTGGTGGCGGTCGCCGGTTCTAAACCGGTCTGCGACACATCAAGTGATGTTAGGCGGCGCCTTCGGGCGCCGCTTTTTTTTGGCGCGAGGCCTATTCGGCTGACAACGCGCGCGCGACGCCGACAGTCGCCTCACGCGAGGCTTCGTACAGTTCGGCGCGCAGCCGTCCTTGCTTGTCGAGTGCATAGACACGCGTCGAGTGCTGCACCGCGTAGGCCCCGTCCTTCGGCGGATCCTTGAAGAACGGCGCCGAGAAGCTCAGCGCCAGGTTGCGCACCTGGTCGGGCGGCGCGGTGAGCCCGACGAAGTCCCCGGAAAACCGCGCGAGAAAATCCTTGAGGACTTCCGGCGTGTCGCGCTCGCCGTCCACGCTGATCAACACCACGCGCACACCTTTGAGCGGCTCCCCCTCGGCAGACTTGATCATGGCGAGCTTCTGCAGCGTGGTCGGACAGGCATCCGGACAGTGGGTAAAACCGAAGTACACGAGGGCCGGCGTACCCGCCAGGTCGCTGAGCCGCCGCCGCTTGCCGGTGTGATCAGTCATCTCGAGGTCGGCCACCACGCGCGGCTCGATGACCATGACCCGCTCGAATGCCGGCAGTGATTTGGGCGCCGCGATCGCCGCCGTCGCCATCACCGTCACCAGTGCCGCGAGCGCGACGGGGACCCAGTGTTTGACGCGTTTGCTCACTGCGCGACGATCGAGACGTCGGTCGATCGGCTGCTCAGGTTCCCTGCCGCATCGTAGGCGCGCACGTTGTAGGAGTAGCGCCTGCCGGCCTGGCCTGTGGTGTCGGTGAAGGTGAGCGTGCTCACGCGTGCGATTTCAGAACCGTTTCCGCCATTGGTGGAGCGGTAGATGATGTAACCCGCCACACCCACATTGTCGGTCGAGGCCGTCCACGTGAGGCGCGGATCACCATTCGACAGCGCCACACTCACCGTCGGCGTCGACGGCGGCTCCGACGGCGTCACCGAGCGCAGCGCGCTCAACGTGCTCTCGTTGCCCGCGGCGTCGTAGGCTTTCAGCGAGTACGTGTACTTCACCTTCTCCTGGAACGATTTGTCAGTCCAGGTGCGCACGCCCGCCGAGGTACGTGCAACTTCCGAACCCTGGGTGCCGTTCGTGGATCGATAGACGATGTAACCGGCGACGCCCACATTGTCGGTGGATGCACTCCAGGTCAGAACCGGCTCGCCGCTGATCTCGGAGACGCTGAAGCCTGTCGGCCTCGATGGTGCCGTGGTGTCGCGAAACGTGACACTCCAGGTGAAGCTCTGCGAGACGCCGACCAGGGCGTCGCGCACGGTGACGGTGACGTTGTAATTGCCCGCCACAGTGGGCGTGCCACTGATCAGGCCCGTCGAACTTCCAATCGACAGCCCGGCAGGCAGACCGGTCGCGCTGAACTGCAACGCCTCACCGTCGAGGTCGCTGGCACTGAGCGCGAGATTCACCGCCGTTCCGGTGTAGCCGCTCTGGTTACCGGGGTTCGTCAGCAGCGGCGGGTTGTTAGGCGTCGGCGCCGCCGTCTCCTGGGCGCCGATCTGCTCGACGTACGCCACGAGATTGGCGAGATCCGTACTGCTGAAGCTCACGCCACCGTGTGCCGTGATCGCCTGCGCGATGGTCGCGGCGGAACCGTCGTGCAGGTACGGGGCCGTCGCCCAAACATCACGCAGTGTCGGCACGTCGATGCCGGTGAGTGCGCCGCCCAGGCGCTGGCCACTGCCTGGCTGCCTGATCGTGCCCACATCCTGCAGGTTGGCGGAGGCGCTGATGGTGAAGGCGGCCCCGCCATGGCACTGGGCGCAGTTGGCGGCGCGGAACACTTCGCGACCCGCCACGGCCGCCGTGGTGAGAGAACCGTCGGCATTGCGGCGCGGGCTGTTCGCGGACGTGTTCAGCGAGGCCACGTAGGCCGCAAGCGCATCCAGATCCGCGCTCACGCCGGCCTTCGTATCACCCAGAGGCTGGCTGCGGGTGCCGGCGTTGAAGTCGACGTCGCTCATGAGGCCCGAGCCGCCGGCCAGCGTGCGGATCTGGGCTTCGAAGTCCTGCAACTCGTCGAAGTTGGCGGACCAGTGCAGGAAGCCCTGCCCGGCCGCGCGACCACGCAGGCTCGCCGTGTTGCGCAGCCCCTCACCCATGCCGGTGAGATCCCAGGTGCGCCCGTCGTGGCCACCGTCGTTGTGACAGGAAGCGCAGCTCATGTACGCATCTTGTGACAACCGAAGTGTCGCGCGCGTCGTAGAAGAACTGCTTGCCCTTGAGCACCGGTGCCGACAGCGACTCGCCGGCGACGGCATTCAGCGTGGCCAGTGACGGCACGTTCGATTCGCCGAGATTCAGCAGTCGCGTGAGGTCGAATACTCCCACCGTGCGATCCATGAAGTTGTTGACGTACAGACGCAGGCCATCGTCCGAGATCGCCAGGCCCTGCGGCGCGCGGCCCACGTCGAAACGAAAGATTTCGTAGCGGCCCTGCGCATCGACCACCGCGACATGGCGGCTGGTTTCCAGCGCCACGAACAGATAGTTACCGAAGGGATCGAACACCGCGGCGCTGCCGAGACTGGAGTTATCGAGGTCCACGCGTGATGCGAGGTCTTCGAGACCGGTGGCCAGGTCGATACGCGACGCGACGGCGCGCACCGTGTTCTGGAAGTTGAGATTCGAGCCGTTGCGCAGCGAGCCACGCAGGATGTTGTCCTGCTTCGAGGGCACCCAGGCCGTCGCGCCATCCGGCGACAGCGCCACGGCGCCCAGGTAGTTGGGCACGCCACTGCCCTGGATCTCGAAGTCCGGCATGTCGCTGTGAGCGAGCGTGATCACGCCCGAAACCGTCATGCCGGCGGCGGACACCACCACGACTTCGCCGCCGGCGCCACCCGGCTGTACCAGCGGAGTGCTCTCGCCCGGCAGCGGCGGCGTGATGAAGCGCGACACATACACGGCGGTGCCATCCGAGTTCACGGAGACATGGCGCGGATTCTTGCCAATGCCGAGGCTGGCGAGCGTCGCACCACTGGCGGCGTCCAGCTTGAGCAGCGTGCCGCTACCCTCGAGCACCACGTACGCAAAGCCGCCCGTGGGCGCGAACGCGATGCCGAAGGGCTGCGAGGCGAACGGCAGCGGCAGCGTCTGCGAAACGCTCATCGAGGCCGGATTGACCACGCTGATGGTCGCGGTGTGTTTGTTGACCACCCACACGGTGCCGTTCGGCGCCACCGCCAGCGTGCGCGGACCCGCGCCCACCGGGATTTCCGCGAGCCTGGCATTGCTGGTGGCGTCGAACACCGAGACCGAGTTGTTGTCCTGGTTCACCACCCAGAGGCGCCCGCCATTGCTGGTGTCGTAGGCGATGTTGCTCGACATCGTCGGCCTGTTGGCCGTGGGTTGCAGGTAGATGGACTGCGCGACCGTCTCGGATAGCGACGTGAAGCCCGGCGACGAAGCCGTGACGCTCACGTAGTAGACGCCAGGGCGCGCAAAAGTATGCGTGATCGTCGGTGAACTCGAGGGCGCACTCGCTGCCGTGCCGTCATCGAAGAACCAGCTATAGGTCACATTGGTGCCGTTGCGGGCGGTCGCGGTGTAGTTCACTGGCGTGCCCGCGAGTTTGGGCGTGGCCGGCGGCAACGGATCGAGCGTGAACGGCAAAGTGCTGGTCACGATCCAGTTGAACGTGACGCTGACCGTGACCGTTCCATCGAAAACGCTCAGTGACACCGGGTAGCTGCCGGCGGTGCTGGGCGCTCCACTGATCCGGCCGGTGGCGCCGTCGATGGACAGGCCGGCGGGCAGGCCAAAGGCGCTGAAGCTGAGCGTATTGCCATCCGTGTCCGAAGCGCTGGCCGCAAGATCGACGGCGGAGTTCACCGGGGTCGACTGGTTGCCCGGGTTTGCCAGGGTCGGCGGCGTGTTGACGACGCTCGCCGCCGCCTGGCGGCACTGCATGCCGAAGCTGTCCAGCCAGCTTGCCGAGCGGCCGTAAAGGGCGAACACCGGATTTGCCGAGTCGCAGCGCCACGGTCCCTGCGCCGTTCCGGTGGCCGGGCCGACCGCGCCCAGGAACGCGCCGGTGCCCGTGAGTTTGCCGTCCGACGTCAGCGGCCGGCATTCGAAATCGAGCTGGTCGACGTACGTGCTGAAGCGGCCGCGGAAACCGCTGATCGCCGAATTGGCCGGGCACGATTTCGTGTAGTTAGTCGTGCCGGCGGTGCCGGTGATGCCGCGTTCGACCGGTGAGCCGACCCACTGGCCGGAGGCGTTGACACGCACGCATTGCGGGGCGACCTGGTTCACGTAGGTGGCGGTGCTGCCGCGCACGCCGACGAGGACCTCATTGGCTTCGCAGGCGAGCGTGAACGGACCACCGCCGTTGCCGCCCGCGGCCGGAATGAAATCCGAAGTACCGGGATCGGTGGTGGTGATGCCGACACGCACGATGCGCGCCACCGAGGGCACTCCCTGCGCGTTGAGCACGAACAGCATGTAGTAGCCCGGCGGCAGGTCACCGGCTCGCGAGGGCAACTGCACGTCGAGCAGGTTGCCATTGGCGGTGAAGGGCAGCTGCAGGTAGCGCTGGTCCATGTTGTTGCTGTGGGTGGTCGTGCCGGTCTTGATGAACGAGACGCGACTGACGCTGCCAGCGCCCGAGAAGCCGACCTGGAAGAGCTCGCCGGGCATGACGGTATCAGGCGCTGACATGATGGCCGGCCGCGCGGCGCGGGCGCCGGTGGCGTCGAACAGGTACGGTGGCGTATAGATCTCGGCATTGAGATTGACCTGCGGACCGGGCGCGCCACCACCGCCCACCAGCACCGACGCGTCCGGCAGCAGCAAGGCGAAAGAGTGATAGAGACGCGCTTTGGTGCCCGAGGCGCCCTGCGTCCAGGTTCCCGTGACGGGACTCCAGATCTCGGCGACGTTATTGACGCCCGTGAGCTGATTGTCGACCTGACTGCCGCCGGTGCCGAGCACCCGGCCATCGGGCAGGACGGTCGCCGACACCCACTGGCGCTGCGTCGACATGGACTGCGTGGAAGTTACGACCGGCTGAACACCGTTGATGTCGATGACCAGGGCAGCACTCGAGGCGCCGCCCATCTGCAGGATCCGCCCTGGCTGGAACATGGCGGCGCTCGAAGTCCAGCTGGTGGCGCCGGTCAACTG
This sequence comes from uncultured Pseudomonadota bacterium, assembly GCA_963839685.1. Classification (GTDB taxonomy): domain Bacteria; phylum Pseudomonadota; class Gammaproteobacteria; order Steroidobacterales; family Steroidobacteraceae; genus CADEED01. The sequence goes on along the minus strand of CAWIVS010000011.1, from coordinate 1,100,129 downwards.
CCCGGCCGTGGTGAGCAAGCCAGCGCCTGCCGGCGAGACGTAATACATCCTGCCGCTGGTGTCGAAGCCAAAGACGCGTCCATCGGGCGCGAGGAAATTGCGCGGGAACGTCGCGGATAAGCCGCTGGTGTTCACGTTCGCCAGCAGGCGCAGGGTACCGTCGTTGCCGCGGATCTCCGGACGGTCGCCACCGCTGGTGCCACCCTGGATGTAGATCTCGCCGTTCAGCAGCGTCGTGGAGGTCGAATACCAGCGCGGCCGGTTCATGTCGTTGCCGCGGGCGAGGTTGTTGGTCGTGGGGTTGTAAACGTTGGTGTTGTTGTTGCCGGTGTTGGTGGTGTTGCCGTTGACGAAATTGTCGCCGCCGGCGAGGAAGATGTTGCCGCTCTGCGGCATGATGATCTGCGAACTGCAGAAGATGTCGGTGCCGGTGACGTTGGGCAGCGTGAGGTGTCCACCCGTCGTACCGCCCTGCGGATCCCAGACGTCGTAGATGAAGAAGCCGGTCTGCTTGCCGGCGTTGTCGGTGCCATAAGTGAGCACCCGGCCGTCCGGCGTCAGGACTGCGTGCGCGGAGATCAGCGGCCAGGTGAATGGCGCTGACCAGGCGCCGCGCACATTGTCCGCGGCAGCGATGGAAGAAAGGGCTAGAACACAAACAGCCGCTGCAACGCGGGTTCGAGTCGACATGGCGAGACCCCGATTTCTTCTTGGCGCGAGTCCCGGCTGGGCCTCACTTTGGAGTCAGCCTAGCAGAGCATCCGCGACACCATGTCGACCAGGGGCATGGCCCGCCCGCGGAAATGCGAACCAGTTCCGCTGGCATGGACGGGGGAAACAGGCGCATCCCGACCTAAGGGATGGAAGCCATCGCGGCAACTTTGCTTCGATTACCTGTGCTTACGGCAACAACACGAGGGTACTTATGCTGCCTTCACGCGGTCATTTCTTGGCGGCGTCGGCGGGGCCCGCGGCTGCGAAGTCGCCGGCCTTCACCACGGCGAACTTCGCCGGCACGATGTGGCGCTTCATCGCGGCGCGAATCTGCTCGGCGTCGAGCGCCAGCACCTTCTTCTCGAACTCCGCATCCCAGGCAAGTGTGCGGCCGATGAACAGGTAGTGGCCCAGCGTTCCCGAGAGCGAGTTGTCCTGCGCACGCGACACGCTGCGTGACTGTTGCCAGCCGGATTTCGCCTGCGCGATTTCGTCGGCGGTGAAGCCTTCATCGAGCACACGCGTGATTTCCTCCTTGAAGGCCTGCTCGAGCCGCGCCAGGTTCTGCGGCGCGTAGATGGCGAAAGCCAGGAAGGTGCCCGACTTGTCGAGCGAATCCACGTTCAACCGCGAACCGACGCCGTAACTCAATCCTTCCTTGATGCGGATGCGCGCCATCAGGCGGGAATTCAGGAAGCCACCGCCCAGCATGTAGTTGCCGAACACCAGCGCCGGATAATCCGGATCGTCATCACGCATGTTCAGGTTGAGGCCGGAGACAAAGAACGCCTGTGCCTTGTCCGGCGTCTGGAAGGTTTTTTCCAGCGCCGCAACCTCGTGATATTCGTTCGGCACGGGAGTGAACGGCTTGGCCGCCTTCCAGGCGCCGAACAGCTGCGTGAGTTGCGCTTCCAGCGCGGCGGCATCGAAGTCGCCGACCGCGGAAAACTGCGCGGGTTGCGCGCCGAAGAAGTCGCGGTGGAAGCGCACCATCTGGTCACGCGTCACGGCCTTGATGTCGACCACGCCCTCGTCGACCGAGTCCACGTAACGGATGTCGCCCTTCGGATAAGGACTCAGATGCTTCTGAAACGCCGTGTAGCCGATGGCGCTCGGCTCGCTGCGCTGCTGCTCGAGTCCCGCCAGCCTTTCGGAGCGCAGTTGCTCGAGTTCCCTGGGGTCAAAAGCCGGCTCACGCAATACCTCGGCCATGAGGGTCAGGACGGCCGGCAGGTTCTCGCGAGTGGTCTCGATGCTCATGGACAGCCCCGAGCCCCAGGTATTCAGGTTGACGTTCGCCTTGAGGCGATCCAGTTCATCCTCGATCTGCTGGCGCGTGTGTTTGCTGGAGCCGCGCATCAACATGGCGGTGGTCATGGACGGAATGTCACCGAGATTTGCGAGGCTCTTGAGATCGCCGAAGCGCAGCGCCATGCCGGCGAATACCGCACCGCCACGCGTCTTCTTCGGCAGCAGCGCAAGCTCGAGGCCGCCCGGCAGTTTCTTGCGTGTCGTGCGCGCCTCGATGTTGGTGGTCGATGGGTCGAATTCCTCGCCGACTTCGCGCACCGCATCGCCCTTGTACTCATTGACCAGCGCGGCCACGTCGGGTGACGCCGGCATCTCGGCGCGATCCGGCGCCGGTGTCGGATAGAACAGCCCGGCGGTGCGGTTGGAGGACTTGAGATAGGAGCCCCACACGCGCTGCACATCGGCCGTCTTCACGGCCTTCAGCCGGTCACGATGCAGGAACATGAGTCGCCAGTCGCCCATGGCGTACCAGTCACTCAGCAGCAGGCCGACGCGCTCCGAGGAATTCAGGGCCAGATCGATCTGCGACAGGATCTGGGTGCGCGCGCGTTCCACTTCTTCGTCGGTGACGGGCTTTGCGGCGGGCTTCTCGGCGACGTCGATGATCTGGGTGAGCACCGGCTCGAGCGGCTGCCCGGTGCGCACTTGCGCGCCGTAGAACGTCATGCCCGGATCGCGAATCTGCAGGCCTATTTGCATGACCGCAGCGGCCTTGCCCGGCTCGACCAGCGCCTTGTGCAATCGGCCTGCCGGGGAGCTGCCCAGCACTTCATTCAGGATCTGCAACGGCGCGATGTCCGCATGCGCGCCCGCCGGGATGTGATAACCCACCACGGCGAGTTGCACATCACCGCTGCGTCGCAGGGTCACGAGCCGTTCGCCATCCTGCACCGGCTCGGCGGTGTACATCACCGGCAGGATGCGCGTCGGTTTCGGAATCGAACCGAAATTCTGCTGCACCAGCTCGAGCGTCTTCGCCTCGTCGATCTTGCCGGCCACCAGCAGCAGCGCGTTGTCCGGCTGGTAGTAAGTCTTGTAGAAGGCCTGCAGGCGATCGATCGGCACCCCTTCGAGATCGGAGCGCGCGCCGATCGGCAGATTGCCGTAGTTGTGCCAGTCGTAGGACGCCGACATCAGCCGCTTGAACAGCACGCCGAGCGGCTGGTTCTCGCCCATCTCGAATTCGTTGCGCACCACGGTCATTTCGCTGTCGAGGTCCTTCTTCTCGACACGGGAGTTCACCATGCGGTCAGCTTCAAAATCGAGCGCCCAGCGCAGGTTTTCCTCGCTGGCGTTGAAGGTCTCGTAGTAGTTGGTGCGATCCCACGAGGTGGTGCCATTGGGCCGTGCGCCATGCGCCGCCAGCTCGGTGGGAACGTCCGTGCGGCGCGCCGTGCCCTTGAACAACATGTGTTCGAGCAGATGCGCCATGCCGGTCTCGCCGTAGTTCTCGTGGCGCGAGCCAACGAGATAGGTGACGTTCACGGTGATGGTCTGCTTGCTGGGATCCGGGAACAGCAAGACGCGCAGGCCGTTCGCCAGCCGGTATTCGGTGATGCCTTCGACCGAGGCGACGCGTTCCGGAGCGGCGACTGCCACCTTGGCGGGCGGAGCGACGGGAACGGGTTTCTTCTTGCCGGCGGCCTGGCTGAGCGGCGCCAGCAATGCCAGGGCAAACGAAGCGACCAGCATTGCCCGGAGAATCGTGAATGACATTCCCTTGCTCCCCTTGGAATTCAGACGAGTCAATTGAGGCTTGATTGTATCGGCGGGGCTGCGCGCCCGTCATCTTCGTCTATCTATAACCGCGCGCCTGCAGCGTGAACAGTTTGGCGTAAATGCCGTCCTGCTGCATCAGCGATTCGTGATTGCCGCGTTCGATGATGTGTCCCTGTTCCAGGACCACGATGTGATCGGCCATGCGCACGGTCGAAAAGCGGTGCGATATGACGATGGCGATGCGTCTGCCCATCAGCGATCGGAAATGCTCGAATACCTCGGCCTCGGCTGCCGCGTCCATGGCGGCGGTGGGCTCGTCGAGTACCAGGATGTCCGCGTCGCTGCGCATGAAGGCGCGCGACAGGGCGATCTTCTGCCATTGTCCGCCCGACAGTTCGCGGCCATCCTTGAACCACTTGCCGAGCTGGGTTTCGTATTGCTTGGGCATGTCCTCGATGAATGGCGCCGCCATGCCCTGCGCGGCGGCTTCGGCCCAGCGCTCGCGATTCTCGAACTCGCGCACGTCGCCGGCGCCGACGTTCTCGCCCACCATCAGCTGGTAGCGCACGAAGTCCTGGAAGATGACGCCGATGCGCCGGCGCAGCACGGTTTCGTCCCATTCCTGCAGATCGCGGCCGTCGAGCAGGATACGACCGTACGACGGCCGGTACAGTCGCGTCAGTAGTTTGATCAGCGTGGTCTTGCCCGAGCCATTCTCGCCCACCAGTGCCAGCGACTCGCCGCGACGGATCTGCAGGTTGATCGAGGTGACGGCCACCCGGTCGGACCCGGGATAACGAAACTCGACGTTTTCGAATTGCACCCCGGCTTCGGGATCCGGCCCGCTGACCGCGGTGCCAGTGCTCGGCTCGACCGGCTCCTCGAGGTATTCATAGAGCGTCGACAGGTACAGGTTGTCCTCGTACATGCCGCCGATGGCGCCGAGGCTGGTGGTGACGGCGGTCTGACCCTGGCGGAACAGCATCAGGTACATGGTCATCTCGCCGAGCGTGATCACGCCGCGCACCGCCTCCACGGCGCACCAGGCGTAGGCGCCGTACAGCGCGGTGATACTGAGCAGCGTGAAGGTGAAGCCCCAGGTCTCACGGCGAATGGTGAGATTGCGGTCCTCCTCATACAGTCCTTCAAAAATGGCAACGTAGCGGCCCAGGAACACGCGTCCCAGGTCGAAGAGCTTGACCTCCTTGGCGTGGTCCTCGCGCGCCAGCGCCGTTTCGAGATAGGTCTGCATGCGCGTCTCCGGCGCACGCCAGCGAAACAGGCGGAAGGCGTCGCCTGAGAACTTCGTCTCGGCGAAAAACGCCGGCAGGCCACAGGCAATCAGGATGGCCACGGCCCAGGGTGAAAATCCGGCCAGCAGCACCGAGAAACTCACGATGGAGATCGCGCTCTGCAACAGGCCCGAGGTACGCATGACCAGCGACAGTGGCCGGCTCGATGCTTCACGGCGCGCGCGTGTCAACTTGTCGTAGAACTCCGAATCCTCGAAGTGCGTGAGCTCGAGCGTGAGCGCCTTCTCGAGGATCATCACGTTCACGCGATGCGACAGCTGGGCCTTGAACAGCGACTGGCACAGCGTGATGCCGCGGTGCGCCCCGGTGATGATCACCAGCATCAGCGCCTCGACCAGCACCCAGAGGATCACCGGCTCGAGATCGGCGTCGCCACCGGCGGCGTACGCTTTGCCGGCCGCCACCACGCTGTCGACGATGCGAGCGCCCACCCAGGCCACGGCGGACGGCAGCACGCCGGCGAGCAGGGTCACGAAGCCGAGGAACAAGGCCAGCTTCGGACTCGTGGCCCACACCAGCTCCAGGGCGCGCTTGCTGTAGCGGAATACCCCGAAGAACCGGCGCGCCGAATTCGGCGCGTCCGCGGGGACATCGGTCGGTTTGGCTAGGCCGGGCTTGGCGCTCATCTTCGGTGGTGAAGCGTACCGTGAATCGTTGCGCGGAAGGCGTCAGTGTCCGGCGACAGGTGTCACCGAACCGTTCGGCGCCGGCTCAGGACGATGGGTCCGGTAATGTCCGATGATGGTGTAACGAAACAGCATGTCTTCTTCCCGCGCCCCGGCGCCGATGTTGTGGATGACCAGCGGTACCCCACCGGACGCTTTCCGGTTGCTGACGATGCCGACTGCGATTGCGGGTTCTTCGAAGTCCCGCAACCAGGACGAGCAATGCACCTAACAACCGCGCCCGCCCGCTGCACACCATCGCACCCTCCTGCGCGCCAGTCTCACGCCGGTGTGAACGCGGTGCAAGCCGCCCTTAATTGCGCTTCAGGAACACTTGGGGTAATACCCACTTAGGGTCATTGAGTCGCGCCCCGCCGCTCGCTAACGTACGCGCCCATGTCCGTGCTCACCGTTTCCGGTCTGTCCAAGACCTACGCCACCGGCTTCAACGCCCTCCGGAACGTCAACCTGGAAATCCGCCGCGGCGAGATCTTCGCGCTCCTCGGTCCGAACGGGGCCGGCAAGACCACGCTGATCAACATCATCTGCGGAATCGTCAATCCCACCGCCGGCAGCGTCAGCGCCGACGGTCACGACATCATCCGCGACTTCCGCCTGGCGCGCGCCAAGATCGGCCTGGTGCCGCAGGAACTCGCCACCGACATGTTCGAGACGGTGTGGAACACCACGCAGTACAGCCGAGGTTTGTTTGGCAAGCCGCGCGACGCCGCATTCCTCGAACGAGTGCTGCGCGACTTGTCGCTGTGGGACAGGAAGGACTCGAAGATCATGACGCTGTCGGGTGGCATGAAGCGGCGCGTGATGATCGCCAAGGCGCTGTCGCACGAACCCACCATCCTGTTCCTCGACGAGCCCACCGCGGGCGTGGACGTCGAGCTGCGCCGCGACATGTGGGAAATGGTGCGCGGCCTGCGCGAGCGCGGTGTCACCATCATCCTGACCACACACTACATTGAAGAAGCCGAGGAGATGGCCGACCGGATCGGCGTCATCAGCAAGGGCGAGCTCATCGTGGTCGAAGAGAAGACCGCGCTGATGCGCAAGCTCGGCAAGAAGCAGCTCACGCTGCACCTGCAGAATCCGCTCGCGGCCATCCCCGCCGAGCTGGCGGACCTGCCACTGGAACTGGTGAAGGACGGCACCGAGCTCGTGTATACCTTCGACACGCAGGCCGCCGAGACCGGGATCGCGCCGCTGTTGCGCCGGCTCAGCGAACGCGGCATCGACTTCAAGGATCTGCACACGCTCGAAAGCTCGCTCGAGGACATCTTCGTGAGTCTCGTGAGATCACGGCAATGAACCTGTCGAGGTCGCGCCAATGAACGTGCACGCGATCCGCGCCATCTACACCTTCGAGATGTCGCGCACCTTCCGCACCATCTTCCAGAGTATCGCGACGCCGGTGATCACCACCTCGCTGTATTTCGTGGTGTTTGGTTCGGCCATCGGCTCGCGCATGGTGAGCATCGACGGTGTCTCGTACGGCGCTTTCATCGTGCCGGGTCTCATCATGCTGACGGTGCTCACCGAGAGCCTGAACAACGCCTCTTTCGGTATCTACATGCCCAAGTTCGCGGGCACCATCTATGAAATGCTGTCGGCACCGGTTTCATTCGTGGAAGTGCTGGCGGGATACGTGGGCGCGGCGGCCACCAAGTCGGTCTTGCTGGGCACCATCATCCTGGTGACCGCGCGGCTGTTCGTGCCGTTCGAAATCCAGCATCCCATCGCGATGTTCCTGTTCCTGATCCTCACCTCGGTGACCTTCAGCCTGCTGGGCTTCGCGATTGGCATCTGGGCCGATAGCTGGGAGAAAACCAGCATCGTGCCGACCATGATCGTCACGCCGCTGACGTTTCTGGGGGGCAGCTTCTATTCGCTGTCGATGCTGCCGGAGGTATGGCAGAAGATCACGCTGTTCAACCCGGTGGTGTACCTGATCAACGGGTTCCGCTGGAGCTTCTATGGCAAGTCCGACGTCAACGTGGTGCTGAGCGTCAGCATGACGTTGGTATTCATGTTCACCTGCCTCGCCATCATCGCGTGGATGTTTCGGACTGGTTACAAGCTGAAGAACTGAACAACTGTCCGGGTCTCAAGCCCATCGCGCAGTGCACTTTTTGAGGCGCCAATAAATTTAGGGGGCGGTCCCGCGCCACAAGGCGGGAACGCCCCCTGCTCTCAAATTGGGGCACCAGATGGCGAAGCCATTCCCGGCACCCCTACCGGTTCTTTCAGGCGCGTCGTCCGCCGACCAACAGCAGCCCCGCGCCGATCACGATTGCGCCGATGCCCGCCCACTGCGGAACGTTCACCGTTTCCTTGTCCTTCACCGACATCTCGATCGGGCCAATCTTCGCGTCATGCGTTTCCTTGGTATACGTAAACCGGCCGTAAGCGAGTCCTATCACTCCGGCAATGATCAGAACGATGGCGATGATTTTCGTCGGGCTCATTCAAGAATCCTTTGCGCCTAACAAGCTGGCGCGATGTCGCGCCTGTGATGAAGCTTGCCGCGCGCCGGCAGGCGCAACCATCATCGCGCGGCGTATCTGAAATTAGGAGCCGTCCTACACCATGGGTTCCTCCAATTGCTCGTATCCGACTCGGCGCTCGAACACGCCGTCGCCGTTGTCATCGAATTCCGCGGAATCCAGCAATCCAGCCCTGAAGTGTTGGCGTTTGGCGACGTGGCCGCGACCGCGTGCATGGAAGTCGATGCCGGTCACCACGCCGCGTTCCATGCGAGGAGCTTAGTCGCAGGTTGTTAGCACCACCAGATCGGACGGCGGGAGGCCGGCCCATCAATCTGCAGGGCCACTTCTGAACGACGGGCTTTGGCACGTGGCCGCGTCCCAAATGCGGAAAGCCCCTATTTGCGTCAGTTGCCGGGCGGCGCTGCCGGCGGCGGAGTCTTCCGGAGGCGGTGTTGCCGGCGCTGAACTGGCGGGCGGCGGAGGCTTCCGGCGGGGTTGCCGGCGCTGGAGTTGCGGGCGGACGCAGCTTCCGGCGGCGGCGGCGTGGCGGGCGGCGAGGTGTTCGGCACCCGCGGCGTCGAGTTGTCGGGGACCCCCAGGCCTGATTCCGGGCACAGGCACGACCTCGCCTGGCGGCGGGGTGACCGCACCCGGCGCATCCGGTGTTTGACGGATCGGAGGCTCCGCGGGCACCTCCTGCTGCGGCACCGTCGGCGAAGCCGCTGGCGTCACGCTCTGCACCGCGACGCGCAGATCATCGACATCCGAGTCGACCAGTTCGAGCGCGAAGTTAGGCTTGCCGCGCGAATCGCTGACCAACACGTTGGCGCCCTCTCCGAGTTCCACCTTGAATCGATCGCGTCGCAATTGCGCGCCGAGCGAATTGTGGATGCTGCGCGCGACGCTGACATCCTTGGCACCCATGCTGACCGGCACGGTGATGTCGAGCGGATCGCTGCCGTCGTTCTGGGTGATGCGGAAGTGCAGGTCACCGCTCGATGCCGCGCGGCCCGTAGGTGCGATATTCCAGACGCCCGCGGGCGGTGGACCGGCAAACGCAAGCGCCGCTGCGCAGGCAGCGGCGGAGGCAAGGATCCAGGAACGCAATTTCATGTGTGTCTCCTGGCCGGCGCGCCCCGGCATATTCCGGGGCGCAAATCTGGGAAAGGAATTCGTGCGCTATTCGCCCTCGATCCTGATGTTCACATTGCGCACATCGGACTCGATCAGCTCGAGCGCGAAATCGGGCTGGCCATCCTTCTTCTTGATGAGGATGTCCTCACCGTCGTCGACTTCGATGGTGAAGCGCTCCGGGTCCAGCTTGGCCGCAAAGGCGTCACGCACATCCTTCGCCACGGCGTCTTCCGCGCGTCCGCTCTTGATGGTGGCAATGATGTCGACTGACTCACCCTGACTGGGCGTCACGCGAAATTGCATGTCGCCGGTTTTGAGGGCGGAGCCGTCGAGCTCGATGCGCCACTTGTTGGAGGTGTGCCCACCGTCGGCGAAAGCCAGGGCTGCAAGCATGAAGACGGACACGAGAGCTGTCGCAATGGCACCAATTCGCATGGCAACTCCAGTCGCTGACTATGTGTGAAATGGATCTTCTGCGCCGGCGCGCGGGCCGGTTAGCGGTGGGCGACCGTTCCTGAAGTCGGACGTTACCGAACGGGCTGCCGGACAATGGAGGCAGTGGTTGCCGGACGGGTAGCGATCGACCAGTTGCGATGGGCGTGTAGTGCTTGTCCTCTATCCGGGAAAAACAAGGCAGTCGCGGGACTGCCTTGTGGAAGCGCGTGGCATGCGCCCGGCAGGCCCCGGGTGGCGGGCGGCGAACCCGCCGATGTCACGCGATCAGTATGCCAACCCTATCTACTCAACCGCACTTCGAATCGCCGCAGTTCAGGCAGGTCATGCAGCCGTCCATCATGACGACGGCGGCGGTGCTGCACTTGGCGCACAGCTGCGCCCCTTCCGGAAAATGCGACTTGGCAAAGGCGTCGGTCTGCTTGGTACGTTCGACGAACTCCGCCTTTTTCTCGGCGATGATTTTCTGCGCATGCACATCGAGCTCCTGCTTCTTGAGCAGACCGATCGTCTGCAGGTGCTTCTCGATGACATACCCCAGCTCGGCAATGATCGACGGCATGAACTTGCCGCCCGCCTGCCAGTATCCCCCTCGCGGATCAAACACGGCCTTCAACTCATCGACCAGGAACGTGACGTCGCCGCCCTTGCGGAACACCGCGGAGATGATGCGCGTCAGCGCCACGATCCACTGGAAGTGATCGAGGTTCTTGGAATTGATGAAGATCTCGAACGGCCGCCGCTGCTCGTACGGCGTGTCCTCGTTGAGGATGATGTCGTTGATGGTCACGTACATGGCGTGATCCGACACCGGCGTCTTGATCTTGTAGGTGCTGCCCACGAGCATCTCGGGGCGCTGCACCTCTTCGGTCATGCGCACGACCTTGGAGGAGCGTCCGTGCCTTGTTCTTGCGTCATTTCGACCGCGGGCTCGAGTTTGACGACCTCGGCGGCTGCGGCCGCGGCCGCGGCCGATTTCTCTTCGGCGGTCACCGGCTTCTGCACGCGATACTTCGCGATCTTCTTGTCGATCTTGATGGCTGCCATGGTCAGAACTTCCCGTAATAACCTTCTTTGAGCGCGTCGAAGAGATTGGCGGCGGTGTGTTTCTCGCCGTCGTATTCGATCTCCTCGTCACCCTTGACCGAGATCTCGGTGCCGTCCTCGAGAGTGAACACGTAGGTGGTGTTCTTGAGGTCGTCCTCTTTCACCAGCACGCCCTGGAATGCCTCGGGGTTGAAGCGGAACGTCGTGCAACCCTTCAGGCCCTTCTCGTGGGCGTACATATAGATGTCTTTGAAGCTCTCGTATTTGTAATCCGTAGGCACGTTCGCAGTCTTGGATATCGAACTGTCGACCCACTTCTGCGCGGCGGCCTGGATGTCGACGTGCTCCTGCGGGGTGATGTCATCCGCCGTGGTGAAATAGCCAGGCAGCTGTTCGGCCGCGTTCGTTGCATTCGGCAGCGCACGCGGATTGATGAGCTCGCGATAGGCCAGCAGCTCGAATGAGAAGACATCAACTTTCTCCTTCGTCTTTTTGCCGGGGCGAATGACGTTGCGGAAGTAGTGGTGCGCGAACGAGGGTTCGATGCCATTGCTGGCATTGTTCGCGAGCGACAGCGAAATCGTGCCGGTGGGCGCGATCGAGCTGTGATGCGTGAAGCGCGCGCCCACGTTGGCGAGCTGGTCGACCAGCCAGGGAGCGGTCCCCGCGACGCGTTGCATGTAGTGGCTGTAACGCGCATGCAGGATGCGTCCCGGGATCAGGTCGCCGATTTTCCAGCCATCGCGCACCATTTCCGGACGCTTGCGCAGCATCTCGGCCGTGACGGTGAATTCCTCCTTCATGATGGGAGCCGGACCCTTCTCCTTCGCCAGGTCCAGCGCGGCTTCCCAGCCGGCCACCGCCATCTCGCGCGAGACGTCTTCGGTGAACTTGATCGAGTCCTCGGCGCCGTACTTCATGCCGAGGCAGGTGATGGTGCTGCCCAGGCCGAGGAAGCCCATGCCGTGGCGCCGCTTGCGCAGGATCTCGTCGCGCTGCTGCTGCAGCGGCAATCCATTGATCTCGCAGACGTTGTCGAGCATGCGCGTGAAAACCTTCACCACGTCGCGGTACTCGTTCCAGTCGAACTCGGCGAAGTCGGTGAACGCATTCTTCACGAAGCGCGTGAGATTGACCGAGCCCAGCAGGCAAGAGCCATACGGCGGCAGCGGTTGCTCGCCACAGTTGTGCGCGTGCAGGCCGTTGGCGTCGAACTCGTTGATGCCCGGGATCTGCACGTCGTACACGTCCTCGAAGCCATCGGTGCGCACGCTGTCGACCGTGGCGACGAAACGCTCGCGGTTCAGCGTGCGCTTGTAGTTGGCCAGCAGCCCTGCCAGGCGCGAACGCTTGACGGTGTCGGAGAAACCGATGTGCTCCGCGAAACGCGCCACGTTTTCGCCGGTGATGACCAGGCCCGGCTGCGCACGGTTGCGGTAGATGGTCGTGGCGATGCCGAGCCGCAGCAGCATGCGCTGCACGCCTTCGAGCATCGAGGTATCGGAGCGGCCGAGACGGATCGACACACCCTTGGCCTGAGTGCCCTGCACGCTGCCCTCGGAGTCGAACAGCCCGCGCAGGAAGCCGCGGTAGAACTCGCTCGAGCCACGTTCGATGGCCGGCGTGACCGTCTGGCGGCCCGGGCGCAGTCCGAGTTCGCCCGCCAGTTCGGTAATGGCGCCGGCGCCGAGACGGAACTCGCCGCGGCGGCCGACTTCGTGCCAGCCGGTATATTCGGACTGATGATTGCAGCGACGCGCGGCATCGAGCGCGGCGGCCATCACGGAGTTCGGACCGCCCGTGCCGATGTCGCTGTTGCCGACGGCGGGGCGCGCCCACACCGACAACTGCGCGCCAGACTCGGTGATCGAGCCGTCGCCGACCAGCAGTCCCATCAGGTAGCCCTCGTTGGAACCCCAATCTTTCGAACCAGCCCCGCCGACCCAGGCCGTCCCGCGGCGATGATCCTGCAGCAACACCTTGTCGCCGGCCTTGAGGTCGCCCGCCGTGCACCACTCGGTCGCGAGGCGCCAGCGGGTCAGCGTCGAAATGCGGCGCACGCGGTGATCGGAGGTGAGACGCAGCGAGAAACCTTCCGTGGTGACCAGGCTCACCAGCGGCTTGACCGCCGTGCGGAAGAATCCTTCGGCGCTGCTCACGTGATCGACGCCATCGACCCGGGCAGTGAATTGCTTGCCGATGAGCTCGCCCACCTGGCGCGGGCCATCGCCGGTCTGCACCCAGGTATCGGCGGGAACGCAGGGGTTGGTCGCGCGGATGTTCTCGCACCACCAGTTGTTGTTCATCTCATTGACGCGGTCGATGAGGATGAAACCCGGCTCGGCGAAATCGTAGGTGGACGACATGATGACGTCCCACATGCGACGGGCCGGCAGCGTCTTGTAGATCTTGCAGCACACCAGGCCGTCATCGCGCGTCACGTAACCCTTACTGGCGGGCCACTCGCGCCATACGTACTTCGAGCCATCGTCGAGCTTGTGTTCCGCCGGGTCGTATTCCTTCTTGGACAGCGGGAAGGCAAGGTTCCAGTCACGGTCCTCGCGCACCGCCTTCATGAATTCGTCGGTGATCAGCAGCGACAGGTTGAACTGGCGCAGGCGGCCGTTCTCGCGCTTGGCGCGGATGAATTCCAGCGCGTCCGGATGCCCGATGTCGAAGGTGCCCATCTGCGCGCCGCGGCGGCCGCCCGCCGACGACACGGTGAAGCACATCTTGTCGTAGATATCCATGAACGACAGCGGCCCCGAGGTGTAGGCGCCGGCGCCGGACACATACGCGCCGCGCGGCCGCAGCGTGGAAAATTCATAGCCGATGCCGCAGCCGGCCTTGAGCGTGAGCCCGGCCTCGTGAACCTTGTTCAGGATGTCGTCCATCGAGTCACCGACGGTTCCTGACACCGTGCAGTTGATGGTGGACGTCGCCGGCTTGTGCTCGAGCGCGCCGGCATTGGAAGTGACGCGCCCGGCGGGGATAGCCCCGCGCCGCAGCGCCCACAGGAATCGTTCGTTCCAGTGCTCGCGCACCGATTCCTGCTCGACATCGGCCAAGGCACGGGCGACACGTTTGTAGGTGTCGTCCATGGTCTTGTCGACGGGCGTACCGTCCTTGGCGGACAAGCGATATTTCTTGTCCCAGATATCGAGTGACGCTTCCTGGAAAGGAATCGTGTCGACGTCTTTGTGCTCGAGTTTGATCACGCTATTCATGGATGGGTACCTGTCCCCCGAAGTTCTCGGACTGTTTTTTTGCCCTAAGCCCGAACCGGAGAAAAGAACGGCCCGACGCCCGCAGTACTTGCGGGTCAGCGCGTCCTTATGTTTGCGGCTGCTGTCAGACAACCGCCATTCCTCTCCCCGGCTCCCCAACCCACGCAGATGTCGCGACACAACATCTTGTGTTGGGGTCGGAAGCCTAAGAGCGTAAAAACAGCGCGTCAAGAAACATCGTTGTCATAATTGCAGTGCAGAAAAGTCTTTATATTCAATAGGGTTACAAGCTTTTGTGCTGCAGGAATCACCTGTCAATACAAGACTTTTTGAGTGATTCAGGAATCGGGCCCCACACAATATTTTGTGTCCACGGGCTTCCCACCCGTTACGCACAAGTCATCCACAACTTGTTGGTGGCAACCCACCTCCTTGGCCCGCCCGGGCCGCCGCGATCGGGGGCAAAAGGTGCCGAAAGCTGGTTCCTCAGCCCGGATTTTCAAGGGGCTTGATCCAGCCGCGGCGGCCCGCAACTAGGGAGCCATCGCGACGCCGGGGAGGTTCCCGGTAGTTAGCCAACACACAGCTGATAGGAGTTAGACATGACTGTTGTTCGTTACGAGCCGTGGGCGCTGCTGAACCGGTTGCACCGCGAATTCGACCAGAGCTTCGATACCGTGACCCGTGATGCGACCTGGTCGCCCGCGGTCGATATTCACGAAGAGGCCGAGCGCTTCGTCGTGCACGCGGATCTGCCGGGCGTGAAGCCCGCCGACATCGAGATCACCACCGACAAGGGCGTCCTGTCACTGCGCGGCACGCGCCAGTTCGAGCAGCGCAACGACGAGGGCCGCTATTCGCGCGTGGAGCGCGTCACCGGCAAGTTCGTGCGCAGCTTCACGCTGCCGGAGAACGTGCAGGCCGACGCCATCAAGGCCTCGTTCAAGGACGGCGTGCTCGAGCTGACGATCCCCAAGATCGCCAAGCCTGAACCGCGTCGCATCGAAGTCCAGGCAGCTTAGTCAGGCGCTCACGCGCCACGACGGAAAACGCCGGCCCAGGGCCGGCGTCCATCAGGTATGAAGTGCGGGGGCGATGTCGAAAGACATCGCCCTTTTCTTCAGACCGGGCCTTCCGCCGCCCAGCACGCGGGAGGGCAACATGACCATGGCGCGCAGCAGCGAGAACACGCCGTCAAAGGCGATGCCCAGCAGCCGGAAGGGCAGCGAAATCAGCCACACCAGGGGCCAGAGAATCAGCGCCAGGATTGCCAGTGGCCAGCAGACCACGAGCAGCAGGAGCCACAAGAGAAACTTGATCATCGATTGAGTATCCTCTTCGCCATGTTTCCTCGTTCCGGATATCCGCGCGTCGCGCTGCTCGCGCTCCTCGCCACGTTCGCATTGAACAGCCACGCCGCACTGCCCCCGGCGGTCGGCGAGACCCCCATGCCGACGCTCGCGCCCATGATCAAGCGCGTCTCGCCGGCGGTGGTCAACATCGCCACCCGCGGCACGGTCCGCGAGCGCCCGCCCCGCAACCCGCTGCTCAATGACCCCTATTTCCGCCGATTCTTCGAAATTCCGGAGGGGCCGATCGAGCGCCAGTTCCAGAGCGCAGGCTCCGGTGTCATCTTTGATGCAAAAAACGGGTACATCGTTACAAACGCGCACGTCGTTGATAACGCCACCGAGATCACGGTCACCCTGCAGGACGGGCGTGACCTCGCCGCCACGGTGGTCGGCAGCGATGTGCCGTCGGACGTCGCGGTGGTCAAGGTGCCCCCGGAGACCCTCACTCAGGTGGCGCTGGGCGATTCCACCCGGCTCGAGGTCGGCGACTTCGTAGTGGCCATCGGCAATCCATTTGGCCTGCAGCACACGGTCACCTCGGGCATCGTCAGCGGGCTGGGCCGCTCGGGCATCAACCAGGACGGCTACGAGGACTTCATCCAGACCGATGCCTCGATCAACCCCGGCAACTCCGGTGGCGCGCTGGTGAATCTCCGGGGTGAACTGGTCGGCATCAACAGCGCCATCCTGTCGCGCTCTGGCGGCAACATCGGAATTGGCTTCGCCATCCCGGTCAACATGGCCCGCAGCATCATGGACCAGCTGGTGAAATACGGCTCGGTCAAGCGTGGCCTGCTGGGGGTGAACATCTATTCGCTCACGCCCGACATGGCCAAATCGCTGAACATTTCCACCACCCAGGGCGTGCTGGTGTCGCAGGTCAACGCGGGCTCGGCCGCGGAGAAGGCCGGCATCAAGCCCGGAGACGTCATCACCAGCATCAACGGCCAGGTCATCAAGTCCAACAGCGAACTGCGCAATGCCATTGGCCTCTCGCGTGTCGGCGACAAGCTGGACGTGGCCTTGATCCGCGATCGCAAGCCCCTGCATGTGACGGCGGTCATTGCTGAAACTCCCGACCACCACCACTTCGATTGCAACTCCCAAGGGCAACGGATCAGCCCCGGCCAGCGACGCCAGCGCCCTGCATCCGGCACTCGCAGGCGTGACGCTCGCCGATGCATCGGACGGTGGCGTGCAGGTGCGCACCGTTGACTCGCAGAGCCGGGCGGCGCAACGACTGCGCGCCGGCGACCTCATCGAAGGCGCGAACGATCGCGGCGTCGCGAATCTCAAGGATTTGCGCGAGATCGCCAAGCGCGGCGGCGCACTGGTGCTCACCGTGCGGCGCGGGCACCAGGTGGTATTAGTGCCATTGCCGGTGCCTTGAGCCGCGCCCCGGCCGACGTCCTGGTCATTGGGGCCGGGCCGGCCGGCTCGGTCGCCGCGGCGCTGTTGGCGCGCCGCGGATTTTCCGTTCGGATCCTGGAGCGCGAGAAGTTCCCGCGATTTTCCATCGGCGAGAGCCTGCTCGCCTGCAGCATGGAGCTGCTGCAGGAAGCCGGCATGCTCGACGCGGTGACGGCGCGCAATTTCCAGTTCAAGAACGGCGCCGTCTTCGACCGCGACGGCGAGTTCTCCGAGTTCAACTTCGCCGACAAGTCTAGCCCGGGCGCCTCGTTCACGTTCCAGGTGCCGCGTGCGGAATTCGACGCCACGCTCGCCGCCGAGGCACAACGCCAGGGCGCGGATATCCGCTTCGAGGTGGAAATCACCGCCGTGGACTTCGCTGGCGCGACCCCGCGGGTGACGTGCCGCACCGCGGCCGGCGAAGTCGAAACACACGAAGCGCGCTTCGTCCTCGACGCATCGGGCTTCGGACGCACACTGCCCAAACTACTGGGGCTCGACCGGCCCTCGGCATTTCCGCCACGCGGCGCGATCTTCACGCACGTGCGCGACAACACGGTCGCCGGCGCCTTCGACCGGCAGAAAATCCGCATCGGCATCCATCCCACCGAACACGACGTCTGGTCGTGGCTGATCCCGTTCTCCAACGGCCATGCGTCGGTCGGCGTGGTGGCATCCGTCGATCACCACCAGGCGCGCACCGGGTCCGCCGAACAGCGTTTCTGGCAGGCTCTGCAGGCCGAGCCGCGGCTGTCCGCGCTGCTCGCGAACGCGCAGACGCTGCGCCCGGTGGGCGAAATCATCGGCTTCGCGACCACCGTCTCGGCGCTGCACGGCAGGCACTTCGCGCTGCTGGGTAATGCCGCCGAATTCCTCGACCCGGTGTTCTCCTCGGGCGTCACCATCGCGATGAAATCCGCCAGCCTCGCGGCGGCAGTGCTGGAGCGACAGCTGCGGGGCGAGAGCGTCGACTGGGAACGTGAGTTTGCCGCGCCGCTCAGGTATGGCGTGGAAACCTTCCGTGCTTTCGTCACCGGCTGGTACGACGGCGCGTTGCAGGACGTGATCTTCTTTGGCGGTGCGCAGCAGAACATCCGCCGCATGATCTGCTCGGTGCTGGCCGGATACGCCTGGGACCCCGACAACCCTTACACCGGGCCGCAGGCCGCGCGGCGCTTGCGCGCTTTGGCGGAGGTTTGCCGCGCGGGCTAGCACGCTCACGGGCTATTCTTTCGCGACGCCAGGCGCCCAGGCGGCGTAGCATTTGTCGGCGCTTCCCGACATCTCGAGATGTTTGACATCCAGACTCCGCTGTGTACTTACGGTCAACGATCGCACACGGTCGACACGGGTTTCAGGCACAGGAGGTTCGTCATGGCATTGTGGAAGGATCAATTCGGCCGGGAACAGGGCACACCGGAACCTGCCTTGAAGGCGCCCGAGAAGGTAGCCACGCTCGCCGCTGTCGGCGAGCCGGCCGCGCGGCCGGCCGCTCCGCAGCATCGCGCGGATGGAGTGGCGAAAGAGTCCATCATTGCTTCCGGGCTCACCATCGAGGGCAAGATCGAGGGCGCGGGCCATGTCCGCATCGCCGGGGAATTCAAGGGCGATGTCAACGTTCAGGGCAATCTGACGATCGAGGCCGGCGCGCACCTGACCGGTGGCGTCAAGGCCGACACCGTGATCATCGGCGGGCAGCTGGACGGCAACATCGATGCCGCGTCGCGTGTCGAACTGCTGCAGACCGGTGTGCTCAACGGCGAGCTGAAAGCCGGCTCCCTCACCGTGGCGGCGGGTTCACGCATGCGCGGCAAGGCGGAGTTCGGTTGGGACGAAAAGCCCAAGCACTGACGAACGCATGAACGGCCGTGTTGCGGTACCCGGCAAGACCAGGATCTGTCCGCATTGCAAGACAACGATCCTGGAGAGCGCCAGCGTCTGCCCGGGTTGCCAGCACCATCTGCGATTCGATCCCAGTTCGCTCGTCGACCGGCGGGCCCAGCCGACGTTTTCCGCGCTGCGCGTGGAGGGCGCATTCCGGAATCCCGAGGGCGCCGACTCGTGGGAATACTCGGTCGTGGTCTCGATCCGCAACGATCGCGGCGAGGAAGTGGCCCGCAAGGTGGTGGGTGTCGGTGCGCTCGATCCCAGTGAATCGCGCACCGTGACCCTGTCAGTCGACGTGTTCGCGCCCCGCGCTCCGAAGTAGCCGCGCGCGGTTGTCGCGCAAACGACACCGCGAGCCGCAATGGCTGAAACATTGTCGCCTTGACGGCGCCACAGCGACGCCGAACCATGGCGGCGTGATCGTCACGGAAATGCCCGACGTCCTGCCCGCGACGCCGCGTAATGCGGCGTACCGGCGCGAGTTCTATCGCCACTGGGGCCGCGAAAACTGCATCGTTTGCTTTACCACGCACCGTGCGGAATACCCGCTGTTTCGACAGACCCTGTCACTGAAGTGCATCGCGCGCGGCACCGAGACCTATTTTGTGAACCGGCGTCGCATCACGGTGAGCGACGACACCTTTCTGCTGCTCAACGAAGGTCGCGTTTACGGCAGCGTGCTCGATGTGCCCTCCAGGGCGTACAGTTTTTCGGTTTTCTTCCGGCCGGGTCTCGCGCCCGAAGTCGCAGGCGGACTGCAGCGCAAGCTGGGTCAGGCACTCGACGACGGGCCACCCGGTGTTTCCGTCCCGGTCGAGTTCGAGGAAACACTCCGTCCCCACGATGCCAGCGTCTCGCCGGTGATTCGATACCTGCAACGTTCCATCGGCGCGGGAGTGCGCGATGAGCACTGGCTGGAGGAGCAATGCCAGTTCTTGCTGACGCGCCTGATGCGCGCACAACGGCCGCGTGCGCCGCTGGCCGCCGAGCTTGCCTCGGCTCGCGCCGGCCAGCGCGCCGAAATCCTGCGCAGGCTCGCATGGGCCACGGACTTCATGCACGAACACCTGCAGGACGAGATCTCGCTGCAGGACATCGCCGCGGCCGCGCACCTGTCACGGTTTCATTTCCTGCGGCTGTTCCGCATCGCACACGGCTGCACGCCGGTAGCCTGGCTGCGTGACCTGCGCACGCGCCGCGCGCTGGCGCTCGCCGAATCCACGACGCTGAGCGCCGGCGAGATCGCCGACAGGGTCGGACTGTCGCGCATCACGTTGTGGCGTGTGCTGCGCGCACGCGGCGCTGGTGCGCGCGAGTTGCGACGGCGGCCGGGCCGACCCGCGACCGCCTTTCTCGGGCGCGGGTCCTGAGTTCAGAAACTGAAGTTTTCATGTGAGTCGCGCGGCAAGTTGGGCGCGGTCGCGCCCGGCGCATGATTGCACCG
Source organism: uncultured Pseudomonadota bacterium (assembly GCA_963839685.1). Taxonomy (GTDB): domain Bacteria; phylum Pseudomonadota; class Gammaproteobacteria; order Steroidobacterales; family Steroidobacteraceae; genus CADEED01. The sequence goes on along the minus strand of CAWIVS010000011.1, from coordinate 1,079,955 downwards.
CAGCGCCACGGGTACCTTTCACGGATTGCGATTCCTGGTGGCTCTTCCCGAACGGCGCCCAGCCAGTTCGCCGGCTCGTACAGACCGTCGAACACCACGGTCCAGGCGTCCTTGCCGGTGGGTGTCGTCTCCCACACCTGGCGCAACTTTCCATCACCGAGCGGCGTCCAGGTGATGCGATGGCGCGTTGCGGGATTCTCGCCGCTGGCGGGCCGCTCGCCTTGCATGCGCATGACGCCGTTTTCGAAGCGGCCCGCGAGGAACAGCGCGCCGCCGGTGCCATCGATCCAGGTCTGATGCCACAGGCCATCGTCGCGGTCGAAGAAATTCAGACTCTTTCCGCTGCCACCTTTCGCGCCGCTCCAGTTCTCGAGCAGCGCGCATCCGCCGAGGATGCGTTCGATGTGGTTGATGCCGGCCGGCTTTCCTTTTTCGGTGACGTGCCAGCGTCCGACCCAGAAATCGAATTGCCGCGCTTGGGCGGCGCAGCCGGCGCGCGGGTCTTCTTCAGCTGCACTCACCAACAGCGATCCGAGCAGCGCGCAGAACGCGGTCAATGACAGGCTTCTCATGGCGACTCCTCACAGGAGCCCAGCGTCGCCGCGCCACCCCGGCCGGTCAATGCGCGTTTGTTTCACGGATTGCGGTTTGCCGGCCTCACCGGCGCAGGCGCCGGTAGATAGGGTCGAAGACCGGGTTCGGGCCGCGTTTCAGTTCGTAGGGCCTGCCCTGCTCCAGCGCTTCCCAGTACTGCCAGGGCAGCTTGTCCGCGCCCAGCTCGTAATCCATGCCGTCCCAGGATTCGCGGAACGAATAGAACGCCCAATGCACGCCATCGGCCTCGAGCGCGCGCAACACGTCTTCGAGATACCGCGGGCAATCCGGCCATCGGCGCATGCAGCCGAACTCCGCTGCCACCAGCCGGTTCGGGGCGACGCCATGCCGGCGCGCCCAATCCATGGGTTGTTGCAAATAGCCTTCGATGCTGGTCGCGTTCCACCGCGCCGCGCCGCGTCCGAACGGCACCTCGCCGGGATATCGATGCGGCGTCTTGCGCTTGAGATTCGCCGCGCTGGTGGCGGCCCAGGGCTCGTACATGTGATACGCGTACAGCAGCCGCGCATCGGCCAGCGCCGCCGGCCAGTAACTCCAGGCGTCCGCCGCGGCATAGAAACCGGCATCCAGCATGACCGGGGTGTGCGCATCGACGGCCCGTATTTCCTTGAGCAGCGACTCATAAAACCCCGGCAGGTCGCGCGTCGTCCCGCGCGCCTGTTGGTACCAGTTGCGCATGGTCTCGGGCGCGGCGTGTTCGTCGAGCCCACCGTGCAACTCCGGCACGGGCTCGTTGATGAGGTTGTAGGCCGCGATGGCCGGATGGTGGCGCAGCGCCGCCGCCAGGTCGCGCCAGAACGCGCCCGCCTGGCGCCAGAATTCCTGGTCGCTCCACAACCGATCGTCGAATTTGCCGTCGTTCTGCTGCACCCAGCGTGCGCCCGGCAATTCGAGCGGTACCAGCACCACCCGCAGTCCCGCGGCATGCGCGCGATCGAGCACGGTGCGCAGCGTCTCCAGGTCCTCGCGCACCAGCGCGCGATAGTCATCGAGATTTCCAGCGAGAAAATCACCGCGCCGCACGCCAGTTCCGGAAGCTGGCCATTTGCTGTACGTGAGACGCACCCAGGTCGCGCCATAAGCGCGTAGCGCCTGGAAATACGCCGCGTCGGGTGGTGCTTCGTTGAAACAATTGGCGCCGCGCTGCGGCACGTCCCAGAACGCAATCGAGTCGGCAGCTTGCGCGCGCGCCAGCCACGCCAGGCATGCCAGACAGTAAAGGACACGGCGGCTCATGGCCGCGCGAGTTTAGCGTCCGACCAGAATCAATTCGCGCGCGTTGGCAAGGCCGTCGGCTCTGAGGAGATGACCGGCAGCGTGGCGCGCAACTTCTGGAACTGGACCTCGTACTGCGCCAGGTCGCGCGTGGCGAGCCGCAGGTGCTTGCGCAGGTGCGGATTGAGGTGCGGATCGGCGCTTTCGGTCGGCAACTGTCGCAGCAGGCAGAACATCGCCAGCGCGTGCGCCAGCTCACCTTCGCTGAGTCGGTGGTGACCCTGCCGCGCCGCGGAGTTGGCCATGAAAACCCCGAATCCGATGAAAACCGCGGCGAGCTCGCCCATGGATTCGCGCCAGGTGTCACCGCCCGGCGTCGCTTCGTCGAAGGTCTCGATGAGATAACCGCGCGAGATTGCAGGCAAATCCGGCTACCAGCGACACCGGCTCGAGGCCGCCACGCCGATAGGTGAATACGCGGATTCCGGCGCTGTCCGCAGCCACCTCGCGCGGCTCGCCGGACTCGACTTCGATCGCGCACGGCCAGTCCGCCATGCCGGCGTGATCGCGCACGCGATGGAACAGCGCCGAAACGGCCGCATGTCCCTTCATGCCGCGATCCGGGAAGTGTTGCTCGGTCGGCAGAACCAGTGTGGTCTCGAGGAATTTCGCGTAGCCCCCGCAATGGCGCAGCAGCCAGCCAAAGGCTGCGAATTGCCAATCGCGGCGCGACGCATCCAGGAATGTTTTGGGCTTCAGTCGAAATCGCATGTGACGCGTCATCCTCGCGACACGATCATGGCACGCGCGCAATGGGCCACATGCGCAGGCCATCCCAATCTCGATAATGTCGCCCGGCGACGCGACATAAATCCGCCGAAGCGTGCAGTCAGGGCGCCGGTATGAGCGGCAACAGCTGCACCGAATTCATCTTTACGCGCGCCGAAGTCTTGACGACATGCGTGGCGAGTTCCTGCTGACGAAAGACTTCGAAGGCGGCGAGATCGAGCCCGGCGGGCGGTGTCTTGTCGATCTCGACATCGCGCAGGTAGTACCACACGTATTCGTCGAAGAATCCGGCGGCCTCGATGCTTGCCAGCTGCGCGAAATATCCCGGCGGCCGGGTTTCGCGCGCCAGGTACTCGCGCAATGCGCCGCCGCGCGCGGCCAGCTCGGTGGTGAACGTCGGCCGCAACGGCCCGCCGCACGGCGGCATTCCTCCCGGGCGCCTCGCGCGAAGCCTTCAGCAGCTCGCTCGCGTAGGTCACCCAAAGCTGGGCTTCTGCCGGGTCATTCCCGGGATCGACTTCGATGCTGGACTCTGGTTGCGATGCCGTCGTTGCGCTCGCCGGCCGCGCCGGCCGCTCGGCGAATGCGTCGGCCAACTCCACCAGGATCTGGTCACGCGCGTCGTTCAGCTCGTCGGCGACCTCGCCGCGCAACGACAGTCTCAGTTTCACGAAATAGCCATCCGCGGCGGTGAGCCACAATATCGAGACCGCGTGAATGCCGTTGCGGTCCAGCTCGTAGTGCGCCTCGCGCACCAGCGGCGCGACCGCGCCGCCCACCCGCATGCGCCGGGTCGACTGCTCGCGAAGCACCACGTTCTGGTAATTGCCGCCGTATGCGATCTCGTGCTTGGCGCGTTCGAATTGCTCGCAGGCGGGCACCGAATCCGGTCCGTCCGGAATATCGGTCAGACCGTAGTCGTACACGTAAATGGTGAGCGATATGCCGCTGACACCGTATCCAAAAGATCGGCCGAGGCGACGGTCACTATAGCGATTCGTGCCGCGTGAAACGCAGTGGGCCGATGTTCTGCAGCAGGCGTAACTTCGAGGGCAGGAGCTTCACGGTGTTGTCGCCGAGCGGCGCCGCGTTCGCGACGGAAGCGCCCAGCGCCAGCAGCAGTCCCGGCAGGAGTTGGCGCGACGCGTCGCATCAGGGCGACTTCGCGCCCGCGCAAAGCTGCGCGTGACGCTGCTCTTTCGGCAGCCTGGCGAGCTCGTGCACCGCGCCGTAGAACTTCGGCAGGTCGTGCTGCTGCTCCGCGAGCACGCGCTGGAATCCGGGTACACACTCGTAGTAAGTCGCGAGCGAGGCGAGCCGCGCGTTGTTGGGCGCCGCGGCGAGCTCCGCGGCCAGTCTTGATTTCATGCCGAAATGCGCATCGAGCGCCTCGAGCTCGTCCACCATCGCGGCGAACACCTCGGCCTTGCGGCGGCGCATGTCCGCGGGCGCAAGCCCACTGCCATACAACGTGTCCAACTGGCCGCGGTACTGCGAAATGAGGCGCATGGCCTGCGCTTCGCGTTGACGGCGCTGGAGGTGCCGCGTGAGGTCCGCCTCGCGCCCGCGTGCCCTGAGCCAGCGTGCCAGTCCTTCCTGTTCGACGGTCACCGCGAAAGCTTCGTTGAACGAGGTGTCGTCGGGGATGTAGACGACCTGGTGCGAGAGCTCGTGAAAGATGATCGAGGCGAGCTCATCGTCGCCGTAGGACAGCATCGTGCTGAGGATCGGGTCGTTGAATTTGCCCAGCGTCGAATAGGCGGGCACGCCATCGACGATGGCCTCGAGTCCCTGCGCGCGCAGTTTGGCGGCGAATTCGGCTGGCCTTGCGCTCGTTGAAGTAGCCCCGGTAGGCCACGCAACCGACGATGGGAAAGCACCATTCGCGCGGCTCCACCGAGAACTCCGGCGTCGCAACCACGTTCCAGACCACGTACTCGCGGCCCAGGTCCGCATAACTCGTGTAGCTCTTGTTGTTAGGCAGTCCGAGCTCGCGGCTGGCGAATTCACGGGCCGTGCGCACGGTTTCCAGGCGCTGCTTGAGATCGGCCGGCGCCGCGGGATCCTGCAGCACCTCGCTGATGGGTTCGCGCGCATTGAGGACCTTCATCTGGCCGCGCGCCGCCTGCGTCACATAACAGCCCTGCAGGGCAAAGCATGCGGCGAGCAGGGCCCCTGTGCGAACGTCGGGTAACATGTGTGAATGCAAGTGTACTTGGTGGGCGGCGCGGTCCGGGACCGGCTTCTCGGCCGCGAGGTCCGGGAGCGCGACTGGGTGGTCGTGGGCGCCACGCCGGCCGAGCTCGAACGCCTCGGATACATTCCGGTAGGCCGCGACTTTCCGGTGTTCCTGCATCCGGTCAGCAAGGAAGAACACGCACTCGCCCGCATGGAACGCAAGGTGGCGCCGGGTTATCGCGGCTTCACCACCGAGTTCTCTCCGGATGTCACTCTCGAGGACGATCTGCGGCGGCGCGACCTGACCATCAACGCGATGGCCGAGGATACCGCCGGCAATGTGATCGATCCTCACGGTGGGCGCGGCGATCTGCAGGCGCGCCGGCTGCGCCACGTATCGGAGGCATTCGCGGAAGACCCGGTGCGCATCCTGCGCGTGGCGCGCTTCGCAGCGCGTTACGCGCCGCTCGGCTTCACCGTCGCCGACGAAACGCTGGCGCTCATGCGGCGCATGGTCGAAGCAGGCGAAGCCCAGGCCCTGGTCGCCGAGCGCGTCTGGGCCGAGACCGAAAAGGCGCTGGGTGAAGCGCGGCCGGACGTGTTCATCAGCGTGTTGCGCGAGTGCGGCGCGTTGCAGGTGGTCTATCCGGAGCTCGATGCCCTGTTCGGCGTGCCGCAGCCGGAAAAGTGGCACCCGGAAATCGACACCGGCGTACATCAGTTACTGGCATTGCGCGAGGCGGTGAAGCTGGGCGGCGGCGTCGCGGTACGCTTCGCCGTGTTGATGCACGATCTCGGCAAGGGCCTGACACCCGCCGAGGTCCTGCCCTCACATCATGGGCACGAAGACGCCGGGGTCGCGCTGGTCGAGCAACTCGCCACGCGGCTGCGCGTCCCGAACCAGCTGCGCGAGCTGGCGGTGATCACCGCGCGTTACCACACCCACGTGCATCGCGCCCTCGAGTTGCGCGCCGAAACCGTGCTCAAGACGCTCGAGGGTTGCGACGCGCTGCGCCGGCCGGAACGGTTCGCGGACATGTTGCTGGCCTGCGAGGCGGATGCGCGCGGTCGCAAGGGCTTCGAGGCGCGCGACTATCCACAACGTGCCTTCTTTGCCGACGCGCGCGAGCGCGCCGCGGCCGTGATGCTTTCGGAAGGGGAACGCCAGGGCCTCTCCGGCGAGCAGATCGGCCAGGAGCTGCGCAGGCGGCGGATCGCCGCCATCGAACAACTGAAAGCCTCCCAATAACGAAGGTTCTGTACACTTGCGCGCCCTCACTCGGAAAAGGCGTGCATGAGCTGGCTCGAAGCGATCATCCTGGGACTGGTCGAAGGCATCACTGAATTCCTGCCGATCTCCAGCACCGGCCACCTCATCCTCACGCGCGATCTGCTCGGGCTGAAAGGTGCGTACGTCGACCGCCAGCTCATCATCATCCAGGGCGCCGCCATCCTCGCGGTTTGCTGGGAGTTCCGCGCCAAGCTACTGCATACGGCGTTCACCGTGCACAAGGACGCGATCTCGCGCCGCTTCGTGCTCAACATGTTCATCGCATTCCTGCCGCTGGCGATGCTGGGGCTGATCTTCGGCGCTCAGCTCAAGGCGATGTTGTTCAATCCCATCGCGGTCGCGATCGCGCTGGTGGTCGGCGGCGTGATCATTTTCTGGGCCGAGCGCCGCAAGCACGAGGAACGCATCCAGAGCGTCGATGAGCTCCAGCCGCTCGACGCGCTGAAACTCGGGCTGTTCCAGGCCTTGGCGCTCATTCCGGGTACCAGCCGTTCGGGCGCGACCATCATCGGCGGCCTGTTGTGCGGCTTGTCGCGCAAGACCGCGGCCGAATTCTCGTTCTTCGTCGCCATTCCGGTACTGCTGGCGGCGACAGCGCTCGATTTGTGGGAGGCGCGCCATGAGCTTGCCACCACGGATGTGACGCCACTGGTGTTGAGCTGCGTGGTGTCCTTCGTCAGCGCGCTCGCCGTGACCAAGCTGCTGTTGCGCTTCGTGAGCCGTCATTCGTTCGCCGCGTTCGCCTGGTACCGCATCATATTCGGCGCGGTGATCCTCATTACGGCCTGGACTGGTCTCGTGAACTGGTAAATGGGGACCATTCGCCGTTCGTCCCCATTTTTCTCCATTTCGTCAAAAAGCCCTTCACCAAAACGCGTGATGTCCCGAAACTCGAACCTCATGAAGTTCGAATTCGAGAAATTCTACGCAGCGGTCAACGCCAAGCGCACCGCCCGGGCAGCCTCGTGGCGGCAGGTGGCACGCGAGATCGGCGTCGGCAAATCGACGCTGGCCCGCATGGCGCAGAACAAGCGGCCCGACGCGGATGGCCTTGCGGCTCTGTGTTACTGGGCAGGACTCAATCCCGCCGACTTCGTGAATCCCGAGCCGCGCAGCAACGGCGTGCATCACAACGGCAGCGAAGATTGTGCGTCGTTGCCGGGCGCGCTGCCGGCCTGAAGTTCTCAGAACGGATTCGAAGCCCAGGCTTTGATCTTGTCGTGGTAGCTCCGGCTCGACTGCAGCCGCGCCCCGCCATTCAGCACCACGATGAATTCGCCGTGCGCGCCGGTCTCCAGCTCCTGGATGTGTTTCACGTTGACCATCAGTGAACGATGGATGCGCAGGAACAACTGCGGATCCACCGAGGCCTCGAAGGTGGCGATCGGCACGTGCAACAGGTGACGCGAAGCCTTCAGGTGCAATTGCACGTAGTTCTCGGCGGCCTGCACGTAGAGGATGTCCTCGATGTTCACGAAGGAAATCTTGCCAGCGGAGCGCAGCGCCACGCGCTTCAGGTATTTGGGCGGCGCGGACAGCTGCTGCAGCAGCGACAACACGTGTTGGTTGTCGGGTCCCTGCGTCGCCAGGCGCTCCCGTAGCCGCGCCAGTGCCTGTGAACACCGCTCACGCGCCACCGGCTTGAGCAGATAGTCGATGGCATTCACCTCGAATGCCTGGATGGCGTACTGGTCGTGTGCGGTCACGAAAATCACCGGCGGCATGTTGTCGGCGCCCACCGCGCGCAGCACGCCGAACCCGTCCATCTCGGGCATCTGCACATCGAGCATTACGAGGTCCGGCCGTCGTGCACCGATCATCGCGACGGCCTCGGCACCATGGCGTGCCTCGGCGATCGAGCTGATCGCGGGTTCCTCGGCCAGCAGCAGTTTCAGGCCTTCGCGCGCCAGCGGTTCGTCGTCGACGATCAATACGTTCATTTCGTTTCCCGAAAGGGCAGCACCAGGGTCACCACCGCGCCGCCGTCCGCGTGCGATTCGGTGCGCAACTCGGCGTTCTCGCCGTACAACTGCTTGAGCCGGGCGCGCGTGTTGGCGAGGCCCAGGCCCATGCCGCTGTTGACGCCATGGGCGCCCGCGGCGCTGAAGCCAGGTCCATCGTCACGCACGCTCACGTGCAGATGATCGCCCATTGGACCGACGATACGCCGCGCGTCGATCTCGATGATGCCCGCAGACGTGCGCGTCCCGATGCCATGGCGGACCGCGTTTTCGACCAGTGGCTGCAGGCCCATGTGCGGCACGGCCGCGTCGAGCAGCTCCGGGTCGACCTTGATTGCGAAGTGCAACCGGTCCGAAAAGCGCAGCTCCTCGATCGACAGGTACAGCTTCAGGTATTCGAGCTCGCGCGCCAGCGTGACTTCCTGCGCTTCCATGTCGGCCAGCACGGCGCGCAGCAGGTCGGAGAATCGCGCCAGGGTTTCCTCTGCCTGTTGCCCCTTCTGCTGGCGCACCAGTACGACAATGGCATTCAGCGTGTTGAACAGGAAATGCGGTTGCAACTGCGCCTTGAGCGCGCTCAGCCGGGCCTGCGCCACCTGGGTCTCGAGTTGTGAGGCACGCAGCTCGGAGCGCAGCGCCGCCTGCGCGCGTTCCTGGAAGCGCTCGTAATTGCGAAACGCCGTCTGAATGGAGAGCACCACCCAATAGGCGACGACGGCGGTGTGAAAGCCAAAGATGAACAGCAGCGTGATCTCACTCTTGAACGTGATCGGCGGCTGGATGGGCCAGAATTCGTTCCAGGTGAGATGAAATGTCGCCTCGAGCGAAAGCCTGCTGAGCGCCCAGGCAATACTCAGCAGGAAGTGCAGCGCCAGCAGGCGGCCGAGGCGCTGCCGCTCGAGGGGCCAGCGCCGTCCCGCCCAGACGATCAGCGGCGTGAGCAGCGCCGAGATGTAGATGTTGGCGCTCCAGTAACGCAGGTCCTGCCAGGGGTTGGGATCCTCCCAGTAGAAGCGCCGCGTGACGTTCTGCGCAAAGTAGATCAGCCCTATCAGCGTCCAGGCGAGGAAGTAGAAGGCCCAGGGCCTGATCTTGCGCAGGTTCATAGCGGCGGGCAGAAGCTTAACGCCTCAGTGGCGCGGATCGCTGAAAACGAAGTCGCGCGCTTCCTGCGTGGCGTGACAGGCGTCGAAACAGCGGACCTTGGCCTGGTCGGCCGAAAGTCCGGTCGTGGTGTCGCTGTCGATGAAGATGTTGAAGTACCAGCCACCGGTGTCCGGGTGATTTTTCCGGTCCTTGCGCATCACGGCCACGTGCGCAATCCCCGCCTCTTCCCAGTTTTTTTGTGCGTTCAATCGCGCGTGCACGCGCTCGTCCACGATGATCGCGCCATCGTTGAACCGGCCCCAGCTATCGAGGGCAATCGGGTTTGCATAGTAGTGCCGGAAACCACCCTGCTTATCGTAGTTAGGGCTTTCCGGGCCCTGCAGGCGAAAGCGCGTCAGCGTCCAATGGCGGTAACCTTCCGGATAGAAAAGCAATTTGCCCTCGCCCGCCGGAGCCGCGCCGACCGCGAACAGCACCAGCGTCCCCATCATGACGCGCCAGGACAAATACATTGTCATGGACAGGAGATAGCCCATCCACGCCGGCGGCGTGAAAGGTTGTTTGACCAAGCGGCCGAAAGTATTGACGAATGGGCGGAACTTTCCAAAGAACCGGGGCAGCCCCCATTCTCTTAAAGTGGCAGGTTCTGGATCGCGAATCCCGACAGCGGCGCCTGGTAGCCGCGCCCCAGCGCGATCACCTTGAACACTTCGCCCATCTCACCCGGCAACATCAGCTGGCGCGCCTCGCCCGCCAGGCGCGCCTGCCGTTGCAGGTCCTGTGCCGCGAGCTGCATCTCGGTACTGAGCAGCGACTCCATTCCGGCGCCGATCAGGAAGGCCGCCTGAGTGGCGAAGCCGAGCACCTCGAGCCCCGCACTGTCGGCGGCTTCCGCGACGCGCGTGAAATCCACCCACGCCGTGATGTCCTGCAGACCCACGTTCACGAACGGATCGTCGTGTGCACGGTGACGGAAGTGACACCGCAGGGTGCCGGCGACCCGCTGCGGGTGGTACAGGTGTGCGCGCGGCAATCCGTAGTCGATGAGCAGCGCCACGCCCTGCTCGAGTTGTGTGGCGAGGCTTGCGATCCACGGCTGAAACGCCAGGCACACCTCGGACACATAGCCATCCGGCAACGGCTCCGGCAGGAATTCGACCATATCCGCCACCGCGTGTTCGAGCTCCGGGGCAGCGGCGATTTCGCGCCACTCGAATCCCGCCCCGGTACTCGCCACGGCCAGCGCCCGCACCCGCCGTTCACCGTTCACATCGCGCAGCACGAAGCGCTCGACGGGCATCGCGTCGAGCACCTCGTTCGCCAGCACCACGCCGCGCATGGCGCGTTCCGGCCAGCGCTCTAACCACTGCACCCGGCGCGCGAGCGACTCGGGCAACTGCGCCAGCCGCGCACGCTGTCGCTCCGACAGATCGGCGCTCACTTCGAGGATGAGATAACGATCCGGCAGGCAGTCGAGTGCCGCAAGCTCGCCGAGCACATCGGCAGCGAGTGTGCCCAGTCCCGCGCCGAGCTCCAGGATCTCGCCGCCCGTCTCCCGCAGGATCTCGGCGACCTGCCGCGCCAGGCAGCGCGAAAACAGACTGGAGATTTCCGGCGCCGTGACGAAGTCACCTTCGCCGCCAAGCTTGGCCGCGCCGGCACTGTAGTAACCCAGGCCCGGCGCGTACAACGCCAGCCGCATGTAGGCGTCGAAGCCGATCACGCCGCCCTGCTCTGCGATGAAGCTGCGGATGTGCGCCGATACGCGCTCGGAATGCGCACGCTCGACGGTGCTCAGCGGCGGGAGGGTTGTGAGGGACGCGGCAGAAGTCATACAGTGCATCGGTGCCGGAACAGAACCAGAGTCTAACGGGCAAGACGGTGCTCATCACGGGCGCAGCGCGGCGAGTCGGCGCCGCCATCGCGCGCGAATTGCATGCCGCGGGCGCCAATCTTGCCATCCACTATCGCAAGTCCGCTGCCGACGTCGAGGCCCTGGCCCAGGAGCTCAACGGGACGCGTCCGCGTTCGGCCGCGACGGTGCAGGCAGACCTGCTGGAAGTCGCGCGCCTGCCGGCGCTGGTCGAATTCGCGGTGCGCAGCTTTGGCGGACTGGACGTTCTCGTGAACAACGCGTCGACCTTCTACGCCACCAAGGTCGGTGAGATCACTCCGGCGGCGTTCGACGATTTGTTGGGCACCAATCTCAAGGCGCCGCTGTTTCTCTCGCAGGCCGCGGCACCGGCACTGCGCAAGTCGAACGGTCTGATCCTCAACCTCGTCGACATCCACGCCCTGCGCCCGCTGCGGCACCACACCGTGTACTGCACGGCCAAGGCCGGGTTGCACATGCTCACGCGTTCGCTCGCCAAGGAATTGGGGCCGGAAATTCGGGTCAATGGCATCTCGCCCGGCCCCGTGTTGTGGCCCGAAGGCCAGGGCGACACGTCCATGCGTGCCAAGGTCATCGAACGTACGATTCTCAAGCGCATGGGAACACCGGCCGACATCGCACGAACCGCGCTGTTCTTCGCCGCGCATGCACCGTTCATCACCGGCCAGGTGCTGGCCGTGGATGGCGGCCGCAGCGTCGCCTGGTAGTCGACTTCAGGTTCCGCTGCGCGGCAGTTCGATCGCCACCGGCGACATGGTGTGTCCATCCCGATCGAACTGCGCCCACAATTCACCGATGGTTTGCGCCAGCCGTGGGATGCACGACGTCGGCCGCGATTTCCGCCAGCGGTCCCAGCATGTAGGGCCGCTTGAGCAGGTCCGGTCGCGGCAGTGTGTATTCGCTGGTTTTCTCGATGCGATCGCCGAACAGCAGCACGTCGAGATCCATGGTGCGCGAGGCCCACTTGGGCGCGTAGCGCGGTCGGCCGCAGTTGGTTTCGATGCCACGCAAGCGGTCGATCACCAACTCCAGCGGCTGGGCGGCAGAGAATCCCACCACCAGGTTGATGAAGTCTGGTCCTTCGAAGCCCACCGCGGCATTCCGGTAGGCGCGCGAGAAAATCGCGTCCGGCCAGATGTGCGCGATCTCCGCGCAGGCCCGCGCCAGGTTTCGCTCGGGCTCCACGTTGCTGCCGGCCGCGACGAACACACGCACGTGGCCGGGCTTGAGCGTGGTCATTGAGAGCTGATGTCAGCGCGCGTGCGCAGCACCGCCACGCCCACGTCCTTGCTGTGGCGGATGGCGCCCGGCTTGTTGACCGACAGCCGCACCCATTCGACGCTGAATTCCTCGAGGATCATCATGGCCGCACGATGCGCCAGGGTCTCGACCAGCTTGAAATCCGAATCGCTGACGAAGGCGATGAGCCGCTTGGCAACTCTCTTGTAGTCGAGCGTATCGGCGACGTCGTCACTGTGCGCGGCGCGGGCGCAATCCACCGGCATCTCCACGTCGAGCACGATGGTCTGCTTGATGCGCCGCTCCCACTCGATGAAACCGATGATGCAATCCACGGCGAGGCCGTGCAGAAAAATGCGATCACCCTTCTCGGTCGCCACCGAACTCGGGATCATCACGGTCTTGGGACCACTGCTGGTCTTGTCGCGCGCCATTGAGCGAATCGTCCTCGTCTAACCAGTTGCCGGTGCAGCAACGGGCCCCAGTTCCGAAATAGACCCCAATTCTTCAATTGACCAATTCGCCCGCGCGCGGATTGCCTGGCTCTCGTGCCTGCCTGCCTTGAGTCGCGCCATTCCGGCGACCGCGATCATGGCGGCATTGTCGGTGCAAAACTCGATGCGCGGGTAAAAGACTTTCGCACCCCGGCGCGCAGCCTCCGCGTCGAGCCGCGCGCGCAGCGCCTGATTCGCGCCCACTCCGCCGGCGACCACGATGTACTGGTACCCGGTCTGCTCGAGTGCGCGCAGGGTCTTGACCACCAGCGTATCGACGATGGCGTCCTGCACGCCGGCGGCGATGTCGGCGCGGGCCTGCTCGTCCAGGGCTCGATGATTCTTCACCGCCAGCGACACGGCGGTCTTGAGACCGGAGAAACTGAATTCGAGTCCGGCGCGATCGAGCATCGGCCGCGGGAATTCGAAGCGTCCCGACTTCCCGCCCGCGGCCAGCCGCGCGAGCTCGGGTCCGCCGGGGTACGGCAGACCTAACAACTTTGCCGACTTGTCGAAGGCTTCGCCCGCCGCGTCGTCCCGCGTCTCGCCGAGCACGGCGTAGTCGCCGACGGCGGAAACGTCGATCAGCATGGTGTGACCGCCCGACACCAGCAACGCCAGGTGCGGGAACGGCGGTGGCACGGCTTCCAGCAGTGGCGCCAGCAGGTGGCCTTCGAGATGGTGCACGGCCACCGCCGGAATGTTCCAGGCATAGGCCAGCGACCGCCCGAGCGCGGCGCCGGTCAGGAGTGCGCCGATGAGACCCGGACCCGCGGTGTAGGCGACGCCATGCAGCTGCGCGGCCGTGGTTTGCGCTTGCGCGAGCGCCGAGCGCACCAGCGGCAGCAGCCGCCGCACGTGATCGCGCGAGGCGAGTTCGGGCACCACCCCGCCATACACCCGATGCAGGTCGATCTGGCTGTGGAGCTCATGGGCCAACAAGCCCGTCGCGTCGTCGTAGACCGCGACCGCGGATTCATCGCAGGAGGATTCGAGGGCCAGGATGCGCATGTATTAATAGTGAGACCCCCGCCTCAGCGGGGCTTTGTCTTGCTGCTTTGATTTTCCGGGGCCGTTCTATAGAATCGCCACCCCTGCCTCTGGCAGGTTGTGGCAAAACTCCAGACAGATCAAAGGGTTGAGGTTTCGATGCCGAGCGTTCGAGTGCGTGAAAACGAATATTTCGATGCCGCCCTGCGCCGTTTTAAGCGCGCGTGCGAAAAAGCGGGCGTGTTAACGGAGCTCCGGCGTCGTGAATTCTATGAGAAGCCGACCCAGGAACGTAAGCGCAAGAAGGCTGCCGCCGTGAAGCGTCACCTGAAGCGCAACAGCCCGCGCGAATACTCGGCGCGTCCGCGCCCGAGCTGACCCTCATCTCCGATGACGCTCAAAGAGCGCATCACCGAAGACATGAAGACCGCGATGCGATCCGGAGAGAAGGATCGCCTCGCGGTCATTCGTCTTTTGCAGGCGGCCATCAAGCAGCGTGAAGTCGACGAGCGCATCACGCTCGATGACACCCAAGTCACTTCCGTGCTCGAGAAGATGATCAAGCAACGCAAGGAATCCGTCGTCGCATTCGAGAAAGGCGCCCGCGCGGACCTGGTCGCCAAGGAAAACGCCGAAATCACCGTGCTGCAGGCCTACCTGCCCGCGCAGCTCTCCGAAGCCGAACTCGACGCCCTGATCGCCGAAGCAATTTCTTCGACCGGCGCCGCGTCCATCAAGGACATGGGCAAGGTGATGGGCGTGGTGAAATCGAAGGCGGCCGGCAAGGCCGACATGGGCGCGGTCGGCGCCCGCATCAAAGCCAAGCTCGGCGGTTAACGCGCGTGCTCGCCGGTCGCGGGATCGCCACCGCCGGTGCGCTGATCCTCATCGCGCTGGTCTGCATCTCCATCAGTCGCAAGATCGAAGCTGAACGCCGCGAGCTCGGGCGTTTTCCGCGCCACCGACTGCCGCTGGTGATTGGCGGCTCGCTCGGCGCCTTGCTTCTCTGCATCATCGTCGCGCTGGCAATATTGCGGTAAATGCGGACAAGAAAATGGGGACATCCGTATTTTCCGAAGGCGGCGTGCGCGACGATCTCAGAGTCCGAACGGAAAATAGGGATGTCCCCATTTTCTTGTCCCCATTTAGACTGCCAGCATGGCCGGCCGTATTCCGCAGGGTTTCATCGACGAGCTGACCGCACGTGCGGACATCGTCGAGCTCATCGGTTCGCGAGTCGAGCTCAAGAAAGCCGGCCGCGAGTACCGCGCCTGCTGCCCGTTCCACAACGAGAAAACCCCATCGTTCTGGGTGAGCCCGCAGAAGCAGTTCTATCACTGCTTCGGCTGCGGAGCGCATGGCACGGCGCTGGGCTTTCTCATGGAATACGACAAGCTGAGTTTTCCCGAAGCCATCGAGGAGCTCGCCGGGCGGCTGGGCCTCGAGGTGCCGCGTGAAGCGTCGAGTCAGCCGGACAATACTGGCAGCACGCAGCCGCTCTACGATCTGAACCTCAAGGTGGCGAAGTATTTCGCGGGCGTGTTGCCGGGCGACGCGCGCGCCAGGGACTATGCGAACAAGCGCGGTCTCACGCGCGAAACCCTCGACAAATTCATGATCGGTTTCGCGCCGAATTCCTGGAACGAGGTGCTGAAGCGCTTCGGATCCACGGACGCGGACCGCAAGGTGCTGTTCGAGTGCGGACTGGTCATCGAGCGCGAGCGCACCGACTCGCGCACGCTCGATCGCTACTACGATCGATTTCGCGACCGCCTGATGTTCCCCATCCGCGATTCACGCGGACGGGTGCTGGCCTTTGGTGGCCGCATCATCGATCAGGGCGAACCCAAGTACCTCAACTCCCCCGAGACCCTGCTGTTTCACAAGGGCCGCGAGCTGTATGGCCTGTACGAGGTGCGCCAGAGCCGCGCTACCTTGAAGAGACTCCTCGTGGTCGAGGGATACATGGACGTCGCGCGGCTGCACCAGGCCGGCGTGTGTTATGCCGTGGCGACGCTCGGTACCGCCACCACCCCGGAACACCTGCGCCGCGTCTTCAAGCTGGTGAACGAGGTGGTGTTCTGCTTCGACGGTGACAAAGCCGGGCGGGCGGCCGCGTGGCGCGCGCTGGGCAACGCGCTGCCCGAGGCGCGCGACGGTCGCCAGATCCGGTTCCTGTTCCTGCCCGAAGGTCACGACCCGGACTCGCTGGTCGGCGAGGAAGGCCGCGAAGCCTTCGAGAAGCGCCTCGAGGGGGCACTGCCGCTGTCCGAGTACCTGGCGGCGGCACTGGCGGAGCCGGTGGATTTGAGCCATGCGGACGGCCGCGCCCAATTCGCCGAGGCGGCCCGACCGCTGGTGGCCAAGGTCGCCCCCGGCGTCTATCGCGATCTGCTCATTGAACGGTTATCTGAATCTATTCGCCTGCCGGCCGCCAGATTGAACCAATTATGGTTCAACGAGACCTCGGACTCTGCCGGCGTGCATCTGACGGGAACGACGCACCCGGAGCCTGGGCGTGCGGCCGGCGGCGGCCGGCAGACCCGGCCGCGCGATGGCGGCGGTGGCAAAGGGCTGGTGACCAAGGCAGTCAAGTTGCTGGTGCACTTCCCCGGGGTGGCAGGCGCTGTTTCCGGCGCGCAGTTGACCCTGCTGGAACTGGCGGACGACCCCGGCTCCCGCTTCCTGTTCGAGCTCATCGATCAGCTGCAGCAGGAACCAGCCGCCAATACCGGAGTGCTGCTCACGCGCTGGCGCGAGCGGCCGGAGGTGGGTCGGATGACGACGCTGGCGCAGGAGGAATTGCCGGGCATCGAAGAGTCGGGTGCCGCACTCGAGCTGGCCGCGGCGATTTCGGCGCTCGCCATGGAACCCACCCTGCGTCGCCATCAGGAGCTGATCGACAAAAGCGAGCTCACCGAAGACGAGCGCGCCGAGCTGCGCGAACTGAATGTCGCCATGGCGCGGAGCAAGGGCGCCTCGCAGGGGCCGGGAACAGGCACGGCGGGCCGATAAAAACTTTTCAGTCTTGACCCTTTTGGCCCGAATTTTGCGTTGTTCCAGGTGTCAAACTCGTACGGAAGTCATTGACCGGCTGGCGATTTTCGTTTTGTCAAGCCACCGTCATTTGCGTAGAATGCCGCCCCTTTCCCGCAACCCCCATTGATCACGCCGTCGGCAACCCCCACGGTGCCGTACCGCAATACGCCCTAGCGCCGGAATCTCATGACTCAAAAGCACAAGCGACCTGTTGCTCCTGCATCCAAGAAACTCGCCAAGAAGGCGAGCAAGCCTGCTGTTGCCGCCCATTCCAAAGAGAAGGCGGCGCACACCGCGAAGGTGGCGACCAAACATGCGGAGGTGAAGAAGCCGCCCGCGAAGTTGAAGGCTGCCGACAAGGCGCCCGCGGCACCCGCGAACGATGCGAAGGGCAAGGTGGTCGAGCTCAAGGCGGCGCAGAAGCTCGCCGCCGCGCGTGCGGCTGCCAATCCCGCCGCTACGCCCGATGGCAAGCCCAAGGGCCGAAAAGGCTCCGCCGAATTGATCAACCTTCCGGCGCGCCGCAACGTGCTGCCCGAGGAGCGTCAGTCTCAACTCAAACTGCTGATCGCGCGCGGCAAGGAACAGGGTTACCTGACTTACTCGCAGGTGAACGATCACCTGCCGTCGGAGATCGTCGATCCCGAGCAGATCGAAGAGATCGTCAACACGATTAACGACATGGGCATCCCGGTGTATGAGAAGGCACCGGACAACGAGAGCATCCTCGCGCCCGAACCTTCCGCGCCCACCGACGAAGAGGCCATCGAAGAAGCCGCCGCAGCGCTGGCCGCGCTCGATGCGGAGCTTGGCCGCACCACCGACCCGGTGCGCATGTACATGCGCGAGATGGGCACGGTCGAGCTGCTGACCCGTGAAGGCGAAATTCGCATCGCCAAGCGCATCGAGGAAGGCCTCGACGCCGTGCGCCTCGCGCTGTCGATGTATCCGTCGACCGCGGACTATCTATTGAAGGCTTATGAGCCGGTGAAGACCGGTGGTGCGCGCCTGGTCGATATCATCGTGGGCTTCATCGATCCCAACGCGCCTGACGTGATCGCGCAGCCGCAGAACCCGACCAAGATGGATCTGGCGCCGCCGGCGGTCGAGGAAAAAGCCGAGACCGAAGAAGAGGAAGCCGACGATGGCGAGGGCTCCGAAGAGGAAGCCGTCGACACCGGTCCGGATCCTGAAGAAGCTGCGCGTCGTTTCGGCGCCATCAGCAAGTACTACGGGCAGGTCCTGGGCTCGATCGAGAAGCTCGGCGCCAAGGATCCGAAGACGCTCAAGATCCGCAAGCGCATGTCCGACGAGTTCATGGAACTCAAGCTCGCGCCGCGCATGTTCGATGCGCTGATCGTGAACCTGCGCCACGGGGTCAACGAGATCCGCCAGCTCGAGAAGGAAATCATGATCATTGCCGTGCGCGACGCCGGCATGCCGCGCAAGGAGTTCATCCTCTCGTTCCCCAAGAATGAGACCTCGCATCGCTGGGCACAGAAGCAGATCAAGGCTGGCAAGAAGTGGTCGGCCGCGATGGGCCGCCTGCAGGAAGAAATCTCGCGCCGCCAGGACAAGCTCGGCGTGCTCGAGAAGACCTATAACCTGACCATCACGGACATCAAGGAGATCAACCGTGAAGTGTCGATCGGCGAAGCCAAGGCCCGCCGCGCGAAGAAGGAGATGGTCGAGGCCAACCTGCGCCTGGTGATCTCGATCGCGAAAAAGTACACCAACCGTGGACTTCAGTTCCTGGATCTCATCCAGGAAGGCAACATCGGCCTCATGAAGGCGGTGGACAAGTTCGAATACCGCCGCGGTTACAAGTTCTCGACCTACGCGACCTGGTGGATTCGCCAGGCCATCACGCGTTCCATTGCCGACCAGGCGCGCACCATCCGTATTCCGGTGCACATGATCGAGACCATCAACAAGCTGAACCGCATTTCGCGGCAGATGCTGCAGGAGATGGGCCGCGAGCCGACGCCGGAAGAGCTGGCCGTGCGCATGGAAATGCCCGAAGACAAGGTGCGGAAAGTCCTCAAGATCGCCAAGGAGCCCATCTCGATGGAGACTCCGATCGGCGACGACGAGGACTCACACCTCGGCGACTTCATCGAGGACACCTCGGTGGCGTCCCCGATCGACCAGGCCACCATGGAAAGCTTGCGCGAAACCACTCACTCGGTACTTGCGCAACTGACCCCGCGTGAAGCCAAGGTGCTTCGTATGCGGTTCGGTATCGACATGAATACCGACCACACGCTGGAAGAAGTCGGCAAGCAGTTCGATGTGACACGCGAGCGCATCCGGCAGATCGAGGCCAAGGCGCTGCGCAAGCTGAGGCATCCAAGTCGCAGCGAGCAACTGCGAAGCTTCCTGATCGAAGACTGACAAGAAAAGAAAAGGCCGCGGAAACGCGGCCTTTTTCATTCGGGAGGTCAGTTCGGCGTGTGATCGGAGGCCCTGTTCTCCGCCGCAGCGCGTCAGAAGCCGGCCAGCACCGAGTGAAAGATGTCGAGCGCGTCCTGGTAACCGTTCACCAGGGCACCGACACCGAGCCTGAAATGGGACGGCATCTCGAAGCAGTCACCCGGAGCAACCAGCACGCCGGCCTTGGCCAGCGTCTCGCACAATGGCCGCGCATCGCGACCATCCCGCAACCAGGGGAAACACGTGGTCCCGCCGGCCGGCGGCGTCCACCCCAGTGCCTCGCGGTGCTCGTGCATGAATTTCGTGAGCAAGCCAAGATTCGCCTGGGACACGGACCTGAGCCGGTCGAGAATCGTGTCCGCATGCGCCAGGGCATGTGCGCCAATGGCCTCGGTGAGCGGCGATCCGGAGATCGTGAAATAACTGCGCAGATCGAGTAACGCTTCGCGTCGTTCGGGGTCGGCGTCGATCAGCCAGCCGATGCGCAGACCCGGGATCGACAGCGCCTTCGCAAAATCGCCAAGTACGATGGTGTTGGGCAGCTTTGCGGCACTTGGAATGGGGGCGCTGTGGTACAGCGGGTGATAGACCTCGTCGACGATGAGCGGAATCCCGCGCGCGGCGAGCACCTCGGCCAGCTTGCGCTGCTCGTTGGCCGGCATCACTGACCCGGTAGGGTTGTGAGGCGTATTGACGAACACCACGCGTGTCGAGGCATCGACAGCGGTCAGTACACTTTCCGCGGTCTGCGCGTAACCATAATCCGGTCGCAACGCGTATTCACGCACCTGCACGCCCCAGGCACGCGCCAGCACCGGCACCGCGGGATAGGCCGGGCGCGGCACCACGATCGAAGCACCGGGCGCGGCGAACAGGCAGGTGAGCGCGATCAACGCCTCCGATGCCCCGGTCATCACCAGCACCTGGTCCGGATCGACACCATGCAAAGAGGCGATGCGTTGCCGCAGTAGTTTGCTGCCCTGTGGCGGTGCGTAGGACAACCTCACGTCCGCGAGCACTGACTGACTGGCGCCACCCAGCGCCATCAATTCGGCCAGGGTCCAGATCGGACCTGTGCTCGAGGCCAGGTTGTAGCGAATCGGCGGGCTGGCGAATTCATGCGCCGCGAGCCAGGCGTCCAGCTTGAATGGAGGGACTTTCATGGCGCTATGATGTTGTGCGGCCGGGGCGCCGGCAATGTCAGTCGCGCTTCGGGCGCGCACCAGCGTGTCTTGACAGGGAAATCCGGAAAACCTCGATGATTTGGAAAGTCGCTTTCATGGTTCTCGCGGGCTGCATAGTCGCAGCCGCGGTCGGCCGCGCCCGCCTGCGCGCGCAGCGGCGCCGCGCCGCACAGATACCCGAGATCAACCAGCACCCGGAACGCCTCGAACAGATGCTCGACGAGACCGACGACGCCTGATGACATCTAGCGGCGCGTCACCACCACTTCCAGGTACGCGGCATCCACCAACATCGACGAGTCACCGGCGCGATTGAAGCGGGTGACGAGCTCCAGCAGGTCACCGCGAAATGCCTTCTGCCGGGAAGGCTCGAGCAACGAGCAGGCCTTCAACACCGGCGCATAACCTGCGCGCAGCTTGTCGACCCAGTCCATCGGTGTCCGGGCGCGCAGCGCCACGCGCTTGAGTGATGACTCGACGATCCCGTAGACGCCAAACAAGTCTTCGAGACGGCCCGCGGTGCCCCATTGGAACGGCGCCGGACCGCAGGTCGCCTGCGGGACATGCTTCGTCACGGTGGCAAACAACTGGCCAATGAAGCCGTCGGGCGTCCAATTGGCGAGTCCTACGCGGCCGCCGCGGCGGCAGACCCGGATCATCTCCGAGGCGGCGCGTTCCTGGTCGGCTGCGAACATGGCCCCGAAGGCCGAGAGCACGGCGCCGAAATTCTGGTCGGAGAACGGCAATGCCTCGGCGTCCGCGTCGACGAACCGCACTCCGACGGCGGCGGCTTCGGCGCGCTGGCCGCTGCGGTTGGTCAGGTCGGAGGCATGGTCCGTGGCGGTGACCTCGCACCAGCGACGGGCAGCCGCGATGGACGCATGAAAGCTGCCGGCGGCGACGTCCAGCAGGTGCTCGTCCTGGCACAAATTCACGCTTTCACACAGCTCCTCGCTGACTATCTGCAGGGCATTGCCCGCGACGGCATAATCGCCACTCGCCCAGGCGGTACGCTGGCGGGCCTGGATTTCCCGGTGATCGATTCGCGGGACATTACGAGACAGACTCAGATTCATGGGCTCCCTCCTCAAACAACTCAGCGACTGTGAAGTTAAGGAGCCGGCGTGGTAACCAGCGTGGGAAAGCCCGTGGAATCACTCACCTTCCGGCTGCTCGGACCTCTGGAACTGTCGCGCGGCGGTGACGTCGTAAAGCTGCCCGCCTCCCGCAAGGTGCGCGCGCTGCTCGGCTACCTGGTGCTCGCGAGCCGGCCGGTGGCGCGCACCCAGGTCTGCGAGCTGCTCTGGGATATTCCCAACGATCCGCGCGGCGAACTGCGCTGGTGCCTGTCGAAGATCCGTGGACTGCTCGACTCCGATCGCAAGCGGGTCATTGCCGATGGCTCGACCATGCGGCTCGACCTCACCGATTGCACGGTCGATACGCTCGAGGTCACGCGCGCGCCGGAGCACGGCATCCAGAAGTTAGGCGTCGAACGGCAGCGCGATCTCGCCGCTCTCTACAAGGGTGAATTGCTCGAAGGCCTGGAGATCGCGCGCAGCCCGATGTTCGATGCCTGGATCACCGCCGAGCGGCGCCGTTTTCGCGGCATCCAGACCGTGCTGCTCGAGCACCTCGCGCGCTCGCTGCCGCATGAAAGCGCCGCTCCGTATGTCGATGAATGGCTCAAACTTTCACCATTCGACCGCAATGCTCATGAACTTCTGCTGACGTCGCTCGCCCGGCAACAACGGATCGCCGAAGGCGAAGCGCACCTGGCCAGCGCCAGCAAACTATTCGAAGCCGACGGACTCGACAGCGCCCCGCTGCGCGAGATCTGGCGACGCGCGCGCGAGGCGTCAGCCCTGCAGTCGCAGCCCGGCCCGAAGCTCGAGCTGGTGAGCGCCAATCTCACCGAGATTCGCCAGTTCACGCCGGACGCGCCGGCGCGGCGCGCGTCGCTGGCCGTGATGCCCTTCGTGGACCGCTCGAGCGAGGCCGACAAGCGCGGCGGTGTGGCCGATGCACTGGCTCACGACGTCATCGTGCGGCTCTCGAAGCTGCGCAGCATGTTCGTGATCGCGCAGGGAACCACTTTCACGCTGCGCGACCGCGGCATCGGGCCCGAAGAAGCCGGGCGCATGCTCAACGTGGACTACGTGGTGAGCGGCGCGGTACGCCGTAATGCGCGCCGCATCACCGTGAACGTCGATCTCATCGAGACGCGCACCGCCCGCATCATCTGGGCGGAGGTGTTCGATGACACCATCAGCGACACGCTCGAGGTGCTCGACGAGATCGGCGATCGCATCGTGGCGGCGGTGGCCCACGAAATCGAAATGATGGAGCGCAATCGCGCCATCCTGAAGGCGCCCACCTCGCTCGACGCCTGGGAAGCGCATCACCGCGGGCTGTGGCACATGTATCGCTTCAACAAGGCGGACAATGAACGCGCGCGGCAATTCTTCGCGCAGGCCGTCGATCTCGATCCCACCTTCGCGCGGGCCTACGCCGGACTGTCGTTTGCGCACTTCCAGAATGCATTTCTCGGCTGGAAGAAGCCCGGCCCCGAGATCGATCGCGCCTACGATGCCGCCGGCAAAAGCCTGATGGTCGACGACCGCGATCCCGCCGCGCACTGGGCCATGGGTCGCGCCTTATGGCTGCGCGGCAGCCAGGAACAGTGCATCACCGAGCTCGAGAGCGCCGTAGACCTGTCGCCGAATTTCGCCACGGCGCACTACACGCTGGCCTTCGTTCATTCGCAGGCCGGCGACCCGCGCGCGGCCATTTCGTTCTCCGATCACTCGCGCAATCTCTCACCCTTCGACCCGATGCTGTTCGCCATGCTCGGCACCCGCGCCGTCGGCCTCGCGCGCCTCGGTGAATATCACGAGGCGGCGGAGTGGGCCATGAAGGCCGCCGCTCGCCCGAATGCCCACCATCACATCATGGCGATCGCAGCTTTCACGCTCGGTCTCGCCGGCCGGATCGACGAGGCCAACACCTACAAGGCGAAGATCCGCCAGCGCGTGCCCAACTACGCCATGGCGGATTTCCTCGCGGCCTTCCGCTACTCGGATGACGCGGCAGCACTGTTCACGCGCGGCGCGAATTCCATCGGGATGAAATGAAAGCGCAGCACACTGATTTTCGTCATGTTTCCGGCGCCGTCGCGCGGTCCCGTGGCGGCGCGCGATCGGGACAGAACACGCAATTGACGCCCCTTCGACGACTGTGATTTATTGCATCGCAAGGGGGTCAGCATGAACAAGTTCGTCATCCTGCTCACGGTCACATTGTTAGGCGCAGCGGCGCCGGCGTTTGCCCAGGTCAATATTCCCAACCCCCAGGCGCCGGGCATGTCGCCCAACAGCGCGGTGCGCATCGTCGCCACCTCCGATCTCATGGTGGACCGCTCCATCAAGCGGTGGCTGCAACAGCACTACCCCGGCTGGAGCGCGGATCCCCATGAGTTCACTGAAATCGGCTTCGACCGCTACGCCGTGGTGTTCATCAGCGCGCCAAACACCCCCAGCCGTCGCGTCTACTTCCGCATCACCAAGAACCAAAGCGACGACGACTCCGGTTTTCCGCAGTTGTGAGCCGCCGTAAGGCGGATTTCCACGTCGGCGGATTCTGATCGTAGCTCGCGGGTGCGGGGTTCATAATCCGCGCGCCTGCCGCATCCTGCCGGCAACCACGGGGGACAAGTCATGCGCATCCCGGGAAAACTCGTCGCGCTCGTCGCCGTCGCGTTGTTCGCGGCCTGCACGAGTCAGAAGGAACCCGCGGCGAACGCGGTCGCGCAGCTGGAAGCCTCGCTCAACGAGATACGCACAGACGCGCAGCAATACTCCGCCGAACAGCTGCAATCCGTCGAGGCCTCGGTCAATCGCCTGAAGGAGAACCTGGCGAAGCAGGACTATGGCGCCGTGCTCCAGGCAGCGCCCGCCGTCAGGTCCGACGTCGAATCGCTCAAGACGGCCACCGCGACCGCGAAGGCACATGCCGAAGAAATGGTCGCCGAGGCGCAGTCCGAATGGAATGAGCTCACCGCGAGCGTGCCGCCGATGGTCGAGAAGCTGCAGGCCAGGGTCGACCAGATCAGCAAGTCACGCAAGTACCCGAAAGGCATGGACAAGGCAGGGTTCGAGGCCGCGAAGTCGGGCTTCGAAACATTGAAAACCGAGTGGACCGAGGCTGGCGCGGAGTTCGCCTCGGGCCAGGCAGCCAATGCCGTGCGCAAGGGGCGCGGCGCCAAGGCCAAGGCCGAGGGGCTGATCAATCAGCTCGAAGTGCAGGTCTGATCGGCTGAAATCACATGGGTCGAAATATTCCTCCCCGCAGGTGGGAGAAATCGATCGCTGGTGACACAACCTGATGCCTCTCTGGAAATCCATGGCCGCGGCAGGGACGCCCGGCCTCCCAGAGGCCCCTCCACCTGATGAATCACCGGCTTATGTCACATGTCGGACAACTAGTTCGACACCCGTGTGCCCGGCACCAGGCGTCTTCGCAATAGCGCCTGGCGCGCTTCCCACTCCCGGCCAGGCTCGAGCTCCACCAGGAAGTCGGACTGTCCCGCGGCGTGGGTCGCCACGGGCACCCCGTCGCGATACAGCACACGGTTGTTAGTCAACGCGGGTACACGCGCACCCGGCGTGATGATGCCGGTGAAATTCAGTGGATCGGCTGCCGACAGCGAGACGAAGTCACCGCGCGCCTCCTGTCGGCGAATCGCGCGCATCGCCGCGACCGCCTCGGGCAATGCGTATTGCTCGCCGCTCATGCCGGCCACGAAGCGGCCGCCGCGGATTTTTCCCTGCGCCTCGAGGCGCCGGAAGACCCGCAGCAGCGCATGCCAGGGAGGCAACCAGTCCGCCTCGCGTTCCAGCAGCCGGCGAAATACCACGCCGTAACGACGCAGCAGGATTTCGGCGACTTGTTCGAGCATAGCGGCCTGATCAGCACCACTTTCTTTCGAACGAGGGCCCTTGCGGATCAGGCTCCAGCGCCCGGCGTCTTCGAGGCCGAACAAAGCAATGCGCCGGCGCCGCGTCGCCAGTTGACGCTTCTTGTCACTGGGAATCAGCAGCGCGCGCAGCCCGCTGAAACTGTCGGCATTCACCAGCCCCGCGGACACCAGCTCACCGAGCGCCGTCTCGGCCTGGGAACGCAACAGCGTCGTGCCGGCAACCATGTCATCGAAGAACGACGCGCCGTGTTCGCGCAAGAATTCGAACAATCCGCGCGCGCCATGCGACAGCTGCATCTCTTCATGCGGCGCGGCCGCCAGGGTATTCCAGAGTCCCCAGTTGCGGCGCGTGACCAACGCAACAGGCGTGCTGCGCACCGGAGTCGCACCGGCGGACTTCGCCGGCTGCAGCCGCGCCCACAACGCCCGCCCCGACAGGCACAGGCTGTCGAGCCAGTGAGGATCGTAGTCGTTGAGGCGCGCGGCGAGCACGTCGCTCTCCCAGGCTGCGGCTGGAAGCTCGTAACCCTCGAGCTGTGCGATCACCGCGGCCAGGCTCTCGACACCTTCCGGCCTGGGGGTGCGCGTCACGCCCTGCCAGTCCAGCAGGAAGCGCATGAAATCCGCACCGGATACCGGCTCGATCTCCGCGCGCAAGGTCTTGATGGTGTAGCGGTGGATGCGCGCCAGCAGCCGGCGCTCGCACCATTCGAGCGTGACATCACCCTGCGCCACCGCGTCCGTTTCGGTGGCCTCGTCGGTGAATCGGCCGCGCAACACGAATCCCTCGCTCTCGAGTTCGGCCAGCGCAACGGCGATACAGGACGCCTCGATTTGCAGCGACTCGACCAGGTCGCGCGCCGTCACGGGCCCCAGGCCTTGCAAGCGGCCGCGAATGAGCTCAGTGACAGCCGCCTCACGGGTCCATTCGCGCGCCGCGCGTATTTCGGCCGGCGCCACAATCAAAGGCTCCAGCCGGGCGCGCGGATAGGCCGCCTGGATCATGGGCAGGCATTCGGCGCACACCCAGTACGTCGTGTTCGCGTCGAGTAGTTTGGCGGCGCGGTTCGCCACGATGAGCTGTTCCAGGTGGCCGGTCCAGCCCGACGTCACTCCTTCCTGTTCGGTGATCAGGCCAAGCGAATACAGCGCATCGTGCAACTCATCTGGCGTGGCGGCTTCGGGCCAGGCTTCCTCGCGCACCTCGGCAATCGCGGCCGCATCGAGTTTGCCCATGTCGGCCGCGGTTTCCGGATCGAGCCAGCGGCGCTGCGCCACCGCATTGGTGCGGCGTTCCTCGAGCGGCGCATCGTCGAGAAAGGCGTACGGCCGCGCGCTGAGGATCTCCGCTGCCAGCGGTGACGGCGTCGGCAGGTCCTTCGCGATCACCTGGATTTCGCCGCTTTCGAGTCGGCCCAGCAAGCGCTTGAGGCCTTCGACGTCCATGGCCTCGTGCAGGCAATCCGCGAGGGTCTGCTTGACCAGCGGGTGATCGGGAATCTCGCGTGGTCCTGTGAGATTCTCGGCACAGGCGATCTGGTCCGGAAATACCACGGCGAGGAGATCTTCCGCGGCCATGCGCTGGATGTTCGGCGGCGTACGCTTGCCGCCCGACGCGCGGCGAATCGCCAGCGAAATGCTGGCGTTCCAGCGCCAGCGGGCGGTGAACATGGGTGAATCCAGCATGGCCTGGATCAGCGTGTCTTCCACCGTGCGGCTGTTCAGGAAGCGCGCCACGCTGTCGAGTTCGAAGCTATGCGTTTCGCCGAGCGACAACACGATGGCGTCCTCGGTGGCCGCGGCCTGCAGCTCGAAATTGAAAGTGCGGCAGAATTTCTTGCGCAGCGAGAGGCCGAAGGCGCGGTTGATGCGTGCGCCGAAGGGCGCATGGATGATGAGCTGCATGCCGCCCGATTCGTCGAAGAATCGTTCGAACACCAGCACCTCGAGCGTGGGTAGTTTGCCGAACACGGCTTTTGCGCCCGCCAGGTACTCGACGAGCTGCTGCGCCGCGGGGCGCGGCAGGAGGTAGCGGGCTTCGACGCGCTCGATGGCCTGCGCCACGCTCGAGCTCGTGACCTCCGGCAACAGCGCCTCGAGGTCGGCGCGCAGCCGCGAGACGGCGGCCGACAGTTCATCGGTGCGGGCGGGCGCCTCGCCCAGCCAGAAGGGAATAGTCGGCGGCTGGCCCTTGGCGTCCTCGACGCGCACGCGGCCGGCTTCCACGCGCAGGATGCGATACGAAGTGTTACCGAGCTGGAAGATGTCGCCGGCGAGGCTCTCGATGGCGAAGTCCTCATTGAGCGTGCCCACGAAGATGCCGGCGGGCTCGAGGATCACCTGGTAATCCGCGTTGTCCGGAATGGCGCCGCCGCAGGTGATGGCCGTCAGGCGCGCGCCCTTGCGTGGCCGCAGCACCTTGTTGACCGCGTCGCGATGCAGGTACGTGCCGCGTCGCCCACGCTTGGTGCTGATGCCTTCCGCAAGCATGCGCACCACGGCGTCGAAGTCCTTGCGGTCGAGGTTTCGATACGGATAGGCCCGCGTCATGAGCGCGAACAGCTCATCCTCGCCATATTCCCGCGCGGCCACCTCGGCCACGATCTGCTGCGAGAGCACGTCGAGCGGATGATCCGGGATGTGCAGGCGGTCGAGCTCACCGCGCCGCACGGCGTCCAGCAACGCGACGCAATCCACCAGCTCGTCGCGACTGCTCGGAAAGATGCGTCCCTTCGGCACACCGCCGACCGAGTGGTTGGCCCGGCCGACGCGCTGCAGGAAAACGGAAATCGAGCGCGGCGTGCCCAACTGGCACACCAGTTCGACATCGCCGATGTCGATACCCAGTTCCAGCGACGCGGTCGCCACCATGACCTTGAGCTGACCGGCCTTGAGGCGCTGCTCGGCATCGAAGCGTGTTTCCTTCGACAGCGAGCCGTGGTGCGCGGCGACCGCTGTTTCGCCCAGGCGTTCGGCCAGGTGTCGCGAGACGCGCTCCACCATGCGCCGCGTGTTGGCGAAGATCAGCGTGGTGTGATGTTCCTCGATGAGCTGCGCCAGTCGATCGTAAACCGTGACCCAGACCTCGCCCGACATTACCGCCTCGAGCGGTGCGGCCGGCATCACCAGGTTGATGTCGCGCTCGCGCACATGCCCCGTGTCGATGATGATGGGAAATGGGGACATTCCTATTTTTCCGGGAGGCGGGAGCGAGCCTGCTTCGGGTGTGTTCCGGTTTTCCGGAAAAACAGGAATGTCCCCATTTCCCACCAGGAACCTGGCGACCTCTTCGATCGGCTTCTGGGTCGCCGACAGTCCGATTCTTTGTACCGGCTGCGCGGCATTGGCGACGAGGCGCTCGAGCGTGAGGGTCAGATGGGCCCCGCGCTTGGTCTGCGCCACCGCGTGGATCTCGTCGACGATCACGGTGCGCACCGTGGTCAACATCTCGCGGCCGGACGCGCTGGTCAGCAGCAGGTAGAGGGACTCGGGTGTCGTCACCAGGATATGCGGCGGCCGCTTGCGCATGGCCGCGCGCTCGCTTTGCGAAGTGTCGCCGGTGCGCACTTGCGCGCGGATCTCGGGCGCATGCGAACCCTGCTCGATCAGCTGTGCGGATATGCCGGCCAGCGGCGCTTCGAGATTGCGCTGGATGTCGTTCGAGAGCGCCTTCAAGGGCGATACGTACACCACGCGCGTCACATCCTGCAGCCGCCCTTCCGCACCGTCGCGCGCCAGCGAATCGATGGCCGACAGGAACGCGGCCAGCGTCTTTCCCGAACCGGTGGGCGCGGCAATCAACGCATGTTGGCCACTGGCAATCGCCGGCCAGGCGTCGAGCTGCGCGCGCGTTGCGCCGTTGGGAAAGGTATTGGCGAACCACGCCTGGACGGCGGGGTGAAACTGCGGGAGCGGCATGGCGGCACCATATATTTGCCCGCGGTTCCGGTCCATCCAGCGTCTCGCCTACAACGTTACTGGATGCGTAAGTATCTGAATCGTCACGCGGGGGAGCGCCGCAGCAACGGTTTCACTTCGAAGTAGGTGAGCGAGCGCCACAGCCATTCCACCGGGCCCATCGAGAAGCGTTTCATCCAGGCGTGCGCCATGAAAATCTGGCAGATGAAGAATGCGATGCCAACTGCCACGCCGACGGCGGACCCGAGGCTGCCCATGAGCCCGAGTCCGATGCCGTAGAAAACGACAAGCCCGAATACGGTTTGCATGAGGTACGTCGTGAGACCCATGCGTCCGACGGGCGCCAGCGCGGGCAAGAAGCCGGCGCCAGGTCGCCGCCAGAACAGCAGCGCCACCGCCGCGATGTAGAACCCGGCCAGCGCGATCCATTGAACACTGGCCAGGAATCCGCCGAATACCTCGAGCGCGTTTTGCGGCGGAATGGGCGTAGGGCCAGCAACGAGCAGGTAGGCAGACGTGACGAGAGCCACCGCCCCGCCCACGACGAGCAAGCGACGCATGCGCGCGCGGCTTTCGGCCGAATCACGGAACAGGTTGATACGGCCTGCATACATGCCCAGCAGAAAACATCCCAAAATCATCCACAGCCGACCGGTGGCGATCTGGAACATGAGCTTGAGCGCCGGCATCTCCAGGTAATTCAGCGCGACCAGTTGCGCCAGCGTTCCGTCGCGCTTGATCAGGAAGTGGCGCTGCGCCATCTCGGCGAATTGCCGGCCGGCTTCCGCGCCGGCCGCCTGCGCCTCCGGCGCGGCCGCCGGCGCGGCAAGCAACGCGGTACCCAGCAACAAGCCGGGAATGTTCAGCGCCAGGAAGGCTGCGATGACCAGCACTACCCGGTTGCTCACATTGCGTAGCGGAATCAGCAGCATCCCAACGACGGCGTAGATCATCAGGATGTCGCCGGTGAAAAACGCCTGGTGCACGAGACCGATGAGGAACAGCACCGCGAGGCGCCATGCGAAACGGCCTGCGAATGCCGCGCCTTTGCGCGCTGCGTTGTCGAGCTGGATCGCGAAGCTCAGGCCGAACAGGAACGAGAAGATCGCGAAGAATTTTCCGTTGACCAGAATGTCGACGAGGCGAGTCATCGTGGGATCGAAGGCGTACACCCTGCCGAAAGTCTCCGACGGCGTCGGGCCGGCGAGGAATTCGAATTCGGCGTGCGAGACCATGATCCCGAACAGCGCGACCGCGCGCAGCACGTCTACGACCGCGATTCGCTCCTGGAGCTGGTTCATGGCGCGACGATTGTAGGATCGGCCGCGCGCGGCAATGCAGCTATTTGTGTGCCGCCATCGAACGGGTGATGAGCTCCGCCTTGTCGCGCACCAGGTTGGCGGAGGTGCCGGACTCGAGCAGCGTCTTCAGATCGCACAACACGACGCTGAATCCTTCGATGGTGCCGGTGGCCTGTTCGAGGATCCCTTCCCCGGCGAACCCGCTGACCGCGACCCGCACGTGCGTCGCGTCGCTCTCGATGGGCTCGAATTTCATCTCGACGTGGATCCCATCCGACCAGCCGAAAGCCAGGTGGTTGGGCGATTCGAAGCGCCGCACAAACACGTCCTCCTCGGCTCCGGGAACCATGAACTTCCATTTGACGCGTGCCCCGGGCGCCAGCGGCCCGCTGGCATCGCTCAGCCAGAATTTGCGCAGCGTCATGGGATTCACGAAGGCCGCGAACACCTCGCCGGGCGGGCGGCGAATCAGCATGCTGGCTTCGATGGCTCTGCCACTCATGGCTTCCTCCACGATTGATGAAGTTATGATATTGCGATAGCCCGCTTGGAAGTGCTTCCGGGAGGCTCATGCCAGCGTCGGACAAGGTGTCCACCCGCGTGCTGCCTACACGCACCCTGACGTCCTCGACGTGGGACGAAATCTGGACGCTCACCGCCGAGTTCTTCGACGTCGAGCGCCCCTACGCCGAGGCCGATCTGCGCAAGCGGCAGAGCGTGGCGCTGATTCGCATGAACGACGCACTGCTCGGCATGGCGTCCATCGACATCTATCCCGCGCGCTTTCGCGGCCGCGGGATCGCGGTCATCGCCACCACGCACGTTCTGCTGCGCGAAAACTGGCGCGGCCGCAACCTGCTGCAGCGCCTCGGGTTCCGCACCTTCCTCGCGACGCGCCTGCGATACCCCTTCCGGCCTATCTACTGGTTTTTCGAGAGCTTCAGTTACAAGAGTTACCTGTTGCTGCCGCGCAATTTCGCCGAGTACTGGCCACGACACGAACAGCCGACGCCCGAGGCCGCGGCAGCGCTGATCGACCAGCTCGCGAGCCAGACTTATGGCCCGGCATGGCGGCCGGCGCGCGGCGTCGCGGTGCGTTCCGGCCAGATACGCCTGCGCGAGAATGCCTCGCCGCTTGCGCCCGGCCTCGATGCCGGACCCGACGTCGAATTCTTCGCGCGCGTCAACCCCGGGCATGCGGAAGGCGACATGCTGGTTTGCCTGTGCCCCCTCACCCTGCGCAACTGGCTGAGCGCGGGCCGAAAAATGCGCGAGCGCGCCCACCGGCTGCGCGCACGTTGACGCCGGTCGCGTCTCGGGCGACCCTTTCCTCTCAGGCTGAAAAGATCCGGGAGAATTCCAATGAAAACCATCATCGCCGCGCTTGCCGGCGCGATCCTGTTAGCTGGCTGCCAGGGCGCATCGACGACCAATACGCCGACCGCGCCCGGCAACAAGAATTTCAAGTACGGCACTGGCGACGGCATGACCATGTCCACGGCCGTGGAAATCCGCACGCACAGCGATACCGAAGGCGGCATCATGATCAAGGACTGGATCCGGGCTAACTACCCGGGGTACGCAATCCAGTACCAGGAACTCATGGAGGCGCGCGACCACGCCTACAACATGATCACGATCATCGCGCCCGACAATACCCAGCGCAACGTGTACTTCGACATCTCCATGTACTACCGGCGCATCGGTAATCCGAATTTCCCCAAGCCGCCCACCTGAGAAGGCAACCCGTGGACGAACCGACCTATCACGACGGCATGCGCCGGTTGCAGGACCTGCGCGAGACGCGTGCACTCGCCGACCGGCTGGAAAAGGTGACCATGCGATCGGCATTCACCGATGAGGACAAGGCATTCGTCCAGCGATGCCGCATGTTCTTCCTCGCCACCGCGGACACCCACGGACAGCCCGACTGCTCGTACAAGGGCGGCCTGCCGGGCTTCGTACGCGTGGTCGACGACCGGACACTCGCGATTCCGGATTACGACGGCAATGGCCAGTACCGCAGCTGGGGCAACGTGCTGGCGAATCCGCGCGTCGGCCTGTTGTTCATCGACTTCGAATCACCCAGGCGGCTGCGCGTCAACGGCAGCGCGGTAGTTAGCCAGGATGATCCGCTGCTCGCCGCATTCCCGGGTGCGGCGTTCGTGATTCGCCTGACCGCCGAGCGCATCTTCCCCAACTGCCCGCGCTACATCCACAGGATGCAGCTGGTGGAAGAATCGGTGTACGCGCCGCGGCCTGACTACACGCCACCCGTGCCGGCCTGGAAGACCTTCGATGTCTTCAGGGACGCCCTCCCGCCACGCGACCGCACTCCTGGGAAAACCTAGGACAAGCGGGTGCGCGATGCGCGGCGGAACAGGGGCATGCGACTCCTCGCGGGATTGGCACTCGCCTGCTGGATCTGTGCCTGGTTTCTGCCGGTGCTGGACAACTACTCCGGCTGGCAGGCATTCGTCACCGCGCTGCGCGGACCGTTCCTCGATTCCGATCCCACCCGCGGCGATGCCGCGATCTTGCAGCTGCTGAGCGCCTTGACCAACGTGGCCTTCGTGGCGCTATCCATGCACTACCGCAAGGGCATCACGCGGCCATGGCTGTACCTGAAGCTGGCCCTGCTCTGCCTGTTGATCGATCTGTACTGGCTGGTGGAAGCGCTGCGCGCCGGCGAAGCCGCGAGCCTGCTGATCGGCTATTACGTCTGGCTGGCGGCGTTCGCGCTGCTGGTGACGCTCGGGGCGGTCAGCGTCGTTTCAGCCCGTCGAACATCGAAAACACCCACGGCCGACACGCCAGCATGAGCGCCACGCTGCGCTTGTCGCGTCGTGGCAGGTGACGATCCAGCTCGGCGAGCTCGTTGAAATCCGCGGACAGCCGACCAAGCTTTCGCTGCAGCACGACGCGTGAGGCCTCGGATAACTCGGCCGATCGGAACTGCAGGGTCTCGTCGGCGGCGAGGAAACCGGAACGCATGAATTCGTCGCGCACCTGCTGTTCGTAGGTGCGGCGTATCGGCCCATCCTCGCGCCAGGAAATCGGCGCGTGCACGCGCAGGCGGGCGCCAAGGCGGGCGCGCAGCTCCACCAGATGCAGGTTGTCGAGTTTCACCAGCCAGCGGCGCAACAGCTTCTCGTCGGCATGCAGCTCGGTGGCGACCTCGCGCGGCGTATGACCATTGGTCAGCAGGTAGAAACACGCCAGCAGCTGCGGCTCGGCCGCGAGTGCCGACTCCTGCGCCGCCGACAGGGTGCTCGAGGTCTCCGACGGCGAGGTGGCCACCGGCCGGACCAGCTCTTCCATGGACAGACCGGCCGCTTCGCAGATCCGCTCGAGCCGCGGCAGGCTCAAGCTACCGCGCGACAGGATACGTTTGACGGAAGGCTCGCTGAGCCCGATTCGTCGCGCCAGCATTGCATAGGTGATGCCACGCGCGCGCAGGCCGCGCTTCAGCGCCAGTAAAATTCTGTCTGTCTCCCCCATGCCGCGCCGATTCTGCCGCAAATTCCGCCCGGGTGCGCCGGACCTGCGGTATCAATTTTCGATACCGGTTTTCCGGGTATTGCCGGGAGCCCCCGGCTGGGCGAGCTTGGCCCCATGGATGCGCGAACTCGAATGACGCACCGCAGCCGCAGCGCCGCGCTCCTCCTGTGGGGCTGCATTGCGCTGTTCGCCGCGAGGGTCATCGGCCAGTTCGAGGTCATGTTGCTCGCGCCCGGCTGGCTGCCCCCGATGGACGCCTGGTACTCCGGCCTGATGCCTTACTACCTGTTGCTGCCGGCGCAGGTCGTCCTGCTCATGATCATGACCGCGGTGGCGTGGAACCGGCGCGTGCGCTCGGGCCGCTTCGCGGCGGCGAATCCGCGCGCCGCCGGGGCGCTGCGACTGGCGGCCTACCTGTATCTCGGCGTCATGGCCATTCGTCTCAGTCTCAACGTGTTCGCGAATGGTGCGGAATTCTGGCGGGAGGGCGCGATTCCGGTGGCGTTTCACTGGGTGCTGGCGCTGTTCCTGCTGGTGAGCGCACGCGCGTCAGAATTGAGGGCGCGAGCCTGGATTCCAGCCGGCGATGAGTATCAGGACGAGGAAGCCGACGACATACCCTACGGCGATGTACCAGCCGTGCCGCAACCACTGCCACACGGATTTCGCCTCCGGGAACAGGTTGGATACCGCAACGCCGGCTGAGGAACCGAACCAGGTCATCGATCCGCCGAAGCCCACCGCGAAAGCCAGGGCGGCCCAGTCGTACCCGCCCTGCTCGAGCGCCAGCTTGGTCAGCGGGATGTTGTCGAACACCGCCGAAATGAACCCCAGGCCGAATGTGGATTGCGCCGAGGCGGGCGGCAGGTCCTGCACCGGCATCATCGAGGCCGACACCACCAGCGACAGCAGGAACAGGCTGCCGCGCGCCGCCTCGGGCACGATGCTCCAGTCTGGTCGACGCCAGGGCGTCAGCAGCAACAGGATGCCGATGACCGTGGCGCCAATGTACGGAAACGCCCCGGTGCGCCCTTCGGGCAGGCTATTGGCGTAGACGTTGGCACCGATGGCGCCCACCAGTACCAGCGCGACGATGACGATGCGTGGCACGTCGAGCCGCACGCCGGCGACCGGGTCTTTCATGATGGGAGAGAAGCCTTGTTGCCGGCGCGCCGCCGGAATGGCGAACACGAAGAACGCCGCAGCCGCCGCGATGTAGGCCCTGAGCACTTCGAGGGGCGAAATTCCGGCGAGCCACATCATGGTCGTGGTGGTGTCGCCCACCACGCTGCCCGCGCCGCCGGCATTGGACGCCGCCACGATCGCCGCGAGGTACGCGATGTGTACCTTGCCGCGAAATACCGTGGACGCGACGGTGGCGCCGATCATCGCGGCCGCAATGTTGTCGAGGAAGCCCGAGAGCACGAACACGATCGCCAGCAGTGCCAGGCCACCTCTCCAGCCATCCGGCAGCAGGCGCGGCATCAGGTGCGGTACATGACTCTGCTCGAAATGCCGCGACAGCAATGCGAACCCCACCAGCAGCGCGAACAGGTTGGCGAGCAGCACCCATTCGTATTGCAGGTGAAACAGCAGGCCAACAGCCCCGGGAGCGCCGTGGAAGTCGCCGAAGAAAATCTTGTACGCGATGATCGTCAGCAGGCCGACGAGTGCAATGCCGAGCGTGTGCCGGTGGAAGACGGCGACCCCGAGCAAGGTGACGCCGAAGATCAGGAACTCGGCGGGGATCATGCCTCGGCTTTGGGAGCGTGGGCGGCGATGACGCCGCTCCTGACCGCCTCGGTCATGGCCGCGATGTCCGGCGCGAGGTAGCGATCAATGTCGTAATGCGGCACACGCGCGCGAATCTCGCGCATCACGTCTTGCAGGCGCGCGGAGGTGACGACGGGCGCGCGCAAATCCACGCCCTGCGCCGCGGCGAGCAGCTCGATGGCGAGGATGCAAGAAGTATTGGCGCAAAGATCACCGAGCTTGCGCGCGGCGAAAGTCGCCATCGACACGTGATCTTCCTGGTTCGCGGAGGTTGGCAGCGAATCGACGCTCGCCGGATGCGCGAGCAGCTTGTTTTCCGAGGCCAGCGCCGCCGCGGTGACGTGCGCAATCATGAAGCCGGAATTCACGCCGCCATCCCGGACCAGGAATGGCGGCAAGCCGGACAAGGTGGCGTCGATGAGCAGTGCAATCCGCCGCTCGGACAGCGCGCCGATTTCCGCCACGGCGAGCGCCAGGTTGTCGGCGGCGAACGCCACCGGCTCGGCGTGAAAATTGCCGCCGGACAACACTTCGGCGGAATCGGGCCCCGTGAAAATCAGCGGATTGTCCGTGACACCATTGGCCTCGCGCAGCAACACGATGCGGGCCGCCTCGATCTGGTCGGAGCAGGCGCCCATGACCTGCGGCTGACAGCGCAGGCTGTACGGGTCCTGCACCTTGCCGCATTCGCGGTGGCTGGAATTGATGGGACTGTCGGCTAACAACTCACGGTAGGCGGCAGCCGCGGCGATCTGTCCGGGATGACCGCGCAACTCATGGATGCGCGCGTCGAAGGGGCTGGCCGAACCCTCGGCCGCATCCACCGACAGCGCACCAGCGACCAACGCCGTCGCATACAGGTTGTCGATGGCGAACAGGTTCCACAGCGCCAGCGCGGTGGAGACCTGCGTACCGTTCAGCAGCGCCAGACCCTCTTTTGCCGCCAGCGTGATGGGTTTCAGGCCGGCGCGTTTCAATCCTTCCGCGGCGCTGAGGATGTTTCCCTCGCACTCCACCTCGCCCACGCCTAACAACACCGCCGACAGGTGCGCGAGCGGCGCCAGGTCGCCGCTGGCACCGACCGAGCCCTTGGCAGGAATTCGTGGCAACACGTCGGTTTCATAGAGGCGCACCAGCGCCTCGATCAGCTCGCGCCGCACGCCGGAATAGCCCTGCGCCAGCGACGCGATCTTGAGTCCCAGGATGAGTCGCACCACGCCTGCGGGCAGCGGGTCCCCGACCCCCACGGCATGGGACAACACCAGGTTGCGCTGCAGGAGCTCCAGCTGATCGTTGGGGATATGGGTCTGGGCCAGCCGGCCAAAGCCGGTGTTGATGCCGTATGCCGGCTGCCCGCGCGCGACAATCATGGCCACCGCCGCCGCGCCGCGCTCAATGGCCGCACGGGCAGCGTCCGAAACCGACAGTCGGACACCGCCACGTGACAAATCGCGCAAGGTGCCAAAATTGAGAGGGTTGCCGATCGTGAGCATCGCGCGATGATGCCAGAGGCCCGCTAGAATCAGTGCATCACTTTTCCAGGGTTTCCCAGATGGCCATTGCTAGAGCCGGCGTGCTCACCCTCCTCGTTTTTCTGACTGCCTGCAGTACCCAAATGAAGCAAACACCCGAAGCAGTTACCGTTCCCCCACCCGCGATTCCGCCGACGCCGCAACCGCCGGTCGCGGCGAAGAAGCCCTACCAGGTGGCCTCGGTCAATGGCAGTCGCGAAGACGAGTACTACTGGCTGCGCGACGACAAGCGCGAGAACCCGGAAATGCTCGCCTACCTCAAGGCCGAAAACGAATACGCCGATCGGATGCTGGCGCATATCAAGCCGCTCGAGACCAGGGTCTACAACGAAATCATCGGACGACTCAAACAGGACGATGCCAGCGTGCCGTATCTCATGAACGGCTACTGGTACTACCGGCGCTACGAAACCGGCAAGGAATATCCCATCTACGCGCGCCGCAAGGGCTCGAAGGAAGCGCCCGAAGAAATCATGCTCGACGTCAATGAAATGGCCCGGGGCCACGACTTCTTCGAGGTCGGCGAGATCGCGATCAGCCCGGACAATGCGCTCATGGCGTGGGCCGAGGACACCGTCGGCCGCCGCCAGTACACCATCCGGGTGATGGACCTCGGCGCGCGCAAGGTCTTTCCCATCGCGCTCGGCAACGTGGAAAGCAACGTCGTCTGGGCCGGCGACAACAAGACCATCCTCTATATCGAGAAGGACCCGGACACGCTGCTCGGCCGCAAGGTGCGCCGCCACTCGCTCGACAGTGCCAATCACACCGACGTCGCGGCAGACCCGCTGGTCTGGGAACAGACCGACGAAAGTTTCTATACCGGGGTGGGCAAGACCAAGGACGACAAGTACCTGTGGATCGGCACGCAGAGCACCGTCTCTTCGGAGATGTGGTACGCCGACGCCAACGATCCGAAATTGCGCTTCAAGTTATTCCTGCCGCGCGAGCGCGATCACGAGTACCAGGCGGAACACGTCGATGGCCGATGGATCGTGCGCACCAACTACCTCGCCAAGAACTTCCGCATCGTGGAAGTCAGGGTAGGCGCGGAAGGCGATCGCACGAAGTGGAAAGATGTGATCGCGCATCGCCCGGACGCCTTCATCGACAGCTTCGACGTGACGAAAAAATTCCTCACCGTCGAGGAGCATTCGGGTGGGCTGCGCAAGCTGCGCATTCATTCCTGGAGCGGCGGCGCGGACGTCATGGTCACGGCGGACGAGCCGAGCTACACCATGGCGCTCGACGTCAATCGCGAGTTCGACAGCGGCAAACTGCGCTACACCTATACCTCGCTGGTGACGCCGCGCACCACCTAC
Organism: uncultured Pseudomonadota bacterium; assembly: GCA_963839685.1. Lineage (GTDB taxonomy): Bacteria > Pseudomonadota > Gammaproteobacteria > Steroidobacterales > Steroidobacteraceae > CADEED01. Next base: position 1,041,201 of record CAWIVS010000011.1, on the reverse strand, counting down.
GACTACGACTTTGCAACCGGGCAACGCGAGTTGCTGAAGCGCGAGCCGGTGCTCGGCGGTTACGATCCGGCCAATTACGCCAGCGAGTTCGCCTGGGCGACGGCGCGTGACGGCAGCCGGGTTCCGGTGTCCATCGTGTACCGCAAGAGCACGCCGCGCGATGGCACCGCACCGCTGCTGCAGATCGGCTACGGCTCGTATGGGTCTTCGTACGATCCGGAGTTCTCGTACCTGCCGGCCTCGCTGCTCGACCGCGGCTTCGTGGTCGTCATTGCGCACATTCGCGGCGGCCAGGAAATGGGCCGCAGCTGGTACGAGGACGGCAAGCTGCTCAACAAGAAGAATACCTTCACGGACTTCATCGACGTGACCCGCTGGCTGGGCGCCAACCGATACAACGATCCGAAAAAGGTCTTCGCCATCGGGCGTTCGGCGGGCGGGTTGCTCATGGGCGCGATTGCCAACATGGCACCCGCGGATTACGCGGGCATCGTCATCGGCGTGCCGTTCGTCGACGTGATCACCACCATGCTCGATGAATCGATTCCGCTCACCACCAACGAATTCGACGAGTGGGGCAATCCGAAGGACAAGAAGTTCTACGACTACATGTTGTCGTATTCGCCGTATGACCAGTTAGGCGCGCACGAATACCCGGCGATGTTCGTGCACGCCGGTCTGTGGGACAGCCAGGTGCAGTACTTCGAGCCGACCAAGTACGTGGCGCGGCTGCGCGCGCGGCGCACCGGCGACAGCCTCGTGGTGTTGCGCACCAACATGGAAGCCGGGCACGGTGGAAAGTCGGGACGCTTCGAGCGTTACCGGGAATACGCGGAGCAGTACGCCTTCATCATCGACCAGGCGGGAATCCGGCAGTAACGCAAACGCGCCGGGTTCGACAGGACCCGGGGTCGTGCCCCAGGTGTGCGTTATTCCGGTGCCTTGACCCAGCCCCCGCAACGCTGAGTCTTGCTCCACCGGCCGTCGATCTTGTCCAGCCGCATGATCGCGCCGGTTTCGCCGTTCAAATTCACCGCGAGCCAGGCGCGCAGATTGTCCGGTGCGAATACCACGCGCGACAGCATCAGGTAGCGAAAGCGTGGCAGTTTCTTGTGTCCGATCTTCAGGCCCGCCTCCTTGACCGCCGACTTGTCGAATTCCACCGGCTTCGCGCTGATCGCCTCGAGTTCGGTCACCAGTGATTGGGCCTGGGTACGCGTGAGGCCACAAAATTGCGTGCGGTCCGGATTTTCCAGGGAGCTCGCAATGTGGGCACCCGCGGAAAAATCCGATTCGAAGTAGAGGTAATCGTAAGATCCAGCAGCGTCCTGGTTGAGGACGGCCGCCATGACCTCGATGACCTCGAGTTCCTTGGCCGACACACTGTCGCCCGACCAGGCGCTGCCCATCGCCATGAACAGCGTGGCGATACCCGATCCGAGGGCGCACGACAGGCGTGAAGTTGCGGTCTTCATGCCGGTGGAAGTTACGCAAGCCATCTCCGCCAATCCACTCGCGAATCAGCACTTTGCGAACTGCGTCAGGCTCGCACATTTGCGGCGCGGGGTTTTTGACAACGGGCCGGCGCGGTGCAGGGTGCCCTGGGGCTTTCCCTGGCGGCGGGCGTGATCCATGTCTCAATTTCGCTAGGCGGCGTCGCGTTCCGCCCGCAGCAGGCTGGCAACGTTGCGCTCCACCCAGCGGGCGAACAGCTGCGTGAGTCGCGCCATCGATCGGCCCAGCGGGGTGAGGCGGTATTCCACGCGCGGTGGAACCTCGGGATAACTGCGGCGGCTGACGAGGCCGAAGCTTTCCAGCTTGCGCAGCGTCTGGATGAGCATCTTCTCCGACACGCCGTCGACATGCCGCCGGATTTCGGAGGTGCGCATCGGACCTTCGGCGAGCTGCGAGACGATGAGCAGCGTCCATTTCTCGGCGAGCACGGCCAGCACGCGCCGCGACGGACAGGCGGCACTGAATACATTCGGCACGGGTGAATTCTTCGGCATGCGGCAAAGTTACCACATGGCTCACCATTTGTGGGGTACTTACCAAAAGGTAAGTTTTGGCCGCACACTTACCCGCAGGTAAGTACTTGTCAGGCGGCTGCGACGCGCCTAGATTGCCCGCCTCCCGGAACGACACATGCACAAGGAGTCTGCAATGCAATTGTATTACTCACCCGGCGCCTGCTCGCTCGCCACACACATCACGCTGCGCGAAGCCGGCCTGCCCTTCGAACTGAAGCGCGCCGACCCCAAGACCAAGAAGCTGGAGGATGGATCCGACTACTTCGCCATCAATTCCAAGGGCGCGGTGCCGGCGCTGCGCCTGGACAACGGCCAGGTCCTCACCGAAGGTGTGGCCATCATGCAGTACCTCGCCGATCAGAAGCCCGAAACGAATCTCGCGCCGCGCAACGGCACGATCGATCGATACCGGCTGCAAGAGTGGCTCAACTTCGTGACCAGCGAAATACACAAGTCATTCTCGCCGCTGTTCAACCCGACCGCCGCGCCGCAGGTGCACGAATACACGCGGGCCAACATCGAGAAGAAGTTCGACTGGGTGAACAAGCAACTCGCCGGTCGGCAATACCTGATGGGCGATACGTTCACCATCGCCGATGCCTATCTGTTTGCGATTTTGAACTGGACCAACTTCACGGGTATCGACCTCGGCAAGTGGCCCGTCATCAAGGAGTATTTCGCACGGGTTGCCGCCCGTCCGCAGGTGCAGGAGGCGATGGCCGTCGAGGGATTGCTCAAGAAAGCCGCCTGAAGCTATTCGAGGCTGAGGTCGCGGCCGGGGAGATCCAATCTCCCCGGCCGTTTTCTTTGCGGCTCAGGTTGCGACGAGCATCACGCCTGCAACGATTGCGCCCGTGCCCGCCACGCGCGACACCGCGGCCGGCCACGGCAGTGTCTTCTCCAGCAGCACGTAGATCATCAGTGCTGCGATCCACGTGAGGTTCATGACGCCGAATGCGAACAGCAGCACCATGACCAGCCAGCAACAGCCAATGCAGTAGAGACCGTGGAGAATTCCCAGGCGCAGCGAGGCGAGCGCGCCCGGCTGAAATCCACCGTGGCGTTGCACGAATGACAGCGGGCCACTGCAGGCGCTCAGGCAGGCCTGCTTGGCCGGCAGCCATTGATAGACGCCCGCCGCGACCAGCGTGACACCTCCCAGCATGCGACTGGTACCCGCCATCATCGGTGTGACGAGTGCCTGCCATTCGAGAAACCATTGCAGCAGCGTTGCCAGCGTCGCGAAGGCCATCCACGCGACCAGGTAGCCGGACAGAAACCAGCCGGGCGGTGCAAAGGCCTGTTGCGCGGCATTTTTTCGGGCGATGGCGGCGTACAGCAGGATCATGGGCGCGACCGACGGCGTCATCATGCCGATCATCATGACGATCCACATGATGAGCATGAACGTGAAATAGCCCGCGGACCACGGCACGTAGCCCGGCGACATCATGCCGGACATGTCGAAACCGGTGGCGAGCCAGTACGTGTAACCCAGCGCGAGCGCCGTGATCGCCAGCAGTGCAAAGATGACGATCCAGCGGTCGCGGCGCAGCGCTGCGGCGAGCGCCGAGTCATCCATCAGTTGACGATGCCGTCCTGGCAGAGATGCAGTTCGGCGAACTGACCATACGAATCCTCGAGCTCGTAGGTGATGGGGCCCGAGGTCTTGGTCCAGCCGCGCCCGATCTCGGCTACCTTGAATTCGAAGCCGCCCACTGGCTCGATGCGGATGCGGTGTTCGAGGCCGGTCACCGGATTCACGATGGGCTCGCCACGCTGCTCGATGTATCCGGGCACCTTGAGTTTCGCGAGACGCTTGTCGATGTCGACCTGGAAGTCGATGTCGGCGAACACCGGGTCGTGGACCTTGCTCAGCATTGAAAAGAACACCTGGAACATGGTGGCGCCAGGCTTGGTGTCCTGCCCGCTCATGATCCGCAGCAGGGCGTCACGTTGCGCGGCATTGGCGCGCCGGTCCACGATGGGGACGGCCTCGCCGTTGCCCATGTGTATCGCGCCGGGGTACTTGAAGATGCCCGCTACCTTGAGTCCGTCGAGCGGGGTATCGCCGTGATGACCCTTCTCGATCTGGATGCCGACGACGGCCCAGCACTTGCCGTACGTGGGTGGCGCATTGAACTGGCACGGGCAACCGTAGGCGCAGTTGCAGTTGGCGAATTCCTTGCCGTGAATGGTCCACTTCGTCTCGGCCATTGTGTCGCTCCACGATGCGAAGGAAGGCCATGATTGAAGCACGCGTTCGGGCGCACTGACAATCGCCCCGTTTCCGGCGTCCTCAGCCTGCCGCCGAACACCTCTCCGCGGCAGGCTCTGGCCTGACTTTCGCGTCTTTCAGCGTTGCAGGCGGTCGACGCGGGGAAGCGCCGCAACGTGTAGTACGCGTCGAGCTGTTTGGGTGCCGGCAGGTCGAACAGGGCCTGCGAGGCGATCTTTGCGTGATAGACGCGTGCGGTCTGTTGCGGATGCACGCGCGGCTGGCTGAGCGAACCGAGGACGACGCGCAGCGATTTGCGATCCGGGCTCACGGTGATCGTTGGCGCATTCTCGTCGTGCAGGTCCAGCTCATCGGAGCCATACGCAGGCGCATCGCGATAGGTCCACGATTCCAGCGATATCGCAGTGCGCAGAATCGACTCGTCGACGCTGGCGCCGAGCGGCTGGGTCAGGTCGATCCTGAATCCGTCGGCCGTCGCGGACATGGCGAGGATTCCGGGCGCAATGGTTTTGCCGTCCCAGCGCACGTGCTGCAGGCTGGCGACCTTGCCACCCTTCGCCTGCCAGCCGCGGCCGGTCTGGCCTAACAACAAGCTGCCGTCGGACAGGAACACCGGCCGCATCACGCCGGACTCCAGGCCTTCGAAGAACGGAATCACGCAGCCCTGTTCGAGATCCCCGACTTTCTGCGTGACCACGCGCAACAGGTTCGACTGCGTCTGGTCGCCGATCAGCATCTGGCCGGCATAAGGACCGAACTTGTTGTTGATCACCCAGGCCGGATTGCCCGGCGAGTTCGCCACGCGGTTGTGCGGGAACAGGACCACGGCCTGCTCCTTGCGGCTGATCCACTTTTCCCAACGGATCTCCGCTGAATCGGGCGTCATGCCAGGCAGGTCGACCAATCCCGCGGGATGGCCGTAGAAGCGATCCTTCCGCAGCTCGTACAGCTTCGACGTGCCGACGAAGTCGCCCTGGTTGTCGGCGTACCAGACGCGACCGTCGGGACTCACGCCGAGGCTCGCCGGACTGCGCAGTCCGTTGGCAAACAGCTGGAACTTGCCGCCCGGCTCGACGCGCACCGCCCAGCCATTGAAGCCGCCGAAGGTCCCCATGACATTGCCGCCGGCGGTGTACGCCTGCCCGGTGCCGTCGTGCACGAGGTTCAACGCGAAGTAGTAGGCGCCGTCCTTGCCGCGCACCGGCCCGTGCATGTAGGTGTGGTAGTTGGCGTGGTACGAGTGCGCATCGAACAACGTCTGGTAGTCGTCGGCGACACCATCGCCATTGGTGTCACGAATGCGGGTGAGCTCGGCCTTCTGGCCGGCGACCACCGTGAGACCCTTGCCGTCCTCGACCACCACGCCGAGGCTGTCGAACAGCCCTTCGGCGAACAGGTGCCACTCACCGTTGACGATGCGCCAGATGCCCGCGGTGCGTGTCGCGACCACGATGGTGCCATCTCTCGCGACCGCCAGGCCCAGTGCCTCGAACAGCTGGTCGCGGCCGTAGTTGTCCTTCGGCGGATAGTAGTTTTCGATGCTGTAGCCAGCCGGTAAAGCGGCCTGCGCCGCGCCCTTCACCAGCGGCGCGCGCCGGTGCGCGTAGTTTGACGGTGCCGGACGCCACGCGTTGGCGGCCACGGCGATCGTCGCACGCAGGCTGGCATTGGCCTTGCCGGCGGGCAATGTCCAGCGGTCCCGATCCAGTTTGCCGGCGCTCACCGTGGCACCGGCGAGCAACGGCGCATTGATGGCGAACGACTGCGATGATACGAACTTGCCGCTCACGCGCACTTCGAGCTCACCGCGCGTGGAAATCGTGGTGGAGGTCTCGATGAGATTCTTGCCGACGCGGTAACGGAACACCGGCGCGGCCAGCTTGTCGCGCGAGTCGCGCGAGTACCCGAGGAATTGCGCGTCGACCGCGGCGATGCGCGCCAGCTGGTCTTCGCGGTTGTAGAGCGCTTCGTGGAAAGTGGCGAAGTCGCCGAACTTGCCTTCCTTGAAGGAGAAGTCGACGGGGCGGTCACCGTTCAGCGGGGCGAGCAGATACTCATGCTTGCCGAATGCGATCTCGCGACTGTCGTAGCCCGGCGCCAGCCCCCGGTTGCCGCGATTGACCAGTTCGCCCTCCATGTCGAGGAAGCCGCCCTGCCAGATCTTGACGACGGCCAGCAACCGCGGGTCGAAGCTGTAGTGGATGCCGTTGGGATTGCCCACGTGCACGCTGCGGCCCGAGGTCCCCACCAGTGGCCCGCGCTGCAGGCGCACTTCGTCGCCGACCAGCCATTGCAGGCTGTCGGCCATTGGGTCGTAAGGAGGTGTCGGCGTCTGGTCGATGAGCCTTACCACCGGCCCGCGCTCGCCCGGCACGTTGAGCGAGGCGAGATAGTCGCCGATCGCGTCGATCTGCCGGTCGCTCAATATTTCTTTCGAGAACGCCGGCATCACCGGTAGATAGGCCTGCCCGCGCGTCGGGCCGGACTCCGCCACCGCGAGCTGTTCGGCCGGCGCGCGTATCGAGCGATGCAGGTATTCGCGGCCCGCCTTGATCTGGAAGCGGTGGCCCTCGCCTTCGGCGACTTCGCGCATGCGCGGCTCGGTCCGGATCAGTCCAAACAGGTTGGGACCGGAGCTCACCGCGGTGCTGCCGGGCTCGATCAGGTGGCAGGCTTCGCAACCCACCGAGTGAAAGGTTTCCTTGCCGAGCGCGACCGAATCGACCAGCTCCTTCTCGTTGGTCGCGCCACCGGAAGTCGCGGGCAGCGTGAGCGGCGCGAAATCCGCCGGTTGGTAGCTGACAGTTGCGCAAGGCGAATGGACCCTCGCGAACGTAGATGACGATGGGGCCGCGGAAATCCTCGGCGTCCCAGCGCGCGCCCTCGCTGGGCTTTTCGTACACCACGTTGCGGCGGACTTCGTTACCGACGCGCACCTCGAGGATCAGCGCATGGGCGAGCTTGCTGAATCCCGAGTCGAAGCGCGGCGCACGGAACCTGATCGCGACGCCCTGCCACTCGCCCGTGCCGTTGAGCTCGACGCCGTAACGTCCCTGGACATAGAGGTTGGCCTGGGCGCCCTTCGGCGCGCGAAATTCCAGCGACGAGACGCTGTCGGCGAGCGCCTCGCGAGTGTACAGCGGCGTGTCACGGGAGGCTTCGCCGGTCAGCGTGACGACACCATCCGCCAGCGTCCAGCGCCGTGCTGCCCCGGAATTCCGGCCCGGGACCCGCGTCACCCTGGGCGTGGATCGAGCGAGAAACTTGCGAGCGCGGCAATGGTCAGAACCGCGAGGCCGCGGCGGGCAAACTTCGACATGAGACCCCCTCCAGTGCGGCTAAAATAACCGAAACCCCAATCGAGAATCAGCTTGCTCTGGATGCTTATTGCCGCTAATGGACCCACGGCGGCCACCCTGCCTCAGGCCGCCAACTCCCAGCCAGAGATCGTGGTTACCGGCTCGCGCGTGGCGACCCCTCCCGAGGAGGTGGCCTCCAACGTCACGGTGCTGTCACGCGAAGACTTCGAAGTGGAGAAACCACGTCAACTCGCCGACATCCTGCGCCGCGTGGCCGGCGTGCACCTGGACCAGGTCGGCGGACGCGGCGGCACGGGCTCGCTGTACCTGCGTGGCGCCGACCCTAACTACACGCTGGTGCTGATCGACGGGGTGCGCGTCAATGACCCGACCAACGCGCGCGGCGGCTCATTCGACGCCTCGAATCTCGACGTCGCGGACATCGAACGCGTGGAAGTCGCGCGTGGCCCCTATTCGGCGATTTACGGCGGCGATGCGCTCGCCGGCGTGGTCAACATCGTCACGCGACGTGCGCCGCCGGAGGATGTCCGCGTGGCGCTCGATGCCATGGGTGGCGGCTACGACGTGCATGAGATCGCGTTCGACGCCCGCGGCCCGCTCGGGGCTCACGCCTGGAATTTCGGCGCCAGCGACTCGCACGAGGGCGAGGTCACGCGCGGCAACCAGTTCGACGGACAACGCGTCTCCGGTGGTCTCGACTTCGGGCTGGGTGCGGGCGCCACGGCATTCGTCACTGGACGCTATTCGGAGACCTCGCGGCAGGCTTTTCCCGACGACAGCGGCGGCTTCGAGTTCGCGGAGATCCGTGACACCGAGGCGCGCGACGCGGACGAAGCGGTATTCGGCACGGGCCTGAGCATTGCCGTCGGCGCCGCGAGCTTCGCACTGCAGGCGGGCTATTTCGATCGCGACGATCACATCGACTCACCCGGCGTTGCGCCGGGCATCCGCGATCCGTTTGGTGTACCGCCCAGCGTGGTCGACACCTCGCTCAAGCGAGCATCCGCCACTTTCACCGGGACGCAGAAGTTTTCGGATGCGTTCACGCTGGCCTACGGTGTCGACTGGTTGCGCGAAGAAGGCACCAGCGACGGCACGCTGGATTTCGGTGGCGGTTTCGTACTGCCCACGTCTTTCGAACTGACGCGCACCTCGTGGGCTCCGTTCGCAGAGGCGCGTATGACTTCGGACGCCGGCTTCTCGCTGCAGGCCGGCGTACGTGTCGACCAACCCGACGGCGAAAGTTCGGTCACCAGTCCCCGCATACGCATGGAATACGATATCGCGGACTCCGGTCTCTCGGTGGCCGGTGCCTGGGGCAAGGCCTTCAAGCTGCCGTCGCTGTATGCGCTCGGACATCCGCTGGTTGGCAATCCGGAGCTGGTTCCGGAACGCGGCGAGTCTTACGAGATCGAGCTCGCGCAGACCCTGCTCGATGGCAAGGCGCGCTGGAATGCCACCTGGTTCGAAAGCGCGTTCCGCAATGCCATCGATTTCGATTCCGGTCCGCCGCCGATGCTGGTCAACCGCAACCGCGTGGATACCGAGGGCGTGGAAATCGCGGCACGGCTGGCGCCGGTCGAGGACTGGCAGTTCGATGCCAGCATGACGCACGTGACGAGTCGTATCGCCTCCACGGGCGGCGAGCTGCGCAACCGGCCTGAGTGGCGCGCCGGTGCGGCGGCGCACTGGAACCCGCTCGCATCATTGCAGTTCTCGGCGGCCGCAACCTACGTCGGTTCGTCGCTGGATTCCTCCATCGCAACGGGTGACGTGCGGCTCGACGCCTACACGCGCATCGACGTGAGCGCCTCCTGGCAGGCATCACCGCGGCTCGAGACTTACCTCGCGATCGACAACCTCACCGACGTGCAGTACGAGGAATTCGTCGGCAACGAGACGCGCGGCATCATGCCGCGCGCGGGCGTGCGCTTCACGTTCTAGTGAGGTGAGGATAACGAGCTGCGCCGCCAGTCCTTTGCCGGCCGCGCACCGTATTTCGCCTGGATTTTCTCCAGCTCCTCGCGGTAGGCGCCGTCCTGGTTCGGATATCGCTTGCGCAACTGCGCGACTTCCGCGAACAACGGCTCGATACCTGCCGGCGTGAACATCATGAGATAACGCGCCGGCACCTTGGTCACGCTGTATCCATGTGGAACATCGCGCGGGGCGTAAACCAGCGTCCCTGGACCGGCCTTGATCTGTTCATCTCCCACATCGAATAGCAATTCGCCTTCGATGACGTACCAGCTCTCGTCCTCGCGCGTGTGGATGTGGCCAGGCACCGGCAGCCTGGGTAGCTCGGTGATCCTGATCTCGACCATCGAATAGGCGCCGTTACCCTGAGAGGCGATGAACTTCCACTCTCCGGGAGCCTCGATCTTGCCGGCTCCGGGCGGCACGGCATAAGGCCGCTGACCAGAGGGCGCAGGGGACTGCGCCATCGCGTGATGTTGCACGGCGATCCAGATAACCAGCGCGACCAGCGGCGCGGCAACGCTGGTGTAAGCGACAGCGACACGCTTCATGAGCGGCACCTCGAACGTGACGAGGGCGAGCCTACACGGCGCTAACGACCTGCTCAATCGCCGCCCGGCAAAGAGTAAGGGAGCCGGATCGCGAGGGGCGCTTCAGTTCTTGGGCGCCCACGGCAACGCGCGCAATTGCTCGATGAGTGAATGCGCAGGGGTGCAGCCCTTGCCTTGCAACTTCCCGTCGGGCAGCACAGTGAGCGCCCCGCAGACCTCCACCATGCGCACGTCTTCCGCGGCGAATCTGCCCGTCTTCAGCAGCAGGCGTTCACCGCGTACGCCGAACAGCGCCTGGACAATCAGGTCGATGTCCGGCGAGAGCAACTCCCGGTAGGTATAGACGAACGCGCGTCCCTGCGACTGCGCCTCCCGCGCACACAGGGTGGCGCGATTGCGTTCATCCCGCGTGTCTTGCGCGGTATCGGCATCGGGAATCTTTCCACACACGGCCGGATCGGCGCCGAGAATGGGCGTGGCATCGATGTCGAAAATCCGGCAGCACACGAGGGAATCAGCGCCCGCGAACGACGCGCTGAGAATCGCGAGTGTTGTCCAGATTGCGCGACGCATTGGACCTCGCAAGAACGAGGGGCCGGGCCTGAGGCCCGTCCCCATTTGCTAGCAAATCAGGAATGTCCCCATTATTTCCTGAGCTCCAGTACCACGGGCTTATAGCCGCCGCGGCGCCGGAACCACAGAATCAGCCCCAGGTACACGACGAGCATGAGCACCGGCAGGATCGCGATCGTGCGCAGCGCGTCATACTTCGACTCGCGGTCGGCAGCATCCACCGCGGCCTTCTCGTCACCCGCGAGCGTGGCACGCTTGGTGGGATCGATCGCCGTGTAATCGCCGAAGATGCCGGTGCGCTCCGTCTTCAACGTCTCCACCAGCTGGGTGTTGTTCCCGGCATCGTACTGGGCGACGCCATGAACCATCTGGCGATCCAGCACCTGGCCAATCAGTGGGCCGCCGATGACACCGGCGCCCAGCATGCCGATGCCGGCCACCACGTTGAGCGTGATGGCGCCGCCGCGCGGCGATTGCTCGGACACGACACCCAGCGACGTGGGCCAGAAGAAGGCCTTGCCGAAGCTGTATACGGTGGCGGCCAGGACAATCATGGCGGCGCTCGCGGATTTCGAAAGCAGCCACAACCCGACAGCAGCGATCAGCGCGGAGATCGCGAGCAACCCCAGCGGCGAGAACTTGTGCACCAGTGGCCCGGCGAACAGTCGCAGCACCAGCACGATGCTCATGGCATAGACCAGAACCCAGCCCGCGTTGACGCCGAGATCGGTCATCGCCGGGGTGAGGATGGAGGTGATCCAGCTATCGGTGCCCAGCTCGGTGATCGCGAGTGGAATCATCACGAGGATCATGACGATGAATATCGGCTTGCCCGCCGAACGCGACCACAGGCCATAACCCACGGTGAGCGCCGCGATGAGCACCCACTTCACCGGGTTGGACAGGTGGAACCATTCGGCCACCGCGAACACCATGAGGCCGGCGACCACGAAGGCGCTCAGGAAGCCGGCTTCGCCCAGCATCTCGCGATACGACACACCCGCGGCCACACGCTCGCTCTGCGGGAACTGCCGCGGCAGCAGCATCACGATGTACGTAACCACCGGGATGAGGATCAGCGCCATCTGGTAGCGCCAGCCCATGCCCGCCGGGAACATCATGGCGAGGATGCCGCCGAGCACGAAGCCCGCCGGCCAGCCGGCATGCAGCCGGTTCAGCCAGGTGGTCTTGTCGTGGCGGAACTGCGCGGCCACCAGCGGATTGATGCCGGCTTCCACCGCGCCGTTGCCCAGGCTCAACACGAACGTGCCCCAGTACAGCGACCAGTATCCATCGGCCTGCAGGATCACCACGAGGCCGATGAGATGGCAGGCCGCGGCGAACCAGAGCGTCGCCTTGAACCCGATGCGGTCGATGATGAGCGAAAGAAGGACAATGCTGATCGCAAACGGCCAGAGGCCGACGCCCGCGAGCTCACCCTTCTGGGTTTCGGAAAGCCCGAACTCGATACCCCACGCGTCGATGGAGAACGCGCGCAGGATGAAGCAGAACGATGTGGCGACCAGCGCGGCGAAACACACCGCGAACGTCTTCCTGGCCTCGGCAGATTCCGGCATCACGCCGGAAATGGCGGCTTCTGTACTCATGAACTCTCCCCCCGTTGAACCTTGTTATTCATCATCAGAATTTTGTCCAGGCACTGTTGGCCTGGCCCGACTTCAGCACCGCTTCGATGAAGGCCATCACGCGCGTGCCCGTGACCGCATCCGGCGCGAACAGCGATGCCGCCTTCGGCGAGCGGTTCTCGAGGCGCGCTGTCACGCGCTCGGCGAAATCGGTATACAGCTGCGAAAAGGCTTCGATGAAGCCTTCAGGATGACCCCCGGGCAGCGCCACGGAACTGGTGGGCGTGCCCGGATCTCCGCGACGCACGAGCTGCGGCGCCTGGCCGGCCTCGACGACCAGCAATTCCTCGGGGCGTTCCTGAAACCACTGCAGTGAGCCTTTGTCGCCGTAGAGCCGCAGGCGATGGCTGTTGAGGTGGCCGATGGCCACCTGGCTGGCCCACAAACTGCCACGCGCGCCACTGGCGAATCGCAGCAGCACGTTGACGTTGTCGTCGATCACACGGCCGGGGACGATGGCGCTCACGTCCGCCGCGACTTCGCTGACCTTTTCGCCGGTCACGAATTCGGCCAGCTGGAAGGCATGTGAACCAATGTCCCCGAGCGCGCCGGCGCCGGCCTGCTTGGGATCGGTGCGCCAGCTGGCCTGCTTCTGACCGGTCTTCTCCAGCGCGGTCGCGAGCCAACCCTGCGGATACTCGACCTGTACCACGCGCAGCGTGCCGACCAGCCCGTCGGCGACCAGCTGCTTGGCATGGCGGACCATCGGGTAGCCGGTGTAGTTGAAGGTGACGCCTAACAAACGTTGTTTGTTCGCAGCCAGCTTCACGAGCTTTTCGGCATCCGCCAGACTGGTGGTGAGCGGCTTGTCACAGATCACGTCGATGCCGGCCTCGAGGAAGGCGGCCGACTGCGGGTAATGCATGTGGTTCGGAGTGACCACCGAAACCACTTCAACGCCATCAGGGCGTTTGGCCTCCGCCGCGATCATGGTTTCGACCGTGGGATAGGCGCGCGCCGCGTCCACGCCCAGCGCGATCGCCGAGCGTTTGCACTTCTCGGCATCCGAGGAGAACACTCCGGCCACCAGCTGGTAACGTCCGTCCAGGCGCGCCGCCATGCGATGCACGGCGCCGATGAAGGCGCCCTCGCCGCCGCCGATCATCCCCCAGCGCAGCGGACGCATTACTTGAGACCCAGGGTCTGCAGGGCGACCGAGTTGTCGCCACCGCCCGCGAAGTCATCGAATGCCTTGTCGGTCACGCGGATCATGTGTTTCTTGATGAACACCGAACCTTCCCGCGCGCCATCCTCCGGATGTTTCAATGCACACTCCCACTCGAGCACCGCCCAGCCCTCGAAATCGTAGGCCGCGAACTTGCTGAAGATGCCGTTGAAATCCACCTGTCCGTCGCCCAGCGAACGGAAGCGCCCGGCGCGATTGGCCCACGGCGCGTAACCCGAATACACGCCCTGTTTGCCCGTCGGACGGAACTCCGCATCCTTGACGTGAAACATCTTGATGCGCTCGTGGTAGAAATCGATGTACGCGAGGTAGTCGAGCTGCTGCAGCACGAAGTGGCTCGGATCGAACAGGATGTTGCACGCCTTGTGTCCCTGCACGCGCTCGAGAAACATCTCGAAGGTCTCACCGTCGAAGATGTCCTCACCCGGATGTACTTCGAAGCAGCAGTTCTGGCCGTTCTCCGCGAACACATCGAGGATGGGTTTCCAGCGCCTGGCGAGCTCGTCGAACGCGGCTTCGATGAGGCCCGGCGGGCGCTGCGGCCACGGATACAGGTAGGGCCACGCCAGCGCACCGGGGAAAGCGGCGCAGTTCCTGAGCCCCAGGTTCCTGCTGGCCTTCGCCACCAGCTTCATCTGTTCAACTGCCCACTGCTGGCGCTTCGACGGATTGCCGTGCACTTCCCTGGGCGCGAAATTGTCGAACTGCAGATCGTAGGCCGGGTGCACGGCGACCAGCTGACCCTGCAGGTGCGCCGCGAGCTCGGTGATCTCGAGGCCATGTCTGGCGGCGACACCCTTGAGCTCGTCGCAGTAAGCCTTGCTCTCCGCCGCCCTGGCGAGATCCATGACGCGCGAGTCCCAGGACGGCAGCTGCACTCCGATGAAGCCGCATTCCTTGGCCCACTTGGCCATGTCGTTGAAGTTCTGCAGGTGCGGGCCGCCGCCCGCGAACTGCGCCAGGAAAATCGCAGGCCCCTTGATGGTCTTCACGCTCGTCCCTTCATCCCGGAAAATTCAGCCAGAGTAGTTAGTCAGACCTCGAGGCTCTGCAGGTAAGCGCCGCTCATCTTCACCGAGTCGAGGATGGGGCGCGTGAACGGCTCCTCCTGCTCGTAGAAGAACGCCTTGGTGCCATTGGCTTTGGCGGTCCCGATGACCTTCTTCCAGTCGACCACTCCTTCGCCGAGCGCCACGGAGGGCGGGTCCTTGCCATCGGCGACCGCGCTTCGCCACGTCCTTGACGTGCAGCGCAACGACGCGGTCCTTGTACTGATTGAGGATGGCGACCGCATCGTTGCTGGGCCACCTGGACCCAACCCACGTCGAGCTCGATCTTCACGTGCGTCGGATCGGTCATGCCGAACAGGTGATCGAAGGCGGTCTTGCCGTCGAACTTTTTGAATTCGGCGCTGTGGTTGTGATAGCCGAACACCATGCCGGCCTCGCTGACCTGCTTGCCGAACTTGTTGAAGAGATCGGCATTCCACTTCCAGTCGTTGAGGTCGACCGCCTTCATGCGCTCTTCCCAGGGCAGCTTCTCCTTCTCTGGCGATAACCCCCGGCGACGAGCACACCACGTACCTGAGTCCCAGCGCCTTCGCGTCGGCAATGATCTGGTCGCCGTTCTTCGCGATGTCGCTGGCGCCGGCGTGCGTGCTCACCGGCGTCAAGCCGATATCACGCAGCAGCTTGCCGAGGTCGGCCGGCTTCTTGCCGTAGTAGCCGGCGAACTCGATCTCGCGGAATCCCGCCGCGTAAACCTTGCGCAGCGTGCCTTCGAGATCCTTTTCAGCTTCGGACTTGACCGTCCACAGCTGGATGCCGAGCGGGATCTTGCCGTGATGGTCGGCCATGGCGATGCGGCTCATCAGGGATCCGGCCGCCAGGCCAGCTCCCGCGGACACGAGAAACGAACGTCTGCTCAGCATGAAAGCGCCCCTCTATTTGTAGAGTCCCGCGCCCATCCTCGGGGCGGGCCCGGACGCCGGAGTACACGGCACTCCCGGCCCCGCCGTCAAGGGAGCGAAACTTATTGCACCGGTTCGCCGATTCTCGGCCAAGGCCGACGAACTGCACGGCGAGCGGAATCCACACCAGCGGGCACCAGGCTCAGCGACGGGCGGGCAATCCCGAACCAGCCCGGCTCGGCATAACGCGGCGGTGCCTGGAACGCCGTGAACTGGGCCAGGGCGGCCGTGATCGTTCCGGGCGCGAACGCGCGGTTCGAAGCGCGCCAGGGAACCCAGAGGCAATAGATAGGCTGGAGATCCCCACTGCTGATGCGCAGCTGGCGAACGATGGCGTTGGGCTGGCGGGAGACGACTGCCCCGCTCTTATATATGTGTCCCTGGTGCCCCGCCGGCGACCGGATCCCGCGGCGCAGGGCTGTGCGCCGCGAGGACTTCGGTATTGATGACCTGCCTCGGTCGCGTACCGCGGGCCGACCGGCGAGAGCTCAGCGCAGTGGCAGGCTGGGCGCGTTCACGTCGGCGCCATCATGCACGCCGATGCCGAAGCGCGTCACCAGTTCTCCACCGAGCCAGCCGGTGACCAGCACCAGCAACACGCCCAGGAATGAGCACAGATACGCGCCGACGGGCGGTGCCGTCGTTTCTGCGCTGCGCAACCACACGCTGCCAGCGAACAGCGCCAGCACGATGACATTGCCGAT
This sequence comes from uncultured Pseudomonadota bacterium, assembly GCA_963839685.1. Classification (GTDB taxonomy): domain Bacteria; phylum Pseudomonadota; class Gammaproteobacteria; order Steroidobacterales; family Steroidobacteraceae; genus CADEED01. The sequence goes on along the minus strand of CAWIVS010000011.1, from coordinate 1,025,006 downwards.
ACCGTGCGCGGCACCCACGCGCTTGGCGCGCGTGCCCGACGGAATGCCCAGCCAGTCGATCAGTCCGAACGGTGCCGCGATCAATCCGCCAATGATTCCGGCAACCATCATCCAGTACGCAACAGCGGCAAAAATCTGCTCCTCGGTGTTCATGTACACGAGATCGAACACCACCCCCATGCCGAGCAGGCCCAGGGGAAAAACGATGAGCATCTGGTGAATCGAATGGCCGAACAGTTTTGCTTTGGCTTCCATAGTGACTCCTCGCGATCTGTCCTGGCCCCAGGCACCATTCCGGGGCCCCCGGCGATGCTCGCACACGGCGGGCCGTAAAAATTTCAGCCATACGCTGAAGAATCGCATCTCCTATCCGACATAATTGCTCGGCCGCCTGCCGCATCCTCAGCGGGGGACTACATATGAGTTCGCTACCCACGATGAACCCGATTTCGCGCGAGTCGCTCGTGCATCAGCTCTACGAAGCAGCCGAGCTCGAGCACAACCTCATGTGCACCTACCTGTATGCCGCGTTCAGCCTGAAGAGCGGCACGGAGGAAGGCTTGAGCGCCGTCGAAGCCGATGCCACCGCGCGCTGGCGGCGCGCCATCCTGCGCGTGGCCATCGAGGAGATGGGTCACCTGACTGCGGTGTGGAACATCACCGCAGCGCTCGGCGGCAGTCCGCGTTTCGGGCGGATGAATTTTCCGCTCGATCCGGGCGCGTTGCCCGCCAACGTGATCGTCAGGCTGGCGCCGTTCAGCGAAGCGGTGCTACAGCACTTCATCTACCTGGAGCGGCCCAACACCTCCAATGAACCCGACGGCGCGGGATTCGAGCCCGAGTTTCGTTTCACACGCGGCGATCGCGCAGCGACGCGTGACGCCCATGGCGGTCGATTACGAGACGGTGGGAATTTTCTACCATATGTTGTCCAGGAATCTCGAGGAGTTCGTGGCGCGCATGGGCGAAAGTGCCGCCTTCTGCGGTGACCGCAACCTGCAGATCTCGCGCGCGGAAATCGACTTCCAGGGTTGCGACCCGGTGATCTGTTCGAAGACCGCGCTGCAGGCTTTCAATGCCATCGTGAGCCAGGGCGAAGGCGCATCGCAGGATAACGCCAACTCTCACTACCAGCGCTTCATCGCGATCCGCGATGAACTGCAGGCGCTCAAGGCTGCCAACCCGAATTTCGAACCGGCGCATCCGTCCGCTGTGAATCCCGTATTGCGTCGGCCGGTGCGCCAGGGTGGGCGCGTCTGGCTCGAAGACGAAACGGCTGCGGCGACCGTCGACGTCGCCAACAGCGCCTACATGCTGATGCTGCGACTCATCTCGCACTCGTATCTCATTCCCCGTCCACAGCCAGCGAAGTCGCTGTGCGTCGACCTGGGGCTCGGCCTGATGCGCGCCATGGCGCCACTTGGCGAATTTGCCGCCCGCCTGCCGGCCGGCCCGTCGAACCCCGGATGCAACGCCGGCATGTCATTCACCGCGCTGCGCGACTCGGCGCCGATTCCACCGGGGGCGAGTGCCAGCAAATTTTTTGTCGAGCGTTTCGAAGAACTCACCGCGGCCGCGCAGACCCTGGAGTCAACGGCGAACGGCGACGCACGCGTGGCGCAGGCGCTGAAGATTCTCACCGAGCTCACGCAACGCGCCGAGCGGAGATTCACCGCGCTTGCGCAGCGAAACGCCGCGGGCCTCGCAGCCGGCGCCGGCTCCACCGCCCGCCCCAGCCGTCACCCAGCCGCCCACTTCCGGCGGCACGGCGCTCATCGAACCAGGCAATGTCGCGCCCACACCGCGCACCGTCGATGGCGTGGATTACATCGAGGGCCGCGACCTGACGCTGATCTACGAGGGCCGCAAGTGCATTCACTCGCGTTTCTGCGTGACCTGGGGCCCGAAGGTGTTCATCGCAAACGTCAAGGGTCCCTGGATCAATCCCGACAACATGCCGACGGATGCCCTCACGGAGATTGCACATGTATGTGTCTCCGGCGCGATTCGTTACAAACGCAAGGATGGCCAACCCGATGAGGCTGCGCCGCCCGTGAACCTGGTTTCCGTGCGCGAGAATGGGCCTTATGCGATACGCGCCGACATCCAGCTCGATGGCGCACCCGCGGTGAGTTATCGGCTGACCCTGTGCCGCTGCGGCGCCTCGAAGCACAAGCCGTTCTGCGACGGTTCGCACAACGAGATCAAGTTCTCCGCGAGCGGCGAACCGCCGACCGGCAAGGCCGACATGCTGGCGGTGCGCGATGGCCCGCTCGCCATCGATCCGCAGACCGACGGACCGCTGCAGGTCCGCGGCAACGTCGAAATCATCAGCGGCACGGGACGCGTGGTCGCGCGCCTTGAGTCCGCGCGGCTGTGTCGTTGCGGGGCGAGCAACACCAAGCCGTTCTGCGATGGCAGCCATGCGCGCGTCGGATTCAGAAGTTCAGGCACCTGAAATTTCCAGACCGCGCCGCGCACGCCAATCGTCACTTTCTCGAGCGCTCCATGATTGCGACCATGGTGTTCGCGCGTCCCCACACGGTCGACGGCAACACGATCTGCGACAGGCGCCAGCGTTCGCCGCCTTCCTTGTTCAGGATCTCGGCCACTTCCACTGAGTCGGACTGGAAGATGCCAGTCTTGTAGGGCAACAGGATGGTCTTGTATTCGATCTGACTCATGCGGAACTCCGGATATTGCGCCGAAGAATTTCCGCGCCGCCGCATCATGGCACGCGCCGCGGCAATTCATCCGCAAAGTGTCAACGGAAGTTCATTTCCGTGACACAGGCGACCTCAATCATGCGCGCTGGTCGCAATCAACTGGGGAGTTGCAATGCGTAACGCAATCGTGGCCGCTTTCGCGGCCGGAATTCTGCATTTCGTTTCGGGTGGTGCAGCTCTCGCGGGCGATCACGATCACGATGGCAACGATCGTCACGGCCGTGCCGACCAGTCCATCCAGCTCGGCCCCCGGCCGTTTTTCCTGGTGCAGGGCATGGATCCCGGACCGCTCAAGTCGCGGCTGCTCGCCTGCCAGAACGGACCTTTCCGCCGCACGGATTTCTCCATTGCGCATCGCGGAGCGGCGCTGCAGTTTCCCGAGCACACCAGGGAAGCCTACGAAGCCGGCGCGCGCATGGGCGCGGGCATCGTCGAATGCGACGTGACATTCACCAGGGACGGCAAGCTCGTGTGCCGTCACGACGAGTGTGACCTCCACACCACGACCAACATCGTCGATACGCCGCTGAATGCGAGTTGCACGGTGCCATGGTCGGGCGCGAATTCCGCCCCGCGCTGCTGTGCCAGCGACATCACGCTGGCCCAGTTCCGCACACTCAAGGGCAAGATGGATGCGTCCAATCCTGCCGCGACCACGGCCGCGGGATTCCTCGGAGGCACGCCCGCGTTTCGCACCGATCTGTACAACTCGCGCGGCACATTGCTGACCCTGCGCGAGAGCATCGCACTCAACAAGCGGCTGGGCGTCAAGCACACGCCGGAGCTCAAGGCCGCCAACCAGGAGCGCATCGCACCGTTGTTCGGCAACCAGGCGGGCTACGCGCAGGCCATGATCGATGAGTTCAAGCGCGCACACGTCAATCCGCGCGACGTGTTTCCCCAATCGTTCAATCTCGCGGATGTCAGCTACTGGGTCACGCACGAGCCCGCATATGGACGACAGGCCGTGTACCTCGATGACGTTGATCCCGGTGCTGGCTTTCCGCGCCTTACCGTCGCCGAACTGCAGCAGGCCCGCGCGCTGGGTGTGCGCATTTTCGCGCCGCCTATCCCGGCGCTGCTCGCCGTCGACAGCAATGACCAGGTCGTGCCCTCGCAGTACGCCAAGGACATCAAGGCCGCGGGATTCAAGATCATCACCTGGAGCTTCGAACGCGCTGACCTGCGGCGCGGCGCCGCCAACGCCGGCTTCTACTACGCCTTCGACCCGGAAGGACGCGCCATCAAGAAGGACAGCGACATGTATCTCGCGCTCGACACGCTGGCCCAGGATGTCGGCATTCTCGGCATCTTCTCCGACTGGCCGGCGACCGTGAGTTATTACGCGAGCTGCATGGACCTCGACTAAAGGAAGGGCACGCACCCGGCGGCGATACCCCTACGCCCCACGACGCCGGGTGTGTGCCGCGCCGGATTACTGCGCGCGTCGCCGCAGGAAATCGAGATGGCCGAGGAACACGCCTCGGGTTCGGTCTGCAACAGGAAGTGCGGTGCATCGAACTCCGACAGCTCGACATCCGGGCGCAGCGCAAGGATGGCGCGCCCGGCGGATGCGGGAATCGTGCGATCGTGGCGGGCACGCATGTACATCATCGGCACCGCGATTCGCGCCAACATCGCGCGCTGGTCGACGCCGAGAATGGCAGCGACCCGTGTGCGAATGACCTGGGCGGACACTTTCGCCACCGCGGCGAAATGTGCGCGGCGCAGCGCCGGGGTTGAGCGCCCGGCATAAAGCCACGGCACCATGAACGCCGGCGGAATCTTCGGAGCCGGAAAGGCCGCCATCAATCGACGCAGCGGACCGAATACCGGCAATGGGTTCGCTGCGAACGTCGCACAAAGGATCAGTCCCTTGAGCCGCGCCGGGCGGGACGCCGCCAGAGCGATGCCCACCGGCCCCGAGAACGATTCGGCCAGCAACACGAAGTCTTCATGTTCGGGCAGACGGGCACGCGCGTACGCCTCGTGTTCGGCGTAGGTCATGGTGCGATCCGGTGGATAGGCTACGACCTGGCTGGGAAAATCATCCAGCGCGCGAACCAATGGCGCAAACAACTCACCCGTGCCGTCGAGACCCGGGAGCAAAACCAGGCGCGTCACTGCGATTCATCCAGCTCCGGCAGGAACGACACGTCCATGTGGTAACGCTTCGGGTCTTTCGGGTCCAGCAGCACCGTGACCGCCTTTGCCTTGACGAATCGCGCCGGATCGAACCAGAGATTTTCGCTGTGGAATACGCGCAGCTTGTTGGAGGCGGGATCGAGCCACTGCGAAGTGATGCGCCACGGATTCTTGCCATTGACTTCGAGACTGGTGTTGCGCTCGACGCCCTGAAAGTCGGTTTGAATGGCGTTGCCGTAGGCCATGAGGTAATTCTTCTTGCGCTCGCCACTGCGGCGGGCGAGCAGCATGCCGCCTCCGACACCGGTGAACACGACGCCCAGACCGCCCAGGATCGTAGCGCCCAGCCACAACGAGCCGAATCCCCGGATACGGGCCTCGCGCGGATTGTCCGGCGCGTACAGTACTTCCACGGTTTCGCCCACGTCATAGGGCGCCGGCTTGCTGCTGAACGATGCCGTGAACGTGATCGACTGCCCATTCGCCGCTACATAGGTCACCACCGGCTTGTAGGTGATGGAGCCGTCGTCGTCGTCGTGCACTTCGATCAGATCGATGACCCTGCCCTGCGCGGTGTCGGCGTTCGCAATGAAGCGGCGTGTGTTGTTCCACGACAGCAGCGAGCCGAGCAGCATCAGCACGCCGATGACCAGAAAGATATAAATGAGGACGCGCAGCTTCTTCATTCTTGTTGTCCCTGCGCGGTTACACTTTCGCGCACGCCATGAAGATACTCGTCACCGGCAGCGCTGGCCACCTCGGCGAGGCGCTGATGCGCACGCTGCGCACCAGGCAAGTGGAAGTCGTTGGACTCGACATCGTTGACTCGCCCTTTACGGACGTGTCGGGCTCGATCGCCGACTACTCCGTCGTGGAACGCGCCATGCGCGGCGTCACCGCGGTGCTGCATGCCGCCACGCTTCACAAGCCGCATGTCGTCAGCCATGTCCGGCAATCGTTCATCGACACGAATGTCACGGGCACGCTGAACCTGCTCGAGGCCGCGGTCGCGCATGATGTAAAGGCGTTCATTTTCACGAGTACCACGAGTACCTTTGGCGATGCGCTCACCCCGCCGCCGGGAGCGCCCGCGGCCTGGATCACCGAGGAAGTCGCGCCTATCCCTAAGAACATCTACGGGGTGACCAAGGTCGCCGCCGAGAATCTGTGCCAGCTATTCCATCGCAATGAACGTCTGCCCTGCCTGGTACTGCGCACCTCGCGTTTCTTCCCCGAGGAAGACGATGTACCCGCCATGCGCGCGGACTGGCAGGACGACAATCTCAAGGTCAATGAATTGCTCTATCGTCGGGTCGATGTCGAAGACGTGGTCAGTGCGCACCTGTGCGCGCTCGACAAGGCAGCCGAGGTCGGGTTCGGACGCTTCATCATCAGCGCGACGACGCCTTTCACGCGCGCCGACGCCGCGGAGCTCGGCCGCGATGCCAGGCAAGTGCTGCAGCGCCTGGTGCCGGAATACCTGCCCATCTACTCGGCGCGTGGCTGGAAAATGTTTCCCACGCTCGACCGGGTGTATGTCAACGACCGTGCGCGCCAGGTGCTCGGCTGGCGCCCACACCATGATTTCCGCCGCGCCCTCGGTGCACTCACGGCCGGCGCCGACTGGCGCAGTGCCCTGGCGCGGCAGATTGGCGCCAAGGGTTATCATCCGATCGACGGCCCGATCGGGCGATGAAGTTTTTCTTGCCGGCCGTTTAGCAACGGATGCGGCGGCGCTTCCTGGCTGGTGCAGAATTGCGGCATGCTGGCATTGCTCGACAACATCATGTGGAACTGCCTGTCGGGTCCGCATACCCGATTCGCCACCGGCGCCGGGGCGGTGCGGCGCTACGCGCCCGGCTTCTCCCCCATCGTCGGGTGCGCCGAGCCCACACATCCCGACTTCGCGACACTCGCGAGCTACAGTGAGGTGGGCGATTCCTTTTACATCGACATCTGGTCGGGGGCGGCTCCTTTGGGCTGGCGCATCGACAAGGAAGCCTCGATGTTCAAGATGGTGTGGGACGCCCCCATGCCCATGGCCGATGCTGCGCCGGACGCCATCCTGTTGAAGCCCGAACACGCCTCCCAGGCCCTGGAGCTCGCCAGGCTCACCAATCCCGGACCCTTCGGTATGCGCACGCCCGAGCTCGGCGAATATTTTGGTTACTTCGATGGCGGGCGGCTGATCGCACTGGCCGGTGAACGCATGTGTGCCGGGGACCTTCACGAAGTCAGCGGCATCTGCACCCACCCGGATTTCCAGGGTCGGGGATTTGCGAAGAAACTCACGCTCAAGCTGGTGCGGCGCCAGCTGCTGCGCGGCAAGACACCGTTCCTGCACGTGATGAGCCACAACTCCCTGGCGCGCGCGCTCTACGAGAAGATGGGATTCCGCAATTACCGCGAGACGGTGGTGCGCGTGGTGGCGCGCACCCAGTAAACATCCGGAGGCAACCATGGCCGAACCTGTGCTGGAAGGTGGCTGCCTTTGCGGCGCCATTCGCTATCGAGCCACCGCGGCGCCCATTCGCGGCGTCATCTGTCATTGCACGATGTGCCGCCGGCATTCCGGCGCGCCCGCGCTCTCATTCGTGCACTTCCCCGCCAGTTCCTTCACCTGGCTCCGCGGCAAACCGGCGCTGTATCAATCATCCGAGTTCGCACAGCGCGGCTTCTGCGCGAATTGCGGGAGCACCCTCTCCATGCACGAGGAAGTTCTCGCGGATCGCATGCTGATCGCGGTCGGCAGTCTCGATGAGCCCAACCAGGTTCACATCGACGATCACGTCTGGACCAAGGACCAGATCTCCTGGTTTCGGATCGACGACGATTTGCCACGCTTCCGTACCTCGAGCTCGAGGGTCCCCACCAAAGCCACCCAATGAGGGAACACATCACGAAATAGAACTCTTACTGGTTCCTCTCCTGTCTCGCCGGCGTGTTGTTCGTCTATATTTTCTGACACATGCTCATCGTTCCACTCGGAAGGAAGGGATCAACCGGATTCCCCATCTTCACCATCTTCATATGCGTGGCGTGCATCATCGTCCACGTGTTCGCCAACACGCGCGCGGATCGGCTTGCGCTCGCCTTCCATCCCGACCAGCTCGATCCGCTCAAGATGTTCACCTCGGTGTTCACACACGCGGACATCTGGCACCTGGTCGGCAACCTGTTCTTTTTCTACTGCTTCGCACGCACCATCGAGACCCAGATCTCGATCGCGGGCTACCTGCTCGCCTTCGTCATCTTCGTGCTGGTGACCAATCTCGCCTTCGCATTTTCGGCAACCTCGAACATCCCGACGATCGGCCTGTCTGGCGTGGTATGGGGATACATGGGGATGTTCCTGTTCCGGTATCCCCGGGACAAGGTGAACTGCTTCGTGTGGTTCCTGCTGGTCCTGAAGACCGTCGAAGTGCCCACGTTTGTGTTCATCCTCGCGTTCCTGGCTTTCGACATCATCGGCTACCGTTCCGGCCAGGATGTGGGCATCAACTACATCGCGCATTTTTCCGGCTTCATTGCCGGCGCGCTCTACAAGATGGCGTTCTGGAACCTGTTCACCACCGAGAACCCGGAACCGAAGAGCCGGCCGGTTCGTACCGCACGCGCTACGAACCGTGGCGTGTAGACCGTGCGCATGAAGCGCTACGCGCGGATTCCGGGCGTGCGGATCTTCTGCGCACCGTTATACGTTCACTGGTCGGCATTCTTGATCGCGGCGGTGCTGCTGCTGCATGAGATCGACAAGCCTTTGATCGCCGTCGTCGCGGTCGCGTCGTATCTCGGGCTGATCCTGCTGCACGAGGCGGGCCATGCGTATGTCGCGAAGCGGCAGCGCCTGCGGCGGCATGCCATTCGACTCGCGGCATTCCATGGAGTGTGCGAATTCGAAGAGCCGTATTTCGCCAAGCAGGACTACCTGGTTGCCTGGGGTGGTGTTCTCGCCCAGCTCCTGGTCGCCGTGCCTTTGATCACGCTGGACGCAGTCTTCGACATTGGCCGGGTGGATCCGCTGGGGCCGGTGGTCGTAGTCTTCGGCTACGCCAGCGTTGCAATCGTCGCCTTCAACCTGATTCCCGCGTACGGACTCGATGGCGAAAAGGCCTGGCAACTGTTTCCACTATTGCTCGAGGAGCGGCGCGAACGCGCCTTCCGTCCGAGCCGAAAGAGGAGCAAGACGTGATCGACCACACTGGCCTCAATGTCAGCGACTTCGGCAAGAGCAAGGCCTTCTACGCGGCCGCGCTTGCGCCCCTCGGCTACCAGGTGATGATGGAGTTCCCTGCCGAGATGGTGCCGCAGGGTGCGATGGGAATGGGAGTGCCGCCCAAGCCGGATTTCTGGGTGGCCGGAGGCACCGCCAACTCGCCCCCGCTGCACATCGCCTTTCGCGCCGCGAGCCGCACGCAGGTCGATGCGTTTTACCGGGCGGCCATGGCCGCCGGCGGCCGCGACAACGGCCCGCCGGGTGTGCGCGAGCACTATCACCCGGACTACTACGGCGCGTTCGTGCTCGATCCGGACGGTCACAACATCGAGGCGGTCTGCCACGACCCGCCGGTTTGACCTGCTCGCTAGAACTTCACCATCACGTGCCGGACGGCGGTGTAGTCCTCGAGCGCGTACACCGACAGATCCTTGCCGTAGCCGGAGCGCTTCATACCGCCGTGCGGCATCTCGCTGACCAGCATGAAATGCGTGTTGATCCAGGTGCAGCCGTATTGGAGGCGCGCGGCCACTTTCATCGCCTTGCCCACGTCCTTGGTCCACACCGATGAGGCCAGGCCGTAGTCGGAGTCATTGGCCCACTCGATGGCCTGGTCGGCATCCTTGAAGCGGGTCACGCTGACCACCGGGCCGAACACTTCTTTCTGCACAATCTCGTCGCTTTGTTTGGCGCCGGCGATGACGGTGGGTTCGTAAAAGAATCCACTGCCGGCTTTCGCCTTGCCGCCAGTCACAACTTCGATGTGGCGTTTCTCGGTGGCGCGCTGCACGAACCCGGCCACGCGCGCGCGGTGTTTGGCGGTGATGAGGGGACCCATCTCCACACCCTCTTCCTCCTGCGTACCCGACTTGATGCTGCTGGCGGCGGCGGAGAGCTCGGCGACCAGCTTGTCGTGAATCTTCGGGCCGGCATAAATGCGGCAGGCGGCGGTGCAGTCCTGACCGGCGTTGTAGAAGCCAAAGGTCCGCACGCCGCCGACGACCGACTCCAGGTCCGCGTCGTCGAACACGATGACCGGCGCCTTGCCGCCGAGCTCGAGATGGGTGCGCTTGGTGCCTTTGACCGCGGCCGTAAGCACCTTTTCGCCGCTGGCGATCGAACCCGTGAGCGAGATCATCGCCACTTCGGGCTGCGAGATCAGCGGTGCGCCGACGGTATTGCCACGTCCACAGATGATGTTCACGACGCCCGGCGGAAACAGCTCCGCGCAGATCGTCGCGAGCTTGAGCGAGGTGAGCGGTGTCTGCTCGGAGGGCTTGAGCACCGCGGTGTTGCCGGCGGCGAGCGCGGGCCCCAGCTTCCACGCGGCCATCATGAGTGGATAGTTCCACGGCGCGATCGAGGCCACCACGCCGATCGGATCGCGGCGGATCATGCTGGTGAAGCCCGGCAGATATTCCCCCGCGACGGAGCCACTGAGTACCCGTGCCGCGCCCGCGAAGAAGCGGAACACGTCGGCAATCGCCGGGATTTCGTCGTTCAACGCCGCGCTCAGGGGTTTACCGCAGTTCTGCGATTCGAGCGCGGCGAAATCCTGGGCTTCGGCCTCGATGCGATCCGCGAGCTTCATCAGCAGCGTGCCGCGATCCTTCGGCACCGTGGCGGCCCAGCCCGGAAACGCCTTGGCGGCGGCACTCACCGCGGCCGCGACCTGTTCCTCGGAAGCCTCCGCCACCTGGGTGATGACCTTGCCGGTGGCGGGATTGAGCACGTCCTGCTCGTCACCCTTGCCCTTGATCAGCTTGCCGTTAATGAGCAGTTTCGTGTTCATCGTCGGGCCTCGTGAGGTAGTAAGCGAGCACTATCGGCAGCAACGTCACCGCGATGACGATCACCGCCACCACGTTGGTGACCGGGCGGTCGCGCGGCCGGAACAATTCGTTGAAGAACCAGATCGGCAACGTGCGTTCGTTGCCGGCGGTGAATATGGTGACGATGATTTCATCGAACGACAATGCGAATGCGAGCATGCCGCCGGCGAGGAACGCCGTGGCCACCTGCGGCAGCAACACGTAACGCAGGGTCTGCGTGCCATCGGCTCCCAGATCCATGGAAGCTTCGACCCAGCTGGCCGGCAACCGCCGCAGGCGCGCGACCACGTTGTTGTAGACGATGACGAGGCAGAACGTCGCATGGCCGGCCACGATGGTGAGAAACGACGGGTCTATGCGGCCCAGCTTCATGGCGGCCAGCAACGCAATGCCGGTGACGATGCCGGGCAGCGCGATGGGCAGCACGAACAGCACGGTCAATGCGTCCTTGGCGGGGAAGCGGCTGCGCGCCAGCGCGAATGCGGCAAGAGTTCCCAGCACCAGCGATATGATCGTTGCGCACGCGGCCACCGCCAGCGACAAGGTCAACGCCTGCCAGATGTCGGCGCGCGCGAAGGCCACCCCGAACCAGCGCAGCGTCAGGCCCGGCGGCGGAAACTGGTAAGTGCGGTCTTCGGTGGTGAACGCATAGAGAATGATCACCAGCACCGGGATGTGCATGAAAGCCAGGCCGGCGAAGGCGCCCGCGCGAGTCAGCCACGATGGCCGATCCACTCTATATCGCCTGTCAAAGGGCATCGAAGGCTCCAAAGCGCTTGGCGATGGATAGATAGACGAATATCAGGATGATGGGGACCACGGAAAAGGCGGCGGCCAGCGGTATGTTTCCCGCGGTGCCCTGCTGCACGTACACCATCATGCCGATGAAATATCCGGGCGCACCGACCACGCTCGGAATGATGTAGTCGCCCAGCGTGAGCGAAAAGGTGAATACCGAGCCGGCCGCGATGCCGGGCACCGCCAGCGGCAACACCACGTTGCGAAACGTCTGCGACGGGCGCGCGCCGAGATCCGCCGAGGCCTGCAGCAACGAACCGGGCACGCGCTCGAGCGCCGCGGCCATCGGCAGGATCATGAACGGCAGCCACATGTAGACGAACACCAGGAACATGCCGATGTACGACGATGACAGCGACGGCCCGCCGATGGCGGGCGTCGCGAGCGCCGCGTCCAGCAAGCCCGTCAGACCCAGTTTTCCGACGAACCACGCGATGATGCCTTCCTTGGCGAGCAGCAGGCGCCACGCGTACACCTTCACCAGGTAGCTGGTCCACATGGGCAACATCACGCCGACGTAGAACAACGCCTTCATGTGGCCGGTGGCGTAGCGCGCCATGTAGGTGGCGATGGGAAGTGCGATCAACGCGCAGGCAATGGTCACCGCGACGGCCATGGTCAAGGTGCGCAGCACGATATCGACATTGGCGGGCTGCGTGACCAGCTGCCGGTAGGTGGCGAGCGTCGGCTCGCGCACGATCTGCGCGGTGAAGTCGTCGATCGCGTAGAAGGATTGAGCCAGCAGCGCAAACAATGAGCCGAGGTACACCGTGCCGAACCACAACAACGGCGGCACCAGCAGCAGCGCGAGATACCAGTACGGGCGTCGCCAGAAGAACGTCGACGCCGCGCGCATGGCTACACTGCTCCGCCCGGCGCTGACAGGGTCACCGCGGCAGCGCGCGGCCAGCACAGCCTGGCGCGCGAGCCCACGCCGAGGTCGTTGAGATCGCGGGTCTCATCTTCGGAGACCAGCGCGCTCCACACTTCACCGGCATCGAGCTGTACCTGCCAGCGGCTGGCCGCGCCGTGGAACTGCACGGCGACCACCGTGCCGGACGCACACACACCGTCCGCGGGCGCGGCGGCGGATTCGGAGTGCAGAGTGATGTTCTCGGCCCGAATCGCAAACGGCCGCGCAACGCCACCCAGGAGTTTCGTGGCCAGGGCCGCATCCGCCACGTTCGCGCTGCCGACGAAGCGCGCCACGAAGGCAGTGGCCGGCTGCAGGTAGAGTTCACGCGGCGCGGCGAGCTGCTCGATGCGACCCTTGTTGAACACCGCAACCCGGTCTGCCATGGACAGCGCCTCACCCTGGTCGTGCGTCACGTAGACGAAGGTGATGCCGAGCTTCTTCTGCAGGCTCTTGAGCTCGATCTGCATCTCCTCGCGCAACTTGAGATCCAGTGCGCCCAGCGGCTCGTCGAGCAGCAACACTTTCGGATGATTGATGAGCGCACGTGCCAGGGCGACGCGCTGGCGCTGGCCACCCGAGAGCTGGGCCGGACGGCGCGCGCCCTGTGCGCCGAGTTGCACCAGCTCGAGCATTTCGCGCGCCTGCTGCGCACGCTCGCTCGCGGCAACGCCGCGCACCCGCGGGCCGTAGGCGACGTTTTCCAGCACCGTCATGTGCGGAAACAAGGCGTAGTCCTGGAAGACCGTGTTGACGTTGCGATCGAAAGGCGGCGTATCCGAAACATCCGCGCCGTCGAGCAACACCTGGCCGCGATCGGGAGTGTCAAAGCCCGCGACCAGCCGCAGGCAGGAGGTTTTGCCCGAGCCCGAGGGCCCGAGCATGGCGAAGAACTCGCCGGGCTCGATGGCGAACGAGACGTCGTCGACCGCGCGCACCTCGCCGTAGATACGCGAGACGCCGCGGAACTCGATCGCCGCCGTCATGAGCGGCTCGCCGTGTCTTACTGGCCGCCGATGACGGCGACGTAGTCGGTAACCCAGCGGTTGTACGGCACGCACCCCTCGACATGCGAGGCGCACTTGGCCTCGGGGGTGCGCCAGAACCTGATCTTGTCGAAGTTCTCGATGCCGTTGTTCTTGCAACCCTCGGCGCCCAGGAGCTCGTTGCCCTCGCAGGCCTTGGGCACGACCGGGTTCGAGCCGAACCAGGCCGCGACGTCACCCTGCACTTTCGGAGAGATCGACCACTCGAGCCACTTGTAGGCGCAGTTCGGATGTTTGGCACCGGCGGCGAGCATGGTGGTGTCCGCCCAGCCCGTCGCGCCTTCGTCGGGTACGGTGGTGGCGATCGGCGCCTTGTTGGCTACCAGTGTGTTCGCCTGGAACGGCCAGGAGCCAGACGCCACGATGCCCTCGTTCTGGAAATCCTGCACCTGCACGTTGGCGTCATGCCAGTAGCGCTGGATCAGAGGATGCTGGGCGCGCAGCACTTTCAGCACTTCCGAGTACTGCAGTTCGTTGAGCTCGTAGGGATCCTTGATTCCGAGGCCGGGGTTCTTGGCGGCGAGGTACAGCGCCGCATCGGCAATGTAGATAGGACCGTCATAAGCCTGCACACGACCCTTGTTGGATTTGCCGTCGGGCAGCTTCTGACTTTCGAAGACCACCGACCAGGACGTCGGCGGTTTCTTGAAAGTCTTGCTGTTGTACATGAGCACGTTCGGGCCCCACTGGTAGGGAACGCCGTAGTGTTTGCCATCGACGAAATGCCACGCCGCCTCCTGCAGGCGCGGATCGACCGAGGCGTAGCTGGGGATCCGCTCCAGCGAGACGGGCTGCACGGTTCCGCCGCGTATCAGGCGCAGCGAAGCATCTCCGGACGCGGTCACCAGGTCGTACGGGGCATTGCCCGCCGGCGGCCAGGACGCATCTCCCGGGGGGCTCGGCGGCGGCCCGCCGCTCGACAGCAGCGTGACCATTTCGTCCGAGGTGTTCGCGACCTTGACGTTGACCTTGCACCCGGTGTCGGCCTCGAACTTCGTTACCCAGTCATAGGCCTTGTCCGATTCACCGCGCTCGATGTAGCCCGGCCACGCGACGATATCGAGTTGGCCCTCCAGCGCCGTCGAAGGCATGGCCTTCGCCGCGTCTTCGCTGGGTTCTTCCTTCTTCGAGCAGGCTGCAAGCGTCAGTGCGGCACTGCAACCGATGACCAACAGGCATCTCATCGCGGAAATGGCAGACATGGCGAGCCCCTTTTTTATGCCCTTTTATATGAGCAACAGCCCCGATGGACCATTCGCTCTGCGGGCATTCTATGCCTGTGTTTGCCTAGTTTGCTTTCTTCTGCGCCTCGGCCGAGCGCTCGGCCCGGCGTTTGGTCATGGCCGCTTCGCGCCCCGCCATTCCGGGGTCGTCTTTCGGATCGGGGATCACCTTCAGCGCCATATTGAGGCGTTCCTGCATCGGCGCCGAGAATTCCGCGTACGGGATGATGTACAGCTGGTTGTCCAGCACCGCACGGACCACGATCTCGCCGAGATCCACCGGGTCGTACCCCGGTGAAATCACTTCCTTGAGGCTCTTCATGACCATCGGGTCGGCGCCGTAGTACCCGGTATTGGACAGGTGCTTGGGCCGTGTCAGCACCGCCTCGTGAATGTTGGTGTTCACCGCACCAGGACAGAGCACCGACACGCCGATACCCTGCGGCGCCAGGTCGAGCTGCAGGCATTCCGACAGTCCGCGCACCGCGAATTTCGTGGTGCAGTAGATAGCGCAGCCGGGCAGCGGCAGGAACCCGGCCATGGAAGCCGTGTTGACGATGTGCGCGCCAAGGCCATGCTTGAGCATGCGCGGGATGAAAGTCTGGATGCCGTTGATCATGCCGCCAAGGTTTACGGACATCTGCCAGTCCCAGTCGTCGTAGGTCGCCTGCTGCACCGGACCGAACTGGCTGACGCCGGCCGTGTTGCAGAGCAGCTGGACCGGACCCATCACCTTTTCTGCTTCTTCGGCGGCCGCGGCGTACGCCTGGCGATCGGTGATGTCCAGGCGGATGCCGTGCACCGCAAGGTTCTTGTCGCGGAACCACGCGAGCGCGCTGTCCAGGTGATCCTGCCGGATGTCGGCGATCACGATTTTCATGCCGTGCGCGGCGAATGCCTTGGCCTGTCCGAGTGCGACACCGCTGCCGCCACCGGTGATGAATGCAACTTTGCCCGCCAGATCTTTCATGGGAAGCCTCCTGAAATTAGGATGCGGCGGCTCGGGGCGTCGTGTTCAACCCACAGTGAACGCGGTTTCAGCGCTGCATGGCACGGGCGAGAAACTTCATGGCGCGATCGTTCAGACAGGTCGCCGCGGCCACTCTCATCCACGTGCTCGGCAGCTGCGTCGGGGAAAACAGGCTGCCCGGCGCCAGCAGCACGCCCTCGCGGCTGCCGGCGGTGGCCAGCTCGTTGGTATCGCGGCCGAAATCGCTCCACAGGTACATGCCGCCCACCGGCGGACCCGCGATCGTGGCTCCCATTTGTACCAGCGCCTCGGCAGTACGCGCGCGGCACTCGTCGAGCCGCACGCGCACCCGTTCCAGCATGCGTTCATAGCTTCTTTCCACGATGATGCGCGCGACCACGCGTTCGCACAGTTCGGCGGAAGCGAGCCCCGTGAGTGCCTTGATGTCGCGCAGCTCGCCGGCCAGCGCCGGATGCGCGGCGATGAAACCCACGCGCAGATTGGCGGCCAGTGTCTTGGAGAAGCCGCCCACGTAGATCACGCGGCGTCCATCGTCGAGACTTGCCAGGCGAGCGGAATGGCGGCCCTGCAGGTCGCCGTAGATATCGTCCTCGACGATCATGAATCCGTGCCGCGCGGCGAGCTCGAGCACCCGCGCCGCATTGGTGGCGCTGATGCACGAACCGGTTGGATTGTGAGCCACCGAGTTGAGGATGAAGAGCTTCGGCTTCTCGCGGGTGAGCAGGCTCTCGAGCGCGGCGATGTCGGGTCCATCGCCGGTGCGAGGCACGCCGACGATGCGCGCGCCGAAAGCCGCGAAGCGCGCGAACATCACGAACCACGCCGGATCCTCGACGAATACCACGTCGCCGGGCGCCAGGAAGCGACGCGCGACCAGGTCGATGGCCTCGGTGGCGCCGGCCGTGGTGATGATCTGCTCGGCCGGCGCAACGATGCCGAGATGCGCGAGGCGCGTGGCCAGCGCTTCGCGCAGGGGTAGATAGCCTTCGACCGCGCCATACTTGAGGATCCAGGAGCCCCGGCTGCGACCGACGCCGCGAACCGCCGCTGCGACCATCTCGTGATCCAGCCAGTTCTCGGGCAACAGCCCCGCGCCCGGCTGCTCGCTGCCCGGCGACTGGCGGCGTTGCGCAAGCAGCAGCCAGCTCACGTCCAGCACGGTGCCGGGCAACGGCTGCGCGGTCGGGCGTCGCTGCGCGGGTTTGCTGGCGCGCAATCGCACGTAGAAACCGGAGCCGCGCCGCGACTCGATCAGCCCGGCGGCGATCAGGCGATCGTAGGCTTCGACCACGGTCGAGCGGCTGACACGGGATTCCTGCGCGCAGTTGCGGATGGACGGCAGCCGGGTTCCGGGCCGCAGCGCATGAGTCTCGATGCGCTGCGCCAGGCGCGCGGCGAGCTGCGCCGGCAGGCGGTGATCCTGCTTTGACTCGAACGTCATATATATGAGCGGGCCAGTCGGGAAGTTCGGTCGGGCAACTGTACTGTAACTGTACTGCTCGGTGTTCTATATTTCGGCACATCATGAGCGCCAACATGCATGACACCCCGCCCGCGCCCGCCCTGCCCGGCCGCGAAGCCATCGAATCGGCCGCGCGTTATCTCGCGCCGCTGGTGCCACCGACGCCGCAATACCTGTGGCCGCAGGTCGCCGCCGCACTTGGCACGGAGGTGTGGCTCAAACACGAGAACCACACGCCCATCGGCGCCTTCAAGGCGCGCAGCGGCGCGATGTATTTCAAGCAGCTCATGGAGCGCGAACCCGGCTGCCGAGGCGTCATCACGGCCACGCGCGGCAATCACGGGCAGGCGGTGGCGCTGGGCGCGCGGCGCTTCAAACTACCGGCGACGGTGTACGTGCCGCATGGCAACAGCCTGGAGAAGAACGCCGCCATGAGCGCGCAGGGCGTCACGCTGGTCGAGTACGGCAATGATTTCCAGGAAGCGCGCGAGGAAGCCGCGCGCGTCGCGGCACGCGACGGGCTGCACATGGTGCCCGCCTTCCACCCCGACATCGTGCTCGGCGTATCCACCTACTGGGCGGAGCTGTTCCGCGCCGTGCGCGACCTCGACGTGGTGTACGTGCCGATCGGCCAGGGCTCCGGCATCTGCGCCGCGGCCGCCGCGCGTAATGTCTTTTCGCCCGGCACGAAGATCGTGGGCGTGGTCTCGGCGCATGCCGCTTGTTTCGCAAAGTCGTTCGCCGCGCGCCGCGTGGTCGAATCGGCGGTGGAAACGCTGCTGGGTGACGGCATGGCCTGCCGCAAGCCGGATGTGGATGCGCTCGCCATCATGCTCGCAAACGTCAGCCGCATCGTCGAAGTCACCGACGCGGAGCTGGCTGCGGCGATGCGCGCCATCTTCTCGATGACCCACAACGTCGCGGAGGGAGCGGGCGCGGCGGCATTCGCCGCGGCGTGGCGCGAACGTGAGTCGCTCGCAGGCCAGCGGGTCGGGATTGCCGTCACCGGTGGCAATGTCGACACCGCGCTGTTTGCCGACGTGCTCGCGGGCAGGCACTAGCCTGCGATGAAAATTGATGAGCTCGCCCTTCGGCACCGTCGACTGGAACCAGGTCGAGGTCACCACGCACGCCGGCGCTCGCGGCGAGGCGCGCTGGCGCACGCGCCAATTCGGGAACGTGCGCGTGCGCATGCTCGAATATTCGCCGGATTATGTCGCCGACCACTGGTGCAACAAGGGACATTTCCTGTTGTGCCTCGAGGGAGAGCTCGAAACCGAACTCGCCGACGGCCGCCGCGTCACCCTGACGGCCGGCCATGGCTACCACGTCGCGGACGACACCACGCCGCATCGCTCGACGACGCACAGCGGAGCGAGGCTCTATGTCATCGATTGAGGTCGCCGAACCCGATGGCTACGAGATTTCCACCGATCCGGCGCGGCTCGACATCGCCGCCATGCATTCCTATCTCACGCGCTCCTACTGGTCACCGGGAATTCCATACACCATCGTGGAACGCGCGGCGCGCCATTCGCTGTGCTTCGGACTTTATGAAAAGGCCGGCGGCAGCCAGGTCGGCCTCACGCGCGTGGTAACCGACCACGCGACGTTTGCCTACCTCTGCGATGTCTACGTGCTCGAGGAGCATCGCGGCCGAGGACTTGGCAAGGTTCTGATCGGCGCCGCGATGGCGCACCCGGCGCTGCGTGCTGCGCGTCGTATCATGCTCGGCACACGCGACGCGCACGGGCTCTACCGCCAGTTCGGCTTCACCGACGCGGCCGGCACGCAGATCCTCATGGAAATCGTGCAACCAGACATGTATCGCTCGCCGACGTCGGCCTGAGGAAACGCGCCGTATACTGCGGCGCATGAAACACATTCCCCGCACGCGAGCCCGCGTGCTCCTGGTCTGCACGCTGACCCTCACCGCCTGCAGCAGCATGCCGACCCGCGAATCGGCGCTCGCCGAGGTGGTACCGCTCAGCGCGCCGCTGCTCGCCCCGGGTGTCGATGCCAACTCGGACAAGCTTTTCGTGGTGATGACCTTTTCCGGTGGCGGCAAACGCGCCGCGGCATTTTCGTATGGCGTGCTCGAGGCGATGCGCGACATCCAGGTGACCACGCCCGACGGCGAACGTCACTCGTTGCTGGATGAGATCGACTTGATATCTGCCGTGTCGGGCGGTGCATTCACCGCGGCCTACTACGCGCTACACGGCCATGAGACCTTCGACAGCTACCCGTCACGGTTTCTGAATCACGACACCGAGAAGGAGCTGTGGCAAGAGGTGCTCGCGCCCGGCAACTGGGGGCGACTCGCGAACTCGCACGTGAGCCGCAGCGACCTCGAGGTGGAATACTTCGACAAGGAACTATTCGGCGGCGCGACCGTGTACGACGTCATGACGCGTTCACCGCGCGTCATCATCTCGGCCACCGACCTGGTGCGCGCCAAGCCGTTTGCGTTCACGCGCGAGCAGCTGAACGGCGTGTGCGTCGATCCGCGCAGCGTGCCGGTGGCGCGCGCCGTGTTCGCTTCGGCCGCGACGCCCGTCTATTTCGCACCGCTGGTCATGCGCAGCTTCGCGGGAAGCTGTGGTTACCAGCCACCCGATACCGTCGACGCGTCGGCCGATAACGAGGAGGATGCCTACCGGCGCGAACGTGCCGAGCGGCTGCTGTCGTTCCTCGACAGCACCAATTACCCGTACCTGCATCTCGCCGATGGCGCATTCGCCGACAACCTCGGCGCACGCGCCATTCTCGACGAGGTGGCGCTCGGCGAGACCGTGACCGACGCGTTGCGCCGCAACGGGTTCTCGCGCGCCCGTCGCATGTTGTTCATCGTGGTCGACGCGCGCACGGGTTTCGACAAGAGCTACGCGCAAAATCCCGAGCCGCTGGGTATCAAGAAGGTCATGGACGCAGTCGTGAGCGCCACCTTCAACCGTTACAGTTTCGAGACCATGAACCTGCTGCGCGCGCGCGTGAAGCGCTGGGAACACGAAGTGCGCACCACGCGCTGCAAAGTGGCGGTCGCGATTCCAGACTGTGACAAGTTCGACGTCGATCTCGTGGAGCTGTCCTTCGAGCGCGTCAGGGACGCCGGCGAGCGCGCCTATCTCGACCGCATCCCGACCGCGTACACGCTTTCGGGCGAGCAGATCAGCCGACTGCAGCAAGCCGCGCATCTGCTCGTGGAAGAGTCGGAGGAGCTGCGCCATTTTCTGGAGGGATCTGCGCGGAATGGCGCGGCCGCTGCGGGTAGGGCATTACCGACAGTGCGATAAGTGATTCTCCCGATGATTTGCAGGAATGCATACGCCACGCTCGCGCCATGCAGCCGATACGACGAATCCTGGTCGCCATCAAGGACCCCGCGGCGCGCGCCCTGCCCGCGGTCAACAAGGCCGCGCAGATCGCCAAGGGCCTGAAGGCCCAGCTCACGTTGTTTCATGACATTGCAACGCCACTGTACGCCGAGGCGCTGCAGGGTCGTGACGTGGATCTGAAATCCTGGCAGCGCGAGGTGCAAACGTCGCGGCGCGAGCAGCTCGAAAAGGTGGCCGCGCGCGTGCGCAAGCACGGCATTGACGTAGACGTGGCGGCCGACTGGGATTTCCCGCCCTACGAAGCCATCATCCGCAAGGCGCAGCGCATCTCCGCGGATTTGTTGATCGTCGAGAATCATCACGGCACCGGCCGGCACCCCGCGCGCTGGCTGCTCGCGTACACCGACTGGGAGCTGCTGCGCCTGTGCCCGATCCCGGTGCTGCTGGTCAAGAACCGGCGGCTGTATCACCGCCCCCGGGTCCTTGCTGCTGTCGATCCGTCGCACGCGCATGCCAAGCCTTCGAATCTCGACCGGCAGATCCTGCGCGCCGGTGCGCAGCTGGTGCACGCCCTGCACGGCGAGCTGCATGCGCTGCACGTGATGCTGCCGGCGTTGCCGGTGGTGCCTGCCATGCCGGACGGACCGCTGCTCGACATCGGCGCCGAGCGCACCGGGATCGAATCCAGGGCCCGCGACAAACTGGCGCGTGCGGTGGACGGTTTCGACGTCAAGCGCAGCCACTGTCACCTGGTCGAAGGCCGTCCGAACGAAGTCATCCCGCGCACCGCCAAACGTGAGCGTTGCTCGATCGTCGCGATGGGCGTCGTGTCCCGCTCGGGGCTCAAGCGCTTCTTCATCGGCAACACGGCCGAGTTCGTCATGGACGCCGTGACCGCCGACATTCTCGTCGTCAAGCCGCCTGACTTCGAATCCCGCGTGCCGCGCACCGGTCGCGGCGTGCAAATCCTCTCAATGCCCATCCTGCCGGGATGAGGAGATGAGAAAAACTGGTGCTGCGCCAAATCAAACGGCGCGCATCGAACATGTTCCACGGGAATAATCGTCACAGTTTCGTTCCCGCCTGCTCAAAGCCACCCCGAGGAGCCCCGCGATGCCAAGCGAAAAGAATCCGGAAAACTCCCCTGCCAGGAAGCGCGCGCCGCGCAAGCGCGTTGCCAGCCCGGCGAGCGACCTCGCCACCCCGAATTTCGTCGATCCCCAGCAACGCGGGGCCCTGATTGCCAGGGCGGCCTACTTCCGAGCCATGCAGCGTGGTTTTTCGCCCGGGAACGAGCTCGAGGACTGGCTGGCCGCCGAAGCGGAGGTCGACGCCGAGCTGCTGCGCGGGACGGCCGGCAGGCCGCGTATCTAAGAATCGCCCCTAACACCCTCCACTCCCAAAGGTGGCGGTGCCCGGGGTATCTTTGCGCGGCATGGCCGCGCCCACCACCGACGTACTGGCTCTGCTGGAAGCCACGTTCGACGCCGTCGTGATCATGGACGATCGCGGACGGATCTCTGCGTTCAATCGTTCGGCAGAAGAGATGTTCGGCTATCGCGCGGCCGACGCCGTCGGGCGCAACGTCAGCATGCTGATGACTTCCGGCGATCGCGTGGCACACGACGATCACCTGCGACGTTATCTCGCCTGCGGTGAAGCGCACATTCTCGGCCGCGGGCGCGACGTGCGCGTGCGCCACCGCGACGGCAGCGAATTCTCGGTATTCCTGAGCGTCGGCCGGATTCCCGACAGCGACCCGCCGCAGTTCGTCGGGTTCCTGCACGACACCTCGCTGCGCCGCAAGGCACTCGCGACACTCGAACACGAAAGGCAGCTCAACCGGTTGTACCTGGATCTCGCGCAGGTGATGCTGGTCGCCACCAATCGCGCGGGCGCCGTACAGCTCGTCAACCAGCGCGCGCTACGCGTGCTCGGCGTGGATGACGCGCAGATCATCGACTGCAGCTGGGTGGACAGTTGCGTGGCGCCCGAAGACCGCGGCATCGCGCGCAATGCCTTCCGGGCGCTGCTCATGAGTGGCGGCGACGAGCCGCAAAGCTGCGAATACCACGTGCGCGCCTCCGACGGAGAAGACCGCTTCATCACCTGGCGCGGAGTTGCGCTGCGCGACGCCAACAACATCGCGACCGGCGTCCTGCTCTCGGGCGAGGACATCACCGACCAGCGACGCGCCGAAAGCGAAGCACATCGCGCACTCGAGCGCATGAACATCGTGTCGCGTCTCGCGACCATGGGCGAGATGGCCGCCGGCATCTCGCACGAACTCAACCAGCCGCTGGCGGCTATCGCCAACTACGCGCAGGCCTGCGCACGCCTGCTGCGCCTGCCGATGCCCGACATGCCGGAAATTTCCGGCGCCCTCGAACAGATCTCCGGGCAGGCATTGCGCGCCGGCGAGATCATCCGCCGCATTCGTTCACTGGTCCGCAATGAGGATGTGCGCCGCGAGGCGCAGGACATCAACGAGCTGATTCGCGAAGTGCACACGCTGCTCGCGACCGATGCGCGAGTTCACGACGGACGTCTGGAACTCGATCTCGCACCCGTGCTGCCCAGGGTCACCGTTGATGGCGTGCAGATCCAGCAGGTGCTCATGAACCTGGTACACAACGCCTTCGAGGCGCAGGGAACCGACGTCGTCCGGAGCGAAACCAACGGGGCTGGATTCGAAGTTCGCATCGCCACACGGCGCACCGACGCCGGCGACGTCGAGGTATCGGTCAGCGACCTCGGCCCGGGACTTGCGGGTGAAGTGGAACAGAGGATCTTCGAACCGTTTTTCACCACGAAGCCGGCGGGCACCGGACTCGGGCTCGCCATCAGTCGATCCATCATCAAGGCGCACGACGCACGGCTCGGTTATCGCGCCAACCAGCCGCGCGGCGCCTGTTTTTACTTCGTGCTTCCGGCGCAAATGGAGACACCGCGATGAAGGAACTGCCGCAAACGGTGTTCGTGGTCG
Source organism: uncultured Pseudomonadota bacterium (assembly GCA_963839685.1). Lineage (GTDB taxonomy): Bacteria > Pseudomonadota > Gammaproteobacteria > Steroidobacterales > Steroidobacteraceae > CADEED01. Next base: position 1,001,330 of record CAWIVS010000011.1, on the reverse strand, counting down.
ATGATGACGATGCAGTACGCGACTCGCTGCGCCTGTTGCTGAAGTCAGCGGGCATATCCAGCGAGTCATACGCGTCAGCGCAGGAATTCCTGTCGCGTTACGACGCGGCGCAGCCGGGTTGCCTGTTGCTCGACGTGCGCATGCCGGGCATGAGCGGGCTCGAGACGCAACACGAGCTCAACCTGCGCGGCGCCACGCTGCCCGTGATTTTCATCACCGGACATGGCGACATTCCGATGGCCGTCGAAGCCATGCAGCACGGTGCGTTCGATTTCCTGCAGAAACCGTTTCGCGACCAGGAGCTGCTCGATCGCGTGCACCGTGCCCTGATCCGGGACACCGAGAATCGCGCGCGGCTGCGACACACCGATCGCATCCGCGACCGCCTCGCAACCCTGAGCCCGCGCGAACGCGAAGTGCTCGACCTGGTCGCGCAGGGCAAGGCAAACAAGATGGTGGCCGGCGATCTCGGTGTCAGTCAGCGCACCGTGGAAATTCATCGCGCGCACGTGATGCAGAAAATGGAAGCGGGTTCTCTCGCCGAACTGGTGCGCATGATGATGGCTGTTGCGCCTCGGCAATAAGGTCGCGCGCGCGAGACAAGCCCGGGAGACAGACAAAAGTACGTATTTGATGGTGCGCCCGGCGGTGCAATGCTGCGGCAGCGATGGTGAGGTCAGGTAACAACGATGGCGGCGCCACGAATGACGGTGGCAGCCAGGGGGCGCGCACCATCATCGTGGCCGGGCAGTCTTCGCAACGCACCCGCGAAGTCCTCAAGACACTGCGCGGCTTCACCAACGTCATCTGGCCGACTTCCCTCGAAGCCGCACTCGAGCAAACGGGCGCCTCCGACGTCGCCTGCCTGGTGATCGCCGACGACCTGCGCGAAGAACCGATCGATGAATTCCTGCAGGAAGCCCGGGGGTTGCATCGTAACCTGCCGATTTTCGTGATCACCGATCCGGACGATGTGGCCGAGGCCGTAGCGGCGATGCGTCACGGTGCCACCGCTGTCATCGAGATTCCGCCGTCATACGCCGCGCTGCGCGAGGAAGTCGCGCGCGCCGTTCAATAGACGTCGTTGCAGTTAGACTGCGTCCACCGTGAGCGCTCACATGCTCGGGCGGGCCGCGTCGCCCAGGACGCTTGCCTTGCTGCGTAGGAAACGTCCGTATTGACGGGAATTGTCGCGAGGCGAAAAATCCGCTGTCAGAACAAACGCACAAATCCGGGCGCGGAGCGTTTCATGTCAGCCCAGCTCGCCACCGTCGTTTCCCTGCTGCCAGAGCCTGCCGCGCGCGGTTTTATATTACACGTGGATGACGATGAGGGACTGCGCCGTTCGACCGCCCTGTTGCTGCGCGCGGCGGGTTTCGAAACACGCGAAGCGAGCTGCGGTGAGTCGGCGCTCGCCCAGGTAGAGACGATGCGCGGCCGTCTCGACGTGCTGATCGTCGACTACAATCTCGGCCGCGGCATGACGGGCACCGAGCTCGCCGAGGAATTCGCCAGGTTGTTGGGTCACGCGGTGCCCACAGTCATGCTCACCGGCGACCCGGCGAATGCCGAGGTGCCGTGGCTGGCGGAAGCGCCTGTATGGGTGGCGCGCAAACCGCTCTACCCGGAAACTTTGTTGGCCGCGTTGCCGCCGCTGGTCGCATTCCGCCGCGCTCTCGCGGCGGTCGCGCCTCACTAGTCGCCGCCGACGATTGCCTCAACCGCGCCGAGCGTACAGCGGCAGCACGCGTGGCAGATTCTTCTCGATGCGCTTGATGCGATCCTCCGGCGCCGGATGTGTGCTCAGGAACTTCGGCGGGCTACCACCGCTCTGGGCATTGGCCATCTTGTTCCACAGTGTAACCGCGGCGCGCGGGTCGTAACCCGCGCGCGCCATGAGCTCGAGACCGATGATGTCGGCTTCGGACTCCTGGTCGCGACTGAACGGAAGCTGGAAGGTGACTTCGGCGACCGTGTTCGCGATGTTCGCGGTGCCTTCGCTGACCCCCGCCACCGCGGCGGCTCCCGACAACACCAGCTGCTGCGCGTAGGCGCGCGACACGCGTTCGCGCGTGTGCTCACGCAATGCGTGCGCGATTTCATGGGCAATTACCGTGGCGAGCTCGGCGTCGGACACGTCGAGTGTATCGATCAGTCCCGAATAGACCATGATGCGGCCGCCCGGCATGCAGTAGGCGTTCATCTCCTTGGTCTTCTGCACGTTGAACTGCCAGTCCCACTTGGCGGCGTCCGGGCGAAACACCGGGGTCACCGCCACGATGCGCCGCGCGATGGTCGTGACGCGATTGAGCTGCGCCTTGTCGGTATTGAGCACTCCCTTGGAACGTGCTTTCTTGAGCTCGGCGTCGTAGGCCTGTGCTGCGCCCTGCTCAATGGCTTCGCTGGACACCATCATCTGCTGCTTGCGTTCGACGCCAACCGCACCCGCGTTGGTGGTGCTGACGGTCTCGCAACCTGCGATTGCCAGGACTGATGCTGTCACGAGGGCGTAGATGACTTTTTTCATGACCGGAAATGTGACGCCGCGGACAGCAAATGCAAAGAAGCGTCGTAGCGCCGCAGGTTCCCGCACTCCGGCGTTTCGGCAGCCGGCGGTGTCCTACGAGTAGTTTGGCGCCGACGAACCTGTCAGGAAAACCACCAGGATGAAGGCGCGGCTCCGGAGGGAAGCGGATATCGGGCTGCGAAAAGGCGATCTGCCGATCATCAAAACACTACCAGTGCGACCGCTGACACGAGCGTGGCACGCGCACCCGCGATCCCGACCCTACCTGGCGGTCATCGTGTCGAGGTCCCACTTGGCGGGGTCGAAAGACTGGTGGGTTGGCGCGTCTTTCGGATAACCACCCCGCTCCGACTGACTGTCGATGATGTAACCACGACCTTCGATGGTGTCGGCGACGATGCGTGCGTCGGTGGCGTCGCGTGGAAACGCGCCGGCGTTCCTGATGACGTGATCCTGCACCGCGCGCGCCGGCATCGGCCTGACGCCCGGAATACGTGCCGCCGGCAGCTCGAGAATCTTGATCGGCGCAGTCGTATACACGCCGCGCAGCGGCAACGGCCGGCCCCAGCGATCCACGGCGAGATTGTCCTGTTCATGGATCGCGACATCCCCGGATCCGCCGATTGTCACCAGCGGCAGATCGGACGGGGTGGATTGCCCGCCGCGCAATACGTTGCCGATGATGAGCATCTCGCCCGTCTGGTACGGATGATCGCCCCACTCTTCGGCGATCAGGTTGTAGTGAATGGCGCGTTGACCCGGATCGTAGATGAGGTTGTTGACGATGGCGCCGCGCACTCCGCCCTTGAAGAGCGGCGAGCGCTCCTTGTCGTGCGCGTAGAGGTTGCCGATGATCAGGATGTCCGTCACGTTGTCGTGGATCAGCGAGCCCTTCGAATGTTCGCCCTTCACGTGCACGGAGTCTGCCAGCCCCTCGGCGATGATGTTGTTGCTGAAGGTGATGCGGTGCGAGGTGCCCTTGCGCCACTCCTCGGGGGAATTGCCGGTGAAGCGCGGACCCGAGGCCGAGAGGTTTTCGTCGGTCGCCCAGGTGAGTGAACAGTGATCGACGATCACGTCATGCGCCGCAATCGTGGAAATCGCGTCGTAGTCGCTGCCGGAAAGGCGCGCGCGCCCGCCGTCGCCCGGCCGCACGCGGATGTGCCGCACGACCACGTCGTGCGCCATGATGTCGATGCCGCCGCGGATCAGGGTGATGCCGGGCGCGGGTGCTGTCTGGCCGGCGATAGTTAGGTAGGGCTCGGTGATTTTCACCGTGCTTTCCCCGAGGTCGATGACGCCGCCGACTTCGAAAACCACGGTGCGCCGGCCGGACTTTTGTGCGGCCTCGAGGAACGAGCCGGGGCCGGAAGCGGCAAGGGTGGTCACACGGACGATTTCTCCCCCGCGGCCGCCCGGCGTCGTGGCCGCGGCACCGGTTGCGCCCGGAAATGCGAGTGGCGTCTCGGCGGCGGCCGCGCCATGTGCCAGCAACATGGCCCCGACCACCCAGGCGCGATTTGACATGCAATGTCCCCCGAAACGTTGAAAATGACACCGGTTTCCCTATATAACACTACCACTCCGCTCGAATAAAGAAGGTCCAAATCTTGGTTTCCGTTGTCTCCGACCTCGCGTTCGACGCCAAGGAAGTGGCCGCCGAGTTCGTCAAGGCGCGCCGCACCGCCGGCTCGTTCGCGAATTATCCCGGCGTACTGCCACCCGATCTCGAGTCCGCTTATCGCTGTCAGGATGAAGCCATAACCCTGTGGGGAGATGCCGTAGCCGGCTGGAAGGTGGGATGGATCCCGGAGCCGCTCAGCGAGAAATACGGCTCGCAGCGGCTGGTCGGGCCGATATTCAAGCGTGGCTTGCAGCATGCCAATGGCAGCGCCGCCGTCAACGTGCCGGTGTTTGCAGCGGGCTTCGCCGCGATCGAAGCGGAATTCGTTTTTCAGCTCGGCAAGGATGCACCTGCGAATGTCACCGAATGGACCGCAGAAACGGCGCGTCGCTTCGTGAAGAGCATGTACATCGGGATCGAGATCGCCAGCAGTCCATTGCAGAACATCAACGATTTTGGCCCAGCCGTGGTGGCCAGCGACTTCGGCAACAACGCCGGACTGTTGCTCGGCGCCGAAGTCAGCGACTGGCAGACGCGCAGTCTCGACTCCCTCAACTGCGAGACGCGAATCGACGGCACCGTGGTGGGGCGCGGCAGCGCGGCAACGGTGAGTGGCGGTCCACTTGCCGCCCTCGCCTTCGCACTCCGCTGCAATGCACGGCGTGGGCGTCCGCTGCGTGCCGGTGAATTCGTTTCCACTGGTGCAGCAACCGGTGTGCATCCCATCTCCGCCGGCCAGGCGGCCGAGGCGATTTTCACCGGCATTGGCAGCCTGCGCTGCATGACGGTCCCCATGACACCGGTCGCTATGACGGGCATTGTTAGGTGACTCACCTGCCTGGCGGGCAAACCTTCCGTACAATCCCCAGCCCATGAAACGCACGCGGAAAAAAACCACCGGAACGCGAGTCGCGGCGAAGGCGCCTGCTGCGCTCAAGGTGCCAGCCGGCAGACCCGCCGGCCTCAAGCCCGGACGCAACGCGACCATCAACGACATCGCGCGGCTCGCCAGCGTCTCCAAGAAAACCGTTTCGCGGGTGATCAACCAGTCTCCGCTGGTGCAGGAGGAAACCCGCGCGCGCATCCAGGCGGTGATCGACAAGTTCGGGTACGTCCCCGATCCGCAGGCGCGTGGTCTCGCGTTCCGTAAATCGTTCCTCATAGGCCTGGTCTACGACAACCCGAACGCGCAGTACATCGTGAATCTCATGGAAGGTGTGCTCGAGGCGGTGCGCAACACCGAGTACGAAGTAGTAGTACATCCCTGCGACCGCAAGAAGCCCGACTTCATCGCCGGCGTGCGGCGCTTTGTCGAGCGGCAAAAACTGCGCGGCGCGATCCTGCTGCCGCCCATTTCGGAGAACGACGAACTCACGCGCGCGCTGAGCGCGGCGGACTGCGCCTACGTGCGCATCACCTACACGGTACTCGACGAGCCGGCGCGCATTGTGATCTCCAACGATCGGCTGGCAGTCTCGGAAGTCGCAAACTACCTGGTATCCCTGGGACACAAGCGCATCGGCTACATCGCGGGCCCGCCGGGTTTTCGCTCCGCCGTGGAGCGGCTCGCGGGGTTCCGCGAAGCACTCGCGGCGCGCTCGATACCGTTTCCGGAAGAACTCATCGTCGAGGGCGGTTACACCTACGAGAGCGGCGTTGCGGGTGGCGAAAAGCTGCTGGCGGTCAACCCGCGCCCCAGCGCCATCTTCGCGAGCAATGACGAGATGGCCGCGGGTGTCTATCGCGTGGCGAACCGGCTGGGGTTGTCGGTCCCCGGCGACCTGTCGATCGTTGGATTCGACGATGGGCCGCTGGCTTCACGGCTGCTGCCGTCATTGACCACGATCCGGTTGCCGATCCGCGAGCTCGGCCGCATCGCAGCTAACAAGATTCTGTATCCCGAGGCTGCCGGCGGCACCCACGCCATGGTCACACCTCTCGAGCCGCACCTGGTGATTCGCGACTCCTGCCAGCCCCCCGCCCGGTAGACCATTGCCAGGCGCTTGCGCGCCACGTCGGAAATCGCCGCCGCTGCAGCGGCGTACATGATTGCGAAGAGAACGACGCGGTCCGTCGTGGCGCGTGAGCGCATGAAAATACTGTGAAATGACACCGGTTTCCCGACCGGCATGGGACAGGGTAGAATTCGCCCCCCAGTACGCCGCCGGACCCGCTACCCATGAAGTTCGAGACCCGACACGCCAGCCACCAGTCGATCATCCAGACCGCGGACACGAAGAAGCTTCGTGAGCTGTACCACGTGTCCGGATTATTCGTGGCGGATGACGTGAGCCTCACCTTCAGCCACATCGAGCGCATGATCGTCGGCGGCGTGATGCCGGTGACCAGGAGCGTCGATCTCAACGAAGTCCCGGAGCTCAACAAGGGGCCGTTCCTCGCTCGCCGTGAGCTTGGCGTGATCAACGTGGGCGGCCCCGGCAAGGTCAGCGTGGACGGCAAGGCCACGGCGCTGGCCGCGCGCGAAGGGCTGTACATCCCGATGGGCACGAATTCTCTGTCGTTTTCGTCGGATTCCAGCGACGCGCCCGCCAAGTTCTATCTCGCCAGCACGCCGGCGCATGCGCGCTACGAGACCGTGAAGATCGATCTCGCCACGGCCAACCCGATGCCGGTGGGCTCGCCGTCGACCGCCAATGAACGCGTGATCCACCAGTACATCAATCCGGACATCTGCAAGTCCGCGCAGCTGCTCATGGGTTTGACCTCGCTCAAGGACGGCAGCGTCTGGAACACCATGCCCTGCCACCTGCACGAACGCCGTTCGGAGACCTACTTCTATTTCGACCTCAAGCCCGACGCGCGCGTCGTTCACATCATGGGTGAGCCACACGAGACGCGGCACATCTTCGTGGCCAACGAAGAGGCGGTCATCGCGCCACCATGGTCGATCCACACCGGCTGCGGCACGTCTAACTACAGCTTCATCTGGGCGATGGGCGGCGAGAACCAGGAATACAAGGACGTCGCCTGGGTGCCCATGAACGCGCTGCGCTGACATGGGCCGGGAAATCGACCACTCGTTCAACCTCGGGGGCCGCGTGGCGGCGGTAACCGGCGCCAACACCGGCCTCGGGCGTGCCATCGCCGAGGCGCTCGCCGGCGCCGGCGCGGATGTCGCGCTGATCGGACGCAGCGACCCCGCCGACACCATGGCCGCGATCCAGTCGCTCGGGCGGCGCGCCATCTGGGTGAATGCCGACCTTTCAAAACCCGACTACGCGCGCATCACCGGCGAGGTGGTTGCAAAACTCGGTGGCCTGCACATCCTGGTGAACAATGCCGGCATCATCCGGCGCGCCAATGCCATCGACTTCACGGAAGCCGACTGGGACGCGGTGCTCGACGTGAACCTCAAGGCGGTGTTCTTCCTGTCACAGGCCGCGGCACGCCACATGATTCCGCACGGCGGCGGCAAGATCATCAATATCGCGTCGATGCTGTCCTTCCAGGGCGGCATCCGTGTTTCTTCCTACACCGCCAGCAAGAGCGGCATCGCGGGACTCACGCGCCTGCTCGCCAATGAATGGGCGGCGTCCGGCATCAATGTGAACGCCATCGCGCCCGGCTATTTCGCCACCAACAACACCGCGGCGTTGCAGGCGGACGCGAAGCGCAACGCGGAAATCCTTGCGCGTATTCCCGCCGGCCACTGGGGAAATCCACGAGAACTGGGCGGCGCGGCCGTGTTCCTCGCTTCCGGCGCGTCCAACTACGTGCACGGCATCATCCTGCCGGTCGACGGCGGCTGGCTCGCACGCTGATCGCCGTTATCATGCGGCTCTCGATCCTCCGGGGGCCAGCATGGAGCGGCGGTGCGCATTGCATTCCTAGGGCTGGGCAAGATGGGCGCTGGCATGGCCGCGCGCCTGCTGGTCGCCGGCCACGCGCTTTCGGTCTATAACCGGACGCCGGCGCGCGCTGAGCCGCTCGCGCGTCTCGGTGCGAAGGTCGCTGCGTCTGCACGCGAGGCGGCGGAGAAGGCCGACATCATCATCGGCATGACAGCGGATGACGACTCCTCGCGTGCCATGTGGCTCGGCGACCTCGGAGCACTGGCCGCGTCGAATGTGCCCGATGCCCTGGTCATGGAATGTTCGACCCTGTCACACGACTGGGTGCTCGAACTCGCGCGCGAGGTTCGCAGGCGCGGCTTCCGCTACGTCGATGCGCCGGTGACCGGGCTGCCGGACGCGGCGGCCGCCGGCACGCTCACGCTGCTGGTGGGTGCGGATCCCGGCGATCTGGACGCTGCCCGCCCGGTGTTCGCATCGCTGGCCACGCGGGTGTTGCACTTCGGCCCGGTCGGACAGGGCACGGTCTACAAGCTCATGGTGAATCTCATGGGTGCGATACAGATCGCCTCGGCCGCCGAGGGCATGGCGCTGGCGGAATCTGCCGGACTGGACCTGAAACTGGTCGCGGACGCCATCGGCAGCGGCCAGGCGGCAAGCCCGCAGGTGGTGCGCAACGTGCGCCGTATCGTGAGCGGCGATCACACCGGGACGGTGAACTTCACCCCCGCACTCCGGCTCAAGGACATCGACTACGCATTGCGGCTGGCGCGCAAGCTCGCCGTGCCACACGCCTTCGGTGAGGTTGCCGCGGGACTCTACCGCCGCCTGTGCGACGCCGGCTTCGCATTCGACAACGAGAGTCGCATCATCGACGTGCTGCGGGGAAGGCAGTCAACCGCAACCCGGGACGAAAGTAGTTAGAGGGAGCAGACCGGTTTGTCGGAGATGCCGACCGGCTTCACGGTATCCGATACGGCCTTCTTGTCGGGGACCACGCGCAACAACATACCCCAGGGTGTGCTGCGATAGGTGCCGGGCGAGATTCCCGGGCCCGCGACACGCACCACCGTGGCCTCGTGCGGCTCGGGCCGCAATACGCGCACATGCGCGCTGAGCTCCGAGCTGTTGGTTTCTGCGCGCCGCAGCTGTACGCAGATCTCGTCCTCGGCGCTCAGCAACACGTGGCGCGGCTGGTCATCGACCCGGACCGCGATTCGCTGCCCGATGGGACCGCCATAACGCGCGGGATCCACGTCGAGAAAATACGTGCTGCTGCTCGCTTCGACCTGCGCGAGTGCAACGCCAACCACCGCGAGGCCTGCGAGCGAGAAAGAGATGAGAATGCGCATTGCGCTATCGAGCCCCTTTTCCGTAAGAAGTTCCCTCAGCCTCTATGCCTACAGCGTTGTCGGTGTGTGCTGACATGTGTAGAAATTGTGCAGAAATGTAGAGAGCAACAGCATCTGTGCGCTGGCATGGCGCGCGTGCGCCGCACGTCGCACCGGGTGGGTAACCGCGCACCCCGCGCAGGTTCCCCGCGCATTTGCGGCGGCCTGCTGCAATGCACAAAAGCCGCCGGGGGCGGCGGCAGGCTCGGTAGTTAGTCCGGGAGCTAGAGGGCATCGCTGCGGGTTCCCAGCATCTGTTCGCGAACCACGGGAATCGGCGGCGAGCCGTACGACAGGAAGCGATCGTGAAATTGCTGCGGGGTGGCAGCTGGATTGGCCGCGAGCCAATCGGCGCGCAGCTTGCGAATCATGAGCTTGCCGAGGGTGTAGGCGAGATACCCCGGATCGTAGGTGCCGCGCAGCGCCTGTTGACGCGCGTTGCCGGAATCCGCCAACGCCTTCTCGCGAAACATCGTTTCCGATTCTTCGAGCGTCATGCAGCCGGTGTGCAGACAGATGGCGGACAGGAAGCGCACATTGCGCAACAACGCGTTACTCAGCATGCCGACGCGCAGCTCGGGCTGATCGCGGCCGAGGCCGGCGTCATACATCATCTCCTCGGTGTAGTGCGCCCACCCCTCGGCGAACGAGTAGTCCCACCACAGCGCTGCAATGCGTGACGGGTTGCGCTTCGCGAATTGCGACTGCAGATAGTGGCCAGGCCAGACTTCGTGCACCGAGACATAGAACAGGTATGCCCTGCCCGGCACGTAGGCATTGCGTTCGGCTGCCGACCAATTCGCGTCCGGCGGCGCGACGTAGTAGGTCACCTTCACGGACGGGTTTTCATACGGGCCCGGAATGCTGATATAGGCGAAATTTCCGCGGTTGTACGGCGGCGACTCGGCCACCAGTGCCTGCTCCTGGCTGGGAATGCTCACCACCTTCTTGTCGAGCACGAACTGGCGCAGTTCGGTGAGCTGTTGGCGTGCTCCCTCGACGGCGCCGCCAGCCGGCTTGTTGGCGCGCATCTTTTCCATGCAGGCGGTGAGTGACTCCTTGGGAGCGTAGACATTGCACGCCTCGCCGAGAGCTGCCAGGTTGCGTTCGAGATCCTTGCGCCCGATCAGTTCGAGCTCCTCGAGCGGCACATCGAGTCTTTCCGTGGTGCGCAGCATCTGCGCGAATTTCTGCGACCCCAGCGCGAAGTCGTCCCTGGCGGTGGCACGCTGGCCTTCGATCCAGGCAGTGAGCTGGTCCATCGCGCCGGCAGCCGCGGCGGTCGCCTCGGTCAATTCATGCTTGAGTGCTGCGTCTTCCAGTCCCGCAAATATCGGCGGCATCTCGACGCGAAAGAAGCTGGCGTACCCACCGAAACCCGCGCTGGCGCGTTCGATGAACGGCCTCGGCAAAGGCGTGCGCAGGTTGCCGCGAATGTCGGCCACGAGTTTCGGGATGGCACGGACATAACCGAGGAATCCGCGCAGGCGAGTGGCCAATGGCGCGTAATCGCGTGTCAGGTACATCGACGGATCCAGCCTTTCGATGTACCAGGCCGGATTGCGGAACGGCGATTCCGCTTCGGCCCGCCAGAAAATTTCACTTTCGATGACCCACTCGAGATATTGGCGCTCCAGTCGTTGCTCGGGCGTGAGGCTGGCGAGTTCGAACCCGGCGAGCTCGGCCAGCTGCGCACGCAGTCGAATGACGTCTGCCTCGATGGCCGAACGGCTCCAGTCCGGCATCCGGCCGTCGAATTCATGCCGTCCCGACTGCACCGCGAACATGGGATCGGCCTTGAACCTCGACTCGATGAAGCCTTCGGCGAACAGCGGCCACGCAGGCTTGGCCGACGCGCTTGCTGGTGCGGGTTCGTCTGCCGGCTGCGGCGCTTCGCGCGAACACGCCGCAATCAGCAGCGTGGAAAGTATGGTGAGGACGGCGAAGTGGGAAGCGCGCATCGGGGTCTCCCGCGAATTGTTAGCGCGCATGGTAATGGATGTACGCCGACCGAAGGGGAATTGCCGGAACGTCGGCTGGCTGCCGGGCGCGGCGGGAAGGGTTCGCCGCGAGCAGGTGGCTGGCGCGGGAGCTCCGGAACAGTAGTTAGGTGGAACGGCTCACTTGGTCAGGATGAGCTTGCCGCTGCGTGTCACCTGCAGCAGGTAACGCTTGGCGGCGTGTTCGATCCAGATGCGCGTGGAGCTGCCAAGAAGTTCCTTGCTGCTCACCACGCGTTCGGCCGGCGGACGCGCACCGCTGGCGAGGGGTTCGCCCGGTGACTCCTTGATAAGTGTCGATGACATCAGAGGCCTCAAATAAGAACGCTTCTCATTTGCGCGTAAGGATATGACTGGCCTCCCGCCAAAGCAAGCGTCATTCGAATCAAAGGTTTAGGTCAGAACGGCTTGACGATGACCAGGATCACGATGGCGATGAGCAGCAACGCCGGGACCTCGTTGAACACCCGGTACCAGCGCTCCGAACGCGCATTGCGGTCGGCGGCGAACTGCTGCAGCAGCGCGAAGCACGCGCCGTGGTAGGCGACCAGCACCAGCACCAGCGCGAGTTTGAGCTGCAACCAGCGCATTTGTAGATAGTCCGGGGCGACGGCCAGCATGGCAACTCCGAAGCCGAGCGCCAGGATCGCGGCGAAGGTCATGAGTCGAAACAGCTTGCGCTCCATCACCTTGAACCGCGCATTGCCGGCGGCGTCGTCGATCGCCGTTCCCGGGATATGCGCGCCCTGCAGTTGCGAGCCCTGTATTTGTGAGTGATAAACGAACAGGCGCGGCAGATACAGCAGCGCCGCAAACCAGCTGATCACGCTGACGACGTGGAAGGCCTTCAGCCAAAGCATGCGGACTTTTCCGTCGTGGCGTCGCCCTGCATTGCCTGCGCGCCGCGCAGCACCAGCGTGCGCAACGCCGCCACGTGATCCGGGCGAGCATTGAGCGCTGCAACGTAGTGGTAGGTCTCACCGCCGGCGACCATGAACACATCGCGGTTCTCGATGCCGATCTCTTCGAGCGTCTCCAGGCAGTCCGCGGAGAAACCGGGACAAATCACGCTGACACTCGTGATCCCGCGTGCGGGCATGCCGGCGAGCACCTCGCTGGTATAGGGCTGCAACCAGCGAGCGCGGCCGAACCTCGACTGGAAGGAAACACTCCAGGCATCCGCCGCCAGCCCGAGTCGCTGCGCGAGCAGGCGCGCAGTCTGTTCGCACTGCGTGCGGTACGGATCACCCTGCACCACGTAGCGCTCCGGGATGCCGTGGAACGACATCAGCAGGTGGCGAGTCACACCGAATTCCCGGCGGTGATCCTCGACGCTTGCGGCCAGGGCTTCGATGTAGGCCGGCTCGTCGTGATAATCGGAAACGAAACGCACCGCGGGTAGATGCCGTGCGGTACGCAGCGCCGCGCTGACCTGGTCGAACACCGCTGCCGTGGTGGCGCCGCAGTACTGGGGAAACATCGGCACCACGACGACTTCTTCCACCCCCGCCGCGCGCAGCGACCCGATTGCCTGCGCCACCGTTGCGCCGCCGGTGTAGAGCATGGCCAGCGCCACCGGGACCTGCGCGGACTGCAGTGCTTCTTCCAGTCCGCGGCGCAGCGCTTCACTCTGTACGGCCAGCGGAGAACCTTGCGGCGTCCAGATCGCGGCGTATTTTTTCGCGCTGGCTCGCGGCCGCATCCGCAATACGATGCCATGCAGGATGGGCAGCCACAGGAAGCGCGGCAACTCGACCACGCGCGGGTCACCGAGCAGGCCGGCGAGGAAGGCGCGCACGTCGCGCGTCGCAAGCGTCGCCGGCGTGCCGGAATTCACCAGCAGCACGCCGGATTTCACGGCGCGCCCAACCAGTCGCGCGGCTTGAGATATTCGCTGAGCCGCGCCTCGGGGGAGCCCGGCGCGGGCCGATAGTCGTATCGCCACTCGGCGCGTGGTGGCAGTGACATGAGCAGCGACTCGGTACGCGCGCTCGATTGCAGACCGAAGCGCGTACCGCGGTCGAAGGCCAGGTTGAATTCCACGTAGCGTCCACGCCGCACGCGCTGAAATTCCTGCTCGCGGCTGCTGAAGGCTGTGTCGGCTCGGCGGCGCACGATGTGCGTGTAGGTCTCCAGGTAAGCGTCGCCCATGCGCCGGATCAGCGCGAAACAATGTTCGAAGTTGCCGCCGAGCTCCGGGTGAATGTCGTTGAGGTCGTCGGCGAACAGGCCCCCGATGCCACGCGTCTCCCCGCGATGCGGCAGATAGAAGTACCGGTCACAGGCTTCCTTCAGGAGTGGATAGGCGCGCGCCCCGGCAGGTGCGCAGGCGTCGCGCGCGGCCTGGTGCCATTCGCGCGCGTCTTCGTCGAAGGGGTAGACCGGCGTCAGATCGAACCCGCCGCCGAACCACCACATCTCACCGCCGCGTGCGGTGAACAGGCGCACGTTGGCATGTGACGTCGGCGCGTAGGGATTCACCGGGTGCACCACGCAACTCGTGCCCATGGCGCGAAACGGCTGGCCCGCCAGTTCCGTGTGTCGCTCGCTCGCGGCGGCCGGCAGGCTTGCGCCGCTGACGTCGCTGAACGCGACCCCGGCCCGGTCGAAGGTGGCGCCGTTCTCGATGAGCGACAGGCGGCCGTTGCCCGCCAGCACGTCGCCGGCGGGCCGCTGCCATTCGTCGCGGCGTTGCTCGCTCGCCGGATCGAGCGACTTCCAGGCGTCGCTGAGCCGCGTGTGCAGGCCGACAAAAAATTCACGCGCCGCGTCGATCTCGGCGCCGCCGATGGGCGTGACGCTCACGGCGCGCTCCGGAAGAGATATCCGCGACCGCGCAAGGTCACGATGTGCACCGGATTTTCCGGATCCGGTTCAAAGAGTTTTCTCAGGCGCAGGATGAAATTGTCGACGGTGCGATCGGTGGGGAACTGGTCCATGCCCCACACCTCTTCGAGCAGGTCGGTGCGCGTCAGCGCCCGGTTCTCGTTGGCGCAGAACACCTCCATGAGTCGCAGCTCCTTGTCCGACAGCGACACCTCACCCTCGTTGGTCAATGCCTGCCCGGTATCGAAGCGCACCCAGTAGCTCGCGAACGTCAGCCGCGGCGGCGCGCTGGCCGGCCGGCCGCTGGCACGCCGCAACAGGGCGCGAACACGCGCCAGCAACTCGTTCACGTCGAAAGGTTTGGGCAGATAGTCGTCGGCACCGGCATCCAGACCGCGCACTTTCGAAGTCGTGTCGCTGCGCGCCGTGAGCATGAGGATGGGAGCGCTGACGCCCTGGTCGCGCGCGAAGCGCGTCAGCGCGAAGCCATCTCCACCGGGCAGCATGACGTCGAGAATGGCGAGCTGAAAATCCTGCTTTGCGAGCAGTAGCTTGCCCTGCTCGAAATCCTCGGCGGCGACGATGTCATAGCCGGCGTGTCGCAGGTTGACGGCCACCAGCTCGCGCACCAGGCGTTCGTCTTCGACGATGGCGATGCGCTCAGCCATGCGCCGTGCCCTCGTTGCCGACCGTCAGCGTCGATGCCGGCGCGGTCATCAGCGTCACGCTGAAAACCGCACCCTGCCCGGGACCCGGACTGTGCGCGGAGATGTCGCCACCCATGCGGCGCGCCAGCTGACGCGCAATCGCAAGACCCAGCCCGGCGCCATGCGTGACACCTTCGCCGCTGCCGCGATTGTGAAGGTCGAAGAGCTTTTCCGCGCTCTCCGGCGGGAATCCGCGTCCCTGGTCGCTGATGTCGAGCCGCCAGCGTCCTTCGGCGACGCTGGCCGAAAGGCGCACGCTGCCGCCGCCGTACTTGTGCGCATTGTCGAGCAGGTTCTCGAGGATCACGCGCAGCCCATCGCGATCCGCCAGCACATGCGTGGCCTCGAACTCCGCGACTTCAGCGCTGCCGCTGCTCGCGGTGCGCGCGCGATGCGCCAGCAGATCGACGATGAAGAGCCGCGCGTCGATGGGCTGGACGCCTTCGTGCGGATCACGCGCCATGGCGCGCTGATAGGCCAGGATGGTTTCGGCCAGATGTTCGAGGCGGTCGCATTCGAGCTGGCCGAGGTGGATGAGCTCGGCGCGCTGCGCGTCGGGAATGCTGCCGATGGCCAGGCTCTGCAACAGCCCTTTGACTCCCGCGACTGGCGTCTTGAACTCGTGGCTGGTGAACTGCAGCAGCTTCTCCATGTCTTCGCGTTGCTGCTTGCGCCGCTGCGCGAGCAGGAACAACACCACCAGGCTTCCCGACAGCAGCAGCGCCAGCAGCGTCGACTCGCCCACCAGCATCACGTTGCGCCGGTCGTGGCGCGCGGCAATTTCCGCGAGCCGTTCGTCGCGGTGCTGCGCGGTGATCCCCACCTCGGCGGCCAGCGCGTCGCGCTCCAGCGTCTCGTTGGTACGCATCTCGCCACCCAGCAGGATGGTCCACCACACCACCAGCGATGCGGTGGCGAGCAGCGTCAGGCCGAGCACGATGAGCTCGGCACGCTCCGCGAACCATTGCCGGGATCCGGGATGCATCAGACTTTTTCGCTGGTTGCCAACACGTCGAGCAGTTTATCGACATCCGCCGTCGTATGAGCCGTCGACAGGAAACACACCTCGTACGCCGACGGCGGCATATACACCCCGTGCGCCAGCCAGCCGCGATAACGCCGGTGATATTCCTCGACGGCACTGGCGCTGATCGACGAGGCGGCCACCGGCAAGGCCGCGCGTGTATCGAAATACGGCCACACGATGGGGCCGACACGCGGCATCTGGGCCTGCGCCGTGAGCGCATGACGCGCAAATGCGGCATCGAGATGTTTGCCCAGCATGTCGATGTGCCGGTATGGCTCACCGGTTGCCAGCTCGGTGAGGGTCGCGACACCCGCCGCCAGGCACACCGGATTTCCCGCCATGGTGCCAGCCTGGTAGACCGGGCCCAGTGGCGCCAGCTGCGCCAGCAGCTCGCGGCGCCCGAGCACCGCCGCCACCGGCAGGCCGCCGCCCACGATCTTGCCCAGGGTGGTGAGATCCGGCTCGATGCCTAACAACTTGTCGTAGCCGTGGTAACCGAAGCGGAACCCGGTGATGACCTCGTCGAAAATCAGCACCACGCCGTGCTCGTGGGTCAGCTCACGAAGCCGCGAGAGGAAGGCGCGCGACTGCTGCAGCAGGCCATTGTTGGCCGGCAGCGGTTCGATGATGGCCGCGGCGATGTCCTTGCCGGCCTCGGCAAACGCCCGTTCCAGCGCCGCGATGTCACCCAGCGGTAACACCAGCGTGTCCGCCGCGACCTGCGCAGGCACGCCGGCGCTGTCCGCCAGGCCCTGCGTGACGACGCCGCTGCCCGCCTTGACCATGAGGTGATCGACATGGCCGTGATAACAGCCGTCGAACTTGAGGATGCGGCGCCGCCCGTTGCTGCCACGCGCGATTCGCACCGCGGTGGCCACGGCTTCGGTGCCGCTGACCACGAAGCGCACCAGCTTGGCGTACGGATACGCCGCGAGCACGCGCTCCGCGAGTTCACCTTCGAGCCGGTGCGCGGTGCCGAAAGCGAGGCCCTCACCCGCCGCGCGCTGCACGGCTTCGACCACCCGCGGATGCGCGTGACCGAGGATCAGCGGACCCCAGGCCATGCACAGGTCGAGGTAACGATTGCCGTCTTCGTCGATGGCATGGGCGCCGTGGGCTTCCTTGAAGAACACCGGCGTGCCACCCACCTTGCGGAAGGCGCGCACCGGGCTCGACACGCCGGCCGGGATCAGCGCCTCAGCGCGCGAATAGAGTGCGGCCGAGCGCGCGAGCGGCGTCTTCTGAGAGCTCGACGGGTTTGCAGCCGGCGACGGCTGCGCGGATGAAGGATTCACGTTGCGAGTCCCCTCGTAGTGAAAGATCTGGCGGTAGTTCGATGCTGCGCGCGGCCCAGCCTCGCTCCGTGGCGATGCCGAGATACGCGTGGTTGCCGATGACGTGACAGCCGAAGGGAGTGGAACAGCCGCCCTCGATGACGCGCAGGAATTCACGCTCCCAGCGCGTGGCGTTCACGCAGGCGGGATCGGCGAGCGCGGCAATCTGGGTTTCGATGGCGGTGTCGTCGGCGCGACACTGCGCGGCCAACGCGCCCTGCCCCGGTGCCGGCACCCACCATTGCGGTGACAGTTCGACCAATGCGAAGGGCGTGAGATCGAGCTGCAGGCGGGTGAGGCCCGCCGCGGCCAGCACGATGGCGTCGACGTTCTGCCCTTCGGCCAGCCGCCGCAACCGCGTCGGGACGTTGCCACGCAACGGCACTGATTTGGCGTGCGGCGCGTAGTGGCCTAACAAGGCAGCGCGCCGCAGTGATGACGCGCCCACCCGCGCACCGGGCACGAGCGGCAGCAGGCCATCCTCGCGCGGCGCGTAGAACTCGCGGCGGATCAGCAGCCAGTCGGCTGCGCTGGCGCGCGGCAGGATGGTGCGGTTGACCAGCCCCTGGGGCTCGGCGGTGGGCAGGTCCTTGAGTGAATGAACCACCAGATCGATCCGGCGATCGAGCAGCGCGATCTCGAGTTCCCGGGTGAAAAAACCCTTCTCGACGCTGCCGGCGAGATACGGCGACTGGTCCACATCGCCACGCGTGGTGATCACGGTGATGTCCGACTGCCAGGCGGGCGCGGGCGCAGCGGCGCTGAGCGCCGCGAGCACGGTGCGCGACTGCCACAGGGCCAGATCGCTGCCACGGCTGCCGATCTGCCGGGGATTCACGGCTCGCGCCTGGCGGCGGAAATGAACTGGTGCAGCACCGCGTTGACTTCCGAAGTGAGCTTGCGGGCACGCTGCGGCGGCAGGCCTTCCAGCAGGCTGGGTAGTTTGTTCTGCATGAATTCCGTGCGCATGGCCGTCATCGCGGCCAGTGTGTCGCTGGGCGGGGGCGCAAGCAATGTCTGGCAGATGCGTTCCGCGGAAGACGTGCATTCGGCATCCAGCGCCGCGTACTGCTCTTCGGGCAACACGGCGCCGTGGGCGTCCAGCAATTCGTCGAGTGTGGTGAGCTGCCACCCGGGCGCATCGATCAGCTGCAAGGGACTGCCGAGGTCGAACGCACGCCGGCCACTGCCTTGCGGCAATGTGAGCCACGCGCGTGGAGCGCCCGAGGCGACGATCACCACCTGCGCACGCTGCACGGCACCCTCGAAGGCGCGCATGCTGGCGCGGTTGAAACTTTCCACGGCGGTGAAGCCGGCGTCGGCCAGCGCACGCAACATGGCGCGACCGATTTCGCCGAAGCCGAACACTGCAATAGGCGCATCGCGTGGGACCTCGGGCATGAGTTGCAACACCAGTGCCTGCACGCCGCCGGTGCGGCCCTGCGGCAGGATGCGGCGTGCGCGATTGAGCATTTCACCCACGCCGCGCCAGGCGACGTGCAGGCTGCGGCAAACCGTGCCGGCTTCGTGCGCACGCTCGAAGGCACGCAAGATCTGGTTGCCGATGGCATGCTCACCCTGCGCCACCGAATCGAGGCCGGCGGCGACCCGCAGCAATCCACCGACAGCCGCGGCGCCGTGGCGCACGCGTGGACGAACATGATCGGGATTCTCCGCCGCACCGGTCAGCACCGCGCCGAGCAATTCCGCAGCCCAGGCCGGCCGCTGCGACGCCACGAGCCATTCGACGCGGGCGCAACTTTCGATGCGCACCACGCCGGTGATCTCACCGGCGTCGAGCAATTGCTGCGCCGGGCCGGACGCGCCGGCATCCAGCGCCACGAGTGACGCGCGCACCGCCGAAGGCGCCTCGCGATAACTCATGCCGACCAGCGCAAGCGGGATCACGATCGTGCCTCAGGAGAATTCCGCCGCGGTTTCGACCAGCGCCGCCACGGTCTCGGGCGGCGTACCGGGCAGGATGCCATGACCGAGGTTCAGGATGCAGTGCCGACCGCCCGAGGTGCGCTTCATGGTTTCGAGCAGCGCGCGCGTGCGCTGGCGGATCACGTCGGGACTGCCTAACAGCAATACCGGATCGATGTTTCCCTGCAGCAGATGTCCGGGATACATGTCGCGCGCCACGTTCCACTCCGTGCGCCAGTCGAGCGAGAAACCGGTGACGCCGCTGTCACCCAGCAGCGGCATGAGGTGATGCCCGCCGCGCACGAACAGCAGCGTGGGTACCTTGCGTGCGTGCAGCTTCGCGGTGATGCGCTGCAGGGCGGGTAGCGCGAAATCGCGGTATTCATCGGGCGCCAGCAGCCCGCCCCAGGAATCGAACAACTGCACCGCGTCAGCCCCGGCATCCACCTGGGCGAGCAGCAATTCGGCGACCACGTCGGCGATGGTGTTCAATGCGCGCCGTGCGAGTTCCGGGTCGCGGTGCATGAGGGTGCGGGCTTCGCGAAAATCTTCGCTGCCGCCACCCTCGACGCAGTAGGCGAACAGCGTGAAAGGCGCGCCGGCGAATCCCAGGATGCCGTAGCGTCCGTTGAGCGTCTGCTTGAGGTGCGCCACCGCGCGCGGCAGATAGTCGATGCGCTGCACGACGCCGTCGAGTTGCCAGGCGTCGTAATCCGCCGCGCTGCGCAGCGGCCGCGCGATGCGCGGGCCTTCTCCCGGACCGAAGCTCACACCCAGGCCCATCGCCAGCGGCACGACCAGGATGTCGGAGAACACGATGGCCGCATCGAGTGCGTAGCGATCGAGCGGCTCGAGCGCGGCGCGCGTCGACAATTCGGGCGTCTGGCAGACGTCCCAGAAGCTGTGCTCCGCACGCAGCGCGCGATAGCCCGGCAGATAGCGGCCGGCCTGGCGCATGAGCCAGACCGGAGGTCGGTCGAGCGCGTCACCGCGCAACGCCGCGAGGAATCGCTCGCGCGGATGCATCGGACATTAAACTCCAGTGGAATCAATCGAAAGCGTACGACCGTGGGCGCGACCATCTGTCACAGCTGTGTCACGGCTTGGGCGCAGATACTTCGGCAGGGCTAACATCCGTGACGGATTCGTGCCAAGAATCGTACAAGTGCCGTACACCTGGATCATCACCAAGTCGCAGCCACACGCCGACAGCGTCGTCATCCAGCTGCGGCGGCAGGGTTTCGATGCGCTCGCGGTGTGCTGCATCGAGCACCGCTGGCACGACTGGCCAGAGCTCAAGCGCATCGGCTCTTCCGGGCCGGCGTTGCTGTTCGTCACGAGCCGCGCGGCCGCCGCCCGCGTCGAAGTTCCTGCTGGCACCTTGGTTGCGGCCATCGCACCGACGACTTCCGCAACACTCGAGGCGCGCGGCATCCGCGTGGGACTCAGCGCACACGGCGGCGTGCGCGAACTCGCACAGGCGGTGGCCGACTCGGCGGCGATACCGGATGGCGCGCAGGTGTTTTATCCGACCAGCGACGTCGCCCTGCGCCAACCCGAGCATCTGTCCGCGGTGGCCACGTTGAGCCGACGGTTGCGGGTGTTTACGCAGGCGGTGTACTCGACCGTGGCGCCCGACAATCTCGCGCAGGAACTCGCGGCCTTGCGAAGTCCGGGCATCGCGCGTTCTCCGCTCGGCTACAGCTTCTGGAGCCCTTCGGCCGTCGGCAACTTCGCGGCCGCGGCCGGCTTCGGCTTGCCGCCCGGCCCGGTGGTGCTCATCGGTGGATCGACGCTGCGCGGCTGGCAGGAAAACGCGCCGCCCGCGTGGCGACGCGCGTACCGTCACGATGCCGAAACGCCACTCGAATGGTCGCTGCGATTCCTCGAGCGCGACACGGCAGCCGCCAACGATAGCTAGTGAGGTGAGGTGGTTGGCACGGTGAGTTGGAGCACCGTTCCTTCAGCATCGGGTCGCAGAGTTTCTATTTGATCGAACCGGGCTTGCGCATCATCTTGCGGATATCCGCCAGGTGCATTTCCTCGGCCGCGATCTGGTCGCGCGCGTATTCCTCGAGCAGGATGCTCTTGCCAGCCACCAGTTCCAGCAACGCGTAGTAGGCGTCGAGGCCTTCCTTCTCGTGTTCGTGGGCTTCCTTGAGGATTTCGTTGACGTCGTGCTGATGGGTCTCGAGCAGCCCTCCGATCTTGAGCGAGGGTGACCGCCGAAGGCCGTGATGTGTTCACCCGCCAGTATCGCGTGGGCGTTGGATTCGTTGCCCTGGTCCCGCAGCCACGCGACGATGGGAATGCGGTTGTGCCCGAAGATCATGAAGCTGTAGTGCATGTAGCGCACCACGCCGGCGAGCTCCAGCTCGAGAATCCGGTTCAGGCTGTCGATCACCTTCTTGGTCAGCTTTGCATCCAGCGTTGAATCGACCATGGCGCACTCCTCATGTCGGCGAGAGCGCGCATGTTAGCCCAGCCGCGCGGCGATTTTTGAATTGCGAATGCCAATGCGAATACGACGCATCTTGCGCGGTGCAGCGATCAGCGCGGAAGTGTGATTACCAGAAGCGAGACGGCCTGGCGTGGCAACGGGAAAGTCAGCTGCGTCTCGGCGGAGTTCACGCGCAGATCCGCAGGTTCGCCGAGGGTCGCAAGTTGCCCCGTGGCGCGCAGCTCCTGGTACGCCTTCCCGTCGGATCGCGAGTGGCGATCCCGATCGTTGCCATGCCGCATACGCATTGCTGTGCGTCGCGTCGATGCGATAGTGCGTCAGCTTCGCGGCGCCGCGCGGCAAGCCGCTGATGTTGAGCGTGATGTTGGCCTCAGGTCCGGACACATCGTCGTCGTGGTAGTGCCAGACGAATACCGCGAGCTCCCGCCCTGCGCGACTCGCCATCACTCCCACGTCGGCGGTGCCGCTGACGCCACTTCGCCAGGATTTCATCGAGTGGCACCTGCCCCGAGCTTACCGCTGGCACCCTGGCGCCCTGCATGCGGCTGAACATGCGAAACACGTTGACCACCGGCATGTCGATTCCATTGCTGGCGAGTTGCCGGAAGCCTGCGAAATACGGCTGGTCTTCGAAGGTGAACGCCCAGGTCAGCGCCCCTTGCAGGTTCACCTTGTGCCGCAGCGCCAGTTCGTGTTTGCGCGCGAAGCTCGCGGCGGTGTAACTCGAATACATGGTGCCGTTGCGATAGCCGAACCTCGGACCCTGGCAGGCGGCACAACCTTCCGGGATCCGATTCGCCGATCACGATGGGTTTGCCCGCGCAGCTGCCGGGCGGGACGCGATCATGCGGAATCCCAGGTCGATGGTCTCGAGGTGCGCCTTGATGCCCATGCGCACGTGACCGTCGACGATTCTCGGCGCGCCCTTGGCGTGAAACGCCAGGAAGTCCGTGGGTGTCCCGCTGGCGCCGGTTGCGTAGTTGGTACCGGTAGTGATGTGATCGAGAAAGCCTTCCATGAAGGCGCCGCCGTGGCCCGCGGTGTCCGGTCCTCCAACGCGCGCTTCTGGAAGGGCGCGCCGCACGCCGGCGATGGCGAATCGTGAAGTTTGTAGAACTCCTCGGGCGTGCCTTTCCAGTAGCATCGCCAGTTCGGCCTCGTTCCAGGTTTCGAACCACCAGCGGCGCACTTCCGCCTCACCGTACCGCTCTACCAGGTGCCTGGTGAACTGGAAACACAGCTCCGACCAGCGCTGGTAGTCACGCGGCGGCCAGGCCCATCCGCCATCGATCGAGGCGCCATTGAGCCTCGGACGCCAGGAATGTTTGTAAGGCAGCGTCGGCGGGCGCCGTGCTCAGCGCCTGCGGCATGAAACCGAGCTCGACGAAGGGCCGCACTCCATTGGCGAGATAGGCGTCGAAGATGCCGTCGACGATACGCCAGTCGTAGCGGCGGTGCGCCGCCCGCGTCTTCCGTGTAGGCATTGGTGCTGCCCCACTTGAATGCCGGCGTTCCGTCACCCGAGCTGAGCAGGTTGTGCGCGCGGAAATAGACGTCATCCTTCCTCAGCGCGCCCAGCTCCGCGAGCAGCTGCCGGCCGTCCTTCATGGTCGCGTAGTTAGGTTCGTCGGCGCCGAAGAAGCGCCATATCGGAGTCAACGGCGCGCCTCGCTCGCGAGCATCGACGTCGATGGTGACCTCGAAGCCGGCCGCAGCGCTGGCGAGGAACGACGCCATGCAGACGGCGAACAGACGCGTGAGATTCACGGCGACCCCCGAAGAAAGCCGGGATCCGAGTAATCGGGGTACAGGATGCGGTTGCGGCAGTCGGCCGCGGCCGCGGTCGCCATCCATCCGCAGTCCGGTACCTAGCTTGCCGCGCGCCACGCTTTGTTCTTCATGAACGTTCCTCGAGACGATGACGCCAGTGAGCCTGGTATTCGAGCAACCCGGCGATGCGCAGCGGCACCACGTTGCGCAGCACACCCTGTTGTGGCGAGGGTAGCCCGGCCAGGTGGGCGGCTACCCGCGTGCCGCCGCCTTCCGGGTAAGCGCGCACGGTGCCGACCGCCACGCAGGCCCCTAACAAGCCTCCGAACAGGGGATTACGCGCCAGCGGGCCATCGATGAAGATCTCACCGGCGGTGCCCAGCGACTCGATCAGCTGCGCGGTCATGAGTGCCGAATAGAGGGTGGCGAGCGCCGCGCGTTGCAGCCCGTTGAGTCCGTTGGCGCCATCGATGATTCCCTGCCTGCCCGAATACGGGCCGGCGCTGGCAAACGAAGGCAGCGCCATTGCACCGCTGGTGAGCACTTCGATGAGCGCGTCGATGGTCGGCTCGTCCGACCCCTGGGCGATCGCCTCGTACTCGCGTCCGCCCATGTAACGCGCGGTCGCAATGGGCGCACCAAATACATTCACGTTGGCGAGCATGTCGCGTTCTTCGCGCAGACGGCGCAATTCGCCGCGGTTCGCCATGACAATGGTCCAGGTACCGCTCGACACCACTGTGAACGCTTCGCGCTCGCGGTCCAGCAGGAAGCGCAGGTAGGAGGCATTGGAATCGTGAATGCCGCAGGCCACCATGCAGGATTCCGGAAGTCCGGTGGCGGCAGCGACACTGGCGCGCAGCGTCCCGAGCTGATCGGTGGCGCGGTGCAGTGTTGGCATGAGGCGCGCCCAGCCCTGCTTGCGCGCCAGGCCCGTGTAAGCTTGTTCGTGGGGTCGCCACAGGTCGGTGTGGGTGCCGAGCGAAGTGACCTCGGCCGCCTGCAGGCCCGACAGCCGCCACGACCAGTATTGCGGGTACAGCAGAATGCGCGCCACGCGCGCGAACAGTTCGGGATGCCGTCGTTGCAGGTAGAACAGTTGCCGCCCGAGGTTCAGCCCCTGCGGCAGACTCGGCGAATACGTCATCGCGAACGGATCGCGCAGCGCGGCGTATTCCTCGCTCACCGCTTCGAAGCAGGCGTCTTCGTAGTCCGGGGCCGCCAGGACAGTTCCGGCGTGATCGAGCAGCACCGCCGCTGCACCATGCGCAATCGGAACGATGCCCGCGATGCGCTCTCGATGTGGTGCGCGGCGCAGCGCCTCGTATAGCCAGGCCTCGATTGCGACCACGTCGAGCTCGCGCATGAATGCGCCCTGCACGACGGCGTTGGCGCGGCGCTCGCTCCAGATCTCCTGACCCAGTGCCGGATCGACCAGTGCGACCTTGGCATTGGTCTTGCCCACGTCGAGAACGGCGATCAACGGCTCGGACACTCTCATCGTCGCTGCACCAGCGCGGGCACTGCGACCACCAGAATCAGCAACGCGCCGGTGAAAATCGACATGACGATGCCGGGAATGTTCATGAGTCCGAGACCGAATGTCACCAGGCCAAATACCAGCGCGGCCAGTACGACGCCGAGGATACTGCCCTTGCCACCCCAGACTGACACGCCGCCCAGGATCACGATGCTGATGATCTCGAGCTCCCAGCCCTGGGCGATCGAAGGACGAGTCGAACCGAGCCGCGAGGTCAGCAGCACGGCGGCCAGGCCGCTGGCCACGCCGGTGAGGGCGAACAACGCGAAGCGATAACGGTCCACGCCGATTCCGGCGAAGCGGCTGGCGACCGGATTTGCGCCTATCGCATAGATAGCCCGGCCCCAGCGGGTGCCATGCAGGAACAATGCGAAAGCCACGGCGCACACCACGAACAGCGCGAGCTCGATCGACACCGGCCCGCCTACGTAACCCTGCCCAAAGGCGGCAAACGAGTCGGGATAGTTCTTGAGCACGCGATCGCCGAGCACCGCGTAGGCAACACCTCGAAACAGGGTCATCGTGCCAATGGTGGCCACGATCGAGGGCACGCGCCCGAAAGTCACGAGCGCACCGTTGATACAACCGGCGACGAGACCGGTACCCAGTCCGATCGCGGCGAGGCCCGGCGTCCCGATGCCCTGCTCGGCCGCCAACCCCATGGCCACCGAGGCCAGCGCGATGATGGCAGCCACCGAGATGTCGATCTCACCGGCGATGATGAGCAGCGCCAGCGGTAACGCCACCAGCGCACGCTCGGTGAAGTTGAACGTGGCGTCCGACAGCGTGTCGACGTTGAGAAAATACGGCGAAAGCGACGCGAACAGCACGAACTCGCACACCAGCACCAGCGCCAGCATGCTTTCCCAGCTCTTGAGGACCGCGGCGCTCATGTGCGTGACGTCTCGAGGATGGTGCGTGCATGCGTGCGCTGTCGGGCCGAGAGCAGCACGGCAACCAGGATCACGACGCCATTGATGAACAACTGCCAGAAGGCGGAGATCCCCACCAGCGGCAGACTACTGCGGATGATTCCGAGGAACAGGCACCCGATCACCACGCCGAACGCGGAACCGGCACCCCCCGCGATCGCAACGCCGCCGATCAGGCAGGCCGCGATCACCTGCAGCTCGAAACCGAGCGCGATATCGGTGTAGGCGACCGCAAATCGCGCCACCCACAGATAACCGCAGATCCCCGCGATGGCGCCGGAGGCCACGTAGGCCAGGAACTGCATTCGGCCGGAATCCAGGCCCGAGTACGTCGCGGCCTCCGGATTGCCGCCGGCCGCGTACAGGTTGCGCCCGGTGCGCGAATAACGCAGCGCGAGCATGAAAGCCGCGGCCATGATCACCGCGAGCCAGGCCAGCGTCGTGAGTCCCAGGATCTGCTGTCGCGTGAATTCGAGAAAATCGCGTGACATCTCGTTTTCGTTGACCCATGCGCCGTGCGACAACAGGTAGATCACGCCGCGATACACCGACATGGTGCCCAGCGTCACGACGATGGGCGGCAGGCGCAGTTTCCAGACCAGCAGACCATTGATCGCGCCCAACATCCCGCCCGCCAGCAGCGTCAACAGCAGCACGGGTACGACACCGGCTTCGGGGAAGGCTCGATTGAATAGCGCGGCCAACATCCCGCA
The DNA here is from genome assembly GCA_963839685.1 of uncultured Pseudomonadota bacterium. Lineage (GTDB taxonomy): Bacteria > Pseudomonadota > Gammaproteobacteria > Steroidobacterales > Steroidobacteraceae > CADEED01. Next base: position 974,740 of record CAWIVS010000011.1, on the reverse strand, counting down.
GAGCGCCAGGTTCGCCGCCACCGAGAGGTCGATGCCGCGCACCACGATGACCAGCATCTGTCCCAGCGCCAGCATGATGAGAATCGCGGTGTCGTCGAGAACCCCGGCGAGATTGCGGGGCGCCGCGAAACCGGGGAAGGCAATGGTCACCGCCGCCAGCAATGCCAGTGTGAGCAGCGCCATTTTCAGGTCGCGGCGCGCCACCTCGGACCAGCTGCGGAGCACGCGGGACATCAGGCGTCGCTCGCGGCGCGCAACAGGTTCTCGCTGCTGGCTTCGGCGCGCGAGAATTCCCCGCGCAGCCGGCCGCGGCGCATGACCAGCACCCGATCGGACATGCCGAGAATCTCCGGCAACTCCGATGAGATGAGGATCACGCCATTGCCCGCGCAGGCGAACTCGCTGGTGACCGCGTGCACGGCGGCCTTGGCGCCCACGTCGATACCCTTGGTGGGCTCATCGAGGATCAGCACTGCGGGCTTGCGTGCCAGCCACTTGGCGATCACTACTTTCTGCTGATTGCCGCCCGACAGACTCTGCACGGGCTGCGTGGGTCCCTGCGCCTTGATGCCCAGGGCTTCTATCCACTGACGCGCGAGCTCGTTCTCGCGCCGACGGCCGTACCAGCCACGGGGCGCCAGCCTCTCGAGGTTGGGGAGCGCAATGTTGGCCGCGATGGAAAACGGCAGAATGCTGCCCTGGGATTGCCGGTCTTCCGGCACCAGGGCGATGTCCGCCGTGCCACTGACCAATCCGCGATCGGCGTGCTGCGTGCCGAACAAAACCTGCGCCAGCTCCGTGCGGCCCGCGCCTACCAGGCCGTAAATGCCGAGGATCTCACCGCGCCGCAGAGAGAAACTGATGTCCTCGAATTCGCCGGCGCGGCCGAGCTTCTCGACGCGCAGCAGCTCGTCGCCGATCTGCGGTGTCTGCTTCGGAAACAATTGTTCCACCGGCCGACCGACCATCAGCCGTATCAGCTCGTCGCGATGCGTCGCAGCCAGTTCCCCCTCGCCCACCGAGGCGCCATCGCGGAACACCGCGTAACGATCGGCCAGCTCGAATACCTCGTCGAATCGATGGCTGATGAACAGCAGTGCGCAGCCGGCATCCCGGAGTTGCCGCGAAATCCTGAACAATTCGGCGCACTCGCGCTGCGACAGCGAGGCGGTGGGTTCATCGAGTATCAGCACGCGCGATTCATTGACCAGGGCGCGCGCAATCTGCACCACGTGCTTCTGGGCGATGCTCAGCGCGGCGACCGGGGTGTCCGCGCTGAACTCGGCGCCAAGTTGGTCGAGCGCCACCTGCGCGCGGCTGCGCAGAGTGCGCCAGTCGATGAGCGCACCGCGCCGGGGATGCGCATTGATGAACAGGTTTTCGGCCACCGTGAGGTGCTCGAACACCAGGCATTCCTGGTGTACCACGCCGATACCGAGATCGCGCGCGTCGGTCGGCGCGCGGATGCGGGTCGCGTGTCCGTCGATGCGGATGTCGCCCGAATCCGGCTGATGAACACCCGAGAGAATTTTGACCAGCGTCGATTTGCCGGCGCCGTTTTCACCGATGAGCGCGGTGATCGAGCCGCGATGCAGCGTGAGGTTCACACCGCCGAGCGCGCGGACGCCGCCGAAGGATTTGCGGACATCGGTGAGCGACAGGATGGGCGGCACGTGAACGAATCCGGCCGTCAGAAGATCTTTGCGAATTCCGCCACGTTGCTGGCGTCGTAGATGAACGGCTTGCTCATGGCGCCCACGCCGTCCGCGGCGAAGGTCACCGCGCCCATGCGCCCGGCGGCCACGGGTTTCGCCGGGTCTTCGCCTCGCGCCAGGCGCGTCGCGATCTGTGTGGCGGTGTAGCCGAGATCGATGGGATTCCAGATCGCGAATTTCGGCACTACGCCCTTCTGCACGTAACCTGCGAGCTCCGAGGGCAATCCGAGTCCGGTGACTTTGATCTTGCCGGTGAGGCCCTGGTCCTCCACGGCGCGTGCCGTGGCCACGATGCCCACCGAGCTGATACTGACGATCACGGCCAGGTCGGGGTGCTGCTGAATCAGCGCCACCGCCTCGCGGTACGACTTGTCGGAGACATCATCGCCGTACACCACGCTGACCAACTCGAGACCGGGATGCTGCGCCAGCGCCTTGCGCATTTCGGCCAGCCAGGAATTCTGATTGGTCGAAGTGGGAGTGGCGGACACCACCGCGAATTTTCCCGGGCCGCCGGCGAGCTCCGCGGTCAGCGCGACCACGGTCTCGCCGATGAGCTGGTCCGAGGACGGCGCCAGGTGCACGAGACGGCCGGCCTGCGCGACCGCCGAATCATAGGAGACCACTTTGATACCGCGATCGCGCGCCTTCTTGAGCGTATGCACCAGCGCGTCCGGATCGTTGGCGGACACCGCGATCGCATCCACGCGCTGCGCAATCAGGGAATTCAGCGTCTCGATCTGCCCTTCGGCGGTGGGCGTGGTCGGTCCGACGAAGATCACTTCGGCGTCGAGCTCCTTGCCGGCCTCCTGGGCGCCCTTGTTCACCGCGTCGAAGAATCCGTTGCCCAGCGACTTGGCCACCAGCCCCACGCGGGTGCGACCGGGCTCCGCCGGCTGGCGGTTTCCACAACCCGCGACCGCGACCAGTGCGGCGCAGGCGGCCGCGACAACGATAGTTCTCACGCGTGTACCTCGGGATAGTTTCGGATTGCTCAGGCGATCTTCTTCATCTCGTCTTCGGGCGTCACCTTGGCGACGATCACCTTGATGCCCGCGCTGCGAAAATCCTCGAGTTCCTCGGGCCGCGCGCCATCGTCGGTGACGATGGTATTGATGCGATCGAGCCCGGCCACGATCATCGCGGACTTGCGACGCAACTTGGAGCTGTCGGCCATCACGATGACGTGTTCGCTGCGCTTCAGTAGTTTGGTCTGCGCCTGCACGATCAGCGGGTCGGCTTCCATCATGCCGAAGCGGTTCAGCCCGTAACATCCAACGAACAGCTTGTTGCCCCAGAAGCTCTCGATGGTGTCGTTCTCGAACGGCGACAACACGATGTTCTGTTCGCGGAAGATCGTGCCACCCGGCAGCGTGATGCGATTGCGGCTGGTGGCAAACAGCTTGGCGGCGATCGGGAAGGAGTTGGTGAGGATGTCGAGCTCCGAGTTCTCGAGGAATTCCACCAGCGCGTAGGTGGTGGTCCCGCCATTGATGATGATGCTCTCACCGGGTGCGATCAGTGCCGCCGCGGCGCGCGCGATGGCACGTTTCTGCGGGACGCTCACGTCCTGGCTCATGGCGAATGGCATGCCCACCAGGTGCGGCTGGTACCGCGGCCGCACGGCCTCGGCCCCGCCGCGGATGCGCTTGACCTCGCCTTTTTCCGCCAGCGCATTGATGTCGCGGCGTATCGTGGCCTCGGAGGCCCCGAGCAGATCCAGCAAGTCCCCGACGCTCACGATCGAGCGTTCTTCGACCAGCTTGAGGATCAGGTTATGGCGCTCTTTCTCCAGCATCGGTCCCCCGCTACGCCCCGTGATCGATTCTGAACGTGATTGATTGTATATGACGGCTTCGTGTGTTAAACAGCCTCCCTTTGAAGGAGGCCGTTGCCGCGTACTTTAGCGCCGGTCCGTCCCGGAGACATTGGATGAGTGTGGTCCAGAAGGCGCCTCGTGACGACCCTCGAAATCGACAATCGTTGGGATGATGCCCATGCGGCACGGCTGTCGCCCGCGGAACTGTTGCTGTATCGATCCAACCTGCTCGGCAGCGACAAGCGCATCACCAACTTTGGCGGCGGCAACACCTCGGCAAAGCTCAAAGAGAAAGACCCGCTGACCGGCGCCGAAATGCAAGTGCTCTGGGTCAAGGGTTCGGGCGGTGACCTCGGCACCATGAAGCTCGACGGCTTCTCCACGTTGTACATGGAGAAGTTTCGGGCGCTCGAGAAGTTCTACTCTCCTGCGAAAGAAGGGGGCAAGGACAGCGACAGCATCCTGGTTCCGCTGTACGCGCATTGCGCCTTCAACCTGAATCCGCGCGCCGCGAGTATCGACACGCCACTTCACGGTCTCATCGACCGGGCGCACGTCGATCACATGCACCCGGATGCCCTGATCGCGATCGCCGCTTCGGCGGATTCGCAGGCCCTGACCCAGGAAATCTTCGGCGGCGACATCGGCTGGCTGCCATGGATTCGTCCGGGCTATGAACTGGGACGCAAGTTGCGCGAGTTGACGCGCAGCAACCCGAAACTCAAGGGCGCGGTGCTCGAGGCACATGGACTGTTCACGTGGGGCGACAGCTCCCGGGACTGTTACGAGAACACGCTCGACATCATCAATCGCGCCACGCAGTGGCTGGCGGAAGCACGCCCGTGGCAAGCGGCCCTTCGGCGGCGTGGTAACACCAGCGCTCACCATCGACCGGCGCCGCGAAATCGCCGCCGGCCTGATGCCGGTCATCCGCGGCACTGATTTCGGGCAACGGATTCGGTGTGGGTGCAGCCCCCGAAGCGGGTGCAGCCCCCACACTTTCATTCAAGGTGGGGCACTTCGACGACAGCGAGACCGTGCTGGACTTCGTGGGTGGCGAAAAACTTGCCAGTCTCGCGGCGCTCGGCACTTCCTGTCCCGATCACTTCCTGCGCACCAAGATCTGGCCGCTGGTGCTGCCCTTCGATCCGGCTCGCGAGGGTCCCGCCGAGCTCACCGCGCGTTTGAAGCCGGCGATCGAGGCTTACCGCGCGCGGTACGCCGGCTACTACGATCGCTGCAAGCGACCCGGCTCGCCGAAGATGCGCGACGCGAATCCGGTGGTTTACCTGGTGCCTGGGGTCGGCATGCTCACGTTCGCGGCGGACAAGGCCACGGCGCGCATCGCCGGTGAGTTCTACGTCAACGCCATCAATGTCATGCGCGGCGCGGCCAGCGTCTCCACTTATCGTGGCCTTCCGGAACAGGAAGCCTTCGATATCGAGTATTGGGATCTCGAAGAAGCCAAGCTGCAGCGGATGTCGAAACCCAAGGCCCTCGCCGGCCGTGTGGCGCTGATCACCGGCGGCGCCGGGGGCATCGGCCTCGCCACCGCGCGGCGGCTCATGGACGAAGGCGCCTGCGTGGTGCTGTGCGACATCGACCGCGAGGCATTGTCCAGGGCTGAAAACGAGCTGCGCGAGAGATACAACTCCGACGTAGTCGCCAGCGCCTGGGTGGACGTGACGCGCGAGGACGCGGTGGCCGCGGGCTTTCGCGACAGCGCCTGGAAATTCGGCGGCGTGGACATCTGCATTTCCAACGCCGGCATTGCATCGGCCTCGCCAGTCGACGAGACCAGTCTCGCGACCTGGCAAAAGAACATGGACATCCTGGCCACCGGCTACTTCCTGATCGCGCGGCAGGCCTTCCAGCTCTTCAAGTCGCAGGGCATCGGCGGGTCGATCGTGTTCATCGGTTCGAAGAACGCGCTGGCCGCCTCCCCTGGCGCCGCCGCTTATTGCACCGCCAAGGCCGCCGAACTGCACCTGGCCCGCTGCCTGGCACTCGAGGGCGCACCGCTGGGCATTCGCGTCAACGTGGTCAACCCGGACGCGGTGCTGCGCGGATCGCGCATCTGGCAGGGCGAATGGGCCCAGCAGCGCGCCGCGCAGTACAAGAAGAGTGTCGACGAGCTGGAGTCCGTGTACCGCGAACGCAGCCTGCTGAAACGCAGCGTCTATCCTGAAGATGTCGCCGAGGCCGTGGCATTCTTCGCCTCGGAGCGTTCCGCCAAGTCGACCGGCAATATCGTCAACGTCGACGCCGGCAACGCAGCCGCGTTCACGCGCTGAAGTTTCTCGAGGGGAGTCGTTCATGGCATTCGCCGATCCGCGCGACGCGAACTACATCGCGTCGGCCAACAAGGCGCATGCGGCCGCACTCGCGGCCGACTATGCCGCCCTCGGTGCGCAACTCGAACGGCGCGGCGTCGCCATCGACGAAGTCACGCGCGCCGTGGCCAATTTCCGGGTAGCCATCCCGTCGTGGGGTGTGGGCACCGGCGGCACGCGCTTCGGGCGCTTCCCCGGACCCGGCGAGCCGCGCAATGTTTTCGAGAAGCTCGAGGACTGCGGCGTGATTCATCGCATGACCCGTGCCACGCCGACCGTATCGCTGCATCTGCCCTGGGATCGCACCGACGATTTCAACGCGTTGCGCGAACACGCCGCGGCGCTCGGGCTGGGCTTCGATGCGATGAACTCCAATACCTTCCAGGACCAGGCTGGTCAGCCGCTCTCCTATAAATACGGCAGCCTCACGCATACCGACGCCGCGGTGCGTGCGCAGGCTGTCGCGCACAACATCGACTGCATCAGTGCCGGCAAGAGACTCGGCTCGAAGGCGCTGACCGTCTGGATCGGCGATGGCGCGAACTTTCCCGGCCAGTCGCATCTCGGCCGCGCGTTCGAGCGTTACCTCGAGTCGACCGCGACCATCTACAAGGCGTTGCCCGACGACTGGCGGATGTTCATCGAGCACAAGATGTATGAGCCTTCGTTCTACGCCACCGTCATCCAGGACTGGGGCAGCTCGCTCATGGCGGCCCAGACGCTGGGGCCGAAGGCTTTCTGCCTGGTCGACCTCGGGCACCACGCACCCAACGTCAACATCGAAATGATCGTGGCGCGGCTGGTGCATGCGCGCCGCCTGGGCGGCTTTCACTTCAACGACTCGAAATACGGCGACGACGACCTGGATGCAGGCTCGATCGAACCGTTCCGCCTGTTCCTGGTGTTCAACGAGCTGGTGGAAGCGGAGCTCGCCAAGGCAGCGAACTTCAACCCGGCGCACATGCTCGACCAGTCGCACAATGTCACGGACCCGATCGAGAGTCTGATGACCAGCGCCATCGAACTACAGCGCGCCTACGCGCAGGCGCTGATCGTCGAGCGGTCAAAGCTGCACGAATACCGCATGGCCAACGACGTGCTCATGGCGGCGCAGACCCTGAAGCGCGGATTTACCACGGATGTCACGCCCATTCTCGGCCAGGCACGCGTGTCGAAGGGTGGCGCGATCGATCCGGTGGCGACCTACCGCGCCAGCGGCTACCGCGCGCACTGCGGCCAGGCGAGGCCGGGCAAACAAAGCCTCGGTGGTGGCATAGTTTAAGAATGGGGGCAGCCCCCCTTTCCTAGCAAAAGGGGTCAGTCTTCATTGGGTTCTAGAGGTCGGATCAACCCGAGGAAGGCTGACCCCTTTTGCTAGGAAATGGGGGCTGCCCCCATACTTCTTCATGGTCATCAACAGCATCGCCGATCTGCGCGAACTCGCGCGCCGTCGCGTCCCACGCGCCATCTTCGATTACGCCGACCGCGGCTCCTACGACGAGATCACCTTCAATCGGAATCTCGACGACCTGCACGCCATCCAGCTGCGCCAGCGTGTCATGGTCGACGTGTCGAAGCAGCAGCTGGCGACCACGATTCTCGGCGAACCATGGACCATTCCCGTCGGCATCGGGCCCACCGGACTCACCGGCCTGTTCCACGCCAATGGCGAGATGCTCGGCGCGCGCGCGGCGCATGCGTTCGGCGTACCGTTCTGTCTGTCCACGATGTCGATCTGTTCGATCGAGGACGTGCGCAGCGCGATGAACAAGCCGTTCTGGTTCCAGGTCTACCTGATGCGCGATCGCGGCTTCAACCAGGAGCTGCTGGCGCGCGCCCAGGCCGCCAACTGTTCCGCCATCATGCTGACCGTCGACATGCCGGTGCAGGGCCTGCGGCGCCGCGACCCGAAGAACGGCCTGTCCATTCCACCGCGGCTGACGCTCAAGAATGTATTCGAGACCGCCATGCGCCCCACCTGGGCGCTCAAGGTGTTGACCGGCAAGCGCCGCACCTTCGGCAATCTCGAGGCGCGAATGAAAGGTACGGGCGGGCTCAAGACTCTGTCCGAGTGGATCGCGCAACAGTTCGATCCCACTGTCACCTGGAAGGACCTCGCGTGGCTGCGTGAGCAGTGGCCGCGCAAGATCATCATCAAGGGAATTCTCGACGCCGAGGACGCCAGGCTGGCGGTCGAACACGGTGTTGACGCCATGGTGGTTTCGAACCATGGTGGCCGCCAGCTCGATGGCACCCGTTCGACGATCTCGGCGCTGCCGGAGGTCGTCGACGCGGTGGCCGGACGCTGCGAAATTCTCTTCGACGGCGGCGTGCGTACCGGCCAGGACGTGCTCAAGGCGCTGGCGCTCGGCGCCAACGGCTGCCTCATCGGCAAGTCCTTTCTGTACGCACTCGCCGCGCGCGGCGAAGCGGGCGTCACGCTCGCCCTCGACATCATCCGCAAGGAACTGGCAGTCAGCCTGGCCCTGACCGGCGCCAATGATGTCCGCAACGTGACCCGGGACATTCTCGTCCCGCGGACCTGATCCACGGCAAGGTAGTTAGAAGGTGGGACGCCGCCGGCGAAGGGGTGCCAGCGGCGTCCCTGTGTCGAAAAGCGCACAGAGCGCGGACAACGTGCGTTTTTCAGACGAGGTTGGGATGCGGAGTTGCACGATCCCAGAAACCGGTGTCATTGTACTCCGAGATATCAATCTTTCTTGATCATCGACACGCACTATCAGTCAGGATGAGTCAGTTGCGTGCAGAAATGTTGTCAAGACGTGGCATTTGAGGCCCTCGAATCGCATCCTGAGGGCATGTTATGTCACATGACGGGTGGTAACGCTAACAGCCGAAAATCCACCTGCCGCGGCGGCATGCGATGCGGGTCTAACTACTGAGGCGCCCCGTGCAGCATCACGACGCTGCGCGAAAAAAAGAAAAGGCGCGACGTACTTACTACGTCGCGCCTGGTCGGGGAACACCGAACGCCGCCCTCATGGCGGCGTTTGATCAGAACGACTTGAAGTTGACTCCCAGGAACACCGTCATGCCCGCGTAATCGTAAGTCGCGGGGAACGTATTACCGTAGCCGCCCTGGCCGACGATGATCGGCGGATCTTCGTCAAAGACATTGTTGACGGTGGCGACGATCTCGCCCTTGTCGCCGATGTCGAAGGTGAACGAAAGGTCGATGTAGTTCATCGCATCGAGCTTCGGGTTCGTAAACTGCGCCAATGTCGGCAGCGTGGGCGGTGCCGGATCGACCCGGTACGGCAGCACGTAGCGGTCCGTCGTCACGCTGTCGACGAAACGATGCCGCAGGCTGACGCCGAACGGCCCCGTCGCCCACGTGATGCGGGTAATGCCCTTCAATTCGGGAATGGGTTCACCGCAGGTCGCCCCATAGGCACCCACGCATTCGTTCTTGTTCTGGGGCACCGCCTGCATGGGCGTCACCGTGAACTCGTCCGTTTTTGTCCATGCCGTGCTGATGTCGAAGTGGCTGCCACCCTCGCCGCCCCAACCCACGTCCCATCCATAACGCGCCTGCAAATCGATACCCGAAGTTTCCAGCCGGCCGATGTTCGCCTGCAGCACATCGAGCGAGAACGGCACCGTGATTGCGCCCGTGGCCGGGTTGCGATGCACCGCCTGGCAGAAATCGCTGCTGGCGTCCTGGACCGTGATGTAACAGAGGTTCAGCGTGTTCTGCGCGCCGCCACCCAGCTGGGCAATGGCATCGTCGAGCGTGATATCGAAATAGTCGATGGTCACGGCCAGCCCGGGGGCGAACTCGGGCGTGAACACGACGCCAAACGTCTTGGTATCCGAGCTCTCTTCCTGCAGGTTCGCATTGCCACCTGAGCGCGACGGAATGATGTTGTCCGGCTGCACGCCAGCGGTGAACACCGAAGCTGCCGGGACACCCGTCGCGATACACAGCTGGCGTACTTCCTCGGTCTGGTTCGCCGTGTTGCGACTCGAGCACGGATCCGTCAGCGTCGGGAAGTTCAGCTGCAGGCCCCCGTACAGATCGGCGATGTTCGGCGCACGAATGGCGCGCTGGAACTGACCACGGAACGCGAACGACTCGTTGAGCCGCCAGTCGAGTCCGTAGAGATAGGTCGAGACCCGGCCAACACCCTCGAGGTCGTAGTCCGAACTACGGTACGCACCATTGAGGCTCAGATTCTGGACCAACGGGATGTCAGCCAGGATCGGCACACGCACTTCGGCGAACAGTTCCTTCGACGTCACATCGCCGGCCGTGGGCAGACCCGGATTGAAGCCGACCACGTCGCCCGAGCGCAGGTATTCATCCGGGATGTACTGCGCCTCGGCGGTGCGCCACTCGGCACCGACCGAGAAGTTCACCGCTCCCGCCGGCAGCTCGAATGCCTCGCCGCCAAGTGTCGCCGCAGCCACCTGCTGTTCGGCATTGGTCACGTTGGTGGCATTGATCTTGATGGCGTTTACGGCCGCTTCGGAAAGGTTCTGCCCGAAGATGTTAGACACCGGCGGATTGGTTCCGCTGGCGAGCAGCGAGGCGGCGTAGCGGCTGCGCGATGCCGCACCTTCCTGCCGGCTCGAGTCCTCGGAGCGCGCGAACGTGTAGTACACGTCGTAAGACAGGTTGCGGAAGAACTTGTCCGAAGCATCACCGAGATCTCCCTTGAGACCCGCGGCGACGCGCCACACGTTGTGATCGTCGACATTGTGCCGGAAAGGCAGCTCCACGAGGCGTCGCCCCGCGGTGAGCACGGCCAGTCCGTCGGCCGGGGTGGTCGTGTACGCGATCGGACCTTGCTGGAGGGTTCTCGGCCCTGTTTCGGCCAGATCCATCTGCCGCAGCACTTCCTGCATGTTCGCATCGAGATAGGGATTGTTGACGTTCACCAGGAAGTCGCCGCCGATGTTCGCCTGCGTGAGCTGCTGATCCACGCGGTTGTTGCTGAAGTGGAACTCCATGTAACCCGTGGCCTTCGGGGCGAATTCGTAATGCGTGAATGCATTGAGCATCCAGCGTTCCTGCGGCACCTGCAGATAGTTGTAGAGCGTCAGGTTGAAATCATCGGCCGGTCGCTGCGTCAGGCGCTGCGTGACACCGGCGTCATCGAAGGTGAATCCGTTGTCACCCATGCCTGCGAGTCCGGCGTTGGTGAGTGCGGTGCTCACCGCGGGTAAAGAACGCACGCCCGTCGGGATCGTGAAGCGGCCGTTGGGAATGTCACCGCTGCCGGAGAAGATGAAGCCCATCTTGCCGCCCGATGCCTCGCAACCCAGCGCATTCGATCCGTTGGCGACACCGATCACGCTGTCGCTCCAGGTGTCGGCGGTGACGCAGGCCTCGCCGTAGGGCAGCTCCGCCCAATCGCCGCGATCCTGGCGCGTGAATCCTTCGCGCTTGTAATAGTTCAGCGATACGACCGCGTTGCCGCGCCCTTCCGCGAAGTTGCCACCCACGGTGAGATCGACGTTGAGATACACCGCGAGCTTGCGCGCAGCGGCGCGCGACTCCTGCGCGGGAGAACCGATGGCTATCAGGGTTCCGCGTGTCGTCGGCTCCAGCCTGGTGACGCGCGGTTCCGGTTGCGGATTCTGCGCGGCGAGTGCCTTCGCCAGCCCGGCGGTGCCGATGTAGAAGCCGGTTGCCGCCAACCCGCGCGCGATATCGGCAACGCGGCACAGGTCGTCGTCGTTCTCGGAATCGCAGATGACAATAGTGCCTGGCTTGTGCGCCGCCTCGGCAGTAATCGAGTGCAATGCTGCACGCAGCTCAGGTACTTCTGCGCGCACCTGCGCGAGGGGTAATTTAATCGGCCGCAGCCCCGCGGAAGCCAGAATGGCGGCGAGATCCGCATTCTCATAACTGTGTTCGCGGCGCCAGGTTTCCGTGCGCTCCAGAGGTTCGCCACGCACGAACACATATCCATCGCGCGTGCTCCGTCCCATCGCTGGATTTGCAGGCGCGAAGATGCCGAGCGTGGCCCGGCCGAATTCCTGCAAGGTTGCGCACAGAGCGGCGATTTCCGCCGCGGGCTGTCCGCGCAGCGTGGAATCGATCTTCTTGAATAGCAATCTGTCGGGCGTGAGGCAGCGGCGCAGCGCATCGCGGTGTCTCCTGCCCGCTTCGCCGCAGGCGCAGCGCCTGCTGTCGGCGTCGAACGCCCACACGGCCGCGTCCTCGCCCAGAGGAGCCTCACCCCAGGACACGTCGGTGACCCACCCGCGCTGCGCGAATGCCACGCCGCTATCCGCGGCACCCGTCAAATCATCGGCGACGATGAGCCAGCGATCCGGCATCACGTATTGCGCGCACCGACACGCCGCGCGGTCCATGCGGTGACCAGCGGCACCACGAGGGCGGTAACGACAATGCAGGCTGCGACCAGGATGGTGGCCTGCGCGGCCGCATCGGCATATGCAGGGTTGGCGCTGGCGATGATGGCTGGTACCGCCACGGCATTACCCGCCGTGGACGCTGCCGCGACACCCGCCACGCCGTTGCCACCGGTGAGCCGGTCGGCAAAGAACAGGGGAATGCCGGTCACCACCACCACGGCGAGGCCGAGACCCACACCTAACAACCCTGCCTGCCACACCTTGGCGAGATCGAGATTGGCGCCGAGCGCGAAGGCGAAGAACGGGATCATGACCGGGATGGCGCGACTCAGGAATTCGCGCATCTCGCGATCGAGGTTGCCGAGCAGCATGCCGAACAACAGCGGCAGGATGCCACCCACCAGCGTCGGCCAGGGAAACGCCGCGAGCCCGGCGACCCCCAGCGTAACCATTGTCAGAAAGGGGCCCGACTCGAGCGACATCACGGTGTATGCACCCACGTCACGCGGCTGGCCGTATTGACCCATCAACGCCATGTACAGCCCGCCATTCGTATCATTCATGGACGCGACGATGGCGAGCGTGGAAATGCCCGCGAACATGCCGACGCTTACCGGCGACTCACCGAGCAGGCGACCGAAGATCACACCCAGCAGCACACCGATTCCCACCTTGACGCCGAATAGCGTGCCGCCCTTCTTGAGGATGTACGGCGTGGCCCTGAAATCGATGCTCGCGCCGGTGCAGACGAAGAACACCGCCAGGATGGGCAACGCGCCAGTGAACAGGGCACCGGTGAACGAGCCGAAGAACTTTGCCGTTCCCGGCGCCAGCGTCGCCAGCACGGCGCCACACAACAGCGGGATCACCATCATGCCGCCGGGCACGCGTTCGACGGCCCGCTTGATGGGTATTTGCGTCATCTTGCCAACCCCCGCCGGCGCGGTTAGCGTCGCGCCATGAACAAAATCATCCGCTTCTTTTCGGTTCTTGCGCTCGTCGGTTCCTTCAACTTCGGGGGCACGGCACAGGCCGCCGAGGTCGATTGCAAACTCAAGTTCACGATGAGTGGCTGGTCGGTATTTTACAAGCGTGCCGATGGCACGGGCACGATCACCTGCAACAACGGCCAGTCGATGGCGGTGAAACTCTCGGCGCGTGGCGGGGGCCTGTCCGCCGGAAAGTCGACCATTCGTGATGGCACCGGTGAATTCTCCGGCGTTCAGTCGATCGACGATGTACTCGGCAGCTACGCCAGCGCCGAGGCGCATGCCGGTGCGGTGAAATCCTCCAAGGCGCAGGTGGTCACCAAGGGTGAGATTTCCCTGGCGCTTGCGGGGACCGGCGATGGCTGGGATCTCGGCGTCGCCTTCGGCAAGTTCACGATCAAGCGACAGTAGCCATCAACGGCTCGGGCTTGCGAGTCCGCCCGAGGCAGGCGGTGAACTCGGCGCCGAACAGGAAAATCTGCGCCGAGTAATACAGCCACAGGAGCAGCGCGGCGAATGAAGCCGCCGCGCCAAATGCGGTCGGCTGCGTCGCCCGCCCGAGATACAGGCCAATTGCCCAACGCCCCAGGTGGAACAGCAGAGCGGTCACCAGCGCGCCCGTCAACACCTGGCGCCATGGCAGCCGCTTCGCCGGCAGGTAGCGATAGATCATCGCTACCAGGCCAGTGCCGAGCGCGATCGACAACAGGAAGTCGATCGATGCGAACACGCCCACCAGGCCTTCGAAGTGCCGCACCACGTAGCCGCGTAACGCGGCCAAAGCCGTGGTCAGCGTGAGCGACACCAGCAACAGGAAACCGATCGCGAGGATGAACCCGAACGAGATCAGTCGCGCGCGCACGAAGGCGCGCCAGCCGCGCGGCCCTGCGGCGCGCCCACCCCAGATCTGCTGCACGGCGCTTTCGAGCGCGGCGAAGACGGTGCTGGCGCCGACGATCAGCATCACGACGCTCACGATGGTTGCCCACACCCCTTCTTCCGAGCGCGCGCTGTCCATGGCCTGCAGGATCAGCGCCGCGCTCTGCGGGCCGAACAGCAACGTCACCTGCGAACCGAGATACGAATACGCGAGCTCGTCGCCGACGATCCAGCCGGCAATGGTCACGATGATGATGAGCAGCGGCGCCAGCGAAAAGGCGCAATAGAACGCCAGCGCGGCGCTGATGCTCGACGCCTGGTCGTCGAGCCAGTTCTCGCTCGTGCCCTTGAGGATTGACCACAAACTGCGCCGACCGGCCATCCCCGTATTCTGCAACCGCCGCCGCGTCCCGGCTTCGCGAGGCCTGTCGGCCATGCGCAGCAGGGCGCGCCAGCGCCCGCCTACAAACTACTGTTGTCGCCAGCTTGCGCTGGGCTGCAGCCGGAACCCGATGCTTTCCCGGCGGATCAGCAGCGCGGGTATGTGCCCGGACTCGGCGAGGCTCAGCGCCGCGGCCGGTTCCATCGCCATGAGCATGGTGGCCAGCGCATCGGCCTGCATGCAGGTCGGGCCCAGCGCCGTGGCCGACAGCGTCGCGTGCGCCACCGGCGCGCCGGTGCGCGGATCGATGATGTGCGAATAGTGCCGGCCGCCGCTTTGGAAAAAGCGCCGGTAGTCGCCGGCCGTCGCGATGCTCTCGTCCCGCAGCGCCACCACCGCCGGAACTGTACGTGCGGCTCCCGAAGGATCGTCGGGCGCGGGCTGTTCGATGGCTACCTGCCAGGCCATGCCGTGCGCATTGAGACCGCGGGCGCGCAATTTGCCGGACAGGTCGATGAGGTAGTTAGTGACGCCCTGCGCGTCGAGGTATTCCGCGACGCGATCGACACCGCGGCCCTTGCCGAGTGACGACAGGTCGACGCGCACCCCGGGTTGTTTGCGGGCGCGATGCTGTGCCAGGTCCACTTCGACTTTGCGCCAGCCCACGTGCGCACGCGCCGCGGCAATGGCGGCATCCTCCGGCATCGCGGTAAGTGGCCGGATCCGGGCCAAAGCCCCAGAGGTTTACCAATGGTCCGACGGTGACGTCGTAGGCGCCATCGCTCAGCTGCGCCAGGCTCAATGCGTATTTCAGGACCTGCGCGAGCTCGGGGTCGACCTCGACCCAGCCCTCGCCGGGGTGGTCGTTGAAGCGGCTGAGCGCGGAGTCCGCGCGGTAGGTGCTCAGCGCCTGGTTCACCGCCTCGAAGCGGGCCTGAACGCCGGCTTGCAACTGCTCGCGCTCCAGCGGCAGATGGCCGGCGATCTTGACCGTCCAGGCGCTGCCCATGGTCTGCCCATCGAGCAGAGTCTCGCGCGCCGGGGCGCTGACGCACGCGGACAGCGCGAGGCTGGCCGCCAGGAGTGCCAGCCTGGTCGGGCTACTGTGGCAGGACTTCAAGCGTGGCGTTGTACGCGGCGTGGCGTTTTTTCACCTTCGGCACCGTGGCCCTCTCGTCATCGACCGCTGCGTCGAGCCAGTAGAAGCCGCTCGCCGGCCAGGTGACCGTGATGCCGCCGTCCTGGTCGGTTCTGAGGCTCATCGCATCGGGCGCGTCGCGGTAGCGCGTGCCGCCGGCGATGATTTTCACCTCGAGATCCCTGGCCGGTTTGCCGTCGAGCAGAAAGCGGAATTTTGCCGCCTCGCCCGCATAGAGATCATTCGGATGCGTGGTGGGCACCAGTTCCAGACCCACGCCACTTTCCTTCAGGGCGGTCGGAGTGCCTACCGTGACGAACGTTTCGACACGCCGCTGGATCTGTTCGACTTCCAGCTTGGCCGCATTCGCGGGAATATTGGCCGCCATCTCCGCGACGGTTCCGCGCCAGCGCTTGGGCTTCCCCTCCTCTTCCCAGCGCGCCGTCACGTTATCGCCGGCCACGGCGACGCGGTACGTGCCGGGCGCGCGAAGTTCCAGGTCGAAGCTGGAACGGGTTTTTCCCTTGGCGATGTTTTGTGCCGCGACGGCATTGCCGTCGGGACCGGCGACACTCAGCTGGTCGAGCGGCATGGCGCCCTGGTTGAATGAAAAAAGATCGTCGGAGTTGGCGGCGTCGAAAGTCACCCAGCCTCCCGCGCGCGCCACGATGGTCTGGGATGGCAGCAACCAGGCACGCGCTGCGAGACAGGTGCCGGGCGCCAGCGCGATCAGCGCCAGCACAATCATGGTTTGAGGTTTTTTCATCTGCGCCCCCGTCATGGATTCAGCATCAGCGCCACGGCGCCGAGTTCCTTGGTGCCCTGTGCCGTCTCGCGTTTCGCGGCCTTGATCGGCCACTCGAACGGCATGCGGACGGCCTCGCGCCCGCCCACTTCGCGCACCGCTTCGACCACCAGCGCGTAATTGCCGGGGGCGAGTTTGGCGAGCGGCGCCGCGGCCGCATCGAACTTGAGCAGGTGCTGGCCCGCCGGGCGCGTGGCGCCGGTGAGTCCATCAATCGGCACCTTGAGGTCGCGACCGCCGCGCCGCCACCACTGGCGCAGGTCGGGCAACCACTTGGTGTGATCGCCACGCAGCTGATACCAGACGGCGAGATTCGCCGCGATGGTCTGGTCAGGCGCCTCGATCCAGATCGCCACGTACGGACGGTGGTATTCGGCAACCGGCAGGTTGGGAATTTCCACGTTGAGGCTGAGGTCGGCCGCGCCGGCGCCACCCGCGGCGGCGGCGAACACGAGTGGCAGGAGAACCCGGGGCATACGCATCATTCAGTGACTCCGGCTAACTATTCGAGGTGCCAAGATCAATGGGCAACAAAAATCATGAGTACCACGAGGATGGCCACACCGCCGCCCACCAGCGGCCAGGTTGAGGTGCGCTGGCGCGCCTGCACCCACAGCAACACCAGGCCGGTCAGCGCGAAGAACACGCAGGCGGCGGCGAGCACGTCGATGAACATCGTCCAGGCGATTCCGGTGTTACGGCCCTTGTGAAGATCGTTGAAATACGCGATCCAGCCGCGATCGGTTGCTTCGAATCTCGCCGCGCCGTTGGCGCGCTCGATCGACACCCAGGCATCACGCCCGGGGCCCGGCGCGGACAGATACAGCTCATCCTCGGACCATTCAATCGTCGCGGCGCGGGCGTCGATGTGGAACTGGGTCTCGACCCAGTCGGCGACGCCCGGCGGCACGGCGTCCGTCGCACCGCGCTCACCGGCGAGCTCGTTCACAAGGTCTGCTGGCAAGTGCGCGCTGCCGGTGGTGACTTGCGGGTCGGCACCGATCGATGCGGCATGATTCAGCGTGATGCCGGTGATGCAGAACAGCAGCAAGGCAGCCAGGCAGATCGCGGCGCTGATCCAGTGCCACGACTGCATGGTGCGATACACCTGCATTCTTCGACGCGAATTCACCGAGGCACGTCCGCGTTTCGCGCGCGACGCGCAGTTGTTCTCGACATGGCGCAACGGCCTCTGGGCAAAACCGAGCGCGAACGCTACATGAGAAGGATTCTTATTTGCAACCGAACTCTTCTATAAGCCGCGTTCAGGGTGCCGAGGCGGGCTCGAGAGGCAGCCTGCGGACCTGTTCGACGCCGACGCTGCCGAAGTCGGGAACATTGAAATTCCTGAGATTCTTCTTGCGCCATTTCTTGTAGTCGGCAGGCGTCAGCCCTCCGGGCGGCGCATCGCCCCATTCATCCCGATGACGGTCCATCCAAACGAATTCTTCGAGGAACCCGGCTTTTTCGATCGCCACCAGTTTCTGGCCGAACGCTGATTTGCTCGTCGCTTCCGACTGGACCATCGACTGGAAGGCGGACAGCTCGATTTCGAAGGACGGAACGACGGTTCCGCCGCAAGGTGGCGCTGCGCCGGGGTCCTTCTCCGCCAGCGCCGAGACGAACATCAGGTACATCATCGAGGTGGTGAGATCGTCCTGCGAACCTCCCAGAGAATTGATGTTGATCGTCGTGCCACCCTCCTTGCCTTTTTTTTCTTCGGTGGCAGTCGGCGGTGCGAGAAAGGGTTTGACCGCCTCACCAACCGCCGTGAGTATCGCGCGCCGCGCGTCCGGCACTTCGTGCGTGAGGTCGGCGTCTACCGAGAAGCGCAGCTTGATGAAATTCCCCGCCACCCCCGTGATCCAGACGTAGGAAAACGCGGGCCGCTGTTTCATGGTGAACTCGAAAACGGCTTCGCGCGCCTGGGGCTGATCGTCGGGCGGTGAGAGACGCACCAGCTGCTCGGTCTTGAGAACGGTGTTCGGGTAGCGCGCCTGGATCACACCCTCCTTGGCTTCTTCGAACTGCTGGCAGGTTGCCACCGTGTTGGCGCCGTCGGGAATGTCCTTGATCCCCAGGTCGTAGACGTAGATCGTCAGCGACAGGCCGTCGCTGTTGTATTGATAGCCGATACCGAGTTCCGGACTCGCAAAACTGTGCGGCTGGCCGTCAAAAACCAGCGGGCCGATCCGCCGCGGCATTTTGAGGGGCGATGGCAGCAGTTCGATCGTGTCCTGGGCCGCTGCCAGCGACGCGCACCCCGCCAGGAACGCCAGTAACCAGAGCCGTTTCATTTCGCTACCCCGCCGTACGGCGCATGCCGTACGGCAGTGTAACGAAGCCCGGCCTGAAAGTGGGCTAACTACCTCGCGGCGCTGGCGGCCGCCGGTGAACGCGGCTCCGGCACCTTGTTGCTGATCGCCGGCAGGGTCTGCAGGTAGCTGAAGATCGCCGTCAGGTCCTCGTCCGTGAAATTCTGGTAGACCATGATGGGCATGGGCGGCAGGATCTCGCGGCCACGGCCGAGATGGCGGCCGGTACGGATGGTGTCGATGAAAGTACGTGCCGTCCACTTGCCGAGCCCGGTCTCGCGATCAGGCGTCAGGTTGGCCGTGAAGCTCACGCCCCACGGACCCGCGTACGCCGTGTTGGTCGCGGCAATGGTGATCAACCACGGCTCCTGCGGCTGCGGTCCGGCCGGCATTTCGAGCTGCGCCGGATGACCCGAGAGCGCCAGCGACATGTCCGGGCGCGGACCTTCCGGCGTCAACTTCCACGGCGTGTGGCAGTCATGGCAGCCGGACGTCGAGACGATGTACTTGCCGCGCGCGACCAGTGCTTCGGTCGTGCCGGCGGGCGCCGGGCCTTCCGCGGCACGCGCGAACGATGCGAACACTACCAGCGCGAAGAACGCAAACAACTTCAGGGATTTCATCGAGACCTCCTCTAACTAATTCGATGATTGGGTGGAAAGACTGTCGATCCAGCGCGCCAGCAGCGCGACCGCCTCGGCGTCGACCGCCGAGGTGCCGAGCGGCGGCATCTGCTGCAGCGGATCGCGCGAGTTCATGCGCAGCGCGATCACGCTGCCATCGAGGTGACCGGGAGCGATGCGGGCCGCACCGGCGGCCAAGCCGGCAGGACGGAACTGGCTCTGTCTGCCGACGATGGAACTCAGCACATTGTTCGAAGAAGGGGCGTCCGCAGCCGGCGCCGCGACGCGCTGGGCGAGTGTCATCTCCAGCACCGCGAGCGGGCCTTCGTCGTTGTGGCAATTGCCACAGTTGCCGTGCAGGTAACCGAGGGCGGCGCGTTCGGCCGGCGTGGAGGCGGCGATGCGCGGCGGGCTCGTCAGCAGCGCGGACGGCAGATTGCGCAACAGGCCACGCGCCGTCAGTGAACGAAGATCGACGGCGTCCGCGACCTGCTCGGCATGCGGAGCCAGCGGATCGCGATCGGGCGACAACTGCAGTGCACTGAAGCCCAGCACCGCGACCGGCGCGCCCTCGTGACATGCGCGGCAATCTTCTTCGGAGGGAATGGTGTAGCGCGCGCCGGGGGCGTTCGGCGCCGGCAGGTCGCGCATTCCCTTGACGGGCGCCAGCACCGCATCCTTGCCGTCGGCGCTCCACACGTAGCTGCCAAAGCGCCACTTGCCGTCCTGGCCGCGTTCCAGGTAACGCGTCTCGAGCCGATCGCCATGCGCGAATTCCTTCCACAACCGCGTGCCGACCGGGAATTCCCAGGCATCGGGGGCGCCAGCGTCGATGCTGGTGCCCGGCGGCAGCCAGATCCAGCGACGCTTGGCGGCGCCGTCCGACCACAGGGGATACTGGGGCGAAAACGGCAGTACGTCGGGACTCACCTGCGAGAGTGAGCCCGCGACGTACAACCCAGTATCACCGAGGTGTTGCGGCAGACCGCGCGCGTCTTCGGCGCGCACCACCGCAGGCAGACACACGGCGACGAGCGTCAGCTTCAGGAACCAGTTGAGAATTTCGCGCAGCACGGACGTCAGGCGGCCTGCGCCACCGGGATGCGGGCCTGGTTCGCCTTGAGCCAGGTGGCGAAGTTCGCCATTCCCGGGTGCAGCGAGCGGGCACGGTTCAGATCGCGGCGTGCGCAATACGCGGCTTCGAAGTCGCGCTTGAATTGCCACATGTTTCCGAGCTCGTCGGCTCCCGGGAATCCGAAAGCGCGGAACTCGTCCGGCGTCACCGCGTTGTAGTGCACGGTCTCACCGAGGGCGCAGGAGAGATGCCGAGCCAGTTCGGCGCCCGTGAGGTGATCACCCGCAACGCCGATCGAGTCGTAGATGAGCGCGTCGCCGCGCAGGAAGATTTCATGGGCCGCGATCCCGATGTCCGCGACGCCGATCCACGGGATGCGCGCCGCGCCGGTCGGGAACGTCACGGCGAGAGACCCATCGGCCTGCCGCTGCGGGCCCATGCCGAAGTGGATGAGGTTTTCCCAGAAGCCCGAGGTGTACAGGTAAGTGACCGGCACGCGCTGCTGCGCAAAGAAGCGGTGGGCCTCGCCCTTCGCATCGAAGTGCGGCACGTTGAAGCGCTGCTCGAGAACGGGCATGCGGGAGCCGTCAGCTGCGAAGAATTCGCGCGTGTCCTCGAGCGTCGACCAGATGGCATGGCAAATGCCCGCCTGGGCTGCGGCAGCCGCCAGGGTATGCGCCTGCGCCAGCTCCTTTTCGCCCGACAGGTGTTCCCAGAAATTGGTGACAAAGAAGGCGCCGTAGGCCCCTTCGAGGGCGCGCAGCACGCTGGCGCCGTCGTCGAGATCGGCCAGCACGATGTCGGCACCGGCCCGGGCGAGCTCACGGGCGGCCGGGCCATCCGGCCGGCGTGTCACCGCGCGCACCGCAAAGTGGCGGTCACTGTCGGTGAGCAACGCCCGGGCCAGGCCTCCGCCCTGCGCGCCGGTGGCGCCGAACACTGCAATGACTGGCTTGGACATGTCGCTCTCCGCAGAAATCGCCCGGCTGGGCGAGGGAGGCGCAGGTTAGGGAGCAGATGACAGTTTTGTTGCTAACTCGGACTTAGCGATTCCTTAAATTCACGCTAACGTGTGCGGTCGGGGAGTATTTAAGAAATCCATAAGAACGACGATGGCGTTGACCGACGACATGATCCGGATGCTTTCGGCTGGCGTTGCCCACCAGGTGGGTGCCTGCACGAATGCGGGGCGGCCAGTGGTATGCCGCGGTTTGGCGGCGCAGCACGAAGCCGGGCGCCTGCTGGTGATCATTTCGGCCGAATCGGGCTTCGAAGTGCTCGACGCCATCCGGCAGAACGGCAACGTCGCCGTGAACGTCACCCTGCCCGAGAACTTCCGCTCGATCAGTTTCATCGGCAATGACGCGGTGGTGCGCGGCAGCGGCGCGGCGTGGCGCCCGCTGGTCGACGAGCGGCATGCGGCATTCTGCGAGCAGCTCAAGCGTTACGGCATTCCACCCGAATATACCGCCGCCTGGTACTCCGCCCCCGACGAGCACCTGGTCGCGATCCGCTTCACGCCCATGAGCGCGCGCAACCAGACGCCGGGACCCGGCGCCGGTGATCCGCTCGCGCTCAAGCCCATCGAGTTCGAAAAGTGAGCGCGGTCTTCGACGACGGTCTGTCGCTGTTCGGTGTGCGCCGCATGATGGAGGGCGTGATTCCGCCCGTGTTGTGCACGGTGTCGCCCGAGCGGGTGCCGAACGTCAGTTATCTCTCGCTGTGCGAATACGTCGATCCGCTGCACATCGCGTTGTCGTACCAGTTTTTCAATCGCAGCCGCGAAAACGTGCTGGCCACGCGCCGTGCGTCGCTGACGCTTGACGATCCCTACACCGGCGGCGGCGTGGTTCTGCAGCTCGAATACCAGCGCACCGAGACCGACGGGCCGGTGTTCGAACGGCTGCGCGCCAAGCTCATGGGGGTGGCCAGCCATATCGGCATGGACAAGGTCTTCCACCTGCGCGGGGCAGACATCTACCGCGTGCTCGAGATGCGTCGCGTGCCAGGTCGCCGGGAGCTGCCCGCCGCGCAACCACGCGTCGATCTCGCCACCAATTCTCGCCTGCTGTCCGAACGCATGGCGCATTGCGGGGACCTGTCCGACTTGCTGGACACCCTGCTGCGAGGACTCGACGAATTGCTGCGCATCGACCACGCCATGTTGTGGCTGGCGGATTCCACCCAGGCGGTGCTCACACTGCTTGCCAGTCGCGGTTACGAGATCGGCGGCGCGGGCGCGGAGATTTCCGTCGGCGAGGGACTGGTCGGAACGGCGGTGCGCGAGGGCGTGCCGATCCGCGTCGGCCACATGATGAACCACGCCACCTACGCACGCGCGGCGCGCAACCGCGCCGATGAGTTGGGCATCGCGATGACCCTCAACCGCGAGATTCCGCTGCCCGGGTTGAAGGAACCTCGTAGTCAGCTCGCCGTCCCGCTGCGCGCCCGGGGTCGCGTGCTGGGTGCGTTACTGGTGGAAAGTCTCCATGACCAGTACTTCGGATATGACGACGAAGATGCGCTCATGCTGCTGTGTGGCCAGTTGGCGGTGGCCATGAGCCTCATGCAGCCGCAGGACCGGGAGCCCCCGGTAGAGGCAGCGCGTGTACCCGCCGCGCCGGATGGGCCGGCGTTGCGCATGCGGCGCTTTTGCCGCGACAACAGCATCTTCCTCGACGACACCTACCTGATACGCGGCGTGGCCGGCGCCATCCTGTGGAAAATCACCGGCGAATTCCTGCGCAGCGGCCGGCGCGAGTTCTCCAATCGCGAGCTGCGCCTCGCGCCGGAGCTGCACCTGCCCGACGTGCAGGACAATCTCGAGGTCCGACTGTTGTTGCTGCAGCGACGCCTGGCCGAACAGCAGGTGCCCATCCAGCTCGAGAAGACCGGGCGGGGTCGCATGCGGCTGAGTGTGAGCCGCCACATCGTGATGGAGCACGACGACAAGTGAAGTGGCTGTCACCGGCCGCGTCGCGAGTTCGAGACAGCGGCGCCGCGGGCGCGCCTCGGGTATACATGCGTAGAGAATGGTTCAACTAACTAGGGAGAGTTCATGAACCGCAAAATCCTGCTCGCGGCAGCACTCGCCGCAGGTTCTCCGGCATTCGCCGACGTCACCGTCACCACACAAACCTCCGGCAAAGCCTCGTTCATCAACGTCGGCGGCGAAGGCGTGACCCTCTTCAAGGGCAAACGCCAGCGCACCGACTCCACCGTCGGCAGCAAGACCGTTTCGCTGATCATCGACATCGACAACATGCGATTCGTCGACATCAATGATCAGAAGAAAACCGCAACGGTGACGCCGCTCGCGAGCATCGCGGATGAACTCGAGAAGGTAGGCGTGGGTGCGATGCAGGCGACACTCAACAAGACTTCGCAGACCAAGCAGGTGGCGGGTTATCCCTGCACCGTGCACGACGTGAAAGTCGAGATGCCTTTCAGTCCCACGGGCCAGTCCGGCCAGGGCATGGATCTGACCATGGTGTTGTCGGGGACCGTGTGCCTGTCTACAGCGGCACCTGGCCTCGACGACTATCAGGCGTTCTACAAGGCCGCCGCGGATTCCGGCTTCATCTTCGGCAATCCCGCCGCTGCCAAGTCACCCACCGGTGCCGCGCAGGCCAAGGCCTACGCCGCATTGACGCAGCAGATGGCCGCAGCCGGGATGGCTCTCGAGAGTCACGTCACCATCAGCGCCAGCGGAGAAAACCCCATGGCGCAAATGATGGCCAAGCTCGCGGCCAGCGATATCACCACCACGGTGACCAAGATCGAGCCCGGCGATCTTGCCGCCGATCGCTTCGACATCCCGGCTGGCTTCAAGGTGAAGACGCAGAACTAAAGAACGGGGGCAGCCCCCGTTCTTCTACGCGCGCGGCTGAGGTCGTGGCGCGTCGGGCGGAAGCGCAGATCCGACGGCGTGCAGAGGAGAGACTGCCGGGCCATGAAGCACCGCACCGTCGACCGAGAATCTCGAACCGTGGCACGGACAGTCCCAACTCTGTTCGCCGCCATTCCACTGCACGAGACATCCCAGGTGCGTGCAGACGGCGGAGACTTCGTGCAGGTCTCCGCCTGAATCGCGGTAGATAGCCACGGTAGACAGGCCTTCGCGCAGGATGGCGCCCTCTCCAGGTGCAATGTCCGCCCGGTCCTGTACTTCTCCGCCCCTGACCCAATCCCTGACCATGTGGCCGACGAAATTGGCGTTTTCCCCGAGATAGGTACCCGCCGCCTTCATGCTCTTGCGAGCCGGGTCGTAGAGCCTCTCCCAGGGATTGGGGCGCTCGCTGATCAGATCCCCGATGAGCATGCCGGCGATGGTCCCGTGCGTCATTCCATCACCTGAATCACCTGTGACGATGTACACGTTGTCATCATCGAGCGGATTGCGTCCGATGAACCCGAGGGCGTCCACCGGTTCCATGAGCTGCCCCGACCATTGATATCGCAACTCGCCAAGTCCGGCGAATCTTTCTCTCGCCCAACGCTCCAGGCGCAGATACCGTTCGCCCGCATCGTCGGCTTGTCCGGTCTTGTGATCTTCGCCGCCAATGATGAGGACGTCACAGACATCGCCGCGTACCCGGCGAACGTAGTGATAGGGATCCGCCATGTCCCAGAGCAGAAAGGACGGAAAGCTGTCCTTGGGAACTTCGACGCCGACCACGTACGTCCGATACGCCGCCTGCTTGGTATGCATGGTGACGCGATCGTTGAACGGCGTGTTGGTCGCGACGATCACGTGTTGCGCGCCCAGGCGTTCGCCACTCGCCAGCTTCACGTGTGCCGACCGGCCTCCGCGCGCCTCGATGACGCGCGCTCCGAATGCGAGATGTCCGCCGTGCTGTGCGAAGGCGCGCGCCAGCCCGTGCATGTACCGGCCGATGTGGAACGTGGCCTGATCGGGAAACCGCAGCGCCGGACCGTCGACGAGGATCTGCCCGGTGCGAACCGACTCCTGCGCCTGCATCCGGGAGAACCCGGCGCGACGCAGCGCGCCCGCCTCCTTCTCGAGAAATTTCCGTTCAATCGGCGTGGCGGCGACCAGCAGACCGTCGAGCCTCTCGAAGTCGCAATTGATGTGCTCGGTCTCGATGATCGCCTGGATGCAGTCAATGGCGGCGGCGTGGCTGGCCACCGCCAGGCGCATGCCATCGGTGCCGAACAGTTGTTCGAGACGGCAGAAGTTGTCGTCGAGCACCGAGGACAGGTGCGCGGTGGTCCGGCCGGTCTCACCGGCCGCGATTGAGGACGCTGCTTCCAGCACCTGCACCTTGTGCCCGGCCCTCTGCAGTAGATAGGCAATGGTGAGGCCCGCGATGCCCGCGCCGATGACGCAAACTCCGGATTGGGACAGCAGTTCACGAGGTCCCGGCGCCGCATCCGCCCCGCTGTTGCGCAAGGTCGAATCCAGCCATATGGACGTGGTTTCTCTGGGCGCGTGTGGCATGGGACACCTCCATCCCGCACCCTAGGCCGAGAACGCGTTCCCGTAATCCCGGAAACACGCGCCTGCGTCGTCCGCGTATTCCTACATGCCGCGCGCGGTCTGCGCCTTGCGCACCAGCTGCACGAATTCGTTGCGATAGCCGTACGGATCTTCTCCGCGTGCCGCCAGGCCCTGCCTGATCACATCCTCGTAGCTCAGCGAGCCGACGTACTTGCCGCCGCGCAGCAGCTGCCCGAAGCCCGCCACCGCGGTCGAAAAATCCACGTCGCGCTGAATCGCCTCGGGAGCTTTGCCGGAATCGATCCTGATCGGCTGTTCGATGAGCTGCGACTTGCTGTCCTTGGGTAGTTTGTAGCGGATCTTCAGGAAGCCGTATTCGGTCGCACGACCCGTGGCAACTGGCTGTGGCTTCTTGCTGTAGCGGCTCTCTTCGATCATGCGGGCATCGACGCCCACCGGCGTGATCTCGTAGATCGCGGTAACGGTATGGCCCGACCCCACGTCGCCCGCGTCGACGGCGTCGTTGTTGAAGTCCTCGCGCTTGAGCGCGCGCGTCTCGTAACCCACGAGGCGATATTCGGCCACGGTCGCCGGGTTGAATTCCACCTGCAGCTTCACGTCCTTGGCGATGGTGAACAGCGACGAGCCCGCCTCCTGGACCAGCACCTTCTGCGCCTCGTTCAACGTGTCGATATACGCGGCGACACCGTTGCCGTTCTGGGCCAGTGCCTGGGCGAGTTCATCACGATAGTTCCCCTGGCCGAAGCCGAGCACCGAGAGGAACACACCTTTCTCGCGCTTGCGTTCGACGAAGCCCTTGAGCTCGTTGGTGCTGTCGATGCCGACATTGAAGTCGCCATCGGTGCACAACAGGATGCGATTCACGCCCTCCTTGCGGAAGGATTTCTCCGCAAGCTCATACGCAAGTTCGATGCCCTCGGCGCCGGCGGTCGATCCGCCCGGGGTGAGGCTGTCGAGCGCCGCGACGATCTTCTCCTTCTCGCCCACCGGCGTCGGCGGCAACACCAGGCCCGCCGCACCCGCATAGACCACGATACCCACGGTGTCCGTCGGCTTCAGGCTGCCTAACAACAGCTTCATCGACTGCTTGACCAGCGGCAGCTTGTCGGGCTGGGCCATCGAACCGCTGACATCGAGCAGCATTACGAGATTCGCGTCCGGCCGCTGGCCCGCCGGCAGCTCGTATCCCTTGATGCCGATGTGAATCAGCTTGCGGCCCTTGCCCCAGGGCGAGTCACTGACCACCACCGTGGGCTGGAACGGGCGCTCGCGCGATTCCGCCGCGGGCCAGCCGTAGTCGAAGTAGTTGATCATCTCCTCGACGCGCACGGCATCCTTCTGCGGCAACACCCCTTGATCGAGTTGCTTGCGCACGAAGCTGTACGAAGAGGTGTCGACATCCGCCGAGAAAGTGGACACCGGCTCGTCGGACACCTGCTTGACGGAGTTCACCTCGAACTGCTCGAACTTGTCGCGGCCTTCGACTTCGGCTGGCGGCGGCAACTCCGTTGGCGCAATCAAGATGCCGGCGCTGGTACTGCCCAAAGTTCCTCCGCTCTGCCGCGGCGAGCCCGTCATGCCCTTGTGGGGTGTGGCGCGAGTTCTGCTGCTGCGCGCACCGGTGACCATGACCTCTTCGGCCCCATCTCCACGTGGCTTCGCGCTTTGCATCCTGCGAGGATTTTAGATGCGCGGCGCTGGCCGGTGACCGCGACACTTTCCAACTCTTCGTTCAGTTGCCGACTCAGGCGCCGGCGCCGGCGCGGCGTTTGCCGACAGGGCGTCCGTCGGCTCGGCAGCCGCCGGTGGCTGAGCGACTGGCGTGGTCGTCAAGGCGCTGGCGACGGCGTTTGAATATCCGTCGTCGAGCTTCTGTTCACCGGCAACTGGTGCCGCGAAGCGGCTCGGCCCGTGTGCTTCCCTTTCGTCGCCTTCCCATTCTCCGCCGCCCCTGCGCCGGCGCTTGTATCTGAACCTGCGGCTGCGCGCTGTCGTGCATCCGCCGTTGACGGCCGGCGAATGGCGGACTGCTGATTCCTCAGACCTCATGCGGCACGCCGGAGGTTCAGTCGCGGCTGGCACCGCGGCCACGGGCTTGAGCGCCGTGACTTCGGGCTGATGCCGCAACGTGTTCCAGACCATCGCCACTCCCACCAGGGCGATGCAGACACTTGCCGCACCACCCACCAGCACTCGTCGCGTATACCAGGGCATCGAATCTCTCCCGCGTGACTGAGGGTCACGGGAGAGACGCAGGCGGCCTAACAAAGCTTGGAGCAGGCCGCCACGTCTCGGGACATGCTCAGTGGCAGAGCTGGAATGAACGCGCGCGAACTCCGCGAGCGCGGCGCGCCGCGCGGCCAGCCGCGCCGCAGGATCCGGCGGCGGAGCTTCCTGCTGCAGCATTTTTTCCAGTGGATTCGTTTTCATACGCTGACTTTGGCTTCGCGTTTACCCATGTGCCTGCGAATGGTGTGGATCCGCCAGGAGATCGTGGACTCCGACACGCCGAGGACGGCGCCCGCTTCCGCGTGGCTCATGCCCTCGGCGTGTACCAGCAATGCCGTTTCCTTCATTCCTTCGCCGAGGTCTTCGAGTTCGGCGAACAGCTGCACCAGATAGATCTGATCCTCGGCCGGCGACTCGTCGGTGAGCGGCCCCGAGTCGACCAGCTCGTCGTGCTCGTGGCGCCGCTGGCTGCGCTGCCAGTCCTGCGCGCAACTGATCACCAGTCGATACAGCCAGCTGGTGAAAGCCGCCTGGAAGCGGTACTGCGCGAGGCTCGACGCGAGCTTCATGCAGGCGAGCTGCGCGATGTCCTCGGCGTTGACCCGATGCCGGCACCACTTCCATGCGAAGCGATAGATGGTGTCGTAGTACAAGTCCAATAGATCGCCGAAGGCGGTCGCATCACCTGCCTGCGCGCGGCGTATCAGTGCTTGCTCGTCCATCCGGCTTCTTGTTGGCTCTCTCACCCATCAGACGACGCGGGCGTGCAGATCCTTGGACGCACGGCTAACGTCATGATTGGAAAACGAATTCCGGCGTGGTTTCGGGTCAGCCCGGGCGCTCGTGGCGCCGTCACCGGTCCAGCTGCCGGATCCTGATGTTGCGAAACCAGATCGGCTGGCTCTCCGCCTGCAAGGCAATATGACCGAACGACAGCTGCAACGGTGCACCCGCAGCCAGCAGCTTCTGTGCGCTCTCCTCGCGCGGATCGAGCTGCGGATGCTGGTAGCGCAACACCTCGACACCGTTGATGCGATGAATGACCTCGTCATTGCCGTGCACTTCGATCTCGGCATTCACCCATTCATCGACCGGAAAGAGTTTCGAGGTCGAGTCGATGATGTGATCGGTGAGCAGCTTGCCGTTACGCACGAGATTGGTGCCCGGTGTGCAGACATTGCCGGTCTGCCGCCCTGCCGAGGAGCCCACCGCAAGAAACTGGAACTCCATGCTGGCCGGCCAGAGCTGGCCGACTTCCATGCTGAGCGGCGACTGCGAGTGAATCATCACGCCGCTGTTGAGCTTTGCCCAGGGCGGTGAATCGGCCACCGCCGCGCCCGTGATGCGGTACTCCAGGCGCAGGATGTAGTTTGAATACGGCTGGTTGGAATAGAGGTGTCCGAACTGCTCGTCGAACTTGCCGTAGCGGTCGTACGCCACCTTGATCATGCCGTCCTCGACACGAAAGGTCGCGGCGTAGTTCTCGCCCAGGGGATGCTTCGCGATCTTGACCGTCCAGCCGGTCAGGTCGCGTCCATTGAAGAGTGACTGCCACTGCTCTGGCCTCGAGTCCGCGGCCTGTGCCTGCGCGGCGCAGGCGAGCGCCACCATGCAGATGAGTCTCATGTTCGTCCCCCGGGTTTGCGCAACGAGCATAGTGGCCCGCTGCACGCTGCGCCAACGCCGTGCGCTACAACTGCGCGTCGAGGTGGAACAGGCGTGCCAGCCACGCCTGGAAACGCTGCGAGAAAGTGGCGTGGGGTTCGCCATCCAGCGTCTCCTTGCCGTCTGCCCAGCGCAGGTGCCGCCTTCCAGCGTGACGTGCCAGGCTCGATTGCCTGAAGTCTCCAACCCGAATATCGCGCTGAGCTGCGCGGCCAGAGTCGCCTCCTCGACCAGCACGCCCTGTTCGGTGTTGAGCCAGGTGGAACGCGGGTCGAGATTGTAGCTGCCGACGAACAGCGTCTTGCCGTCCGCGGTAAGCGCCTTGGTGTGCAGACTGGCCCCGGACGATCCGGTGAGACTCGTTCCGGTCGATTTGGTGGACAAAGGTTTGAGTTCGAATACCTGCACACCGCCTTCGATGAGCGCCGTGCGGTGACGCGAATAACCGCCGTGCACCGATGCCACGTCGTTCGCCGCCAGGGAATTGGTGAGCACCTGCACGCTTGCGCCCGCCGCCGCGCGTTCGATGAGCGTGGCGCTGCCCGCGTCGCCGGGCACGAAGTAAGGCGAAATGATCTGCAGTGACTGCGCGGAATTGCGGATCAACGGCAGGAGCGCGGCGCCGACGGTGGCGCGCGACTGGTCGCGCTCCTGCATCGTCACCTTGTCCGGATCGTCGGATACGAAACGATATTTCGCCGACCATTGCAGCGGCCAGTATCCTTTCACCAGTCGCTGCAAGCCGTCGTTGTCGCGCAGCGCCTGCGCGTAGCGGCTGTCGCGCGCGCCGGAGGCCCGCTCTTCGAGCCTGGCCCGCAGGCGCGCGAGGGCTTCCGCGTTGGCGGCGTCAGGATCCAGCAGTTCCATCGGCCAGGCCGCGGAGGAATTCCAGAAGTGGTCGAAGGATGCGGACACGTCACGCACCACCGGCCCGACCATCGCGAAGTCGAGATCGACGAAATTCACCTCGTCGCTGGCGCCGAAATATTCATCGCCGAGATTGCGGCCACCCACCAGCGCGATGCGGTTGTCGGCGATCCAGCTCTTGTTGTGCATGCGGTGATTGATGCGCCCGAAATCGCGCACGCCTTCGCTGGCCAGGCGCACTCCGCCACGGCGCGAGGCAAACGGATTGAACAGCCGGACTTCGACGTTCGGGTGCGCCGCGATGGCCGCGAATCCTGTGTTCTTGGCGCGCGCATCCATGTCGTCCACCAGCAGGCGCACCTGCACGCCGCGATCGGCGGCCTGCAGCGCCTGCTGCGCCAGGTAGAGGCCGGTTGCGTCGGCATGCCAGATGTAGGTCTGCACGTCGAGGCTGCGCGTGGCGAGCCGCGCGCTCTGCATGCGAAGCACGAAGGCCTCCGTGCCCTCGATCACCAGCCGAAAGCCGGACTCGCCGGCATGTTGCGCTTCGTCCGCTGAAAACATGCGGTCGAGCGGCGTGTCGTCACCCGGCAGCGGCGCGCTCACGGAGGGCAGGCCCGGATGCTCGGGAAGGTGCGCGCAGGCGGACAGCAGCACGAACAAACCGATGGCGGGCGCACGGCTCCAGCGCGTTCCGGAATTCATCGGGCGGCGCGCAGTCAGGGCGCGGGCTCGAAGTCGATGGTTCCACCATCGGCCATGAGCGCAAGATGAAGCCGGCCATCCTTGACGACGTAGGAGCGAACATACGGCCACTGGCGCACGAGTTCATCGTGCAGCGAGCCCACGGGACACATCGCGCGTGTCAGGGCCAACGGGCCGAACTCGACATTGTTAGGTCCGGAAGACTTCCAGGTTCCGCTGCCACGATTGCAGTCGAAGCGCACGTTGAGCACGCCATTGGCGCCAAATCCGAGGGTGTAACGCGAGCGCTCGATGGCCGGACGGGTGACGCCGTCGCTCATGCTGATCTGCACCAGCCGCCACGAGGAGCCTTCCAGACCCGCGGTCGCCACGGAGGATTCGGTCGGCGTCGGAGACGCGCAGGCGCCCAACGCCACAACGGCGCCGGCGGCCACCATCTGTAGTCGACGGCGCGCAAAGATCACCGAGCGGCGCCCTTCATTGACCAGCACCTTGGGCCTTGGCTGCCTCCGCGGCGCGCGCGCCATCCAGCGCCTGGCGCAGATATCCCGCCCAGGTCGCGAACGCGGCGCGGGCCTCGGCCGTCTGCGCAGCCTGACCCGAGAGCTGCAGATTGCCCTGGTTGCGGCCGCGCTTGCGGTCCGCCACGCGCGCCAGCATGGCCCCGCTCTGCGAGTCGCGCAGTTCCGAGACCAGGCTCATGTCGGCCGACGAGACCATGTATTGCCGCGACGCCGGATCTGCGCTGGCCCCCGCCACGATGTCCAGGTCAACGACCGACGCGGTAACGCGCAGCACATCGGCGGCCGGCGCTCCGACGACCGCGTAGCCGCCTTTTTCCAGCTCGCGCGTGAACTCCGCGCGGAACAGGGAAGCCGCGCCGTGCCGGACCAGGGCGACGTCATCGGCCGACACTTCCGGATGTCGTGCCTGCCAGTCGTGTTTGAACGCCACGTCCACCGAATCGATCTGCACCCGGCGATAACGCGCCAGCGTCTGGCCGGGCGCCACGTAAAGACTGTCCACGCGCGAGCTCTGCACCTGCACCAGCCCGTCGGGTGTACTGGGCGCCGGGCCCGGCGCAATGACACACGCGCTAAACATGATCGACAGGCTGACGGCAAGCGTCGCGGATATGGGACGGATCATTCAAGGCTTATCGGTGACTGCAGTGCAACATTGCAACGGTACCTTGGGCGCATTGCTTCAGCGCCAGTCCGTCAGCACCGGCACCCGGGTCGCGCTGGCGTGTCGCCTCACCAGGCCCGCGTGACAGCGCAGGCGTCGAGCACCATGCCAAGGTTGTTAGGACCATTTGGCTCGCGGTACAATCGGAAGCGCATGAAACCGCATCGATGCTGCGCAGCAGCAGAGTTGGTAGCCCACAAGGCCAATGTCCTCATCCTTAACAAGAACTCATTCTCGCCGTGAAGTCCGCACGGCCCACCTGGGACGCCAATTCAAGCGAGAGATGACATGCCGCACGCAGTTTCAATCTGGACGAAGTCGTCGAAAAACTGCAGAAACCCGCCGGCGGCTGATGTCATGCGAAGTTTCAAGATCGAGTGTTCGCACTCCTGGCCGCGTTTGGCTGCGGACTCGCGCAGGCACAGACAGACCCGCTGCCCTCGTGGAACCCGGGCGCAACCAGGCAGGCCATCGTCAATTTTGTGGGACGCGTGACGAAGCAGGGCGGCACGGAATTCGTGCCGCCCGCGGAACGCATCGCGACCTTCGACAATGACGGCACGCTCTGGGCCGAACAGCCCATCTACTTCCAGTTCGCATTCGCGATTGACCGTGTGAAGGCGCTGGCGCCGAAACACCCCGAGTGGAAAACGCAGGAGCCGTATAAATTCCTGCTCGCGAACGACATGAAGAGTCTGCTTGCGGGCGGTGAAAAGTCGCTGCTGCCCATCCTGGCAACTTCGCATACCGGCATGAGCACGCAGGATTTCACGCGCAACGGTCAACGACTGGATGAAGACCGCGCGGCATCCGCGTTTCAAGCGGCCGTACACCGATCTCACCTACCAGCCCATGCTCGAGTTGCTCAATTACCTGCGCGCCAACGGCTTCAAGACTTTCATCGTGTCCGGCGGTGGCGTCGAGTTCATGCGCCCCTGGGTCGAAAAAGCGTACGGCATTCCACCCGAGCAGGTGGTGGGCTCGTCCGGTGAAATCAAACTGGTGACGGGCAACGACGGCAAGCTGCTGCTGCAGAAAATGCCGCGCGTGGAATTCATCGATGACGGCCCCGGCAAGCCGGTGGGCATCAATCGCTTCATTGGCCGGCGGCCGATCTTCGCCTTTGGCAACTCCGACGGTGATCTGCAGATGCTGCAATGGACCACCGAGGGCAGCCGGCGCGCGCTTCGCGGGCATCGTGCATCACACCGACGCCGCGCGTGAATGGGCCTATGACCGCACATCGCATGTCGGCAAACTCGACCAGGCGCTCGACGAAGGCAAAGCCAAAGGCTGGACCATCGTCGACATGAAGAGCGACTGGAAAAAGGTGTTCTCTTTCGAATGACGAGTTGAAGACAGGATGATCGACGGCATCTGGGTGCAGAACGCCTCGGGCGCCGATCTGCCGAAGTTCCATGTCACCGAGATCAGGCTCGAGTAGCGTCAGCGCAGTGGCAGCTTCAGCCGGGTGTGTACGCGCTCGAGCGGAATGATACGGCCATTCCAGACGAACTCACCTGGCAGACCCGCGGGCTTCTCGATTGCGGCCTCGAGCTGCCCATTGGCAACGCGATAGCGCACGCTGACCGGCCCATGCGGTGTGGCCGCCGTGGCATCGAGCGAGGTGAGCTCGCCCAGCAACGGCTCGACGCGCAGGCGCGCATATCCCGGCGCCGCGGGCTGGATTCCCGCCACCAGCCCTAACAAATCCGCCGTGGGATGTGCGCTCCAGGCATGGGTGTCGGAGCGCGGCTCATCACGAGACTCCGGCCACGTGGTGTAGTTGAGCTTCAGCAGCCCGCGCCAGGTGTCGAGCAGCGCGAAATATCGATCACGCATGCCCGCGTGTTCGAAGGCGCGCACCAGGTACCAGGCAAAGTAATACGTCGAGGTGTACATGCCGGGGGGCGCATCGATGCCCTTGCCCGGCACGGTGATGCGCTCGAGGATGCCGCGCATCTCCTCGCGTGTCGCGATGTCGTACAGCACCGCGAACACGTTCATGTGCTGGCTGAAGACCTGGCGGTCACCATCGTCGGCGAACAACCCGCGCCCCGCATCCCAGCAATGCTCGCGAATCGCGCCGCGTGCGGTGTCGGCCCTTGACGCGAACGCTTTCGCCTGCGCGGCGTCACCGTGGGCCGCTTCGAGCGTGGCGCCCTGTCGCAGCGCGCCCAGCCACATCGCCGTCATCAGGCAGCTGCCATTCTGCTTGCCCCAGGAAGGAAACGTGTCGCGGTCATCCCACTGCTGGCCGGACCAGTCGATGAAATTCCACTGCGGGTTCTTGCCTAACAAGCCTTGGGTGTTGCGCAATGGCTCGAACCAGTTCAACACCTTGCGCATGCGCGGCAGGTGGCGACGAATCAGCGCCGCATCCGGCTGCTGCAGCGACCAGTCCGCCAGCATTCCCACCCAGGCGAAGGAAAATGTCGCGATGACGTTGTTGTTGCGCGACGGGAAGGCGCCCTGCATCAGCCCGCCATCCACATCCGATTCGGCGAAGGCTTCGATTGCCTGCATGGCGAGGCGCGGATCGCCCGACACCGCGTAACTGATCAGCATCTCGAGCCGGGTATCGCCCGTGTACTGCAATTGTTCCCAGTACGAGCTGTCCATGAAGGTCTCGTGCGCGTCGATCCGCAGGGTGCGCCAGCCCACTTCCCAGATGCGGTTGAGCTGCGCGTCACTGCTTTCAAAGCGCGCGACCTGCCTGAACGGATATCCGGCCTCGTGGAGCCGGAAACCGCGCAGCGTGAGCGGCTGGTCGGCCGTCACCACCTCGATCTCGACGAAGCGGAAGGTGCGCCACCACAGCGGCGCAAAACTGCGTTCGGCGCCATCGGTGATGAATGTGTCGAAGAATCCGATGACCTGCCGCTCGCCGACGAGATTGCGATCATCCTTGCGGCGCTGCGCGTCGTACAGAGCCTCACCATATTCGAGCCTGATGGTCGCGCCGCGGCCCCCGGCGACGTCGAGCGCCGGGTAACCGGAAATCATCGCGTCGCGCCGCATCAGTAGTTTGGCGGTGGTGTTCGCCGGCACCACCACCGGCCGCGCCGGAAAAGCTTCACCGCCGGCAAGGCTGCTGCGGACCACGCGACCGGGCTCAGCAGCTTCGAAGACCTGTGGTGGCAATGGATCGGCGAACAGCACGCGCCTGGCGGCTGCCGGCGCCGGTATCGCGTCTCGCCAATGAGCACCGGTCTCAGCGGCGCCCGTCCAGTTCCAGTTGGCCTTGGTGGCGTCGATGATTTCCGGAGCGCTCGCGACGTAGTACTGCCAGTCGATTTGCTGGCTGCCTTTGACCGCGGAATGTCCGGCGTCGATGGCGACGCGCCAGCCCGGCTGGCCCGTCGAGATGCTCGCGCCGGTGAGTCGAAAGCCCGTGGCAACCGTCGTCTGAGCCGCTGGCGCCGCCTCGCCGAAATTCCAGACCACCGCGGCGATTACGTTTTTGCCACGCCGCACATGAGGCGCGAGATCGAGCGCCGAATATCGCCAGCGAGCGGGTGTGCCGGCGGACGGACCGCTCGCTACCCGCGCACCATTCACGTACAGGACGAATCGTTTGTCCGCGGTGACCGTGATCGGCAGCGAGCCAGGCACCTCGGCGAGATCCAGAACGCGGCGAAAGTGCAACACGATGGGCGCCGTCTGCAACGCGTCCGGATGGGTGATCCAGCCTTCACCAACCGGCTGCGCCGACGGAGACGCGGCGGACACAGCCAGAAGCGCCACGGCGAACAGCAAGACAGGGAAATCTCTCATTGCAACGCTCGCCTCCGCGATGTTACGAATCGGCCAGGTGCGCACCAGTCGCCGGCGCATCTAACTACTCGGAAAATCCACGGTGTTTCGGCGCCGCGACATCCGGCGTAGATTTCCCAGGTTGCTACCGGTGGACAGACCCTCTGTTTCGCTCGTAACATACTGATTCTTATTGGAAAAAAATCTTCTCGCGCCTGAGGGATGTTCATGCGGTGTCATTTCCGGTAAAAATGTTGCAAATATGATCATGTTCAACCAGCCGTACCGACAATAGCAGTCATCGGCGGCGGGATATATGACTCACACAAGGGGGAATCCATGAGAAGGTTTGATCAAACATCCACGCCGCTGCGGCGTGCGATCTGTCTCGCGCTGACGGGTGCGGGACTGGCAATCACCAGCCAGGGCGCGCTTGCGGATGAAGGCGATTCGCAGGAACTCGATGAAGTTGTCGTCACCGGCTTCCGCGGATCGATCAATTCCGCGCTGGCCGAGAAGCGCAGGACCACCGGCTCCATCGACAGCATCAAGTCCGAAGACCTCGGCAAGTTTCCCGACAGCAATCTCGCCGAATCGATGCAGCGCATTCCCGGCGTCACGCTGTCGCGTGGCGACGGCGGCGAAGGCCGCAACATCGCGGTGCGCGGCCTTGGACCCACGTTCACGCGCGTGCGCATCAACGGCATGGAAGCTGCCGCGCAGATGGGCTCCAGCGACATCTATGGCGCCGGCAACAACGGCCGCAGCTTCGACTTCAACGTGTTTCCCGACGGAGATCTTCTCCGAGCTCAAGGTCATCAAGACTCCCTCGGCCGACATCGAAGAAGGCTCGCTCGGCGCGACGGTGGATCTGACCGCGCCGCGTCCCTTCGACACCGTCGAGGAGCAGGTCTTCTCGATGACGGCGCGCGGCGTATTCAACTCCGTCAGCGAAGACATCGATCCACGCGCTTCAATGTTGTACTCGAGGAAATTCTTCGACGAAACGTTTGGCGTGCTCGCCTCGGTCGCCTACCAGAAGCGCAATATCCGCGAAGTCGGCTATTCGGCGGTTGACGTGCTCGCGGCCAACACCAACGGCCAGGTCAATGGCGGCCTCCTGCAGCCGTACTGCACGCCGATCGGCTGGAACGCGCCGGAAATCAGCCCGTCCCCCAGCCGCACAAGGCGCCAAGGGCGCCACGGTCGACAACTGCAGCACCAACAATCCGCGCACCGGCACGATCGAGGCCTATCAAACCATCTATGACATGCGCCGGGCCGGCTTCGAGACCGTCCCGGGCAGCGGCGCCTTCCTGCCGCGCCTGCCGCGTTACGTGAATTCCGAGCAGGACACCGAGCGCACCGGCGGCACGCTGACTTTCCAGTGGAAGCCGAGCGACAACACCACGCTGTCGATCGACGGCCTGATGTCGAAATACCAGGTGGAACGACGCGATAACTACATCCTCGGTCTCTCTTTCGGACGCAGCCTCGCGCAAAACGGCCAGCCCATGGTGTCGGTGCGCGACATCCAGTTCGACGACAAGGGCTCGGTGGAATACGCCGTGTTCGATGGCGTCGATGTGCGTTCGGAAGGTCTCGTCGACCAGTTCGTCTCGAAGTTCCAGCAGGTCAACCTGGATTTCGAACACCGCTTCAACGACAACTTCAGCATGAACGCGCGCGCCGGACGTTCGCTCTCGCGATGGGACGGACCGATGCGCCTGCAGACCTTCCTGGACGCCATCGACGTCGACAACTTCACGCTCGACTTCCGCGGCGGTCGCGAAACACCGCTGATCGGCTTCGGCAACCTCGACCTCGCGGATCCGAACAGCTTCAGCTATGGCCCGCCGCTGGCGGATGCCACGGTGCTGGGCGGCTTCTCGACGCAAGGCAAGCCATCCGAGAACATCACCGACATCAATACCTTCGAACTGTCCGGCGACTGGCAGATGACGGAGATGTTCGGCCTGAAAGTCGGCGCGCAATACCGTGAGAACGATTTCGACACCCACGTTTCGAACCTCGCGCCCGCGTTCGCACCGGTTACGGCGCTGCCTTCGGGCGTGACACTGGCCGAGCATCACGACGCAGATCGAGGATCTGGACGACAAGTTCGGCTCGGGAGCGCCGGCAAGCTGGGTGGCGGTCGACTCGCGCGCCTGGCGCGACGCGTTCAACTTCGACACCTATCCAGTTCTGCAACGTGGAATGCGGCGCGAACAAGAGTGGGCTGCTCGAAGAGGTGACGACAGGCTATTTGTGGTGTTCACTTTCAATTCGGGCGACGCCTGGGGAGTGCCGATCCGCGGCGACCTCGGCGTGCGTTACGTCCAGACCGACCAGTTCGCGATGGGTCACGTCCCGGTTCCCGCGCCGCTGGGCGCCCCGTATCCGAACGTGGGCCAGCGGACGGAGGTCGAGACTTCGTACAACGACACTCTGCCGTCCCTCAACCTGGTGGCCGAATTCACCCC
The DNA here is from genome assembly GCA_963839685.1 of uncultured Pseudomonadota bacterium. Classification (GTDB taxonomy): domain Bacteria; phylum Pseudomonadota; class Gammaproteobacteria; order Steroidobacterales; family Steroidobacteraceae; genus CADEED01. Next base: position 935,944 of record CAWIVS010000011.1, on the reverse strand, counting down.
GGACCTGCTGATGCGGCTGTCGGCTTCCAAGGTGATCGCCCGTGCGGATATCACCACGCTGACGCCTTCCAAGAGCATCACCGCCACGACGCGCACGGGTGTCTTCAACAACCCGCTTCTCGACCCCATCCGTGCGAAGACGGCGGACGTGGCTCTCGAGTGGTATTTCGCACCGGGTTCGCTGCTGTCGGTGGCCTATTTCTACAAGGACATCGAAACCTATCATCCAGCGCATCACCTCGCCCTACGTGTACAACACGCTGGGCCTGCCAAACGAGTTGCTGGGAACGCTGGCGCAACCCACTGAGATCTTCAACATCAGCGAGTTCGCCAATACTCCGGGCGGCCCGCTGAAGGGTTTCGAGCTCAACGCGCAGGTGCCGTTCACGTTCTGGGATGGCTTCTTCGGCAAGCTCGGCGTCCTGGCCAACTACACGCAGGTGGAATCCGAGATCGCCTATGCGTTGACCAGCGCCAACGGCGTGATCACTTCTTCGACCACGAACGACCTGGTGAATCTCTCGCGTGACTCGGCCAGCGGCACGCTGTTTTACGATGACGGCCGGTTCAGCATCCGGTTTACTGGTTCGTACCGCGACAAGTACATTCGCGGCATCCCTGCATCGGCGGGCAGTGATCTGCAGGGCAACGCGGACAACCTGTTCGTCGATGGCTCTGCCTCGTGGATCGTCAACGACAACTTCACGCTGATCTTCGAAGCGCAGAACATCACGGACGAGCGCAACACGCTGTTCATCGACAGCGTGCGCGAGGACACGTTGTTCCAGACCGAGATCGGCCGCACCTTCAACCTGGGAGCTACGTTCAAGTTCTGATGATCGGGCGGGTGGCGAGGAATTCCTGCCACCCGCCCCTTTTTCAGTCCGCCACTTTCTCCAGCAACCCGATGGTGTGCGGATCCAGCGCACCGTCGAAGTATTGTTCCAGCGCACGCTGGAAAAGCGGCTCACCGGGTGCCGCGATACGAAACAGGGTGAGGCTGGACTGCAACTTGAGCGCGTCGACGCTTCCCAGGATCTCCTCGGCGCTTTTGCCCGGTAGTTTGACGAGTGCTGCGACACACTCACGCAGGCGCATACCGAGGATCGGGTCCGAATGAAACGCCAGCGCCTCTTCGAGTGAACCGATGCCGAAGAATTGCGCGCGGTCGCTGTGACCGAGTCCGCGCATCTGCGGAAAGATGAACCACATCCAGTGCGAGCGCTTGCCGCCGGCGCGCAATTCCGCGAGCGCGCGTCTCGTAGGTGCTCGCCTGTGCGTCGAGGAAACGCTCCAGGTTGAACGGATCGTCCATGAATCACGTATCAGGGAATCAGTAGCGGCCGCATCTCCGGCACCTTGTTCGCCAGCTCCTCGGCCATCATGGCCGAGAAGTAGTCAGCCCCTTTGCGGCCCAGGTGCGTGTAGTCGAAGGACAGCTTCGGGCGCGCCATGCCCTCCACTGGCGGCGCCTTGTCACTCGCTTCCGGAGCGGTCGCGCCTTTCGAGCCGGAAGTGCTGTTGCCCTTGGCCGCGGCGGCCGCAACTTCGGGCGGCGGCGGCGCAGACGCGAACTCGTTCGCGGCGCCCAGGCCCATGGCCTGAACCGCGGCGGCGCTGCGGGCATTGAGGTCGACTAACGGAACCTTCATCTCCGCCGCCACGCGGATTGCCGCGGCCGCCCACGGCTCGAGGCTGTTTTTCAGTTGCCCGTCACCGAACAGACGGCGTGTGAGGGGCGTGACGAGGATGGGGATCGCGCCGACTTCACGCGCTTCGTTGACGTAACGGCGCAGGTTGGCCGGAAATTCTGTGGCGAGATCAGTGGAGTGACCGGGCTTGCCGGGCTGATCGTTGTGCCCGAACTGAATGAGTACCCAGGTCGATACGAATCCCGGTGTGTGCGCTTCGGCCAGCGCCAATTTCCAGGAACCTTCGGCCATGTAGCTGGCGGTGCTGCGTCCGCCACGCGCGAGGTTTACACAGGCTACGGATGAGGTTACGTGTTCGGCGCAGAAACTGCTGCCCCAGCCGCCCTGCACTGCGACGGTTGAATCGCCGACGAGAATGATTTTCGATGCACGGATCGGCTTGACCGAAGGCTCGGCCGCGCTCGCAACTGCGGCGGTAAATCCCAGCATCGCGATGGCGAGAATCATTTGCCGGCGTCGGCCGGCTCTCACGAGGTCAGTCATGCCCGATCCTTCCATGCGTCCTGCAGTTTGCGCAGATGGAGGCGGGATGATGTCAGCCTGCGCCGCAAGATCAATGCCGTCACCTCCATCGCAGCCACTGACAACCGGCACGCCGGTGGCCCGCGGCGATTGCCGCGGGCCGTGCGGTGTCACTACTTCAGAACCACGACGATGCTGCGCGCGGTGAACGTATTGTTGTCACCGTTGTAAGAGCCACTGGCCGTGAAGCTGACCATCGCAGTGGTGCCGTTGAGGCTCGTACCAAGCTCCGTGACGAAATCGGCGAAATCACGGAACGCATGCGATTCATCGCGCAGGACGATGAGATACGCCGTCGGCCCGTCACCTGGGGGCACGATGCTCGGCGAGGCGGGCAAGGCCTCGAGATCCACCACGCGGGGACCGATACGCAGGAAATGTGCCCGGCCGATGTCGGGATTCGCAAGATCCAGCAACAGGCCGGTCACTTCCTGGCTGCTGAACGGCGCCGTCGTTCCGTTGGAGCCCCACGAGAGCGCGAGCGACGCGAACATGGCCCGGAATTCGATGACCGTCCTGGCATTGAAATCCGGTGGCGCGGCGCCGAATGGTGTCGGAAAGCCAATGAGCTTGGCCGGCTCACCCGTGTTGAGATTGGAGAGCGTGAGCGCACCCGTGGCCACTTCGTAGTTCAGTGGGTCGGCGTCCTGCGCCAGGCTCATTCCCGTGCCCGCGAAGTTGAAGGCCGAAACTCTGCGGCCAGCCATCGAATCGAGCCTCATCGTCAATGCACCAGTCGTCGCCTGCTGCACGAAACCGTAGATCGACGTCGGATGCATTCGCACTCGGCCGGCCGTCGCATCGAGCGTCCAGTCGCCGGTCATTGCGGCGCTGCTGACCGGCGTCGCCGCGCCAAATGCTTCGATCGACTGGCCCACCGAGATGTCCCCGGGAGCCGCCACCTGCGGGCGAATGGTCCCGCCCTTCACCACCTTGGTGTTCGGGCCGATCGTGACCTGCACGGTGCCGCGCGCAAAGCGGGCGCCGTCGTTATTGCGCACCACCGTGGCACCGCGCACGGTGAGCACATCGCCGCTGCGCGCGATGACATCGCCGATCACGGTGTCTACGCCGGCGCCGGGAACACTGGTACCCGCAAACACATTCGCGGCGTTGAACTCGCGCGTCGCGGTGGTCAGCGTGCCGCGCGCGGCTGTGAGAGTCCCCGCGCCCGCTGCCGCCAGTGCATCGAGCCCGGCACTTCCCGTGTAGTCCGTGCCGTCAACTTCGAACGAGGTGTCAGTATCGGTATGCACCGTCACCTGGCCGTAGCGCATGCTGCGCATGTGAAAAGGCCGCACGTCGACCACGTAGGTACCCGCCGCTTTGTCGACACTGACCAGCGGCCCGCGCACCCGCAGATCCTTCTGTTCAACGAGTTCGAGTGACGCCACGAGTGCCGGCGTCACTGTCACCGTCGCGGGTGAAGTCGCCAGGTCCACCTGGTTGGTGGCCGCGAGATTGAAGTCGAGTGTGAACAGCGACGGCCGTCCAGGCGCCACGATCAGGTGGTGCCGGTTGTCGAGCGTGACGTTGACGTCAACGACGCCGAGGGCGTTGCCGTTTGCATCCACCACCTGCGCCGCGACTGGCGCGCCATCCTTTTCGACCGTGATCTCCGCAGCGCCGAAGTCGAGGCGCAGCGTGCCCGCGACATACGTGCCGCTCGGCACTGTCGCCGCGGTGAACAGTTCGGTGAGGTCGACGTATTGGGCGAAATCGATTCGCGTCGTGGCCGGAAGTATTTCTACCGTGGCGCCGTTCGCGCGTTTGAGCTTGAGCGAAACGACATCCACCGTATAGCTGAGGAAGTCGCCGTCCGCGTCCGTGATGGCGACCAGGACGGTGCCGCAGTCCGTGGCGCAGCTCGACTGCGGACCGTTGTTGCCGGAGGGCATGTTGCTGCTGCTGCTGCCACCCCCACCGCAGGAGGCGATGAGCAGGGCGCAAGCCAGAGAACCGAGGCGCGCCAGCGTCGGGCCTAACCTTGAGGTGAACATAAGAACTTCCCCGTTCATGAGATGTACTGGGGGAGGTAACGCCGGAACATGCGCGCGGTTGACAGGCGCGGGCACGAGTCGCCTAGCCGCGACAGTTTTCGAGTCAATCTACGTCTTGTTGCCCGAGGTATCGCCGTGGCACACGAACACCTGCGCGGGCGGGAAGTTGCGCACTTCGAATTGCCGGTGCACGGTGCTGAACGTCTGCCGCAACACCGGCAATACGCGGCTGGTGAATTGATAGACGAGGAAACTGCCGTCGTGCTCGAGCGCATCACGGCTCGCGGCGGCGATCCCCGCCTGCAGACTCTTCGGCATGCTGCCCAGTGGAATTCCGGACACGATGTAGTTGGCGCGCTGCAGCGCCATCCGCTTGAGAACGGATTGCACGTTCTCGGCGGAGTCGTGCTCGATGCGCAACCGGCTGTCGAGAAGGGTATTACCCATGAACTGCACGAACTCGAGATTGGTTTCGATGACGATCAGTCGTGCATCGCTGCGCATGCGGCGCAGGATCTCCGCGGTGAACGTGCCGACACCGGGCCCGTACTCCACGATGACGCGGGCGTGGTGCCAATCGATCGGCGCGAGCACCGCGTTCACCAGATGGCGCGAGCTCGGGATGATGGAGCCCAGCATGTGCGGGTGACGCAGGAAATTGCTCGCGAAGAGCATTATTTCCGCGGTGCGCGAGCGTGTGTCCGACGCGCTGCTCGCCCGGGTTGCTTCCATCAGACCGGCTGACGCAGGTTTGCAGTGACCTGGACGCCGCGCGTCACGCGCTGGCCGTGGCAGGGAGCGAGGTTCAGCTCGAACTCGCGCGAAGACATGTCCCAGCCGGATCGCAGTGCGCGATCGCGGCAGGCCTGCGGATCGATGAGGAGTGCACGAATGGCCGCGCCTGCCAGATCCTGGTCCAGTGCGCCGGTGACGCCGTCATCGATGACGTCGATGGGGCCGGCGACGGGAAACGCGGCCACGGGAACTCCGCAGGCCATGGCCTCGAGATTCACGAGCCCGAAGGTGTCCGTGAGGCTCGGAAACACCATCACGTCGGCCGCCGCGAGGTGCTGCGCAAGCGCATCACCGAACTGATACCCCGCATACACCGCGTTCGGATACTGGGACTTCAGGCGTGGCAGTTCCGGACCATCGCCGATGACCAGCTTGGTGCCCGACCAGCTCATGCGCAGGAAGGCATCGATGTTCTTTTCGATGGCAACGCGTCCGACGTACGCGGCAATGGGCCGCGGAAGCTGCAGGAAGTTCTTGTCGCGCGGCCTGAACAGATCGGTGTCGACGCCGCGTTGCCAGTGCACCAGGTTACGGAAACCGCGCTCGGCGAGCTGGTTGCGCACGGACTCGGTACTGACCATGCAATGCGTCGCGGCGCCGTGGAACCACAGCAGCGCCCGGTAGGAAAGCGACGTCGGAATCGGAAACCGCGAACGCAGGTACTGCGGAAACTGCGTGTGATAAGAGGTGGTGAATCTCAGGCCGCGCTTGATGCAGTAGCGACGCGCCGCCATTCCCAGTGGCCCTTCGGTCGCAATGTGCACGGCTTCGGGCTTGAATTCGGAGATGCAGTTGGACAGCTTCCGGTACGGAAACAGCGCCAGCCGTATCTCCGGGTAGGTAGGACACGGCGTCGAGTGGAACATCCGGGGGTTGACGACAAAGACCTCGTGGCCAAATTGCTCGAGCCAGGAGACCGTATGCCGCAGCGTACTGACGACGCCATTGGTCTGGGGAGACCAGGCGTCGGTGACGATCACGATCCGCATGCCTCACAGTGGCGATTTCGCATGACGCTTGCGTGACGGGCGCGCGAAGGATTTCTTGCGGCGGCCGCGCGTGCCGCACGAGTTAGTCGTCGCAAGTTCCGGATGTGATGTGGTTCACGCGGGGAGCAGCCGGAGATCGCGAGACCCAGGCTGTCATCTTGCTGTTATCCAAGTGAGATATTTCGTTCACCGGCTTCCATCCGTATTGCATCTCGCAAAGGACTCAACATGCACAGCTTCCGGCAGGCGCTGCATACTCAGCGTTGGGACGATCACCGCTACTATCACCACAGCCGCGTCAACCAGTCGCTGCACCTGTTGAGCGCGTTCGCCTTCCTGGCGGCCTACGTATTGCTGTTTATCAACCCCGCTGCGGCCGCGCTGGTTGCCTGGCTGGTGGCGATGGTGAGCCGCCAGAGCGGACATTTCTTTTTCGAGCCGAAAGGTTACGACGAGGTCAATCACGCCACCCACGAGCACAAGGAAGAAATCAAGGTGGGCTACAACCTTCGACGGAAGGTCGTGCTGCACGCCGTCTGGGCGCTGTCGCCCGTGATCTTGTGGATCCAACCGACGGTGTTCGGTTTGTTCCCGCCGATCACTTCAACCGAAGAGATGATCAACCAGGTAGGCGAGATCTGGCTCTGGGTTGGCCTCGGCGCCCTGGCATTCCGCACGGTGCACCTGTTCTTCCTGCGTGACGTGCAGACCGGTCTCGTGTGGATCACCAAGATCGTCACGGACCCGTTTCAGGACATCAAGACGTACTGGAAGGCGCCTCTCTATCTGATGCGCGGGGAGTTGATCGACCCGATGCACGGGAAAGGCCAAGAGCCCGAAGAGTTTCTTGTCGCACGCGACGCTTGATCGCCTGATTGGTGAGCTCGGGGCTGCTCCACCACCAGCCGTCGCGCTGCATCGCGACGGCCGCGGAGACGATTCGCCGGGTGACCTCGGCGAAATCGTCTTCCGGCAGATCGATGCGGAAGATGAGTCGTCCGGTGCCGACCCAGCTCAACGCCAAGCCTTCCGCGCGGAGATAGAACTGCAGCATCCAGTTGTAGCGCGAGGGCTGTGTGTAGAGCAGCGACCAGACGCTGGAAAAGTTGGCCACCCGCAGCGGCAGTCCGGCCTCGCGCAGCTGCGTGTTGAGAAGCTGCGCGCGGCGGTTCCAGAGCTCGTCGAGCCCGGCATAACTGGCGCGCAGCGGTTCGCTGTCGAGCGCGACGAGAAACTCATGCATGGCACCCATGACATAGGGATGCGAATTGAAGGTGCCGCGCGCGAAGCAGACATCGGCGGGCCGATCCTCGCGAAAGCGCATCATCAGATCCTTGCGGCCGCAGAGCACACCGACCGGAAGCCCACCGCCCAGCGTCTTGCCGTAGGTGACCATGTCGGCGCGGATGCCGAAGTATTCCTGTGCGCCACCCAGTGCCAGGCGGAATCCCATGAACACCTCGTCGAAGATCAGCACGATGCCACGCTCGCTGCACACCTCGCGCAACCGGGTGAGCCACTGGCGATACGCCTCGCGATCGAAATGCGCATTGCGACCGCTGTCGAGCAGCATCGAGTCCGCCGGCGCATTGGTGTTGGGGTGCATGGCCTGCAGCGGATTCACCAGCACGCAGGCGATGTCGCGCCGCTTGCGCAGCACTGTCAGCGACGCCTCGCTCATGTCCGAAAGGGTGTAGGTCTCGCGCGCGGTGAGCGGATTTCCCACGCCGGGCTGCACGTCGCCCCACCAGCCATGATAGGCACCACAGAACCGCACCAGGTGCGTGCGCCGCGTGTGATAACGCGCCAGCCGCACCGCCTGCATCACGGCTTCCGTGCCCGACATGTGGAACGACACCTCGTCGAGCCCGGAAATTTCCCGGAGGCGCCTCACGTTGTAAGCCAGCACGGGGTGATAGCTGCCGAGCACCGGGCCGAGGTCCGCGACCAGGCGCGAGCCGCGCTCGATGCAACCCTTGTAGAAGTCGTAGCCGAAGACATTTACCCCGTACGAGCCAGTCAGGTCGTAGAGCTGGTTGCCATCGAGGTCGGTGACCGTGGCGCCGCTCGAGGATTGCAGGAAATTGCCGGCCTTGAGATACCGCCTGACGAAAGCGCTGAACTGGAAGGGCACGCGATAACGCGCCGTGAACTGCATGTCCGACACGCCGCGTTCGACCTCGGCGGAGGCGCGCGCGCTGTTCGCGAAACGCTGCGCGTAGGTTTCGGCAAGTCGCATGAAGGCGCCGCGGCGCGTGGTCGCGACCTCGCGCGGCGCATCGTCCGCGGTGAAGAAGTCCGCGTCGCCGAATTCGTAGAACGGCACCAGTTTCGCGAGCCGGCGCGACCAGCGCGCGTGGCCGGCGAGCGAGCGATGTTTCGCCCGCGAGAGTTCGATACGCCGTTGCAGGCGGCGCAGCAGCAGTACCGCGGCAATCGATCCGAGCACGAAGAGAAGCAAGGTCGCAGGTTTGATGTCCATGGAGCACAACTCTATTGCCGGCAGCTTGCAGTGGGATGACATCGCGCGTGTCACTGGCTGAAGAACTCAGTTTCCTGCTGACCAACCGCATTCCGCGGCGCTCGGCCACGCTGGTCATGGGCTGGTTCAGCGCCATCGAGCAGCGCTGGCTGAGTTCGGCGGCCATCGGCCTGTGGAAGATGTTCTCCGACCTCGACCTGAGCGAAGCGAAGAAGAGTCGATTTACCAGCGTGCAGGACTGCTTCATACGCGAGCTCAAGGATGGGGCTCGTCCGATAGATGAGGATCCCGCGACACTGGTTAGTCCGTGCGACGCCATCGTGGGCGCCTCCGGAACCGTTCATGCCGGAACGGTCGTCCAGGCCAAGGGCCTTCCGTACACCCTGCTCGATCTGCTCGGTGACGCCACACAGGCCAGGCGTTACGAAGGCGGCAGCTATGTAACGCTGCGCATCACCCCCACCATGTATCACCGATTTCATGCCCCGCACGATCTGGCGGTGGAACACGTGACCTACGTTTCGGGCGACACGTGGAATGTGTATCCCATCGCACTCAAGCGGGTGGAACGACTGTTCTGCCGCAACGAGCGCGCCATCCTGCGCTGTCGGCTGGCGAGTTCCGGCACGCCCATCGTGCTGGTACCGGTGGCCGCGATCCTGGTCGCCAGCATCCGCCTGCATTGCGCCGACGTGTTACTGCACCTGCGCTATCGCGGGCCCAACGAGATTCCCTGTTCCGCCCGCTATCGCAAGGGTGAGGAGATGGGCTGGTTCCAGCACGGCTCGACCATCATCGCGCTGGCGCCGCGCGATGTATCGCTGAGCGCGACGCTGCGCGAAGGTCAGCGAATTCGAATGGGCGAGCCATTGTTCCGCATCAACAACCGGCGCCGGTGAACTCGTAGCGCATATCCGCCTGTTTCGGATAGATCGCCAGTAGTTTGATCAGGACGCCGTTGGTCCAGCCAAAACCATCCTGCACCGGGTACTCACCACCCGCCCCTTCGCCCGCATCGCGCACATTGTATTTCTCGACCAGTTTGCCGGTCCGGCAATAGACGCGGGCGTTCTCGGCCACCCAGCGTGCGGCGATGTCCGCGGCCAGGTCACGCTCGCCATGCCGTCGCAGGCCGTCGATGGCAATCCACTGCAGGGGCGCCCAGCCATTCGGCGCGTCCCATTGCTGCCCGGTGTCCTCGATGGTGGTGGCAAGACCATGCGGCATGAGCAACGACGCCCGTATGGTGCCGGCCACACGACGCGCCTGTTGTTTGCCGGCGAGGTCGACGAACAACGGATAGGCCGTCGCGGCGGTGAGACGCTGCAGTCGCTGGTTGTTGCGCCAGTCATAGTCGACAAAGGCATTGAGTTTCTCGTCCCACATCAGGCGCACCACGGCCTTTTGCCGCGCCTGTGCACTGGTCATCATCTTGCGGGTGCAATCGCGACGTCGCGCCGCCTTGCATCCATCGGCGATGGCGATCTCCAGCTTGTACAGCAGGCTGTTGAGATCCACCGGCAGGATCTCGGTGGTGCGAATGGAGCTCAGCGTCTTGCCATCCGCCAGCCATCGCGAGCTGAAGTCCCAGCCGCTCTCCGCCGCCGCGCGCAGGTCGCGATATACCTCGGGTGCCGGCCTCGTACTCTGCTGCGCAGTCGCGACGTCTTCGACGTATGCCTCGTCGCGGGGAATCGCCAGGTCATCCCAATACCGGTTCAGCAAGGTCCCATCCGCCAGGCGCACGACGCGCCGATGCACGCTGCCGGGAGCAAGTCCTTCGGCGCCTTCCATCCAGAACGCATATTCAAGCTCGAGCTGTGGCAGTCGCCGCAGCAACGCGCTCACACCCTCGTGTTCGCCTTGCAGCTGCACCATGGCGGCGAAGAATGGCGGTTGCGAGCGGCTCAGGTAGTAGCTGCGACTGCCGTTCGGGATGTGGCCGTATCGATCGATGAGGCCGGCGAAGTTGTCGACCATGTCGGCCACCAGATCGTGACGGTCACTGGCCTGCAAGCCCACCATGGTGAAGTAAGAGTCCCAGTAGTACAGCTCGCGAAAGCGTCCTCCCGGGACCACGTAGCGGGTCGTGAGCGGCAGCAGCGAGTCCGCCGCTGCTGATGACCGCGGCTCACGCGTCAGCGCCGGCCACAACCGATTCACATGCGCGCGCAGTTCTTCGCGAGGCGTGGTCTGAAATTCGCTGGCCGCGGCGCCCGGAATGACGAAGTACGCCGCGACGAAATTGGCCAGCATGAATTCCGGCCGGCCCTGTTCCGCGGCGTATCGGCGCATGATTTCTTCCGGCGCCAGGTTCGCGGATGCATCCGCGAAGGTCTTGCTGTCCGCGAAAACTCTTTCAGTCTGGACTCGCTGGAACAGTGCTCCATACAGTTCGGATGGCGGGCGCGGTGCTGCTGCCTCGCGCGCCTGCGCCGCGACGCTGGCGAACGCGACGACAGCAATTCCCAGCCACACCGATCGCAAGATTTGCCCGTTGATCTGCCACATGAAGTTGTCGCTCGCTGGCACGCCGGATCCCAGGCGCGAACATAGCAACTCGGGCGCCACAATGGATTCGCCTGCGTGAAATCTGTAGCCAATTGCTGACGTTACGACGCGCGCGGTTGATACAGCTATTTTTAAAGTGTTGGCGGAAACTCACACCAATCGCCACATGCTCTCCACGGATAAGGAGCCGAGCATGATCACCACAAATTTTCGCCTTCACTCACGCGCCGCCACCGGGCTGCTGGCCATCATCATTGCAGCGTCCGCGCCACCCTTGTGGGCGCAGGAACAGGATGCGCCGCAACGCCAGAACGGGACGAAGGCGGACTCGAAACGATTGTCGTCACCGGTGTCGCTTCCTCGGAAGGCGTCAAGAAGCTCGAGGCGAGTTACAACATCGTCACGGCCAATGAGGACGCAGATTCGCGAGGCCAATCCCAAGAGTACGGCCGATCTCCTCAAGATCTCTCCCGGCATGTGGCCGGAATCGACCGGTGGACAAACCGGCGCGAACATCGAAATTGCCGGCTTCCCGGGCGGCGGCGACGCGCCCTACTTCACGACGCTGCTCATGGGTTCGCCGCTGTACGGCATGCCGACGCTGTCGTTTTTCGAGACCACCAGTATCTTCCGCCTCGACGACACCGTGCGATCGGTGGAAATCCTGCAGGGCGGTCCGTCGGTGGTGTTTGCCGGCGGCCAGATGGGTGCGACGGCTAACTTCCTGCTGAAGACCGGCTCGGAAGACACGTCCGGCAGTCTCGGCCTGACGTATGGGGACGAGAACCTCTACCGGGTCGACGGCTTCGTGGGCTTTCCGCTCGCAGAAGGCTGGTACGGCAGCGTGGGTGGATTCTGGCGCACCTCCGATGGCGTGCGTGATCCACAATTCAGCGCTGACGAAGGCGGACAGCTCACCGCGACGCTCAAGCACGAGGGTGAGCAGAGCGAGCTGGTCCTGTATGCGCGATACCTGGACGACAAGAACCAGTTCATCACGCCGATTCCGGTGATCCAGCGCGGCGCCGACAATTTCAGCGCCTATCCCGGTTTCGATCCGCTCACGGCGACTTACAACAGCGAGGCCATTCAGCATGTGCGGCTCGACGGCTACCCGAACGGCGGCACCGAAGCGGACCTGGCCGAAGGCCGCGGCGCGCAGATGTGGTTCGTCGGGGCAAACTACGACTACGACTTCGCCAATGGATGGTTGATCAGCAACCGGCTGCTGGCCAACGGCGGCGATGTCGATACCAACGCGCTGTTCTCGGGCAGCAATCCCGCGACACTCAACGACGAGCTGTACAACATTCCCACCGATCTCGGTGGTTTCGCGTTGCCGGCAGGATCGGCGACGGCCACGTTCGTGGGGGGTGGCGCGGTGGCGCCTGAGCAGAGTGTCATCCACCAGGGCTGGTGGTTCATTCACAAGGAACTGCAGAGCATCAACAACGATTTCCGTTTGAGCAAGGAGCTGTCCGAAGGCAACACGCTCACCGTGGGGCTTTATCTTGCCTACTACGAAATGGACGACGAATGGGCCCTCGGCAACCAGATGTTCATGACGAACGAACCGAATGCACGCCCGATTACCATTAGTTACGTCGATGCCGGCCAGACTTTCCTGAAGACCGATGAACAGGGGTTCCTCGACAACGGCGGCTTCAACATCACGCAGCGCGGCCACGCCTTCAACAGCGCGATCTATCTTTCGGACTCCTGGCGCGTCAACAAGTGGCTGCTGGATGCGTCGGTGCGGTATGAGAACCAGGATGCCACGAACAACGTGTGCAACCTGACCAACGTCGACCTGGATGCGAATCCGCTGACGCTCTACAACAACGCCGTGCCGGTTTGCAACGGAACCACGGCCGTCACGGACTACGACGAAAGCTTTACTTCCTGGACGGTGGGCGCCAATTACAGCTTCACGGATTCCATGTCGGCCTATGTGCGCGTGAACAGCGGCGGGCATTTCCTGGATTTCGACAACGGCATTCGTGGCAGCACCACGGGCAACACTCCGCCCGAGCAGGAAATCGATAACTATGAAGTCGGGTTCAAGTTTCAAAACGAACTCTTCTACGCCGACATCAGCGCGTACTTCCGCGACTTCACCGGCCTGCTGTACCAACCCACCGACGCGAGCGGCGCACCGGTGGGAGCGCGCATTCCCTATGGATCCGAGTCGAATGGCGTGAACTTCATCGGCGCATTAACGCCGGGCGAGAACTTCCGATTCCAGGTGGTCGCCAATTATCTGGATGGCGAGTACACCGATTACGACGCCTGCGTCCCCTACACCAATATCGTCACCGGCAACGGTTGTGCAGTTATCGAGGGGCAGCAGCTGCAGCGCCAGCCGAAGGAGCGCTACATGCTGACGCCCAGCTACCGGCTGCCGATAGGAAACGGAGACATCTCGGCGTACGTCACCTACACGTACGTCGGCGATCACACCCAGGATCAGTCTGGTTTACAGCAGCTCGGTACGTACGAGACCTGGGATGTCGGCATCACCGCCAACGTGGGCGACCACCTGCAGTTCTCGCTGCGCGGCACCAATCTGGACGATGAGCTGGGCCTGACCGAGAGCAACTCGCGCATCTTTGGCCCGGCGGCGGATACCGGCGGTGTGTTGCTGGCGCGGCCGCTGGAGGGACGCGAGATCAATTTCCAGGCGAAGTATCTCTTTTGAGCCCGAGATAGACCGTGCTCCACAGCTGCGCGGCGTTCGACTCGTCGACGTCCGCGCCGGGGCGGCCGAATGGCTCCATGCGGTATTGACCGGCGGCATACGACCACGACCACAACTCCGAGGTGCGTAGCGCCGCGGAGCGGTCGATCACCGCCCACAATTTTTCGCGCGCCGTCCGCAGCTGCGTGCGCAGCGGTTCGGGCAGATCGGCGCGCCGCAGCTGTCGCTCGATGCCCGCCGCCAGCAGCGCCTGCTGCCACGACCAGACGACCGTGCCGTGGTACGCATAACGGCTGAATTCTTTCCGCAGTTCGGGGCCTGCGAATGCCGGATTCGCCACCACCACACCCGCCTCGGTCACGAGTCCTGCCGGAAACGGACGCATGATCGCATCGAGGCAGCGGGGGATTTCATCCGCGGAGGGTTCGGTGAGCAGCAACCGAAAGCCCTCGTCGGAATGCAGGATCGGGACGGGCTGGCCTTGCTCGTCCAGCGACAGCGCATGAAATTCAAACGGACCTTCACCCAACGTGCGCAGCGCACTTTCACTGTCAACACCGACTTCCTTCGCATAGGCCGCGATGTCAGCGCGTGCCCGCGAGGCGGGGACGTCGACGCCGAAGAACGACGCCGCGCGCGCTGACCAGACTCGGGCCCGGGGACCCGCTTGCGCCAGCGTGCGTCGCTGAGCGGCGTCGAGGTATTCGTCGAGTAACCCGCTCTGGGCGAGTCGCGCCGCTGCCGCCAGCGACGCGGGCACCAACGCGGCGTTGATGTCGTAGGCGTAGCGGCCACGACCGAGGCCCTGTTCACTGTCCCGCCAATTGCCGGTCATACGTCCCGGCTTGATCCCGATCAGATTCGTGGCGCGCGGATCATCCGCAAACGCCGCCGCACGCTCGACCAGCCACGATAGATTGCGTGCCAACATGCTGCCGTGCTTGAGGCCGCCTGCGCCCTTGCCCGCCAGGAATTCACGCGCCCGCACACGGCCATGAAGATCCAGCCAGCGCACTGCCAGGGGCGCCAACAGAAAATCATCGTCGACCATGCCGTAGTCGTAAACAGGAGTCGCGACCCGCCCGCGACCCTCGCGCGAATTGCGCAGTACCGCGAATTCACCGATGTCCTCCTCGTGCGCCACCTCGCCATTCGGCGCGAGGCGATCGAGCACCGACGCGAGCGCGCTTTCCATGCGCCTGAGGTTCCAGTACCGGGGCGAGCAGCAGCGCCGCGATCATCGTGTCGCGTCCGAAGTACGTGTCGAAACGCCAGGAGCCGGCGAGAAACTTCTCCTGGTAACTCAGGAATGCCAGCGCGTTGCGAGCCCGCACATCATCGCCGGCACTGCGTGTCAGTACCGCATTCAGCGCTTTCAATGGAGCCTCGCCGCTGACCGCCTGGATCCGCAGGCGCAGGGGCGTGCCATTCGCGGCTCCAAACCGCTCCGCGGTGACCTGCGTACCGGCGCGCGCCTCGATCGTGAGCCGATAACCGGCTGCGGCATCGAGTCGATCGCGCGTCCACGAAAGCAGACCAGCCGTTCTGCGGGGCGCGACCATCACTTCCGCGGGCGCCTTGCCCTGCAATTCGTAATCACGCAGCACTCGCACTGAAGACAGGACAGCGGCGCGCGGGCGCAATTCGGGTACGTCGGATTCGACTTCGAATTCAATGCCGTACAGCGGGCGACGCCTGAGGTCGAGCAGCATCACCGGCTTTGGGGGCGACACCAGCGTCCACACCACGGGCCTGGCCGTCTTTTCGAACCACAGACCCACACCGCTGTTGCCCGCGGGAAATGCCACCAGAATGCGCGGTTCATTCCCAGAGCGCAGCAACAGGTGCGCCGCGACCGGACCATCCCGCAGGAAACTGTTGAGGTTGCGCCCTTCGTCGATGCGAAAAGCGAGCGCCGGCGAAGTCGCCGGCGCCGGCAACGCAGGGGCAGCATTCGGAGCGGCAGCGTTCAGCGCCGCCGACAGGAGCAGGCTGCAAAGGAATGCGGCGGCTTTCAGAGGCTTGACACCCGTGAACTATCTACCTTGCGGCTCGAACAATTCTACGGGATTTCCGTCCGGATCCTCGACCTGGATCTGTTTACCGCCGGGGCCGGTTTCCATTTCATTGCGGAAATGCAGCCCTGCGATCTCCAGTGTGCGGATCGCGGCGGGCAGGTCCGCCACCCGCAGAACTATGCGATTTGACCCGCCGGGCTCCTGCGGACGACCGCCCGGCAATGGGCGCGAACCCGACGCCTCCGGACCACTGAGGTGAATCTTGAGTCCATCCCGCGCGACCGTTGCGAAGGCGGGCAGATGTTCATGCTCCAGTTTGAAACCAAGGTGCCGGGTGTAGAACTCGATGGCACGGCTCACGTCGCGGGACTGATAACGAACGCCGTGAAATCCCTTGATAAAGCCTGGCGCTTCGCCGTACCGGGTGCCATCGACTGATGCGGCTGATTGTTTGGCTGACATGGCTGCCTCCGGTTTGAATACTCGGATCAGCGGCCATTATCTTCCGTGTGTGGCAGCGCTTACCGGCAAGGCGTTCATTCCGAACGCATTGGTAACCGATTCCGGCAGGATCATTGGAGCGTGGGCGGCCGCACCTCGGCAACTGCGCGATCGTGCAACACCACGCTACCGCCGAGGAATCCGGAGGATCCGATTTCCAGCGCATACAGCAGCACGCGCGCCTCACCTTCTGTGCGCATCGAGGACGGCGGGCCGAGCAGGCCGATCACTTCCAGTTCGTTCATGCCAGGTCGAACCTGGCGCCAGCGTGCCGCGTCGATCCATTGGTCCGAGGCCGGCGCCGCAGTGAGCCGCCGCTGGCGCCTGCGCCGCGGGCCTTTCAGGTCGGGAGCGCATTTCATCCGACTTGCCGCGACAGCGCCATTACCTGCCGCTGCAGGTTGCGGACTTCCTGTTCGAGGAAGGAAATTCGCTGTTCGTCCGCGGCCGACGCGGTGAGAGGCACGAGTGCGAGCAGTACGACAAGCAGCCGAGCCATGGAAACCTCACTTCTTCGCGCTGAGTTGCACCGGCACGGTCTCGATCAACTTGCGCGAGGTGATCATGTGTTGGGTGGTTTCGAAATACTCCCGGAAGTGCGGCGATGCAATGTGCGATTGGTACGCTGCTTCGTCGGAATAGATCTCGAAAAATCGAAGGCTGGCTCGGATCCGCCTTCTCCGCCACCGAATAGATCGCCAGTACGCCGGGCTCGACACGTACGGACATCTCGATCTCCTTCCTGACGGCCCGCGTGTATGCCTCGAGATGCTCTGGAGCGATCTGAGTTCCGCGATTCGTACTACCGGAGTCGCCGGCGCCGCTGCGCCGCTCAGACGTGGCCATCGAGACGGCCAGCGCGGCGCCGCCTGTCTTCATGAAAACTCTTCGCCTCATGACTTTTGCTCCATCGCGACTACGTCTTCGGAAGCTTGCGCACGATATCATCGGCGAGCCGCCCCATCCGGTCGCGCAGCAGAACGCGATACATGTAATTACTGGAAGGCACGTTGGGGCTCGTGTACGACAGATGCCCATAGTCGAACGTGTGCGAGATCCGTTCGCCAATCAGCGCGTCCAGGTAAACGAGTCTTGATGGCTGGAAAACATCGTCGCCAAACCAGCGTTCACAGCTCCAGATTTCTTTGGCCAAATGTGTCGCCCGCTCTCTGTTTGGGCGCGCGTCGTCAATGACGACATGGGTCGCGTCCTTGAAGATCGCAGCCGGATCTTCCGTCAACGGTATTCGAACGTTGTAGACCGAGTACTGGCAGCTGGTGAGACACAGGACTGTCGTCAGCAGCAGGGTGGTTTTCGTCAGCAGGTTCATAGAGAAGGCGAAACGGATCTTAGACCCATTTCGCCTTCCGAAGGCTTGCAGTCAGTAGTTCTACTGCCTCGTAATGGCAACGTTGTCGAAGCCCGCCTCGATCACGCTGCCCGAACCACCATCCATGGCGTCGACCCGCAGCTGCACGGTCTGGCCCGCGTACGCGCTCAGATTTACCGAACGCGTCGTCCACGTGCCGGCGACATTCGCCGCCCTTCCACCACGGGCCCAGACCGTCTGCCCCGTTCCATTGCTTCTCATCACCCGTACCCGGAAGAAGTCCTCACCCGTGGCGGTGTTCAGGTGGGCGAAGTAGAAGCGGAACGTCAGCGTGAGATTGGCGCCCGCCGGCAGCGCGATGGGTGGCGACAGGATCGAAGTGTGGCCGCCGTCCACGTCATTGGCGCCCGCCGACGCAGCCTGCCGTGAGTCCCGTGACCAGGCAGTTGACCGAGGGGCCCTGGCAGGTGCCCCGCTGCAAAGTGATTCCGCTCGAACTCGTGGCTTGGGATCGCCGCGTTGCCATAGGCCCGTCGTCGCCGTATTCATTCCGGATGTGAGTGTCCAGCCGCGCGCGGCCTCGAAGTCATCGCTGTACACGACGTTGGTCGCCGCAGGCTGGAACAGCGCGGTGAAGGTCGTGTCGTCATTCGGCGTGCCGATTTCGTGCGTCGCCTGGCCGCCATCGGACCAGGACACGAAGTCGTACGTGGTGCCTCCGGAGGTCTGCGGCGTCACGACCCCCAAGGTGCGGATCACGCCTTCCACTCCCGTGAACGAGAACGGTGCGTTGATCGGCATGCCGTCGAGCGTGAGTTGCGCGTTGCCGAGATTGCTTTCAATACGCACCACGGAGGTCCGCGGCCGCACATCGACCGACGAGCTGTGCGTCAGGCCTGACGAATCCCGCACGGTCAGGATGAGCCGATAGAACACGTTCGCGGAGGTTTCGCCGCGATCGGCGATCGTGAACGCGCCGGAAGTGTTACCGCTCGTGGGCGGCACGTGCGGGTGGGTGTGGTCGTCGTGGTGGAAATCCACGCGCCAGGTGAATGCGCTGGGCGGCAACGCGCCGTCCTCCGGATCCAAACCTGTCCCGGAGAACGTGAAGGTCTGTCCGCCACGGTACAGCGCGCCATTGGCCGGCGCGGTGATCGTGCCGGTGGGCGCGACATTGCTCAGCACGGCCAGCGTCGCGGCATTGCTGGTCGCCGAACCGAATGCATTGCTCACCACGGCGCGGAACATCGCGCGATTGTCGGCGGCGTTGGCCGTCAGCCTGTACGTCGGAGTATTGGCGTTGGCGATGTTCGCGCCATTTCTCTGCCACTGGTATTGCAGCGGGGCGGTGCCCGAAGCGGCCACTGTAAAGCTGGCGGACTGTCCCGCGGCGACCGTGACGTTCGCGGGTTGTGACGAAATGCTCGGTGCCACGTTGGCGGTGAATCGCACACGAAACAACTCACCGCCGCCGCGCGCCAGATAATAAAGTGAGCCGTCCTGGTGGACCTGGATGTCCACCAGCGAATTGATGCCCGTGGCAAAACCCGCCGAGGTCGAGTAGTCAGGCGGGCTCAGCACCCGGATGAAGCCGCCGCAGAAATCACCGAAGAAATAGCGTCCGACATACTCGGCGGGAAAGTTGCCGGTGCTGGGCCGATAGAACGCCGCACCGGTGATCGCGCAGAAGCTGCCGGCGTTCTGGTAGGTGTGAACCGGGTAGCGCACGCCCGCAACCCCCGCAGGATTGAGCCCCTCGGTCTGCGGCCAGCCATAGTTAGCCCCGGCAACGCCCTGGTTGACCTCCTCCCACGAGTCCTGGCCCACGTCGTTTACGTGGATGCGGCCATTGGTCCGGTCCACGGCGAAGTTGAACGGATTGCGCAGGCCGCGCGCCCAGACGGCCTGGTTGATGCCGGTGGTCTGTGAAAGGAACGGGTTATCCGCAGGAATCGAGCCATCCGCGTTGATGCGCAGCACCTTGCCGAGCGGTGTCGTGAATGACTGCGCATTGGCGCCATTGGCATTGTCGCCCACCGCGATATAGAGCTTGCCGTCGGTGCCGAAGTGAATCGAACCGCCATTGTGATTGGTCGCCGAACTCAGGGCAGGCAGGTTCAGCAGCTGAACTTCGCTGCCGGCGGCAACCACGTCC
This sequence comes from uncultured Pseudomonadota bacterium, assembly GCA_963839685.1. GTDB lineage: Bacteria > Pseudomonadota > Gammaproteobacteria > Steroidobacterales > Steroidobacteraceae > CADEED01. The sequence goes on along the minus strand of CAWIVS010000011.1, from coordinate 916,231 downwards.
GGATTCGCTGCACTGGCGGTAAACCGGCTCACCCGGTTGTGGATCGGTGAAGACGAAGTCGTGTAATAGACGTACACGAAATTGTTAGTGGCGAAATTCGGATCGAAAGCGATGCCGAGCAGGCCGCGTTCGCCGGAAGAGTCCACGCTGACGGTGAGGAATGGCTGGGACAGCAGCGCGCCGTTCTTGACGACGCGTAGCGCACCACCCTGCTGGGTCACGAAGATGCGTCCGTCGGGCGCAATCGCCATCGCCGTCGGGCTCGCGAGCCCGGTCGCAACGCGAGTCTCGGCGAATCCACCGGGCAAGGTGGCGCCACGAGCCGCACCGCACAACGTGAGGATGGCCAGAAGTCCTGCCAGGAACAACAAGCGATACGCAAGGCGCGGCGCAATGCAAAGGGATTGGGCCACTGACATAAGTCCTCCCTGGACTGTTGTGCGTCCCTGCACATGCGGGCCCAGAGCGATCTATAGATGGGTTCGGCGATCGTATCCATAGGAGGTTGGCTCATTTTCGCCGATGCCCTGCGGTACATTGACGCCCATGAAAAGAAGAACGCTGCTTCAGGCCAGTGCCGGGACGATATTCATGGCGACCCAAACTGCGGGCGCTCGCGCCGCTGCCGGCACCCAGGACCGGCGCCAGGAGCTCTATGGCCTGCTCGGCAAGTTGCCGCCGCGTGATCGCAAGGTCAGCGCGCAGCTGGTGTCCACGGAGGATCGCGGAACCTACACGCTCGAGAAGCTGGTACTGGATCTCAACGGCGAGGAACCGGCTCCCGCCTATTTCGCGAAGCCAAAGAACAAGACCGGCCGACTTTCCACGGTGTTGTTCAATCACTCGCATGGCGGCGGTTACAAGATCGGCAAGACCGAGTTCATCGAGGGACGTGAATACCTGGGCAAACCGCCGTATGCCGAATTCCTGACTTCGCTCGGTTACAACGCCCTGTGCATCGACGCCTGGATCTTCGGCGAGCGCTCCGGGCGCGCCGAGCTCGACATGTTCAAGGACATGCTCTGGCACGGACGCGTGTTGTGGGGAATGATGGTTTACGACTCGCTCAAGGCGGTGGACTACCTCGTCACGCGGCCCGACGTCGACACCGACAGGCTCGCGACCGTCGGCATGTCCATGGGCAGCTCCAGCGCCCAATGGTTAGGCGCGCTGGATCCGCGCATCAAGGTGGTGGTCGATATCTGCTGCCTGACGGACTGGCACACCCTGGTCGAGGTCGGTGGGCTCAAGGGTCATGGCATCTATTACTACGTGCCGGACCTGCTCAATCATTTCACCACCGCGCAGATGAACGCCCTCATCGCGCCGCGCCCGCACCTGGCACTCGCCGGCAACCAGGACCCGCTCACGCCGCTGCCAGGACTCGACAAGGTCGACCGGGCGCTCCAGGACTCCTACGCCGCGGCCGGAAAACCGGGGAACTGGAAACTGCTGCGTTACGACGTCGGCCACCAGGAAACGCCGGAGATGCGCGAAGAAATTCGCAAGTGGTTGGTCGCAAACCTGTAAGAAAAATCTAAGAAAGGTTGGGAAGCAGGTAGGCGAAGGATGCGCCTGTCCCGAACGCCACCAGCGCGATGACATAGAACGCGGAATTCAGCCGGCGGAGTGTCGAGCAATGGCGCGCCGCGACCGGGTCCGAGGGACATGGCAGGTAGCGGGCGCGCCAGATGAATGCGCCGCTGACCAGCAGCAATGAGCCCGCCACGAGAAACACGATTCCCTTGTTCTCAGAGATCCAGACCAGCTGCGGAAAGGATGAAATGAGCGCCAGCAACGTCGCGCCGGCGCCCAGCGAAACCAGCACGGCCGGGAATACGCAGCACAGCAGCGTCGCCGTGCTCGCGAGCAGGCTGCCGAATACGAATCCGGCATTGCGGCCGTGCGCATTCACTTGGCGGCGATTCTCTGGAGTTCGCCGCGAATGTCATCCAGGGTGCGCTCCGTGCGCGTGATGCCCTTCACTTCATAGCCGGCATCGGCGATTGCCTTGGTAAGCTCGGTGTCGGGAATGTCCTGACCATCCCTGGTGGTCACGACCACGAGCTTATGTTCGAGATCCACGAGGACGCTGGCGTCGCGGGATTCTTGCGCAGCGTCTTTTCGATGCCCTGGGCACAGAAGCCGCACACCATCCCGTAGACCTTCATTTCTATGGTCGTTGCGTTCGCGGCGAAGCTCACCATCAGACACGCGGCCGCAATACCTATTTTTCTTCGCATGATTTTCCGATCTCCACTCAGAAGTTGAACATCGCCATGAATTGAATCTTGCCGTCCGTGGTCGCCCCTGCCTCGATCCACGTTGCCTTCTTGAAGAACCTGAGCAGCAGCGCCACTTCGGTGTCCTCGTGCATGTTCCCGGAATAGTTGCGGCCAGAGACGACCAACCAGGTCGCGAGCGAATCGATATCGTGCGTGTAGGGCGCAAAACCGAATTGAATCGTGTCGGCGCGATGTGTGAACGCAGCCGACTCGTGCAGCATCAGTCTTCACCGACGCATAAAAGCGCCGGGTTTCGTAGTCGATCTGACCGCCCGCGTTCCAGGAGAATTCCTGCAGGGGCGCAATACGGACCAGATCGGCACCGGCGGGCGGTTCTCCATGGTCGTGGTCCGACGGCGGTTCGCCCGATGCCGGGGCCTGCACATACCTCTCGCCCACATAGGCGCCGCCAATTCCGCCCCAGAGGAAGATGTTTGCCTGCGCGGCTTCGCGATTCCAGCGCTTCGCGAGGAAGTTGAAGCGCGCATACGTGGTGGAGTGAGGGGTGCTCACATGGGCCGGGTCGAGCTCGAGATAGCCAACGCCGAAAGACAGGTTGCGCTCCGGGGCATAGAAAACCTGTGCCTCGGAGAGCGCGCCCTCGCGATATTCCGCCATGATCGTCGTGCTGTGCGCGAAAACGATCGGCCGCGCTTCAGCGACCGGGGAACCCAGCAATGCCGACACCACGCCGGCGCACGCCAGCCCAAGAACCCTGTTTAGCCGCTCTTCCATGGCGACAAATCACCATGCCCATGCCGGACACGGCGTAGTCCCGAAGCGTAAGCGGCCGTCAGACAATGCCGCACGGCGGCCCTCGGTGCCCGGCGAAGGTGCGGCTTTCTAGAAATTCGCGCTCAGTTCCGCCATCAAGGTGCGCTGGGTGTAGGGGTGAAACGCCCAGTAGGTTTCATTGTTCAGGTTGTCGATGCCCAGGGAGGCCACCAGACCCTCGCGAAACTCGAAGCGGGTGCGGAAATCCGCAACCAGGAAGCTGCTGGTACCGGTGTAGGTGAAGCCGTTCGAATCGGAATTGTCGAGCGTGTTGTATTGCGTGCCGCTGTAGCGCGCGCCGAGGGTCATGGACCAGCGCTCGGTCGCACGCCAGGTCGCCAGGGCATTGGCGCGCCACTCCGGCACCCGTGGCTGCCATTTGCCGACGCTCGCGGGGAAATTGTCGTTTTCGACGATGCGCGAGTGCGCATAAGTCAGGCTCGCGGACAGATCGAGCCGGTCAGTCAGCACTGCATGGGCCTGGTAAGCGAGTTCCAGGCCGCTGGTGCGGATGTGGTCGACGTTCTGGATGTTGGTGACGTTCGGCGTCACCGTGACGTTGGTCTGCGAATACAGGGCATCGCGCGTGTCTTCGTGGAAAAAAGTCGCCCGCAAGGAACCGGCCGCGAGCTCCCGTTCTGCGGTCAGTTCTCCGGTCCAGGACTTCTCCGGCGCAAGATTCGGATCGTTGTTGACGATGACGTTCACCGAGATCGACCCCTGGTACAGCTCTGCCACGGTCGGCATGCGCACCGCGCGTCCCACCGAGGCCTTGAGCGACCAATCCTCGGTCAATTGATAGGCGAGCGCGGCCTTTGGCGAAATGTGTGTCTCTTCGCGGCTATCGAACGTCAGTGTTTCCGTGGCATTGGAAATCGAACCGTCATCGGCATTCCAGCGCTCAGCCCGCACACCCAGGGTCGCCCGCCAGTCGGGTGAGAAATGCCAGGTATCCTGCAGGTACAGGCTCTGCAGAGTAGTTTGGCCACGAAAAGCCGTGAACCGGGCCTCCGGACGGCCACCGATCCAGTCCGTGGTATCCGACACCTCGGTGCGCAACTTGAAGGCGTCGCGCTGCGCACCAAAATCCAGGACGTGTTGGTCGTCGGCCGCCCGCCAGGTGCCGCGCAACGTCAGCGTGTCCCAGCCGGTGCCGTCCATGTCCGTGATGCGGCCAATGCCCCCGGTGGCCGCATCCGGTAACGCGACCAGCGGCGAACGCACCCGATCGTCGGCATAGTCGTACAGGCTTGCATCGAGCTCGATATCGAACGAGTCACTGGCGTGTGCCTTGAGCGTCAGTCCGTGCATCATGTGCGCGAGGTCCCCGCGGCTGGGCGCAAAGTCGGTCGGCGCGATCGAATACTGGCGTCCGTCCACGATCACGTTGCCGCTGAACACGGAGTTTCCATTCGCATCGAGCAGGTAGCTGTGTGACTGGCGATTCGCCTCGTTGCTCCACCAGCCGAAGGTATAACTCGCGCGAAAATCGGACGTGACGTCCCACGCCAGCTTGGCTTTCACATGATCCTGGCGGGTATGGATCTGGTTTGTGTCACCAAGGATCAACCAGTCCTGGTTGCGCGGATTTCGGTCGGCAATTGCGCCGCTGACCGGCATTCCCGAAGTCGCTGGCACGCCGGTGCTCACCAGCTTGTTGGCGAAGCCAATCGGATGGCCGTCGCTGTCGAGACGGTTGAAGTCGAGCCACCATGAGAAGGCGCCGTGCCGATCGCCAACCGAAGCACTGGCCTGCCAGCCGTCGTAGCGTTCATCGGTGCCGTACACCGCGAAGTCCTGGCCGAACGACGCCAGCTTGGCATGCATCTCGAGTTCGCTCGGCATGCGCGTGATGTAGTCGACCACCGCGCCGACCGAGTTGCCCGGATACGCGGCCGAAAAAGGTCCATACAGCACGTCCACCCGCTCGATCTGCGCGGGAGTCACCAGGCCCCAGCGGGGCGTGAACGTCGCGCCGTTGCCGAGCAGATTCGACAGCAGGATGCCGTCCGCGTAGACCAGTGAGCGCGCGCTGTTGCCGGTTCCCGATGCACGACTGGCCAGTACCGCGTGGTCGTAGTCACCAATGTAACGCTTGCGCACCAGCAGGCTGGGGAAGTACTTGAGAGCATCCTCCGCGTCGGTAGCGTTGACCTTTTCGGCGACTTCCGCGGCGGTAATGCCTTCGATGGTCGTGGGTATCTGCGTCGGCAATGAGCTTGGCCGCCTGCCCACGACAGTGACAGTGCCGAGCTCGCGGGTTGGCGTGTTGCCCTCTGACTCGGCCGTGTCAGTCAGATCTGCGGCGACCGATGTGGCGGCACTCAAGGCGAGCGCGATGGCGATTATGGTTTTCATCCGGCGAATCCCTGCTCCCTGCAACGGATTCTAGGAGCCGGGCTCGCGCCTGCCGATGCGGCATTTTGTCGCAGGCCACCTGACTATCGCTCCACTCACCTCGGTGTAGGAGAATCAGCCGCCAGTAACGGGATGGGCACTGATGGACCGCGCACTGCACGATGTCGCTTCGCGAGGATTTCTGCGCCTGCTATGCCGGCTGCGGTGGATTGCCGTACTGGGACAGGCGATCACCATCTGGACGGTAACGGGTCCGCTGGGTATCGCGCTGGAAGCGCTGCCCTTGTGGAGTGGTGTCGGCGCGCTCGCACTCTTCAACGTGTACGCCAGCATTCGCGCCACCCGTCCCGGGGACATCAGCACACGTGAGTTGTTCGTACATCTTCTCGTGGACATCACCGTGCTCGCCTGGCAAGTCGCGTGGAGCGGTGGAATCGAGAATCCCTTTGCATCGCTGTTCCTGCTGCCGATAGCGCTGGCGATCCTGGCGCTGCCACCCGGTTGGGTTTGGGCGGTCGCGGTATGTGTGTTGTGCGGTTTCGGATTCAGCGTGTCGCTGGGAAGCCCACTTCCGCACGTGCACGGCGTGATGGGTGATGCCTTCAACCTGCACAAGGCCGGCATGCTGGTGAACTTTCTCGTTTCGGCAGGGGTCATGCTGGTGTTCTTCGCGAGGCTCGCCACCCTGTGGCGCGATCGACAGCGTGAGCTCGCGGCCCTGCGTGAGCGCTTCGCTCGCAATGAAGGCATCATCGCGCTCGCTACGCACGCTGCCTCCGTCGCGCATGAGCTGAACACGCCGCTGGCGACTCTCACCTTGATGCTGGATGACCTCGGCGACACTTCCCCCGATGGATTACCGCGCGAGGAACTCCGCACCATGCGCACCCTGATCGACCAATGCCGGGATCGCGTGCGCGCGCTCGCCGCGCCAGCGCAAGAACATGATGCACTGGTTAACCTCGAGGAAGTCATAGACCGATGGCAACTGGTGCGCCCGTCGGTAGCTCTCGAGCGTTTCGGATCGATCGGTGACGCGCACGTCGATGCCTCGGTGGGTCACCTGATCCAGGCGTTGCTCAACAATGCCGCCGACGCGAGCGAGCAGGCGGGCAATAACAAGGTCTCGCTCCGCCTCGAGTGGGCCGGTGACATTCTGACCGGCGAGATCCGCGACTACGGTGCCGGGTTTGGCGCGGCCATGCCGATACTTCCCGGCAAACTGTTTCGTACCAACAAGCCGGGAGGCCTGGGTATCGGGCTCGCGCTCTCGCACGTCACCGTGGAGCGCCTCGGCGGCGAACTTTCCATGCAGGCACCGGCGGATGGCCCAGGCGTGAGAGTGGTGTTTCGCCTGCCCATGGTGGTCGCATGAGAGGCCTGCTCATCGATGACGACGCGTTGTTCCTGCAAACCTTGCAGCGCTCGCTGCAACGACGCGGTATCGAGTGCCTGACCGCCTCCGACGGCTCCGCGGCGCTCGTCATCGCCCGCGACCAGGAGCTCGATTTCGCACTCGTCGACCTGAAGATCGGCAGGGAATCCGGCCTGAGACTCATCGAGCCTCTCCGGAAGCTTCGCGGCGAGATGCGCATCGTCATCATGACCGGATACGCCAGTGTTGCCACGGCGGTGGAGGCGGTCAAAGCCGGCGCACATGACTATCTGCTGAAACCCGTCAGCGTCGATGCCATCCTGCGGGTACTCGCCGACGAGCCGCATGCCAACCCGGCGGAGAACGAGTCGATGATTCCGCTGGGACGGTTGGAGTGGGAGCACATTCAGCAGGCACTGCGCGAGACCGACGGAAACATATCGGCGGCCGCGCGCTTGTTAGGCATTCACCGCCGTTCGCTGCAGACGGAAGCTCGCCAAGCGCCCGGGCCCCGAACGCGCCTCCCCCGATGCCGACGATTAGAACGAATCCTCGACACTGGCCCGCGAAAACCTCGGCACCCAGGCGTACCCGATCTGAAACGCGACGTCGGGCGTGTTGTTCACGTTCTGCAGGTTCTCCGTGATGCTCACCGTCCACACGTGACTCTGCACGCGATGGCGCACACCCAGCGTCATCTGGTACTTGGTGGCGCGCAACTCGCGCAAATCGGTTTCCGCATGCGAATACAGGCTCGGACTGATATAGCCCTGCAGATTGAGATTGGTGCGCGCTGTCAGCACGCGCTCGTAACCGAGCACCAGCGTCGGAACGATCTGGCGCTCCGTGGGTGATGGCGCCTGTCCGCCGCCGTACCACACGGCCGCGCCATTGATGTAGAAAGCCTGGCGCGCGCCGCGGTGCTGCGCGGACGCCTGAACGCCGACATCGACACGGCCCGTGGACAGGAATTCGCGCTGCCCGGCGACCGGTAGCTTGACCGCGCCTTCGAGGGAGTAATTCCAGCCGCGCAACCGCTGCGGCGAGGAATAACGTGCGCCGAACACCGGATCGAGAAAGCCGCCCGTGGAACCGCTGTCCAGGTTCACGTACGAACTGCCCTTCAGCTTCATGACGGTGTTCGAGCGATTTCGCGCCAGCGCGGGCCGGCCGAAGGAGCTGAAGCCCAGGGCGTCGTGGAAGCTCTCGATGGTGCTGTCCATGAATCCGCCGTGGAATGACACGCCGCTTGCGACCAGGTAGCCACTCCAGTTCTGCGAGAACTTGTAATGCACCGTCACGTCATAGACCGCGGCCTCGAGATCGACCAGGTAGTTCTCGCCAGGCAAATCGCGGATGGCCTGCACTTCCGCAGCGCCGAGTTCGCGACGACCCGTCGTTTCCAGACCGACCAGGTACTTCTCCACTTCGGGACTCAGCGCCCAGGTATTCTGGAACGCGAGATCGGTTTCGACGGTCCAGCTGCCGGGCTCTGTGGACACCGCGTGCGCCGGCCGCATGTCGAGTCGCATGAATCCGAAGGGCGTCAGGTCTCGTTCACGCATGAGGCCGTAGAACTGGCCCTCTCCGGCCCGCGCCTGGGACATCACGCTTCCCAGCAGCGCCGCCGCCAGCAGCACGAACTTCCATGTCTTGATTCTCCCCGACAACATGATGACGCCTCCTGACTAGTTAGTCTCCTGTGCTTTTTGTTGTCGGGTATATGGTCGCGCGAGAACTGGCAATTGCCCATTGCCCATTCGACGTCGACGCCGATGGCAGCAAGGAGGGAACATCAGCTCTCTCTTTAGGAGTAGCGCGGGGCGTGGCCGATCCGTGGTACTGGTCGAATGATTCGCGAAATCGATGGCTGGCGAGTCGGGGGCGGATAGACCACCATGACGACCCGGACCACAGACATCGTCGACATTCGACGTCTCGTTCCGGTGGTCTCGTTGCGCGCCCGGATTCCCAGTCGTTTGTACTTTGCTATGCCTGGGTGCCGTCGTGTTTGACTGCTGCGCATGTTTCGCGGCCGCAACAGCCGCGCCCTCGGTAAGATTTGTCTGACAGACGTTCCCGTAAGGCAATGACATTCTGAGTCGCGTGTCTGTCGCCGACGGTGCCCGGATTCATGAGCGTTTCTCACACCGTAGTCAGGTTTCCGCCACTCCTCGCGCCCGCCGATAGTGGCGTGATAACAACCGGCGCACCGCTCAGCGAACTCGCGACCGCAAACCGGCAGCGTGACGCGCTCTACGAATTGAGTGAGCAGTTGCATCGTGCAGCCTCCGCAGAGGCTATCTACGCGGCAGCCCTGACGGCGATCGAGACGGCGCTCAACTGCGATCGCTCCTCGATACTGCTATTCGATGGCGGCGGCACGATGCAATTTGTCGCCTGGCACGGCCTGTCTCCTGGATATCGCGCGGCGGTCTCAGGACATTCTCCGTGGAGCAGGAATGATGCGGATGCGACCCCCATCGCCATTCAGGACATCGCCACCGCCGACCTGGACGCCACGCTGAAGGCAGCGATCCTCGGCGAAGACATTCATGCCGTGGCTTTCATCCCGCTGGTCGTCGATGGGACATTGATTGGCAAATTCATGGCGTACTTTCGTCAGTCGAACGCCTTCCCCGGTGAAGAGCTGTCGGTCGCTCTGACCATTGCCCGGCAGCTGGGTTTTGCCATCCAGCGTCAGCGCGCGCAGGCAGAACTCGCCGAAGAACTTAGCAGCGACTCATTGCCTGCAGGCGTTGAGCGTCGAAATAGCCCATGAAGTTGATCTTGACGGCTTGTATGAAAAACTGGTGGACGCCGCGAAGCTCATCATGCGCTCGGACTTCGCGAGCATGCAGGAGTATCACGCCAACCGCGGACCTCGCGGTGAGCTTCGGCTGCTGGCCTTCCGCGGATTCAGCCCCGCCGCAGCGAAGCTGTGGACGTGGGTCAATGCGGACTCGAAATGCACCTGCGGCGTGGCATACCGGACACTGAAACAGGTGATCGCGTCGGATGTGGAGCAGACCGACTTTCTGACTGGTACCCGGGATCTGGCGGGATATCTCGAGACCGGCATTCTCGCTGTCCAGTCGACGCCGCTGCTGTCGCGCAGCGGCCAGCTGGTGGGAATGATTTCCACGCATTGGAAAGAAACGCATGAACCGTCGGAGCGCGACCTTCGGCTGTTCGATATTCTCGCGAGATTGGCCGCCGACCTGATCGAGCGAAAGCGCCATGAAGAGGATCTCCGGCGGCGTGAAGAGCGCTCCCGCACGCTGACGCAATTGCTCACCGACGTTCCGTGGACGGCACGCGGCGATGGCGCATTCGAATCACTGCAGCCGGCCTGGGAGAACTACACCGGTCAGAGCTGGGACGCGCATGCCGGCCACGGCTGGTTCGAGGCCATTCACGCGGACGACCGCGACGCGGTGCGCGCGTCCTGGGCATCCGCCTGTTTCGAGGCGCGCCCTTATGAATTCGGTGCGCGTCTCTGGCACGCGCCGAGCAAGCAGTACCGACACTGCATCATCCGGGCGACACCGATCCTCAACGAAGACGGCTCGCTGCGCGAATGGGTCGGAGCATGCATGGACGCCAATGCCAGGCAGAGTTAGGACCGGGCGTCCCGTCAGTCAGCCCGCAGGAAACGTGTCTTCTTCAGCACGCGCGCCAACGCCCAGAGCGCAAAGGTCGCAGCAATCACGACGGTGATACTCATGGCAGCTTCGCGATGGTCCGTCCACATTTCGTTCCGCCACAGGTTGTACAAGGTGATTCCGCAGAGCACGGCGATCCAGCCAGCCGGTGTCCCATATTCTTTGACGACGAGCCGACGCCAGTGAAACGTCGCACCAGATAAAGTCGTACCCAACCCGCGCAGCCTCGGCAGCCATCGAGGCACGTCCTCGCGATAGGCAGCGAAGGCCGCGCCGAACCTCGAGGAAAGGTATCTCTCCTCCGCCGCGACGATCGACACGTAAGCGAGCACGACGAGCGGCACGGTGGCGATGATCGCCGCCCATGAGTTCGAGGCGATGGCAAGGCCGGCCGCAATGAGCACGTTGCCGACGTACATTGGATTTCGCGAGTGATGGTAGAGCCCTGAGACCACGAGGTCTTCTGCATAGACCTTGCCCTGACGACCTCCGCGCACGATGTAGTCGAGGCTGATCGTGAGTGCCCGCACGGCTTGGCCAAGCAGCGCAATCAGCGCACCTATCGCGGCCGCGACCAGCGGATCTTCGTGCAGGCGCGGACCCGGCAATAGCAGGAGGAGACAGGTAAACGGGAACAGCGCGTTCCGATATTGAAACAGGAAATTGCCGAGCGTCTCCATCATTTGACGGCGACGATTCCGCAAAAGTTGTACCACTTGAAGAATACGTCCACGGCGCGAAATCCGGTGCTGAGCAGGAGCTCGCGATTCTCGAGCAGCTTGTAAGGGATAAGCACGTTTTCGAGCGCCTCGCGCTTTTGTGCTATCTCGGTGTCGCTGTAGCCTGCACGTCGCTTGAGGTCGTAGTAATAGTTGATGAACAGCCGATTGAACAACGACTCCTCCGCCAGCACTTTCTCGACGAGGATGAGGCAGCCCTGAGGGTTCAGTCCGCGATAGATGTCTGCCATCAGTCGCTCGCGGCGCAGCGGGCGCACGAACTGCAGGGTCAATACCAGGCTGACGAGTGACGCGTTTTCAATCGCGACACCATCATTGAGATCGCGGCACAGGAGCTCGAGTGGACGGTCGACACCCTCGCAACAAGTTTCGCCCGACACTTCTCGAGCATGTGGTCGGCATTGTCGATTCCGACGAAAGAGATCGAGTCTTCGAGATAGGGATCGAGATTGGCAAACGTCGTTCCCGTGGAGCAGCCGAGGTCGTAGAAGTTCGTTCCGGGCATGGCAAAGTCGCGCGCCATCTCGACGATCATGCGTTGCATCTCGCCGTAGAACGGAACCGACCGACTGACCATGTCGTCGAACACCCCGGCGACCGATCGGTCGAACTTGAAGTCGCCTATGAGTGTGCGAGGCTCGCGATAGACCTCGTCTTTCAGGTTCTCGGCCGCCATAGTGCCTCCACGCCCCCGCCAATAACGGTGAGACGTATCGACGTGCGACACTCCGTTGCCGAACAGGCATCTTTTGTTTGGCGGTCACCAACTCGCGCCCCCGATCACGGCGGCACCTCCCGCCTTCTCCATTCAAGTCTTTGAACAATTTCTAATTTATCGGGTGATCAAGCGCTTTCTCGGTTCGCAGTGGCTTTCACGGCATGGCTCTGACCTTCGCACCGCGGCCGCGGGAACCGGGACAAGCGCGTCGTCGCATGCCGCGGATTTTTGACGTTCGCGAGCCGTCATGACGATGTAGTGATAGAGAACATCCGCGACGAGAACGACATCAAGTTACCCATGATCGTTTCCCGTGACTCTTCAGATCTGCCCGACATCGGTTTCAGCCGCGTCAAGGTAGGCTACGCCGACCTGGTTCGGAGTCACCCCATGCGCGCTGCCTTCTTCGCTGCACTTGGATTGCTGGCCAGCGCGAACTCGGCCGGAGGCGTAACTCTGGAACTCAAGGAGAGAATTCCGCTTCCCGACTGCAAGGGACGCATCGATCATCTGGCATTCGACCCGGTGCGCAACCGGTTGTATGTCGCCGAACTTGGCAACGACAGCGTCGCCGTCCTCGATGTCATGGGAGCCGCCTCGAAGCCGCCTCGACGGGCTCGATGAACCCGCAAGGCATCGCGTACTTCGCGCCTTTGCAAAGGCTGTACATCGCAGCTGGCGGCGACGGCACGGTGCGTGCCTACGATGCCCACAACCTCACGGTAGTGGGCAGCATCAAGTTGGCCAATGATGCGGACAACATCCGTATTGATCCGGCGGCGCGACGTGTCTACGTGGGCTACGGGGATGGCGCGCTTGCGGTGCTCGATCCCGTTTCCCTCGAGCGCGTGGGGGAAATTCCGTTGAAGGGCCATCCGGAGAGTTTTCAGCTTTCGCCGGTCGATGGGCACGTCTACGTCAATGTTCCTGACGCCAGGGAGATTGCTGTCGTCGACCGAAAGGCGGGCAGGCAGGTTGCCTCCTGGTCCGCCACGAAATGGGGAGCCAATTACCCGATGGCGATTGACGAAGGTGGCAGTTCAGTCCTTGCCGTGTTTCGCAGGCCCGCGAGGATCGCGCGGTACTCGATGAAAGACGGATCCCTCTCGATGGAGACGGAAACCTGTGGCGACGCGGATGATGTATTCGTCGACGCACCGCGCAAGCGCGTGTACGTCATTTGCGGAGAAGGCGTGGTCGACGTGCTCGATCGGGTTACGCTCAGGCGCATCGAGCGATTTCCCACTTCGCCTGCGCCCGCAGGACTCATTCCCCGGCACCAGCCTGTTGTTCGCGGCGGCGCGCGCGGAAGGCGGCAATGATGCGGCCATATGGGTATTGAAGCCCCGCGACTGACATGCGTGCCCGGCGAAGCGATCATGTCAGTGGCCGAATTCTGTGCGGGCTGCTGTGCACCTTCCCGGCATGGGCGTATCGACCGTACGATGCGACCGACGCGGACGTTGCTGACGACGATGAGGTGGAGCTAGAACTAGGCTGGCGCAACTCACAGTTCGCAGACGTAGAAGAACACGCGGTGCGCGCGACCGCGAATTTTGGCATTGCCCACGGTCGTGAGGTCGTGCTCGAGGGCGATTGGCAACACTCCGAAACTACTTTCGGAGAAACCGAGTCGTCCGTGAGTGACATCGGGCTGTTCCTCAAACAAGTCCATCGGCGCGGCTCCCTCCAGGGTGGGCACGGCCTCAGCATTGCGAGCGAATGCGGCGTACTGATTCCCACCAGCAGTGAAGAGTCTGGCCCTGGAGGGGAATGCCTTCTGATTGCATCGCACAGCACCGCGGCGTTGAGCATGCATGTCAATGCCGCAATTGCGTTCGAAACAGATCATCATTGGCAGCAATCGTTCGGATTGATCGTCGAAGGCCCGGCATCGTGGCGATTGCGGCCGGGATTCGAGCTGCTGCATGAAGATGCGGAAGGTGATGGCGCGGAGATGTCGGTGCTCGCGGGCGTGGTGTGGAGCGCGAGCAAACAGGTGGCCTTGGATATCGCGTTTCGTCGCGGACTGGAGCCCTCCGGTGAGCCGGATGAATGGCGTATGGGAATGACGTGGTTGCACTGACCACGCAATTGCCGGAACGTCGAAGGGTTTCGCTCGCTTCCAGCCTGGACTAGGCTTGGGCGTGCACTCGTTTCTCGTCCCTGGCCCGGGTCCATATCTGCTGACCCACTCCGTCGGCTGTCTGCCGAGAGTGGCGCGCGACGCGCTCGACTCGAGCTTCCTTCGGCCGTGGGCCGAGCGCGGCGGCAACGCCTGGCCCGATTGGCTGCAGCAGGTGGACGGCTTCCGCTCGGCTCTCGCGGATCTTTTTGGCGGCGAGTCTGCCGAGTATTGCCCGCAGAGCAATTTGTCCTCCGGGCTGGCCAAGCTGCTGCTGGCGCTTCCGACGGCGCCTGCGCATCAGCGCACGCTGCTCGCCGCCGAGGATTCGTTTCCGTCACTCGGCTTCGTGCTGCGCCAGGCGGAGCGTCTCGGCTTCACGCTACGACTCATGCCGCGCGCCCAGTCCCCCGACGACATCCGCACCTGGTCAGCGGCCTTGACGCCCGACGTACGCGTCGCCTTGGTCACACATGTTCACTCGAACACCGGACGCGTCGCGCCAGTCGCCGAGGTCGCGAAACTGTGCGAAGAGCGTGAGATCCTGTGCGTCGCCGATGTCGCGCAGTCGGCCGGAATCCTGCCAACCAGTTTTCCAGCGCTTGGCGCTGGCATCGTGCTCGGTAGTTGCATCAAGTGGCTGTGTGGCGGCCCCGGCGCCGGTTACCTGTGGATCCGTCCGGAGCTCATCGAGACGCTCCAGCCTGTCGACGTCGGCTGGTTCTCACACGAAGAACCTTTCGAGATGGACATCCACTCGTTCAGGTACGCGGACGACGCCCGGCGTTTCTGGGGCGGCACGCCCTCGATCGCGCCGTTCGTCTGCGCCGCCGCGAGTCTTCGGCACATTCGAGCACTGGGTGTAGACGGGATTTACGCGCACAATCGGCGCCTGATCCAGGTATTCAAGGATGCGCTTTCGCCGGCATGGCGCGCGCGCCTGCCGCCGTGGCCCATCGGCGGCACGCTCTGCATTCCGCTTGGACAAGAATTCGAGGCGGTCACGGGCGCTCTCAACTCGCTGGGTACGCAATTCGATTGTCGCGGCGACGTGATTCGGCTGTCGTTTCATGCCTGCAATGCCGAGGACGACGCACTGCGCGTGGCGCGTGCCTGGCAAGGAGATCGCTGACATGCAGATGAGCGCCCGGGCCGAGGCCTTCGATCGCTGGATCCGCAGCTCGTTCGTCGCACTCAACACCGAGCTGGAGGAGCTGTACTTCCGGCAGGACGATCGCGCACGCGTTGAAGGCGTTGGAGATTCGTTGAAGGCAACTTTGCGCGATGAAGGTCACGTGCACGTCGTTGCATTGCTGAAGGAAGGTAATACCGGCGACGGCTTTGAAAGCGGGTTCAACGTACTCGGCAACGTCGGGCTGTACCTGGGCGCCCTGCGACGTCACGAGCTCACGAATCCCGCGCGGGAGGAGCGCTCGCCATTTCCGGAAGCTTCGTCGCTGGCATTACACGTCGGCGCCTCGCTCGGAATGGCGCCGCGCTTCGCGACCAGCCATCTCGCCACTCACAACCGGGCGATCAACGGCGTTCGCAAGAGTTTCACGTCGCTGCGCGATGAGTTCCTGTTCATCGACGAGAACACGCGCGGCATTCTCGCATTGCAGACCGCCGCGGATGCACTCGACGCGCATCGTGCACATCGGCGTGACGAGCCCGGCTGCCGATGTTTTGTTCACCACCGCGAGGCGCGCGCTCGAGGACGTGCTGCGCTTCAACGAGCGGCTGTTCGCCGAGCTCGACATCGAGCGATTCTTCTTCTGTGTGCGGCCTTACTACAAGCCTTATCGCGTTGGCCGCCTCGAATACCGCGGCGCCAATGCCGGCGACTTCTCCGGCATCAACGAGCTCGACCTTCTGCTCGGCCTGTGCCGGGCCAATGATCCGTATTACGCCAACCTGCTCGTCGACAAGATGTCCTTCATGTTGCCGGCGGACCAGGCGCGGCTGCGTGAATGCATGACGTACACCAGCCTGCTGGATGAATTACTGCAGTCACTGGATGAAAACGCCAACGAGGAATGGTTCCGGCGCAATGCCAGGGCATATCTCGAGGTGTGCGATCTCTTCGGGCAATACGCCGCCCAGCATCACGACGGCCTCGTGAAGCGATTCATCGAAGGACCCGCGTCGAAGCTGTCGCAGAGTGCCCAGGCGGGTCTTACGGCCAGCGGCCCGCCGCTGCCCGTGCTGCTCCGCTCGCTCGAAGTGCTGCGCGACATGCGCATGGCAAGTCGAAACGAGGACTTGCAGCGGCTGCGGAAAGTGGTGGGTTGAAGCGCGGGCTCGCGAAAGTGCCGCGTGTCACAAGAGCCCTTCAATGGAGCTACGCGACAGCCTGGGAACGAAGGCATATCCGAGCTGGAAACTAATGTCGGGTGTGTTGTTCACGTTCTGCAGGTTTTCGGTGATGCTCACCGTCCACACGTGACTCTGCACGCGATGTCGCACGCCCAGCGTCATCTGGTACTTGGTGGCGCGCAGTTCGCGCAATTCGGTTTCGGCGCGCGAATACAGGCTTGGGCTGATGTAACCCTGCAGGTTCAAGTTGGTCCGGCTGGTGAGACGCCGTTCGTATCCGAGCACCAGTGTTGGCACTACCTGGCGCTCCTCGGGTGACGGCGCTTGCCCGCCACCGTACCAGACGACGGCGCCGTTGATATAGAAGGCCTGTCGCGCACCGCGGCGCTGGGCGGATGCCTGCACGCCGACGTCCGCACGACCCGTGGACAGCAATTCCCGCTGGCTGGCGACAGGTAGCTTGATGGCGCATTCGATGGAGTAGTTCCAGCCGCGAAACTTCTGTGGCGGCGCGTAGCGCGCGCCGAGCACAGGGTCGAGCAGGCCGCCCGTGGCACCCTCATCGAGACTCACGTACGAACTGCCCTTCAGGTTCATGACCGTATTCACGCGATTCCGCGCCAGCGCGCGCCGACCAAAGGAACTGAAGCCGAATGCGTCGTGAAAACTCTCGATGGCGCTGTCCATGAAGCCGCCGTGAAAGGACACGCCGCTCACGACCAGGTAGCCGCTCACGCGAGGCGAGAGCTTGTAGTGCACGGTCATGTCGTAGACCGCGGCCTCGAGGTCGACGAGGTAGTTTTCTCCGGGCAGATCGCGGATGGCCTGGATCTCCTGCGGCCCGAGCTCACGACGGCCCGTGGACTCCAGGCCGACCAGGTACTGTTCCACTTCGGGGCTCAGAGCCCAGGTATTCTGAAACGCGACATCGGTTTCCACCACCCAACTACCGGGCTCGATGGACGCCGCATGCGCGGGCCGCATGTCGAGACGCATGAAGCCGAATGGCGTCAGGTCGCGCTCGCGCATGAGGCCGTAGAACTGGCCCTCCTCTGCCCGCCCGGGGGACGGAAGGACCCCAAGTACCGCCGCGAAAATTACTGCAATCCACGTGCTACGCATCGCCTCATCGCCTCTGGAGTGAAACCATCGGGGCGCATGATCACCGCTGCTCGAGCCCCCTGAGGCAGAAATCCTGAAGAATGGAAAAGGAACGGTTAAGGATCCGCAGCCTGGTGCGCTGCATGAATTGGTGGGCCTGCTGGGATTCGAAACAAGGACCAAGGAATTCACGTAGCCGAGGCGTTTCCGCTCCGCGTGAACTATCTCTTCACCCTTGAGTTGCCTGACTAACGACCCGGTGGGGTGCGGGACGCTCTAGCCTGTCATCAAGCCGCGCCGCGCACGGATATGCCGAATCGAAACCAGGACCTTGAGCGGTTGCGGAAATCCACCAAGTAGGAGTGACAGCGAACCCTGACGAGCGCGTTTTCCGCCGCGCTGTCAAACATCCCTACAGCGGCCCCAGGGCGCGGCCGGCAGGCTCGAATCATGCCGCCAGCACCTCGAGGTCTCATCTACGTCAGCGACCAGGCGCGCGGAATCCGGCGCGTGCGGCGTCATCATTCGAAAGAAAAGGGGTCGAAAGGACGCGCCGCCGCGCTTCGACTACTTCGGACCTTCGGGCCGGCGCATTCGTGACGCGCGCACGCTCGCGCGCGTTGCGAAGCTCGCGATACCGCCGGCGTACGAGGACGTCTGGATTTGCACGAACCCACGCGGTCACTTGCAAGCGACCGGACGCGACGCGCGCGGCCGCAAGCAATATCGCTACCACGCGGACTGGCGCAGCGCGCGTGATGATCAAAAGCACTCACGCATGCAAAGCTTCGGCAAGGCGCTGGGCCGGCTGCGAGTCGGCGTGCGTCGCGACCTGAGGCGCCCGGGCCTGCCGCGCGAGAAGGTGCTCGCGCTGGTGGTGAAGCTGCTGGATGCGACCCAGGTACGCGTCGGAAATGCCGAGTACGCGCGCAGCAACGGCAGTTTCGGCCTGACCACGCTGCGCAACCGCCATGCGCGTTTTCCGGTGCGTGGCAAGGCGCTGCTGCAATTCCGCGGCAAGGGCGGTGCAAATCATGAGGTGCTCGTCGACGATGCGCGCCTCGCGCAGCTCGTGCGCCGCTGCCAGGAATTGCCGGGCCAGGCGCTGTTCCAGTACGTCGACGAGCAGGGCGGCCGCCACGCCATCGATTCGGGGCAGGTCAACGACTATCTGCGCGAACGCATGGGCGGCGAGTTCACGGCCAAGGACTTCCGCACCTGGCACGCGACGCTGCACGCGCTGACGTTACTCGATAATGTGCCCGTGCCGGAGCGGCGCACTGATGCCGCGATGCGCCGCTGCATCAACTCCGTGGTCAAGGAGGTCGCGGCCGGCTTGCGCAATACGCCCGCCGTGTGCCGCAAGTCGTACATCAATCCCGCGGTATTCACTGCGTGGCAGAACGGTAACTTGCGACGCGCCGCGCACCGGCGACCGGTGCAGCGGCTGCTGGCGTTGCTCGGCCGGGCGTAGCTGCGGCGCCTGGCGCGTGGAGGCTAACGCTGCCGGCGACGCCCTTCTTTTCGCAGCTGCCTGATGCGCCCGTAACCCACCAGTTTCCTGGCCGGTTCATCCCAAAGCCGGTACTTGAGGGACTTGAAGCTGGCGAACAACGTGATGGGTTTCACCTGGTGAAAGAGCGGCTCTGCCCGGTGACACCGCTCGAGATTGTAGTTCGGGATATTGGGACTCAGATGGTGAATGTGATGAAAGCCGATGTTTCCGGATAGCCACTGGAGGACGCGCGGCAGCTTGTAGTACGAACTTCCCTGCAGCGCGGCTGCCGTGTAGTCCCACTGTTCGTCGCGTTCCCAGTAAGCGTCTTCGAACTGGTGCTGGATGTAGAACAGCCAGATGCCCGAGGCGCCGGCTACCATCCAGGCCACCAGTTGCAGCAGTAGATAGCTCCAGAATCCGAACAGCCAGCTCATCAGGATCGCGACGGTCAACAAGGCGAGATTCATCCACCACACCGAATACCGCTCCCGCGGGCTGGCGTGGGAGGAAGCGAACCTCTGCCGGATCAGGAACACGTACAGTGGCGCGACGACGAACAGCACGAAGGGATTGCGTTGAAAGCGGTATGAAAAGCGCTTCCAGCGGGTGGATTCCAGGTACTCCTGTACCGTCATCGTCCAGATGTCACCCACTCCGCGTTTGTCCAGCTTCCCCGAAGTCCCATGATGGATGGCGTGCTGCCAGCGCCAGTGGTAGTAAGGCGTGAACGTGAGCACACCACAGATGAATCCAAACACGGCATTGGCCCAGTGCGACTTGAAGAACGATCCGTGGCCACAGTCGTGAAAGAAGATGAAGACCCTGACCAGCAGCGCGCCGGCGAGCATCGCGAGCGGGATCGCCAGCCACAGCGAAATATCCTTCACGTGATACATCAACACCCACAGGAGCACGTACGGGACGATGGTGTTGAAAAACTGCCAGAGCGCGCGTGCCGTGGAGGGCTCCTGAAAGCGTGTCAACACTGATCGCAGATGTTTTCGCTCATCGCGATCGAGCGGGCCGCGATCGGGGCTGATGGCCGTCATGACCGCCGAATTTTATGCCCGAAGCGAAAGCCGCGCCGTCCGGGTACGTCTGAATTGACCGTCGTCCCGCATGCGGACGAACGCCCCACGCAAGCGCCCGAGCACTCCTCGGCAAAAGTCGGACTCCGCCGACATTTGTCTCTCCAGACATCGCTCCCGGAACATGCGAGCGTTGGAGCATGGCTATGTCGGTTGAAGATTTCAGGGAAGGCTTTCGTAACGGCACGCTGGCTTTCTGCATGCCCGCTGCGCACGCCGAATTCTCCAGCGAATTCCTGGATGGTTTTTCCGAGCGCATCCTCAAGCAGGACTGGCGCGACGTCCTGGCATCCGCCGACTGCATGATCCCCTCGCTGCTGAACGGCGATGATTCAGATGAGGATCTGGTGGCCGCCATCCAGGCCAATTACGGCGCCGACGTCTCGGATCTGCCGGGCCTGCCGTTGTGGGAAGTCATTCGGCGCTGCGCGCAGACGGCGAAGTCGTGAGCCGCCACTAGCCGCAATACCGCATCAGCGGCCATGACTCTGCTCGCCAACGTGGTCGCGACGTCCCGGCAAGTGGCCGCGACGGCGGCGCGATCCGTCAAGACTCGCCTGCTCGCCGATTGCCTGCGAGCCATGAATGCCGAGGAACTCGAGATCGCCGTTCTGTACCTGTCAGGCGAAATCCGCCAGGGACGCATCGGCATCGGTCCATCGGCGCTGCGTGCCTGTGCGCCGGAGGCAGCGAGCACACCAAGCCTTCAGGTCATCGAAGTCGATCGCCTGCTCGGCGAGCTGGCGGCGATCCGCGGCAGCGGCTCGAGTGCGCGGCGCGCGACTGCGTTGCGGACGCTGTTCGGGCGCGCAACCGGCGAGGAGCAGGAGTTTCTGGTGCGGCTGCTGGTGGGCGAGCTGCGGCAAGGGGCGCTCATGGGCGTCATGCTCGACGCGATATCGAAGACTCTCGGCGTGCCACTCACAGAAGTGCGGCGTGCCGCCATGTATGAGAGCAATCTCGGCGCCATCGCGCGTGTGGGGCTTGAAGCAGGCGCCCCGGGATTGCAGCGTTTCCAGCTCCAGGTGATGTCGCCCATCGCGCCAATGCTCGCGCAAGTTGCGAATGACGTCGACGAGGCGCTCGAGATTCTTGCAGGTGACGTGGCATTCGAATGGAAGATGGATGGCGCCCGCATCCAGGTGCACAAGCAGGGCAGTCTGGTGCGCATTTTCACGCGCAACCTCAATGACGTGACGTCCGCGATTCCGGAAATCGCCGACGAGATTCGCGCGCTGCCCGCGGACCAGCTGGTGCTCGATGGCGAGGCCATTGCGTACGCGTCAAGCGGCCGACCCCACGCTTTCCAGACCACGATGCGACGCTTCGGTCGCAAGCTGGACGTTGCCCTGCTGCAGCAGGAGTTACCGATGCGTGCGTTCTACTTCGATTGCCTGCGGCGCGACGAAATCAGCTGCGCCGAGCGTCCGGCACGCGAACGCTTCGCCGTCCTTTCGGAGGTTGTGCCCGCGGCGCAATTGATCCCCCGGCTGGTCACGCGATCCAGTGACGCGGCGACCGCGTTTTATGACGAAGCCGTGGCGCAGGGACACGAGGGCCTGATGGCCAAGTCGCTGGATGCTCCCTACGAGGCTGGCAACCGCGGCGCGAGCTGGCTCAAGATAAAGCGCGCGCACACGCTCGATCTCGTGGTGCTCGCGGCGGAATGGGGTCACGGCCGCCGCCAGGGAAAACTGTCGAACCTGCATCTCGGCGCTTTTGACAGCGCCACTCAGCAGTACGTGATGCTCGGCAAGACCTTCAAAGGGATGACAGACGAAATGCTCGAGTGGCAGACACGCGAGTTCCAGGCGCGCGAGTCCCATCGGGATCAGTGGACGGTGTACGTTAGGCCGGAAATCGTCGTCGAGATCGCGTTCAGCGATCTCCAGTCCAGTCCGCGTTATCCGGGCGGGCTGGCGCTGAGGCTGGCACGCGTAAAACGCTATCGAGCCGACAAGCGCGTCGAGGAAGCGGATACGATGGAGACAGTCCGTAAGATCTTCTCGGCGCAGTGAGACCACGAGCCATACATCGGCGCTCGATTGTCATCGCCGCGTTCTCGACGGTGGTCGAGTGGTACGACTTCACCCTATATCTGTATTTCTCAACGGTGCTGTCGCGCGTATTTTTTGGTGGCGGTGACGAATCGCTGGTTGTCGCACTGGGCGGATTTGCCGTGGCCTACCTGATGCGCCCGGTCGGAGCCGTCTTCTTCGGGCACATCGGCGACCGCCGCGGACGCCGCCCGATGTTGCTCCTGTCGATGGCGGTCATGTCCGCGGCCATGCTGTTGACGGCGCTGCTTCCCACGGAGGCGCAGATCGGTCCACTCGCTGCGTGGCTGCTCATCACGCTTCGATGCGTGATGGGTTTTTCGGTAGGCGGGGAATACACGGGCGTCGTCGCCTATCTGCTGGAAAGCGCTCCCGATTCCCGCCGCGGTCTCATTGCATCGCTGGCAGCTGCGGCAAGCGAGGTGGGAGCGATGCTGGCGGTGGGCGTGTCGGCCCTCACCGTGAGCTCGATGTCCAACGCCGATCTCGAATCGTGGGGCTGGCGCATTCCCTTCTTCGTCGGCGCTGCACTCGCCGGCCTGGTCTGGATCGCCCGGTCCAGCATGAACGAGTCTCCCGATTTTGAACGGCAGGTCGCGGCGGGCACCGTCCCGCGTAATCCACTGTTTCACGCGCTGTCGGAGCAGCGTCGGGGCGTCGCGCGCGGCTTCGCGATCTCGGCCCTGGGATCCATCACGTACTACGTGGGGATCAGCTACGTCCCGGCCTTCATTACTTCCGTCGGATCGACCGGCGAGGCTGAGGCGCTGTGGCTTTCCACCATCGCAGCCGTGGCCGTGATCCTGGTCACTCCTTTTATCGGACATCTTTCTGATCGGGTCGGGAGGAGGCCTGTTTTGCTGGCGATCACCGCGCTCAGCGTGTTGCTGCCGATCCTGATGTTCTCGCTGATGGCGTCCGGATCGACCGGCACGGTGCTGTTCGCGGCAATAGCCATGGCGCTGGTTGCAGGAGCCGTCAGTGCGGTCGGCGCCGTGGCAACTGCTGAACAGTTCACCGGAGAAGCGCGCATAACCGGCCTGGCTCTGGGCGCGACCACCGCGACGGCGATTTTCGGAGGTCTGACGCCTTACCTGGCCCAGGTATTGGTCGTTGGCACGGGCCGAGACGAGATCCCGGGCTTCATGATTGCCGTGGTTGCGCTGTGCGTACTGCCAGTGTTCTTCGCCATGCGCGAGACGCGGCCATCGCGGCGTGTCCCGTAGGCGTCCAGGAGAACGGACCGCGCGCTGACTCAAACTTCACGAGACGGTGAGCGTTTTCCGATCATCGCCGACAGTACAGCTCCCCCCACGAGCGCGGCGATGACCATTGGGGCCGGATGTTTCCGGAATTGGCCGCGCCAGTCGGTGACTGCCTTCACTCTCGTCTCCAGCTCCTCCAGGTTCGCCTTGAGTTCTTCGCGCGTCTGATCGATGTCGGTCGCTATTTCGTCAGTTGTTTTGCCCATTCGATGTTCTCCTGCACGCTGGCTGCGGTTTTCGGAACCGCGCGAACCGCCCTGAGCTTTTTCATCCCGAGGCCGAAACACAGCGCCGCGCCCACGCCCACGCCCACCCCGACTATCAACGCCGCCGCCCATCCGGGCATGACGGCACTCAACGCATAAACGATGGCCAGCAGGAGGAACACCACGCTGAAGGACAGCATGAGCGCCCCCACGACGAGCAGCACTGCGGCGGTGCGCGACTTTGCCAGCTCATCGCCGAGCTCGGTCCTCGCCAGCCGCAATTCGGAACGCACGATGTCCTGCAGGTTGCCTACGATGTCATGCAGGACTGCGGAAATGGGGCGGGCGGCCGTGGCCATGGGATAGCCTGACCTCAGTGCCTCGAGAATGAACGCGCAAGCAGGAAGCCCAACGCGACCGCCCCGAGCAAGACTACGGCTGGATTCCTTTTTACGATTTGCTGGACGTCGGAAACCATGCCCTTCAAATCTTGACCGCGCACATAATCGGCCGCCTTTTCCATCGCTTCTGCGGCACTGTGCGCAGCCCTGGCCACGTTCTCTCCGCCGGGCAGGTCTTCGGCTTTCGAGTGGAGCGTGGATGCGGCAGAGGCAAGTCCACGCGAGAACGCCTCGCGCTTGTCATCGATCGCAGCGGAGGCTCCCTCGCCCATTTCAGCTGTCCGCGAAGCCGGCCGCGAGAAACCATCGCCGCTCTCGGGAAATGTGGGATCAGCAGGTGTCGAAGTTTGCACGGTCACCTCCGGCGGATGGGAATGGAAAGGACGGTGACTAGCAAAGCATGGCGGTTCGCACTGTGCTATTGCCCGATGGCGCTTCAACGCGTGGGAGTTGACTTGCGGGCTGAAGGAAGCGGCTCGGTGAAAAATGGCAGCTCCTGAGTCACAGTGAACGAACGAGTCTGAACAACGCGCAACACGTGCAAAAGTGTGAGGTGTCCGCGCCACAGGCTATGTGCAGGGCGCACTGTCGTCCTACTTTGGCCTAGGCATTCCATACGCCGCTCACTGAGGGCTGGCCGTATCCACCAGCTTCCGGCCTGTTCGCCAACGCCACGTCCTGATGGGGCATGTCCATGTGCACCGGGACTTCGTAGGTACCCAGCTCATGATCGACGAAGAATCCGACGCGTGTGATCGAGCCGACGGGTTCCATGGCGATCGGCGCCGACTCAATGGTCATTGCGCCGATCGACCTAGCTGTGCGATCCATGGAAAAGCAAAGACGCACTGCGGCGAGTCAGCCGGGCTGGACTCGCGTGCGGGAAGCGGCGCAAAGCGCCGCCACAGATCCATGGGTGTGGGCTCCGTTGAGCCGCAGCAGCAGCGCTTCAGATCGATGACCTCGATCAGCGTACGTCGGATTGGGCCCGCGAGCACATGCCGCTGTTCGGCTCGCAGGACAACGCGCAGGACTGGAGTGACAGCCTGCGATCCGCCTCGACGGCTGCCTGGCTGGTCACGCTTCTCGCCACGCCGGGAGGCGATGAGCCTGGTGACTGGCTCATCAACAAGGCAAGGGGCGCTGCGGTGGAAGTGGCGGCGATCACGGCAACGGTGCTGCCACCAACTGGCTTAAAGACGCAACGGCCCGCGAGCGACCCGATGAATACGATCGCAAGAATTTTCCGTCCGGTCACGCGTCGGCGTCAGCCGTTCACGGCCAGCTCGCCAAGTTCAATCTTGAATTCATCCCAATGAGTACGGCCTGGCGTCGCACGGCGGGCGTGGGCATCGACGTCGTCATGTTCGGTACTGGCTGGGCAAGAGTGGAAGGCGGACGACACTTTCCCTCGGACGTGCTCGCAGGTTTCGCGCTCGGCACTTTTTTTTCGTCGTTCGCGACGCGCGCGTTTCTGCCGGAAACGTCGGGGATGTCATTGACGTTCACTCCCACGGACGGCGGCGCACTTCTCCAGTTCGAGATCAGGTTCTGAACAGGTGGCCTTCACGGATAGACGTCGGTGTGCCCGTGAGCTAAACCGCAACCGGGGACTGCCATGTCAATGGAGTAAGGATCGCTAACAACCTTCAGAGGGATTTTATGAAAAGGACATCCAGCAGACTCCGGTTCGCCTGTGCCATCACCTTCCTGCTCGTCTCGGCCAGCGCGCACGCGGTGATCTATCAGGCAGAGAGCTTCAACAACGCGTACGACACCACCGCGGGCAACTCGGGCGGCGCGTGCACGAACAATGTCAACGTCAACGTGGATATTCAGGGAACGACCGACGCTGGCGGCGGCTGCAACGTCGGTTGGATCGCCCAAGGCGAATGGCTGGCATTCAACGGCCTCAATGTCCCGACGACCGGCAGCTACACCATACGGCTCCGTGTGGCCAGTCCGGGCGGCGCGACGGCTTCGGTGGACCTGAACGCCGGCACCATTCAGCTCGGAAATTTCGCGATTCCCGCGACGGGCGGCTGGCAGAACTGGACGACGGTGTCGCGCACGGTCACGCTCAATGCCGGCACCTACAACCTGGGGGTGTTCGCGCAGACCGCGGGATGGAACTTCAACTGGATCGAAGTGGTGTCGGCCGGCGGCCCGAGCCTGGTGTGGAGCGACGACTTCAACAGCATCAATACCGCCACCTGGAATCACGAGGTCGGCGGCCACGGCTGGGGCAACAACGAACGCGAGTATTACACGGCCGGCAACAACGCGCTTCATCCAGTTCGATTCGCAGGCAGGCAGCAACGTGCTGGTGCTGGAAGCCCGTCGTGACAACCCGGGCAACTACAACTGCTGGTATGGCCGTTGCGAATACACGTCGTCGCGCATGAACACGTCCGGCAAGCGCACCTTCCAGTACGGCCGCATCGAAGCGCGGCTGAAACTGCCGCAGACGCAGGGCATCTGGCCCGCGTTCTGGATGCTGGGCAACGACATCGGCACAGTCGGCTGGCCGTCCTGTGGCGAGCTCGACATCATGGAGCACGTGGGTTTCGAGCCCAACATCACGCATGGCGCCATGCACGGCCCGAACTACTCGGGCAACACGCCCTTCGCCGGCACGCATTACCTCAACGAGCGAGTCGATGCCAATTACCACGTGTACGCGATGGAGTGGAATTCCACGAGCGTGCGGTGGTTCGTCGATGGCGTGCAGTTCTACAGCGTGACGCGGTCCCAGGTGCAGGGCTATGGCAACTGGGTGTTCGACCATCCATTCTTCCTGATCCTCAACGTGGCCGTGGGTGGCAACTGGCCCGGCAACCCCGATGGCAGCAGCGTGTTCCCGCAGCGGATGTACGTCGACTACATCCGCGTCTATCAATAGGGACGACGCGCTTTGCCAATGAATTGGCGCCGGCAGGAATGGCCTGCCGGCGCCGACTGGCTGTCTTAGTCCTCACGTCTGGACGTTTCGCGAACCTGGCGCTCTAAAGTTGCCTTCAACACGCTCATCGACTCCGAGAAGCACTGGTTGACATAGGCTTTCGCTTTTTCGGCGGACGCCTTGGCGGCCTCAGGGTTACGCGCAAGCGCCAGGGCGGCGGCTGGCATCCGCCGGACCTCGTCCTCGTTGTCGAAATCGAAGAGCCAGTCGCCCAGGCCGATGTCGCGCCACATGATTCCTTTGCTGCTCTGCTCAGCCCAGCGGCAAACGATCGCGGGAACACTTTGGGAATACACATGATGGGGCTGTGCATCTCGAGCGAGACCATTCCCGCGGATCGGCGGTAGATGCTCATCGCCTCGTCCACGAGCCACAGCGAGTCTCGCCAAACTACTTTCGATTTCACATCGGCGGGCAGCTTGTCGTAAACCCAGTCTTTGCCTATCTTCAGCTCCGTCTCGTCTTCGTGGCCGATGAGCACGCGCATGCTGGTTTGGCGCGTGATCGCCGTGATTGCTTCGCGCAGTGGCGCGTGGTCGTGTTCCTTCATCTCCTCGTTGCGCGCGTGTTTGGCCTCGTCGAACGGCCGCCCTTTTTCCTTGTGCAGCCAGGAGGGCGTATAGCGCTGCTTCGGGAGGCAGACCACGAACTGCCCGTCTTCAAGGCCAGCGCTGTCGAGATACGCGGCGGCGCGAGCCTCGTCCTGCACGTCAAGGGCGAAGACGGCGTCGGGGCCAAACGCCATCTTCGGTGCACGGACGCCTTCCCTCCTGGCGAGTGCGAGCGACACCGAATCCCGAAAATAGACAAAGCTCGCATCGTTGAGCGTGGCCTTCTCCGGCGTGCCGTATAGACCGTAGGTGACGCCATAAACACCGAAAGGCCTGCCCGTCCGCTTGCGAAAGGCCGCACATTCACGCCAGCCGATGGTCGCCGGGCCTGAGCCGTGCAGAAAGAAATCCGCCGCGTCCATCGCGGCCGCGATATTGTCGGGCGGCTGACCTTGCGCGTCGAGCCTGCCTTCTTCGATGTGAAGCTTGGGAAAGCGGCGCTTCAGCATGGCCACTTCTTCGGCCGGCAGATAGTGATAGTGCGGCCAATAGGTGACTTCCGCGTCGGGAATATGCTTCTCGAGAATGGCGAGAAGCCCGGGCGTGTGCGCGATGTCGCCGATGTTCTCAGTCTGCCAGCCTGAGCGCAGCAAGATCCGGGGGGGCCGCTTGACCGCCGGATGAGCGAGCCGAGCAGAGACGGCCGCGCACAAGGTTGTTAGGACGAAAGCGCGCCGGTCGAATCTGCGATCGTTTCTCGACACTTCATGCTTCACGTGTGCGCTCCAGTATGAGATTCGCGGCGGGCGCCCGAGCATGAATAAAAGAGAATAGGACGTTGCCGGATCGGAAGCCTCAGGGAACTTGAACCTTTCTGGAAGCCAGCGCGAGTTTTTTGATGAGCTTGTCAGGGATTGGCTTGCTCGGCGAAAGGTCACGCCCGTCTTGGTAGCCTTCAGCCCCGCCGCGGCAATGTCGTCAGCACAAGACTCGATGGCGGAGGGCAACAGGTAGACGCCACATTGCCTGCTGAACGCCGCATATCCCGCAACGATGGATTTTCCAATCCTGAATCCCGGCATGTTGTGGGCGATGACTTCCTCGGCGCCAGGCAGAGCTCGTGCGAGCTGGACACGCAATCTAAGCGGCAGGGGGCGTAGCTCTTGCGGAGCCGCCTCAATGTAGGCGTCGTGATCAGAAACTTTTGTCATGGTTGGGCCAGTCTGAACAAACGCTGGATGCACGCGCAATTGCTCAGGCAACAAGCGACGGCGCGTTGCGTAAATTTACGGCGGTGATCCAAGTCACAGACGCGGTTGCGCGCTGAAGGCTTCGGCCATGGCAGCATGTGCGCCCCGTCTGGCATGACACCCCACTCCATGCGTTTTTCATCGCCTCTTCTGTTGCTCCTGCTCGGCGGCCTGATATTTGCGTTGCCCGGCGCTCCGGTCTACAGCCAATCGCCATTCCCCACTCCGGGTCCGGCGTCGTTACCGCTGGATGAGGGCCGCGCCGAACTTCCGCGGGGCTGCAACCTGTGCCACCCCATCATGGCCATGTTGGGCCAGCAACGGACCGAGCCGGAGTGGAAGGGCGTGATTGGAGTAGTACACGTGAAATCCCGGACCCATGGGCGCCCAGTCGTCCAGCACTGTTTGCAGTAGTCCCTGATCGACAAGCTCGCGCACCATCGGATCACAAACGTACATGAGCCCGGCGCCGTCCTTCGCCGCGGCCAGCCCGACGGTGCCTTGGTCGACGACGAGCGAACCCGGAACGTTCACTTCCAGCTTCTCGGAACCGCGCTCGAACTCCCATCGATAGATGCGCTCATCGCCGATGCGAAGCCGGATGCAGCGGTGATTCAGAAGGTCATTGGGATGCGCCGGCGTACCGCGGCGTTCGAGATAGGAAGGAGCAGCCACCACGAGCCAGCGAACGTCTCTTGAGAGCCGCTGCGCGACCATGTCTTCCGGCACCGTTCCCCCGGACCTACGCTCCAGATGGAGCTGCGGCTACACCCGTCCACGCCTGCACGCACTACGCAGAAAAGCAGCCTGGTGATATCTCGTCATCGCGGAGCATGCCGCGTGGGCGGAGATCGTCATGGACACCAATCTCGTTTCAGGCCGCCGTTCCAGGACCTCCTCGCCGAGCCGGAGTGCCAGCGGGTTAGCCCTGGCCTGCCAGCGAAAATTCCTGGAGTTCTTTCCCGGCGGCTTTCGCGATCCTGACTACCTCGAGTCCGAACGCGATTACAAATGGCACTCGCATGAGCGATGGGAGCGTTCGCTTGGCCATGTTGAATTTCGTGCGTTGCTTCGCAGAGGTGAGTTCGCCGAGGCGGCACGCCGCGCCGTGCGCGTCGAGCAGCAATCGAGACACAGCATGATGTTCTCGTTCGAGAAAATGGCGCTGCGTGACGCCATCAAGAGCGCCGCAGGGGCGAGAGACTTCGCAGAAGGCCTGTATGCCTTCCTTCACGGCAGTGAAAATGCGGAGCTTCGGTTCAAGCAGTGGATCGACGTGGTGGCCGGGCTGCCACGCCGGCAGACGCGCGTGCTCACGTGGCCGTTGGCGACCGTCTTCGGCTTCATTGCGCAGCCGCAGACGCACATTTTCTTCAAGCCAGTGGTGACGCGCTCCGCGGCGCGCGAGTACGGCTTCGATCTGCAATACACATCGAAGCCGAACTGGGAGACCTACGGAAACCTGCTGGAATTCGCTGCGCGAGTCCGGCGCGATCAGCGAGCGCTGCGGCCCCGCGACATGATCGATATTCAGTCGTTCATCTGGGTGCAGGGATCGGACGAATACGGCTAGCTCTCCGGTCATCCCGGCACGATGTTCGCGTTCAACCGGAACTGATTGTTCGGGTCGTACTTGCGCTTCAGTTGCTGAAGACGTTGATAGTTGCTGCCGTGATTGGTCGGGACGCGGGCGCTTTCATCGTCCGTGATCGCGTCGACGTGGAAACCGTTCGTCAGCGGTTCGATCGCCCGCCACGCGCTGCGCATGGTCTCGAGGCGCTTCGCGCTTCGGCAGGATCGGTACTCGAACGCGCGCGCATGCTGACTCCACTGGTATGATTTCAGCAATATCCTGAACGCAGTTCATTTCTCCAGGTCCATCTCAACCTGGGAGTCAGGAGTCAGGAAGTGCCGGACACTTGGAAATAGCGCTATCGATTATTGGCTGGTTGATGATCGCGGCGACCATCACCCCCGCGGTACGGGCGGAACACTGGGCAGTCCGCGTGTTCGACTTCCCGCGCCTGCAAATCACCGTCGTGTTCGTCGCCACGTTCGTCGGCTACCTGCTCATGCGCGAGGATCCGAGCGCCGCCGACAATGCCTTCCTGTCGGTGCTGTCGCTGTGCCTGGTCTACCAGTTGTGGCGCATGTGGCCGTACACACCGCTGCACTCCCGACAGTTGAAACGCGTGGGGCAGCCCAATGAGGCGCGCAGCCTGAGCGTGCTCATCTCCAACGTGCTCATGACGAATCGCGACAGCGGCAAGCTTCGCGACCTGATTAGAGAATACCAACCCGATGTCTTCCTGACCGTCGAAACCGATGACTGGTGGGAAGGTCAGTTGCGCGAGTTCGAGCAAACCTATCCGCACGTGGTGCGCCAGCCGCAACCGAACACCTACGGCATGCTGCTCTACAGCCGTTATCCCCTGGTTGATCCGCGTGTCGAGTTCCGGGTGCAGCCGGACGTGCCGTCCATCCGCACCGGCGTGCAACTGCCTTCGGGTGACGTGGTCAGGCTGCACTGCCTGCATCCACGGCCGCCGGCCCCGGGCGAGAACACTCGCAGCACCGAACGCGATGCTGAACTGCTGCTGGTGGCCAAACAACTCGAACGCGAGGATCGCCCGAGCATCGTCGTGGGCGACATGAACGACGTTGCCTGGTCGCATACCACCAGTCTGTTCCAGAAGATCAGCGGTCTGCTCGATCCGCGTATCGGCAGGGGTTTCTTCA
Organism: uncultured Pseudomonadota bacterium; assembly: GCA_963839685.1. GTDB lineage: Bacteria > Pseudomonadota > Gammaproteobacteria > Steroidobacterales > Steroidobacteraceae > CADEED01. Next base: position 884,757 of record CAWIVS010000011.1, on the reverse strand, counting down.
GCACCTTCAACGCGAATTGGCCGTTGATCCGCTTCCCGCTGGATCACGCCTTCGTGTCACATCATTTTCGGTTGCGGGCCTTCGAAGTGCTCCCGCACATGGGGTCCGATCACCTTCCGGTGTTTGTCGGGCTGACGTTTTGTCCGGAGTCCGCCGACGTCGTCAATGAGGCGCCTCCGGCGGCCACGGCCGGCGAGGAGCAGGAGGCTGGCGAGAAGATCTCGCGGGCGTGAAACTACAAATTTGGCCGGGAGCAAGAGCACAAATTGACCTCCCGGTTTGGCTAAAAATACGCCTATCGAGCAGATGGCTGTCTGTCCTGCCACAGCGCGAGACAGATCAAAATCGTGATCGCCCAAACCCAGGATCGGCCATATCAAAAAGTATCGTTGCCCGTCGTTGATGAATGACGATCGGGATCCGTTTCACCGGGAAGTTGGTGGGCCTGCCTGGATTCGAACCAGGGACCAAGGGATTCACGCGATCGAAGCGTTTCCGCTCCGCGTGGACTATCTCTTCACCCGCGGTAGTTAGACTACCGGTGGGGTGCGGGACGCTCTAGCCTGTCATCAAGGGCACTGCAGCCCTCAGGTAGTCTCTGCACCTTCCGGGGCTGCAGCCCCGGCTTGGCTCAGGGTTGCCATGCGCGGCATCGAACCGGCGAAGGTTTCCCTGAATTCATCCCGTCCACTGCGCGCGTTTCCGCGCGCAGGCACCTATATAGATGAGTCCCCTGCACTAACCGCTGTGCTACAGGCCCAACCGGGCGCGATTGTACAGCAAAGGTCAAATCGGGCTTGCTTGCAAAGTGATATCACTCTAGTATCAACCGTGAATCAGCACACCAAACAAGAGGGAGACGTCAATGAACGCGCCCGGTGGTACACAGGAAGTCGACTTCAAGAGTTTCAACGGCTACTTGCCGCTCGTCATCGCGATACTCGCGCTCGTGGCCATACCGGTCGGCGGTATTTTTCCCCCGATCAAGATCGTGCTCTGCGTGCTCATCTTTCTGTTCATCGCGAAGGGCTTCTACATGCTGCAGCCGAACCAGTCAGCCTTGCTGATGCTGTTCGGTGACTACCGCGGCACGGACTATGCGACCGGGCTGCGATGGGCAAACCCCTTCTTCAACAAGACCAAAGTCAGCCTGCGGCTGCGCAACTTCAACAGCGAAAAGCTCAAGGTGAACGACAAACGCGGCAACCCGATCGAGATCGCGGCCGCGGTGGTCTGGCGCGTCAGCGACACGGCGCGCGCGGTGCTCGACATCGATCACTACGAGCAGTACGTGCCCATCCAGGCCGAGTCCGCGTTGCGGCACCTGGCCAACCAGTATTCATACGATCACATCGACGAAGCGGACAGCGCACTGACGCTGCGCGCCGGCGGCGACGAGATCATTGCCAAGCTCAAGCACGAGCTGCAGGAGCGCTTCGAGAAGGCGGGCCTGCGCGTCGAGGACGCGCGCCTCACGCACCTGGCCTACGCACCGGAAATCGCCGGCGCGATGTTGCGCCGGCAGCAGGCCGAGGCGGTGATCAGCGCGCGCAAGCAGATCGTGCTGGGCGCGGTGTCGATGGTGGAGATGGCGCTGAACGGACTCACCGAGCGCGGCGTGGTCGAGCTGGATGCCGAACGGCGCGCCGCCATGGTGTCGAACCTGCTGGTGGTGCTGTGCGCCGAGACCGAGGCGCAGCCTGTCATCAACGCCGGCACGCTCTACGGCTGAGGTAGAGGGTTGAGCGAGTCTCCATCACGCAAGGCCTTCCTGCTACGCCTCGATCCGGCGGTCGCGGCCGCGATCGAGGCGCTGGCGGCCCAGGAGCTGCGCAGCGTCAATGGCCAGATCGAGTGGCTGCTGCGCGAGGCACTCGCCAAGCGCGGGCGCGCGGTGAGCACCACGCCACGCACCAACGCGCGCCGGCCGCGCAAAGAGGAATGACGACTAACTATCGTTCCCATGCGGTGGAGCCGCGTCGACCAGCTCCGCGACTTCATCGAAACTGAGCCGCCCGCCTGCCTGGAGTTTTTCCGCCACCCGCTCGATGAGTGACCAGTCGCGTTCGATGAGCGCTAGCGCCTCGCGGCAGGCTACGACGAATTGCTCCCCGGTGAGTCCCAGGGATGCGACCGACTCCCGGTCGTCGGTGGCCGCCACGCCCTGAAACATGCGGTCGAAGCGTTGTCCCCGGACGCGGGCTTCCGCGCATGGTCCGGCCAGCGACACGACGGCGACCAATTCGGGTGACATCGCGAGTTCGCCGGAATCCTGCAGCTCGGTCCAGTAAAGCGCGCCATCGAGTTCGTGTTGCTCGTCCGGCAACGCGGATACAACGTCGAACACGAGGCCGGCGCGAATCGCGGCCACCGCATGAGCGGCTTCATGGATCGCGGTGATGGGCGAAATCTCGTCCACTCAGCCAGCACCTGCGACCGTGCCGCCGAATCCGCGGCAGCCGGCTTCGGTGGCGAGATCACCGGGCGATTTGGCGCAGGCCTGCGCGACACGCTGCTGGAATTTCCGCACGACGGTGGCGCGTTGCGGGGTGGTGTTCCACTTGCGCAGCGCCGCGTCGAGCCGGGTGAGCCGCGCCAGCGTGCGGCGGTGGATACGATTCGGGCCGTCGAGCTCTGCGATCACGGAGGTGCCAACCTTCTCGATGGTCGCGATATCGTCGGGCGCGAGGCGCAGCAGCCCATCGAGATACTGAAAGCCCCACTGAAAGCGCGACGCCGGGCCGCGCGCCTTCTGGTATGCCTCGGCCAGCAGCTCGAGCGTGCGCTGATAGTTGCCGAGATGTTCTTCGGCATCGGCCAGGTCGCCGATGTAGTAATGCGGCGTATTCGAGGTCGAGGCCTCGAGCGCCAGCAAGTCCCGCGCGCGCGGCCAATCATCCAGCGCAATGTAGATATTGACGGCGGAATTCACCACGCCGGCGCGCACGTACGGGTCCTGCTTGACCGCCAGCATTTTCGTCGCGGTCTGCACCGCCACCGTGCGCACATCGGTGGGCACCTTGCCATCGGGCGCATAGGCCTTGGCCGCACGGATCTTGATCAGCTGCGCGGCGAGTTGATCGGCGGGTGCAAACTGCGTGCTGGCGGTGGTGGCGTCGGCGACCGCCATGATGCGTTCGCGCATGCCCGGCGCGATCTGTGGCAGCGTCTGGCGCGCGGCGAGGTAGAACTCTTTGGGAAGTCCGCGCAGCGCGTCCGCGTTCGCCATCGCGAGTTCCTTGTTCGCCAGCATCTCGTTGACACGCAGGATCAACACGGTGAGCGCCTTGTCGGCCTTGCCGCCTTTCCCGATGGATTCCGCCTGCAAGGACGCGGCCTCGCCCGCCGCCAGGACGTACAGCCGCGCGCGTTCCTGGCTGAGCTCCGCCGGACACAGCCGCGCGGCATTTTCGAATGCCACCTGCAGCTTCGCGGACTCGAATATGCCCTCGTCCTCGAGATCAAAGGCGTGATATGCGAGCCGGCGACAGTCGGCGGCGCCCAGCGGCGCATCCGCTCGCGTCGCCAGTGCGATCACGTCCTTGACCGGTCGCACGTCGCCCAGCGCATCGTCGAGCACGCGGGCATACAGCGAAAGATCCATGTTGCCGGCGATACGCGTGATTTCGCTGCCGTCGGGCTTGAGCACCACCACGGTGGGATAACCACTGACGCGGAACACGTCGCCCCACTTCTGCGCATCGGGCAGATCGCCATCGAGATACACGGCCACGAACAGTTTCGACTTCTCGATGAAGTCGGGGCGGCTGAACACCGCGGATTTGAGCTGCTTGCAGGGCGGGCACCACTGCGCGCCCCAATAGAGCAGCACGGGTTTGTTAGACGCCTTGGCCGACTTGAGCGCCGCTTCGGCGCTACCCTTGTACCAGGCGATGCCGGGCGCGTCCGAGTGCATGCGGTCCAGATCCGGCTGCTCCTGTGGTGATTCCGGTAGCGCCGGTGCGGCGACACCGCGATCGCAGCTGGCCAGGATGCACGCCGCCGCCAGGACGGCCGCGATTTTCATTACCGCGACGTAACGCAACTGCAATTTTTTCCTCATTTCGAACGCTAGGCGTCGAAGGGTCGCCACGTTAGCATGCACTGCGATGAAAGCGACTTCGTTCGACGCAATTCTCGGGACACGTCTTTCACGCCGCTCCGTGGTTACCGCCGCAGCGACCGGTATTGGACTCGCGGCCTGCGCGCGAATTCCAACCAAAGACGGCGCGGCCACGACGCCCGGGCCGTTCACGGGCATCGCGCCCCGCCGCGACGATGCCTTCATCGTGGCCGAAGGATATCGCTACAACATCGTGGCGCGCTGGGGCGAAAGTCTCTTTGCCGGCACGCGGGATTTCGATACCCGGAAACTCGCCAACGCCTCGTGGCTGAATCCCGCCGCGGTGGACGAGCAACTCCGCCAGTTCGGCACCAATTGCGACGCGGTGCAGTACTTTCCCCTGGCGCAGGGACGCGCCGCGCAGGGACTGGTCTGCGTGAACCATGAATACTTCAGCGGCGAGCTGGTGTGGCCCGGTCATCACGGCGTCGGCATGAAGGCCGACGAGCGCAGGCGCTGGATGGATCAGCATCCGCATGCCGTGGCGTACATGCAGGCCGCGCATGGTGTGGCGGTGATGCAGCTGCAGCGGGATTCGGGTGGCTGGACACGCGACCTGAGTTCGCGCTTCACGCGGCGCATCTCGGCGCTCACGCCGATGGAGATCTCCGGGCCCGCGCGCGGCCACGCGCTGATGCGCACCAGGCGGATCCCGAGGGCGTGCGCATACTCGGCACCTTCGCCAATTGTGCGGCCGGCAAGACTCCGTGGGGCACCTACCTCACTGCCGAAGAAAACATCGACGACTACTTTGCCGGTGGCCGCACGCTGCGCGCGCAGGGAGACAGCGCGCTCAACGAAGCCAACCGCCGCTTCCCGCTGCGCGAGAACAGCTTCTACGGCTGGGACATGCAGGATCCGCGCTTCGACCTGGCGCACGAGCCGCACGAACCCATGCGCTTCGGCTGGATGGTGGAAATCGATCCGCACGATCCCGCCTCCGTGCCGCGCAAACGGACGGCGCTCGGGCGCTTCCAGCATGAAGGCGCAAACACCATCGTCGGCAAGAGCGGTCACGTTGCCGCCTACATGGGCGACGACGAGAAATTCGAATACATCTACAAGTTCGTGACACGCGAGCGCTTCGATCCGAAGAATCCCGCCGCCAACCGCGACATGCTCGATAACGGCACCCTGTACGTCGCGCGCTTCGACGCTGACGGCAAGGGAGCGTGGCTGCCACTGGTGCACGACGAGAAGGGCCCGCTGAATTCACGCGCCGGATTCGCCAGCCAGGGGGACGTGGTGATCAAGGTGCGCGCCGCCGCGGACTTGTTAGGTGCGACGCCCATGGATCGACCCGAGGATGTTGAACCCAGCCCGATCACGGGCCGCATCTACATCGCCTGCACCAAGTCCGAGGATCGCGAAAATGCCGAAGGCGTCGACCAATGGAGCGGGCGCGACGTCGAGGTCGGCGTCAACGCGGCGAATCCGAGGCCCAACAACATCTCCGGGCACATCATCGAAATCCAGGAGGCTGGCGATGACGCCACCGCCACACGTTTCGAGTGGAATGTGTTCCTGCTGGCCGGCAATCCCGCCGCCGGCCGCTTCATCGTGGATGCGCGCGAGCTCGCCCCGGGCAAGCTCGGCGCGCAGGACACGTACTTCGCCGGCTACGGCAATGCGGCCGACGTCACCGAGATACATTGCCCGGACAACCTCGGCATCGACCCCGCGGGCCGATTGTGGATCGTGACCGACACGGACAATCGCGGTCAGCCCAACAACGGCTGTTTCGTCGTGCCGACCGATGGGCCGGAACGCGGACGCCTCCGGCAACTGGCGAGTGGCCCGGTGGGTAGCGAATTGTGCGGCTGCGAATTCACGCCCGACGGGCGCACCCTGTTCCTCAGCGTTCAACACCCGGGCGAAGGCGGGACCATCGAAAACGCGCGCAGCCACTGGCCCGACGGTCCCGGGCAACCCGCACGCTCGGCTTTGCTGGCGATCGAGCGCGAGGACGGCCGGACGATCTGACATTGATAGTGGCGCTCACCTTCCGCCCCGGCCAACTCGCATATCAGCGAACTGACATCGAACGGGCGTACGAAAACGCTCGCTTTCAAGCGCGCAACCTGTAGCCCGCGCCGCTAGAATTCCCGCCGGCTTTCAACTGCCGGAGGTTGGCATGTATGCAGTGCTGCGCCACGCGAGCTGGATTTCACTTGCGGTGCTCGCGATGAACGCCGAGGCCCAAACTACCCAACGTCAGTACCAGCTGCAGAAATCTGGCGATGGGCCGCCCGCCTTGCGCCTGGTGGACGCTCCGGTGCGTCAGCCCGGCGAGCACGAAGTCCTGGTGCGCGTGCATGCGGTGTCGCTCAACCGCCGCGATATCTACATGCGGCTCGGCCAATACCCGGGCCCGATGCCGCCAAACCTCGTGCCGCTGTCGGATGGCGCGGGTGAAGTGGTGGCCATCGGCAAGAAGGTCACGCGACTCCGAAAGGGTGATCGCGTTGCATCCATCTTCTTCCAGAGCTGGCTGTCGGGGCGGCCGAAGCCCCAGGACATGGGCTCTGCGCTCGGCGGGGCGATCAACGGCATGCTCTCGCAATACGTCACGCTGAGCGAAGAAGGCTGGGTGAAGATTCCGAAGCACTTGAGCTACGAGGAAGCCGCGACTCTGCCCTGCGCCGGCGTCACGGCGTGGAATGCGCTGGCCACTCGCGGTCACACCGAGGCCGGGGATTTCGTGCTGCTGCAGGGTACGGGCGGCGTGTCCATCCTCGGCCTGCAGCTCGCGGTTGCCATGGGCGCGAAGCCCGTAATCACCAGTTCATCCGACGACAAACTCGCGCGCGCCCGCCAGCTCGGCGCCGTGGCCACCATCAACTACAAGACCACGCCGGACTGGGACAAGGCGGTGCTGGAGGCCACCGGCGGCGGAGTGCAGCAGGCGCTGGAGGTGGGCGGCAAACAAACTATCGGCAAGACGCTCGCGTCGCTGGCTCCGGGTGGCCACGTGGCGCTCATCGGCGGCCTGAGTGAATTTGGCGGCGACATTCCCGCCTACGCTCTCATCGGACGCAATGCCACGGCCTCGGGGCTGTACGTCGGATCGCGCGCTGACTTCGAGGCCTTGAACGAGTTCGTTGACAAACACAAGCTCAAGCCCCTGATCGACAAGGTGTTCGAGTACGAAAACGCCGCCGCGGCCTTCGACTACATGGATTCCGGAGCGCTATTCGGCAAGGTCGTCGTCCGGCTCTAACTAGCTGTTTTCTCTGGAGAGTTGCGCCGCCGTCAAGTGCCGTGCCTGGCCTGCTAGTCAGCCGCGGGGCTTGGCACGCCGCGTCGGTTCCGCCTGCAGCGGGTCCTCCGGCCAGTAGTGACGCGGATATCGCCCACGCATGTCCTTGCGCACATCCAGGTAGGCGTTTCGCCAGAAACTCGCGAGATCGCGAGTCACCTGCAACGGACGACGCCCGGGCGACAGCAACGTGAACGTCACGGGCACGGCGCCGCCGCCGATGCGCGGGGTGGCGGCGAGTCCGAACACCTCCTGCATGCGCATCGCCGCGATGGGTGCATTGTCGTCGCGGTAATCGACGCGTGTGCGTGAACCCGTCGGAAGCGAGATGTGAGTCGGCGCCAGCTCGTCGAGCCTGCGCTGTTGTTCGTAACTGAGTCGGGCACGCAGTGCCTCGAGCAGCGGCACGCGGCTGAGCTGCGAGCGGCGCGAGATGCCGCCGAGAAACGGCTCGAGCCATGCGAGATCACGCGCCAGTGCTTGCGGCGAGAAATCCGGCCATTCCGAAAGGTCACCGCGGCCAAGAGCGCGCACGAACTGGGCGCGCGCCAGGAAGTCGCGCGAGTCGTCGTCCCAGGGCAGCGAATCGAGCCCGAGTGAACGCACTCCGGTCAGCATGGCCGCCGCGCTTGCCTCGCGCGGTACTTCAGCCAGCGGCTTCTCCTCGATGAGCAGCTCCGCCAGCCGGATGAAACGACGCGCCACCACGGCTTCGACTTTCTCGTCCCAGGCCAGCTCCTCGCCGCGCTCCAGGTCCGTGGCGAAAGTATCCAGCAGTTCCTGCTTGTCGATGGGGATCGCCAGGCGGATGCGCGCTTCACGTTCACGATCATCGAGATCGACTGCGACGATGAAATCCTGCCGGGACACGGTCTCGGCGCTCTCGAATAACGCACCGCGCCCGTTGGCGAGCTGGAAGCGGCCCTCGCCGCCCGGTCGCCGGCGCCCGATGCGATCCGGATACGCCAATGCCACCAGCAGGGCCGCGCGATCCGTCGGCGCCTGGCCCTCGCGCATCTCCAGTCCCAGCAGCTTGAGAAAGGAGCGCTGCGCGCGTTGCACGCGTTCGAGCGTTGGCCGATCGAGATTGGCACCGCGCTTTCGCATGAGGTCGAGCCGCGTTCGCAGGTCAGTGTCACGCGAGGACTGGCCACCGGCGCGCAGCAGATCACGGTCGGACAGGATTGCCGCGAGTTCCGCGGCCAGCGGCGCCTCTCCCAACTGCGCTGCCCTGAGCATCATGTGCGCAAGTCGCGGATGTGCCGGAAATTCCTGCATCGCGCGCCCATGGCGCGTCACCTTGCCGCTGGCGTCCAGCGCGCCGAGACGATGCAGCAGGTCGCGCGCACTCGCCAGCGTCGCCGCTGGTGGCGCGTCGAGCCAGCGCAGCTTCGCGGCCTCTGTGCCCCAGACCGCCAGGTCCAGCGCGAGCGGCGCGAGGTCGGCCACCTGGATTTCCGGCGGCGCATACGCCGCGAGACTGCGTTCCGCCCCTTCGCCCCAGAGCCGATAACACACACCGGGCGCCGTGCGGCCGGCGCGTCCCGCACGTTGGTCGGCCGAGGCACGCGAGATGCGCTGCAGCTCGAGTCGATTCATGCCGCTGGCCGGATCGAACAGGCTGCGCCGTTCGAGGCCCGCGTCCACCACGATGCGCACGCCGTCGATGGTGAGGCTGGTCTCGGCAATGTTGGTGGCCAGGATGATCTTGCGGCGTCCTGCTTTCGCGGGCTTCAGCGCCGCGTCCTGCTCGCCGCCAGCGAGTTCGCCGTACAGCGGCAGTACGTCGACATTGGCGCCCGGATCACCGAGCATGCCCTGCACACGTCGAATCTCGCCCGCGCCCGGCAGGAATACCAGCATGTCGCCTTCACTTTCCGTCAGCGCACGCTTGATCACGCGCACCACGGCGAGCTCGGGCGAATCGCGGCCACCCGGCAATGCCGGCATGCCACTGCCCGCATGGCGCACGTCCACCGGAAACACGCGGCCGGTGGACCTGACTACCGGCGCGTCCCCTAACAACTTGCCGACCGCGGTGCCGTCGAGCGTCGCCGACATCACCAGCAGGCGCAGCTCGGGCGCGAGGTTCTCCTGCGAGTCGAGCGCGAAGGCCAGCCCGGTGTCGGCGTGCAGGCTGCGTTCGTGGAATTCGTCGAACAGCACGGCGGCGATGCCTTCGAGCGCCGGATCGCTTTGCAGCATTCGCGTGAACACGCCTTCGGTGACCACTTCAATGCGCGTGCGTTTGCCAACGCGGGTTTCCAGCCGCATGCGATAGCCGATGGTTTCACCGACCGACTCACCGAGCGTCGCCGCCATGCGCATGGCCACCGCGCGGGTCGCGAGCCGGCGTGGCTCGAGCATCACGATCTTGCCGCCGCGCAACCACGGTTCCCCGAGCAACGCAATCGGCACAACGGTGCTCTTCCCGGCGCCGGGTGGCGCTTCGATGACGGCATTCCGCTGTCGCTGCAGAACGGTGCGCAACTCGGGCAGTATTTCGTCGATGGGTAGGCCGGATCTCACGAGGCCTGCGATCTTAACCGCGACACCCTCTGCTAACATCCGCGGCATGCGTTGGCGCCAGAGCCGAGCGAGTGAGAACGTCAAGGACTATCGCGGTCGCAGCACCGGCGGTGGCGGGATGAAATTGGGCATCGGCACGATTGTCCTCGGCGTGATCGCGTATTTTGTCGGTGGCCCGGAGCTCGTCATGAGCCTGTTCAGCGGCGCCAGCTCCTCGCCGCAGGCAGAAGCGCCCATCGAGGCCGGCACGCCGACCGATGAAGGCGGCGCATTCGCGGCGCACATCCTCGGCGACACGGAAGATACCTGGTCGCAGATTTTCAGTCGCGCAGGTCAGCAGTACCCGCCGCCCTATTTGGCCCTGTTCTCGCAGGGCATCAACACGGCCTGCGGCTCGGCGACCTCGGCGGCAGGGCCGTTCTATTGCCCGTCCGACAACCAGGTGTATATCGACCTGGCATTCTTTCGACAGCTCGAGACCGAGTTCGCGGCGCAGGGAGATTTCGCCAAGGCCTATGTGATCGCACACGAAGTCGGGCATCACGTGCAGACAGTGCTGGGCACGTCGGCGAAGGTGCGCGCGGCGCAGGAACGCGCATCGTCCCAGGAGGAAGTGAATGCGCTGCAGGTCAGCATGGAACTGCAAGCCGATTGCTACGCCGGCATCTGGGCGCATTCCGCCGAGAGCGCACGCCAGCTCCTCGAACAGGGCGATATCGATGAGGCGTTGACCGCAGCCGCGGCGGTCGGCGACGATACCATCCAGAAGCGAGTGCAGGGCCAGGTGAACCAGGAGTCGTTCACGCATGGCTCCGGCGCGCAACGACAGCAATGGTTCCGCAAGGGCTATTCGACCGGATCGGTCGATGAGTGCAATACGTTCCAGTGAGCGGCGTCGAGACTCGTAAACCGGTTGCCACAGGCGGCTGCCAATGCGGTGGCGTCCGCTATGCCTTTTACGCACCACTCGAAAATGCACACGTGTGTCATTGCCGCATGTGCCAGCGCGCCACGGGCGGTTTATTCGCCGCGCTCGCGGGCGGCGCTCCGACGAATTTCAGCTGGACGCGCGGCCATCCCAACTTCTTCGCGAGCTCCAATCTCGCCAAACGCGGCTATTGCCAGAAGTGCGGCACGCCGCTCTCGTTCCAGTACGACACGCCGAGCGCGCGCATCTACACCACCATTGGCTCGCTGGATCACCCCGAGAGCGTCACGCTGGTCAAGCAATTCGGTGTCGAGGGCCGGCTGCCCTGGGTGAAATTCTGCGAGGAAATCCCCGGTGAGCGCACCGGGGAGTCCCCGCAGGCGCAGGATTTTCTGGCCGGCATGCGCAACAACCAGCGCACCACCACCTGACCGTGTCCGAACTGGACGAAGCGGTCGAGCTGGTCGCCTATGACGACGCCTGGCCAGAACTCTACGACCGGGAACGATTCCGGATTGCGCTCAAGTTTGGAGTGCTGCCGAAATCCGGGCTGATCCAGCACATTGGCAGCACCGCGGTTCCCGGGCTGGTCTCCAAGCCGGTCATCGATCTCATGCTCGGCTCCAGCGCCTGGCCGCCGCCAAATGCGCTCATAAGGGGTGTGTGCGCGCTGGGCTACGAGAATCTCGGCGAGGCCGGTGTTCCCAAGCGCGTGTACCTGCGCCTTCGCGGCGCGCAGAATTTCAACGCGCACATCGTACGACGCGGTGGCACTCACTGGACTAACAACATCGCACTGCGTGACTACTTGTGTGACAACGCTGCCGCACGGGAAACCTACGCCACCGCCAAGGTCGCAGCACTCAATGTCGGGCGTGGGCGCCTGTTGGGCTACTCCGAGGCCAAGAGTTCGGTGATTGCCGAGCTGATTGCCGCGGCCCGCGGCCGCGTGTGAGGTCGCCATGCCAGCGGGTTACTCAGGTACTCCGCTGGCCAAAAAACTCGGCCTGAAATCGGGTGATCTGGTGAGCCTGCTCGATGCGCCGGCGGGATTTCGCAAGCTCCTCGACCCGGTGCCTGAAGGCGTGCGATTCGTGACGAAATTCGACAAGGGCGCGCAGATCCTGCACACGTTTGCGACAAAGAGATCGGTAGCTCGCCAACACCCTGGCTGCCTGTCGCAAATCCCTCGCCCCCGACGCGACCATCTGGGTGTCGTGGCCGAAGAAGACGGCGAAAGTGCCCACCGACATCACCGAGGATGTGGTGCGCGCCGTGGCGCTGCCGCTTGGACTCGTCGATATCAAAGTTTGCGCGGTCGATGAAACCTGGTCCGGACTCAAGCTCGTGCTGCGCAAGGAGCTGCGATAAATGGGGACATTCCTATTTTCCTGCCGAAGGAAAATAGGAATGTCCCCATTTATCTGAGCTGCACCAGGTCCCAGAGAGTCCCGTACAGGTCCTTGAACACCGCGACGGTACCGAAAGGCGCCTCGCTGGGTTCGCGCGCAAACTCGATGCCCTGTGCCCTGTAGGCGTTGTAATCGCGCCAGAAGTCGTCGGTGTAGAGAAACAGGAACACCCGGCCACCGGTCTGGTCGCCGATGCGCGAGACCTGCTCCGGATTCGACCCACGGGCCAGCAGCAGTTTCGAACCGGCTCCTGCGGCGCCCGGTGGCTCGATGACCACCCAGCGCTTGTCCTGCTCGGGAACGAAGCTGTCTTCCACGAGCGTGAAGCCCAACTTGCCGACGTAGAATGCCAGCGCCTCGTCGTAGTCGCGGACCACCAGCGAAACGAGACCGAGTCGCTGCGTCATCGGTATCCGGCTAGTTCGCCGCGGCTTTCTGCGTGTTTGGCTTCACCGGGCTCAAGCCACCCCAGGGCTTGATGCGATCGAGCTCGGGCACGATGGCGCGGCGCATCTTCAGGAACGACAGCTCACCACGCTCGCGATACACAACTTCGCCCTTCTCGTTGACGATCAACGTGTACGGCAGCTCGCCCTTCCAGGTCGTCGCCGGCTCGAACGCGTCGTACAACTCATCCTTGTTCTCGCTGGCAAGGATGTAGTTCTTCATCGAGGCGTGTTTCTTCGTCAGGAATTCCTTCACGTTGGCTTCCATGTCGGGGTACTCGGCCGCAATGGTCACCATCTCGAAATCCCGGATGCGGAAGCGCAGGTGATGTTCGACCAGCTCGTCGAATTCGGTAATACAGGGACCACACCACGTCGCCCAGACATTGATCATGCGCAGCTTGCCGGTGCCCTTGTTCTCGCGGATGGCCTTGATGGTGGCGACATCAGCCTTCTCGAGAGTCACGGGCTCCCTGGCCCAGCGCTCCTTGTACTTGGCGTATTCGGCCACCTTGTCGGCCCACTTCACCGAACAGCCGAACACGCGCGTCGTCGTGATCGGCGGCTCCTTGCCGGCGACCAGCGCATCGAGTGCGTTACGGGTGTCGTGTTTCGTAGCCGCGGACTCACGCTCGGCGTCATCGATGCGCCCCTCGAAACGCAGTTTGCGCGCCTTGTCGAAGATGAACACGTGCGGCGTCGCCACCGGACCCATCTTGTGCGACAGCTCCTGCTTCGGGCCGTCATCGAGCCAGAGGTAGTTGAATTTCTGGTCGCGGGCGCGTTCCTTCATTTCCTCGAAGCTGTCGCCGAGATCGGTGTAGGCCATCTCGTCGAGCCGCACGGCATCGGCGTGGTTCGGGTTGATCGCCACCAGCGTCACACCCTTGGACGTGTATTCGGTTCACCAGGCGCTTGATACGCTCCTGGTAGGCCTGTGCCGTGGGGCAATGCGGACAGGTGAACACCAGCACGAGGATCTTCGCGTCGTTGAAGCTCTGGTCGGTGTAGGTCTTGCCGTCGATGCCGGGCAGCGAGAATGCTGGCAGTTGCGCGCCGATAGTTAGTGTCGGCGGCTGCTCGGACGCGAGGCTGGCGCCGGCCCACGAAAACATGACAACGCCAATTATTCCGCTTAAACGCATGGGACCCCCTTCGAGAGGAGCCGAGCATAAGTCATGGTGCGAAAAATGGGGACATTCCTATTTTCTGATAACGACAAATCGGCCTTTGCGCTGACTTCGAAGCCGCTACGCTTGAGCCCATGACCGTGCTGCACACGCTGGCTGTCGCCAACTATCGTTCGATCCGTTCGCTGGTCATGCCGCTCGGACCGCTCAATCTCATCACCGGCGCCAACGGCAGCGGAAAATCAAACCTGTACCGCGCACTGCGTCTGCTGGCCGAGGCTGCGCAGGGCGGCATCGTGAGCTCGCTCGCGCGAGAGGGCGGACTGTCCTCAACCCTGTGGGCCGGCCCGGAAACCCTGTCGCGCGGCATGAAGAAAGGCACGGTGCCGGTGCAGGGCGGGCCGCGCAAGGAGCCAGTGCATCTGCGGTTAGGATTTCTGACGGAACATGTGGGCTACTCGATTGATCTCGGTCTTCCGCCGCCCGAGATACCCCCGCCCCGCGAACCCACCGCCTTTGCGCACGACCCGGAGATCAAACTCGAGAGTGTTTGGGCATCTCCCACACTTCGACCAGCATCGATTCTCGCTGAGCGTCGCGGGCCCGCAGTCAGGCTGCGCAACTCCGATGGCGAATGGAGCCACGTCCCGAAAAATCTGGCCACGTTCGAAAGCATGCTTTCCGAGATGTCAGATCCGGAGCGGGCACCCGAATTGCTTGCGCTCCGTGAGGAAGTACGCTCCTGGCGTTTCTACGATCATTTTCGTGCGGACGCCGATGCGCCCGCCCGACACTCGCAGATCGGCACGCGTACTCCCGTCCTGGCTCACGATGGACGGGACCTTGCCGCGGCCATTCAAACCATCATTGAGATTGGTGACGGGCCCGCGCTCGCGGCCGCCGTCGACGATGCATTCCCTGGCGCGCGCGTGGAAGTGGAACACGGCGGCGGGCGCTTCACTTTGCTGTTTTCACAACACGGCTTGCTGCGCCCGTTGAGCGCCGCCGAGCTTTCCGATGGAACATTGCGCTATCTACTCTGGATTGCCGCGCTGCTCACGCCCCGGCCGCCGTCGCTGATGATCCTCAACGAACCCGAGACCAGCCTGCATCCAGACCTTCTGCCAGCCCTCGCGCGCCTTATCGAGAAGGCGTCGCGACACACCCAGGTCTGGGTGGTTTCACACGCCTCGCGCATGATCGCCGCGCTCAAGGAAGCCAGGGATTGCAGCACCATCACGCTCACCAAGGAGCTCGGCGAAACGGTGATCGAAGGCCAGGGATTGCTGGACGCGCCACCATGGAGGTGGCCAGAACGCTAGACGAACCCGAGACTGGTGTTCGGGAAATTGCCGACGTTGGGCAGGATTCCCGGCAGCTCGGAGACCGAGCATCCGAACCAGCGCGCCAGCGTGGCGGCAAATTGGTCCACGGAGGTGGTCGGCAGCAGGCGGCCCTGGCCCACCTGGTCATCGGTCTGGATCGAAACATGCGGCGCCGTGCCGTAGAAGCGACCGCCATTGACGGCGCCTCCCATCACGAAGTGATGCGAGCCCCAGCCGTGGTCCGAGCCGTCCGCATTCGAGCTCAATGTGCGCCCGAAATCGGAGGCCGTGAACGTGGTGACACTGTTGGCGACTCCCAACTCCACGGTAGCGGCGTAGAACGCGCTCATCGCATCGTTGATACGCTGGAGCAGGGTCGGGTGGTCCTGCATGAGCAGGTTGTGATTGTCGAAGCCGCCCAGCGACACGAAGAACACCTGGCGGCGCATGTTGAGCGCGCCGCGCGCGCCAATGAGCCGCGCCACGATCTTGAGCTGGCTGGCCAGCGGATTGTTGGCGGGGAACACGGTGGTCGGCTGTACCGGCGCCAACGCGCTGTTCACGATGCCCTCCATCTCGATGGAGCGCCGCGTGACGATGGCGTATTCATTCTCGAGCACGTGATTGCTGCTGCGCGTGATCAGTGCATTCACGGCATCGCGGAACGGCGCAAAATTGGTCTGCGCGGGATCGAGCGCCCGGATCTTGATCGCACCGCCAGGGCTGATCTGGTACTGCAAGGCATCTCTGCCCGCGACGAACACGGCATTGCCGCTCGCCGAAATGCAGGTGAGCAGGGAATTCGGTGAATTGCTGTTGCTGGACAGCGCAATGTCGCCCAGGCGTCCGCCCCAGCCGATGGTCGCACCCTCGCTGCCATTGGCCTGCCAGATGGATTGCTGGTCGTTGTGCGAGAACAACTTCGGCGGCAGCGGATTGGCGACCTTGTTGGTGCTCAGGTACTGCGCCAGAGTGGTCGGCTGAATCAGCGGCCCCACGTTGAGCTGCACGGCCAGCCGTCCCGCGTCCCACAGGCTCTTGAGTCCGGCGAGCTGCGGTGCCAGGGCGTACTGCAGATTGTCGGTGAGCGCCGAACCACCGTTGGGCGTCAACGCGGTGGGCGCAAGCGCGGCGCGCGCCAGCGCAATACCGGCCTGTCCCTCACCCGCCGCGCCGGCGCGGATCTGGTGATAAAGCGCGTAGTTAGCCGGATCGTAGGGCACGACCGTGTTCGCATAGTCGTTGCCACCGTACAGGAACACGCACACCAGCGCCTTGTAGTCGCTGTTGTCGAAGGCCGCGGCCTCGCCGATGGCGGCGAGATTGATGGCCAGCGGCGCAGCCACACCCATGGCGCCGAGCTGCAGGCCACGTTGCAGGACCAGTCGTCGGGTCCAGTGTTTCATTTCTGCACCAGGTATTCGGGGCTGATGAGGAACAGGAAACAGGCCGTTGCCAGCATGTTCAGCTTGTCGTCATTGGTGCTGGTCGTGGTGATACCGAACAGGTTGAGCATGTTGCGGATCACCGTGAGCGATTCATTCGACATCTGGTTCGCGGTAAGGCGCAGGTTGAGCCAGTCCACCACCTGCGGCACGTCGTGCGCGATGGGCAGCAGGTCCGTGTAGGTGGGTTTCACGTCGTTGTAGCCACCACGCGTCACCCACTGCAGGAAATTGATATAGCCGGCCGTGGTGGTCTCGTTGAGCAGCTGGAATTCCGGCGCCTGCCTTTCGGCGGCGGCGATCTCGGTGTTGGGCGGGACGTACCCGGGGCGGAAGAAATTGAACACCGACGGCGAACGCAGCGGACTCTGACCGAGTGCCTGGTCGCTGGGCGAAAGATCGTAGATTTCGTAGGCGCCGTTGGTGGAACTGGTGCCGACGGTGCGCGCCCACTGCACCAGGCGCACCACCGGCTCACGCAACTTGCCGGACAGGCCGTTCGCGGCCGAGGGCGCGGTGCGCGCTTCCTCGTCCATCAGGATGGCAGTCCATACGGCGCGCAGATCGCCACGCGTGCCAGAGCCGTTGTTGGCGAAGGCCGCGGCCACTCGCCCCACGTAGGCCGGCGACGGATTGCTCATCACCAGGCGCTGGATCATCTGGCGCGCGAAGAAAGGCCCGGTGTTCGAATGATTGAACAGCCGGTCGAGCGCGATGCGCAGGGCCTCGCGTCCCGGCGTATTCGCCGGAATGTTCGTGCCGAGGAAATTCACCTCGAGGGTCGAGTGGGCGTTCGGGTTGAACCACATCGGATTCGTGGCGAAGTGCGTGCTGGGCACGTCGTAGTCATGCCAGGCCACATTGGTGAAGCTGCCGCCATTCGCCAGGTAGTCCCAGTCGTAGCCCGTGAATACCCGCGCGAGGTTGGTGATGTCGCTCTGGCCGTAGGTCTCGATGGGCCGGCTGTTGGCGTCGAGTTTGTGCGTGCCATCGGGATTGAGCTCGTACAGCCCGATGGTGAACAGCTGCATGACCTCGCGCGCGTAGTTCTCGTCGGGCTGGCGGCCGTTGGCGTCTTCCTTGAGGTTACCCTTGGTGTTCAGGAAGAAACCCATGCCCGCATTCAGGGTGATCTGCTCCAGCAGCGTGCGGAAATTGCCGAAGGCGTTCGCCGTCAGCACGTCCCAGTAGGCGCCAATGACATACGGCGGATTGAAGCCGTCGATGGGGCTCAGGGACACGACGAAGAATTCCGACAATGCCAGCGAGACGCGCTTGCGCATCTGGTCCGGCCCGGCCAGCAGCTGGTTCCAGATCATGTGATCGCCGAACTGCGGCCAGAAATAGCGCTGCTCGGAGGTGATGGAGTTGTGGCCGCGTTCGTTCAGCCAGGCCACGCCGGTTTGCCCGAGCGCCGCGGCATAGCGCGCGTTCAGCCAGGCCAGGTAACCATCGGTTTTCAGCGTAGTGATGTCGGTGGTGTCGGCCGAAAACTGGGCCTGCAACAGGAAACGCGCGGCCTCGGCATCGGTGGAGGCTTTGGAAACCGGAGGTGGGGGCGGAGGCGGCGCAGGACTGGGGCTGGGCGAACCTCCGCCACCCCCGCCGCAGGCGCTTAGGGCGAGCGCAGTCAGCAGCGCCGCGCCCGCGCCGCGAACGTCATCGGCGCGGTCAGTGGTCGTCTCGATCGGTGCCGATTCGAGCTCCGCTTCCAGGTCCTGCACGAGGCCCCTCCCTATTGCGCTGCAAGGTAGCCCAGACCTGTTAGTCCGGCAAACAGTCGCGCCATGGAGACCGACGGAGTTCACACTCGGTTGCGACCGGGTAGGGAAAATCGCCCGCCGCGCTACTACGATTCGACCATGAAGCGCGCGCGAGGTCGTCCAAAGCATGCGGACCTGCTGACGCCATCCGAATGGCGCACTGTCCACGCCGTACAGCACGGCATGACCAACACGGAAATCGCGCGCCGCCGCGGCGTGAGCGTAGACGCCGTGAAATACCACGTGACCAACGCGCTCGCGAAGCTGGGATTGCCCGATCGCAGGGCACTGCGTGCCTGGTTCCGCGCGCCCCGCGATGGGGCACTGGCCGACCAGAGGAGCAAGTCCATGAATGAGAAGCCTTTGTCAGGCGCGATCGGCCAGATCGCCCGCTCTGTTGGCGACATCGGGGCATCGGAGAAGTGGTATCGCGACGTACTGGGCCTGCCGCATCTTTATACCTTCGGCACCCTGGCATTCTTCGATTGCGGCGGCACGCGCCTGATGCTGGCGCAGGAAAAGTCGGGTGCGGTCAAAGAATCTGTGCTGTACCTGCGCGTGAGCGACATCGTCCAGGCGCACGAGGCACTCAAACAGCGCGGCGTCCAATTCACGCATGCGCCGCACATGATTCATCGACACGCCGACGGCACCGAGGAATGGATGGCGTTCTTCGAGGATCCGGACGGCCGCCCGCTCGCCATCATGGCCCAAACAAAAAAGGGGCAATAAATGGGGACATTCCTATTTTCGCTGTATCAATCGGTTGCGAGATACGTCGAAGATGTTGCCGCGAAAATAGGAATGTCCCCATTTATTGCCCTGCCCTCTTCGCCTTTTCGCCCCTTTTTGGGTTCGACATATTTCCCAAGACAAACCCGCAATCGACGACGCCTGCGAAGTGCGACACGGTTCTGGGCATAAGTCACGGCGCAATCTATGCCGCGCTTCGCAGCAGCGTGCCGGCAACCCAAGGGAGAGATTTGATGAGCAGTCCCTACAACTCCACGAATGAGCGCATGTCGGTGTTTGGTCCGACGCTGCGTTTCAAGGGCGAACTGAAAGCCCAGGAAGACATCAAGATCGAAGGCCGCATCGAGGGCACGATCAATCATCAGCAACGCGTTGTCGTCGGCCAGAAAGGCGAAGTAGTTGCGACCGTGAACGCCGCCGTCATCGACGTAGATGGACGCGTGCAGGGCGACATGAGCGCCAAGAAGAGCATCAAAGTCAGTCAGTCGGCGGTGGTGCGCGGCAACCTTCGCGCGCCGAGCGTGAGCATCACAGAGGGAGCGAATTTCAATGGCGGAGTCACAATGGAGTCGAATGCTGGGTCGCAAGGACCCGCAGCCAATGCCGGGTCGCAAGGACCCGCAGCCCCAGTCGTCACCTCGAGCCGCTGAGCCGGAGAAAACCATGAACAAAGATTTTGCGGAAAGCAAGATGGCTCCGCCCGCGGCGCCGGCTCCCCAGGGCACGCCCTGCGTGCTCGGTCCCACCCTGCACTTCAAGGGTGAACTGTACGGCGAGGAAGACCTGGAATTTCAGGGTCAACTCGAAGGCCAGATCGAGCACACCCGCAGCCTGAGCATCGGCAAGGAAGGCGGCGTCAAGGGCAACATTCGCGCGAAATTCGTGATCATCGAAGGCCGCGTCGAAGGTGATGTCTACGCCACGGAGTCGGTGTCGATCCGCCAGACCGCCAAGGTGACCGGCAACATCTTCGCGCCCCGCGTGGGCATCGCCGATGGCGCTCACTTCTCGGGCCGTATCGACATGAACCACAAGGGCATCGCCGCCAAGCAGGACAAAACGCTCTCCGACCCGCTGAGCGATTCGCAGGCCGAGCGCATGCTGGCGTCGGGCGGCTGATCAGGGCCGTAGCGTTTCGATGATTTTTGCGGACAGCGCGCGCAGGGATTCCTGCGCGTCGTCCGCGGCCTTGTTGGTGAGCAAGACCACCGCCACCTTCGCGTCGGGATACAGCTCGCACATGCCCGCGAATCCAAACGTGGCGCCGGAAAAGTGCAGTCGGCGGCCGCGCGATGTCTCCGAGGTAATCCAGAACAACGCCACGCCCCGCTGCTTGTCGGGCGTCAGCCATGTCGGCTGATGCGCGAGCTTGACCGACGCGTCCCGTTCGACCATCTGCCACGCTGCATATCGCAGCAGATCTTCGGTGCTGTAACGCAGCGATCCCCACGAGTAGGCCATCGGAGCCGCGAAGCTCGGCAGTTCCTCGTTGTTCTTCGTATATCCCTTCGCCAGTAGTTTGCTCGCCGGCCGCGTGCCGCTGCCCATGCGCAGAGGTTTTTCGATCTGGTTCGCGATGATGGATTCGAACGGTTCGTCATAGATCTTCTGCAGCGCCACCGCGAGCAGCATGCTCGAGACATTGGATTGGCCGGGTTCGATGCCGGGCGCACGCCGCGGCATGATGCGATGCAGCTGACGCAGGAATTCCTCCTGCGTGTAGTCCTCCACCACCCGCATCCGCGTGGCCTCGAGCGGCTCGTTTGGGATCCGCCGTACCTGCGTGAAGTCAGGAATGTTGTCCAGCAGCTGCGACGTCATGTTGGCGAGGTGCACCAGCCGAATGTTCTCCCCGCTGTTGGCGAGATTGGGATATGGGTTCGGGAGATAGCGCGTTGCCTCGTCGTCCAGGCTCGCCCGGCCTTCCACCACGGCACGAGCCAGCAGCTGACCGGCCATGGTCTTGGCCAGCGGACCGATCTCGTAGATCGTGTCCTTGGTCGGCGGTGTATTTCCGTCGATGCGGGTCGTCCCGGCGTTGAAAAAGCGCCGTTGACCGGCGTCGTAGATGCCAATCGACAGACCGACGCCGGCATTGTTCTCCAGCCAGCGGCGGCCGAGGTCTCGCAGCGCGGCATCGGCGGCGGAAGTTGCGGCAGGCGGCTCGGCCGCGACGGCGGCAATCGGGAAAATCAGTACAGTACAGAGAAAAAACAGGCGCGCGACATTCATCCGGACGCATCCTCGCGCGTATGCTGCTGCAAGACAACAAGGCGGGGAGACTTCCATGGAGTCCACGGCCACGCCAGTCTCGGCCAAAGAGCGGATCTATACGCTGGATGTGATCCGCGGGTTCGCGCTGCTCGGCATCTTCATCATGAACATGCCGTGGTTCAACACCTCGTTCTACGTCGAATACGCCGGGACCGAACTCTGGCCGGAGTGGTGGGACAAGTGGACCGAGACGGCCGCCGAAGTGTTGTTCGCCGGCAAGTTCAACAGCATGTTCAGCATGTTGTTTGCCATCGGCTTCACCATCCAGCTCGAACGGCTCGAGGCGCGCGACCCGGGACACGCCAAGGCTATCTACCTGCGGCGCATCTTCTGGCTGTTCGTGTTCGGCGTCATCCACGTGAGCGTGTTCTGGACCGGCGACGTGCTGCACGTCTACGCGCTCATGGGCCTGTTGTTGCTGGCGCTGCGGCGCGCGCCTTACAAGGTGCTTTGGACACTGTTCGCCTTGTGCCTGCTCTTCCCAGTGGCCATGGGCATCTACCGCTACTTCACCTTCACCCCCGCCGACGGTGAGTACATCGTCGCGGTGTCGAAGGCCTGGGAAGCGACCAACAACGCCGCCTACGGGCACGGCTCCTTCTATGCGGCCGCGCGCGAACACGCGCGCGAGTTCGGAGAGCTGTACACCGAGCCTTTCATGCTGCGGGGCACGCTGAGTTTCTACAGCCAGATCCTGGTGACCGATGTTTCTGGGCCTGATGCTCGGCCGCTCGCGGTTTTTCCAGAACTCGGGCAAGTACCTGCCCCTCGTGAGGCGCGTGCAATGGTGGGCGCTGGGCGGCGGCCTCGCGGCCGGTGCGGTGTTCGGCATTTGGCAGGCCAACGACCACGGACTTCGTAACGCCTACGCCGTGGCGCATCATCGCGCGCACCTGTTACATCCTGTGCCGTGTACTGATCATGGTGTTCTACGTCGCCACGCTGGTGCGCTGCGTGCACAACGAGACCTGGCGGCGGCGCCTGCAGCCCATGGCCACCGCCGGGCGCATGCCGCTCACCAACTACCTCATGCAGACCTTGATCGCGACCACGTTGTTCTACGGCTGGGGATTCGGCCTGTGGGGCAAGGTCGGCAACGCGCTCGACCTGGTGCTGGCCATCGGCATCTTCTTCCTGGTGCAGGTGCCGTTGAGCAAATGGTGGCTGGCCCGGCATGAGCTCGGCCCGATGGAATGGCTGTGGCGGCGGCTGACCTATGGGCGCTCATTCAGGAAAGAAGCTCAACCGAGCTACGCAGCGCGCTAATTGCCCGCATTTGATCGGTTCAACTCGTGATCCGCCGCCAATACCAGCAGTAGATAGTCCGTGGTGCCGCGACCGAGCACATATTCGGTCTGCTGCCAGAAGAACGGCCAGTGCTTGAGCTCCGGGAAGTCCGGGCGGATGAGCGCGGTGCCCGAGGCGCTGCCGCCGGGGATGTATGACCAGTCGGCGCGATTGTAGCCGTAAGCCGTGGTCAGCGAGTTCGCGCCCACACCCGAAACGAACGACGCGGTGTTCGAGCCCGGATGCACGCCGAGGATGAAGCTCAGGGCCTGCAATGCGTAGGTGCGCGGGAAGAGGTCCGGGAACGACAGGTGCAGCATCCACTGGTCCCAGCCGAAGCGCTGGATGTTCCAGCCTGCGCCCCAGATGTCGGGCTTGTAGGGCACGCCATAGGGAGTCTCTTTCGCAAGCGCGTCGACCTTGACGCGGTACGCGGCCACCGCGTCGCGAATCGTTTTGCTGTATGCCGCGTCTTTCAACAGCGGCAGGCTGCGGCCCACCGCCCAGCCCACGCGATCGATGTTCGCGGCGATGGCATCGCGCTGCGACAGCAGGAGCTGCTTGTACTTTGCATCCCCCGTGGCGAGCAGCAATTCCACCGCGGCGTTCACACGCGCGAGCTCTTCTGGCGGCGTGGCGCGGTCATAGATCGCGATCGCTGCCTTGAGCGAGCGTTGCGCGAGGTCGTCGTTGTACCCCTTGAGCGCGCGCGCGGCCGCTGCCAACGAGGCGGCGGTGAGCAGTTCGCGTCGCGGATTGTTCTCGGTGAATACCCAGCGGTCGTCCGGCGATCCGGGCAGACCTACCGCCGGCGCCGATGCTTCCGGCGTGCTCTTCGAATCGAACACCACGTTGTCGGTCATCAACGCGCCATCGCCCAGGAACACGTACTGTCGCAGCGTGGGTTCGATGATGCCGCGATACAGCCGACCCAGCGATTCGTAGCCCGCAACCACTGACAACACACCGTGTTCGAGCTGCTGCAGTACGTCCGGTTTGCCGTCGGGCTGGTGGATCTCGGTGACCAGCGTCTTCTGGTCGATGCTGGTGTTGTCGTAGTCGACCTTGAACAACTCCCACGCCAGCGCCAGACCGTAGATGGTGTCGGCCTGCGATTCCACGCGCATGTCCCAGTCGCCGGCGTCATGCCAGCCACCGCGATTCAGGCCCGGCACCGGCATCCCGGGCTGGTAGTTAGTGAGTGTCGATGAGCCCTGCAGGTAACCATCGAAGTGGTTGTGATCGACGGGCGCCATGCGCGCGTCATCCAGGTGACAGGCGCCATGCCACAGCCGGTATTTTTCCAGCACCTTCATGTGGCACATCTGCGCCGGCAGGAAGTACTCCAGGGTCGGCTGCCACACCTCGCGCGCGAATACGCCGGCGTTGATGCGGAAGGGATTCGACGTCTGGCCGCCATACCTGATGACGTAGACGCCGGGCTCCTTCACGTCGCTGAAATCCAGCCGCGCGTACTGGTAGCGCAGAAACCGGCCCCACTCTTCGGGTTTGCGATCGATGACGGTCTTCGCCTGCCCCGCGAGCCCGATGCGCTGCAGCTGCACGTTTTGGCGCTGTGTGTCGCGCGCGTCGAGTTCGATGATGGCCTGCTTGGGCTGTGACGGGTGATAACCCACCTGCGACACCTGGATCACCGGCTGGCGCATCCAGCCCGCCTTCGCATGCGGCGTGATGCGCCATTCAATCGCACTGACCGTCACGCCCGCCGGCGCCAGCGCCCGCACCACGAACCAGCCATTGTTGTGATTGCCGCGTCCGTCGAGCAACTCGAGCTCGCCACCCTTGAGCGCTTCGAGCGTGAGGTGATAGAGCTCAGTCTCCGGCGCAACTTCCAGCTTCCTGCCGCGCGCCAGCACCGGGACCTCGCCAGGGCCACTCGGCTGACGCTGAAACACGCCATCGCTGGATCCCAGTTGATACGACTTGCCGAACAGCAGCCCCGGGAAGAGCTCGAGGTTGAAGCCCACCTTGCCCACCCATTCGTTCGGAATGGGCGCATCGAAGTCGACACTCACCCGGATGGACTCGCCCTCGGCGCGCGCGCGCACCGAGTAGTTGAGCTTCAGATCCGGGTAGATGATGGGATTGAAACCCTTGCGGTCGCGTTCCGCGTCGGGATAGGCCAACGGCACGCGGATTTCCTGCTTCCCTGAGTTGACCTCGCGTTTTCCCGGTTTCGGAATCGGCGACCACTGTCCGGGAGACGGTTCGAGCCGCACGTCGCCGTTCGAGGCGATGCGCTCGTCGTGCATGATGATGCTCAGGCCGCCCTGGTGGCCTTCGGGGTAATAGTCCTGCCCGTACATCACGTTGATGCCGGGACGCTCGAAATACTCCTGCGCGTTGAGCTGGAAGCCTTCGGCGGCGAACCCGGTCACGGGCAATATCAGAAGGCACAGCAGAATCCGGCGCATCGGAACCCCTCGAGTCATCCCCGCGTGGGATGGCGCCGCGAGCCTAACACCGGTGTTCGAAAGCCGTCACGCCGCCTGAACGCGCGGCGACACATCCTTGCGCTGACGCTGGATCAGCTCATGCACGAAACGCAGTTTCCCGAGCACCTTCGGCGACAGCACGAATGGATAGGCGTCCTTCATGCCCATGCTGCGGTTGAGGCTGTTCATTGCCAGCGTCACGGCGTTCCAGCCGGTGGTCAACGAATCGAAATCGAAGAACATCAAGCGATCAGTGGCGATGCGCTCGCCGGGTTTGTCGGTGGACGGCGCACGCACGGTGAGCCCGTGACTGTGTGCGGTTTCGAGCGTGTCGACCATGTGAAGGTAGTGCGCCCAGGTTTCGGCCCAGTCTTCCCACGGGTGCATGCTGGCGTAGGGGCTGATGAAATTCTCGCCCCAGTCCGGCGGCGGGCCCTTCTCGTAATGCCGCGCGATCGCCTCTTCGTAACTGTGCCGTTCGTCGCCGAAGAGCTCGCGGAACGAGACGAGCTGGTGCTCGTTGTCACGCAGCAGCCGGTCCCAGTAGTAATGACCGATTTCGTGACGCAGGTGCCCGAGCACGGTGCGGTAGCCCTCACCCATCTTCTCGCGCATGTTTTCGCGGAACGCAAAGTCCGCCTCATCGACATTGAGGGTGATGACACCGTCTTCGTGGCCGGTCATGACGGGCTCATCTTCGCTGCCCTTGAGGAACTGGAATTCCAGCCCGCCCTCAGGACATGACTCACGACTAACCACCGGGAGCCCCAGTGAGTACAGGGTGTACAGCAAGCGGCGCTTGGCCGCTTCGATGCGTCGCCACGCCTGCTCGTTCGCGGGATCGGAAAGATCGGGGATCACCGCCGACAGGGCGCAGGAACGGCAGAACTCCTCGCCTTCATCACTGATCAACCAGTTGCAGGCATCGCGCTCGATGCCATTCCGGCACTGGCGATCTCCGGCCTTGACCGTCGCGAGTCGCGCCGACTCGGGCCGGTAGGCCACGGTCACGCCGCAGTTCACGCAGCGGCTATTCTCGAAATACAGTGTCTGCTGGCAGTTGTCGCAGGAGAAAAGCTTCATACGTAGGACCTTGCGGCTGCGGGCAGCGCGCGTCGAGAGGTGACCCGGAACGGTCGAAGCTCCCGGATTCTGACGTGGTCGGGAGTCGCGCGTCGAGAATCCGGCTATTGATGGCCTGGGAGTGCGGGAATCTCGCCGCGCGCACGCGCGCCACGGCCATACACCAGCTCGAACAGTGGCGAGGCCATGAGCGTGGTGACGATGGCCATGAACACCAGCATGGAGAACAGCGCTGGCCCGATGATGCCGGCCTGCAGCCCGATGTTGACGATGATGAGCTCGGTGAGGCCGCGGGCGTTCATCAACGCGCCCAGACCCAAGGCGCTGCGATTGCTTTGACCGGCTGCGAGCGCCGCCGCCCAGCAGGCGATGAACTTCGCGAAGATGGACGCCGCCAACAGCGCGGAGGCAATCCAAAACAGCGGCGGCGTATTCAACATGGTGAGTTGCGTGTTCAGTCCGGAGTAGGTGAAGAACACCGGCAGCAGGAACACCAGCGTGAATGGCTCGAGCAGTTGGCGGATGCGCTGCGCGAAAACACCGCGCGGCATGGCGGTACCGATCAGGAAGGCGCCAAACACCGCGTGCAGGCCGAGCGCATCGGAGATCCAGGCGGACAGCGTGCACAACATGAGCGCGGCCGCCAGCACGCTGGGGCTCAACGGCTGGCCGGCTTCGTGCTGGCGCTCCGCGAGCCGTCCGAGCGGTGCGAAGACTTTCGGGCCGAGCAAGGTGAGCGCGAGCGCGAAAACGATACCGCCGGCGATGGCGAGCACCGCAATGCCGGTACCCGCACCGAGACTCGCCAGCACCACCGCCACCACGCACCATGCCACAGCATCGCCGATGGCCGCAGCCGACAGCGCCTGCGTCGCGATCAGGGTTCCGGAAAGTCCGCGATCGTGAATGATGCGCGCCAGCACCGGGAAGGCGGTGATCGCGATGGCGGCGCCCAGGAACAGCGTCGCATTGAAGCGCGAGATACCGGAAGCGAAAAGCCCGGGCACGTGCAGAAGCCAGGGCACCGCCAGCATTGCGACGACGAACGGCACCACGATGCCCGACACCGACACCGCGACTGCACTGGGCGCGTTGGCCTTGAAGTCGTCACTGCGGAAATCGAGGCCGACCAGGAACATGTAGATCGCGATGCCGGTCTGTGCCACGACATTCAGCATCGGAGTCGACGCGGGCGGAAAGAGAAGCTGCTGCAGCTCGGGCGCAATGCTGCCTAACAAGGAAGGGCCGAGAACCACGCCCGCGACCATTTCGCCGATCACCTGGGGCTGGTGCAACCATCGACGCACGGCCCAGCCGCACAGGCGGCAGGCCGCGAGGATTACGAACATCTGCAGGAAGAAAATCATGGAAATGGGGACATTCCTGATTTGCTAGCAAAAGGGGACGAGCGTCAGCTTCCCTGGCTCCGCCCGTACCTGGAGACCGCTCGAGGCGCGTCCCTTTTTGCTGCAAATCAGGAATGTCCCCATTTCTTACTTCCATGCCTCGGGACTGGCGCCGGCGTATTGCTTCACGAAGTCGGCGTGCAGCGGCAACGCGTTGACGATCTCCGCCACGTGCGCACGGTGCTTGGCCATCTGCTCCTTGAGATCCTTGTCGTTGATGCGGGCGTAGTGATGATAGGCGCCGGGCTGGATGCGCTGGCCCATCATCACCGACGCCCAGGAGTCGATGGTGAACAGCTCGTTGTCGCCGGTGTAAATATAGCCGCTTTCCTGGAATAGCTGCACGCGCTTGCGCAGTGACTCGGGAATTTCCATCTGCCTGCAGTGCCGCCAGAACGCGGTGTCCTCGCGCTCGGTGAAGTGATAGTGCATGCAGACGAAATCGCGGATCCGTTCGATCTCGTAACGCGACAGGTCGTTATACCGGTCGACCATCGACTCCTTGATGCCGGCGAATGGAAAGAAGTGCGCCAGGCGCATGCAGGCCGTCATGATCATGTGGATGCTGGTGGACTCCAGTGGCTCGACGAAGCCACTCGCAAGTCCGAAGGCCACGACGTTCTTGTTCCAGGCCTTGTTGCGCCGGCCCGCCTTGATGCGGATCAGCCAGGGATCCTTGACGGGGCGGCCACCGGAATCCTTGACCAGCTTGTCGCGTGCTTCGTCATCCGACATGTACTTGCTGCAGAACACCACGCCGTTGCCGACGCGATGCTGCACGGGAATATTCCAGCGCCAGCCGGCCTCATGCGCGTAACACGCCGTGTACGGTTGCGCCGGTTCGTCGACCACGGTCTGGAACGCGCAGGCGCTGTCGCACGGCAGCCAGTGATTCCAGTCCTCGAAGCCTGTCTTCAGCACTCCTTCGATCAACAGGCCGCGGAATCCCGTGCAGTCGATGAAGAAGTCTCCCTCGATGACCTGGCCGCTGTGCAGCTCGAGTGACGCGACGCTGCCATCCGCGTGCGTGCGCACCTCCTTGATCTTGCCCTCGATGCGCTTCACGCCCTTGGGTTCGCAGAGTTTGCGCAGGTAACGTGCGTACAACGCGGCATCGAAGTGATAGGCGTAGTTGATGCGCGGTTTCTCGCGCAGCAGCGAACTTGCCCTTCATGGCCGCGAGCCACTCGAAACAATACTCGCCCAGTGGCACCTGCGAACCACGCGTCACGCTGTGCAGCCAGAAGTTGTGGTATTCGGCGAAATTTGCCTGCAAGCCAAACCGGCCGAAGGGATGCAGGTACTGGTCTCCGATGCGCGCCCAGTTCTCGAACCAGATTGCGACCTTGAAGGTGGCGGCGCACTCGCGCATGAAGTGCTGCTCGTTGATGCCAAGCAGGCGGTGAAACGCGACGATGGGTGGCACGGTGGATTCACCGACGCCAACGGTGCCGATCTCCTCCGATTCCACCAGCGTGATGTCGAGCAGCTTGCCGAAATGCGTCGACAGCGTCATGGCCGCCATCCAGCCGGCGGTACCACCACCGGCAATCACGACCTTCCTGACCGCACCTGGTGCGGCCAATGCGTTGGTATCCATCCCCGGCACCGTCTAGGAAGCCTGCACGCTCTGCAGGAATTCTTCGTGGGTGGGCAGGTGCGCCACCATGCCGGCGATCGCGGCGCGGGCGGTCTTCAGGAATCCGTGATCTGCGCGTAGTCGAGATTCTCGACGCGCGGATGCCAGACGGACGGCTGGATGCCCATGCCCTCGAACACCGACTGCCAGCTCGAGGCACGGAACAACTCGTCCACTCCCTCGCGCAGCGCGCCGTTGGCCCTGAACAGCTCGATGCGTTCGCGCAGCGTATCCGGCAGGGGAATGCGCCGGCACCACTGCCAGAACGGCGTGTCGTCGCGCGCCGTCGCGGCGTAGTGCAACACGATGAAGTCGCGCACTTCTTCGAAGTCGCCGGTCATGCGCCGGTTGTACTCGCGCACCAGCGCCGCGTCGCAATCCCGATCCGGGAAGTAACGCAGGAAGAAATCGATGCCGCGCGCGATCAGGTGAATCGAGGTGGCCTCGAGCGGCTCGATGAAACCGGACGACAATCCCACCGACAGGCAGTTGTTCTTCCAGAACTGGCGTCGATGCCCGGTGATGTAGGGAATCACGCGCGGTTCTTCGATGCAGGCCGTGTCGAGCGAGCGCAGCAACGTGGCGCGCGCCGCCGCGTCGCTTACGAAACGGCTGGAGTACACGTAGCCCTGGCCGACACGCCGCTGCAACGGGATACGCCAGCTCCAGCCGGCCGACTGCGCCGTGGCGCGCGTGTACGCCGGCAGCGGACCCTTGTTCTCCGTCTTGCAGGCGATGGCGCGGTCGCAGGGCAGGTAGTTGGACCAGTCGATGTGTTCGACACCCAGCGTCTTGCCGATGAGCATG
Source organism: uncultured Pseudomonadota bacterium (assembly GCA_963839685.1). Classification (GTDB taxonomy): domain Bacteria; phylum Pseudomonadota; class Gammaproteobacteria; order Steroidobacterales; family Steroidobacteraceae; genus CADEED01. The sequence goes on along the minus strand of CAWIVS010000011.1, from coordinate 854,692 downwards.
GCGCGAAAACCGGTGCAGTCGATGAAAAAATCGGCCGGCAGCTCGGCGCCGCTGGCGAGCTTCACGGATTCGATGAACCCATTCTCGCGCTGCGCTGCTTCGACCACGCGACCCTCGGTGCGGCGCACGCCGCGCGCCTCGGCGTACTTGCGCAGGAACTTGGTGACCAGCAGCGCATCGACGTGCAGCGCGTAGTTGGCGCCGCCGATGGGCGTATTGCGCGCCTTCGCCGGATGGAAGAAGCGGCCCTGCTCGGCCATGACATTGCAGGGCGAGAAGTCGGTGAGCGACGACGTGTCACCATTGGCGCGCGCCTTGAGCCAGCACTGGTAGAAATCCTGGTTGCCGATCGGTTTGCCGATGACGCCGAAGGGATGGAAATAGGAGTCGCTGCGCTCGTGCCAGCCGACGAACTTGATGCCGAGCTTGTAGGTGGCATCGGTGGCCTGGATGAACTCGGCCTCGTCTACCCCTAAGCGCTGGATCAGCGAGACAAACGGCGGCACCGTCGATTCACCGACACCGATCGTGCCGAGCTCTTCGGACTCGACCAGCTCGATCTCGCAGAGCTCGCGTTTCAGGTGCTGACTGAGCATCGCGGCGGCGAGCCACCCCGAGGTGCCACCACCCACGATCACGATTTTCGACAACGGCCGCATTACCAGTTCCGGTTTTCCACCATGCGTCCAGGGGCTTCCTGGGCGTGGGCCGTATTGTAGTTCCAGTAGGCCGAACTGCTGGCCTGAATGGCCCGCCGCAGCAGGTCGATGGCCTTATGTCGTGGGAAACTCACGCGCCAGGCCAGCACCAGGCTGCGTTTCGGGACCGGATTCGTGAACGGCCGGGTGGTCAGGAGATTAGGGGCGTAGAGCGGCGCCTCCGCCGCGGTCTGCGGCAGGATGGTCACGCCCAGCTTCGACGCCACCATGTGGCGCAGAGTCTCGAGCGTCGCGCCCTGGGTGAAAGTCCGCACTCCGGCGCCGCTCTCGACCTTCGGATCGAGCTGCGGGAATGCCGCCAGGATCTGCTCGCGCAGGGAATCGCCCTCGCCCAGCAGCAGCAATTCGCCGGGCGCGAGATCGGCGGGTTCGATGCGCACCTTGTTAGCCAGGCGATGGTCCGCCGGCAGCAGCAACACCAGGGGCTCGTCAAACAGCGGCTGCGTCACCACGTCCGTTTCCACAAACGGCGCCGTGACGAGGATGGCGTCGAGATCGCCATTGCGCAGCTTGCCTGCGAGCTCCGCCACCGTACCCTCCTCGACATAGAGCGAGAGCTTGTTAGAGGTCTCCTGCAGCAGCGGAATGAACTGTGGCAGCAGGTAGGGCCCGATGGTGGGCAGCGTGCCGAGCGAAATTGGCCCTTCGAGCTGGTCCTTGCCCGCCTCCGCCACGTCCTTGATGGCCGCCGCCTGTTCCAGTACCCGCGCCGCCATGGCCACGATCTTCTCGCCCAGCGGCGTCGGCAGGATCTTCTGCTTGCCGCGCTCGAAGAGCACCCCTAGCTCCTCTTCGAGCTTCTTCACCGCGATGGACAGCGTCGGCTGGCTGACATGGCAACGCTCGGCCGCGCGGCCGAAATGCTGCTCCTGGGCCAGAGCGACGATGTAGCGGAGCTCGGTGAGGGTCATGGGCGGCATCTTCACGCGAACAGGAGGTTTCGTCCAACGCCCGCCCACCGCTGCCCTTCGATGGCAGCTCAGGGATTCGGGCGCAACGCCAGAATCGCGTCGACGGCGGCTTCCACTTCCGGGGTGGGTTCGGCGGGCCCCATCAGGTGAATCAGGTAGACCGACTTCTGCGTGGTCAGGCAGAAAACGTTGCCCTTGGTGACCATGCCATTCAGCTTGCCACTCCAGGCAATCGCTATCGCTGGCCAGCCTGCAAGCTTGATCTCGTGCGGCCGTTCCGCGCGGAACTCGGTTCGACGCCCCGCGGCCGCATCCACCATCTTGTTCGCTTGGGTTCGCGAGATCTCCAGCAACTCTGACGGTTTGGTCCCGGCAGGCATCGCCATGTCGCCTTCCCTGATGACAAACATCAAGGCCGGCGCCGGCGGAACATCGGTGGGAACCGAAAAGATGTGGTTCACCATGCCCGCCATTGGACTGGATGTCCGTGGTCCCTCGAAGCTGTCCGGAATCCTGATTGTGAATTCACCGAGGCTGAAATCCGCGCCGTGGAGTTCCCCGGCGCCGCACATGCAGATGAGCACCAGGCACAATCGTGTGGTGAGAGCGGTGCGAATCCTATGCACCCGATGAGGAATAGCGATTGCCACGGGCATGGCTGATCGTACACCTGCCGGATAGCCGCTAGAATGAAAAACATGATCTCCATCAAAGACGTCGCGAAGATTGCCGGCATTTCCATCGCCACCGTTTCGCGCACCATCAACAACAAGGATCGGGTTACCAAGCAGACGCGCGAGCGGGTGCGCCGCGCGATCGAAAAGACCGGTTTTTCGCCAAATGCGCTGGCCCAGAATTTCCATCGTGGCCGTACTAACTTCACGAGCACCTGATCGCCGCCGACTGTCGTCGGCTCGCAACGCATGTTCATTTTCGCGGGTTAGGCTGCGGTCTTTCTCCCAATCTGATCTGGTGCTCTCATGTACGACCGACTGAGCCGCCGCTATTTCCTGGCCGCCGCCGCGTCGTTCGCTGCCAGCTCGTGTGACCAGGACTCACTCGGAAGGCAAAAGATTTCGTTTCGTCATGGCGTCGCCAGCGGCGATCCGTTACACGATCGCGTGATCATCTGGACGCGTGTCACGACGCCGAACTGGGACGACGACGTCGAGGTGAAATGGCAGGTCGCGAGCGATCCGAAGATGCGCCGCGTCGTGGCGCGCGGGCATGCCAGCGCCAATGTGTCGCGCGACTTCACGGTGAAGGTCGACGTTGACGGTCTCGCTCCGGCGCACAGCTACTACTTCCAGTTCAGCGCGGCGGGTGCAGCGCTCATTCATTGGACGGACGCGCACGCTCCCGCGCGGACGGTGCGAATGCGGCACGCCTTGCCATGGTGTCCTGTTCGAACCTGCCGGCAGGCTTGTTCAACGTCTATGCGCTGATCGCGCGTCGTGCCGATCTCGATGCGGTGCTGCATCTCGGCGACTATCTGTATGAGATACGCCCGCACCTTCGGCAACGGCGCTGTGGCTGGGCCGGGTGCCCGAACCCGGACAAGGAAATCATCTCGCTGATGGACTATCGTTTGCGCCACGCGCAGTACAAGAGGGACGCCGACCTGCAGGAGGCGCATCGGCAGCATCCTTTCATCTGCGTCTGGGACGATCACGAGATCACGGACAACACCTGGAAAGACGGCGCCGCAGAATCACAATCCGGAACTCGGTGAGGGCGATTTTCAGGTTCGCAAACGCGCGGCCATTCGCGCGTACTTCGAGTGGATGCCGATCCGGGAGTGGATTTTTCAACCCAGCGACTCCATCTTCCGCCAGTTCCGCTTCGGCAATCTCGTCGACCTGTTGATGCTGGACACGCGCAACCATGGACGGGACCAGCAAGGCCAAGCCCATCAGCGCGGACACGGGGTTTCCCGCCAACGACCCGACGGTGACTGACCCCTCGCGCACCTTGTTAGGCTTCGACCAGGAAGACTGGCTCACTGAACGCCTCTCGTTGTCGCAACCGGAGGGGACGACGTGGCGGTTGCTCGGCCAGCAGGTGATGATGGCGCAGCTTTCCCCCAGCAACGGGCAGACGCTGTTCAATGTCGACCAGTGGGATGGCTACATCGCCGCGCGCCAGCGCCTGTTTGACACGGTGCGCACAATAATATCGACAACCTCGTGGTGCTCACCGGCGACATTCACGCGTCGTGGGCCAACGAGCTGACCGACAATCCGTGGGATGCCGCGAGCTACGATCCGGCCACCGGCCGCGGCGTGCTGGGCGTGGAATTCGTGACGCCTGGCGTGAGCTCGGCGGGGATTTTGGATCCGGCGGCCGCGGCACGGTCCGCGACGTTCTTTCGCAGCGTCTCGCCGCACGTGAAATATGCCGAGCTCAACAAGCGCGGTTATGTGTTGCTCGACCTGGACCGCGAGCGCATCCAGGGCGAGTTCTGGCACGTGGCGACGGTCGATGCGCCGAGCCGGGAGGAAACCCTGGCGGCCGCCTTCATCAACGAGGCCGGCGCGAATCGTCTGCAGCCGGCGGCCAGCGCCAGTGTCGCGCGCCAGGAGATCGAGCCGGCGGCCTGATTCGTGGTGCGGGCGCGAGTCCTACGGCAGCGGAATATTCCTTCGCTGCGCACGATCCATTGCCCGTTTGGCGGGAAGCCGGGATTCAGCTCGTGCACGCTCTGGCCGCCGGAAACCATCAGGCCGACAGCTAACAACAACGCGCCGTTCGACGGGAAGTAGGTCTCCGCCGCGCGGCGATAACCTGGCTCGTCCTGCGACCCAGCCGAATGCGGCGCATCGTCTGCGACGACGTGTACGCGGGGCGTCATGCCCGAGACGCCGAACTGGAAGTTCTTCGCATCGGTAAGCAGAAAATTCACCGCCATCTCGGGCTCATCGAGCCGTGTGGCGGTCATGGCGAGCATGGGCCAGTCCCAGCCCCAGGTCTGGCGCAGATCCCAGTCGCTGACCACTGCCTTCAACGTTCGGCGCATGGTCTCGCGATCGGCGCCCCAGCCGGGCAGCAGTCCGAGCGCGGCCACGAACGAGGGATGATCGCGATTGGGACATTCGCTCGCGGCGCCCTTCGAGCACTGCGCCGAGCGCGCGCGCTCCCACAGATCCGGGTGCGACTCGGCGGCGAGATAGATGCCGTCCTTCTCCGGCAGCTTGGATAACCGGAACAACACGTCGTCCCACCTGGGATTCTTCGGCAGACCGAGCCGCTCGCGCCACCGCTGGGCGGTGCCAATGCCGAAGCGCCAGTACTCGAGCTCAAAGGTCGGGTTATAAGTCGTCAGCGGATCGAAGTTTTCCTGCGCGGGTATCACCGGCGGCCCGAGGATGTAGCGCTCGGCCTTCTTGTCATAGAACGGCCAGCTCGCGAGCAGGTCCGCAGTCTGGAACACCAGCTCGCTGTATTTCTCCAGGACAGCGCGGTCCTTGCCGCGCGCGATCCACAGCGTCTCCGCCAGGTAGATAGGATGCGGCTGCTGCCACATGATGAAGGGATTCACGGTGCTCGGGCTCTCACGCCCTTCCGGCCCCACCATCTTCGGCCACCAGGCGCCCTTCACGCCGTTCGCCTTGGCGCGCTCCCTGGCTTCCTCGAGATGCGCGAGATACCACGGCATGCTGCGCTCGAGCAGCTCGGGCCTGCCCCACACCGCGAAATGCGCCGCATGCCAGGCATGCATCTCGAGGTGGAACTTGCCGTTCCAGCTATTGGAGAACAGCCCCTCTTCCTGCGGCGGCAGCGCGCCGGCGGAATTCACCGCCGTGAGGTACTGCGACAGCACGATGCGCCGCTCGAGCTCGGACGCCTTGGGATGTTTGCTGCCCGTGAAGTCCACCACGCCGCCGTGCATCCAGAAGCTTTCCCACCACTTGGCTACCGTGGCGCGCGCGACTTCGGCATCGGGCAAGGTCGCAGCCGCCGGCCCTTCGGTGAATTCGATCAGCAGGGTGAGTTGCGTCGAGCCGGGAGCCGAGAAGCGGAACGCATGCGGACCGGGCGTCTCGATGTCGAGCTCGCGATCCGAAGCCAGCTTCACTGAATAGTGCGTGTCATCGATCTGGCGCGTGAGCGTGAGTCCGCCGGGACCACGCGCCACTTCCAGCGTGGAGTGCGCCTCGGGGTGTTCCCAGTCCGCGGGATCGGGATTGAGCTTGCGCGACACGCCGGGGAACTTGAGATCCACGCCCAGCCGGCCGTCGAACAGCAACTGCGAGCGCAGCCGCACGATGAGAATGTCGCGCTCGGGATGCACCGAGGTTTCCACTTCGACCGGCGTGCCATCAAAGATGAAGCTGCTCGTGAGCCGGCCGGTCCACATGTCGAGCGACTGCTGCTTGGCGGAAAGGTCGGCAAACGTTGCGCCCTTGCCCTGCGCGTTTTCCAGCCGGAGCCCCAGCCGCCCGAGCGAAAACTTGTGCGGGTTTTCGCGCAGCCACTGGATGTTTTCCTGCTTCGCCTCGTCCCAGTTGGAGAGCGCGGGATAGTCACGCTTCTTGTTGCGCACCTTGATGGACTTCATCGCCTGCTTGAGCGTGAATCCCTTGCGGATTCGGCCAGCTGTGCCAGGACCACTGCGCCTGCGTCATCAACGGCACCAGCGACGAGTACTGCTCCGGGAAAGGTCTGCAACCCGGTGATGTCGGCGGTGAAGGCGAAGTTGCCGTTGCCCACCATGAAGGGCGCCGATTTGTCGACCGCTGTGATGGTCGGGTTGTGCCGCGTCACCAGCGCATGGCGATCGATGGGTTTGGACGCCGCGCCGACCGACGCGGCGGCCATCAGAGCCAGCAAACAACCAAGTGCCCTGAGTGCGTGCATGGCGGCGAAGTATGCGGCAAAACGCGCCCGATGCTCGTCCCTGACCGCGGTTGAGCGAATTTGAGGTATCTTTCGGCACTCGCGCGGCCAGCAAAGTGGGGGACAGGAATCATGAATGAAGCAACCATCGACCGGCGTTCGCTGCTGAAGAGCGCAGGTGCCGCCGCCGTCGGGTTTTCCGCCATTGCCCAGGCGGCCGCGGGCCGGCGCAAATTCGTCAATGTCGGCGTGGGTTCGCGCTCGCGCATGTACCTGACCGCGATCACCAAGACCTTCGCCAAGGACAACGAGCTGGTCGCCGTCTGCGACACCAACCCGGGGCGAATGGACGTCGCGCTCAAATACATCGCCCCCAACGGCGGCAAGGCGCCGAAGAAATACCTGGCGGCCGACTTCGACAAGATGATCAAGGAGACGAAGCCGGACTGCGTCATCGTCACCTGCCCCGATGCCTTCCACGACGAGTACATCGTGCGAGCCCTCGACGCCGGCTGCGATTGCATCACCGAGAAGCCGCTGACGACTACGCCCGAAAAGGCGCAGCGCATCCTCGACGCCTGCAAGCGCAACAATCGCCACGTGCGCGTGCTGTTCAACTACCGCTATTCGCCGCCGCGCACGCAGGTCAAGGACCTGCTGATGAGCAACGCCATCGGCGATGTGCTGTCGGTGGATTTCCACTGGCTGCTGAACACGCTGCACGGCGCCGACTATTTCCGCCGCTGGCACAGCAACAAGGACATCTCTGGCGGCCTGATGATCCACAAGGCCACGCACCACTTCGACCTCGTGAACTGGTGGCTGGGCAGCGAACCGGAAATCGTGCTGGCCCACGGCAAGCGCGAGTTCTACACGCCGAAGATGGCGCAGCGCATGGGACTGCAGAGTCACCACGAACGCTGCCGCACCTGCCCCGAGAAGGACAAGTGCACGTTCTATCTCGATCTCGCGGCCGACCAGAACTTCAAGGAGCTGTACCTCGACAACGAGCAGCACGACGGCTATTTCCGCGACCGCTGCGTGTTCCGCCCGGAAATCAACATCGAAGACACGATGAACGTCATCGTGAAGTACAAGACCGGCGCCACGCTGAGTTACTCGCTCAACGCGTTCAATGCCTGGGAGGGCTACACCATCGCCTTCAACGGCACCAAGGGCCGCATCGAGCACGAGATCATCGAGGGCGGTGCGATTTCGGCCGGTGCCACCAACTACCAGGGCGAGGATCGTGACCTGGTGCGCACCCGCGTGATTCCGTTGCGCGGCAAGCCGGAGGTCATCGAGCCGTGGACCGGCGCCGGCGGACACGGCGGCGGCGACAGTGTGATGCTCACCGAGGTGTTCGGCACCGCCGAGCCCGACAAGTACAAGCGCGCCGCGGACGAACGCAGCGGCATGTATTCCTGCCTGATCGGTGCCTCGGCCAACAGGAGCTTCGTCTCGGGCAATTCGGTCAAGGTGGCGGATCTCGTCACCGGCCTCACACCACCGATGGTCGCGCCCATGCCGACGCGCGACATGCCGGTACCGATGCCGATAAAGGCCTGAAAGCGGGCAGGATTAATGGGGACATTCCTCATTTTCTGGTAACAATGCGAACGCCCGCGCGACCGGTCGCGCCTCGAAGAATTGTTACAACAAAATGAGGAATGTCCCCATAAATAAAGAACGTGATCTTCGATGCGGGCGGCGTGCTGCTCGAATGGAACCCGCCGCGCGTCGTCGCGCAGTTGTATCCGGATCCGAAAATGCAGGCGGAGATCCGCCAGTACATCTTCGAGCATCCCGACTGGCATGAATTCGATCGCGGCACGATCACCGAGGCCGCGGCCGCCACGCATTTCGCGCAGCTCTCGGGCCGCACGCCGGACGAAGTGCGCAAACTGCTGCGCGCCACCGCCGAATCATTGCGGCCGATCGAAGGCACCATAGTATTGCTCGAGGATCTCGCCGCGGCGGGTGTCCATCTCTACCTGCTCTCCAACATGCCGGAGAGCACGTTCAACATCCTGGTCGAGCGCCACGGGTTTTTGTCACATTTCAGGTACCTGGTGATTTCCGGAAAGATCCTGCTGCTCAAGCCGGATCCGGCCATCTACCAGCACCTGGTCGACGTCACCGGCATCGTGCCCGCGGAAAGTGTCTTCATCGACGATCTCGAGCGCAACGTGGTGGCGGCCCGCGAGTTCGGTCTCGAAGCCATCCGCTTCACGAGTCCCGAGGCCTGCCGCGACGAGCTGCGCGGCTATCTACCACACGCCAATCTCTGAGCCGTCACCGCGGAGTTGCCATGAGCGCGAATCGCCGACGTTTCCTGCAGCAATCCTTTGCGGCTGCGCTGCTCGCCCGGACCGCGCAGGCCGGCGCCCAGCAGCAGCCCCCTCAATCACCACCGACCACCGCCGCAGCCCCAGTACAAGACCTGGCTGGAAGCCAACGGCCTGGTGGACAAACTCGCGTGGTTCAATCCGCCGGCGAGCGTGAGCATCGGCCCCGGTGGCACGGTCACCGCGAAATCGAAAGCCCGGACGGATTTCTGGCGCAAGACCTTTTACGGCTACGTCACCAACAACGGCCATTTCTTCTACATCCCGGTGTTCGGCGAATTCATGTTCCAGGCGCGCGTAAACGGCAAATACGCCGCGCTTTACGACCAGGCCGGTCTCATGGTGCGTCTCGACGATACGCGCTGGATGAAGTGCGGCTCAGAATATGTCGAGGGCAAACGCTGGGCGAGCGTGGTGTTCACGCACGAGTTCTCCGACTGGTCGACCATGGAGGACCTGTCGCAGACCGACCCGGTTTACTGGCGCGTGGAGCGCAAGAAGGACTCCATCGAGGCGCAGTGTTCGAAGGACGGCGTCAAATTTCAGACCATCCGCCAGGGCTACTTCCCGCCGTTCGTCGAGGTGCAGGTGGGCATCATGTGTGCCGCTCCGGAAGGTAGCGGGTTCGAAGCCACGTTCGATGAGTTGCGGCTCGACAAGCCCTGAAACAGCACGACGTTCTACGTGCGCTTGCCCATTCAGAGATAGCTGACGATCTCCGGCGGGTTCTGCCAGTTATCGTGCAGGCCGTCGCAGTGGCGGATCGGCGCCGTCCCCAGTTCCTCGGGCGTGGCGTCCTCGAGGCAGCCGATATTGACGCCGACCACCTGGCCGATTTCGGGGCTGTGACCGAGCCCGTACGGCCGAACGCCACAAGTTCGGCAGAAGTAGTGTTCGTTCTGCATCGAATTGAACAGATACTGGGTCAGCTCATCGCGCCCGGAGAGCACCCGAAACGCGCTTGGCTTCACCACCGCGGCCCAGAATCGATTGCGGCTGCAAATCGAGCAGTTGCAACGAAACGTGGGCTGCGCGAGGTCGATTTCGGCCTCGAAACGCACCGCGCCACAGTGACATGAGCCGTGGTAGGTCTTTTGCATCGGCCGAGGATACCGCTTGTGAAGGACATGGCAGAATCCCGCCGGGGACGTTCCAAGGGGCCGGGGTCGAATAGGGTATGGACTTTGTTCCAGGCGGCGAGCTGTCGCGCCGCATACGTGAAGGCGATTCATCCGCCGAAAGTGAGCTGATCCGGCAATTTGAGCCCGGCCTGCGCGTGCTTTTGCGCCGCCGGACCGGCGGCGATCACGGCCTGCTGGAGGACCTCGTCCAGGAAACCCTGTTAGTTGTCATCCAGCGCTTACGTGGCAGTGGGATCGAAGATCCCGAAAAGCTGGCGGCCTTTGCGGCACAAACCGCCCGAAATCTCGCCATCGCGTCACTGCGGAAGGCTGAGCGACAGAAGACAGATGTAGACAGCGCGGCGACCGAACGTAACGTGGACTCTGCTCGCGGGGTGGCGGCACTGGCCGAAGACTTCGAGGCGGCGCTGGCTGTACGCACTCTGCTGCGTGACATTCCGCAGGCCAGGGATCGACTGATGCTCAAGCGTTTTTATCTCGAAGATCATGACAAGGAAGTTATTTGCCAGGAAATGCAATTGAGCGAGGCCGCGTTCAATCAGGCCCTGAGCCGTGCCCGACGACGGTTCAGGCAGATCATCGAAGAACGCGGTTTCACCAAGCGCGACCTGCTCGACCTCGGACGATGAATCAGCAACAGATCGAAAGATACGTCGCGGGAAAGATGAGCGAGGCGGAAGCCGATGCTTTCGAAAACTCGTGCGTGGCGAATCCCGAGCTCGCCAGGCAGGTCGAATTCGAACAACGGCTCAAGGCCGGTCTAAGACTGGTGGCCAGCGGTTCAACCGCCGAATTCGTGCGCTCGGACAAATCCTGGAGCCAATATCTCGCGCTTGCGGCGAGCGTGCTTCTGTTTGTCACCGCCGGCGTCTACGTGTGGCAGCAGAGGTCAGGCGCGCATCCACCGATTCTTGTCGCGGTCGGGAATGCCGGGCAAAGCGAAGGCCAGTCGATGCGTCTCGCGCTGGTGCGTGGCGCCGACGGCATGCCGCATCTGCCGCCGGGCATGGTGCGCGTCGAGATCGTCGGTTTGTTCGATCCCGGTTTTCATTACACCGTCGCGCTCGATCGCATCGAAGCGAACCAGGACGTCGTAACGGTCGCCACGCTGTTCGGCCAGCACCCCACCTCGCCGGTGACTCTCGAGGTCATGATCGACGGCGACGAGCTCGACTCCGGCAGCTATTCCCTGCGCATACGCAAGCAAGCCTCCGACGAAGAGGCGCTGGACTTTTCGTTCATCAAGAACTGATCGCCGGCACCAGCTTGCCTTGCAGCCGCCGCCGCAGGCGTTTCGCGAGCGGCTTCTCGATCCAGTAGGTGCTGATCATCGCCATCACGGTGAGTCCAATCACGGCCACCCAGAACGAGGCGCTGGTCGAATCACGATTCACGTAAGCGATGATGCCGCCGATGATCATCATGAAGTTCTGCCAGACAAAAATCGAGAACGAAGTCTGGCCGAGAAAGCCCATGCCCGGCAGCGAGAACAGCCGCGCCACGAAACCGCGACCGAGCGCCAGGTCGTACAACACCAGCATGTAAAGCGGCATCAGCGCCCCGTGCCGGAGAACATGGCGCCACGGGCGATCGTGCGGATCCATCAACGAGATGACCACGACCGCGATGAGCGCGAGGTCACCGACGGAAATCCACGGCTTGGACTTCTCGCGCCACGCCAGTTCGAAACGGCTGATGCCGAAAATACGGGACATGAGCATGCCGGCCGCGAAGTGCGGCACCCAGAACAGCGGGTTGCTGCCGAGGAAGATCTGCCAGCTCAACTCTCCCTCGCCACCGTCCGGGAAGAATTGCAGGAACACGAGGGTTGGAATCAGCGAAATCAACGGCAGCGCCACCAGCAAGCCGATCTGTTGCCGGCGCGAGAGCGTCGATAACACTCGCATCAGCCACGGCATGACCAGGTAGAGGAAGACCACGGCCGACAGCGCCCAGGTCGGCCAGCTCCAGATTGGCACTAGCGGCGGGAACCATGCCTGCGTGAGCGTGGCGGTCGCGACCGCGCTGGCAGCCGCGACGGCAATTGGTGGTGCCTCCGGGTCAAGCCAGTAGCGTGGCAGCGTGAGCAGGATGGTGAGGAGCAGCACGATGAGGTGCACCGGGTAGATGCGGGTAAATCGCTTCCACCAGAACTGCCGCGGCGTGGTGGCGAGCTCGCCATTCGGTGCCCAGTAGAGATACGCCAGAATGAATCCGGACAGCAGGAAGAAAAAACTGGTCGACAGGTAGCCGTGCGCGAGAAAGTTGTTCAGCCAGTGGGGAAAGCCGTCCATGTTGGCGTACATGTTGGCCATCGGGCCGTTCCGCAGCCCGCTTTCGAAGCGGCTCGACCAGATGTGATGCAGAAAGATATGGAAGACAGCAAAGAAGCGCATGCCGTTGAGTGCGTCTAGCTGTGGCGCGGCGTCGGCGGCCTGCGCGTTTTCGTTGGCCATGAGCACCCTCCCAGGTCTTTATACCCGGAAGGATGCCCGTCGGTTGCTGAACCGCTCCTGTCAGGGCGGGATTGTCAGGCGAAGCGTTGGCCTTCCTCGGCGCGATCCTGCATCTGCGACACCCCGCGGTGGCTCGCACAGTGGGCGCAGCAGAAGAACTGGCCTTCGGATTCCATGCCGTGGCCGACGATGCGGCAGCCGCAATGGCTGCATTCCGGTGCCAGCGCATGGATGGCGCACTCGAAGCTGTCGAAGACGTGGCGCTCGCCGTTCGCCAGTGTCACTTCGAATGCCTTGTCGTACTTGTTGCCGCAGACCTCGCAGGTATTCATGGATACTCTCCTCGCGCGTCAGGCGCGCTTGTGTGTTTGCCGGGTGCGAGCGGCCTTGCGTGCAGTGGCGGAACGTTGCGCGGCCGGGCGCCGCCGCGCCGCAGAATGTGCCTGCCTCGAGAGTGCACGGGTAGAGGCGGCGGCACGCGGCTCGCGCTTCAGCGCGCGCTTGCTTGCTGCCGCGCGGCGCGCCGTGGAGCGGCGCCTTGGCGTGGCGCCATGGCCGAGCTCGTAGGCGCGCTTCGCACTCTTGCGGGTTTTCTCCGGGACCGTGCCCTTCTCCGGCGCTGGCAACTCCACTCCAGCGCGGCGCGCCTTCGAAAGTCCGATCGCGACGGCCTGTTTGGCCGAACGCGCGCCATGTTTGCCCTCGCGAATGTGGTGCATTTCCTCGCGGATGAACTCGCCGGCCTGTGTGCTCGCGGCTTTTCCCTGTCGCTTGTCTCGCTGCGCACGTCGCAGGGTTTCCTTGTTGGGCATGTTTATCTCCTGTGCTTGGAAAATCTTCACTGCGAAGTGCAGATCTGGCGGCGGATTTGCAGCTGCCGCGTGGAATCCGCCGTGCGCGCGCTCATGGCGGAAAAGTTGCAGATTCCGTGCCATAGGATCGCCGCGCGAACATCGTCCCGATGCGCTGACAGAGGTGCGAGTACTCTTCCTATGCAGGGGTAGTCGGTGTGCGCCATAAGATGTGAGTTGATCCAGGATCGCACAGCAAAGGAGAACGCAATGACAACCCCTTCCGGCCACACCTCGGCAATTCGCGCCAAGAAAGTCATCGGGACCACCGTCAAGAACACGGCGGGTCAGAAAATCGGCCAGGTCGAAGACCTCGTGCTCGACAAGACCTCCAACAACATCATTTTCGCCGTGGTCGGTTTCGGCGGATTTCTCGGCATGAATGAGAAGTACCACCCCGTTCCGTGGTCTGCGCTCGACTACGTGGAGAGCGAAGACAGCTACGTGGTGCCGTTCACCAAGGAGCAATTGGAGGCCGCGCCCGCCGATTCTCTCGACATGCTGACGCGTAACGACGGTGCCGCCTCGTACGCGACCCGCGCCAACGAGTACTACAAGATGCCGAAGAGCCACTAGGGCTCGGACGCGGAAATGGGGACATTCCTATTTTTGCTGTAACAGTCCCGTTGCCCCACGCGGCAGCACCGTCAATCGTTACAGCAAAAATAGGAATGTCCCCATTTCCGCCCTCTTACGGCTGCGGCTGCGAAATCTCGCGCAACGCGTCGCCGGCGCGCCTGGTCTTCGCCTGGCTGAGATCTCCCAGCGACACGACACCGACCAGGTGATGCGCGCCGTTCAGCACCGGCACCCGCCGCACCTGTTCGTCCGCCATCTCGGCGAGCACTGCGTCGACGGGCGTGTCCTCGGTACAGCAGAAAACAGCATTCGACATCACCTCGCGCGCCTTGACCGAGGGAATATCGCGGTGCTCCGCCAGCGCGCGAATCACGATGTCGCGATCCGTGACCACGCCCAACAGGTCATGGCCTTCCGTGACCATCACCGAACCGATGTCGTCGTCGCGCATGAGCTCGGCGATTTCGAATAGCGTCGCCTCCGGACCGACCGATCGCACATCGCGCGTCATGACTTCCTTGACTTGCATGGCTACCTCCACCTGCTGATGAGTGGCGGAGTGTGCTGGCAGCAGATCGCGAATTACGTAGGACCGGCTGGTCACCTTTAGTAGGTCATTGCGTCACCTCTCCACCAGGTATGCGATGCGCGACAGCCGCCGCTCGCTCGACAACCGGTGTACCGCGCCGAGAAATTCCTGAAGACCTTCAAAGCGTTCCTCACCTTCGATGCGCAACAGATCGTCGCGGAATCGCTGCCGCGCCTCGCGCCAGCGGCGCGAAACCAACGCCTCGTTCTCGGTCGCGTCGAGCTGGCTCACGATCCTGAATCCGGCTTTCACGATCAGTTCCTCGTTGAATGCTCCCGGCACGAACAGGAACAGGCCGATCGAACTACGCTGCGCCAATTCTTCGTTCGTCACCGGGCCGGTGATGACCACGGGGTCCGTGAATACCGCACGTGCCCCTGGCCTTAGAACGCGCCGCCATTCCTTCAGGGTCTGCAGCCGATTGGGAAAATGATTCATCGAATCGATGCACAACAGCGCATCGAATGAGCCATCGCCGAACGGCAATGTGGAGTTGGCGTCCGCCATTCGGAATCTCACGCGCTGCGCCGCCCCGCTGCTGGTGATGGCGTGCCCTGCTGCCGCCACGCCGTAGGGATTCAGATCCACGCCCGTCACTTCGCAGTCCGCCTTGCGCGCCAGGTACAGCGCCGGGCCACCGGAGCCACTGGCGACCTCCAGCACCTGCGAGCTCGATGAGAGATCCAGCCAGTCGATGAAGCGGTCAAACTCGTCCGCGGTGAGCCAGCTGTTCTGGCCGATATCGCGGCCAAAGGTTTCCTCGCGCACCGCCGCGAGCACATTGCCGCTGAAGTTGGCGTAGTTGTTGGAAAAGAAGTCAACCCGCGCATTCATGATTGAGTCTCCCTGCGATAGCTTGTTTCGTCGGTTTCGTTGTGACAAAAGCGTAGACCACCCGGGCACTCTGAGTCCCGGGATAACGCCGGGATTTCGCCGGGATCTCATGGAACCTCAAGTCACATTCGGCACTTTCCGCTTCGAGCCCGCCAGCGCGCGGCTGTGGGAAAACGACGCCGAGATCAAGCTCACCCGCAAGGCCGCGCTGGTGCTCGCGGCGCTGCTCGAGCGCCGCGGCGCGCCCGTCTCGAAACAGGAGTTGTTCGCCAACGTGTGGCGCGGCACCGTGGTGAGTGACGACGCGCTGGTGACCTGTATCCAGGAACTGCGCAAGGCACTGCGTGATGACTCGAAGCAGCCGGTCTATATCGAAACGCGCCATCGGCTGGGCTACCTGTTCGCCGCGTCAGTCGCAGACGCTCGCACCGGCAGCCCACCACCATCCGCGGCCGACGTGACCTCACCTGATGCTTCGGCGATTGCGGTGCTGCCCTTCGCCGACATGAGTGCGGAACGGGACCAGGACTATCTGTGCGAGGGAATCGCCGAGGAACTCATCGACGCGCTGACGCACGTCGAGGGGCTGCGCGTCGCGGCACGTACGTCGTCATTCCAGTTCCGCGGCAACCACGAGATGGGCGACATCGGCCGCAAGCTCGGCGTCGGTACGGTGCTCGAGGGCAGCGTGCGCAAGTCCGGCGACCGGCTGCGCATCACCGTGCAGCTCATCGATGTCGCCACCGGTTTTCACAAGTGGTCGGAAAGGTTCGATCGCTCGGCGGCCGACATATTCGCGGTGCAGGACGAGATCGCTGAGACCGTGGCGATGCTGCTGCGCGGCGGCGCGCTGAATGCGCGCGAGCGCCGCACGGTGCATCGTCAGCCGACGGCAATCGAAACCTATGAGAATTTCCTGCGCGGCCGGCAGCGAATGCACAACTGGGGAAGCAAGGGGTTCAAGGAGGCCATGGAGTTCTACGAGCGCGCGATTGCGCTCGACGCAGGTTATGCGCCCGCCTGGGCCGGACTCGCCACCGTGCACGCGTTGACCTACGAATGGTTCAGCTCAACCGACGAGGACCTGCACGCCGCGGAACGCGCCAGCCGCATCGCGATGGAGCTCGCGCCTGGACTCGCCGACGCACAGCTGGCGCGCGGTTACACGTTGTCGAATCTCCGCCGCTATGAAGAAGCGCGCCAGCACTTCGAAGCCGCCACGCAAATCAACCCAAATCTATTCGACGCCTACTATTACTACGGTCGCGCCGCGTTCGCCGCCGGCGACATCGAGAAGTCCATCGAGCTGTGGACTCGCGCCGCCGAGGTACGCCGTGAGGATTTCGAGAGCCCGCTGTTCGTGGCACAGTCGCTGCGCAAACTCGGCCGCATGGAAGAATCCCTCGTCGTGTATCGCGAAACCGTACGGCGCGTCGAGCAGATGGTCGAACTCAATCCGATGAACTCGCGTGCGCTGTCACTGGGCTCGGGCGCGCTCTATGCCACTGGTGAGACCGAACGCGCGCTCGAATGGGCGCGGCGGGCTGAGAGGATCGATCCCGATGACATGGCCGTGCTGATCAATGGCGCGCTGCTGCGCGTGAACCTCGGCGTGAAGGACGAAGCGCTGGACATGCTGGAGCGCGTGTTCGGCAGCGGCCGGGGCAAGAAGGAGTGGGTCGAGCAGGATCCCGATTACGACCCGCTGCGAGAGGATCCGCGGTTCAAGGCGATGATCGAGAAGCTGCGCTAGCAGCGTCTGCTAGAGATACTGCAGTCGCTCGAGCGCCGAGTAGTGCTCGTTGAGCCCGTTGAGCCGCACCATGTCCTGCGCGGTGATCTCAAAATCGAAAACACTCAGATTGTCGCGCTGATGGGGCACCTGGTTGGCCTTCGGCAGGGGCACCACGCCGAGCTGCAGGTTCCAGCGGATCAGCAACTGCGCGGGCGTCTTGCCGTAACGCGCCGCCATCGCACCCACCTTGTCATCGTTGAGGCGTGTGGCCCGCGTCAACGGACTCCAGGCCTGGATGATGATGTCGTTATCGCGGCAGAAGTCGAGCATGCGCGGGCTGTGCCCGAAGGGACTCCATTCGACCTGGTTGACGGCCGGCATCTCGCCGGTGCGATACACCAGCTCTTCAATGCAATCGATGGAATAGCTGCTGACGCCGATGTCGTGCACCAGCCCTTCGCGCTTGGCGCGTCGCAGTCCCTGCCAGGCGGCCTCCCCGGCGCCGTCTTCCGGCGGCCGATGTATCAGCACCAGGTCGACGTAGTTGAGCTTGAGCTGCGCGAGACTCTTGCGCGTAGCCGCATATGCGTCTTCCTGGGGGTCGACCTTGGTGATGATGTACATCGAATCGCGCTCGAGGCCGCACGCCTTGATCGCATCGCCGATTCCGCGCTGCGTGTGATAGTCGGCCGACGTGTCGAGCATGCGAAATCCAAGCTCGAGCGCGCTGCCGATCGCATCAACGGTGTGGGCGTTGAGTTGCCAGGTGCCAAGACCCAGCAGTGGCATGCGGTTGCCGGAGGGCAGGATCCGACACGAATCCGGCGCGAGCAGTGTTCCTTCGTTTGAAACCCCGCCACCCGCGCGCAGAGCCTGCTGCACCACCGCGTTCATGAACTCGACGCTACGAGAAGACGCGGTCCGAGGCCATAGGCCCTTGGTGCTCGCCGACTGTGGGTGCGCTCCGATAGTAGAAATACGAGCCGCGCGGCGACATCGCTGCGGCGCGATATGTCCCACAACCCGGCCACCTTAATTTCCGGCGATTCAGGAGCTTGGCGCCTGGCCGAGCGCCGATTTGAAAGGTCTTGGAAAACGTGCACTATCAGCAAGTGCCCAGACACCGCATCGCCGGGTCGTTGCTTGTCACGCTGCTCGCGAGCGGCCCAGGTTTTGCCGACGACAGCCTGGAGTTCTACCGCGATCGCATCGACACGGTTTCGCAGTCCTTGATCCAGGCCATCCGTCCCACCCTCGATGAGCGCACGCAGAAAATCCTCGACGACATCGATTTCGAAGTGCCATTGAGCTGGGAAACCAACGCCGAGGCGCGACGCGCCTTTGCCAATCGACGCATCGTCGAGTTCAACGCCGGCTTTCTCGCCGTCACCGACTGGCTTTCGCTCGCGATGATCGCCGACTGGGCGGGCCACAGCGGCTGTCTGAAGGAATATTCCAACTACCTCGCGGAGCTCGTCGGCCACAACTCGCGCCGCCTGAACAAGGGCAAGGAGCGCAAACACGTTCACGACTTCTACAGCTACGCGAGCAGCACGCGCGGCCAGTGTGAGGGCGCGCTCGAAGGCAGCCTCGATGCGGCGCGCGAACAGGAACTGCGCGAGGACATCCTCGACGCCGTCATCGCCACCGTGCTGTTGCACGAGATCGCGCATCACGTGCTCGATCACACCAGCGGGTATGGCAACAACTTCATTCAGCGGCGTCTGCGCGAAGTGGACGCGGACCGCTGGGCTTTCAAGACCGCGGTGAATGCCGACTGGGAATTGCGCTCCGCCGTGCCCCTGTTCCTGTTCCTCGCCGCCACCGGTGGAGGCACGCTCGAGGACGAGATTCGCAGCAGTCACCCGTCCGGCCTGCACCGGGTACGCGACCTGTTAGTTCAAACACGCTCGCTGCTCGATACCAAGGACCCCATCGGGGCGCACGTTCTGGACGCCTCGATAGAAGATCTGAACCGTACCTTGCGCTGAAACTGCGGGCGGTCATGAATTCCTACGCCCGGATGCTCCGTGCATTGGAGTTCAGCGCGGGCAATTTCTTGTACATATTCCGCGTATATGAAGCGCGAGGCTTCGATCGAGCCGCTGCCAGCCGGATTCAAGTCCGGCCGTCTACGCGGACGCCTCGAACTCTTGTTTGGCGAATGCGGCGTCGAAATCGACGGGCCGAATGCCTGGGACATCCAGGTACACCACGAGGACTTCTATTCGCGCGTGATCGCCGGCGGCTCGTTGGGTCTGGGCGAGTCGTACATGGATGGGTGGTGGGATGTCCGTGACCTGGACGGATTCATCTACCGCCTGCTGGCCGCGAACCTCGATGACCGTGTCAGGACCTGGCGTGACGCGCTCGCCTGGGTGACGGCGTCCTTGCTGAATCTGCAGCGGCGCTCGCGTGCCTTCGAAGTCGGTGAGCGCCACTACAACCTCGGCAACGAATTCTACGAAGGCATGCTCGACCGACGCATGATCTACAGCTGTGCGTACTGGGAGGGCGCACACACGCTCGATGACGCGCAGGAGGCCAAACTCGCGCTCACGTTCGGCAAGCTGGGCCTGCGGCCGGCGGATCGCCTGCTCGACGTCGGTTGCGGCTGGGGCGGCGCGCTGAAGTTCGCCGCCGAGACCTATGGCATCACGGGTGTCGGGGTCACGATCGCGAAGGAACAGGCCGCGTACGCGCGACGCAATTGCGAGGGAATGCCGATTGCCATCCGGCTGCAGGACTACCGCGAGATGCGCGAGAAGTTCGATCACGCCTTCTCGATCGGCATGTTCGAACACGTCGGAGTGCGCAACTACCGCAGGTACATGCGCGTGGTGCGTCGCTGTCTGCACCCGCGCGGCCAGTTCGTGTTGCACACCATTGGCGGATTCCGCTCCACCAACCACACCGATCCGTGGATCCACAAATACATCTTCCCAAACTCCATGATCCCGTCGCGCGCGCAGATCGAGCGCTCGATCGATGGCATCTTCACCGTGAAGGGCTGGCAGAGCATTGGCGAACACTACGAACGCACCCTGCTCGCCTGGCGCGCGAACTTCGAGCGTTCCTGGTCGCGCATGACGATGCGCCATGACGATCGCTTCCGGCGCATGTGGCACTTCTACCTGTCGAGCTGCGCCGGGGCGTTCCGCGCGAAGAAGCTCGATGTGTGGCAGGTGCTGCTGGAACCGGCAAGCTGATCGCATCGCCCGGGAAAAGGCGACGCCGGCGACTCTCGTCGCCGGCGCTGCAGATCGACGCAAATCGACTATCGGGTGGCGGGGGCCGCCGGTTCCGACGTGCGCACAGTCGAGACCGCGCCGGTCCCGAATTGCCCGAAGGTGTTGAGTCCGAAGCACCACACGTCTTCGCGCGTTGTCACCGCACAAACGTGGTTGGGTCCGACGTCCACCTGGTTGTATGAAATCACCGCCACGCCCTTTGGCCAGGCCACCTCGGTCAACTGCGCAGGCAAGGCATTCGCGCGCCAGTTACCGCAGAACAGTCCGCCACCGATATCCGTGAGGCAAGTGCGCGTGCAAGCCGCGGTGCCGCATGAATCGATCTCTGTGGCGAGACTGCGCGTGTAGCCAGGCCGCAGCACGTAGTGACCGGCGTTAGAGCTATTGGTGACCGCCGTGCCGTGCGCCGGGCTGCCCCAGCAGATCGCATCCTGGTAGGCGTTCTCCGTGCAGGTGCTAGATGCGCCGGCCGAGATCATCGTCACGCCGTGGTTGAACAGCAGCGGCACCTTGGAAGTGACCGTGATCAGGGTCGCGTTGTTGGTGTTGCCGGTGAGTTGAAAGGACTTGTTGTCGCCCCAGCAATCGAGCAGTCCGCTCTGCTGAATCGCGCAGGTGTGCCTGCCGCCCGTGGCCACGGCCTTGTACTTGTTGCCATTGTTGACAAGAAGTCCGCGAGTCGACTTCACGATCGCCCCCGTGCCCGTGGAGATCTGGCCCAGCTCGCCCTTCGCATTGCTGCCCCAGCAGTACACCTCGCCCCCGGCGGTCACGGCACAGGTGTGTGTGACGTTGGTGTCGATGGCCACGAGATCGGTGAAGCCGTGCGTTGCCAGTTGCGGCCATACCTCGCGATGCCACGGGGTTCCGAACGCAGCTCCGGAGCTGGTGGGCGTAGCGCCGATGACCTCGATGTGTTCACCCCAGCACCATGCCTTGCCGTTGGTATCGACCGCGCAGGTGTGATTGCCGCCCGCTGCCACCGACTTGTATTTGCAGGACTCGCCGCTCGAGCAATTGACATTCACCGGCACTGCGCTGCACAGGCGACCAATTACCGGGCAGCCAGTGGGAGTGGGTACGCCCAGCTGTCCGACCTGGTTGTCGCCCCAGCAGCGGATCTCCCTGTTCACCGTGAGAGCACAGGTGTGATTCGTGCCGTTCGTGACATAGATATACCCGCCGGGCGGCGGAGGCACGGGACGATTCCAGCAGGTGAAGTCGCCATAACACGCCACGATGTCCTTGAAGCGGCCCGGATCCGGGAAGTCGATACACAGCGCGTCCTGAAAACAGGAATACGGCAGCACTTCGAATCCTTCGGGCAGCTGCCAGCGCATGTCATCGGCCTTGACCGGTACCGTGGTACCCACAGCATCCAGCAGCGTGGTCTTCAGCACCGAGCCGTCAATTTCGCCGGCGCTGAACTCGAGCGACAGCCGGAATGTGCCCAGCCTGAGTTCGGGTGGGCTCGTCGCCGCTTGGCCATCGA
The DNA here is from genome assembly GCA_963839685.1 of uncultured Pseudomonadota bacterium. Classification (GTDB taxonomy): domain Bacteria; phylum Pseudomonadota; class Gammaproteobacteria; order Steroidobacterales; family Steroidobacteraceae; genus CADEED01. The sequence continues at coordinate 832,949 of CAWIVS010000011.1, read as the reverse complement.
GCGGAATCGTCACTTCACGCGTGAGTTCCTTGTCGACGCTGACCTTGCCCTCGCCGCGGTAGATGGACTCTCCGCCTTCATCGAAGGCTTCGATGCTCACGAGGTTGCCTTCGCCTGGCGGGATGTAGACGCCGCCCGTGATGCCGCTGGTGCTCGCGCTGAGCTCGTACCGCTGCACATCCTTCAGCCCCGGAATCGAGATCTGCAGCTCGGCGCGCACGGCGCCAGGGGCGTTGATATCGACCGCCAGGTTCGGCGGCAGGACGGGTGGATTGGGTTCGGGACCGGCGGACGCCGCGCCCGCGAGTGAAAAGATGATGCCAAACAGAATCTTGTTCATGGTGATCCCCGGTGACGTTTCGATGTCGCATGGGATCAAGCGGAATCCAGGGACGCGGGAGATCGTCGAAGACCATCCTGGCTCGCGCCGCAGCAAGCCCGCCCGGAGCCGGCGCGTAGGATTGCGCCTCGACTTCTGCGCCTCGGAGAAGGAAGTGCGACGCTCATGACGTCTACCCGGCCGCCAATCATGGCCAGGAGACAATCATGAACAATCTCAAACAGCTCACGCTGTCGTTGTCGCTCACACTGGCGTCGGGTTACGCGGTGGCGGAAGAATTCACCAAACAGTTTCCGCTGGCGTCCTGCCAGTTCCAGAGCTGGGGCGGGAATTTGTACTTTCTGCTGATCCCCGGCCGACAAACGTATTTCACCAACGCGGCCTGCGTCGCCGCCGGTGACTGTGACGAGTTGGAAGAGCTCTGGATCACCATGGAGCGCGAGACCCGCCGCATCACGATCCCCATCGGCAACACCACGCGCACGGTGTACACCCGCGTGATGGAAGAACGCGAGACCGCGGACGGCGAGCTCGCCGAAGTTTCGCGCAACTTCGTCGCCAGTTGTTCTCCCTCGCGCGATGTCTACTACTTCGGTGAGGAAGTCGACAACTACGAAGATGGCGAGATTGTGAATCACGACGGCGCCTGGCTCGCCGGCAAGCGCGGCGCGCGACCCGGCCTCCTGATGCCGGAGGATGGGTTCATCCTTGGCCAGCGATACTTCCAGGAAGTCGCGCCCGAGGTCGCACTCGATCGCGCGGAACACGTAGCTACGCGCTTTTCCTACCAGGTCCCTGCCGGAAAATTCGACAACTGCATCAAAGTCGAAGAGACCTCACCACTCGAACCGGGATCGAAGTCGATGAAGATCTACTGTCGGGGTGTCGGCCTGGTGCGCGACGACCAGCTCGAGCTCACGGCGATCTACGGTAGTCCGCGCTGAGGCGCGCACCGCCCGACACGATGCGAACCCGCCGCCTGCCCCCGGCGGCGGGCTCGCGTTGCTCAATACATCCAGACCGCTCCGGAGCCGTTCGTGCCGAGGTTGGTCCAGTCGCCGCCAATACCTTCGTCAGCGCCGTGCTCGGCGCTCTGCCCCACGATCAGCGTCTGTCCGGTGCGGCTGAGCGCCAGCTCGCGCGCGAAAGTTTGCTGGTCGAACGGGTGGTAGTTTGGCTTGACCATGTTGACCAATCTCCAGGTGTTGTTGAACCGGTAAATGTAGACGGCACCGGTCCGCGCGGTTCCCGGGTTTAGCGGGGCCGCGCGCGGGCCGGTGCCCAGCCCGTTGTCCCAGGGATCGCCCACCGCGACCGTGCCACCGTCACCGCTCACGGCGATGCTGAAGCCGTAGAAGTTCTCCTGCGCGTTGGGCCGCCAGGAACCCGGCGTCAACGCGGCCACCTTGGAGTACACGCCGGCGGTTCGTTTGAATACGTGAACTTCCGATGGCCCCATGTCTGGATTCGGACCGTGATTCAGGGAGACGTTCGCGGCGATCGTATCGCCGCTGGCGTCGATGCCCAGGCCGCCGCTGCCAAATCCAAAATCACCCGTGACGGGCAATTCCAGCGGCAGATCTTCGCGCACGGTCCAGTTCGGCCCCGAATGTGTGCGGACGTAGAGTCGCAATTGAGTGCCACCACCGCTCGCGGTCCGCTCGTTGCAGACTTCCGCGACAGTCGAACCGTCGCGGCTGAGAAGGCCCTGATCATTGCAGAGTTCGAAAATGCCGGGCCTGTCAGCGATGCTGCGCACCGGCGTCCAGACACCATTGGCCAACTTGTAGATGTCGACCCGGCGCGGCACGGGAGGGTCCAGCGCCTCGCCGCGCGCGATCGCGAGCGTGTCACCGGCCTCATTCAGCGCCACCCATCGGCCAAACGTTCCACGGGCAATTGCGGGTAACCGAGTGCGCACCCAGTATAATCCGTTGAAACGGAACACGAATACTTCGCCGCTGCGTTCGTCGAATTCCTCGTGGAAATATTGGGGCATGCCGAGCACGACGGTATTGCCATCGCCGCTGATGGCCACGTTCATGATGTTGGTGCTTTCAATGAACGGCGGAACCGTGGGCTCGAGTCGCGCGCGCTGGAACCAGGAGCCGTCGGACGCTCGCCGAAACACGAAGATCGCACCGCCGGCTCGCGTGGTGCCTCCGGAAGTAATGGTGTCACCAGGTGCCGCGCTGACAAAGTTCAGCCCGTCAGGCGAAAGGTCCGTATCGGCGCCAAAGGCCATACCGAAAATCGTGTCATCAGCCTTGAAATACCCCACGGCAAAGCGCCGGAGCAACGAGACAGATACTTCCGGCGAGCGCGTGCAGCCCGCGCTGTTGCATGCCGCCAGCCGATAACGCGCGTAGGTCCAGTCGAACAGGTGCAGCGGCAACCGAAAGGCTTTCGACGTGGCCGATGCCGGTAGATTGCTGCCGACCTGCACGAAGGGACCGGTCTGGTGTGCGCGATATTCGAGCCGATACGAGCTCGCACCGGCGACCGTGTCCCAATCGAAGCGCAGGCCCTTGAACTCGGCACCGGCAGTGAGGCTCGGCGCGGCAGGAGGGATGGTCTGCGTGTAGGCAGGTGCCATCATCGTCAATGCGACGATGCCAAAATGTAGGATTCTCATGGGTCACCCTGAGTGAGACGCACAAACTAGTGCGCATTCCGCAAAGAGCAAATTCCAGGCCACGGAGAATCGTTGAACAAGAGGCGCGCAGCTCAAACTAGCGCGTGCCACCCGCCAATTTTTTCAAATACGCGGCCGTGCGTTTCTAAGGGTCGCGAGGTTTGCGCGCGCGTAGGAATTGGCTGCCGACCGGCATTTTGTCGCAGTTTGTCCGAGAACCCGTGCGATGGGGATTGAGCCAACCGCGGTGACCCAACCAGACTGACTCCGCCTTGGGGGTGAAGGAGTTCGTCATGAAATTGATGAGCCGCCGCCATTGCCTGCGCGGCGCAATTGCCCTCGGCACCGCCGCCCACTTCGCCGGCTGCAAGAAATCTGATCGACGTCCTCGGCCAGGCCTGTCCCGAAGACCCCGCCGACCAGGGCGGCATCGACTGGGTACCCGATGTGATGTTTCCGGTGGCCGCCGGATTCGAGGACGTGGACGTGGCACAGGGTGCGCCCGGTCCAGCGCGGGTCTGGTATCCCACTTTCGAAGTGTTCACCGAGGGCGGACCGCCCACGCCCAGGCGCATCCTCAAGCACTGCCTGGCCCGCTGGCCGGTGGTGCTGTTCCTGCACGGCATGCCTCCGTGCAACATCCCTAACTACAATCGTCACTGGGTCACCATCCCCGCCGAGCTGGCGCGCAGCGGCTACGTGGTGGTGGCGCCCCTGCACGATCACGCCTTTCCCCAGGACAGCTCCGGCGTGCCGTTCGTTTCGAGCTTCATTGACTGGGTGCGGAACACCTGGCAACACGCGCGCTGGACCGACAAGCGACCGCAAGCGGTCGGGATCGCCGGGCATTCTTACGGCGCGCTGCTGGGCGCACGCGTCGCCACCCTCCGCCCCGATATATCCGCCTGTGCGTTCCTGAGCGGTCCCTGGGGTGAGCTCAACGATCGCGTCAACCTGCTGCGCGGCCTCGCACGGCCGACGTTCTACATGTTCGCCACCGATGAGCTGTTCGAGGATGTCAACGACCAGGGGCTTTGGGATTCCTTCGAATATCCGAAATACTCCGCGGAGTTTGAGGGGAGTCACTTCGACTACATCAACCAGCCCCCGGGCTGCCGCAAGCCAGTCGGACCTTGCGGGCTCATCAAGCCCGTCGCGGCCGATCTCGTGACGCTGTTCTTCTCGCGCTACATGGGGCTTGGGGCGTCGAAGACGTTCATCAATCTCGATCTCATTCCCCCGGCCGCGCCGTTCACCAAGCCGAAGCAGCAATTCTTCGGCGCCAATCGGTTGTCGGGCATTGAGCTGATCAAGAGCGCGCAAGGTTGCGGCGTGGATCTGAAGTGGAGGGAAGGATCGGACGCGGGGTCGCGGCACCTGGGCCCCTAGAAACACCGTCGGCCCAGACCTCGCCAACGCCCCGATTCGACTCTTTGACCATCTACGAAGACCTTCGTTGACAGTACGAAATACTTCGTAGTAGCCTGCGTTCCATGAAGCAGGACCCCAGATTCCAACCCACTCCGTCTGAGCTGGCGATTCTCCAGATCCTCTGGACCCGCGGACCTTCCACGGTGCGTGAAATCCACGAGATCCTGTCGAAAGAGAAAGACGTCGGTTACACCAGCGCGCTCAAGCTGCTGCAGATCATGACGACCAAGGGCATCGTCAAGCGCACCGAAGATCAGCGCGCGCATGTGTACTCGGCCAACCAGCCCGCGGAAGAAACCAAGCAGCAGTTCGCCGCCGATGTGCTGCAGCGTGTGTTTCGCGGCTCGGCGACGCAGCTGATGCAGCACGCATTGTCAGGCAAACGCAGCTCGAAGAAGGAAATCGACGAGCTCCGGCACATGCTGGACGAATACGAAAGGAAACTTCCATGAGCACTTCCTCCGAACTCATGAGCACGCTGGCCTGGTCGCTGCTCCATTTCCTGTGGCAAGGCGTGGCCATTGCCGCGCTGTCGGCCGCGGTCATGTTCGTGTTCCGCGCGCCGGCCACACGATATCTCGTCGGTGTTGCTTCGATTGCGCTGATGTTCGTGTCGTTTGGCGTGACATTCGCGTCACTGAACTCCGCCGCGAGTGATGCGGCCGCCGCCGGTGCTGCAACACCGGCGTACGCGCCCGCCTCACCCGCGGTGGCGTCTGACTACCCCGTGAGTCGTTCAATTGCATCAGCGCCATCGACAGACGAACTCGCCTGGGTGGCGCAGATCTGGCTGGCGGGCGTCTGCCTGCTGGCACTGAGGATTGCGATGGGCCTTCTGTTCCTGGAGCGGCTGCGCCGTCGCAACCTCACCGCACTGCCCGCCGCATTCGTAGCGCAATGGCAGAGGCTGCAGCGGCGGCTGGGCATTGCGCGTGTTGTCAGATATTGCGAATGCCGGCTGGTCTCGGTTCCTGCGGTGATCGGCCTGTTTCGTCCGGTCGTGTTGTTGCCGATGCGCGCCCTGACCGGGCTCACGCCGAGCTCAGCTCGAAGCGGTGATCGCGCACGAACTCGGTCACATCAAGCGATTCGATGTCGCCGTCAACTTTTTCCAGGTGATCGCGGAGACGCTGTTCTTCTTTCACCCGGCGATCTGGTGGCTCAACAAGCGCATCCGCGCCGATCGCGAGGACTGCTGCGATGACGTGGCGATTGCGGCATGTGGTGAAAAGGCTGACTACGCCCGCGCGCTCGCCACCATGGAAGGATGGCGCGATGTGCCCGATTACGCGCTGGCCGCAACTGGCGGCTCCGTGGCTGCCCGCGTGGCGCGCCTGCTCGGCATCAGCGAACAGAACACGGACACCCGCACGGCCGGCGTGTTCACCGCAACGCTGGTGCTCACCGCGGCATTGTCAGCCGGTGCGATTTCCATTGGCATGGTGGAGCCTGCAGAGGCTCGCGCTTACATCGGCGGGGAACCCGTGCTCATGGCGCAGGCAGATGCCAAGCCCGCCCCCAAAGCGAAGCCCAACCCGGCGTCGAAGCCGAGTCCAGTATCTCAGCCCCAGCCCGCATCAAATCCATCGAACAAGCCGGCTAACAACCCCGCCAATGCGAACTCGCCGAGCAACTCGTACATCGCCCAGATGAAGGCTGCCGGCTATGACGATCTCGATGTCGATCAACTGGTCGCAATGCGGGTGCACGGGATCACGCCCGAGTACGTCAAGGGCGTTCGCGACATGGGTTTCAGCCCCGATCCGGACCAGGTCGTCGCGATGAAAGTTCACGACATCACGCCCGAGTACGTGAAGAGCATTCGCGGCATGGGTTACGGGAGCGATGTCGAGCAGATTGTTGCGATGAAGGTGCAAGACATCACGCCCGAGTATGTCCAGGAAATCCGGGCCATGGGCTTCAAACCCGATGCCGACGAGATCATCGCCATGAAGGTGCACGACATCACTCCTGAGTACGTGAAGCAGATGCGCGCGCTCGGCTTCGAGCCCAATGGCGATGAACTCATTGCCCTGAAAGTGCACGAAGTCACGGTCGAGTACCGCGACGAGCTCGCCGCCGCCGGCTACAAGCTCGATGTCGAAGAGATCATCGAGGCGAAGGTCATGGACATCACGACTGAGTTCATCGAAGAAGTGCAAGCGCACGGATTCAAGGATCTGAGCATGGAGCAGTTGATCCAGCTCAAGAACGCGGACGTTCTCTAAGGAGCCACCATGAAATCGTTCAAATCAGCCGTGCTCGGCACGGCGTTCTCCCTGCTCGCCCTCAACATCGTGCCCACGGCCTTCCAGGGCGCGGAGCAATTGCGCGGCAATTGGTCCATCGCGCCCTCGAAGAAAGCCGGCATGGTGAAATTCGGCATCACGTATGGACACGACGGCGGACGGTCGCAGCACGACTCCGACTGGCCGGTGAGCGCGCTGCAGGGTATCGACCTGGCAACGCCTGGGAAGCACGACGTCCGGTTCACCATCAATCGTGAGGCCGGACGCATCGATGGCGAGGGTTTCGTGAAAGACGGCGAAGGCGCCGGCATCTTCCGCTTCGAGCCCGACCCCAACTATGCGCCGGCAATGGCCAGGCTGGGATTCAATGGCATCGACGACGAAATGCAGTTCGCGATGGCGATCCACGACGTCACCCAGGAGTTCGCGCGCACCATGAAGGCGGAGAACCTCTCCGGCCTCGACACCGACAAGCTCATCGCTTTCCGGATCTTCGACGTCAACCCGCGGTTCATCCGCGAGTTGCGTGCCGAGGGACTGCCCGCGAAGGACGCCGACACGTTGATCGCGTTTCGCGTGCACGAAGTGACGCCCGCGAGAGTGCGCGAACTGCGCAAGACGGGTCTCGAGCTCGATGAAGATCACCTGATCGCGTTCAGCGTGCACGAGGTCACGCCGGAGTACGTCGCGAAGGTCAACTCGCTGGGCCTGGGAGTCCCGGATGCGGACCAGCTCATCGCCCTGCGGGTGCATGACGTGACGCCGGAGTACATCGACAAGATGAAATCGCGCGGCCTGAAGAACCTGACCCTCGACCGGCTGGTGGAACTGAAGGTCCACGGCATCGACTGATGGCAAAGGCGCCGCGCGTGCCGATGCACGGCCACGCGCGGCGCTCATATCAACGCCTACGTCGTCAGCGAATTCGAATCCACACCCTTGACGCCGCGCACGTTGCGGGCGAGTTCGATGGCCAACGCCCGTTCCACGCCGCTATCCAGCTTGCCGGTCAGCGTGACGATGCCGCCACTGGTGCTGACCGCGATATCGGAACCATTCACATTGCTGGAGTACATGAAAGTGTATTTCACTTTCGTGGTGATCCAGCCGTCAGCGATGTCGCTGCCCACTTCCGTCGCGGCGGCTGGTTTTCCGGCGTCGTCGACCACGATCTGATTGTCGACCGAATTCACGCCACGCGTGTTGCCCGCGAACTTGCCCGCGGCGTCCTTCGCTTCCTCGCTGGTCGCGGTGCCCGAAAGATTCACCTTGCCGTGCGTGGTTTCGACCTTCGCGGCGAGACCGCCCGCATAACGACTCCACACCAGTTTCAATTTCACCGCCGAGGTGATCGACACATCGTCGACCATTTGCCCAAAGCTGCGTTCCGTGGTCTTCGCCGGGGCGCTGTAGTTCGCCGCCACGTCGATCTGGTTTTCCACCGACTTGATGCCATCGACACCCAGTGCGATCTGGCCGGCGAGTTCCTTGCTGACATCTTCGGCCACGCTTCCGCTCAGGGTTGCGTTGCCCTGGCAAACGGTGACCTTGAAATCGTAGGCGCGCAGATAGGGACTCAGCGCGTAAGTGGTCAGGATCTGCGATTCCTGGCGTGCCTCGAGCACTTCCCGGGAAGGTTTGGCAACGCCGCCTGGGATTCGTACGACATTTTGGGATTGCTTGAACATGAGAAATTCTCCTGGGCAAGAAAGAGCGCCGCGCCGGCCGATAAACGGCGAGGCGCGGCGCCCAAATCGACTTGCTTTACATCGTCAGTAGATTCGAATCGACACTCTTGACGCCGCGCACGTTGCGGGCGAGTTCGATGGCGAGAGCGCGTTCCGCGCCGGTGTCCATCTTGCCAGTCAGCGTGACCACACCACTGTTGGTGCTGACCGCGATATCCGAACCGTTCACATTGCTGGAGTACATGAAGGTGGATTTCACTTTCGTGGTGATCCAGCCGTCAGCAACGTCCGTGCTTTCATTCTTCGCAGCAGCCGGTTTTCCGGTCGCAACCACGAGCTGATTGTTCACCGAGAGCACGCCGCGGGTATTGCCAGCGAGCTTGCCAGCAACTTCCTTCGCTTCGATGCTATCCGCGGTGCCCGAGAGCTTCACCTTGCCGCGCATGGTGTCGACATTGGCGGTGAGTGCGTCGGAATAACGGCTCCATGCGAGTTTCGATTTGACTTCCGAGGTGATCGACGCGTCGTCGACCATTTCGCCGTAGGTGCGATCCGCGGACTGCGCCGGAGCCTTGTAGTTAGGAACCACTTCGATCAGGTTATCCACGGTCTTGATGCCATCGACGCCGAGTGCGATCTGCCTGGCCAGGTCCTTGTTGACATCTTCGGCCACGTGACCGGACAGAGTCGCCTTGCCTTCGTGCACGGACACCTTGAGATCATTGGCGCGCAGGTAAGGGCTCAGCGCGTAGGTGGTCCAGATCTGCGACTCCTGCCGGGCCTCGACAACTTCCTGCGAAGGCTTCGCGTTGGCGAAGGCGGTGCCGGCAATCGCTGCTGCGACTGCTGCGGCCAGTAATGGATAACGGGATTGCTTGAACATAAACATTCTCCAGAAACGAATCGAGTATTGAACGATCAACTGATCTTGGGTGGGGTGGTGATGGGCGGCAGCGCGACCGGCTTCTTGCGGGTCAACTGCTGCCACAGGCGTTGCGCAGCTCCTGCGCGATGCCGGATATCCTCGCGGAGCGATTCCGCTTTCTGTGTATTCGTCGGCATGTGAACCTCTGGAGCCGGAGTGTCCGCAGGGGTGCGGGGTACCAGGCTCGATGTAACTCGCCAACATATCTGCTGCTGTGCGTGGTGTCTGTGCGGCAGCGTACTTATGGGTGTTAGGGTCACGGCGCCTTGGAAAGCGCGTACCATCGCGCGATCACCGAAGGATTGGTACACCCGCGGAAATATTCACACGGGTGAGGTCGATAAACCGAAACGTCAGTTTCGAAAAGGCATTTCCAATGAAGATCTTTAATCGCTTCGCCGCGATCGCGGCGCTCACCGCGCTCGCCTGTACCAGTGTCGTGGCTGTCGCCGATGATCACGGCTACACCGAGGGTGTCGTCGTCAACGTCGCCCGCATCCGCACTGTCGACGGAAAATTCGATGACTACATGCGCTGGCTGGGCACGACATGGAAGCAGCAGCAGGAGACCGCCAAGAAAGCGGGACACCTGCTGAGTTACGAAGTCATCACGGTTGAGCCGCGCACCCTGGATGACCCGGACTTGCTGCTCGTGACCCGCTACAAGAACTGGGCGGCCTTGGACGGCGCGAATGACAAGGCCGACCTGATCACCAAGCAGATGGGAAGCACGCCCGCAGCGGAAGACAAGGCGCAGGTAGAGCGTGCCAGCATCCGGCGCGTACTCGGCTCATCGACGATGCAGGTGCTCGATCTCAAGTAAGCGCAAGTTGCCAGACGGGGAAGAGAAGGAGCCGGGCCATCTGCCCGGCTTTTTCTTGGGGGCGTTGCGACCCTGCTTCGTGCGCTGCGGGCGCGGCTCAGGCGACCAGCGACGCGGGCACCCTGCCGCCGCTCTTGCGCAGCTCTTCCATGACTCGTTCGTGCAACCACACATTCATGGTCGCCGTGTCCTCCGTCGAACCCGTGTAGCCCAGCTCACGCGCAAGCTCGCGACGATTGTCGAGGCTCGAATCGATGTCCAGCAGTTTCATGAGATCGACGATCGACGTGCGCCAGTTGAGCTTCTGGGGATTGTTAGCGGCGCGCAACTCCAGTACCGCCTCGACATCCACTTCCCGGACATCCACTTCGCGTTCCCACTTGGCGTCGGCCGGGCTCGCGGGAATGCCGGAGGCGGTTGCCGGTGTCGGCGCGGATTTGGGGGCGGGTTTGGGGGCGGCCTCGTCGGAATGTCCGTGACCGAAGATCGCATCCTTGATACGGGTGAAGATACTCATGTGAGCCTCCCAGGCTGCAAAGTAGGAATCAGAAAGGTGCGTTCTGCGCGATGCGAAGGTCTTCCTCTCGCAAGGGCTCAGCGACCGTCGGATCCGCATCCCGCACCGGGTTTACGGTCGGAAAGTCACCCCGGGCTTCGGTCAACCATTGACGCGCCCATCTGAAGAGGACGGCCGCGACTGCGCCCGCAAGCGCGAATTTGAGCAGAGTTTTCATGGGCGCGAGCGTACGCGGGGCCGCACGGCGCCCACATCGGCGAGCGCTCCGTCGTGCCATGGGGCGGCTCCGACATCCCGCTGACCCTTGCGCCAGTCTGTGAGGCGGCCGAGCAGCGTTCCCGCCCTCATTTCCGCATGCCAACCTGCGCCAGCCACTGCAGGATCGCATCCACCGCCGGTGCCGCGTCGGTGGCGCCGTCCTTCTCACGGAACGCATCAACCGCGGACGGATACCGCGTGAAGTGATGATTGAGTTGCGGCAACTCGCGGTAGATCGCCGAGCCCGGCTTCTGCGCGTTGACGATGCTGGCGATGAACATCGCCGCATCGCGCGCCTCGAACCAGTCGTAGGCGCCGTGCAACACGAGCACTGGCGCCTGCACCCGTGCCCAGGCGCCGGCCCAATTCTGGCGTTGCGCCTGTTGATGAAACGCGAACGGCCGGCCGTAGTGACCATCCGCACTCGTGCCGACGATGCGCGGCCATACCTTGCCCAGTTCGGGATCGCTGGCTGCGATCGCACCAGGCGACTCACCCTTGAGCAGGTAGCGGCCGAAGTACGCGGCGCGCGCGTTGATCTCGGCCGCGAGCGCCTGCGGGTCGGTGCCTCCAAGCTCGAGCGCGTTTCTTTCGAAGCGCAGCATTCGCTCGAACCAGGTGTATGCCCCGCCGCCCCACACCATTACGCCCGCCACCTTTTCACCTGCGGCGACCAGCGGCGCGTAGTTTGATCCCATGCTGCCGCCGTACACCACGATGCGCTCCGGATCGACATCGGGCCGCGCCCGCAACTGACGCAGGGCGGCGCGGTGATGCGCCAGTTCCGTCTCGTAGTCCAGCTTTGCGCAGGGCGTGCCCTGGCTGTCGCCGACGCCGGATTTCTCCGTGCGTTGCCAGAGAATTTTCGATTCGGTCATCAGGCGCCTGAGCATTACGCTCCAGCCGTCCTGCGGACTGGAGCTGAGCTCGATCGTGTCACAGGACAGCCACTGCACGAACAGAACTGCCGGAAGGCGCCCCGTAACACCTTGGGGCCGCGTCACGATGGTTCGCAGCCGCGCGCCGTCCCCGGGACGAAGTTCGCCGTATTCGGTGTCGAGCCCCGGAAGCGATTCCAGCGGACGGTCCTTGGCGCGCGGAAGATCCCCGACCAGGCGCGAGGCGGCGTCGGCCGACGGACTGGCTACGAACGTTACGCAGAAAACTGTCGCACAGGCGAGCGCTCGGAAGGATCGGTGCATGGGAATCTCCGGGTGGACGGCAGCGTCCACGCTGGCACCCTGGACGATGGCGCTCTAGCCGAAGGCGCGCGGGTTCTTGCCGATTTCGAAATCGGCGACCGGGGCGCGACGAAATTCCGTGGGCGTGAGGCCGAAGCGTTCCTTGAAGGCACGATTGAAAGGACCGACCGAGCCGTAGCCGGCTTCGAGCGCAATCGTGAGCACCGGGATACGTTGCGCCGCGGGATCGCGCAGTCGGCCGGCCGCCTCCTTCAATCGATGGTGGTGCAGGAAATCATTGAAGTTCTTGAAGCCCAGGCCCTGATTGATGACCCGCCGCAGCAGGTGCTCCTGCGTGCCGAGCAGGCTCGCGAGCTCCGTGATGGTGAGCGCCTCGCGCGCGTACAGCCGCTCGGTCGCGAATCGTCGTGTGAGATTGTCCAGCACGTGTTGCTCGAGGCGCGTCAGCACAATCGCCGGCGCGCCGTCGGTCACTTCCAGCCAGTTGTGAACGCGCACGCGCAGGAAGGTCGAAACCGCGAGCACCGCCGCGGCGTCGAGGACTACCAGGTTGAGCAGGATCAGTGGCGTCGGAGTGGAATGGCCGCGGAACAGCATCACGCATTGCGTAACCACGACAATTGCCAGGTACAGCGACACGCCCGGCACGAACCAACGCCGAATACGGCGGCGGCGTGGATCAAGGTCGGCGGACGCTCCGAGAAACACCGAGAAGGGCGCCAGGCACGCGAAGGCCAACCATGCCGCGCTGAAGACAAGGCCGAGCGCCCGCGCACTCACCGATGCCTCGCCACCATCGTAGGCCGACTGGTACAGCACCCCGGCGAGCGCCATCGACACCAGGCAGACGACGTGGCCGCGCCGCAAGGTCGCGCCATCTGAGAATAGCGCCATGCAAAACAGCCAGAACCAAACCGCGTGCGTCGAACACAGCGCCGTGAGCGGATAGACGAACGCGCCCAGGAATTCGGCGGCGCCCGGCATCGACGTCAGGAGAAAGGCGCCAACGCTGGCGGCCAGCCAGGCGCCCGCCTGGATTTTCAGCTCGTGGGATTTCGCGCGCAGCAGGAATATGGACAGCAGTGCGAACAGCGTGATGCCGAAGACACGGAGGATGAGTTCCGCCGGAACCATGGCGGCATTGTACTCATCCGACAAGAAGGGATATCGGCGCTGCGACCCTTTGCCCATGTCATGCGTCTACGTCTGACAACTCCAGGGAATCAGCCATGAAGTGCCGGCGCGCGCTCGCGATCACCATGCTTTTCTGCGTCGCGGCCGTAAGAGCCGAAGATTTGACCGGTCTCTGGAAAGCGAAGGGTCGCTTCGGTCCCGATGCGCGTGGACCACTCGTCATTCAGAAGGAGGGAACCGGCTATCGCGCTGACATGCTGGGGCGCAGGCTGCCGGTGCGCCTGGAAGCGGGCGAGCTCACATTCGAACTGCCGGACCGCCTGGGCAAATTTCGCGGCAAGCTCGAGGGGAAAGACATCCTGGGCCACTGGTTTCGTTTTGGCACTCCGGTGAATTGGAGCGGTTCCACCTGGCCGGTTGCGCTCTCTCCCGTGCTCCTCGAGCCAGACGGTCCCAATCGTTGGCGTGGCAACGTTGTCCCACTGCAGGACGACTTCACGTTCTTTCTCTACCTGGCGGAGACGCGGCCCGACGGCTCGCTGAGGGCGGTGCTTCGTAATCCGGAGTTCGACTTCGGAACGCAGCAAGGTGTTGAGCGACTGGTTGTCGACGGCAGCCGCGCTGAAACTGATGGGAAGGCGCGGTGAGAAAGAGCGGGAAGTCGGCATTGGGAACTACGACGCCGAGAACCGGGTGATCACACTGGTCTTCCCCTCACGTGGCGGCAGCTACGACTTCCGCCGCGACGACGACGAAAGCGAGTTCTATCCGCGCGGCAAGAATCCGGGCCGCTACGTCTACAGTCCACCGCCGGCTCGTGACGACGGCTGGCCGACATCGACTCTCGAAGCGGCGAAGATCGATCGCGCTGCGATGGAAAGACTCATCCAGAAGCTCATCGACATGCCGATGGATTCGACGGACGCTCTCCAGATACACGGCGTGCTCATTGCGCGGCACGGCAAGCTGGTGCTCGAGGAATATTTCCACGGCGAGCATCGCGACAAGCCGCATATGACCCGTTCGGCGTCCAAGAGCGTGACCGCGGTGCTGGTGGGCGCGGTGATGCAGGCCGGTGCGCCGCTCAAACTATCGAGTCCGGTGTATGAAGTCATGAACGGGGGCAAATTCCCGCCGGACCTCGAGCCGCAGAAGCGAACCATGACGCTGGAACATCTGTTGACGATGTCGTCCGGCTTCTTTTGCGACGACAACAATGACGCCGCGCCCGGCAACGAAGAGACCATGTGGGATCAGACCGGCGAGCCGGATTTTTATCGATACACGATGAAGGTGCCAATGGCGACACCGCCGGGTGAAAACTCCGTCTACTGCAGCGCGAGCCCGAATCTCGCCTTAGGCTTGGTGGGGCGCGCGACGAAGGAACTCCCGATCTACAGCTTCGACCGGCTGATCGCGGGCCCGATGAAAATCGGCAACTACGCCTGGATGCTGGATCCGGCCGGCAATCCGTATGGCGGCGGCGGCTCGATGTTCCTGCCGCGCGACTTCATGAAGTTCGGTCAACTCATGCTCAACGGCGGAACGTGGGATGGCCGCCGAATTCTCAGCCGCGAATTCGTGGACCACGCCACCGCGCCCCTGTACCACCTGGCAAACATCTATTACGGCTACAACTGGTGGAGCGAAGACTTTCCTTACAAGAACCGCGGCGTGCGCGCAGTCATGGCGATGGGCGCCGGCGGTCAGATCGTGACCGTGGTGCCGGAGCTCGACCTGGTCGTCGCATTCTATGCCGGCAATTACAGCAGCAGGAGTCAGCGCGAGCTCGGGCACATCTACGTCCCCCGATACGTCTTGCCCGCTGTGCGGGAAGCGGCAGATGACAAGAATGCGCCGGTCGTTGAACGGGATTACACCAGTCCGTATGGCTACTCGAAGAACGGGAGTCGAGTATCGCAGTCACCTTAGGTTCAGATCGGCAGGCCGTGGGTCGCGGCGACGCCATGCAGACGCGGCTGGGGTCTTCATGGCCTGCTCCTCACGTTGGCTGCCGGACCTGCGAAGTCGCTGCGGCCGCATTCGGCCGCTCGTGCCGAGCGCGCGAGCCACTCAATTGCGCATCGATCCAGGCCTGGACGTCCGCCATGACCTGCTGCTTGCCGACGTCGGCCAGCAGATCATGAAAGTGGCCCTCGTACAGCTTCAGCGTCTTGTCGCTCGAGCCGGCCTTCTCATAGAACTCCTTGCTGCCGCTCGGCTTCGTCACTACGTCGCCGGTGCCGTGCAGGATGAGGAGCGGCAGGGTGATCTGCCCGAAGCTCTTCCCGAGCATCTCGTCGGCGCGCGCCAGCTCCGCCATCGTCTCGCTCGGCTGCGCCTCATTGGCGATCAGCGGGTCGGCGTTCATCGCGGCCACGACCGCCGGGTCGCGCGAGAAGTCCTCGTTCTTGAGTTTGAACACGTGCGCGTGTGGCGCCACGTGGCTGATCCCCTTGAGGATCGCCAGCACGATGTCCGGCGCCGGCACCTGGTACGCAAAGTCCTCACAGATGAGGCCTGCGATCTCGTCCTGGTGTTCCAGCGTGTAGGCGCAGGCGATCACCCCACCGGCGCTGTGGCCGAGCAGGTACACCGGCAGGCCTGGCTGTCGCGCCTTGACCATGTCGATGAACGTCGCGAGATCCGTGGTCCAGTCCGCGAATTTCTTCACGAAAAAGCGCTCGCCCTCGGAGCGGCCGCGGCCGCGATGATCCAGCGCGTGGACGGCGAGCCCGTGGGATGTGAACTGCTGCGCGGCCCATTCGTACAGACCGCTGTGCGCGTTCAATCCATGGGAGATGACGACCACGCCGCGCGGTTCGCCCGCCGGCTGCCACTCGCGCGTGAAGATCTTGACGCCCTCGACGCCTATGAAGCTTCCTTCAGTCATATGCTTGACCCTCGTCGTCTGTGAATGGTTGGCGAGGTCAGGTTAGGCGAACCCGTGCAGCGGTTCTTGACGAGCTTGGCGGCTATTTGGACGGGATTGCGAACGCTGATTTCGTCAACACGGTCGCCGGCGGCCTTGCCGTTCTGGCCAAACGGCTTCCTGTTCAGTTGGCACTGTTTCCCGCCAACACCTTTTCCAGGAATTTTTGCGCTTCCTTCGACTCTGACTGGGCCAGCCAGAAAACGGCGCGCTTGCGCTGCTCGCTCGACAAGGATCTATCTTCCGCCGCTGCGATGAGCGCGCGTGTCGCACGTTCGTCCGGAAGCTGTGAGAGAGCGAAGATTGCCTGCTCGCGAACCTGATCGTCTTGATCTTTCTTGAGCGCAGCGACGATCGCCGCTTCCGAATCTGGAGCGCCCGTTTGCGCCAGCCAGAACCAGGCCTGGGCACGGACTTCGCCATCCTTGTCGGTGTTGCCGAGACGAATCAGATCCTGGGAAACGCGCGGCGATTTGGACTGGGTGATGGCGAAGGCCGCGTGCTGGCGCAGCTCCGGATCCTTGTCGTTGAACATCACTGAGGTAGCGACCTCGGCACCAGGGACGCCGCGCAGGTGGGCGAGCCAGAAGACAGCTTTCTTGCGAGTCTCGGCGGAACCATTTCCGCGGGCGATTGTGGATAACTCGTTCTGCGCGAGATCGCCGCGATGCATCGCGAGTCCGGCCAGCAGGTTCTCGTGCATCTCATCGCTCATGCCCGCGTCCGTGCTGCGCCTGGAGTTGATGAGCCAGCGCGCGCTGTCGTCCGCAGCCACGTTGCCCAAGTCGCGAATCGGCGTCGCGGTTTCCACCGGACATGATGCGGACAACACCCGCAAGCGCTCGACCTTCCCGCCGGCCAGGCGCGCGTACACGCGCACCGAATCCGTCGTCTCGTGGTCGCGGCTGCCAAAATTGCCACGGTCGTCGTCGAGTCGACACGACTTGCGCGACGGCTCGCGATCGTTCCAGCTGCTCCAACAACACCAGGCTGGCGCACCTTCGACGGCCTCAACCTGCCAGCTCGCCCAGCCGTCACGCGGCAGCGTGAGCTCGGCCGAACGTGACTGCGGCGTCAGCGCGCACAGGGCAAGGCACAGGCCGGCGGCGCGGATTGTTTTGATGTTCATCACTTCTTCTCCAGTGCGGCATCGATGGCCTGCAAAGCGACATCACCTTCCATCAAGGAAAGCATTCGCAGCAGCGCCCGCTTCTCCTCGGGGTTTTCGCGGCCCGGTACAGCGCCAGCACACCCTGCTCGTCGCCGGCGATCAGCATGCCCTGCAGCGCGGCTTCCTTGATTTCCGCATCCGTGCTGCGTGAATAGATCTCGCGTAGCGCAGTGCGCGCGGCATCGCCTTCAACGATCCCGATCTTGCGGACCGCATCGATGCGGATAGCACGGTCGCCGCTGCCTTCTGCGATCTTGCGCAGGCTGGCGAGATCGCCGCTGATCGCATACGCCTCCACCAGTCCACTCGAGGCGTTGGGTCGATCGCCGAGCTTGCGCAGCTCCTCGGTGGCACCCATCGCGCCGAGCATGCGAATCGCCGCACTCGCCTCCTCCTCCGTTTTCGCGTTCAGCGCCGCCTGATAAACCAGATCCTTGCGATCGGCGATCAACCAGGCCTGCAACACTTCCTGTTTCACCTCGGCACCGCCGGTGTTGTAGACCTGCTGCAAGGCGTCGAGCGACTTCGGGTCGCCGCCGATACCGATGCTGCGAATGGCTTCGCTGCGCATGGCGACATCCGTGGAGCGACTCGTCTGGGCCAGGATCTCCCGGGCTTCAGGCGAATCGATCTGACTCAGCACGAACAGCGCGCGCTGCTTGACAAGTGGTGTCTGAGGACCGGCCAGCACCTTTTTGATGATCGGCAAGGCGCGCTCCGGCGGCTGCGCCATCAGGCCCTCCATCGCCGCGAGTGCGAGTTCTTCGTCGGCGTTTGGCGCGCGTTCAACGGCCGGCTTGGATTCCTTGGGCGCCTGCGCGTAGGCCGTACCGACCAGGAGCAGCGCGACCAGCATTGTGCGGATGGAGAACATGAGACTTTCCTCGGGCTATAAGGTGGTGGAATGGGTGTTGGGGGACGCATCAGCGGCGCTCAGCCGCCCCTGCATCACTCTCAATTCGAAGTTCAGTTGCGCGATGCTCGCGGACGAATCGCCGCGGCCGTGCCCCAGGTCTTGGAGGATGGGTGAGAACGCGCGCAACACACGCGCGAGCTGCGGTTCGCCGGCGCGCTCAGCCGCGAGCGCATAGATCCGGTTCTGCGCGATGATGGTTTCGATGAGTCGCGCGCGCTGCTCGGGGGTGGCACTGTCGAGCCCGGCGAGTTGCCGCTCGGTGCTCTCGAGATGCACTTTCAGCCCGCGTTCGTAGGCAGAGGCATCGACTGTTTCGACGGGGATGTGCGTCGTGTCTGGCGCCGGCGCTTCATCCTTTAGGTCCGGAATGACCAAGAAGAGTGCGACGGCCGCAACTGTCGCTGCGGCAGCCAGCGACGGCCATCGGGGGCCCCAACGGCGGCCTAGGTGCGCCACGCCCGCCTCGCCCGGCTCATCCCGGTGTGCCGCGCGCTCCAGCGCGACTTGCCAGCGCCGCTGCGTGAGTTCGGGCACGGCAACTTCGGGCAGCGCCGCGGCCGCATCGAGGCGCGAGACGAGAGCCTGCAGTCGCTGTGCAAGCTCGGGATGTTCGCTGAGGGCCGCGCCGATGCGCGCGCGTTCCGCCGCATCGAGCCCATCGCGATAGTGATAGAGCAGCAGCTCGTCGTCGGTGATCATGATTCGCCTCGCCACAAGTGCAAGTCCGCGCGCAGCTTGTGCACGGCGCGGAACAGGGCGTTCTTCACGCTGTTGATGTTGGATTGCAGGCTTTCGGCGATCTCGTCCAGACGCCAGCCTTCGATGTGCTTGAGCAGGAAGACCTGCCGCTCCAGCGTTGTCAGTCGTTGCATCGCGGCCGACAGATCTTTGTCCAGGGCCTGCTGGACGTATTCGCTTTCGGCCGCTGCCCAGGGCGCGGCCGCGTGGGCTTCGACATCGAGCTCATCCTCGGCTCGGGTCTTGCGCCGCCGGATCAGATCGAGGGCTGAGTTCAACGCTATGCGATGAATCCAGCTATCGAGAGCGGCCTCGCCGCGAAAATCGTCGCGATGATTCCAGGCCTTGAGCAGGGCGTCCTGCACCGCGTCCGCAGCCAGGTCCGCATCGCGCGTGATGCGCAGACAGGCGTTGTACCAGCGCCCACTGCGCTCGCGCATCACCGTATGGAAGGCGTCCGGCTGGACCCAGGACTTGAGAAGGGTAAGCACGGAACTAGGACGGTCTGACTGGGAAAAGGTTAGGTGGCGGAGGCGGGATACGCGCGTGCCTCAACAATCAAGAGGTTACACACTTCGAGAGGCGATGAGAACTAACCCTGCCGCCCCAACTCCCGGCGAATGGCTTCTTCGCGCGCGTCGTCGATGACGACCATCACGGCATCCGGATCGGTGACGCCCTCTGCTCGAGCGAACACACCCGTCAGCACGCTCTCCGCCTGCAGTTCGCCCGCCTCGAACAGCGCCCAAATCTCGCGCGCGAATTCCGTCTCTAACAACTCGGGCGCAAAGCGGCCCAGCGTACCGCGGATGTTGTTCACGTCTCGCTCGAGCATCGCGAAAGCTGCATTGTTGCCCGCCGCATTCACCGCCTGCGGCAGGTCGATGATCACGGGGCCAAGTGCGTCGACCAAAACATTGAACTCCGACAGATCGCCGTGGATGAGCCCGATGCTCAACATGCGCGCGATCTGGCGGATCAGGAAAGCGTGGTACTCGCGCGCAGTGTCGGGAGATAGTTCTACCTCGCCCAGGCGCGGCGCCGGATCGCCCGCCGCGTCCGTCACCAGCTCCATAACCAGCGTGTCGTTGAAATAGCCGTAGGGCCTGGGCACACGCACGCCCGCCTCGACCAGTTTGTACAGAGCATCCACCTCGGTGCTCTTCCAGGCGGACTCTGCTTCCTTGCGGCCGAAGCGCGTGCTCTTGGCCATGGCTCGGGTTTGCCGACTGCCGCGCACCTTGCGCCCTTCCTGGTACTGCACGCGCTTCTGGAAACTGCGCTGACCCATGTCGCGGTACACCTTGGCGCAGCGGATCTGGTCGCCAGTGCGCACGGTGTAGACCGTGGCTTCTTTACCGGATTTCAGGGAGCGGAGGACTTCGTCGATGACGCCATCGTCGATGAGCGGCTGCAAGCCGGGAGGTGTTTTCATGGGGGCGCGCATGTTACGCGACAAACCGGCGAGTTGGGCTGATGGCCAGCGCAGAATTGCCCAGTGGCGTGAGCGAGGGACGTCGCCAGGGCGGAATGCCTGCCGTCGCGGCGACCTTTTCCGTATGTACTGCGTATCTTAAGACTCCGATCGAAGGGGGTCAGTCATGAAGTACCTGCGTGCCGGTCGCGGGCCATCATCGCGGACGCTTTGTAGTTGGAACCTTTGGCAACCCCGTGTGCTGCGTCTTGAACGGCCGATGCTGGCTTCCGCCACGCTTCCCCTCCGACGCGTCCCCGGTTCCCGCCGGCTGGTAGCTGGGCACCAATTGCTGCTTGCCATTGCCGATGAGATCGGCGCGCCCCATACGGCGCAACGCCTCGCGCAGCACCGGCCAGTTGTTGGGATCGTGATAACGCAGGAAGGCCTTGTGCAGCCGGCGCTGCTTGATGCCCTTCGGAATCACCACTTCTTCGCTCTCGCGCGTCACCTTACGCAAGGGATTTTTCAACGTGTGATACATCGCAGTGGCGGTGGCCATGGGCCCGGGCAGGAAAGCCTGCACCTGGTCGGCGCGGAAACCGTTCTTCTTGAGCCACAACGCGAGCTCGAGCATGTCCTCGTCCGTGGTGCCGGGATGCGCGGCGATGAAGTACGGGATGAGGTACTGCTCCTTGCCGGCCGCTTTGCTGTACTTGTCGAACAGCTCCTTGAACTTGTAGTAGCTGCCGACGCCGGGCTTCATCATCTTCGACAGCGGCCCTTCGCCGATCGCTTCGGGCGCGATCTTGAGATACCCGCCGACGTGATGTTGCGCGAGCTCCTTCACATACTCCGGCGACTCGATGGCGAGGTCATAGCGCACGCCACTGGCGATGAGGATTTTCTTCACGCCCGGCAACGCACGCGCTTTTCTATAGAGCTGAATCAGCGCGGAGTGATCGGTATTGAGATTCGGGCAAATGCCGGGGAAGACGCAACTTGGCTTGCGGCATGCCTTCTCGATGTCGCGGCTCTTGCACGCGATGCGATACATGTTGGCCGTCGGCCCGCCGAGATCGGAAATGACACCGGTGAAGCCGGGCACCGTGTCGCGCACTTTCTCGATCTCCTTGAGCACGCTGGCTTCGCTGCGGCTCTGGATGATGCGCCCCTCGTGTTCGGTGATGCTGCAGAAGGTGCACCCGCCGAAACATCCACGCTGAATGGAGATGGAGAACTTGATCATCTTGTAGGCCGGGATCTCCGCCTTGCCATAGCTCGGATGCGGCACGCGCGCGTACGGCAGCTCGTAGACGTAGTCCATGTCGCGGGTCGTTAGCGGCACCGGCGGCGGGTTCAGCCACACGTCGAGATCGCCGTGCTTCTGCACCAGGGCACGCGCATTGCCGGGATTGGACTCCAGATGCAGGATGCGGCTGGCGTGCGCGTACAGCACCGGATCGCTCGTGACCTGCTCGAAGCTCGGCATGCGGATCACGCTGCGCTCGCGATCTTCGCTCTTCACGCGCCGCGCGAACTTCACCACCACTTCCTTCACCGGTGCGGCTTCGCCCTCTTCCACTGCCGCGGCCTGTTCGTTCGCCTTGCGGATCTCGGGCTCCATCGCATACGGATCGATGGGCGGGTTCAGCTTCCCGGGCGTATCTATATGGGTCGAGTCGATCTCGATGAAGTCGTGCGACTTGCGCACGAAGGACGTGCCACGCAGGTCGGTAACCTCATTGATTTTCGCGCCCGCCGCCATGCGATGCGCGACTTCGACAATCTGCCGCTCGGCGTTGCCGTAGACCAGCAGGTCCGCCTTGGCGTCGAGCAACACCGAGCGCCGCACTTTCTCGCTCCAGTAGTCGAAATGCGCGATGCGACGCAGGGAAGCCTCGATGCCACCGATGACGATGGGCACATCCTTGAACGCCTCGCGCGCGCGCTGTGCGTAGACGACGACGCTGCGATCCGGGCGCTTGCCGCCCACGCCGCCCGGCGTGTAGGCGTCATCGCTGCGAATGCGCTTGTCGGCGGTGTAGCGGTTCACCATGGAATCCATGTTGCCCGCGGTGATGCCGAAGAACAGGTTTGGGCGGCCTAACTGCTTGAAGGGCTCGGCGCTCTGCCAGTCGGGCTGCGCGATGATGCCGACGCGAAAACCCTGCGCTTCCAACAGCCGCCCCATGATGGCCATGCCGAAGCTCGGGTGATCCACGTACGCATCGCCGGTGACGATGATGACGTCACAGGAATCCCAGCCTAACTGCTCCATCTCGGCGCGCGACATGGGCAGGAACGGCGCGACGCCGAAGCGCGCAGCCCAATACTTGCGGTAGCTGGTGAGGTCTTTGGCAGCGGCGGACATCGAACAACTCCACGCGGAGTGGAGTTGGAGCCGGGCCGCGATGGCGCACTCATATATATGAGTGACCGGAGGCCCGATTCGCGCCGGGACTTACGCCGGCCAACACCATCCTGTTAGATCAGGGTTCCCCCGGGTGGGCCTGTTGGCTTGGCCAGGGGTTGGATGGGCGCAGTGTAGGCAGGCGGCCGCGGAAGTCAAAAAAGCATGGTTTCAGCCGCGCAGGCGCTCAATACAGCCAGACCGCTCCAGATCCAGGGGCTCGGATGTTATTCCAGCTGCCGGAGATTCCTTCGGCATCGCTGCTCTCGCCGCTTTCACCCACGATCAACGCCACCCCGCCGCCACTCAATTCCACGTCGGTTCCGAACGTGAGATAGGGCGCAGTGTCCGGGTGGTAGTTAGGCTTGACCATGTTATACAAGTACCACCAATCATGCCTGTACCGGTAGATATAGACGGCGCCGGTGCGCACCTGGCCGGGATTCAGCGGCTCGGCGCGCGGCGCAGTCCCGAGACCGTTGTCCCATGGATCTCCGACCACCAGGTCGTCCCCGTCGCCACTGAGCGCGATGCTCTGGCCATAGAAGTGGCGCTGGGCGTTAGCCCTCCACGCACCCGTAGTCAGCGTTGCCTCCTTCTCCCAGGCGCCGTCGTTTTGCTCGAATACGTGGACTTCCGACGGTCCATCCTGGGGATTTGGCCCATTCGCCACAAAGATTTGCGCCGCGACCGTATGACCGGTGCCATCGATCGCGATGCCCCCATACCCATATCCGAAGTCACTACTGACGGACATCTGCAATGGAATATCTGCGCGCGCGGTCCAGTTGCTACCCGAATGTGTGCGCACATAGATGCGCGCAGGGGTCGTTCCCACCGGACCCTCCTCGCAAACCTCCGCGACCGTCGAGCCATCGGCGCTGAGTACACCCTGGTCGCAGAACTCGGTGTGCCCCGGCATGTCCCCGATGCTCCGCACCGGAGTCCAGGCGCCATTGGCCAGTTTGTAGATGTCGATCCGGCGTGGCACCGCAGGGCTCAAGTTGTCGCCACGCGCGATCGCGAGCGTGTCACCGGCGTCATTCAGTGCCACCCAGCGGCCAAACGCCCGACGCGCTATCGCGGGAATCCGTGTACGCACCCAGGATGATCCGTTGAAGCGGAACACGAATACTTCGCCGCTTCGCGTGTCGATTTCCTCGTGGAAGTAGTTTGGCATCCCGAGCGCCACGGTGTTTCCATCGGCGCTCATGGCAACCTTCATCACGTTGCTGCCCTCGATGAATGGTGGGATGGTGGGCTCGAGCCGGGCACGTTGCCTCCAGATGCCGGCGCTGCGCCGAAATACATAGATCGCACCGCCGGGACGTGCACCACTGCTGGAAGCAATAAAATCGCCCGGCGCTGCGCTGACAAAGTTCAGCCCGTTGGCCGAAAGGTCGGTATCCGCGCCAAACCGAAGTCCGATCCGCGTCTGCGCCGGTTTGAAGTAGCCCACGGCGTCACGGCGCAACAACGACACCGAGACTTCCGGCGAGCGCGCGCAGCCCGCGCTGTTGCAGGCCGCAACTCGATAACGCGCATAGGTCCAGTCGTATAGATGCAGTGGGAAACGGTGACGAGCCGTCGTGACCGTCGCGGGAATATCGTCACCGAACTGGACGAACGGGAATCCCCGGTGAGCCTGGTACTCGAATTCGTACCAGCTCGCGCCGGCGACTGGTTCCCAATCGAAACGCAGCGCTTTGATCTCCGCACCGGCGGTGAGGCTCGGTATCGCCGGAACGGTGGTCTGCGCGAAGGAAGAGGCCGACGCCGCGAACGCGACGAGGCACAAGGAAAGGGTTTTCATGTTGCTTCCCTGAGTAGCCGCACAACTTGGGTGCGCATCAACAGGAAAGCAAAAATCGAGCCACGATCCAATCGCGGAACGCGGGCTGCGCTGTAACGAGGGCGCAACCCCACACGAATTCACAAACTGATCTCCGTGGCTACCGCTAAGGGTAGGCAAGAGGCTGCGCGTGTAGGAATCGCGGAGGAGCAGTAGTCGCGGCGCGTCAATCGAGATCGTATCAACCCCAGGGAGAATCCCGAAGCCTGTGGAACCGACCTGCGCCCATTTCCGCCCGATTCGGGGCCGTGAGCCGTTGCTGTGGACTTTTCACACTGGGCGCGCGAATACTTCGCGCGCGAGTGAAGTCCGCAACAATCAAACAATAGGGAGTTCACATGTCGGATCAAGATCTGGACAAAGTGCACAGCGATCTCAAGATGGTCTCGGAAAGCCTGACCTCCATCATCAACCGGTTGTTCAAAATTTATGGAGCAACGGGGGTCGTGCTGCCCGTACCACCCCGACCGAAGCTCGACGTGGTGGCGAAACTCTTCAACGCAACGCTGCTTGTCGCCGAGGTGCAAGAGCAGTTCCCCGAGACAAGGAGCTCATGATCAGGGAGAAGAGTTAGTCGCGGTCTCAAGGTAGCGCACGCGCATGGACGCGTTGCGCGCTTCCACGTCCTTCATCAGGATCTTGAAATCATCGCGGTCCCACAGCGACGCGAGGTACGGCTCGGTCTGTGCGCGCCAGACCATGCGCCAGCCGCGTGCCACGGCGCGCTGTAGCGATTGCATGGCGGCGTCGCCCTGACCGCGAAGCGCCTGGGACTCCGCGCGCAAGGAATGCAGGCCGTGGTTTGCCCAGCCATTGCGCTCCAGGCGATCGAGCATGGCGTCGAGATCGGCGAGCATACTCAGCGCCCGGTCGCGCTCGCCGGTGGCGAGCAGCACTCCGGCCCAGATCACTGCCGGCGAGTATCCATTGAGCACTTGGACGGGCTTCAGGTCGCGCTCGTTAAAGCCAGGTAGTTCGAAGATCATCCGCAGCGCTTTCCGAGCCTCGGCCACGTTGCCGGTCGTGTGGTTAAAGCGCACCACGTCCGTCAACGCATCAATGTCGTCGAACTCGAGCTTGCCTCCCCGCTCCAGGAAGGCGTGAAGTCCCGCCCGGCCCTTCTCGATCAGTGCCAGAGTGGCGGAGATCCGCCACGTGCGCACGTCATCCGTGGTCGCCAGGCGACTCGCCGTGTCGCGCGCCTGCTCGATCAGCCCGAGGATGAGCAGCAGTTCAAGGCGGTAGTACGCGACACCCGACTGCGAGGGTTCGATCTTGTTCGCAACGTCTGTCCAGTGAATCGCCTCGGGCAGGTCGCCACGCGCGTACTTGAGCCAGCTCGTGACGAAGGGTCCCCAGTAGTTTTCCGGCCCGAGCTCGCGGGCACGCTCGCAGGCACGTTCAGCCTCGTCGAAGCGACCCAACTGCTGCAGTTCCAGGCAGCGATACATCTGTGGCAGGAAATCGAGCGGATCCAGTTCGGCGGCGCGCGTGAAGCTGTCGAGTGCCTCACGCGGCTGCCCGAGGGCGTCATAGACATTTCCCAGGCGGGCCGCGCTGATCGCATCACTGGGATTCAATGTCATCGCGGCACGCAGGTGCGCGGCGGCAACCGTGTATTCGCCGAGCTCGGTCGCGAACCAGCCTCTGGCGGCCAGCAGCTCCGGGAGTTGCGGGCTCAAATTCTCCGCTGTGGCGAGCAATCGCGACACTTCCCCGGATATATCCGCGATCCTGACGTCACGCTCGCTGACGCCGCCCAGCAGGCTTTCCGCCAATCCGACATAGGCGAGCGCGAACTGCGGATCATGTTCGATCGCCAAACGATACAGCGCCGCGGACTGGTCGTCGCCGTCGGGCGTATGCAGGTGTCCGTAGTGGCGCGCGCGTATGTAGTAGTCGAAAGCCGCGCTGCTACGCGAGTCGCGCGCTTCCAAGCGAAGTGCCAGTTCCGGAGAGAGGCGTATGCGCAGCGCGCTGATCACACCTTGCGCCAGAGTCTGCTCGATATCGAGTTGTTCTTCCGGAGCAAAGTCAAATTTCTGTCTGTAAATCTCGAACCCGGTTTCTGTGCTGACCAGTTTCACGATGACTTGGATCGAGCCGCGCTCACTCCCGATTGAACCTTCCAGGAGGTGCGTCACGCCGAGAACGCGGCCGATTTCACGCGCGCCGGTGTCCTTGCCCTGGAATTGTGACGCCGATGTTCGAGCGACGACCTTGATGGTGTTCAACTGGGCCAGTCGGCTGCTCAGCTCTTCCGTGATGCCGAGTGCCAGCACCGCTCCCTCCTGATCCGACTCGGCCGCGACAAAGGGAAGTACTGCCACCGCGGGTGTCGGATCGGGCGCGGCCTGGTGAAAGTACAACAGCGTCGCGCCACCGCCTAACAAGCACAGGGTCAGCGCGATGTACCACGCGCGGCGCCTTCGAATGGTCCCCGACGACGCGCCACCGCCCGTTGTAACCGGCGCGGCGTCAGCGGAGGGCTTGTCAGCGTCAACCTCTGCAATAAAGCGATATCCGCGTCGCGGAATAGTCTCGATGTAGCGCGGCTTGTCTGCATGGTCCTTGAGCGCGGCGCGTACCTTGCCCATGGCGGTGTTCAGGCTGGAATCGAATTCGACGACTCCCTTGGGCCAGAGCCGCGCGTACAGCTGCTCCCGTGTGACGACCTCACCGCGGTGCTCGATGAGTTCGATGAGCGCGAGCAGTGGGCGGACTTCCAGCCTGGTCGAGGCATCGCCTTTGCTGAGCTCGCCGGTACTCCTGGTCAGAACCCAGCCGTCAAATCGCACCTTGTCGGATGGCTTGTCCACCTGGACCCTGTTGTCAGCCGGCTGGATGGGCAGGAGTGTACGTCGATTTACAAGCTGGTTCCTGACCACGAGCGTGGTCAGAAGCGCATTGTCATACTTTGCGTCAAGTAAGAAGCCAGCGGCGGGGCAGCCCCGCTCATCCGGGCGGAAATTCCTGGTACTGCGGCAGATCGTCGCGGATGGTGTACCACGGCGCCTTCGAGCCCACGAAGATGTGCGCCGTGGGTTCGAGTGTTGGCGCATCGATGAGCGTGCCGTAGGTGACGTGCGCCATGGTCCCTTCGTTCACGATGGAATACAGCAATGAGCCGCACACCTTGCAATGTGAATCGTGGGTCATCACGTCGCCGTAGATCTTGAGCTGGCCTTCGACCTTCAGCTTTGCGCGCTCGATTCCGCCGAAGGGTTTGAATGCGGAACCGGTGGCGCGCCGGCATTGTGAACAGTGGCAGATGAGCGCGTAGGTGAACTCGTCTGCCACCGTGTAACTCACGGCGCCACAGAGGCAACTACCCTTGAGGCTGCGACTCAGGCTGCCCTCTTCATTTCAGGGCGTCGGACAGGCCCGGAACGTTTTGCGCGCCTTCGAGCACCTTGAGGTTCGCGCCCTTGAAGTCGTTGCCGATGGGCTCGTAGCGGCCACCCAGGCACTGACTCAGGAAGCCCTCGGCGATGGCGTAAAACGAGGTGCGGTTCGTGGGACGCGCAAAGCCGTGCCCTTCCTCCGGGTACAGCACGTAGGTGACGGGCAGGTTCTTGCCCTTCATCGCCTTCACGATCTGGTCGGACTCGGCCTGCTTGACACGCGGGTCGTTGGCACCCTGCCCGATCAACAGCGGCTTCTTGATTGCCGCGACATGCGTGAGCGGCGAACGATCGGCGAGCAGTTTCTTGCCCTCTTCGGTGCGCGGATCGCCGACCCGCAGCGCGAGCTCCTCGTAGAAGCTCTTCCAGTACGCGGGAATCGAGGCTAACAAGGTGTCGAGGTTCGACGGACCGACGATATCGACACCACAGGCGAAGGCATCGGGCGTGAAGGTGAGACCGGCGAGCGTGGCATAACCACCATATGAACCGCCGTAGATCGCAACCTTGTCGGCGGTCGTAATCTTTTCCTTGACCGCCCACGCGACCGCATCGAGCAGGTCGTCATGCATCTTCGCGCCCCATTGCTTGTTGCCGGCGTTCACGAAGCTCTTGCCGAAGCCGGTCGAAGCGCGGAAGTTTACCGACAGCACGGCGTAGCCTCGATTCGCGAGCCACTGGTGCTCGTTGTCGAAACCGTAGGTATCGCGGCCCCACGGGCCACCATGTACGTTGAGCACCATGGGCACGGGTTTTTCCGGCCGGCCATCGCCATTGGTATCCGCGCCTGGCGGCAGCGATAGATAGGACACGAGAGTCAGGCCGTCGCGCGCCTTGAGCTCGAGTGACTGCATGGGCACCAGCGGCGCCTTGGCGAGCGCCGGCCGCTGCTCGAACAGCTTGGTCACCGTGCCGGTCTTGCGATCGTAGAGATAGGCAATCGCGGGAGCCTGGGCGTCGTCGGTCACCACCGTCCACAGCGAATCATCGAGCGTACGGTTGGTGACCGCGAAGCCGTCGCCGAGCTTCTTGGTGAGCAGATCGACGTCCTTCTGCACGGCGGGATTCAGCACGGCGATGCCGGGCTTGAGGTAGTTGAAGGTGTATGCCTGCGGGTTCGCCGTCTTCGGCTCGAACCACACCTGGTCCACGTCTGCGACTTCACTGGCGCCGAGCACCGTGGTCTTGCCGCTCTCGATGTCCACGCGCACCACCGCCGCCTTGTCACGTCCGACGGAGGACTGCAGGATCGCGGTCTTGCCGCCGGCCTCGATGGCGAGCGCGCCCGTGGTCAGCGAGTCTTCCTGTGCGATCTTCAGCAGGCTCACCCACTGGTCGCCAACGCGCCGAAGAATCTCCGAGCCGTCGGCATTGTTCTTCTGGGCGAGCTTCGGCTTGAGATCCAGGTCGACGAGATAACCCGCCATCTCCTGCGAGTTCTGTTCGATGAGCGTTCGCTTGCCAGTGGTGATGTCGACTCCCCACAGGTCTTGCCACTCGGCAACGCGATCGTTGAGTGCCACGGCCGCCACGCCCGGCTTTTTCCACGACAGATCCACGAGATCGGCGCGCGCGCCCTTGTAGGGCGTCAGGTCCTTCTCCGTCCCGTCGACGACGTCAACCGCATACAGGTGCCAGTTCTCGTCGCCGTCAGTGTCCTGCAGGTAGAGGACGTGGCGATTGTCGTATGCCCAGTAGTGCTGGCGAATGCCGCGCTTCTGATCGTTGGTGATCGGCTTGGCGGCATCGAGTTTGCCGCGCTCCGCCAGCCACACATTGAGCACGCCGTCGCGGGGCGCGATGAATGATATGTACTTGCCGTCCGGCGACAATCGCGCCTGCGTCTTTTCGGGATTGCCGAACAGCGCGGAGCGAGGAATCAGCGGCGTCGCAGCCACAGAATCGGCCGCGGCGGACGGCGTCTGCGCGGCAGCGAAGGTGGGAACTGCCAAGGCAGCCGTCAAAAGGCATGGAATGAGCTTGTTCATGAGAGTCCGGGCTCCTGGAAGCCGAGCGTCTTGTGAGGCTGCCGAGTATATCGACTATTTGTCTGCAGCCTGCTCCGCCAGCCCCACCAGCACCGCCTCGCCGCTTTTCCGATCCACGCGAAACTCTCCAAAGCGCGCGCCCTGGTAGTGTCGGGCCGCGCCCTCTTCAAAAAAGTACGCGTTAGTGCCCAGCCACACCTCGCCGTTGCGAATGCGATAACGAATGCGCAGCCCCGGGGCGTTCTGATCGGGGTTGAATGTCGCCACACCATTCGGCCCCACCAGCAACCCGGCGGTGCCGCTGGCGTCGGTCGAAATGTGCCTGGTGATCTCGAAGCGCAGCGCCATGTAATCGCCCTGCATCAGCGAGCGCGGATCCACCGGCGCGAGCGCGAGATAGATGCGCTCACCCTGGGTCTTGATGCGCTCCTTGGCGACGATGGAATGGTTGACGGCGACCAAGACCAAGGCGACCGCGGCAGCAATCCCGGCGCGCACTATGCCGGGCTTCACCTGGCACTCCCGTGGGAGGCGATGCGTTGCTGAATCAGTGCGCCGACGCCGAGCGTCACCACGCCCAGGCACAACATGATCACGGATTTCCACATGAGGCTGGTGCCGTAGAGATAGTAGAACCGCGCAAGGTGCACCAGCGCCGCGAAGACGGCGAAGCCCAGCAGCCCGTAGCTGCGAAGCTGGAACGCGCACCAGGCCGAAAACATCGCCAACGCGATCGACAACAACGGGAACAGCGCCATCCAGCTCACCTGCACACCGAGGGCGTCGACACCGAGCGCGAGCGTAACGAACGGCTCGGTGGCCATGCCACCGAGCGACAGCCCCAGCAACAAGCCGGTGAGCACTGGCCGGGCGAACACCCGCAGGCCATGGGCCATCCAGATGTTCTCGCGTCTCGTCAGCCAGCCCGCGGCCAGCAGCATTGGCGCCCACGTGAGCAGCCAGGCAAGCGGCACGGCCCACACTTCGGATTGCCCGGGGCGCCTGTCAAAGTCGTCGAACATGTCTTCAAATTGGCCGCCGCGCACGAGGAACCGTACCGTGTAAACCCATGCGATGGTGGCGAACAGCGCCGCCAGCGTCCTCGCCGTCTTGTTAGGCATGACGAGCAGCACGACGAGCTGCAGCACCAGCAAGGTCGCGGAAATCGTCAGACCCGAACGGACATCCTCGAGCAGCGCCCACCCTATCGCGCATTGGCCGGCGATGGACAGCGCGAGTGCGAGCTGGTCGAGAAATACCGCGCTGCGATCGGCGAAATACAACGCCCAGGCGGAACCCGCCAACAACAGGCCCAGCAGCAGGATGGCGCTCGTGGACTTGAGCTCGAGAAACATGAAGACGAAGGCCAGCAGGAAAATTCCGGCGAGCCAGCCCGCGAATCCGAGCATCAGCGCGACGAACCAGGGCCGGTGCGTCGTTTCCTCCGGCGGCGCCGGCGCATCGGCCGCGATCACGCCGCGCGCACGCAGTGCTTCAATGAGGTCGTTCATGTTGCGCCTTCCTCGCGCCATTGACGCGCGGTCACCGCAAGGATCCGCCCGGCCAGCGTTGAGCAACCGATCAACCACAGCGCCATCAACAGCAACACCCCTTCGTCCTTGAAGTTGGTCACGTCGGCCAGCCACACCATGCTCACGATGACGAACGTCGCCATGACGGCGGCGAGCGGGAATATGTCGGTGCGCGTGCGCAATGTTTGCAAGGCGGTCAGCAGCATCGCGGCCACGAGGCCGGGCAGCACCCAGGCGCTCACATCATGCTCAACGACGCACAGGATGCCCACCCAGGTCCCGAATACGAACGCGAAAAAGATTGCGATTCGCCGCACCCAACCGGGCACCGCGGTGAGATTCGCTCGTTCGAAGCCAAGCCACAGAATCACATTGAGCCAGAGCGCCGCCACGAGGAAGTTGGCTGGATTGAAATGCCAGGTGGCGAACAGCGTCCAGAAAAGGCCGCCCGCCGGTGTCCAGCCAAAGTAGAGCGCCAGCGCCGTATTCAGCACCAGCAACCACGCCGCCGACGCCACGCTCCAGTTCGCCAGGATGGCGATGGGCAGACCTAACAAAGCCCAGCTGAGGAACAACTCGTAGACGTCGGCTCCGGTCTGGTAGGTCTGACCGAACAGCGCCAGCAACGCGCCGGTGGTGATGAACCCCAGGAAGAGTGCGGCGCGACCCACGTTGGCGGGAGGTGGCTTCAACAGCGCAACCACCGCACAGGCCACGAGCAACAGTTCGAGCAGCGCAAAGCGGCCAAAAACCGCGAACTTGCTCCAGTTCGCGGCGACGAAAAACACCACCCCGGCGGCGAGCGACAAAATGCCGCCGATGCGCATCATGCGCGCGAGGAACCGGTGACTGGCGCCGGCTGCGGGCCGCGCCTCGGCAAGCTCGAGGAGCGCGTCGACGCCCGCGGAATCGAGCGAATAGTGCCCGGCGATCTGGTCCAATTCGGCGCGGCGGTGCGATGGCTGCATCGGCGGCGGAGTATACGCGCACCTTGCCGCGCACCCGCCGAAAAGGCGGCTGGTAGCGTATAACGCAACCGCCGGTGGTATGCCGTGTGGCATGCTTGCGACCCATGAATCAGTTGCTTCGATTCATCATTCTCTTGGCCGCGCTGGGCGCGGGTCTCACATCTTTCGCCATGGCTAACAATTCGCTGCTTTACGTCGCTACGCAGAATCCGGACCGGATGGGAATTGCCGTTGCCGAGTTCGATGCGAACACGGGTACCTTGTCGTCGCCGAAGCTCACCATTGAGACACGCGACCCCTCGCATTTCACGCTGTCCGCTGACGGCAGCCGGCTGTACCTGTGCAACGCCGGCACGCCCGGCGGTGTGAGTGCATTCGCCGTGGAAGATCGGAAGACCGGTGCGCTGCGGCTGCTGAACTACAAGGAATCCAAGGGACGTGGCCCGAGTTACGTGAGCGTCGACAACACTGGTCGCTATGTGCTCGATGCCAACTACGGCGGCGGATACGTCGAAGTGTATTCGCTGGCCGCCGACGGTTCGCTGGATCAACAGACCGCGTTCGTCGAACACACAGGGTCGAGCGTACATCCGCAGCGCCAGACCAAGCCGTACGCACACTGGATCCGCACCGATCCGACCAATAGCTTCGGCCTCGTGGCTGATCTCGGCACCGATCACATCGTGGTGTACCGATTCGATGAAAAGACCGGCAAGCTCGCGGCCAATGAGCCGCCGTTCTTCAAGGTCAATGGCGGTTCGGGGCCGCGGCACCTCGCATTTCATCCGAACGGCAGGTGGTTGTACGGTGCACAGGAGCTGTCCAACGAAGTCGTCGCCTTCAACTGGGACTCGGGCAAGGGGACGCTGACGCAGTTCCAGGCCGTGAAGACGCTGCCGGCCGATTACAAGGAACCCAGCAGCGCGGCGGAAATCGCGGTGCGAAACGATGGCAAGTTCCTGTACGTCTCGAACCGCGGACACGACAGCATCGCGACGTACTCGATCGATGCGCGCACCGGCGAGCTCACGCTGCGCCAGCGGGTGCCGTCACGCGGCAAAGTGCCGCGCTATTTCACCTTCGACCCGAGCGGCAAGTGGCTCATCGTGAGCAACCAGGAAGGTGGCAGCCTCACCGTGTTCGCCGTCGATGCGAAGACTGGCGAACTTTCGCCAAAGGGCGAACCCATTCCCATCGTGAAGCCCATGGGTGTCGTGTTCCTGAATTAATGGGGACATTCCTATTTTCCGAGAGCCGGAAAATAGGAATGTCCCCATTTATGCGAAGGTGGGGAAGAACTCTTTCATCATGCGCTCGTGGTAGGCGACCAGATTGGCTGCGCTCATCATCTTGTCGCGCACCGGTGACTGGAACACCGGCGTCAGCACGCAGGCCACGAACGCGAACACCGTCGCATCCGCCCCGCAGGTCTGCGCGCCGAGAAAGTAGCGGTTGTCGCCGAGGATCTGCGCGAGCGCATCGATGCCCCGAGCCGCCATGGCGGTGGTCTCCGTTTCGGAGTGACGGCCAATGCCGTGACCATGCAGCGTGCTGCGGATTCGCCTGAGCACGAACTTCTCCGCGAGTGGGCGGATCAGCGCGGGCGCGCGCTTGAAGAAACTCCTCGGGCCGCGCGCGAAGTTCTCCTCGTTGAGCCAGCGCCAGTAGACCATGATCCAGTACATGTGGTCCTCGAGCATCTTCTCCACCGACCACGCGACGCCCCGGTCGTGCGCCGACAGCGCACGGTCGAAGTCGATCTGGTATTTCTGCTCCAGGTAGAAGCGGATCAGAGTCGAGTCGGCGACCAGGGTTTCGGCGTCGCGAATGTACGGTAGTTTGCCCTTGGGCGCCCCGCGGAAGCCGCGGTTCGTCGTTTCGTATGGCAGACCCGCAAGCTTCAGCAACATTTCTGCCTTCATGACGAAGGGACTGGGATCCGGAAGCCCGAAGGCCGGACCGAAGGTGTGGAGGGTGATCATTCCGTTCAGTCCTCGAGTTCCACCAGTTTCATCCTGCCTGACGCACCGCTGCGGATTGATACCTGCGCCTTGCGCAATCCGAACTGCCTTGCGACCAGTGCAATCAGTGCGGCGTTTGCCTTGCCGTCGACGGGCGGCGCCTTCACGGCCGCCAGCCAGCTACCGTCGACGAGTTGGCTGAGCATTTCCTCGCGCGCTCCCGGTTTGACTTTTACCTTGAGGATTCGCATGGCAGTGCAGCGCCGCATTATGCGGGAAACACTGTCAAATGCCCCAAGCCCGGGCGAGTGGCGGTGCATCAAGCGCCCGTTCGGTGCGCTCTATCGCTGAGAAACGAGCGAAATCCTCGCTACACGCTTCGCAGTCCGCAAACGGAACCAGTCCAGATGGCACAGCGCTTGCTCTCTCAGTCATGCGAGGGGACACGGAGGTGCCATGACCCACGAAGATATCCTGTTAGTCCAGCTCAGTTGGCGAAAAGTGCTGCCCAACAAGAATGCGGCCGCGGACTTGTTCTATCTAAAACTGTTTGGCCTGGATCCCGGGCTGCGCTCGCTGTTCACGGGCGACATGGAACAGCAGGGCGCGAAGCTCATGCAGATGATCACGGCCGCGGTGCGCGGCCTGGATCGGCTCGATGCGCTGCTGCCGGTAGTTCGGGAGCTCGGCACGCGCCACGTCGCATACGGAGTCCGCGACGAGCATTACGGCACGGTCGGAATCGCCCTGCTTTGGACGCTCGAGCAGTCGCTGCGCGCCGACTTCACGCCGGAGGTCAAGTCCGCCTGGATCAAGACCTACGGCGTGTTGTCGCAGACCATGCGCGAAGCCGGGCTCGCGCACAAGGCGGCCTGACGCGTCAGCTCATCGTCTTGCCGGTTTCGAGCAGCGACTTGAGGTCGCTCAGGATCCAGTTCCACCCGCCACCGCCCTGCTCGCTGTACTTGCTCTGCGTGGCGCCGGACATCATCAGCGCGCTGCCAGTGTCGTGCGTCACCGTGACGCGGCAGAAACCCTTGCCGGTGGGGACCACTTCCCAGGTGATGCGTGTGAAGCCTTCCTTGACGTGCGCCTCGTTGAACAGGAAGCGATAACTCTGTACCAGCTTGTGAGGCGGCTTCACCTCGATGACTTCGCCGTCGATGATGAGCTCGGGCAGGCCCATCTTTTTCATCTGCTCGTTCGCCAGGCAGCGGAATTTCCCACCGGGCTTGAGCTCGTAGTTCGACAGCGCGCGGTAGCCGTAGCGCGAGGTCCATTCGGGCTTGGTCAATGCATCCCAGATCGCGGCGGCTTCCGCCTTGATGTAGATCTCGTGGATGTGGGTGGTTGAGTTGGGATTCAGGCTCTCTTGCGCAACGGCTGACATTTCGCTTTCTCCAATGTGGTTTTCAGATCCGCGAGCGCCGACAACTGGCGCTCCTTGTATTTGTCGATCCAGCGGTCGTGAATTAGACGAATGGGCATGGCATTGAGGAAATGAAGTTTTTCGCGGCCATCGCGCCGCGTGATGATCAGCCCCGCTTCCTCCAGCACCTTCAGATGCTTCATGACCCCAAAGCGGGTCATCTCGAGTTCCCATTCCAGTTCGCCCAGCGTCTGGCCGTCACGCTTATGCAGCAGGTCCAGCAGGAACCTGCGCGAAGAATCGGCCAGGGCTTTGAACACCAGATCGTCGTTGATCATGGCGCGGACTATATGTGACCTTTTGGTCACATGTCAATGCTCGAACTACTCGAGCGCCCGATAGCGCGCAGCAGCGTGCCTAGCTATCTCATAAAAAGAAGGGGACAGACGTCCTGGTCCGTCCCCACAAAGAGAAGGCCGGGGGCCGCGGTGGGAGGAAACCCACTCGCCCGGGGGTAGCGAACGAAATCGTGACCCCTGGCCTTTGCTCAAAACCTGCCTGTCAAATGAGTCGCGCCGCACCCGCCTCGAGCAGTGCATGCGCGGCATCCGCGAAGATTCGACCGAGTTCGCGATCCATCGCGATCACGGCGCATTGCTGAAACTGGGTGCCCATGACGATCAGATCCGCGCCGTTCAGGCTCTCACTGAACCAGGGCGGCGCCGGCCACGGGAACGGCCACTTGATGCGCAGGCCATTGGCGCAGATGTCATCGACGAATTTCGCGACGTGGCCCGCCACGAGGATGGAGCCGCGCTCGCCGCCCGGACGGGGGATGAGGTCGGCCAACTCGCACACATCTGTCATTCGTTGGGCGACTCCCAGGATGACGGCTGCCAGGAACGCGGACCGGGGCGGCAGGGGCTGCGGATTCAACGCGACTGTTGAAGCAGGATCGCCCCCGATCACGTCCCAGATTTCCGGATGTTTTTCGGCGATCACCCGCCACAGATTGGTGCCCACGTTGGATCCGATCACTGAATGCTCCAGCGCCTTGCGAATGTAGGGATCGAGGGGGCCCGGAGCGTCTTCCGGGCCGTCTGGATTGGGATACCCGGTCGTCAGCTGACTAACTAACGCGGTCAACGCCCGCGCCGAAAGATGCTTCGGCGGCGGTCTGGGACCGGGTCCGTTGGGGTCCACGGGCGGCACCGGCTTTGGGGTCTGAACCGACAGGGCAATAGACATGCTGCGATGCGCGGTTACGTTCATGACGTCCTCCTTCTGCGGGCGGCAGAAGGGTCGCGCCAAACGGATTCCCGACGCGATAGACCGGCGCTGACCCGGCGCTGACTTGTCTATGATTCACGCCCTGACGCGACGGCGGGTGCATGGAAAAGCGGGTAATCCGATTTGACGGCTGGCGGGTGAGCTTCGACTCGGGCGAAGTCACGAAGGGAAGCGACACCCACCGCCTCCAGGACCAGCCATTACAGATTCTTGACGAGCTCACCCAGCGTCCCGGCGAGGTGGTTTCGCGCGAGCAGCTCATCGCGCGCCTGTGGCCCAAAGGGGTGGTCGAGTATGACACCGGCCTGAACACGGCCATGCGTAAGTTGCGGATTTCCTTGGGAGACGAGGCGGACACCCCGCGCTACATAGAGACCATCCCGCGCAAGGGCTACCGCTTCATAGGCACCCTGGAACCGGAACTACGCGTGAGCCTGCCGTCGCTGCCCGCGGAATACGTCCCTACGCAATACGAAACGGGTGCCGTCATCGGGCGCCGCGCCTCCGACCGCCGCGCACCCCTGAAACGCCTTGCCTGGGGCTTCGGCAGCATCCTGGCGGCGTTGGTGCTCTCGGTGGTCGCCTGGCAGATGCCCGGCCAGCTGTTCCAGAACGACCCGGACGAGGAAAAGCTGCCCACGATCGTGGTGCTGCCGCTGGTCGACATGAGTGTCGAGCAAAACCAGCAGGCGCTGTGCGACGGACTCACCGAAGAGCTGTCCAACTGGCTGGCGCACATCCCCACGCTGCGCGTGGTGGCGCGGACCTCTGCGTTTGCATTCAAGGGCACGAACACCGACGTGCGTGAAATCGCGCGTCAGCTCGGCGCCACGCATGTGGTGGAAGGATCGTTGCGCCGCTCCGGCACCCAGATGCGCATCACCATCCAGGTCATCGAGGCGATGGGTGGGCTGCACATCTGGTCCGACTCGTTCGATGTGCCCATCGGCGACATCTTCCTCATCGAGGACACGGTGTCGCGCGCGGTGGCTGAAGCCCTGCACCTGACGCTCTCGGCCGAGACTGCCGAGCAATGGGCCCAGCGCCAGCCCGAGAAGATGGAGGCGTACGAGCTGTACCTGCTGGGTCGCGCGCGCCAGCGCAAGCGCACCGCCGACGATAATGTGAAGGCTGCGGAATTCTTCCGGCGCGCGGTGGCGGCCGATCCACAGTACGCGCTGGCGCAGGTGGGCCTGGCGGAGACTCTGCTCAACAGCCTGTCCTTGAATCGCGCGCCGCTCGAAGACGTGTCGGCGGAAGCCGAGCCAATCATCAACCGCGCGCTGGCACTCAGTCCAAACTTGCCGGATGCGCTCGCGGTGAAAGGTTGGCTGCTGACCGAAGAGTTCCGTCTGGATGAAGCCCTGCCGCTGCTGCAACGCGCGATCAAGGCAAACCCGAACGATGCCTCGAGCCACCGCTTCCTCGGCAACCTCTACGACCGGCGCGCCGATCCGACCTCGGCGTTGAGTCACTTTTCCCTCGCGGCCGGGCTCGATCCGCTGGATTTCATCTCGCAAGTATTCCGTTGCCAGGAGCTCATCGACCTCGGTGAATTCGAGCGTGCGCAGGAAGCCTGTGCGCGGGCGCGGATGCTCGAGCCGGGCAACATGTGGGGCCCACTGGCCACTTCCGCCATCGCACGTGCGCAGGGCAACCTGCCCGAGGCGGTGCGTTGGCTCGAAGAAGCTCGCAAGCTGGCGCCGGCCGATGAATGGCTGGCGGATCAGCTCACGGAATTGATGGTGTCGCAGGGCAGGACGCGCGAGGCGCGTGCCCTGTTGAGTCAGCTGCCGGGCGCCGGCAGTTTCCTGGCCCTGACACGCGAATCCTTCGTGGTGCTTGCCGAAAGCGGCGCGAACGGCCTGCGCCAATGGCTGGTCGAGCGCGAAGTGGCCAGCAAGGCGGCGACCGGCGCGGACCTGTCCGAGCTCGCGCGCCTCCAGTACCTGGCCGGGGAATTCACCGCGGCACGCGCCACCCTCGCGCATGCGCAGCGCGTCCTGCCGCTGGCATCCGCGGACATGTTCGATGGCAGCCAGATTCGTCATGACTACTCCGCTTCGCTGTTTCATGCCGGCATCGAGCTCAAGGGCGGCGGCGATGCCGGACGCGCCCGGGAGCTACTCGGTCAGCTCGACCGGATGCTGGCCAACTACGAGAAAAATGGCGGGCAGCACTACGGGTTGTATTCGCTGCGTGCCGCCTCGCTGGCGATGCAGGGAAAACCGGCGGAAGCGGAGGCAGCGCTCAAAACGGCATGGAAGCGCGGCTGGCGCACCAGGTGGCGCGCGCAGGGTGACCCGTATCTTGGTCAGGTCAGGATGCCCGGCGACTAGCCGGGCAATGCCGGCCCGACATCGATCAACGCTTCGGCGGCGGGCGCGGACCGGGCGGTTGTTTGTGGTGCATGCGCTTCACGAGCTTTCCCCTGGCCTGGACTCGGGCGTTTTACGCCGGGTCAGTCGACCGAGCAAGCTCCCCAGCGCAATTCCCAGCAACGAATAGAGACCCAGGGCGCAGAAATACAGCGTGCGCGGATGGGCCAGGGACCACGCGGCGGGCAGCATGGGCCTCACCAGAAGATTCCATGACACGGCGGCGAGCACCATGACCATGGCCGAATACACCGGCCAGCGCCAATAGGCGCGCGTATCGGCGCGCATGATGAGCAGGCCGGCGAGCATGCTGGCCGCAGTGACGCCGTATGCGATCCCCAGGTCGCCCAGCTGCGTGTTCATCCGCCGCTGCCGATGATCTGGAAGGACGCACCGCAGCCCTGGTCGCGGCGCTGCACCGCGCTGCAGTCGAGCAAGGTGCCGGGCGCACCAC
The DNA here is from genome assembly GCA_963839685.1 of uncultured Pseudomonadota bacterium. Lineage (GTDB taxonomy): Bacteria > Pseudomonadota > Gammaproteobacteria > Steroidobacterales > Steroidobacteraceae > CADEED01. Next base: position 792,967 of record CAWIVS010000011.1, on the reverse strand, counting down.
CCGGCCCGTCGTTGTCGACGCATTGCCGCACTTCGACCAGCACCGGGCGATCGCCCGAGCCGCGCATGGTTCGACAGTGCAGCGTGAGCGTGGCGCCGATGCCGGGGCTGAACTGGTTCGCGGTCTCGCGCAGCTCCCCGGCCGTCGTGTCGCGGCCCGCCAGAGTAGTTAGTCTGGCGCCCAGCGCGGCATCGACCTCCCGTGCCAGATCGAGCGTGCGGCTGAAATAGACGTCGTCGTCGAGTCCGCTGCAGCCACCGTGCTTGCGCCACTCGTGCTCGTGAAGATCCGCGGCCATGCCGGGCATGAAGTCCGCCAGTCGCTGTTCGAGGCCCGCGTCGAGTTGCAGCGGCGCGGCCGGGCAGTCGTGCGGATAATTGCGCGGCTCGAGGCGCTCGGGCCACAGGCCGTGGATCACCAGCGGCCGAGGCGACTGCGTGCGGCATTCGCTCATGCCCTGGTGATCGGCACAGAAGGCCGGGTGCACGGTGAGCGCGAGCAGGTAGAAGTCGAAGGGGCCGCTGGCCTGCGCCGGCCTGGCGGCGCCAACCTGTTTGCCCGGACTGTGGTTTCGGACATCCGCCGGCGGGTCCGGTCCGCGGCCGGAAAACCATGCAAGCAGCGCGCCTGCACCTGCGACGGCGAGGAACGAGCTTGCCCCTGTGTGTTCTGAGGAATTCCACCGGGCTCAGGATTCATCCTAATGAACTGCAATTCAAGCGCGTCCGGCAGGCAGACGCGCGCCTTCGGGATATAGTGCGGCCGCTGAAATCCCTTCCAGACATTCGAGAAACCATGAAACCTTCCGTCTTGCTGGCCCGTCTCGCCGTCGCTTTCGTTGCAGGAATCTCCACCGTCGCTTCGCAGACCTTGCAGCTCGAACAGGTGCAACGCCTTCCGACCCCGGTCGTCGACCCCGCCTCGGATGATGCGAAGCTGGCCATCAAGCGATTTTCACTGCCCAAGGGACTGCAGGCCTCGTTGTGGGCCGCCGAACCCATGCTCGCCAATCCCGTGGCCATCGACTTCGATGAACGCGGGCGACTGTTCGTCTCGGAGACTTATCGCTATCGCACCAGCGTGCTCGACATCCGCGACTACATGCCCATGCTCGAGCTCGATCTTGCCGCGCGCACCATCGAGGACCGCGCCGCCCTGCATCGCAAGGTGTTCGGCGAGCAGGCCAAGGACTTCGCCATCGAGAGCGAAATCGTGCGCCTGGTCGAAGACACGGATCATGACGGCGTCGCCGACAAGAGCAGCATCTATGCCGACGGGTTCAATGGCGAGCTCGATGGCATCGCCTCCGGCGTGCTCGCCCGGCACGGCAAGGTGTGGTTCACCAATATTCCGAGCCTGTGGCTGCTCGAGGGCGAGCCCGGCAACGTGAAGAAGACCGAGCTGCTGCGCGGCTTCGGCGTGCGCTACAACTTCACGGGGCACGATTTCCACGGCCTGGCCCTCGGTCACGACGGCAAGATCTATTTCTCGATCGGCGATCGCGGCATGCACGTGAAGAACAAGGAAGGCAAGGTCATCGACTACCCGGACGAAGGCGCCGTGTTCCGCTCCAATCCGGACGGCACCGAACTCGAGATGGTGCACCGCGGCCTGCGCAATCCGCAGGAACTGGTGTTCGACGAGCATGGCAATCTGTTCACCGGCGACAACGACAGTGACCAGGCCGACATGGAACGGCTGGTGTACCTGGTCGAAGGCGGCGACAGCGGCTGGCGCATCGGCTACCAGCATTCCCCCATGGGCCGCGGCGGCCCGTGGCTGCGCGAAGGACTGTGGAAGCCGCGCTTCGAAGGGCGTCCCGCCTATCTACTGCCGCCGGTCTGCAACATCGAGGACGGTCCGTCGGGCCTCACCTATTACCCAGGCACCGGCCTCACACCCGATTTCCGCGGCCATTTCTTCATCACCCACTTCAAGGGCAGCATCGCGCGCAGCGGCATCCAGACGTACACACTCAAACCGCAGGGCGCCACCTTCGTGCCCACCAGCAGCCAGCAATTCATCGGCGGCGTGTTGCCCACCGACGTGACCTTCGGCCCGGACGGTGTGCTGTATCTGTCCGACTGGGTCGACGGCTGGCCCAAATCCAACAAGGGCCGCATCTACGGCATCACGCCCGTGAATCCCGATCCGGCGCAGGCCAGGATCAGCGCCGAGCTCGCCAAACTGCTGGCCGACGGGTTCACGAAGAAATCACAGAAGGAACTGGTGGCGTTGCTCGGGCATCCGGACCGGCGCGCGCGCCTGGAGGCGCAGCTCGAGCTGGCTGCACGTGACGACACCGCCGTCAGCACCTTCGCGAAGGTGGCCGACAACAAGTCCGCCAACCCGCTGGCGCGCCTGCACGCTATCTGGGGCCTCACGGTCTGGGCGAAGCGTCAGGACGCCGGGCTCAAGGCCGAGGACACGCTCGTCGACCTGCTGCGCGACAAGGATCTGGAAGTACGCGCGCAGGCCGCGAAGAGTCTCGGGGATCTCAAGGTCGAGCGATCCAGGGATGCGCTGGTTGAGGCACTGCGCGACGCCGAGCCACGCATGCAGTTCTTCGCCGCGCAGAGTCTCGGCAAACTTGGCAAGCAAGATTCCGCCGGCCCACTGCTCGCGCTGCTGCGCACCAACGACAACAAGGACGCCTACGTGCGCCACGCTGCGTCTTACGCGCTCTCGAAGCTCGGCGCGGATGGTGCGCTATCGAACGCCGCGACGGATTCCTCCACCGCCGTGCGCCTCGGCGTGCTGCTCGCTTATCGCCATCTGCGTGATCCACGCATCGCGGGCTTCCTCAACGATGCGGACGCGTTCAACGTACGCGAGGCGGCCGAGGCCATCAACGATGTGCCCGTCGAACCGGCACTGGCCGCGCTCGCGGGCAAACTCGCCAGTGCCCCGGTGAAAGACGAGGCGCTGGTGATGCGCGCACTGAATGCCAATTTCCGGCTCGGCGACGCGCCGCGTGCCCAGGCCATCGCCAACTACGCGCTCAATGACAAGGCCACTCCCGAGATGCGCACCGAGGCTCTGCACCAGCTCGGGCTATGGGGCAAGGTGCCGCAACGCGATCGCGTCGTGGGCATCTTCCGTCCGATGAACGAGCGCCCGGCCACCGACGCAGTGGCGGCGCTGACGCCCGCCTTGCCGCGGCTGCTGGACGGCTCCGCGCCCGAGCCCGTACAACTCGCCGCCATCGAAGCGGCGGGTTCGCTGGAGTTACGCAATTCGGGCGCGACCCTGGTGGCGCTGGTGGCGAACGACAAGGCCTCGGAATCCGTCCGTATCGCTGCGCTGAAGGCGCTCGACGCCCTGGGCGGGGATGAGTTGCTGCAGGCGGTGAGCGCCGCGGAGAAATCCAGTATTCCCGCACTGCGCCTGGCGGCGCTGCAGATCGTGGCCAAGCGGACGCCCGAGCGTGCGGTTCCGGTCATCAAGCGATTCGCCGCCAGCAAGTCGGACGCTGAGCAGCAGGCGGCATTCCAGGCCATGGCGCAATTGCCGGGTCCGCAGTCCGCGCCACTTCTCGTCGGCTCCATCGATCAACTCGCCGCGGGCAAAGTGGCCCCGGCGGCCCAGGTCGAACTGTTCGACGCCGTTGGGAAGAGCACCTCGCCCGCCGTCAAGACGCGATGGGAAAAGCAGCAGGCCGTGTGGGCCGCGAGCAGCGATCCACTGGCGGCTTACTCATTCGCGCTCGAAGGCGGCAATCCAGGGCACGGCTATGAGGAGTTCTACGAAAACCCGATCCTGCCCTGCGCGCGCTGTCACAAAGTGGGCGGCGAAGGCGGAGAGGCAGGTCCCGACCTGTCGCGGATCGGCGCGCAACATCCGCCGCGTTACCTGCTGGAATCCGTGGTGAAGCCCAGTGCCCACATCGCGCCGGGCTTCGACAACGTGACCTTCACCTTGGCGAACGGCGAGGTCGAGACCGGCAGCGTGCTCAGCGAGACCGCCGACGCAGATCGTGCTCAAGCGTGGCGACGGCACCCAGGCGTCGCTCGATCCCAAGCAGATCAAGCAGCGGGTGGCGGCGCCGTCGTCGATGCCCGAGATCTACGGCCAGATGCTCACCCCCGGCCAGTTGCGTGACCTCATCGCGTTCATGCGCCGGCTGGATGGCTCGCGCGGACCGTCTGATCCGGAGGAGCAGGGCCTTGGCGCGACCAACCGCGCCATGCAGTCGGCTGCGAAGGAAGGCGCCGCCGGCGGCCACCCATAATCGCGGTACATGAGCAGACCTATCACGCGCCGCGCGGCCATCGGAACAGCCTTGGCCGCCGGGCTCGCGGGCACACGCACCGCTGGAGCGAAGGACCCGAAGATGCCTAAACCCAGCTGGGATTCCATCGTCGTCGGCGCGGGTGTGTTCGGTGCCTGGACCGCCTGGCACCTGCGCCGCGCCGGACAGCGCGTGTTGTTGCTGGACGCCTTTGGCGCCGCGCACGCGCGCGCCTCTTCCGGCGGTGAATCGCGGCTCACGCGCGGCTCGTACGGCGCTGACGAGATCTACACTCGAATGGCGTTCGATTCGCTGGCGCAATGGAAATGGCTGTCGGACCTGAGCGGTTTGCCGATCCTTCATCAGATCGGCGTGTTGTTCTTCTTTCAGAAGCGCGAGGCGTACGTCGATCAGTCCATCGCCGTTCACCAGCGTCTCAAGCTCCCTACCCAGGAGCTCGACCGCGCAGCGCTCGAGCAGCGCTATCCGCAGGTGTACTGGAAGGACATCGAAGTCGGATTGTTCGAACCGCAGTTTGGCGTCCTGATGGCGCGCCGCGCCGTGCAGATGTTGCTGCGGCAATTCGTGAAGGCCGGCGGCGAATACCGCGTCGCGGCGGTGAAGGCACCGGATGCCTCGAAGCCGCTGGCGCAGCTCGATCTCTCCGATGGCTCGAGCGTCAGTGCCGCTAACTACGTGTTCGCCTGCGGCCCGTGGCTGCCGAAGTTGTTCGCGCACCTGCTCGGGCCACGCATATTCCCGACACGCCAGGAAGTGTTCTTCTTTGCGGCGCCCGCCGGCGACGCACGTTTCGCCGGTGACGCCCTGCCCGGCTGGGCCGACTTCAACAACGGCGACATCTTCTACGGCATGCCCGATCTCGAAGGCCGCGGATTCAAGGTAGCGCACGACAAACATGGTCCGCCCATCGATCCGGACCGCGGCGATCGCGTCGCCTCACCCGGCGCGCTCGCCGATGCGCGCGCCTACATGGCCAAGCGCTTCCCCGCCCTCGCGAACGCACCGCTGAACGAAGAGCGCGTCTGCCAGTACGAAAACAGTTCGAACGGCGACTTGCTCATCGACCGGCATCCGACGGCATCGAATGTGTTGCTGGTGGGTGCCGGATCGGGGCACGGCTTCAAGCACGGCCCCGAAGTCGGGCGCTACGCGGCGGAACTCTCCACCGGAAAACTCAGGCAGCCGGAAACGCGCTTCAGTCTCGCTTCAAAAACTGAACAGCAGAACCGCGCCGTGCATTGAGTCCACCCAGGCGGACAAGAAGGGAACGTACCGTTTCAGGTCCGTCCCCTTTTGCCAGGAAATGGGGAGTGTCCCCATTTCCGCCCCCCTCATCAGAAGTTCATGCGGAAGTTGACGCCGTAGGTGCGCGGCGGGTTGGTCAGGTAACCCACGCGTGCGCTGCGGCCACGCTCGCGATCCACCGACAGGAAGGCACGTTCATCCCACAGGTTGTTGACGAACAGGCCCGGCTTCCCAGCGATCCGTGCTGATGCCCCAGCGCAGGTTGCCGATCTCGTACGACGGCAGCTCCGGGTCGAAGTTGATGTCGGTGTCAGCGTCGACACCGCCGAGATCGATCAGGCGCGCCGAACCCGGCGGCCGGGCCGCCGCGCTCGAGATGAGGCCGAAGTTCGGCTCCTCGTCGCCGAGCTGCGTGAACGACGAACCCACGTACTGCACCGTGAAGCGCACGTAGCTCTCGAGGTTCGAACCCATGTTCCAGTTGTACGCAGCAGTGCCGACCGCCTGCAGTTCCGGCGAGGTCGGCAGCTGGTTGCCATCGCGGATACCGGCTACCGGGCTGCCGCTGGCGAGGAACGACTCGGTGACCTCCGCCTTCACGTACGTGGCCGAAAGGCCGAGATCCCAGTTCTCATTCAGGCCGCACGAACAACTCGAACTCCGCGCCAGGCGTCTCGGCGTCGGCATTGATGATGATGCGCGACGAGCAGGTGCCGGCGTCGGCGATGACCTGCAGATCCTTCGATCTGGGTCATGAACACCGAGGCGTTGAAGGTGACGCGGCCATCGGCCAGGCGCGTCTTGGCACCGAGTTCGTAGTTGGTCGACTTCTTCGTCCTCCCAGTTCCCGGATAGCCCGAGTACGTGACGAGATCCGCCGCCGAGCACAAGCCGACGTTCAGCGGATCGTTGATGCCACCCAGCCGGAAGCCGCTTGCGAGTCTTGCGCAGTGAACAACACGTTCTTGTTGAGGTTGTACGACAGGATCACGCGCGGCGAGAACCCATCGGACTCGGTCGATCCCGGCTGGTCGGTGTAACCCACGTCGGCGAACAGTCCCGCGAAAGTGAGCAGGCGATCTTCGCTGAAGTCGTAGTAGCGCAGACCCGCGGTCAGCGCCCACTTGCGGATTGAATCGATAGGTCGCCTCGCCGAACACCGCGAACTGCTCGAAGTCGTAGGTGAGATCGGAGAAGAACGGCGTGTCCGGCGGCGCGTTGAAGTCCGAGCTGTCGACGCCGAGCAGATCCTGCGTGAGCGCGTCGTAGCCCGGCGTCGGCAGGTTCTGCCCGTACTCGCGATCGTATTGCTGGTAAAACGCGCCGGCCACCCACTGGAATGGGCCCTCCTCCGTCGAGGCAAAGCGGATTTCCTGGCTGAACGTCTGCAGGTCGGTGGTGTCGTACAGCGGCGAATTCAGCCGCGCTTCCGCGTCGGTGCCGCCCAGGTCCTTGGTGACGCTGCCGGTGAGCTGGCTGGCATCGCGCAACACGACACCTGCGATCGACGTAAGAAGTGACCGAAGTCAGCCCCACCGATCCGAAGCCGAACTCGAGCTTGAGGTCCGCGAGCATGAATTCATCGTCGATGCCTTCGCGGAACTGCGTGACCTGGCCGCGCTCGCCCGGATCCACGGCAGGCTCGGTGGTGGTGATAGGGATTGCCGAGGATGTTGTACTGGTCGATGCGCGGATAGCCGTCGGTCTCGAGCTTCTGGTAGACGATGCGCGGCGTGATCGACGAAATTTTCGTTCGGCTCGAAGCGGAACGCGATCGGCCGCCGGTTCGCGAGCCGCCATTCACGTCTTCGCGCGTGTTCGCGGCCGGGATACAGCGAATCGATGAATCCCGGCAGTTCGTTGTAATAGCCGACCAGCGCGCATGGCCGCGGTTTCGCCGATCGGCACATTGATGGCGCCGCGCAGCGAGCCACCCATTTCGCCATCGGTGAGCGTATTCAGCGACGACTTCGGCCGATCCGCCGAACGTGCCGATATCCGGCTGGGCGGTGATGTAGCGCACCGTGCCCGCATCACTGCCGGCACCGTACAGGGTGCCCTGCGGACCGCGCAGCACCTCGATTCGGTCCAGGTCATAGAGATCCAGGTCCGGCGTGAACAGCGCGACGGAGATCGGCGACTCGTCGAGGTAGATGCCGACGGATTCCTTCACGCCGGGCTGGTCGCGCACTACCTGGCCGGCACTGATGCCGCGGATCGCGACCTGGCTTTGGCCCGGTCCCAGGTCGGTGATGTACAGGCCGGGAATGTTGCGGGCGACATCGACGATGTTTGTTGCGCCGGACTGTTCGAGGTCCTCGTTGGTGACCGCGGCGATGGAGAACGGCACTTCCTGCAGCGCGGTGGCGCGCTTCTGGGCGGTGACGACGATTTCCTCGCTGATTCTCGTCCGTCGGTAGGCGGGGTGTCCTGTGCCGAGATGGCAAATGGCACAACGAAAAGCAGCGCGGCGGTGCCGCGCGATTTCCAGGAATTCATGCGACCACTCCTTGACGTTTTGTTGTGCGGCGGCCACCAAGCAAACACTGCGACCTTCCCACGCCGCCCGCACTTGTTGCGCGCAGTATCCACGTCCGGGGTGGCGCTGAGAAGTGGGACCTGCGGCGGACCCGGATTTGCCTGCCAATTGAGCAAATCCCGGTATTGGGACCGGTCCCACGCGCCCGCGGGATCGATGCAACGAGGCCGCCCCGGCTTGCCGGGGAAACGGCGGCCGACCCGCTTCCGGATCCGGCGGCTAGTTAGCCGAGCGGCGTGGCCGCGGCCTGGGTCGCCGGCGTAGGAGACAGCAGCGGGCGCACGAAATCCGTGATCTCGGTGAACAACTGGCGCTGCTGGGCCTGGGTCGTGAAGTAGTGGTCGGTGTCCTCCATCATGACCATCTTGTACGGCTTGTTAGCCGCGGTCAGCGCCTTCGCCATGAATCGCGACTGGTCGGGCTCGGCGGTGTAATCCTCGACGCCGTGCACCAGCAACACCGGCACGCTCACGTTGGCGCGTGCAGTCGCGGCGAATCGCGCCTTCAACTTCTCCGGGTCGTTGCCGATCATGTCCTTCACGACCAGGGAATTCGCGAAGAAGTTCGAATCGTTCCTGAGCTCGCGCAGGTCGCTGACCCCGGCCACGGACACCACGCATTTGAGTTTCGGGCTGTCGCGTGCCGCAGCTCAACAGCGCCAGGTAGCCACCGAAGCTGCCACCCATCACGCAAACACGCGCCGGATCGGCAAATTTCTTCTCCGACCGCCCACTTCAGCCCGTCGATGGTGTCCGAATACGGCAGGCCGCCGCAGTCCTTGTAAGAAGCCTCGCGCCATTTCGTGCCGTACCCGCCGGATCCGCGATAGTTCATCTGCAGCACGGCATAACCTTCGCGCGCCAGCGCCTGCACCCAGCTGTCGAATCCCCAGGCTGTCGCGCGCCCACGGTCCGCCGTGCGGCATGATGATGAGCGGCGGAAGCCCGACGGCGTTGACCGGCCGCGTGAGGAACGCCGGAATCGGCGTGCCGTCGCGCGCCGGGTAGAAGAGGTATTCGGTCTTCGCGAGATCCGTGTTGGCGAGCCCCGGGAACCGCGATCCGACCCGCTGCAACTTCGCCTGCGGCGCCGCTCATGTCGAGCACGTTGAACTCGGGCGCGAGCACGTCGCTTTCGGCCATGACCACCACGGTCTTCATGTCGGCGCTCATGTCCTGGATGTAGTACATCTTGTCCTTGAACAGCCGGCCGAGCACCTCGCCTAACAACTCGGCGCCGGGCTCGACATAGATCGCGTCCTTGCTGCCGGAATCCGGATACACGGCGAGCACGCGGTTGTCGGGCGTGTAGACCGGGCGCACGTCGACGCGCGAGCTGGCGAACACCAGTTGCGGATCTTCCTTGTCGGCGAGATCGATCTTCCAGAGTGCGGCGCGGCCCTCGTGATCGCGCATCGCATAGGCGTAGTTGGTGCCGCGAATGACCGCGATCGGCGTGAATCCCTCGTCCGTGGACGAGAGTGTTGACCCTGGCCAGCTGACGCCACTCCTTGTCACCCTCGAGCTTGGCGAAGTAGTAGTTCTTGAGCTGGTAACGTCCCCAGCCCAGCCGCACCTTGCCGTGTCCATCGGTACCGAAGCTGCCGATGTACTGGCGCCCCTTTTCGTAGAGCTCGGTTTCACCACTGTAGATGTCGAGTTTCAGCACGCGCAGCCCGATCTGCGGGTTGAACTTCTCGATGAGCACGCTGCGCGGCTCTTCGGGCGTCCAGTCGATGATGCTGATCGTTGATCTGGCCGCTCGGCTGGAAGGGGTTCTGCAGGAGCTTCTTCTGCTGGCTGCCGTCGCGGTTCACGGCCACCAGGCGTGTGACCGGAAAGACCTTGTGCAGATACTTGTCGCGCTCGCGGCCGCGGAAACTGCACAGCAGGCGCTCGTCGTTGCCCCATTGGCACCAGGAAGGCCTGAAGTCATCGTTTTCATTGGGCGCGAGCACCGGTGTGGCGGGCGTGGCGCTGGTGCGATCCTTGACCGCGACGAAGTCCTTGCCGTCGGCGGTCACGATCATCGCCAGCAGTTTGCCGTTCGGCGAGATCGACACCGAATGGATCTGCGCGCCCTGGAAAAACGCATCGAGCGTCGGCACCGCAGCGCCCGCGTTCCCTGAGACGAGAGACATGATCGCGGCGCATACGTGCGCGCACCGCAGCCTGAATCGACCCATGTTCCACCTCCCCTGACCGCGAAGAGTATAGAACGGTCCGCGCCGCACCGGTGGTTTGTCGACTAACTCTTCGCGGTCTCGCGCAGGAACAGGCCGCCGATCACGAAGGTGATCGCGGCCACCACGACCGGGTACCAAAGTCCGTTGTAGATGTTCCCGGTGGCCGCCACGATGGCGAACGAGGTCACGGGCAGGAAGCCGCCGAACCAGCCATTGCCGATGTGATATGGCAATGACATCGAGGTATATCGAATCCGCGCAGGAAATAGTTCGACCAGCCAGGCGGCGATGGGTCCGTACACCATGGTCACGTAGATCACGAGGATCGTGCACAGCAGGAAGACCATCGGGTAGTTGAAGGCGTTCATGTCGGCCTTCGCCGGATAGCCGGCTGTCGTGAGTGCTTCCTTGAGCCGCGCTCCAACCGCGTCCTGCGCCTTCTTGTATTCGGCGGCGGACAAGGTGCCTTGCAGATCTTTGACTTCGACGGAGTCGTTACCGACCAGAACAGTGGCATCGATATCGCGACTCGGCGAATCGTCCCCAATGGTGTACGACACGCCCATGCGCGCGAGCGCGCCCTTCGCGAGATCGCAACCCGTCTTGTACTGCTTCTTGCCCACTGGATCGAACTGGAAGCTGCATTGCGCGGTGTTCGCCACCACCGTGACCGGCGATGCCTTCACCGCCGCATCCAGCGCCGGATTCGCGAAGTGCGTGATGCCCTTGAAAATCGGGAAATAAGTGAGCGCCGCGATCAGGCAACCCGCGATCACGATCTTCTTGCGGCCGATCTTGTCCGACAGTCGCGCCGAACACCACGAAGAACGGCGTCGCGATGAGCAGCGCGGCGGCCATCACGAGCTGCGCGCTCGTCGAATCGACCTGCAGCGTCTTCTCGAGGAACAGCAATGCGTAGAACTGACCGCCGTACCACACGACGGCCTGGCCGGCGACGGCGCCAAACAAGGCGAGCAGCACGATCTTGAGGTTCGCCCACTGTCCGAACGACTCGGACAGTGGCGCCTTCGACAACTGGCCCGCGGCCTTGATCTCCTGGAACTCCGGCGATTCCTGCAATTGCAGACGGATGTACACGGAGATCAGCAGCAGCACCGTCGAGAGCAGGAACGGCACGCGCCAGCCCCAGGCATCGAACTGCTCGGGGCCCAGCGCGAAGCGGCACCCGAGAATGACGAGCAGCGAGAGAAAGAAGCCCAGCGTCGCCGTGGTCTGGATCCAGCTCGTGTAGAGGCCGCGCCTGCCCTCCGGGGCGTGTTCCGAAATGTAGGTCGCCGCCCCGCCGTACTGACCACCGAGCGCGAGGCCCTGCAGCAGCCGCAGCACGATGAAGAGGATGGGCGCCGTGATGCCGATCGTCTCGTACGTCGGCAGGCAGCCGACGAGCGCCGTCGACGCGCCCATGATGACGATGGTGAGAAGGAAGGTGTACTTGCGGCCGACCATATCGCCAAGCCGGCCGAATACCAGCGCACCGAAGGGGCGCACGAAGAATCCGGCCGCGAAGGCCAGTAGTGCGAACAGGAAGGCCGTGGTGTCGTTCATCCCCGAGAAGAACTTCTTGGTGATGATCGCGACCAGCGAACCGTACAGGTAGAAGTCGTACCACTCGAATACGGTGCCCAGCGACGACGCAAAAATGACGCGCCGATGCGCCGGATCGATCCCCCGTGAATCCTCAGCCATCCATCCCCCGTTCTTCGTGTTGTCGGACGATTCTCGCGCCGCCCCCTTGACACGGTCGGTACAATAACCGATCCGCGTATGGGAAATCCCTGCAGTACATGAACGACTCGCGTGCATCGCGCAAGCCAGCAAGCGTCGCGCCAGCGAAGGCCCGGCCGCGCGCGTCGATCGTGGTGCACGGAGCGCGGCAGAACAATCTCAAGAATCTGCATCTCGAAATTCCGCTGCACGAATTGGTGGTCGTGACCGGCGTATCCGGCTCGGGCAAGTCCTCGCTGGTGTTCGACACCTTGTATGCCGAAGGCCAGCGTCGTTATGTCGAGACGTTCTCGCCGTACGCGCGCCAGTTCCTCGACCGCATGGACAAGCCGGCCGTGGATCGTATCGAGGGAATTCCCCCGGCCATCGCCATCGACCAGACCAACCCGGTGCGCACCTCGCGCTCCACCGTCGGCACGATGACCGAGCTCAACGACCACCTGAAACTGCTGTACGCGCGCGCCGCGACGCTGCATTGCCGGAACTGCGGCAAGCCGGTGCGCCGCGACACCGCCGAAAGCATCTTCGTCGATGCCACGCAACGCGCGGCGGCGGCGGGCGATCCGCGCGTCTATGTCTGCTTTCCGATCCCGGTGCCGAAGAACTTCAAGGAAAGCGAAGTCCGCAAGCTCCTCGAAGCGCAGGGCTATTCGCGAATCCACGAACGGAATGGCGACACGCTCGAGGTCGTGCAGGATCGTCTGCGTCTCGGCAATGCCGAACGCGCGCGCGTCATGGAATCGATCGAGACGGCGCTGCGCGTGGGGCGCGGGCGCATCAACCTGCACGTGGTGGATGAAAGCGATCCGCCAACTAACTCGAACGCTGGAAATATTCCAGCGAACTGCACTGCGCGGACTGCGACCTTTCCTATCGCGACCCGGTGCCCTCGCTGTTCTCGTTCAATTCGCCGGTGGGGGCCTGCGAAACCTGCCGCGGCTTTGGTCGCATCATTGGCATCGACTACGGCCTCGTCATTCCGGACGAGACGAAGACGCTGGCCGGCGGCGCGGTCAAACCCTGGCAGACCAAGTCGTACAAGGAATGCCAGGACGACCTGGTCAGGTTCGCCAAGAAGCGCCACATCCCGCTCGACACGCCCTGGTATGCGTTGAGCGAGGACCACCGCAAGTGGGTGATCGAAGGCGAAGGCCGCTGGGAAAAGAAAGTCTGGTACGGCGCCAAGCGCTTCTTCGAGTGGCTCGAGACCAAGGCGTACAAGATGCACGTGCGCGTGCTGCTGTCGCGGTATCGCGCCTATACGCCCTGCACCGCCTGCGGCGGATCGCGGCTCAAGTCCGACGCGTTGCTGTGGCGCATTGCCGGCCAGGGCATCCACGACCTGATGCTCTTGCCGCTCGATCGTGCCCGCGCGTTCTTCGACGCGCTGACGCTGCCCGCGCCGCTGGATGAGGCCGCGGACCTGCTGCTGACGGAGGTCCGCACACGCTTCGCGTACCTGTGCGAAGTGGGCCTCGGCTATCTCACACTCGATCGCCAGTCACGCACGCTGTCGGGCGGCGAAGTCCAGCGCATCAACCTGACTACCGCGCTCGGCACCTCGCTGGTGAACACGCTGTTCGTGCTGGATGAGCCATCGATCGGCCTGCATCCGCGCGACATGCAGCGCGTGACGCAGGTGATGCATCGACTGCGCGATGCGGGCAATTCGCTGGTGGTCGTGGAACACGATCCGCAGATCATGCTGGCGGCGGACCGGTTGCTGGACCTGGGTCCGGGAGCCGGTGAGCGCGGCGGCGAAATCGTGGCTTTTGACACGCCGGAGGCTATTCGCGCCAACCCGCGATCACTCACCGGCCAGTACCTGTCGGGCGCATTGCAGGTCGCGCCGCGCGCGCCGCCGCCCAAGGTGGACAAGGAGCCGCGCGCTGTGATGGTGCCCGCGAGGCGCGTCATCCGGCTGACGGGCGCACACGAACACAATCTGCGCAACATCGATGTGGAATTTCCTCTGCGGCGGCTGGTGTGTGTCACCGGGGTTTCCGGATCGGGCAAGTCCACGCTCATCGAGGATGTGCTGCACAAGGCCATGCGCAAGGCATTGGGCCAGCCGAGCGAGATGCCCGGCGCCTTCGATCGCCTGCACGGCGCGGACCTGGTCGATGACGTGGTCATGATCGACCAGAGTTCCATCGGCCGTACCACGCGCTCCAATCCCGCCAGCTATGTGGGCGCCTTCGACGTGGTGCGCGAATTGTTCGCCAGCGAAAACGCGGCGAAGGCCCGCGGCTACACCCCGGGCACGTTCAGCTTCAATTCGGGCACGGGTCGCTGCCCCACCTGCAACGGTAACGGCTTCGAGCACGTGGAGATGCAGTTCCTCTCGGATGTGTACCTGCGCTGCCCGGACTGCGATGGCAAGCGATATCGCGCCGAGACGCTGGAGATCCGTCGCGAGGGCGCAGACGGCACGCGCAAGAACATCGCCGACGTGCTCAACATGACGGTCACCGAGGCGCTGGCGTTCTTCAGGAGCCATTCGAGTGTCGCGGTGCGGCTGCAGCCGCTGGTGGACGTGGGTCTCGAATACGTGAAGCTCGGGCAGCCGGTGCCGACACTGTCGGGCGGCGAAGCACAGCGACTCAAACTCGCCGGCCATCTCGCCGAGGCCGCGGCTGACGACACACCGTCGATCCGCGGCAAGCTGTTCCTGTTCGACGAGCCGACCACCGGCCTGCACTTCGACGACGTCGCCAAACTACTGCGCGCCTTCCGCAAGCTGCTCAAGATCGGGCACTCGCTCATCGTCATCGAGCACAACCTGGACGTGATCCGCGCCGCCGACTGGCTGATCGACCTGGGACCCGAGGGTGGCGATGGCGGCGGCGCGATCGTGGTTGCGGGTACGCCCGCGGACGTCGAAAAGCATCCGACTTCCCACACCGGCAAGGCGCTGCGCGAGTACGAAGAAGAAATGGGGACATTCCTATTTTCCAAGGCAGGTGTGCGGGACGGCCCCACTACCCAGCCGGAAAATGGAATGTCCCCATTTCTTCTGAGTCCGCGGAGCGTTATGCAGCCCGAAACTCCATCGTCGTGCACCGCGCGCGCGAGCACAACCTGCGCAACATCGACGTGGAGATACCGCGCGAGGCCTTCACGGTGATCACCGGTGTCAGCGGCTCGGGCAAATCCACGCTGGCCTTCGACATCATCTTCAACGAGGGCCAGCGACGTTATCTCGAATCGCTGAATGCCTACGCGCGCCAGTTCGTGCAGCCGGCGGCGCGGCCCGACGTCGACGCCATCTACGGCATTCCGCCCACGGTCGCGATCGAGCAGCGCACCAGCCGCGGCGGGCGCAAGAGCACGGTGGCCACGCTCACCGAGATCTATCACTTCCTGCGCCTGCTGTACGTCAAGCTCGGGACGCAGTTCTGCCCCACCTGCGACGTGGCCATCGAACCGCAAACCGCCGCCAGCATCGCCGAGCGGCTGCGCAAGCAGCACAAGGGCTCGCGCATCCTGCTGCTCGCGCCGCTGGTCGTGGCGCGCAAGGGCTACTACACCGAGCTGGCCAAGTGGGCCAACGCAAGCGGGCTATAAACATCTGCGCGTCGACGGCGAAATGCTCACGACCTACCAGTGGCCGCGCCTGAATCGATTCAAGGAACACACCATCGAGTTGCCGGTGGCGCAGATCCTCGTGCAGAAGGACAACGCCCTGGAGATGAATAACACGCTCGAGCGCAATGTCATCAAGGCGCTGGATCTCGGCAAGGGCCTGGTGCACGTGCTGGATCTCGATTCGACCGCGAAGAAGCCCAAGGTGCAGGTGTTCAGCATCAAGCGCGCCTGCCCCTCCTGCGGCACGAGTTTCGCCGAGCTCGATCCGCGGCTGTTCTCGTTCAACTCCAAGCACGGCTGGTGCGAGGACTGCTTCGGCACGGGCCTCGCTCTCGAAGGTTTCGACGAGGAACAGAGCGGTGAGGAAGCCGCCTGGAACGAATGGCTGGAAGAAGACGCCCATGAATGCGAGACCTGCCACGGGCAACGTCTCAACCCGATCGCCCTGTACGTGCGCTTCCGCGACCAAAACATCGCCGCAGCTCGCGGCACGTCCGATCGATGACACCGTCGAGTTCGTGTCGAAATTGCGCCTGAACAAGCGCGAGGCGGAGATCGCGCGCGACCTGATGGCCGAGATCAAGTCGCGCATGGCCTTCCTGCAGCGCGTCGGGCTCGGATACCTGCCGCTCAACCGCGCGGCGCCGACACTGTCGGGCGGCGAAGCGCAACGCATCCGGCTCGCGGCGCAGCTCGGCTCGAATCTGCAGGGCGTGTGTTATGTGCTCGACGAGCCCACCATCGGGCTGCACCCGCGCGACAACCGCGTGCTGCTCGATGCGCTGGCCGAGCTCGCGAAACACCGCAATACGCTGATCGTGGTCGAGCACGATGAAGACACCATCCGGCGCGCCGATCATGTGATCGATCTCGGGCCCGGCGCCGGCGTGCGCGGCGGCGAAGTGGTTGCTGCCGGCACGGTGGATGAGCTCAAGAACAATCCCGCCTCCGTCACGGGCCGCTTCCTGGCGAAGCCCCTCACTCATTCGGGCGAACCGCGGCGCGCCACCGGTGTACGCGCCGCGCAGCTCCGCCTCGACAATGTCGAGCTGCACAACGTGTCGAAGGTGGACATCTCCATTCCCGTGGGACGCTTGTGCGTGGTGACCGGGGTTTCCGGCTCGGGCAAGTCCACGGTGGCGCGCGACGTGCTGTACGCCAACCTCAAGCGCCTGGTCGGCAAGGCTATTCGTGGCGCCAAACTACCCGAGCTCATCGGCGTGGAAGCGGTGCGCGGCGTCGAGCACATCGACCGCGTGCTCGAGGTCGACCAGTCACCCATCGGCAAGACGCCCCGCTCCTGCCCCGCCACCTATATCGGCTTCTGGGACGATATTCGCCGGATATTCGCAGGTACTACGGAGGCGAAGATCGCCGGCTACACCACCAGCCGCTTCTCTTTCAACACGGCCGGCGGCCGCTGCGAGGCCTGCGCTGGCCAGGGCATGCAGACCATCGAGATGAACTTCCTGCCGGATGTGAAGGTGTTGTGCGACTCCTGCCGCGGGCGGCGCTTCAACGCGGAGACGCTGTCGATCCTCTGGCGCGGCAAGTCGGTGGGCGATCTGCTGGAAATGAACATCGATGACGCGGTGGATTTCTTCGCTTCCCACGCGGCGATTCATCACGCGCTGCGGCTGCTGCAGGACGTGGGCCTCGGATACCTGACGCTGGGGCAACCCAGCCCGACGCTCTCCGGCGGCGAGGCGCAGCGCATAAAACTCGTGACCGAGCTCGCCAAGGTGCGCGGGCCAGAGCGCCGCGCGCCGCGCCAGAAACCGCAGCACACGCTGTACGTGCTCGACGAGCCGACGGTGGGTTTGCACATGGCCGACGTGGAAAAGCTCATCATCGTGCTGCATCGGCTGGTCGACGCCGGCAACACCGTGGTGGTGGTCGAGCACAATCTCGACGTCATGGCCGAGGCCGACTGGATCATCGACATGGGCCCGGAAGCCGGCGCGGGCGGTGGCAAGGTCGTCGCCTGCGGGCCGCCCGCGGCCGTCATCGCCAGGGCCGGACAGTCGCACACCGGCACAGTGCTGAAGGAGTTCCTCGCCGAACGGCGTGCCTGAGGAATGGGGACACTCCCCATTTGCAGGCAAAAGGGGCCGCACCTCCCTGTCGCGACATGGCTGAATCAAAAGCATTGGCGAGGTGCGGCCCCTTTTGCTAGAAAATGGGGAGTGTCCCCACATGGCCTCACCTGCTGGCATTGCGGCGCGTCGCTCGAGGAGTTGACGCTGCCGCTGCGCCGCCTGGAGGAATGCAAGGCCTGCCGATCCGAGTTGCATGTGTGCCGCATGTGCGTGGAGTACGACACCCGGGTCGCGAAACATTGCCGCGAGCCCACGGCCGAAGAAGTACGCGAAAAGACCAAGGCCAACTTCTGCGATCACTTCAAGCCGAAGGTCGGCGCCTATGTCGCGCCCAATACCGGCGAAGTTGACGCGTCACGCGCGGCGCTCGACGCGCTGTTCGGGAAAAAATGAAAAGTTTCGTCGGCTGCGCGCTGACCACTGCGCTCGCGATTTTCGCGAAGGCCACCGGCATCCCAGGACAAGCGCCATGAAATGGATTCTCACTCTCACCGTGCTTTTCGCGGGCGCCACGGCGTACGCCGCGGACGCTCCGCTCCCGGCTGCCGATCAGGTCGCGCAGATGAAGCGTGGCGTGAACATCGTGGGCTACGACCCACTGTGGCAGGACCCCGCGAAGGGCCGCTTCAAGCCGCGACATTTCAAGATCATCAAGGACGGCGGCTTCGACACGGTGCGTATCAACCTGTACGGCTTTCGGCACATGAACGAGAAGCTCGAACTTTCGCTCGAACTGGTTTGCGATTCTTGACGGGCTCGTCGACGAGGCGGTGAAGCAGGGACTACACGTAGTCCTCGATGAGCACGACTACGAAAGGTGTCACGAGGACACCGGCCGCTGCCGCCGGCTGGTTCTGGCGTTCTGGACCCAGGTTGCCGAGCACTACAGGAACAGCCCGGTGAACGTGATGTTCGAGATCCTCAACGAGCCGAACCGCGCCATGAACGACGTATGGAATGTCCTGCATGCGGAGGCACTGGCCGTCATCCGCAAGAGCAACCCCACCCGCAACGTCATCATCGGCCCCGCGTTCTGGAACAACATGTCGTGGCTGCCGAAGCTCGAGTTGCCCGCGAATGACCGGCACATCATCGTGACCGTGCACTACTACGAACCGCACGAGTTCACGCACCAGGGCGCACGCTGGGCACCGGAGTACACCAACCTGTCGGGCATTCACTGGGGCAAGCCCGAGGACTACGCAAAGATCGAGAAGAACTTCGACCTGGCACAGGCCTGGGCGAAGCAGAACAACCGCCCCATCCTGCTAGGTGAGTTCGGCGCCTACGACAAGGCGCCGCAGGAAGACCGCATCAAGTACACCGCCGCGGTGGCGCGCGCTGCCGAGAATCGCGGCTGGGCCTGGACCTACTGGCAGTTCGACAGCAACTTCATCGTGTACGACATCGACAAGGACGCGTGGAACGAGCCGATCTACCGGGCGCTGGTTCCCGGATTCACATCTCCCTCAAATGAAGTAGGAGTGACTCACCCGATGTAGCGGCCGGGCTGATCCCGCCGGGTGATGCCAGACACCCCAGCAAATTCCTACTCTTTTCTCCCAAAGCTTGAAGCCTGGGAGAAGGCACATGGGAAGTGGACAGCGGGTGCGCGCGGTGAGCCTGATCGTCGCGGTTCTTTCAGCCGGCGTGGCGCTCGCGGCATGGAAACAAGCCTCGATCGACGAAACCAATGCCGCGGCATCGAATCAGCCGGAGCCGATGGAATCGGTAATGGCCGCGATTGCCGAGTCGCGCGAACACAGCCAGACGACCACGGCCATCGGCACGGTGGTGGCCCTGCGCTCGATCACGGTTCGCAACGAATTGCCGGGCACGGTGCGTCACGTTCACCTGACTCCGGGCGACATCGTCGCGGCCGGTACGGTACTGGTGGGCCTGGACGTCTCGGTGGAACAGGCCGAGTTGCAGGCGCTGGAGGCGCAACGCGACCTGGCCGTAACCCAACTCGAACGCATGCAGCGCATGGTCGAGCGTCGCGCCGCCTCGCAGATGGAGCTGGACACCGCGCGCGCGCAACGCGACGTGGCGGTGGCGCAGATGGCGCGTACCCGGGCCATCATCGCCCGCAAGACCATTCGCGCGCCGTTTCGTGCACGCATCGGCATCTCGGACGTGCACGAGGGGCAGTACCTAAATGAAGGCACACAGCTCACGACTCTTCAGGGCGTTGATGAAGCCACCTACGTCGACTTCACGGTGGCGCAGCACGTGGGCGCGACGCTGCGCAAGGGCACCGACATCGCTGGTCTTCACCGCCCGCGACACGACGCCAGTCACCGCACAGGTGCTGGCGCTCGACGCGCGCGTCGATCCCGCGACACGCAACACCGTGGTCCGGGCGCGCATGGCGGACGCGCAATTGGCACCGCCGCCGGGGGCCTCGGTGCGCGTCGAAGTGCCGGTGGGAGCGCCGCGCAGCGGCGTCGTCATCCCGGCCAGCGCGCTGCGCAAGGGGCCGGGCGGCGACCACGTGTTCGTGCTCGCCGAAGACAAGGACGGCAAGATCCGTGCGCACCTGCGCGCGGTGCAGGTTGCAGCCTTGGCCGGCGACGAGGTGGTGATCGGCGACGGGCTCGCGGCCGGTGAGCGCGTCGCCGCGTCCGGATCTTTCAAGCTGCGTGAGGCTGCGCTGGTCGCGCTTGCCAATTCCGCACCGGACTCGTCCACGGCTGGCGGCGGCTGACCATCCATCCAGGGAGTGACCGGCTATGCGCGCGTTCACCGACGTCTTCATCAAACACCCGGTCCTGGCGATCGTCGTCAACCTCATCATCGTGTTGGTGGGTGTGCGTGCGCTGACCCAGCTTCCGGTGCAGCAGTTTCCGGACCTGGAATCCTCCTCCGTGATCATCACCACGGTGTACACGGGGGCCAGCGCAGAGACCGTGCGCGGCTTTCTGACCACTCCCATCGAGCGCGTGGTGTCCGCGATCAGCGGCGTGGACTACCTCGAGTCCTCCAGCCGCGCCGGCGTCAGCACGGTAACCATTCGCCTCAAGCTCGACCACGACAGCACCAAGGCGCTGGCCGAAGTCACCGCGCGCCTGCAGCAGGTGCGTGCCGATCTGCCGGCCGAGGCCGAACCACCCGTGGTCGAAGTGCAACGCGCGGATCGTCCCTACGCCACGTTCTATCTGGGCTTCACGTCCAGCGAACGCACGGTGCCGCAGGTGACGGACTGGCTGGCGCGGACGCTGCAGCCACAACTGTCCACGCTGGCCGGCGTGCAGCGCATCAGCTTCGAGGGCAGCCAGGCGCTGGCCATGCGCATCTGGATCGATCCGGTGCGCCTCGCCGAGCGCAACCTCTCGCCCGGCGACGTGCAGGCCGCGCTCCAGCGCAACAACTACCTGGCCGCGGTGGGCCAGACCAAGGGAAATCTCGTCCAGATCAACCTGCTCGCGAACACGGATCTGCGCGCGGCGGAGGAATTCCAGAATCTCATCGTCTCCGAGCGGGATGGCGCCATCGTGCGCCTCTCCGACGTGGCGCGCGTCGAACTGGGCGCCGAAGAGGCCGCGATGGTGGCCAAGTACAACGACCAGCAGGCGGTGTACCTCGGTGTGTGGCCGCTGCCCGGCTCCAACGAGATCGAAGTGGCCAGCGCGCTGCGCAAGGAGATGGAGCGAATTCAGCCGACGCTGCCCGCCGACATCGAAATGCGCCTGGTGTGGGACGGCACCATGTTCATGCGCGATGCGCTGTCCGAGATCTCCAAGACCCTGGTCGAGACCGTGCTCATCGTGGCGCTGGTCGTGTTCCTGTTCCTCGGTTCGGCGCGCACGGCACTGGTGCCGCTGGTCGCCATGCCGGTGTCCCTGGTCGGCGCGGCCATTGTCATGCTGGCGCTTGGCTTCAGTCTGAACCTCCTGACGATTCTCGCCATCGTGTTGTCCGTGGGCCTGGTGGTCGACGATGCCATCGTGGTAGTCGAAAACATCGAACGGCATGTGCGCGCGGGCAAGTCGCGCATCGACGCCGCGCTCATCGGCGCACGCGAACTGCGCGGGCCCATCATCGCGATGACCATCACCCTGGCCACGGTGTACGCGCCCATCGCCTTCCAGGGCGGTTTGACGGGCTCACTGTTCCTGGAGTTTGCGATCACGCTGGCGGCCGCGGTGGTCGTCTCCGGACTGGTGGCGCTCACGCTTTCTCCCGTCATGAGCTCGCGCTTCGTGCATCCCCAGGGTCACGAAGGCCGGCTCAGCCGGATCGTGAACCATGCCTTTGAAGCCGTGCGCCGCTTCTATGCGCGCATGCTGGATGGCGCGCTCGGAATGCGTTGGGCCATCGTTGCGGTGGCCGCGCTGGTCACGCTGGCCGTGTGGCCGCTGTACCTGTTCTCCCGCCAGGAGCTCGCACCGGTGGAGGACCAGAGCCATATCAGCCTGTTCTTCGAAGCGTCGCCGGATTCCACGCTGGCGCAGACCAATCGCGATCATCTGCAGGTCGTGGACCTGCTCACGAAGTTCCCGGAAACGGATTTCGCCTGGTCGTTGACCGCCAACTGGGGCGGCTTCGGCGGCGTCGTGGCCAAGGACTGGACGCAGCGCGAGCGCTCCACCGAAGAAATGTTCGGCGAGGTGTACGGCGCCGTCTCGCAGGTGTCAGGCCTGCGCGTCTTTCCGCGTCTCGATCCGCCACTACCCACGCCCGGACAATACGACGTGGAAATGCTGATGCTCAGTGATGCACCCATCGACCAGATGCTCGCAACCGCGGATGCCGTGGTCGGCGCGGGTTGGCAAAGCGGCAAGTTCCTCTACGTCGACACCGACCTCAAGATCGACCTGCCCGAGGCGCGCGTGGTGCTCGACCGCGAGCGTATCGCGGACCTGGGCCTGGACCTGGCGAGCGTGGGCCGCGAGCTGGGCACCTTGCTGGGCGGCGCGTACGTCAACCGCTTCAATTTCTTCGAGCGAAGCTACAAGGTGATTCCGCAAATCGGCGACGAGGACCGCGCGACACTCGATCCGCTGCTCGATCTCAAGATCAAGACGCCCACGGGAGAAATGATTCCCGTGTCCACGTTCACCCGCATCGAATCCAATGTCGCGCCCCGGGCGCTCAACCGCTTCCAGCAGAGCAATGCGGTGCGCGTGTTCGCCGGCGTGCAACCGGGAGTCACCAAGGACGAAGGGCTTCGAGTGCTGGAAGACGCGGCGGCCGCCGCGGGCGGCAGTGACGTGACCGTCGATTACGCCGGCGAGTCGCGGCAGATACGCGAGGAAGGCGCCGCGCTCACCGCGACGCTGGGCTTTGCGATCGTGCTCATCTACCTGGTGCTCGCCGCCCAGTTCCAGAGCTTCCGTGACCCGCTGATCGTGCTGCTGGGATCGGTACCGCTGGCGATCTGGCGGCGCGCTGGCGTTCACCTTTCTCGATCTCACCACCATCAACATCTATTCGCAGGTCGGGTTGATAACGCTGGTCGGATTGATCGCGAAGAACGGCATTCTCATCGTGGAATTCGCCAACAAGCTTCAGGCCCGCGGCCTGGCGTTGCTGGACGCGGTGCGCGAGGCGTCGCTGACACGACTGCGGCCGGTGCTGATGACCTCGGCGGCCACCGTGTTCGGGCACCTGCCATTGGTGCTGGTCTCCGGCCCCGGCGCCGAGGCACGCAACAGCATCGGCATCGTGCTGGTCACCGGCATGGTGGTGGGGACGCTGTTCACCCTGGTCGTCGTGCCAGTGTTCTATTCACTGCTGGCGTCCGAGCACCAGCGCTTGGGCACAAAAGAGCCCGAGGAGATCGAGGGGCAACCGTCGGCCGCGTGAGGCCGCTACTCTCGCGAGCGCAGCCGGCCTGCGGCGCGCGCCGGGTCCGGGTGGCGCGCGTGCGGCCGCATGCCGGCGTGGACTAACTACATTGCGCCGCGGATCACTTCTTGCCGGAGAGTCGATCGATCAGCGAGGCGAACTTCGAGCCCTTCTTGTCGATCTTGACGCGCAGGTGGCGCACGCCGGTGTTGCCGGCGCTGTCGTTGGTGATCTCGAGGGTGTTGGCGCCGAGAATTTCCAGCGTCTGGTCGAGGGTCTCTTGGTCGACCTGCGAGTGCGCATCGCGCTTGGCGCCGCGCGGGCCCGGTTTGCGTGCCCGGCGCGGCAGGAGCAGCGGGAGCAGCGGGCTTCGGAGGCTCGGCAGGCGCGGACGCGGCCGGAGCCTGGGCCGGTGCAGACCCCTTATCCGCCGGCTTGCTGAAACGCGGCGACATTTCGCCGTCAACATCCTGTTGGATGTGCGCCGGCATGTCGTCCTCGAGCAGCTGGAAGGCACCGCTGGCACTGGAGGAGGCGATCGACTGGGGCGTCGGCGCCGGGACTTCCTTGATGTTCGCGGCGTTGTAGATGCCGCTGCGCGAAGCGTTGAGATCCGTGGCGCGCTCTTTCTCGATGGTCGTCACCGGGACGACGGAAACGGTCTTGAAGTCGGAGCGCACGTAGTACGCCACCTGCTTCGCCGAAACGGCGTCGCTGAAAAAACCGAGACGCAGACCGAACCACGCGCGCCCCTCGCGGTTCGCCTCGGTGGTGTACAGCGTGTAAGCATTGAAAATCGCGAGCGGCGGAACCTTCGCCATGTCGAACGGTGTCACCGACCAGTCGAGTTGCACGGCGAACAACACCGGCGCGTTGCGCTTGACGTCGCCCTTGATGACCTGCATCGACTGGGTGTCTTCGGGCTTGATGACGCGAATCGCTTCATCAACATTGGCCTCGCGCGAGCCTTCCCGATAAGGGCTGTGGCGCTCGAGCAGGCGGATGGTCTGCGTATCGCTGAGGTCGTCGAGCTCGTCGATCGCCTGGCGAACGCTGTTCAGCGACGGCGTCGCCGACATGGCCGGCATCTGCACGGTCGGTTCCGGCGCAGCCGGCCTGGGAGCGGGCGCGGCAGGCGCCTGGGCCTGCACGGGAGCCGCCGGGCGGGCAGCGGGCGCGGCGGGCGGCTTCTGCGCGGACGGCTGCAGTGCGGGCGCGGATACCTGCGCGGCAATCTTGGGGGCAGCGGCCGGTGTCTTCGCGGGCGTGGGTCGAGCAGCCGCCGGCTTTGCGGGGGCAGCGGATTTCGAAACCGCGGGCTTGGGCGCCGCGGGCTTGGGCGCCACAGCCTTGGCCGGTGCGGCCGCTTTCGGCGCAGCCTGACGCGCGGCGGGCTTGGCCGGGGACGTCTTTGGCGCCGCGACCTGCGGCGGCGGGCTAACTACCGGGCGCGCAACGGGCGGATGAACGACCGGCGGATCGATGGGCTTGAAGTCGGTGTCGCCGGCTGACTGAGCACAAATGGCTCGCTCGGCCTCGTGGGCTTGGAGGCCGGCCGCGGCGGAGGAGCAAACGGATGCGGCGCCGTTGCCACGGGTGCCGCGGGCTTCGGAGCGGCAGGCTGTGCAGCCGCGGGCTCTGGGGTAACGGGGCGCGCAACCGGCGGCGCTGTCTTGGGCTGCGGCGCGGGCGCGGCGGCGCGCGGTGCCGGGACTGGCGCGGGAGCGGGAGCGGCAGAAGGCGCAGCAGCGGCAGCGGCAGCGGCGGAATTGTTCGCGCGAAGTTTCTTGCCAGGTGCTTCACCGGCCCAGGCGCTGGGATACACCTCGCGCACCACGGCCAGCATTTCTTCGGCTGCCCGCATGCTCTCGAAGTAACCCATGTGCAGGCGGAAACGTTCACGGCCGTCCTCGAGACGGCGGCTGACGAAAAAGGTGAATTGCGCGAGCGTCGGATCTTTCGGCTGAGACAGCGCCATCGGCGTGGTCGACGACGTCAAATTGATGACATAACCGCCCGTGGCGGTTGCAGCGGTGGGTCGCGTCAGTGTGTTCACGACGTAATCTGGCTTCGCGCTCATTGATAAAAATTTCCCCGAAAGACCAACGGAACCGCGCACCCCTCCCCGGACTCGCGGCTCTGCTCACTCAGTTTGGAGTGTGCGAAGCGAGTCATATATGGTCAACGGGCGAACTGAGCACGCTGTCGCAGAACGCAGACCTAAATACGCATTGCGCCAGGAGAAATTCGACATAACGGCGGCCGAAACTTGCGGCATCGCGTCAGTGCGGCGCTCGTTCCCAGAAACGGCCCGCGGAAGTAAAGGTGTGCTCGTAGAACTCGTCATCGAGCGAATTGATGGTCACCGGTTTGCCCGCACCCGGCGCGTGTACGAAATTGCGCTTGCCGATGTAGATGCCGACGTGATTGACGTTGCGGCTGTTGACCTTGAAGAACACGAGATCGCCAGGTTTGAGGTTGCGCGGTTTCACCTCGTCGGCCTGCGCCGACTGGTCGCGCGAGGTTCGCGGCACGGTGAGTCCGAACTGCCGGTGCGCATAGAACACGAGGCCACTGCAATCGAAACCATCGCGCGTCGCGCCACCGTAGCGGTAGCGAGCGCCACGCAGAGTGAGCGCGAAATTCGCGAGCGCATCGCCGCGAGCGCGCACCGAGGAGGCACCGCCACCGCCATCCGATTGTCCGGGTTCGACCGATTTCGGAGACGTGTGGCAGCCGGCCAGCAAGCCGGCGAGCAGAAGAAGAATGGGGACATTCCTCATTTCCACTGTCACATTTCTCCGCGGCTGGCCCGAATTATTGACCACAACCAAATGTGACAGTGGAAATGAGGAATGTCCCCCTTTTTACCCCGCGGCGCGTTCATCGCCGATTTCCGAACCGGGCCGACGCGATTCGAGGATCTCGGTGAGGGTGGATGCGGACATGGGGCGCGCGAGGTAGAAGCCCTGGGCTGCCTCGCAGCCCCGCGAACGCAGGAATTCGAGCTGCCCACCCGATTCCACTCCCTCGGCGGTTACGCGTTTTCCGAGTGAATGTGCCATGGTGATGACTGATTCGACCAGCGCACCCGCGGATTCGTTCTGTGGGATTTCATCCAGGAAACTGCGGTCCAGTTTCACGGTGTGCACCGGGTAGCGGCGCAGGTAATTCAGCGAGGAATAGCCGGTACCGAAGTCATCGAGCGCGAGTCTCACGCCGAGCGCCGCAATGGCGCGCAGCGGTTCCTCGACTTCGCTGTCAGCCAGCGCCGACTCCACCAGTTCCAGCTCCAGGCTTGCCGGCGCGATACCGTGCTGCTGCAGCGCCTTCTGGACCAGCGCCACGAAGCCCTGGTCCTTGAGCTGCTGGACGGACACGTTGACCGAGAAGCTGCGCGGCGCGATCCCCGAGCGCGCCCATTCCGCAAACTGCCCGCAGGCCGAATCCAGCACGAACCCGCCGATGTCGGTAATCAGCCCGGAATGTTCCGCGGCCGGGATGAACTCGCCCGGTAGTTTGATGCCGTCGTAACGCGTCTGCCAGCGCAGCAGCGCTTCCACGCCGCACAGGCGACCGTCGGCGAGCGAGAACTGCGGCTGGTAGAAAAGCGCGAACTCGCGTCGCCGCAGCGCGCGATGCAGGCCGCTGTCGGTGAAGCTGGCGGGCCGCTGAGTCATTTCGCGCTCGAAGAAGATGGCACGCCCGCGACCCTGTGCCTTGGCGCGGTACATCGCCAGGTCCGCCTGGCGAATCACGTCCTCGAGCTCGGTACCGTCGTCGGGGAACAGCGTGACGCCGACGCTGGCACGCATCTGGTAGTCGCGCCCGCCGAGATTGGCCGGTAATGCCAATGAGCGGATCATACGCTCGGCGATCTGGCGCGCAGTCTCGCCGTCACCCACGTTGCGCAACAACACGGTGAATTCGTCACCGCCCAGGCGCGCGACGGTGTCGCCTTCCTTGGTGCAGGCCTTGAGGCGATGCGCGACGATCGACAGCAGCTGGTCGCCGGCGCTGTGACCGAGCGAGTCGTTGACGCGCTTGAAATGATCCAGGTCCACGTACATGAGCGCGCCGCGAGTCAGGCCGCTGGCCGCTGCCGCGAGCTCCTGCGCCAGGCGGTCACGAAACAACACGCGGTTGGGCAATTGCGTAAGCGGGTCGTAGTGCGCCTGCCGGTACAGGCGCTCGTCGCGCGCGCTGTTCGAGAGTGCGGCACGCAGACGCTCGGCAAACGCCGCACCGTAGTCCGCAATCGCCGGATCAAGCGCCGGTTCACCGTGATAACCGACGATCAGCAGCGCCGCCAGGCGGTCTTCGTCCACCACCGGCCAGAGCCAGAAGAACTCCGCGCCGCAGTCGCGCATGGAAATGAGGAACGCGTGCCGCGACTCTTCGATGCGCGCGATGGTGAGGCCATTGGGCGACTCGCGCGCCGTCGCGATCATCGCGTGGTCGAAGATCACGCGCTGCACCGGCAATTCACTCGCGCCCTGTGCCGCCATGAACAGGCGGCCGTGCGAATGCGCGGTCGGCTCGAGCAGCACGACGCCGACGCACTGGCTGTGCGTGAGCTCGCGGAACTTCGGCAACACGACATCGAGGGCGCGATCGATTTCGCTCGCCGCCAGCAACGCGCGGTCGACTTCACCGAGCACCTCGAAGGCGCGCCAGTCACGCTGCAGGTGCATCGAGGTGATGTTGAACTCGCGCTCCAGCGGCGCGAACTCGCTCACCGCGGTCCGTGGCACGGTTTCAAAGCGGCGCTCACGCAGGCGCGCGAGACCGCGATGCAGCGCCTGCATCGGCGGCAGGTAACGCTCGGCGATGACCGCGGCCACCGCGAAGGCGATCAGCAGCACCATCGCCAGCAAGCCCAGCGCCGTCGGCACCAGGGCCATGAAAGTCGAGCCGAACGTCGCCTCCGGCGCGAACGCGATCACGGTATTGGCGGCCGCCGCCCACTCCGAGTTGCCCGGCGGCACGTAGGTCATGGCGCCCCGCCACTCGCGACCCGAGGCATACCAGGCGAGGATGGTCGTGCCGCCGGGTGCGTCAACAACGTTTGACACGCGCCGCCCGAACAACTGCACCTGTTCGTCCGGAACCGGAGTGCTGGTGAAGCGGGCAGCCCCTGTGGCGTCGAGCACCACCAGGTAACGGCCGTCGAGTCCCTGCCCGAAATCCTCGGGGATGACTCGTCCATTGAAAAGGAGCGCGGACGCCTTGTCGCGCGACAGCGCGCGAAGCTCCTGGTTCTGCAGCGACGCCCGCCGCTCCTCGACTTCGAACCAGTGCGTCAACAACGCCAGGCTCACCGGGATCAACATTGCGAGTGTGACGATGAGCCAGACGCGGCGAGTCAGCGCGCTGCGCAGGACCGAGTTGTACGGAGTGCCGCTCATGCCGTCCCAATGGTGCGTTGCATCCTGGCAACGAGGTCGGGTTTTCCCTGATGTCGAGCGGGACTTTACGGAATGAAGGGCAGCGCAAACGTGGGCCGCGTCACGGTTGCCGCTGCACCGGTTTCAGCCAGGCGCCTTTTTGGTGGATTGCGTGGCTGACCGTCTGGATTGGCCTGAACTCGGCCATTTGACGAATCCCGGCGTGGGTATAGCGATAAATGCCACGCCCGCCGCGGCGCGCCGCACCCACCATTCCCCGTGCGACGGTCTCCGCCGGGATGGCGCGCCAGGCCTCGCGCGCACCGGTCAGCAACGGGTTGATGAGAGGCGCCAACAGGGCACCCGCCAGCTCCATGGGTCGCACCTGTTTGCGCGGGCCTAACAACAGGCTTGGCTGGAAAATGTCGACAGCGGCGAATCCGATTGCCGTGACGGCGTCTTCCATCTCGCCCTTGGTGCGCAGATAGAACTTCTTCGAGTTCGAGCTGGCTCCGACCGAGGACACGACCGAAAAGCGCGTCGCGCCGGCGGCGCGCGCCGCCTCGGCGAACAGCAACACCGCGTCGAGGTCCGCTTCGCGAAACACTTCCTGCGAGCCGGCCTCGGCGATCGTCGTGCCGATGCAGCAGAACGCGTCATTCGCGACCAGTCCCTTGAGCTGGCTAGCCATGCGCTCGAACACCACGATGCGATTGGCGAGTTTCGCATGCTCGCGACCCAGCGGTCGGCGGGTAAGCGCGAAAATGCGGGCGTAGTCGGGCGCTTCGATCAGCGCCTGCACCAGAAATCCACCGACCAGTCCGCTGGCTCCCGCGACCAGCGCAATTCTTGGCGTCGTACTCACACTGCGAAGCTTAACAAACAAACGTGGCGATGCATGGCGCTTCGATAGCTGCGCATTCGCGGCGCATTTGTACCCTGCTCACCTGTTCGGGTGATGCAGGCGCGGGTTCTGCGACTAAGCTGCCCGGTAGGGAATGGACTCCCTGCACATGAATCCAATCAAGGAGGCAATACATGTACGTACCTAGCAACTGCCAGGGCAGGCATCATCATCGGTGGCGCCCCGCCCTCGCCACGATGCTGCATGGTCACCCTCGCCGGCTTCAACAGCGTCTGCGCAGGCCTGCGGATTTCGATGAACGGCTCAAGGCGCCGATGATGAATAGCCAGGGCGAGCTGCACTCACAGGCGAAGGCCTATTCGGCGAGGTTTGTCGCCATGCGCGATGCCACGCCCGAGCACCTCATCCGGAAACCCGAGCTGGCGCGCGAGAGATTCGATGTCATCTGGCAGATCCAGCGTGCAATAGACGATCGCCAGGCTCTCAATGAGCTTGCCGACGCAGGCATCATCGCTCGGCCGGATGGCAGCTATGTCGTCGATACAGGCGCGCACCCTGAATGGGATGAACTGCATCAGACCATCGCCGGTCTGCTGTCGGGAGAAAACCTGGACAAGTGGCTGCCCTTGCTCGTCGCCCGTGGATTTCGCCCGGAAGACGAAAAGATCCTTCGTGAATACGTCAGGGTCCACGATCCGGTCGCAGTTTCTGCGGCGGCAACCCTGCCAGCCGCCCTGGGCTTCGGCCGCACGGTTCGCAAATTCGACAAGCTCAAGCGACCTGTGCCGGACACATTGGTCCACTCGTTCCTGTACCAGCGCGCGCGCGCGGCGAGCGAATCCAATCGTCTTTGGGTCGAAGGCCTGATGAACGTGCTGGATGCGCAGCGCGCGCGCATCCTGGTGTCGAGTTTTCTCGAATTGGAGGGCACCAATTACTGGCTCCCCGAAAACGTCAGCGAAGGAATCGCTACCGTACTTGCGGATGTCCGGCGACCGGATTTCGAGGCGCTCGCGATCAAAGAAGCAAAGGGAGTTGCACCATGACCGCCTGGCCTTTGTCACCTCATGTCCGTTCAACGCTGTTAGCGCTTGCCGTCGTTTCTAGCCCGTCGGCGCATGCCACACTGAACATGACTGTACGGCCTTATGACGCGGTGCAATTTGGTACTGGATCGGGCGTCCAGCTCGGGCACACAGTCATCGCGGGGACCAATTTCAATCGACTCGTCGCAGGCGGTTCATTCGTGGCGAGCTGTGACCACTTGAGCACCGGTCAAATCACCGGCAACCGCACGCTCACATCCGAACTTATCGGCCGGTACAACCAGCTATACGTGACGGTTCCGGAGACTATTCCTACGCTGCGCAACATGCCGGGCTTTTCGAGCCTGCCCCGCGGTACAGAACTCATGTGCGAATACAACTGGAAGGCCTTTGCACGTGAACCCGTGTATACGGTCGGCCTCCCTCCCTTCCAGATCACGGTGGGAGGAGCAGAGTTCGAGACCAGCGGCGTGGTGACTTTCTCGATGAGAAAACCAGGCACCGCGACCGGCGAGGACGACGCCTGCATTCCCTGACAAGACCTCATACGACTTTCATAACTACCAAGGAAGGTAAACATGATCTTCAAACGCATCTGGCGAGCCGGACTACTGCTGGCCGCATTGAGTTCGACGAATGCCTGGGGCGGCTGCAGCCCCATCGTCATCGATCTCGCCAACGACGGCATCCATCTCGGTGAATCCGGCGTGGGCGTTTACTTCGACGTGAACGCGGACGGCGTGCGTGATCACGTGCAATGGGTGCGTCGTGGCGGTGACGAAGGATTTCTCGCGATGGATCGCACCGGCAATGGCGTCATCGATGATGGCGCGGAATTGTTCGGTGTCGGCACGCCGATGATTCTCGAAGGGCGCAGCGCGCCCAATGGCTTCGTCGGACTCGCGCAGTACGATTCCCGCCAGCTCGGCGGAAATGATGACGGACTCATCAGTGAAGCCGACGCGATCTGGTCGCAACTTCGTATCTGGGTGGATCTCGACGCCGATGGCGTCTCGACCTTGCAGGAGATGCGTACCCTGCGCAGTTACGGAATCACTGCGCTCGAGACCATCCCGAAGATCCGAAAGTACTTCGATGCAGCGGGTAATGTGATCCCCTACTGGGCCTGGGCGCTGCAGCGCACGCGACCCGGCCGTGTGCTCATGGTCGATGTGTTCTTCCGACAGCTGCCCAAGGTCTCAGGGACATAAGCGGCGCACCAGCGCGACGCGCGAGTCCACGTCGAGCTTGCGGAAAATCTGCCGGACCTGTGACTTGACGGTGTTCACCGTGACGCCGCGCAGACGTGCGATCTGCGCGAGCGTCCGGCCCTCACACAGTTGAGCGGCCACCGCGCGCTCGGATTGAGTGAGCGGCGAGATCTCGGGCGCATCGTGAATGACACAGGTGAGCAAACCCTCGCCTGACAACTGATCGGCGAGCTGCAGGCGAACGGCGATACCCGCCGGACGTCTTTCGATGGCGAGTGTCCTGCAGTTGCCGATCAGGCGTGCGATGAGAGGCGCGGCTTCCGGGATCCTGGCGGATCGTCCCGAGGCACGTACCAGGCGACGCAGGTCCGTCAAAGTGTGTGTAAGTATCGCCGCAGCCACGCGCGAGTTGTGCCATGAACAGCCGTCGCCCGGGGCAGCCATAACCAGTCGAATCGGGCAATAACTCAACTACCCGTGAGTCGCTTCACCCAGGCGACATACTTGTCCATCCAGCCATGCAGGAATTTGCGCGTCTCGGCGTTGGCAAAATTGCCTGCGTCATCGAAAAAGCCGTCCTTCACCTGGATGTAGACCTCCGGCAAACCCAGTGTCGGCATGTCAATGGCGGCCAGGATGGTACGCAGATGTAGTTGAGCCACAGCGGTACTGATCGCGCCCGTCGAGGCGCCGATGACTCCCGCGGGTTTGCCGGCCCAGGCGCTCTGTCCATACGGACGCGACGCATGATCGATGGCGTTCTTGAGAACGCCAGGAATGGAGCGGTTGTATTCCGGCGTCACGAACATGACGGCATCCACGGCACGCAGCTCACTCTTGAGGCGCTGCACTTCCGGCGCCTGGCTGCGATCGTCGTCCTGGTCGTAGAGTGGCAGGTCGCCGATCCTGAGCTCTTTGAAATTGAAATCCGGAGGTCCGAGCCTGATGAGCGCGTTCGCGAGTTTGCGGTTGTAGGATTCCTTGCGAAGGCTGCCGATGACGTAACCAACCTGCTTGAGCATTCACGACTCCTCTCTGACCCCCATCATCGCAAATCCGGTGCCGCCTTCTGTAGGAAGGAAGGGCTACTCCTTAACGCCCCCTGAAGGCGCACCAGGCGGAACCCGGGCTGCCGGGCGGGCCAGCCCGCCCGGAGCACGCGAAGGGGTTCCGCGTTGGCGGTTGCGAAGGGACGCGGTACGCTGCGGGTCATGGTTACCGTCAGATCCACGGGGTGGCTCGCCGCCACGGCCTCTGTCCTCGTCTCGGCGTTTCCCGCAGCCCCGGCGCTGGCCGTCACCGATGCCGATCGGCAGGCGGTCTACCGGCAGTTCCGCACGCAATACGACTCGAGGCAGTACGACGCCGCCAAGCCGCTGGCGGAACAACTGGTGAAGCTGACCGAGGAACAGTACGGGCCGGAGGAACTGCCCGTGTCGACGCCGCTGACCAATCTCGCCACGGTGGACTTCAAGCTCGGCAACTTTCCGGCGGCCATCGAGAACTATCAACGAAGCCTGCGCATCCTGCAGGCCAAGTCGACGCTGGCGGACAAGGCGCAGATCCGCCCGTTGCACGGCCTCGGGGCCAGCTTCATGGGCGCCCGGGATCCGGAGTCGGCGGTGGTCGCTCTCAAGCGCGCGGCCGACCTGTCACGCAACACCGACGGCCTGTTCAACATCGGACAGGTGGAATTCATCGACGTGCTCATCGACGCCTATGCGGCGACCGGACGTTTCGCCGAAGCCGAGAAGGAAAGCATGTACGCGATGCGCGTCGAGGAAGCGGCCTACGGCCGCAGCTCGGTGAAGCTGCTCGACCGCCTCGACAAGCTGGCGCGCTGGTACGAGGCCGAACGCCGCTACACCACCGAGCGCAGCATCTACGAACGCGCGCTGAACATTCTCACCAGGAGCGCACCGGAAAACGATTTGCGGCGCGTCGGCCCGCTGCGCGGAATCGCGCGCTCCTTCAGGCTCGAGTTGTTCTACGGCGTCGAGGGTGCGGACACCGGCGGGACATTCAACACCGCGGCGGCCGGTGCTCCGGTGTTCACCGAGGGCACGCAGCAGCGGCGCGGTGAAAGCACGCTCACCACTGCGCTCGCCGTGATCGATGGCAATGCTCCCGTGAACCTGCAGCTGCGCGGCGAAGTGCTCGCCGACCTGGCGGATTGGTACCTCGTGACCAACGCGTTGCGCCGCGCTTACGACACCTACGCCGAGGCCTGGAAAGCGTTCGCCGAAGTGAACGCCACCGGTTATCTTTCCGTCCCGCGCCTGCTCGCCTACCGGCCGTCGATCAGCTCCGTCGGCCGATCGCAGCTCGATCCGGCGGATGCGGTACTCAAGCAGGTGGAAATGCATTTCACGGTGGAGCGCGACGGCCGCATTGAAGACATGACTTCGCCGACCACGGACGTGCCCGAGCCGGTGGTGCGCAACTCGACGACGGCGATGAAACGCTCGCGTTACGCGCCGCGCATCGACAACGGCGCCGCGGTAGCCACGCGCGACGTGGTGTTTGTCGAAAGGGTGCTCGTCAAAGCAGCGTCGACGCCGGCGCCGACTGAACAAACGGCGCCGCCATCTGCTGGGGGGACTGAGACTGAGAAGGCTCCGGAGGAGAAGCCGGCGCAGGAGCAGCCTCCGGAGGACGAAGCCGGAGCCGGAGCCTGAGAAGAAGTAGACGCCGTCTGGGCCACCGGCACATCGTTGATCGGAACCGTTTCGATGCTCATCTCCGCGGCGGCAGCCGCGGCTTCCGGAGTCCCGGGAATCGGTTGAACTCTCG
Source organism: uncultured Pseudomonadota bacterium (assembly GCA_963839685.1). GTDB lineage: Bacteria > Pseudomonadota > Gammaproteobacteria > Steroidobacterales > Steroidobacteraceae > CADEED01. Next base: position 758,221 of record CAWIVS010000011.1, on the reverse strand, counting down.
GTTGCAACGCCTGTGATGCCAGCAGCGGCTTGGCGATGTCCAGTGCCGCGAACTGCGTGAGAAATTTCGCCGCCGCGTCGCGCATGGCCCCGAAGGCAGCAATCCCGAGTTCTTCTTCACCATTGCCGATCTTGGGCGCCGGTCCACTGCCATAACCGGTGAGCGTGAGCGTATCCACCGGCTCACCATTGGGCGCGAAGATGACGATCTGGTAGCGGATGGTCACGGCGCAGTACACGCCGCCAGTTTCCCGTGCGCTCGCGAACGAGAACTGCTCGATGCGCGGCTCGAAAATGGCCAGCAACCCGGGCTCGAGACGCGCCGCATCGACGCTGTCGAAGAGTCGCGCTTCGGTGAACTCGGCTTCGAAGATCTGCTGGACGAGATGTTTGTGCGCCTCGCCGAGCTGCGCCTCGTAATCGACGCTGGCGCGCGATTCCTTGTGGACGTAGCTGGCCGTTTCCGGCGTCACGACCACACCCACCTTGGCGGGGGTCTGCACGATCAGCGGTTTGGGCAGTTCACCTTCCGGCCGCACCGCCACTTGCGCGCAGCCGCCGAACACCAGCGCCAGTCCAGCGACGATGCCGGCGTGTGCGAACGTGTTCTTCGCGCGGTGCATGTGACTCCTAACTAACGCAGCGAGGCGTACCCAGCACGTCGATCTTGATCGCGCAGCTCGGGCCACCGATCGTGAGGCCAACGAAGGTGCCCTCGTTGTCATCACACATGGCACGCATTAGAGCAGCAAAACGCGAATTGATAAACGGCGGGGAATTGGGGCCATCGGGCATGCCGATGGCATGGATACGGATGCGGTGACGCCCCTGGCGGTCCATGGGGTTGTATTTACGCACCGCGGAGAGCGCGGCTTCGATGGAACCGCCGGTAAAATCGTCGCCGATCACATACACGCTGATCTTCTTGTCGGCCGCCCACCACCCCTGCACTGCGGCGCCGATGCCTTCCACCGGACTCGAATTGCTGTACGGCTTCCAGTTGACCATGGCCGAGATGATCTTCGCGCGTTGCGCCGGCGTGTCCTGCATCCACTGGCCCTTGGGGCTCGGAAACATCGGCTTGCCCTCGTCGTCGAGGATCTGCAGGCCCTTGACCTTCGGATAGATGTCGAGAATCTCCTTCATGACCATCTGGGCATTTTCCCAGTTGTCCGCCTGCATGGAACCCGAGGTGTCGATCACGAAGATGATCCATTCGCTGTCGATCGGAATGCCGCCCACCGCGGGCACCGTGTCTATCTTCTTGGGCGCGTTCTTGAGCAGGCGCGCCTGTTCGGCGGTGAGCGTCTGATACACGGCGACCAGTTCCTGCTCGACCTTGTTCGCGACGCTGGCGTCGCCTTGGCTCGCCTTGAACTCCCCGCGGATCTTGGAGAGATCTCCCGCCAGGATTGCGGCCTTGAGCTTTTCGGCATCGCGCTCCTTGGTGCGCCCCTGCATTTCGCGGTTGAGGATGTCGGTCTCGCCGCGCAGATCGAATAACTGTCGCTGCAAAGCGTCGATCTGGCCCTTGAGATCCTTTTCGCTGCGCTCGATGACGATCGGCTGCCCCACATCCGTCAGCACCAGCAGCAGGATGATGGCGCCGAAACCGCAGCAGATGCAGTCGAGGAACGAAAGCGTGAAGACTTCGAATTCGCGGCGTTTGCCAATTGGCATGGGTGTCTCCGCTCCTAGGGCCAGTCGCGCGATGGAATCACGTACGAGCCGCCGGTCTTGCGCGCCATGCGCCAGTAGGCGTGCGCCGCCAGCAAGTCGCCTTTCATCGGCAGCAGCACGATGTCAATGGGCATGTCCTTTGTCACGGTCTTGGCTGCGTCGTCGAACAGCTTTTCGCGTTCGCGCACGTTGATGAACTTGCGTGAGGGCGGCACGGACCCTTGAGTCGGCAGTCCGTCGGTGATCAGGATGATCTGGTCGGGCGCCGGATTGATGGTGCGAACGGCGATCAGGGCATTCACCAGGCTCGTCCCGTCGCCCGGCACGATGTTGCGCGTGGCGCTGAGCACGTTGTTGATGACGCGCGGATCGTTGGAATCGAGCCACTTGCCGTGCGTGTCGCCCACCACAGCCCTGGCCTTCACGTTGAAACCGTATACCTGGAACTGGCTGTTCGACGGCAACTGTGCGCTGACCCATTCCACCATGTCGATTGCGCGTCGCCACTTGGGCGCGAGCTTGCGCGCCGCCTCGGGCTGGTTGCGCAGCCGGATTACCTTGACCACGTCGTCTTCCATCATGCTTGCCGAGGTGTCGAGCAGCACCAGGACGCGTTTGCCCTTGATGCGCAGCGCACTGATGTAGCGGCGCTCGCCGCGGCCGCGAAACGCCTTGATGCGATCACCGGCGGGACCCTTGTCCAGCGCGCCGCCAGCGAGACGCTTGTTGCCTTCCTCGAGCGACTTGATGTCGGCGATGAGCTTGTTGATGTGCTCGCGCTTCGCGATCGTGTCGTTTTCGTGGGTGGAGGTCTGCTGCAGCTTCTTCAGCTCCGCGGCCACGCGGATGGCGCGCGCCTTGGCGGCAGCCGCGTCTTCATCCGTCTTCTCGAGTGTATTGCGCAACACCACCAGGTTGCGCATGCCCTCCTTGACCTCTTCCTCGAGCTTGCGCACCTCGCCGGTAAGCTGGTCGAGGCGCAGGATTTCCTGCGCGCCCGCCTGCGCCTGCACGATGGTATAGAACAGCACCACCGCGCCGAAACCGCAGCATATGCAGTCGAGGAACGACAGCGTGAACACTTCGAAGGCGCGACGTTTTCTCATGACGCTGGGACCTCACGCGCGAAGGCCGCCGCCGAAATCAACGTGAACTCCACGCCCGGCGTGCCCACGCGCACCCGATCGCCCGGACGCACCATCGCCCGCTCGCGCACCCGTGCGCCATTGATCCAGGTGCCGTAACGGCTGTGATCGATGAGCACCGTGGCCTCGCCTTCGCGGCGCAACGAGCAATGACGGCGCGAGACACCCGCGGCTGCGCGCGGCAGCGTGATGTGCGGAGTGTTCGGGTCTTCTTCGGTGCCGATCGACAGCCCGAGCTCCGGGAAACGCATGGAGTCGCCGCCGAACAGGACATGCGTGACCGGCAGCGCCCGCCCCGGCGACGCCACTACCGAGGAAACGTACTCGATGTTCGAGGCCAGGTTGTGATCGGCGATCCGCGCCACACGGCGGCGCAGGCGCGGCGTGGCGGCCGGGTCGACCGCTTGCAGCGAAGCCGCCACCGCGACGAGCCCCGCGGGTGCGATCACCACGCCGTCCTGTTCGTACTCGAGCAGGCCGGCGAGAAATCCGGGCCAGCGGCGCGATTCCGCGGGCAACACCAGCGCAGCGGACTGGCCCGCGATGCGCGCCGAACGCGCCAGGCGCGCGAGCTCGCGATAGAAAGGCTGCGCGGCCGCGGCGAATACCTGCGCGTCGACGTCGACCGCAAAACGCGAGGCGCCGTCCTCGAGCGCAGCTTCAGCGCGTCCCTCGGTCGCGGCACGCGCCGCCACCTGCGGTAGCGAGGCGAACAGCTGCTGCTCGTAAACGAGGCTCAACAGCGGATCGAAACGCGTGTTCTTGACCATGGCCCCCGCTACCGCCATCAGCCACAGGTCGTAGACATCGAGCAGGTTGGCGCGCTCACTCACGAAGGCCTCTTCGACCGCGCATTCGCCACCGCCCGAAACGCGCGTGGCGGTGGCGGAGCGCCAGCCCGCTTCGAGCATCACGTAGTGGCCGCGTTCGGCCAGCGCCGCGGCGCCGAGCGCCGCCGAATCGACGAAGTCGCGCGTATCGACGCCCGCAGCGTGCAGCGCCCCACGCAAGGTGGCGAGCACTCCCGGATCGAGATCGGCAGGCACTGCGACCACGGCGTCGATGCGTTCGGAAATTCCCAGCGCACGCAGCTGGACGATCATCTCGCGCGCCACGTTGCGCGCCGCGGACTCGTTGCGCCCGAGCTCACGCCAGTGGTTGAGGGACACTTCGTCCGGCCGGCCGCGCGCGATGGCCAGGGCCGCGGCACCGGCGCGCGCCTCGCCCTCCGTGGTCTCGACCGCCAGCGGCTCACTCGCAAGCAGCTCGCCATCGCGTGCGATGGACAGCGTGTGGTGGTCGAGGTGAATGCCGTACATGTCGGTGACAAGGTCTCAGATGTTGGTGGGGAAACTCACGCTCGAGTCCGCGCTGTATTGCAGGTCCGGAGGCAGCTCTTCCTCCGCGATGCCTTCGTAGGGATCCTTGTCGGCTTCATCGCCTTCCGCGGCGGTGTCTGTCTTGTCGTCGGGGGAACCGCTCGCGGGCTTGGCGGTGTCGGGGGTGCCACCCGGCGTGGCCGGTGGCGCACCCTCGGTCGTCGCCGGTTTGCTGCCGCCCGCGGGGCCCTCCGGCGGATCGACCAGCGCGGCAGTCTCCACCACGGCCGCGGGACGCTGCGGTGCGTTGAGCAACGCCGTGGTCGCGGTCATGGCCGCCACCGAGGCGACGGCGATCGCAAACAGACTGAAGAGAAGATTGCGCATGACGATGGTCCTTTGCGGTCCTATTCGGGGGCGACGTAGCGTGCGACACGGAATCCGATCACGTCGGTGGCCTCATTGCCGCCTTCGCGCCACGGGAACCGCAGCTCGGAAGTGTTTGTCGAGCGCCAGTTGGATCCGCGATAGCTATGACCCTTGCTGTCGGTGGGTCCGAGCGGATCGGTGACCGGCGTGGAAGCGATGAAGGAAATATAACGATCGTTGGCCCACTCCGACACATTGCCGGCGAGGTCGTAGAAGCCGAGCGCATTGGGCGGGAACAGAGCCGGCGCAGCCACCGCGGGGAATTCGTCCTGGTGCCCTTCCAGGGACGCGCCCAGCAGCGAGAACGCCTCGGTGCCGGCGAAGTTGGCCGAGCCGGACACCACGGGCAAATCCTTGCCCCAGGGGTACTTGAGCGCCTTGCCGGTGCTCGCGGCGCGCGCGACAAACTCCCACTCGGCCTCGGTGGGCAGGCGATAGCCGTTGGTCACCGGCACGATGAGCTGAAATCCGGCCTCACCACCGTCTGAATAGGCGGGAGGCAGTCCTTCCTGCGCCGACAGCCAGTTGCAGAACTCCGCGGCATCGTTCCAGGTGACCCGTGCCACCGGTTGCTTGTCGAGATCCAGCGAGACATTGCCGATGGCGCCGGAGTTGTGCGCCGGACGGAACTGGCGGAACTGCGCGTTGGTGACCTCGCGTTCGCCCATGTAGAACGGCCGCGCCAGCGTCACCTTGTGTGACCCTTCGTTGGGACGCCGGCCCTGCTCGCGGCGATCGGTGCCCGCCAGGAACGTGCCACCCGGCACGATCAGTAGTTTGATCCCGGACTTGGTGGTGATGCGCGCTGGTGAATTGCCGACCACGTCCTTCGGATCGATGAGCTTGAAGTCGAGCGTGCGTGCGATTCCCGGCGCGAGCACCACGTCGGTGATGAAAGGCTTGAAGCCTTCCTTGCGGACTTCGATGTGGTGACGGCTCGCCGGAAGCTGCAGCGATGCCGGCGCGGGCCCGCGTGAATTGCCATTGACGAACACTTCGGCATCGACTGGCTGGCCCTGGATGCGTACCTCGACCAGCAGCGCGCTGAGGCGCGCGTCGAGCTGCGATTCCTTTCCGGACTCGGCGAACACTTCACGCGTCCACGGCGCGTACCCGGCGCGCGCGATGCTGATGGAATGCGCAACGCCCGGCGCGAGATCCAGGGTCAGCGGCGTGACGCCGCGGAAGCTGCCACCCGTCGTCACCTGCGCGCCCGACGGCACCGAGCGTACGGTGACGCGCGCATCGGCGGCGCCGAGTTCGATCGGCCCAATGGACTGCGGCACGCCGGCATTCACCGCGACGCTCGAGGTCCAGACCCGCAGACCGGGTGCAGACAGCTGCACGCGGCGCATGCCGGAATCCATCTCCACCCTGGCCGGCGTGACACCGGCGGCTTTGCCATCCACTTCGATCTGCGCCCCGGCGGGCACGGAGCTGACGCTGATCACGGCGAAATTCGGCTTTAGCGCCACCTTGAGTTGCTGTTTCTCACCACCGCCGGCGATGTTGAGTCGCTCGACGTGGTCGAGGTAACGCGGCGCCTTGAAAGTCAGGGTGCGTTCGCCGGCGGGCACATCGACGACGCCGGGGACACGCCCGATCCTTGCGCCGTCGGCAGAGATCTCCGCGGCGACGCCTCCAGTGTCGACGCTCAGCTTGCCGGGTAGTTTGACGAGATGGATGAGTGCGCGCGCCTCCACGGGACCGCCGACCCGCACCTTGACCTCGGCGGGTATGTAGCCTGCGCGCTCGGCCCGCAACGTGTGCTCGCCCGGAAACACGAACACGCTCGCGGCCGATTGCCAGGAGAAACTGCCGACGGAGCGAACCTCGGCGTCACCGGGCCTGAGGTCGAGCGCGATGGGCTTGAGCAATGTGAAGACACCCAGCACCACGGCGAGCACGATGGCCATGGCCCAGGCCAGGTAATTGAGGGTGTGGCGCGGGACGCGCGCAACGCGTGCCGCGGCGGCGCCTTCCACCGCCGGCACCTCGCCGAGCTCGATGGACAATTCTTCGACCGGCACCACCAGCGTGCGCACGCTGTCGCCGACCGGTGGAAACGTGTCGGTGCCTTCGAGATCGAAGCGCCGCAAGGCGAGCGTGCGCGGCTGCGCTTCTTCCACCAGGATCTGCGAACCCGCGATCGTGATCACGTCGCCGGCAATGACGATACGGGCGCCCGCCACCGGCATGCCGTTGATGCTGATGCGGCCTTCGGGCGCGGCATCGAACAGCCAGCGGCCGGACACCGCTCTCAGGGTGGCCAGCGGTGGTGCGTCGGCCGATGCCGGGGCATCGTCATGGTCCGGGCGCATGTCACCCGTCCCCGGATCGATCATCACCCGCGCGCCGTAATGTGACTCGCCCTGCGCGGTGCGCAGCACGATTGTCGCGTCGAATGAAGGCGAGGGTTCCATCGGGGAATTAGAAGGGGTTTACGTCAGATCGGTTCCAGGCAGCGGATGACAATGGTCTGCTCCATCTGTCCCGGCGCCACGGTGATCTCACGGCGGACGTCACGAAACCCGCTGCGCTTGCCGGTGACCGTGTATTTGCCGGGCTTCAAGGTCACCTCGCGCCGTTCGAACGCCCCGAAAAAGCCCACGCGCTGGATGGCCACTTCCGTGGCGTTATCCGACTCCAGCGCCAGCATCACCGGCTGGTTGAAGGTCGGCAGCAGCAGTTCCAGTCGCGAAACCTGCGAGCGGATCACCGGCCCCTGGCTGGGCAGCGCCTTCGCCCGGGCCAGGAGACGCTCGGCCTCGGTTCGTACATTCTCCTCCGCCAGGCGCTCCGGCCTGTCGATGAGTGCCTGGAGCCGGCCACCGAGTTCCGCGCGCGGTGCGACCCGCGCCCGGCCGTCGATGGCGAATTGCAGCGAAGGATCGCGACCCAGGGCTTCGTCGTAGATGTCCAGCGCCTCGCTCCAGCGTTCCTCGCTGGCCAGGCGCGCCGCACGTTGTTCGAGTTCCGCGAGGCTGCGGCCCGAGCCGGTGTCCGCCGCGCGTTGCAATGCGGCGGCGACTTCCTGGCTGTCCGGTCGCATTTTTTGCGCCTTTCCGAGGTGGGTCCGGGCTTCGGCGAGACGCCCGGCATTCAACGCGGCGAGTCCCGCGCCCATCTCGGCATTGAATTCGTCCTCCGCCATCGCGCGCCGCACGCGCGCCAGACCCTCGGTGGCCACGACGTTGCCCGGGTTGCGTTTGAGTACGTCGGCAAACAGTGCCTGCGCCTTGGGCCAGTTCTTGGCGTTCTCGGCGTTTTCAGCATCGGCGAGCGTCGGCACCACGCCGCTTGCGGCGGCGACCTTGGCGAGACCTTCGGTTGCCTCGTTGTTGCCCGGTTCGATCTTGAGCGCCGTCTGGTAGGCCTGGCGCGCATTCTCGAATTCGCCGGCACTCAGCGCGCGTTTGCCTTCCGAGTTCTGCGCGGCCAGCGCCGCCGGCACCCGTGCTTCGATTTCGGTCAGTGCCTTGTCGAGCGACGCGGTGGGCGCCAGCGCCGTTTCATATTTCCTGCGTTCGAGCATGCCGCCGATTTCGTCGAGTGACTGGCGAGCCGCCGCAAAATCGCCGCCGCCCCATTGCGCGGCGGCGCGCGAGTCGAGGTCCACAATGCGCCTGGAGAGTTCCGCGTGTTGCGTGACGAGCTCTTCGGCTTTCTTCTCCGCGTTGACCTCGGCTTCAGTCGGTCCCGCGGGCACGTTGAGCGTGGCGACGTCGATCTTCTGCTGGCTGGCGAGTTTCGGCAGCAAAAACGCCGCCGCGCCCGCGACCACCACCAAGCCTGCGGCAATGATCCATCCGCGGCGGCGATTGCGCAAACGCTGTTCGCGGATGACTTGCGCCCGCAGTTGGTCGACCTGCGGCAACATGCCGGGATCGATTTCCTCGAGTTCGCGCACCGGCGCCATCGACGGCAGCTCTTCCTCGGCCGCCATCACGGCGGGCGTGAGGTTGTCTGCCGCGGCCGAGAGAATCGCGGCCTCGGTCTGTGAGTCCGTCTCGGCGATGTTGCCTTCCAGCCCGAGCGTGTCCTGCAGCACCGCGTTCATTTCATCGGCCACGTGACGCATCGACGGCGGACGTTCGCGCCCCTGCTTCGCCAGCAGCCACGAGATCAGCAGCTCGAGACGCGGCGGAATCGGTTTGACCGGCTTGATGCGCGGCACCGGTTCGGTGGCGATCTTGCGCGCGTCGAACGCGGGATAGAACGGCGGATAACCCGACAACAGCTCATATGCCAGGGCGCCGAGCCCGTAGATGTCGTCCGCGGGCCGCGCCGGTTCTCCAGACAGTTGCTGCGGGCTCGCCGAGAATGGCGAACCCGGCGGACCCGAGGTGCTGTCGCCTTCGGAAGCGCCGGCGCCGAAGTCCGCGAGCAGCGGCCGGCCGGCGCCATCGAGCAACACGTTCGAAGGCTTGAGGTCGCGGTGCACGATGCGACGCGCGTGCGCATGTTCGAGCGCCGCCGCGATGTCGATGAGCATCGGCAGGATCTTGGTGTAAGGCGCCCCGCGCATCTGACGCAGGTCCCCACCGGTTGCCAGCACCATGGGCAGGACAGTGGCGTCGGCGGCGCGCAGCGGTTCGAAGACGCGCAGCACGCCGGGATGGTTGAGGCGCGCCGTCAGCGTGAATTCACGCTGGAAGACTTCCCAGGCAGGTTCGGAATTCGCGAACTGGGAATACAGCACCTTGAGGGCGACGTCGCTGTCGCGCAACTCGTCACGCGCGCGCCAGACCTCGCCGTAGCCCCCGGCGCCAAGTTTCTCTATGAGCACGAAGCGGCCGCACAGCTTGGTGCCGGCCTGGTTCTGGTTTGTCACTGTCTATTTATTATGACTAATTCGCAGCTCAGCCCGACGGTGGCGTGGCATTACCGGACGCGGTCGTGGTCGAAGCCGGAGCGGACGGTGGTGGCGCGGTCGCGGCACCGGTCTCCTCTTCGTACAGCTGTTTGAGCAGCTTGCGCCACTCGCGGTACTGGTCTTCTGCGGTGCCCGTGAGGCGCAGCGTGTGCCCCTCGACTTCGACGACCTGCGGCTCGACTTCGGACTGGAAGCTCAACGTGAGCTCCTTCAGCGCTTCGGCGTGCACCTTCGCGTCTGCATATTTCTTGACGCCCGAGAGGATGGCGGCAATGCCACCCATGGTGCCCGCGCTGCGCGCCGCATCCTCGATCCGGCAGCTGTCATAGGTGTTGCAGGAATTGGGCGCGAAGATGCTGGCGATGAGCGCCGCGGCGCCGAGCACCGTACGGGTGCGGGCCGCGGAGCGTGCGCGCATTTCCTTCTCGAGCTCGGTGAAGCTGGTCTGCCGCCAGCTGCCGTACGAGTCTTCCATGTTGTCGTGGAAGCTCGCGTAGTAGTCATTGACCGTGTCGACCACCGCGGTATCGCGCTCGCGGATCTTTTCGATGCGCGTCAGCGTAGGGTCACCTTCGGCCGGCAGCCGCACCACCTGGGTGACGCCGTTCTTGTCCGGGGCGGTCATACCGGCCATGGCGTCGGGAGCGAGATCCGCGGCAAAGCGCAGGCTCGCCACCTTGCGGATGTTCTCGCGATCGAGCGCGGTGAGCTTGTCACGCGCAATGACCATGTCGTTGGCGACCTGGGAGTAGACGTTCTGGAACGGATCACGCGCCTTTATCGAGGCGGTGGTCTTGTACGCACCGAGATCAACCAGGCTCTGGTAACGCTTGTCCTTGATCCACACGCGACCGGCGGCGTCGATGACCGTGACATCGACGGACAGGAAGCCACCGTTCGAGTCGATCAGTTTGCCGGTGACAATCACGTCGACGAATTCGGCCGTGGCGGGGATCACGCGCACCGCGCCCCACTGCGCCGTGCCTTCGAGCGTCTCGCGCAGCAGTGTCGGGATGTATCGCGCCTCGGCCTTGCGCAGGTCGGGATAGATGCGCTTCTTCGCCAGCGCTTCGTCATTGTCCTTGATGGCCTCCGGGATGCCCGGATCGAAAACGCGAATGCCGACGTCGAGCAGTTCGGTCTCGGGGATGTGGACCGCCGCCTGCTTGGCGGCGATCTTGGGGATGGGCTTGGTTTCGCTGGTGACGCAACCACTGAGCGCCAACGCCGCCGCGAGGACGCCTCCTGCAATTAGTTTGAAGTTCATGAGCTCACCTCGCGCTCCATCACTTGGCCGACTTCTTGTAATCGTTGTATTCCTTCCAGAGACGTTCCTTGAGCTCCGGATCGGTCTCCTCCTCGGCGGCCTTGCGCAGGCGTCGCGCGACGATGTCGTCGTCACTGCCGCTGGTCTGCGGACCACCGCCACTGCCACCGCCACCACCGGCGGACTTGCCCGAGCTGTTGTTGCCGGAGGAGGCATCGCCACCCGACTGACCCGGCTCACCCGTAGCCCCGGTGTTCGAATTGCCCGCCGACTTCAGGTCGCCCTCGCGACCGCCGGGCGCTCCTGAACCGTCACCACCGCCGTCACCTTGCGAGCCGTCGCCGCCCTCGCCCTCACCCTCGGCGCTCCCGCCCTTCGCATCGCGCTCCTTGGCGACACGTTCCTGTTCCTTTTTCAGCGTGTTGTCGAAGTCGCCAAGCGAATCATCGAGAGTTTTCTCACCGGACTGACGGCGTTCCTCGGAAGTCTGCGCGCCACCCGCAGTGCCGCCGCCTTCGGTCGATGAGCCGCCGGAATCGCCGCCGCCCTCCGTGCCTCCACTCGACCCACTCTTGGAGCCGCTCTTGGAACCACTGCTCGAACTACCGTCACTGGATCCGTCCGGAAGCCCGGACGAAGAAGATCCGCCGCTGTCGCCCGGCAATCCGCTGGAGCCGCCTGGCAAACCGCTCGAGCCACCGCCCGGCATGCCGCCCCGCTCGAGCCACCGCCGCTGGCATGCCGCCGCCGCTGGAGCCACCGCCACTGGAGCCACCGCCGCTGGAGCCACCGCCGCTCGGCATTCCGCCTGGCATGCCACCGCCGCCACCACCGGAACTTCCTCCGCCACCGGAGGGGCTCGGCATGCCGCCGCCGCTCGACGATGCGCAGCCCGCAAGCGCAGCCGCTGCCAGAGCAGCGGCCAGTATGAGGTTACGAGTGCGCATGCGAACCTCCTCGAGATCCGTGTCTACTGGGTACCGGTGTTTTCTTCACCGGTTCCCGTGAAAAAGCTGCGCAGCTGGTTGGACATGCGGTTACATGCTGTCGCCTGCACGCGCGCGATGAATGGCAATGGCACGATGGCGCCCACGATGGCCGAAGTGCCGGTGACATTAGTGCCGACGCTACCCGCGGACTTGGCTTGTTTCAAATCCCAGATCGTGGCCTCGTAGTCCGATTCCTTCTGCCACCAGCCGAAACCGATACATCCGGCGCCGCCGGGCGCTGCGCCGCAGGCCAGGCTGCCGCCGCCGTCGGTTTTGCGGGTATTCCCGTCGAGCCAGACTACATAACGTACGCCGCTTTCGGTGACCCGGTCCGCGACGCCCGGCCGGGCCAGCAGCGCGCTCATGGCCTCCGGCTTTCCCGGGGCCGTGCTGGGCTCGAACCAGGGAAACATCTTGTCGACGAACTCGTTGTTGTCATGGACGGCAACCGTGCTGCGGGCGCCGCCGAGGCTATGGCTCACGCAATCCATGAAATCGTCTTCAGCGCCCGCGCCCTCGATCTGGGGCTTGGCCAGGATCACCACCCGCTCGCCCTTGGCGATGGGGGTTGCAAGCTCCCGCGACTCTTCGATGCGCGCCTGCATGCACCCGGTGGCCAGGAGCGCTCCCAGACACGCGTACGTCATGCGAATGGCGCTCTTCATGGACGATCTCCCCGGAACGAGCTGCGGGTTGTCGACAGGCGCGACAAGTATGCCACGTTGCAGCATCACCCCTTTCTGACCGGACGCAATACGTCGTGGTTCCCATTTACATGGGTAAATCCAGACTCAGCTGTCGGTCATTACGTAGTGGGGGTTGAAACAGATTCGTTGGCAAGCCGACGCCTCGCTCGGCAGGAAAGCCCAGCCGCCGGGCGGCCAGTTGAAAACGCTGGCGAATCAGCTGCGCCACGGGGCCCGTGGCATGCATCCGGGTCCCGAAGTCGGGATCGTTGTCGCGTTCGCCGCGCATGCCGCGCACCACGGACATGACGTGCGCGGCGCGGTCGGGAAAGTGCTCGGCGAGCCACTCGCGAAACAGGTCTTTCACTTCCCACGGCAGGCGCAGGATGGTGTAGCCGGCGAGCGACGCACCGGCCTCGTGAGCTGCCTCGAGCACTGATTCGATTTCATGTTCCGTGAGCACCGGGATGATGGGCGCCACCAACACTCCGACCGTCACGCCGGCATCCGCCAGCACGCGCATGGCCTTGAGTTTTGCCCTTGCGGAGGCAGCGCGCGGTTCGAGGATTCGCTTCAGTTCGTCGTTCAGCGTCGGAATGCTGAACATCACCCGGACGAGTCGGTCACGCGCCAATGCCGAGAGCAGGTCCACATCACGCGCGACCAGTGCGCCCTTTGTCGTGATCGCAACGGGGTGTCGGCAACGCAACAGCACCTCGAGAATGGAACGCGTGACCAGCAGGGATTTCTCGAGCGGCTGGTACGGATCGGTATTGGCGCCCAGCATGATGGGCGCGCAGCGATACTTTGGTGCCGCGAGCTCGGCCTCGAGAAGTTTGGCCGCGTCGGCCTTGTAGAAGAGACGGGTTTCGAAATCGAGACCGGGAGAAAGCCCGACGTAGGCGTGACTGGGGCGAGCGTAGCAGTTATGGCTGATCACGCCGTTGGCGATGAAGTCTTCGGTTCCTGTCGTGATGTCGTAGAGCCGCAAAGCCTTGTGAAGGGGCTCGATGCTGCGGACGCCGAGCCTCGCCTGGCTTTTGACTGCTTGCCCTGAAATATCGAGTTTGCGCGAGATGGCAGGATCGATGCTGTGGAAAAAGCGCAGATGCTCTCCCAGGCCTCCAGTGATGCGAACTACGTCGAGCGACTTCAGCATCGTGCGATGCTCATGTTCGACGACGTATGAGAATCTGAATGCGCATAGTGCGCGTTCAATCCAGCCAATGATGTCTGCATTCGTATTGGAGATTCGCAGCACACCTCCGCTGAACGATCCTTCAGCATCAAAAATGCCCGCCATGAATCCGGCAAACCACATGCGACGCGGGTCATGAGGCCATGCAATCAGCTTCTTCACCTCTTCAACATTCGATCGTGCGTACGTGCGAATGCCATGCATCAGGCGCCGGTTGGCGCTGGCCGCCGAAAAGACAAACTCATTGGTTTCGATCCGGCAACGGGTGAGGTAGTCCTGCGTGCGCATCAGCGCTTCGCGGTCGCACAAAGCAAGCCGAAAGTGGTGCTGGTCTTTTCCGCCCCTGGCACTTCTCTCGTAGTGATAAGAGCCAATGAGGCCATCTCCGCGAACCATCCCGCACAGATAGCCTAGTTGGTAGTCCTGATCCTTCTCCGGCCTGGCAGCAAATGCGCCCGTTCCCATCAACTTGTTGTTCGCCGTGAGATAGGGACGTTGATCCTTGCCACCCATGGATCCAGTGACAAACTTCCAGCCGCGCTCGGTCAGGAAGCGATGATCGGGTCCGGCAATAAGCGTCGTGCCATCCTCCAAAGTTATTCGGTATGCAGGCTTGATGACGCTCCAATGCGCAAGCACCTGTGTCTTCGTGTAGCGGCGGTACGCACCATCGCGTCTGGTTCCATAAATTGTGTCCCCCACTTTGACGTCGGCGATCGGTTTCGTCGTGCCATCCGCCATGAGAAGTGGCGTATCCCCCGAGATGCAGTAGATGCAGCCGTGTTCGCATCCTCTATATGGATTGATTGACTGGCTGAAGCCGATGTCGGGCGAGCTATTGCGCGTGATGATAGATCGCGAAGGTTCAGGCAAGACCGTGGTCTCGCGTTTGTCTGGCGGCTCCTCTTCGTACCAGCCGTCGTGCTCGAGCTCTTTCGTCAGCTTGTCGAAACGGCCGGGGGGCTGCGACAGCGCACCCCGTCCTTTGATTGCGCCAGCCATGCGCCAACTGTATTTGTGTACGGAGTGCGAGTAAATCCAGCGGTCGGTTCGTCACGCCACTGTATGGCCCATGGCGCCTGACTAGTGCACGGGCTCAGGAAATTTGTCGAGCTTGCGCAACTGCGGGAACAATCCGAGATAGCTGCCGACGACGGCCAGCGTACACAGGCCACCCCAGATCATCGACGGCACGATGCCCATCCACGCGGCCTGCATTCCTGCGCGGAATTGACCGAGCTCGTTGGACGCACCAATGAACATCGCATTCACGGCGCTCACCCGGCCGCGAATCGCGTCCGGAGTCTCGAGCTGCACGAGCATGCCACGCACGAACACGCTGACCATGTCGCCGGCGCCGGCAATGGCGAGCGCGGCGACCGAGAGCCACAAGCTCGTCGAAAGCCCCACGGTGATCATGCACAGGCCGAACAACGCGACGCCACCGAACATCCACGTGCCCGCGTGTCGCGCGATGGGCCGTACGCCGAGCCAGAACGCGACGATGGCCGCGCCGACGCCGGGCGCGGCGCGCATCAAGCCGAGTCCAACGCTGTCGACGTGCAGGATCTTGTCCGCGTACGCTGGCAGCAACGCGACCACGCCGCCGAACAACACGGCGAACAGATCCAGCGAGATGGCGCCGAGCACAGGTTTCTTTTTCCACACGAAAACGAAGCCGCCGAGGAAATCGCTCCAGTGCCACTCGGCGCTGGATTTCGCGCGTACCGGTTTCAAACCCACGATCAGGAACATCGCCGCGATCAGCAGAGCCACTGCGATGCCGTACGACCAGTCGATGCCGAGGATCAGCGTGATCCCGGCGACCGCCGGGCCAGCAACGGTGGCGATGGTGAACAGCAGCGTGTTGAAGGAGATGGCGCCGGACAACAATTCTTTGGGCACGAGGTTGGGCACCATGGCTTGCCCCGCCGGCGCCCAGAAACTGCGGCCCACGCCTAACAACGCGGCGATGAAGAACAGCAGGATGACCTCGGATTGCCCCGTCAACGTGAAGACGAGCAGCGCCGCGGCGGCGACCAGCTCGAGTCCGTATGCCAGCGCGATGATGAGCCGCCGGTCGAAGCGGTCGGCGATCTGCCCGCCTGGCAGCAGCAGCACGACGAACGGCAGGAATTGCGCGAGGCCGATGTAGCCGAGATAGGCCTCGTTGTGCGTCAGCTTCCACACCTGGTAGCCGAGCACCACATCGATCATCTGCCAGGCCAGCGTGGCTGCGAACCTGCCGTACGCGTAGCGCGCGAAATCGGGATGGCTCAGCGCCTGCCTCGCTGGCGAAAGGGTATTGCTGTTCAAATTCGTCGAAGGGGACCGTCGAGTTGTTTGGGGATGCGTACTTTAGCTGGTAACGTCTCGTTGCATCGGCTCGCAAGCTGGCTTTTCTTCGAGGGTATTCGATGGACAGGCGTGTCGTTCTCGGTATGGCGGTCCTGCTGCTGGGCGCGTGCGCCGCGTCTCCACCTCCGCCGGCACCATCCACCACCCGCACCGCCTCCGCCGCCGACGCCAGACCAGCAGTTCGAATCGCTGGGGCAGCGCTACCTGCGCGAAGCTCAGGAGCTGTCACCGGTGGATGCCACGGCTCTCGGAGATCACCGCTTCGATGACCGTATCGACGACGTCAGCGCCGCCGGCTGGCAGGCGCGTGTGGCCTTCGATCAGCGTTACCTCGCCTCACTCGATGGACTGGATCGCGCTGTGCTGTCGCGTCCCAAGCAGGTGGACGCCATCCTGCTGCGGCATGAGCTCGAATACGAACGCTGGAGAATCCAGACGCTCGAGGACTGGCGCTGGAATCCACTCATATATACAAGGCTCGCCGGCGACGCGGTGTATACGCTGCTCGCGCGGGAATTCGCGCCCGCTTCCGAGCGCATGAAAAACCTCGGCAAGCGGCTCGACGAGTTGCCGCGATTCCTCGGCCAGGTGCGCGAAGCGCTGGTCCCGGCCCGCGTTCCAAAAGTCCATGCCGAAACCGCGGTCAAGCAGAATGCCGGTCTCATCGCCATGCTCGACGGTGAACTTGCGCAGCAGATCGCGGCACTTCCCGCCGCGGAACAGGAAAGCCTGCGCGCCAGTGTCGCGCGCGCGCGCAGCGCGCTCTCGCAGCACCAGATCTGGCTCGAGAAGCGCCTCCTGCCCGAGGCCGCGGGAGATTTCCGCCTCGGCCAGCAGCTCTACGACCAGAAACTCGCCTATGCCCTGTTTTCACCGCTGTCGCGCCAGGAAATCCGCGCTCGCGCGGAGTCCGAACTGGCCGCGACGCGCGCAGCGATGTACGGCCTCGCGCGCGACGTGCTCAAGGCGCGGCGCGGCGCCCCGCCATTGCCGCAGAAACCCAGCGAGGCGCAACAGCAGCGCGCCATCCGTGCGGCTCTCGCCCTCGCGAGCGCCGAGCGGCCGCCGCGCGATGGCGTGCTGGACGCGGCGCGCGCGGCGCTGGTCGACACCACGAACTTCGTGCGGGAAAAGAACCTGGTGACGTTGCCGCAGGAGCCGGTCGAGATCATCGAGATGCCGGCCTTCAAGCAGGGCGTGGCGCTCGCTTACTGCGACGCGCCCGGACCACTCGAGGCAGGCCAGAAGACCTTTTACGCTGTGTCACCGATACCGGTCGCCTGGACGCGCTCGCAGACGGATTCCTTCCTGCGCGAATACAACTCGCGCTCGATCCGCAACCTCACCATTCACGAAGCCATGCCCGGCCACTACCTGCAGCTCGCGCATGCCAACAAGTACCCGTCGACGCTGCGCGCGGTGCTGGGCTCGTCGCCATTCGTCGAGGGCTGGGCGGTTTACGCCGAGCGGCTCATGAATCGACCAGGGATATCACGGCGGCGATCCCCTCATGAAGCTGGTGCAGCTCAAGTGGTACCTGCGCTCCATCGTCAACGCGCTGCTCGACCAGGCGGTGCACGTCGATGGAATGAGCCGCAGCGCCGCCATGAAGCTCCTGACCGAGACGGGATTCCAGGAGGAGCGTGAAGCCGCCGGCAAGTGGACGCGCGCGCAGCTCACCTCGGCCCAGCTACCGGTGTACTTCGTCGGCGCGCTCGAACATTTCGCATTGCGCACCGAAGCGGAGCAGCGTGCCGGCGGGGCATTCGACCTGCGCGCTTATCACGACAAGGTATTGTCGTTCGGCTCGCCGCCAGTGCGCTTTGCGCGCGAACTGATGTTCGACCTGCCGATCGAGTGACCGAAACGCTTCGGTAACTAGGAAACGTCGCGCGGCGGAATCTGTCTTCTTGCTGCGCAGCACGCGCACCACGTCCTGACCCTTGCTCTTGACGCGCTTGAGCCACATGCGCGCCCAGGCAAATTCGATTCCGAGGATGCCGAGGCCGAGCAGGATTCCCGCGATCCCGGGGCCCGGTGTCACGATCATGATGATGCCCATGATCAGTATCGTGCCGCCGACGATTCCGATAGTGACGCGCTTTGCGACCTTGTAGGTCCCGAACAGGGGGTGCTTGTCGTCGAACACGATGAGAGACCTGATGACGGCTGCGGGCGGCATTTTACGTGAGACCAGCACGCCCGGCCCGTGTTCCCCACCCCTCTCAAGGAAGGCTCACGAGCCGAGGAAGATACGATAGACCGGATTGTTAGTCTCCTCGCTGTAGGAGTAGTGCAGGACGTTGAGATGATCGAGGAACTCGTTGGTGTCGGCGGGCGGCACGTCGATGCCGGCGAGTACGCGACCGTAGTCAGACCCGTGGTTGCGGTAGTGGAAAAGAGTAATGTTCCAACGCGTGCCCACCGCCTTGAGGAACTGGAGCAGCGCGCCTTTTCGTTCCGGAAATTCGAAGCGATACAGTCGCTCATTGGCGACGTTGCCGTTGACGTGTCCACCAACCATGTAGCGCACGTGTAACTTGGCGATCTCGTTGTCGGTCATGTCCGTGACGCCGTAACCGGCGGCCCGCAGGCTGGCGATCACCTCGTCGCGTTCTTCTTTGCCGCGCGTCGAGGCCGAAACCGACGAATATCTGCGCGCGCTCCCTGGTCCCGAAGCGATAGTTGAACTCGGTGACGGCGCGGCTGCCGAGCAACTCGCAGAAGTGCAGGAAGCTGCCGGGCTGCTCCGGGATCTCCACCGCGAACAGCGCTTCGCGCGCCTGGCCGACGTCGGAGCGCTCGGCGACGTAACGCAACTGGTCGAAGTTCATGTTCGCGCCGCTGTTGATCGCGACGATGCGCTTGTCGCGCCAGGCGTTGAGCGCGCAGTACTTCTTGAGACCGGCGACCGCGAGCGCGCCCGCGCCTTCGACGATCGAGCGGGTGTCTTCGAACACGTCCTGGATGCCGGCGCAGATCTCGTCGGTGTCGACCAGCACGATCTCGTCGACGTGCTCGCGGCACAGGCGGAAGGTTTCCTCGCCGACCTTCTTCACCGCGACGCCGTCGGCGAAGATGCCGACGCGTTCGAGCGTGACGCGTTTCTTCGCGCGCATCGAATCGTGCATGGCCGCGGCATCGACCGGTTCGACGCCGATGATCCTGATCTTGGGATTCAGATACTTGGCGTACACGGCGATGCCGGCAGATCAGGCCGCCGCCGCCGACCGGCACGAAGATCGCGTCGAGATCGCCGCGCGACTGGCGCAGGATTTCCACCGCGATGGTGCCCTGCCCGGCGATCACGTCCGGATCATCGAAGGGATGCACGAAGGCGAGATTACGATCGCGCACGATGGACATGCGCGTGTTCGTAGGCGCTGTCGTAGTCGTCGCCGTGCAGCACCACTTCGCCGCCGAGGTTGCGCACCGCGCTCACCTTGATGCTGGGCGTGGTCTGCGGCATGACGATGACCGCGGGGATGCCGCGGCGCTGCGCGGCGAGCGCCACGCCCTGCGCATGGTTGCCCGCGGACGCGCAGATCACGCCGCGGCTGCGCCACCGACTCCGACAGGTGCGCGATCTTGTTATAGGAGCCGCGCAGCTTGAATGAGAACACCGGCTGCAGGTCCTCGCGCTTGAGCAGCACGGTGTTGCCGATGCGGCGCGAGAGGCGCGGCGCGGCATCGAGCGGCGACTCGATGGCGACGTCGTAGACCCGGGCCTTGAGGATTCTCTCGATGTAGTTGTCGGTCATAAGCGGACCGACATAGTAGCGGTTAGCCGCCGGCAGTCGCTAGTTGCGAACCGAATAACGAAAGTGCGTCTTGCCGATGGTCACCCGGTCGCCATCCTTGAGGACCTGGCGCGAGACGCGCTTGCCGTTCACGAACACGCCGTTGGTGCTCTTGAGGTCCTCGATCGAGGTGTATGCCGGGCCGGCCAGCAGCACCGCGTGGTAACGGCTGACGTGTTTGGTGTCGAGCACCACTTCGTTGTCGGGGCCGCGTCCGATGCGAGTCCGGCGGCCGAGCACGTGCACGAAATCGGTGTTGCCGTCGGTACGGATCAGGACGCGCGCCGGTCCTTCGAGGGCGACTTCCTCGCCGGTCATGCAGCCGCGCTGTCGGCCGGCCGCGGCGAGCCGCTTTTCGAGGTCGGCCTCGAGCTGCTGGATGCGGCGTGTCGCGCTGCAGGATGGAACGCTGGCTCTCGGCAATGACCGCGCGCCATTCCTCGACCGTGACGCTGACCTCTTCGAGCTTGCCGGTCTTGTCGCGAACTTCGATCTCGAGGTGATGGATGCTTTCCTCGGCGACCTGCAGGTCGGCGTCTTTCTCGGTCAGCGAGCACCATGGTCGCGGCCAGCTCCCGCGTCAGCTCCACGATGCGCCGGTCGCGCGCCTCGAGCTGCGCGCGCAGATCGGGAACCTCCGGATGGATCGCCGCCAACGCTCGTCGAGATGCGCCTTGAGCGTCGCCTCGCGCTGCTGGCGCGCGACCAGATCGGCTTCGAGCGTCGCGATGTGGCTGTCGCGGCGCTCGAGCGTGGCACGCAGATTGGTGTCATCGATTTCGAGGCGCGCGCAGCGCTGCTCGCTGGCTTCGAGCGCGGCACGCACCTCGGCCAGCGTCTGTGCCTGCGCGGCGAGCTCCGCCTGCAAGCGCATCGATGCGCGTCGCCGCGCGCGAACACTTCGTCTTCGAGCGCAGACTGCTCCGCGCCCTGCACGCCGAGGCGTCCGCGGGCGGTGTGCAGCGATTCCAGGTGATCGCCGAGCAGCGCGCGCAATTGCGCGTTCTCGGCCTGCACGCGGCGCGACGGCCACGGCGCGTTCCGCGTCGGCGATGCGGGCGCGCTCGTTGAGCTCCTCGACACGGCGTTCCGCGGCGGCGAGCGCGTCGCGCAATTCTTCGATGAGCGGCGGCGACGGCGGCAACACGATGGGTGCGGGAACGCGTCGCGGCTGGGCGACGCCGACGTCGCCCTGATGATCTTGTTAGGCTTGGGCGAAGCGCCAGCATTTCGTGCGTGCCGCTCAGGTCCGCGACTGCCTTCGGGCTCGGCGGCACGCAGCGTGGGAATGGCCGTGGCTTCGACTTCCGGCAAGGCCAGCCGCGCAGAGGCGCGGGAGCGGGTGCGGCCCACGTGTCAGTGCTCGCGATCGGATCGCTGAGCGTCGACTCGTATGCGGCAACGTCCAGCACCGGCAGTTCAGCCGTGGCTTCGGTGTCGACATCCGAGGAGGACGCGACAGTTTTCACCGGTGGCATCGAAGGCATCCCCAGACTCTTTCTTATGGCGGCAATTCTAGCCCCGTGAATTCGACCGGGGATGCAGACTTTTCCCCTTTGGTGAGAAATGCGTGCCTGCTTCTCATTTCTGTCAAATCCGGCTGGTCTGACCCGCGTCGGACATTGCTGACGGCTTCCGTAAACCCGGCATGGCCGAAGCCCCGCGAGGTCGCGCCGGCGGAGATTGGGGTATCGTTGCGCCCCCATGAACCCGCCGACGAGTCTGGATAGCGCCCCGCCGCGGCTGCGCCGCGCCTATTTCGAGTGCCGATACGGGCAGTTGCACGTCCACAACGCCATTCCAGTCGGGGGGCGGCTTCGACGAACAGACCACCCTGATCTGCCTGCACGCCAGCAGTACCACCGGGCGCGCTTTCCTGGAACTCTCGAAGCTGCTCGGTACCAGCCGATCAATCTACAGCCCGGACACACCCGGCTGCGGGGAATCCGATGCGCCGCCCCGGCAGCCGCCGATCGGTGGTTACTGCGATGCCATCGGCGACTTCATCGATTCGATGCGCTTCCGCCAGGTGGACTTGTTAGGTGCGCATTCCGGCGCGGCGGTGGCCGCCGAGCTGGCCATCGCCCGGGCCAAGGTGGTGCGTCGCGTCATCATGATCGGCGCGCCCGCCCTCGATGCGGAAGAGCGCCGCAGCTACCGGGATTTATCGCCCCCGGAGGGGACTCCGACCGGCGCCCTGTGGGCACGCGCCGCCGTCATCGACTGGGATGCCGACCAGCGGATGCCGCTGCTCAAACAACCCTTGTTAGTCCTGCGGCCGCGTGACAATTTCTGGGAGGCGGGCGGGCGCGTCTCGCGACTGGTCCCGGGCGCCCGCGTCGTCGACATGCCGGACCAGGACAGGAATGTGCTCGAGAAGGCTCCCACGCTGGTGGCGAAACAGGTTGCAGCGTTCCTGAGCTAGGGTAGTGCCAGCGGCGGCCAGGCCTGCGCCGAATCGCATTCCACGAACGGCGCGGTCAACTCCGACAAACGCAGTTTCTGCCGGCCGGCGGCGTCGAAGTTCGCCGGGTCCAGCCAGCGCAGGTACGCGTCGTGCAGACCGCGCTTCCAGTCGGCGTCGATGATGGCGAACCAGGTGGTGTCCCGGTTGCGGCCCTTGTTGACGATGGCCTGGCGGAACAAGCCTTCGTAGGTGAAACCGAAGCGCGTCGCCGCGGCGCGCGATGGCAGGTTGCAACTGTCGCATTTCCATTCGAAACGCCGGTAGCCGAGCGCGAATGCGTTCGCGATCAACAGATAGATCGCCTCGGTGGCGGCGCGCGACTTCGACAGCAGCGCGGCGAAGTAGATGTTGCCCACCTCGATCACACCGTGACGCGGCTCGATGCGCATGTAGGCGGCGCTGCCGGCGGCGCGGCCGCTGGCCGCGTCCACGATGGCATAGAACTGCGGATCGCTGGACGCCTGCGACTCGATGCACCATTGCTGGTACGGGCCGAATTCCGTGTACGGACCATGGAACAGGTAGGTCCAGCGCTCGCCGGCCTTGTCGGCGCGCTGCGCCTCGAAGAGGTCGCGCGCGTGGCGCGCGGCATCGAGCGGCTCCAGCCGGCAGTAACGCCCGGTGAGTGTGGTGTGCGGGGGAATTGGCGGCGCCTGCCAGCCGGGTAATGCGGCGCCGATGGGCTGGCCGAACTCGTTGTAGCGCGGTGGCTCACGGGTACCGGGATTCATGCGAGGGATTCTCGCACGCAGGACGCTCAGGCGACGGGCCACCGCGGCGGGATGTTCGCGAAAAGCTTGCCTCGACAATTTGGGTCTCGGCAGAATGTTCGATCCGCGCGAGCGCGCTATCCCGCTTCTGGAGTTTCAATGCATCGCTTCTGGCTCGTGACTCTGGCAATTCTGGGTTCGATCACCGCAGCGGCGCAGGAGCCATCGCCCGCCAATTCACGCCAGTTCAGCGCCGAGCGCATGTGGGCACTCAAGCGGCTCGGTGATCCGGCCATCACGCCCGACGGCAAACTCGCCGTGGTTCCGGTCACGACCTACGACATCGCGGAGAACAAGGGCCTCACGGATCTGTGGCTGGTACCACTGGCCGGTGGCAGCGCGCGGCAACTCACCAGCGACAAGGCCAACGACACCCAGGCCAGCGTGAGCCCCGACGGCGAATGGGTGGCGTTCGTTTCCAAGCGCGGCGATGACACCGAAAACCAGGTCTACGTCATTGCGGTCAACGGCGGCGAAGCCCGCCGCGTCACCAGCATCCCCACCGGAGCCACGTTGCCCAAGTGGTTTCCCGACAGCCGTCGTATCGCCTTCGTGAGCGAGGTGTGGCCGGACCTGGTGCGCTGGGAAGACCAGGCGGCGCGCAGGAAGGAGCGCGACTCATCGAAGATGACAGCGCGTGCCTGGACACGCGCGCCGATCTCGCACTTCGATCACTTCCTCGACGACCGGCAGCCGCATCTGTTCTCGATCTCCATCGATGGCGGCGAACCGACCGCCATCACGCGCATGTCGGGCTACTGGCTGTCGCGCGGCGACCTCGACGCTTCGGCGTACGACATTTCTCCTGACGGTCTGGAGGCGGCCTTTGCCGCCGACGTGGATCGCAGCGGCATCGACCGCAACTTCGACATCATCCTGTTGCCCACCTGCGGCTGCAAACCGGCGCGCAATATCACCGCCGAGAACGCGGCGAACGACGGCGATCCGCACTACAGCCCCGACGGCCGCAGCATCGCGTTTGCACAGCGTCGCGTGAAGAAGTTCTACGGCGACCGCGCACGCCTGATGATCTTCGACCGCAAGGCTGGCACCACCACCGGACTCACCGAGAACTGGGACCGGTCGGTGGATGGGTTGGTCTGGGAACGCGGATTCACGCAGCCTGCTCGGCACCATCGACGATGCCGGCACGCGCCGCGTATACCGTTTCCGGCGGGGCACGGCGGCGCCCGTCACGGTCACCGGGACCTCGTCGTTCGGATCGCTGGCGTTGGCACGCGATGGCAAGGCGCGCGGTGGCAATCCGGCAGAATTTCGTCGAACCACCGACGCTCGTAACGCTGGCGCCGCGCACCGGCGTCGCAACCAAGATCAGCACCTTCAATGACGATGCGTTGAGCACGCTCGACTTCGCGCGCTACGAAAGTGTCACCTACAAGGGCGCGCGCGACGCCGATATCCAGATGTGGGTGTTCTATCCACCGGGCTTTGATCCGGCAAAGAAGTACCCGGTGCTCATGCTGTTGCATGGCGGGCCGCACAATGCGATCACCGACTCGGTGCAATGGCGCTGGAATGCGCAGGTATTCGCGAGCTGGGGCTACGTGGTGACCTGGCACAACTTCCACGGCTCGAGTGGCTTTGGCAATGAGTTTGCGGACTCGATCAATCCGGACTGGATCACCCTGCCCTACGAGGACACCATCCGTGCCGCCGAGTGGCTCAAGACCAGGCCGTTCGTCGATGGCGGGCGCATGGTGGCGGCCGGCGCCAGCTACGGAGGCTTTCTCGCCACCACCTTGTTAGGACGCCCGCATCCTTTCAAGGCGCTGGTGGCACACGCGGCGGTCTACGACATGTTCACGCAGGGAGCCTCGGACTACGGCGCCGAGACCGCGCGTTTCTTCGACTTCTGGGAGAAGCCCGAAGAGTTCGCGCGTTATTCGCCCCACACCTCGGCCGGCAACTTCGTCACGCCGACGCTGATCATTCACAACCAGCAGGACATGCGCGTACCGGTGAACCACGGTATCGAGCTCTTCAATACGCTGCAGCGGCGCGGCGTGCCTTCCAAGCTGGTGTATTTCCCCGATGAGAATCACTGGGTGCTCAAGCCGCAGAATTCGTTGTTCTGGTACCAGGTGGTGCGCGACTGGGTTGCAACCTACGCACCCCCTGGTGCGCATTAGATAAGGAGAGATCCATGAAACGACGCACCCTCCTGGCCCTTGCGGCAGCCGGCGCTTTCTCCGCGGCGATGCCCTCGTTCGGCCGCAAGATCAAACCGCTCAGGATCCTGGTGCTGGGCGGCACGCGCTTCATCGGCCTGCACATGACGGCGCTGGCGCTGGAACGCGGCCACACGCTGACCTTCTTCAATCGCGGCAAGACCAAGACGGATCGTTACCCCGAGGTCGAACGCATCAAGGGCGATCGCAATGGCGAAATCGACGGGCTGAAGAATCGCGAGTGGGACGTGGTCGTCGACAATTCTGGTTACGTGCCACGCCACGTGCGGCTCACGGCGGAATTGCTGGCGTCGCAGGTCCGGCAATACGTGTTCACCTCGTCGATCTCGGTGTATCCCGATTTCAGCGTTCCGCGCGATGAAAAATCGCCGGTGGGCAAACTACCTGACGAGAGCGTCGAAAATGTCGACGGTGATACCTACGGCCCGCTGAAGGCACTGTGCGAGCAGGCGGTGGAAAAGGCGCTGCCCGGCCGTACCACCATCATCCGGCCCGGGCTCATCGTCGGACCCGACGACAACACCGACCGCTTCACCTACTGGCCGGCCCGCGCCGCGCGCGGTGGTGAATTCATCGCGCCGGGCGCGACAAAGGATCCGTTCCAGGTCATCGACGCACGCGATCTCGCCGCGTTCACCATCAATGCCATCGAGAAGAACATCACGGGCACGTTCAATCTCGTGTCCAACGTGAATGAGTTCAGGTTCGGCGAGCTCACCGACGCCTGCATCGCCGCCGCCACCCGCCAGGCGAAGCCCGCGAATGCGCCGCGTGCCACCTGGATTCCGGCCGAATTCCTCGAGGAACAGAAGGTCGAGCCGTGGAGCGAGATGCCCGTGTGGCTGCCGGCCAAGGGCGAGGAAGCGGCGTTCGCCGGCACCAGCAATGCCGCCGCCGTCGCGCACGGGTTGAAGATCACGGCGCTCCGCAAGACTGTCGACGACACACTCGCGTGGCACCTGTCGCGGCCGCCCGAAGAGCGCGAAAAGCTGAAAGCCGGTATCGCGCCTGACAAGGAAGCCGGCGTGCTCGCGGCGTGGAAGGCGAAGACATCGGCGGGCTAACATCCGGACGCATGACAAGACCTGACTCCCGGCAAGTCACGTTGAGGCTGGCCGGCATCGCCGGCGCGGCACTGTTCGCCTTCTTCTTCGCACTGACATATCACACGCCGGAATGGGTCGAAGATTTCGCGGCGGACTACATCGAAGGAAAAGTGGCGCACAAGGTGGATGCCACCATCGACTCCCTGGATGCGCCGCAGGGCGACGACGCCTTGTCGCGCTACGCCGCGCAGCTCATGAAGCAGAACGAGGCGCGCATCGCACAGCTCAAGGACTCACTCAAGGAAAAAGCCCGCGCGCAGCTCGCCGCTTGCATTGCTGAAATCCGCAGTCTGACTGCGGAGCAACGTGCCAGGCTCCAGACCTGGCTCGAAGATGGCGCAAAGTCGAAGATCGGCTCGCTGCAATTCGAGAACACACGACTGGTCGCCATCATGCAGTCGGGATACCTGGGTGTGGCCGCAGATCTGAAACGTGACATCCGCATTTTCACGGCGAGTAATACGTGCGCCTTCTTGTTGCTGGTATT
This sequence comes from uncultured Pseudomonadota bacterium, assembly GCA_963839685.1. Taxonomy (GTDB): domain Bacteria; phylum Pseudomonadota; class Gammaproteobacteria; order Steroidobacterales; family Steroidobacteraceae; genus CADEED01. Next base: position 731,435 of record CAWIVS010000011.1, on the reverse strand, counting down.
GGTTTCCTTCTTGAAGCCCGAACACACTCGCGCGCTGTTCGTGCCCGGCGTCTTGTTGACGGTCAGCACGGCGCTGTGCGTCTATCTATATGTGTTCGAGCAGAACTGGATGCTCACCCTGATTCAGGGAAGCTACCTGGGATATGCGTACGCAGCGTGGCTGGGCGTCGCCTTCCTCTTCCTGTGTGACGTCTGGCTCAACCGCGCGCGCGTGACCGTGCGCATCCTGGAATCATTGGCGCACGCGGTCGGCGCGGCCATTTCTCCCTCATAGCGGCCCGAATGGCCTGGCGTCGTCGAGGTCGTAGACGTGAACCTCCTGCCCCATGCGTACCGCGCGTTTGCCCAGGGTCGGATATTCCGCAACTTCGAACTCGCGGTTCTCGCCGCCCGATAGGTAGACCAGGTCACCGGGCCCGGGATTGCGCATGTTGTGTGCCACCGACGGCGCGGCGAATCCCATGAAGTCGCCAACGCCGACGTCATATTCAGCGCCGTCGATGATCGCGACCCCCGAGCCCTCGAGCACGTAGATCCACTCTTCTTCGAAGCGGTGCGAGTGATATACGTAGGACTCCTTTCCAGGCGGCACCCGCAGCAGATTCACGCCATTGCGCTTGAGCCCGACGCTGCGTGCCAGCTGCGTGCCCCGTACGAGTGATTGTGGATTCCACGGATGGGAAAATTCCTGGGCATGCGCCGCGATGTCGGCGGCACGCACGATGTTGAGGCATGGCTTGTCCATGCACGCAACCTTACGCGAACCCGGTCAGGTGCGCGATTCAGCGTGCGCGTGACGCCACGGGGGCCGACTGCGCCAGGGCGTGCGACGCACCGCCGCGACACCCGTCGAAGATGTCGTGCGAGGGCCGGTATGCCGCCGTCTCCACGTCCAGCAGGCCCAGCACCGAATGAAACAGGTTGTCGTGTGAGAGCGGGTCGTGCGACTTGCCGCGCAGACATTGCACGTCGACGTCGCCGCTGGCGCTCAGCTGCCGCGAAACCCACACCAGCATGGGCACATGTGTCTGCAGGTCCGGCGCGATAGCGTAGGGAATCCCGTGCAGGTACAGGCCGCGTTCGCCCAGTGACTCACCGTGATCCGAGACGTAGATCATCGCGCTCTCCATGGGGCGCGAATTGGTGGCCAGTGTTTTCACGACACTGGCCAGCACATGATCGGTGTAGAGAATGGCATTGTCGTAGGCGTTGACGACTTCCTGGCGGGTACAGTCACGCAGCTCCGCGGTGGCGCAGTCGGGCGTGAAGCGGCGGAACGCCGGTGGATATCGGTGAAAGTACGCGGGCCCGTGGTTGCCCATCATGTGCAGCACGAAGATGGTGTTGCTCTTGACCAGCGCCAGTTCCTCGCCCAACCGTCTTGCCAGGATCTCGTCGTGGCACTCGGTCGAATCGCACAGATCGGGCGCGAGTTTCGCATCCAGCTTCTCGTAGTCGATGCCCTTGCCCTTGCAAACGCCCTTGCAGCCCGACTGGTTGTCGAGCCACTTCACCGCGTAACCGGCACGCGCCAGCACGTCGAGCAGACCTTCGGAATTGCGGATGCGATGCTCGTCGTAGTTCTCGCGCCCGAAGGCCGAGAACATGCATGGCAGCGATACTTCGGTGGAGGTCCCGCACGAGGTCACGTTGCTGAACGCGGTCACGTCGGACTTCGCGAGCTCCGGGTTGGTCTCGCGCGGGTAGCCGAGCAGTGAAAAATTCGCGGCGCGTGCGGTCTCGCCGACCACCAGTACCAGCACCCGTGGCAGCGGATCCGCCGCCGCCACTGCGGCCAGGCGCGCGTCGGCTCCGATGGATTCACGCGGCCCGTGTGCATCGGCGACCCGGTTCATCGAGTTCACGGCCAGGCCGTACAGAAAATTGCCCGGCGTGATGAGATAACGGGCCTCGTGCTGATTGCGCATGAGCGCAGTGAAATCCCGCGAGATCACCAACGTTGCGAGCGTCGCCACCACCAAGCCGGCGATCACGGCGCCGCCGCGCAGCATTACCACCTTCAGCAACGGTGGGTGCTCGAGTCGGACCAGCCAGATGAAGGCCACGGGAAGCAGTGACCACGCCACGACCCATGCGGCCATTCCCCAGTTCAACAACTCGCGCGCCTCGTGCGCGTCAGTGCGCAGGATGTTCTGGATCATGGTTGGATCCAGCATCACCGAAAAATCGCGCATGTAGTAGCTGGCGCCGGCGCTGAGCAGGACGATCACCGTGAGCAGAGGACGCACGATGCGCCGCGACGCGAACGGCGCGAGCACCGCGAAATGCAAGCCCACCAGCAACACGAAACAGCAGATCATGAACACCCAGTTGCCGGGGCGTGCCCAGTCGCGGCCCTGCGCAACCGCCGACCACCAGGGACCATTGGCCGTGGCCACCAGCCACGCCGTCACGACGAGCAGCAGCGACTCGACACGAATCATCGGCCGCAGCCGGTTGCGTATTCCAAACATCAGAAGCTCGTTTTGGTTTCGATCAGGAACTGCACGCTGCGGATGGACGAATCGCCATCGAGCGGAAACGCAACGTCGATGTGCAGGACGTTGCCGAGCGCCGAGCGGCTGTTGCCGAGGCGCAGGCCGAAACCGATGTCGCGGAGCAATCCCTGCGAAGGGGAGCCGAGCGGGTCGCTGGCCCCAGGTGGCGCCCATGTCGTAGAACACCGCGGCGCCGACGTTGAACAACTGGAACGGGTACCAGCTGGTGAAGAAGCGCTGTTCGGCGGTGAACAACCAGCGGCCCTCGCCGGACTGGTAGCGCAGCGGATAACCACGCAGTCCGCTATCGCCGCCGAGCAGGATCTGCTGGTCGGCATCGAGGTTTTCGCCGACTTCGCCGGACAGCTCCAGGAAAAGCAGGCGCCGCGGTGATTGGCGGAAGTAGTAACGTGTGCCGGCGCCCAGTTTCGCGCCGCGCAACTCGCCACTCTCCAGGCGCCCGCCGGCGCCGACGTCGAACTGCAGAGACTGTCGGTCGCCGATTTCCGCGCCTTTCGAGACGCTGCCAGCCAGCATGAACGCGTCGCGATCGGAGCCCGTGGAAGTGCCCGCGAATCCAAGCTGCGCGCGGGCGCGCCAGCCAAGCGAGTAGTCCTCGGTCTTCTCGATCTGGTCGCGGTTGCGCGCGGTGCGAAACTCGTCCTGCACCCACTCGGCAGCCACCCACGGATACACCAGGCGGCGGTCATCCGGCACCAGCTGGGTCGCTTCACCACCGGCCAACGCGCCGAAGGCGTGATCCTCGTAGGTCACGCCGAACGAGGTGCGCCGCGCCCAGCCGTTGACCAGTCCCTCCGACCGGCCCCAGTAGACAGTCGCGAGCTTTTCCTGCGCCTGGTACTGGTCGATGATTTCGCCGAGGTCGTAACGGGAGTCGATGCGCTGGTCGTCGACCAGCCCGACGCCGGCCGCCCAGCGGCTATCGAGTGAATAGAATGGATGAGCCAGTCCGAACTGGATCAGGCGTCCGTCACTGTTGTCCGAATACTGCGTCGCCAGGTCCCACCAGGACGAGCCGAGCTGGCGATCGCGGTAGTAGATAGTCTTGGAATCGCGGTCCACGCCGGAGATGAAGCCGACGCCGAGCTGGGTTCCCATACCGAGAAAGTTGAGGTCTTCGATCTCGATGCCGCCGGTGTTCTTGCCGCCCTTGCGTCCGACGGAAAAGCCGGGATTGAAAGTCCACACGTCCTGCGTCGTGACCTCGAGGTCGACGACGCCGTCGTGGAAGGCCACCGGTCTGATGACCGCGTCACGCAGGTAACGCGTGTCGCGCAGGATGCGCGCCGATTCCTCGAGCTGGCTGGCGCGGAACAGGTCACCGGTCTTGAACAGCAGCTGGTCTTCGATGGTCGATTCGCGCGTGGCGATGTGCAGGCGATTTGCCGCGCGAGTCAGCGAGGTGTTTTCGTCGGCACGCTCGACATCGAACAGCTGACGCGCATCAAGATGAATGGCGCCGACGCGCGCACCGGCACTTTCGAGCTCCGCATCGGAGGGCAACCCGGGGGTACGCGGCGGCTCCGGCGGCGGCGTGCGCGCATCGACGCTCGGCAGGATGCGCGCGCCCGCCGGCTGCGCAAACAGCGGCGCCACCAGCAACAGGGCGAGGCAGACTATTGGTGCGCGGACGCACCTGGATGGGCTGAAGTCCACCATGCGTCCTTAGACGTCACGGTGGCCGGATTTCCGTCGCGGCTACTCCCGATTACCCCAGCGGTATGAAAAGCCCAGATTCAAGAGGGTCGGCAGCCAGTGATCGGTTTCCGTCTCGAACGTCGTGCCATCGCCCGATGTCGAGAGCGTCGCGCAGCAGGAGTTGTGATGATTAGTCGCATTGGTCACTTCGAGCACGACCGTGAAATCACCGTTGCCGAAAGGCCGGCTGTAGCTGCCGCGCAGGTCGAGCGTGTAGAAGTCGCCCCAGCGTTCCGAATTGCGACGCTCGAGCACGATCGCTGCGGGTTGGCCATTCGCCGGTTCAACCAGCGCGAACGGAGTGCGTGGCCAGCCGCGATGCCAGCCTCCGAGCGCAGACACGCTGTACCGCGAGCCTTGCCAGGCGAGTCCGGCGGTGAGCGCCAGCGGTTGATCCCAGCTGCGCAGGATGTCGGCGTCGCCGCCTTCGTCCGCCACGCGCGCCCAACCAAACGTTCCCCAACCGGCCAGGTGCTCGGAGAATTCGCGCCGCACATTGACCTCCAGACCCGATGCCTCCGAGTGGTGCGGATCGACGCGTATGCGGTCGGGCTCGAGCTCCGGTGACAGGGACAGGGGATCGAGCAGGTTGTCGTAGTACGGAGAGACCGTGGTCCATCGCTTGGTGTATGCCTCCAGCCCCCAGCGGGTCCGCGATGAAGGCTGATAGGTGAGGCCGATGATGCTGTGTATCGAAACCTGCGCGGAGTCAGCCACTGCCTGCGCATCTTCGACGCGCCACTCTTCGATATGTTGCGCCTGCGTGAAACGACCGATCGAGGCGTAGAAACGCAGCCGATCGTTCCTGTCGTAGCGCATGTTCAGTCGCGGACTGAACTGGGTGTGATCGCCACCCAGGCTATAGTGTTGTCCGTCCAGCCGTACCCCGAGCTCTGCTTCGAATTCCGCCCATTGCCGTCGCGCCGCGGCATGCAGCGCATAGGTGGAGCCCTGCGGATCGATCACGTACACCAGATCGTTGCTGGTGGGCCGGCCGAAGGCCGCGGCCACGCGCGGGTCATAACTCGCATTGCGGACGTACTCGTAGTCGGCGCTGGACAGCGCCGCTTCCGCACCGAAGGTGTAGGCGGATCCCGCCTTCGGCTCGAAGGTCCAGAGATTGTTCAACTCGATGCGGCCGAACTCGAGTGCCGCATCGAGCGTGCCCGAGGCGACACCGGGTTCCTCGACCAGCCCGCTGCGATGCCGGTCGGAGCTCGTCACGACCGCCGCGACACGGGTACGCAGCCGGTCATTGATTACGTGATCGCGCGCCAGCCACAGATACTCGTCGCGGTAGGTGGCGTTGGCGACTTCTTCCTCGACGTCGGTGCCGAGTTGTATCCGGTCGTCCAGCAGCAGCCAGCCGAGCGTCCAGGCGCCGTTGTCGGTGTTCCAACGCAGCCGTCCGAGTGAATCGCTGAACTGCGGATTACCGAAATCCTCCTCGACAGGCTCCAGCAGATCCATGGTGCTGCGGCGAACGGCGACCAGCCAATCCAACGGTAGTTTGTCGGCGCGGCCGATCGATGAGACGCCGGCCGAGATGAGGCTGGCAGCCGCGCGATTCTCGTAGCCGGAACGACGCTTCGGGGCACTTATGTCGATCACTCCGCCGGAGCGCGTGCCGAAGCGCGTGGGAAAACCGCCGCTGAAGACCTCGATGCGCTCCACCGCGGCCGGGTCGATGGCGCTGACCAGGCTCTGGAAATTCTTGAGATGAAATGGATCGAGCATGGTGATGCCGTCGTAACGCAGCAGCACGTCGTCGGCCAGCGAACCACGGATGTACGGGCGACCGGACACATTGCTGGCAAGCCCCGGCAGCGACTTGAGCGCGCGCAGCGCGTCGTCATGACTGCCCGGAACCACCTCGATGTCACTCGACGACAGCTTCAGCCCATCGACGACGGTGCGACCTTCGATCGAATAGCGACTCGCGTAGACCGAAATCTCCTCGAGCGGCGCTTCGCTGACGGGCTGTGGTACTTGTGGAATGCTCGCCGGCACCACGACGTACTTGTCAGGCGCGAGCTGGCGCAAGGTGAGTCCGTGCGCCGCGAGCGCGTCCATCGCGCGCTGCAGCGGAGTGGCGTCGGTGCGAGGCGGCGGGGCGCGCAGCTCCGGTGGCACGAGATCGGAACTGAAGATGATGTCGATGCCCAGGGGCGCGAGATCGAGCAGCAGGGCTTCGACGGAACGCGCCTCGGGCGAGTCCGTGCGCGGAGTCTCCGCGGCGCCGGACGCGCACGAGACCCCAAGCCAAACCACCAGGAACAGCTTACTGACGCGGCTTCGAGACACCTGGGAAGCTTACCCGGATCTCGCCCGCGGGTAGCTCCAGGTGAAGTGAAGTCGAGGCCATGACCGCCTTGAGCGCCTGCAACGGTTTGAGTCCGTGAACATTGCCGTGGGTGCGGATCACTTCAACCTGTCCGCGCGTCGTCTCGTCGGCGATGACCAGCCTGCGACCTGTCTCGCGCGCCACCCACTCGAGAAACTCCGACAGCGGCCGGCCTTCGATGTCCATCTCCGGCGCCATACTTTCCGTCCAGGCCCAGTGATCGCCGGATGCGTCCAGCGCACGCCGGGTGACCTGGTCGTTGCGATCGATGAAGACTTCGGTGCCCGCGTTCACCGTCGACTCCGCACCGCCAGCGCGCCATTGCACGCTGCCTTCCCGCACCCGCAAGCGGGTGGCGCCATCGTTGACCGCGATGGCGAACTGCGTGCCGACGTGGCTAAATTCGCCCGCGTCCGTGATCGCCACGAAACTCTGCGCGGCGTGCGAGCCGGGAGGTATGTCCACGTACAGCTCGCCGCGCTCCAGTTGCACCGCGTTGCCCGACATCACCAGGAATTCGCTTCCCGCCGCAACCCGCAGGTTGCCGCCGCCGCGCAAGCCGAGCAGGATGCCGCCACGCGCGTCAAAATTCTGGCCGGCGCGAAGCTCGGCGCCAGTGCCCACGGGAGCTTCGCGCCAGAACGCGCGCAACTCGACCAGACCCGGAGCGTTCGCGCGCATGAGTTGCGCCAGCGGTTCTCCCGACGTGGCGTCCGGCATGCGACCCAGCGACAGCCACGCCGCAACCGCCAGCACTCCAACCACCGAAGCGACAGCGGCATAACCCATCCACGGGCGGCGCACCGAGCGCCCGACGCTGGCGCGCCACTCGGCTTCGGTTGCGCGGCGGATACGATCGAGCGCCTCGGGCGAAAGTGCGCGCACGCGCAGGTTTTCGCGCAAGACGCTTTCGTCCTCGGAATCGGCAGCGCGGGGCTTGTCGGCATCACTCATCGTGCATCACCACGTTGGGGCGTCGCGGACGGCATCGCCGCATTGTCCGCCACGCGCAGCCATTCGGTACGGAACGCCTGGCGTGCGCGGCCGAGCTGTGATTCCGCGGCGCTTTCCGAAACCCCGAGCTGGGCCGCGATCTCGGGCACCTTGAGTTCATCGCCAAAGCGCAATTCGAGAATCCTCGCGTAGTGAGGCGGCAGGCGGTTGATGGCGCGTCGCACGGCGCCGCGATCGGCATCCGCCGCACACTCGTCGAGTGGATCGCGAAAGTCCGCGAGCTGCACCACCCTGGCCAGCGGCCGTTCCGAGTTCAATTCCTCGAGGCTTTTCATTTCCGGTTGGCGAGCAGCCTTGCGCCGCGCGTCTGCCAGCAGGTTGCGGCAAATCTGGCACAGCCATGTGAACAGCGACGAGCCACCGCGAAAGCTCGCCAGGCCGCGCATCGCATTGATCATCGTCATTTGCACCACGTCTTCGATTCCGGCCGGGTCCAGAGCGCTGCGGCGCGCGGCAAACGCGCCCAGTCGATCCGCATATGCGTCGAAAAACTGGTCGAACGCCCGTTGCTCTCCGCGCCGCATGCGGCTGACCAGCTCCTGCTCGTCAAACACTGCCTACCTCGTTGCTTGCGACTTAGACGTCATGTAGGACAAAAACCCTCCGCATTCGCAGGACTCTCCTTGCGGTGCACGTCCAAGGGGACAGAAATGCAGCGCAACGTCCATGCACCCCTTCGACACCCCCATCCACGGAAGGTTACGCCTTCGGTTGCGGCCTGGTACCTGTTGATGCCGCTGGCGCTCCTCGTGTGGCTGGTCGAATGGCTGGACATCGACCGCTCGCTGGCGCATGCGATGTTTTTCCGCAGTGCAACCGCGCACTGGCTCGGAAGCGGACCGGGCGCCTGGTGGGCGCGCGACCTGATTCACCAGGGCGGTCGCGACCTGGTACGCGCGGTCGCAGCCGCCGCTCTGGTCACCTGGGGGCTGTCCTATGCGTATCCGAAGCTTGCACCGTGGCGCCGCGAGGCGCTGTTCGTGTTCTTGGGGATCGTGCTGGTTACCGGTGTTGTCGGATTGCTCAAGGTCACGACCAATGTCGACTGCCCCTGGGACCTCGCGGGGTTCGGCGGCGGCCGGCCGTATGTCACCCTGTTCGGCAATCGCCCCGGCTATCTACCGCGCGCGCAATGTTTTCCCGGGGCGCATTCCTCGTCAGGATTCGCGCTGTTGAGCCTGTCGTTCGCGCTGCGCGCGCGGCGCGCGCTGCTGGCGCGCTGGCTGCTGGCCGCTGCCCTGCTGGTGGGTGCGATCTTCTCGATCGGGCAGGAAGCGCGCGGCGCGCACTTCTTCTCGCACGACCTGGCCAGCGCACTGCTGGCGTGGTGGCTGCTGCTGGCACTCCGCCAGCGGATGCTGGATCTGCCCGCCGCCCCGGCCGTGGCCGGAGCGGCGGCGGTCGACTCAGGCCTGTGGCGGCGGAGCTTCCTGACTGCTCGCCTGCCGCCTGCCGAGGAACCAGATGACGGCGCCGACCACGATCATCGCGATGCGGATGCCGTTGCCGACACCTGCACCCCAGTTGTCGACCCAGCTCACCAGCAGGAAGTCGATATTCACAAGACGCAACACAAACGAACCGGCGCCGAGCAGCACCAGCAGACCACCAATACTTTGCATGTCTCTCCCCTCGCACACTGATTGTTGTAGTTGACGACGGCACGCACAGTACGCCGCACACCTAGTTAGGGCAAGCGATGAGACTGGACCGATTCCAGCTCAGCTCTAAAGCAGGATGCGCGCCAGCGTGTACGTCGCCATCCCGCAGGCCAGGCAGCCGAGGATGTTTCGCGACCAGGACAACCAGGCACCCGCCGCCAGCACGCCAATGAGTCGCGGGTTCAACGGGGAAAGGTCTAAGCCGGACTGCGACCCGTGCAACAGCACGTCGGGCACGATGATGGCCATCAGCGTGCACACCGGCGCGTAGCGCAGTGCGACCTCGATACGGTGATTGAGCCGCAGCTTTTGTCCGGCCAGCAGGAACGAGGCGCGGGTCAGGAAAGTCGACAACGCGAGTCCAGCGATCACGACTCCCAGTGCAATTCCGGTGACGGGTGGACTCATGAACCCTGGCCGTCGCGCCCCGCGTCGGGCGGCCGAATCCCGTCGGCAATGGTGGCGGCCACGATGCCGGCGATGGCCGCGCAGAACAGCCCGAGGCGAAACGGTATTCCGTGGGTCAGCAGGGCCACCACCGCCGACACCACGCCGCCGACAATCGCCGGGCGCACCGTGAGCGCGGGCCCGACGAGCGCCAACAACGCCAGTGTGCCGGTGAATTCCAGTCCCCAGTCGCCCGGCACGTAGCTCGCCGCGACGATCCCGGTGATCGCAAACACCTGCCAGGTGATCCAGTTGTTGGCGCACACGCCCGCGAACCATGCATCGCGGTGCTTGCCCGGCAGGGTGCCTTCGCGAGCCGCGCGCATGAACAGCGTGAAGGTGAAGTCGGTCATGAAGAAACCGAGCGCGCCGCGCCGCGCCACCGACTCATCGACGAAGAAGGGGCGCAGTGCCGCGCTGTAGATCACGAAGCGCAGGTTGGTGATGAGCCCGGTGGTGATGATCACCCACAGAGGCGCGCCGGCGGCGATCAGCGGCAATGCCGCGAGTTGCGCCGAGCCTGCGTACACGCACAACGACATGGCGATGGCCCAGGGCACCGACAGACCGCCCTTGACCATGGCAACTCCGCTGACCAGGCCCCACGCCGCCGAACCCGGCAGCGAGTGCAGGATGTCGCGCTGACCTTGGAGAAAGACTTCTCGACGAGTGGCTACGGCGAAGGAGCTCACCAGTTACCGGTGTTGGCCATCGACACCCACGGCTCGCGAGGCGGCAGCGAGCCACCCTTCTGCAGCAGTTCTATGGAAATATTGTCGGGCGAGCGCACGAATGCCATACGCCCGTCGCGCGGCGGACGGTTGATGGTGACCCCATGCTGCTGCAGCCGTTCGCAGGCCGCGTAGATGTCGTCGACTGCGTACGCCAGGTGCCCGAAGTTGCGTCCGCCGGTGTAGGCCTCGGGCTCCCAGTTGTGCGTGAGTTCCACCTGCGCCTCGCTGTCACCGGGAGCCGCGAGGAAGATGAGCGTGAACTTGCCCTGCGGAAACTCCTTGCGCGACACGACCTCCAGGCCGAGGGCGTCGCAGTAGAATTTCAGCGAGGCGTCGACGTCGGCAACACGCACCATGGTATGCAGGTACTTCATACGCCCGCGCCTGACTGGTTAGAACATCTCCGAAGCGCCCGGCGGCTTGACGTCCACCTTCTTGCGCGACGGGATCCAGTCACCGGTGATCATGGCTTCGTAGGGCTGGCCTGGACCGACCATCGGATAAACACCCGCGTCGGGATCGATCATCACCTCGAGGAAGGCGGCTCCCTTGAACGCGAGGAATTGCTCTATCACGGCTGGCACGTCCGCCTTCTTGTCGAGCCGCACGGCGTACTTGAAGCCATCGGCCTGCGCGGCCCTGATGAAATCCTTGGTGTGCAGCGTCTTTTCCGAAGCCGAGAGCCGGCCCTTGAAGAACAGCTTCTGCCACTGCTTCACCATGCCGTCGCCGTTGTTGTTGAGCACCACGATCTTGACCGGCAGGTCGTAAGTGGTGACGGTTTCCATCTCGCCGATGTTCATGCGCACCGAGGCATCGCCGTCGATGTCGATGACCAGCTTGCTGGGATTGGCGAACTGCGCGCCGATGGCGGCGGGCAGGCCGAAGCCCATCGTGCCCATCGAGCCGGAGGTCAGCCAGAGGCGCGGACTCCGGAAGTCGCAGTACTGCGCGGCCCACATCTGGTGCTGGCCCACGCCGGTGGAGATGATGGCCTCGCCCTTCGTGATGCGGTTGATCTCCTCGATCACGTAGTACGGCTGGATCAGCGGACTCTCGCGATCGTAGTTCATGGCGTGCGTGCGGCGCATGTCGTCCAGGTAAGCGAGCCACCTGGAACGATCGCGTTTGAACCCGGAGCGCTTGCCATGCACGGTCAGCGTGCGCAGCGCCTCGGGCAGCATGCCCACGTGGTTCCATTGCACGCGTTTGACCTTGTTGATCTCGGCGCGGTCGATGTCGAAATGTGCGATGTACCTGGCGCCCGGCGCGAATTTTGCCGGGTTGCCGGCCACGCGGTCGTCGAAACGCGCGCCGATGGCGATGAGGAAATCGCAGTCGTCCACCGCGTAGTTGGCGAACGCCTGGCCGTGCATCCCCAGCATGCGCATGGACAGGGGTTGCGTCGTGTCCATGGCGCCGATGCCCATGAGCGTGGTGACCACGGGAATGTCGAATTCCTGCGCGAACTCGCGCAGCTCGACCGCCGCATTGCCGTTGATGACGCCGCCGCCGGCGTAGATCAGCGGGCGCTGCGACTCACCGAGCATTTCGAAGAAGTGATTCGCCTCGGTGGCGTCGATGATATCGGTAGTTAGCGTCTCGAGGCGCTTGCGGTACCCGGGCATGAGCAATGCGCCCGAGCCGCGGAATTCACCGGACCAGTTCTGCACGTCTTTCGGAATGTCGATCACCACCGGACCGGGCCGCCCGGTGCGCGCGATCTCGAACGCGGTGCGCACCGTGGATTCGAGCTTGTTCGGATCGGTGACCAGGAAGATGTGTTTGGCCACCGAACCCATGATCGAGGGCACCGGCGCTTCCTGGAATGCGTCGGTGCCGATGGCGCTGGTTGGCACCTGGCCGCAGATCACGACGATCGGAATGGAATCCGCCATGCAATCGCGGATCGGCGTGACGGTGTTGGTCGCACCGGGACCGGAGGTGACGATGGCCACGCCGACTCTGCCGCTGGCGCGCGCGTAACCCGCCGCCATGAACCCCGCGCCCTGCTCGTTGGCCGGCACGATGAGCGGCATGGTCGGCTCGCCCTTCCTGGCGCGCTCTTCGTTGAAGCAGAACACGGCGTCGTAGGTAGGCAGGATGGCGCCACCGCTGTAGCCAAAAATGGTCGATACCCCTTCGTCAGCCAATATCTGCACGATCATTTCCGCGCCCGTCATCTTCTGACCGGCGAGCGGATGGGCGATGTTGGGCGTGGCGGACGCGGTCAAGTCGCGGATTTTCGGGGTCTTTGCCATGGCGCTTCGAAGCCTAGCAGTTTGTATTGCTCGATTGAATGGACCGGGCGCAAACCGCTATTCTGGCCGCCGCTTCCGACCCTCCGAATGCCCACAAATATGCGTCATATCATCGCCATCCACCTGCAGAACGAGGCCGGCGCGCTCACCCGCGTCACGGGGCTGTTCTCCACGCGCGGTTACAACATCGAGTCGCTGTCCGTGGCGGCCACTGATGACCCGTCGGTATCGCGTGTCACGCTGGTGACGCAGGGCGCGGACGGCGTGATCCTGCAGATCGTCAACCAGCTCAACAAACTCATCGACGTGGTCGCGGTCGAGGACCTGACGCGCGGCGAACACATCGAGCGCGAGCTGGTGGTGCTCAAGCTGCGCGTCGAGCCGCAGTTGATCGATTCGGTGCGCGGCTACGTGGTGCGCGCCGGCGGGCGCGTGCTCGCGCCGTCGCCCGAAAGCTTCGTCGTCGAGCTCACCGCCTCGGAAGCCGAAGTGAACCAGTTCGTAACCGACCTGGGTGAGCGGACCGAGCTCATTGAAGTGGTCCGCTCCGGCGCGCTCGCCGTCGGACGCAGCGCACGTGCCCTGCACGTAGTTAGATAGCCCGCTGATGCGACGACGCCCCGCCATCGGCGCGCTCATCGCGCGAGCGTTGTCTGCCTCGGCGGCACTCGTTGCCTTCATGCCAGTCCTCGCGGCCGGCGCCTGGGCTCCCGCGAAGAAGCTCGACGCGTATCTCGACACGCTCGAAAAAAGCCAGCTCGTCAGCGGCACCCTCGCCGTCACCGAGAAGGGTGCGCCGCGATACCAGCGCTCGATTGGTTTTGCCACCATCGAAAATGGCAAGCCGCAGCCGGCCGATGCGGGCACGCGCTACCGCGCGGGGCCAGTGTCCATGTTGATCACGGCCGTGCTCGTCATGCAGCGCGTGGAAACCGCCGGCATCACGCTCGATACGCCACTGGCCGAATTTTTCCCGGACCTGCCGAATGCGCTGGACATTTCCTACCGCGACCTGCTCGCACATCGCAGCGGCCTGGCCGACTACACGGCCGCGCCGGGCTACGAAACCTGGCGCACGCAGCCCAGGACGCAAGCGCAAATGCTCGCGACCATCGCGGCGGGCGGGGCGCGCTTCGCACCGCGCGAGCGTGTCGAATTCAACGATAGCAACTACCTGCTGCTGGGTTACATGCTCGAGAAGGTCCAGGGGCATTCCTATGATGACCTTGTCCGGCGGCACATCGCCGGGAAGTTAGGCCTGTCGCGCACCTACTTTGCCGGAACCACCGGCTCCACTCTCGAAAGCCTGCCCTACCGCCACACGTCCGCTGGCTGGGTGGCGCAATTGCAGTCGGATCCGTCCGTCGCCGGTGGAGCGCGCGGCGTGATGACCACACCCGCCGATCTCACGCGGATCATGGACAGCCTGATCGCAGGCACGCTGGTGAGTGCGCAATCCCTGGCATCGATGCGCGATCAGAGCGGTGGCTCCGGATTGGGACTCTGGCCGTACCAGGTCGCAGGCCAGGCCGGGTTCGGGCAGGCAGGCGACACTGACGGATTCGCCGCCGCGGTGTATCACTTCCCGTCGCGCGGCGTTTCGATCGCGTGGATGTCCAATGCTTCGGCGCTGCCCGCGAAGGGCATCCTGGACGAGTTTCTCGAGAGCATTTTCGTGCGCGGCCACCAGCCGCCCATCGCGATCGCGCTCACGCCGGCACGATGATCGACGCTCCCACGGTCTTGCGTGCCTCGAGGTCGCGATGCGCCTGTGCCGCGTCGGCGAGCTTGTAGCGCTGGTTGATCTGGATCGCGATCCACTTCTTCTTCACGGCCGCGAAGGTTTCGCGCGCCATGGCCTCGAGGTCGGCCCGCTGCGCCGTGTAGTCGAAGAGTGTCGGGCGAGTGATGTACAGCGAACCGCGCTTGACGAGTTCGGCGGGCGAGAATGGGGGCACCGGCCCGGACGCGTTGCCAAAACTCACCATCAGCCCGCGCTTGCGCAGCGAATCGAGCGATTCGAAGAAGGTGTCCTTGCCTACGCCGTCGTAAACGACGTGCGCGCCCTGCCCCTTCGAGAGTTTTTTCACGGCCGCGGCGATGTCATCGCGCCCACGGATGAAAACCTGGTGGCAGCCATTTTTCTTCGCGAGCCTGGCCTTGTCCTCACTGCCGACGACGCCGATCACCCTGGCGCCGAGTTTCCTGCCCCACTGCGTCAACAGTCCGCCCACACCGCCGGCGGCCGCGTGCACCACGATGTCGTCGCCCTTGCGCACGCGATACGTGTGCCGCAGCAGATAGCAGGCCGTGAGCCCCTTGAGCATGAGCACGGCGGCCTGTTCGTCGCTGACACCTGCGGGGATCTTCACCGCCAGCGAGGCCGGGACATTCCGCAGCTCGCAATACGATCCGGGCACGCTGCTCACATAGCCCACGCGATCACCGATCGCGGAGGCCGCGGACTTTCTTGCCCACGGCCATGACAATACCCGCCGCCTCGCGTCCCAGTCCGCCGGGCATGGAGCTTTGCGGATAGAGCCCGGTGCGGTCATAGACGTCGATGAAGTTCACGCCGATGGCGGTGTGCTGCACCTGCACTTCGTCGCGCGCCGGTGCAGGCACCTCGATGTCTTCGAGGCGCATGACCTCGGGCCCGCCGACCTCGTGGATGCGAATGGCGCGCGGCACGGCAACTCTCCGGTGAATTACGGGTTACTGAGAGTAACCGCGCTCCCCGTGCTCGGCGAGATCCAGGCCTTCGGTCTCCTGCTCTTCCGCGACGCGCAACTTCCCGGCCAGCGCCATGACCTTGAGGATCACCCAGGTCAGCAGCGCGCACCACGATGCGGCGGCCACGACCCCCAGGGCCTGCACGCCAACCTGCGCGCTGATGTCGTTCTGCACCAGGAATCCGGCACCGCCCAGCGCCGCCGCGCCGAACACCCCGGTGAGTACGGTGCCGAGCACTCCGCCGACACCGTGCACGGGCGACACATCCAGCGAATCGTCGATCTCGAGTTTGCGTTTGAGGAGCTGCGTGGCGAAGAAACACACCGTGCCTGCGGCAAGCCCAATGGCGACCGCGCCCATGGGCCCGACGAATCCGGAAGCCGGCGTGATGGTGCCGAGACCGGCGACCATGCCGGTGGCGGCGCCCAACATCGATGGCTTACCGTAGCGCGTCCACTCCGCGATCATCCACGCCAGCGCGCCACCCGAGGCACCCATGTGGGTGGCGAGCATGGCCATGCCGGCGTTGCCGTTGGCCGCGAGCGCGCTTCCCGCGTTGAATCCAAACCATCCCACCCAGAGCATGCCCGCGCCTGCCACCGCCAGCGGCAGGCTGTGCGGCGCCATCGGCGTTTGCGGAAAACCGCGGCGCGGTCCCAGCACCAGCGCACACACCAGCGCCGCGACACCGGCGCTCACGTGCACCACGATGCCGCCGGCGTAGTCCATCACGCCGAGTTTGGCGAGCCAGCCGCCGCCCCACACCCAGTGCGCGATGGGCACGTACACGATCAGCAGCCACAACGCCGCAAACCACAGCACCGCGGAGAAGCGCATGCGTTCGGCGAATCCGCCGATCACCAGGGCCGGCGTGATGATCGCGAAGGTCATCTGGAACATGAAGAACACGCTTTCGGGAATGCTGCCCGACACCGATTCGCGCGTCACACCGGCGAGGAAAGCCTTGTCGAGGCCGCCGATGAAATCCTGCGCGGAGCCGCCGTCACTGAAGGCCAGGGAATAGCCGGCCGCCAGCCACAGCAGCGACACCACGCAGGTGATGGCGAAACACTGGATCAGGATGGACAACACGTTTTTGGTGCGCACCAGCCCTGCGTAGAACAGCGCGAGTCCTGGCAGGGTCATGAACAACACGAGTGCCGTGGCAGTGATCAGCCACGCGGTATCTCCCGTGTTTGCAGCTGGAGGAGTGGCCTCCTGGGCCGCGGTAAATAACGGACACAGCAGGAAGCCGAGTGCCGCCGGCACCCGGTTGAAAGAAGCGCGCATTTTTTCATCCCCTCTAGTCAGTGGCTCGCGCCACTATCGCCAGTGGCTCACGCCACACTCTCAACGCCGGCCCGCTGCTCACCACGAGCAGGGGCATCTTCTTCGTTAGTATCGACTGCATTTCTAACCAACGGCCTGCCGCCGGAAGGGCAGCAGGCCGTCGTTCATCAAGCTAAGAGCCGTTTCTTTCGCGCGTTACAGGGCACTGTTGTCCGTCTCGCCGGTGCGGATACGAATGACGCGATCGATGTCGGTGATGAAGATCTTGCCGTCGCCGACCTTGCCGGTCTTGGCGGCCTTGAGAATGGCTTCCACGACCTGATCAACCAGGTCGCTGCGTACGGCCACTTCGATCTTGGTCTTGGGGACGAAGTCCACGACGTATTCGGCGCCGCGATAGAGCTCGGTATGTCCGCGCTGGCGGCCGAAGCCCTTGACCTCCGTCACCGTCATGCCGGAAACGCCTATCTCCGACAGCGCTGCGCGCACGTCGTCGAGTTTGAACGGCTTGATGATGGCGGTGACCAATTTCATTTCTTTTCTCCCAATTCTTTAGTGAATCTGGACGCCGACATCGGCGAGCCCTGATTGCAGTGCAGCTTCCGTGCCAGTATCCCGAAAGCTCAACATAGCGGCAATTTCGTTATTGGGCCCCTGCTCGGGGATTTTTCGGGCACTAATTTAGCGCGCTCGAATCTTATCTGCCCAACAATAGTGCGCCGGGTCCCTACTCTTATTAATAGCGATCGGAGTCGGCTCTCAAAGCTGGACCACGATCTTGCCGATGAACTGTCCCGAGCGCAGTTGCTCCAGTCCCCGCTCCAGTTCTTCCAGGCGGCAGACGTGGTCGATCACTGGCTTCAACTGATGCTTGCTCATGAACGCCTGCATTTCCTTGAGCCTCACCCGCGGGCCCCCGAGCACGCCGACCGTGCGCGGCAACCAGGACCCGAAGCCGCGAGAAACGCGGCATTATCTCGCTCCTCATGTTCACTCCCATCCTCATCGTCGGAGCAGGACAGGCGGCGGCTCAAGCCGTCGAGACCCTGCGCAAGCGCGGGCACGTCGGACCCCTGACCGTGGTCGGGGACGAAAACTTCCTTCCCTATCAACGGCCACCGCTCTCGAAGAAGTACCTGGCTGGTCAGATGGACGCAGATCGGCTGTTGTTCCGCCATGCGGCTCATTACCAGGAACACCACGTCGACCTGCACCTCGGATTCGCGGCCGTGAACCTCGATCGCAAAGTGCACCGCGTCGAAGTGGCCGATGGCTCGCACTTCGAATACGAAAGGCTTCTGCTGGCCACCGGCAGCCAGCCGCGGCAATTGCCGGTGTCCGGCGCCGAGCTTGCCGGCGTCTACTACCTCCGGACATCCACGGATGTCGACCGCCTGCGGCCCGAACTGCGCGCCGGCCGGCGCGCCGTCATCGTGGGCGGCGGTTACATTGGACTGGAAGTTGCCGCCACCTGTCGTGATCTCGGGCTCGATGTCACCGTGGTCGAAGCGACGAACCGGGTCATGAACCGCGTGGTGTCTCCGGAGGTGTCGCAGTTTTACGAGACAGAGCACGCGCGGCATGGCGTGCGGATCCTGTGCAATGCACGACTGCAGGAACTCGTCGCGCGCGGCAATGGGTCAGCGGGTACCGAGCGCGTGGCGGCGGCCCGGCTGGCGGATGGCCGTGAACTGCCCGCCGACTTCGTGTTGATTTCGATCGGCGTGGTGCCGACCGATGACCTGGCCCGCGAAGCGGGCCTGGTGTGCGACGACGGCATCGTGGTCAACGAGTATTGCCGTACTTCGGATCCTCACGTCTGGGCCGCCGGTGACTGCGCGCAGCACCCGAGCATCCATTACGGCGCGCTCGTTCGTCTCGAATCCGTCGACAACGCCTTCGAGCAGGGAACCAGCGCCGCGCTCAACATGCTCGGTCTGACTACCGTGCACGACAAGGTGCCGTGGTTCTGGTCGGATCAATTCGATCTCAAGATGGTCATTGTCGGGCTGGCCGCCGGGTTCGACCAGCTCGTGGTGCGCGGTGACGCGACCAGCCGCGCGTTCAGTGTCTGCTATCTCAAGGGCGGCGAGCTGATCGCGGTGGAGACGGTGAATCACATCAAGGACCAGATGGCGGCACGCAAACTGATCCCGGCGCGCGCGCGACCGGATCCGGCGAAGCTGGCCAACGACGCGATCGCCCTCAAGGATTGTTAGGTTTCTTGCCCTGCGCCTGCTGCCAGTCGTATAGCGCCGCCAGCGACTGCTGAATTTGCGGCATCCCCGTGTTGTTCCACCGCGGCTTGGCCGGCACCAGCCTTCGATCGCCCCCGGCCCCAGACGCCACCCCAGCACAGCGCCGAGTTCCTGGATCGCGGTCTGATTGTCTGTGTCAGCGGCGAGCAACGGCGCGGATATCGACAGGCAGCCAACGACGATGGCGACTCTCATGGCCTAACTATAACATCGCGAGATCGCACTCCGGCGGTTGATGGTCTGCCGGCGTCTCTGGCAGGTCACGATGGACCTTCAGGTATTCGATGATGTCGTAACGCTCCGCGTCGCTGAACTCCGGTCCGATCACGCCGTGCGGCAGCGGATTGGCTTTTGGGTCTTCGAGATGCTTCTTCCAGGTGACGGCATCCGCCGCGAACGCGTGCCCGGTGTTGTGATTACCCTCGATGCCGGTCTTGAGCCAGAAACCATCGCCCCTGCCGTCGTCATCCGGCTCGGCGACGAAGCCCACGTGCACCGGATCGAACTCGCGCCGGCCGACGAAGAATTTCTTGTCGCGTCGCTCAGGCGGCAACAACATCTGGTAGAGCGAGGGCACCGAACCGTTGTGCAGGTAGGGAGGAGTGGCCCAGACACCTTCGAGTGGTCGTGGCTTGTAGCCCGCGATTTCCTGCGGGAGATCCAGTGCGCCGAATCCCTCCAGGCACTGTTGCGTCGCGTAATCGATCTTGTGGTCGGCGTAATAGCGGTTCTTGATGAACAGACCAACGAGGTTCAGCGCCAGTCCCTCGCTGAGCTGGGTCACGTCGAGCCGTCCAAGCGTGCGATCGATGTTCGCCTCGCCATGATGCAGGTCCCACAGCAGCAGCCTCAGGTGGCATTTCTCGGCACAATTCAGGTAGTCCGTCGGCTTCTCATCGAGCTCGGGGACCGCAGGCAGCGGAGTGAAGACCCTGGCGAGCACGGCATCGATTTCGCCGAATACTGCCGCGGGAATTTTCGCCGCTCCGGCATCCGGGTCCGGGTACGCCATGGCGGCCGCCGTCAGCGGTCCGCCGCCTTCAGCCTCTCGCAGGCGCGCCAGTTCGCGCACGCGGAAGCGCACATCACGACTCAGCGATCGCGTCAGCAGCGGTCGCAGCGTGTCGGCGAGCTCGGCATTCGTGAGCCCGGTGCGCGACAGGTCGTAACGCCGCTCGATGAAGCGCTTCGCGGCGGTGGGGTCGGTGCCGATGTGATCCAGCGGGATAACCTCCATTCGCCAGCCGGTGCCGGGAGTGGTCTTGAGTGGCGTGCTGGCCTGCTGGCGCGCGGCTTCCGCGGGATGCGGACCGTGACATTCCTGGCATCGCTGCTGGAACAACAGTTCGCCGCGCGCCGCCTTGTCGCGATCGATGGCGCCGAGGATGTCCTCCGGCCAGCGCGGCGGGCGCAACAACTGCAGGGCATGTTCGATACGGGTCAGGGCGACGATATCCACCGTGCTGCGGAACCGCTCCTGCGGCGGCAGCGGCTCGCCGCTGTCACTGACCAGCGGCGTGATGGCGCCGACGCCGAGCGCCTGGCCCATGTTGCGGGCCAGTGGCTGCGCCACCGAGCCGTTGTACTGCACCCAGTCGAATTTCCAGATGTTCCACAGAAACGGGTAACTGACCGGCGCGTCGCCCTTCTGGTAGTTAGCTGAGTCGAGATGATCGCCGAACAGGGTGTTGCCGATGCGCCCGAGCGCGTCGGTGCGGCCGAAGCCTTCCTGCACCGGGTAAAGCCTGCGCAGGGGATTGTTCTGGCCGGTGCCGAGCATGGTGAAGATGGTGCTGCGCAACGCCTTGCTCAGCGCTGGCTTGCCGCGCGGATAATCCGCACCCAGTACCTTCTGCGCGAAGCGATCGAATTTCCAGGGATTCGCCTCGGTGCTGATCAGTGAGGCCAGCAGTTCCGGCGCAAAGCTGCCGCGTTTCATGTCGGTGAACGCATGCATCGCCGGGCCGCCATCGATGCGGATCGCGCGCGTGCGGCCATTCGCGGTGTAGTGGAGTTCGCCGGTGTGGCAGGCCGCGCAGGTGATGTCGAGCACGTCTTCGCGGATCGCAGGATCGAAATGGCGCGTGAATCCGATCGGCAACTGATGCGGATTGCCAGGACTCGGCTCCGGATCCACGAGAAATCTGTACTTGCGCATGTGCGCGGGATCGGCGAAGCGCTCGTGTGACAGGGGTAGCTCGAGATTCACGAACCACGCGTAGCGCACTGCGGCGGCCGAGGCGCCTTGCGGCATGGAAGTGCCCTGCGCCGTGTAGTAGTAGCGCTGTCGCAACGCGGAGTCCTGGCCCGTGCCCCAGCCTTGATCGAGCCACACATATTCGTCGACCCGTTCGAGCGCGGGAACTGTGTGCACTGGCCATGCCACGAACCAGATGAACAGGCCGACCACCACCACCACCGCCACGAGCCCGATCCTCAAAACTGCCTTCAGCAGACCACGCATCGCGTTACTCCCTGCGCTATCTGTCGCATACTCCAAACAAACTACAGACGACAGGATGGCGATTGTGTACGGGCGAAGGCGGGTTGCAAAGATTTCAGGGATGCTGGCCGCGGTATTAGTTAGCGCCGCGTGGCCGGCCGCAGGAAACGCTCCCGGCGCTACGACACTGCTCCCCGGCCAATCCGTGCACGTGCGGTCGATGAGCTCGGCAGTGGAGCTGCTGGAGGATCGTGCGGGCAAACTCGACATCGCCACGGTGAGCCAGCCGCCGGCGAGTACGGGATTTGTCGCCGCGACGCCCGCCACGACCAATGTGGGCTTCTCGCCCTCTGCGTGGTGGGTGCGCCTGACCCTGCGCAATGACGGCGGCGAGCCGCGACTCGTCTATCTTCGTCAGGACTATCCGCTGATCGATTCGCTGGATCTGTACGAACCCCTGCCGGATTTCACCTGGCGGCAGCACGCCACCGGCGACCGCCGTCCCTTCAGTTCGCGTGACGTCGCGCACCGGGATTTCCTGTTCCCGTTGAGTGTGCCCGCCGGAACCGAACGCACGTTTTATCTGCGTTATGCCTCGCAGGGCCCGATCGACATCAACCTCTCGTTGCTCGATCCCGGCTCCCTGACCGAGGCGGTAGGCCGGGAACAACTGGCGTACGGCATTTACTTCGGCTGCGTGCTGATGCTGCTGGTGTGGAGCGGACTGGTTTTCGTGGCGGTGCGGGACCGGGCGTTCCTCGCTTACTTTGCCTACGTCGCCACTTTCGGCGTCTACATGGCGGTCAACACCGGCATCGCATTTCAGTACTTCTGGCCCGACAGCCCGGACTGGGCGAACACCTGCCTGATCGTATTGCTGAGCTTCGCGATGATCACGGCGCTGGAGTTTTCCACCACCATCCTGCGGGCTCGCGACTACGCACCGCGAATGGAGCGCGTCGCGCGCGGCCTGCAGATCCTGGGGCTGATCGTCCTCGCCCTGATCCCGTTCGTTTCCTACGCGGTGCTCATCCGGCCGACCACGTTGATGATCTTCGCGTCGGTGATTTTCATGATCGCGCTCGGCCTCGTCAGCCTGATGGCGGGTTCGCGGCCGGCGCGCTTCTACGTGATTGCCTGGGGCGCGTTTCTCGCCGGCTCGATCGTCTTCCTGTTCAAGACCTTTGGGCTGGTGCCGCACACCTTCATGAGCCAGCACAGCTGGCAGGTCGGCGCGCTGCTCGAAATGATCCTGCTGTCGATGACACTGAGCCATCGCATGAACGAGCTCAAGACCCAGAGTCGCACCGACCCGCTGACGCTGCTCGGCAATCGCCGCCTGTTCGACGACCGTCTGCCCATCGAGTTTGCGCTGGCGCGTACCGCGGGTCGTCCGTTGTCGTTGCTCATCATCGACATCGACAACTTCAAGTCCTACAACGACCGGCACGGACACGCGCTCGGCGACGAGGCCATCAGGCTGGTGGGTGCGGCGTTGCGCCGCCACGCCCGCAAACCGGTGCTCGCCTGTCGTTATGGCGGCGATGAATTCTGCGTGATCCTGCCCGACACCGGTCCCGAAGCCGCCGCGGCGATCGCCGAACGATTGCGCGCCAGTGTGGCCGCGGCGCGCGGCGACGAGGCCAGCATCACCGTCAGCGTGGGTTATGCAGCGCTGACCGCCGGCGAATTCGCCTCGCACGAAGGCCTGTTCGAGGGGGCCGACGCCGCGCTCTATTCCGCCAAGGAAGCCGGCCGCAACCGGGTCTCGGAGTTCCTCGGGCGGCGCACCGACGACTTGCCGCGCCGCACCACCCAGACCTCCGCGTAGTCACGCCCGGGATCGTTTGCCTCGCGTGAGCCTCTTGCCATTCCTACTACATATGTCATAGAGTAGACCACAGCTGTAGTGTAAGGAGCGTCCGTGTCCGAGCCGAAACTCAGCGCGCTGGAGCTGCGCATCATGTCCGAGTTGTGGAGCCGCGGGCCCTGCTCCATCCGCGAGATCCACGAGGCCGTTGTCAGGCGCGACAAGCCTGCCTACACCACCGTGCAGACCATGGTGTATCGCCTCGAGGCCAAGGGCGCCCTGCGGCGCACGAAAAAGATCGGCAACGCACACGTGTTCGAGGCCACCACCTCGCGTGCCTCGGTGCAGACCCGGCTGCTCAAGGAGTTGTTAGGCCTGTTTGGCGGCAATGCGCGGCCGGTGATGGCGCACCTGGTTGAAATGGGCAAGATCTCGCGCGAGGACATCGAGGACGCGCAGAAACTGCTGGACGCACACCGTGCGAAGGCCCCTCCGCCCGGAGGCAAATCGCGATGATGAGCGTGCTCATCGACCACCTGTGGCAATCGACGCTGTTCTGCGCCGTCATCTGGTCGATCACGCTCGCGTTGCGCACCAATTCCGCCGCGGTGCGTCACTGGCTGTGGCTGCTGGCGTCGATGAAATTCCTGCGTGCCGTTTTCGGCGCTCCACCTGCTGGGCGCTGCCGCCGGGCTCCCGACCCCTGTGGAGTCCCAGCCGACTTTTTTCGGAGCCGCACTGCAGGCCGCGACTCCCATGGTCGCGCCGGCACTGACCGTGCCCGAGGTGCAGGGCGGCGCACCATTTGCGCTCGCAGCCGCGTTGCTTGCGGCCTGGATCTTGGGCGCATTGTGTGTTGCGCTGCGCTGCGTGCGCGGCTGGCACACCGCCTATCTGCTTTCCAGGGCGGCGCGGCCGGCGCCGGGCGCATCACTGGAAACGTTCATCACGGATGAAGACATCGAACCATCCGTGGCGCGCGTTTTTCATCCGGTGGTGTTGCTGCCGGCCGCGCTGCTCGGGAGGCTGTCGCCCGCGCAACTCGACGCCGTACTGGCGCATGAGCACGAACACATCGCGAGGCGCGACAATCTCAAGGCGTTGCTGCATCAGATGGTGGAGATCCTGTTCTGGTTTCATCCACTGGTGTGGTTCATCGGCCGCAAGCAGCGCGATGAACGCGAACGCGCCTGCGACGAGGCGGTGCTGGCGCGCGGACACGATCCGGGCGAATACGCCGCCGGCATCCTCGCGGTCTGCCGGCATTGTGCCGCGGTGCATTCCACCCATGCGGTGGCGGCGCTCGCCGGCGATCTGACGCAGCGCATCCGCCACATCCTCAACGGCGTGGCCCCGGTGTCGCTCGGATTCATCAAGGCGTTCGCACTATCTACCGGCACGTTGCTGCTCGCCGTCGCGCCACTGTTCGCCGGCGCCGTGGATGATGCGGCGCGCCGCCGTGTGGAGGTGGAACACCATGCCCGCGCCCTGTGGGACGCGCAGTTCGCGGTGATACCCGTCCGCGACGATGGTGACAGGCATGCGCGTCTGTCCATTTCTGGCCGGGAGATCACCATCCGCAATAGTTCGCTGCGCGAGCTCGTCGCGCTGGCCTACGGCGTTGAGAGCCGCCGGATCTCTGGACGCGGTGAATGGCTCGATGGCGACCGCTATGACATTCGCGCCACCCTGCACGAGGACATGCGCGATGCCGGAAACCTTCAGCCCGCTGGCGCTGCGTACCTCGGTCAACAGACTGCTTGCGACGCGCTTCAACATCGAGATCCATGTCAACCAGCAGTGCCAGTACCCCTGCGGACTGGCGCGCGCTCGAAGCGGCTGACGCCACGCGCTAGCCAGAGAGCTCAAATGCCGGCGGCACTTGCCGATCACCTGTGGCAATCGCTGCTGTTCTGCGCGCTCGGGGCATTGCTGGCCGGCCTGGCAAGACACAATCCCGCCATCGTGCGCCTGTGGTTGTGGCGCATCTGCGCGTTGAAATTCCTGGTGCCGTTCGCGCTGGTGTTCGCCCTCGGGGCATGGCTGGGTTTCCCGCTGGTTCACAGCGCCGATCCGCTCCCTGAACGCCTGGTGCGCGGCGCGGCCACAATCACGCCGTGGGTCTCGCCGGCCCGGTCTGGAACCCTGCCGCGTATCGGCCCCGTCGTCCTTCTGACCGCGGCGCTGGCCGCGGCGCTGCTTTGCTTTCGGCTGATCACTGGCTGGTTGCGGGTGGAGTTCGAGCGCGCCGCGCAGCAAGCCCGGCTTCTGGATGCAGCCGCCGACGATGCACCTCCGGCGCTGGGGTTCTGCAAGGCGGCGCTGTTCACTTCCTGTGCGATCTGCTGCTTCGGCGGCGCGCTGTTGGGAGGCGCGATTGCCGACGGAAAATGGCGGCGCGCGCTGCTGATCGAAAACTCGCGCGCGCTGCGCGACGCGCCGGTGGTCATGGGTGAAGCAGCGCCGGGCATGGGTTTTCGATCACGGATCTTCGCCGGAACCGATGGCGTAATGATCCGCAATATCAATCTGCAGGATCTGATCGCGGTCTCGTACGGCGTGAGCCACTTCTCGGTGACCACCAACCAGATGTATTCGGCGGACGCGGAGCCGCAGCTGAATTCCTGGATGCTGACTCCCTACTATGACGTCCGCATCAGCGCATCGATTCGCGAGCCAAACGAATTCGATCCGTATGCGCTGCGCCAGCGTGTGACGAAGCTGCTGGTCGAGCGCTTCGGTCTCGAGATTCACGTCAATGGCCAATGCCAGCCGCCCTGCGGCCGCTGGGACACACGGCGCGACGATCGGCCGCTTTGACCTTCAACTCGGTGCGAATAGCGCGCGGCTGACCCGCGCCTGCATCGCGGGCTTCTGATGGTCAACGTTGTTTCGCCGGGCATCTCAGCGGCATGCGCGCGCGGGTTCACGGCGAGATTGCCCAGCGTGATGTACTGCCGGTTGCCGGTGTAGTCCGCGAACGCCAGCGTGTGCGGGTCGAGCACGCGCAGGAAACCGGGTGGACCACCGCGGTGTTGCACGTAGGGTTGCCCGTCGAGATTCGCAGTGGCGATGAAGAAGCTGCGCTGTGCGGTGACGAACTCGGCGAGCTCCGCGGAAATTTCCGTTTGCCAGCCGCCGCGCGCCTCCATGCGCGCGTAGGCGGCTCGCGAGCCCTTGCGGGTCTGGATGGTCTTCACCGCGGCAGTGAAGGCCACGTCGCTGGAGTATCGGTCCTCCATAGACGGCTCAGGCCACCCGCCGCGCCGACACCACCGGGAAATCGATCTCGGTCTGCGCCACGCTGTTGATGTAGTTCGTCCAGGTGTTGAGGGCGACATGCTGCACGATCTCGATGAGCTGCGCGTCGCTGTAGCCAGCGTCGCGGACCGCGCGCAACTCCGCGTCACTCACGTGTCCGCGGCGTTCCATGACCTGGCGTGCGAACCGCACCGCCGCGTCGGCCCGGGCATCCGTGGAGGTGCCGCGCCGATTGGCCGCCATCTCGGCCTCGTCCAGCTTGGCGACGTTCTTTCCCAGCCAGGCGTGGGCAGACAGGCAGTAGTCGCAACCGTTGGCCTCGGCCACCGTGAGCGCGATGCGCTCGTGAGTGGCGGCCGGCAGCTCGCCCTTGGCCAGCGCACCCAGCATGCCGACGTAGCCTTCGAGGGCCGCCGGGCTGTTGGCCGCCATGCGGAACACATTCGGAGCGCTGCCGAGCAGCTTTTTCACAGTCTCGAGCTGCGGGCGGGCGGCCGGTGGCGCCGCATCGATGGAGGCCGGCGTGTGTATTCGTGACATGACTCTCTCCAGCGTTGGTTGACGATCACAAGCTAAGTCCTTTCACTTTTCGTAACCAGCCGTTACTTTGTAGAGGTTGCCTCTTGAAAATTGGAAGGATTCCATGGACCGGTTCGGCGCCATGTCCGTGTTCGTTGCCGTGGTGGCGGCGCAGAGTTTTTCGGCCGCGAGCCGCGCGCTGCGCATGCCACTGCCCACCGTGAGCCGGCGCGTGGCGGAGCTCGAACGGCACCTGGACGCCAAACTACTGGTGCGCGGTACGCGCAAGCTGACGCTCACCGACGCCGGCGAGGTCTACCTTGTTGCCTGCCGCCGGATCCTCGATTCCGTTGCCGAGGCCGAGCGCGGTGCCGCCGGTGAATACAACGCGCCGCAGGGCGAGCTGGTCATCACCGCGCCAGTCACCCTGGGCCGCCTGCACGCCGTTCCCATTGCGGCGGAGTTCCTGGCGACGCATGCGCGAGTGGACTTGAGACTGGTGCTCGCCGACCGGCCGCTCAATCTCATCGACGAACACCTGGACGTGGCGATCAGAGTCGGCGAGCTTCCCGACAGCTCGCTGGTTGCCGTGCGTGTCGGGACGATCCGCGGCGTGGTGTGTGCCAGCCCGGCCTACCTGCAGCGGCGCGGGACGCCAAAGTCGCTCGAGGAACTCGCGGCGCACGACTGCGTAACGTTCTCAGTGCTGGGCTCCGCGGACACCTGGCAGTTTCCGGAAGCGGGCACCATCCCGGTTCGATCCCGTCTCGTGGCCAGCACCGCCGAGGCCGCATTGGATGCAGCGTTGTGCGGCGTCGGTCTGACGCGGCTGCTGTCCTATCAGGTAGCGGATGCCGTCAAGGCGAAGAACCTCGTGGTGGTGCTACGCAAGTTCGAGCCCGCGCCGCTGCCGGTCAGCCTGGTCTACGTGCGCGAGCGGCGTCTCAGCGGCAAGTTGCGCGCATTCCTGGATTTCGCGACGCCGCGCCTGCGCGCCAGCATCGAGCGCGTCAAGGTCTGAACGCGCCCCAGAGGTTCGAAGCGTCGCAGAGCACGACGCGCCCCGGTTCGCTCAGGCGTTGTAGCCACCATCCACCGCGATGGTGGCGCCAGTGATGTAGCTGGCACCTTTGCTGGCAAGAAATGCGACGGTGGCGCCGATTTCTTCCGGCTTGCCGTAGCGCCCCAGCGCCGTCCCCTGCTTCAGGGTCTGCACGAAGTCGCGCTCGTCGTCGCGGTTCATGTCGGTGTCGATCGGCCCCGGCTCCACCACGTTCACCGTGATTCCTTTCGGACCGAGATCGCGCGCCCAGCCGCGGGTGTAGGCAGCGACGGCTGCCTTGGTTGCGGAATAGTCAGAGATGCCTGGCCAGGCCGAGGACGTTCCGCCCATCGAGCCGATGGAGATGATGCGGCCGCCCTCCTTCATGAGCTTCGCGGCTTCACGTACCGCAGCGTTGACGCCGCCGACGTTGATCGCGAACTGGCGCGCCACGTCTTCGGTTTTCACTTCGCCGACCGGCCCGGTGATGAACACGCCGGCGTTGTTCACCAGGATGTCGAGGTGCCCGAAGTGCTCGGCCACCTTGTGGACCAGCGCGCCGACTTCTTCCGGCCTGGCCTGGTCGGCCTGGAACGCCACCGCACGGACGCCTTTGTCCTGAAGTTCACGCACCAGTGACGCTGGCCTTTTCGGGTGAGCTCACGTAGCTGATGGCCACGTCCGCGCCGTCCTCGGCCAGCGAACGGGCAATGGCGGCACCGATGCCGCGTGATCCGCCTGTCACCAGGGCGGCTCTACCGGCCAGTTTCTTGATCATGGCTATCTCCTGATTTCTACGAATTTGGCGCGTTGATTCGCGCTGGGCATACGGTATTAGCTATCGACTTACCGATAAATCGATCAAAAGTGACAACATTATTTCTAATAGGGAATAATCAGAAGCGTGGCCGTAAACCCAAACTTCAACCAGATGCAGGCGATGCGGGTGTTCGTGCGGGTGGTAGAGGCCGGCACGTTTACCAGGGCAGCGAGTTCACTGCGCATCCCCAAGCCCACGGTGACCAAGCTGGTCCAGGGGCTCGAGAACCACCTGCGGATCAAGCTGCTGAACCGCACCACGCGGCGCGTGACCGTGACGGCGGACGGCTCGGCCTATTACGAACGCGTGGTGAGGTTGTTAGGTGACCTCGAGGACATCGAATCCAGTGTTACGCACGCGAAGGAACGGCCGCGCGGCCGGCTGCGAATCGACGCCGGCGCGGCCATTTCCAGTTTCGTCATCCTGCCGGCGCTGCCCACGTTTCTGGCGAAGTATCCGGACATCCATGTGGAATGCGGTGTGAGCGACCGGCCCGCCGATCTCATCGGCGACAACGTGGATTGCGTCATTCGTGGCGGCCCGTTGCTCGAGCCATCGCTGGTCGCACGCCACATCGGCGACCTGCGCTGGATGACCTGCGCGACACCGGGATATTTCGAGACGCACGGCAAACCGACTCATCCCACGCGACCTGGAGTCCGGCCACGTGCTCGCGGCCTACTTCTTTCCGCGCAGTGGCCGCCTGCGTCCGCTGAGTTTTCAGCGCGACGGCAAACGCATCGAGCTATCGCCGAGCCTGCGCGTCGCCGTGAACGACAGCAGCGCACACCTGGCCTCGCTGCGCGCCGGTCTCGGCATCGGGCAGCTGCTGTCCTTCATGGTGTCAGCCAGCGGCGCCACCGATGAGCTCGTGCCGGTGCTGCCGGAATGGCAACCGGACGCCCATGCCGGTGCACGTGCTCTACCCGGCGAACCGGCACCTGTCGACCAAGGTGCGCGTGTTCATCGACTGGGTGGCGGAGTTGTTCAGTCGAAGCGAGTGCACGCGTCTTCTGTCGATCAGGCCGTAACCTGCCGTTGCGTGCCTCGATGGACTGGGCGCCGGCAAGAAATTGCAGCTGTTAGGATGGGCGGGGTGCCATGCCCCGCCAGTTTTCCAGGAGATTCCGCGTGAAGACACTCGCAGCCGCCAGCGTGATGCTGGCGCTTGGTTCGTCCGTTGTGGCCGCCCCGCATGCGGGCGAAACCGAATTCCGCGCGCTCTACAAAGAGCTGGTGGAGACCAACACCTCGCTGTCCGCGGGTGACTGCACACTCGCCGCGCAACGCATGGCGGCGCACCTCGAAGCGGCGGGGTTCGCAAAGAGCGAACTCGAGATCTTTGTGCCGCCGGGCCATCCGAAGGAAGGCGGACTGGTCGCGGTCTATCCCGGACGTGATCCCAAGCTCAAGGCGATGCTGCTGCTGGCGCACATCGACGTGGTCGAAGCGAAACGCGAGGACTGGACCCGCGATCCGTTCACGCTCATCGAAGAGGACGGCAAGTTCTACGCGCGCGGCGTGGTCGACGACAAGGCCGAGGCCGCGATCTTCGTGGATTCGCTGGCGCGGCTGCGCACGGCGAAATTCAAGCCGCGCCGCACGATCAAGCTCGCGCTCACCTGCGGCGAGGAAACCAACAGTGCGCTCAATGGTGCGCAGTGGTTGATCGAAAACCGCCGTGAGCTCGTCGATGCCGCCTTCGCCGTGAACGAAGGCGCCTGGGGCGAGCTGGATGCGGCCGGCAAGCGCGTAGCGTTGCAGATCCAGGCAGGCGAGAAGACGTCGCAGAATTTCCGCCTCGAGGTGACGAACCCGGGCGGGCACAGCTCGCGTCCCGTCAAGAACAACGCCATCTACCCACCTGGCCGGGGCGCTTACCCGCATTGCCAGCTACGAATTTCCCGGCGCAGTTCAACGATGGCAACCGCGCCTATTTCACCGCGATGGCGAAGATCCAGGACGCCAAGGGTGCGAAGGACATCGCGGACGCGATGCGCGCCTTCCTCGCGAATCCGGCAGACACCGCCGCGATTGCCGATGGTCTCGGCGAAGGATCCGTCATGGAACGCGACGCTGCGCACCACCTGCGTGGCCACCATGCTCGACGCCGGCCACGCGACCAATGCGCTGCCGCAGCGTGCGCGCGCCAACGTGAACTGCCGCATTTTTCCCGGCGTCGATCGCGAGGAGGTGCGCCGCAAGCTCGAGGAACTGGCAGCGGACACCGAGGTGAAGGTGAGCCACGCTCGAAGTCCGCAATGAGAATCCTCCGGTACCGCCGCTGACGCGCGCCATCATGGAGTCCGCTTGAGAAACTCACCGCAAAGTATTTCCCCGGGTGTTCCCATCGTGCCAGTGTTGCAGTCCGGCGGCACGGACGGCGCGTACTTCAATGCCGTCGGCATTCCGACTTACGGCATCATGCCGATCTTCATCGGGCCGGATCTCGGGAACATTCACGGACTCAATGAGTATGTCGGCGTTGAGTCGCTGCTCATCGGCCGCGATTTCCTGTACGAGCTGATCCAGAGTTACGCCAACCAGAAGTGACTCGGCGCGTCGTGTCGCGCCGTGTTTGCTAGCATCCGGCGCGTGAGAATCTATCACTTCTTCGCGGCCGCGCTGGCTGAGCGCGGTCACGGCCTTCGCCGCTCCGCCGCGCCTGGAGAAACACGGCAGCACGCAGCAGCTGCTGGTGCACGACCAGCCATTCCTGGTGCTTGGCGGCGAGCTCGGCAATTCCAGCGCCTCGAGCGCGGACTACATGAAGCCGCACTGGCCGCGGCTGCGAACCATGAACCTCAACACTGTGCTCGCGCCTGTCTACTGGGAGCTCATCGAGCCCACCGAAGGCAAATACGACTGGAGCTCGGTGGATGCGCTGCTGCGCGATGCGCGCGCGCATGATCTGAAACTGGTGATCCTGTGGTTCGGCGCGTGGAAGAACAGCATGTCGACCTACGTGCCGTCATGGGTGAAACGCGATCCAGAACGATTCCCGCGCGCCCAGCTCGCCAGTGGTGCAAGCGTCGAAATTCTCTCGGCCTTTTCGAAGGCGACTCTCGGTGCTGACGCACGCGCATTTGCTGAGTTCATGGGTTATCTCGCGAAGAGCGACGCACGCGACAACACCGTGATCATGGTGCAGGTGGAAAACGAGATCGGCATGTTGCCCATCGCGCGCGAACGTGGTGCGGTGGCCGACCGGGCATTCAACGGTCCCGTGCCGAAGGAGTTGATGGCTGCCGTCGCCGGTCGCGCCGAACAGCTGGAGCCAGAACTACGCGAGCGCTGGCAGAAAAGCGGCAGCAAATCCTCCGGCAGCTGGGCACAGGTGTTCGGTGATGATGAATGGGGCCAGGAGGTATTCACTGCCTGGCACTACGCCCGCTTTGTCGAGGCCCTGGTCAAGGCCGGCAAGTCGCGCTATGACATTCCGATGTACGCGAACGTTGCGTTGAATCGCACCGGCCGCAAGCCGGGTGAATATCCGAGCGGCGGGCCGCTGCCGCACCTGCTCGACGTGTGGAAGGCCGGCGCGCCGTCGCTCGACTTCCTCGCGCCCGACATCTACTTCCCCAATTTCTCGCAGCTCGCGGCGCGCTACGAACGCGCCGACAACATGCTGTTCATTCCCGAGGCCAACAACGCCACCAATCCACAGGGCCCCGCGAATGCGTTCTTCTCTTTCGGAGAGCTGGATTCGCTGGGATTCTCGCCCTTTTCCATCGAGTCCCTCGGCGATGCGCCGAATGCGTTGTCGCAGACCTACCAGGTACTCGGGCAGTTGACGCCGCTGATTCTCGCGAACCGTGGCAAGGAGCGCATGGCGGGCTTTCGCGCGCTCATCGCGGAGGACGGAACCGTCAACGAGGCACCTGCCAAAACCGCGATGGCGGGTTTCGAATTCACGGTGACCTTCATCGATCCGTGGACGCCGCGCGACCAGCAGACCATCGCCAACCACGGCGGCCTGTTGATGCATGCGGGCGGCGAGGATTTCTGGTTCGCCGGTCAAGGCATCACGGTCACCTTCAAGGGCGCCGGCGACGGCCCGCCGCTGGTCGGTATCGACATCGCGGAGGAAGGCGTCTTCGATGCGCAGGGCAAATGGCAACCCGGGCGCAGGCTCAATGGCGATCAGACCCACCAGGGACGGCACATCCGCCTGCCGCCAGGCAAGCCCCAGATCCAGAGAGTACGGTTGTATCGTTATCGCTAGCGGTCAAGAGAGGTGCACGATGCGCGGTTTGTCAGTCATGTCGATGCTGGTTGCCTTGCTCACGCTGGGCGGCTGCCAGCGATCCGGCGAGCCCGCGACACCGGCGGCTGCCGCTGCACCCGCCAGCCAGCGCGCCGGCCGGTACGGTCGCAATGCCATCGCATTCTTATCAATGCGGCGACCTTGCGGTGAAGGCGACATTTGATGGTGTCAGCGCCGTGGACCTGTCTTACGCCGCCGGCCCGCTCACGCTGCCGCAGGTCGAATCGGCTTCGGGTGCGCGTTATGCCGACAGCCAAGGCAACGAGTTCTGGAGCAAGGGCGAGCAAGCCACGTTCACCCTCGCCGGCCAGGAAAAGCGCAATTGCGTCCCCGCGTCGCCAGGTAGTTAGCTCAGCACGACGAGCAGGTCCTTCGCATCCACCTGCAACCCGGGCTTCGCCAGTACTTCGGCGACCGTTCCGTCTGCTTCGGCGCGCACGCTGGTCTCCATCTTCATCGCCTCCATGGTCAGCAGCAGGTCGCCCTTGGCGACTTTCTTGCCGACGATGGTCTTCACGGTGGCGATGGTGCCGGGCATGGGTGCACCGACGTGTTTGGCGTTGCCCGGTTCCATCTTGCGCTGTGGCGGACGCTTCGCGACCTGCGAGCGGTCGGTCACGATGATCGAGCGTGGCTGTCCGTTCAGTTCGAAGAACACCTGGCGCGTGCCGTCGTCACGCACTTCCGATACCGCCACGAAACGCACGATCAGCGTCTTGCCGCGTTCGATATCCACCGAGACTTCGTCGCCCGGGTCCATGCCGTAGAAGAACACCGGCGTGGGCAAGATGGCGCAGTCGCCGTATGCCGCACGATCGCGGGCGTAATCGAGGAACACCTTCGGATACATCAGGTAGGACGCAAACTGCGTGTCCGTGGCCGCGCGCCCGAGTTTCTCGGTCAGTTTGCTGCGCTCCTCTCCCAGATCCATGGGCTCCATGGCCGCACCGGGACGCGTCGTCAGTGGCTTCGCGCCCTTGAGCACTTTCTTCTGCAGACCGGGTGGCCAGCCGCCCGCGGGTTGACCGAGGTCACCGCGCAACATCTGCACCACCGACTCCGGAAATGCCACTTCGACGTCGGGATCGAGCACCTGATCCTTGGTGAGTCCGCTCGACACCATCAGCAACGCGAGATCCCCGATGACCTTGGACGACGGTGTGACCTTCACGATGTCGCCAAACATCTGGTTGACGTCGGCGTACGCCTGGGCCACCTCCGGCCAGCGCGAGTCATCGAGACCCACCGAGCGCGCCTGTTCCTTGAGGTTGGTGTATTGACCCCCGGGCATGCCGTGCACATACACCTCGGAGGCTCCCGCACGGATGTCGCTTTCGAAAGCCAGGTAGTTCTTGCGCACCTGTTCCCAGTACGCGGAAATCATGCGCAGGTTGGCCGGATCGATACCCGTGTCGCGCGGGGAGTAACGCAGCGCTTCGACGATCGAGCCCAGATTCGGCTGGGACGTGAGTCCGCTCATGGCGTCCAGCGCGCCATCGACCGCATCCACGCCGGCGGCCACCGCCGCCAGCACGCTGGCGGCCGCGATCCCCGAGGTGTCGTGGGTGTGGAAATGCACCGGCAGCCCGAGCTCATCCTTGAGCGACTTGACCAGCGTATATGCCGCGCTCGGCTGGCACAGTCCCGCCATGTCCTTGATGCCGATGATGTGGGTACCCGCGTTCTTGAGCGCGCGACCCATCTCGAGGTAGTAGTCCAGCGTGTACTTTTTCTCGTCGGGCGAGTGCAGGTTACCGGTGTAGCAGATAGCCGCTTCGCAGAGCTTGCCGGTTTCGCGCACCGCATCGATGGCCACGCGCATGTTCTCGACCCAGTTGAGCGAATCGAAGACGCGGAACAGGTCCACGCCCGAGACTGGCCGCCTGCTTCACGAAGGTACGCACCACGTTGTCGGGGTAGTTCGTGTAGCCGACGGCATTCGCCGAACGGAGCAACATCTGCAGCAGCAGGTTGGGCATGCCTGAGCGGAATTGCTCGAGGCGCGACCACGGGTCCTCCTTCAGGAAACGCATCGCCACATCGAAGGTCGCGCCGCCCCAGCATTCCATCGAGAACAACTGCGGCATCAGGTGCGCGTAGTACGGCGCAATGGCAGTCATGTCCGGCTGACGCATGCGCGTGGCCAGCAGCGACTGGTGCGCGTCGCGCATCGTCGTGTCGGTGATCAGCACCTGCTTCTGATCCAGCATCCATTTTGCGAAACCCTCGGGCCCGAGCTCGTCGAACTTCTGCTTGGTTCCCGGCGGCGGCGCCTTGGACACGTTGACCTTCGGCAGCCGCGCCAGCGCCATCTGCTTGGGCCGCTGGCGACCCTTCACCTCCGGATTGCCGTTGACGATGACGTCGCCGATGAAGGTGAGGATGCGCGTGGCGCGGTCGCGCTTCTTCTCCCACTTGAACAGCTCGGGCGTCTCGTCGATGAACTTGGTGGTGTAGTCGCCGTGGGCGAACTTCGGATGCGTGATGACCTGGTCGAGGAAACGCAGGTTGGTGGCCACGCCGCGGATGCGGAACTCCCATAATGCGCGATGCATGCGGGCGATGGCCTCGATGGGATTCGGCGCCCAGGCCGTGACCTTCACCAGCATCGAATCGTACGAACGCGTGAGGATTGCGCCGGCATAGGCGGTGCCGGCGTCGAGCCTTATGCCGAAACCGGCCGGCGAACGATACGCGGTGATCTTGCCGTAGTCCGGCGCGAAGTTGTTCTCCGGATCCTCCGTGGTCACGCGACACTGCAGCGCATGCGAGGTCACGTAGATGTGCTGCTGCGGCGGCACACCGCTGGCGTCCTCGCCGATCTTCGCGCCGTCGGCGATGCGTATCTGGGCCTTCACGAGGTCGATGCCGGTCACGGCCTCGGTGACGGTGTGCTCCACCTGGATGCGCGGATTCACCTCGATGAAATAGAACTTGCCGGTCCCGGCGTCCTGCAGGAATTCGACCGTGCCCGCATTGCGGTACTTCACCGCGTTGCCGATCTGGAGCGCGTAGCCGCACAGTTCATTACGCTGCTCGGTCGTCAGGAAGGCGGCCGGTGCGCGCTCCACGACTTTCTGGTTGCGCCGCTGCACCGTGCAGTCGCGCTCGTACAGATGCACCAGGTTGCCGTGCGTGTCGCCGAGGATCTGCACTTCGATGTGCCGCGCGTTGCGCACCAGCTTTTCGAGATATACCTCGTCATTGCCGAAAGCGGCCTTGGCCTCGCGTCGCGCCACGGGCAGCAGTTCGGCGAGCTGCGCGTCGCTTTCGATGACCCGCATGCCTCGCCCGCCGCCGCCCCAGCTCGCTTTCAACATCACCGGGTAACCGACCTTGGCCGCCTGCTTCTTGCAGATTTCGAGGTCGGCGGGCAGTGCCGGTGTGGCCGGCATGACCGGCACGCCGGCCGAGGTCGCCAGATTTCGCGCCGCCACCTTGTTGCCGAGGGTGCGCATGATTTCGGGGGTGGGACCGACGAAGGTCACGCCCTCGCGGTTGCACGCCTCGACGAAATCCGGGTTCTCCGAGAGAAAACCGTAGCCCGGGTGAATCGCATCGGCTTTCGCTTCGATGGCGATGCGCAGGATGTCCTCGATGTCCAGGTAAGCATCCACGGGCGCCTTGCCACGCCCGACGAGATACGCCTCGTCGGCCTTGGTACGGTGCAGTGAAAACCGGTCTTCCTGCGAGTAAATCGCGATAGTGCGGATACCCAGCTCGCTGGCGGCGCGCATGACACGAATGGCGATTTCGCCGCGGTTGGCAACCAGCAGGCTGCGGATACGAGTCAGCATGAATGGTTTCTTCTAATATGATTCCGGAGGCGGTGAAGCATAGCCGCAGGAGCCGAAAAAATGGGGACGTGCCGAATAGTTACCATTGCGGTGCTGATAACGCTCACGTGCACTTGTGTTGTGCGCGCCGGCGATCTCGCCACCACCGCATCCGGAGGAAAGATGTTCGCGATCGCCATTCATGGTGGAGCCGGAACACTGTCTCGCGACGACATGAGTCCGGCGCAGGAAAAGGATTATCGGGCGGCACTTCAAGAGGCCCTGGATGCCGGTTATGCGGTGCTGGCTCGCGGTGGCGCCAGTCTCGATGCCACCAGCGCCGCGGTCCGGGTTCTCGAGGACAACCCGCTGTTCAACGCCGGACGCGGCGCTGTCCTGAATCGCGACGGCGTGGCCGAGCTCGATGCCTCGCTCATGGATGGCAAGACGCTGGCGGCAGGTGCCGTGACCGGGCTGCAACACGTGAAGAATCCGATCGACCTCGCGCGGCTGATCATGGACAAGTCACCGCACGTGATGCTGGTCGGCGCCGGTGCCGAGGAATTCGCCAGGCTGCAGGGCGTGGAGATGGTGTCCAACGAGTATTTCCGGACGCCGGCCCGCCAGCGCCAGCTGGAGCGCAATCTGCGCGGCGAAATCGCGCGCGAAAACGAGCTCGAAGCCTTCGGCACCGTGGGCGCGGTGGCGCTGGACCTGTCGGGAAACCTGGCGGCCGCGACCTCCACGGGCGGCATGACCGGCAAGCGCTGGGGTCGGGTCGGCGACTCTCCCATCATTGGCGCGGGCACCTACGCCAACAACGCCAGCTGCGCGGTGTCCGCCACCGGGCATGGCGAATATTTCATCCGCACCGTGGTCGCACACGACATCTGCGCGCAGGTCGAATACCTGAAGCTCCCGCTGGCGCAGGCGGTGGAGAACGTGCTCAACGGCAAGATGAAGAAACTCGGCGGAAATGGCGGCGTCATCGCCATCGATCCCGCCGGCGAGATCGTGCTCGAATTCAACAGCGAGGGAATGTTCCGCGGCGTGCGCACCTCGAAGGGGCGCAACGAGGTCGCGATCTATCGCCAGTGACGTGGCCTAACTACCTGCGACTTCGCGGAGCCCGTCCGATTCGCCGCTGCGCGGCGCGGCGGCCGCGCGTGGATCTGCGCGCACCGCGTCCGGATCGAGCGCCACGTGACGATCGCGGCCCTGGTTCTTGGCTTCATACAGCGCCTGGTCGGCGAGCTCGACCGCCGCGTCATGGCTCGCCATGCGATAGGCATCGACCGCCACCACACCCAC
This sequence comes from uncultured Pseudomonadota bacterium, assembly GCA_963839685.1. Lineage (GTDB taxonomy): Bacteria > Pseudomonadota > Gammaproteobacteria > Steroidobacterales > Steroidobacteraceae > CADEED01. The sequence continues at coordinate 693,227 of CAWIVS010000011.1, read as the reverse complement.
GCTGACGGTCACGTACGGTTGAGTCTGCGAGCTGTCGTGTGGAATGCGCAGTTCGCGAACCGCGGTCAGCAGATTGCGCGCGATGCTCTCGCCGTAGGCCCGGTCGGCGCCGTAAAGCACCGCGATCAGTTCCTCGCCGCCATACCGCGCCACGAAATCGAGCGGGCGGCGGCGCGCCACGTCGCGCAGCGCGGAACATACGCGTCGCAGGCAGTCGTCGCCCGCGACATGCCCGTAGCGATCGTTGTAGGCCTTGAAGTCGTCGAGGTCGATCATGATCACGCCGACCGACTGCCGGTCACTTTGCGCCTGCTGCCAGACGCGGCGCACCTGGTCCTCGAAGGCCGCGCGGTTCAGCAGCCGGGTGAGCCCGTCGTGGGTCGCGACGTCGGTGAGCTGGCGATGCTCGAGAAACGCCTTGCGGTTTGCGTGTTCCAGGGCGTACGAGCCGGCGCCGCCGATGATGTTGGCGCAGAACAGCGTGAACATGATGTAGGTCGCGGTATCGGCTGGGCATGGTGCCGAGCAGGCCCGCGATGCCCAGCGCTGCGAATACGATGAGGTTGGCGCGCAATGCTTCACGCAGCCGCAAGCCCACCATGTAATAGAAGAAGAAGGCGGCCAGCAGCAGGCGGCCGCCGATGAGTGGAACTTCCCCGGGTGGCGAGGACGCGGCCATGATGACCGTGCCGATTCCGAACACCGGCGCGATGATGCTGATGCCGAGGTCATACCACCGGTCGTAAAAACGCTTTGACGTGCACACCAGCATCAACAGGACCGCGGGCACATGCATGCCGAAGCGCACCATGTTGGCGACGCGTGAATGCTCCGCAGAAAGCACCATGTGATCGAGGATGGCAAAGCCGGTGACGGTGCACGCCGAGACGATGATGGCGAGCCGGTTCCAGGTGCGCAGGCGCGCGCGATGCTCGGCGCGGAATTCCGACTCGAGCGGTTCAGGGAAACGCAGCAGGCGGAAGCCGCTGACCAGCAGACGTGCGGCGTCCGTGCGATTGGGCGACGAAGTTTTCATGGGCGCCAAGCTTCGCGAGCCTGCGAAGACCCTCTCTGGGGACCAGAGTGCTTTGTATGTGTTCGGCAGTTGCTTCGCAACTGCCAGGCGACCGCTCTAGATTGGAGCTGACTCGCTGCGACTGGGCTGCGCCGGCGTCTTCACGCGCGTGCGCCAGACTTCGAACGGACTCCACGCCTGCTTGCGGACAGCCACGATCCCTTCTCGCAGATCCGCCGGGGATGCTCCGTCATCATTCGCCGCTTTTGTCACCGCCAACTCGAACAGCTCCTGCTCGGTCTGGTTTTTAGTTTTCATGTCGTTCCCTGAACATTAGACCTTTGGTCTGGCAGGGATTCTAGTACTTCATTTGTTAAAAACTAACGTCTTGCGAACGATGTTTTCCGCATATGTAAAGAGATAAGACCTGCGTCACACTTTCAGCCGGCCGCGTACTCCGCCAGGTATTGCTCGAAACTCATTCTATCCGTCGATTCGATCCTGGCCTGCGCCCTTAGGGACTCTTCAGCCTCGGCGCGAAACTCCGCCTGGCGCTCGACGTTCGGGGGGTACAAAGCAAGGAAATATTCCTTGTGCAATCGTGACATGCGCAACGCCAGGTCGAAGAAGGATTCCTGCGTCGACTCGAGTTCCGCCAGCATGCGCGCCGAAGGCGTGAGCGTGACGTCGCTGATTTTCGCGGCCTGCACCGCCAGCGCCGCGGAATACGGCCTGGACGCATCGCCGCGATCGAACACTTCGGCGATGCCCTGCATCGAATCGACGAGTTCCCGCGCCCAGCCCTGCATCGGTGTCGCACGTCCATCGCGTTTGAGCATCAGCCCCGGCTCGCGGCCGCGTCGCGCCACGGTCACGTGATTGGCGTCCAGCACGTCCTGCTCCGAGACGTCGATCGGCGCCGAGTCCTTCATCAGGCACAACGCGAGAAACACCTCCAGGAATCGCATCTTGTTCTGGTTGACACCCACCGGATCGAAGGCGCTCACGTCGAGTGCGCGCACCTCCACGTATTCGACGCCGGCGCGCAGCAGCGCCTTGGTGGGGCGTTCGCCGGAGCGCGCCACGCGTTTCGGACGGATGAAGCTGTAGTACTCGTTTTCGATCTGCAGGATGTTGGCGTTGAGCTGGCGGTATTGCCCGTCGACCTTCACGCCTAACTTCTCGTACGGCTCGTGCAGCGTGGTGATCGCGCGCGACAGGTCGCGCACGTATTCGTCGAGACTGTTGACCGACACCGACAGGCCCGCCTGGTTGCGATTGCGATAGCCGAGATCGCTCATGCGCAAGCTTGTCGCGTACGGCTCGTAGGAGGTGTCCGCCGACAGGCGTGGCAGTGTCACGTTGCGGCCACGCAGGAAGCTGTTGCACACCACCGGCGAGACGCCGAACAGGTACAGCACGATCCAGCCGTGGCGGCGATAGTTGCGCAGCAGGTGGAAGTAACGTTCGGAAATGAACTGCTGGCCGCGAACCCGCGACTGCACGAGATCCGCCCATGGCTCCCACATGCTCACCGGGAACGAGTAGTTGTAATGCACGCCGGAAATGGCCTGCATCATGCGGCCGTAACGGACCCCGAGCCCCTCGCGATACACCGTCTTCATGCGGCCGACGTTCGACCTGCCGAATTGGGCGATAGGAATGCTGGCATCACCGTCGATGATCGACGGCATCGATGTCGCCCATAACAACTCGTCGCCGAGGTGCTGGTAGACGAACTGGTGCAGGTCGAGCAGGTATTGCAACAGCTCCCAGGAAGTGCGGAAGGTCGGCGACACCAGCTCGATCAGCGCCTCCGAATAGTCGGTGGTGATGTTTTCGTTGGTGAGCGCCGAGCCAAGGGCGCGGGGATGCGGGGTCTGCGCGATACGCCCGTCGGGCGTCACGCGCAGCGACTCCTTCTCGACGCCCTTGCGGCCACCCTGGATGATTTCGGGCTCGCCGCTATTGATCAGCGCCGCCAGGGTTTGTTCGAACTTGCGGTCAATGGCGGCACTCATGCGGGGCGGGCATCTTGCCGTCTGCCGCCCGAAATGCGCAATCACTCAATGGGGGTGAGCCGGATGCGCAGTGGCGCCGGTGCCGGCGCGCAGGGTCTGTTCGGCCTCACAACGTTGCCGCAGCTGGGTCAACATTCGCGGTAATTCACGCCGGAAGGTCGAACGCGCCAGCCAGTTGGGCACAAAACCCGGCGGATCGATGTAGGCGCGATACAGCAGCAGCGTGGTGGCGCCGTCCGCGGTCGGCTCGAGCTCCCAGGCCCCCTCGTTCGCCTTGAAGTCGCCGCTCACCTGCCGGAAGGTGATGCTGCGATCGGCCGCCAGCTCGGCGCGGAACACCCAGTTGACCCGCGGCGCATACCAGCCGAAATCGATCTCCTGTTCGACCAGCAGCCAGCTGTCGTCGGGCGCCTGGTCGCGCACCTGGCATTTCTGCAAGTGAGGCACGTACTGCAGGGCGTCCCCGCAGCGGATCATCATCTGGAACACGACCGCCGGCGACGCCTCGATGCGCACCGCGGCGTGTACCGTTCCGCGGCGCTGGTTCGCATCGAGGTTGGCACGAACCACCACCTGGCGCGCTTCCACGCGGCGCGCCTCGTCGGCCGTCAGCGTGAACTCGCCGGCCGGCGCGGCGGGCGCGCAGCAGAGCCCCAGCACCAGGGCAAGCGCCGTCCATTGCCTTGCCACACTCATGAATAGTGAGTGCCGTATTGCGGCAAAAAGGTTCATTGCGCTTGACGCGTCAGCGCCCGCCGCTGCAACCATGTTCATTGTCCGTTAAGGAGAATCGGCCTATTGTCTGACCCATGAAGGGCGCCGCCGTCATCGTGGTTCTCGGTTTGCTGGCCGCTTCACCGGTATTCGCGACCATGCGCTGTGGCTCCAAGCTGATCACCGAGGGCAGTTCGCGCTCGGAGGTGGCCGCCAAGTGCGGGGAACCCGACGAAGTGATCACGCTGCGCAGCGTATTCCGCCGCCCGGTCATCTGGGACCATGGCCGCCCGTTTTTCGTCGGCGAGAGCTACATCGAGGTTCCGGTCGAGTCCTGGATCTACAACCTCGGTCCCAACCATCTCATGCGCAAGGTCATCTTCGAGGCCGGCCTCGTGGTCGAGATCGAGACCCTCGGATACGGTTACATCAAGTAGCTAGCCCTTGCTGGCGGCGATCCAGCGATCGATCTTCTTCGTCAGCACGTCCATCGGCACCGCACCGTCGCGCAGCACCTGGCTGTGGAACTCGCGCACGTCGAACCTGGTTCCCAGCGCGGCCTGCGCCCTGGCGCGCAGCGCGCTGATGTGCAGCTGCCCGAGCTTGTAGCCGAGCGCCTGGCCGGGCCATACCATGTAGCGCTCCACCTCGGCGGTCACGTCGCTCTCGGCCATCGACGAGTTGTCGAGCATGTAGCGGATTGCCTGCTCGCGGCTCCAGCCCTTGGCGTGCAGACCGGTGTCCACCACCAGCCGCATGGCGCGCAGCATTTCATCCGACAGTCGGCCGTACCACTGGTACGGATCGGTGAACAACCCCAGCTCCTTGCCGATCGATTCGGCGTACAGCGCCCAGCCTTCGGCGTACGACACGTAGTTGTTGAAGCGCCGGAAGCGCGGCAGACCGGTGAGCTCCTGCTGGATCGCGATCTGGAAGTGATGCCCGGGCGCCGCTTCGTGCAGCGACAGCGTTTCGAGGCCGAAACGCGGCTGCGCGCGCAGGTTGTGCGTGTTGATGTAGAAGATGCCGGGCCGCGAGCCATCCGCCGAGGGAGCCTGGTAGGAGGCGCCCGCGGCCGACGCGGCGCGGAATGGCTCGACCGGCCGGACCTCGTAGTCCGCTTTCGGAAAAGTCGAGAACAGTTTCGGCAGCAGCGCGTCGATTCGACGTTTCACGTCGCGGTACGCGTCGAGCAGTTCCTGCTCGCTGGTGAAATAGAAACGCGGATCGTCCTCCAGGTACGTGAAGAACGCATCGAGTTCGCCCTGGAAGCCCACCTGTTGCTTCACCGCGAGCATTTCCGCGCGGATGCGCGCCACCTCCTGCAGGCCAAGCTCGTGGATCTGCTCCGGCGGCATGTCCATGGTGGTCGATGCTGCGGATTCGCCAGCGGTACCAGGATGGCCCATCCGACAGGTCGCTCCATCCCACCGTGCTGCGCGCCGCGGGTAGATAGTCACGCTCCAGAAAGTCGGCCAGCCGGGTGTAGGCCGGCAGCACCTCCCGCGTGAGCGCGGCCGCGTAAGCCGCGCTGAGCCGCTCGCGCTCCGCGGCGGGAAAGTCGGCCGGCATCGCGGCGATGGGCCCCCAGTAGATGCTCGCCTCGGCCGTCGGCGTGGCGATGCCGCGCAGCTGCGGCACCATCTTGGAGACCGCCGGACGTGGCAACGTGATGCCGCGTGACATGCCAGTGCGCATCAACGCGATGGCGCCATCGGCCCAGCGCGGAAATTCCCGCACGCGCTTCAGGAAGCGATCGTAGTCCTGCACGGTCTTGAACGGCTGTGGACCGCTGCCGGAACCATACACGGCGAGATCCATGGGCAGGCCGGTCATCTGGTTGAACGGCATGTACTCCTCGTGAAACCGTTGCCCGGCCAGGGTCTGTTCGCGCTCGCTGACGAATATCTCGCTGGTGATGCGCGCTGCCGGCGACAGGCGCGCGACATCGATGCGCCGCGCGCGATCCAGGAACGCGCTTTCGATGCCGAAGGCCTTCTCGCGAAAGCCGGGGCTGGTCGACTCGTCGAGCCGATCGTCGTAACGCGAATCGCCGATGGCGGTGGCATTCATCGGCGACAGCTCGAGCTGCCGGTCGAAGTATTCCTCGACCAGGTCGTTGAGCGTGGCATCGGGTGACCGCTCTCGGGCGTGGTGGCGCACGCGGCGAGCGCCGCCGCGGCGATGAGAATGGCGGGATTTTTCATGCCCGGATGGTAGCAGACGCATTTCACGGCAAGCGCCCCTGCGCCCGTCTGTGGCCTTTGCGGTCGACATGCGCCGCGCCGGAATCTTCGCGGCGCCCGGGCGCCGTGGCATCCTAACCGCCACTTCACGTGGAGCATCGCCATGCTGGTTGGATCCCAGGTTCGTCGCGTCGCGGTGGTAGGCGGCATGCGTATCCCGTTCGTGCGCGGGCACGGCGCCTATGCTCGTGTCGGCAACCAGGACATGTTCACCGCCGTGTTGCAGGCGCTGGTGGCGAAGTATCGCATCGCGGGCGAACGGCTCGGCGACGTCACGGGCGGCGCGGTCCTCAAGCACTCGAAAGACTTCAACCTGGTGCGCGAATGCGTGTTGTCGTCCGGGCTGGATCCGGCGACTCCCGGCATCGACATTCAACGCGCCTGTGGCACCGGCCTGGATGCCGCGATCTCCATCGCGATGAAAATCGCGCTGGGGCAGATGGACGCCGGAATCGCGGGCGGCTTCGACACGGTGAGCGATCCGCCCATCGTCTATCCGCGTTCCTATCAGCAGTTGTTGCTGCGCGCGTATCGCGGCAGGAGCGCGTGGCAGCGTATCAAGCCGTTCTTCGGGCTGCGCCCGCGGCATTTCAAACCGGTGATGCCGGGGGTACTCGAGCCGCGCACCGGACTTTCGATGGGTGAACACTGCGAGCAGATGGCCAAGACCTGGAAGATTCCGCGCGCCGAGCAGGACGCGCTTGCCAATGCCAGCCACGTGAATGCCGGCGCGGCGTGGAAACGCGGCTTCTTCAGCGACCTGGTGGTCAGCGGTTACCAGGGCGTCACGATGGACAACAACGTGCGCGCGGACAGCACGCTCGAGAAACTGGCGACCCTCAAGCCTGCGTTCGACCGGCGCAGCGGCCAGGGCACCCTCACGGCCGGCAATTCGACGCCGCTGACCGACGGTGCATCGGCGGTGTTGTTAGCCAGCGAGGAATGGGCGCGCCAGCGCAATCTGCCCATCCTCGCGTGGTTCAGCTACAGCAAGCAGTGGGCCGTGGATTACGTCGGCGGCAAGGAAGGCCTGCTCATGGCACCCGCCTACGCGGTGCCCGCCATGCTCGAGGATGCGAACCTCTCGCTGCAGGACTTCGATTTCTACGAGATCCACGAAGCCTTCGCGGCACAGGTGTTGTGCACGCTCAAGGCGTGGGAATCGGCGGAGTATTGCCGGGAACGGCTCGGCCTCGACCAGCCTCTCGGCAGCATCGACCGCTCGAAGCTCAACGTGAACGGCTCGAGCGTCGCCATCGGTCACCCGTTTGCAGCCACCGGCACGCGCATCGTCGCGCAGCTCGCAAAGCAGCTGTCCGAATCCTCCACCGCCAGGCGCGGGCTGATTTCAGTGTGCACCGCGGGCGGCATGGGCGTGGTCGCGATTCTCGAGAAAGCCTGAACCGCCACTTCCAATTGGTTTCAAGTGAAACTAAATTGAGACTTCGGGACCTGAGGGCACATGAAACGTTACGTCCACTTTCCGAAGGTCGAAGGCCAGGCATCACGCCAGGCGCACGCCGACCTGCCGGCGGGCACCTACGAACGCGAAATCAGCAAGGAAGGCTTCTTTGGCCCGGCCGCGCACGTGTATCACCGGCATCCGCCTACGGGCTGGGTGAATTTCGAAGGTCCACTGCAGCCGCACGCGTTCGACTGCATGAAACTGACGCGCACCCAGGACTCGCCGTGGGCGGCCCCGGAGCTGCTGCACAACGCCGCGGTACGCGTGCGCTTCTGGCGCTGCGAGTCGAACATGCCGGCGCTGGCGCGCAACGCCGACGGCGACGAGCTGCTGTTCGTGCACGCCGGGCGCGGCGAACTGTTCTGCGACTATGGCCACCTGTCTTTCGAGGCCGGCGATTACCTGCTGATCCCGCGCGGCACCATGTGGCGCGTCGAATGCGGCGAACCGCTGCTCGCGCTGTTGATAGAGGCCTCCAACAATTCGTTCCGCCTGCCGGACAAGGGCCTGGTCGGACCACACGCAATCTTCGATGCAGCCATGCTCGACACGCCGCGCATCGATGATGCTTTCCGCGAGCAGCAGGACGGCGCCGAGTGGCGCGTCGCCATCAAGCGGCGCAACGCCATCTCCACCGTGACCTATCCATTCAATCCGCTCGATGCGGTCGGCTGGCACGGCGACCTGTGCGTGGTGCGCATCAACATGCGCGACCTGCGCCCGCTGATGAGCCATCGCTATCATCTGCCGCCTTCGGCGCACACCACCTTCCTCGCCGATCGCTTCGTGGTGTGCAGCTTCGTGCCGCGACCATTCGAATCCGATCCCGGCGCGATGAAGGTGCCGTTCTTCCACAACAACGACGACTACGACGAAGTCATCTTCTATCACGCGGGAAATTTCTTCAGCCGCGACAACATCCATCCCGGCATGATCACGCTGCACCCGGGCGGCTTCACGCACGGCCCGCATCCGAAGGCGCTCAAGAATGTCTTCCAGCAGGCCAAGCCTGCCACCGACGAATACGCCGTCATGATCGATACGCGCGATGCGCTCGAGGTCTCGGCGAATGCCGCGCAGATCGAGTGGCCGGGATACGTCGACAGCTGGAAGACGGCGAAGTGAAGCTCGCCACTCTCAGGCGGGGCGGCCGCGACGGCCGGCTGGCCATCGTGAGCCGCGACCTGAGCCGTTGCCTGCCGGTGCCCGGCATCGCCGCCACGTTGCAGGCGGCGCTCGACGACTGGGACACCCTCGCGCCGCGCCTCGCCGAGCGCGCTGCGGAACTGGAAGCCAGCCCGGCGCCGCCGGGAGCGACCGCCTTCGACATCTCTCAATGCGCCGCGCCGCTGCCGCGCGCCTTTCAGTGGGTGGATGGCAGTGCCTACGTCAATCACGTGGAACTGGTGCGCAAGGCGCGTGGCGCGGAAATGCCGGCCTCGTTCTGGACCGATCCGCTGGTCTACCAGGGCGGCTCGGACGACCTGCTCGGCGCGCGCGACGATGTGCCGTTCGCCGACGAAGCCTGGGGGATCGATCTCGAGGCCGAAATCGCGGTGATCACCGACGACGTACCCATGGGCACCTCGGCGGCCGATGCCGCCGGCCACATCAAACTACTCACGCTGGTCAACGACTGGTCGTTGCGCAACCTCATTCCCGGGGAGCTCGCCAAGGGCTTCGGCTTCTACCAGTCCAAGCCCGCGACTTCCTTCGCGCCGGTCGCGGTGACGCCCGACGAGCTGGGAAAGGCGTGGCACGACAGCAAGGTTCACCTGCCGCTCCTCAGCCGCATAAACGGCGTGGATTTCGGACGGCCCGACGCGGGCGTCGACATGACCTTCAGCTTCGCGCAGCTGATCGAGCACGTCACGCGCACGCGCCGCCTGGGCGCCGGCGCCATCGTGGGGTCCGGCACGGTGTCGAACTATGACCGCAGCCGCGGCGCGAGTTGCCTGGCCGAGAAACGCATGCTCGAGCAGCTCGAGCGCGGCAGTCCCGGTACACCCTTCCTGAAATTCGGTGACCGCGTCTCGATCCAGATGTTCGACGCGGACCACCAGGACATTTTCGGGTCGCTGGATAATCGCGTGGTGCGGTCCGGCGGTCAGTGAGTTTCCGCGCACGCGCAGGACGGGCAGCCTCGATCGAAGATGATTTTCCATTCGCCAGTCGGTTCGCGCCGCCAGATGGAGGTGTAGGTCCCGACACGCTTGCCGACGGAATCGAGAACCGGACCCGTGCTCAACGCCAGCCGGCCGCCGTCCTGGACTTCCACCAGCTCCGGACTCCACGAAAACGGCGCTTGCGGCGCGTCGAAGTATTTCTGCCAGCGCGTCAGGACCTGGTCGGGCCCGCGTAGTGGCACGTCGGCCAGCCAGATGACGTCTGGCGCGATCATCGCCCGGAATGTCTTCACATCTCGATCGGCCAGAGTTTTCGCGAAGGCCACTTCGGTGGCACGAACTTCTTCGGCCAGGCGCACAAGATTGTCGGCCGCGGCAGCATGTGCCGCCATGCACAGCAGCATCAGACTGCGAAATGTCGCCTTCATGGGCTTCTCCCTACACACAGGAGCCACGGATATTACCTTCGGGGGTTAGGCCGCATGATCAGCCGGTGGCAAAATGCATTCCTTTCATCGAGTCCACCGAGCAGGAGTCGCCCCATGGGTGAATACACCACGCTCATGGCGCGCGACGGCCATGAATTCAATGCCTGGCTCACGCCAGCCACGGGTGCGCCGCGTGGTGTGCTGGTGATTGCGCAGGAAATCTTCGGCGTGAATCATCACATTCGCGGCGTCGCGGATGGGTTTGCGGCGGATGGCTATCTGGTCATCGCGCCTTGTTTGTTCGACCGCATCCGCCGCGGCATCGAGCTCGACTACTCGGAAAAGTCGACGCAGGAAGGTCGCGGTTACCGCATGCAGATCCCGAAAGAGAAGACGCTGCTCGACCTCGCCGCGTCGATCAACGTGGTCAAACACGCCGGCCGGGTGGCGGTGGTCGGTTACTGCTGGGGCGGAACGCTCGCCTATCTCGCCGCCTGCGACCTGCCCATCAGCTGTGCCGTCGCGTACTACGGCGGCCAGATCGCCAAGGATCACCTCGGCAAGTCACCGAAACGACCGGTGATGTATCACTTCGGCGATAAGGATCCCTATATTCCGCCCCCGGACATCGACAAGATCCGCGCGGCGGATCCGAACGGCGTGTTCCACGTTTACCCCGCGGACCACGGCTTCAACTGCGACGAACGCGGCAGCTACGATGCCGCCAGCGCAAGCCTCGCGCGCGAACGCACGCTGGCATTCCTGGTTACGCACCTGGAGAAGAAATGATCAAGCTCAGCGACCCGGCGCTGTGGAAGCAGCGTTGCCTCATTGGCGGGCAGTGGCTCGCCGCCGATTCCGGACTCACTATCGAGGTCCGCAATCCGGCGAACGCTGACCTGCTGGGCACAGTGCCGCACATGGGTGGCGCGGAGACGCGCCGCGCCATCGAAGCCGCGCATGCCGCGCTGCCCACCTGGGCAAAAAAAACCGCGGCCGAGCGCGCACGACTGATGCGCAAGTGGTTCGACCTGATGCTGGCCCATGTCGACGATCTCGCGATCATCATGACCGCCGAGCAAGGCAAGCCGCTGGCAGAATCCCGCGGCGAGATCGCCTACGCCGCCTCCTTCATCGAGTGGTTCGCGGAGGAAGGCAAACGCCTGTACGGCGACATCATCCCGGGTCACCAGGTGGACAAACGCATCATGGTGCTGCGCCAGCCGGTCGGCGTGGTCGCCGCGATCACGCCCTGGAACTTCCCCGCCGCGATGATCACGCGCAAGGCCGGGCCGGCGCTTGCCGCCGGTTGCCCTATCGTGATCAAGCCCGCGCAGCAGACGCCGTATTCGGCGCTCGCCATGGCGGAGCTCGCGCAGCGCGCCGGCATACCCGCCGGCGTCATCAACGTGGTGACGGGCGACGCGGCGGCCATCGGCGGCGAGTTCACCGGCAACGACAAGGTGCGCAAGCTGTCGTTTACCGGCTCCACCGCCGTGGGCAAACTACTCATGGCGCAGTGCGCAAAGTCGGTGAAGAAGGTGGCGCTCGAGCTGGGCGGCAATGCGCCCTTCATCGTGCTCGACGACGCCGATCTCGACGCGGCGGTCACCGGCGCCATCCAGAGCAAATACCGCAACACCGGCCAGACCTGCGTGTGCGCCAATCGCTTCATCGTGCAGTCGAAGATCTACGACACCTTCGCCCAGAAGCTGGTCGAAGCCGTGAAGAAGCTGCGCGTCGGTGACGGACTGAAGGGCGAAACCGACCAGGGGCCGCTGATCGATACCAAGGCGCTCGCCAAGGTCGAGGAGCACGTTTCTGATGCGCGTGCAAAAGGCGCAACCTTGCTGACCGGCGGGCTGAAGCACGCGCTGGGCGGCACCTTCTACGAACCCACCGTGCTGACCAACGTATCCAGCAGCATGATGCTGGCGCGCGAAGAGACCTTCGGACCGGTCGCGCCGCTGTTTCGTGTGGACAGCGACGATGAGGCCATTCGCCTGGCGAATGACACCGAGTTCGGGCTGGCCGCCTACCTGTATACGCGCGACCTGGCGCGTTCATGGCGCGTCACCGAGGCGCTCGAATACGGCATCGTCGGCCTGAACACCGGGCTCATCTCCACCGAGGTCGCGCCTTTCGGCGGCATGAAGGAAAGCGGCACCGGACGGGAAGGTTCGAAGTACGGCATCCTCGAATTCACCGAGCTCAAATACATCTGCGTCGGTGGGATCTGATAAGAGCCGCCGGATGAGCGTGCGCGCGCGCCACTTGATCCCTCTGCTCGCCGGCTGCAGCGCCATTGGTGGATTGGGTAATTTCCTGTTCCTGCCGGCGCTGCCGCAAATCGCCATTCACTACGCCGTCGGCCCGGGAACCGCGGCCCTGGCCATCACCGCCTACCTGATCGCGTTCGCGTTCGGCGTGTTGCTGTCCGGTCCGCTAGCCGACCGCTACGGCCGGCGACCGATACTCATCGGCGGCGTGGCGCTCACCGGGCTCGCCGCCGTGGCCTGCTACTTCGCACCCACCATGAGCTGGCTGGTGGTGGGACGCATCGTGCAGGGCGCTACCGGCGGCGCTGGCATCACCGTTTCCCGCGCCAGCGTCGGTGACCTGTTCGCGGAACGCGAATTGGCGCGCATGTACGCCATCCTGACCATGGCCCTGGTGATGGGGACCGCGCTGGCGCCCTATGCGGGCGGCCTGATCACCCGTTACGCCGGTTGGCAGTCGGCCTTCCTGATGCTGGCGGGTGGCGCCGCCGTCATCACTGTCGCCTGCTTCGCGTGGCTGCCGGAAACCCGCCGCGCCAACGCGAATGCGCACAGCTTCTCGGTGCTGTGGCGTGAGTCGCGCGCACTGCTCGTGCGGCCGCTGTTCATGGAATACGTGTTGCAGGTGGCGCTGATCTACGCGCTGTTCTTCGTATTCGTGTCGCTCACTCCTTTCGTGATGACCAATGTTTTCGGCATGGCCAGCGACCGGTTTGGCATGTATTACCTGTTCCTCGCCGGCGGATTCTTCGTTGGCAACCTGCTGGTGTCCCGCTCCTCCGGCCATCACGACGTCAACCGCCAGATCAGCGCGGGGCTCCGCTGGCAGCTGTTCGGCGCTTTCGCGGCATTGGCACTGGTTTTGCTTGGTTACACGCATCCCATCTACGTATTTGTTCCGATGATGGTGTTCTCATTCGGCCAGGGGCTCGCGCTGCCGAATCTCATCGCGCACGGCATCCGCCTTTCCCCGAACTACACCGGTGTGGCGTCGAGCATTTTTGGGTTTTCGCAACTGGCACTGGCCGCGATCGCGGTCCAGTCCATGGGCTTCGTTCCGGCGCACGGCTGGCAGCCGGCGTTGTGGTTCTGTGCCATCGGCGCCGCCGTCACCAGCGTGTGCGTGTCCAGGCTCGAAGCTCGCGAAGTATTTTCCAGCCGGACATAGGCCCTCGCCCACGTAGTCAAGCCGCGGTCTTGCCGCGTACACTGCGTGGCCAGTGCTAGGACGGTTCCACGAAATCAGCATCGAGACGGCCAACATCGCCGAATCGGTGGCTTTTTACGAGAAGCTCGGCTTCAGCCAATGCGGCACCACCGACACCTGGCCGCATCCCTACGGCGTGATGACCGACGGCAAGCTGTACGTCGGACTGCACCAGTTCAAATTCCCTTCACCCACGCTCACCTGGGTGCATCCCGACGTCGCGCAACACGCGCACACCATCGAGAAACACGGCATCGAGCTGGCGTGGAAGCGCGTCGGCGATGATTCATTCAATGAATTCGGCTTTCTCGATCCCGCCGGCCAGGCGGTGCGCGTCCAGGAAGCGCCCACCCACTTCGGCAGCGATCGGGAGGGCGGCGAGACATCGCTGTGTGGTGACTTCGCCGAATACAGCCTGCCGGCGAGCGAGTTCCAGCCGCTGCGCGAATTCTGGGAGCCGCTCGGCTTCGTGGCCCTGGAAGAGAGCGATACCCCGTACCTGCGAATGTCCATGACCAGCGATCACCTCGACCTCGCGGTGCATCGGCCGCGCGTGCTGGACGCCCCCATGCTGGTGTTCGCCGCGGCCGACATGGGCGATCGCATCGAGCAGTTGCGCACGCTCGGCTGCGAGTTCGCCGCCGACCTGCCGCGCGGCCTGGACCCGCGTCACAGCGCACTGTTGCGCGCGCCCGAAGGCACCTCGCTGTTGCTCCTCAACTCAGTCGACTAGCCTGCCGCAGGCCTCCTGCGGTGTGTCGGGCGAGCACCGTCCCTAACATGATCCGACCGGCGCGCGCCGAGTCGAAGCTGGGGCGCGGCACTCCGCGCAGGCGCGTGCGCGCGAATCAGGCCAAGGATGGGTGATAATCGCCCGACTGACCGCTCCGGCGGCAATCAATCATACGGAGTTCCAGATGACGCGTTGGTTCTACGCGGCCGCCGCCGCTTCGCTGTTCCTGTGCTCCGCCGCCCGTGCCGACGAGGGGATGTGGACCTTCCACGGCTTTCCGTTCGCCAAGGCCAACGGCCAGCTGAAGACCAGTCTCGACCAGGCGTGGCTCGACCGGGTGCGCCTGTCCACCGTGCGTATCGCCAGCTGCACGGGTTCCTTCGTCTCCAGCGAAGGCCTGATCCTGACCAATCACCATTGCGTGGAATCGTGCCTCGCGGAACTCTCGAGCAAAGACAAGAGCTACATCGACGACGGCTACCTCGCGAAGACGCGTGCAGAAGAACGGCCTTGCCAGACGCAGGTCGCCGACGTGCTCACGGAGATGGAAGACATCACCGCGAAGATCTCCGCGGCCACCGCCGGCAAGGACGACACCGCCGCGAACGAGGCCCGCAAGTCGGCACTGACCCAGCTCGAGCAGCAGTGTGAGACGACGTCCGGCTTCAAGTGCCAGAGTGTCTCGCTGTACGAAGGCGGCCAGTACTGGCTCTACAAGTACAAGCGCTACACCGACCTGCGGCTGGTGTTCGCCCCCGAGGCGGGCATCGCCGCCTTCGGCGGCGACCCGGACAACTTCCAGTTTCCGCGCTGGTGCCTCGACATGGGCATCCTGCGCGCCTACGAGAATGGCGTACCCGCGAAGCCGGCTAACTACCTTCACGTCAACTTCGCCGGCGCGGCCGCCGGCGACGCGGTGTTCGTCTCGGGCCATCCGGGCACCACCGAGCGGCTGCTGACGCTGTCGCAGCTCAAGCAGCGGCGCAACCAGGACCTGCCGCAATGGCTGCTGAGATATTCCGAGATCCGCGGCAGGTTGATCCAGTTCGCCGAGACCAGCCCGGAGAACGAACGTATCTCCGCCGAGTTGCTCAACAGCTTCGAGAACGCGATCAAAGTGCGGCGCAAGATGCTAGACGCGCTGCATGACGACAGCCTGTTGGCGCGCAAGGCGTCGGAAGAAGCGGCGCTGCAGAAGAGCGTGGCGAAGGATGCGAAACTCAAGAAGAACACCGGCGATCCGTGGCGCGACATCGACAGCGCGCTCGCCACTGAACGCGGCATCTTCCTGCCCTACACGTTCCTGGAGAACAGCGCCGGCTTCCAGGGTCGCCTGGTGGGCCTGGGGCGCACGCTGGTGCGCGCCGCCGCCGAACGCGACAAGCCGAACGACACCCGTTTTCGGGAATTCACCGACGCGGCACTGCCGCGTATCGAGCAGCAGCTGAGCGCGTCACTGCCGGTGTACCCGGAGCTGGAAATCCTGCGACTCGGCAATAGCCTGCAGCGCATGCGCGAGTGGCTGGGCCCCGATCACCCGGTGGTACGCAAGCTGCTGGCGAAAGAGTCACCGGCCGAGCTGGCGCGGCGCGTGATCACCGGCAGCAAACTCGCCGATCCCGCGGTGCGCATGGCGTTGTGGAAGGGCGGCAGTGCGGCCGTCGCCGCCTCCAGCGATCCGGTGATCGAGTTGTGGCGCAGTGTCGACGCGGAAGCCCGCGTCGTGCGCAAGGCGTACGAAGACGGCGTCGAGGCGCCGATGCGTAATGCCACCGAGCGCATCGCCCGCGCGCGCTTCGCGGCACTGGGCACCAGCGTTTACCCCGATGCCACGTTCACGCTGCGGCTCAATTACGGCACGGTGCAGGGCTGGAACGAGAACGGCACGCAGGTCGAGCCGTTCACGCGCCTGTTGCGCGCCTTCGAACGCGCCACGGGCTCCGACCCGTTCCGCATCCCGGATAGCTGGGTGCGCGTGAAGGACAAGCTCGACATGGCCACACCGTTCAACCTGTCGACCAACAACGACATCGTCGGCGGCAATTCCGGCAGCCCGCTGATCAATGCACGCGGCGAGCTGGTAGGGCTGCTGTTCGACGGTAATATCCACTCGATCTCCGGCTCGTTCTGGTTCGACACCGCGATGAATCGCGCGATCGCCGTGCACCCGGCCATCATTCGCGAAGCCTTGTCGAAGGTTTACTCCGCCGATGCGTTGCTTGCCGAACTGACCAGGTAAGAGACCGGGACGGCCCCCCATTTCACTTGGAAAATGGGGGCCGTCCCCTTCCAATCGCTGCCCCTCGTGCGCAGCTGACCTCGAAGCGGACCTGCATTTCGTCGAGCACGACGAGGGCGCCCAATGCCGCGCTGAAGGGCTTGAGTCCGAGCTGCGACTGGGTGAGCGGGAACTCCCCACGGGCCACGATGGCGCCGTCGGCGCGCTGCACCTGCACGGGAACGCGCAGCACCTGGGTGACGTCCTTGAGCGTGACTTCGACACCGGCGTCGTAGCTATCGCCGGCCGCGCGGATATCCGTGGCGCGCAACCGGATCGTCGGGTAGTTCGCCCCGTCGAGCAGCGCCGCCGACAGCAGATTGGTGCGCGTCCCATCACGCGCGCTCTGCGGCACCGCCGCGGGGAAATCCGCGCCCGCGGCTTCGCGCAGTGCCGGTTCGTCGACGGTGAGCTCATTGACCGGCACCTGGATATCAAAGCGCGTGGCCAGCGGATCGTCGGGCAGGTACACCACGCCCGACAGCTGATGCGAGGCGATGATGTGGTTGTGCCCGAGGCGCGCCATGGTGCCGCCGCGATATACCAGGATTTGCAGCAACGACTCCTCGGGACTGACCTTGAGCTGCCGCGCCCCGGGCGGGATCTCGAAGGTTCCCGCTCCCGGCTGTTGCGCCGCAGGCGTGGCCGGTGGTTTGGGGGGACTTGTCTGACACGCCACCAGCCCCAATAGCAGCGCCCAAACCACCAAAATGCGGGAACCGCCCGCCAATTCCCGCCTACTCACCGTATGTCCGTGCGCTTCCATCACTTTGACCCTGCCCCGCATCCACGGCTAGCTTAACGACATGTCCTTTCGTAACACCACGCGCTCCTGGGGTTCTGTCTCCAAGGCACTGCACTGGATCATCGTGCTGCTGATCATCAACCAGTGGGTGATCGCGCAGCGGGCCGAGGACCTGACCGGATTCCAGAAGTTCACCACGCTCAACTGGCACAAGTGGTTCGGCATGACCATTTTCATGCTCGCGGTTGTCCGGCTCGCCTGGCGCCTCGTGAACCCGGTGCCCGATCTGACGGCCGAGACCAAACCCTGGGAACGCCACCTCGCGAAGTTGTCGCATTTCCTGCTCTACCTGCTGATCTTCGCCATGCCCTTGAGCGGCTGGATGATGTCCTCGGCCAAGGCCTATGGGGTGAGCTGGTTCAACCTGTTCAAGTTTCCCGACCTGGTCGCCAAGAACGATCAGCTATACGAATTCATGCGCGACCTGCACCACACATTGTTCGCCGCCTTGCTGACGGTGGCGGTGTTGCACGTCGCCGGTGCTCTCAAGCATCACTTCATCGACCGCAACGACGTTCTCAAGCGCATGTTGCCCTTTGGCGGGGTCAAATGAAAACCATGACCAACTACCTGCGGGCATTGGCCACCTGCGCGCTGCTCGCCACCACCTGCGTGGCGGCCGGCGCGCCACCGCGTTTTGCGCAGGCTCCCGGCACCGGCGCACTGACATTCCGCTTCGTGCAGGCAGGCGCGGAAACCGAAGGGTCGTTCCGCAAGTTTTCCACCGAGCTGGCCTACGACGAAAACAACCTGGCCGCGAGTACTCTCAAGGTCACCGTGCAGATCGCATCGCTCGCCACGCAGGACCAGGAGCGCGACACGGAGCTCGCCGGCGCCAATCTGCTCGACACGAAAAAGTTTCCGACGGCGCAATTCATGGCGAGCTCGCTGGCCAGGCGCGGCAACGGTCTCGAGGCCGTCGGCAAACTCACCCTGCACGGCGTCACGCGCGAACTGCACCTGCCGCTCACGATCCGCAAGACGGCGGCAGGTGTGGAGATCGCGGGTGAAACCACCATCCGTCGACTCGATTACAGCGTCGGCCAGGGCGACTGGAAGTCGACGGAGTGGGTGGGAGACGACGTGAAACTGCAATACAAAGTGCCGCTCACCAGGGCGCAGTAGGCCGATGCGCGGAACCGGATCGATGCGCCGTGTGTGGGCCGGCGCGACGCTGGTGGTCGCGGCGTTGTCGTTCTATCCCGCGTGGACCGGCGCCACCAGCTGGTGGTTGCCGGGAATCGCGTTCGCGCTGTTCGCGGTGTTCGCGCTCGAGCCACTGTTGCTGACCTGGCAGCTGCGGCGCCGCGGTGAGGAACTGCAGATCACCGACGAAGGTGTGTTGCGCCGGCTGGCGCGCGGCGACAGCGAATACGTTCGCTGGAGCGAGCTGCGCGAGGTGTCCATCGTCGTGACGCAGGGCGTGAACCTGACCGAAGAATACTTCTTCGTGCTGGCGGGGACCGGGACTTCCGGCGTGCTGGTCGGGCAGCGGCTGGCCGCCGAACACGACCTGGTCGCGCACCTGAACAAGCTACCTGGCTTCGATCATCGCAACATCGCCGCGGCCATGGCGTCGCCGGTGAACCGGCGGTTCACGTTGTGGCGCGCGCCGGCGCTGGACGGTGAGGCCAGCGAGTTGCAGATCGATCGCCCGGTGGGACGCGATGAACGCCCGCAACTACGCCTGCACTGAGCCGCATCGGCACTAAAAACGGCTGCCGTCCTTGCGCGTGAACATGACTTCCGCGTTGACACCGTGGAAGTGCAGATCGACGTCGGAATAGAAGGCGCGGTCATTGTCGTCGCGATTGCTGATTTCCAGGTACACCGCCGGCGCCGCGCTGCGATTCACGAGGTGATGACCGTCTTTCGTGCCCAGCGGAAAGCCGGCGCAGGTGCCGGCAGTCAGCGTCTGCTCGCCGGCATCGGTACACAACACCACCTCGCCGCTCAGCACGTAGATGAATTCCTCTTCGTGCGTGTGCCAGTGACGCATGGAGGATTCCTTGCCCGGCGGCAACACGGTCTGGTTGATGCCTATCTTCGTGAGCCCGAGAGCATTGCCGAGCTGGCGTTTTTCACGAGGCAACACGCGCGAACGATAGGGCTCGGGATATCCCGAGCCGGTGCGTGGTTCGAGCGACATGGGATCGAGCGCGGGTTTCGAGAAGCTCATCTGCATTGATTCCTGTTTGATCGCATGCAAGTGTAGCGCCATGCCGCAGATGTTTGATGACGTCGGTGAAATAGTCGAAGAGGCGCTGCGGCGCGTGGGCAGGAAGGTGGTGCTGGCATTGCCGCTCGGCATCGGCAAGCCCAATCTCATCGCCAACGAATTCTTCCGCCGCGCGCGGGCCGATCGCAGCCTCGATCTCACGATCTTCACCGCGTTGTCGCTGCGCAAACCCGGCGGCGCGAGCGACCTCGAGAAACGATTCATCGAGCCGCTGGCGGCGCGCATCTTCGGCAACTACCCCGAGCTCGAATACCTGGAAGCCGTGCGCCGCGACACCATGCCGGCCAACGCGCGCGTGATCGAGTTCTTCTTCGAGCCCGGTTCGCTGCTCAACGCGCCTCATGCGCAGGCCCACTACCTCTCGGCAAACTACACGCACGTGGCGCGCGAGCTCCTGCGCCGCGGTGTCAACGTGATTGCACACGTGGTCGCGCGGCGTATGGTGGGCGGAGTCGCCGAAATCAGCCTGGGCAGCAATCCCGACGTCACGGTGGATCTGCTGCCGCACGTGGCGCAGTTGCGCGCCACGGGACACCCGGTGGTGATGCTCGGCCAGGTACACCGCGAAATGCCCTTCATGCTGGGCGCGGCCAATGTCGGTGCCGACACCTTCGACCTGCTGCTGGACCATTCGCGCTACGACTACGACCTGTTCGCGCCGCCGAATCCCGCACTGGCCACGGTGGATCACGCCATCGGCCTGCACGCCAGCAGCCTGGTGCGCGACGCCGGCACGCTGCAGATCGGCATCGGCGAACTCGGCGACTCCATCGTCTATTCATTGCTGCTGCGACACCAGCAGAACGCGGCGTGGCGTCGCACGCTCACCGAAACCGGCACCGAACATAGCGCGCCGCTCATCGACGCCATCGGCGGCCGCGCGTCCTTCACCACCGGCCTGTATGGCGCCACCGAGATGTTCGTCGACCAGATGCTGGACCTGTACCGCGCCGGAATCCTGCGCCGGCGCGTGCATGACTATCTGCCGCTGCAGCGCGCACTGGCCGCGAACGGCTCGAGCACCCGCGTCGATGCGGCGCTGCTCGACGCATTGCTGGCCGCCGGCGCAGGACCGCGCCTCGGGGCCGGCGACGTGGCCGCGCTCAGGTCCGCCGGCGTGTTGCGCAGCGACTGCCGCTTCGAGGAAGGCAGCATCGTTGCTCCCGACGGGACGCGCATCGAGGCGGATCTCGGCAATCCCCGGGTGCGTGCCGCGCTGGCGGACCAATGTCTGGGTCTCGAACTGCAGGGTGGCACGGTCATGCACGCCGGATTCCTGCTCGGACCGCGTTCCTTCTACGCGGCATTGAATGCGCTGCCCGAATCGGAGCGGCGGCTGTTCGACATGCGCGGCGTGGCCTTCATCAACCAACTGTACGGCGACGACCTGCCGCTGCGGGTGGCGCAGCGCAGCCATGCCCGTTTCGTCAATACAACGATGATGCTGACCACGCTTGGCGCCGCGGTATCGGACGGCCTCGCCGACGGACGCGTGGTCTCCGGTGTGGGCGGGCAGTACAACTTCGTCGCGATGGCGCACGCCCTGCCCGGCGCGCGCTCGATCCTGTGCGTGCGGTCGACGCGGCGCAAGGACGGCAAGCTCGCCTCGAACATCGTCGCAGACGTACGGGAACATCACGATTCCGCGTCACCTGCGCGATATCGCCATCACCGAATACGGCATCGCCGACCTGCGCGGACGAACTGACGCCGAATGCATCACGGCGATGATCGACATCGCCGACTCGCGCTTCCAGGGCGAGTTGCTGGCGGCTGCGAAACGCGCCAACAAGATCGACGCGGGATACCGCATTCCCGCCTCGCGGCGTCACAACACGCCGGAGCGTCTCGAGATGTCGTTCGCCGCACAGCGCCGCGCCGGCCTGTTTTCCGAATATCCCTTCGGCACCGATCTCACCCGCGAAGAGATCGAACTGGCGCGCGCCCTGCGCTGGCTGAAAAATTCCACCGCGAATTCAGCGGCGCGCATGCGCACGCTGACGAGCGCGCTGCTCGGTGGGGTGCGCGCCGAGGATCGGAGACTGCTCGAACGGCTGCGCCTGGCGTCACCGGCAAATTTTCGCGAGCGCATCGCGGCGAAGCTGGTGAGCCTGGCGCTGCGTCGCACTTCGCAGGAGCCGGAAGCTACTTCGCAAACAGCCGCGCAGGATCCTTGAACGCCTTGAACTCGAGCGCATTGCCGGACGGGTCGTAGAGAAACATCGTCGCCTGCTCGCCGACCTGGCCCGCGAAGCGGATGCCCGGTTCGATTTCAAAACGCGTACCCGCCTGGCGCAGGCGCTCCGCCAGCGCGTGCCAGGCCTGCCACTCCAGCACTACGCCGAAATGCGGCACCGGCACGTCGTGGCCGTCCACCGGGTTGTGATGCACGTGCGGCTTGCGAACCGGATCGAGGTGCGCCACCAGCTGGTGGCCGAAGAAATCGAAGTCCACCCATTGCTCGCTGCTGCGCCCCTCGGGACAGCCGAAAAGCCCGCCATAAAAGCTGCGCGCGGCGCTCAGCGAATGAACCGGTATGGCCAGATGGAAGGGTTGAAGCATCTGACTACTGGCGGCCCCACCATTCGTCGCGTGCACGAACGGCGAGGTCCGGTTGATCGGCAAACATGCCGGTGATTCCTGCGTCGAGCAGCGCGTCGATTTCCCTGCGCAGCTCGCCCCAGGCGGCCGCGTCACCGGCGGATTTGAGGTCGGGCGGCAGGAACTCGTTTTCAGCGCGCAGGGTCCAGACGTGTACTCCGAGTCCCGCGGCGCGAGCACGGCGCGCGAGCCCGGTGTCCTGCGCCTGGCCATTGGCGAACTGCACCACCATCCATTTGTGTGGGCCGATGGCGTCAGCGTACGTGGCGATTTCCTTCAGACCCTGGTCGCTCATCAAGTCGAGATAACTGCGCGGGTCGCCGGCCAGCGTGAAGTCAAACGGCCGCCCGCGAGGTTCCACCAGTTGCACCAGCGTGAGGTCGGTGCGCTGCCGCAGCGCGCGCAGATTTGCCACCTCGAAGGACTGAATGCAGATCGGATCGCTTCGATGGCGGTAACCATGGCGGTTCAGGGCCTCGAGCAGCCGGTCATCGAAGAACAGCCCGGCCTGCGCAAAGTGACTCGGATGCTTGGTTTCCGGGTAGATGCCGATGCGTGCCAGCGGCGCACTGCCGTTGGCGCGCGCCTGCGCGGCGCGTTGCGCATCCGCCGCCGCCACCAGCTCGAGTACTTCATCGAAGGTCGGTATCTGGAACACGCCGTCGTAGCGCGTGTTCCCGCGGCGCAATTCCGGAAGTCGTTCGCGCACGCGCAGCGTCTTGAGTTCCGCAAGCGTGAAGTCCTCGGTAAACCAGCCGGTGATCGTCTGGCCGTCGATGGTCTTCGTGGTCCTGCGCGACGCGAATTCCGGGTGCGCTGCCACATTCGTGGTGCCGCCGATTTCGTTTTCGTGACGCACCACGAGCGCGCCGTCCCGCGTGATCACCAGATCGGGTTCCACGTAATCCGCGCCCTGTTGAATCGCGACGAAATAGCCAGCCAGCGTGTGCTCGGGCAGGTAACCGCTGGCACCGCGATGCGCTATGACAAATGGACGTTCGGCCGCCGCCATTGAACTTACCGTCATGAGAACTGCGCCCGCGATTCCGGCGACGAGCCGGCGCCAGAATGACCCGAGATGCAGGGATCGCTTTCTGTTGTGCTGCATCGAAGCCGTTTTCCGGTTTGTTTTTCCACTGGGGGAAGTACGCCCATGAAAACCCTGATCCGCCGCTGGCAGGAGCTTACGGTGCGGAATGTGGTCTGTCTCGCTGTCGGCCTGCTGGCCGCAGGCTGTGCGAGCGAGCCCGCTCCGATGGTCATCGGCCAGCCGCTCAAGCTGCCCACACTCAATGATTATTGCGCCGTCGCCCAGAAAGAGGTCGCCGCCTCGCGCGTCCCGGCCCGCAATGTGCTGGTTACCGACTACCAGGCCTTTTCGCGCGCGTCGCCGCAGGTGAAACCGCTGGAGACCATGCAGTTCGTCAGTTATGCCGATCCGCAGAAAACCCGGCCGCGCATGATCTCCTGCAAGTTGCACAGTGCCGAGCGCATCCGCGCCGAATACGGCGCCACCGCGGCCGGCGAGGCCACCTCCTGCGCGCGGCTGAATCGCCGTACGCTCGACGCCGTGCTGGCAGCGATGACCGACCGCCAGAAGAAGAAGATGCCCTTCAAGGGGCCTGTACCCGTGATGCTCGAACCCGACCTGCAGGCCAGCAGCGAAGCCGACTGGCTGCAGGAGTTCACCATGGTGCAGACCGATGCGGGCGGCACGCTGCGCATCCGCGCCAAGAGCCTGGGAGTCGCCACCGGCGGCACGCGCGTCAGCACGCGACCCGCCGCGGGCGGCGGACGGCAATATTGCCACCTGATCGCACCGGAGTACCTGAAGCGAGTTCTGACCGGTGAAGTGCAACTGCCGCGTGGCGACCTGCCCGACGCGGGACGCACCGTCAGCCGCTAGACTCCCGTCCGCGTTCGACGTGACGCGCCGGCTGCTAAGCTGCGGCGCATGCGCGTCATCGAACCGTCGTACACCGCGCCCGAGGAACTGGCGCATGCGCTGACCGCCGGGCTCGGCATCGTGGCCTGCATATTCGCCATCCCCTGGCTCGCCTGGGTTACGGCCGGTGACCTGCCGCGTCTCGTGGCAGCGCTGGCCTTCGGCACCAGCGCACTCGCCATGTTCGTCACCTCGGTGATCTATCACCGCGAATGCGACCTCGCACGCAAGGTTACCCTGCGCAAGCTCGACCACGCGGCGATCTATCTACTTATCGCCGGCACATACACGCCGTTCACGCTGCTCACGATGCGCAATCCCTGGGGCTGGGTGCTGTTCGGCGTGGTGTGGACACTGGCGATCGTGGGCATTGCCGCAAAGCTGACCGTGGGACTGCGTTACCCACGCCTCTCGACCGTCCTGTACCTGGGTATGGGTTGGGTAGGCATCCTTGCCGTCGGTCCCATGACGGAAAACCTGAGCAGTGCGCAGCTGGCCTGGATCGTGGCCGGCGGCCTGACCTACACCGCCGGCGTGCCGTTCTATGTCTGGAAATCGCGCCGTTACATGCACGCCATCTGGCACCTGTTCGTGCTGGGCGGCGTTGCCTGTCACTTCGCCGCGGTGCTGAGCGTGGTCGACGCTCGCGGCGCCTGAAGCGCTATTTTTTGCGGCGTACGCCGCCGGTTCGCCGCTGCTTCGCAGACGCTTTCTTCGCCGGCTTCGGACGCGCGCGTTTCTTCGCTGCTGGCGTGCGGCGCGCGGGTTTCTTCTTCACGGGCCTGCGGCTCGGCGGCTTCGCCTTGGCCGACCTGGCGCGCGCCGGCGCCTTCGCCGCCGGTTTCCTGGCTGCCGCCTTCTTCGGTGTGCCCGGTTGCGCGGGCGCGTCGGCTTCGCTGCCGCGCAACTGATCGATGATCGCCGGGTTCTCGAGAGTCGACAGGTCCTGGGCGAGATCCTCGTTGCGCGCGATGGCCCGCAGCAGGCGGCGCATGATCTTGCCGGAGCGCGTCTTGGGCAGGTTGTCGGCGAAACGAATGTCGTCAGGACGTGCCAGGGCACCTAGCTGTTCACTGACCCAGTCGCGCAGGGTCCTGGTGAACTTCTCGATGTCGGCGCCGACCGGCCGCGCACCGCGCAGTACCACGTAGGCGAATACCGATTCTCCCTTGATTTCGTGCTGGCGCCCGACCACCGCGGCCTCGGCCACGCGCGGATGTGCCACCAGTGCCGACTCGATCTCCATCGTGCCCAGCCGATGGCCCGCGACGTTCAGCACGTCGTCGATGCGTCCCATGATCCAGAAATATCCGTCCTTGTCGCGATGCGCCGAATCGCCGGCAACGTAGTAGCGGTTCTGAAAAGTTTCCCAGTAGGTGCGGAGGTAGCGCTCGTTGTCACCCCAGATGGTGCGCAACATCGATGGCCAGGGCTTGCGGATCACGAGGAAACCGCCGGCGTCCGCGCCCTTCACTTCATCACCCTGCGCGTCGACGATGGCGGCATCGATGCCGGGCAACGGCTGAGTACACGAGCCCGGCTTGGTGGCGGTCGCTCCGGGGAGTGGCGAAATCATGATGGCGCCAGTCTCCGTCTGCCACCAGGTATCGACGATGGGGCAGCGCTTGCGGCCGATGTGCTCGCGGTACCAGATCCAGGCTTCGGGATTGATGGGCTCGCCGACTGAACCCAGTAATCGCAGGCTGGACAGGTCGTACCTCGCCGGAATGTCGTCGCCGAGCTTCATGAGTGCACGGATCGCCGTAGGCGCGGTGTAGAAAATCGTCACGCCGCGCTGCTCGATGATTTCCCAGAACCGGCCGGGGTGCGGCGTGGTGGGGCCGCCTTCGTAAATCACCACGCTGGCGCCGGCGGCCAGCGGGCCATAGGCCACGTAACTGTGCCCGGTCACCCAGCCGATGTCGGCGGTGCACCAGAAGACGTCGTCATCGTTGAGATCGAAGACCCATTTGCTGGTGAGCTTGACGCCGAGCAGATAGCCCGCGCTCGAATGCTGGATGCCCTTCGGCTTTCCGGTGGATCCGGAGGTATAAAGCAGGAACAGCGGGTGTTCGGCATTGACCCACACCGGCTCGCACACCGGGCTCTGCCCCTCGATGACGTCGTGCCACCACAGGTCGCGGCCTTGCTTCATGGCCACGTCCTGGCCGGTGCGCTTCAACACCACGACGCTGCGGATGCTGCGGCAACCCTGCGACAACGCCTTGTCGGCGGCTTCCTTGAGCTCGATGATCTTGCCGGCGCGCCAGCCGCCGTCGGCGGTGACCAGCACGGTCGCCTGCGCATCCTCGATGCGGTCCTTGAGCGACATCGCGGAAAACCCGCCGAACACCACGGAATGAATGGCGCCGATACGCGCGCAGGCGTGCATCGCGACGATCGCCTCGGCCGTCAATGGCATGTAAATGACGACGCGATCGCCCGACTTCACTCCCAGCGCACTCAGCGCGTTCGCGAACCGGCAAACATCAGCATGCAGCTCGCGATAGGAAACATGGCGCACGTCGCCGGGCTCGCCGACGAATGTGAGCGCCGTCTTGTGACCCCGTTCCTCGAGGTGCACGTCGAGGCAATTCCAGGAAACGTTCAATTCACCGTCCACGAACCAGCGGTAGTTCGGGGCCCTGGAATCGTCGAGCGTCATGCTGAAGGGCTTGTGCCAGCGCAGTTCGCTTTGCGCGTGCCGGGCCCAGAAACCCTTGTAGTTGGCGGCCGCTTCAGCGCGCATGGCAGCAATATCGGCCGGTTTCAGGCGGGCCTGGGCGGTAAAATCAGCGGAAGGGGGAAAACGTCGTTCTTCGACGAGAACGGATTTGATGTTTTGGTTGCTCACAAGGCGCGGAGTGTAAACCGAAATGCCTTCCGGACAGTCTCAATGGAAGAACGCGAATCTGGGAGAAGACTTATGCGCCTGAAAATCTGGGTAACCCTGCTAGTGCTCGGGCCGGCAACCGCCATGGCCTCGGACGATGGCTGCAAACTGCGCGCCGATCGCGCCGCCGGGGTCGACGCCAAGGGTGTCGAGAAAGTAGTTATCCGCGCGGGCGCCGGCGACATGAAGGTGGTTGGCCGTTCCAATGCGACCCGCATCGAAGCGCGTGGCGTCGCCTGCGCCGGCAAGCAGGAGATGCTGGACGCTGCGCAGATCAGCGTCCGGCGCGAGGGCAATGTGGTCATCGTCGAAACCGCGCTGCCCCAGTACGAAGACGGCTGGACGTGGAAGAACAATGACTACGCCTATATCGACCTCGGCATTGCGCTGCCCTCGAGCCTGCCGGTCGAAGCCATGGATTCCAGTGGCGATGCGGGGTTCGAAGATCTGAAGTCCCTCGAGCTGCAGGACAGCTCCGGAGACCTGAAACTGGTGCGCATCGCCGGTGCGCTCGAGTGTCACCGACAGTTCCGGCGACCTCGACATCGACAACGCCGGCAGCGTGAAGCTGCGCGACAGTTCGGGCGACGTCGAGATCAACGATGTCAGCAGTGATGTCGATCGTGCTCATGGACAGCTCCGGCGACATGCGAGATCGCACATGTCGACGGCAACGTGACGGTCGAGCAGGACAGCTCGGGCAACATTCGCATCGAAGACGTGAAAGGCAGCGTGGTCGTGCAGTCCGACAGCTCCGGCGACATCTACGCCGGTCGGGTGGGCGGCGATTTTGCGGTGAACGAGGACGGCTCGGGCAGCATCACGCACGAGGCGATCTCCGGCAGGATCACCCTGCCCTCGAATCACTCCGACTAGGCCGGATCGATCAGGCCTGCAACGGCAGTTGCGCCAGGCGCTCCGCCTGCCGCCGCAACATCGGTCCGAAGTTGTGGCGGTCGAAGAATTCGGTGAGCGCCACGACATCGGGCGCGCGGCGCGCCAGTTCGGCGCGCGCGATTTCGAGCGGCATGTCGCAGGCGATCTCGGTGAGCCGGCGCGCGAGGAACGCTGCTTCGCGATGCTCCGTGAGCTTCGCCGCGAGCTTGCCGGCGCCGCGCACCGGGATATCGGCGACGCGATCCAGGTTGTCGTACAGCTCCTCGAGCGAGGCGAATTCCTTCATGAGCGCCGCGGCCGTCTTGGGGCCGACGCCGGGGACCCCTTTGATGTTGTCGACACTGTCGCCCATCAACGCGAGGAAATCCGCGAAGCGCTCCGGCGCGACGCCAAAACGATCCTCGATCTGGTGATAGCGGTAGTGGGCGTTGTCGGCGTAGTCCCAGTACACGTCGCCAGCGCGAATCAACTGCGCGAAATCCTTGTCGCGCGTCACCAGCGTCGCCGGCAGACCCTCGCGTCGGCATCTCGTCATCAGCGTGCCGACGATGTCGTCGGCCTCGTAATGCGCGTCGCTGAAGGCCTGAACACCGACGTGCCGGCAGAACTCCCGGCAACTGGCGAACTGCTGCTTGAGATCCGCCGGCGGCGGGTCGCGATTCGCCTTGTAGGCCGGATAGAGCTGGTTACGAAACGAGGTCGTCAGGCTCTCGTCGAATGCCACGGCGATGTAACGCGGCGTCGCCCGTTCGATGAGATCGCCGAGGAATCGGGCGAAGCCAAAAGTGGCATGCGCGGGCTGGCCGTCGCGGTCGGTCATGTCGGGTGGCATCGAATAGTACGCGCGGAACACGTAGACCGACGCGTCGATGAGGTAGATCACGCGCGGATGGTAATTGCGCGCGCCGTCCGCCGCACGCGAATCGCGCGCTGGCCGCCGAGAGGCCTCGCTCAGCCGGTCAACGCGACCCGGCCGATGCCGGGAAGCGACGCATCGGCCGCCGGGACGTGGCGCCGCTCGGCGCGCTGCACGGCCGCATCGACCAGCGTCGCGAACAGCACGGCAGTGTCGTCCAGGCTCTGCGTGGCGAGCCCGAGATCGCGAGGCCGCCGCACCAGCTGGCGGCAGCAGTTCGCGACCACGTTGTCGCGCGCCGAGTCGACCACGGCTCCTTCCGCCAGCGCACGCACCGCCTTTTCGTTCACTCCGCCTCGCCGGCAGGAGTCGCTCCACAGGGGATAGAGCAGCCGCGGCATGCGTTCGAAGAACCACAGGTAACCCGACCAGACCGACGGCCGCGCGCTCGACCAGCTGGTAGTGCGCATACGCCGCCATCGCAATGGTCTGCGGCAACGGAGTCAGCGAGACGCTGTCGTGCGAGTTCAGACCCAGCGAACGAAGGTCCTCGAGAAAGGCGCGGCCCTGGCCGAAAGCCAGCGCCGGAACGGACAGCATTTCCTGCCACGAGCTCCAGTCTTCGGCCGGCACCACGTCCGCGGCGATCTCGCGCAGTCGCGAGTGAACGTTGATGACGTAGTTGAGCTCGAGGAGAAGTTGCCGGTGGGGTGCCGCGCCGATGGCATTGCCGCGAAACCACTCCAGCGATCCGGCGAGCGCCGAGGTATGCGTGAGCATGTCGAACTCAAGCGAGAAAACGTCAGCGCTGTTCATCCTTGGCCTGTGGTCGTCGCGCAGCAAGTACGGCTCGTCTATGTAGTGTCACGACTTCAGGGTTTCTCTCACTTCGCGTTGTCATAACGACAAACTATTTTCAATCAAGGACTTACTACAAACCCTGCCTACTTTCGCTATTTCTCGTTGCGGGGAAATGCAGGTGCCTGTAATCATTGGCGTTGCAAGACAGGGGACTCGCCGACATGCGCGCTTGCGCCGGCGCCACAAATACATTCAAAAACTGCCTGCGCAACCTCTTCCAGACACTCTGTGGCGCCTGGGCGTTGTGCCTTTTTGGCTGTTCGGGCGGTTTCGAGGCCGACCCGCTGGTGGAATATTCCACCGACGTGGTGATCGGCGGCACGCAGCCACAGACGCTGGTACGCCAGCTGGACGCCGGCGTATACCTGCTCGAGATCCGCGAGCGGGATATCGACCTGCGGGTCGGCGTCGATGACGGATCCATTCGTACCGAGCTCGCGGATGCCCTCCTGCGCCACGGGCTGCACCGCACGGTAGTTAGTTTCAGCGCGCCCTCGCGATTGCGGATCACGCTGGCCAGCATCGACCAGCGCAGCTGGAAGGGCGCCGCGGCCGTGCGCATCCTGCGTTGGCCGAAGCGCGCGGCGGACGCGCCCCCGGACGATCGGCTGCTGGGCTTCCGCGCGCTTGGAGAGGCCAGCTCGCTCATCGCGCAAGGCAACAGCGAGGCATGGCGCGCCGCGCTGGCCCCGTTGCGCGAAGCCACGCGCCGCTTTCAGGCGGCGAATGACCTGCAGGCGCTGGCCGAGGCCGAATACCAGCGCGGCTGGCTCGAACGCAGCCTGCTGTTCGATTTCGACACCAGCCGGCGCACCGCCGCCGCCGCGCTCGGGCATTTCCGTGCCGCCAGCGACCCGATCGGCACGCAGCGCGCCGCCGTGCTGCTCGCCCTGGATGAGTTCAGCATCGCCGCCGGCATGGGAGCGGAGATGCCGCGCACCGAACAGCGTGCCCTGCTCAACACCGCGACGCGGCGCATGACCGACGCGCAAGTCTTCTTCGAGGCGCGTGACATGGAGTCCGACGCGCTCGCCGCGCTCGGCATGTCAGCGCACCCGGGAAAACATCCTGGGCCGCAGCGAGGAAAACGTTGCCGCGTACGAAACCATGCGCAGGCGCGCGCGCCGGCGCGGCGACCGGTACTTCGAGGTCGCCGCCGCACAGAATCTCGGCTACATCGCGCGCCGCCGTGGCGACGTGGTACACGCCGCGGCGCTCTACGAGAGCGTGTTGCCTCTCATCGATCGCGACCGCAACCCGGACCTGTACGCGCGGTTGCACAGCGAGCTTGGCGCCGCGCTCAGCGCGCGCGGCGAATTCGACCGCGCGCTGGTGTTGCATTCCGAGGCGCTCGAACTGTTTTCCGCACGCGGTGACGACCGCAGGACCGCGCACGAGCTGGTGGCGCTCGCTTCCATCCAGTTCCGCAGCGGCAACCTCGAGCGCGCGCTTTCCACGCTGGAGAGCGCGTTGCCGCTGTACGAAAGCTCGCACGATCAGGAAGGCCAGTTGTCCGCGTTGCGTCTGGCCGGCAACACCGCGGCAGGACTCGGACGGCACGAACTCGCCATCGAGTATCTGCGCCTGGCGGAACGGCGCGACCGTCACGGCGTGAGCATCGATCGCACGCGCGTGCTGATCGCCCGGGAACTGCGCCACCTCGGCAACCTGCGGGGTGCGGACGAGCTGCTCTCGACAGGTGCTGCTGACGCGCAATGACCCGACGCGTGCCGCCGCGCTGGCGGAGCGCGCGCAGTTGCGCATGCGGCAACTGCGCAATCGCGAGGCACTCGCGGATCTGCGCGCGGCAGACGAAATCTACGCCGCGCTCGAGCTCGATTTCGACCGCATCGATTCCAGTTCGGCGCTGGCGCTCGGCCTGCTCGACGCCGGCGACCTGGCCGGAGCCGGCGCCGCCGCCGACATCGCGGTCGCAATGGAGCAACGCATTCGCGTGAAGGCAGCGAACCCCGAGGTGCGGGCGCGTTTCCTGTCGGCGAGTTACACGCCTTACGAGGCACGCATCGAGGTCGACCTGGCCGAGGCGCCCGCGGATCACGATGCCATATGGCGCGCGTTTGGCACGGCGGAAGCCATCCGCGCACGCTCGCTCGCGGACCGGCTCGCGCACGGCGCGCCGCGCGGCGCGACGCGGCGTGACGGCGAAGTCGAGCAGCTGCGCCAGGTCATGAGCACATTGCAGGACGATCTCGAGCGCTACACGCGATCCGGCGACCGTCATGAACAGGAACTGCTCGAGACCCGTCGCCGAATCGACGAAACCCGCGCGCGTCTCGAAGCGCGCCTGCTGCGCCAGAACGCCGTGCAGGCATCCAACCAGCTCACCTTCGCCGACTCGCGCGCCGCCGTGCAGGCGGCATTGCCCGATGACACGGCGGTGCTCGCCTATTTCGTCGGCGACCGGCGCTCGCACGGCTGGCTGCTCACGCGTCGCGAGCTGCGCCACGCGACCCTGCCCGGGCGCAACATTCTCGAGCAGCATGTCGCGGCAGTCATCGGGCGGCAGCGCGCGCATCTCGATGACCCCGCGCCCGACACCGTGATGGCACCATCACTCGACGCGCTGCTGAACGGCGTCACCGCAAAACGCCTGCTGATCCTTCCCGACGGTCCGCTCAACGGCCTGCCGTTCGCCGCGTTGCCGCTGCCGCGCGGTGCGCCGCGCGAACTGCTCATCGATCGCTTCGTCATCGCGAGCGCGCCGTCACTCACGGTCGCGTTGCGCGAATCAGCGCGCAACAGCAACCCCGAGACGCTGGTGGCCGTGATCTCGGATCCGGTTTACACGCCCGATGATCGCCGCCTCACGGTGGCAGCGAGCAGTGTGTCCCGCTTCAGAGGCGCGGAGGAACATCCGCGTCCGCTGGCGCGCCTGCCCTATTCGGCCATCGAGGCGCGCGCCGTGACGCGCGCTTTCAATGGGGCGAGGATCATCGAGCTCGCCGGCTTCGACGCCACCGCCCGGCGCGTCATCGAGCTGCCATCGCGCGACCTCGACGTACTGCACTTCGCAACACATGCCGTGATCCGCAAGGACGCTCCCGAGCAGTCCGCGCTGTTCCTGAGCGAATACGCAGCCGACGGTTCACCGCTGCCGTCCGACCGGCTGACGACCGAAGACATCACGCGCAGCGGCCTGCGTGCGGACGTCGTGGTGTTATCGGGCTGCGCCACCGGTGACGGCCGGGAACTGCGCGGCGAAGGCGTTCTCGGACTCACCTATGGATTCCTCGCAAACGGCTCCAACACCGTGGTGGCATCGTTGTGGCCGGTCGAGGACGCGCTGACCGCGCGCTTCATGGAAGAGTTCTACACGGCCTACCGCGCGTCCGGACGCGCGGCCGACGCGCTGCGCATCGCGCAACTGCGCACCCGCAACAAGGCCGGTCCGACGGTCTGGTCGAGTTTCGTGGTGCGCTCGAACGGCATGCCCTGAAATGCGGACCCGCTGTGCGGGGCACGCCTAACTACCTGGACCGGAGCCTGGTGTGCCGCGACCCGCCGCCGAACGCCAGGTTGGCCGCCACCGACGAATCCGGCGACCATTTGTTATAGGTGTCACGACCTCGCGATTTCTCCCACTTGCGGACGCAATCGCCGGAAATATTTTTGGCTGGACTTACTACAAACCCTGCCTACGATTTCACGATTCAATTGCGGCACAATGTGAGCGCCTATAGACACTTAGCCCCCGCGTCGGGGGTCAGCTTGCATGTCAGTGCGCGATCGCGTCGCAATTCACGCCGAGCAGCAGTCGCGGCATCGCGCACTGCACTTCATGACGTGCACCATCTGGCTGCTCGTTCTCGCCGGCTGCGCCCGCGAACCCCGTGACGCTCTTGTCCAGGTGTATGAAACCGGGTTGCAACTCGGCGGCGGCGACACACCCCACTCCCTGACGCAATTGCTTGGGCCAGGAACGTATCTCGTCGAGTTGCGCGAGGCCGGCATCGACGTTCACATGATGCTCGAGCAAGGTGGCGCGCGGCGCGACTTCGAGGATCACGTGCCTCGGCATGGCGTGCATTTTTCGGTCGTTGAACTGAAAACTTCCGCCGATCTGCGAGTCGTCATCAGCAGCACCGATCATCGCCAGCGCCGCGGCTCCGTGCGACTGCTGATAGCCCGCTGGAAGGATGCGGCAACGCCCGCCGTAGAGGAACTGCGTCGCGGCTACGAAGCGTTCGCCACGGCCGGCGAACAGACGGCCGCGGGCACCCCCGAATCGTGGACCGATGCCGCCGAGTCTCTGCGCAAGGCGAGCGGCCATTTTGCTGCGGCCGATGATGCCGCCGCGCGCGCCCAAGCCGAGTACGCGCTCGGCAGCCTCGAATACACCCAGCGCTCGCAATGGCATGCCGCGATCCGCGCCGCCGAGGCCGCCGCGGACGAATACTCGACTCTGGATGACGAGACCGGCCGGCAGCGCGCGGGCGTGCTGCGTGCTTCGGCTGAAATCGAGGTGGCCAACGAACTGAGTGCAGGTCACCGAACACGCGCAACGCACCGCCCTCCTCGAGTCGGCCGACCGACGCCTGACGGAGGCCGCGAGCTACTTCGCCGCCCACGACGAAGCTCTCGATGCAGCCAATGCCGTGAATCTGCGCGGTGTGCGCGCCCTGTCGGCCGGTGACGAGGAACAGGCATTGGCGCTGTTCTCCAGCGCCCGCGACCAGGCTGCCGCGAGCGCCGATCCCACCCTGTCGATCAAGGCGCTCATCAACCTGGCGTGGCTGAGCAATCGCCGCGGCGAAATCGCGCGCGCGGCGCACGAGTACGAGGCGCTGTTGCCACTGCTGGAGGGCGATCGCGATGGCGATGCATACGCCACCGCCATCGGCAACTACGGCCTTTGCCTGGTGGCGCTCGGCGAATTCGATCGCGCACTCGCAATGCACAGCGAGGCGCTGGAAGTGTTTCGTGCGCGCGGCGCCGAGGCGGACCGCGGCCGCGAACTCAATGCGATCGGCGGGCTCTACATGCGCGTCGGCGAACTGGAGCGCGCGATGGAGACACTGCGGGCGGCAAGCGCGGTGAACGGCGGCGTCGGGGCCGCGTCGGCGCGCGCCTCATCGCTGCGCATGGCTGGGAATACGGCGGCGGCCATGGGCGATCCGCGGCTCGCACTCAGGTACCTGCGGGAGTCGCTCGAGCAGGATGCCACGCCGCAGAACGTCGCCAGCACGCGCGTGCTGATGGCGTCGCAGTTACGCGCCCAGGGCGATCTGGCGGGCGCCGCGCGTGAAATCGATGCGGCGCTCGCGGTCGACAACGACCTGACGCGCGCGCACGCGCTGGCGGAACGTGGGCAGCTGCGTCGCCGGCAGCGCGACTATCGGGCGGCGCTTTCCGACCTGCACACCGCGGACAAGCTGTATGCGTCACTGGGACTCGATTTCGACCGCATCGACACCAACACGGCGTTGTCGCAGACCTTGCTGGCAATGAATGATGCGCGTGGCGCCACGGCCGCGGCTGATACCGCAATCGCGATCGAGCAGCGGATTCGCGTGAAGTCCGCCAATCCGGAGTGGCGCGCGCGTTTCCTGGCGGAGCGCTATTCGCCGTACGAGGCGCGTATCGCCGCGGATCTGTCAGGCAGCCCGACGCGCGAGGCAATGTGGAATGCGCTGCGCACTTCCGAAGCGGTGCGCGCACGTTCGTTAACGGAGCAGCTGGCGAATCGCGTTTCCGCGCGGGCGGTGGCCGACGATCCGGCCGGCGACGCCCTGCGGGCGCAGCTGACGGCGCTGCAATTGCGGCTCGAGAGTCGCATGCAGCTGGCGAGTGCCGACCCCGCCGAGACCGCGCAGCTGCAGCGAGCAGTCGAGGAAGCACGGGTGCGCATCGATGCCCACTGGCTGACGCAGCGCGCCGCGCAGACCGGGCACGCGAACGTCGCAGAGCTTGACCCCGCATTGTCCGCAGCGCAGGCGGAAATCCCGGCGGACAGCGCGGTGCTCGCGTACTTCGTCGGCAACGAGGCCAGTTATGCATGGTTGCTCACACGCACTGAGTTGCGCCATGCGCGCCTCGCCGGACGCGGGACGCTGCAGCGCAACGCGGACGCCATTGTGGCGGCACAGCGGGACGCCAGTCGTGGCGCTGCGACGGGAGACGATGAAGCCTCGCGCGCATTGCTGGCGTCCCTGCTCACGGGCGTACGCGAATCGCGCCTGCTGGTGATCGCGGATGGACCATTGAATGGCGTGCCGTTCGCCGCCTTACGCGCGGACCCTGACGGGCCCCAAATCCTCGAACGCTTCGTGGTGGGATATGCCCCATCGCTGACGCTCGCGCTGCATGCGCCCCGCTCTCCGGCGGCACCGCACAGGCGCGTCGCGGTGATCTCCGATCCGGTCTACGCGCGCGACGACAGCCGCCTGCGTCTCGCCACGGCCGCCGATGACAGCGCCTTTCGCGGCGAGGACCGGCTCCCCTCCCGGCGATTCACGCGTCTGCCGTATTCGGCCCTTGAAGCCCGGGCGGTGACGCGCGCGCTGGGCGCCGACCGGACGCTCGAGCTGAGCGGCTTCGATGCGACTCCGGCGCGCGTGCTCGATCTGACTGCCGAGCCGCTGGCGGTGCTGCACTTCGCGACCCACGCAATTGCACGCCGCGATTCGCCCCAGCAGTCCGCGTTGTACCTCAGCCAGTACTCCGCCGACGGCGCCGCAGTCGCCCAGAGCAGCCTGAGCGCGGATGAAATCTGGCGCTCCGGTTTGCACGCGGATCTCGTGGTGCTGTCCGGCTGCGCCACCGGCGACGGCAGCGCGGTTCGTGGTGAAGGCGTGCTCGGACTCACCTACGCGTTTCTCGCCAACGGCTCACGCACGGTCGTTGCATCGCTCTGGCCGATCCAGGACGCCTCGACCGCGAAGTTGATGAACGAGTTCTACAACGCCTATCGCGCGAGCGGCAACGCCGCGGATGCGCTACGGCAGGCGCAGTTGCGCGTGCGCAATGGCGTCGCCTGGTCGAGCTTTGTCGTGCGCGCCAACGCCTTTCCCTGAAATCCTTTACGTCGAGCAAATTCTTCAAGGAGCCGAAATGATGAAGCAATCCAAAGTTACCGGAATACGGCGAGTGCTGTATCTCGCAGCAGCGGTGTTCGCGGGTTCAACCGCAAGTGCCGCCGCGCCGGATGCCGCCGTCGCGCCCTGGCTCGGCAAGGAGATCACCATCACGGTGTCGACGCTGGGCGATCACATTCCCATCGGCGGCAAGTTCACGCTGATATATGACGGAGAGGATGACGTGGTGCGCATTTGTGCCCGCTCCGTGCCGTCGAAGCGCGCCACCTGGCGCATGGACCTGGCGATCCCCTGCAACGTTGCGCTGAACTTCGTGCGCGGCGAACGGTATTGCACCGATGAAGACGTCAAGGCCGGCGATGCCGAAGTCCTGGCCGGCTGTCATCGGCTGCGCAGCCATGACGTGGCACTGCATCCGGCGGCGGCCTCGAGG
Source organism: uncultured Pseudomonadota bacterium (assembly GCA_963839685.1). GTDB lineage: Bacteria > Pseudomonadota > Gammaproteobacteria > Steroidobacterales > Steroidobacteraceae > CADEED01. The sequence continues at coordinate 656,130 of CAWIVS010000011.1, read as the reverse complement.
GGCGCCGTCGAACTGCACGATGTGATCGTCTTTCTGCTCGCCCCGTCAGGCGCGAAGCAGGAGGTCGCATTGCTGCTCGATTCGCCGTCGCGAGTCACCCATAACGGCATGATTCATGGGACTTCGTGAAACTGCGACGCACAGCGCGAAGCTTCACCACGGCATTGCTGCCCATTGCGGCGGCAATCGCCGTGGGTGGAGCTGCCGCGCAGGCGGGCGAACCGGAGATTTGCCGGCGTGAAGGTCCCACGAATTCGGCCACCGGGCGCGCGCCCGCCGCCGTCGGCGAATACTTCCGCTCCGTCGCGGCCCAGGCCTTCGATCAGCGCGATGTCTGTGCGTACTGGGCGGGTACCTACTCCGCGGGCGCGCGCGCTTCGCGGGGACGCCCGTCGGTCGAACCCCTGCCGGGCCGCTTCATCGTGTTTCCGGCGCCGGGAACCGGACTGAAAGAGCTCGGTGCACAGCTCAGCCGCGGCTTTCACATCCACAGTATCGAGACCGCGGGCCGCTTCCTGGTTGTGTCCTTTTCGCGCGGGACCTCCACGGCGCGGCTGCTCAAGACATTGGCGAACCCGAAAATCGAATACGCCGAACCGGATTGCGACGGGCCGGACTTTCTCACCACCTCGATCGAACTGTTGAGCGTCGACACCGGCTCACCGAGCTGCTGGCAACGCGCGGCGCGTCCAGGCTTTCCGAACGATCCCTGCATCGATGATCTGTGGGGCCACGGGAAGATTGGCTGGAACTCAGATGTCGCCGCACGTTCGCTGCCGCGGGTCGTGGCGGTGCTGGATTCCGGCATCGATGCCGCCCACGAAGACCTCACAAGCAGTGTGATGATCAATCTGGATGCCGCCGCGCCCGCGGGAACGCAGGGCAGCAGCCTTAACGCGCGCTGCGCCACCAGCGGTCGCTGCTATCCACACGGCACGGAAATGGCCGGCACCATCGGCGGACGGATGGACAATGGCATCGGTGTGGCCGGCGTCGCCCCGAACAGCCTGTTGCTGCCCATCGTGATCAGCCGCGTCGACCATGGTCTGCTGGCACGCCTTTCGACCATTGCCGAAGGCATCGACGCGGCGGTACGGGGCGGCGCGGAGGTGATCAATATCAGCGCCAAGTGGCCGGTCGACAGCCGCGCGATATCCGAATCCATCTACGCGGCCGTCGGCGGCGATTCGGCGCGACGACGGCTGGTGGTCACCGGGTACGCCACCAGCCTCGAACGGGACGAATCCGTGAGGGAGTACTTCCCGTCGCGCTATCGCTGCCTGCCGGGCGTGCTGGCCGCCGTGCCCACCGACATGCGCGGGCGCGAACTGTTCGATCCCCTGGGCCGTCCGAATGCGACCGACGGCAGGATTCAGGCACCTGGCGTGGACATCGTGGTGACGACGAACGAGAATTCCGCACAAGGTTACGCTCTGTCCGAGGCAGCGGGCGCTTCGAGCGCCGCCGCCTACGTTTCGGGCGCAGTAGCCCTGGTCTGGGGGAGCCCGCCGCTGAACACATGCGACGCCCAGCAGATAAAACAATTGCTGTTCTGCAGGAGCAAGCGCAGCGAGTCATCCCGGTATCCATGGATCAATGTCGGTTTCCTCGGTGAACTTGGGCATATTCGACGTCGGCGCTGACTGCAGCGCCGCCATGGAAGCACTCGGCTGCAGCTAACTACCCGCACGCGGGATTCAACCCGTGAGCGGCCTTTCCGCCGACGAAATCGAGAAGATCGTGGTCGCGGCGCTCACCGGCGACCGGCAGGCGGAATCGCGCATGCTGATCGCTTTGCGGCCGGGCGTGCTCGCGGTGCTGAGATTTGGCGCCTTTCATCGCTGGATCGACGCCGAGGATCTGACCCAGGAAACCCTGCACGTGGTGATCGAGCGCGTACGCGCGCGCACCATCGACGATCCCCGCAAGGTGTTCGCGTTCGCTGCGGCAACCGCGCGCAACATGGCGCTGAACTCGGCGCGCAAGGTGCTGCGCCAGCAGACGGTGGTGGATTCCGAGCTGGTCGACGAGCTGGCGCAGAACCTCGAGATGGAGCCGAGTGATCTGTCCGAATCGGACGACCGGCACCTGGCGCAGGCCGTGATGGCATTGCTCGATGAACTACCTACCGAACGCGACCGGCAGGTGTTGGTCCGTTTCTATCTAGATGGCAGCGACAAACAACAGCTTTGCCTGGAACTCGGCCTTTCCCCTAAGCATTTCGACCGTGTGCTGATGCGCGCCCGCACCCGCCTGCGCACCATCATCGAACGGCGGGCGCCCCACCTGGCGCTTTTCCCGCGAATCACCTCGGTTTTGCTCCCGTTGGCGATCTCTTTCACGTTTTGGGTGAGAGAAATTGGCTTCTGGTGACACATTTCACTCATGAAGCCTTTTGACCGCCCAACGCTCGAAGAGCAGGCAAGCCTGGTTTCACGTTATGTCGCGGGCGATCTCTCGCGATCGGAACGCGCCGCCTTCGAGGCGTGGCTCGTCGCATCACCCGAGCTTGCCGCCGAGGTCGAGATGGAGCGCCGGCTGCGGCGCGGCATCGCGAGCGCAGCACGACGTGGCTGGCTGAATCGCAGCGCCCAATCCCGGACGGTCGCTCCCGAACGCCGGTGGCGTATGGCGGCAGCTGCCAGCCTGGTGGTGTCGTTGTGCATGCTGGGTGTCAGCCTGGTGATGCCGCACCACGATTCTGTGGAATCGCGGCCGGACGCCGACGCGCGCGCTACTCCGTCAGCCAGTGCCTCACCACGCATCGTGCGCCTCGGGTTGGTCCGCAGCCTCGGCACCATCCCCGATGTGACGCTGGCGCTTGGCGCGGCACCGAGCCAGCTCACCATCGAGCCGGACGTCGTGGTGTTTACCTGTGCCGACGGCACAATCGAACTGGAGTGTGCCGGTGGGATTGCGCCCCAGACTCCGCAGTATTCCGAGTACGAACTGGATCTCGTCAATCGGCGCGATTCGACGCTCGCCTGGCGTTCCACGCGACAGCTGCCGACATCCGGGTCGGTGCTCTCATTCGTGATGCACGAGCCCGCCAGTCTTGCGGTTGGCGACTACGACATGATCGTCCGCGGTCATTCGCCGGAGCATGAAGAAGTCGTGGCTCGCTTCTGGTTACGCGTCAACTAGTCAGGGGATAGTCAGGGGATAGTCAGGGGCTTCGCCCCATGACGGAAAACGCCTGCGAAGCGCAGGCGTCCGTAAGTCGGAAGACGTCCTAACTCAGGTACCGCTTGATCCGCGCGTGCAGGGGAGAGTGCCGCGGGAAGTGCGCACGCAGGTATTCCATCTGGTCGGCGAGCACGCGCCGGCCCTTGAGGAAGATGTACTCGGCGTAGGTCGGCGTGAACGGCACGGCAATGAGCTGCATCTTGGCCTGCTCGGGTGTGCGTGACGCCTTGAGGTTGTTGCAGCGACGGCAGGCGGCGACCACGTTGGTCCACACATCGCGACCGCCCTGGCTGAAGGGACGGATGTGATCGCGTGACAGCTCACGCACCGCGAAACGCTGCGCGCAATACAGGCAGAAATGCGCATCGCGCCGGAACAGGGTCTGGTTGTTCAGCGGCGGCACGTAGTCGTGGCGCGTGTTGCCGGGATTGCCGGTATGTCCCACGGTCGCCACGATGGAGTTGACCTCGAGGATGGTGCGCAATCCCGAGCGCGCGCTGACACCACCGTAGAGTTTGAACAGCGGACTGCCGCAGGTGTACGCCACCTGCTCCTGGTGATACAGGCGCGCCGCTTCCTTGTAGTCGATCCATTCCAGCGGCATGCCGGAGATGTCGGTTCGCAGGACGAGTTGGGAGAGCGCGCGACTTAGGTTGCCCGCGATCAAATACAGATCGGAGGAGAAACCTCCGTCGGCGCGTTCCAGATCGATGCCCAGCATTGGGCATGTAAGATAGACCAGTCCTGTGCGAGAATTCAACGTCGCAAGATATTCATTTAACACGGGAAAAAAAGACCTTTGGCACATCGGCCACGGGTCTCTCCCAGAACGAGAAAAGCGGAGTTGAGCCACATGCCCATAACGATCGGCGCGCTGCGTGAGAGTGCGCCTGGTGAAACTCGTGTCAGCCTCGTGCCCGAGGTCGTGGACAAGCTCACGGCGGCCGGCGCGCGTGTCGTGCTGGAGTCGGGGGCCGGGGTGCGGGCGCAGTTCCCGGACGCGCTCTACAAGAAAGGCGACTGGGCCGGTAGTTCGGCGGCCATTCTTTCGCAGGCGGACGTCCTGTTGACGGTCGCGCCGCTCAGCCTCGAGCAGATCGGGCAGCTCAAGCCCGGTGCGGTGGTGGTCGGCTTCCTGCAGGCTCACTCGCGCCACGCCGAGGTCAAGGCGCTGCGCGACCGCAAGATCACCAGTTTCGCGGTCGAGCTCATCCCGCGTATTTCCCGCGCGCAGTCCATGGACGGCCTTTCCTCCCAGGCAGCGCTCGCGGGTTACAAGGCGGTGCTCATCGCCGCCAACACTCTCGAGAAGTTCATGCCCATGCTGACTACGGCCGCGGGCACTATCCGGCCGGCCCAGGCGCTGATCATCGGCGCTGGCGTCGCGGGTCTTCAGGCCATCGCCACCGCGCGGCGCCTCGGCGCCGTGGTCGAGGCGTATGACGTTCGTAGCGCCACCCGCGAACAAGTGAAGTCGCTGGGCGCCAAGTTTGTCGAGACCGGGGTGAGCGCCGACGGTGTCGGCGGCTATGCCCGCGAGCTCACCGCCGAGGAGAAGGCCAAACAGCAGGAAGCCCTCGACTTGCGTATCGCGGCGGCGGACGCGGTCATCTCCACCGCCTCCGTTCCCGGGCGCAAGGCCCCGGTCATCATTTCGAAGGCCGCGGTGGAACGCATGCGTGCTGGCTCGGTGATCGTCGACATCGCGGCCGAACAGGGTGGCAATTGCGAGCTCACCAGGGCGGGCGAAACCGTGGTTCACCAGGGCGTGAAAATCATCGGGCCGGTGAACCTGCCCGGCAGCCTGGCCTACAACGCCAGCGAGATGTACGCCCGCAATCTCTTCAACTTCCTCAAGCCCGCCATCGACAAGTCAGGCGAGCTCAAGATCGACTGGGACGACGAAGTTTTCGCCGGCGCCGTGCTCACGCACGACGGCGCCATCAAACACGAAGCCACCCGCAAGGCGGTGGAAGGTCAGGGGGCCCTCACATGACGGGAATCGTCGCGCTCTACATCTTCATGCTGGCCGCATTCACGGGATACGAAATCATCGCCAAGGTGCCGGTCATCCTGCACACGCCGCTGATGTCCGGCTCGAACTTCGTGCACGGCATCGTGCTGGTGGGTGCCATGGTGGCGCTCGGCGGCGCGGTCACGCCGCTCGAGAAAACCATCGGCTTCATCGGTGTACTGCTCGCCGCCGGCAATGCGGTCGGCGGCTACGTGGTGACCGAACGCATGCTCGAGATGTTCAAGGCATCTGGCGCAAAGAGGAAGTCCGGAGGCGGGCACTGATGGACGGCGCCATGCAGACGCCGGGCGTCTTTTCCGCCCGCTTGCTGATCGACATCAGCTACTTCATCACGGCGGCGCTGTTCATCCTGGGCCTGAAGCGCATGAGCTCGCCCGTGACCGCGCGCAGCGGCATCGTCTGGGCCGGCGCCGGCATGGCGGTCGCCACGCTCGTGTCGTTCCTGTATCCCAACATGAGCAATTACGAGCTCATCATCGCCGCCATCGTCGTCGGCACCATCGTGGCGTGGTGGAGCGGCAAGAAAGTCGCCATGACCGACATGCCGCAGATGATCGCGCTGTACAACGGCATGGGCGGCGGCGCGGCCGCGGCCATTGCCGCGGTGGAGCTGTACCGCGCGGCGTTCGCGAACGCGGCACACGAGCCGGTGCAACACAGCAACATCGTCATGTCGCTGGCGGTGATCGGCGGCATCATCGGCGCGGTCTCCTTCAGCGGTAGCTTGATCGCCTGGGCCAAGCTGCAGGGCGTGCTCAACAAGACCGTGCGTTTCGGCGGTCAGAAGTTCGTGAATGGGCTGCTGCTGCTGGGCGCGCTCGGCGTGGGCTTCATCGTGGTCATGCATCACGGCGCGGATCCATTACACGTCTCGATGGTCTTCGGTTTTGCGCTGCTGCTGGGCATCGCCATGACGCTGCCCATCGGCGGCGCCGACATGCCTGTGGTCATCTCGCTGTACAACGCACTCACGGGCCTGGCCGTGGCCTTCGAAGGCTTCGTGCTCGACAACGCCGCCATGATCATCGCCGGCACCGTGGTCGGCTCGGCTGGCACCCTGCTCACGCAGTTGATGGCCAAGGCCATGAACCGCTCGCTGGGCAACGTGTTGTTCTCGGATTTCGGCTCCGGAGGCGGCGCCACGGCCACCGCGGTTTCGGGCTCGATGAAACCCATCGAGGCCTCGGACGTGGGCGTCATGATGGCGTTTGCGTCGAAGGTCATCGTGGTGCCGGGTTACGGCATGGCCGTGGCGCAGGCCCAGCACAAGGTGTGGGAACTGTGCCAGTTGCTCATCGATCGCGGCGTGCAGGTGAAGTTCGCGATTCACCCGGTGGCGGGCCGCATGCCGGGCCACATGAACGTGCTGCTGGCCGAAGCCGGCGTGCCTTACGACCTCATTGCCGATCTCGACGAGATCAACGCCGAATTCGAAACCGCCGACGTGGCGCTGATCATCGGCGCGAATGACGTCGTGAACCCGGTGGCGCGCACCGACAAGTCCAGCCCCATCTACGGCATGCCGATTCTGAACGCCGACAAGGCCAGGAACGTCATCGTCATCAAGCGCGGCCAGGGCGCGGGATTCTCGGGCATAGAGAACGCCCTGTTCTTCCTCGACAATACGCGCATGTTGTACGGCGACGGTCAGAAGGCCGCGGCGGAGCTGGTCAACGCCATCAAGGCGGTTGGCTAGGTCCGGTGGGCGACGCGATGCGCGCCGCCCTGTTCGCAGTCACCTGCACGCTGCTCACGGGTCTCGCCGCGGCGCAGGAGCACGACTATTCCATCGAAGACATCGCCGCGATGCCGGCGAAACAACGCGCCAACGTGCTCGCGGCCATTCGCAATTCCGACGATGCTGACAGCACGCTGCTGTCGCTCGAGACAGCGGCCTCGCTCAGGGCTGATGCGCGCCGCCAGGGCGGCGAGCCACCGCTGTTTCGCGGCTGCCTGCGCGCCGAAGAGTTCGAGCTGGGCACGCAGCTGGCGCTGGCGCGGGCCGCCTACGACAGCAAGGCTTACCGCGCGCTGGTCATCGAATACCGCCGCCTGGTCACGGCGCTGAATAACGCGCTCGCCGCCGCCCAGGCCAGCGGCAACTGGAAGAGGAAATTTTCGCACCTCGGTCACTGGATCGAGGACTGGCGGCGTGCCACCGATCCGCGCGTGCGCGAGCTGCTGCGCCGGACGTTGCTGGACCAGGCCATTCGCGCTTCGTTGAGCTCGTTCGAAGGGGCCAGGGTCTACGGCAAGGCACGCGCCACCGCGGCGCTGCGCGCCTATGACGAATACCTGTTCAATCGCATGTGCACGGCGGACGAGAACAACCTCAACTGGCTCAAGGGCGAGGTCGCACACCACGGCTGGTTCGACATTCCCCGCTATGGCACCGCCGCCGACAACGCCGCCTGGCTCATGGTCCTGCATGCCGACGGTGATCCCGACTACCAGGCGTATATCGCCAGCATTCTCGCGGGCAAGGCGAGGTCCGGCGAGACCAATTCACAGAACTTCGCCAATCTCACGGACCGCATCGCAGTTCGCGTTGGGCTGCCGCAGAAATACGCCACGCAGATGGAATGCGTGGATGGCGCCTGGCTCGCGCCCAACGTGGATGACCCCGCGATGCTCGACTCGCGGCGCGCCGAGATGGGTTTACCGCCGTATCGCGAGCAGGTCGCGCAACGCAAGAACCTGCGCTGCGGCAAGCAGAAGCAGTGACTGCGCGCCGTCGGGGATCAGTGTTCGCGGTGTTTCGCGAACGACATTTTGTCGAGCACGCCTAACAACACTGCGGATACGACGAAGGTCATGTGCACGATGACGTACCACATGATCTTGTCGTTGTCGGTCTCTTTCACTTTGACGAACACACTCAGCAGGTGGATGGAGGAAATCGCCACGATGCTGGCCGCCACTTTGAGCTTCAAAGTCCCGGCATCGAGCTTGCCCAGCCAGTTCAGCGAGTCGGTGCCCTTGGCGTCGATGGTGGAGACGAAGTTCTCGTACCCCGAGAACATGACCATCACGATGAGACTGCCCACCAGCGCCATGTCGATCATCGCCAGCACGGCCAGCACCAGCTCGGACTCCTCCGAGTGCCAGATATCGGCAAACATGTGGAAGGCCTGGAGGAAGAACTTGATGCGCCAATGCGATCAGTGCAAGCGCCAGGCCGAGAAAGATTGGCGCCAGGATCCAGCGCGACGTGTAAAGCAATTTTTCGAAGAATGTTTCTGCTTTCGATGTCACGTACCCGCTCCGGGTGATTTCAGGGCGCGCGTATTGTAGCGAATCGACATCGGTTGGTAGGCTCCGGCGCTCACCCGGAGGAATCCCATGATCACTCGTCGCGATCTCGTCGTCGCCATCGTCGCGGCTGGCCTCACGTATGCCTGCGCCTCGGTTGCCCAGGAACCGGGCAAGCTACTCGATTCCACCGCGTGGACCTGGGAAGCCATGAATCCGAAGAAGACTGAGGTCGGTGAGTTGCGCGCGGTGGTCCGCGAACCCACGCGCACGCTCGATGAGCTCGAGATGCACATCACCACGCTGAATCCGCACACCGCGTCACACGCGCCGCACACGCATCCCAACGAAGAGATGGTCATCGTGAAGGAAGGCACGCTGCAGGCGCATGTCAACGGCAGGGAAACCATGGTGGGCCCGGGCTCGGTGTTGTTCTTCGCCTCGATGCAGCCACACGCCGTGCAGAACATCGGCGCCACGCCGGCCACCTATTTCGTGATCAACTGGGCGAGCCCCGGCAGCAAGACAAAACAAATTCCGAAGCCACCCGCGGGGCCGAGCACGCAATAGCCGGCTACTGCGGGCGACGCGCGCGGCGCCGCTCCAGCCAGCGCTGCCGTTCTTCCGGCGTGGCGTTCTGCCAGCGCTCGCGCAGGCGGCGGCGCTGCTCCGGCGTGAGCTTCTTGAAGTTGCGATAACCGTCGCGCACGCGCTGCTGCTGATCGGGAGTCAGCTCGCGGAAGCGATGCCAGCGCTGGCGTGCGAGCTCGCGTTGCTCAGGGGTCAATTCCTGCCAGCGCGAGTAGCGCCCCTTGGCGCGCTCGCGTTGCTCTGGCGTCATCGCCAGCCAGCGTCGTGTGCCGCGCACCAGGCGCTGCTGCTGTTCCGCCGGCAGGCTGTCCCAGCGATCGCCATACTTTCCGAGGACCTTCTGTTCCTCGGCGCTGAGGGAGTTCCACTCCGTGTGCACCGGCGGCTCCGCAGCTTGCGACTCGGCTCGCGAGCGGCCGACGACGGCCAGATTCAACCCGACCGCGAACAACGCCGCCAGCGCGGCCCGCCGGGTCGGCATGAAGCGGCGCGATTCACTCATTGGATTCACCCTTGATCGGCTCTTTTGGCTTGCGCGCGGCGGCGATGTGGTCGACGTCCGTGTTCGCGAGGAATTCCGAAAAGTCCTGGTCCTGCGATTCGTCGTTGACCTCGTCGATACCGCCGAGAAACTCCAGCAGGTCCTCGTCGGGCTCGGTCTTCTTGGGATCACTCATGATTCCATTTCACCCGCGGCCCACTCGTAGAACTCCAGGTCTTCGCCATCCGCCACGAACTCCGGCGCATCGGCGTCGGTGAGGAACTCCAGGTCCTCCAGGGGGTTGCCGTTACTTGCCGTGGGCGGCGCCACCTCCACGCCCGGTCGTCCGACCCACATCACCACCGCGAGCACGGCCACGGCCGCCGCGGCGCCTGCCGGAACATAGGTGCGCCACCAGGCGGGCGCCGGGCGCTGCGCCTGATCGAGCGCGGCGTGCCGCGCCTGCGTGAGCCGCGACAAGGTACGCCCGTCGAGCCGCGAAGTGCTTTCCTCGAGCACTTCGCGCGTACGTTTCTCGAATTCCGTCGGTTCCATAACCTGCCTTTAGACCACTTCGCCGAGTCGCGCGCGCAGCGATTCCAGCGCGCGGAAATAATGCGTCTTCACACTGCCTTCCGAACAGCCCATGGCGCTCGCCGTTTCTCCCACGTCGAGCCCCTCGAAATTCCTCAGCAGGAAGGCCTGCTGCTGGCGTGGCGGCAAGTCCGCAATGGCCGCTTCCAGGGTGCCGATCGCCTCGTCGAGCTCGAGTCGGCGCGCCGGGCCCACCTCGGGGCTGGGTGCCTGCGCGATAGGATCGAAGTCCTCATCGTCTTGTGCGTCGCGCGCCGGCAGCCAGGCCATGATGCGTCCGCGCACCGTGCGGCGTCGCTGCAGGTCGTGTATGCGATTGGCAAGGATGCGATAGAACAGCGGCCGCCACTCCTCGCTGCTGCGTGATCCGTACGACTGGACCAGCTTCATCATCGCGTCCTGGACCGCGTCGAGAGCGTCGTCGTTGTTGCGCAGGCCGAGTTGCGCAATCTTGAAGGCGCGCTTCTCGACACTGGCCAGAAACTGCTCGAGAGCGCGACTGGTCATCAACTCCTGGTCCCGACTCCGCTCGACCCCAGAATCGGACATGCCAACGGGCGTGTTATAAACGGGCGCGAGCGTAACAAACGCGGTCATGAGCGTGTAACGCGCTATGTGGCGCCGCGTTGACTGCCTGCCGCGGACATTGCGTTTCCGTGAATCAGGAACTTACGAACACTCTCGCAGGCTGTATGTCACTGGGGCGTCATAAGACAGTCGCGCGTAAACCTCCAATCCCTTAACTGGTTGTTTCGATTAAAAACGCCCCCAAGTGCTCACGATTCGACCAGTCAAACAGAAACTGCAAAAACGCCGCAATTTTGTCGGCTTCCTCCGACGCCATCCACAGACTTATCCACACGCACTGTGGAAAACCCTAGAGGCGCGCACTTGACACGCGCCATCGTGCGGGTCGCGCTCGACACGCCGCTGCGCCGACTGTTCGATTACCTGCCGACGCTGGATGGTTTGCCAGAGCCGCAACCAGGCGCGCGGGTGCGCGTTCCCTTCGGCCGGCAACGTCTCATCGGAGTGATTCATTCCTGGGCCGACAGCTCGGAGGTGCCGCGCGAAAAACTCAAGCCATTGCTGGAGGTCATCGATGACGCGCCGGTGATCGACGCCGGCGTCATGGACCTGGTCGAGTTTGCCGCCCAGTACTATCACCATCCCATCGGCGAGGTGCTGGCCGCCGCGCTACCCAAGCTCGCGCGCACCGGGGCGGCGGCTCTGGCGCTCACCGAACGCTGGTTCGCGAGCGCATCAGGGATCGAGGCGCTCGACAGCGCTGCGCTGAATCGCGCGCCTCGGCAGCGGGAGTTGCTTGGGATCCTGCGCGACGAGCCCGGGATCCCGGGCGAGTCGCTGACCGAACGACTGGCCGACTGGCGCACGCCGATGCGCGCGCTGGTGGCGCGCGGCTTTGCGTCGTCCGCGCAGGTACCTGAAGATCCGGTGGCAGCTGATGTCCCGCTGCTGCGCGCGCCGGGGCCCGCTCTCAGCGACGAGCAGGCCGCCGCCGTGGCCGCCATCGACGGTGCCGCCCAGAAATTTTCCCCCTTCCTGCTGCATGGCATTACCGGCAGCGGCAAGACCGAGGTGTACCTGCACGCGGTCGAGCGATGCCTGCGGCATGAGCAGCGCGCCCTGGTGCTGGTGCCCGAGATCGGGCTGACGCCACAGCTCGTGGCGCGCTTTCGCGCGCGCTTCGCGGTCACCGTCGCCGTGCTCCACTCGGGCCTCACCGATGCCGAACGACTCGCCGCCTGGCGCCAGTGTCGTCAGCGGCGCGGCGCGCGTGGTGCTCGGCACCCGCTCGGCCGTGTTCGCGCCGATCGCCGCTCTCGGCATCGTCATCGTGGACGAGGAGCACGACGCGTCCTTCAAGCAGCACGAGAGTGGATTTCGCTATTCGGCGCGCGACCTCGCCATCCTGCGTGCCCAACGCGCCGCCGTACCTATCGTGCTGGGCTCCGCGACTCCGTCGCTCGAGACCCTGCAGAACGTCGTCGCCGGCAAGTACCAGCGATTGTCATTGCCGCGGCGTGCCGGACAGGCGCTGCCGCCGCGCGCCGCAGTCATCGATCTGCGCGAGCACGCGGTGCGCGCCGGCATGGCAACGCCGGCCGTGGAGGCCATGCAGCGCCATCTGGTGGCCGGCGGCCAGGTGCTGGTGTACATCAACCGGCGCGGCTACTCGCCGACGCTGGCCTGCACCGCCTGTGGATGGATCGCGCCTTGCCGCGACTGCGACGCGCGACTGACCGTACATCTGGCCGCCGCGCGTCTGCGTTGCCACCACTGCGGCGCCGATGCGCCGTTGCCCGCCAAGTGCCCGCAATGCGGCTACGCCGTGCGCCACGTAGGCCAGGGCACCGAGCGCGTCGAAGAGACCCTCGCCACACTGTTTCCCGCCATGCCCATCGCACGCCTGGACCGCGACGTGGTGCGGCGGCGCGGCGACCTGGAGTCGGTAGTTAGCCGCGTGGCCAGCGGCGAAGCCCGCATCCTGGTCGGCACGCAGATGGTCACCAAGGGCCATGACTTTCCGAACGTCACGCTGGTGGTGGTGTTGAATGCCGACCAGGGCCTGTTCAGCACGGATTTCCGCGCTCCGGAACGCGTCGCACAGACCATCATCCAGGTGGCGGGCCGCGCCGGCCGCGGCGAGAAACCGGGTGAAGTGCTCATCCAGACCGAATACCCGGAGCATCCGCTGCTCCGCAGCCTGCTCGAGGAGGGTTATGACGGATTCGCGCGTGCGGCGTTGGCCGAGCGCGCGGCAACCGGCTGGCCACCCTTCGCGTATATCGCGGCATTGCGCGCCTCGGCCACATCGCTTGCGGCGGCCAGCGACTTCCTGCGGCAGGCGCGCACGCTGGCGCGCCTGCCGCGGGGCGTCAGGGCCCTGGGGCCGGCGCCCGCCGCGATGACGAAACGAGCCGGGCGTTATCACGCCCAGCTGCTGCTGGAGTCGCGCGAGCGCGCCCTGCTGCATCGTGCCCTCGCCGCCTGGGTGCCCGGCATCGACTCGTTGCGTACGCCGCGCGATCTGCGCTGGTCGCTCGACGTCGATCCACTCGAACTGTTCTGAGCGCCCCCGGGCGCCGAATGCCCCTAGCGGCCGGGCCAGGAGAATGCGGCGGGATCCGCGCGGGTCCCGCCGCTCTTTTTCACGCAGCAGAACATCAGGTTTTCGGTTCGGGGCTGCGGTGCCCGCCGCCGCGCTGCAACTCTTCCCGGCTCAGCTGGCCGTTTTTGTCCTTGTCGAGCGTATTGAAGCGCTCGGCCAGCCTGGGCATGTTCGCCTGCACCTCGTCGAGCGACAGCGAGCCATCGCCATTGGCATCGGCAGCTTTGAAGTGTTCGTCGAACATCCCGCGCATTTCTTCGCGACGCGTCTCGCGCGCCTGGCGCGTCTCGTCGGGGGTGACAAAGCCGTCCTTGTTGAGATCGAGCTTGTCGAACCATTCGTTGGTGCGCTCGGTCGCGGCTGCAGTGGCCTCGGCGCGCGATACGCGGCCGTCGCCGTCCTTGTCGGCACGCATTTCATCGCCACGCGCGGGTGCATCGCTGCTTGGCTGGTCGCCGGCCCTGACCTGACCGGCAAGCAGCGCAGCAACGCCCAAGGCAACGGAAATCGCACAGGTCGAAAGAGTGGTCTTCATCTAGAGTCTCCTGGGAAACAACACTGAGGCCTGCAGACCGGGTAACGCACCGGGAAGCTTTCGGTTGACGCTCCCGGACAGTCGGCGAACGGCGCGGGGATGGGAAAGTTCCTTGGTAAGATCCGCCCCGTTTCATCGAGTTCCAGACAGGTTCCCCCGTGAAATCCGAGCTAGAGCGCCTGCTGCGTGAGGCGCTGCGATCACTTGTACCCGCCGTATTGGCGGAAACCCCCGATCCCGCCCAGGTGGTGGTCGAGCGCGCGCGCGATCCCCAGCACGGCGACTTCGCCTGCAACATTGCCATGCGTCTCGCCAAGGTCGCGCGCAAGAACCCGCGCGAACTGGCGCAGGCCATTGTCCAGGCCCTGCCCGGCAACAGCCTGATCACCAGCGCGGAAATCGCCGGCGCCGGTTTCATCAATTTCCGCCTGGCCAGGGATGCCTGGTTCGCGGAACTCAGGTCGGTCGCCGCGCTGGGCGAGGCCTACGGTCGCAGCAAGGTGGGTGGCGGCCGCAAGGTCATGATCGAATTCGTCTCGGCCAATCCCACCGGCCCCATGCACGTCGGTCACGGCCGCGGCGCGGCCTATGGCGCAACGCTCGGCAACCTGCTCGAAGCTACCGGGCACGATCTCTATCGCGAGTACTACGTCAACGATGCCGGCCGGCAGATCGACATCCTGGCGGTGAGCGTCTACCTGCGGTATCTCGAACTCACGGGTGAATCCGTGCCGTTCCCGTCGAATGGCTACAAGGCCAACTACATCCTGCCCGTGGCGCAGGCATTGCACGCGAAGCACGGTGAGTCGCTGAGGCGCACGGCCGCAGACATCCTGCACGGCGCGCCGCCCGATGCGCCGGCCGGCGACAAGGACAAGCACATCGACGGTCTGATCGAAAACTCGCGCCGCGCGCTGGGCACGCAGGAATTCGATGCCATCGTGCTGTTCGCGCGCGACGCGATGCTCGCCGACATCCGCAACGATCTCGACGAGTTCCGTGTGCATTTCGACATGTGGTATTCGGAGCGCGAGCTCAACCAGCGTGGCGCCGTCGACCGCGCCATCGAGGCGCTGCGCAAGTCCGGCCACATGTACACCAAGGATGGCGCCGAGTGGTTCAGGAGCACGGACTACGGCGACGACGAGGACCGCGTGGTGATTCGCGCCAATGGCGAGAAGACCTACTTCGCCTCCGACATCGCCTACCACTTCGACAAGCGGCAGCGCGGCCACGACCTGTTGATCGATGTCTGGGGCGCGGACCATCACGGCTACGTGGCGCGTGTGCGCGGCGCGTTGATGGCGCTCGGCTCTCCTGGCGACTGCTTCGAAGTCACCTTCATGCAGCTGGTGAGCCTGTTCCGCGGCGGCGAAAAGCTCTCCATGGGCAAGCGCGAAGGCAACTTCGTGACGCTGCGCGAACTGCGCAATGAAGTCGGCAACGACGCCTGCCGGTTCTTCTATCTCATGCGCAGCCACGACCAGGCGCTGGACTTCGATCTCGAGCTGGCCAAGTCCCGCAGCAACGAGAACCCGGTGTACTACGTGCAATACGCGCACGCGCGCGTCTGCTCGGTGATGAAGGAAGTCCGCGCGAGAGGGTTCGAACACGACGCGGCTGCGGGTGCCGCCGGTCTCGAGTTGCTCGGCAATGCGCACGAGCAGACCGTGATTACCGCGCTGTCGAGATACCCCGAGACCCTCGAGTACGCGGCACTCACGCGCGCGCCGCACGCGCTGGTGCACTATCTGCGCGATCTTGCGAACACGCTGCACACTTATTACAACGCGGAAAAATGGATCGTCGAAGATGCTTCCTTGCGCAATGCCCGCATCACGCTGGTACTGGCCGTGCAGCAGGTGATCCGTAACGGACTTGGAATTCTCGGCGTTTCGGCGCCCGAGAGTATGTAGGGAGTGCCACCCCTGGTCGCCAAGATCACCAGTCGTGATTACAAACGCAGCCGCGCAGGCGGGGTGCGCTTCGACTTCGGCCGCTGGCGCGAATTCGGCGCCGGCCTGGCGCTGGGCCTGTGCCTGTCGCTGTTCGTGCTGATCTGGCAGAACTATCGCGCCAAGGAAGCGAAGGGCGTCGCCGCTGACATGCCGCGACCCGAACCGCGGCCCGACAAGACAGCGGCCGCCGGCGACCTGGAGGACGGCGCGAAGAATTACGACTTCTACGACATGCTGCCGAACTTCGAGGTGGTGGTGCCGGAGAAGGATCGCGAGGTGGCAGTCGAGCGCAACAACGCGCCGGTAACCATCGAACGACCTGGCGTTTACGTGCTGCAGGCGGGATCGTATCGCCAGCAGGAAGTGGCGGATCGCACGCGCGCACAGCTCAAGTTGCAGGGCATCGACGCAAACGTGCAGCGCGTGGCCGTCGATGAAGACGTCTGGTATCGCGTTCGTATTGGCCCGCTCACCGACCTGGCCGAGGTCAATCGCCTGCACGCACGCCTGCGCGCGGCCGATCTCGATCCGCTGGTCATCCGCGTGGGCGAATGAGCATGCGCGGCGCGCCCCTGCGTTCGGTTTGTGTGGCCGGCTTCCTGTGGCTGCTGGCCGGGTGCGCCACGCCGCCGCCACCCGCGCCGGCACCGCCGCCGACTGCGACGCCCGAAACCACGCGCGGGGCACCACCCATGCCCGCGCCCACTCATCCCGGGCTCACCATCGCGGCGGTGGGCGACATCATGATGGGCACGGATTTTCCCGAGAACATCCTTCCCGACGATGACGGCGTGGGATTTCTCGAAGCGGTGACGCCGTTGCTCTCCGCGCCCGATGTGACCTTCGGCAATTTCGAGGGCGTGTTGCAGGACGGGGGTGAACCCGTCAAGCAGTGCAAGGACAAACGCATCTGCTTCCTGTTCCGCACGCCCACCCGTTACGCGGCGTACCTGCAGCGCGCCGGATTCGACGTGATGAGCCTGGCCAACAATCACGCGCGCGATTTCGGCGAGGAAGGCCGCAGCTCGAGCATGGCGGCGCTCGATTCGGTGGGCATCAGGCATTCCGGCCGCGAGGGCACCACCGCGAGCTGGATCGCCAACGGCCGGCGCGTCGCCATGGTGGCCTTTGCGCCCAACGTGGGTTCGAACTCACTCAACGATCCGCAGATCGGTCTTCCATTGGTGGCGGAGCTGGCGGCGAAACACGACATCGTCATCGTGTCTTTCCACGGCGGCGCGGAAGGCAACGGGGCCGAAGTGTTGCCGTTCGCGCGCGAGATATTCGCCGGCGAGGATCGCGGCAACGTGGTCGAGTTCGCGCGCGCCATGGTGGATGCGGGCGCGGACCTCGTGCTCGGCCACGGTCCGCACGTGGTGCGGCCAATGGAGCTGTATCACGACCGGCTCATCGCCTACAGCCTCGGAAATTTCGCGACCTACTACGGCATCAGCGTGGAAGGCATTCGCGGTATCGCGCCCATCCTGCTGGTCACGCTCGATGACGAGGGGCGCTTTGTGTCCGGGCGCGTCGAAGCCACTACCCAGATCCGGCCGGCCGGGCCGTCGCTGGATCCAGCCGGAAGCGTTGTCGCACTGCTGAAGACCCTCACCAGTGCGGCGTTTCCCGACGGCTCATTGGTGATTGGTGCAGACGGCGCGTTGACCCGTGCAGCCCCTTCGGGAGCTGCCGCGCCCTGATCTAGGGCGCGATGCGCCGGAGGATCCCGGGTTTATTCCGCGTCGTCCGTGATGTTGCGGAAGTCGACGCCCAGCGAGCGCAGCTTGCGATACAGGTGCGTGCGCTCCATGCCGACGCGCTTGGCGAGCTGACCCACCTTGCCGTTGCACAGCAGCAGCTGTTGCTGAAGATAGGCGCGCTCGAACTGCTCGCGCGCTTCGCGCAGCGGCAGCGCCAGCAGGTCCTGCTTGACCAGCGGCTCGGCGGTGGGCGTCTGCGCGGCAAGCTCACGCTCGATTTCCTCGAGGCGGATCTCCTCGCTGCCACCCTGCAACAACAGTCGCTGCACGAGATTCTTGAGTTCGCGCACGTTGTCCGGCCAGGGGTAATTACGCAGCCGGTTTTGCGCCGCGACGCTGAACTTGCGGAATGCCAGGCCTTCTCCGTCGACGAAGCGGTCGACGTAGTGGCGCAGCAGATCGGGAACGTCCTCGGTATATTCGCGCAGCGGCGGCACGCGCACGATCAGCGTGTTGAGGTGCGAGAGCAGGTCGCGGCGGAACTCGTCGTTGCGGGTCTCGATGCCCGGCCGTGCCGAAGACAGCAACCGCGCCTTGAACGGCACGGGTGTGTTGCCACCCACGCGCATGAATTGTTCGCTCTCCAGTGTGCCGAGCAGTGCACGCTGCGCCTGCGGCGGCAGATCTTCGAGCTCATTGACGAACAACGTGCCCGCGGCGGCGCGCTCCAGCACGCCGGGCGCGATCTGCCCGCTCGACTCGGTGCCGAACAGCACCTGCTCCGCGCCATCGTCACGCAAGGTGCTCGAGATCAGCGTGATGAAGGGGCGCGGGGCGCGCGGACTTGCGTCATGGATGAACCGCGCGAACGCCTCGCGGCCGGTGCCCGTTTCGCCGACCAGCAACACGGGTGAATCATTGGTCGCAATCTGCGCGAGATCGGCGCGCAGCTGCTGCATCACGCGGCTGCGGCCCACCGGCACTCCCGGCGATGCCGCCAGCAGCTTGCCGGCGTGGCGTTTCCTTTTTCCAGCCTCTAAAGCACGCTCGACGGTGCGCAGCAGCTTCTGCAGCGACAACGGTTTCTCGACGAAGTCGAACGCACCGAGACGCGTTGCCTCGACCGCGGTCTCGACGGTGCCGTGACCGGACATCATGACCACCGGGCAGGATGACTCGGCGGCTGCGCCGGACCATTCGCGCAGCAGCGTGATGCCATCGGTATCCGGCATCCAGATGTCCAGCAGTACGAGGTCTGGCAACTGGCGTGCGCGCGAAGCGCGCGCCTGGCCGGCATCGCCAGCAACGTCCACGTCGTAGCCTTCCTCGGAGAGAATCTCCTTGAGGAGGCCGCGAATATCGGCTTCGTCGTCGACGACCAGAATGTGTGCGGCGCTCATGCTCGCTCCTTCCTGGGTTCAGCGCGCCGTTCGCGCGCCATTGTCTGTCGGGTTCCGTCTGTCACGGGCAAGGATACACGCACGCGTGCGCCACCTTCGGGCCGATTGTCGGCTTCCACGCGCCCGCCATGCTCCTCGACGATCTTTTTTACGATCGCGAGCCCCAATCCGGTGCCCTTCGGCTTGCTCGTGATGTAGGGGTCGAATGCACGGCCCAGCACTTCGCGCGCGAAGCCGGGCCCGTTGTCACTTACCGTAATCGTGGCGTACGCGGCCCCGCCTGCCATTTCGAGCTTCGTGGCCACCGACACGTGGCCGGCGGGCGAATGTTCCACTGCCTCGACCCCGTTGACGATGAGATTGTTGAGGATCTGGCGTACGCGGCCGCGGTCGGCTTCCACCTGTTCGATGTGTGGATCAGTCTCGACTTCGATCCTCACGGCCGATTCCTGCACGCGATGCAGGTCCGCCACTTCCGTGACCAGCGCGTTGAGCGGGAAACTGCTCACCTTCATGTCCGGCGCCCGCGCGTATTCACTGAACGCGTTCACCATGGCCTTCATGGCCTCGACCTGCTGCACGATCGTGTAGGTGGCCCGATCGAGCACCTGCGCGTCTTCACCCTGCATGTGCTCGAGGTAGCGCCGCCGCATGCGCTCCGCTGAAAGCTGGATTGGCGTGAGCGGGTTCTTGATCTCGTGCGCCAGCCGGCGCGCCACCTCGCCCCAGGCTGCGTCGCGCTGCGCCTGCAGCAGTGCGCTGATGTCGTCGAACACGATGACGTAGCCACCCTCTCTCTCGCCATCGTCTTCCGCGTGTTCGTTGCCCGGCAACCGCGTACACGCGCACACCAGCACGCGCGCGCCGGACATCTCGGGCTTGAGATCCATCTGCTCGCGCCACTCCTCCTCGCCCTTGGCGAGGCGCGAGCTGACTTCGCCCACGAAGCGCGCGTAACGCTGATTGTCGGCCGCGAGCGCCTCGAGCGGCTGACCGATGCCCTGCTCGAGATCGACGCCGAGGATGCTGCTGGCCGCGTGGTTGGCGCTGCGCAGCACCAGGTCGCGCCCGATGGCGATGACGCCGGTGGTGAGCCGCGCCAGGATGATCGACAACCGCTCGCGCTCGCGCTCCACCGCCTGCTGGCTGCGCGTGGTCTCCTCGCGCGCACGGCGCAGGCGCTTGGTCATGTCGTTGAACGAGTGCACCAGGAAGCCCATCTCGTCGCGCGAAGGCAGCGGCAGCCGCGTGCCGAAATCGCCCTTGCCCACCGCTCGCGTGCCCGCGATCAGGTCCTGCACCGGGCGCGTCAGCTTCTCGGCGGAGTAGATAGCACCGTATATCGCAGTGAGCATGGCCAGAAGCAGTACCAGTGTGAGCGTCATCCGAAAGCTGTTCTTCACGGGCTCGCGCTGCGCAGACAGTTCACCGTGCTGCGAATACGAACGTTGCACGGCCTCAGATAGTCGCGCGAGCGGCGGCGGCACCGGATACACCGCCACCACGAACCGACCTTCGCTCGATCCCGGTGCTGCCGGGATAGGTGCCGCGGTGTTGATCAGGTAGTCGCCTTCCGACAGCGGCTCCAGGCTCCAGTAGGTATTTCCACCAGCAATCGAGCGCGCCATCTCCGGCGTGGCGTACTGCGGCAGATTGGTCGCGGTCGCGCCTGCGCTGCTCGTCGCGAGCACGCGTCCGAGCGCGCCGTAAACCACGATTTCGAGCGCGCCGCTGTCGACGCGCTGCGCGTCGGTGGCCAGCGCCCAGTCGGTGGTCGGGCTGTCGGCGAGCTTGTTGGCGAACAGCTCGGTGCTGCGTGCGTACTCGCGCATGCGCACGTCCATCGCCGACTTCGACAACTCGAGCGCGTCGGTCAGGCCCTGCTTGATCTCGACCTTGAACCAGCTGTCGATGCCGCGGTTGAGGAACTCGAGCGAGAATAGATAGACGATGATCAGCGGCGCGACCACCAGCGAGCCGAAGATGGCCACCGTACGTGCTGTTAGTCGGGAACCAGGAACCTGCGCGCGGAAGGCGCGCACCAGCTCGATGATCTTGCGCGCCAGCAGCACACTGACCGTGACCACGGCGATGGCGTTGACCAGCAGGATCCACGCCTGCAACTTGCTGTACTGGACCGAATTCTGGACGGACAGGGCGAGCAGCAGCAGCAGGCCGCCGCTCACCAGCACCCACAGTGCGATGAGCCCGAGTGTGCCAAGCCTCCTTAACGTTGCAGGGACCATGAGAACCACTCACTCTCGCGATGCCAGTCGTCTGTCCAGAAGAGCATCAC
This sequence comes from uncultured Pseudomonadota bacterium, assembly GCA_963839685.1. GTDB lineage: Bacteria > Pseudomonadota > Gammaproteobacteria > Steroidobacterales > Steroidobacteraceae > CADEED01. The sequence continues at coordinate 634,969 of CAWIVS010000011.1, read as the reverse complement.
GCGCAGCGTATCCGAGAGGCGGCCGCGGCGTACCCCGGCGCGCAGCGAGACACGGTATTCGCGGTTCGTCGACAACTGCGAGGTAGTCAGGATGGGATAGGCTTCTACCGTGCCGAGCGCCTCCAGCGCTTCCTCCAGACTGGCGTAGGGGTGCTGTTCGCCGGGAATACGCGGGTTGACGTCGCGCGTCAGGTATTTGTCGCTGACCGCGTGGTAGCTGAGCTCACGTTTCAGCTGGTACTCCCATACGGTCTCGTCCAGCCAGAAGCGCCGATCGCGCGACACCACCACGTCCAGGTCGAAGGTCAGCGTCAGGCCATCCTTGAGCGCCGCGCGAATGTCGTCATTCACGGGGTACGCCACGCGCGCGAACAGCAGGAGCGCGCCCTGCTCGACGCTCACATAGGCCGAGCGCACCTCCAGGACGCCATCGAGCGCGTCGGCGCGCGTCGGCCGCGCGGCCATCACGGCGAATGCCGCGAACAGCAGTGCCAGCAGGTTGTGCGCTCGACGTGTATGCATGCTCGACTGTCTATCCCTGGGCAGAAATTCTATGGAGGCAGGCATAGTAGAAGCCATCGGTGCCCGCACCGCCACCGGGCAGCAACTGCCAGCCCACGGCGCGTTCGATGAGCCCTGGTGGCCGCGTCAATCCTTCGGTCCACTCACCCGGGGCGGCGCGCGGTTCCTCTGCCAGGAAGGCCGCGACCACGCTCTCATTCTCGCTTGGCAATACCGAGCAGGTGCAATAGATGAGACGCCCACCGGGCCGAAGTAGTTCGAAAGCGGTGCGCAATATCCTGAGCTGGGTGGCGGCGAAGGCGTCGATGTCCCCCGGGCGTCGCAACAACTTGATGTCCGGATGGCGCCGGATCACGCCGCTGCCCGAACAGGGCGCATCCACCAGTACCCGGTCGAACGACGCCTCGGGCAGCGACGGCACCCGCGCCGTCATGTCCGCGGTGATCAGCAGCGCCTGGTGGCCGCCGCGCTCGAGATTGTCCCGCACGCGCTGCAGCCGCAGCGGATCATGATCCAGTGCCACCAGCTCACCGAGCGAGGGCGTACGTTGCGCAATGTGCAGTGTCTTGCCGCCGGGAGCCGCGCAGACATCGAGCACGCGCATGCCCGGCCGCGCGTCGAGTAACGGCGCGGCCAGCTGCGCCGCGCAGTCCTGCACGGAAACCGCGCCCGACTCGAACCCGGGCAGCAGCTGTACGGCGGCGGGATGTTCCAGTACCACGGCATCGGAGTTCCACTCGACGGTGCGGGCTTCGCGCCCCAGTGCGCGCCAGGCTCGCAGAAAATCTGCCACGGTCAGCTGCGTGGGATCAACCCGCAATGCCATCGGCGGATGCTGGTTGTTGGCCGCCAGGAGATCCGCCGTGCGGCCGGCCCAGGCGGCCGTGATGTCATCGAACAGCCAGCGCGGATGCGCATGGCGCCTGGCCGGGTCCTCGTCGACGGCAGCTAACAACCCGGCGCGCTGCGCCACGAAGCGACGCAGCACCGCGTTGACCATGCCGCTGGCGCGCGCCTCGCCCACCACGCGGCTCGCATCGACTGCCAGGTGCACCTGGGCTTCCGGCGCCCCGCGCGAATACTCGACCTGGTGTGCTGCAGTGACCAGCAGGGCAGCGAGCTTCGGCGACAACTCGTCGAACGGCCGGCTCACCAGCGATTCGAGTGCGGGAGCGAGGCGCAGGTACCAGCGCAACGTCCCAAGCGCGATCGCACGCACCGCCGCACGATCACCGCGCGACTGCGCCTCGTCGAGGGCGTACTCGGAGGAACGGCCCTCGTGCGCCACCGCGTGTACGGCGAGGGCCGCGTGCGCCAGCGTTTCAGCGCCCGGTGCGTGGCGCTGGCGCGGCGGCTGGCGGCGGCCGCCGGCCGTGGATCGGGCACCCCCGGGGCTCATGCGCCGAACCTCTGCCCGTCGAGCCGCACGGCGTTGGCGAAGTCGCGTGCCGACACCGGACGTTTGCCGGCGCGCTGCAGCTCGCTGACCGCGAGCACGCCCTCGCCGCAGGCCACCCGCAGGCTGTCTGCGGCCATGCCTAACAAAGTCCCGGGCTCGCCAGCCCGGGCCGCCGGATCGGCCACGCGCGCGCGCCACACGCGCAGCGACTCGCCTGCGAAGATGGTCTCCGCCACGGGCACGGGATTGAAGGCACGGATCATCCGGTCCAGCTGCACGGCCGGCGCTTTCCAGTCGATGCGCGCTTCGGACTTGTCGATCTTGGCCGCGTAGGTGACGCCATCGGCGGGCTGCGCGCGGGCCGCGAGCGACCCTGCGGCGAGTCCTTCGATGGCGTCGAGCATTCCGGCCGCGCCGAGTTCGGCCAGTGCATCGTGCAGATCGCCGGCAGTCTCATGGCTGCCGATGGCGCGCCGGCGTTCGAGCAGCACGGGTCCGGTGTCGAGGCCTTCATCCAGTTGCATGATGCTGATACCGGTCTCGAGGTCGCCGGCGAGCAGCGCGCGTTGAATGGGAGCCGCGCCGCGCCAGCGGGGCAGCAGCGAGCCGTGAATGTTGAGGCAGCCGAGACGCGGCATTGCCAGCACCGCAGGCGGCAGGATCAGTCCATAGGCGACCACCACCAGCAGCTCCGGTGCCCATTCGGCGAGTGCCGCGCGGCCATCGACCGTCTTCAGTGTCTGCGGCTGCGCGACCGGCAGGCCGGATTCGACGGCCAGTAGTTTGACCGGCGAGGCGCGCAGCTCCCGCCCGCGCCCGGCGGGACGATCCGGCTGCGAGAGGACGCCGACTACGCGGTGCCGCGAATGCAACAGGGCCCGCAGGGCGGGTAGCGCGAAAAGCGGCGTACCCGCGAACGCGATTCGTAATGAGGTCATGGACGCCCGGAAGCCAGGCCTCTCTTTTCGTTGTTAGTAGGCGCGCGCTGTGGTGGACTCACGTGCGCGGGTCGCACGCTCTTTTCGATCCTTGTCGAGCTTCTTGCGAATTCGCTCGCGCTTCAGGTCGGAAAGATAGTCGACGAACAGTTTCCCTTCGAGGTGATCCATCTCGTGCTGCAGGCAGACGGCCGCGAGCCCATCGAGCTGGACTTCGAAGGTCTTGCCGCTCACGTCCTGCGCGCGCGCGCGGATCACGGCCGCACGCTTCACTTCGTCGAATATGCCGGGCACCGACAGGCAGCCTTCCTCGGAAACACCCACGCCTTCGGCGCTCAGGATCTCCGGATTGCAGAACACCCGTGGCTCCTGCTTGGTCTCGGAAACATCCATGACAATCAAGCGTTTATGGAAATCCACCTGGGTCGCCGCCAGGCCCACCCCAGGGGCTGCGTACATGGTCTCGAACATGTCGGCCGCAATCCTGGCCAGGGCCTCGTCGAACACCTCGACGGGCTTTGCCCGGGTGCGAAGACGCGGGTCCGGGTACTCAAGAATTTGCAGGCGCGCCATGAAGTTCCGCTCGATTGCTGCTAATGTTTGGATGATTCGATCGTGGCAAACAGTTGCGCCGAACACTGGACGTTCAAGTCTCGTGATCCAGCGCACAGACTTGACAATAGATCGAGCCCATCGTGCTGCGGCGGATTATAACAGTGGGGTTCGCTTGCCCCACCCAGGATTGAGGAGTGGAGGATGTTTTTTAATCAAAGACTTACGCAGCAGCGCGTGTTGAAAGTCATCGCGCCGCGCCTATTGGCAATGGCGGTGCTGACCGCAGTGGCCGTGTTGCTCGTCGCCTGCAAGTCCGCACCCGCGGAAGAGCCGGTGGCGCAGCCAGCGTCCGCCCCGGTTGCGGCCGATTCGGCCGCGTCCACGGCTGACGACATGACGGCAACCGAAGCCGCCATCGCCGGGATGAACGAGAACGCGCCGGTGGAAGCCCCGGCCCAGACCGCGCAGCTCATCAGGCCGGATGCGCCGATGAATTACACGGTGAAACGTGGCGACACGTTATGGGACATCGCCGCCGTATTCCTCAAGGATCCGTGGTTCTGGCCGGAGATCTGGCAGATCAATCCCCAGGTCGAGAATCCACACCTCATCTATCCGGGTGACGTGTTGTCGCTGGCCTACGGCGCCAACGGCGATGCGCACGTGAGCGTTTCGCAGTACAGCGGTGCGCGCCTACGCCGCGCCTGCGCAGCGAAGAACTCGACGGCCCGATCGACACGCTGCCGTACGCGGCCATCGCGGCGTTCCTTTCCAAGCCGACCGTGCTGGTCGAAGAACAGATCCTCGCGGCCCCGCACATTCTGGCATTCCGGGATGAACACATGATCGGGGGCTCCGGGCATGAAGCCTACGTGCAGAATCTGAAGGCTCCGCTCAACCAGCGATTCACCGTCATGCATATCGGCGAGCCGATCGTCGACTTCGAGAGCAATGACCTGGTGGGCTACCAGGCGACCTACGTCGCCACCGCGGTAGTCAACAATCCCAGCGGCGATGTGAGCAAGACCCTGCTGACCGAGGGTGCACGCGAAGCGCTGCGCGGCGATCGGTTGATTTCTCAGGAAGGTGAGACGCCACTGACCTTCACGCCGCACGCGCCCAAGAGTCAGGTCAACGGACAGATCATTGCCATCGCGGATGAGGCCACCGAAGTGGGGCAATACCAGATCGTGGTGATCAATCGCGGCGACCGCCATGGGCTCGCGCCCGGCGCGGTGCTCGCGGTCGACCAGCGCGGTGAAGTGGTGCGCGATGTCTGGAGCAACCGTCCTTTCGGCAAGAACGCCATGGGAGCGGAAGTAGAGCTGCCCTACGAGCGCGCTGGAACGTTGATCGTGTTCAAGGTGTTCGATCGCGTGAGCTACGGCCTGATCATCGGCGCGCGCGCACCGATCCAGGTGGCCGATCGCGCCTATTCGCCCTGACACATTTCCGCTGATTCACACGAATTAGGGCCAGCCCTCGGGCTGGCCCTTTCGTTTTAGGCTGGCGCGATGAATCGCCAGGAACCGGACCTGCTCCGGCGTCTTGTACTCGCGGCGCGTGCCCCGGGTCTCGATGCCAACACTTTGACGCGGATTGCAGCCTCGAGCCCGGATCTCGCGCTCCTCGAATACCCGCAACCGGAGCCGCTGGCGCAGCTCGGCCTGGCGTCCCGGACCATCGCGTCGCTGTTGCGCCCGGATGAAGCGCGGATCGCGGCCGACTTGCGCTGGCTTGCGGGCTCGGACTGTTGGCTGCTGGCCTGCACGTCGCGAGACTATCCTGATCTGCTGCGGTGCTCGCCCGACGCGCCGCCCGTGCTGTTCGTGCGCGGCAATGCGGAGGTGCTGACAGAACCCCAGCTCGCCATGGTCGGCAGCCGCAATCCCACCGCCGGCGGGCGCGCGACCGCACGCCGCTTTGCTGCCAGCTTCGCGCGTCTCGGTCTGTGTATCACCAGCGGCCTGGCGCTCGGCATCGATGCTGCCTGCCATGAAGGTGCGCTCGACTCCGATGGCAACACCGTGGCCGTGCTGGCGCATGGGCTGGATGTCATCTACCCCGCCGTGCACCAGGCATTGGCCGAGCGCATCCTGGCGAGCGGCGCACTGATATCGGAGTTCCCGCCGGGCACGCCGCCGCTGGCGGCGCATTTTCCGCAGCGCAATCGCATCATCGCCGGCCTGTCCCATGGCACGCTGGTGGTTGAAGCCGCGTACGATTCAGGCTCACTGATCACGGCGCGGCTCGCCGGCGTCGCGGGCCGCGAGGTATTCGCCATCCCCGGATCCATTCACAACCCGCTTGCGCGCGGCTGCCACAAGCTCATCCGCCAGGGAGCAAAGCTCGTTGAAGAGGTCGAGGATGTGTTGGTGGAGCTGAACATTTCCCTTTCAGCGCAGCTACTTGCGGCGCCAACGGCAGCGCCCGCCGGGACGCACGCCGCGAGCGCCGCGTTGGACAAGGAATACAAAATCCTGTTAGATGCGCTCGCCTTCGAGCCGGCGAGCGTCGACAGCTTGATCGAACGCACAGGTATGAACAGCGAATCGATCGCCTCGATGCTGCTGATTCTGGAGCTCGATGGCCACGTGGCGCCGCACCCCGGCGGCCGATACAGCCGCATGGCGGGACAATGAAACCAACGACAACCGGCGACAGCATGACCGGAAGTGTTCTAGACATTCTCATATACGTGTTCGACCAGTACATGCTGGCCGAGCAACCGGAAGTGCCGGAACGTGAGGCCCTCGCCGCCGACCTCGAGCGCGCCGGATTCGGCCGCCACAACGTCGAGCGTGCACTCGACTGGCTGGCGGATCTGGCCGGCGAGCGCTCGCGCCCGGAGATCGGTTCACATCAGCGCACCTTGCGCGTGTTCTCCGAGCTCGAGCTCGAGCACATCTCCACCGCCTGCCGGGGTTACCTGTTGCAGCTCGAAAACGAAGGCATTCTCTCGCCGCTGCAGCGTGAGATCGTGATCGATCGCCTGGTGGCGCTCGAAGGTGACGATGTCGACATCGACCGGCTGAAGTGGCTGGTGCTCATGGTGCTGTCGAGCCAACCGGGACAGGAGCAGGCCTGCGCGCGCATGGAAGACCTCGTGTTTGAAGATCCCGAAGCCCGGCCCAATTAGGAAGCGATGGCTGAGAACCTAGTCATCGTCGAATCGCCCGCCAAAGCGAAGACCATCAAGAAGTACCTCGGCAAGGATTTCGAGGTACTCGCTTCCTATGGGCACGTGCGCGACCTGGTGCCGAAAGAAGGTGCGGTCAATCCCGACAAGCACTTCGCCATGAATTACCAGTCGATCGAGCGCAACGCAAAACACGTCGACGCCATCGCCCGCGCGCTCAAGAAATCCAAGAACCTCTACCTGGCTACCGACCCTGACCGCGAAGGCGAAGCCATCTCGTGGCACCTGCGCGAGCTGCTGCAGGAACGCGGTGAGCTCAAGGGCAAGGAAGTCAAACGCGTGGTGTTCTACGAGATCACCAAGGGCGAGGTGCAGCGCGCCGTCGCCTCGCCACGCGATCTGTCGCTGGACCTGGTGAATGCGCAGCAGGCGCGCCGCGCGCTCGACTACCTGGTGGGGTTCAACCTCTCGCCGCTGCTGTGGAAGAAGGTGCGTCGCGGATTGTCCGCCGGACGCGTGCAGAGCCCGGCGCTGCGCATGATCTGCGAGCGCGAGCACGAGATCTCGATCTTCAAACCGCAGGAATACTGGACACTGGAAGCAGAAGGTGAGCACAGCACCCAGACCTTCCCGCTCAAGCTGGTGGAATTCGACGGCCAGAAAGTCGAGCAGTTCAGCTTCACCAACGAGACGGCCGCGCGTGGTGTCGAGCAATCCATCAAGGATTCGGCGCAGGGATTCCTGCACGTAGTCTCCATCGAACGCAAGCAGCGCCGGCGCAATCCCTCACCGCCGTTCACCACCTCGACGCTGCAGCAGGAAGCCGCGCGCAAGCTCGGCTACTCGGCCCAGCGCACCATGCGCCTCGCGCAGCAACTCTACGAAGGCGTGGACTTCGGCGACGGCAGCATCGGTCTCATCACCTACATGCGCACCGACTCCCTGAACCTCGCCGCAGAAGCGGTGCGCGAAATGCGCGAAGTGATCGTGCACGAATACGGCAAGGAAGCCGTCTCAGAAGAAGCGCGCGTCTACAAGACCAAGTCACGCAACGCACAGGAAGCGCACGAAGCCATTCGACCGACGTCGGCGGCCATCCTGCCGTCGCGCGTCGAAGGCAAGATCGACCCCGACCAGTACAAGCTGTACGCGCTCATCTGGAAGCGCGCCGTCGCCTCGCAAATGGCGCACGCGCTGTTCGACACGGTGGCGGTGGACATGGTGCCGAGCCGTCATGCCCCGGAAAAGAACAATCCGGGCCAGTCGGCAGCCCGCAGCGTGCTGCGCGCCAACGGCTCCACGCTCGTCAAGCCTGGTTACATGGCCGTGTACCAGGAAGACGTCGACGACGGTAAGCCCGAGAACGAAAGCGACCGTATCCTGCCGGCCATGAAGGATGGCGACGTCGTCACCCTTCTTCATGTCCAAAGCGACCAGCACTTCACCGAGCCGCCGCCGCGCTACTCGGAAGCCTCGCTGGTCAAGGCGCTGGAAGAACACGGCATCGGCCGCCCGTCCACCTACGCCACCATCATCTCGACGCTCAAGGATCGCGAATACGTCGACATGGACAATCGCCGGTTCATCCCCACGGACATCGGCAAGATCGTCGGCAGCTTTCTGTCCAAGCATTTTCACAAGTGGGTCGAATACGGCTTCACCGCCTCGCTCGAAGACGAGCTCGACGCCGTGTCGCGCGGCGAAGAAGACTGGACCGTGCCGCTCAAGAAGTTCTGGAAGCCGTTCGTCACGCAGGTCGATCACGTCGAGAAAAACGTCTCGCGCGAGGAAGTCGCGCAGGCGCGCGAGCTCGGCAAGGATCCGGTGAGTGGCAAACCCATCACCGTGCGCATGGGTCGCTACGGCCCGTTCGTGCAGATTGGCACCAAGGACGACGAGGAAAAGCCGAAATTCGCCGGCTTGCGTCCGGGACAGAAGATGGACCTCATCAAGCTGCCGGAGGCGCTCGAACTTTTCAAACTACCGCGCAAGCTCGGCCCGACGGCTGACGGCGAGCCGGTGGAGGCCAACATCGGCCGCTTCGGGCCGTACATCAAGTACGGTGCGAAATATGTGTCGCTCAAGCCGCCAGACGATCCCTACACGGTGGAGCTGGAGCGCGCGCTCGAAGTCATCCGCCTGAAGAAGGAAGCGGACGCCAACCGCATCATCCAGGACTTGGGTGTCGACAGTATCCAGGTGCTCAACGGCCGCTACGGCCCGTACATCACCGATGGCAAGCGCAACGCACGCATGCCCAAGGATGTCGATCCGAAAACCATCGCGCTCGATCTGTGCCGCGAGCTTCTGGCCGCCGCACCGCCGCGTGGCAGCCGCTTCGGCCGCAAGAAGGCAGCGACACCGGCGGCGGCATCGACCACGCCTGCAGCGGAATCCGCAGCAACCGCGAAGCCCGCGAAGAAGTCCACCGGCAAGTCGGCGGCGAAGTCACCGGCTGCGCTGCCCGTGGCCGCGAAGCTCGAGAAAAAACCGGCACGTAAAAAATCTGTCACGCGCGCCAATGCAAAAAGTGCCGCGTCTGTTCCCCGCAAGACCGCAGCGAAGCGCAAGCAAGCCTGAAGAGTTATGTTCAATCTCGCGTGTTCGCGCGATTGAATTAAGTCGTGCCCGGGAGTAGCGTCGCCGGCGGGTCCTGGATAACACGGTGCGCGAGCTAGGGAGTGGCACGCACTGCTCGCGGCACTAACAGAAGAACCGTCGCGTTCCCGAGGCATTTGCGCCCGGCGTGTGTCCGGAATAACAGGTTCTCAGGGGATACATTCACATGAAGAGCAAACGTGTTCGTCACGGCCACTTGACGTTGGCCGTGTGTAGCGCGTTGTTGTCGGCGGGTACCGTCGCCGCGGCTGCCGGGCCGCGTCCGATGACCATCGACAACACCGCGCGGCTTTCCGCGCTGACACTTTCCGAACCGATCGTCACCCAGGGCGCAGTCCCTTCGGTGCTGCATCCCAGTCTCGCCGGTCTCGCTGGCAGGCAGGACGTGCTGGTGCGCCTGAGTGGCGAATCAGTCGCCGGTTCACATGCATCGCGCACGCGCGAAGCCGTGGCCGCCGAGCAGGCGGCTTTCATCCATCGCATCCTGGCGGTGGCGCCCAGCGCCGAGGTACTTGCCACCATCCAGCTGTCGTTGAACGCCGTGGTGCTGAGCGTGGACGCGGCCGATCTGCCGCAGATCGCGCGCGACACCTCGATCACACGCGTGGTCGGCGTGTCTAACTACAGCCAGGATTTGTCCGAAACCGTGCCGTACATCGGTGGCGACACCGCGCATGCACTCGGCGCGCGCGGCCGGGGCGTGCGCGTCGCGGTCATCGACAGCGGCATCGACTACACCCACGCCGCATTGAGCGGTCCCGGCACACAGGCGGCATACGAGGCTGCCTGGGCGCCGATCCCGCCCGCCGGCTCGCCGACGATCCCGCTCCTCACCAGCGGCGGCTACCTGGTCGTCGACGATCCGGCCACCAACGCCGACAACGGGCTGTTCCCGAGCGCCAAAGTGGTCGGTGGCTACGACTTCGTCGGCGAACAGTGGCCCGGCACCGCTGCCGCGCCGCAACCGCTGTTGCCGGATCCTGATCCGATTGCGGCGCCCGACGCGACCACCTTCGGCGGTCACGGCACCCATGTCAGCGACATCATCGCCGGCAAGCTCGGTGTCGCCCCGGCCGCGAAGTTGTACGCGCTCAAGGCGTGTTCGGCGCCGGCGACTTCCTGCAGCGGTGTGGCGCTGATCCAGGCGATGGACTTCGCGCTCGATCCCAACGCTGACGGCCGGATTCGCGATCACGTGGACATCATCAACATGTCGCTGGGTTCGCCGTACGGCCAGCCGTTCGACGATGACCTGTCTGAAGCGGTGGACAACGCCTCCAAGGTGGGTGTGCTGACCGTCGCCTCGGCCGGCAACAGTGCCGACAAGCAGTTCATCTCCGGTTCGCCGGGTGCGGCTTCCTCGGCGCTGAGCGTTGCGCAGACCGCGGTGCCGTCCGCGACGCTGCAGTTCATGACGGTGACGTCGCCCCCGGCGGGTGATCGCAGCGCGGTGTTCCAGCCGTGGTCGGCACCGTTGACTATGGTGATCGAAGGTCCGGTGTTCTATCCGGCGGCGGGCGGCAAGCGTCTCGGCTGCGCCGACGCCAACGGCACCAATCCGTATGCGCCGAATGAACTGCAGAACATGATCGTGCTCGTCGATCGTGGTACCTGCTCGTTCAGCCTGAAGATCTCGAACATCGCGGCGGCGGGTGGAAGACTCGGCATCATCGGCCTGATCACTCCCGAGGCACCGTTCGGCGGCTCGTTCGGTGGTGGTAACCCGAACATTCCGGGCTACATGATCAGCCAGGCCGACGCGAACCTGCTGCGTACCGGCACCGGCGCCGTGCGCTTCGATCCTGCGAACAACGCCCCGCTGACGGGCTCGATGGCATCGACATCGTCGCGAGGACCGCGCTTCGACGACAACATCGTCAAGCCGGAGATCGGCGCGCCGGGTGCCTCGGTGTCCGCGATGTCGGGCAGCTTCACCGGCACGGCCGCCTTCGGTGGCACGTCGGGCGCGGCGCCGATGGTCGCGGGCGCTGCGGCCATCCTCAAGGCCGCGCGGCCGTTCCTGTCGAACCGCGACATCAAGCAATTGCTGATCAATACGGCGGAAACCGACGTATACCAGCCCAGCAGTTCGGCCACGGTGCTGCCGGATCAGCTCGCTCCGATCACTCGTATCGGCGGCGGCGAGGTCCGTGTGGACCGCGCCCTGCTGTCGCCGGTGATTGTCAGCGACGTGACCGGTGACAAGATTTCGAGAGTTCACGGAGCCATGAGCTTCGGATATCTCGACGTCTCGAAGCCGAACACCGTCCTGCAACGCAAGCTCGAAGTCGAGAACCGCAGCTTCTTCCCGCTGGTGTACAAGGTCACGCCGACGCTGCGCTACCAGGACGACAAGGACAACGGCGCGGTGACCATGTCGGTCAACCCGTCGACCATCGTGGTGCACCCGTTCGGCAAGGCCCAGGTCAACGTGAAGCTCACGGTCGATGGCACCAAGCTGCGCAACAACCAGATGAACTCTGGTTCGCGCGGCAACGCCATCGGGCCATTGACCCTCAACGAATACGACGGCTACGTCGTGTTCCAGGGTCGCCATCACCAGGTCACGATGCCGTGGCACATCCTGCCGCGTAAGTCTGCCGACGTGGTGGCGAAGGTGCCGGGCGGTCATCTGCCGCCGGTCGATCCACTCAGCGGCATTGGCTTCGTAAGGCTCGAGAACAAGGGCGTCGGCGATGCACAGATCTTTGCGTACTCGATGCTCGGCAGCGGTCCGGATACTCCGCGTGGAGATCGTGGCGACCAGTCACCGAATCCGACGATTCGCGTGGCGGCGGTCAACACTTTCCTGACGCCGGCCGGGGCCGTCTGCAGCCTGAATGCGAACTTCGTCTGGGAGTTCGTGTTCAACATGTACGAGCGCAAGGCATCGCCGGTGGGCACGATCCACGAAGTCGACATCGACGTGAACAACGATGGTTTCTACGACTTCTTCGTCATCAACCAGGACCTCGGCGGCGTTACCGCGCTGTCGGACGGCCGGCAGGTGACGGCGGTAATCAACGCCGCGACCGGCACCAGCATCGCGCGGTTCTTCGTTGAACACGCCACCAACTCGTCGAACGTGATCCTGCGCGTCTGCGGCAATGATCTGGGCCTCACGCAGGCCTCGATCGGCACGCCGATGACGGTGGACTACTTCGCCTACAGCTGGTACTTCGGCGGCGACGTCACGTCCCACCTGGGACCGTTCAAGGTCACGCCGTTCGGTGAGGAATACACCGCGGCGCTGCCGGGCGATCTGCTGGCCTGGAAGCAGAAGGGCGATCTGGCCTTCACGCAGTGGCCACTGTTCGGAGGCACGGATCCGCACACGGGTGTGATCCTCATTAACAACAGCGACTTCGGCCCCGCCAACACCGGCGGCGCGACCAAGGCCACCGAGGCGACGTTGTTGCCCCGCTGAGCTGAAGTAACCAGCTGACGCCGTATATCGTCGGCAAATGGGCCCCCGCGGGAAACCGCGGGGGCTTTTTTTTCCGCCGCGGGTCAGGCGCGATCGACGCGCGCGATGTAGCAGCCGGCTTGCGCGTGGCGCACCTGGATCCACTGCGCCTCGCCGTCGCGCAACAGGCGTTCGATCTGCGTTTCGGCGGACTCGCCATCTCGTGCACTGAGGCCGGTGACACGACTGCCGGCGGCACGCGCCTCGAATGCCAGCGGCAGCACTCGCAGTGCGTCCGGGAAGCCCGTGCCGGACCAGGCCGCGCAGTGCTGGGCGTGAATGAACACGGGGCCGGGCGCCATGAGGCTGTCGGCATCGCCTGGCGGCCGATAAGTGAACAGCACGCGCGAATCGCGTCCGGTCACAAAGGGCTCGAGGCAACAGCGGCAAGGGCCCGTGCCGCGCGCGACTTCGATGTGTGTCGGGTGACCGTAGCCGGGTGACACCCCTGTGCGCCGCACTTCGTCCGCCAAATCCTGGGTCAATCCACGCACGACGAATTGCATGATTCGCTCCTTTTATATGGGGCGAATAGTGGCGGCCTGCGGGTGCGCGGGCGACCCGGAGCTTGCTCAGCGATCGGGAGTTTGCGGAGGCGGGCCGGTGCGTGGCTCAACGCCTTCGCGCGCCGCGTCCGCGGGGCGCTGCCCGGGCATGCCGGCGGCGCAACTGACCACGTTGCCGCGGCCGTCGGTGTGATACGTCAGCTCACCCACGGCGGTCTTCGCCGCCACGCGAAAGCCCTGAACCAGCATCTGTGTGTACATGCGGCCAGGCTGCGGACAACCGAGCGAACCATCCGGCCACGTGATCTGTTCGGCGCGCGTCAGCACCACGGCGCTCTCGGCGACGTTGAAGCGCTTCGCCGCATCGATCACCACTGCGTGCCGTACTTCGCGCGGGATCGCGGTGATCGATACCTGTTGTCCCGTCGGCGCAAGCACGGCTTCCACCGGGTCGGGAATACGCGTCGGTGGTGCAATACGGCGTTCGCCGGACTTGCCATCGCTGGCAGAGGCCGCGGTCGCGGCGAAAGCTCCGAATACCAGCAGCATCACAACTCGCGACATGACCTCGTACCTCCGTCCGACAGTGTATAAACGGCGCCGCACGTGAAAAAGGTCTCATGAAATATCGCCACCAGTATCACGCGGGCAACTTCGCCGACGTCCACAAGCATGTGCTGCTGCTCGAGGTGCTGGCGGCGCTGACACGCAAGGACAAGGGCCTGCTGTTCGTGGATACACATGCCGGCCGCGGCCTGTATGAACTTCATCCGGGCGACGCGCAACATCCCCAGGAGTGGCAGGCGGGAATCGCGAAGCTGCTCGCGCAGTCGCCGCGACACCCGGCATTGGCGCGTTACCGCGAACGGGTCGCGACCGGCGCGCACGGCGCGAGCCTGAACTATCGCGGCTCGCCGCTGCTGGCGCTCGAGGTGCTGCGTTCGCAGGATCGCGCCGTGTTCTTCGAGACGCAGCGCGACGAGGCGAGCCACCTGCGCAAAGCGATCACGGGCGCGGCACGCTTCCGAGTCGACAGCAGCGATGGTTTCGCCGGCTTGCGCGCGCTGCTGCCGCCACCCGAGCGGCGCGGCTGCGTGCTCTTTGATCCACCCTACGAGGAACGCGCCGACTACACCCGCGTGCACGACGCGGCCGCCGATGCGCTGCAGCGCTTTCCCGGTGCGGTGCTGGTGTTGTGGGTGCCCGTCAAACTGCGCGCGGACTTCGACAGGTGGTTAGTCGCGCTGTACCGCGCGGTGGACTGCCCGACGCTGGCGTCGCTGCTTTGGGTACATCCCACCGATTCACGTGCCGCGCTCAACGGCTCGGCACTGGTGGTGGTCAATCCGCCCTATCTGATCGAGGAAGGCGTGCGCGAATGGCTCCCGGAGTTGCGCGATCTGCTCGGTGGCGAGCAGCGAGGATGCGAAGTACTAATGGGATAGACCGCTCAGCGGACCGAGCCCGCGATTTCAATGGCGACACTTTCCGGCACCGCGCCCTCGCGCGACAACACCGCGACGGCACCGTTGCCCGCCGGTAGTAACACACCGCTGTATCCGTGTTCGGAAAATACCGTGCGCCCGGCCACCTTCTCGTGCGGCAACAGCATGACGGTCAACGGTCCGGCCGAGGTCTGAACCACCAGGTGCGGCACGCGTCGGCCGCGGAATGGACAGGCCATGGCATAGACCACCGGCATCGACGTATCAAACTCCACGCCGGCCTGTCGCAAGACCTCACTGACCGCGGCCGCGGGCAATGGCTCGTGCATGTCCCAACTACCCGCCTCGTGCACCACGTGTTCGGCGACTTCGCCGGCCAGCGCGGGCTGCGGATTCAGCAACCAGAAGCCGCCGGCCATGAGCAGCGCGAGCACCACGGAAGCGGCCAGCGCGTATCGTCTTACCACCGGCCGCGCCGGCGGGGCGCGCTCGCGAAACCGTGACAACGGTACTTCCAGCGCACTGCGCACGCGGCCGTCGAGCGCCAGCGTCTCACCATGGAAGCGGCTGCAATCCGCACAGGTGGCGATATGCGCGGTGACCTCGGGCGGCAGGTGCTGCGGCGCTGCCCCGATATGCAGCCGTGCGTGTCGGCAGTCGGGCCCGGCGGTCATTCCGCATCCTCCACCGGCTGCAGGCCGTAAATGGTGCGCAGCCGGTTACGCGCGCGGAACAGCCGGGTCAATACCGTGGCCTGGGTCAGCGCGAGCTGACCCGCGATTTCGGCGGTGGAGAAGCCCCCTAACACCTGCAGCACCAGCGGTTCGCGGTATTCGTCGGGCAATTGCATGATGGCACGCCGCAGATCGAGCAAGCCCGCGTCGTCGTCCCTGGCCAGCGCCGGATCACCCAGCGCCTCGACACTTTCGACGTCCACCAGCGGCAGGCGCTTGCGCTCGTACAGCCGCGCGTGCTCGCGACGCGCGATGGTGAACAGCCACGGACGTGCCGCCGCGGGATCCTTGAGCTCCTCGCGTGATTTCCAGGCCCTGATGAGCGTCTCCTGCACCACGTCCTCCGCCACCGACCGATCGCGCGCGAGCCAGTGGGCAAACCGCAGCAGATCCGGCCGTAACATCTCCAGGAGCCGCGTGAAGGCAGCCGTGGCCGTCGTTCCGCGCGAGGCTGGCTTCATGTATAAGACCCGGCGGATGGGCTGTTTATTTCAACCATTTTTTCCGCAATGAACGGACCGGATCAGTACGGAGTGGTCGGCCATCCGATCAGTCACAGCTGGTCGCCTTTCATCCACGGGCTGTTCGCCAAGCAGACGGATCAATCGCTCGTTTATCGTCTTTACGACATCGTGCCCGAGAACTTCCGGGCGCAGGTGCTGGAATTCTTCACGCGCGGCGGGCGCGGACTCAATGTGACCGTACCACACAAGGAAGCCGCCGCGGAGCTTGCCAATGACCTCACCATGCGCGCCGATCGCGCCGGCGCCGTCAACACGCTGGTCCTCAATGAAGACCACAGGCTGCTGGGCGACAACACCGACGGGTATGGCCTGGTCACGGATCTCAGCAAGAATCTCGGACTGCGGATCACCAACCAGCGCGTCCTGATCCTGGGCGCGGGCGGCGCGACCCGCGGTGTCACGGAGCCCCTGCTCAGTCTGGGGCCCACCGAGCTGGTGATCGCGAACCGCACGCCGGAGCGTGCCGTCAATCTCGCCTCGCTGTTCTCGGACCTGGGCCCGGTGCGCGGCTGCGGTTTCGAACACGTCGGTGACGAACCCTTCGACATCATCGTCAATGCCACCGCCGCGGGCCTGAGCGGCGCGGTGCCGCACGTGGCGGTCGGCGTGATCGCCAGCCACACGGTCTGCTACGACATGAGTTACAGCAAGAGTGCCACGCCATTCGTGACCTGGGCCATTGAACAGGGTTGCGCGCGCGCGCATAAAGGCTGGGGCATGCTGGTGGAACAGGCGGCCGAATCCTTTACCCTGTGGCGCGGCGTACGTCCGGACACCGAGCCGGTACTCACCGCACTTGGAATCAGATGATAAGTGACACGCAAATCAGCGGGACAACGTTGCCCGCTTTCGACCGCTTTCGCGCCGGTGACGTGGAGCCCGCCATCCGCGAGCTGCTGCAGCGCAGCCGCGGCGAGGTGGCGACGCTCGAGGCCCAGCCACACCCGACCTTCAGCAACACCGTGTTGCCGCTCGAGCAGCTCTCGCACCGGCTGTCGCGCGCCTGGTCGCCGATCAGCCACCTGAACGGCGTGCTGAATTCCGACGAACTGCGCGCCAGCTACAACGCCTGCCTGCCGCTGCTGTCTAACTACTGGACCGACATCGCGCAGAGCGAGTCACTGTACCGCGCCTACAACGCGATCGCGACCAGCCAGCAGCGTGAGCTGGACGGCGCGCAGCGGCGCGTGCTGGAACGCGCGCTCGAGGATTTCCGGCTGGCCGGCGTCGGCCTGCCGAAGGATCGCAAGGAGCGCTACAAGGCCGTGGTGCAGGAGCTGGCGCTGCTCGGCGCGAAGTTCGAGGAGAACGTGCTCGATGCCATGAACTCCTGGACACGGCACGTGACCGCGGCGGCCGAGCTCACCGGGATCAACCCGGTGATCGTCGAGCAGGCTCGCGCCCGCGCCGCGGAAAAGGGCCTCGACGGCTGGCTATTCGCGCTCGAGCAGCCCACCTACGTGGCGGTCATGACCGATGCCGATTCGGAAACCCTGCGACGCGATTTCTACGAGGCCTGGACCACGCGCGCCTCCGATCGCGGCCCGTCGGCCGGAAAATTCGACAACAGCGCGGTCATGGAGAAGATCCTGGCGCTGCGGCACGAAGCGGCGCAGCTGCTCGACTTCCCCAACTACGCCGCGTACGCGCTTGCCACGCGCATGGCACCGTCGAACCAGGCGGTATTCGATTTCCTGCGGCAACTCGCCCAGGTAGCGCGCCCGGCAGCGGCAAGAGAGTTCGCCGAGCTCGAACAGTTCGCCGGGCGCAGTCTCAATGCCTGGGACGTCGCCTACTACGCCGAGAAACTGCAGCACAAGCTGTTCTCGATCTCGCAGGAAGAATTGCGGCCGTTCTTTCCGCTGCCGCGGGTGCTCGAAGGACTGTTCGCGGTCGCCGAGCGGTTGTTCGGCGTGAAGATCGTCGAGCGCACCGGCGTGCCGGTGTGGCATGCCGATGCGCGCTTCTTCGAAATCCACGATGGCAGCGGCAAGGCACGAGCCGGCTTCTATCTCGATGCCTGCGCGCGCCCGAAGAAACGCGCCGGCGCGTGGATGGACGATTGCGTCGGCCGCAAGCAATTCGGCAACGAACACACCGTGCCGGTGGCCTACCTGGTGTGCAACTTCCTGCCGGCCGGCGCGGGCAAGCCCGCGTTGCTCACGCACGATGACGTCGTGACGATGTTCCACGAGTTCGGCCACGGCCTGCACCACATGCTGACGCAGGTCGCGTACCCGTCGATCGCGGGCATCAACGGCGTTTCGTGGGACGCGGTCGAGCTGCCGAGCCAATTCATGGAGAACTTCGCCTGGCGGCCCGAGGTGCTGGGGCCGATGGCACGCCACTTCGAAACCGGTGCACCGCTGCCCGCGGCAAGCCAAGCGCAATTGCTGAGCTCGCGCACCTTTCAAGCTGGCCTTGCGACCATGCGCCAGCTGGAATTCTCGCTGTTCGACTTCCGGCTGCACGCCGAATACGACCCCGCGAAGGGCGCGCGCATCGACCAGATCCTCGCCGAGGTACGCGCCGAAGTGGCCGTGTTCGCCGTGCCGGACTGGAATCGCTTCCCGCACAATTTCGCGCACATTTTCTCGGGCGGTTATGCCGCGGGCTACTACAGCTACAAGTGGGCCGAAGTCCTGGCCGCCGACGCGTTCGCGGCCTTCGAGGAGCGCGGCGTGTTCGACCAGGCCGTGGCGCAGCGCTTTCTGGATTCGATCCTGTCGCAGGGTGGCAGCCGCAAGGCGCTCGACGCCTTCGTGGACTTTCGCGGCCGTCCTCCCGACGTGAACGCGCTGCTGCGCCAGCAGGGCCTCGGCGGATGAATGCCGCCACCACCAGTGGCGGCCCAGTCCAGGACGAGAAATTCACGATCGCCACCTGGAACGTGAATTCGTTGCGGGTACGCGGCGAGCAGCTCGTGCAGTGGCTGGCCGAGGTCAAACCCGACGTCGTTGCACTGCAAGAGACCAAGATGCAGGACCCGGACTTTCCGCACCCGGAGTTCACCGCCGCGGGTTATCACAGCGTCTTCAGCGGCCAGAAAACCTACAACGGCGTCGCCCTGCTGGCGCGCGCGCCGATGACGGACTTCATCCGCGACATCCCGGACTTTGACGACCCGCCGCGGCGGGTACTGGCCGCCACCATCGGCCGCTTCCGGGTGATCAATCTCTACGTGCCCAACGGCCAGGCACCCGGCTCGGAGAAATTCGCCTACAAACTCAAGTGGCTGGAAGCGCTGCGCCGCTGGCTGGCGAAGGAAGCGGCCGCACATCCCGGACTCATCGTGTTAGGCGACTTCAATGTCGCGCCGGAGGATCGTGACGTTCACGATCCGGCCGCGTGGGTCGGCTGTGTGCACGTCAGTCCCGAGGAGCGCGCCGCCCTGAAGGCCATCACCAATATCGGGCTGGTCGACGCGTTTCGCCATTTCGAACAGCCGGAGAAATCGTTCAGCTGGTGGGACTATCGCCAGGGCGCCTTCCGGAGAAACAATGGCCTGCGCATCGATCTCATCCTGGTGCATCAGGCATTGCTGGCCGACCTGCGGGCCTGCCGCATCGACGTCGAGCCACGGCGCGCCGAGCGCGCCTCGGATCACACTCCGGTGATCGCCAGTTTCCAGGCCTGACCACGCCGGCGCTTTACAGCAAGCAGCCAGCGCGCGCGATTGTGACATCACTCCACCGTGACGCAGATCACGGTGGGTCCAGTGCGCGCCTATGCCCGCTGGTTTTTTCGCGACCCGCTGCCTAGACTCGTGCATCTTGTTAGCGCTCGAACCAAGGCTTTAGGCGATGCTCGCCGAATCCCGCCGCAGCGATTACGACGTCACCGACACGGTGCTCGTAAGTTCGGCTCCCGATGTTCGCGCCGCGGTCGAAGAGTTGTTCGCCAAGGTCTGGCCCGGCCAGAAATTTTCCGCCTTTGCACACGTCTTCAATGATTTCGAACGCCTGTTCTCCGGCCGCATGCCCGGTTACTTCGGCGTCGACACCGTCTACCACGACCAGCAGCACACGCTCGACATCACGCTCGCCACCGCGCGCCTGATCGTCGGACACGAACTGCAGGTGCCGGAGCCGCAGCGCTTCGGGGCGGAACGCGCCATGCTCGGCATCGTCGTGGCATTGTTCCACGACGTCGGATATCTGCGCAGCACGCGCGATGCCGACGTGCCGAACGGCGCGGAATTCACCACCGTGCACGTCTCGCGCGGCGCGGCCTTCCTCAAGGACTATCTACCCAAGATCGACATGGGCGCGTGGGCGCCCATCGCCGCCGAGATCATCCACTACACGGGCTACGAGCGGCCGTTCAAGACGATCTTTGCTCCGGACCCGCGCGATCACCGACTGGGTCATTTCGTCGGCACCGCCGATCTCATGGCGCAGATGGCGGATCGCTGTTACCTCGAGAAATGCCGCGACCGTCTGTATGCCGAGTTCGTGCTCGCGGGAGTCGCGCTGCCGATCGGTGAAAATGGCCACGTGAAGGTGCGCTACGCATCAGGCCTGGACCTGCTGCGCCAGACACCGAAATTCGTGTTCGACATGCGCGCCAAGCGGCTCGACGGCGAATTCAATCGCGCGTATCGCTATCTCGAAATCCTGTTCGGGGGCCGCAATCCCTACATCGAGTCGATCGACCGCAACCTCGACTACCTGCAGCGCATCCTGCGCAGTGAAAACTGGCGCCTGCTGCGCCGTCAGCCACCGGTATTCACCGGTGTCGAAGACTCGATGACCACGACGCGCACGCTGATGCTCGGCGCCATCAAGAAAGTCTGGGGCTGAACCTCATTTCAAAGGCGGACTGAAGAGGGCCGTTTCCGGCGGCGCGTCGACGTTCATCACGTAGCTCGCGAAATTCGCCGCGAGCGACTCCAGCACTTGCTGCTTGCCCTCGATGTCGGCCGCGGTCAGCACACCACGCAGCCCGTCGATCCCGAGCGCCTGCTGGGCCCGCACGGCGAGCGGCGCGTAAGACAGGTGCCAGGGTTCGGGCTGAACGCCGCCCCGGTCGGTGCAATAGGGCCGATAGAACCCGTAGGCATGCATGTGCGCATCGAGCCACGCGGTCAGGGGCTCGAACGGTCCCCCGGGCCCGTATTCCGCCGGAACCACCTGCAGGCGGTACCCGGGGGGCAACAATCCTGGATCCATGACGTCGAAGTCGGTTCCCCAGTGGTGCCGGCTCGCCCCCGGCAGGGCTGACCACCACAGGATGGCGGTCACCCGTTCGGCCGGTGGCAGGGTCAGCGGGTCGAGGGCGCGGCCCGTCCGGTCCTGCATGGGGCGCTCACCGCGGAATTTGCCGTTCCAGATCATCAGCTGCCGGTCGAAATCGCGGAATCCCGAGAATGCCGCCAGATCAATGCCGTCGACCGCCGCGGCGGCCCGCATGGCGAGGTAAGGTCCGACCACCTCCCGGTGCAGGCTGCAGCGGAGCTCGGGGAGTTCTGCCAGGTGATCGCGGGTGCGGCCCGTCAACTGTTCCAGGGTGAAAACGGGAAATTCCGGCATGCAGGGCGATGGTACCCCACGCGCCGGGACCCCTTTTCGGCGCGCCGGAACTTGCGGACCTAATCGACACCATGGGGCTGTCGCGTCGCGGCGAAGCTGGCCGCTGCCGGATTTGCGCGAGTAATATGCTTCGCAAACCAAGAACCCTCCGGGGAAGGGTGCAAGTCAGGCCAGTGGCAGTCGTCAGCTTCAAAAGCAAATACATTGCCGTCGCGGTGGTCGCCGCCGTTGCACTGGCACTGGCAGTCGGCTTCGTCCTGGTCCTCGAAAACCGGGTGCAGCATTCTGCGCTCCTCGACTCGGCCTCCGCCGACGCGCGCAACCGGGTTGCCGCAGAGCTCAGCCTGCGAGCCGCGGAAATGTCGCGTCGCATCGCGGAACAGATCAACCGGGCGGTGCTCAACGGCGATCGCAACGGGCTCGCGGCGCAGGTGGAAAGATTCAAGAGCAACGAAACGCTGCTCGGCGTGCAGGTGCGCGATCTGTCCGGCGCCGAGCTGTATGCGTGGCGACGCGACGGCGACCTGGCGGGCGCCATCACCCGCAGCGCGGTCACACCGATTCGCGCCAACGTCCAGACCCTGCCCGGCATCGAAACTCCGCAGACCGTGGGCGAAATCGAGGTCGACATCCGCTCACTGGAAGCGTCGCCAGACACAGCCGCGGCACGCATGCGCTTCGATTCCATCGAACGCAGCCAGGTTCGCAAGGCGCTGGTCGTCGCAGGCGTGCTCGGTGCCGTGGCGTTGCTGGTCGGGTTCATCCTCGCCTGGTGGGCGGGCCGGCGTATGCATCAACCCATCAACTCGCTCATCAAGAGCGCGGATCGCATCGCCCACGGCGATTATTCGCGGCCGCTGGAAGTGGGGCGACGCGACGAACTCGGCGAATTGCAGGCGGCGCTCGAGCGCATGCGGCAGAAACTGCGCCAGACCACTATCAACAAGAACTACCTGACCAACGTGCTCGGCAGCATGACCGACGCGGTGTTCGTGACCTCGCCCGACGGCGTCATCCGCATGGCCAACCAGTCGGCCTGCAAACTGCTCGCCTGGGGAGAGGAAGAACTGGTGGGACGCGGCATCATCTCCATCCTCGATGAACGCGAGCGCGGCGAATTCGACATGCTGCGCGCCTCCTCCGACACGCGCGAAACCGTCGTCAAGACTCGCCATGGGCAGACCATTCCGGTCGCGATCACGGGCTCACAGATCACCACCGACGACCCGCAATACCAGGGCACCATCTTCGTGGTGCGCAACGTCACGGAGCGCAAGCGCGCCGAACGCCGCATCCGTTATCTCGCCCGGTACGACGCGCTGACCAAGGTGCCGAACCGCATGCAGTTCCAGCACCTGCTGCAGCAGGCGATAGCGCGCGCGCTGCGCAACAAGACCTCGCTGGCGCTGCTGTATCTCGACATGGATCGCTTCAAGGAAATCAACGATACCTTCGGCCACTCGGCCGGCGATCGCACGCTCGAGATCCTCACCGAACGCCTGATGCGCGCCTTGCCGCAGGAAACCGTCATTGGCCGGCTCGCGGGCGACGAATTCGCGATGTTCGTCGACGATCTCGCGGTCGAGGCCGACAACCGCGGCACCGTCGCGCAGCTGGCACGCAGCGTGCTGGCCGAGATTGGCCGCGCCTTCCAGCTGCAGGAACACGAAGTGTTCCTCACCGCCAGCATCGGCATCGCGTTCTGCCCGCGCGACGCGGAAAATGTCATCGACCTGATCCGCAATGCGGACGCGGCGATGTACCACTCCAAGCAGAACGGCGGCAATTCCTTCGCGTTCTATTCGCCGGAAATGAACGCCGCCGCGGTCGAGCGGCTGATGCTGAAGAGCAAGCTGCGCCGTTCGCTGGAGCGCGACGAATTCCTGGTGCACTACCAGCCCAAGGTCGACCTGCGCGACGGGCGCATCGTGGGCGCGGAAGCGTTGTTGCGCTGGCGCCTGCCCGGCCACGGCGACATCCCGCCGTCGCAGTTCATCCCGCTCGCCGAAGAAACCAACCTGATCCTCGAAGTGGGCGAATGGGTGCTCAACCGCGTCTGCGAGGACTATCGCGACCTGCAGCAGACCGTCACCACGCCGGGCCGCATTTCGCTGAACCTGTCGCTCAAGCAGCTGCGCCAGGCGAGCTTCATCCTGCGATTCCGCTCCGTGTTCCGCAAACATGGCGTCTCGCCCACCTGCTTCGAGCTGGAGATCACCGAGACCACGCTGATGGCGGACTCCAAGCGCACGCTGCACCTGCTCGACGAGCTGTACGCCATGGGCCTGCATCTGTCCATCGACGACTTCGGCACCGGCTACTCCTCGCTGTCGGCGCTGCAACAGTTCCCCATCGGCACGCTCAAGATCGACCAGTCCTTCGTCCGCGACGTGGACGACGACGAGAGTGACGCCACCATCGTGCGCACCATCATCGAGATGGGCCGCAGCCTCAAGATGAACGTGATCGCGGAAGGCGTGGAGTCACCGGGACACCTGCATTTCCTGCGCCGTCACCAATGCGGATTTGGCCAGGGCAAGTTGTTCGGCGAACCGGTGACGCTCGCCGAGCTGCGCCTGCTGCTGGCCCGCCAGCAGGAGACCGGGCCGGCGTTCGCGGGCCTGATCGCCCAATCCGCCAGCCTCGACAAGATCGCCAAGCCACGCGGCGCCTGATCACGCCGTTCAACACGCGCATCCTGGCGCAGAACCCGGCGTGGCCCGATGATCCCTAACTAGCGGACTTGCCAGCGCCGCAGTCGCTGCCGGCCGCGGTTGCGATGGCCTCCTTCCTGTGGTTGATTCAGCGACGGCCGGGCGGCGGCGGCGCGAAGCCCAGTACGGATTCGTCCCAGAAGCGATTCTGCTCCCCGCAAGCGACTACTTGTTTGCGGCACAGCGCCTCGCGCCATTCGTATTTGATGAAGTGACGACTGTCAGGGCTTGCCTGTGCCGTGAATTCCACGCTGACTGCGTGATCGATGCGCCGGTCGCCGTATCCCGTGCCCGCCGATTCGTCGCGCTGCCGGCGCTCCGACGACTTCGCATCACCCCTGGCATCGCCAGTCGCGGCGCCGCTGGTGGCCGGCGGCTCGCTGGCGGAACCCCGGCCCTCGCCGGCGCGACGGTCATCGTTCTCCCGGTAGGGTTGGTAGACAGGTTGCGGCGGCGGAACCTCCCGGTAGACCGCCACCGCGATCACTCCGCGCGCGGTCGAGTCACCAAAGGCTTCCGCGTATGAATCCTTCCAGTCGGTGAAGTAGAACTCGTTGACCACTTCGAGGCTGGTGCGCCAGCCGGAGTAGGCCTGCTGGTCCCAGGCATCCAGGACGTACATGGGCTCGGTTCGTGAGAGCTCGGAGCGTTTGCCGTTGATGATGTTCCGGCCGTCCACCGCGATGACCAGGCCCAGGCGTTCGCCCGAGCTATTGCGCACACGGACCTCGTAGCGCGCCCCTTTTTCCGCCTGCAGCCAGGACCTCAGGGCGCCGTCGCGTGATTGGGCGGGGATTTCCCGGAACGTGCGGCCATCTGAGCCGATGATTTCGATGCTGACGGGCGACGAGGCGCGCGCACCGGCAACGCTGGCGGACAAACTAGCGGCGCCCAGCGCGAGCGCACACCACAATCGATTCATTTAACTTCTCCTGTTGGCGGCAATCTGCTTGAGCAACTGTGAACGCGCCGAGATTCCGCGGCGGGTTATGCGGCACCGCAGTCTGTAGAATCCGCACCCCATGCTGGAACTACGTGACGTGCGCCTGCGCCGGGGCGCCGCGGTGCTTTTCGACCGCGCAAACATGACCATCTTCCGGGGCGACAAGATCGGGATTGTCGGACGCAACGGGTGCGGCAAATCGAGCCTGTTGTCATTGTTGCGCGGCGACCTGGGTCCCGACGCCGGCGACTACGCCGTGCCAGGCAAGCTCAATTTCGTGTCGGTCTCGCAGGAGTTGCCTGAGACCTCCGCCACGGTGCTCGAATATGTGCGCGGTGGCGACACGCGGCTGATGGAGATCGAAGCCGCGCTCGAGAAGGCGCGTGCTGCCGATGACGGCATGCAGGAAGCCCATCTGCTCGGCGACTACGACCTGGCCGGGGGATACACCTCGGCGTCACGGGCCGCGGAGGTCGCTGCGGGTCTCGGCATGTCGCCGGAAGACGTCGACCGGCCGGTCAAGGAGCTGTCGGGGGGCCTGCAGATGCGCGCCAACATGGCGCGCGCCCTCATGTCGCGCGCCGACGTGCTGATGCTCGACGAGCCCACCAACCATCTGGACCTCGACGCGGTGTTGTGGCTGGAAGGCTGGCTGCAGCGCTTCCAGGGCACGCTGCTGCTGGTGTCACACGACCGCGAGTTCCTCGACGACATCGTGGGCCGTATCGTCAACATCGAGAACGGCCAGCTCACGCACTGGACCGGCAACTACACCGATTTCCAGCGCCAGCACGCGGCCAGCGTGCAACTGTCGGCCGCGCTTGCGGCGCGCCAGGCCCGCGAGGTGGCACGCCTGCATTCATTCATCGAACGGTTCCGCGCCAAGGCCAGCAAGGCGCGCCAGGTGCAGAGCCGCATCAAGGCGCTGAACAAGCTGGAAACCATCACGACGTACCAGGAGATCGAAACCTTCGAGTGGGAATTCGCGGCGGCAAACAAACTACCGCAGCCGCTGGTGACTCTCGATGGAGCGTCGGCCGGTTACGGCGAACGTATCGTCATCGCGGGCGTGAATCGCTCGGTGAACCCCGGCAGAGCGCATCGGCATTCTCGGGCGCAACGGGGCTGGCAAGTCCACGCTCATGAAACTCATCTCGGGCGCGCTGCCGCAGTCCGAAGGTGATCGGGTCGCCTCACCCGACCTGATCGTCGGCAACTTCGCGCAGCTCGAAGTCGACCGCCTCGATGCGCGCGACACGGCACTGGTGGCCCTGACCCGGCGTATCGACGAGATCGGCGTGCGCGGACAGTGGGACGAGCAACGCCGCCGCAATCACCTCGGTGGCTTCGGCTTCCGCGGCGACCGCGTGTTCGAGCCCGTGGTGCACTTTTCCGGCGGTGAGCGCGCGCGCCTCGCGCTCGCGATCCTCGTGGCGGAGCGCCCCAACCTGCTGTTGCTCGACGAACCGACCAACCATCTCGACTTCGAAATGCGCCACTCGCTGATCACCGCGCTGCAGGAGTTCGCCGGCGCGGTCATCGTGGTGTCTCACGATCGTGGTCTGTTGCGCAGCGTCTGCGACCAGTTCTGGCTGGTGGCCGACGGCGCGGTGCGCGACTTCGATGGCGATCTCGAGGATTACGCTGGCTGGCTGGAAAAGCGTGCCGGCGCAGCCGCAACGCCTGTCGCGCCGACGGCGCGCAACAACGGGCAAACCAGGCCGCGCGCCCCGGAGGAGCGCCGCGACCAGCGGCGCAAGGGCGCCGAGACGCGCCGCGATCTCGCGCCGAAGCGCCAGGAGATCAGCAGCATCGAGACCTCGCTCACGAAACTGGGCCAGGAGCGCGCCCGGCTCGAGACGGAACTCGCCGCGCTCGACTACGGGCGCGATGCGGCGCATGCGCGCAAGGTCACCGAACAGCACACGCGCGGTCCGGCATGAAATCGAGCAACTGGAGACACGCTGGCTCGAACTATCCGAGCGGTTAGAATCCTGACGATGGCCGAAGTGCCCGACGAGTCATTGATAGATCCGTCTCCACCACCGGAGGAAAGGCGCCGCAACTGGCACCTCCGGCGCGCGATTTTCTACGGGTTTCTGACTCTCTGGGCGCTGGTGGCGGTGTGGAATCTCTACAAGCCGATGCCCGACGGCACCAGCGTTCGCGGTGAAGTGATCGAGACGCCGCTCAACCAGCTCCATTTTCTGTACGACTTGACCAGCGCTGACGTGTTCGGTGCACCGGTACTTCGGCAGGAGATCTTTGACGTGATGCTGGACACCATCGCCGGGGCCCGGCAGTTCATCGTCGTGGATTTTTTCCTGTTCAACGCGCACCGCGGCGCGGCCAGCGACACACCGGCGCACCGCGCCCTGTCTGCCGAGTTGCGCGACGCGCTGCTGGCGCGCAAGCGCGCGCTGCCGGGGCTCACGGTGCTGGTCATCAGCGATCCCATCAATGATGTCTACGGCAGCCTTCCCTCACCGCGATCTCGCCGCGCTGCGCGACGCGGGCATCGAGGTTGTCGTTGTCGACCTCGACGAGCTGCGCGACTCGAACTTCATCTACTCGGGTTTCTGGCGTCTCACCATGAAATGGTGGACCGGCGACGGCTCGGGTGAAGGCTGGCTGCCGAATCCGCTGGCGGGCGGTCCCGAAGAGGTGACGTTCGGAACATGGGCCCGGCTGCTCAACTTCAAGGCCAGTCACCGCAAGGTGCTGATCGCGGATGACGGCAAGGGCGGACTGACCGGGATCGTGACCTCGGCGAATCCCGCACGATGCCAGCAGCCGGCACTCGAATGTCGCGCTGAAATTGACGGGCGCAGCACTGCAACCGCTGCTGGAAAGCGAGCTGGCATTGGCGCACGAATCGGGCTGGAACAGCGGCTGGCAGCCACCCCCGTTGCCGCCGGCGCCGCCTATCGCCAATCCGGCCGATGCCGCGCGCGTGCAAGTTCTCACCGAGAGCCAGATCGGCGCGGCCATCCTGCGCAACTTCGCGCAAGCCCGTGCCGGCGACGGCATCGACATCGCGATGTTCTATCTATCCGATCGCGACATCATCGAGGCCCTGATCGCCGCTGCCAGGCGTGGCGTCGCGGTGCGGGTGATTCTCGACCCCAACAAGGACGCGTTCGGACGCGAGAAGAACGGCATTCCGAACCGCTCGGTGGCCGCGGAGCTGGTCGCCGCCTCCGACGGGGCGATCAAGCTGCGCTGGTATCGCACGCACGGCGAGCAGTTCCACGCCAAGCTCGTGGCGATGCGCACCGCCGACGAGTTCTGGTTCACGCTGGGATCGGCCAATCTCACCCGCCGCAACATCGGCGATTACAACCTCGAGGCCAACATCGCGGTGAGTGTGCCGCCAACTGCCGAGCTGGCCATCTCGATCGGGACGTGGTTCGAAATGTTGTGGTCCAACAAAGGTCCGCCGGACCTGGAATACACCGCCGAATTTGGCGCCTATGCCGATCCGGCGCAGGGGACGTACTGGCTCTATCGACTGATGGAGACCAGCGGGATGTGCACTTTCTAACGAGCTGCCGTCGGCTGTTCGGCACGGAGTGTCGCCGCTGTGTGCCGCTCCATCTCGCCGAGCGCTGCAACGGTCGCGGCCTCGAATGCCGCGATGACGTCGCCGAGCCGGTCGTCACGGGCCGCTGCCGAGCCTTGGGCGGTGAAACTCGACAGCAGCACGCGATCCCGATGCCGTCCCAGGGTGCAGTCGAGCGCCACGTGAACGGTCGGCGCGTTGCCGCCAACGCCACTGCCTGCTGATGTGTAGTCGGCTTCGAAGCGGCGCATTTCGCAGCGCAAGTCATAAGTCGGCGCATACGGCGACGAATCGTCGAACACCGCCGCGAACAGGCCGGCGCCGCGCAACTGGTCGACGATGACGCTTTCCACGAGATCGGGAGCGGGCGCCGCCCAGCGCGATGCGGCATAGAAATCGAAGCGCTGGCCGCTGCGCAGCAGCGCGATGAACTCGGACGAGAGCCCTGGCGCGGCCTCGGGACGTTGTACCAGCAGGCTGCCGGGATTGGCCGGCGCCGCGGCCGGCGTGCGCGGCGGCAGCCGCAGCACGAAGGACTGCGGTGACGGCTGTGTGCTTTCCAGGAGACTGCCGCAGCCTGCCAAAGCCATGACGCTGCACGCCAGGACCAGCGCCCTGATCCTCATCGGGGAATCTCCACGCCGCGATAACTCGGCTCGTACAACAACTGGGAAGGATCAGCCTTGATGCTGCGCGACAGCTCGCGGATTTCCTGCGCCGCCTGGCGGCCGTCGCGCACCAGCCGCTCCATCTCCGGCAGGCTGTCCCGCAGGAACAGGCCGAGATCATCGCGATGGTCCGCCATGAGCCGGTCGAGATTCGCGGTGGTGGCCGCGAGATTCTCCGAGATCTTGCGGATCCGCTCGGAAGCGGCGGCGAGGTCTGGTCCAGAGCTGTCGACCAGTGTCCGGGCGCCAGCCGCGGCGGCGCGCAGATCGGCGCTGGTGGCCCTGAACTGCGCGACCACTTCCGCGGCGTCACGCATCGTGGCCGGAAGCGTCGCCGCACTCTGTTCGATGCTGCGCATGGTGCTGGTGAAGGCGGCGAGATTCTCGTCCGACAACACGCGTCCCGCACGATCGGCGACGTCGGCCGCGCGCGCCACCAGGTCCGGAAGGCTGGCGAGAAACAGGTCGAAGTTGGATTGCACCGAGTCGATGACCGGGTATTGCTCGCTGGGTACCGGATCCATCCGGCGCTTCGGGTCGGCGTCCGCCAGCAAGTCCATGTATAGCAGGCCGGTGACTCCCTGCAGCGACAGCGATGCCAGCGTGTCCTTGGAGATGGGCGCCTGCGAATCGATGTCGGCAATGACCTGCACCCGGTCCGCGGCGCGCTTGTCGATGCGGATGGCCACGACCCGGCCCACCTCGACGCCGAGATAACGCACCGTGCTGCCGCGATTGAGTCCCGAGACACTGCCCTCGAAGTAGATTTCGTAGCGATTGTAGTCGCGATCATCGGCATTGCCGGCGTACCAGTACACGAACAGGCTGGCCATGGTGACGATGAGCAGCACGAAGGCGCCCACGGCGGTGTAGTTAGCCTCACGTTCCATGGTTGCCCTGGTCCTCACGCTGACCCTGGCCGAAGCGCAGGGCGCGCTCGCCATGGAAATAAGCCTGGATCCACGGGTGCGGGTTGGCCGTGATGCCCTCCAGGGTGTCGCTGGTCATCTTGCGGTCGATGATCACCCCGACACGATTGCAGGTTCTGAAGATGGTGTCGAGATCGTGCGTGATCATGATGACCGTGAGGCCTAGCTGCTGCCGCAGGTCCATGAGCAGCTCGTCGAAGGCGGCGGCACTGATCGGGTCCAGGCCGGCGGTGGGCTCGTCGAGCATCAGCAACGCGGGATCCAGCGCCAGCGCGCGCGCCAGCGCGGCGCGCTTGATCATGCCGCCCGAAAGCTGTGCCGGGTACTTGCCGGCCGCCTCGTCGGGGAGGCCCACCAGGCGCACCTTGAGCCTGGCGAGCTCGTCGAGTGCATGTGGGGAAAGCCGCAGGTGCTCGAGCATGGGCAGTTGCACGTTCTGCAGCACCGTGAGCGAGGTGAACAACGCACCCTGCTGGAAGGTGACGCCGTAGGTGGCCTTGATCTGCCGCAGCTCCGCCTCGCTCAGCTGGTGGAGGGTCCGGCCCTGCAGGCGGACCTCGCCAGCCTGCGGGCGCTGCAGACCGAGGATCGAGCGCAACAGCACCGATTTTCCGGACCCGGAACCCCCGACAATCCCGAACACTTCGCCGTTCTCGACCGTCATGTCGAGTCCGTCATGCACGGTCTGCGCGCCGAAGCGATTCACCAGTCCGCGCACTTCGACGATCGGTTCGCTCATATGTCGAGCAGCCAGAATGCCACGGCAAACAAGGCATCCGCGAGCAGCACGAGGAAAATCGACTGCACCACCGCGGTGGTGGTCAATCGGCCCAATTCGCGCGACGAGTCGCGCACCTGCAGCCCGCGATAGGTTCCGGTGAGGGCGATCAGCAGCGCAAACACCGGCGCCTTGATGATTCCGACCCAGAAGGTGGTGGACGCGATCGAGTCCTGCGCCCGCTCCATGAACAGCACCAGCGGCATATCGAGCAGCCAATGACATAACAACGCGCCGCCAGTCATGCCCACCAGGTCCGCGACCACGGTGAGCAGTGGCAGCGCGATCACCAGGCCGATGACCCGCGGCAGGACCAGCACTTCGTGCGGATCGACACCGATGGCGTGCAGCGCGTCGACCTCTTCATTGAGTTTCATGGCGCCGATCTCGGCCGCAAAGGCGCTGCCCGAACGGCCGGCCACGATGATCGCGGTCAGCAGCACCGCCAGCTCGCGCAGCACGCTGATGGTGATGAGGTCGACGACGTAGATCTCGGCGCCGTACTCGCGCATGTACTGCGCGGCGATGTAGGCAATGATCACCGTGATCAGGAACGCGATCAGCGAGACGATGGGAATCGCGGTCAGCCCGGTTTCATAGAGGTGCCGCGCGATGGAGATCGGGCGCAGGCGCCGCCAGCTGGTGCTCGAGCGCAGCCAGGTCATGGTGGTGTGTCCGAGGAACTCGAGCGCCACCTTGAAATCTCCCCAGCGGCGCCATACCAGCCGCCCCAACCGGCTCACCGGCTGGAACTCGGATTCCGACGAGGAACGCGGCGTGGTGCGCTTGCCTTCGAGCGTCGAATCGATGAGCGCCAGCTGCCCGGGTGCGGCGCCAATGAGCTCCACGCCGAGACCGGCTTTTTCGGCCGACTTCATCCATTCGCGCAGCCGCCACGCGCCAGCCAGATCCATCTCCACGGATTCCGGCACTTGAATCCGCAGTGCCTGGGCGCCGGAAACTGACTGTGCGTCGAGCTCGGCATCGATGGCCGGCAGCTCGGCGCCGCGCCAGCGGCCGGAGAGTTCGACTTCCAGGGTGTCGCCGCTGCGGCGGGTGTTCAGGTACATGTCGGGTGTGCGGCGCCCACTAACTAACCGCCAGGATCGAATCTGGCGAATGGAGCTCCGCGCCGGACATCAGTGGCGTTTGCAGATACCGAATGCGGGGGCCGGCGTCGATCACCAGCGGGATTCTACCTGCAGTCGCGAGATTGGCCTCATGGCCGCGGCGACTCCGGAGTTCGCAGCGGCCATGAGCCAGAGGATTGCCGGGCAGGTAAGTCCACCCGGCCGCGACGCCGTGTCAGGAATCGTCGCGATACCTTCGAATCCGGATAGTCACGTAGACCATGACTGCAGCCGCGACCAGGCCCAGCCAGGCCTCAGCCGACAAGAGCACACCCGAGACATCGACCCTGGAGAGGATGTCGCCGATGTGCGGTCCGGCCACGTCGTGACTTCCCATGCTGAACGCGCGCTCGTCGAGATGCATGGCTTCGACGAATCCCACAAAGCGACGGCCGATGAACTCCAGCGACATTGGTGCTCTGGAAGAAAACACCCTCCAGGGCCGGCAGCGCGGCAAGTGGCACGATGGCCCACAGGAACACGAGCTTGCGCGCCCAGACCGACAGCAGCAGGAAGTACGCGGCGATCGGTGCATACCACATGACACCGCACAACAGGATGGCGAGTTCCACTACCAGGGCGCTGGAACCAGGCCAAGAAATTCCAGTCTGCCAGAACGTTGCCGATCAGCGTGTCGTGAAACCGCAGCCAAAACATACCGAAAACAGGACGAACTGAGTTGCGGCAGCCAGCAGGACCACGCCGACGGGTACCACGATGAGCGCAACCGCGAGTTTGGACAGAACGACCTGTGTGTCGGACAGCGGCAACGATTTCCAGAACAGAATGCTTCGATCACGTCGTTCGGTGAACAGGCAATCGATCAGATAGAAGAACACCACGATGCAGGCGAAGGCGGAAATCAGCTGCGAAATGCCGAGGAACGAGAATGAGATCGTCGTCGTCGCCTTCGGGACGTCGTGGGCGTTTGCGGTCTCAATGGCCTTACGTACCTCCTCGCGGTCGGCGTCGCTCAGGCCCTGGATTTCCTCGACATTGGTGGCGTCGAGAACGCCCTCGGGCGCATGCCTCGGAATGATGACGAAAAACGCCCAGGCGGACAGGACGATGATGATTCCCGCCCACACCAGGGGCGCGATCCACAATGAGCGGTGCTCCCAGAATTCGCGCCGTACCAGCATCAGCATGGTATTCATGCGGCCTCCTTCTGCGATGTCGCGGGCGTTCCGCCGGGCTGCATCATCGCGACGAACAGATCCGCCACAGAGGGAGTCCGCACTTCGCCGAGGGCTTCGAGCTCGGCCCGCTTGCGGCCGTCGAACAGCATCGCCGCGCGACCGAACACGTCGCGCTCGTCGATCGGCTTGAGTGCGCGCGCGCGCTCGACGTTTCCTGCGGCGGGCACCAGCTGCGCAAAGCGCTCGCCGAGCGTTTCCATGGGCGAATCGAGCACGATCTTGCCGTGCTGGATGAAGATCACGTCGGTGAGGATGTTCTCGATCTCCTCGACCTGGTGCGTGGTGACGAGGATGGTGCGTTCCTTGTCGAAGTAGTCGTTGAGCAGGTTGTCGTAGAAGGAACGTCGGAACAGCAGGTCGAGGCCGAGCGTCGGCTCGTCGAGCACCAGCAGCCGTGCGTCGATGGCCAGGATCAGCGCCAGGTGCAGTTGCGTGACCATGCCCTTGGAAAGCTGGCGCACGCGGCTGTCCATGCGAATGTCGGTCTTGGCGAGAAATTCTTCGGCCTTCTGGCGATCGAAACGCGGGTGCAGACTTCGGCCACGAAATCCAGTGCCTGCGAGACCTTGAGCCAGCGCGGCAACACCGCCACGTCGGCGATGAAGCACACCTCGTTCATGAGCTGGTCGCGCTCGGTGCGGGGATCGCGGCCGAGCACCTTGAGCTCGCCATCGAAGGATGTCAGGCCGAGGACGGCCTTGATGACCGTGGTCTTGCCGGCACCGTTCGGGCCGATGAGACCCACGATGCGGCCGGGCTGCACATTGAGGTCCACTCCGCGAAGCGCCGGCGTGTCGCCGTAGTTCTTCGTGAGACCGCGAGCTTCAATTATTGCTGTCATCGTCTTCGCCTGTGTTTGGACGAGTCGGAAACGGTTGCGACACCGGGGCCGATTTCGCACCACGTTTCATGAGTTCTTCGGTAGTGAAGCCGAGCCGCGAGATAGTCGCGTAGACTCTTGGGCCACTCCGTTTCGAGAAAATACGTGCCGTTCATCCTTCATGAGCGCCTGGCGGGCGCCCGTCGTTGACGAACATTCCGCGGCCGCGTTTCTTCTCGACCAGCTGCTCATCGACGAGCTGCTGGTATCCCTTGAGAACGGTCAGCGGATTGAGACGAAACTCCGCCGCGACAGCGCGGACCGAGGGCAGCGGATCACCTTCTTTGAGGACACCCTCGAGGATCATCGCCACCACTCGATCACGCAGCTGCCGGTAGATCGGCTGGCTGTCGTCCCATTGAGGGTCCATGAGAATGCTCCGTACCTTCAGCGTACCAGAGCAGTCGCGGCGAGCACGAAGCCGAAGCTCGAGTCACGCTTGGCCAGTTCGATGTTCGTGCCGGTGACGAACGCCCAGCTCAGGATCACGGTCAAAGCGAGGGCGGCAAAACCACTGGTCACTGATTTCAGGTTGAGGGTCAACATTTGAATCTCCTTGTCTCTGTGTCTTCGTTTCAGGGCGCTTCACACCATGTGATTCGCCCTACGTGTTGGTGTTATATATAACTACAACACCAACTCAGATGCAAGCCCCTAACCCAAAAAAAGTCTCTGCCGCGTTGCAAGCCTTGAGGCGCTAATTTCCTCGCAGGAGAGCACATGGGCCCTAAGTTACTGTTCTTCTTCGGAATTCTCGTCACTCACGGGGCCGTCGGCGCAGCCCTCCTGGGCCAGGAAAGCCCTCTGGCAAGCGTGCCCGTCGGTAGCTGCGTGCAGTCTCCGACACCGCTGCCGTACTTCGGACAGCAGCGCGAACTGCTCGCCATGCTGGTCGTGCCCATCGAAGGAGAAAGCGAGTTGATACGGCCGTGAATGCGGTTACCGCCACGATGGAGGGTCTCACCGCTTCGGAATCTTCAACGCCCTTCGCGCGCGTGCAGCGCGCGCGTACAGTCGAAGCCGTGAGCGAAGACGACGACGCGCAACTCATGCTCGCTTACGCCCGCGGTGAAATGCGCGCCTTCGAGACCTTGTATGCACGTCACCGCGGCGCGTTGTATCGCTACCTGGTTCGCCAGGCACGCGACACCGAGACCGCCGCTGATCTGTTCCAGGAAGTCTGGAGCCGCGTGATCGTGAACCGCTCGCGCTATGAGCCGCGCGCCAAGTTCCGCACGTTCCTGTTCACGCTTGCGCACAACTGTTTCATCGATCACTGTCGCCGCGTCAAGGCGCGGCCGACGTCGATGGGAGTGGACGACGCCGACGCCGCGGACCTGTTGCCCACCGATGAGCGGACATTGCCGGAAGCGCAGATCGAACGTGAAGAAAGCTCGCGGCGCTATCGCGCGGCGCTGGCCACGTTGCCCCCGGAACAGCGCGACGTCTATCTACTTCACGAGGAGTCGGATCTGTCGCTCGAGGAGATCGCGCGCGTCACGGGAGTCGGCGCCGAGACCGCCAAGAGCCGGCTGCGTTACGCGCTGGCCAAGCTCAAGGCGGCCATGACCGTCGTGGAAGACGTGACATGACCAGTCCGGACGACGAATTCGACGACTTTCTCGCGCGGCGCAAGCCCGTGTTCCGGCGCTCGACGGAAGATCCATTCGAGCCTCCGGAAGAGCTCGACCGTCTCGTCCTGCGCCGGGCGCGCGAGGCCATCGAACGCGAACCGCCCGAGCGGGTCTACCACGGCCCGCGCTGGGGAATGCCCGTGGCGCTCGCAGCAACCTTGCTGCTGGTCTTCACCGTCGTCCTGCACCTCGGCGTGCAGAACAAGGCGCCCGTGCCGGAAGTCACGGTGCAGAACATCAACCAGCAGATCGAGTATCCCGCCGCGGCCGCGAGCCAATGGGCGAGGTGCCGGCGGAGATGGCTGGCGAGACTTCGGCTGCCGCCGATGCGGGCACGCCGATGGCCGAGCTGCGCGCGCCGGCGTCCAGGTCGCGCGACCAGGGGACGGCGCCCGGCGGCTTCGCCGCGGAAGAGGAAGGCACTCGCTATGCACCCGCCGCACCGCCACCGCCGCCCGTCGCATCGACGACCCCCCGCGCTGACCAGTCACCGCAGTCGGGTGCCACGCGCAATGCGGCGTCACCGCCGGACGTGATCGTCATGAGCGCACCACCTCCCAGCGAAGCTGAGCGCGCGGTCGCCTCTGCCTCCTCCACGCCGGCATGGCGGCGGGATGACGCCGCCTGGCGTGCGGAAATCGATCGTTTGCGCGCCGAAGGCAAGGTGGCCGAGGCGGATGCAGAGCTGGCCGAATACAAACGTCAGCACCGGGCTTTGGCCGTCTCCCCGGACCGATAAAGCCAGGCTCATTGCCGGTCGGAGCGGCGCGCGCCCTGCTAAAATTTCCGCCCCTTTTTTTCGGGCCGGTGCTGCCGGCCAAGTGGAGCTCGCCTCGATGAAACCCGCAGTCAATGTCGCCATCACCGGGGCGGCCGGCCAGATTGGGTACGCACTCGCCTTCCGTGTCGCTTCAGGCCAGATGCTGGGCGCCGACACGCCGGTAAACCTGCACCTGCTGGAGATCACGCCGGCCTTGCCGCAACTCTCCGGCGTGGTGATGGAGCTCAATGACTGCGCATTCCCGACGCTCAACAGGATCGTCGCCACCGACGATGCGCGCGTGGCATTCAAGGAATGCCAGGCGGCGCTGCTGGTCGGCGCGCGGCCGCGCGGCCCGGGCATGGAGCGCAAGGATCTGCTGATGGCGAATGCGCAGATCTTCTCGGCGCAGGGCAAGGCCATGAACGAAGTGGCAAACCGCAACATACGCGTGCTGGTCGTCGGCAATCCGGCCAACACCAACGCCATGATCGCGCGCGCCAACGCCAAAGACCTCAATCCGCGTAATTTCACCGCGATGACGCGGCTCGATCACAACCGCGCCGTCTCGCAGCTGGCCGAGAAGACCGGCAGCCACGT
Source organism: uncultured Pseudomonadota bacterium (assembly GCA_963839685.1). Lineage (GTDB taxonomy): Bacteria > Pseudomonadota > Gammaproteobacteria > Steroidobacterales > Steroidobacteraceae > CADEED01. The sequence goes on along the minus strand of CAWIVS010000011.1, from coordinate 597,794 downwards.
GACGCGTATCAGCCGCATGCTGATCTGGGGCAATCATTCCTCCACGCAGTACCCCGACATCAATTTCTGCACCGTCGACGACAAGCCGGCGCATTCGCTGGTGGACCGCAAGTGGTACGAGGACTCCTTCATCCCCACGGTGCAGCAGCGTGGGGCCGCCATCATCAAGGCGCGCGGCGCGTCATCGGCGGCTTCCGCGGCGTCGGCGGCCATCGACCACATGCGCGACTGGCACCTGGGCACTTCCGCCGATAATTTCATCAGCATGGCCGTACCCGCCGACGGCAGCTACGGCATCAAGGATGGCGTGGTGTATTCGTACCCGGTCACCTGCGCCAATGGCGAATACAAGATCGTGCAAGGCCTGGCGATCGACCAGTTCTCGCGCAAGCGCATGGACGCCACGGACAAGGAGCTGCGCGAGGAACGCGACGGCGTCAGCGAGCTCATCTAGCCGGAGACGCGCAGGCGCCCGGCACGCAGCACTATCGGCATCCGGATGCTCAACTGCTCGCCGGCGGCCGGCCAGAGCGGCGCGAGCGCGGCGCGCAGTATTGGCAGCGGGTCGCGTCCTTCCGCCTGGCGGTAGCGCGTGGTGGCCGACCAGCTGCTCACGAAGCCGAGCACCTGCTCCAGGTTCCAGCGCAGCTCCAGCGCCATCGGCGGGTGCGGCAGATCTTCGAACGGGAATGGCAGCGTCGTGTAGTTAGCTTCGACGTGCCGCCGCTCTGGCGGCCAGTATGGACCCACGACGTTTCGGTAGAAGTCCGCGAGCTGGCTGTCGAGCTCCGCATCGACGAATTCCGGACGCGGATAGGTCCACACCGCGAGCAGCGCGCCGGGCCGGGCCACGCGCCGCGCCTCGGCGTAGAAAGCCTCGACGTCGAACCAGTGCAGCGCCTGCGCCACGGTCACGAGATCGACCGAGGCAGCGGCGAGGCCGGAGTGCTCCGCGGGCGCCACCGAGTACCCAACGCGCGGGTGCAGCTTCGCCGCGGCAATCTGTTCGGCGGCGGAGTCCGTGGCAAACACCTGCGAAAAGTGCGCGGCCAGCGGCACGCTGGCCTGACCGCTGCCGCAGCCGCAGTCCCACACCGCGTCCCGGGCGGGCGCGGCGCGTGCCAGCCACTCGAACAATTCCGGCGGATATCCCGGCCGAAACAGCGAGTACTCGCATGCCACCGTCGAAAAGAGCTGCGTGTTCGACACGCGCTCCTTCTACGCCTGATGCGCCGTCGTTCCAAGCGCCGGCCGGGGTCCGTGAGCTATAGTTTGCGCATTCGCGAATCGAGGATTTCATCATGCTCGGCGCAACCCTGGTCATTCTCATCCTGATCGCCATCGCCTGGTACGTGGCCAAGGTCGGTACGGTGTTCACGCTGGTGTTCATCGGCGCGGTCGTGTTCATGGCCTACAAGCGGTTGCCCCTCATCGCCTTCACGCTGGTTTTCACGGCGCTGCTGACCGCCTATACCTTCGTGCCGCCGGCGTACGGTGTGTGGAAGGGATTCCTGTGGCTGATGCTGGCTGCGCTCTGGCTGTTCAACGTGCGGCCGCTGCGCAAGGCGCTGATCACGCGGCCGTTCATGAAGGCCTACATGCGCATGTTGCCCTCCATGTCGCAGACCGAAAAGGAGGCACTCGAGGCCGGCACGGTGTGGTGGGATGGCGAGTTGTTCAGCGGCAAGCCGAAGTTCGAGAAGTTGTTAGCCAGCAAGGTGCCGCAGCTCACCGCCGAGGAGCAGGCTTTCATCGATGGCCCCTGCGAAGAACTGTGCCGCATGTTCGACGACTGGGACATCACGCACCGGCGCGCCGACATGCCGCCGAAAGTGTGGGACTACCTGAAGTCGAAAGGCTTCTTCGCGATGATCATCCCGAAGAAATACGGCGGCCTGGAGTTTTCCGCCTACGCGCACTCCTGCGTGCTGGTGAAGCTCGCGAGCCGCTCCGGCCTGCTGGCGGCCACCACCGCCGTGCCGAATTCGCTCGGACCCGCGGAGCTGCTCAATCACTACGGCACCGAGGATCAGAAGAACTACTACCTGCCACGGCTGGCGCGCGGCGAGGAAGTGCCGTGTTTCGCGCTGACCGGCCCGCGTGCCGGTTCCGACGCGGCGGCTCTGCCCGATACCGGCATCGTCGGCCGGGGCATGTGGCAGGGCAAGGAGATCGTCGGTCTTCGCCTGAACTTCAACAAACGCTACATCACGCTTGCGCCCGTCGCCACCGTTATCGGCCTGGCGTTCCGCATGTTCGATCCCGAAAAGTTGCTGGGCGATCAGCAGGATCTCGGCATCACCTGCGCCCTGATCCCGCGCAACACGGCCGGGGTCACCATCGGGCGGCGCCACTTCCCGCTCAACGTCCCCTTCCAGAACGGGCCGCTTGCCGGCAAGGACGTGTTCGTACCGCTCGACGTCATCATTGGCGGAACGAAGATGGTCGGCCAGGGCTGGCGCATGCTGGTCGAGCAGCTCTCCGTGGGCCGCTGCATCTCGTTGCCTTCCAACACCACCGGCGGTGCGAAACTCGGTGTGTTCGCGTCCGGCGCGTACACCCGCATCCGGCGCCAGTTCAACATGCCCGTCGGCAAGTTCGAAGGCGTCGAGGCGGTGCTGGCGCGCATGGTCGGCTACACCTACACCATGGACGCGGCGCGTTCGGTCACCGCGGGCGCGATCGACGGCGGTGAAAAGCCGTCGGTGCCGTCGGCCATGCTCAAGTACCACGTCACCGAGATGGGCCGGCAGGTGGCAAACGACGCCATGGACGTGCACGGCGGCAAGGGCATCCAGCTGGGCCCGCGCAACTATCTCGGACGCAACTACCAGGTGGTGCCGGTTGCCATCACCGTCGAAGGCGCGAACATCCTCACGCGTTCGCTGATCATCTTCGGCCAGGGGGCGATTCGTTGCCACCCGTTCGTACTGCGGGAGATGAACGCCGCGCGCGCCAAGGACGTCGGCGAGTTCGACAGCGCGCTGTTCGGCCACATCGGCTTCACCATCAGCAACGCGGTGCGCTCCTTCGTCATGGCGCTCACGCACGCACGCTTCACGCATGTACCCGAGGTGCGTGAGACCAAGCGTTACTACCAGCACATCGTGCGGTTCTCGGCGTCGTTCGCGTTTGCGGTCGACGTCGCGATGCTCACGCTCGGCGGTTACCTGAAGAAGAAAGAGAACCTCTCGGCGCGCCTCGGCGATGTGTTGTCGGCGATGTACCTCGCCTCGATGGTGCTCAAGCACCACGAGAACCAGGGCCGGCCTGCCGAGGATCTGCCCATCGTGGAATGGGCCTGTCGCAACCAGCTCTACAAGGCCCAGGAACAGCTGCACGATTTCCTGCGCAACTTCCCCAATCGCTTCCTCGCGGCCGTGATGCGCGCGCTGATCTTCCCGGGTGGGCGCGCCTACTCGGCGCCGAGCGACCGGCTCGGGAGGCAATTGGCCGATGCAGTACTGAATGCCACCGAAGTGCGCGACCGCCTGTGCAAGTTCGTCTATCGCACGCTCGAGCCCGGCAACCCGCTCGGCCTGCTGCACGAAGCGCTGGTGATGGCGCAGACCGCCGAGCCCATCGAAAAGCGCATCCGCGTCGACGGCGTGAAGACCGGCAAGGTGACGGCCCTCGATACGCCCGGCCAGATCGCGCAGGCGCGCGAGCTCGGCATCATCTCGGACACCGAGGCGGCGGCACTGCGTGAATACGACCGCAAGGTCATGGAGCTCATCAGTGTCGATGATTTCGAATCGCACGAGCTTGCCGCGCAGGCGCCGGCCGATGCGCGCGACGCGCAGGCAGGCAGCCTCGAGGTCGCCTCCGGCCAGGTCGCCTGAACCGCAAGATGAGCTCGACACCGGTTCCGGTAGTTAGTGAGCCGCAGCCGTCCGCGTCGCAATCAGTAGTGAGCGCGCAGCCGGCGGCGCACTCCGGGTTGTGCGACAACTGCGGTGCGCCGCTCGGCGGTCAGTACTGCGCCGCCTGCGGCCAGCGGCATGAGCCGCACGTGCACACGGTCAGCCATTTCGCCGGCGAGGCCTTCGAGAGCATCACGCACGCCGATTCGCGACTGTGGCGCACGTTGTGGTTCCTGCTCGCCCGGCCCGGCCGACTGACGCGCGAGTTCTTCGACGGCAAGCGCGCCCGCTACCTGCCGCCATTTCGGCTGTACCTGGTCATCAGCCTGCTCTTCTTCCTGGTGGCGGGCCTGCCGGAAACGATCACGGTCGACGTGGAAGGCACACCAACCAGCAACCGCGTGCAGGGCATGAACGAAGCCGCGCAGGCGCTGGAAACGGAACTCGCGGCCACGCCCGGGGCGGCACAGGCGGCGGCCGCCATCCGCGCCCAGGCGGCGAAGGAAAAGGCCGCACTCGAGGGCGACGACGAGCCGAAGAGCGGCATGCAGGACGACAACCTGATCACCGAGATCTGCAAGGGCTTCGAGAAACCCGACCCCACGGCGAACCAGCAACTACGCCAAGCTGCACGCCTTCTGCCAGCGTACCGCCAAGGATCGCGGCCGCGCGCTCGGTGAAGCCGTGGTGCACAACATTCCGCGCGCCATGTTCGTGTTCCTGCCGCTGCTCGCGCTGGTCATGAAGCTGATGTACTGGCGGCCCAGGCGCTACTACGTGGAACACCTGCTGTTCCTGGTCCACAACCACGCCTTCGTGTTCCTGGCGCTGACCATCGTCGGCCTGTTCAAGCTCATTCCCGTGGTTGGCGCGCACCTCGGACTGCTCGAGTTCGCGGCCTGGCTGTACATGATCTGGTACATCTTCCGCGCCATGCGCGTCTACTACGCGCAGTCGCGCGGCCTGACTTTCGTCAAGTACCTGAGCATCGGCCTGGCCTACTTCTCGACCAGCCTGCTGGTGCTGCTGCTCACCGCCATCTTCAGCGCGCTTACCCTCTAGACAGGCAAGGTTGCCTTGCGCGCGTCAAGGTGCCCGACGTACCTTGCGGCTTCTCACGACAAGGAGACGCCGATGAAAATCCAGCACGTTGCCCGGGTTGCCTGCCTCGCCGCACTGTCGCTCGCCGCTACCGCCCTGGCGCGTGAGCCGGCACCCGCCGGTGCCGAGGTCTACATCGTCTCGCCCAAGGACGGCGCCACGGTCAAGAGTCCGGTGACGGTGGTATTCGGTCTCAAGGGCATGGGGATCGCGCCCGCCGGCATCAAGTTCGACAACACCGGCCATCATCACCTGCTGATCGACAGCGAGCTGCCGGCGGATCTCTCGCAGCCGCTCGCCGCGAATGAAAGGAGCGTGCATTTCGGCAAGGGCCAGACCGAAACCTCGCTGACGCTGTCGCCCGGTAAACACACCCTGCAACTGGTGCTCGGCGATTCGCTGCACATTCCGCACGACCCGGTGGTGGCCTCGAAGAAGATCACTATCAATGTCGAAAAATAGCGGCGGTCGACAAATAACAGTCGAGAAACAGCGCCGGAGCGGGTAAAACGGCGCCATGTCCGCGTCGCGCGCCATCCTGCATGTCGACATGGATGCGTTCTACGCGTCCGTGGAGCAGCGCGACGATCCGCGCCTGCGCGGACAGCCGGTGATCGTCGGCGGCACCACCAATCGCGGCGTGGTCGCGGCCGCCAGTTACGAGGTGCGCAAGTTCGGCGTGCGCTCGGCGATGCCGATTCGCGAGGCGCTGCGCCGCTGCCCGCACGCCATCTGCGTGAAGCCGCGCATGGCGGTGTACCGCGAAGTCTCACACCAGGTCTTCACCATCTTTCACGACTACACACCGGTGGTCGAGGGCCTGTCGCTCGATGAAGCCTATCTCGACGTGACCGCGAGTCTCGCGCTCAAGGGTGACGCGGTGAGCGTCGCGCGCGGCATCAAGCAGCGCATTTTCGCCGCGACACAACTCACCGCTTCGGTGGGAGTGGCCCCCAACAAGCTGGTGGCGAAGATCGCATCCGAACTGGAAAAACCCGACGGGCTCACCGTCGTCACGCTGGACACCCTGCGGGCGGTGCTGGATCCGCTGAGCCTGCGGCGCCTGCCGGGCCTCGGCCGCAAGCTGGGCGAGCGCGTCGAAGCCGCCGGCCTGCACACCCTCGGACAGCTGCGCAGCGCGGCGGACGCGATGTTGTGGCCGATCTTCGGGCGCGATTCGCAGCGCATGCGCGAGCGCGCCGCGGGCATCGATGACCGCCCGGTGATGGCCGAGTGGGACGAAAAATCGATCAGCGCCGAAGAGACCTTCTTCAACGACCTGGCAGATCACGCGCGCATGCGTTCCGAGGTGTTGCGGCTCGCCGATCGCGCCGGCGCGCGCATGCGCGCGCAGAATCTCGCCACCGGCTGCGTACAGGTGAAGATTCGCCGCGCCGACTTCACCACTTTCACGCGCCAGAAACGCTTCGAGCCGTCGACCACCGACTCACGCACTATTGCCAAAATTGCCGCCGAACTGCTCACGTCCTGGCTGGAGGAACAGCCGGTCGCACGCGTGCGCTTGTTAGGCGTGGGCGTGAACCACCTGCATGCCGCGGACCAGCTGGACCTGTTCTCGACGCCGGCCGCCACCTCGGCAGACGCCCCGTCCTCGACAGCGCTGGACACCGCCGTCGACCTCATCCGCGAGCGTTTCGGGAACCTGGCGGTACGGCGTGGCAGCGCGCTGCCAGAGGCACGCGGAGCCGAGGAAGCGGCGGAAAATATGTCCGAAGAGGCGCCCGGGAGGCGCCGGATTCGCACTTCCGCGACACGTCCGGAGCGCCGGTAGCCCGCTCCCAAAAGCCCGTGTAATACTCCCCGCCCGTTCACCATCATTGCGGCGATCCAACACAAGAGCCGCCATCATAAGCATCATGTACGCCTCGTTTTTCGGCCTCAACGAAAAGCCATTTTCCATCACGCCGGATCCGCGCTTCCTGTTCCTCTCGGAACGTCACGCGGAGGCATTGGCGCACCTGGTGTATGGCGTCAACGAGGCCGGTGGCTTCATCCAGCTCACCGGCGAGGTCGGCACCGGCAAGACCACGGTGGTGCGATCGCTGCTGGCCCAGGCGCCCAAACATGCCGAGATCGCGCTGATCCTCAATCCGCGCATGACGCCGGCCGAGTTCCTGCTCGCCATCTGCGAAGAGCTGGGGATCGATCTCGAGCAGCGTTCCGCCGGCAGTCTCAAGGACCTGGTCGACCTGCTGAGCGTTCACCTGCTCAAGGCACATGCCGGTGGCAAACGCATCGTGCTGGTGGTCGACGAGGCCCAGAATCTCGCGCCCGAGGTGCTGGAGCAGGTCAGGCTGCTCACCAATCTCGAGACCGAGACGCAGAAGCTGCTGCAGATCATCCTGATCGGACAGCCGGAGCTGCGCGAACTGCTGGATCGCACCGAGCTGCGACAGCTTGCGCAACGTATCACCGCCAGATACCACCTCGATCCGCTATCCACGGGCGAGACCGCGGCGTACGTGCGTCATCGACTGCGCGTCGCCGGCGCCACGCGCGAAGTGTTTGCAAACGGCGCCTTGCGTGAAATCAATCGCCTGTCGGGTGGCGTACCACGCCTCATCAACATCATCTGCGACCGCGCCTTGTTAGGCGCGTTCACCGAGGATCGCCACCTGGTCAGCGCGAACGTGGTGCGCCGCGCCGCCGGCGAAGTCTTCGGCAGGCCCATCCAGCCGCGCTGGCTGCCGTGGGTCTCGGTGTCAGCGGTCGGGGCGCTGACCGTGGCGAGTGTCGCACTGCTGCTGCCGCGCTTCCTGCCGGTCGACGCACCGCCGCCGCCGGTTGCCGCCGTGCCCGCACCGGCGCCGAAGCCGGCGCCGCCGCCGGATCTCGACCGGCTGCTGACGCAATACAGCTCCGAAACCGATCCGGATAGTGCTTTCAACAAGCTGTTTTCCCTGTGGGGCATCCGCTATGCGGCCGACAGTGAGGATCCCTGCACCCAGGCGCTGCAGTCCGGGCTCGAATGCCTCGCGCAGCGCGGTTCACTCGCCCAGCTGCGGCTGTTCAATCGACCCGCCGTGCTCAATGTGGTCGACTCTCAGGGGCACGCCCACCAGCTGGTGCTCGCGGGGCTCGACGATGAACATGCGCAAATCGCGCTCGGCGGCGCGCAGCGTGAAATCGGCATCGGCGACCTGTCGCGCAGCTGGTTTGGCGACTACGTGTTGTTGTGGCGCTCGGCAGGTGGCGGCTCCGAACCGCTGGCGCTCGGCGCCCGCAGCGAGCGCGTGAAGTGGCTGCGGGACAGTCTGCGGCGCGTGAATCGCCTGCCGGTTGAAGAGCCGGCCAATGACCGGTTCGACGCATCGCTGGTGACGCTGGTCGAAGAATTCCAGCGTCGCAACCGGCTCGCCGTCGACGGCATCGCCGGCGTGCAGACGCAGGTGGCGCTCGATGCGGCGCTCAACGACGCCACCACCCCATTCCTGCACGAGGCCGCCGGGAGCTGACATGTCCTTCATCCTCGATGCGCTGAAAAAGTCCGAGACCGATCGTCAACGCCAGTCGTCACCCGCGTTGTTCGAAGTGAAGGTGGCCACGCCGCGCCGCAAGTTCCCCATGTGGGCCGCGGCACTCGCAGTGTTGTTGGGCGTGAACGTGCTGGCGCTCGCCTGGGTGATGCTGCGCAAGTCGGACGCGCCGCCAGCCGCGCAGGCACCGACCACGGCCGCACCGGCCGCTGCGGCCACGCAAGGCACTTCCGGGGCGAATCAACCGGGCATGGTGACCGTGCAGATCCCGGTGGGATCGACATCCAGCGTGACCGTCGGGCCAAACGCGCCTGCGGGCGGCGTGGTGGCGCCGGTCGGCCCGCCAGCGCTGGCTGCAGAGCCACTGCTCGAGGGCCAGGAACCTGCCGTACCGCCGGATTACGACGCACGCGACTATCGTCCGGCCGTGACGCCGGAGCAGGCCGGCGCCATTGCCGCCGCCCGACGCAGCAGCGCCCTGCCTTCGCGTGACGAGGTGATCGCGCAGGGCAGCCAGCTGCCGGACCTGCGGCTCGACCTGCACGTCTACGACGCCAACCCGGCGAATCGCTTCGTATTCATCAACATGCGCAAGCTCAAGGAAGGCGAGTCGCTTCCCGAAGGGGTACGCGTGGAGCAGATCACGCCTGACGGGGCGCAGCTCTCCTACCACGGCACCCGTTTCACCCTCGAGGGCAACTAGGTTTCGGACGCCAGCTTCTCGATCTGCGCGGCTGTCAGGCGGTGGATCACCCACTCGTTCATCTGCCGCGCGCCCAGCGACTCGTAGAACCGCAGCGCGGGCTCGTTCCAGTCGAGCACCGCCCATTCCATGCGGCCGCAGTTGCGCTCGCGGGCGATGCGCGCCAGCGCCCGCAACAGCGCGCGCCCGATGCCGTTGGCTCGTTGCGCGGGGCGCACGAACAGATCCTCGAGATACAGGCCCGGCCGCCCGACGAAGGTCGAGAAGTTGAAGAAATAGAGTGCGAATCCCACCGCCGCACCGTTCCACTCGGCGATCAGCACGTGGATCACCGGGCTCGACGAGTCCAGCTCGCGCAGGAAATCGGCGGCCGTCGCGCTTGCCTCGTGTGACAGCTTCTCGTACTCGGCGAGTTCGCGCACCAGGCTCGCGATCACCGCCGCATCGGCGCGTGTTGCCGGTCGTATGTTCAGCATCGGGTCAAACTACTCCGCGATGAACCAGCGATCGCCCTCGCGCTCGACCACGAAACGCTCGTACGGCAACCCCTGGCCGCTGACGTCGTAGATGGCGCGGGTGCCGTTGAGGTCGTAACGGGGACGCAGCTCCTGCACGATGCGCAGCGTGGTGATCATGGTTTCGCGAGTGCTCTCGCTGTTGGTGCAGGCGTTGAGCAGTGTCTTGCGCGCGCTGCGCGAGGTGCTGCGATTGAAGTTCGGGCTCATGAACTGGTCGTAGTACTCCTGGCAGTTGCCGCCGGCCAGCGCCGCCTCGGCACGCGCCAGCAATTCGCTGATGCCGGGAGCCAGCGGCTGCGGCGGCGGCGCGGCGGCGCCGGTGCCCGCCGTGCCGGGCGGCGGCGCCTGCATGGATGTGCGTCCCTTCGATCAGGTCATCGAGTTGCGCCTCGATTTCCGTCGGCACGATCGCGCGCCATTGCTGGCCGTACTGCATGAGACCCACCATGACCACGACCTTGACCGAGCCGCGCTCCTTGGGCTGCTCGCCCTTGCCGACCAGGTACACGACCTTGCCGTCCGGCACTGCCGCCAGCCAGTCGAACTTGGAGTATTCGCGCGCGCGCAAACGCAGCCGATCCGAGAGCGCCGCGTAGAACTTCTGCGCCGTCGCACTCTCGAGTTGCGAGAGCGAACGCCCGGGTCCGAACAGCCGCGAGCGATAAGTGCTGCTGCCTTGCGACCCTTCGGCGCGCAGCAGCGTGAGCAGGCGCGCGCGCAATTTCTCGAGTTCGTCGGGGTGCAGTTCCTGTGCAACCGCTTCCGGGCTGCCGGTGGCGACCGCGGCCAGAAAAGACTCGGCCCCCTTCTGCTGAGCGCCCGTGGGCCCGGCGGCGCTTGTCAGCGGCGCGACGCCGGCCAGCATCACGAGGATCAGGATTCGATTCATGGCGCTTTTCAATGCACTGGGGGCCATTTGACACTCCGGGCTCAACTGGACTGCATGATCATAACCTCGTGCTGCGAGTGCACCTCAACTGTGAAAGTCGTCTCGTTACGGCACTCTGGTCACGGGACGCAGTTCACGGATTAATCGCGCGCGGGGCCCTGGCGCTACCTTCCCCGATAAACTTACATATCTTGGTAAATTGCCTGCGTCCCGTGTTTTCCTGCTTGCCAGGGCCGTTCCGCCATCAACATGCTCCCGCAGTCGGATTTTGATTCGCCAATGCTCGCCAACGCTCCGGCGCCGGTGGCGATCGCCGCAATTACCCAGGATCGGGCACTCATCGGCCTGCTACGCAGCGTGGTCGATCCATCCACCGATGTCATCCTCGTCACTTCCGACGCGGAGCTCTTCCCGCATCTGAACAGCCGCCGGGTTTCGGTGGCGCTGCTCGACAGCATGTTCATCGAAGGGGATCTCGGCGCGCTTGCCGAGCGCCTGCGCGAAAACTGGCCCGACCTCGTGCTGATCGTAGTCGGGACCGCCGAGGAACAGTCCAAGGTCGCAAGCCAGATCACCTCGGGTGTCGTGTATCGCTTCCTGCATCGACCTGTGTCGGCGCCGCGTGTGCGCCTGTTCGTCGAGGCGGCTCTGCGCCGCCATGAAGTCGAGAACGTCGAACGCACGCTCGAGCAGGTGCGGCCGGACTTTTCCAGGCTCGAGACGTCGAAATCCGATGCATCCCAGCGTCGCACCGGCAAGCCGCTGCTGCTGTCCCTGGGTGGCCTGGCGCTCGCCGCTATCACCGTGGGCGCGTGGTACCTGTTCTCTGCTGGCAAATCGCCCGATGACGCGGCCTCCACCGCCGAGGTAGTTAGTCAGCCCGCCGCCGAGCCGGCCGCGGAAGTTGCCCCGGAAGTTGCGCGGGCCGAACCTGATGACCATCGCGCCTGCCCCTGCCCCTGCACCGGCGGCCGACGCCGCGCCGGCGCCCGCCCAGGAGCCGGCAACCACCGAAAACGTCGCCGAAACGTTGCGTATGGCGGGCACGGTTGCCAATACTCCTTCTTCTATTCCCGCGACTCCGCCGCCGGCTCCCTCGCCCGAGTCGCGCGCACCCGTGCAGCGAGCCGAAGAGCTGCCGGTGGAGACCGCGCCACCGGAGGCACCTCCGCCCGCGCCCTTGACCTATGAGCAGCGGCTGCGTGAACAGCTCGCGCTGGCCGAGGCGGCGCTGCAGCGTGGCGAACTGGCCAGCCCGCCCGGGCGCAGTGCCGTTGACCTGTTCCGCGGGGCGCTGGAGCTCGATCCGGCCAACACCCTCGCGAAGGCCGGCCTGGTGCGTGTGGCGGACCGCCTGTTGAGCGCCGCGGAACGCGCGCTGACTGCCGGTAACCCGGAGGACGCCCGCAAGATGGTGAACGTCGCCGAATCGCTGACGCCGGCGACGGCACGCGGCGCCTTCATCATGATGCAGATCGAAATGGAGCGCGAGCGCGCGGCGCTGACTGCCAAGCGCGACTCCGATGCGCAGGACCGCGCGCAAGTCGGCGCGACCTATCTGCGCCTCGCCAACGCGCGCCTGCGCAGCGGAGCGCTCATCGGGCCGCCGCAGGACAACGCGCGTTTCTACCTCGAGGCCGCGCGACAGACCGTGCCGGACGATCCGGCGGTGACGGAGACCTCGCGTGCGCTGCAGAAAGAGCTGTTGACGCGCGCCGGCGCCGCTGCCAGCGCGGGCAATGCTGCCGAGACCGAACGCTGGCTTGCCAATGCCGATGGCGCCGGTGCCTCGCGGCAGGAATTGACCAGCGTCCGTCGCATGCTGCAGGACCAGTTGATCGGTGCTCGCGGCGGCAGGATTTCGACCCTGACACAGTCATTCAGTGCAGCACTGGCGGCCGGCAACCTGCTGCAGCCCGCCGATGGCAGCGCCAAGTCCTTCCTGTTCGAGCTCATCGGGACAGACGCGGCCAACCCGGCCGTGACCAGCGCGCGCCAGGCCCTGGGAAAGGCTTACCTCGCGCAGCTGCGCGCTGCACTTTCACGCGGTGAGATCGCCGCCGCCGATGGCTGGCTGCTCGAAGCGCGAACCATTTCCTTTGTCAGCGCCGACCTGAACACGGCAGAAAGCGAACTGTCGGCCGCGCGCTCGAAAGCCGCGGAGCGCTCGCGCGTGGTGGGCGCCAACAAGCTGCCGCGCACCCACTACGAGCCGCCCAAATTTCCGTCGTCGACCCGCAACCGTGACATAGACGGCTGGGTGGAACTGGAATTCACGGTGCTCCCCGATGGCACCACGAGTGACATCGTCGTGACCAATTCCACCCCCCGCAAGGTTTTCGACAATGCCGCGATCACCGCCGTCGCGCAGTGGCGATACCAACCGGTGATGCGCGACGGCAAGGCGGTCGAGCAGCGCGCCGCGGTGCGCATCAGGTTCACGGAAGAATAAATGGAAGCGTCCCGTACAAAACGCTTCCTGATCGTCGAGGACGACGACAGATACGCGTCCTGGCTGCAGCACGCGGTGGCCGCCGGCTGGCCGGCGGACACCATCGTGCTCATGGACTGGACCTCGTTCGGGCGCGTGCGGACGGCGATGACCGTGCGCGACTACGACATCGTCATGCTGACGATGAAGTTCGACGAAGGAATCGAGGAACCGACCACCGACGGCTTCGACTGGATCCGAAAGCTGCGCAGCCAGCCGGGATTTCCGGAGATGATCATCCTCGCCGAGGCCGGCAGCGAGCTCTCGGCCATCCGCACCCTGCGACTCGGCGCCGCCGACTATCTACCCAAGCGGTTGCTCACGCCGCCGCGCCTGCAGCGCTCCATCAAGCTGACGCTGCGCGCCATCGAGAAGGAAGCGTCGCGCCGCGCCGAACGCATGGCGCAGGCGTCAGCCGCCAGATCCGGGGACGCGAAAATTCCGGCACCGGGTGCAGTCGACCAGGCTCCCGCGGCACCCGCACCCGCGGCGATACCCATCGCGACCCACACCGGAGAAATCATTACCAGGGCCGCGCAACTCGCGGTTGCCGCCAAACCCGCGGACGCGTCCAGCGCGACCCTGACCGGAGCCCAGCTGGCGCACGCCGCCAGGGCTGCGCTGACGCCCGTGCCGGCGCCGCCGGCCCCTGCAAAACTCGAAGGCTCGGTCGGCAACGGGGCTGCCGTCGCGTTGCCGGACGCTGGCGCCTCGACACCGGCGGTGGTCAAGGAACCCAAACCGGTGGCGCCGGAGAATCACCAGATCCCGGGCTATACCATCCTGCAAAAGATCGGCGAGTCTGAAGCCGCGGCCGTGTACCTCGCGATCTCCGAGGATCTGGGCCACAACGTCGCGCTGAAGATCAGCAAGCGCAAGCACTCGGGCGACGCCAGCGACACCGGGCAACGCGCCATCATGTTCCAGCGCGAGTTCGAGGCCATTGCCGCGCTCGATCACCCCTCGATCATCGACCTGTTCGACTACGGGATTCACGAGGGCGTCGAATTCCTGGCGATGGAATATTTCCCCTGTGGCGACCTCAAGGCGCGGCTGCAGAATCCGCTCTCCGCGGAGGAAGCCATCGCGTTCCTCAGGGAGATCGCCCGTTCGCTCAAGGTGGTGCACGAGGCGGGCATCATCCATCGCGACCTCAAGCCGCCAAACGTGATGCTGCGCGATGACGGCAGCGTGGTGCTGATCGACTTCGGCCTGGCGCGTAGCCTGCTGTCCGGTGACGGCAGCACGCGCACCGGCGTGCTGCGCGGTTCTCCTTATTACATGAGCCCGGAACAGGCGCAGGGTGAGTCGCTGGATGCGCGCACTGATCTGTACAGCCTGGGCGTCATGCTCTACGAGATGCTCGCGGGCAAGAAGCCCTATCTCGGTGCTTCCGCAATCGATGTGCTGCAGCAGCACGTCATGGCTCCGGTTCCCGAGCTTCCGATCCAGCAACTTCCCTATCAGCCGCTGCTCGAGCGCCTGATGGCCAAGTCGCGCGAGCAACGAATCGTGTCCTGCGATGAGCTGCTGAGCGCCCTCGAACAAATGCGCCAGGCTTCGAGCGACAGTGCCATCATCGACCCTGCAACCCTGGTATCGGTCCGGGCGGGGAGTTGAGGGAGCGCCATGGAGTACGTCAACTTTCCGATCGTGGCCCTGGGCGCGGCACTGATCTGCCTGATCGGCATCACCATTTACGCCATCACCCAGCGCGCGGGACTGCGTAACCGCGATGAACAGCTGGTGGTGGCACGTGCACAGGCCTACGCCATGCTCGAGCTCTGCCAGGCGGGCGTGTTGTTCCTCGATCGCGAACACAGGCTCATGGGTGAGGCTTCGGCGGCCGCGCCGGAATTGTTGGGCCACACCTGTGGCGCCGGCACGGCATTCGTGCAGGTCATCGCCGAGTTCGTCGACGTCAAGGTACGTCGCGAGGTGGTGACGTTCCTGGACTCGCTGTGGCAGGCGGACGCGTCGGCGACGGTCGATGCCACCCAGAATCCGCTCTCGAAGGTGCATTCCGGTTCATGGCACCTCGCCATCCGTTTCTCGCGCCTGGTGGTCGACGGCCAGGTGCATCACATCATCGTGTCGATCGAGCGCATCGCCGCTCCGCGCCTCGTGCCGCACACCATCGAAGTGCCGGCGCTCAACGAGGAGACGTTCGCCAAGCGCCTGGCCGGCGAGACAGGCACTCGCCCGGCGCTGACTTTCGAACCGGTTGCCGCGACCGGTAGCGTGGCGACCGGAGCTGCTGAACAACCGGTCGTGGCCACGCTGCCCGTGGCAGGGACCTCGTTGCCGGCTGCTCCCCAGCTGCCGACGTTGAGCGCGGTTCCTTCCGACAACGTCAGCACCGTCATTCTGCGCTCGCTCGATGTGACGGATGACTCCATACCGGCCGCGCCGATACGCGCCGCGGTCGCAGCGCCGGCCGCCCAAGTGCCGACACCGGCTGAAATCAGGAGCCCGAGCGGCGAGGTGTTTGTGCTGTCATTGCCACCGGTCGAAGCGCCGCCCGCGCCCACGCCCACGAGAAGTCCGGAAGTCGCGCAGCAGCTGGCGACCACCATTACCTCGACCGAGACGGCGCAGGCC
The DNA here is from genome assembly GCA_963839685.1 of uncultured Pseudomonadota bacterium. GTDB lineage: Bacteria > Pseudomonadota > Gammaproteobacteria > Steroidobacterales > Steroidobacteraceae > CADEED01. Next base: position 582,131 of record CAWIVS010000011.1, on the reverse strand, counting down.
GCATCACGTCCCGTTGAACCGGATCCTGCCGCGATCATCGATCCGCAGGATGTGCGCCTCTCGGCGGTGCTCAAGGAAGTCATGCACGTGGAGGCTTCGCGCCTCGAGAACTTCCTCGGCGAAGCCCGCGACAAGGCCGGTCAGCTGCGCGCCATCCTCAAACTACCGGCGCGTGATCCACAGGCGTTCCGGGAAAAACTGGTGCTGATCCTGGAACTCATCCGCGGAATCCACGCACGCGCGCGGCGCCTGCCGCTGGCGTCGGTCTGTGAACGCGCAGAGCGTTTCGAAGAGGCGCTCGGCAGCCTGCGCGACAAGAAGACGCTGTCGGGAAATGATTTCCTGCCCATCGCCGTGAAACTCGACGACCTGCTGAGCCACCTCGCCATCCAGGGCGAGGTGGTCACGCGACTGCGCGAGTGGCGCGTACAGAACGGACTGTCCGAACCGTCGTCCATCGATGCCACGCAGCGCTCGGCCACCGCGACCGGCACGACGATTCGCCAGCCGCATATCAGGAAGACCGACGCTGACGGCACCACCATCTCGGGCGCCGTCTCCGAGACGCAGAAGGCCAAGCGTCTCTCCGACCTCTCGCAGGACAGCCTCGAAGAGATGGCCCAGTTCCTCGCCGACATGTACTTCAAGCGCGTCTCGCTGGTGTGCATCGGACTCGAGGATGTGCCCGGGAGTTATCGCCGGGTGGTCGAAAAGATTCTCGGCCAGCTCATTCACAACGCGATTCGGCACGGACTCGAGACACCGGCCGATCGCGTGGTGCAGGACAAGCCCGAAATCGGCACGGTCGCCGTGCAATTCCAGCGCGTCGGTCCGGACGGTTATCAGCTCAGCGTGCAGGATGACGGCCGTGGCCTCGATCACGACAAGATCCGCGCCGAAGCCGTACGCCAGGGTGTCCTGAGCGCCGAGGTCGCCAGGACCATCGACCCGCGCAAGCTCGCGACTTTCATCTTCCGTCCGGGATTCACCACCGCGGCCGACGGCGCGCGCGGCATCGGCATGGACGTGGTGCGTGACCTCGTGAACAAGGCCGGTGGCCGCGTCGGCGTCGCCACCAGGCCGGGCGAATACACCCGCTTCCGCATCTCGCTGCCGCACGAGAAAAAGGCCCCGAGCGCCGCGGTGGCTTGAATCACAGGCCGCGGGTACCGGGTCGAAATCCCTCGTGGCGCGGATGATCATCGGCGGTATCGAACCAGCCGAGACGCTTCCCGAAGAAAATGTGAAACGCCGGCACCAACAACTCCGCCGCGTCGAGCGACGCGATGGTGAAGTCAATGGTGCCGGGCTGATGATCGACGTGCATCGCCAGCTGCGTGCCGCAATCGCCACAGAACCAGCGTTCACCAAAGCTCGACGATCGGCGCCGGCGTGGCTCGCCGGTCATGACGAAATCTGCGAGCGGAACGGTCGCGAACGCCACCACCGGCGCGCCGGATGCGCGCCGGCACCGCAAGCAGTGGCAGTAGCCCGCGTCAAAGGGCTGCGACAGGAGCCGATAGCGCACCGCCCCGCACAGGCAGCCGCCCTCAAGTGTTGCGTAGTCGATGTTCACGCCGCGTTCCGGCTGCGAAACGTGATCGAGTAACGCTTCATTTCCAGCGGCGCGATGCTGTGTTCCCACTCGTGCCGGATCTCGCCGGTGAGCAGATAGGCCGAGCGCGGCTGCGCGTCGAGCGAAAAGCGCTCGAAACCGGAAGCGTCGCGCCGCCGGAAGCGCAGCACGCACGGCGAGAGCAGTGACAGCCCGAAGACCTTGTCGAACACCGGCCGGTCGCGATGCCAGCCGATGCCGGCGCCCACGTCGTAGCGGATCACCAGTGCCTGCTCGAAGTCGCCCGCCTGCAGGCCCGCGAAGCCCGCCGCACGCTCCCGAAGCGGCAGCAGGAAATCAGGGATTGCCGGCGCCGGTTCCACGCGCGCCTGGTTGAAGTCGTAACGCCAGCCGAACGAAACTGTTTCGCGATTGCCGGTCCAGCCGTGGAACTCGAACGGCCTGAATGGCAGCGATGGCGATCTGCGCGAGCAGCGCGTCCTGTTCGCTGGCGCTGACGAAGGCTTCGCGAAACTCGAGGCCCGGCGGTGCGGCCGCGAACAAGTGGCGTTGCGCCGGCGACTTTGCGGAACGCGGTACCACGTCAATTCACGCGGGTGTGGCGATACTGGTCGCGGATGTATGCGTTGAAGAACTCGCCCTTCGAGAAGGCGCGCCGCATCGCGTCGTAGGTTTCCTCGGGCACCTCGTGATAGCGATAGCGCCGGCCCGACACGAATATCAGGTCGAGGTGTCTGTCCACCGGGTCGTAATGATAGGAACGGATGACGCTCGAGGGCATGATCGAGCGACGCCGCGGTGAACCTGGAGTTTCGTGCCCGTCGACGCATCGGCGTGAATTCCGATGCGCGAGGCGCCCGATTCCGACCTGCCCTGTTCCGATGGACTAGTTGTCCGCGGGCGGCTTTTCCTTCTCGAAGCGACGCCCGAGCCACCAGCCGTTCACCGCCCACAACGCGGCGATCGCGGCGGCGGTCAGCGCCTGGGCCGTGCCGCCCATGCCGACGCCGTCCAGAACCTTCTTGATCTGCGCAAAGCTGGCATCGGCGATCCGGTACACGGCCACGTCGCAGACATTCTTGGCCTTGTACTTGCTCTCCCTGTCGACCTTGCTGAAGAGCATCTCGCGACCCGGGCGAATGAACGCGTATTCACCCCAGCGCCGCACCACCATGGCTGCGGCCATGATGCTGAAGGTGCCAAAGACGGCGTACACGGTGAGACCGAACACCATGACGATGGGAATCGTCACCAGCAGCACGATGACACCCAGGCGCGTGGCGATGAAGCCCGTCAGCGAGAGCTGCGTGATGATGACCAGTGACTGCACCATGGTGTCGAGGCTGGCGAACACCTGGGTGCGCGCGGTGAGTTCCTCGAACTTTTCTTCCACGAGCTCGAGCTGCTCGAAGTAAAGGAAGGTGTTGATGGCCGAGATGCCGACGATGAACAGCGCGATGCCACGCAGGTACGGATTGCGCATCACCAGCATGAAGCCCGCGAAGGGATTGCCGCCCAGCGCGCGATCGCGCTCGGTGAGTTGAATCGACCCGCCGCCCGCATTCGGCGCGACCTTGTGCCATTGCGCGATCAGCAACCGCTGCAGAACGACGGCCGCGAGGTACATGCCGGCGCCTATGTAGAGCACGCCAGAATTGCCGATGCTCTTGACGAACAGCGCGGCGGCGCCCGGGCCGAGCAGCGCGCCCAGTGTTCCGCCGGCGGCGATGAAGCCGAATAATCGCTTGGCCTGCTCGCTCGACAGGATCTCGAGCATGAAGCTCCAGAACACCGAGATCAGCAGCAGGTTCACCACGCTGATGGCCACGTAGAACACGCGGGCCACCATCGGATCCGGCGACTCGCCCTTGAATACCTGCGCGGTGAGCACGAATGCCACCGACATGAACCCGTAGATGACCGGCAGCAGGATCGAGCGGCGAATGTGCCCGACCAGCCAGCCATAAAACGGCACGATCAGCAGCGCGAAGAGCGCGGTGAATATCCACAGGTTCTGCGTGGCTTCGCGGCCGAGAATGGTGCCAATGGTTTCACGCACCGGTCGCACGGCGAAGTAGCCGCCGAGCACGCAGAACAGCAACATGAAACCGGTGATGACGACACCGGCTTCGGCTCCGTTCACGGGAAACCACGGCGGTTTATCTGGTCGCGCCGCGGCGCCCTGCGGTGTATTCATCCGCGTCGATTCTAGGGCAACTGTCGGGCCGGTCACCGGCCAGCGCATTCACGGCCGCCAGATCGATTTGCAGGCCGGGGCGTGTGACCGTGGCATTCGCACCGCGCTCGCGCAGCTTCATCGCCAGCGCTTCGGCCGCAGGGATTTCGCCGTGCACAAGGTACACCGGAGGCCGACCCGTGAAACTGTCATACCAGCGTAAAAGTTGCGCCTGATCCGCCATGCGCCGACAGCCCGCCCACGGTATGCACCTGAGCCGCCACCCGCACCGGATTGCCGTGGATACGAACTTCCGGCTGGCGATCGACGAGCTGGCGGCCAAGCGTGCCAGGCGCCTGGAATCCCGCGATCAGCACGTGGCATTCCGGCCGCGGCAGGTTGTGTTTGAGGTGATGCAGCACACGGCCGCCATTGGCCATGCCGGAGCCCGCGATGATGATCGCGCCTCCGCGGATGTTGTTGATGGCACGCGAGTCGTCCGCTGTTTCCGACAACACCAGGTTGGGCAGCGGCGGCATGCCGCGAAAACTCTCGCGCAGGCGGCCGGCTTCGTGGTCGAAACGCTCGGGGTGTTTCCAGTAGACCCGGCTCGCGGCGATCGCCATCGGGCTGTCGAGGAAGATCTTCCAGCGCGCGACGTGCCACTCGCCATAGTGTTTGGCAAGTAGATAGAGCAGCTCCTGGCTGCGGCCGATGGCAAAGGCCGGCACGACGATGTTGCCGCCGTCGCGCGCCGCCTGCGCGAGGATGCTGCCGAGCTCGCGCTCGGTGTCCTCCCGCCCGCGGTGGCGGCGATCGCCGTAGGTGCTTTCCATGAGCACCAGGTCCGCGGACTCGAACCGGTATGGGTCATGCAGGATGGGCGTGTCGTATTGGCCGAGGTCGCCCGAGAAAACCAGCTTGCGCCGCACCTCACCTTCCGTCACATGCAGCTCGACGCTCGAAGAGCCGAGAATGTGACCCGCTTCGCGCACCTGGACCGTGAAGCCCGGCAAGACCTCGCGCGGAGTGTCATACGCCAGCACCTCGACCTGGCGCATCACCGCCTCGACATCCTCGAGATCGAACAGCGCCGACTCAGCTCCGGCGGCTACCGCTCCGCGACCGGCGCGCCCGGATTCGCGCATCAGCAGGTGCGCCGAATCGCGCAGCAGGATGGGCAGCAGGTCGGCACACGCCGGGTTGGTATGGATCGGGCCGCGAAACCCGCGCTTCACCAGCAAGGGAAGGCGTCCGCAATGGTCTATGTGTGCGTGGCTCAGGACCACGGCATCGACGTCAGCCGCGTCGAACGGAAACGCCTGGCGGTTGCGCAGCGCCGCGTCCGCACCACCCTGGATCATGCCGCAGTCCAGCAGCAGCTGGCGCCCACCCGCACGCAGGATGTGACAGGAACCTGTCACTTCGCCCGCTGCTCCAAAGAACTCCAACTGCATGCAAGACATACCTTAACATCCAGTCACCCCCGCACCAGGATCTCGCCATGAGCGAAACATCCCCGTCCAGTATCGACCGGCGCAATTTCCTCATCGGCGGTGCCGTGATCGGTGCCGGCCTGTATGTCGGCATCCGTTTCGCGGAGAACAGGTTCGGCAAGACTGCGGCGACCGGCAACACTCTGCAGCCCAATGCCTTTGTGCGCGTGGCGCCCGATGACACCGTCACGGTCATCATCGGCAAGGCGGAAATGGGTCAGGGCGTGTACACGGGACTCGCGATGGTGGCGGCGGAAGAGCTCGACGTGAATCCTGCTCGCGTCAAGGTCGAGATGGCCGGCGCCGACCCGGCTTTCAATGTGCCCGGCACGCCGATGCAGTTCACCGGCGGCAGCATGAGCACCAGCACGACCTATCAGCCATTGCGCGAGGCCGGCGCCAGGGCGCGCGCCATGTTGCTGGCCGCCGCCGCGCAGCGCTGGGGCGTGGAGGTGAACGAGCTGAGCACCGACGACGGCAAGGTATTGCGCGGCGGCAAATCGCTGAGCTATGGCGCGCTGGCGGACGCGGCCTCGAAGTTGCCAGTGCCAGAGAAGGTCACTCTCAAGGACCCGGCCAGCTTTCGCTACCTCGGCAAGCCGCAGAAGCGCCTCGATTCGCCGATGAAGGTGGACGGCAGCGCCAAGTTCGGCATCGATGTCCGCCTGCCCGGCATGTTGTTTGCCGTCATCGCGCGGCCTCCGGTGGTCGGCGCAAAGCTGCTCAAGCTTGAAGACACGGCGGCCCGTGCCGTACCGGGCGTGGTGGACGTCAAGGAAGTGCCTTCGGGCATCGCCGTGTATGCCGCCAACACCTGGGCCGCGAAGCGCGGCCGCGAGGCGCTGGTCAGTGAATGGGACGAAGGGCCTAACAAGAGTTTCTCCACCACTTCGCAGCGCAGCGAGTACCGGCGTCTGTGCAATACACCAGGCGCGGCGGCCGGTCAGCGTGGCGACGCGCGTGCCGCCTTGCGGCGTGCCAAGAAGCGCTTCGACGTGGAGTACGAACTGCCGTATCTGGCGCATTCCCCCATGGAGCCGCTCAACTGCCTGGCCGACGTCCGCGCCGACGGCTGTGATCTGTGGCTGGGCACGCAGATGCAGGGCCCGGATCGCGATGCCGTGGCGCAGGCGCTGGGTCTGGATCCTTCGAAGGTGACGGTGCACTCGCAGTTCCTCGGCGGCGGCTTCGGTCGGCGCGCGCAGCGTTTCTCCGAGGTCGCAGTGGACGCGGCGCTGGTCTCGAAGGCCGTGGGCAAGCCAGTACTGGTCACCGCCACGCGCGAGGATGATGTACGCGGCCTGTCATATCGCCCATTCGTCATGTCGCGCGTGCGCGGCGGCGTGGACGCCGAAGGAATGCCCGTGGCATGGCATCAGACCATCGCGAGCCAGGGTGTGCTGCGCGGCGGCTGGACCGACGCCTTCATTCCCAAGGGGCAGCCCTTCGACCAGTCGAGCACCGAAGGTGCCGCCGACATGATCTATGACATCCCGAACCTGTTCGTGGATGCGCACGATGTCATGGGGCCCGTGCCCGTGTTGTGGTGGCGCTCGGTCGGCCACTCCCACACCGGCTTCACCGTGAACGTCGCACTGGATGAACTGGCCGCGCTGGGCGGGCAGGATCCGCTCGAGCTACGGCGCAAACTACTGGCCAGCAAGCCGCGCCACCTCGCGGTGCTCAATGCAGTGGCCGAAGCCAGCCAGTGGTCCGCGGGTCCGCCGGCGGGCCGCGGTCGTGGCGTGGCGATTCACGATTCGTTCGGCAGCATCGTGGCAGAGATTGCCGAGGTGTCCGTGGAAGGCTCGAAGGTGCGCGTGCACAAGGTGTGGTGCGCGATCGATTGCGGCTTCGCGGTGCACCCGGATGGCGTCATCGCACAGATGGAAAGCGCCATCAATTACGGGCTCACCGCCGCGTTGTACGGTGAGATCACGTTCACCGACGGCAAGGTGGACCAGAGCAATTTCCACGACTACCAGATCCTGCGAATCAACGAGGCGCCCGAGATCCATGTGACCATCGTGAACAGCGGCGAGCGCATGGGCGGCGCGGGTGAGCCGGGGACGCCGCCGATTGCGCCGGCGGTGGTCAATGCGATCTACGCCGCCACCGGCAAACGCGTGCGCCGGCTGCCGATCAGCAAGAACCTCGCATAGCAAATGGGGACAACGAAAATGGGGACATTCCTCATTTGCTGCAAAAGGGACGCGCCTGATGCAGGCACGTCCCCTTTTCACCTTCGGCAAATGAGGAATGTCCCCATTTTCGTTTCCCCATTTCCTACTTCAGGTAGTCGGCGGCAACCTGCGCGATGGCGCGCGTCGCGAGCGGCAGCGCGCTCTCGTCCAGATAGAACAGCGGCGAGTGGTTGGCAGGCGCGGCCACCACGTCCGTGCCCTGCGGCGTGACGCCTACCATGTAGAACACGCTGGGCACGGCATCGCTGAAATACGCAAAATCCTCCGAGCCGGTGATCAGCGGGATTTCCTTTACGTTGGCTTCGCCCGCGACCTTGCGCAGGCTGGGCAGCACGCGTGCCGTGAGCCCGGGATTGTTGTAGGTCACGGGGTTGTGATACGGATCCAGCGTGAACGTGGCTGTGGCGCCGCTGGCTTCGGCGGTGTTTTCCACCATGCGCTTCATCGCCTGCGTCACCTGATCGTATTGCGCGGCTTCGAAGGTGCGGATGGTGCCGATCAATTCCACGCTGTCGGGAATGATGTTGTTGCGCACACCGCCCTTGATGACACCCACGGAAACCACCGCGGGATTGCGCGTAATGTCGACCTGGCGACTCACCACGGTCTGCAGCCCGTTGACGATCTGTGCCGCGGCGACGATCGGGTCGGTGCCCTGCCAGGGCCGGGAACCGTGGGTCTGGCGACCGCTGATCACGGCGCTCCAGGCTTGTGAGCCCGCCATGAAGGGCCCGCCGCGATAGCCGATGGTTCCGGTATTGAGCGACGCCCAGGCATGCCAGCCAAACACGACTTCCGGCTTGTAGCGCTCGAAGATGCCCTCTCGCAACATGATCGACGCGCCGCCCTCTTCACCAGGCGGCGCGCCTTCTTCCGCCGGCTGGAACACGAACAGGATATTGCCGCGCATCGTGTGCCTGACCTTCACCAGCGCCTCGGCCACACCCATGAGCACCGCGGTGTGCGCGTCGTGCCCGCAGGCGTGCATGACGCCGACCTCCTCACCGCGGTAGTTAGATTTGACGGTCGAGCGGAACGGCACGTCGGTGCGTTCCACCACCGGCAGTGCGTCCATGTCGGCCCGCAGCGCGATCGTCGGACCCGGCTGACCGGTCTTCAGGAGCCCGACCACGCCGGTATGGGCGATGCCTGTCTCCACGGACAGACCCAGCCTGCGCAGGTGCCCGGCGACTATCTTCGCGGTGCGCACCTCGCGGTTGGAGAGTTCCGGGTGCTGATGAAAGTCGCGCCGCCAGGCAATGACTTTCGAATCAACGGCATCGAGCGCGGTATCGATCTCGGCCGCCCGGGAACCGGGAACGAGTACAGCGGCAAGCGCAACCCAGGCGGAAGCCCGTCGGGCCGTGTAGGTATTAGTCGACATGGGGAACCCAGTCTGCGCCGACTGGTCGCAGTACTGCAACGCCCCGATACTCGACCTTTTCGCCAAACAAGCGCAAGAACAAGTACTCATGCACGTCGTCGATGCCACGCTGTTCTACTCACCGACCAGTGGCGGGGTGAAGCGCTACCTGCTCGCCAAACACGAGTGGATGCGTGCGCAGACCAACTGGCGTCACAGCATCGTCGTGCCCGGCGACAGCACCACGCATGCACCAGGCGATGTTTCCATGGTCGAGGGCCGGCTGGTGCCCGGCGCGTTCAACTACCGCCTGCCGCTGAATCCGTTGCGATGGTCGCGGGTCATCGACGCGCTGGAACCGGATCTCATCGAAGTCGGAGACGCATTCCATCCGGCCTGGGCGGCCGCCAGCGTCGCGCGTCGTCGCGGTATTCCGCTGATCGGCTTTTATCACTCGAATTTTCCCGAGCTCGCGGGCCGCAGGCTCGGTAACGCGGTGCAGAAGTTCATCGAGTGGTACGTGCGGCTCACCTACGAGCGCTGCGATCAGGTGCTGGTGCCGAGCCGCTACATGTGCGAATACCTGCACAGCATCGGCGTGATGCACACCAGCCTGCAGCCGCTGGGCGTCGACGTCGACGTGTTTTCACCCCGGCGTACCACCCGCAACCTGCGCGCCGAGCTCGGCCTGCCCGCCGCCACGCGCCTGCTGGTATTCGCCGGGCGTTTTTCGGCCGAGAAGAACATCCCGGTGTTGCTCGAGGCCTTCAGGTTGCTAGGCAAGCCCTACCATCTGCTGATCATCGGTGGCGGCGACGGCGGTCGCAGCGACAATGTCACGCGCTTGCCGTACTGCCGCGACAACCAGGCCCTGGCGGGCTACATCCGCGCCGCGGACGCATTCGTACATGCCGGGGCACACGAGACCTTCGGCCTGGTGTTATTGGAGGCCATGGCCTGCGGGCGTCCGCTGGTGGCGATGCGCGCCGGGGCGGTGCCGGAACTGTTCGATGAACGCGCCGGGATCCTGGCCGAGCCGCACGCCGATACCGCGACGGCCGCGGCCAACTTCGCCGCGGCGATTGCCGCGCTTTACGAGCGCGACCTGGACACACTGGGCAGCGCCGCACGCCGCCACGTAGTACGCAACTACAGCTGGACGCGCGCCTTGCAGAGCCTCATGGCGCGATACCAGGCGGCGGTGGCCGCGCACCAGCTGCCGGCCATGGCGCGCAACCTGTCACGCGCCGAAAGCCCGACACCGCAGGCGGGACCATAGACTAACTACCGACGGTCACAGCCAGCCGGACCACTTCTGCAGGTAGTCCTGCGCCCATTTCACGTCCTCGATGCCGGCGCCGATGCGCATCTGGTCGACGTAGCTGGCGAAATTGTTCTTGAGCGTTTCCGCGCCGCCGAAGCGGCGTTCGAAACTCTCGATGATCTCCGGCGGCGCGCCCAGCACCGAGTAACGCATCTTGGAGTCGAGGATCAGGAATATATCGACGCTCGACGCCAGCAGGCAGGTCGGATTCGAGACCAGCCGCGTCTTGATCCAGCGCGACAGATTCTCGTCGAGGCGCCCGGTGTGTCGGAAGTATGGTTTCGGCGCCGCCAGGTTGGCGATGAAGAACTCGCCGCCGCAGACGCCGTTCAGGAATCCCATCAGGCGCGCGGATTCGTTGAAGGTCGCTTCGCCCTCGGCGGGATGAATGCCCTCGGGGAAGGCGCGCCCGTCGAGCGGCGCTCGCGGCCACCACACTTCCTGGCGCGGTTTCTTCGGCGTGGGAGCAAATCGCTTGCCGGCGAGTTCCTCGAAACGCTGCTGGACGATCCTGCGTTCGTCGGGCGTCAGATCACGGAGTTCGACTTTCATCGCGTCACCAGGTCGAAGAGCGTCAGGTGTCCCCGCTTCTCTCCGACCGCGACTCGTTTACCGTCCGGCGACCAGCGCACCACGCTGATCTCGGAGTCGACCATCTGAACATCGATCGGTTGTTGTGCCTTGCCCGGGCGCCAAAGCGACAGGCGCCAGTCACGTCCACCAGTGACGATATGTTCGCCGCCAGGCTGCCAGTGAAAGCTGTCGACGCGCTCGGTATGTCCGCTCAACATGACCGGCCTCGTGCCTTCGGGGCCACGCCCGGAAAAGTCCCAGAGCACCACGTCGTTGCCGGCGCACGAGGCGAGGTAGCGGCTGTTGTCGCTCCAGCCAACCAGCTGAAGCTTGCCGTCGTAGCCGCGCATCTGCGAGTCCTTGCCCGTCGAGCGGTTCCAGAAATGCAGTGATCCATCGGCCATGCCGCTTGCGAGATATCGTCCATTGCCGCTGAAGTTTACCGTGAGACAGGCCGCCGGCCACTTGTAACGCCGTGTTTCATATCGCGATTTCTCGACGCGGTGCACAGCAATTTCACCATTCAGGGCCACCCCGATATCGGTTCCGGGCCGATCGAAGGCCAGCGCTGCGGCGGTCGTGGCAGACGGCGCAAAATCATGCAGTTTCTCGCCGTCCGGGGACCACAGCGATACCACCTTGCCCGCGACGCTGGCGATCAGCTGGCCGGCTGGTGAATACGCCAGCGCCTGGGTCGGCACCACGGCGGGCTTCCAGCGCTTGAATTGCGTCGCGGTCGCGGCATCCCACAGGGCGATCGCGCCGTCCTGGCCGGAAGTCGCGAAGCGCAGCGCGCGTGGTTGCCACGCCACGGCCAGCGTTCCTAACAAATGCTCGCCAATCGTCCGCAGACCGGGGTCGCCCACGACGGTGGCGAGCCCGATCCTGCCCTCGCCCCCTGCAACGGCGAGAAACCTGCCGTCCGCAGACCACGCGCAATCGGCGACGAAGTCGTCGAACGGCCATGCGCCACGCGGCTCGAGCGCAAAAGACAGCGATTGTTTTGCCGGCATTGCTTACGGCTTGGCGACGGCGGATTCGAAGCCGGCTTCGAGTTCGGCGCGATCCAGTCCGCGACCGATGAAGACCAGGTTGTTCATGCGCCGACTCTGTCCCCAGGGCCGCTCGGCCTGCGCGTCGAACATCATGTGCACGCCGTGAAAAACCTGCCGGCGGTCCTCGCCCTTGACGTTGAGAATGCCCTTCATGCGAAAGATGTCCTGGCCGCGCGTCTTGAGCAGATAGTCGAGCCACTGGTTGAGCCTGGCGGGATCGAGCGGGCGCGGATCACTGATGCCGATGGAGCTGATGTCGTCCTCGTGATGATGCGAGGCGAATTTTCGTTCGGCCGCGGGCGCCGCGCCTGCGAGGCGCAGGCCGAACTCGTCCGGGTGGTGCTCGCAGAACAGCGCATAGGCGCCAGCCTTGGCGATTTTCAGCCGGAAGTCGGCGCCCGGGTGCGATACGTCGATGGCGTAGTGCGCAGGCACCTCGCCCAGTTCGCCGTGACAGGCCACCACGGTGGCGGGAGCCGAGAACGCGCGCACCGCGGGCTCGATGGCATCGTTCAACGCCGAGTTGGTGGCGGCGGCCAGCGGCAACAGCACCAGCTCGAGATCTTCATGGGCGTGGCCCGCGTGGTCGTGGTCATGTTCGTGATCATGCTCATGCTCATGCGCGTGACGATCGTGTTCGCCCGCCGTGTTGAGTAGATAGTCACCCGGCGCCAGCTGATACACCCCACCCCATTCGAACGGGTACTCGGGCTCGAGGAAGGCCTCGTCGACACTGAGGGCGCGGTTGAGGTCGAAGGCCCCGACGTTGAGCACCTTGTCGATGGGCACGTCGGCATTCTTCGTCCGGTGGATCTTCGCCGTGCCGTTGATACCGCGAATGCGGCTCTCGATGCGCGCCAGCGCCGTGTCGTCGACCAGGTCTGTCTTGTTGAGCAGCACCAGGTCGGCGAACGCCACCTGCTCGGCCGGTTCGTTCAGTTCATCGACGTGTTGCTCGAAATGCCTGGCGTCCACCATGGTCACGATGGCGTCGAGCTGGAACTGGTTCTTGAGCTCGTCGTCGAGGAAGAAGGTCTGCGCCACCGGTCCCGGATCGGCCATGCCGGTGGTCTCGATGAGGATGTAGTCGAATCGATCGCGCCGCTTCATGAGCTGGCCGAGGATGCGGATCAGATCGCCGCGCACGGTGCAGCAGATGCAGCCGTTGTTGGTCTCGAACAGCTCCTCTTCGGCGCCGATCACCAGCTCCGAGTCGACGCCCACCTCGCCGAATTCATTCTCGATGACGGCGATCCGCTTGCCGTGCTTCTCGGAGAGAATGCGGTTCAGGAGCGTGGTTTTTCCCGAGCCAAGAAAGCCCGTGAGTACCGTGACCGGTACGCGTGAAGGTGTGACAGACATGGGTCCCGAGTATAGACGCGGATAGACAGGGATAGACGCGCGGCGCCAGCACCTGGCCGCCAACGCTCAGCCCGTGCGATACACCCACTCCAGCAGCGCATCGTGCGCACCCTGGCCACGCCCGGCGTTCGGGTGATTGATGATCGCCACCACCACGTAACGCCTGCCGCTGGCCGCCTGCACATAACCGGCCACCGCGCGCGTATCCTCGAGCATGCCGGTCTTCATGTGCGCGACACCCGGCGACACGTTTCGCGCGCGCATGGTGCCGTCGACGCCGGAAATCGGCAGCGAGGCCATGAACTCGCTCATCCACTGGCTGTTCCAGGCATCGAACAGCACGTTACCCAGGCTGGCGGCAGATATCCGTTCGACGCGCGACAGCCCGCAGCCATTCTCGAGAATCAGCTCCGGCGCCACGACGCCGCGCGCCGTCAGCAGGCCACGCACGGCGGTCGCGCCGCGCACCGGGTTTCCGGGCTCGCCGCCTGCCGCGCCCATGGTCAGGAACAGTTGCTGCGTCATGACGTTGTTGCTGAACTTGTTGATGTCGCGGATGAGGCTCGATAACGGCTCCGACTCCTGTACGGCGATGAGCCGCGCGGTGGCGGAGACCGCGCCTTCGCGCACCTTGCCGCTCCACGAGCCGCCCTGGCGCTCCCACAGGGCGCGGAACACGGCGGCGAAATAGTTAGTGTGCTCGAGCGCACCCAGGTAGATGGCGCGTTCACCGCATGCCAACGGATAGGCGCCGCCGATGCGAATATTCATCGGATCGTTGATGTCCGCCTTGACTCGCGCCCGCCAGTCGCCGCAGCCGCCCTCGACGGCCGGCACCATGCGCGGGTATTTCATGCCGGCGACTTCGGGCACCACCATGACCCGGGCCACGCGGGCTGCGGTGTCGGGCACGAAGGTCACGGCGATGGACTTGAAATTCACCAGCAGCGCGTCGGGGCCGACGTTGTAAGCGCGGCCTTCTTCGCCATCGAACTGGCCGGGATCGTGTGGCAATGGCTCGAACAGCGTCTTGTCGAGCACCAGGTCACCGCGAATGTCGCGAATTCCGAAGCCGCGCAGCCGGCCGACCAGTTGCCAGAGATTCTCGATGACCAGGTGCGGATCACCGCCGCCGCGCACGTACAACTCGCCGCGCAGGATGTCGCCGGCCAGCGGCCCGTCCGCGAGTATCTCGGTGCGGAAAGTGAACGCCGGTCCCAGCAAATGCAGTGCCGAGTAGGTGGTCACGATTTTCATCGTGCTGGCGGGATTCATCGGCCGGGCGGCATTCGCCGACCATTGCAGGCTGCCACCGTCGACCGGCCTGACGACGACGGCCGTCGCGTCGGCCGGGATCCGCGCGGCCGCGAGGCGCCTGAGGTATTCGGCCGGCTGAAGCGATGCCGGGTTGTCGGCGGCTGACGCGGGAAACGCGGCCAGCCCGGCCAACAGACCGAAAACCAGGCCAAACAAACTGCGGGAAGGCATGCGGCAAGTGTGCCGCGCGGCGGTCAGGAATTCATGTGCCGGTCTTCACGATTCGCGCCGGTTCGACGCGTAAAACGCGTGCCGGGATCCCCACGACGACGGCGCCGGGCGGAACGTCGTGCAAAACCACCGCGTTGGCGCCGATCACTGCTCCACGGCCCACCCGTATCGGCCCCAGGACCTTGGCACCCACGCCGATGTGCACACCGTCCTCGATCACCGGCACTTCATAAATCTCCGAGCGTCCACCGATCACCACGCCGGGCCCGATCTCGACATCGTTGCCGATCACCACCCGGGAATGGATCACCGTACCGAGTCCCGAGTAGTTCAGCTTCACGCCGCGGCCGAGCTGCGTCGCCGCCGGTAGCTGGGCGGCGAACACCACGCGATTGAACAAGGTGAGCAGTCTCGGAAGCAGCGGCACATGCCACTTCCACAAGCGGTGCGCCAGGGCGTGAATCGTCAGGAGCAAGTTGTACGGCCCTTCTTAGAAGTGGGAGTCTTTTTAATAGGACATGGCGCGGTTGCTTCGGGTAGATTCCTGACACCGCCGTGGGGGAGATTCGCTCTTGTTGAGCCCGCTGCGCCACGCAACCGTGGCCCTGTCTGCTGTCGTCGTTTTGTCCTGCGCCTGCTTGGCAGGGCTCAGACAGCCTCCCGTCCTGAAGTCCTACTCAAGAAGATGACGCTGGCCGAATGGCTCGGCGCGTCATCGCTGCACGCAACGAACGAGGGGTTCTCATGATGAAGTTGTCTGTTGCCGGGGCGGCTTTGCTGACGATCTTGTGCTCGGCCTGCTCGGATCCGCCTGCGCCGCCGACCACCTCTGAGCCAGCACCGGCGCCTGCAGCGTCTCCCGCCCCCGAGCCGGCCAAACTTGAGCATGAGCCATTCCCGGATGCGCGCATCGATCGCTGGGATCCGGCCATGGACACCATCGTGCCGAAGGACTGGATCATCGAGAAACTGGCGGATGGCTTCGGCTGGGCTGAAGGACCCGTCTGGATCAAGTCCGGCAATTACCTGCTGTTCACCGACGTGCCCGGCAACAAGATGTGGAAGTGGTCGGAAAAGAGTGGCCTCGAAAAATTCCTCGACCCGTCAGGCGCCGCGAGCCCCGACCTGAATGTGTGGCGCGAGGCCGGCGCCAATGGCCTGGCGGTCTTCGACGAGAACAGCATCCTGCTCGCCGACACGGGAAATCGCGCCATCCAGCGCCTGGACCTCGCGAGCAGGACGAAGACCCCTGTCGCGACGACTTTCGAAGGCAAGAAGTTCTCCAGCCCCAATGACGTGGTGAAGATGAAGAGCGGCGTGTTCTTCTTCTCCGATCCGCCTTATGGCTTCAAGAAATACGACGAGGCTCCGGAAAAGGAGCTCGCCTTCAACGGCGTATTCCGTGCCGGGGCCGACGGCAAGGTCACGGTGGTCGACAAGGACCTGCACCGCCCGAACGGCGTGGCGCTGTCTCCCGACGAGCGTGTGCTGTACGTCTCGCAGTCCGAGCCCACCAGGGCAATCATCATGGCGTATTCGCTCGACGCCGCTGGCAACGTCACGGCCAAAAAGCAGTTTCAAGATTTCACGGATCTCATTGGCGAGCAATTCCCCGGGCTGCCCGATGGCATCGCGGTCGCGGAGGACGGCACGATCTTCGCGACCGGTCCCGGAGGCGTGTTCGTACTGTCGAAGGATGGCAAGCGCCTGGGGCGCATCTGGGACGGCAAGGCCACCGCGAACTGCAAGTTCGGCGACGACGGCAGGACGCTGTACATGACCTCGCACGACACGCTGGCGCGCATCCGCCTCAACATCAAGGGCGCGGGATTCTGACGCCGCGGGGCGCTTAGTCAGGGGGCTCGATGGAAATCTGGTACGTATTCGGCTCCATCGTGTTGCTGGTGCTGCTCATCAGCTGGGGCAAGGTGCAGCCGTTCCTGGCGTTCCTCGTGGCCTCATCGGTGGCGGCCATCCTGCTGGGCCTGCCGCTCGACAAGGTGCCGGCCGTGCTCGAGAAGGGCATCGGCAACATCATGGCGTCGTTGCTCGGCATCGTGTGCATCGGGGCGATGTTCGGCAAGCTGATCGCCAACAGCGGCGCCGCGCAAAAAATCGCCATGGTGCTGATGCGCGTCTTCGGCGAGAAAAACCTCACCTGGGCGCTGATGTTCACCGGATTCCTGGTCGGCATCCCGTTGTTCTACAACGTGGGCTTCGTGCTGCTGGTACCGCTGGTGTTCTCGGTGGTGCAGCAGACCAAGGTGCCGCCTATCTATCTCGGCATCCCGCTGTTCGCGTCGTTGTCGGTGACGCACGGCTACCTGCCGCCTCACCCGGCGCCGACGGCCATGTTGCCGATGTTCGGGGCCGACATGGGCATGACGCTGTTCTACGGCATCATCGTCGCACTGCCGGCCATGATCTGCGCCGGCCCGCTGTACGCGAAGTTGTTCCGCAACGTGCCGGCCAAACCCATCACTCTGTTCGTCGCACCGCTTCGGCCGGAAAGCGAGCTACCCAGCGCCTTCAACTGTTTCGTGAGCGCGCTGTTGCCGGTGATGCTCATCGCGCTTTCGCTCATCGAAACCTTCGTCGGCGCCTTTCCGGAACCATACGCCGCCCCGTTTCACTTCTTCACCAATCCGCTGATCGTGATGTTGCTGGGCCTGGCCATTGCCACCTGGACGTTGGCTCTGTCGCGCGGGATGAAGATCCAGCAGCTCATGGACGACTACGGCAACTCCGTGAAGGACATCGCCGTCATCCTGCTGATCATCGCGGGCGCCGGCACGCTCAAGGAGGTGTTCGTCGCGACCAAGGTCGATCAGAACATCTCCGACCTGCTGACCGGGATTTCCATCGATCCGCTGGTGCTCGGCTGGCTGATCGCCGGCGTGATCCGCGTGTCGCTGGGCTCGGCCACGGTCGCGGGCATGACCGCCGCCGGGCTGATGGCGCCGGTGGTGGCCAACGCCCACGTCGATCCAAACCTGATGGTCCTGGCCATCGGCGCCGGTAGTTTGATGTTCTCGCACGTCAACGATTCGGGCTTCTGGATGGCCAAGGAATACTTCAACCTGTCCATCAAGGAAACCATCATGAGCTGGACGCTCATGGAGGGCATCGTCGGCGTGGTCGGCATCCTCGGCGTGCTGGCGCTCGAGGCGGTGCTGTATTGAGCGCAGGCTTCAGGGGGAAACGCCGTTCGGCCTGCGGGCCCTGTTAGATAGAGACCGTTATGTTGGCTGTGTGGTGGGACCGGGTGCCACGAGACTCGGTTTTGTGACAGGTAGCCCCGGTTTTTTGGATATCGGATCGCCTTCCTGCCCGTGATATAAAGCCCGTGCCGGCCACCCATGGCCGAGAAGAACAGCTCACAGCAGCAACCTAACGGGAAGTCTTAAGTCATGCGCTCGTTTCGTATCTTCGCGCTCATCGTCGTCGCGTCCGTGTTATCCGCCTGTGGTGGCGGTGGAGGAGGTGGCGGAACTACTCCACCCCCGGTGCAAAACCCTCCCCCGCCCCCACCCGTCAACACCGCACCGCAGATCCGCGTGCTGGCCACCGGCGACGTGCACCCATCAGCGGCGGCCGATATCTCCGCGACCGTCGGTGGCGAGGTACGCCTCGATGCCAGTGGCACCACGGATCCGGAAGCCGACGCGCTCACTTACGAGTGGTCGTTGCTCACGAAGCCCGCCGCCAGCACGCTGACTTTTCCGAGCACCACCACCACCATCGTCAGCTTCCGGCCGGACGTGCTCGGCACTTTCGAATTCCGACTGCGCGTTACGGACTCGAAGACAGCATTCGCCGAACGCACCGTGACGGTACTGACCGACAACTCACCTCCCACTCCGTCGGTGGCGGTAAGCGCCACATTCAGCGCCACGCCGACCACGGCGCCGACTCAACAAATATCGGTGGGCTCGGCCGTAGTCATCGATGCAACCGGCAGCACGGATCCGAACGGCGACGTGTTGACCAGAACGTTCACACTCACGGCCGCACCGCCCGGCAGTGGAACCACCCTCGTCACCAATGCGAATTCGGCGCGCTTCACCGCCAACGCACAGGGCATTTATCGTGTCACCGTGCGCGGGCAGGACCCGTTGGGTGCCTACTTCGAGTCCATCTACGTGTTCGAGGCGCAGAATCGCGCGCCCACGGCCGTGGTGCTTGCACAGGTCACGCCCGTCACCAGCAACAGCGGCAGCAACACCGTACAGGCCACGGCCGGCTACAACGTGTCGCTGACCGGCTCGGTCACCGATCCCGACAATGATTCATTGACACGCGCCTGGCTGATGACCAGCCGGCCAGCCGGCAGTACCGCCGAGCTGAGCAGCGCCAGCGCCGCGAGCACCCAGTTCGTGCCCGACGTGCTGGGTGCGTACGTGGTGCGACTCACCGCCGTCGATCCCAGTGGGGCGAGCACGATCTACACGACCACGGTGCAGGTCAACAATCGCCGGCCCATTGCGAACATCGGCACCAATGCGACGCCGGTGGCGCTGCCCAGCGCCCCCAGCATTCGGGTGCCGGTGAATACCCAGCTCACTTTGCGCGGCACTGGCAGCAGCGACGCCGATGGCGACACGCTCACCTACGCCTGGAGCATCGTCAGCAAGCCGAGCGGAAGTGCGGCGACCATCGTCAATGCCAACCTGTCGATCGCGCAGTACACGCCGGATTTCGCCGGCAACTATGTGCTGCGCCTGCGCGTCACCGACAGCGCCGGTGCGTACTCCGAGCGCACGCTCGGCATCGACATCGGCAACTACCCACCCGTGGCGGTCATCGACAAGAACCGGACGACGGTACTGTCCGGCCGTTCGCTCACCGCGTCCGGGATTCTCAGCTACGACGAGGACGCATCGCCGCTCAGCTACACCTGGAGCGTGGATGCGCGTCCCGCGGGCTCGACCGCGAGTATCGCCTCGCCGAACAACAGCATCCTGTCGTTCACCCCGGATCGTCCCGGCGTGTATGTCATTGCCCTCACGGTCAACGATGGCACCGCGAGCAACGTGGCCTATCTCAACGTGCGCGCCCTGTCGACCATCGCCGGCAGCGTGACGCTGCCGTTCGTGCCACTGGACAGCAAGTACGCGAGGGGACTCGACAAGGTCGTGATGATCGGCGCCAATCCCAATGCGCTGTACATCGTGGATCCGTTCATTGGCTCGATCCGCTCGGTGCCACTGCCGGCGGCGCATCGCTCGCTGTCCATCAGCCCGGATGGCACGCTGGCCGCGGTGCTGCACGAGAGCCTGGCGACGCTGGTGGATCTGCAAACCGCGCAGGTGGTGCGCACCTCGATGACCGAGGGCTTGCAGACCGAGATCTTCATGCTCAATGACGGCTTCGCTTACCTGATAGGCCAGAGCAGTGGGCAATGGGTAGATCGCCCGATCACGCTCCTGGACATGCGGACTGGCACGGTCGGTGTGCCGCCGGCCGGTACCGGCGGCGGCAATGGTGGATTCGCATATTTCTACGGCACGCAAAAGGGTGTGTTCGCGAATCTCAAGAACCGCGTGTTGTTCATGGCCTACGGATTGTCGCCTTCGGACATCTCGTTCTTCGACGTCAATCAGACCACGCACGCGGTCAACGGCAGCGGCGACTCGCCGTACCACGGCGACTATCCACTGGGCCAGGATTTCTACCTGTCGGGCAACCAGGACCTGCTGTTCACGTCGTATGGCAACTTCTTCAACACCGAGACGCTGCGGTTTGCCGGCTCGCTCGGCATCATCGGCATGATTTCAATGTCGCACTCGTCCACTGCCGACGAAGCCCTGGTGCTGCAGACCATGGCGGGAACCACCTATCCATACACCGGCGTGTATTCCGACGTGTACAAGCGCTTCACGTCGGCGCTCTTCATCGCCGATGGCGATCTGCCCTTCCCACTGGTGGGCGGGCAGCAAACCTACGGACTCAAGATCTTCCACAGCTCCGCCGACAATCACGTTGCGCTGGTGCAGACCGGCAGCGCCGATCCACTCGCTACGGGACTCACGTACCACGTGATCTATCGCTGAAACTCCGCTCCGCAGCTCGCCGTCACCTGAGGGCTGCCTCGATGGCGGCGAGCTCGCTGGCTGAGAAGGTGGTGTTGTTCAGCGCCGCCACCGCCTCTTCCACGTGCGCCACCTTGCTGGCGCCGATCAGCGAAGACGTGACGACTTTGTCGCGCAGCGTCCAGGCAACGGCCATCTGCGCCAGTGACTGACGCCGCGATTTCGCGATTTCGTTGAGCTTCTTCACCTTCTCGACCTTGGCCGGGGTGATCGAATCCGGATCGAGCGAGGTGTGTTTCGCGGCGCGCGAATCCTCGGGAATGCCGCCCAGATACTTGTTGGTCAGCAAGCCCTGCGCCAACGGCGAGAACACGATGCAGCCGATGCGCTCCTTGTCGAGCGTGTCGGTGAGACCGTCTTCGATCCAGCGGTTGAACATGTTGTAGCTGGGCTGATGGATCAGGCAGGGCGTGCCGAGCTCGCGCAGGATCTTCGCGGCGCGCGCGGTCTGCTCGGCGTTGTAGCTGGAGATGCCGGCATAAAGAGCGCGTCCCGAGCGCACGATGAAGTCCAGCGCTCCCATGGTTTCCTCGAGCGGCGTGTCCGGATCGAAGCGGTGGCTGTAGAAGATGTCGAC
This sequence comes from uncultured Pseudomonadota bacterium, assembly GCA_963839685.1. GTDB lineage: Bacteria > Pseudomonadota > Gammaproteobacteria > Steroidobacterales > Steroidobacteraceae > CADEED01. The sequence goes on along the minus strand of CAWIVS010000011.1, from coordinate 560,845 downwards.
GTACGACAGGCCCATGCGCTTGAGCGACTGGTCACAGCTCGCCACCAGGTACTTGCGCGAGCCCCACTCGCCGTACGGCCCCGGCCACATGAGGTAACCCGCCTTGGACGAGATGATCATTTCGTCCCGGAACGGGTGAAAATCCTTCTTCATCAGCAGGCCGAAGTTTTCTTCGGCGGATCCCGGCGACGGACCGTAGTTGTTAGCCAGGTCGAAGTGCGTGATGCCGAGATCGAAAGCGCGGCGCGCGATGGTGCGGCCGTTCTGGAAGACGTCGACGTCGCCGAAGTTATGCCACAGGCCGAGTGAGATCGCGGGCAGCCTGACGCCGCTGGCTCCCACGCGGTTGTAACGCATCGACTTGTAGCGGGAATCGGCGGGCAGGTAGTCCATTGCTTTTTCTCTGCATTGTGGCGCGCGCCGGCGCGCGACTGAAGGCCGCGTAACATCGCGAACAACGCCAACAAAATCAAGAGCACGAGATCCATCGATCCCCCGCCACCGCCGCCACCGCGAGTGGGAGGCGTGGCCGGCGGATCCGGCACCGCCACGGGAGGCGGCAGGGTTTCGTTCCGCTTGAGCAGGAACAACCCGTTTTCGATATCGCTCACCAGCAAGGTGCCCGAGGGCAGGAACGGATAGACACCCCAGGCGCCGTCGGTGCCGGCGCTATTGGCCGATGGAGACAGGTACGTGTCGAACGAGCCAATTTCGGTCAACGCCGTCGGCGTGGTCGAATCGAAGAGCACGAGCCCGCGCTTGTAGTGCGCGACGTAGTAACGATTGCCGATGGTGTAGCCGTTGTGGTCGGTGCTGGTCGTCGCACCGGTGTACGACGTCACGAGACTCGGGGTACGCAGGTCGGCGATGTCGAGCGTGTAGATATGGGTGTTGAGGCTGCGGCGCAGCTCATCGAGTTCGTCGTGCACGATGATGAAACGGTTGTCCTGCGTCGGCCAACCCGAGTGCACGTAGGTGGCGGTCGGATACGTGGTCGTGGACAGACGCACGGGAGCGGCCTTCTCCGTTACGTCCCACAGGTCCACCGAGAGTTCGTTGAAATCGACCAGCACCTCGCAGGGGTTGTGCGCGTTGGCGCATTGCGTGGTGCGATTGTCGGTGATCAGCATGGACGTGGAGTCGTGCATGTAACCGCTACCCGCGGGCGACGGTGTCACCAGCGCCGGATTCACCGGGTCCGTGAGGTCATAGATACGAAACGCGCCGCCGGCCACGTTCGAGCCCGCGATGTAGAGATAGGCCTGCTGCCCGGACAGCGCGGCGTTGGTCGCGTAGTCGATGTTCGAGATGTACAGCGTGTGCGAGGTGCTGAACTCGGTAAGGGTGTTGGCCAGCGAAATGCTCGTGGGCAGGTTCGACAGGTCGATGATCTGCAGGCCACCACCCGGCGCCTCGGTACTGATGTAGGCGTAGGCGCGATGCGGGCCACCGGCCGGGTTGGCCACCTGGTACACCTTCACCTCGCGCCACAACGAGGCATTGCCGGCAATGTTGCCGACAATGACGGGGTTGCCCGGCACCGTGACATCCACCACCACCGTGCCGTTGCGGTGTCCGACCACCGCGTATTCGCGGTTGTCGTCGAGATCGACGAAGCCCCACAGGTTGCTGGCGCTGGTGGGCTGGGTGGGAATTTCCGCGAGCTGCACCTGCGCCAGGTAATCGATGTTGTGACAGGGGAAGTTGCCCGCGCGGCCGCCCGAACAGGCGGTGGGCGCGAGTAGTTTGGTCATCTCGATGCGCGGCAGCGCAGCGCCGTTGGCATCCACCACGATGAAGCCGTGGGCGATGAAGTTGTTGCGCATCTCGTCGGGCACGCTGGAGACGCGCGTGGGATTGCTCTCGGCATTCTGGATGCGGAAGTGATCTTCGGCCGAATAGCCGCCGCGCACGCCTTCCTTGCCCAGTGCCAGGCGCTCGATGTCCACTCCGGAAAGATCGTAGGTCCCGGCAGCAAGCTTGATGGCATCCCCAGGTCCCACCTGCGTCAGTGCGTAATGCAGCGTGCGGCAGGGGTGGTGGTTGTCGTCGCAGTCGCCGGCGTCTGCGCCTTCCGGCGCTACGAAGCGCGTGCCGATGACGTCGTCATGGCCCTGCACCAGCGAGGCGGGCAATAACACCGCCAGCAGCAGGAATATGGCGCTCGAAATATATCTGTTCATGACCCTGACCTTTGGACACCGAGTTGCCTTGATGAGTGGCCCGGAGGTGCCCTCAGGGTTTCAGCGTAATCGAGCCAGACTCCCCCACCCAACAGGGTTACCCCGAGGAGACGCACCCACGTGATCGGGTGCTGCGGAAGCCCCAGCCAGCCGAAGTGATCGACAATCAACGCCATCAAAAGTTGCCCGGCAAGCGCCAGGACCAGCAGGCTGGTGGCCCCGAGTTCGGCGGCCACGATGGTCGATATGGCGACATAAAACGCGCCAAACAGACCTCCGAACCAGGCCCACAACGGCACCGCCGCAAGCGTTTCGCGCGTCGGGTGGCGCGGTGCGCGAGATGACCATCAGCGCCACGAGCGCGACCGTTCCCACCAGGAAGCTCACCAGCGCCGCGCTCCAGTAGCTGCCCAGTACCTTGCGCAACTGCGCGTTCATGCCCACCTGGACGGTGAGCCCGAAGCCCGCCACCAGGCCGAGCAGATAGGCCATACCGCGCACGGCTAACTACCTCGCAGGCGCTGCAACAGGCGCAGGCCCGCCGGGAAGCGCGCGATGAACAGCACCAGGCGCCAGAAGAGTCGCTTGCCGATACTGGCGCGCTGCTGCGGCACCACCGCGAACACCGCCGCGCGCACGTCACGGTGGCGTGCATCGCCGGTGGCGACATCGACGGGAGCCAGGGATTCGCGCATGCGCGGAGCATACCGCGCCGGCTTCAGATTGCGGCGGTTTCCATTTCCCAGGTGGACAGCGGCGCACCCCGACGGATCCAGAAGCCGACGCCGCTCGGGCGGAACCAGCGGCGCAGGCGCGAGCCATACCACTCCACCGGGCGCAGGTGCACGTCGCGATCGGTGCGCGACCGGTCGCAGTTCTGCCGCCAGTCACGCTGCGTGAGTGCCGACAGGTACAACACCCCGCGCGTCAGACGGCCGAGATTGACGATGGCGCGCGCCGCGGTGCGGTCGTCCAGGTACTGCAGCACGTCGTAGCAGACCACGAGATCGAACGGGTCGGCGCGCCAGTCCGCCAGCGAACCGCGCGTCCAGCCGAAGCGCTTGCACAGGTACTCGCTGAATTCGAGGCCGGTATAACGAGCCCGCGGGAACGCGCGTTGCAGCGGCGCGCGCAACAGCCCGATGCCGCAGCCGGCATCCAGCAAGCGCCGTACCGGCAGCCCGATGTGATCCGCGTAGGCTGCGATGAGCCGCGCGCGGGCGCGCATTTCGACGCGCGAGGTCACGGCCGTGCGGCCGTCGAAATAGAAGCGCCGGTAGTACTCCCGGTCGAAGCGGGTATTCATTCCGGCGACATGTTCGCCGGCAGCTTGCCGAGCTCGCGGCGCAACGAACGCCGCACCAGCAGGCCGCCCGCGAGTCCCGCCACCCCGATGACCGCGGCGAGGCTGGCGCCTAACCAGTTATCGGTAAACAGCGCGATGCGCGCCTCGGTGGGCGTCTCGGGCCGGTAAGTCACCGGCACCTGCGTACCGATCTCGAAGCGTTTGGCCGCCGCCGCCAGCTGGCCGCTGGTGGTCACGATTTCTCCGCTCGCGGTCCTGAAGCGCACGCGCGGCCGGTAGCGCAACTCGTCGCCATCGCGGGTCTCATGATAACTAACCACTTCACCGGTGGTCCGCACTGCATCGCGCGCAAAGCTCAACGTCTGCCACGCAAGGTAGGCGCCTAACAAGAGGCAGCCGACACCGAGCGCCATGAGCAGGCGCGCGGCGAGATCGAGGATCCGGAAGGCGAGGCGCATGGTTGAACTTGCGGCGCAGCGGCCATGAAAGTACGCTCAAGTCTATTCGATGTGGGGAGCACGATGAGCGAGCCGGAAAAGAGGGGATCACCATGGCCCTGGATATTGGTGCCCATTGCGGCGGTGAGCCTGTTCTTCGTGTTACGGGAGTGCCGGCAGAGCCTGCCGCCGGCCGACTCCGCTCCGGACCACGCGGCGGCTGATCCCTCCTCGCCCGACATGCCCGCGGCCGCGGTCCCGCAGTCTGCCGAGTCCGAAACGGCGCCGGCCTCGCTGGCGCCGCAATAGTCCTTACTGATTCTTGAGCTTGAACACCACGCGCAGGCGATGCCACTGCGCGAAGGGTACGCCGTCGCGCGTGGCCGGAATCAGGCGCCAGCGACGCTTCGCCTCATCCAGCGTCGTACGCTCCATGCGCTCGAATCCACTGCTCCTGAGGATGCGCGCATCACCGACACGTCCGTCCGGCAGCACGTAGACTTCCACATCGACGAAGCCCTGGTTGCCTTCGCGGATATCCGAGGGGTGATAGGGCGGCTGCGTCAGCGGGTGACGCGGATCAGTTTGCACGTTGACGACGATGGGCATGACCACGGCACTGCCGCCCGTGCCTTCTCCGACAGATCCAGGATTCTGAGGCGAGGCAATCGTCTGCTCCGGGTCGCTCTCGACATCAATCGGAACGCTGGGTGTCGGGATGACAAAATCGGGCTGCTGGTATTCGACGTTGGGAGGCGGGAGTGGCGGAGGGAGTTCCGGCTCGGGTTGTTCCTCGATCACAACTCCTTTGCTTCCTTCAAAGACTTCTCGCGGCATCATTCCAAAGCTGCGCGCAAGCACCAGCAGGAGCGCCGCGTGCATCCCGACGACGAAGACCATTCGACCTAATGCAGCGAGCGGATGCTTTTCTGCCCGCGTACTCGTATTCATGAGACCTCCGCGCAAACTCACCATCTGACAAGGTGAACGCGGCAACCCGCAGGCGCGGGGTTAATCGAGGGGCCGGAGCTCGGGAGCGTCGGCGCGGTGTTACCGGCCGGCACCGCGGCGTTGTCACGGGCGGCGCCAGTTGACAGCCGCCGGGAAGCCACATCCCAAGGCCGCCGGACTGGCGAACAGGCCATACGCCAGCGATACGGCGAACAGGCCCGCATTGCCGCGAAATCCGGAGAAATCCACGGGGTGCCCGAGGCTTCGAGCACCAGGTTACCGGCCGCGGCGATATGGCCGCCAGTGGCGCCATGCTCAGGCCCAGCAGAAACCGATGCGCGGCGCCAGGAACGTGGTGATGAACGCCGCCAGCCCCGCGATGTTCATGGTGACGAACAGCATCACGATGACGGCGCCCATGACTCGGTCCGCGTGCGCCTGGTGAGAATCAGCGCGATCCACAGTATGTGCGCGACCAGCACCGTTGCCGCCCCGTACACCCAGCTTCTTGCCATTTTTGTTATTTCTCGCTGGAAAAACGCTGCCCGCTGCGTACCATAGCGCCCCCTCATGAGCCGCCGCCAGCCAAAAGTCGGGTTCGTCAGCCTCGGATGCCCTAAGGCTCTGGTGGACTCCGAACGCATCATCACGCAGCTGCGCGCCGAGGGTTACCAGGTGGCCGCTTCGTACGATTCGGCCGATGTGGTGGTGGTGAACACCTGCGGCTTCATCGACTCGGCGGTCGATGAATCCCTCGACGCCATCGGCGAGGCGCTGGAGCACAACGGCAAGGTCATCGTCACCGGCTGCCTGGGCGCGCGCCCCGAACGCATCCTCGAGCGGCATCCCAAGGTGCTGAAGGTCACCGGACCCCATGCCTATGAAGATGTGGTCGGCGCCGTGCACGAGCATCTGCCGCCCAAACACGATCCCTTCCTCGACCTGGTACCTCCGCAGGGCATCCGGCTCACTCCGCGTCACTACGCGTATCTGAAGATCTCCGAGGGCTGCAACAACAAGTGCAGCTTCTGCATCATTCCCTCGATGCGCGGGTTGCTGGTCAGCCGGCCCATCGACGAGGTACTGCGTGAAGGCGAGAAGCTGGCGCGCGCCGGCGTCAAGGAAATCCTGGTGATCTCGCAGGACACCTCGGCCTACGGCGTGGACATTCGTTACCGCGAGGCGCGAGTGGCGCGGCGAGAAGTTCGAGACGCGATTTCAGGACCTGGCGCGCGGACTCGGCTCACTCGGAATCTGGATCCGCATGCATTACGTGTATCCGTATCCGCATGTCGATCAACGTGATCCCGCTGATGGCCGAGCGCAAGGTGCTGCCCTATCTGGACATCCCCTTCCAGCATGGCAGCCCGACGGTGCTGAAACGCATGCGCCGTCCGGGGCAGGTGGAAAAGACCCTGGATCGGATTCGTTCATGGCGCGAGATCTGCCCGGATCTGACCATTCGCAGCACGTTCATCGTCGGCTTCCCGGGCGAGACCGAGGCCGAGTTCGAAGAGTTGTTAGCCTGGCTGGACGAGGCCCAGCTCGATCGCGTGGGTGCGTTCAAGTACTCGCCGGTCGAGGGTGCCGCGGCGAACGACGTCGCGCCGCATGTGGCGCCGGAAATCCAGGAAGAGCGCCTCGCGCGCTTCATGCAGAAGTCCGCCGAGATCAGCGCCGCGCGGCTCGCGGCCAAGGTGGGACGCAGGATGCGCGTGCTGGTCGACGCCATCGACGGCAACACTGCCATCGCGCGCAGCGAAGGTGACGCGCCCGAGATCGATGGCGTGGTGAGAATCGCCCTGTCCACCAGGAACAAGGGCGGCAAACTCAAGATCGGCGAATTTGCCGACGTCGAGATCACCGGCTCCGGCGATCACGATCTCGAAGCGAAGACGATTCAAGAAGTGACTTAGACTGGGTCAGGTTCTAGTCGCCCACGTCTGTCTTCATGCGATTGTTTTTCCGCTGAGATTGCCGGCGGTGTCGTATGCATAGGGTCGGGCCAAGCGCTATGGAGCTCAGGCTACTTTCGCCCAAACTTTCTAGCAGCCCAATTCAGGATCGCCAAATAGGCAATCGCGCCAATGACGAATGCAGCCCCATTGACTTGCTGCTTGAAGAAGTAATACGCGAGTCCAAACACAATTACGCCAATGAGATAGATAGTCCAAGATCTCATCAAGCAATCTCCTATTGATTCTTGCATTCACAACGTTCGTCTGTTTGAGGAGTCAATCCTTTGCCAACGGTCTTCGCGGTCTGAAAGCCCCATTGAGTTAGCACCGCGGAGGCGACCTCGTCATGATTCCTCTCTATTCGACGTTCGAGCTTTCGAATCCTGTTAAGTGTCTGCGCGCGCTGTCTTTTGAGATCGAACTCACCCGATTGCTGGTGGAGGAGTTTGTGTAGGTACTCGGCGTGAACGGGTGCGCCGGAGTGCCAGACCTGAGTCATAGGTGTCTTCGCCCGTGCGATTACCCGGGAGCGGTAGTTAACTACGGCTTTGTGACCAAGCAAGGTATCAACAAGGTTGCAACTCAAAGCGGCTATTGCGAAGGCCAGGCGTCGAGTACCACCCCGACCCGTTGCAGGGAATGCCAAATGGACCCGCCTGTGTTCCAGTTGGTATCCATGACCTTGACGTTACCGAAACTACACAGTGATGGCTGTTGTTAGCCATGAAGGCGGACCATGCGGCTTCCTCTGATGGCTGATTCACATTGGCGCCGCATGTGGACAGCTTGAAGGTATATGGCGAGGGAAGCGCGAGGACGCAGTCGCGATTCGCACCAGCGTTTGGTTGGCAGGTCGATGGAAGATCTTGCGCCGAAGCCTGGCTGGCGAACAAACTGAAGCCGCCTAGCAACAAAATTGCGGTGGCCAGATGCAAGATTAGCTTGAAGTCGTTCAAGATGTTGCCGCCAATGCGACCGGGAGCGCATTTCGGTTCAGCAATCTTCCTTGGGCAATTGATTTCATGATCCGCTTTCCGGCGTTACGCGTTCCTGCTTAGCGGAACTCATCGTGAATAGTGTCGCGAGGGTCAATTTCTTCCCACTACGAACGCGCTTTTCGTGATTCTTTTTTTGCGATTCGCGATCGAAACTTGTATTGACTTTGCGGCCTGCGGCATGCCAAAAAGTATAGAGAGGGAAGTAGGGTCGGTGAACTCGCGGAGATCGAGATCTGGCGATCACGATCTCGAAGCGCGTCCTACCCTTCGATAGGCTTCAGCGCGACCACCTTTTCTTCTACTTCTCGTGCCACGCGAATGAGCGCGGTCACAAGCGCATCATCGACATCCAGCTCGCCTTCATATTCTGCAACGTTGCGTTTGCGATGCGCTTGGTCCAACACGCGCCATTGTTGCGGCGGGATTCCGAGCGTGTGCTCGAGGCATTGAAAGACGACATAGCGACCGTCAGAACGATAACCGTGCCATCGCAGTGCAGCTAGCGAAAGTGCGTGCGCCGCGTTGTAAGCGAGATCAAAACGACTGTCGCGACTGAGGGAGCTCGTTTCGGCGTCTTTCAATCTCGCTCTACCCGAACGGAGAAGTCCTTGAATCTCAGTCCGTGTCGGTGCCTCGACCTTCAGCTTCCCGACCCGAACAAGACTATCGAGTTGCTTCAAGGGCATCGACACTTCCAACCAATGGCACGATTGGCCCTCCGAGAACCTTGGCTACAAAGGAATTGCGATTCTTGCGCCTGCGAGAAAACTCGTCCTGTGAATATAGCGTCGGATTGATCTTCCGCCGCAGCTTTCTTTCTGCAGGTTCGAGCAACGAATACAGTTCCTCCAGGAGGATGTCGTCTCCGACAATAAGTACGTCGATGTCGCTTCCCGCACTGGATTCACCCTTGGCGATCGAGCCATAGATCAGGGCTAGTTTCGCGCGGCTGCCGAGTGGCGCGATGACTGATTGGAGGTAATCCGGAATGCCCGTGGTCTTTGCCACGATCTTCCGGAGTTCTTCAAAAATTGGCGACGAAGAGTTCGCCTGGTAGTGGCGTTGTCGGCCAATCAGTTTCTGGGTGACCAGCCCGCTTTCCGCCAAACGCGCGAGTTCACGCTGAACAGCGCCCGATCCGCCATCGACCAGTTCAATCAGCTCGCTTGCAAAATAGCTGCGTTCGGGGTTGCCGAAGATCAATTGCAATACTTTTTGCTGGGTCGCGGTGAACAAGGCTCCCGCGATATCCGTTTTCACTGATCGTCGTACTGATGCCGGGGCCGGCCGCTTCCTACCCATATTGGGTAGAATACTACCCAAATTGGGTATGAAGCAACCTATGGCAATTCCTTCATCATCCTGATGGAGGAATTCGTCGGCTGCGTGAACAAGAGCTCCGGCACCGACTTCTTCGTCAGCGTGCCGAAAGAACAGCCAGTCGGGCGCGTGCAGCCCCGTTACTCGACGGTGACCGACTTCGCGAGATTGCGCGGCTGATCGACGTCCGTGCCCTTGAGGATGGCCACGTGGTACGCCAGCAGCTGCAACGGCACGGTGTACACGATGGGCGCCTGGAAGTAGCTCACGTGCTTGGGCATGTTGATCACGGTCACGCCATCCGAAGCCGCGATGCCGGACTCCGGATCGGCGAACACGATGAGCTCACCGCCTCGCGCGCGCACTTCCATCAGGTTGCTCTTGAGCTTCTCGAGCAGATCGTTGTTGGGCGCCACGGTGATGACCGGCATGTCAGCGTCGACCAGCGCCAGCGGGCCGTGCTTCAACTCGCCCGCGGCATAGGCCTCGGCGTGAATGTACGAAATTTCCTTGAGCTTGAGCGCGCCTTCCATCGCGATGGCGGACAGCGCGCCGCGACCCAGGAACAGCGTATGTTGTTTGTCGGCGAAACGCTTGGCGAGGTCGTAGATGACCGGATCCAGCGTCAACGTCTTCTCGATCAACGACGGGATTTCGATCAGGCGCTGCACCAGGTTGCGTTCGCGCTCGGCGTCCGCGGTGCGGTTCTTGGCCAGCGCGATCACCAGCATGCCGAGCGCGGCCAGCTGCGTGGTGAACGCCTTGGTGGAGGCGACGCCGATTTCCGGACCGGCCCGCGTCAGCATCACCAGTTCCGATTCGCGCACCAGTGAGCTTTCGGGAACGTTGCAGATGGCCAGCGAGGAGAGATACCCGGCCTGCTTGGCGAGGCGCAGTGCGGCCAGCGTGTCGGCGGTCTCGCCGGACTGCGAAATCGTCACGAACAGTGAATTGCTTCGGCACTACCGGATTGCGGTAGCGGTATTCGCTCGCGATCTCCACCGTGCACGGCAGCTGGCAGATCTGCTCGATGAAGTAACGCGCCACCACGCCCGAGTGATAACTCGTGCCGCAGGCGATGATGTGCACGTGCTCGACCTTGGTGAACACGGCGGTGGCGGCAGGACCGAACGCCGCCTCCAGCAACCTGCCGTTGGCGACGCGCTCGGCGAGGGTATCGGCGACGGCGCGCGGTTGTTCGTGGATCTCCTTGAGCATGAAGTGGCGGTACTGCCCCTTCTCGGCGGCATCGGCGGACAGCTCGCTCTCGCGCACCGGGCGCTCGGCGCTGTCGCCGTTCTTGTCGAGCACCTTGATCGAGGTGCGGCGGATGTCGGCGACGTCGCCTTCCTCGAGGAACATGAAGCGGCGCGTCACGGGTAACAGCGCGGAGACGTCCGAGGCGACGAAGTTCTCGTCGACCCCGAGACCTACGACGACAGGGCAGCCCTCGCGGGCCAGGATGATGCGTTCCGGCTCCGCCTCGCTGACTACCGCGAGCGCGTAGGCGCCCTCGAGCTCGGCGACCGTAGCGCGCACCGCCTTGAACAGGTCCTTCTGCGCGGCCAGGTGATGATGCACGCGATGCGCGATCACCTCGGTATCGGTCTCGGAAGTGAACTTGTAACCGAGCTTCTGCAGGTCGTCGCGCAGCTCTTCGTGGTTCTCGATGATGCCGTTGTGCACGATGGCCAGACCGTCGTGCGAGACATGCGGGTGCGCGTTGCGCTCCGAGGGCACGCCATGTGTGGCCCAGCGCGTATGTGCGATGCCCACCTGGCCGTGGGTGTGATCGGCGTCGATGGCGTCCTGGAGCATCTTCACCTTGCCGACGGTGCGCAGGCGCTTGAGATGCGCCGTGCCGTTCAGCACCGCAATGCCGGCCGAGTCGTAGCCGCGATATTCCAGGCGGCGGAGCCCTTCCATGAGGATGGGAACGACGTTCCTGTCAGCGATGGCTCCGACGATACCGCACATGTAACGGTGCCCTTCCAAATTGGGGGCGCTAGTTTGCCTGAGGGGGACGCCGGATCGAAGCAGCCAACGGGTGCAGAGAGCGCCATCTGATACCCGGCTCACATAAGGTCGCCCTGGGGTCCTTCAGGTATTGGAAATCAATACCTTACGATCACGCTCGCGCAACCTTGTCCCGACCAGCGGGCAGAAAATCCGGTCATAAGCGCGTCCCAGCGGATGGTTCAAGGGACCTCGGGATGCACGTGCGCGCGGAATGCCGGGCGCACGGACAGTCGCTGGTAGTAACCGTGCACCGCATCCAGGTGCGGCTTCTCGATGGGACTCAGCAACCAGCGGTGGGTCGACAGTCCGAGCACCACGTCCGCGAGCGTGAAGAACTCGCCGGTGATGAACTGCCCGCCATGCGCGAAATGCTCATCCAGCAGGCGCATGCATTGATTCCAGCTCTCGGTGCTGTCGCGAATGGCGCGCGGATCGGCGTGTTCGGGGCTCTTGCGCACCACCGCGTTGAAGGCGTAACGCCAGGCGAAGTTGAGCTCCGTGGCCTGCCAGTCCATCCACAACTCCACCTGTGCGCGGGCTTCGGGTTCAGTTGGCAGCAGGGTACCGCGCGGTTGTTTGCCGGCGAGGTAGCGGCAGATCGCATTTGACTCCCACATCACGAATTCGCCGTCCTGGATCACCGGCACCATGCGGTTGGGGTTCTTTGCAAACAACTCCGGGTCGGACTCGAGATGCTCGAACTGCAGGTCGAGCTCGGCACAGGTCCACAGCACCTTGCGGACGTTGATCGATGAGGCGCGTCCCAGCACCTTGAGTGTCATGTCGATCTACTTCTCGAGCCGTTCGATGCTCTTGATCCGGCCGTCAACGACAGTGACGACCATGGCCTGCGCCCGCGGTCCGCGGTCGTAGATCCATCGCTCGATCGTGGTCTCGCCCACCTTCATCCAGCCACCGGTGTACTGGTTGTGCTGGCGCACATCCTCGGTGCGGCTATCGTGCGAAGTGGGTTCACCGCACTTCTGTGTCAGCTCGGTGAGGGTGGTCTCCTCGTTGATGATCCACTTGCCACAGCGAAAGGTTTCGGCTGGCGCCGCCAGCGGCAGCAGTCCCGCAAGCACCGCCAGCATGATCGTAGCCTTCATGACGTTACCCACCGTTCCTGCACCACTGTCGCTCGCAGGGGATGCCATCACCTTCGCCGTCCATTTCCACGCCGGGGCAGTGCTCCAGGAAGTACATCGCCTCGGCGCAGGAGGTCATCTGAGAGCAGTGCGTGCGGCCATCGCACGAGAATGTCTCCTGCACCGCGGGAAGTTGCTCGCGCTCCGGCTGGAGCCCGTCGCCGGATTCTTCGGCTTCACTGACCTCAGCCGCCGGCGCCGGCTGCACCATCCGCTGCCAGGCAAACATGCCCAGCGCGCCCACCAGGATGCCGATCACGATCTTCTTCATGTTGCCTAGCTACTCCAGTTTCGCGCCCCTGTCCAGCAGCAGCGCGCGCAGCAGTGAACGGTGGCAGCGGGCCTCGTTTTCACAATAACAACCCACGGAGAAATTGGCGTGATGCGAGAGCGCGGCGAGCACGTCCAGCGACTGGCTGGCGGCGGGGGCCGCCATTTCGGCACGGTACTTGCGGGCGAACGTGGCCCATTGTTTGTCGGTCTGCGCGGCCAGGCCGAGCTTCATGGTCGCCACGCCTGGCGCCAGCACGGGATACCAGACGTCGTACCAGTCGAGCCGCGCGAAGTCTGACTTGCGCACGCCGCGTGGCGGCCGGCGCACGGTGCCGAGGCGCACGCCTTCGTTGGCGCCGCGCCCTGACCCCAGCCGCACGATTCGTACCGTCATCCGACGGGCAGACAGAGCTCGCAGGCGAACACGCCGGTGCGTGCATCGAAGAGCGCGCCGCGCGGATAGTGCTCGAACGGCTGGCGTGCGTGGTCGACGCGATGCGCGGGATTGGCGAGGAATTCGCGCTGGAATTCACCCCAGGCCGCGCCGATATCAGCACCCGTGCCTTTGAAATGCGTGACGGCGTAGCACCCGCCGGCGATGGTGGTCTCGGGAGAATCCGGCAGCGACAACCCGGCGGGCAGCTCGACGCAGGCGTCATAGCGGCATTTTTCCGGCGGAGTACGCGACGGATCGTCCTGGGTCACGCCGTAACGCGGGCAGTCGAGCAGGCCATTGTCCGCCAGCCAGGGCGCCACCTTGGCGCGCCAGAACCTCGCCAGGGGTTCACCGAGAGGACCGGTGTAACGGAGATAGGCGACCCGGACTGGCGGCCGATCGGCGATGTCGATTCTCATGGCTTGAGTTTACGCGCGCGGCGGTTGTTAGGCTGGGCCTCAGCGACGCTTGAAATACTGCACCGCGCGCTCGTGTTTCTCGGCACCCGCACGTGTGGCGAACGTGCCGAGGTTGCGGCGCCGGCCGGTCTTCGGATCCGGCTTGCGCGAATACAACCGATACTTTCCGGTACGCAACTTCCGGATCATGTCGCACAGTCCATCACTCATCTATTGTGGACAAAGCCGGCGGATGCCGGGCATCACTGTGGGATTGTTACCCGCCTGAATTGCTACGCTGAACCCAGCGCGAAGCGCTGCATCTCTTCCCAGCGTCCGCTGGAATTCTCGATCAGGACCATTTCGCTGCAACGCGCCGCGACCCCGCCGCCGCTCGCCAGCGCGATTCGCAACTCGATTTCGATCTCGCAGAGTTTCGGTTCGTCGGCATGCGCCACCGTGACATGCGGCACCACGGTGGTGAACTTGCCGGCAAACGGCGGATAGTCGGGGAAGGCGCGATGGATCGCCTCGGTGAGCGCCGCGAAGGAATTGTCCGGCTGCGGCGCCAGGTACAGCGAGACGGGAAAGCGTCTGGTCTCGGCGAGACGGTAATCAAAGCACGGCACGGCGCGCGCGATGGCGGCGAGCTGCGCCAGCACCGCATCGTCGATGTCTCCCGGCGGCATGAACGGATACAGCACGGTCACGTGCGCGGGCACGTTGCGGCGCGCGGGCGGGTCGTAGCGCTCGCGGTAGCCCGCGATATAGCGCTCCGCCTCGGGTACACGGCAGATGAGCGCGGTTTCAGGCAACGCGCTTGCCACAGCCTTCGGGTTTATAGACGCGCTCGGACGAAGCCGGATACTTCATCAGCTTGTCCGGCGCGCGCCGCGGGCGGCGCACCAGCTCGCCGGCGCAGTTGGGGCAGCGTCCTTTCAGCGACTCCTGGGTACAGCGCGTGCAGAAGGTGCATTCAAAGGAGCAGATCCACGCGTCATCGGAATCACCGGTGAGATCGGTGTTGCAGCATTCGCAGTTCGGGCGCAGTTGCAGCATGTGTTTCTCCGCTTTCAATCGAGTGGCTCGTCGAGAAAATTCTGCACCTCGCGAATCAGGCGCATGCGATGTTTCTCGATGGCGATGAAATGGGTGCCTTCGGACATCAGCACCAGCCGCCGCTCGCGGGCATTCACCAGGGCACTGCTGAGGCCGAGCGCCATCGCGGGCGGCGTGACGGCGTCCCATTCGCCGACCACCAGCAAGGTGGGAGCCCGAATGTCGGCCGGCTGATAGGCAGGTTTTCCCGCCCCCCAGTATTTCGCGAAGTCTTCGAGTGCACCGTTGGGTGCGCGCACCGCAGGCGGCGATTGCCGGGCACCGTCCGGATCGGTGGCCAGTGTCGCCGCCCACCAGGCATCGAAGGTTGCGAGCGGCGCGATCTCGTCGACGCGCTCCTTCGGCATGCCGCGCAGTGCGAAAGCGCGCGCGGCATCGTGGGTGCTGGTGCGATAGGCGCCCTGGTAAGGCGGCGGCTGCACACCCAGCCAGACCGGAGACACCAGCACCAGCTTGCCGACCTTGCCCGGATTACCGGCGGCAAACGCCGCAGTGGTCGTCGTGCCCCACGACCAGCCGATCAGCGTCAGTTGTGAGACACGGCGCCGCGCCAGGATGTAGTCCACCGCCGCGCCGATGTCGCGCACCGCTTCGCGCGCAGCGGCGAACGGCGCGTTCGCTTCGGGCGGCTGCGACATTGAGGCAGGCCGGGTCGAGCCGCCGTAGCCGCGGATGTCGAGCGCATAGACGTCGTAACCACGCGCCGCCACGGCGCCCATCCAGCTGCCGCCGGGCAGCTCCACATCGAAGGTGCTGCTCGCGGGGAAGGTCGCTCCATGCACGAACAGCACGATGCGCCCGGCTGCGAAGTCGCGCGCTCCCGCAGGATGCTTGTTGCGCAGCTGCAGCTCGATGCCGGCATCCGACGGAACCCGGAACACTTCGGTCTGCAACTCCGGTCCTGCAGCCTGCGCGGACATCGCACCACACGCCAGCACCAGACCCACAAGGTAGTTAGTGAATCCCGTCACGGTGCGTCGCGTCATCCGCATCCCTCGACATAGTGGAGATGTTCCCAGGGACCCGACTGGATGGCGGTCACCTTGCCATGCGAAGTCTCGAATCGCAGGCCGTGTGATCCATCCGACGATCTCAAGGTCAGCGTATGTCCATCGGGATCGTACTTGTGTGGTTTCGATTCGAGGCGCGCGCCATAGAGACTGGCCAGCTCGGCTTCCGTGCTGGCCACATGTGCGCCGGAGAATGTCTGCAACGTCGACTCGCCTTGAATTTCGATGCGAACGACGACGTCCTTGATGATCATCAGATCGAAATTCGTGCCGCCGGCGTGATAACGCAGGTACCAGCACTCCCCGGCGGGTTGTTTGCGTTCCATCCCGGGCCAGTCGGCAAGGCGCAGCACCTGTTCCACCGTCATGCCGGTGCGTACCGGTCCCAGCGATCCGAATCCCAGGCACCAGCTCGCACCCGCCGCACCCGCGGCCGCACCGGCCGCGAATGCCAGCGCCAGGCCGGCCGGCAACCGACGCAGGATATTCACCCGCGACCGGCCTCGATTTTTCCCAGCAACCACTGCAGGCCTGCGAGGTGTTGCTGGTCGTGGCTGCACAGATAGTGGACCAGCGCGCGCAGCGTCACGGGCCCATAACCCTCGAACCGCGCACGGCGTCGCAGCTGTGATTCGTCCAGGCCGCGCAGCAATGCGAGTGTCGCGGCGCGCGCGGCGCGAAACTCGTCCAGTACCTGCGCGGCATCGCGGCTCCCGTAGTGGCGCTGTTTGGCCAGCGCCTCGCTGTCGATGGAGGCAAGGCTCGGCTCGTCTTCCGTCAGCGTGCGCCGAAACCGCAACTGGTAACCGTCGATCTCGATGTCACGCACGTGACAGACCTGCTCGATGGCCGTGAACGCCTCGCTCGGGACACCCTCCCAGGATGGCGGCGCCCAGTGCACGAATTCCGCCGGAAACAGTCCATAGTGTTTCTCGAGCGCCGCCGGAAACGCGGCCAGCTCGATGAAGGTGGCTTCCATGGAGCCATTGTGCCAGCGCGGGCCGGGGTCGAACCATCAGGCGGGCGCCGAGTCTGCTCAGGCCTTGGGTTTCTTCACCGGCCGCTTCCAGCCCTCGAGCGTAACCTGCTTGCTGCGCGCGATCGTGAGCTGCCCGTCAGGCGCGTCCTTGGTAATGGTGCTGCCCGCGCCGGTGGTGGCGTTTTTGCCGATGCGGATGGGCGCCACCAGCACGTTGTTCGAACCGATCGAAGCGCCGTCTTCGATCACCGTCTGCCACTTGTTGGCACCGTCGTAGTTCGCGGTGATGGTGCCCGCGCCGACATTCACTTTTTTTCCGACGATGGTGTCACCGAGGTAAGTCAGGTGGTTCGCCTTGCTGCCGTCGCCGAGTTCGGCCTTCTTCAGCTCGACATAGTTTCCAATGTGCACGTCACGGCCCAGTTTTGAGCCCGGGCGCAGACGGGCATACGGGCCGATGATGCAACCGGCGCCCACCTCGCTCTGCTCGAGCACGCAGTTCGGAAGCACGACCGTGCGCGCCGCGAGGCTCACATCGCGCAACACGACGTTCGGTCCGACGCACACGCCGTCACCCAGCGACACCTTGCCTTCGAAGAGGACATTGGCGTCGATGAACACGTCGCGGCCGACGGTGACCTCGCCGCGCACGTCGATACGCGCGGGATCCGCCAGCGTCGCGCCTGCCTGCATCAGCTCGCGCGCACGTTCGGCGCGGTGCAGCGCTTCGACCTCCGCGAGCTGGACCTTGTCGTTGATGCCGAGGACTTCGGCCATGCTCGGCGCGATCAACGGTGTCACCTTGAGTCGCTCCTTGACCGCCATGGCGATGACATCTGTCAGATAGTACTCGCCCTGTGCGTTGGCGTTACGAAGGCTGGCGAGCCAGCGCCGCAGTAGTTTGGCCGGGGCGGCGATGATGCCGCTGTTACCTTCGCGGATCCTGAGCTGCGCGCGCGTGGCATCCTTCTGCTCGACGATTTTCCGGATTGCGCCGCGCGCATTGCGCACGATGCGGCCGTAGCCGGTGGCATCGCCGAGCATGACGGTCAGCAGGCCGAGCCCCTTCGGGCCCGCGCTGGCGATCAGCTGCCGGAGGGTATCCGGGTTGATCAGCGGCACGTCGCCGTACAGCACCAGCACCAGCGCGTCGTCACCGACTTCGGGCATGGCCTGCATGAGGGCGTGGCCGGTACCCAGCTGTTCCGCCTGCAATGCCCAGTGCAGATCGGCGTCGGCGATGGCGGTGCGCACCTGTTCACCGCCGTGCCCGTACACCACGTGGATGGAGTCGGGATCGAGAGCGCGCGCCCGGCTAACAACATGGCGCAACAGCGGGCGCCCGGCGAGCGGCTGCAGGACCTTGGGCAGATCTGATTTCATTCGCTTGCCCTGGCCGGCAGCGAGAATCACGACGGAGAGTTTCATGGCGCCGCAAGTCTAGCGGTTTGCGTCACGCGAGAATATCGAACTCGGGCCGCCCATCCGGCCCCTGGCGCCGTGCTCAGCGCTGGAAGAACTTGCCGGTCGTGTTGTATGGATCGTTGCCGGCGGCGTCGCAGGCCGCGAGATTGTTTTTACCGAGCAGCGTATCCATGACGCTGTGCCGGGTGTGCGTCTCCAGCGGAGAACGCCTGTTGTTCGTGCGGTCCAAAAGTTCCGGGCCAACACGCTCGCCACCGGGGGCGGCGGCAGCGGTCCAATCGACCTGGTTGTCATTGCCGGGGCTCATGGGAAACGAATATACCCTTCGCCCTGCCGGCCCGGGAGGTCCGCGGTCGGCTGCTGGTGGCCGTTCGTCGGGGCGACTGCCGATCGTCGGGCGCTATCTACCGCTCGTCATCCCGAGGTCATCAGCGCGTGAATCCGGTTGAGCGTGGCCCAGTTGCGGGTGGTGCTGCCGGTCCCGAGCGCCCCCAGCAACGCCTCCAGGGCCTGGCTTTCGAGAATGCCATCGGCGCACCAGACGTATGCCGCGTGCTTTCCGACATGCACCTTTTCCCTGCCCCAGCCGCGGGCGGCCAGTGCCTGGAGCGCGCCCAATTCCTTCGCGTCGCTGGTCATCGCAACCAGCAGGCGTGACGGATTCGTGGCGACCTTGTCCAGCGCGTTGCCGGCGATGATGCCCGCGACGTCCTTGCCGGATTTGACGATCACGCTGGCATCCACGCCGAGCTTTTTTGCGACCTCGGCGCGGATGCGCCGGGCATGTTTGTCGGGTGCCCCGGCGCCGCCCGTGAACACGGCATTACCGCTGTTCAACAAAGTCTTCACGCCGGTGTAGCCCAGCGACTCGAGCAGCGTACGCAGGTCGGCCATGGCGATGCGTTTAGCCTTGCCGACGTTGATACCGCGAAACAATGCGACGTATCGCGGCATGATTCATTGCGACGCGGGTGATTTCGCGCAGTTGAAGTCGATGGCCATGAAGCCCGCCTTGTTCGCCGACTCCATGACTTCGGCGCTCGCCTCGTAGCGTGATCGCCTGTCCGGGCAGACATGGATGACGGGCGTCGAGGTCGGGTACTGCCTGCGAATCGCCGCAGCGACGCCACTGCATTCCACCGGCTGACTGGCCATCGAGCAATTGTTGTCGGCGTCGATCGCGATCTGCACATCCTTGATCACCGCCACGTCCTGCGCCAGCGGCGGCTCGGGAGCGCCCGATCCGCACGCCGCAGCGAGTCCTGCGCAACACATCAGCGCGCCGCGCTGCAGGTGCGATTGGCGCCGCAACATCGTCACGACTCCGCCGGGATGTGTTTCCTCGCCAGGTGCGCGCCGAAAAGCGACACGGGGATGCTGATCAGTATTCCGATATAGGTTACCCAGCGCGCCTCGGCGGAACCGAACAGCAGGCTGTAGACGATTCCGAGAACACCCATGGCGAGGCCGTGGTAGTACGGAACGCGTTTCGCAATGCGTGCAGCGAAATACGCCCCACCAATCGTGGTCGCAGTGCCGAACACCATCGCCCAGGGGAGAAAGGCGGTGGTTTCGTAGACAGTCTGGACGACCTTGGCGAAATCTTCGCGGGTCATGTCGGGTACCAGCTTGTCGCGAGCGAAGTACACCAGCAGCTGACTGCCGATGATGAAGTCGGCGGCGACCTCGGTGGCGAACGCGATGATGATGGCCTTGAAGTCGATGGGAGGCATCTATTCATTCACCGGTGGTTGCTGGTCGAAACTTCTGCAGGCGGCGACGATGCCCGCGGCCGCCTCGGCATCGCTGGCGGGACCTTTCAGGAACACTTCGTAGGCCTTGACGGCGAGCACTGCCACATCGCTCGGACGCGAGGGAATGTGCCCGTCCGGAAAACGCACCGGGTGCTGGCGCAGGAAATTCGCCGCGGCAGTGACTGCGCGGTGTTCCTGCCTGCTGGCCTCGGAGGCGTATTCGAAGCGCCAGCGCGCGACGCGTTCATTGATCACCCTCCTGCCGTCACCCGCATTCATGCCGGCGGCAGTGAAGATGCGGCAGTCGTAGGTCCGACAGGTCTCCGGGCGGTGCGCGTAGATAGAGCAGCCACCGGCGCGATACATCGGGCAATGGCCTTGCGCGTCGTAGCCCATGAGCCATGTGCCCTGCGGCTCGCCCGGCGTCGGGATAAGGTGTTCCGGGCCGATGCGGCGCAACGCTTCGGTCTCCGCAGGACGCACCTTGATGTAGTAAGACGAGGTACAGCAGCCGACACAGTCACCACAGGCCACCTGCATTCCGGGTCCCCCCGCCAACGCGCGGCGCATGCCCTGGAGCCAGGTGGAAAAATCGCCTGCCGGCAAAGATGAATTCATGCGTGCATGCTCGCGCGTCACATCGGGACGCGCAATGCGTTCCAGGCGCACCGGCGCGGACCGGGTCAGTCCTCGGAGCGGAAGCGGTTGAGAAAACTCGGCGTACGCTGCCGCGGACCGAGCCGCGCATCGAGCCAGGCGAGCGCGTCGGATTCGTTGGTGAACACTTCGCCATTGCCGCCGCGGTTCTGGTACATCAGCACGCCGATCTTCTGCGGATCGATCAGCTCGATGCGCGCCACCAGCGCGACACGCAGCGAAGCCCCGGCGCTTTGCACCCACTTCAGGGCCATGGAGTGACGCGCAAAGACGCTGGGCGGGGTGAACCCGGTGAGTCCCGTGGAGTTCGCAATCAGGTCGGCGAGCCCGAGTTCACGCGCAGTCTGGATCCCGTCCGCGATCATGTCGATCGCCTGCTCGAAACTGACCGTCGCGACCGGCCGATAGAAGCCACGCGACCCAAGCTGTTCGAAGTGTTCCGTCACTTTCATGGGTTTCTCGCCCGCCAGTGTGCTCCGCGGGACTTCAGGATTCATCTACGAGTATCTACTGATCGGCGAGGTGG
Organism: uncultured Pseudomonadota bacterium; assembly: GCA_963839685.1. GTDB lineage: Bacteria > Pseudomonadota > Gammaproteobacteria > Steroidobacterales > Steroidobacteraceae > CADEED01. The sequence goes on along the minus strand of CAWIVS010000011.1, from coordinate 539,951 downwards.
GGTAAACCTCGTCGCGAGTGTGCGCCTCAGGGACGGTGAATGCATCGTCACGCGCTGACTCGCTGACTGCTGCGACCGCGGCGCTTACTTGCCCTTGCGCAGCCGCTGGATCATCTTGACTTGCTCGGCCATGCGGACGATTTCCTTCATGGCCTCGGCGTGTTCGATCCTGTCGGTGGCCTTGTTCAGCGCATCTTCGGCGCGCTGTTTGGCGGCCAGCGCTGCATTCTCGTCCAGATCCTTGGCGCGCAGCGCGGTGTCGGCCAGCACCGTGACCTTGTTCGGCTGCACCTCGAGGGCGCCACCGCCGATGAAGAAATGCTGCTCGGCGCCGTCGGCTGTCTGCACGCGCACTTCACCCGGCTTGAGCAGCGTCAACAGCGGCGCGTGCCGTGGTGCGATACCCAACTCGCCCTGCGATCCTGGCGCGAACACCATGGACGCCGCGCCCGAGAAGATCTCTCCCTCGGCGCTGACGATGTCGACGTGAATTGTGTTTGGGCTGGCTGCCATGTCTAGCTACCTTAGTTCAGCGTCTTGGCTTTCTCGATGGCCTCTTCGATCGCGCCGACCATGTAGAACGCCTGCTCGGGCAGGTGATCGTATTCGCCGGCCAGGATGGCCTTGAAACCGCGGATGGTGTCGGCCAGCGGGACGATCTTGCCGTCCTGGCCGGTGAACACCTTGGCGACGTTGAAGGGCTGCGACAGGAAGTTACGCACCTTGCGGGCGCGGAACACGGTGAGCTTGTCTTCTTCGCTCAACTCGTCCATGCCGAGGATGGCGATGATGTCCTGCAGTTCCTTGTAGCGCTGCAGCACCTGCTGCACGCCGCGCGCGGTGTTGTAGTGCTCCTCGCCCACGACCAGCGGATCGAGCTGGCGGCTGGTGGAATCGAGCGGGTCCACCGCGGGGTAGATGCCCAGCGCCGCGACCTGGCGCGACAACACGATGGTGGCATCGAGGTGCGCGAAGGTGGTGGCGGGCGACGGATCGGTGAGGTCGTCCGCGGGCACGTACACGGCCTGGATGGAGGTGATCGAGCCTTTCTTGGTCGAAGTGATGCGTTCCTGCAGCACGCCCATTTCCTCGGCCAGCGTCGGCTGGTAACCCACTGCTGAAGGCATACGGCCCAGCAGCGCGGACACTTCGGTACCGGCCAGCGTGTAACGGTAGATGTTGTCGATGAAGAACAGCACGTCGCGGCCCTTGCCATTGGGCTGCGTCTCATCGCGGAAATATTCCGCCATGGTGAGACCGGTGAGCGCCACGCGCAGGCGATTGCCCGGCGGCTCGTTCATCTGGCCGTACACCATCGCCACTTTCGAATTCGCCAGGGTCTCGAGATCGATGACGCCCGACTCCGCCATCTCGTGGTAGAAATCGTTGCCTTCGCGGGTGCGCTCACCGACGCCAGCGAACACCGACAGGCCCGAGTACTGCTTGGCGATGTTGTTGATGAGCTCGAGCATGTTGACGGTCTTGCCCACGCCGGCGCCGCCGAACAGGCCCACCTTGCCGCCCTTGGCGAACGGCGCGATCAGGTCCATGACCTTGATGCCCGTGACGAGGAGTTCCTGGCCGCCCGCCTGCTCGCTGTAGCTCGGCGGAGGACGGTGAATCGGCAGCGTCTCTTTCGCGGCCACCGGGCCGCGGTTGTCCTGCGGAACGCCGAGCACGTCCATGATGCGGCCCAGCGTCGCGGCGCCCACCGGTACCGAGATCGGCAGCCCCGTCGATTCCACGGCGAGGCCGCGCTTCAGGCCTTCGGACGCGCCCATGGCAATCGTGCGTACCACGCCGTCACCGAGCTGCTGCTGGACTTCCAGGGTCAGTTCGACGTCCTTGAGCTTGAGCGCCTCGTAGACTTTCGGGATCGACTCACGCGGGAACTCCACGTCGATGACGGCGCCGATGATCTGGGTAATCTTGCCTGTGGCCATGACTTCAATTCCTCTAACTGATTCTTTACGCGCTGCGCGCGATCACACAGCTGCCGCGCCACCGACGATCTCTGCCAATTCCTTGGTGATCGCGGCCTGGCGGGCCTTGTTGTATACGAGCTGCAGCTCATTGATGAGCTTGCCGGCGTTGTCCGAGGCGGCCTTCATCGCCACCATGCGCGCCGCCATTTCGCAGGCGACGTTTTCGACCACGGCGCGGTAGATCTGCGCCTCGATGTAGCGCATGAGCACGCCATCGAGGATGCCCGCGGCGTCGGGTTCGTAGATGTAGTCCCAGTGCTCCTGCAACTCGGCGCCCTCGACGAGCTCCACCGGCAGCACCTGCTGCAATCTCCGGCTTCTGCGTCATGGTGTTCACGAATCGCGACGACGCCAGGTACAGCCGGTCGATCTTGCCTTCCTTGTAGGCGTCGAGCATCACCTTGATGGTGCCGAGCAGATCCTTGATGTGCGGGTAGTCACCGAGCCCGCTGGTGCTGGCGAGGATCGGATTCGGCAGGCGGCGGAAGAACGCGGTCGACTTGCTGCCGATGAGGCACAGCGACACCTGCACGCCCTTTGGCTGCCAGTCGCGCATCGCCACCAGCACGTTCTTGAAGTTGTTGACGTTGAGCGAACCGCACAAGCCACGATCCGGCGACACGACGATGATGCCGACGTTCTTGACCTCGGCGCGTTCCTGCAGGTACGGGTGCCGGTAATCCGGGTTCGCCTGCGTCAGGTTGCCGATGACCGAGCGGATCTTGTCGGCATAGGGACGCGCCAGGCGCATGCGGTCCTGGGCTTTCCGCATCTTGCTGGTCGCGACCATCTGCATCGCCTTGGTGATCTTCTGCGTGCTCTTGACGCTGGCGATCTTGACGCGGATTTCCTTGGTACCTGCCATGTTCTTTCTCTAACTAGAACGCACCGTTCTTGGTGAAGTCTTCGCAGATCGCCTTGAGCGTGGCCTCGTGCTTCTTGAGCACCGGCTCGGCGTTGATGGCGTCCATCTCTGCCTTGTGGGCGCTCTTCGCAATGGCCTGCAGGGCGGATTCGGCTTCCACGACCTTCTTGCGGTCGACCTTGTCGAAGTAGCCGTTGTTCACGGCATAGATCGACAGCGCCAGTTCCGCCACCGACATCGGGGCGTACTGCTTCTGCTTCATGGTCTCCATGGTGCGCACGCCGCGCTCGAGCTGGCGGCGGGTGGCCTCGTCGAGGTCGCGAGGCGAACTGCGAGAACGCCGCGAGTTCGCGGTACTGCGCCAGCGCGAGACGGATACCGCCTCCGAGACGTTTAATAATATCGGTCTGGGCCGCACCACCGACGCGCGACACCGAGATGCCGGCGTTCATCGCAGGACGAATGCCGGCGTTGAACAGGTCGGTCTCGAGGAAGATCTGGCCGTCGGTGATGGAGATGACGTTGGTGGGCACGAACGCGGTCACGTCACCGGCCTGGGTTTCGATGATGGGCAGGCCCGTGAGCGAGCCGGTCTTGCCCTTCACCTTGCCGCCGGTTTTCTCTTCGACATACGCCTCGTTGACGCGAGCGGAACGCTCGAGCAGGCGGCTGTGCAAATAGAACACGTCGCCGGGATACGCTTCGCGGCCCGGCGGGCGGCGCAGCAGCAGCGAGATCTGGCGATAGGCCACGGCCTGCTTGGACAGGTCGTCGTAGATGATCAGCGCGTCTTCACCGTTGTCCATGAAGAACTCGCCCATGGTCACGCCCGAATACGCGGCGATGTACTGCATGGCGGCCGGCGTGGACGCGGAGGCGGCTACAACAATAGTGTGTGCCATCGCCCCGTGTTCTTCGAGCTTGCGCACCACGTTGGCGATGGTCGACTGCTTCTGGCCGATGGCGACGTACACGCACTTAATGCCGGACGCTTTCTGATTGATGATGGTGTCGACGGCCAGCGCAGTCTTGCCGGTCTGGCGGTCGCCGATGATGAGCTCGCGCTGACCGCGGCCGATCGGGACCATCGAGTCGACGGCCTTGTAGCCGGTCTGCACCGGCTGGCTCACCGACTTGCGATAGATGACGCCCGGCGCGACGCGCTCGATGGGCGCGGTCTGCGTGGTCTTCAGCGGACCCTTGCCGTCGATCGGCTGTCCCAGCGCGTCCACCACGCGGCCCAGCATCTCGCGGCCCACCGGCACTTCGAGGATGCGGCCCGTGGTCTTGACCGTGTCGCCTTCGCGAATGCCCTTGTATTCACCGAGCACCACGGAGCCCACCGAGTCCTGCTCGAGGTTGAGCGCCAGGCCGAACACGTTGCCGGGGAACTCGATCATTTCGCCGTAGCGAATGTCCGCGAGCCCGTGGATGCGGCAGATACCGTCCGTCACCGTGACGACGGTGCCGACGTTGCGCGCCTCGGTCGCGGACTTGAAATTCTCGATGCGGCTCTTGATGAGGTCGCTGATTTCGGATGCTTTGACGGACATTTTCTAACCTCGGAAAAACTTTATGCGGTCAGTTCGGTGGCCAGGCGCTCGAGCCGGCCCCTGAGCGAGCCGTCGATCACGAGATCGCCCGTCTTGAGCACGGCGCCACCGAGCAGGCTGTCGTCGATGCGCGTGTGCAGGCGCACCTGGCGACCTAACTTCTTCTGCAACGCGGCGGCGTAGCGGCTTTCCTGGTCGGGCGTGAGTTGAACGGCTGCCACCACTTCGACATCGACGGCGTTCTCGACCTCGGTCTTCATCTGCTCGAACAGCGCCGCGATCTCGGGGAGGAATCCGAGCCTGCGGTTCTGCGCGAGCAGTGACACGAAGTCGCGGCCGTTTTCGTCGAGCGACGGACCGGCAATATCGGTCACGAGTCCCGCGAGCTGCGCCGGAGTCACGTGCGGGCTCGTCAGCAGGCCGTGCACGACCGGGTCCAGGACCACTGTCGCGGCACGCTGCAGTCCGTTCGACGTTGGCCCAAGCGAATTGCTCTTGCCTGCCAGCGCGAAAATCGCCTTCGCGTACGGTCGTGCGGTGGTGATGCGTTCAGCCATCGATGCGTCCTAGAGCCTGGCCGCCAGCTGATCGAGCAGCTCGCCGTGCGTCTTGGCATCGACTTCGCGTTCCAGCACCCGTTTGGCGCCGGCGACCGCGAGGCTCACGACCTGGCCGCGCAGCTGATCGCGTGCGCGATTGCTCTCGAGCTCGATCTGCGACTTGGCGACGGCCAGGGCCTTCTCGCCCTCGAGACCCGCAGCCTTGCGCGCCTCGTCGATGATCTGGTTGGCACGCGACTGCGCCTGCGATTCGATCGCGATGGCACGGCGCGGGCTTCCTTGATCACCTCGTCGGCACGGGACTTGGCCTCGGACAGGTCCTTCTGGCCCTGTTCGGCGGCGGCAAGCCCGGAGGCGATCTTCTTCTCGCGCTCGTTCATGGCGCCGAGAATGATCGGCCAGATGAATCTCATCACCACCCAGATGAAGATGGCGAACACCAGCATCTGGACGATGAGTGTGACGGTGATATTCACGCGCGTCTCCTCGACGACTTAACTATTACTGACCTGCCGCCTGGCTGATCGGGGCGAGGAACGGATTCGCGAACGTGAAGAACAGCGCGAAACCGATGCCGACGAACGCGACCGCGTCGAGCAGGCCGGCGACGATGAACATCTTCACCTGCAGGGTCGGGGTCAGCTCCGGCTGGCGCGCGGCGCCTTCCAGGAACTTGCCGCCGAGCAGGCCGAAGCCGATCGCGGTACCGAGAGCGCCGAGGCCGAAGATGAGGCCGACGCCGAGAGCGGTGAAGCCCTGGATTTGGGCGATATTTGCGAAATTTTCCATTTTTCCTCCGAAAGAAATCGACTAACTAAATGAAATGATCAGTGATGAGTCTCGTGCGCCTGCGAGAGGTACACGATGGTCAGCACCATGAAGATGAATGCCTGCAGCGGGATCACCAGGATGTGGAAGCAGGCCCACAAGGTGCCAAACAACAGCTGGCCGAACGCACCGGCAACACCGCCGAGTGTATTGATGGCGAAGCTGCCGCCGAGCACCGCCAGCAGCAGGAAGATGACTTCGCCGGCGTAGAGATTGCCGTACAGGCGCAGGCCCAGCGACACGGGGCGCGCCAGGTGCTCGATGAGGTTCAGCAGCAGGTTGAACGGCATCATCCACTTGCCGAAGGGATGTGTGAGCAGCTCCCAGGTGAAGCCGCGGAAGCCTTTGATCTTGAAGCTGTAGAACATCACGATCAGGAACACGGTGATCGACAGGCCGAAGGTGATGTTGAGGTCGGTGGACGGCACGACCTTGAGATGTTCGAGGCCGACCTTCTGACCGATCAACGGCAGCAGATCCACCGGCACGTTGTCCATGAAGTTGAACAGCAGGATCCAGCAGAAGATGGTCAGCGCGAGAGGAGCGATCAGCTTGCTGTCGCCATGGAAGGTATCGCGCACCTGCGTGTCGACGAACTCCACCATCACTTCGACGAAGTTCTGGAATTTGCCGGGTACGCCGGCCGTGGCCTTGCGCGCCGCCATGTAGAAGGAGCCGACGAATACCAGGCCGAGCAGCACCGAGAAGAAAATGCTGTCGAGGTTGAAGGTCCAGAAACCCTCGCCGTACTGGAGGTTCTGCAGGTGATGAACGATGTATTCGTTCGGCGTCTGCTCGGCGGCGTGTTCGGCTGCTGACATCTACTCTTTTCCTAGCGCTTGGCCACGTTCGCGGTTCCTGCCAGAGGCGGCAGGGCGTTCGCGAGCGCGATCCAGTAAACGAACAATGTGGCGATGTAGCTGCCGAACAACGCCGACGAACGACACCTTCATCGTGAGTGAACACCACCACGAACATCACCACCGTGAGCGCGAGCTTCACGCCCTCACCCACATAAAAGGCGCGCGCCACGCGTTCCGGGTCGGAACCCGCCGGCGATGCGAAGCCGATGAGCACCATAGCCGCACTCGCGAGCACGGAAATACCACCGCCCACGAGCGCGCTGAGACCTGAAATGCGTCCCCACACCGCGAAACAAATGATCGCGGCCACAACTGTGATGGAGACCTGGCCGAGCACTACGCTCATCGCCAGTCGCCTCGCCTGGGGCAACTCAAGGGTGACCACGACACTCCTACTGCAAGTCGACAATCTGCGAACACGAAAACGTGCCCGCGAGGGCCGCAGGCAGAGTCAGACGTATTCGAAAATTGTGTTGGCCTGCAACGACTTACGGTGCCTTGGCCAAGGGGCGCGCATTATATACGCCGACCCACGGGCGTTCAACGGGAATTCCTGCCGGATGTCAGTGTGTAGGTGTCTGCCGCTCGATGCGCAAGTGGCTGTAAGTCGTAGGAATTGCCAGATGCTGGCGCTAACGAATATGCGCCAGGATGCCGTCCAGCTCATCGAGCGAGTGATAGCTGACGACCACTTTGCCCTTGCCCGAGGTGCTGTGCTGGATCTGCACCACGGCGCCGAGCTTCTCGGAGAGATCATCCTGCAGGCGCTGCACGTTGGGATCGAGCGGTTTGGCGTCCTTCGATTCGCCCCCGCCGCCGGAAGCGCGGGCCAGCATGCTGCGGACCAGCGCCTCGGTCTCGCGCACCGAGAGGCCCTTCTTCGCCACCAGCGCACCGACTTCGATCTGATGGCGGCGCTGCGTGAGTGACAGCAGCGCGCGGGCATGGCCCATCTCCAGCTCACGGTGCTCGACCAGCGCGATGACTTCCGGCGCAAGCTCCAGCAGCCGCAGCAGGTTCGACACCGCCGCGCGTGAACGCCCGACCGCATCCGCCGCCTGCTGGTGGGTGATGCCGAACTCACTGATGAGCCGCTCGAGCGCGCGCGCTTCTTCCAGCGGATTCAGGTCTTCGCGTTGAATATTTTCGATGAGCGCCATGGCGATGGCGGCTTCATCGGGTACGCGCCGGATGACGGCGGGGATGGTGGGCAGTCCTGCGATCTGCGCGGCGCGCCAGCGGCGTTCGCCGGCGACGATCTCGTAGCGCTGCGAGGCGCCGACCGCCGCGCCGTCGACCGGCCGGACAACGATGGGCTGCACCACGCCCTGTGCCTTGATGGAATCGGCGAGCTCCTGCAGGGATTCCTGGCGCATGTCGACACGCGGCTGATATTTGCCACGTTGCAACAGGTCGAGCGGCACGTTGGCGAGTTCGTCACCGGGGAGTTTGGCGGGTTCCGCGGGGCCCGGCGCCTCGCCGGGCGTAACCTCGGGTCGTCGCGACATCTGCCCGAGCAGTGCCTCGAGGCCACGACCCATCACCGGTTTCTTCTGGCTCATGGCGCGAATAATAGTCGCAGCGACAAACGGGCGCGGATCAGTTGAGGGGTCGGTCGCCCTCGAACGCCGGTTCATCCGCCGGCGGGGCGACTACGGGTTCGTTGGCAGCCTCGTCTTCCCTGCGCAGCATTTCGCCGGCGAGCGCCAGGTAGGCCAGTGCGCCGCGCGAATCCTTGTCGTGCTGCAGGGCCGGCTTGCCGAATGACGGCGCCTCCGCCAGGCGTACGTTGCGCGGCACGATGGTGCGAAACACCTTGTCGCCGAAGTGCGCGATCAGCTGGCTGGAAACCTCGTTGGAAAGGTTGTTCCGCGGATCGAACATGGTGCGCAGGATGCCTTCGATCTCGAGGTTGGGCGACACCGATGCCTTGATCTGCTCGATGGTGGACACCAGCGCCGACAATCCCTCGAGCGCGTAGTACTCGCACTGCATCGGGATGAGCACGCTCTGCGCGGCCACCAGCGCGTTGAGCGTCAGCATGTTCAACGCCGGCGGGCAATCGATGAGGATGACTTCGTACTGCTGGTAGATAGGCCGCAGCGCGTTGCGCAGCTTGAGCTCGCGCCCCGCCATGGTGGTCAGCAGGCGCACCTCGGCGGCCGTCAGATCCTGGTTGGAAGGCATCAGCGAGAGCCCGGGCGTGTTCGCGAGCGGCACGATCACCGACGCAGCGTCGGCCTCGCCTAACAACACATCGGCGGTGCCGCGCTGGATCTGGGATTTCTCGATGCCGCAGCCCATGGTGGCGTTGCCCTGCGGATCGATGTCGATCAGCAGCACGTTGCGGCGCGTCGCGGCGAATGAAGCCGCCAGATTCACCGCGGTGGTCGTCTTGCCGACACCGCCCTTCTGGTTCGCGACCGCGATGATGCGCTTCATGGCAGCCGGATGATAACCGCACGACGCCGCGGTTGTTTCGCTTTATCCGGCGCGCTTTCGCGCCTTGCGGTGCGCTGGCTGACGCGCGAGAGCGACAAGATGCCGTTCGGCGTCGAGTCCGGGCACGCGCAGGCGAATCACCTCGGCGCGCCAGCCGCGCGGCAACGCACGGATTTCATCGTCGGGCGCACGCCCCTTCATGGCGAGCAGGCGGCCGTGCGGCGCGAGCAGCCGCCCGGCGTTATGTAGAACATCGGCGAGCGCGCCCACCGCGCGCAGCACCACGACATCGAATTGTTTCTCGTCCGGGTAAGTTTCGGCACGCGCCGCCAGCGCCTGCACGTTGCGGATATCCAGGGCCGCGACGCACTCCGCGACGAAGCGGATTTTCTTCTGCGTGCCGTCGATGAGCGTGAAATGCCGCTTGGGACAGGCCACGGCCAGCGGAATTCCCGGAAAACCCCCACCCGTTCCGACGTCGATGATGCGCTGCGCGGCGCCGAGGTGCGGCAGCCACCGACAGGCTGTCGAGCATGTGCAGCGTGAGGATGCCTTCCGGCGAAACAATGGAGGTGAGGTTTACGTGCGCGTTGCGCTCGCGCAGCATGAATCCATAGCGCCACAGCGTGTCGAGCATGGATTCATCCAGCTCGACCGCCATTTCCTTCGCGCCGGCATCGAGGCGCGCCTTCCACGATGCCTCGTCGAGCTCGGACACGTCAGTTCGCGACGAGCTGCGCCATGAATTCGTTCACCGGGATCGACTCGAAGTCCTTGCGCTCGAACAACCCCTTGATGGTCTCGGTCTGGCGCTCCGGGAAATGCGCGGCCACGGAGGTCTCGAATTTCTGCACCAGCAGAGGCATGCCTTCCGCGCGGCGCTTGCGATGGCCGACCGGGAAGTCGATTCGCATCTCGAGCTTCGGCGCGCCGTCACTGAAGAAGATGTGCAACGCGTTGCCGATGTGGCGCTTGTCGCGCTCGTAGTATTCCCTGGTGAAGACCGTGTTCTCCTTCACTGTCATCCTGGCGCGCAGGTTGTCGATGCGCGGATCGGTTGCGACCACGTCTTCGTAGTCCGCCGGTGTGAGGCGTCCCAGGATCAGCGGCACGGCCACCATGTATTGCAGACAATGGTCACGGTCGGCCGGGTTGGCGAGTGGTCCGGTCTTGTCGATGATGCGCACGCCGGGTTCCTGCGTCTCGATGACGATGCGTTCGATGAACGCGAGCCGGTCCTTCACCATGCGGATGCAGGGCCATGGCGCATTCCACCGCGGTTTGCGCGTGGAACTCGGCCGGGTAGCTGATCTTGAACAACACGTTCTCCATGACGTAGCTGCCCAATGCCTGCGCCAGCGTCACGGATTTCCCCTTGAAGAGCACATCCTGGAATCCCCAGGTCTTCGCACTCATCGCCGAGGGATAACCCATTTCATTCTTGAGCGCGAACAGCGCGTGCCGCACGGCCCGACTCGTGGCGTCGCCCGCCGCCCAGCTCTTGCGCGAGCCGGTGTTGGGCGCATGCCGGTAGGTGCGCAACGCGCCGCCATCAATCCAGGCATTCGAGAGCGCATTGACGATCTGTTCGAGCGAACCGCCCAACATCCCGGTGGCCACCGCCGTGGAGGCGACTCGCACCAGCAGCACGTGATCCAGGCCCACGCGGTTGAAGCTGTTCTCGAGCGCAAGCACACCCTGGATCTCGTGCGCCTTGATCATGGCGGTGAGCACGTCGCGCACGGTCAGCGGCTTGTCGCCGAGCAGGATGGCACGGCGCGACAGGTAGTCGGACAGCGCGAGAATCGCGCCGAGATTGTCGGAGGGATGGCCCCACTCGGCGGCCAGCCAGGTGTCGTTGAAGTCCAGCCAGCGCACCATCGCGCCGATGCTGAACGCGCCCATGACCGGATCCAGCTCGTAGCTCGTACCAGGCACGCGCGCGCCGCCCGGCATGGTGGCGCCGGGCACCACCGGCCCCAGCAACCTGGTGCAGGCCGGGAACCTGAGCGCCTGGAAACCACAGGCCAGCGTGTCCATGAGACAGTACTTCGCGGTCTCGTAGGCCTGCGGGCTATCTACCAGGTAGTTCCTGGTGTAATCGGCGAGCGCGACCAGCAGGTCATCGGGATTCGGCCGCTGGGCGGACTTGTAGTCGTGGGCCATTCAGAATCTCGCTCTAAAACGGCTCTCGCATGCGCTTTTCGACCAGTTCGGCGAGCCGCCGCACCGAAAGTCCCACCATCGGGTCGTTCCACCTGGCCTGCCGGATCTCATCGTCCGGAATCACCACGCCGAATTCGTCCTGGATCGCAATCACCAGCGCGAGGAATGTCGGCTCGCTCATGCCCTGCGCGAACAGCGAGTCGACGGTGCTGATGTCCGACTTCTTGCGTCCGAGATGCTCCGCGGCCAAGGAGCGCACCGTGTCCACGATCTCCGGGTATGGCAGGCGCTCGGCCGCGGTGGCCGCCTGCGTGCAGGCCAGGCCAGCCGCCGCCAGCCGCCAGCATTAGCCGCCGCCGCGATCATGGCCGTTGCGCCAGCGGCACGAACTTGCGGTTCTCAGGCCCGATGTAGTTGGCCGCGGGCCGGATGATCTTGCCGTCCTCGCGCTGCTCGATGACGTGGGCGCTCCATCCGGTAGTGCGCGCCATCGACAAACAGACGGCGTGAACATGGCGCGTAGGGACGCCCATCAGGTGGTAACTCACCGCGCTGTACCAGTCGAGATTGGGGAACATCTTCTTGATGTCTCCCATCAGCGCCTCGATGCGTTCGGCAATGGCGTACAGCTTCATGTCACCGGCTTCGCGCGCCAGCGTTGCGGCGACGCGCTTGATGATGACATTGCGCGGATCGGAAACTGTATACACCGGGTGGCCGAAGCCGATCACGATTTCCTTGTTGGCCACGCGGCGACGGATGTCGGCTTCCGCTTCGTCGGGATGCGCATAACGCTCCTGGATCACCAGCGCCTCTTCGTTGGCGCCGCCGTGTTTCGGCCCGCGCAGCGCGCCGATGGCGCCGGTGATGCAGGAATAAATATCCGAGCCCGTGCCCGCAATCACGCGCGCCGTGAACGTCGAGGAGTTGAACTCGTGCTCGGCATACAGATTCAGCGAAGTGTGCATGGCACGCACCCAGCTCGCCGACGGCGCGCGCCGATGCAGCAGATGCAGGAAATGTCCGCCCACCGAATCGTCGTCGGTCTCAACGTGGATACGGCGGCTGCTGTGCGAGAAGTGATACCAGTAGCAGAGCATCGATCCGAAGCTCGCCAGCAGGTGATCGGCGATCTCGCGCGCGCCCGCCGCGTCGTGGCCACTTGCCTCGGGCAGCACGCATCCCAACGCCGACGCGCCAGTGCGCAATACGTCCATGGGATGTGTGGCCGGCGGCAATTGCTCGAGCACGGCGCGCACCGGCGCCGGAATTCCGCGCAGATTCTTGAGCTTCGCCTTGTAGGCGCCGAGCTCGGCCGTGTTCGGCAGCTTGCCGTGTATCAACAGATAGGCGATCTCCTCGAACTCGCAGGTCTCGGCGACTTCGATGATGTCGTAACCGCGATAGTGCAGGTCGTTGCCACTGCGCCCGACGGTGCACAACGCGGTATTGCCGGCAGTGACGCCCGAGAGGGCGACGGATTTTTTCGGCTTGAAACCGGCCGCCGCGGCACTTTCGGGTGCGCTCATTTCGCCTTCCCCTTCTCCTCGGCGAACAACGCGTCGAGCTTGCGTTTCGTAGGCGTGGTAGTCGAGGTATTTGTAGAGATCGTCGCGCGTCTGCATGTCGTCAAGCACGTTCTTCTGCGTGCCGTCGCGGCGAATGGCCTGGTACACCTTGAGCGCCGCGAGATTCATGGCGCGATACGCCGAGCAGCAGTGCAGCACGATGTCGACACCGGCCGGGCCCAGTTCGTCGCGCGTATATAGAGGTGTCTTGCCGAATTCGGTGATGTTTGCGAGCACCGGCACGTTCACCGCGTCGCGCACCTTGCGATACATGGCGAGATCGGTGATGGCTTCGGGAAACACCGCGTCGGCACCGGCGTGCACGCAGGCCACCAGGCGCTCGATCATGCGCTCCAGGCCCTCACTCGCCAGCGCATCGCTGCGCGCCATGACGATGAAGCTGGCATCGCTGCGCGCGTCCACCGCGGCCTTGACGCGATCGACCATTTCGTCGCGCGGCACCACTTCCTTGCCCGGGCGATGTCCGCAGCGTTTGGACTGCACCTGGTCTTCGATGTGCAGGCCGGCCGCGCCCGCCTTGCCGAACGAACGCACGGTGCGCGCAATATTGAAGGCCGAGCCCCAGCCGGTGTCCGCGTCCACCAGCAAGGGCAAGGTGCTGGCTTCGGAAATGCGCCGGATGTCTGTCGCCACGTCATCCATGGTGCTGATGCCGAGATCCGGCAGGCCGAGCGAATTTGCGGCCACACCGCCGCCCGATAGATAGAGCGCGCGAAACCCGGTGGCCTCGGCCATGCGGGCGGCGTACGCGTTGATGGCGCCGACAACCTGCAGCGGCTTTTCCGCGGCAAGCGCGGCGCGAAACTTCGCGCCCGCTGATAGCGGCACGGGGGTGGAAGCAGTCATGTTGGCGTGCAGTCTACGGCTGCGCGCCAATCCTGACCACGGTGCGGCCGATGATCTTGCCGTCGATGTGTGGCTGAAAAGCCCCGACCAGTTCCTCGAATGGAATCGTGCGCCTGACGATCCGTTCGAGCAGGCGCGGCTTCAGGTCCGTGGCGATTCGCTGCCAGACCTCGAGCCGCTCGGCGCGCGGCGTGGCGGAGGAATTGATGCCGAGCAGGTTGATGCCGCGCAAGATGAACGGCATCACGGTGGTATTGAGTTGCGCGCCACCGGCCAGGCCCACGCTCGCGATGTTTCCCCAGAAATCCACGTGCCGCGTGAGGCCGGCGAGCATTTCGCCGCCAACATTGTCGATGGCGCCCGCGAAGCGCGCCGCCTCGAGTGGTCGATTGCCCAGCGACAGCTGCTCGCGCGACAGCACCGTGCTGGCGCCCAGCGACTCCAGGTATTCGAAGGCTTCCTTCTTGCCGGTCACCGCGATGACTTCGTAGCCGCGACCAGCCAGCATGTCGATGGCGATGCTGCCGACGCCGCCAGTGGCGCCGGTCACCACGATCGCGCCGCGTGCCGGCGACTGCCCGTTGCGCTCCATGCGGTGAAGGGCGAGCGCCGCGGTGAATCCCGCCGTGCCCAGCGCCATGGCGTGAAACGCGTCGAGCCCGGCCGGCAAAGGAATCACGGAATCAGCACTGACGCGCGCGACCTCGGCGTAGCCGCCGTCGACGGTCTCCGACAGACCACAACCGGTCACCAGCACGGCGTCTCCCGGCGCAAAACGGCGTATCCGTCGAGGTGCGGACTCGCCCTGCGAGATCGATGCCACCCACCAGCGGATAGCGCCGCAGGATTTTTCCGGCGCCGGTGGCCGCGAGCGCATCCTTGTAGTTGATGCCGGAATAGTCGACGTCGATGACGACTTCCCCGGCCGAGAGCTGATCGAGCGTGACCTGCTCGAAACGACCCAGCGCCTTTCCATCGACCTCGTGGATGCGAAACGCCGTGAAGGTATTCATGAGATTTCGCCCGGTTGACGGATTTCCGCGGTGTACCACGATCGCCCGTAGCCCGTACGAGCAGTCGAGCTTCCCCTCGAGGTCAGGCTAGTATCCTGCCATGAAATTCGACTACGACCTGTTCGTCATCGGCGCGGGTTCCGGCGGTGTGCGCGCTGCCCGCATTGCTTCGCTGGCCGGCGCCCGAGTCGCCATCGCCGAGGAATACCGCATCGGCGGCACCTGCGTGATCCGCGGCTGTGTACCGAAGAAGTTCCTGGTGTACGGCGCCGAGTTCGCGCAGAACTTCGCCGATGCGAAGGGCTACGGCTGGACCGTCGGCAGCGCCGCATTCGACTGGCCCACCCTGCGCGACAACGTGCAGAAGGAAATCACTCGTCTTTCGGGGATCTACAACAGCAACCTGCTCAAGGCCGGCGTCACCGCGTTCGAAGAACGCGCCGAAGTCATCGACGCGCACACGGTGAAGCTGATGAAGTCCGGCAGCGAGCTCAGCGCCGAGCGGATCCTCATTGCCACCGGCGGCCGGCCCCAACTACTCGACGGACTGCCCGGACTCGAGCATGGCATCACTTCCAACGAGACCTTCCTGCTCCAGGCGTTTCCGCGCCGCATCCTCATCGTGGGCGGCGGCTACGTGGCGCTGGAGTTTGCCAACATCTTCCACGGGCTCGGCGCCGAGACTCGCATCGTGCATCGTGGCGACCGCATGCTGCGCGGCTTCGATGACGACCTGCGCGCCCACTTGCACATCGAGACCGAACGCGCCGGCGTCAAGCTCACCATGAGGACCACGCTCACGAAGATCGAGAAGTCCGGCGGAGACCTGCGCGTGACCTTGTCGACGGGCGAACACGTCGACACCGACCAGGTGCTGTTCGCCGTCGGCCGCCACCCCAACACGCAGGCCCTCGGGCTGGAGCGCGCCGGTGTGCAGCTGGACTCGTCGGGCGCGGTGGCCGTGAATGAGTATTCACGCAGCAGTGTCGACTCCATCTATGCCATCGGCGACGTGACCAATCGCGTGAACCTCACCCCGGTCGCGGTCCGCGATGGCCACGCATTCGCCGACACGGTGTACAACAACCGCCCGACACCCGTGGATCACCGCAGCGTGCCGAGCGCGGTTTTCGGGCGTCCGCCGATCGGCACCGTGGGCCTGGGGGAAGGCGACGCGCGTCACTCGCACGGTGAGCTCGATATCTACCGCACCAACTTCCGCCCGATGCGCAACATGCTGTCGGGCAACCAGGAACGAACGCTGATGAAGCTGGTGGTGGAGCGCAAGACCGGCAAGTTGTTAGGCGTGCATGTCGCCGGCGAAGACGCGCCGGAGATGATCCAGCTGGCGGCGGTGGCGGTGAAGGCCGGACTCACCAAAGCCAGTGGGACAGCACCGTGGCGCTGCACCCGACGGCCGCGGAAGAGCTGATGCTGCTGCGCGAGCCGATCGCCACTCCGGCAAAGCAGCCCTAGCGCACGTGCGCAACTCAGCGGGGTGCGGCCATCCTGCGCGGGCGGTCGGGGGCCCCGATGCACACCCAGAGACCGGATGGCCGGCAAGGTCGCCGGGGATCCCGAGTCATGAAAAGCTTCTTCTGATTCTTCTTTTTGATTCGCCGCGCGGTACCGCAAAGCGATTTCAGGCGCGCGGGTGCCGGACGCTCGCTCATATGGTCTTCCCGAGGAATCGCGCCACGCAGGCGTCGCAGCCGCGGAAGGAAATCGCCACGCCGAGAAGAGCAATCAACATCAGCAGCGCAGAGACCGCGGCAAAGAAAGTGGCGCCGGCGCGCTCCCAGGCAAACCGCAGCGCCAGAACCGTACTGGCCGTCAGGACCACGCCGGCCAGCAGCAACAGCGGCCGTTTCCAGCTCTTGATCGGCGGCGGCTCCCCGATGCTCACGAACTGCACGAGCTTGCAGTAGAGGCACTGATGTTTTTTCGAGTGAGCGTGGCGGTGCATGGACATATTCCGTGTGTTGCGATCGTGCCAGCGGCTCGCCTGAACGGCGGCGGAACCGGTACACACTTTTTTGTAGGACGGACAACGTCGTCAGCGCAAGCGTCGGAATCCCTGAAGGGTCGGTCTCGATTTCGACGCCGGCACGCACCAACAAATCCGTAATGAATTCCCCGGAGTCGGGATGGCCCTTGTCGAGCAGTTGCCCAATGTCACGGCCCAGATCGGACCTGCGTGTGACCGAGTTCAATGCCGTAAGCCACTCGGCGCGCGACACGATGCCATCCGCACGGTTGGTGTCGATGAGCTGTCGCGCGAACTTGTAGAAGGAGCGTCCGGACGCGGCCTCGGCCACCAGCGCGAATACCGCGCCACAGGCGTAGTAGGCGCGCCGCTCGCCGCGTTCGCCGGCGCTTTCGACGCCGTGTCGTTCTGTGAGCCGGATGCAGTCCTCGATGGCACGATTCAGGGGAATGCGCGGATCGTACTCGGGATCGGCTTCCGCGACTGCGCGGAAGGCGAGCAACTCGGCGCCGCCCTCGGTGATCCAGGAATCGCGCGCGTATTCGTATCCTATGGTCTGACCGAGCCAGAAATGCGCAGCCTCGTGTGCGATGAACCACAGTCCCACGTGTCGTTCTTCGACGGTTTCCGTGAGCATGCCAGCGCCCGCGTAACGCATGGCGATGAGTCCGCGCAGTGTGCTGCCTGCGCGTGACGAGATGCCCGGTGTTGCACCCTCCCAGCTCACCATGATGGCGGGCTTGAACTTGCGTAGCGCGCCGAGCTCCTGGGTATAACGCCCGATGAGTGCGGGCACGGCGCGCGTGAGTGAGTCCTTGATCCATGCCGGCAACTGCGGATCGAGGATACCGACCATGTCCGGCGTCTCGACCGAACTCGCGGCGCCAAACAACACATAGGTTTCCCTTTCGGTGGTCTCGGCAACGGCGCTGCGCCTGCCGTCCAGCAACACCGGGCCCGCGGCGTCGCGGAACACGTACTTCTGCTCCGCCGCGGGCACGAGCTGATTGTTGAGATCGCGGGGCAAGGCGCGTACCGACCCAATCGTGTCCATGGGGAAGCAATCGAACTGCGCGACGAACAGCGCCACCGAGCCGTCGCTGAATACCAGCGCAGGCGCGTGATCGCCCTCCAGACCTTCGGACTCGGGTTTGAAGCGCACCGTCACGCGCCGTGGCAATTCCCCGCGCTCGGCCGTGAGCACATCGTAGTGACCGCGGCGCTGCAGCCGTACGCCGCGGGTAGTGACGCTCCAGGTCTGCTGGCGCCACTGGCGGCGGGTCTCACTGGTCAGGTCGGAACGTGGAAATACCCAGGCGGCAACCGGACGATCGAAGTTGAAGTCGGCGGTCCACGAATCGCCGTGGCGCTGGACCTCGACGCGTACTTTTGGAACGCCCGGCGAATCGGAAATTGCCGCCATTGCGCCTGCGCAGAACAGCAGCGTCACCCACGGCACGAGCCTGGGCAGGGACATCGTCAGCCGTCGATGAAAATCGTCGCGGGCTGCTCGAGCAGGTCCTTGAGCGCCTGGATCATCGAGGCGGCGTCAAAACCATCGACGAAACGGTGATCGAACGAGGACGACAGATTCATCATCAGCCGGATGGCGATCTGGCCATCGACCACCACCGCGCGCTCGATGGCCTTGTTGATGCCGATGATCGATACCTCGGGCATGTTGATCATCGGCGTCGAGGCGATGCCGCCGAGCTTGCCGAGACTGGTGATCGTGATGGTCGAGCCGGTGAGTTCCTCGCGCGGCGATTTGTTGGTGCGCGCGGCCTCGGCGACCCGACGGATCTCCGCGGCGAGATCATGCAGGGCGCGTGACTCGGCGTTGCGCACCACCGGAACCTTGAGTCCCTGCGGCGTCTGTGTCGCGACTCCGACATGCACGGCCTTGTGCTTGACCAGCACGCCGCGCGCGCTGTCATACAGCGCATTGCATTGCGGAAATTTTTCGAGCACGCGCGCCAGCGCGGCGACGATGAATGGCAGGAAAGTCAGCGGTGGCGCGGACGGCCGGCCGCCGATCGTTGAGATGCTTGCGCAATCCCTTCGAGGCGCGTGAGATCGACTTCCTCGACGTATGAATACTGGGGAATGCTCTTCGCCGACTCGGTGAGGCGTTCGGCGATCACGCGGCGCAGTCCGATGATCTTCACTTCCTCGGTGCCATTGCGCGCCTCGCGCGTGGCGTTGGCGCGCGCATTCATGGACGGCGCCGCTCCCCTGGCAGCGCCAGAGGCCAGCGCCGAGTCGATGTCGCCTGGCGCGATCCGTCCCGCCGGGCCCGTGCCCGTGACGGTCGCCAGATCGAGTCCCGCTTCCGCGGCGCGGCGCCGCGAGGCGGGCGACGCCATGACGCGGCCCGCCTTGTGGGTGCCGGTTCCATTTCCGCACGCCGGGGACTGGCGCGGCGCCAGCAGGCGCGGCCGACTTTTCGCTGGCCTGTCGCTGCGGCGTGAGCGGCGTTTCAGGCGCGGGCGCCGGCGCGCGCGCCGCGGGTGCGTCTCCGGACGCCGCCGAGGTGGCGTCGGTGTCGAACACCACGAGCTCGGAGCCCACGGCCACCATGTCGCCCGGTTCGCCGCTGATGGAAATGATCCGCCCGGTGACCGGCGCCGGCATCTCGACCGCGGCCTTTTCGGTCATGACTTCACACATGACCTGGTCTTCCTGGACGAGATCGCCCGGCTTCACGTGCCAGGCAACGACTTCGGCGGAGACCGTGCCTTCACCCAGGTCCGGCATTTTGAAGACGTAGCGGCTCATGGTTCCCCTCTCGTCCCTTCTCTTTTCAAGATTGGCCCATGGCCGCGCGCAGCGCGAGCGCCACGCGTGCCTGGCCCGGAAAATACTCCCATTCGAACGCATGCGGATACGGGGTGTCCCAGCCGGCCACCCGCTGGATGGGCGCCTCGAGATACCAGAAACATTCTTCCTGGATGCTGGCGCACAACTCCGCGCCGAACCCGCAGAAGCGCGTCGCCTCGTGCGCAATCACGCAGCGTCCGGTCTTCTTCACCGAGGAGCAGATCGGATCGATGTCGAGTGGCGACATGGTGCGCACGTCGATGATCTCGGCGTCGAGATTCAGCTTCTTCGCCGCCGCCTCGCACACGTGCACCATGGTGCCGTAAGTCACCACGGTGACCTGCGAACCTTCGCGCACGATGTCGCACTTGCCGATCGGCACGGTGTAGTGGCCCTCGGGCACGTCGCCCTTGGCATGCGTGCTCCAGGGCACGGCGGGTTTGTTAGGGTCGCCGTCGAACGGTCCGTTGTAGATGCGCTTGGGCTCGAAGAAGATGATCGGGTCGTCGTGTTCGATGGCCGCGATCAGCAGCCCCTTGGCATCGTAGGGATTCGAACGGCATCACCGTCTTGACGCCGCAGATGTGCGTGAAGATCGCCTCCGGACTCTGCGAATGCGTCTGGCCGCCGCGAATGCCGCCGCCGCAGGGGGCGCGGACCACCATCGGCGACGTGAAATCACCGGCCGTGCGGTAGCGGATGCGCGCCAGCTCGCTCGCGATCTGGTCGACCGCCGGGTAGATGTAGTCGGCAAACTGGATTTCCGCGACCGGCCTGAGGCCATTGACGGCCATGCCGATGGCGGTGGCGACGATGCCACCCTCGGCGATGGGCGAGTCGAGCACGCGATGGTCGCCGTACTTTGCGCTGCAGTCCGTCGGTGACGCGGAACACGCCGCCGAAGTAACCCACGTCTTCGCCCATCACGACCACCGAAGGGTCGCGCGCCATCATGACGTCCATGGCGGAGTTCAGCGCCTGGATCATGTTCATCTGCGCCATCTAACCAACCTTCCCTTCGTCGCTCTCCTCGGTCTTGGCGGTGAAGCCCAGCTCGGCGTTCAGCTTGATCTCCTCGGCGAGCTGCTCGCTCTGCCGGCGCAGGTTCTCCGGGAACTCCTTGTATACGTCCTCGAACATCAGGTGGCGGTTGAGGCGCGGCCCTTCGTTGAGCGCGCCGAAGGAAACGGCTTCCTTCCAGGCGGCCGCCACCTGCGCATCGAGCTCGGCGTGCAGGTCCTTGTGACGCTTCTCGCTCCACTCACCGCGTGCGATCAGGTGTTCTTGAGTCTCTCGACCGGGTCACCCAGCGGCCAGTGGGCGTAATCCTCCTTTGGGCGATAACGCGATGGATCGTCGCTGGTGGAATGCGCGGAGGCCCGATAGGTCACGAGCTCGATGAGTGTCGGCCCGCCGCCGGTGCGCGCGCGCTGCGCGGCCCACTGCGTCACCGCGTGCACCGCGAGGAAATCGTTGCCGTCGACGCGGATGCCCGCCACGCCGTAGCCCGGGCCGCGCGCCGCGAACGAGCGCTGCTCGCCGCCCGCGGTTCCCTGGAAAGTGGAGATGGCCCACTGGTTGTTGACGATGTTCATGATCACCGGCGCCTGGTAGACGGCGGCGAACAGCAGGCCATGATGGAAATCGGCTTCGGCGCTCGCGCCCTCGCCGATCCAGGTGCACGCGATGTGATCCTCGTTGCGGATCGCGGCCGCCATCGCCCAGCCCACCGCCTGCGGGAACTGGGTAGTTAGATTGCCGGAGATCGAGAAGATGCTTCCTGCCTTCCAGTGGTACATGACGGGCAGCTGCCGGCCCTTGCACATGTCGCGCGTGTTGGACAGCAGCTGGCACATGAGTTCGACGATGGGCTTGCCACGAACCAGGTATGCACCCTGCTGGCGGTACGACGGGAACAACATGTCGCCGGGCTGCAGCGCCATGGCCTGCGCCACCGACACGGCTTCCTCGCCGAAGGAACGCATGTAGAAGGAGATCTTTCCCTGGCGCTGGGTACGCTGCATGCGGTCGTCGAAGATGCGCGTGTGCAGCATGTGGCGCAGGCCGACCTGCAGGTCCTCGTCATCGAGGCGCGGATTCCAGGGCCCCACGGCCTCGTGCTTGTCGTCGAGCACGCGCACCAGGCCGGTGGCGCAATCTTCCATGTCACGTGCGCGGGCGCCGACTTCCGGCCTGGGGATGCTGCCGGGGGGCGAGAGATCGACATAGGAAAAGTCAGGTTTGTCGCCCGGCCTGGTGGGCGGTTGGGGGACGTGAAGTCTTGGCATGGGGCGCGATCATACAGCGGGAGGGAATGGGGAATGTAGGCGCGCAGGACGCGCGACGCCATGCTGGTTCCTGCCCTTCAGCCGCTCGAGTCGGTCTCGCCCGGTGCTCGGGGTGACGACGCGGCGTGGGGGATAGGTCTGCGGCGGGCGGGGGCACCGTTCGGCCACGCATGGCATGAAGCAGCGTCAGGGTCGCCCTCGCAACGGAAACGGATTTTCCTAACTACATGTTGCAAGACCGTCGGAGAGACCCGGTGTGCCACGGGCGGGATCCCGCGCCCGCCGACCATCGATCACCTCGCCCTCACACCGGCTTCGACACCATGAGCACCAGCGCAATGACCGGCGCCAGTGTCGCAACCGCTCCCCAGAGTTTCCACGCGCCGGACAGCCGTTCGTATTCGGACTGGTTCCAGTTGCCCGCCTCGCCGGCGCGCGCCACCGCCAGCAGTTTCCTCTGCAGGGGTGCGACGAAGAACTGGAAGGCGAGCCCCGAGATGCCGAACAGGATCAACGACCAGAGGATCCAGAAGGTTCCGAGGATCGGCAGGTGCAACGTCAGCGCAAGCAATACACCGGTCACGATGATGGCCACGACTCCCGGTAACGTGAACCAGCGGTCGCTGCGGATGACGCCGTCGAGCGCCTGCACGCGGGCGCTTGCCGTGCCGACGCGATCGCCGTGATATTTCCAGAACACACCGGTGATGATGTTGCCGAGGAACAGCACGACACTGAGGATGTGCAGCGACTTCAGGATGAAATATTGCATCGTCAACCGCCCTCGCGTTTGAGCCACGTCGCGAGACCTGCCGCGTTGAGCTCGAAGTCCTTGCCCAGCACGGCATCGATGTCGTCATCCGACAGCTTGACTCCATGTTGACGCAGGCTCTTGATCGCCCAGGCGCGCATCTCGGCGCGCAGACGTCGCTGATCGAAACCCGCGATGCGCGCGAGTTGCACGAACACGTCGATGGCGTCGTACATGTCATTGGCCAGGCGGGCGCATTGCCCGACTTCGCTGTAATGGGTGAGATAAAGCCGGCGCGGCCGGAATTGCATGAGGCGCACGATCGACGCCTTGAGCTGCGACGGGTCAAATTGTGTCGGCGTGGTCGTGGGCATGATCCACGGCCCGGCGGCGGTGTCGAATTCCCGGTACGAGAGTCCGAAGGTGTCACCGGTGAAGATGCAGGTGGCGCCGTAGTCGACGAAGGCCTGGTGATGCAGGGCATGACCCGGTGTGTGCACGCATTCGAACACCCGCCCGGCGAATTCGAAGCGCTGGCCGTCCTGTGCGATCGCGATGCGCTCGCGCGCGACCGGCAGTATTTCCCCGTACAGCTGCGCGTACAGCTCGTCGCCGTACACGGCGCGCGTCGCCTCGATGAGCTTCGACGGATCGGACATGTGTGTCGCGCCGCGTGGATGCAGCACCGCGGTGGCCTTGGGCAGCGACTGCATCAGGGCGCCGGCACCGCCGGCATGATCGAGGTGTACGTGGGTCAGGAACAGGAACTCCACCGCATCGCGCGCGATGCCGAGTTCGTCGAGCGCCGCGAGGATCAGCGGCACGGCGGTATTGGGACCGGTGTCGACGATCGCGGCCCGTGATCCGGATACCACGATGTGGGCCGCATCCATCTGCGGTCGCACGTATTCGGTATCGACGGCCGTAATGGCGTCGGCGAACTTCGTCAGGCGTGGCAAACTTCCGCTCATGACTGTCCGTAACTTACACAGGGCCTGAGGCAACATAACAGCATGAAAGGCAAATTTCTCCTCACAACTGTCATGGCCTGCCTCGTGACGGTGACACACGCCGCCGTCGAGGAGCGCGGCAATCTGGTCCTCGACAACATCCCCACGGTCGACACCGCGCTCACTGGACGCCTCGAGGATTACCTGAACTCGCGCGGCGCGAGCTTCGTCGACTGGTTGCCAGGCGATGGCATGCTGATCGCCACGCGATTCGGCGACGTCGAGCAACTGCATCGCGTCATGACCCCGCTGGGTGTACGCGAACAGCTGACCTTCTACCGCGAGCCGGTGATCGTGGCCCGGGTACCGCGCTCGGCGGTCGCGCCCGGGTTCGTGTTCCTGCGCGACCAGGGAGGCAACGAGAACGCGCAGGTTCACTATTACGACTTGAATTCGCGCGCGGTGCGCATGCTCACCGACGGCAAGGGCCTGAACGGCGGACTTGCGTGGAGCCACGACGGACGGCGCGTGGCGTTTCACGGCACGGCGCGCGACGGCGTCAGCTACGACCTGTACATCGCAGAGCCGGCCGGCATTGCGCCGCCCCGGCTGGTGTACAACGGTTTCCAGAAGAACTGGTCGGTCGAAGCCTGGTCGCCGGACGACACCAAACTACTGATCCGCAACTTCGTTTCGGCGAACGAATCGCACCTGTTCGTCATGGACATCGGCACCATCGCGTTGACGCCGGTGAGCGAAGGTCCGGAACCCGCCAGCGTTTCCGAGGCGCAGTTCTCGGCGGACGGGCGCAGCGTCTATCTCATCACCAACCGCGACAGCGAATTCGAGCAGCTGCGGCGCGTGGACCTGGTGAATGGCGCCTTCGAGGTGCTGACCGGCCACATCCCCTGGGACATCGACGGCTTCGCCCGCAGCGACGATGGCCGGTACCTGGCCTGGGTCGCCAATGTCGACGGTGTCAGCCGGCTGACGGTGCTCGATGTGGCGAAACGCGCGGAAATCCTGCCACCGCTGCCAGAAGGCCGCATTGGCCGCATCAGCTTCGATCCGGCCAGCAAACGCCTGGCCATTACCCTGGAGAGCCCGCAGTCACCGCGTGACGTCTATGTGCTCGAAGTCGAGCGCAATGCCATCGTGCGCTACACCCGCAGCGAGGCGGGCCTGGTCGATCCGCTGCAGTTCGTGCCCGCCGAACTGGTCCGCTTCCCGACCTTCGACCGCGTCAACGGCAAGAACCGCCAGGTGCCGGCCTTCATGTATCGCGCGTCGCGCAGTCTGCCGGGTCCGCGCCCGGTGCTCATCGACATTCACGGCGGACCGGAATCGCAGGCGGTGCCGGGATTCAATCCATTCACCCAATTCCTGGTGCGCGAGCTGGGTTTCACGGTGATCACGCCCAACGTGCGCGGATCATCCGGCTATGGCAAGACTTACCTGAACCTCGATAACGGCGAGGACCGCGAGGACGCGGTCAAGGACATCGGCGCCCTGCTGGTGTGGATAGGCGCACAGAAGGACCTGGATGCGAAGCGCGTATTCGTCTCCGGTGGTTCCTATGGCGGCTACATGTCGCTGGCGTCAATGGTGCACTTCAGCGACCGGCTGCGCGGCGGCATCGACGTCGTCGGCATTTCCAACTTCGTCACCTTCCTGGAAAGCACCTCCGCCTACCGCCGCAACCTGCGGCGCCCCGAGTATGGCGACGAGCGACTGACAGCCATGCGCGTTTACCTGAACCGGATCTCGCCGTTGACCAACGCCGCGCGCATCAGCAAGCCGTTGCTGGTGGTGCAGGGACTCAACGATCCGCGCGTGCCGGCGAGTGAGTCGCAGCAACTGGTCGCGAAGATTCGCGGGCGCGGCGGCGAGGTGTGGTACCTCGCGGCGAAGGACGAAGGTCACGGCTTTCGCAAGAAAGCCAACCGTGACTTCTACCAGAAGACGATCGTGACCTTTCTCGAGAAACAGCTCGCGGCGCCTTAGCCGCCGCTTTCAGTTCGAGGAAAAGAAGAAGCTCTTCCTGGGGACAATCTCGAGCGCCGGCTTCTGCTGCGAGTAGAAAGTCGCGAGCTGCTCGATGTCCTCGGGGGTCAACTGCGCCGCCATGCCACCCATGATCGCGTTCTTGCGCCCGCCCTTCTTGTAGTCGACGAGCGCGCGCACGAGATAATCCTTGTGCTGGCCGGAAATGGTCGGGTAGTCAGGGGTGATGCCGACACCGTTGGTGCCGTGGCAGGCGAGACAGACCTCACTCGCCTTGGGCCGCGCCGTGGCCGGCACATCGCTCACTGACTTGGTAAGCACGCTGTCGCCCGCGATATACACCGCCATGTCCGCCATGTCCTGATCGCTCATCGAGCTGGCCTGCGAATGCATGGTCCCGTGGGAGCGCTCGCCACTCTTGTAGGCCTTCAGGGCCGCGACCAGGTATTCGGGCCGCTGGCCGCGCAGCTTGGGCACGGAATACGTCGGGTACACGTTTTTGTAGTTAGGAATCGCATGGCAGCCCATGCACGTGTAGGACAGATCGTGGCCGCGCTTGGCGTCGCCGGCCACGGCGGGCGTCTGTGCCTGGACGGCGAACGAGGCTCCCAGGGCGAGTAACGTGAGGGAGGCGACGACCGGAATGCGCGATGCCATGACGAGATTCAGCCCCTTATGAGCCCGACCGGGGCCCGCAAAAAACAGGCCGCGATATTAAGGACTTGGGCCCTCAATTGCCACCGGGCACAATCGCCCGCGCCGCGCCCGCAGCGGTTGCAGGGAGACACTTAAGTTGATAGCCCTCATTCAAAGGGTCAGCGAAGCACAGGTAACCGTGGAACAGCGCACCGTCGGCAGCATCGGCCGCGGCATTCTCGCGCTCATCGGCGTGCAGCGCGACGACCAGCCGGCGCACGCCGAACGTCTGCTCGAACGCGTGCTCGGTTACCGGATCTTCGAGGACGACGCCGGGCGCATGAACCTGTCGCTCGCCGACGCTGGCGGCGGGCTGCTGCTGGTGCCGCAATTCACACTGGCCGCGGATACTCACAAGGGAACACGCGCCGGTTTCAGCCGCGCCGCCCAGCCCGAGCTCGCCCGCTCGCTGTTTGACGCCCTGGTTGGGCTGGCGCGCGGACGCCACGCCGAGGTCGCCACGGGTGAATTCGGAGCGCACATGCGTGTCGCCCTGGTGAACGATGGACCGGTCACTTTCTGGCTCGAGACGACCTAAGGCTTCTCTTTGCATGACAAAGACTTAACCAGCGCCCGCGATCCCGTGATGCGGGTCTCGTCTGGCACGAACTTTCTTAGGTTTGAGACCTCAGTTGACTTATCATTTCAAGACATTATGAGGAGCGGCTCATGGGCCCAATTGGTTTCAAAGAACTCGTAGTCATCCTGATCGTCGTGTTGTTGATCTTCGGGGCCAAGAAGCTCAAGACCATCGGCTCGGACCTGGGCGCCGCGGTGCGCGGTTTCAAGAAATCGATGAGCGATGGGGACTCCGAGGAATCCGTCAAGCAGCTCAAGGCCGATGCCGAGTTCTCCGAGCCCAGCAAGTCGGCGAACACGGAAAAGAGCGAACACAAGGCCTGACGCGCAGCGTGCGCCGGCGCCCATGCATGACCACGGCGCCGCGGCCCTGACCGCCCCACGGCGGAGCATTTCATGTTCGAGGTCGGATTCTCAGAACTGCTGCTGATTTTCGCGATCGCGCTGATCGTGCTCGGCCCGCAGAAACTCCCAAAGCTCGCCCAGCAGGTTGGACGCTGGATGGGCCGCGCGCGCGCCATGGCGCGCCAGTTCCGCGACCAGCTCGAGGACGAAGCTCACAACCTCGAAACCAAGATGAACATCGACCCGGACATCGACACCTCGCTCGATCCGAAGGCGGCGCCGCAACCTGCGCCGGCACCCGCTCCCGCGAGCCCGCCACCGGAAGAAGAGTTCTACCCACCTGATCATCACATGCATCCGTCGCAGCGGGCGGCCGCGGACAGCACTGCACCCGCGGATCAGCCGCCAGTGGCCGGCGATGGCGCGCAGTCGGAGTTCGATCTAACTACCCCGCCGCCGGATGCGGGACGCAACCCGTCCTGAGCGCCGGCCGATGGGCAGCGAAAAACAGGACGAGAACCTCGCCGAAGGCACGCTGATGTCGCACCTGCTGGAGCTGCGCAACCGGCTCCTGAAGGCGGTGCTCGCGCTGTTCGTGGCGTTCATCCCCTGCGCGCTTTTCGCCAACAACCTGTTCGCGTTCATCGCGCAGCCGCTGATCGACAAGCTGCCCGAGGGCAGCACGTTGCTCACCACCAGCGTGGTCGGCTCTTTCATGACGCCGTTCAAGGTGTCGTTCTACGTGGCGGTGTTCATCGCGATTCCCGTGATCCTGTACCAGATCTGGGCTTTCGTGGCGCCTGGCCTCTATCGCAAGGAAAAACGCTTCGCGGTGCCGCTGCTGGCGTCCTCGGTGCTGTTGTTCTATTGCGGCGTGTGCTTCGCGTATTACCTGGTGTTCCCGGTGATGTTCCCGTTCCTGATCGCCACCACGCCCACCGGGGTGATGTACGCGCCCGATATCGCGAACCTGCTCGATTTCGTGCTCACGATGTTTTTCGCGTTCGGCGTGGCCTTCGAGGTCCCGGTCGCGGTGGTGCTGCTGGTGCTCACCGGCATCGTCAGCGTCGAGAAGCTCGGCGCCAACCGCGGCTACGTGATCATCGGCATCTTCGTGGTGGCCGCATTCCTTACGCCGCCCGATGCGATTTCACAATGCATCATGGCGGCCCCGATGTACCTGCTGTACGAAGGCGGGCTGGTCATGGCACGCATCATGCAAAAGATGCGGCGCGAAGCCGCCGAGGTTGCGGAAAAAGAAGAAGCCAAGGTGAGTTGACCTCGGCTTGCTGGCGCTGGTCGCATTGGTTCAGACTCGCGTCCAACACGGCGCAGCAGCGCCCATAAGACTTCGGGGAAAAATTAATGCCAGATCCGACCACGACGACCATCGTGTCGCCCGACCTCAGCCGCGGCTTTTTCGGGCATCCAGTGGGCCTGCGGACGCTGTTCCTGACCGAGATGTTCGAACGCATGACCTACTACGGCATGCGGGCCATCCTGCTGCTGTACCTGGTGGCCGCGATCCAGGATGGCGGCCTTGGCATAGACGAAAAAACCGGCAGCGCCATCTACGGTCTCTACATTTCCGGCACCTATCTACTCTCCCTGATCGGCGGCTATATCGCGGACCGCATCATCGGCGCACAGCGCGCGGTATGGTGGGGCGGCATCTTCATCATGATCGGCAATACCTGCCTGATCTTCGGGCACACGCAGCTGTTCTTCTGCGGGCTCATGATCATCGTGGTCGGCGTGGGACTGTTGAAGCCCAACATCAGCGCCATTGTTGCGGGGCTCTACCCGGAAGGCGGCTCACGGCGTGACGCGGGATTCTCCATCTTCTACATGGGTATCAACACTGGCGCCTTCATCGGTTCCTGGGCGGTGCCTGAAGTCGCGCAGAGTTACGGCTGGGGCATGGGATTCGCGCTGCCGGCCGATCGGCATGGCCCTGGGCCTCGTGCAGTTCGCGTACATGCGCAAGCATCTCGGTGCTGCGGGACTCCAGCCGGCCGCGTCACGCGACCCATGCCCGCGCGAGCTGGACGCCCATTGCCATTGGTGGCGCGTTGCTGGTCGCTCGTCGTGGCCCTCGGCATCACGGGCACAGTGAAGATGAATCGCCGTGGCGATCTCCAACAGCCGCAACCTGGGTGATCTTCGCGTTGGCGGCGCTCTACTTCATTTACCTGGGATTTTTCGCCGGACTGATGCCCGATGAACGCAAGCGCGTGGTGGTGATGTTCGTGTTGTTCCTCGCCTGCGCCATGTTCTGGGCCGGCTTCGAGCAGGCCGGCGCATCGCTCAACCTGTTCGCCGACCGCTACACCGATCTCAACGTGTTCGGCTGGGACATGGCGGCGGGCACTCTGCAGACCATCAATCCGCTGTTCATCATCATCTTCGCGCCGGTATTCGCGTCGATCTGGGTGCAGCTCGGCGCACGCAATCTCGATCCTTCGGCGCCGCTGAAGTTCGCACTCGGCCTCATCCTCATGGGTGTTGGCTTCTACGTCATGGTGCTGGCGTCGAAGTACGTGGTGGCCGGGGAAAAGGTGCTGCCCACCTGGCTGATCCTGACCTACCTGTTCCACACCTTCGGCGAGTTGTGCCTGAGTCCCGTGGGTCTCAGCTCCTTCAGCAAGCTGGCGCCGGCGCGGTTCGTGGGGCAGTCGTTGGGCGTGTGGTTCATCGCGACGGCGCTGGGCAACAACATCGCCGGCCAGATCGCGGGCGATTTCGATTGGGACGACCCGACACGGATGCCCGGCCAGTTCATGTTCATCTTCTGGTGGGGAGTGATCGGCGGCGCCGTCTTGCTGCTGCTGTCGCCGTGGCTCAGGAAGTTCCTCGCGGGAGTGCGCTGATGAACAAGCAACGCAATATCGCGATCACACTGGTTACCCTCGGCATCATCGGCACGCTCACGGGCTGCCCGGGCCCCAAGGGACCGACGCCGCCCCCGAAAATCGACGCGCCGGCCTTCGTGGACCAGGTGAATCGCGAGCTCGTCGATCTCAATCGCGAGATCAACGCGGCGGGGTGGACGCAGTCCACCGACATCACCGTCGACACGCAGTACCTGGCGTCGAAAGCGACCGAGCGTTACCTGGAGTTCGTCAGCCGCAAGGCCGGCGAATCCAAGGTCTATGACAACGACAAGCTCGATCCGAAGACCGCCCGCGCATTGCAGCTCATCAAGCTCAGCGTGAGCGCACCGGCGCCGGCCGACGCGGCCAAGCGCACCGAGCTCGCGGCACTCTCCACCGAGCTCGAGGCCATGTACGGCGAAGGCAAGTACTGTCCGAAAGGCAAGTCGGTGTTGAAGTTCAGCGCGGAAGAGAAAGGCTGCAAAAACCTCGATGAGCTGGGCGAAATCATCGCCACCAGCCGCAATTTCGACGAGATCACCGAAGCGTGGGTGGGCTGGCATTCGATTGCGCCGCCGATGCGCCCGAAGTACCAGCGCTTCGCCGAACTCGCCAACGAAGGCGCGCGTGAGCTCGGCTTCGCGGACCTGGGCGTGTTGTGGCGCTCGCGTTACGACATGCCGGCCGCGGACTTCGAGAAGGAAGCCACGCGCCTTTACGACCAGGTCAAGCCGCTGTACGAAAGCCTGCACTGCTACGCGCGCGGGCGCCTGCAGAAGAAGTACGGCAAGGACAAGGTGCCGGACGGCAAGCCCATCCCGGCGCACCTGCTGGGCAACATGTGGGCGCAGCAGTGGAATCGTGTTTACGCCGATCTGCTCAAGCCATATCCCGCGGCCAGCATCGAAACCGCCGACCGCCAGCTGCAGGCGCAGAAGTGGGACGCGGTGCGCATGACCAAGTCCGCCGAGAGTTTCTACACCTCGATCGGATTTCCGTCGCTGCCGCAGACTTTCTGGGAACGCTCAATGCTGACGCGCCCGCGCGATCGTGAAGTGGTGTGCCACGCCAGCGCCTGGGACATGGACGACAAGGACGATGTGCGCATCAAGATGTGCATGAAGCCGATCGAGGAAGACCTGTTCACCATCTACCACGAGCTCGGTCACGTCTATTACTTCATCTGGTACAAGGACCAGCCGATGCTGTACCAGGATGGCGCGCACGACGGCTTCCATGAAGCCATCGGCGATGCGGTGAACCTCTCGGTGACGCCGGGCTACCTGCACCAGGTCGGCCTGGTGGGCGCGGTCAAGCCCTCGCAGGAAGCCGTGATCAATGAGCAGATGAAGATGGCGCTCGACAAGATCGCGTTCCTGCCGTTCGGCAAGCTCATCGATGAGTGGCGCTGGGCGGTGTTCGACGGCCGCATCAAGCCGGCCGACTACAACAAGACATGGTGGGAGCTGCGCCAGAAGTACCAGGGGCTGTCGGCGCCGGTGCCGCGCAGTGAATCGGATTTCGATCCGGGCGCGAAGTACCACATCCCGGGCAACACTCCGTACACGCGCTACTTCCTGTCCTTCATCCTGCAGTTCCAGCTGCACAAGGCGCTGTGCGACGCCGCCGGATTCAAGGGCTCGCTGAACGAGTGCTCCATCTACGGCAACACCGAGGCCGGGCGCCGCTACGCCGAGATGCTCAAGCTCGGCGCCAGCGAGCCCTGGCCGGATACCCTCGAGAAGCTCACCGGTACGCGGCAGATGGACGCCTCGGCGATCATCGACTACTTCAAGCCGCTCGAGGCCTGGCTCGACCAGCAGAACAAGGGCCAGTCCTGCGGCTGGAACTGAATCGATTTCCCGGGGGTAGTTAGATGAATCCGAACGACGCGACCGCGCCGCAGCTCACGCGGCGCGCCATCATCCTGGCGATATTGCTGGCGGTCATCCTGGCTGGCGCCAATACCTACCTCGGCCTGTTCGCCGGCATGACCATCGCCTCGGCCATACCGGCGGCGGTTGTTTCGATGGCGGTACTGCGCGCACTAGGTGGCGGCGGCATCCTCGAGAACAACATCGTGCAGACCGGTGCGTCGGCCGGTTCGTCGATCGCCTCGGGAGTCATCTTCACCGTGCCGGCGCTGCTGATCCTCGGGCACTGGACTGACTTCAGGTACATGTGGGTGTTGGCCATCGCCGGACTGGGCGGCATCCTCGGCGTGTTGTTCTCGGTGCCATTGCGCCGCTCGCTGATCGTCGATCAGAAGATGGCGTTTCCCGAGGGCAAGGCCGCGGCAGAAGTTCTCAGGGCCGGCGAAAACCCGGCGCAGGGTGTGAAAGTCCTCGGCGTATCGGCGCTGGCGGGCGGATTCATCAAGCTCGCGGCGGCGAGCGGTTTGCGACTGATCCCGGACACCGCCGCCACGGCGGGATTCTTCGGCAAGTTCCTGGGTTATCTCGGCACAAATCTGTCGCCGGCACTGCTCGGTGTGGGCTACATCGTCGGGCTGAACATCGGCATCGTGGTGCTCGCCGGCAGCGTCATCTCCTGGAACATCGCCATCCCGATTTTTCACGCCACGCAGATGGATGCCTATCCGGAACTGGCGGCCATCATTGCGTCCGCCTGCCAGGGCCTCGCCTCTCATGAATGCGCCGAGGCCACGGCCAACCTCCTGTGGAAATACCAGATCCGCTACCTCGGTGTGGGCGCAATGCTGGTTGGCGGGCTGTGGGCGCTGGTGAGCCTGCGCAAGTCCATCGTCTCGGGCGTGCAGCAGCGGCCTCGCCGCGACGCGCGCCGGCGCCGGCGCCGTCGTAGCGCACACCGAGCGCGACCTGCCGATGAAAGTGGGTGCTGATCGGCATCGTGCTGTTCACGCTGCCGCTGGCCGTCCTCTACTACCTCATCGTCGACAGCGTGGCCGTTGGCCTGACCATGTCGGCCATCATGGTGGTCGCCGGGTTCCTGTTCTGCTCGGTCTCGGCCTACATGGCCGGCCTGGTCGGCTCATCCAATAACCCGGTGTCGGGCATCACCATCGCGACCATCCTCTTTGCGGCGAGCGTATTGCTGCTGATGCTCGGCAAGGACTCCGCTATCGGACCCGTGGCGGCGGTGCTGATCGGCGCCGTGGTCTGCTGCGCCGCCTGCGTCGCCGGCGACAACCTGCAGGACCTGAAGGCCGGCTATATCGTCGGCGCCACGCCCTGGCGCCAGCAGGTGATGCTCGCCGTGGGCTCGATTTCGTGCGCGCTGGTAATGGCGCCGACACTGAACCTGCTCAACGACGCCTATGGCATTGGCGTGTCCACCGCGGCGCATCCCAAACCACTGCTGGCGCCGCAGGCCACGCTCATGGCCAGCGTGGCGAACGGCATGTTCGGTGGCGAGTTGCCCTGGGGCATGGTGGCCATTGGCGCCGGGATCGCCATCGCCATCATCGTGCTCGACGAAATCCTGCGCATGCGCGGCTCGACGTTCCGCACGCCGGTGCTGGCCGTCGCGGTGGGAATCTATCTACCTCTCGAGCTCATGGTTCCCATCTTCCTTGGCGGCCTGCTCAACCACGTGGTAACACGCAGTTCGGCACGGGGCTCTCCGAAGAAGAAACGGAGAAACGAAATCGCGTGGGTATGTTGTTTGCCGCCGGACTCATCACCGGTGAGGCGCTCATGGGCATCCTCATGGCGATTCCCATCGTGGTTGCCAGGCGCGGCGACGTGCTGGCGCTGCCCGAAGGGATGCAGCTGGCGGGTTCGGCCGGGAAATGGGCCGGCCTGGCGCTGGTGGCCGGCATCGCTTTCTGGCTGTACCGCATCGGCACCCGCAAACCGGCCTGAACCCGGAAGCAGGGACGGATTAACATCCGTCCCCATCCCATGTCCGCGGACCCCTCCCACCGCGCGAAGCTGATCGTCTGCTTCGCCACCGTGTATCTCGTCTGGGGCTCGACCTACGTCGTGGCCAGCATCGGCGTGCACGTGCTGCCGCCGCTGCTGTTTGGTGGCTTCCGCTTCCTGTGCGCCGGCGTGCTGCTGGCGTTGACGGCGATTGCGCTCGGCCAGCGGTTCGAGCTCGACGCGACCGAATGGCGTCACCTGGCCGTAGTCGCCGTGGGCAGTGTCTTCATCCCGAACAGCTGCACGAACTGGGCGATGCAACACGTGGCGTCCAACCAGACGGCCATCCTCAATGCCTCGGCGGCGTTGTGGATCGCGATGCTGGCGACGCGCGGGCGCCGCGCCCATGCGATCGATCGACGCACGCTCATCGGGCTGGTGGTGGGTTTTGCGGGCACGGTGCTGATCATCTGGCCACGCGGCAGCCTGGCGTTCGCCAACCTCGACATGCAGTTCCTGATCCTGTTCGCGGTGTTCGTCTGGTCGGCCACCACGGTGTACATCCGCAATGCGCATTCGAAACTCGGGCTGCTGGCGTTCTCGGCGATCCAGATGTTCCTCGGCGGCGTCATGATGACCGGTACCGGTCTCGCGCTCGGGGAGGCGGACCGGTGGCACTGGTCGATGCCGGGTCTGCTCTCCATGGCCTATCTCACCATCGCGAGTTCGTGCCTGGCGTACACGGCGTATTCATGGCTGGCGCGAAACACCACGCCCGCGATGGTCGGCACCTACAGCTACGTGAACCCGGCCATCGCGGCCGTGCTCGGCTGGTGGTTCCTCGATGAGCAGCTGGGCGTGAACCAGCTGGTCGGTATGGCAGTGATGTTCGCCGGCGTGGCGCTGGTGAGCTGGCCGCAAAAGCTGGTGCAGCGCCTCGACGAGGATCAGCAGAAGGATCCCTCGACCGCCGGCTGCGGGTAATAAATGGGGACATTCCTATTTTCCGGAACCGGAAAATAGGAATGTCCCCATTTATTGCTACTGCCTGGGGCGAATGACTTCCACGCGGCCGCGCGAGCCGATGAACCACGACCCGACCCAGCTCACGATGCTGACGATGAGCGCGGCGCCGACCGCGCTCCAGAAGCCGCCAGGAATGGTGAAACCCGGCAGGATGAGTGCGACCAGCCCGAGCATGGCGGCATTGATCACCAGTAGAAACAGCCCGAGCGTCAGCAAGAGCGCCGGCAACGAGAGCAGCAGTGCGAAGGGACGCACGATGGCGTTGACAACGCCTAACAGAATGCCAGCGAGGACCAACGTACCCGCGGAGTTGATGACAATGCCGTCCAGCATCGCGGTGGCGGCCCAGAGTCCGAGTGCCGCAATGAGCCCGCGCAATATGAAGCCCGCCATGTTCCTGCTTCCTCGCGTCAGCTACGTTCCAGGTCCATGCCCTTCTCGAGAAACACCTTGAGCCGGGCCAACGCCATCTCCCAGTGACGGCGCTTGTTCAAATAGTACGCCACCCAGGCGGCGGCCGTGGGCACACCGCTCGATAGCATCCGCACCACCGAGCCCTTCGACGCGCGCTCGAACAGGAAGTCCTCGATGATGACCGCATCGGTGCCGGGCATGCCCGGCGTCGG
The DNA here is from genome assembly GCA_963839685.1 of uncultured Pseudomonadota bacterium. Lineage (GTDB taxonomy): Bacteria > Pseudomonadota > Gammaproteobacteria > Steroidobacterales > Steroidobacteraceae > CADEED01. The sequence continues at coordinate 504,451 of CAWIVS010000011.1, read as the reverse complement.
CAGCAGGATGAGCCGTATTCGCTGCGGGGTCGCCAGCACGTCGATGTGGGCGTCCAGCTCGACGCCCGAGCCAAACACGATGTGCATGCGGCCCTTTTCCCGCGGCGTGACGCTGGCCCCAGTCACCGTCCATCGTTCAAGCATGCGGCTGTCGGTGAAGGCCCGCCACACCCGCTCCACCGGCACACCAATATCGGTGCGGAAGGCGAAGCTGCGGTACCTGCTCACTTGCGCATCCTTACTTTCGAAGGGCCATCCACGCCACCGGCAGCAGCGAGACCACGATGATGCCGATCGTCACCAGGCCGAAGTTGTTCTTGACGATCGGGATATTGCCGAAGAAGAACCCGGCCCAGACGCAGATGCAGCACCCAGCCGAGACCGCCGGCGACGTTGTAGGACTGGAAGCGCGCGTATGGCATGCGCGCGATGCCGGCGACGAACGGCGCGCAGGTGCGGATGATGGGCACGAAGCGCGACATCACGATGGTCATCGAGCCGTACTTCGCGAAGAACGCCTCGGTGCGCTGCAGGTATTCGACCTTGAGGAAGCGGTACTTGCCGCTGAAGGCCTGTGGCCCAATCCACCGCCCGACGTGGTAGTTAGTGGTGTTGCCCGCCAACGCGGCGATGACCAGCGTCAGTGACACCAGCGGCGCGGACAGCGTGCCGCTCGAGTCGACCGCCGCGAGCGCACCGGCGGCGAACAGCAGCGAGTCACCCGGCAGGAATGGCGTCACCACGAAACCGGTCTCCGCGAAGATGATGATGAACAGGATCAGGTATACCCACACACCGTAATCACGCAGCAGTTCGACCAGGTGCTTGTCGAGATGCAGGACGAGATCGATGAACCACGAAACGAACTCCATGCGCGCGTCAGTTGCGGCGCGCGGTGGCGGTGCTCGCGGTCATTCCTTCGGCCGGCGATCGCGGCTTGTTCCCGCGCAGCACGTCGAGGCCGGCGCGCACGCCGGCGTCACGCGTCGCGAGCGTCTGGCGCGCGCGCGCGTCCTCGAGATCGACCGGCTCCGCGTCGATCGCTTCGAATTCGACATCCGGCGCGATGCCGCTGCCCTGGATGGAGCGGCCCGACGGCGTGTAGTAACGCGAGGTGGTGAGCTTGATGGCACGCCCGCCGGTCAGCGGCATCACCGTCTGCACGGAACCTTTTCCGAAGGTGCGCCGGCCCACCAGCGTGGCGCGCTCGTGATCCTGCAGCGCGCCCGCGAGGATTTCCGCGGCGGACGCGGTGGCGCCATTCACCAGCACCACCACCGGAACTCCCGTCAACAGCTCGCCCGGTGAGGCCGCCATGCTGAAGCGCGCGGCGGGCGTGCGCCCGTCGGCGCTCACGATGACGCCGTCGTCGAGCAATTGGTCGGCGACCTCGACGGCGGACTCGAGCACCCCGCCCGGGTTATTGCGCAGGTCCAGTACCAGGCCGGGCGGCCGGGCGCCGAGATCGCGGCGCAGGCGCGCGACGCCCGCGGCAAAATCCAGCGCGGTGGTATCGCTGAAGGAGGTGATGCGTGCGTAGATGAAGCCGCCGTCGAGTTTCACCATCGCGACGCTGTGCACTTCAACCTGCGCGCGCTCGACGGTGAACTCCAGCGGCAGCGCTGAACCGGCGCGTACCACCGCCAGCTTGACCGTCGATCCGCGCGGGCCGCGCATGCGGGCCATTGCGGCATTGAGATCGTTGTCAACCGGCAAGCCATCGATCGCGGAGATCAGGTCGCCACTGCGGATACCGGCGTAGGCGGCGGGCGAATCGCGGAACGGACGCACCACGCGCAGCGCGCGGTCCGCGGTCGACACTTCGATGCCGATGCCGGCGTAGGTGCCGGCCGTGCTCACGCGCAGGTCGGCGTATTCCTCGGCATCGAGATAGCCGGAGTAGGGATCGAGACTCCCGACCAGGCCTCGCAACGCGTCATTGACGAGCGCCGGGCTCTTCACCTCGTCGACATACTCGCGCTCGACGCGTTCCAGCACCTCGGCGATCTGTGCGGATTCGGCAGCCGTCAGCGTGTTTTTCGCCGCGGGTCGCGCCGCGGGCGGTGCGCTGGGTGCGGCCGGCGCATCGCGATTGGCGAACACCGCTCCACCCAGGGCGATGAGTACGCCAAGCACGATGCCAATGGCCAACAGTTTCATGGGCCAAATCCTAGGACAACTCTGCCCTGGTTGCATGGGCGTGAACGTGGCCCCGCTCGCGGGCCATATCGTCCGGGAATGGCGGGTTCAACCCGCCTGCCGCGCGCCGTCATCGACCAGGAAGGCGCCGGGCGTCGCGGCGGCAAGCACCGGCAGCACCTCCAGCACCTCACCCACGGGCACCGGCCTGGCGATGGCAAAGCCCTGGCCATAGTCGACGCCCAGTGCGCGGATGCGTGTGCGGATCTCTTCGGTCTCCACGTATTCGGCGACCGTGGTGATGTTCATGGCGCGCGCCAATTGCGCTATGGCACGCACCATCGATTCGGCGCGTTCGTCGCGCAGGATGTCGCGCACGAAACTGCCGTCGATCTTCAGCATCGACACCGGCATGGAACGTAGATAGGACAGCGACGACAGCCCGGTGCCGAAATCGTCCAGCGCCACGCCACAACCGAGCTTGCGCAGGCGCTGCATGAGTGCCTCGGCGTCGTTGATGCTCGCCACCGCGGCGCTCTCGGTGAGCTCGAAACAGAAGACCGCCGGGTTGATGCGGCAGTTCTCGATGCTGCGTATCACGTAGTCGGCGAAATCATCATCGTGCAGCGACTGGCCGGAAAAGTTGATGGTGAAACACACCGGCGCGCTCGCCAGCAGTTCGCGATGCGGCCGCAGCAACTCGATGATCGTGGAGATCACCCAGCGGTCGATGGTGGGCATCATCTGGTAGCGCAATGCCGCGGAAAGGAAACGGTCCGGCCCGATGGTGTTGCCTTCCGGATCCAGCATGCGCAACAACAGCTCGTAGTGCGGTCTGGCGTCGGGAGTTTCCGCGAACGGCGCGATCAGCTGTGCCTCCAGGCGCAGGCGGTTTTCCGCGAGCGCGGCGCGCACGTCCGTGGCCACGTTGATGTCCGTGAAGCGGCGAATGATGCTGACGTCGTTTTCCTGGAAGGTCTCGAGACGATTGCGGCCGCGATCCTTGGCCGCCTTGCAGGCCGTCTCGGCCTCCGCCAGCGAGCGGCCGAACTCTCCGTCGCGCCCGTTGAAAGGAGTCACGCCGAGGCTGATGGAAAGCCGGAAGCGAGCATCGACACCCGCGGTCGACAGCCGCGTGACACCCTCGCGCAGCCCTTCGCCGAACATGGCGGCCTCATCGACGTCGGAAGGCATGGCCACCGCGAAGCGGTCGCCGGAAATGCGCGCCGCGACGGAATTCGCCGGCAGGTGCTTGCGCAGCAGGTCACCGATCTGCCCGATCGCCTGGTCGCCGACGTGCATGCCGAAGTTTTCGTTGATGACGTGCAACTCGTCGATGTCGACGTACAACAGGCTCCAGCGCCTGTCGCGCGACTCCGCGTCGTTGAACAGGAGCTTGATGCGTTGTTCGAGCGCGGCGCGCGTCAGCAGTCCGGACAATGCGTCGTAGCTGGTTTCGATACTGGCCGCCACGCGGCGGGCGAGCAGGTCGGCGAGATGCACGTCGCGCCCGACGAATTCGGGCGCGTCGAGTTTGCGAAACAGCGCCAGCACACCGGAGGTGCGGCCGCTGCCCTGGCGCAGCGGACAGGCCAGGATGCGATACGGAATCGCCACCTGCCCGGCCTGCGTGGCGATCCTGTTGATCACCAGCGGATCGCGCCGCGTCTGCGTGATCGCAAGCAGCTGTTTCTGCGTGCGCGTGAGGATCGTAGGGTCGGCGTTTTCCGGCCAGGTGAGTATCAGTCCCTTGTCGGGCACCACGATGCCGGCGAGCACGCACTTCAGGTGCACGGCGGCGTTCGCCAGCAGCGATTGCAGATCGTCGGCGCCGCTGGCCTGCGGATGGCTGCCGGTCACGGACAGCAGCAGCTCGAGATCCTTGTCGCGCGCGGTCAGATGCTCGTTGAGCTTCTCGATGTCGGCGCGTGCCAGCAGGTCACGGCGCAGCAGCTCGAGCGCCGGCTTCAGGTGTTCGAAGACATAGGACAATGGCAGCAGGCTCGCGTCCTTGATCTGCGGACTGCACACCACGGCCACCACCGCGGCCAGCGAGCCGCGCTCATCACGCAGCCAGAATAGATAGGCCGGTGCCTCGTCGGGCAGGGCGACATGTTGTCCGACGTCGCCCGAGTCCTGCAGCGACCCTTCGAGCTGCGCGATGGACTGCAGCACCAGCGCGAACAGTTCCGCATTGGTGTTGGCGACGCTCGACCAGAGAAGCTTGCCGGTGTGATCGAACAGGCACAGCGCCGACGCGCGCGGCAACAGCGAGCGCACCAGCTGGGCGTACGGCTCCATGGAAGCTTCGAAGGACATCAACCATGGAACATTGCTTATCCTGGCCCGTATGACGTTGATGCAGTTGGCGTTATTGTCTTTTCTGGCCCTTAGGGCGTGCTCGATTTGAACCAGGGACGCGGGTCGATGGGTCGACCGGCCTTACGGATCTCGAAATAAAGCTCGGGCCTGGGCCGCCCGCCCGAGTCGCCGAGCGTGGCAATGGTGTCCCCGGCGGCCACCCGTTCGCCGACTTCCTTGTAGAGGCGCTCGTTGTGGCCGTAGAGGCTGAGGTATCCGTCGCCGTGATCGATGATGGTCAACAGGCCGAGCCCCGACAACCAGTCGGCATACACCACGCGGCCGTGGTAGACGGCACGCACCGGCGCACCCTGCACGCCCGTGAGCAGCATGCCGTCCCATTTGACCCCGCCCGCGCGCGTCTGCCCGTACGCGGCCACCAGTCTGCCGGCAACCGGCCAGGCCAGCTTGCCGCGCAGCTTCGCGAATGCGTCCTTGCTGTCGGTCGGGAACTTGTCGATGCGTTCCAGCGCACGGCGCAATTCGCGCACCAGCTTCTCGAGGCCGCCCTGCTGATCCTTGAGGCGTTCCAGCTCGCGCGCGCGATTCTTCGATTCCGCTTCGAGCGACACCAGCGCGCGACCGCGGCGCTCGCGCGCCGTCTGCATGCGGGTGACCTCGCCCTGCTGTTGCTCCTCGAGCGCGGCGAGCCGCGCCTCTTCGGCCGCCAGCTCCGCGTCGAGTTTCGCCAGCCCGGCGAGATGCGCGTCGATGGCGGCGATCTGGCTGGCGCGGGCGCGCCCGAAATACTGGTAGTAGACCAGCACGCGACCCGTCTGTCCGGGGTCGCGCTGGTTGAGCAGTAGTTTGAGCGGTTCCTGCTGGCCGATCATGTGGGCGGCGCGAATTTGTCCGGCAAGCGCGCCGCGGTCCCTGGCGAGATCGGCCTCCTCGCGCGCGCGTTCGGCGGCCAGCTCGGCGCGCCGCGCCGTGTGCGCGGCCCGTTCGCGACGCAGCTTTTCCAGCTCGCTGCGCGCCGCGCCGACGGTCTTCTCGGATTCCTCGATTTCGCGCGACAGCTTGTCGCGCCGGCCGGCGTCGCGCTCCATCTCGGCACGTACCTTGTTGATCTGCGTGCGCACGGCCTTGAGCTCGGCCTCGGCCTTGGCCGGGCTTTGTTCTTCGGCCGCGGCTCGGCTAGGGGTGAATAGCAGGGGGGCGAATATGAGTGCCAGGCTCAGCCACCGGCCGTGTCGTCCCAGGATCAGGCGCATGGGTCATATTCTAGAGAGGCCGGTGCGCAAAAATCGGCGAAAACACGGGCTGTCGCTATAATGCGCTCCCTTTTTTTGCCGGCCCCGAAACGCCATCCGCCCATGGATCGACTGCTCGCATACGTCTCCAATCACCCGCTGCTGGTCGGGGCTGTCGTGCTGGCGGCCATCGTGGTGTTCACCTACGAATCGCGGCTGCGCAGCTCGGCGTTTTCCGCGATCTCGTCGCAGGATCTGATCCGCCTGATGAACCAGGGCGCGCTGGTACTCGACATCCGCAAGCCCGACGAATTCAAGCAGGGACATGTCAACGGCGCGAAACATCTGTCGTCCGACCAGATCCTCACCGCGGCCGACAGCTTCAAGCGCTTCAAGGACAAGCCGGTGGTCGTGTATTGCGATTCCGGGTCAATGGCGGCTGCGGCGGTTCGTCAGCTCAACCAACAGGGATTCAGCAAGGCATTCGCGCTGCGCGGCGGCTTTTCCGGCTGGCGCGCGGAGAACCTGCCGGTCAGCAAGGCGGCCTGATGAACGGAGCGGCTGTTGTCATGTACACCACCAGCTGGTGTCCGTATTGCGAACGTGCGCGCCGCCTGCTGGCGGCAAAAGGCGCAAGCTTCGACGAAATCGATGTCGAGTCGGCGCCGGAGAAACGCGCCGAGATGCACCAGCGCAGCGGCCGGCGCAGCGTGCCGCAGATTTTCATCGGCGAACAGCACGTGGGTGGCAGCGACGAGCTCGTCGCTCTCGATGCAGCCGGCAAACTCGACGGCCTGCTAGGCAAATAAGCCGGCCACCGAATACTTTCAACACAGGAACATCCCATGGAAAACCAGACCGCACCCGCGGCGAATGAAAACCAGACCGGCCCGACGCTCTCGGTGCAAACGGTGTATCTCAAGGATTGCTCGTACGAGGCGCCCAAGGGCCCGCGTATCGACGGCAACTGGAGCCCGCAGATCTCGCTGGACATCAACACCAGCGCGAACGCCGTCACCCCCGAGCTGCACGAAGTGGTGATCACGGTCACCGTCGGCGCCAAGCAGGGCGAGACCACCGCGTTCCTGGTCGAGGTGAAGCAGGCCGGCCTGTTCGTGATGCGCGGCCTCACGCCCGAAGACACGCGCCGCGCGATCGGCACGATCTGCCCCAACGTGCTGTTCCCGTACGCACGCGTCGCGGTGTCGCATCTCGTCACGCAGGGCGGCTTCCCGAACTTCGTGCTGCCGCCGGTCGACTTCGACCAGCTGTTCGCGCGCGGTCTGGCGCAGGCGCAGGCCAACGCACCAGGCCAGACCAACTGATCGGCCGGACCCGGCGCGCCACTGCACGGTTTCCGTCGAAGTGAGCGTGCCCGACAACGATCTGTCGCACGAGCCGGTCGCCGTGCTCGGCGCCGGCTCCTGGGGTACCGCGCTCGCCATCCAGTTTGCGCGCGCCGGACACCCCACCCGGCTCTGGAGCCGCAGCGCCGCCGACGTGGCGGCGATGCGCGCCGAACGCTGCAATCGCCGCTACCTGCCAGATGGCGCATTTCCCGAGGCCATCGAAGTGCACGCTGACCTGGCCGCCGCGGTCAAGGACGCGGTTGCCATCATCATTGCGGTACCCAGTCACGCGCTGCGCACGCTGCTCCGGCAGCTGAAGCCGATGCTGGCGCGCGATGCGCGGCTGGCCTGGGCGACCAAGGGCTTCGAGCTCGACACGGGCAAGCTGCCGCACCAGGTCGCTTACGACGTGCTCGGCGATCGCTACCCGGTCGCGGTTCTGTCCGGGCCGACGTTCGCGCGCGAAGTTGGCATGGGTCTGCCGACGGCGATGACCATCGCCTCACCCGATGCGGAATTCGCCAGCCAGCTGGCGCACAGCCTGCATGCCCCCAATTTTCGCGCCTACACCTCCACCGACATCGTCGGCGTGGAAGTCGGCGGCGCGGTCAAGAACGTGCTGGCGGTGGGAGCCGGGCTGTGCGACGGCCTCGGATTCGGCGCCAATACCCGCGTGGCGCTCATCACGCGCGGTCTCTCCGAAGTGATGCGGCTCGGTGTTGCGCTGGGTGCGCAACCAGAAACCTTCATGGGACTCGCGGGTCTCGGCGACCTGGTGCTGACCAGCACAGACAACCAGTCGCGCAACCGGCGTTTCGGCCTGGCGCTGGCGGCCGGCAAGAACGTCGAGGAGGCGCTGCGCGAGATCGGCCAGGTGGTCGAAGGCTACAGCGCCGCGCGCGCGGTGCACGCCGTCGCGCTGCGCGAGAACGTCGACATGCCCATCGCCTCGGGCATCTATCGCGTCCTGTACGAAAACCAGCCTGCCAGGACCGTTGTCAGGGACCTCATGACGCGGCCCATCCGGCCGGAAGTAGAGTAGTTAGCCGGCACCGGCGAAACCGGACTGGCGCCACGCCTCGTAGAGCGCGATCGCCGCGGCATTCGACAGGTTGAGGCTGCGGTTGCCGGCGCGCATCGGCAGCGAAACCAGGTTGCGCGGATCGATTTCGCCCAGTACTTCGGCCGGCAACCCGCGGCGCTCCGAGCCGAACAGCAACACGTCCCCAGGCGCGAATTTCACGTCCACGTGGCGGCGCGGCGCGCCGGTCTCGATCGCGAACCAGTTGCCGGTGAGCGCGGCCCGCGCCGCCGCGAAGTTCTCGTGCAGGTGAATCGTTGCGAGCTCGTCGTAGTCCAGGCCGGCGCGGCGTACCGACTTGCGATCCAGGCGGAATCCCAGCGGTTTGACCAGGTGCAGCTCGCACCCGGTGTTGGCCGCGAGACGGATCAGGTTGCCGGTGTTCGGCGGGATCTCGGGTTCGAAGATGACGAGATGGAACATGGGGCCCGTAGCCAGTCTGTTGATCCTCTGATTGCGGCCCCGCCAACACGGGGCCGCCGCTTTTCTTAGCGCGGCCGGCTCATTCCGCGGTGAGCTTGAAGGAGATGCGGGTGCTGCTGAGTCCGTAGTCGCATTCGCGCGTGAACTTCGCGCTACGCAGCGTGGCAATGGACGCCAGGTCCAGATCGGCGTCGCCGCTCGAAGTGGCGATCTCGGCGTCCGTGAGCTCATCCGAACCCGGGGGAACCCAGTAGCGCACCACCGTGTTGCCCTCGATTCCGCGCTGCCTCGCTGACTCGGGGTAGTAACGCTCCACGTCGACGCTGCCCTGCAGCCGCGCGCGGCATTTGCCGGCCGCCGAGTTGGCCGCGAGCTTCGGGACCGGCTTACAGGTTGCGACCAGGCCCTTCTTGTCGGGATCGCCGTTGACGTCACCCAGCAGCAGGTTGCGGGTCGCCTGGGGTCCGATCAGCACCTGGCGAGACAAGGCCTCGGCGACCGGTGCACCGCTCACGAAGTCGCGGCCCCGCATCTCGATCTTGCAGGAGAGGAACTCCGAATTCTTGTTGGTCAGCTCGACGTATGTGAGTCGCTGCGTGCCGCGGCAGTTGTTCTTGAGGTTCCACTGGCATTCGTGCCGGTAATCCGACTGCCAGGCCACCCATTCGGCCCGCGCACCGGCGCTGCCGCGGGCGAATTCCGTCGGCTTCACCGGCCCGAAGCGCTGCTCGCGCGTCAGCATCTGTTCGAGAATCTTTGCCGCTTCGGTTTCTGCGCGGCTGCGGTCTGCGGCCGACAGGCTCTTTTCCATTTCCTGCAGCGCGGTCGCATTGAATTCCTCGCGCGGCTGCGCCTTGGTCGACTCCCAGTAACCGGCGGCGAGGCGCGCGTACAGGTATCGCTGCACCTGATCCTCGGGAGCCGTCGAATCGGCGTACAGGCGCATGAGCTCGAGCACCGCGCGCGCATTGCCGAGCCCCGCGGCCTTCTTGAGCCAGCGTTCGCGTTCCGCGCGATCCGCCATCGCGCCGCAGGTGTCGTTGCGCGCGAGCTCGGTCAGCAGCCATGGCGCCAGGTCGTGGCCGAGTTCGTCGGCCTTGACGAGCGCGTCACGCGCGACGGCACAGTCAGCTGCGGTGAGCGCGCGATACGAAAGGTAGGCACCAAGCATGGTTCCGGCACGGGCGCGGCCCGCGCCGAGTTCGGCGCGCCAGCGCTCGACCTGTTGCTCCTCGGTGAGCGCGGCGCCGCCGAGCTTGATCTCGTCCACCGAGTAGGCATCTCCCAGGCCCGCGGAGCTCGGGATGTGATCTGAACTGGAGAACGAGGGGCCCGCAGCGGCGGGATTCGCGGCCGGCGCGGGGGTTTGCGCGGTGGCCTGGGTGCTCGCGACCATCAGGGCGACGAGCATTGTCGGTATGTTGGCTACTTGGTTCTGCATGGGGCGCGCATCGTACAATGCGCGCCCCATGAACGCCGCCGCGCACGCGCTCGAAAATCCCCTGCAGGTGGATTTCTGCGGACTGACCCTCGCCTCGCCCATCGTGCTGCTGTCCGGCTGCGTGGGTTTCGGCGAGGAATACACCCGCGTCGACGGGTTCTCCAATCGTGACGTCGGCGCGATCGCGCTCAAGGGGACCACGGGCAAGGCGCGGCTCGGCAACCGGCCACACCGCGTCTATGAAACTCCGTCGGGCATGCTGAACGCGATCGGCCTGCAGAATCCGGGAGCCGAGCACGTGGTCAGGAAAATCCTGCCGACGCTCGATTTCAGCGAGACACGCTTTTTCGCCAACGTGTCCGGTTCGACCATCGAGGAGTACGTCGAGGTCACGCGGCTGTTCGACGATTCGCCCATCGACGCCATCGAGATCAACATCTCCTGTCCCAACGTGAAGGAAGGAGGTGTGGCCTTCGGCAACTATCCCGAAATGTCGGCGCGCGTGGTCGAGGCCTGCAGGAAGGCCACCAGCAAGCCCATCATCACCAAGCTGTCACCGAACCAGACCGACATCCGCGAAAACGCGCGCCGCTGCATCGAAGCCGGTTCCGACGGCCTCGCGGTCATCAACACCATCATGGGCATGGCGATCGACGTGAAATCGCGGCGCCCGGTGATCGGCAATGTGCAGGGCGGACTGTCTGGCCCGGCGATCAAGCCGATCGCGCTGCTGAAAGTGCACCAGGTGTACGAAGTGGCGAAGAAACACAATGTGCCCATCATCGGCCAGGGCGGCATCACGACAGTCAACGATGCATTGGAATTTCTGATTGCCGGCGCCACGACCGTGGGTCTGGGGACAGCGTTGTTCTACGATCCGCTTCTTTGCCGCAAGATCAATGCGGGCGTGGCGGACTATCTGAAGCAAAACAACCTGCGAGGGCTTGCCGACCTCACAGGCTCGCTACGCACGGACTGAAGGGGGCAGCCCCGGTTCCGTGCGCAACGAGGGATGACGAGTCAATCCTTGCCCCGACGGGTGGCGGTGTAGCGCCAGATGAGGGCAGCGGCAGCGAGAACGCCCACGACGATCAGAACGATGTCCGACGTGTAGTCGTAACGCGAACCCTGCACCACGATCTCGGGGTATTTGGTGCTCTGAACGACGATTTCTTGCATGTTTCCTCTCTTCTCCGGACTTCAAGGACATATATCCGGACCCTGACGGGGCAAAGAATGGAACAAGCTCGGGACACTGGAAACAAAGGCGTTTCCGATTCGCGACGGCAATCACGTGGCCCCTCAGTTATGTAACCCCATGGCGCGAATTCATCCTGATAAAGCGCGAAAACCCGGGATCGATATCGCTAACAAGTTCCACACGATCCCAGCTCAAAGTGTGAACCCGTCGACATGCTGGGGGAATAAGGGACATTGCTAGCACCGCATGCCGCTTCATGCGGCAGCAGATTTTGTCCCCTGAAAGCAACGGTTCAGGGCAACGATTCGTCGTCCGACATGCCGAGTTCCTTCAGCTTGCGGGTCAGGGTGTTTCGACCCCATCCCAGCACGCGTGCCGCTTCCTGGCGATGCCCGTGGGTGCGATTCAGCGCCACGCGGATGAGCACGCGCTCGAATTCCGGCATCGCCTGGTCGAGCCACGCGACCGTGCCATCGTAGGGCTGTGCTTTCGCCCACAGCGTCAGTGCGGCGGCCCAGTCCGTCTGCGCGGCGGGCGTGACGATGTGCATCTCCGACGGCAGGTCCTGCAGCTGGATTTCGCTGCCCGGTGCGAGCGCGGTGAGTCGGCGGCAGAGATTCACCAGCTCGCGCACGTTGCCCGGCCAGCGGTACGCCTGCAGGCGGTCGAGCGTCACCGGCGCCAGCGTCTTGGTCTCGGTTCCCAATTCCGCGGCGGCCTGCCGCAGGTAGTGCCCGAGCAGGTCAGGCACGTCCTCGGTACGTGAGCGCAAAGGCGGCAGCTCGATGCGGATGACGTTCAGGCGGTGATAGAGATCCTCGCGGAAGATGCCGCGCTCGACGCGCTCCTCGAGATTCTGGTGGGTCGCGGCGATCACGCGCACGTCCACCTTCACCGGCGTCTGGCCGCCCACGCGATAGAACTCGCCCTCGGCGAGCACGCGCAGCAGGCGCGTCTGCAGCGGCGTCGACATGTCGCCGATTTCGTCGAGGAACAGCGTGCCGCCGTTGGCCTGCTCGAAACGGCCGCGACGCTGCGTGTCGGCGCCGGTAAACGAACCCTTCTCGTGGCCGAACAGCTCCGATTCGAGCAGCTCGCCCGGGATCGCGGAGGTGTTCAGCGCCACGAAGGGTTTCGCCTGGCGCGGGCTGTGCTCGTGCAGCGCACGCGCCACGAGCTCCTTGCCGGTACCCGATTCTCCGGTGATGAGCACCGCGACACTGGAGCGCGACAGGCGTCCGATGGCGCGGAACACCTGCTGCATCGCCGGCGCCTTGCCTAACAACTCCGGAATCTCGGGAGTCTGCTGCGGCGTCTCGTCACCGCGGCGTGCGGTCTGGCCGGCGCGCCGCACCAGTTCCACCGCCTGGTCGATGTCGAAAGGCTTGGGCAGGTACTCGAATGCGCCGCCTTCGTATGCCGACACCGCGCTGGGCAGGTCGGAGTGCGCGGTCATCACGATGACCGGTAACGTGGGATGGGCGGCGCGCACGTCGCGCAACAGCTCGATGCCCGAGCTTCCCGGCATGCGGATGTCGGTCAACAGCACATCCGGCACATCGTTGCGCAGCGCCGCCAGCGCCGGCTCGGCAGCATCGAAGGCGCGCGGCACCATGCCGCTGGCGCGCAACGCGCGCTCCAGCACCCAACGGATCGAAGCATCGTCTTCCACGAGCCACACCCTCAGGGCGGGCTGGTTTTCTGAAGATGTCGGGGCGTTGCGTAAATACGTGGGATCGACGCTCATGCGTTCTCCGGTAAGGGCAGCAGGATCGTGAAGACCGTGCGGCCGGGTTTGCTGTCAAATTCGATGAGTCCGCCGTGCCGCGTCACCAGGTCCTGCGAGACGGCGAGCCCCAGGCCAGTGCCGTTGGCGCGCCCCGTGACCAGCGGAAAGAAGATCGTGTCGGCGATCTCGGGTGGAACACCCGGGCCGTTGTCCTCGACGGAAATGCTCGCCGCGAGTTTGTGACGCGTCTGCCCGATGCTGACATTGGCCGCGACGCGGGTACGTATCACGATGCGGCCGCGCTCGCCGACGGCCAGCAGCGCGTTGCGCGCGATGTTGAGCAGTGCCTGGATGATCTGGTTCGAGTCCACCTCCGCATTCGGCAGCGACGGGTCGTAGTCGCGTTCGACGAGCACGCCGGCACGCGCTTCGCTGCGCAGCAGCCGGAATACGTGTTCGCACAGTTCGTGAACGTTGATGAGCACTTTCTGCGGCGCGCGTGCCGGGCCGATCATCGAGTCGACGAGAGCTGTCAACCGATCCGCCTCGCTGATGATCACGCCGGTGTATTCGCGCAGGTGTTCGTGCAACTCCCGCTCCAGCAGCTGCGCGGCGCCGCGCAGGCCACCCAGCGGATTCTTGATCTCGTGAGCGAGCTGCCGAACCATCTGGCGGCTCGAGTCGAGTCGCGCCATCAGCTCGCTCTCGCGCGTGATGCGTTGACGCTGCGTGGCGTCGGCAATTTCGAGCAGCAGGTACTTGCGTTCGAATTCGCTGTCGAGTGGCGTGAGCGTCACATCGAGGACCCGTCGTTCCCGTCCCAGCGGGCCGGCGAGTACCGACATTTCGCGTTCGGATACTGTTTCGCCGGTCTCGAGAGCACGCCGCATCAGTCCGCTCAGCGAATCCGCCTCGAGCACCAGCGACAGGAAGGGTTTGCCGCGCGCCTGGTTGACGCTGACGGCGAGCAGGTCTTGCGCCGCGACGTTCGCATATACGACGCACAGATCGGCGTCGAGCACCAGGATGCCAGTGGTCAGCGCCCCGATGAGGTCGGCCGGCTCGAAATGCGCGATCGCCGAAGGCAGGAATCTTTCAACTGCCATGCGGGCCTCCGGCCAGGCACGGCGGTAACGGCGCGGTGAGCCGCGCTGTCGTCCTCAGTGCGGCGTGGGAAGCGGCTGTGTAGGACGCGGTGGCGGGCGGCGCTGCGGAGAATTGAGGCTGGTGCGCTGTACGTGAAAGTTCGAGCTCGCGTTGCACACCGGCTTGCCGTAGCGATCCATGATGCGCACGGTCGCGGTATGAGTGCCGCGCTCCGGCAGCGTGAGCGTGGCGCTGGTCGGTATCTCGCCACGCGGCACCGTGGTTCCGTCGACGCTGAATATCACCTCGTCGCCCGCGCGCAGCCCGGGAGTCAGCGCGACGCTCAGCGTCACGGTCTCCGGATTCTGGAAAGTCTCGTCCTCGCGCGGCGCAAGCGCGCACTCGTAGCGGAAATTCGCCGCATCGTTCAGCGCCTGTTCTTCGCGTGGACGAGCGCTGTTCTGCGGTGCCGGAGTGGCCGGCGCCGAGTAGGTCTGAGCCGGCTGGATGTCCACCGGCTGCCCACCGGGCAATGGACGGTCCGAGTACGTTTTGGTCCCGTCCTTCTCGACGCGTACGTAGGTGGTCGCCAACGCCGCGGAACTCGCCAGCAGCGAACTGATGAATATGACAAAAGAAGCGCGTGTCATGGGGCAGAAGAATAGCCCCTTCACCTGAATCCAGCCAAAACACATCGCTCATAATCGGGCGACAGCGCAACTGGTGCGCTGCCGCCCGGATTTCGATCAAACCAGGGGCAGGATGATTGGCGGGAGTATTCGTCGGGCCAGCGCCCGAGGAACCTGCTTGCGCGGCATCCCACCCTCTCACGAGCCCTCAGCAGCTGTAGTACATGTCGAGCTCAACCGGGTGAGTGCTCATGCGGAAGCGGGTCACTTCCTGCACCTTCAGTCCGATGTAAGCATCGATCACGTCGTTGGTGAACACGCCACCCCGCGTCAGGAACTCGCGATCCTTGTCGAGGTGCTCGAGCGCCATATCGAGGGAATGGCACACCTGCGGAATGTGCTTTTCCTCTTCCGGCTCGAGGTCGTAGAGATCCTTGTCCGCCGGCTCGCCCGGATGGATCTTGTTCTGGATGCCGTCGAGGCCGGCCATCATCATGGCCGCGAACGCGAAGTACGGATTCGCCGCGGAGTCCGGGAAGCGCACTTCGATACGGCGCGCCTTCGGGTTCGAAACCCACGGAATACGAATCGACGCCGAACGGTTGCGGGCGGAGTACGCCAGCATCACCGGCGCTTCGAAGCCCGGCACCAGACGCTTGTAGGAGTTCGTGCCCGGGTTGGTAAACGCGTTGATGGCCTTGGCGTGCTTGATGATGCCGCCGATGTAGAACAACGCGGTGTCCGAGAGGCCGCCGTACTTGTCGCCGGCGAACAGCGCGGTACCGGCCTTTTGCAGCGACTGGTGCACGTGCATGCCCGAACCGTTGTCGCCGACCAGCGGCTTCGGCATGAAGGTCGCCGTCTTGCCGTAGCTCGCGGCCACGTTGTGGATGGCGTACTTGAGGATCTGGACTTCATCGGCCTTCTTGACCAGGCCGCCGGCGCCCACGCCGATTTCAGCCTGACCACCGGTCGCCACTTCATGGTGATGCACCTCGACCTTCAGGCCCATTTCGGTGAGTGCGTCGCACATCGCCGAGCGGATGTCCTGGTAGGCATCCACCGGTGGCACCGGGAAGTAGCCGCCCTTGATGCCCGGGCGATGCCCCTTGTTGCCATCGGCATAGGACGTATTGCTGTTCCAGGCGCCTTGCCCCGAGTCGATCTCGTAGGCGGTGCCATTCATGCCGCTGTGCCAGCGCACGCTGTCGAAGATGAAGAATTCGTTTTCCGGTCCGAACAGCGCGCCGTCGGCGATGCCGGTGGACTTGAGATAGGCCTCGGCGCGTTTGCCGAGCGAGCGCGGGCAGCGCTCATAGCCCTGCATGGTCGCGGGCTCGATGATGTCGCAGCGAATGTTGACTGTGGTCTGCTCGAAGAAGGGATCGATAACCGCAGTGGTCGGATCGAGCGCAAGGATCATGTCGGACTCGTTGATGCCCTTCCAACCCGAAATGGATGAGCCGTCGAACATCTTTCCGTCGCGAAACAGTTCTTCATCGACCAGGTTCGCGGGAATCGTGACGTGTTGTTCTTTGCCGCGCGTGTCGGTGAAGCGGAGATCGGCGTACTTGACCTCCTTGTCCTTGATCAAACTGATTACATCTGCCGGTTTCATTGTTGGAGATCCTCTGGAAGGGGTTGAGCCTCGGTCTCAATGCATTCGCTGTGCCAGACACGGAATCGTTTCGAATCAATGAGTTAGTTGATTGCGTGCTGGGCGTTCGCACGTTTTTGGTGCGGCGGCGGCGATTCTGCGCTATCTCGGCCCCAAAATGTGCCCAACCTTGGCACATCGCACTCGAATGGAGCGCACATTGGTGTACATATGCATTCACGTGTAATATAGTCCATATATGGACTATCGGAGAGCATCATGAGTGTGAGCATTGTCCGGGCGACAAGGGCGGGCGGGACCCGCGATTCGGAATACTCAGCGACCGGTGGCGCCGCGCTGCGGGCTTTCATGAACATCGCGGAAGCCTGGGGCCTGAGCGTCGCCGAACAGTTGAAACTGCTGGGGATCGCATCGCGGTCCACCTTCTTCAAGTGGCGCCGCGAACGTGAGCCGCGACTGCCGCAGGACACGCTCGAACGGCTGTCGTACCTGCTGGGCATCTACAAGGCGCTGCAGATCCTCCTGCCGGATCCTCACGCCGCGGACCAGTGGGTGCGCAAACCGAATGCCGCGCCACTGTTCGGTGGCCACTCGGCGCTCGAGCGCATGTTGTCCGGCCAGGTGGCCGATCTTTACGTGGTGCGGCAGTACCTCGACGCCGAGCGCGGCTGAGCCGCGGCACCACGGATGGTTGCCACCTCGTACACCGCGCAGGCGGTGAAGTTCACGCCGTGCCATCGCATCGTCGCGAGTCGCATGCCGACCATTCACCTGTTCGAGCGCGTGGCGGATCCCGCGGACTGGGATGCCTTGTACAAGCTCGAATCCATGACGAATCCGCGCATTCGCAACGAGATCGGCGAGCTGACGCTGGTGCCGGTTGCGGATCGCGTCAGCGGTCCCAATGCCTCCGTGGTGATGGCACCGTTCACGCATCTGTCGCCGCAAGGCACGCGCTTCACCGACGGCCACTTCGGCGCGTATTACGCCTCGGAATCCATCGATACCGCGATCGCCGAGACACGCTTTCATCGCGAAAACTTCCTGCGCGCCACCAGCCAGCCGCCCCTGGAACTGGAAATGCGTTGTTATCTCGCCGACGTTGCCTGCGATCTGCATGAGCTGCGGGGACGTCGCGTGGAATTGCCGAATGTGTATGACCCGCAGTCTTACGCCGCCTCGCAGAAGCTAGGGCGGTTGCTGCGTGATGCCGGCTCGAATGGCATCGCCTTCGACAGCGTGCGGCGCGACGGCGGCGAATGCGTGGCCATATTCCGGCCGCGGCTGGTGCAGAACGTGCGCCAGAGCGTGCACCTGCGATATGCCTGGGACGGTGTTTCGATCGCCAATGTCTACGAGATCCGCGCCCTGGCCCTCTGACCCCCGGCATCCGCCTTCGAACGCTGCGGCTATACTGCGCGCCGGTAAAAAAGTCCTTAGAAAATGCCCTCATTCCTCGCCGACATGCCGCTGGGCACGCCGCCCCGCACCTTCCAGGACCTGATCTTCGCGCTGCAGAAATACTGGGCCGACCAGGGCTGCGTGATCCTTCAGCCCTACGACATGGAAATGGGCGCCGGAACGTTCCATACCGCCACGTTTCTGCGCTCGCTCGGTCCCGAGCCGTGGTCCGCCGCGTATGTGCAGCCCTCGCGCCGGCCGACTGACGGTCGCTATGGCGACAACCCGTTTCGCCTGCAGCACTACTACCAGTTCCAGGTCGTCATCAAACCCTCGCCGCTCGAAATCCTCGATCTCTACCTTGGATCGTTGCGCGCGCTTGGCTTCGACACGCTGGTTCACGACGTGCGCTTCGTCGAAGACAACTGGGAGTCCCCGACGCTCGGCGCCTGGGGGCTGGGCTGGGAAGTCTGGCTCAACGGCATGGAGGTCACGCAGTTCACCTACTTCCAGCAGGTCGGCGGCCTCGACTGCCGGCCGGTGACCGGCGAAATCACCTACGGGCTCGAGCGCCTCGCGATGTACCTGCAGGGCGTCGAGAGCATCTTCGACATCGTGTGGGCCGATGGACCGCTGGGCAAGGTCACATACCGCGACGTGTATCACCAGAACGAAGTCGAGCAGTCGAAGTACAACTTCGAAGTGGCCGACACGGCGGTGCTGCTGCGTCGCTTCGATGAACACGAAGCGGAATTCGCGCGCCTCATCGAAGCCAAGCTCGCGTTGCCGGCGTACGAGCAGGTGCTGAAGGCGTCCCACACCTTCAACCTGCTGGATGCGCGCAAGGCCATCTCGGTCACCGAACGTCAGCGGTACATCCTGCGCGTGCGCACCATGGCGCGCGTGGTGGCGCAGGCCTATTACGACAGCCGTGAGGCACTCGGCTTTCCAATGCTGGCCAGGGACAAGGTGCCGGCATGAGCGAGAAGCGTGATTTTCTCGTCGAGATCGGCACCGAGGAGCTGCCGCCGCTGGCATTGCCGGAGCTCGAGAGTGCGTTTGCCGAAGGGATTCGCAAGGGCCTCGGCGACGCCGGCCTGCCGCACGGGGAATTGCGTTCCTTCGCCACGCCGCGTCGCCTCGCCGTGCTGGTGCGCGATCTCGCCGCCACGCAAGCGGCGCAGAACATCAAGCTCAAGGGACCGCCGGTCAGCGCCGCGTTCGGCAAGGACGGCGCACCCGGGCCGGCCGCGCTCAAATTCGCGGAGAAATGCGGCGTCGAGGTCGGCGCGCTGTCGCGCGTGACCGAAGGCAAGGGTGAATTCCTGTATTTCGAAGGCAACAAGCCGGGCCAGCAAACCGCGAGCCTGCTGGCCGGCATCGTGCAGCGTTCACTCGACGCGCTGCCGATCCCGAAGCGCATGCGCTGGGGCGCATCGACCGCCGAATTCGTGCGGCCGGTGCATTGGCTGGTCCTGCTGTACGGCACCGAGCTCATTCCGACGCGTTTGCTGGACACCGGGGCGGGCACTGCCACTCGCGGCCATCGATTCATGGCGCCGCGCGAGTTTCCGCTGGCGCAACCGGCGGAGTACGAAGCGACGCTGCGCGAGCCGGGCAAGGTGATCGCGGACTTCGCCGCGCGCCGTGAAATGATTCGCGAACAGGTGGTCGCAGTGGGACGATCGCTGGGCGGCGCGGCGCTGGTCGAGGCCGCCTTGCTCGACGAGGTCACCGCGCTGGTCGAATGGCCGAGTGCCCTGGCGGGAAATTTCGAGGCGCGTTTCCTCGAACTGCCGCGCGAGGTGCTGATCTCCACATTGCAGCACCACCAGAGATATTTCCCGGTGGAAGCCTCGTCCGTTGGAAAAGGGGGCGGAAAACTCCTCGCGCATTTCATCACCGTGAGCAACATCGAAAGCCAGGATCCTGCCAAGGTGCGTGCCGGCAACGAGCGTGTGGTGCGCCCGCGCCTGTCGGATGCGGCTTTCTTCTGGAGCCAGGATCGCAAACAGCCGCTCGCCGCGCGGCGCGCGGCACTGGATGCAGTGACCTTCCAGGCGAAACTCGGCTCGATTGGCGACAAGGTGAAACGCGTCGCGACGCTCGCCGGCGAGATCGCCTTGCTGACCGATACCGACGCGACACAGGCCACGCGCGCCGCCGAGCTGGCCAAGTGCGACCTGTTGTCTTCGATGGTGGGTGAATTCCCGGAACTGCAGGGCATCATGGGGCGTTATTACGCCACTGCCGATGGCGAACCGACGGAAGTCGCCGCCGCCATCGATGAACATTACATGCCGCGTGGTGCCGGTGGCGCACTGCCGGTGACGGGCGCCGGCACCGCGGTGGCGCTGGCCGACAAGCTCGACACACTGGCCGGTATCTTCGCCATCGGCCAGAAACCCAGCGGCACAAAGGATCCGTTCGGCCTGCGGCGCGCAGCCATCGGGTGTCTGCGAATCCTGGTGGAAAATAAACTCGATCTCGATATGCAGGCACTGATCGCGCGCGCAGTCGCGCTGCAGCCGGTGCCAAACCCGGCCGCCGCGATGGAAGTGTGGGATTACATGGTCGAGCGGCTGCGGGCCTATTTTCTCGATTCGGCGAATGCCGCGAGCGTTGCCAACGTCAGCACGGAAATGTTCGACGCAGTACGCGCCGGCAACCCGACGTCGCCGCTGGATTTCGCCGCCCGACTCGAGGCGCTCGCGACCTTCCTCACGCTGCCCGAGGCGGCCAGTCTGACCGCGGCCAACAAACGCATCTCCAACATCCTCAAGAAGGCGGAGGCGGGCACCGCCGGCACCGTGGACGTGGGCACGCTGCGCGAGCCCGCGGAAAAGGCGCTGCACGAAGCGCTCGCGGGCATGCTGAGCCAGGTGGAGCGTTCGATGGGCAAACGCGACTACGCGGCGGCGCTGGCGAAACTCGCCACGCTGCGTCCGGTCGTCGACGCATTTTTCGATGGCGTCATGGTGAACGCCGAAGACGCGACCCTGCGTCGCAACCGGCTCGCGTTGCTGTCGCAGCTGCGCCAGCAATTCACGCGCATCGCGGATCTCTCCTGCCTGCCGGGCTGACGAGTCTCACGACATGCAGTGGCTGGCTTCCATCGTCTTCACGCTGTTCATGGCCGTGTGGAGCATTTCGTTCGGTCTGATCTACTGCATCGTCTGCCCGTTTCTCTCTTTCAAGGGACGATTCTGGATGGCGGGCTGGCTGACCCATCCAGTGTTCTTCGCGCTCAAGTGGCTGTGCGGCCTCACATACACCGTCGAAGGCCGTGAGAACCTGCCGCCAGGCAACCACGTGATCTTCATGAAGCACTCATCCGCGTGGGAAACCTACGGCATCATGGTCCTGTTCCCGCCGCATGTCTGGGTCATGAAGCGCGAGATCCTGTGGATTCCGTTCGTCGGCTGGGGCTGCATGCTGGCGCGCTGCATCGCCATCGACCGCAAGGCCGGCGCAAGTGCCGTGAACCAGGTGCTCTCGCAGGGCAAGGATCGCATGCAACGTTTCGGCGCCTGGGTCATGGTGTTCCCCGAAGGCACGCGCATGGCGGCGGGTGAGACGCGCCGCTATGGTTCGAGCGGCACTTTGTTAGCCGCGCAGGAAGGTTGCAAGATCATTCCCGTGGCGCACAACGCCGGCTACTTCTGGCCGCGCCGCGGAGTGCTCAAGAGGCGCGGCACGATCCGCGTGGTCATCGGACCGCCGGTCGAAGCGGCGGGCCGCGACACGCGTGAAGTCAACGAAGAAGTGCAGACCTGGATCGAAAGCCATGTCGACAGCGCAGCAGGGCGGTCGGCGGCAGGGTAAGGCGCGGCCGCACCGGCCGGCCGGAGGCGAAAGTACGGGGAAAACCCGGATCCCGTCGATCTTGTCGGCCGGGCGACTCCGGTAGACTGGCCCGGTGAAATCGCGCCAAGAAATCTACGACCTGGTCCAGCGCGCGCAGCCGGCCTTGCTGCGGGCGCCGCTGGCCGTTGCGGACCTGGCACTCCTTCCCCACTTCGTGGCGGTGGTCCCGGTCTATAACCACGAGCGCGCCGTGCCGTCGGTCGCAACCGCCTTGCGTGCGTACGGACTTCCACTGGTGCTGGTCGACGACGGCTCGGACGAAATCTGCAGAATCGCCCTGGAGAAGCTGGCGCGCGACCTCGGAGCACACCTGGTGCAGCGGCCGGTGAACGGCGGCAAGGGCGCGGCGGTGATTGCCGGCTTGCGCAAGGCGCGCGAGCTGGGATTTTCGCACGCGCTGCAGGTGGATGCCGATGGCCAGCATGATCTCGGCGATGTACCGAAGTTCCTGGACCGTGCGCGGCGCGAACCCGACGCGGTGATCTGCGGACGCCCGCTTTTCGATGACTCCATTCCGCGCGTCCGCCTCTTTTCGCGTTACATCACGCACGTGCTGGTGTGGCTGCAGACCCTGTCGATTTCCGAGGTCCGCGATTCGATGTGCGGCTTCCGGCTGTATCCGGTGCGCACGGTGCTCGAGGTGGTGGAACGCGACGGTGCCGGCACGCGCATGGACTTCGACATCGAGGTCCTGGTCAAGATGGCGTGGCGCGGCCGAGTGCTGCGCTGGATCGACACTCGAGTGTCCTACCCCGCGGACGGCGTCTCGCATTACCGGCTGCTGGTCGACAATCTGTGGCTCGCCGGCATGCACGCCCGGCTGCTCCTCGGCATGGTGTGGCGCGCGCCCACAATGCTGTGGCGACGCCTGCGGCGCATTGCGTGAGCGGTACGGTCCTCGTGACCGGGTCGAGTCGCGGCATCGGGCGCGCCATCGCGCTGCGCCTGGCACGCGACGGCTTCGACATGGTGATCCACTGCCACTCGCGGCGCGACGCCGCTGAGCAGGTGGCGTCCGAAGTGCGTGCGTTCGGCCGGCAGGCGCGTTGCCTGCAGTTCGATGTCGCGCAGCGCGACACCACCGCGGCCGCGATTGGCTCCGACATCGAGGCGCATGGCGCCTACTACGGCGTGGTGTGCAACGCCGGTCTCGCGCGTGATGCCGCCTTCCCCGCCATGAGCGGCGAGCAATGGGACCTGGTGATCCGCGCCAACCTCGACTCCTTCTATAACGTGCTGCAGCCGGTGATCATGCCCATGGTCCGGCGCCATGCGCCCGGCCGCGTCGTGACCCTGGCTTCCGCCGCCGGCCAGATGGGCAACCGCGGGCAGACTAACTACAGTGCAGCCAAGGGCGGCGTGATCGCCGCCACGAAGGCGCTGGCCGTCGAACTCGCGAAACGCGGCATCACGGTGAATTGCGTGGCGCCCGGCTTGATCGCGACCGACATGATCGACGCGCAGCTCCCGCTGGAGAAGATTCTCGACGCCATCCCCATGCGCCGCGTCGGTACCGCGGACGAGGTCGCGGGCGTGGTGAGTTTCCTGATGTCGGCCGACAGCGCCTATGTCACGCGCCAGGTGATCGCGGTCAATGGTGGCCTGTGCTGAATGCGCCCAACGATCCGGACGGCGTGTTCCTGTGGCGCAGCGGCACGCCACTCACGCGCGCGCAGTTCCGCGGTGAAGCCGCGGCGATCGCGCGGCAGTTGCCGCCCGGCGAGTATCTGCTGAACCTGTGCGAGCAACGCGAGAGCTTTCTGCTGGCGTTCGCGGCCGCCATGATCGCGCGCCGCACGCAGCTCCTGCCATCAGCGCGCGGCGAGGTCGCGCTCGCCGAGCTCGCGACAGCGCATCGCGAGAGTCTGCGTGTCACCGATGAGAATATCCGTCGATGGCGCTCGAGCCCTGCAACCGGCGAGCCCCTGCCGGAGCTCGTACCGCGCGAAGATGACCGCGTGCTGGTGGCCTTCACCTCCGGCAGCACCGGGCGGTCGCAGCCCCATGCCAAGCGCTGGCGTGCGCTGGCCGCGAGTGCGCGACTCAACTCCGCGGCCATGCGCAGCACGCTCGGGGTGGCCGACCATGTGCCGTTGTCGATCGTCGGGACGGTCCCGCCGCATCACGTCTATGGCATCGAGTTCACCGTGTTGCTGCCGCTGTTCGCGAACATGACCGTGCATGCCGAGCGGCCCCTGTTCCCGGCGGATGTCGCCGCCGCGTTGTCGCGGCCGGCGCGGCCGCGGGTGCTGGTAAGCACACCTTTGCACCTGCGCGCGCTCGCTGAATCCGGCGTTGTCTTCCCGGCACTCGATCTCATCATCAGCGCCACGGCTTCACTCGATCCGTCACTCGCCGCTCTCGTCGAAGGGCGGCTCGGCGCCCCGGTGCTGGAGATTTTTGGATCCACGGAAACCTGCGCGTGCGCGACACGCCGCACCGTGCAGCAACCGGAGTGGCAGCTCTACGAGGGGATGGCCCTCGATACGGGGCCGGACGCCACGCGCATCGACGCCGGCTGGTTCGAGCAACCGCAACTCCTTCAGGACGTGGTCGAGCGGCGCGGTGACCGGCGTTTCGTCTTGCTGGGGCGCAATTCGGACCTGGTCGAGGTCGCCGGAAAACGCGCCTCGCTCGCCGACATCACCCGCCGCCTGTGCGCAGTCCCTGGTGTCGAAGATGCGCTGGCGTTTCAGCCCGAAGCGGCCGGAAGTGGCGTACCGAACCGCGTCGCCGCGCTGGTCGTGAGCCGCACGCTGAGCGCGCCGGAAATCGCGCGCCACGTTGCCAGCGGCCTCGACGCCGCACTGGTGCCGCGGCCGCTACTGCTGGTCGAACGGATCCCGCGCGACCAGGTGGGAAAAGTGTCGCGCGCAAAACTGCTGCAGCTGGCGCGCGGCACCGCGCGGGAATGAAGCAGACAGTATTCGCGCCATATCGCGGGAAAGTGCCTGCGCCCGCCATGGCTATAATTCAGCGATGAATCCGACGCAGTCACCTCTGGAACGCGACGTCGCCTCGATGATCGTCAGCACGCTGAATCTCGAGGCCGTCAGGCCGGAGCAGATCGACCCGGCGGAGCCCCTGTTCGGCGCGGGTCTCGGACTGGATTCCATCGACGCGCTCGAACTCGCCCTGGAAATCTCCAAGCGCTATGGCTTCCAGCTGCGCTCCGACGACGAGGACAACCGCCGCATCTTCGCCTCGCTGGCCAACCTCTCGGTGCACATCGAGAAGAACCGGGTGAAGTGACATGATGCGCGGCTGAGCGAAATACCGCATGCAACCGCTCCGCATCAACGCGTTCACCGCCAGCTGCGCGGCCGGCGCGGGCCGCGCGGCGCTGTTGGGCGCGCTGCGCGCCGCGCGCACCGGCCTGCGCGTCAACGACTTTGGCCGCGAGCCACTTGCCACGTGGATCGGGCGCATTGACGAAGTCGAAGCCGCGGCATTGCCCGCGGAATTCTCCGCCCACGAGTGCCGCAACAACCGGCTGGCGTGGTACGGCATGAACCAGGATGGCTTTCGCGAGGCGGTGGCCGCGGCGCGTGAGCGCTACGGCGCCGGGCGCGTCGCCGTGGTGCTCGGTACGTCGACCGCGAGCATCGGCGCCACCGAAGAAGCCTACGAACGCCTGACACCCGCCGGAGAATTTCCCGACGACCTGTGCCGCCCCGTGGTCCACATGCCACATTCCACCGGCGAATTCCTGCAACGCGCGCTTGGCCTGGAAAACGTGGCCGTCACCGTTGCGACCGCGTGTTCCTCGAGCGCCAAGGCCTTCGCACAGGGGGCACGGCTGCTCGAGCTCGGAGTTTGCGACGCCGCGCTCGTCGGCGGCGTCGACTCGCTGTGTGGCAGCGTGCTGTTCGGGTTCAACTCGCTGGAGCTGGTATCACGCGAGCCCTGCCGCCCCTTCGACGCCGAACGCGCCGGCATCAACATTGGCGAGGCCGCGGCCTTTGCATTGTTGGAGCGCGAGGGCGCGGGCCCGTGGCTATCGGGGTCTGGCGAGTCGAGTGATGCCCACCACATGTCGACGCCACATCCTTCGGGCCGTGGCGCCCGCCTCGCGATGACCGACGCACTGGCGAGCGGGGGCGTCGAGGCGCGCGACGTCGACTTCATCAACCTTCACGGAACGGCCAGTCTCAAGAATGACGCGATCGAGGCCCAGGCCATCGCCGATATCTTCCCCGCTCGCACCCATGCCAGCTCCACCAAGGGCTGGACCGGACACACGCTCGGAGCAGCCGGTGCACTCGAGGCGGTACTCACGCTGCTGAGCCTCGAATCGGGACTCATGCCAGGGAATCTCAATACACGCCGCCTCGACGCGGCCTGTGGTCCGCAGATCCGCCTGGACAACGCGGAGGGTGTCGTGCGCCACGCGATGAGTAATTCGTTCGGATTCGGTGGCAGCAATTGCGCGTTGTTGTTCAGCGCGGCGCGCTCCCGATGACCGGTATGTTCGCCAGCCCCAGGCGCCTGTACGTGAACGGCGCGGCACTGTGGGCGCCCCTTCTGCCCGGTTGGCCACTGGCGCGTGAAATCCTCGCGGGGCGCAAAGCCGCGCCCGCCACGCCGCTCGGACGACCGGCGCCCGAGCTCCTGCCCCCCAATGAACGGCGCCGTGCACCGGATACTGTCGCGGTGGCGCTGGAAGCGGCACTCGCCGCGTGCAAATGCGCGGATCTCGAGCCGGCGACGTTGGCGTGCGTCTTCAGCTCGACGCACGGCGATCTCACCATCACCGATTACATGTGCGCCACTCTGGCGTCGACCCCGGCACAGCTTTCGCCCACGCGTTTTCACAATTCGGTTCACAACGCCGCTGCGGGCTACTGGACCATCGCCGCGGAATGCACACGCCCATACACCGCGCTGTCCGCCGGCGAGCACACCTTTGGCGCCGCGCTGCTCGAAGCCAGCGTGCAGGCGTTGAGCACCGCCGAGAACATCCTGCTGGTGACGTACGACATCGACGCGCGCGGACCGCTGGCGGCGATGGCTCCCAGCAAAGGGCTGTTGTCCGCCGCGCTGGTAGTGGGGCCGGCGCGCGGAAGCCGCGCTCTCGCACACTTTGATCTCTCCCTGACCTCTCGTAGCCTGACGCCCAGCCGCGCACGTCCGGAAAATGAAGCGCTGGTTGCCGGCAACGCGAGCGCAGCCTGCCTGCCCTTCATGGAAGCGCTGGCGCTCGGTGGCGCGCGTGAGGTCCGTTGCCTGGCGGCGCCGGTGCTGGGCCTCAGTCTGCAGCTGGCGGCTGGTTAGGGCAGCAGATGCATCATCGCCGCGATGCGACCTGTGGCGATGACGGCCTTCGCATGAGTGGCCGTGAATGAGTACTGCCAGCTCCCGGGATCCAGTAGCAATGCGCGCCCGGAAATTTCCAGCTCTCCTGGCAGGTCTTCGAGGTAGTCACGGTGCAGCACCAGGTCACGCACCGAGACCAGCAGCGCCGGCTCTGGATCACGCCCCTCGGCCGCATTGCGCAGTCCACCATGAATGGCCATGACCTGGGCGGCGAATTCTGCCAGATGCACTGCCGCGAGCCGGCCCGCGCGGCGCAACGGGTTTTGCGATGCGCGGTGCAGCGTGGTGGCGGCGACGATCTCTTCGGCATTCCAGTGCTCCACGCGTTCGATCATGAGCGCGCTGCCCTGGTGTGGCAGCAGGTGCGCGATCTCGCTCATGTCGCGGCACGCTCGCGCGACAGCAGCAGCGCCAGTACGAAATTGGCAACGACGCCCAGCGACACCGTGACACCGATGGCCTGCAGTACCGGCACCGTCGACAGCGCGAGCAGCGCGAATACCAGCAAGGTCGATGCCGCGCAGATCATGAGCGCGTGCAGCGTGCGTTTCTGTTCGGAGGCGTCGTACGCCGCGTGCTCGAAGAACAACGCGTAGTCCAGTCCCAGCCCGGCCGCGAGCACCAGCGAAATCAAGTGGAAGAGGTTCAGCGAAACGTCGCAGGCACGTAACACGGCGAGGATGACGAAGGTCGTGAGCACCATGGGCGCCAGCACCCGCAACACGCGCGACAACTTGCGCAAGGCAATCCCGATCACCACGACCAGCAATGCCGCGGCGATCAGCAGGCAATCGATGATGCGGGAGCGCTGCGCGGCAACCAGCGTTTCGGAGGCGGACTTGAGATCGAGGAAAGTGACGCCGCGCGTTGTCCTGGTCAGCGCCGCCACGGCCGCCGGATCGCGCACTTCGAAGAGGCTGACCAGCCCATACCAGCGGCCGTCGCGCGAAAACAGCAGGTCGTTGACGCTCAGCCCAGCGGTGTCTCGGCGAGCGCTGCGCGTGTGAGCGGAGGCAGGGTCTTCGCCCGTGCGACATCCGCGACGAAAGGGTTCGAACAGATCGTCCCGGAATGGCAGCCCGGCGACCGAGGCGCGCAACATTGCGCGCAGCTCGGCTTTCTCCGGGCAACGCGGCCTGGCGCGCGCGTTGCACCTCGAGGCTGGGCAGATATCGCGCGGCGTGGTCGTAGCTGCCGAGGGCACCGTTCTTCACGCTCGCGGCGAGGCCCGGTTCGCAGCGCCGCAGATCGGTGAGCACCATGTTCTCGCCAACGCCGCTGGCAACCAGCAGGTAACGCAGGTCGGGGGTAGCCATTTCGCGGCGCAGTTCGGCATCAGCGCGCAGCAGTTCCGGTGGGCACGGGCGTGAGCTTGGACAGATCGTTCTGCCAGAACCTTCGGGGCGCAACAGGAACACGGCGACCGCCACCAGCGGACACCGCGAACAGCCAGCGGGCGCGCGGCAGTCGCGCGATGCGCGCATTGATCGCGATCCAGAATCGCGGAGGATGGCCGGATCGCGGCGTGGCGCCGGAACGATGCGCGGCAGCAGAAAGCGCGTCGTGAGCCCGGCAACCACGAGCCCGGTCACGGTGAGGCAGGCGAGCTGCGCCAGCCCCGTGACGCCCGACATCAGGAACGCGAGATAGGCGATGCAGGTGCTGGCCACGCCGGTGGCCAGCGGCCGCCACACCTTGCGCGCGGTCTGCAGCGCGGACTCGCCCGGTCGAGATGACTGAACAGGTGGATGGGATAGTCCTGCGCTACGCCGATCAGCGTGAAGCCGAAGGCCAGCGTGATGCCGTGGACGCTGTCGAACAGCGCGCTGACCGCCGCCAGGCCGGCGAGCGCTGCCGACACCAGCGGCAGCGCGCCTAACAAGGTGAAACCCCCGTGGCGGTACGCGAACCACATCAGCAGGATCAGTCCCAGGGTGGCGGCGCTGCCGAACCAGCTGGCTTCGGTCTGCGTGCGTTTCTTGATGACTGAAGAGAAATATCCCGAGCCGCTGACCAAAAGCTCGGCCGTCGATGTGCCGCGGGCACGCATGAACTCGGCGCGCAGCGCATCCAGGGCGCGCGTTTGCCCGTCCGGATCGAAAGCCGCGGCGCGCGTCTCCGCCAGCAACAAGGCCCGCCGGCTGTCGGCTGTGAACCATACGTCGTCGACGCGCTGCGGCTCGAAACGCGGCTGCCAGCGCGTGGCGAGGTGCAGCACCTCCAGCGTGGGATCGCGCGGCAACCATTCTTCCAGAAAGCCGGCTGCCGGCGAGGCCATGTCCGCGGCTCGATCTCCGAGCTCGGCCGCCAGTCGCGCTGGTCGAGCGGTGCGGGTCGAACGAATCGGTGATCAGGTAGCGGTACGGCAGCAGTTCTTCAGGGAATGGCCGAGCGTGCTCTGTTCGCCATTGGCCACCAAGCCGAACGCGGTGTTGGCGGTCAGTGCGGCGGCGAGTTTCTTCGAGAATCGCCAGCGCCGCCGGTTGGTCGCCGCTGATCGCCACCAGCAGCAGGCGCGACGCCGGGCTTTCGCCAATGTTCTGCACCAGCAGCCTCTGTTCCTCCGTGCGTGGCGAGGGCATGAACAGACGCAGGTCCGCCGACACGGCGAGTCGCGCGTTGATCCAGGCGAATCCCAATGCCAGCAGGCCACACCAGGCGGCCAGCAGCACCCAGCCACGTCGGGTCATTGCTGCACGGCTGGCGGGTCGGACGCGCGGCAGATGCGTTCGAGCTCGGCGCGCGACATGGCTGCCGTGTCCGGCGCGGCGGCGCGCTTCGAGTCCACCAACAAGGTCATCGCGCCGTCACCATCGGGCTCGAGCGCTTCGACGCAGCGCCGGCCGGTCACCGCTGCCAAACACGTCGATGCGCTCGACATGCTTCGACAGGCGCGGCTCCCGGGGCCTGAGCGTCAGCGTCCAGTGGGTTGAATGATCTTCGAGTGTCACCTCGAAATCCTGTCCCAGCGGTGCCAGGCGGCCCTCGAGCAACGCGCGAAAGCTTCCCAGCAGCGCGCGCAGTTGCGGCGCGCGCGCCAGCGAAATGGTGCGCGCCGGTTTGTCTGCCGCGCGTGATCCGCACCTGTTCGCCCTCGACTTCGGTCGATTCGCGGGAAGGAGCTTCCACGTTGCGCGCCAGCACGCCATCGGCGTGGTACTCGAGCGTGCCGCTGCTGCGCAGCGGTTTCTTCAGCAGATGCGAAAAGCGGTATTCGACGAAGTCGGTGGTCACCGGTGGCGTCCGCCGCAGCGCGCGCTCCAGCTCTTCAAGGCTGCGACCCGATGCCGTGCCCGTCAGCAGCAGTACGCCCAGGAGGATCGTTCGGTGCAAACGGCGCATCCCAGAAATCGTAGAGGTTGAACCAATTGTAAGGGGCCTGCCGCGCGAAATGCGCAAGCCGGTCCGCGAAGCGCTGGACCACATGCGCGAGTGCCGCGGTGCGCTCGCGGCGATCGCGCGGCACTTCGAAGTCGAAACGTTCGAAATGCAGATCGTATCGCTTGCCGCCGCGATACAGGCCGAAGGCCAGCACCACCGGCACGTGCAGGCGCTCGCGAACAGCCAGGGCGAGGCTGGGAAGGCGGCCCGTGCGCCGAGGAAGTCGGCGATGATGGCCGGATTTGCCGGGTCGCATCCGATCGGCCAGCGTCGACACGACGCCGTTGCGTTCGAGCGTGTTCTGCATCTCGAGCACCAGCTCAGGGCCAGGCCGGCGCGCATCGATGATGGTCGCGGCCAGCTTGGGATTGAGCGTGTTCAGCACTCGGACAGATCCGCGTTCTGGCCCACGTCGAGCAGGATCCGGATCGAGCATGTCGGGACTGCGCAGACTCAGCACGCGCAGCGCGTCGAAACTGCCCAGGTGGGCCGACAGCAGCAGCACCCCGCGCCCCCTTCTCGCGTCGCCTCTCAGCTGGTCGATGCCGAAGATCCGCACGTCGAATCGCTCGAATTGGTCCGCCATGAGATACACCCGGTCCAGCGTGACCGTCGAGAAGCACAGGAAGTGCCGGTAGACATCCAGCCAGCCCGCGCGGCGCCCGAGGACGCGCTCCAGATACACCCGCGAGGCGGCGCGTTCGGGCCCGCGCCGAATCATGAAATACAGCGCGACGAAGAAAGTGATGAAACGCGCGAACGGCCGGCCGATGCCGAACGCCAGCGTGCGCAGCAACCACTGGCAACACGGCCGCCGGCTTCGGGACGCTTCTGCCACGCCTGGATTGACCGGCGCCTCAGGCACGCGCATCCCACTCCAGGATGCCGCGCGCGATGGGCACCGTATCGCGCTGAATTTCGAAGGCGCAGCGTGGCGATTCCGCGGGTTCGAAGCGCAGTTGCGCGCGGTCGTCGGGCCCGAGCGGCGTGAAGAACTTGGCTTCGCGGATGCGCAGCGCGCGACGGCGCCAGCGCCCAGCTCGCGCGATTTCCTCCACCACCCATTCGAGCAGCATCACGCCGGGAACGATGGGCCTGCCGGGAAAATGACCGGCGAATATCGGATGCTCCGCGGGCACCTCGAAAAATCGGCGCCCGACCTCAGCCATGGCGCAATGCCGCCACGATGTTCGGGCATGCGGCTGCGCGCTTCGCGGATGAACTGCAACGGATTGCGGAATCGGTAGTCCGGAAAGCGCCACACGCTGACCGTGAACTCCAGGCCACGAACATGCCGCCGATGAGTAGATAGGTGCCCGTGTTGCTCAACCAGGCGAACGCCGCGGGCGATACCGGCCACGGTGGCGCGAATCCGGCCAGATCCGATCAAGCCGCCCGGCTCGAGATTTGCGAACAGCACCGCGTTGACGAACGCCACGAAACCAGCAGCATCACCCATGCCCAGGTGACCCGGCGGGCATAGGCCATGATCGCGGCCGACGGCGCCAGCGGCGCGTGGAATCGCGCGCGATACGTTCGATCAGCGGCATCCGCCCGGACACAGCGTGCGGCCGAACAGCCAGGCCATGGCTGACGGGGATTAGCACCGGCGGCAACATCAGCGGCACCGGCGGTGCGCCGCTGCACGACCAGGACCACGACCGCAGGCGCCCGCAGCGGCGACAGCGGCCTGCCACGTCATCCGCAGCCGTCCCTGGATGGACAGCGAGCACCAGCAACACGAGCAGCGTTACCGCGAACCCGGCCAGTGGCGGGGAGCGCGTTTGATCAGTGCGATATGCGCAACGACCAGGTATCCGAGGCGTGAGCACGAGAACGGACCAAGTGCGGAGGGCTGGCGAACATGAGAGCGAGAAGATTCGGCCTGTGTCGGGTCCGATGCATCATACGCCTCCGTGTGCGCGCCACGCAGGCGCGCCCACTCGGGGCCAATTCGCCGGCTTGCTGTCGCAGATCGGCCAGGTTGCCCGGGCGGCATGCGGACCGGCCCGGGGTCGCAGATCAGGTTCGGACTGCGCATCGGGCCGCGGGCACGAAATAAACGCCGTCCCCCGCCGGGTCTGATTGCCGGCTTCACTATCACAGACAACAACTCCGGAGTAGTCATATGAATCTGAAGACCATCGCCATTGCATCCGCCGTTGGCAGCCTGCTCGCGCTTGGCAGCGCCACCGTCTCGGCGGGAGAAGAAGCGAAAGAGAAATGCACGGGCGTCGCCGAAGCGGGCAAGAACGACTGCGCCAACGCGGCTCATTCCTGCGCCGGCCAGGCGAAGACCGACAAGGACCCGAATGAGTGGAAGTACGTGCCGAAGGGCGAGTGCGAAAAGATGGGCGGCAAGGTGGCAGTCGCCCGAGAAAAAGGCGATGTAACGACCGATGACGCACCTCGACACGCGAGGTGTGCCGCTGGGACCGATTCCGGCATGCGCCGGGATCGGTTTCAGGTCCGTGCATCACGAAGCCCTGCTCGCGGAACGCCCCGCCGTGGGGTTCATCGAGGCGCACACCGAAAACTACTTTCACGAGGGCGGCCCCGCGATGCGCGCACTGTTGCGCGCGCGGGCCCACTATCCACTGAGCCTGCACGGCGTGGGACTTGGCCTGGGTTCGGCCGACGGCCTCGATCGTGAACACCTGGCGCGAGTGAAGAGCGCCATCACCCGGTTCGAACCCGCGCTCGTATCCGAACACGCCTGCTGGGGCCAGGCGGGCGGCGAATATTTCAACGATCTGCTGCCGCTGCCTTACACCGAGGAAGCCGTGGAACTGCTCGCGCGCCAGGTGGGCGAGGCGCAGGACTTCCTCGGCGTGCAGCTGCTCATCGAGAACGTCTCGGCGTACGTGGCCTTCGAGCATTCGCACCTCACCGAGTGGGACTTCCTGGCCGCGGTCGCGGCGCGTTCCGGCTGCGCGCTACTGCTCGACGTCAACAACATCTACGTCAGCGGTCAGAATCTTGGGCTGGATCCGTTCCGGTTCATCGATTCGCTGCCGGTGAGTTGCGTGCGCGAAATCCACGTCGCCGGTCACGCGCGCAATGACGGGCTGTTCATCGATGATCATGGCTCGCTGGTGTGCGAGCCGGTCTGGGAACTGTACGCCCGCGCCATCGCGCGCTTCGGCGCATTGCCGACGCTGGTGGAATGGGACAACAACATTCCGTCGCTGGCGACACTGGTTGCGGAGGCGCGGCGCGCCGAGCAGATTCTCGGGGAGATTCATGGCCTCGCTGCGTGAGCTGCAACGATCGTTCGCCGCGGCGCTGCACGATCCTGGCAACGCCTGTCCAGTATTGCCGCCGTCCAACCTCGCGATCTATCGCAACAACGCGAGCATCAACTTTCGCGAAGCACTCGCGCTCACGTTTCCGGTGGTACGGCGCCGCGTCGGCGACGATTACTTTCGTCAGCTTTGCGCGCAGTATCGCGAACGCTTTCCTTCGCGCAGCGGCGACCTGCACTGGGCCGGGCGCGACTTCGCGGTTTTTCTCGACAGTCATCTTGCCGGCAGTGACTACGCCTGGCTCGCCGAGCTCGCGCGTCTCGAGTGGTCGCGTGCGGAATGCCTGGTGATGAGTGAAGTGCCGGCACTCGAAGTTGAAGCGCTTGGCAAATTTTCATGCCAACACGCTGGAGCGCTTGGTATTTGGGCTGCAGCCGTCCCTGCGACTGCACGCTTTCGCGATTCCCGTGTTCACCGTCTGGCTGACGAACCAAGTGGAGAATGCACCGCCTGTGGATCAATCTATCAGTTATGAGGCGTGTATGGTCCGCATAAGAAACGAAAACGCAGACGTTCGGAAGCTCGATAACCCACTGTTTTCGTTCCTTTCAGCCCTCTCCCGCGGCGCCATCCTCCGCGAAGCGATGGTCGAAGCGGCGCTCGATGAAGCCGCATTACGCGATGCACTGCGCTTCATTTTTGTCGAAGGACTGGTGACGTCGATCGCGCCGCGCGTGTGACCTGCGGGGCCTGGGCCAACTTGCAACGCAGCCCCCGAACTTCGCATTAGCTTAAAGAGCAGAGGGTGGGGACATCGTCCTGATGTGACCCCACCCCCCGCCTTTCTGCCCCGTCCTTAGGGCATAGCTGTTCGTCGATCGCGGACTGTAGCCGCGGAACGAATGCGGCTCCGTCAGGTAAAGGGAACCACAGGACGTAAATCAATGCCGCGATGAGAGTGTCGATTCCGAAGTTGTGATGCGGGAGCAACATCGAACTAGTTCAGCGCGACCCGAGGCGGCGGGATGGTACACACCATTGGTGGCCAGAAAATGGTCTTGGCGACAGATGGCAAACTTTCTTTGCCAATGCTTGCCGTCCGACAAGACCAATTGATGACCACAACAAGACATGAATAGGCCTGCGGCGCGCCAGCCGCTCCACCGCTGGAATCTGCTGGTGGGCGCCAGCTGTGTGCAGCTGCGACCGTTGTGTCGAAGGCGGCCGGAAGTCGAAGCTGAGGGTGCTCTACGGCGCGGGACTTCGCCTGCTTCGCCGCGCCGGGCTTTCACGGTGCGGTTCTTCTTTAGTTAGGCTCGCCGGGCGCCGCGATATACGGAAACTCGGCCGACTGCCGCCGGTCATCACGTGGCACGCCATCGTCGACACCGGTGGTCCTGCCGTTGACGAGCAACGACCGGAACACATCCACGGCATCGTAGTCCGGCGTGCGCCCACCGCAGTCGGGACGCGCAGCCCGGTCGACTATTTCCACCGCGAGGTAGCGCTCGCAGTGTTTCATCCGACTATCCACCCAGAGGCGATCGTCAGCCAGCAGCAACGCGAGGCGCTGATAGCGATCGGCGGCCGAGGATTCTCGCGGCGCCAGCCACTGATTGCCGCAGACACCGTCGAAGCCGTCGTACATCGCGAGTGTCGCGGCGAGATCCGCGCCGAATGTCGGCCATGCGGGCGGAGCGGCCTGGTTGTACTGCGCCTTGCGCCGATCGCTCGATTCCTCACTGTCGAAGGTACCGATGAGTGCGTTGCCGGTGAGGGCGCGGCCCATGCGATCGATTTGGACACCCGCTTCCAGCGGCGCATGGCCGGGTGGCGCCGCGCGCACCGTGGTCGTGGCCCACACTCCCAGCAGGGGTCCGCCGTGATTCACGACATCCAGATCCACCGCGACGACCAGCGCCGCGGTATTCCATCCCGCGAGAAAGTTGCTGCCCGCATGCCCGTCGGTCTGGCGCCATTGCTCCAGGATGGTCGCCGACGTGTCCGCATCGAAGCGCGGGCAGCCGGAAGAGTCCCGCGATGCACCGGCCAGCAGTGCGGCGGACGCGACGTACAGCGCGGCGCGTGTGCCACGAACATTGTTGAAGAACGGGTCATCTCGTAATCCGGCAAAAACGCGGAATTTCCCGCGTTCGCCGCCGATGCCGGAAACGCCACCTGCTTCACCGCGCAACCGGTCGGCGTCACCGACCTGACATGCGGCAGCGGTGACCGCGAGAAATTCGCAGCCGATGGTGATGCTGCCGCTGGTTTCTCCGAGACGACGGCCGCTGTCGACATGGAATTCGTAACGCACGTGGTCGGAGAACTTGCGGCCCACGATGGTCATCACGAGATTGAGTTGTTTTCCGTCGCTCGATGTCCACGCGTACAGATCGCCGATATCGGAGGCGGGATCCGCGATCACCGCGGCGGTGTCCAGATGATCCGACGCATTCGTGGCGGCACCCGCAAACCACAGGCTCGCCGCAACTGCGGCCAACCAGCGCCATTTTCTGATCACTTGCATCGGCGTATCCCAGGACGGCGGGCGAGGGCGGGTAGTTGGCCCCGCGGCGAGCACCCGTGCTGTCGAATTCTTTAGTCACCGACGCTAAAGATTTCGACAGCGGCGGCCGTGGCGCCGGCGTTCAATGCGCCCATGAAAAGACGTGAGCTGATCCGGATGGGCGGCCAGCTATTGCTGGCACAGGCCATGGTGTCTGGCGGCGGGCGCAACCTCAGGGTCC
Organism: uncultured Pseudomonadota bacterium; assembly: GCA_963839685.1. Lineage (GTDB taxonomy): Bacteria > Pseudomonadota > Gammaproteobacteria > Steroidobacterales > Steroidobacteraceae > CADEED01. Next base: position 468,241 of record CAWIVS010000011.1, on the reverse strand, counting down.
AGGCAGCGACACCTGGGCATGAAGCGATGGTCTTCGACGCGCGCCGCCGAGTCATGCGTACCGCGTCTGGTGAAATCTCGTACGTCACGCTTGGCAGTGGGCGTGCAGTCCTGTTCCTGCATGGCTTTCCGCTGAATGCATTCCAGTGGCGTGGCGTGATGGGCGCGCTTGCACCCTATCGGCTGTGTATCGCGCCGGATTTTCTCGGCATGGGTCAGTCGCGCGCGGCCACGGGGCAGGATATCGGACCCGAAGCGCAGGTCGCGATGCTGGTGTCGCTGCTCGACGCGCTGAGTATCGAAAACGCTGACGTGATTGCCAACGACAGCGGCGGCGCGGTGGCGCAGCTGCTGGTGGTGAATCATCCGGCGCGCGTGCGTACGCTGCTGCTGACCAACTGCGATACCGAAATCGAAAGTCCGCCGCCGGCAATGCTGCCGGTCATCGAGCTCGCGCGCAGCGGCCGGTTCGTCGAGGAATGGATCAAGCCCTGGGCCCGGGATCCGCGCCTGGCGCGCTCCGAGCAGGGCATCGGCGGCATGTGTTACGTGAATCGCCTGCATCCCACCAACGAGGCGCTGCAGATGTACTTCGGTCCGCTGCTCGAGTCAGAGGAGCGCGAGCAGCAGTTGAATCGCTACGCGGTCGCGCTCGGTCGCAACGCGCTGGCCGGAATTCGCCCGCGCCTGCTGGCCTGCCGCGTCCCCACTCGTATCGTCTGGGGTGCCGATGACACGATTTTCAGTGCCGCCAGCGCCAAGTATCTCGCCGGCGGCTTCGGTAATTCGCGCGGACTGCGTGTGCTCGCCGGCGCCAAACTTTTCTGGCCCGAGGAACGGCCCGAGCTGCTGGCGGCGCAGGCTCGCATTCTCTGGGAATCCGCGCGCGTTTGAGTGCGCGCGGATTGACCGGGGTTCCTCAGAGGAGCCGCGGCTGTGTCGCTGACCGTTCGAGCTCGAGCAGTGCCGCCTTGATCGGCAGTCCGCCGCCGAAGCCGGTGAGCGAACCGTCGGCACCGATCACCCGGTGGCAGGGAATCACGATGGGAATGGGGTTGCTGCCATTGGCGAGACCGACGGCCCGCGAGGCGCCGGGATCGCCGAGTTCGCGCGCCAACGCGCCGTAGGTGGTGGTCTCGCCGTAGGGAATGTGCAGCAGGCGTTGCCATACGCGCCGCTGGAATTCGGTGCCGCGCGGATCCAGCGGCAAGTTGAACTCATGGCGTTCGCCCGCGAAGTATTCGCCGAGCTGCGCGCGCGTGCATTCCAGCACCGGCGATGAGTCTTGCACCATGCCGGAAGCGCCGCGGGCCGCGTCTCGCCCCTGCGAAAACCAGATGCCCACCAGAGATTCGCCAGAAGCGATGAGCCGCAGTCGCCCGACCGGTGAGTCGACGTCCTCGTACTGCAGCGTGATCCGTTTCGCGGCTATGTTCATGGCGGACAGCGTAGCAGTCCCGGGTGTGATTGCGACCCGGTGCTTGCTCGCGGGGCGCTTATACTCGCCGCGCATGCGGAAACTCGTTGCGCGACTGCTGGGTTTGTTCTTGTGGTGTGGCCTCGGTGCACCACTGTTTGCCGCGCCGGTCATCTTCGATACCGACATCGGCACGGACATCGACGATGCGTACGCGCTCGCCGCCCTGCTGCATCGTTCCGATCTCGAATTGCTCGGCGTCACCACGGTTTCGAGTGACGCGGTGGCGCGCGCGCGGCTCGCCGCCAAGCTGCTGCACGTGGCCGGCGACCAGTGGGCGCGCATTCCGGTGTACGCCGGCACTTCGACCCCCACGCAATACATGAAGCAGGTGGAATGGGCCGCCGGGTTCTCGTCGCCGAGCCTGCACACTTCGGGGGGCGTGGATTTCATGCGACGCGAAATCAATGCGCGTCCTGGGGAAGTCACGCTCATTGCGGTGGGTGAGCTCACCAACATCGCCGCGCTGCTGGAAGCCGAGCCCGGCATCGGCCGCAAGGTGCGCGCCATCGCGCTGATGGGGGGCTCTATCTACCGCGGCTATGCGCCCGCCTCGAAGCCCGAGCCCGAGTGGAATATCAAATCGAATGCCCGGGCCGCGCAGACGGTGTTCCGATCCGGTGTGCCCTTGCTGGTGGCGCCACTCGATTCGACCGCCGACCTGAAACTGACCCCGGAAATGCGCGTGCAGATTTTCACGCGTGGCGTACCGCTCAACGATGCGCTCGGGGCACTCGACCAGATCTGGCGCTACACCAATCACTGGAAGGGCGACGCGCCCACGTTGTTCGACGTATTGGCGGTCGAGCTGGTGAACCCGCGCAAGCCCTATCGGCTGACGCCGCTTCACATCGAGGTGGCGGATGACGGGCTGACCCGGCCTGTCCCCGGGGGAAAGTCCAACGCCGGGGTCGCGCTCGAGGTGGATGTCGCGGCCTTCATGAAGGATTTCGTCGCGACCCTGGATTGATCTTCAGAGCCACAGGTCATAAATCGCGAACTGCTCGCGCCGGCCAACCTCGCTGATGGCGGCGACCACATCCGGGCGGTTCAGCAATGCCTGCCAGTGGGCAACATTTTCGGCGTCCCGCGGCAAACGCGGCAGTGGCTTGAATGACTGCGCGGCGTACAGCGCGGCCTCGCGCTGCTCGGGATCGCGCAATCGCGCGATGTAGTGTGCCGCCGCCCCGTCGAGGTCGCCCCAGTCGAGCAGGGCGTCCTGCCACGTGTCGGGCGCATCGACCCTGTTCTCGCGCAGGTAGACGAACACCTTTTCCGCTTCCGCGCGATTGCCGAGCTGCAGGTAGGCCCGCAAGCGCACGTGCTGCAACTGCATGCGCCCATAACCGGACAACGAGCGCGCCCAGTCGATGCCGTCGAGCGATTTGAGCGCGTCTTCGGGACGGTCACGGAGGTTGTAGGAATAGCCGAGGTTGATTGCCTGGCTCACTTTGTCATTGCTGTTCTCGCGCTGCCGGCGCGCTTCTTCCTGCATGCCCAACGCCGCATCCCAGCGGCCGAGAGCGCGCAGCGCCTGCGACTTGAGGTCGTAGATCCAGTTGATGGTGTCGGCCAGATCCTCATACGCAGGTTTGTCCGCGGGTGCATTCGAGTTTCGGCTCACCACGCGATCTGCGAGCGAGATCACTTCCGCGTACGAACCGACGGTGAACAACGCGTACATGTACTGCACCACGGGTCCGAGTCTCCTCGGGTTGGCGTCGATTTCGTGGCGCAGCCGCCGGACCCGGGCCTGCGCCGCGGCCGGAACATTGAAGGAATTGGGTTCAGCCTTCACGAGGGTGTCGAAGCGGCGATCGATGCGCATGCGCACCAGCGAGCCTGGATCGTCGATCCGCTTCAATACTTCTCGCGCGCGCGCCAGGTCGTTGCGCTGCAGCGCGTCGAGCGACAGGTCACGCCACAGGTCGGCGGGCTCGATGTGCCACTCGAGCTGAAATTTCGCCGCGAACAATGCATTCAACATTTCGAGGCGATCGGCCGCCAGCTTCTTGTCGCGACTCATCTTCAAGGCGGTCCACTGGATGGTCTCGTCGCCAATCTCCGGCAGTGCGGCCGGCCAATCCTTCGCCACGGTCGTAATCGACAGTCCGGCATCCGCCCAGTTGTCTATCCATGAGGCCATGCTCGCTCGCAATACCCAATGCTCGGCCTTGGCGTCGGGATAGCCGGTGGCGATCGCCATGAATTCGTGCGCGGCGAGGTAGTCCTCGCGGCCGCGGGCCGCCAGCGACGCGAACAGGATGGCCCGGAACTGGTCGGACTTCGACAGTTGCGCGAACGCCGGCTTCTGCAGCGCTTCCTCGATGGCCTTGCCCGCATCGACATAGTTGTCGGCCAGCAACGCCTGGCGGCCGCGCTCGATGGCCGCATCCACCTCGCGGGTATCGGGCGGTACCGGGATCGCACCGAGCGATATCGCCGCGGCGGGAGCGGCCGCCAGCACCATGAGACAGAGGCCGAGGGCCAGGCGCATGGCGCCAAGATACCCTGTTTCGCGGCGCCTCCTCGGGATCAGGGCGCTCGCCTCCACACGAAACGCGTGCCGTCGCTGCCATCGGGCAGCGGACCGGCGCTGTCCGCAACGATCCGTCCGCTGGCAGGATCGACGCGCAGGAACCGATGGGTGCGCAGCGACAGCAACAGGAGTTCACCGGTGGGAGTTTCGATCCATTGAAACGTTTCTTCCGGTCCGGGCCGTCCCGACGCCAGTCGCGCTGCGCCGTTCGGGCCGATGCTGAGCATGCCAAGCGGCGATTTCAGCGCCACGCGGCCGAGATTCAATCTGACGACTTCGAAATCGGTCGGGCTTGCCGCCATGACCTGCTTGCCGTCGATCGCCAGCCCGCGCTGGCTGCCCACACTGATGATCCGCACGAACTCGCCGTACGGAATGGGCCGCATCAGGCCGCGCGGATGAGGCTGCAGGACTTCGAACGAATCGAAGTCCGCGACACCGCCCGGCGGCCCCGTCGTATTGAAGTTGAACAGCGCATAACGCACGCCCTGGAACGTGGTGAGCTGGAACACCATCGTCAGGGGCGGCCCGAGATTCAGGTACGCGATGCCGTCGAGTGAATACGAGAACTTCGCACGCTCCGCGAGGAAATCGCACTCGGCCCGCAACCAGACGTGAGTGCCCACCAGCTCGACGCGGGTGCTGCGCTGAGTTTGCTCGTCGAAATGCACGATCTCGGTCTTGCCATGACTGCGTTCCACACCGATCCACGCGTACGGCCGGTTGAACAGCGCCAGGCCCGCGACGTCGCCGTCCACCATTCCGGCGGTCTCGAGCAAGGCGATGGGTGTGGATCGCGGTCCGATCGAACGCTGCGTGAGCGTGTTGCGTGCATCCCAGAGACTGGTCGCGGGCAGAGCCCGCAGGCGCAGAAATCCGGCGCGCTGAGTGAGCGACCACGCCTCGGCAACCGGTACATGATTCCACTGCCAGATGGGCCGCAGCGCCGGTGCGGCGAAATCGTCGTTGCGCACGTACGGAACGCGAATCTCTTGCGGTTCACGGGTTTTCGGCTTCACCCAGGTGCGCGGCGTCCTGCCCAGGTTTCCAGAGAGGCCGAACCAGGGCCAGCCGTCTTTCCAGGTGACGGGTGAAAGTCCCGTCAGCCGGCCCACCGAGTTGTAATCCATCATCGAGTAGCCCCACCACTCGCCCATCGGCGTCTGAATGATCCCGCCCTGATGCAGCGAGAGTTTTCCGGTGGTGTGAGGATCGCCAGGACGGATGTCGTAGGGCGGTTTCGTGCCCCGCATGTCGCCGAGTCGGTAACCCTGCGCCAGACCAAAGTCCTCATCGATACTGATGGCCTGGTTGACCTCGTAGGGTCCTTCCGGCCGGGCAGCGCGCGCCGCCGGCATGCGCATGCGGTTCTCGTACCAGGCGCTGGTGATGAAGTACTTGCCGTCGATCTTGTAGAAGTGCAGGCCCTCGCCCATGCCTGCCTCCTTCGGGATGATCTCGCGCTCCGTATCCGGAACGATGTCGGTGAGATCAGCAGTGAGCTGGGCGAACCGGATCGATTGGTAACCCCAGATGACGTACGCCTTGCCATCGTCGTCGAACAGCACTGACAGATCGTGCAGCGAGCGCTTCATCGTGCCGTGATGCCATGGCCCCGCCGGATTTTTCGCCGTGAACAGCTGCGTTTTCTCGCGGTTCACATTGCTGAAGATATAGAAGGTGCCGTCGCGATAACGGAACGAGGGCGCCCAGATGCCCTGACCATAAATGTTCTCGCCGCCTTCGAGGCGAAACGCCGGGCCGAGATTGAGCTCCTTCGACGCGTATGCGAGGAACTCCCAGTTGACCAGGTCGCGCGAATGCAGGATCGGCAGGCCGGGCATCGAATGCATGGTCGTGCCCGTGAGATAAAAGTCTTCGCCGACGCGGATCATGTCCGGATCGGAGAATTCTTCGTAGAAAAGCGGATTGGTGAAACGTGCCGTCGCCGTTGTCGGGGGTCCAGGTCGCCGTCTGCGCCTGCGCGCCGGGCACCAGCGCGAACGCACGCCAGCGAGCAGGCGCCCATTCGGACAACAATGCGCGCAAGAATCCGCGCAGTGGGCTCATCCGGCGTCGCCATCTTTTGCGTGTCTCCGTGATTCAGCCGCGGCAATTCGGGATACTGCGACATCGGCCCCGCGCTCGTAAGGACCAGAACATGTATCGACGGCAAAGGTTCACGATATCTGTCGCCGTGCTCGGTTTCGCCTGCACGTTTGCAAACGCAGACGCACCGGCGGGGCCCCGGACTCGGTATTCGCGCGTGGTGGTGCACGGCGCCTCGCTGGTGGGGAATCTCGCCGGCGATTCGCCCGATCGCAATGTGTCGGTGTACCTGCCGCCGAGCTACGCCAAACAGCCGCAAGCGACGTTATCCGGTGCTTTACCTGTTGCACGGCTTCACCGATAGCGACGCAAAATGGTTTGGACTCAAGGGCCAGCATTTCGTCAATGTTCCGACAGGCGGTCGACGCGGCGTTTGCAGCCGGCGTCCGGGAAATGATCGTGGTGATGCCCGACGCGTTCACGAAATTCCAGGGCAGCATGTATTCCACGTTCCGCCCTCAACGGCGACTGGGAGACTTTTGTTTCCCGCGACCTGGTCGCGTACGTGGATAGTCACTACCGCACGGTCGCGAAACCCGAAGGCCGCGGTCTGGGCGGTCACTCCATGGGCGGCTACGGCACCTTGCGCGTGGCGATGAAAGCACCGGGTGTGTTTTCCGCGCTCTACGTGATGAGTCCCTGCTGCCTGGCGCCGAACGCGCCGCCGGACCGCAGTCCATGGCCCGCGCCGCCGCCATCAAGACGAGCCGAAGACATTGCCGCCGCGGATTTCTTCACCAAGGCAATCCTGGCGTCGGCCGCGGCGTGGTCACCGGATCCGAAAAATCCGCCGCTATACCTGAGCCTGCCCACCGGTGACAGTGCCAGGGTGTCGGAAGTGATGGCCGATTGGTCGGCGAGCGGGCCGATGTTCATGGTCCATCAGTATTTGCCGGCGCTGAACACCTACCGCGCCATTGTCCTCGATGCCGGCGATCAGGATCCGGTGCCCGCGGGCATACAGCGGCTGCATGAGCTCGCTGGATAACTACGGCATCCGGCATTCGCTCGACATCTATCCCGGCGATCACGTCAATCGCATCAACGAACGGCTCACGTCGAAAGTGCTGCCGTTCTTTGCGGGCAGCTCGCGGTCAACGCGAAATAGGGCGCGTGATATCCAAGCCCAGCCTGTCCGACATGGCAGATGATGCAGCCCTGTGCATGGGTGCGTTTGGCATCCAGTTCGGATTCGCGCTGCCGCAGGCCAATGCCACGCGAATATTCCAGAACCTGGGCGCCAGCCTGGAAATACGTCCCGCTGCTCTGGCTCGCCGGTCCCATCACCGGCCTGATCGTCCCGCCACTGGTGGGTTACTACTCGGACCGCACCTGGACCCGCTTCGGTCGGCGCCGACCCGTACTTCCTGGTCGGCGCTGCGCTGGCCGCAGTAATGCTCGTCGCCATGCCGAATGCCATGACGCTGTGGATGGCAGTACTCGCTCTTTGGCTGCTGGATGCTTCGGTGAATCTCACCATGGGTCCGTTCCGCGCCTTCGTCGCCGATCAGCTGTCGGCCGATCAACGCGCCACGGGCTTTATCGATCTACATGTTCCTGGCGAGTCTCGGCGCGGTGGTGGGAAGCCTGTTGCCCTGGGTATTCGCGAAGCTGGGCGTCCGTCGACCAGCGCCCGCCGGCGAAATCAACGACCTCGGTGAAGTACGCGTTCTGCATCGGAGCGATGTTGCTGATGCGGCGGTTTGCTGGTCAGCGCTGTCGCTCACGCGAATTTCCGCCCGAAATGCTCGAGAAATTCGACGAGCCCGGCCCGACCGATCGCTCAGGTCTTCCGCAGAGCATGCGGCGGCATGCCGCCGTCTGGATCGGACTGGGATCGCTGGGTCTCCTGCGGCGCCAGCATCGCCGGGCTCTCCTCCGCGCTCTTCGTGCTGGTGTGTGCCGCGCTCGCCTACGGAGTGTTCCTGCTCGTGGCCAGCCGGATGAAAGCCGAGAACGCCTTCACGACCATTCTCGGTGAACTGGAATCCATGTCCGCATCCATGCGCTGGCTGGCACTGGTGCAATTCTTTCGCCTGGTTCACGCTGTTCACGTTTTCGTCTACACCACGCCCGCGGTCGCGAAGCTGCATTTCGGATCGACACTACCCGGTTCGCCGGCCTACGAAGCGGGCGCCAATTGGGTCGGCGTGCTGTTCGCTACTTACAACGGACTTGGCGCGCTGGCTGCGATCGATCATTCCCTGGTTCGTTCGACGTTTCGGCATCCGCCTACGCACCGGATCAACCTGTGGCTGGGCGCCGTCGGCCTGCTGTCCATGCTGCTGATCCGCGATCCCGACTGGCTGCTGGTGTCGATGATCGGACTGGGCTTCGCGTGGGCGCTCCATCATTCCCTTGCCATTCGCCATGTTGGCCAACAACCTGCCGCGCGGAAGATGGGCGTGAGCATGGGCATCTTCAACATCTTCATCGTCATCCCGCAGTTGCTGGCGGCCGGCGTGCTTGGCTGGCTGCTCGACGTGGCGCCGACGGCGATCCTTCATATACGTCTCGTCATTGCCGCCGTTGGCTTGTTCCTGGCCGGGCTGATCGTGCTCCGCGTCCGCGAAACCGCCAGCTAGTCGCGGGGCTCACAGCGCGCGAAAACGCACCGCCAGTCCGCCGCCCGGTGCGAGCGTTGCGGCCGAGTTGATCCTGCGAGGTCACGCGGCGCTTTTCGATGACCAGTGCGGCGGGGTTGCTGCGGTAATCCGCGCCGGGCGCGTCGCGATAGATCTGTGCCTCGTAGCGACGGCCGCGTGGCAGGAAGTCGAGCGGGATGTCGAGATTGCGCGCGTTCTCGTCGGTGGTGGCGCCCAGGTACCAGTCGGCCGTGCCACGCTGCTGGCGCGCGATCACCACGTAGTCACCGATCTCGCCTTGCAGCGTGCGCGAGGTTTCCCAATCGGTGGGCACGTCGCGGATGAACTGAAACGCGTCGGGCCGCTTTTCATAGTTCTCGGGCAGATCCGCGGCCATCTGCACCGGGCTGTAAACCAGCACATAGAGCGCGAGCTGGGTGGCCAGCGTCGACTGCACGCGTTCGTTGATGTTGGTCTTGCCGAAGGTGATGTCGAAGATGCCCGGGCGTGAAATCCATGGGGCCGGCCAGCAGGCGCGTGAACGGCAGGATGGTCAGGTGCTCGGGTGGATTGGTAGGCCGCCCCCAGGCATTGAACTCCTGGCCGCGCGCGCCTTCGCGGGTCAACATGTTGGGCCAGGTACGGCGCAGCCCCGTGTCCTTCACGGGCTCATGCGCGTCGATCGAGATGCGGTGTTGTGCGGCGACCTCGGCCACCTTCAGTTCGTGTCGCACGCGGTACTGACCGGCAAACCATTCGTGGCCAATCGAACCGTCGCCGAGGGTGCGCTCGATCGAGCCGCTCGGCTTCACGTAGCCGGTCTTGACCACGGCGACGCCGTTCGCCGCATACAGTGACATCGCCGGCTCGAGCTGCCGCTCGTAGTTCTCGAGCGCTCCCGCGGTTTCGTTGTGACCGACGAGCCGCACGCCGCGCTCGCGCGCGTACGCCGCCAGCATTGGCAGATCGAAGTCCGGGTATGACTCGGTGAAGCTGAAATGCTTGCCGTTGGCGATCCAGTCGCCGTCCCAGCCGCGATTCCAGCCTTCGGCCAGTACGCCGCCGAAACCGTTCTTGGCCGCGAAGTCGATGTAACGCTTGACGTTGTCGTTGTTGGCGCCGTGTTGTGCACCACTGCCCCAGGTGGAGCGTTGCAGATGCATCTCCCACCACACACCCACGTATTTGCCGATGTGGATCCAGGAGGTGTCGGCGATGCGGTTCGGCTCGTTGAGGTTGAGCTCGATGCGGGAGTCGGCGAGCTGCATCGGCGTGTCGCCGACCAACACGGTGCGCCACGGCGTGACGAACGGCCCACGTTTGCGAACCAGCACACCGTCGGACCATGGCATGAGGTCGGCCTTGAGCGTGCGTTCCGCGGTACGTCGCAGGTTCATGCTGGCGAAGTCGACCAGCGCCGCTTCGTGTATCGACAGGTACAGCCCCGCGGACTGCATCGTCAGCGGCGTTTCCGCGAGGTGCACCTCGTGCAGTCGTGCGCGCTTGTAGAGGTATTCGTCGCGATCGGGATGACGTGCCGGGTACCACCAGGCATCCCAGTCGCCAGCGAGCCGGAACTCGGTGAGCTCGTCGACGATCGCGACATCGCGCGCGGCGGCGATCTGGTTGAACTCGTAGCGGAAACCGAGGCCGTCGTCGAATACCCGAACGATGAGATCGAAAGGTTCGGTGCGTGTCGCGTCGACCCCTGACAGGGTCACGCGCAGCTCGGCGTGCCGGTCCTGGATGATCCGTTGCTCGCCCCAGGGCTGCTCCCAGCTTTGATCCACCGTGGTGCGGCGCGCATTGGTGACGCGACTGGCCGGTTCGTTGCCGAATCCATCGAGTACCAGGCCCAGCCGCGCATGCGCGATCACCGTGCGATCGCCTCGATACACCTCGTACCAGGGGCCGCCTGCATCGGCGGCCACGCACACCGTGAGCTTTGCCTGCGGCGAATCCACGCAGCTGCCGGCGCGTTGCGGCGTGGCGGCAATAGCCTGCGCCAGCGTGAGAGTGAGCAGGAGGCCGCATGCCGCGGCCGAAGACAGTTTCGGCATGATCTGTTCCTGGTCTATCTACTGTTGAATTCTTGGGCGCGGCGCAGCCGCGAACGCCGGGGCGCAGACCGTCTGCAGGTACTCCGGGTGCGGGCGCTGCGCTTCCACCTTCTGGCGGATGAATTCCTGGATGCGATGCAGTTCGCTCTTGCAGCAGCGCGGGCTCGGTGCGATCCACCGCCGGGTCCCAGGTCTCGGGGATCACGCCGTGACCGATGAGCAGGGACTGCCAGTCGTCGATGGTGAAGGCTTCGTCTTCGTAGTGAACCATCTCGCCGCGCGCGCGAAACACGTCGATCTTGTGCGCCAGCTCGGTGCTGACGGCCGTGGCGCGCGCGCGCGACCAGAACGGCGCCGCCTGTTCGCCCAGCCCGTCGCGATTCAACCCATATCTGTTCAGAAGATAGTGTGCGCTCTGGAAATCGCGCATGCGCTCGAAGGCCGAGCGCACGTTCTGGTTGTATTCGTCGCGCTCCACGCTGAAGTCATCGTGCACGGGAAACAGGTGCAGCAGATGCACCAGGCCCACCTGCACGGCGTGCAGATCCACGAAGTGCAGCGGGTCGAAAACACAGGCGGCTTCTCCGAGCGCCACGCAGTTCTTCTCCCAGGCGCGCACCCGGCGACCGGGATGACGCTCGCGAATCAACACGGACTGCAGCGGCACGTTCGCGGCTGCCTCGAGAGCCCTGGCGTCGGAGAGCAGGTCGCTGCAAAAAACATGCTGCACGTGCACGCACACCTGGCTGGCGGCCAGCGACATCCAGCCGGTGGGCTGGGCGCGCACTTCGGAGTGGATGGGTACCGGTGAGAGCAGCGCGCCGTTTCCGTAGAGCACGCGGTCGGCGACGAACCCGTCGCGCCAGTTCTCGCGCGCCACGCCGAGCGCATTGGCGAGCAACGCCTCACCGCCCGTGACATCGAGAAAGACGTCGCCCGTGATGCGACGCCCGTCTTCGAGCAGCAGCTCGGAAATGCCGCGCTGCGCGTCGACCCGCACCTCGAGCGTGCGGCGTCGCGTGGCTGCGCACGCCGCGACGCAGCGCCAGCTGGCGCAGCCAGGCGCCATACGGAATCGCCGGCAGGTGATAGCCATAGTCGGTGAATCCGAAACCCTCGGTGGCTGCATCGGGCAACAGCATGCGGTCCTGCCGCGCGGCCATGGTGGTCAGCGAGAACTCTTCGAACGGCACCGTGAGTCCCTGGTGACGCGCGACCAGCCATTGCGGCAGGAATTCCTTGCGGTCGATGCGCGTACCGATGGAACCGTGCGCATGGAAGAACGCGGGTGCCTGACCGGCGGCATCCACGAAACGCCGGCCCAGGGTGAACGCACCACGCGTGCCGGCGATGAGTCGCGACTCGTCGATACGCATTCGCGAGTGCAGCGCCTCGAGCGCCGGCAGCGAGATGCACAGGTCGGCCGCCTGCGCCTGGGGCGGCAGCTCGATCACGGTCAGGTCGACGCCCGCGGGCCCGAGCGCGTACTGCATGGCGCAGGCCGACAGCCACAGCGGAGCGTCGCGTCCGACAATGACGAGATGGCGGACCGCGGCACTCATGAACTCATCGCCTGTTTCGCAGGCTGCGGTTCGCCGCAATAACGCGCGATGACGTCCGCGTGCGCAGGCATGCTGCCCGCGTGGCTGGCGACCCGGCTGTGCAGCTCGCGCAGCTTCGCCTCGAGCAACTCGGCGGGTATGCAGTCGGCGAGCCGGTCGTGCGCGCGCGGCGTGAGGCCCTGGCCGAAGAGCACGGCCAGCCAGCTGTCGCGCGAGAAAAAGCCATCCTTGAAGTACGGCACGTGGCCACGCGCGTCGAACAGCCGCAGCTTGTGGAGCAGGCTCTCGGGCAGCTCGTAGTCGCGCACGTGGTCCCACAGCGGCTCGCCGAAGCGGCGATTGGCCGTGTAGTGCAGGATCAGGAAATCGCGGATGCGTTCGTAGAGTGCGTCCGAGAGTCGATTGAACTCGCGTCCCAGCCGCTCGTCGACGCCGCGCGCCTCGGGCGAGGGCAACAGGCGCAACATGTCCTGGATCGCCTTCTGGATGAGAAACAGGCTGGTCGACTCGAGTGGCTCGAGAAAACCGCTGGCGAGACCGATCGCCAGGCAATTGCGTTTCCAGGCCTGGGCGCGGCGCCCGGCGCGGAACTTCAGCAGGCGCGGCTCACCCTGTGCGCGGCCGTCGAGAGCACCTAACAACGTTGCGCGCGCCTCGTCTTCGCTCACGAAACGGGTCGAGAACACGTGGCCGTTGCCGGTGCGGTGTTGCAGCGGGATGCGCCAGGTCCAGCCGCCCTTCTGCGCGGTCGAGCGCGTGTAGGGAGTGAAGTCGGCCGTTCGTTCGCAGGGCACCGCCCAGGCGCGATCGCAGGGCAGCCACCCGCTCCAGTCTTCCCAGGGAACCTGCAGCTTGTCGCCGAGCAGCAGCGAACGAAATCCGCTGCAGTCGACGAAGAAATCGCCGCTGATGCGTTGCCCGGATTTGAGCGTCAACGTGTCGATGTCACCTCGAGCACTCAACGCGACATCCACCACCTGTCCTTCGACGCGCGTGACGCCGTGGCCCATCGACCAGCGACGCAGGAAATCGGCGTACAGGCTGGCGTCGAAGTGATAGGCGTAGCCGTAGAACGTCGAGAGAATCGTGCTGGCGCTCGGAAAGTCGAAGGCGTTGCGCCGGCAGGCGCGCACCGCCACGGAAAAATCCTCGAGCGGCGGCGGATCCAGTCCCTGCCGGCGCGCGCGCAGCCAGAAATGCTGGAACTCCACGCCGCCCCACAGCTCGCCGAACGAGCCGAAGGGGTGTACGTAGCCGTGGCCGGCACGATCCCAACCGCGGAACTCGATGCCGAGCTTGAATGTGCCCTGCGTCTCGCGCATGAAGCGCGCCTCGTCGAGCCCGAGCAGTTCGTTGAAGTCGCGCAGCGCCGGCAAGGTGGCCTCGCCCACGCCCACGGTGCCGATTTCATCGGACTCGATGAGCGTGACGCGATAACGTTCCGGATGCAGCACCTGCGCGCAGGCGGCGGCGCACATCCAGCCGGCAGAACCCCCGCCGACGATCACGATGTGCAAAGGCGCTGGCTGCATCTTCACTCCATGGACGCCGCCCCTTCTCTTGAAGGGGCGGCGATTAGATTCGCGGCGCAGCCGCTGACAAGTCAGTACTTGAAGCGCACGCCGAGCTGGAAGCGTCGATCGTTGCGCACCCAACCCGAATCCAGTTTCACCGGATCTGCACCCGGCGTGAGCGTCGAGTCACCGAACACCTGTTGCTGAGTCACCGCGGTGGTGTTCAGCAGGTTCGACACGTCGATCAGGAATTCGACATTGTCGTTGAGCGTGAAGCGCCCGGAAGCGTCGAGATATCCATTTGCCTTCTGCCACACCGGCAGTCCGATGCAGCAGTCGAGATTGGCCGTGAGGAACTCCGAACGCCAGCTGTACGCCAGCCGCGCGCCGAACTGTCCGTACTCGTACAAGCCGATGACGTTGTACGAGTCATCCGAGATACCGGCGAGACGGTGCGAGTCGATCACGTTGCTGGTGAAGGACAGCGGGTTGCCGGCATTGCCCTGGCCGCCCGTGGAGGTGTTGTTGCCACCACCGAAGGCCGTGGTGCTGCCCGGCAGATAGCCGGCCTGCACCGCGAGGTTGGAGTTGTTGATGTCGTCCTGCTCGGTATGCGTGTAGTTGAGCTGCACGCCCAGGCCCGCCCATGCGCCCGGCAGCGAGTCGAAGAACGTCTGGTAGGCGACTTCGAAGCCCTTGAGAGTGCCGTCGCTGTTCGGGTCGTTGCTCGGACCGCGGATGGTGACGTTCTGCGTGCTGCCGTTGTTTTCAATGGTCACGCTCAGCACGACCGTAGGCGATACCGTTCGAGAGCTGCTTGTAGAACAGGCCCACCGTGAAGGAGCTGCTCTTGTTGAAGTACACCTCGTAAGACAGGTCGAAGTTGTCGGCTTCGACGGGCTCGAGCCCCGCGTAGCCGGCTTCGGCATTGAAGATGAAGTTGTAGCCGGTCACCGCACCTTGCGCGTTCTTGATGAGATACGGCGAGGCGGTGCCGGTGTCGATGGGCGGAGCGTTGATGGCCACCGAGTTGCGCAACAGGCCGAAGTCCGGCCGCGAGATCGCCTTCGAGTAGCCGAAGCGCGCGAACTGCTTGTCCGTGAAACCGAAGCGCACATTGAAGCTCGGCAACCAGTTCTCGTAAGCTCTTGTCGAGCGTGTTCGCGGTACCGGCGCCATTGCTGTACGCCAGCAGCTCGGGCGTCAGCCAGCACTGGATGTCCGTGCCCTGGTTGGTGCCGTTGTCCGCCGGGTTGCACGCGCCCTGGCCCGAGGCCAGCGCCTGGGTGTACCAGTTGGACGTCGGGAAGGCGACGAAGCCATGGCTGCTTACGTCGGTCTTCACGTAGCGCACGCCGATGTTGCCCACCACGTTCACGCTACCCAGGTTCGCCTCCGGACCGCCGAAGCGCAGCATGAAATATGCAGCCTTGCTCTTCTCGTTCACGTCCAGGATTTCGGGCTGGGTGAAGCAGCCTTCGCCCGCCACATTCGCCGTACGATCACACAGCGGGTTCCAGCCCTGCGGCGCGTTCACGTTGCGATCGGCAAGACCCTCGGTGTGCAGATCGTAGTTGTTCAGTGTGCCGCGATTGAGGAACACCAGCGGTCCACCCGCAAGCACGTTGCCGTTGTAGTGGTTGTCCAGGCTGGTGGATTCCCAGATGTCGGGTGCATAACCGTTGAAGGGGTTCGCGTTACCGCAGGCTGCCGGGTACGCCGCCGCCTGGGTGTTGTCGACGTTGAAGCCCGGACCGTTGCAGCTCCAGGCCGGCGCGATGGGCGCCCAGTTGTACGAGGAGTAACGCACCTTCTGCTCGCGATCGGCGAAGCGTACGCCCGCCTTCAGCGAGCTCAGCCAGCCACCGCTGCCGAGGTCGTATTCCAGGTCGGCACGCGCCGCTTTCTCGTCGGCGTCGTTGTCTTCCCAGTGGTCCTGGATGAACTGCATCCAGTAGTTATGCGGGTTCGCCAGGAAGCCGTCGGCATAGTTGACGTTCGGACCCGGAGACAGCGCCACCACCGGCGTACCACTGCCGTTGGTCGAATAGTCCACCTGCGCCACGCTGTTGGCGGCGACCAGGATGTCGTAGTTGCTGGTCTCGGCCTTGATGTATTGAAAGTCGAACTGCGAGTGCAGGTTTTCGGTGATGTCCCACTTCACGTTGAAGGAGATATCCGTGGTCTGCTCTTCGTGGTCGAAGATGCGCGCTTCATTGCTCACGTTGGATCCCGTGAGGCACACGCCGCCGCAGGCATCCTGGCCGTTCACGAACGGCATGCCCGGCACCGCGGAACCATGGTTGATGTTCGCGGCGCTGGTGCCTTCGTAGAAACCAAGCACGTCGGCCGGCTGACCAATCACGCCCGAATCGAGCATGCCGTCTGCGCCGAAGGCGAAGTTGCCGGTGACCGGTCGCATCGACGTCGCGCCATAAGGAGACCACACCGGCGTGCCGAAGCCGGCGCCGGCCGGCCAGCTGATGTTGGCGCTGCGCTCGAGCCATGGATTCTCGTACTTGGAGTAGACGCCGGTCAGCGCCATCTGCAGATTCTTGTCGTCGTTCTCGTACGCCAGTGTGAGCGCCGCACCGGTGCGCGTGCGGTCGTAGTCCACCTGCGAGAAGTTCACCTGGCCGGGTGCGTATGCCCAGCCGGTGCCGCCGAAAGGATTGCTGTTGCAGGCGACGTTGCCGTCGGCATCGAGCACCGCGTTCGGATACGCGCCGTTGACCTGCGGATAGTCCGAGCAGAACGTGCTGATGCGCGTCATGTTGACGGCTTCGGTGCGCGTCAGGATGTTCGAGTACGCCGCGTTCACCAGCGCGCCGAAGCGCCCACTTTCGGTGTCCCAGGTGTTGCTGTAGACGCCGGAGAACTTCGTAAGTCGGCTCCTCGGAGAGGTCGCCGTAGTTCGCGCGGCCGGTCAGCGCGATCTGCTGCCCGTCCGAATCGAACGGCGAGCGCGTGCGCAGGTTCACCACGCCCGAGATACCGCCCTCGATCATCTCGGCGGTCTGGTTCTTGTAGGTGTCGACGCCCTGCATGAGCTCGGGCGACACGTCGTTGAAATTCAGGCCGCGGTAGCCGTCGGCCGAGAAGCTGTCACGGCCATTGAATTCCGTGCGCACGAACGTGAGACCGCGGATCAGCACGGTGGCGGGTTCGGCGGAGAAGTGGTTGCTGTCGTCGTTCGACTGCAGGCGCGACACCGTCACGCCCGGCACCCGTTGCAGCGCCTCGGCCACCGACTTGTCGGGGAACGCGCCGATATCGGTCGCGGTGATCGAGTCGACGAAGGTATCGGCATTGAGCTTGATGCCCTGCGCCGATTCGAGCGAGGCCCGCAGACCTGTGACGATCACCTCCGGCACCTGGTCCGCTGCCGGTTCCTGCGCGAACACCGGGTTGATCAGGACCGTGCCTCCGACGATGGAGAACAACGCCCGTGACCCATAGTTCGGCAAGCTTTTGCGAATTTTCATGAACCCCCCAAGAGCGATTTTGCGTATATTTGCGCTCGTCAATGCCGCGCTTTCAGCCAAACGGCGCACATACACTACCCACGTTGCAAAAAGTTGCGCAATAGTTCCAGGTGATTTTGCGTAAATTTGCGTAGATCGGTAACGTGTCGCAGCGCGGCGGACGGACATATGCCGGGTTGATATCGCTAACAGAGGCTCGAGTAGTTATGGGTGCTTCAAGAAATGGCGGCGGTTCGATAACGCTCGAGAGACTGGCGCGGCTCGCGAAGGTGTCGGTATCCACCGTGTCGCGCGCCCTCAACGATCATCCGTCGATCAGCCACTCCAAGAAGAAAGAGCTCTGGGCGCTGGCGCGCAAACATGGATATGAGTTTCGCCGTCACATGCCGGCGAGCCCCATCGGCGCCGAAGGCGCCATCACCGTGGTGACGCCGCGGGTGCGTGGGCGGCCATTGCCGCTGTCGCATCCGTTCTTCCTCGAGTTGCTGGCGAGCATCGGTGAAGCCGCGCGCGATCGTGGCTGCGATTTCACCGTCAGTCACCTGGTGCCGGCTAACTACGAGGACCTGGTGCACGCCACCACTACCGGGCGTGCCAACGGCGTGATCTTCCTGGGGCAAGGTGCATTACACGATGAGCTCAACCACCTGGCCGAAACCGACGCCCGGTTCGTCGTCTGGGGTGCGCAGATTGCCGGCCAGAAATACTGCACGGTGGGCACCGACAACTTCCTCGGCGGCCGGCGCGCCACCCAGCACCTGCTGAAACTCGGACGCAAGCGCATCCTGTTCCTCGGTGGCAGCGACCCGGAAGCCATCCAGCGTTTCCGCGGCTACAGCGAAGCATTGCAGGAAGCGGGAGTCGTGATCGATGACGCGCTGATCGGGCGCGTCGAGTTCGAAGCCGAGTCGGCCGAGTCTGCGGTGGACGGGCTGCTGATGCGCAAGGTCCCGTTCGACGGCATCGTCGCCGCCAGCGATCTGATCGCGCTCGGCGGGATCCGCGCGCTGCATCGCGCGGGAGTGGACGTGCCCCGCGGTGTCTCGGTGGTCGGCTACGACAACAACCTGCTGAGCCGCTTGAGCACACCGACGCTGAGCACCGTGCAGCAGGACATCGCCAAGGCCGGACGAATGCTGGTTTCGAAGCTGGTCGAATGGTCCGGGCACCCGCGGCCCGAGATGTTGTCCACCGAACTCATCATCCGCGAGTCCTGCGGGGCCTGACGAGGCTCGGTCAACCGCGCCGTCGTCAGCCGATCAATTTTTGCAGTCGCGCGAGTTCGGCCTGCGCGAGCTTCGTGAACTCGGCAATCCGGGCCTGGTTTTCATTGGCGCGTTTCTGCCCGGCCTTGAATTCCAGGTCGGCGGTGGCAAGCCGTTTCTGCAGCAGCGGATCGCTCGCGACCAGGCGCTTCGCTGCCGCGCTCTTGAGCGCGTCGCGTACCGTCGCGCGGTCGGCAGCGAGCGTCTCGAGGTGCGCTGCGGCGCGGCTCAGCTGGTCGCGTGCGCCGGCAGTGAATCTCTCGGCGACCTCAGCTGCGCTGACACCGCCGACGCTGGTGCCGACTCCCGCCTTGAGTTCGGGGCTGTCGGGAAGGATGAGCACGCCGCCCTTCGGAATGCGTGTGGCATCGGCGAGGTGCGGATTGAGAGCCAGGACGCGTTCGCGTACCGCGGCCGCCGCGCGCGGAGTGCGCGCCAGGCTCGAGGCCAGTGCCTCGAGATCCGTTTCCTTTTCCGTGATGAAGATACGCATCAGATCCTCACATTGAGTGGCGCCCACGGCGCGGGCAAGGGCTGTCCTCTGACGAAGATTTCGCCGCTCGTGACATTTCCGACGACGGTGAACTGGACATCGGTGCCGGGCACTTCGACGGAGTTCCGTCCGAGGCCGCGCACGATGTTGGAGCTCACCACGGCGACGCGGCAGTTCAGGTTCACGGCCGTGTTATTGCCATTGAGCGTGCAGCGGTTGTCACTGAACTTGATGTCGAGGCCGGTGATCATGTGCACCGCCGGCGTGCCGCCACGTGCACGCAGCACGTTACCCTGCACGATGACGGATGAAAGCCGCAGCAGCGGTGCATCGACGGGACCGGCGTCGAGCACGGCTTCGGTCGCGAACGCGTGTGTGCCGTCGAGCACCAGAGTACGACCGGCCGCGAGATGCACGGTGGTGAAATTCCCGACATGGATGATGGGTATGGGCGGCGAGGGTTCTTCCACCAGGAGGGCAAAGAAATTCGTGGTGTCGGGAATCGCGCCAGCGGGGTCGCGCGCCACCTGGTTGCCAGCGACCACGTGATCCTCGTGAGGTCCTTGCATTTCGATGCCACTGATGATGGCGGTCGAAGGCGCGGCCGGCCCCACTTCCGCGACGTCGTTATTGCTCACGCGGCTGGATCTCACCGCGAAGTGCACGATGCCGGCGATTCGCTGAATACCGGCAACCGCATCGATTCCGACGCGCTGCAACTGGTTGCCCACCACCGTGGCCGAATGCGCCCTTCGCACGCTGATGCCGTATATGAATGGATCAACCTGCGGAGCCGCATGCGGAGTGCCGATGTCGCGCAGATGATTGTTCTCGATCGAGACCGAGCCCAGTACAACTCCGGACGCCGTCACAATGCCGTTGCCGCACTTTTCGATGATGTTGAGCTTGCAGATCAGGTCCCGCACCGACGCATTGATGAGAATTCCCGCGCCTGGAAAGCCGCCCACCTGGTTGGCGAGCAGCTGGTATTGCTCACCGGCATCGGGGTTCAGACTGGGTTCGATCGTGATCCCGGCGCCAGTCGGACTGGAGTTCTCCTGGACTACCGCAGTGACACGGTTGCCCTCGACCCAGCAGAAGTTCGTTGCGCAACGGATGCCGTGTGCGTTGACGCTCAGCGTATTGTCGGCGATGCGTACCGCCGACCCCGGCATCGCCAATCCCATCATGGCGATGCCCGCCTCGCGACAGCCTGAGATCTCGTTTCCAGAAATGTGCGTGCCCAGCATGTGCGCAACGCTGCCGGCGAAGGCGATCGCCTGTCGGTCGCACGAGAACAGGTTGCTTTCGATGCGCAGGCCCGCCGTCCAGAGGAAACTGAACGGCTCGCGGGCCGTGGAATCCAGCGCGCGAATGCCGAAGGGTGCGGTGATCCAGTTGTTGTAGATAGACAGGTCGAAGACCGCGCCCGACAGCGCCACGGCCGAGGCCGGAGCAGCCGGATTGACGACCGCAACGAACAAGTCGTGCAGCGAAATGCCGTACCCGGAGCGTACCGAGATCGCGGGCACTCTGCCCGCAGTGGTGATGGCGAGGTTTTCGATGCAAACCGCGATGCCGGTGTCGATGTCAAATGCGCCCGCGACACAAATCAGCATCGTGTTGATGCCTTCACCCTTGATGCGCACCGAGCGCGCATTACCGACGGGCACCGCGCCGCGCAGCGAGTACTGACCGGCCTTGAGGCACACCGTGCCACCGGTTTCGCGCACCCGGTTCACCGCCTCCTCGATGGTGAGCTCACCACTGGCATGGGACTCCGGTGTCACGCACTGCGTGCAGGCGCAGTCCTCTCCGCCGCCCGCGGGAGGCCAGTGGTGGCGGCAATCGGTGGGTTCGGTGTTGGTACCGGCGTCCCACAGGCCCAGGCGCGCATAGTGATGATGGATGCCACGCGGAGGCGCCTGGTCGAGCAACTCCACGGATGCATCGGCGGTACGCGCCGCGAACACCCAGTAGTCGCCGGCACGAAAACCCTTTTGGCCGATGGAATCGAAGCTCACGGTCACGCCGTTTTCGAGCAGCAGCGTGGTGCCGGCGGCGGGCACCTTGATGACACCCGTTGATGAGGCGTCATCGAGATCCTGGAACACCGTCGTCGCGCCGTTGCCGGCAGTGGAGAGGACTGCGCCCCGCTGGTTCCAGAGGCGCACGCGCAGGTTTCGCTGGCGCGGAAAGGAACTGTCGGGGAACGAGCCCGGCAACATGTCCGCCGGCAGCGGCTTGTCGAGGGTGATGTGCCGGTCCTTGCCGGCGACCACGGTGGCCTTGCGAATCTCTCCGCCGTGCTGCGCGAACTCGCGCACGTCGTCGAGAATTTCCACCCAGTCACCGCTGTTGATGCGCAGCACTTCGTCGCGGCCGAGCGTGTCCAGCTGCAGCTCGGAGGCGGAGACGCAGGTAGCGACGCGACTGCCGACGCTGGCGTTGTCACGCGACCACTTGAAGGTGGCCGTGTCGCCGGGCGCGCCGGGATCATGGATCTCGACACGATAGAGCTGATTCTCGAGTCCGCGATAACCGCCCGTCGGCGGCAGCTCGCAGGGATCAGTCACCGCGGCGACCTCGTAAGTGCCGGTCGTGAGTCTCCCCGTCGATGGTGCGATCAGGTCCGCCCAGCCGGCGAGGTCGGCGTCGGGCGAACCGCAGGTGGTGCCGGAGCCGGCTTCCTCGCCGAGCACCCGCACCTGCCAGACCGTCTGCACCCGGGAGGAGGTTTCGACGCCCACCGCGGTTTCGACCAGCGCGGGTTGCTCGAGGTGTGTGACCTCGCGGTTCCACACGTCGAGGTACACCAGGTGACGGCCGGCGCGTGGCAGCGGCGGTGGATTGGGTAGATAGGGCTGGGATTCATAGGGGACGGGCTGGCTGAACGCCGGTTCGGCCATCAAGGCATCGAACACACGTTGCGCGGGATCCGGGTTGCCATGATTCTCCGCGAGCAGGCCATCGACATACAGCCTTCCAGGTCCGATGAGCAGTGTCTGGGCGCCGGTGCTGGTATTGCCCAGCGTGATGTGGAAGGCGTCGGGGGTGTTTGAACCGACGGTGGCGCGGCCCAATACATCGCCGGCCAGCGCGCGCAGCCGCCGATCGAAGATGGCGACCAGTTCGTTGGCATCCGCGTCCAGCAGCACCGCGCCCTGCTTGAGCTCCACGCCCGCGTAGTCGAGCAGCGGATTCGATCTGACTTTTGAGAAATCGGCGCCCATGGTCGTCTCCGTACTGAATCAGGTGGCGTTAAGTTGAATAGAACAGGCCCGCGCGCAGGCCGAATCGCAGGTACTCGTCGAGGCGGATCCGCAGGTTGATTTCGCGCTGCGGCTGGAACAGCGGATGCATGACGCCCATCTCGCCGCCGTCGCTCGGCGCCTTCACGAATCACGCGCGCGGTGGCTGGCGCGCAGCTGGCAATAGCCGGGCTCGCCGTAGCGCAGCGAGGTGAAGTTGGGAAGCACCTGCGCGTGCGCCGCATCGGGCTGGCAGCGGAAGCGGCGTGACGTGATCGAGCCCGCCGGCACGAAGCTGAAACGCATGCAGCCTTCCTGGCGGCGCGCGACTTCGACCGGTGCGGTGAAAATGCAGTTGCTGGCGAGGCGCATGAGCCGCGTGTGTACGCGACCGATCACGGTGCAATCCTCGAGCGTGATCTCCGCGCCGGCCTCGCCGGCTGCGTCTGCCGCGAAGGCAGTTCCGTCTTCGTCTGCAGCATCCAGGATGCAATCCGTGAGTTTCACGGTGACGCCGGACTCGCCCACCACGTGCAACGCGCCCGTGACGCAGCGCTCGAGCACGATCTCGGCGAACGGATGTTCGACGATGAGGCTGGGTGCGCCGGGTGTACCCGGCTCGCCGTGTGGCCCGAGCGTGAGGCCCGGCACCAGCGTGCAGTCGCGCAACACCAGGGTGCGCTTCTCGTTATCCGTCGCCACCGGCAACTGCAGAGCCCCGCCCGAGATCACCAGGCCGTCGAGCACCAGCGTGCCGTTCGCGGCGATCTGCAGCTGCATGGGTGCGCTGGCGGCGATCAGCGGACGCACGCCATTGCTGGCGCCGACCACCGCACCTGGCCGCTCGGGGTCCGAATCCGCCGGCGCCTTGAACGTCGGCGACTCCTCATATGTGAGGCTGTCTTCGATGAGCAGTCGGCCGCCGGCGGTTTCGAGTTGATCCAGCAGCGGCTGCAGTGACTGCGCATCGCTGGCCGTGAGCTCCTGCCCGCCTGCGGCGGCCTCGGCCGGAGTTCGTTCGTACTCGCCGCCACCGATGTCGCGCGAGAAACCGTAGTGAAACGTGGCCGTGAACGGCTCACTGGCGTGTTCCGCCACACGGTCCGCGCCCAACAGCACGCGCCCGCGCTCCGGATCGAGCGCGATGTGTTTCGGCCCGATGTCGTCCTCGTGGGCCCAGCCGATGAAATTGCCACCGCCGTCGAACACGTCGCGCAGGTCGGCGATGCGCACCACCAGTAACGCGTCGGGATCGCCGGGCGGCGCGGCGCCCGCATCGCGCAGCGGCAGATCCGCGCCGGCACGCGACAGCACCACGCTGCGGCCGGCGCCGTAGTCGTCGCTCACCTTCACTTCATCGAGCGTGGCGGTGGCGGCACGCACCTGCAGCGCGAACTCGCGGATGCGCAGCGGATCCGGCACGTTCTTCGGGGCGGCAATGTGGTCGATTTCAGTCTCCGGCTGCGGACTGCGGAACAGTCGCAGGTCCGCGCCCAGCGGATTCACGCGCTGGCGCCGTCCGCTGGCATCGCCGGGGTCGGCAACCAGCGGCAACTCGCGCAGGCGGTACGGCTGCAGGCGCCACAGGAAGATCCCGATATTCGGAATGTTGTAGCGGCCACCCGCGTCCGGGCTGCGCACCTCGACGGTGTGCGCGACGCTATTGAATGGCCCGTTCGCGGCCAGCATCGCGCGCTGCGAACGCACCGCGGCGGTCGCCGGCGCATGCGGCCGCAGGTGATTCATGTATTGCGTGGTCGCGAGCTGCTCGAAAAATTCCACGGCGCGCGCCGGCCAGTCGGTCACGTTGCGCGCCAGTTCCTCGAGCATCAGCGCCGTGCCCTTGCGCCGGCGATAGGCGATGGTGTTGGCCACTTCCGCGCGCGGTGACGCCACGGCAGGCGATGCGCCATGCAGCGAGCGGTAGCCGATCAGTTCTCCGATGTACGGCGCAGCCCACTCCGCACAGGTTTCGACGAACTGGTCGTCGTAGAGCTGCTCGAGGTTTTCCTCCAGCGCTTCCAGCTCGCGCGCGAAGGCGCCTATCAATGCTCGCAGCGGCTCGTCGCGCGCGGCGTCGCGCACGCGATAGACGGCGGGCAGAAGCCGATAGAGCTTCTCGGCATCGAGACTCATGGCATTTCCTCGAGGCGCTTGAAGGGATCCGGATGCAGGGTCAGCACTTCATCCGGGATGAGCACGCCATCGCTGATGCTCATGCGATTGGCGAGCAGTCGTACCTGCAGGGAGAGCGCACGTCTGCGACACGGGACGCGTGCCGCCGTAGAGAAAATCCAGGTCGACGGCGACGACGCCACGCACGGCCTGCGCCGCGGCGATCACTTCCGACTGTTGCACCGGCTGACCCAGTGAGCGCGCATCGAAGCTGAAACGCGCGCGCAGCGCGGCTTCGACTTCACTCAACACCAGGCTGCTCTCGAAGTCCGGATCCCGCTTGACCCGCAGACCGATGCGGAAAGTGCCGGGATGATGCGCCAGGAGACGCACGGCAACGTGCGGATCGCCATTGTCGGCCAGCGCCGCAGCGAGATTGACCCAGACGGGACTGTCGGGAGAGATCACGACTCCCCCGGGACCCGCGATGGTGATCGCGATCGTCGGCCCGGAAGACAGGTGCAGCACCTGCGCCCGCGCCTTGGCTATGCCAGAGAAGGCGCGCGCGAAGTCCTCGTAGTCCAGCAGCGAGACCGCGCGGCCGAGTGTGCGCGTCATCAGCGGCATGCTCTGTCGCGCCTGTTCCGCGCTCTCGGGATCGGTGCCACCCTCGGCCGGCAACGGATTGCTGACGCCTTTCATTCCGAGCGGGCGTTGCGTCGGCTGCGTCAGGCTCTCGGCCGCAACATTGCCGGCGGCGCCCAGGCCCTTGCGGTAGGTGGCGCGCACATTGTTCACGCCGCTCGACGGCCGCGCGCCGCGCGATCCGTCGCCGAAGGCGACGAAGTTGCGGCCCTGCTCGTCGTTCTGCAGCGAGAAGACCCGGTCGCGCGATGCTGGCGCCGAACAGGCTGTCGCGCAATTTCCAGGCGATGTCGTCGACACGCACGGTGAGTTCGGGACTGGCGCCGAGCTCGTTCGCGGCGGCGCGATACGTGAGCGGCAGCTGCCTGAGTTCGAAACGCTGAAACGGCGTCGCCGCATTGCCTGCACCCAGGATCTGCGACACGGTTTCGCCGTGGGTCGCCAGCGCCACGTTGGCGTGCACCACCACCGAGTCGCGGCGCAATGGCGCCGGCAGCGGCGGATCGATAGTCAGAGTGCTTCGCCCGCTGCCCGCGGATGCGGCCGACACCAGCGTGGCGCCATGGATGATGGCTACGCCGTCGCTGACGCGCTTGCCGCGAATGAGCAGGTGCCTGCCGGCTTCGAGTCCCTCCGGCGCGACGGCGACGGGAATGCTGTCTCCCGCCACCGCATCGTTCACCGGGTATTCCGCGAGCGGCAACGATTCGGACTGGCCGAACACACTGGTGCCGCGCACGTCGCCGCGGAACTTGTCGTAGTTGGCGCCCGAGAGACCGAGGCGCGTCACCTTGGCCGACACGCGCGAATTCCTCGCGCGACACCTCGGAAACGCTGGTCACCGTGTACAGCTCGACGTAGGTGTCGGGCGGCGCCGGCTCGGCCGGGTAGTTGAAGTTGCCGCGGGCCAGCACCACGAAGCTGCCGGAGGGCATTTCCGAATACACGGAGTCGAGATCGATGCTCGAGTCATCCCGCGAGATCTCGAATCGCGGCCAGTCTTCCGCCTGGTCGGATTGGCGGCGCGGAACAGAATCGGGACGGGCGTCTCGCCGCGCGGAAACGTCAGCTCGTAGCCCGAGCGGAAGTCCGTGGTCATGGTGAGCCACACCGGCGCGTTGTGGCCGAACACCGCGGCACGCCGGCGCAGCGCGAACACCTCCGCGCTCGCGCTGGTTCCCATGGGCGGATCGATGGAGCCCAGCGGCCGCCGCCAGCTCACGCGCGTGCGGTCGTTCGCGGCGTCGATCGAAACGCTGTCCAGGATGCGGAAATCCCAGCGGTTGGAGTTGTTGTCGTTGCGGAACTCGTCGCCGACGATGAGCAACGCGTCGCCGGGCCTGAGTCCCGTCGCGACGCCGCGAAGAAAAGTGAACGTCGCGCCATTCGCCGGCCGCGCGACTTCCGACATCCACGGTTGCAGCGCATTCCAGGTGGGCCGCGCCGTGAATGCTTCGACGGTTTCGAACACCTGCGGCGTTTCGTCCGGGTGCGGGCACGCTGCGCACGGCCAGGCCGGCGGCCACGGTCACTTGCGCCGGCACGCCAGTGACGAACATGCCGGGTTCGGGTTTCGCCGCGGGCGGCGGTGTCGGCGGCGTCTCGAAGGTGAACGCCAGCAAGGTTTCCGCCGCGACGCCGGGACGCAGTCGATAGCCGATCAGCCTGCCCATCTCCTGCCAGCGACACGCGTTCGCGCGCCGTGCCGAGATACGACTCATTGGCGATGCGCTCCTGGTAGAAGGTGAGCACGTCGGCCGCGCAGGCGAAGGCGTCGATGAGTCCGATGGTGAAGTCGTCCGTCGTCGCGCGTGCGCAGCTCGCCGAGCTTCGTGAAATCGCTGGACGACAGGGCGGCGTGCAGGCTCTCGCGGAAGTCGGCCGTAACCACCGATGCGGTAGCTGATGGCCGAGAGACCGCCGCGATTTTCGATGGCCAGTGGAGTCGCCGGCGCGACGCCGTCGCAGCACAGGCAGGACTCGGTGCCGGGCGGAATCGGCGTCGAGGCGCGGTGGTTCCGGTCGCGGCGTGCTCATTGGCCACCTCCCGCCGATACCAGCAGCCGCCCGCGATCGCGGAAGTTTGGATCGTTATCGAGTTGCGCCACTTCCAGGCGCCCGATCGGTACCACGCCGTTCTCCTGCGTCGAAGGATCCGGATCGACCAGCCGCTGGAAGCGATCCAGGCGCACCGACTCCACGCCCTTCGACCGACTGCGCGGCCGCGACCACGCGGCTGGCGTACACCGGCTGGCCGAAAGTGAAGTTGTCGGGGTGAAAGGCGCCGAGACGCCCGTCGGGCAGCAGCACGCTCGACAGCGCCTCGCGCACCGCGGCGATCACCGCGGAGCGGAAATATCCAGGCTTCACGCAGATGTGCAGCGACACGTCCAGCGGAACGAAATGCGGCGCGTCGACCTCGAGGTCGTAGCCCGCCATGCGGAAGCGCTCGAGATGGCGCCGCAGTCCGCCTTCGAATTCGGCGTCCACCTTCGCGCCGCCGACGCGATCCGCCGTGACGAACACCGTGTGCCAGCTCCCCGTCCAGCGGAACGTGGCCGCGGCGCGTTGCACGTCCGGCCGTCGGCCCGCGAGCTTCGGCATAGTCTGCGGCCGTCACCGCGCGCTCCTGGGTGCGAAACGCCTGCGGCGCATCGCGGCGCGCGGCTTCGATGTCCTCCGCGTCGACGCCCCCGAAGGCGGGCAGCGGATTGGAGATCTTTGCCGATCGGCGAATTGCCCTCCAGCAGCAGGTGCACGATGGCCTCGCCGCCGACATTGCCGGCGGAACCATTGCCGACGCGGTAGATAGCCTTGAACTCTGTTTCTTCTTCCGGGCGCCGACCGTGGGTGTCGTCGCCGAAGCGCAGGCGGGCGCGCCCGTCGTCCTGGATTTCGACCACGAAGTCGCGCGCCGCGCCGTCACTGGCCAGCAGGTCCCGCCGAGGAAACCAGTCGTCGTCCTGGTCATTTACCGTGCCCGTAAGCGTCAGCACATGCGGCATCGCATCGCGCGGATTCAGCGCGCGCAGCGCCGCCGCGCTCCAGAAATCCTGCGGGGCATCCGCGGGAGGCTTCAGCAGATCGGCGAGACGGAAACCGTGCGTGAGCGGCAGGTCCCGCAACACCGGCCGGTAGCGCAACGGCAAACGCAGCGGCTCGGGCGGATCGCAGCAATCGCCAACTCGATTCGTGCGTCGTGCGTAGAACTTCTCTTCGTCGGGCACCGAGCGGGAGCACGTCGACCGGCTGCGCTTCGCCATGCTCGACCAGCACGATGTTGCCGAGCGCGACACTGACGTTTGGCTCTTCCGCGACGGAGACGCACAGCGCGAATGGCAAGGCATCGCTCGGATCCCATTCGATGCGCGTGATGGGCTCGGCTCATCCACCGCCTCGGGTCCGAACAACTTGCCGGAAGGGTCGACCGTGAACTCGACGCGCGTGAGTCGCACGGCATGCCGATGCTTGCGGTCCGCATCCTCTTCGGTGAGCCGCGTCGGGACTCTTGCGCTCCACGAACACCAGGAAATCGCCGCGCGCCAGGCCTTCGGCATGTCCCACCAGCGTGGCCGAGGTCGCGCCCCGCGGCAGGCAGCATTCCTCGTCACCCCAGGTGTAGAAGTGGAGCTCGTTCAGTGATTCGCTCAGCTGCTTCTCGTGCACGGTCTCGAACACCAGCACGCCGGCGTTGCGGGCGACACGCTCGGCTTCGCTGCCCGGCACGATCACGGCGTCCTCGATGCCGGGCACCTGCGTGAACAGCGCGCGCGCGCCGCGGGCAGAAGATGCGTCGCGCCTTCGGTGTCGAGGGCGAAGTGCACGAAGGCGCGCGCATTGCAGCCCTCGTGCAGGAAGTAGTCCACCAGGCGCGCATGCCGGCGCACCGAGATGCGCTGACGGGCCGTGTTCAGATAGGCCTCGTTCGCGACCACGTCCTGGCGGTAGCTCAGGTTGTCCGCGGCATAGGCCAGCAGCTCGACCAGCGCGACACCGGCATCCGCCGCCGAGCGCTCGCGCCATGTCGGCGTCAGCAGGCTCAGGCGATCGAGCATCAGGCGCCGGAATCCCTCGTAGTCCTTGGCGAGGTAGTCGATGCGCGGCGTTTCTACTGGCGCCGGCGCGCAGTCGAGCGGCTCGGCGCAGTCGAAATCCGACGGGCACTCCACCTTGAAGGAGAAGTCGATGGATGACAGCACCGGATCGAAATTGGTCGGCGGCTGGCTGCTGCCCGGGCT
This sequence comes from uncultured Pseudomonadota bacterium, assembly GCA_963839685.1. Taxonomy (GTDB): domain Bacteria; phylum Pseudomonadota; class Gammaproteobacteria; order Steroidobacterales; family Steroidobacteraceae; genus CADEED01. The sequence continues at coordinate 438,904 of CAWIVS010000011.1, read as the reverse complement.
TTCGACGAGCGCGAAGGTGTAGCGCGAAAAGTCGCCGTTCGAGGTCGTGCGAACCACCAGGGTGCGCGGCAGTTCGTCGAGCCCATCGACGAGACCCGGCTCCGCGGTGGCCGGCAGGTTGTCCGCCGTCGCCACCCATTCGATGCCGATGGTCGGAATGCGTTCGCCGCCGGTGATGCTCACGTTGGCGGCGGTGAGCGCCGGCGGCACACGCAGCAGCCGCACGAACAGCGTGCGCTGCGGCTCGACGCCCGGCGGCGCGGCGTGATCGAGAACTTCCAGGAACTCGATGGCGTTCTTGTTGGTGCTCGAGCGGCGCAACACCTCGAGCCGGCGGCGCTCGCAGCAATGGAAGATCACAGCGCACCTCCCGGCAGCGCGAAGCTCGCCACCTGGCTGGTGCCGTCGCCGAGCACCGAGTAACGCACCTCGACGCGGAAAGTGCTGTCGATCGCTTCGACTTCCACGCCCTGCACCGCGATGAGATGACCCAGGTGCTGTTGCAGCGCGCCCTGGATCAGCATCTGCGAGGTCGCGGCCAGCGCCGTGCTGTTGGGCTCGAACACCATCGCGAGCAGGCCGCTGCCGAAGTCCGGCCGCATCACGCGTTCGCCGGGCGACGTGAGCAGCACCTGCTCGATGAGATCGCGGATGTGCTTCTCCGCTGTGCTTCCCGCCGTGCGTCCGCGGCCGTCGAAGTGATAGGGGAAGTCGAGCTCGCTCACGTTGCGCTCCTAGGTCGCCTTGACGCGCTGCTGGGTGAGCATCACGGCGAACGGCGCCAGCGGGGGCATCAGCGAGATGCCGGTGCTGATCGCGACCGGATGCCGCTGGCTTTCACGCGCTCGCGCCCTTGATCCAGCTGCCCGCGGTGCACTTCGATTGTCCTCCCGTGCAGGTCGTGATGATGTAGGGCTGCACTGCAGGACGATCGGCTGTCCGTCGATCTTGACGTGCATGTCCGTCACTGTCGGGAGTTGCCGGCCGCCGAGTGCGGGCAGTTCAGCGATGCGAGCTCTTGGTGATGACGAAGCCGGGCATCGTGCGTCCTTGCTAGGTGATGGTGAGTGAGCGTTGTTGTTGATGTTGACCGTGCCGCCGCTCAACTTGATCTCGGCGCCCTGCGCGGCGATGGTGATGCCGAGATCGCTGATCTCGATCTTCGCGCCGCCCGCGGTCTGGATGAGGATGCCGCCGCCGGGCGCGTCGCTGATCACGAGGCCATTGTTGCGGTAGTTTGGAGCGTGATGCCGCTGACGCCCGGCGGCACGCGCTTCGAGAGCTGCGGCGCCTCGCCATTGGCGAAATAGCCGCCCAGCCACACCGGATAGTCGGTATCGCCGCGCACGAACTGCACCCACACCGCCGAGCCGATCGGCGGCACGGTGAACATGCCCGTGTTCATGCCGGTCACCGGCAGGCACGGCAGCGCCCAGCTCGAGATCGACGCGCCGCCGACATCCGCCACCGACACCTGGATGCGCGCCATGTTGAGCGGATCGATGTTGTTCTCGACGCGCGCCGGATAAATGCCGTGGAAGCGCCTGTCACTCATGTCGGCACCACCGGCAGCGTCGGGAACAGCCCGTTGCGCGCCAGCGAGAAGGTTTGCTTGTAGGCGCCGCGCTGGATGTCGTGCGTCACGTTCTGCACGTAGTAGAGGCCGTCGTAGGGCAGACCCGGCGCCGCGCACGCCGACGAGCTGGCGGGACTTGAGCACGCGGCCGTACTTCGCGACGTCGAGCGTGCCGTTGCCGAACACGCAGTCGCTGTGCTGGCCACGTAGGCGAGGCCGCGCATCATCGCCTGCCCCGGCGTGCAGATGCCCCGTGTCCGAGAGATGCTCGACCTTCGGCGGCAGCGGCGGCACCAGACCGAGCGGCGGATTCATCGGCGTGATGTCCGGGATCGGCAGGCCGATGGCAAGCTTGCTCTGCGGCTCGTGGAAGAAGACCACCGGGATCGACTTCGCCTCGCGATCGAAGTGGAACGAGATCTGGTCGACGTTGCTGATCGCGTCCATGCCGGTAGTTAGTGCCGGCTGCGGCATGCCGACGCGGATCTCCGGCCCCCAATAGGCGCGCGACATGCCCGGCGTCGGGCCCGGCTCGAGGTAGAAGACGTAGCCCACCTCCTGCGCGAGCTCGCGACGTATCCGTAGTCCGTGCCCTTGTGTTGCGGGATCCGTTCCGTCGGCAACGGCGGCTCGTCGACCACCGCGGGAATCACCATCGGAATGACGCCGAACGCCGCGTATTTCGCGAGGATGGCCAGCACGCGCACCGAGGGCGGCATCGCCGGGTACGGCAGCCCCGCGATCTCCACCACGTCCATGAGCGCCGAGAGATCCTTGCCCTTGACGATGAGCTTCGCGTTGCCGCCTTCGGTCGGCTGCGCCTCGATGTCGGTGGCGACGCCGTCGATGATGGGCTCGGCGCGGCCGTTCATCGTGACGATGAGCACCACGCGCATCAGCGGCACGCCGCCGACCGCGCCGCCGCCCGACGCCAGGAACAGAGCTCGCAGCGGCGAGCGCAGTCGGCACGTCGAAAGTGAGCTCGAAGCCGCTCTGCGCATCGCCCGAGCCCGCGTCCACCTTGACCGAGCTCAGCGCTTCGACCACGAAGCTGGGCGCCGGCATCGGCACCGGTGCCCATGAGCAGCGAGAGTTTGATGCTGCCCAGCATGTGCGTCTCAGGCTCCGCCGCACCCGGCGGCAGTGGAATCGCGATGCGCATGCCCGGCGTCGCCGTGAGCTCGAGCATGTCGGTCGCGAGGTTCGCGTCCGCGACGCGCCAGTTGAGCTGCGCGTCGCCCAGGTAGTTGGCGGCGATGTTGTCCGCGCGATCGCCCGCGCGCACCGGGTGGCGCGTCGCGAGCGGAATGTCGCGCGCCTGCGGCACGAAACGCCGCAGCACGTAGGCCACGCTGGTCTCATCGCCCGCGTCCGCGCCCGGAAACGTGTAGCGGCCGAGCGCCACGTTCGCGTAGCGGCTCGACGGCCCGAACGGCGACGTCGGAATCGCGCCGGCGTCGATGAGCATCTGTACGGGATCGTTCATGCGTTCACCTCATGGCAGGTTCGAAAGGCCGAGCGACTGCAGCGTCGCGCCCGGCACGCGCGCCGCCAGCGCCTCGCGCGTGCGCAGATAGGAGAGGAACAGGGTGCCGCCGCGATGCGAGTAGCCGAGGTCGTCGACCGTGAGCACGCGCAGGCCGAGGCTCACCTTGGCGCGGATCGGATTGAGCAGCGGGTCGAAGGCTTCCTCGGTGACGGAGAAATCCGTGACGCGCACCGGCGCCACGCGGCTGCGGCTCCAGACGAAGATCACCAGCGGCGATTCCGGCGGCAGGATCTCGAGCGTGCCGCCGCGCGCGTCGGCGTCGATCGCGAGCAAGTCGGCCGTCGTCGGATTCACCAGTGTCTCGAGCGCCGCGATCTGCGGCGCGATGCCGACTTCGGTCGCGACCGCGTTGCGATCCGGGAATTCGAGCTGATCGGTGGCGTCGATCTCGGCGTCGAGCTTGATGGATTCGATCGCCGCGCCCTTGAGGCGGAACGGCTGCGCGCGTTCGCCGCCGCCTTCGCCGCCGACGCCCTGCACCTGGTAGCTGCGCGTGAGCGTGTCGGGGTTGTACTGGAGAGAGATCACGCGGCGCGCGCGCGTGCCGTCGGGCGCGAGCACGATGAGGCCGCCTTTGAGTAGTTTGGGCGAGGCGGTGAGAGTCATGGTGAGTTTTTCACGTTCGTTTCGCTCCGCTGCGGCGTCAGCTACAGGTGCGTTTGTTGGAGGCGTTGTTCGCGTCGAGCTTCTTGCGATCCGGCACCGCGAGTTTTTCGGCGAGCGCTTCCTTTTCGAGCAACTGGTACAGCTCGGGCGCAGCGCACAGCAGCTGTGCCTGTGCGTCTTCGTCGCCGCCGTGAAAGACGCTGTAGCCCTCCGCGTAGAACTCCTTCACGTTACTGGTCACGTGCTCCGGATCGGTCTTTGAGTTCCTGAACGACCAGTAGTCCTGGACTGGCCGCTTGATGAACCGATCGAAGGTGTCCTTGATGGACAGGCCTACCTGTTTCGTGCCGGCACCCGCCGGCTCGGCAACGGTCACACGCTTCTTGTTGGTTTCGGAGGCAAAGGTTGCGGGCGCGAGAACCTCCTTCTTGAGCTGCGCGCCCTTGTAGTTGTCGAGCCGCCGGACCTTGCCGTCACGTACGTGATCCCAGGCGTGCGCCAGCTCGTGACGGACCTCGTCGACCCCCTCGCGGGGCGCCAGGAGATGACGCGGTAGGGATATCGTAACGAGCCATTTCGTAGCGGCCGGTCTTGGACGGCCCAAATTCGGCGTCGAACGGCGGCGGGCCCGCCGGAGCGCCAGAAGCGCACGCCGGCCGCGTTCAGCGCTTCCATCTGCGAAGTCGAGAATGCCGCGAGCGCCCGGCGCAGGTGTTTGCACCAGGCCTTCTTCTCGTCTGCTGCCACGCCGCGCAGCATGTCCGGCAGGATCGCGTTGCGTTTTTTCTCTTCGGCTGGGGTGAAGGTAGGCAACATCGGATCGGGCGCGGTGCATGGATCTACTTCCGCTACCGGCGCGGCTTCGTCCTTTGTCGCCGGCTGCCGCATCAACATGTGGCCGCGCGGCGAATCGGCGGCGCGCGCGAGCGCGCCGCCGCCTTGCACGACGTGAGTCAACTCGTGGGCGAGCAGATGACGCCCCTGGCGGGTCTGTGGCGCGTATTTTCCGGACGCGAATACGATGTCGCGTCCGACGGTGTAGGCATGCGCCCTGACGTCGCGCGCCGACTGATCGGCGGACGAATCCGCATGCACGCGCACGCTGGAGAAGTCGTGGCCAAACCGCTGTTCCATGTCCTGACGCAGCACGGGCTCGAGCGGACTTCCGGCGCTTTCTAGAGTGCGGTCGACGCTGCCCGGTACTCGGGCGGCGCCGCGGATTCGCTGGCGAGTCGTTGAATCCTCGGCGTTGTGCCCCGTCGGCGGGGCGCGCCGTGGAAACCTGGTCGGCTACCCGCTCCGCTTCCTTCTCATGGTGATCCGCCGGATTGCTGACATTTCGCCGCGCACATTCGGCGCAGGTGCCGGCGCTTGCCGGATTTCCGCAGGCGCACTTGCGATGCAACAGCGCCGCCGTGGGGGTGGTGCTGGATGAGCGTGGGAGTTTCACTTGGTTCCTTTCGGCTTGGAACCAAACCAGTTGTGCTCTACGCCGAACACCGCGAAGAACTCCTGATCGCCCGTGGGACTGATTTGATATTTCACGTCCAGCGACAGCTTGTTGTCCTTGAAGTACGTGCTTTCGGCGTGGAGCTGCGCGACGCCTTTGCGTCCGACCGGGTCGACGCCGGCCGAGAGCTGCGCCTGCAGGAATCCCTCCTGATACAGCCAGACTTTCGCGCCGACGAGCGCGCGTTTATTGGCGAGCTCCGGCACCAGCGCTCCGGCCTCGACACCTATCAAGGGGTACATGCCAAACCCTTTGTGGAGCACGAGCCCCGAGATTGGAACGTCGCCGACGCTGACGGTGCCGGTGGCATGCAGACTGGTTGCGAGTGCCACCGCTTCCATGCTCTGCAGCCGCCAGATGACGGTGCTGACGATGCCCTTGAAGCCCTGCGGAAATTTCTGCTTGAGGAACTGCTTCGACTCGCGCACGAATTCCTTGCGCTTTATGTCGCCGCTCAATAGTTGCTTGACGAGTTTCGCGAACTCGTCCGACTCGAATACCGCCTTGAGATCTTCGAGCTCGGGGCCGGCCAGTCCGTTCAGCAACGATGACAAGTCGACGTCGACCCTGCCCTGGAGGTCCACGTTCAGCTTCCCGCGAGCGCGGACATCAATGTTTCCCCGCAGACCCGGCCCGCCGTGGGCACCATATCGACCAAATTCCGGATCGAGATGCAGGCCGGTTTCCAGATCGCCGACTCCCGGCACTCCGGAGAGCGTCGTGAAGCCAACGACATTGAGTCTCGGCGTCACGCGCAGGAACGAAGGACCGGAGAGAACCAGGGGATCTTGCGGTCGATGATTTCCGGCCGCCCCGGGATCGAAACATCACCGCCAAACTTTCCCGTCTCCCGCGGCTGATGCAGCGGAATATCTTCGTTCAATCCGACCGTCAGCCCCTTGTCCGATACGTCGACCACCGCGGCGGGCAGCGGCGCGCTGGCGTCGCCGGTCGCGCTTCGACACGGCACGACGTTCTTGGCGTCACCGCACAGCGGTTTGGCACTGTTCAACAGTCGCGCCTTGGTGCTGCCATGCCGGGCGGGCTCGCCGAGGTCGGCGGGCCAGACGTCCTTGCCGTTTTCCATGCGGCAGGAGCCGGGCGTGGTCTCGGCCATCATCTCGCAGCGCGTCTTGCTGCCCGCCGGGGGAAAGACGGCGCCGCAGTCGGAGAAAAACTCTCCATGAGCCCATGGATTGGCGGCAGATCCCGCTTGGCGCCATCGGTCTTTTTCCAGACGTCCTGTCCGTGCGCCGCTCCATAACAATCCGAGGGCAGGTCTTCCATGGTGAAGGCGCTGCGCGCCGAGCCTTCGAGAGTTCCCTGCAGTCCTTCGGGTACGACGGACTTGAACATCGTCTGGTACTTGTCGAGTACTCCCTGCAACTGCTCCTTGAAGCCGTCTGGCAGGCTTCTGCCCGGATCGGAGATCACCTTGGCCACCTGCTGCACGAATTCCATCCAGTAGCCGAGGACCAGCGCGATGTCGCGCGGCTCGCCGGATTGCAGCAGCCGACGGACGTTTGCCATCACGTGTTTTCCCTGGCCGTCGGGAACTGTTTTGAGCAGCACGTCCAGGTACGGCGTGAGTTTGTCAGTGCCGCCGAGCAGTTCGTCGATGCTGTGCGGCTTGCCACCGACGCGCAGTTCCAGGCGGCGCCGCTGGTAGCCCAGGCCATAGGCGGCCGCGGCGGAAATGAAGAAGTGCCCCATGTCTATCCAGCCGCAGCGGCAGGTGTAGACGAACGCATTGTCCTTTTCTTCCTTGGTCGCTCCGGGATTGAAACCAATGCCGAGCTTGCCGAGACGCGTCAGGTTCGCGATCGCCGGGTCTTCGCCGGTTCCCGTGCTGTCGACGATGCGTTTGATCTTTTCGAGGACGTCTTCCTTGCTCGCGATGCGTTTAGGATTTACTTCTCTCTGGATCAGACCCGAGAAGCTGGCGGAGGTGGCTGAAGGGGCGCTGGGCGCCTGGCCGCGGCGCGCAGTCGGAATTTCCGACGCACCCGACTGCTGCACGACGTGCGTTAGTTCGTGCGCGAGCAGTCTGCGACCTTCGTGCGTTGCGGGCGTGAAACGCCCGGCGTCAAACACGATGGAATGGCCCAGCGTGTACGCGTGAGCGTTGACGTCGCGCGCGGACTGCTCGGCGGCGGCGCCGGTGTGCACGCGAACGCGCGAGAAGTCGTGGCCGAAGCGCTGCTCCATGTCCTGGCGCAGGCCGGATTCGAGCGGAGTGCCCACGCCGGCGAGCGCGCGCTGCACGCTCGGCGGAGCCGCGGTGGATTCGCCCGACGGTGCGGCGACGCGACGGATGCCGAGCGACCCGGCGGCAATCGGCCCGGTCGGGCCGCGGTTCAATACCTGCTCGGCGATGCGGTCCGCTTCCAGTTCCAGCGGATCATTACTCGCGCCGATCGCCAGCTTGCGCTGTACGGCGCGCGACTGGCATTCATCGCAGGTGTTGCCGAGCGGTGACTTCGACGCGCCGCAGGCGCACTTGCGCTGCAGCAGCTGGTTACTGCGCGAACCGCTGGAAATCTTCGGCACGGCCGCCGTGGATCTCGTTCCCGCCGGCGCGGCAGTCATGACTTCAAGCCTCGCGCGATCGCGCCGGCAACCCGCGCGCCAAACAGCCTGGGCTGCGCGCTGCGCGTCATGTGCGCGGCTGGTACATCGAGATGCACCCGGTCACCCCGTGACGACAGGAGACTCGCGGCCCCGGGTGCAGCCAGCCGACGTTCGAGCTCGCCGCGCAGGGAATCCACGAACGCATCACGTTCTCCGCGCGGGATGCCGCGCAAGGCGAGCTTTGCCACGTGCAGCACGATGCGCTTCATGCCCAGCCTCGCGTTTCCGCGTCCGAGTAGGGGCGCTCGCGCTTCGTGGCTTCGCTGCGCGCGGCCTGCAGCAAGTGGCCCATGCCCACCGGCCGTCCGCCTCGGCGGCGAGGAAGGCGGCGTTCAGCGCGATGTTGCGGATGCTGCCGCCCGCGACATTGAGCTGCGCCAGCTTCGCGTGATCGATCGCCTCGCAGCGGCGTTCGGCGCGGAAATACGCCGCGCCAGATCCGCTCGCGCAGCTCCGCGTCCGGAAACGGAAACTGCACGACGAATCGCAGACGGCGCAGGAAGGCCGTGTCGAGCGCGTTCTTGAGATTGGTCGTCAGGATCGCCAGGCCGCGATAGGCCTCCATGCGCTGCAGCAGGTAGCTCACTTCGATGTTGGCGTAGCGGTCGTGGCTGTCCTTCACTTCGCTGCGCTTGCCGAACAGCGCATCGGCCTCGTCGAACAGCAGGATCGCGCCGCTGTCTTCGGCGGCGTCGAATACCCGGCGCAGGTTCTTCTCGGTTTCGCCGATGTACTTGCTGACCATCGAGGCGAGATCGATGCGATACAGATCGAGCTCGCAGCTCATTCGGCGAGCACCTCGGCCGCCATGGTCTTGCCGGTGCCGCTCTCGCCGCGAACAGCACGCTGATGCCGAGGCCGCGCGTGCCCTTCGCCGCCGAAGCCCCAGTCCTCGTAGACCTGATCGCTGGCGCACGTGGGCGGCGATCTGGCGCAGCGTCGCGAGCTGCGGTTCGGGCAGCACCAGGTCGTCCCAGGTCGCCGACGGCTCGACGCGCTGCGCCAGACCGTCGAGACGCGTGCGCGCCGATTCCCGGCACGCCTGCCACAGGATCGCGCCGAGATCCGTGCTCGCGCGCGGCTTGCGCGCGCAGCGCCTGCGCGGTGCGCACGATCGTGTCGGTGCTGAGGCGAAACTGCGCCGCGACGCGCATCGAGCGACCCGTTGAGCGGCGCGGCGGCTCGCCGAGCGCATCGCTCCACAGCTGCTTCTGTTCCGTCGGCGCCGGGCTTGTCGACTCGGTAACTGCAGCGCGGCCGGTCGACCGGTGCGCAGCCTCGCGCGCGGCGACGAAGACGAGGCCGGCGATGCGCTCGACGAATCGCGCGAGCGTACGCGGATCGGCATCGTCGGCACTCGCACGAGCAACGCGCTGCCGCAGCAGCACGGTCTCGCGATGCCAGAGCACGCGAATGCGTCGGCCTCGTGCGACGTTGCCGGGAATGTCCGCGGCGCGCAGGATGTGCAGCCGCAGCCCGAGACGCGCGGCGATGCCGCCGCGCGATTTCGCTGTGCCCGCGGATCGTCGCCGCATCAGCTGCACGATGGGCGGCGCGCCGCCGCGCGTTTCGAGCGCCGCCAGCGCCGCCGTCGGCAATGTCGTCGTGCTGTTCGGCCAGCAGGCCCGGCTCGGATGCGCGCGCAGCAGCGAGCTGCAGGCGCGGATCGAGGTAGTTGACCCCGGCGAGGTAGTGCAGCACGCGCTCGTCGATGCCTAGGCGGCTCGATGGTCAACGCGCGCTCGTCGCGAACTTCGATCAGCCGCCAGCGCCGCAGCGGTCCGACCGGCGCCAGCGCGCTCCAGTGCGGTTCGGCGAGTCGCGCGAGCGCGAGCCCGAACGTGGCGAACGGCTGACCCGGTCCCTCGCCGTAAGCGCGCATTGGCGCCGCGAGCGCGCCATCCATCTCGACGCCGGCGCACAGCAGCAGCACGTCGCGCTCGAAAGCGCTGAGCCCGAAGGCCTGCGCCAGCACGTCGATCGCCGCCGGCGCGGCATCGCCGCGCGCGCCGCTGACAATGTCGCTGCTCCGCCGCGGTGGCATCTTCGCCAGCAAGTCGCGCCCTCAACCGCGCGAACTCCGCGACGAGCACGCGCTGGTTGGCCTCGATCCAGTCCTCGCCGCTCATTGGATCTTGATCCTGCGGTTGAGGAACGCCGGCGGCGTCGCTGCCGGATCGATGATCGGGCTGTCGACGCCATCGATGCGCAGACGCGCGAGGTGGTCGCCCAGCGGCGCGTTCGGGATCTGGAAATTCAGACTGGCGGCCGGCGCGGTGAAAGGCTGCGGCGCGAATTCGGCGGTGCCGAGCACCAGGCGCACGGTCTGTCCCTCGCGCACCTCGGGCGTGAAGTTGAGCGTGAAGTTCGCGGTGCCGCCGCCGGCGTTGACGGTCTGCGGCAGATTGTCGACGTGCGGCGCGACGGTGAGCGCAAGCTGGTTCGAAAGTCGCGGCTCGGTCTCGCGTGGGTAGTTTGATGCGTGCGGCCACGCTTCTAGACGCCCGCGGGAAAATCCGCCGCGCGCGCGGTCGGGATGCTGAACTCGAGCTTCGTGGCGTTGCCACCGGTCGCGGGCAGGATCTCTTCGATCTCGAAGCGGTCGTTGGTCAGCACGACTTCGCGCGTGACGCCGTCCAGCGTGAAGCCCTCGAGCGTGACGGTGGTGCCGAGCTCGACCACGGGCTGTTTGCCGAATGGCACGACCGCGGAGATCGTCGGCACCGTGGGCGCGAGGTTCGGCTGCGCCTGCAGCTGTCGCACCAGCACGGGCAACGGGCTGCGGCTTCGGATCCTCCGCCTGGATGAGCACCACCGACACTTCATACGCGGCGCTCGGCCGGTAGTGCGCCAGCGTCGACGGTCCAGAACTTGGACATGTCCTCGGTGCTGAGAAACTCCGGCGTGATGCGCAGCTGCTCGATCTGGTCCTGCAAGCCCGAGTCGCGCAGCGCGCGCAACCACGGCGGCAGGTGCCCGCCTGGTCGGGCGGCGGCTGCAGCGCGATGCGAATGGCCTCGCGCGGAATCACGGGGTTCTCGTGCAGCAGCTGCATGGCGTGACCGAGCAGGATCTCGGCGTGCAGGTCGGCGGCGCCGTAGGCCGAGATCAGGTAGTGCAGGTTGATGGCCAGCGGCGGATTGCTGAGGCGCGTTCGCCCCGAGCCGTCGCGCGACGGCAGGCCTTCGTTGCGCCAGCCGAGGTTGGGCGTGACCTGCCGCATGAAAAGATTGAGTTGCGTCACTTCGACGCCGTTCTGCTGCACCACCTTGTCCGGCGGCATGGTGCTCACGGTGACGCTCTGGCCGATCTGGCCGGCGACGTTCTGATTCACGAAGCGGTCGTTCAGCAGGTCGCGCAGCACCTGCGTGACGCCGGCGATGGCGAGCGCGGTGCTCACGAACGCCTCCGTCGCGCCAGGTAGTCAGCGAGCGGCAATGTGTTGCGCGGCGTGCGTGGCGCGACTCTTCTTCGGCGCTGCCGGTTCGGGCGCCGCGATCACTTCGATGCGGCCGATGTGCACGTGCACTTCGGTGGGCTCGGCTCGCGAGTCGTTCGGCGCGGCTGGCCGCAGGCGGCGGCTGCCGAAGTGACGGGTGCGATCGCAGGCGGCGCGCTGGCGAGCTGCACCTCCTCGAGCAAGGGCGCTGGCGCCTTGTCTGCATGAATCTCGTGCGCGCGCGTGCCTGTGCGATGGTTCGCGCGCGGCGCGAATGCGGCGATGTGCCCGCGCTTCTGTGGCTCGGCGAATCAGTTCGATGCGGCGGCCTCGACCGATGCGCTCGCCGGCAGATCGGACGCACGTTCCGCTGCCAGTTCTTGCGGTAGTGCCGCTCGGGGTCGGCGCCTACAGTCGGTTCGAGTCCAGCGGCTGCGTCCGCCGGCGCACCATCACCATCGCGCGGCAGCTCACTGGCGCCTGCGCATGCACGCCATGCTGCCGGCCGAATGCGTGGCGCGCCGCTGGTCTGCGCGCCCAGCGCCTGGCCGGCCAGCCGTTGCAGCAGCCCGCTCACGCCAGCACCCGTTCCAGGTAGGCGCGGCGCCGCGTCTCGGACAACTCGAGAATCTGCCGCTCGCTCCAGCAATACGAGCGCGCCAGGGCGTGCACTTCATCGAGCAGCCGCCGCGCACGCACGTCGATCTCTTCCCAGAGGAATCCGCCCACATCGAAGGCGCGCTCCACGCGTGATCGCAGCCGGGACAGGCGAGATCGAGGGCCAGGTCCAGGCAGGGATCGGCATCATCGAGGGCGCGCGAAATCAGCGCTTCGAGTTCGTCGCTCCACTGCTCCGGAGCGCCACTGACACACAGACCGCTGCAAGCAGCCGGCGGGCGGCGTTCGAGGTCATCTAGATTCCGACGACGATGTTCGCGAGATCGCGGGAGGAAGGCAGGCGCAGCGTGAGACCCGCAACCGACACATCCGGGCTTCTCTTAGCACCGCACCGCGCGGGCGCTCGCGCCAGCAGTGTGTTCGCGCTCAACGTGAATTCCAGTTGCTCGGCGCACTCGGGGCAATTCACGCAGGACTTGAGCTCGTCACCGAACAACGTCGCGCCGCAGATGCAGCAGCGCCGCATTGCGTTCCCCGAGCGTCCGATCGGCGAGCGTCGCCGGATCCACGTGCGGCTCGGCGGCGGCAAACAGCAGCAGCGCGCGATCCAGCGGATGGCGCCGACGGCCGTGTTCCCAGCACGCGAGCAGGGATTGCGCATCCATGCCGGCTCATGCGCACGCCTTACTGCGGCGGCTCGGTGAAGCTGGGCTCGGCGGGCTCGACGACTTCGACGTCGCGCTCCCAGCCTTCGTTTTCGAGCTTGATCGACTGGATGGCGATGGCGTTCGCGTTGGCGTCGAGGTCGGGCAGCGCCTGGAACTCGGACACCCAGCAGCGGTAGATCTTGTACGCGAGCACCAGCTGGCCGGCCTCGTTGTACAGCTCGAGCATGATGTCCTTGCGGAAATCCTTGAGCGAGGTCTCCTGGCCGAGCCCGGCGCCGTAGTTCCACACCTTGTTGGCCCAGCGCTCGAACTCGACGTCCTGGGTGACGCCGCGCTCGAGCGTGATGGCTTCGTACTTGCTGCGACCGGGCGCCTTGCGCGACGTCGATGGATCGCCGCCTTCGCGATGCTCGATGACCTCGGTGGAGCGTTTGAGCGCCGAGCATTTCGATAGGCCGGCGACGTAGCGGCCGTCCGCACTTCATGCGGCACTTGAAATTCGGATACGGCGTCAGGCGCTGCGGATTCACGGGAAACTGTGGCATGTTGTCTCCTTGCGAAGTAGTTAGTCAGACGCTCAGGCCGTGAGATCGCCGGCGATCTGCTGGATGCGCAAGACCACGAACTCGGCCGGCTTGAGCGGCGCGAAGCCGACGTGGATGTTCACGATCCCCATGTTGATGTCGGCCTGGGTCGTGGTGGTGCGATCGCACTTCACGAAGTAGGCCTCGCGCGGCGTCGCGCCCTGGAACGCGCCCTGCCGGAACAACGTCTGCAGGAACGCATTGATGTTGAGCCGGATCTGCGCCCAGAGCGGTTCGTCGTTCGGCTCGAACACCACCCACTGCGTGCCGCGAAACAGCGACTCCTCGAGGAACAGCGCCATGCGCCGCACGGGGATGTACTTCCACTCCGAGCCGCGGTTGTTGTCGCCGTCCAGCGTGCGCGCGCCCCAGACGACGTTGCCGTAGGTGGGCAGCGTGCGCAGGCAGTTGATGGCCAGCGGATTCAGCGATCCGTTTTCGGCATCGCTGAGTTCGTCCTGGAAACCCACGATCCCGTTGACGGTGGCCTCGGTGCCGGCCGGCGCCTTCCACACGCCGCGCGCGCGAGTCGGTGCGCGCGTAGATGCCGGCGACGAAGCCGCAGGGTGGATAGGGCGTGATCGCGCCCTCCTTGCAGTGGATCCGGCGCGAGCGCCCAGGGAAAGTAGAAGCCGCAGTACGAAGGCGCGCTGCCGATCATGTCGTCCAGTGCGCTCGGTCACACTGTCGCGCGTCGACGCCTTCCGGACAATCGACGATCAGGAACGCGCGCCGTTCCGCACATTTCGCGCCAGCGTTGGCGATCTCGGTCGCCGTTGATCATTCCGGGCACGCAGACGATGTTGAACAGATCGATCTTGTCAGCCGGCTTGCCTTCGTCGAACAGCTTGGGAATTTCGGTGGCGACCGTCGTCCTCCGCCGGATCCAGCACGTCGCCGTCCGCGCCATCGGCGAACGTGTCCTCAGCGTCGGCCGTGGGATCCGAGGTCGGCACGACAGTCACCTTGAAGATGCGCGAGCGATCCTTGATGTATTCCGTGACGAAGCGGGATGCTCGCGGTGTCGCGTGACAGGTTCTCGAAGGATTCGACCGACCGCGTCACCGAGCAACACCTCGATCTTGAAACGGTCGGCAACACCCGGGCGCGGGGATCACCTTGATCTTGTAGTCGTGCGCCCATTCGCCCGGCGAACTGGCCTCGAAGGTGAAGCCCGCCGGCCTCGGCGGTGGCCGGTCGCCGCGGCGCCGGAACCTCGTCCGTGTCTTCGCCAGGCGGATGATGTAGGCGTCCGTTCCGCCGTTGTTGAAGAAGTGCATGACGGAGTGGCCCAGCAGGGTGCGTCCGTCGAGCCCGCCGTATTCGCGCTCATAGTCGGCGAAACTGAAAACCCGACCTGCCTTTTCGATCGATCCTTTTTTCGCCCATCCTATGAACAGCGCGATGGAGGTGGCCACGCCCGCGATGGTGCGTACGCCGCTGGATACTTCTTCGACGTAAACGCCGGGATACGTCAGGGCCTGGGGCATTGGGCTTCTCCTGTCTAGTTAGTCGGGGGTCGCTTGTAGGCGGGACGCGTGGCGCAGGCGTAGATGAGCTTGCCGTCCGGAAGCATCCGGCTCGCGAGTACGCCGCGGGCAATGAGCAGATCGAGAGCGGCCTCGACGAGGTTCAACGCCGGTTGCTCCGACCGGTCGAGCCACCAGCGCGCGATGCCTTCGGGTGTGTCCGCGGCGGTTGGGTACAACGAAACGTATTGCTCAAGTTCACGAGCGATTCCTTCGATCTCGGCATCGGCATGCGTGGATGTCACGTGTGGCTTCCGTCAGCGGACAGAAGCAACCGCCGTGCCAGCGACGTGTTCGAATGCAATCAAGCGCTTGCAGCGGCGGAGGTCACGCCCGGGCAAATGCGCCTCAGGCCAATTGCGCCGGCTGGGGCGCACACGCCCCAGGCGCGCGCCAGCCACGGCGTCGCCGACACCCGACCGTGCCGACGGCATACGCGCCGGGTGCGAGCTAACTACCGGTTTGAGTGGAAGAAGCGGCGCGGAAATCGCGGGCGCGCAGCTGGTACTTGCGCACCAGCCGATTGAAGCGACTGCGTTCCTTGCCGGCGAGGCGTGCCGCCAGGCTCACGTTGCCGCCGGATTGCCGCAGCAGATCGCTGAGGTATTCACGCTCGAAGTCGGCAATCGCGCGCGCCTTGGCTTCGCGAAATGCCACGCCCGGTGCGGTGAATCGCGGCGTCGATGCCGCCGCCTGCGACGTGTCGCCGCTGCGCCGGAGATTCACGCGCCGTTCGAGCCCGCCGGCGCGCGACAGGCCGGGCAAATGCAGCACCTCGCCATCCGCCAGCAGGAATTCACGGTGCACCAGGTTTTCGAGTTCGCGGACATTGCCTGGCCAGTCATAGGCGCGCAGTGCTGCCAGGGCTTCAGGGTGAAAGCGGCGGCTGGTGATCTGGTAGCGGCTACCGAGTTTGCGCAGCAGCGCCTGTGCCAGCACCACGACGTCGCCAGCGCGATCGCGTAACGGCGGCACGTCGAGCGTCAACACGTTCAACCGGTACAACAGGTCCTGTCGAAATTCTCCGGCGCGCGCCAGATCGGCAAGGTTCCCGTTTGTGGCGCCGAGTACTCGTACGTTGGCGATACGCGCAGCGCGCCGATCCGAGCGGCCGGTATTCGTGATCCTGCAGAAATCGCAATAGGGCGACCTGGCCGCGACGGCTGAGGGCTTCCAGTTCGTCGAGGAACAAGGTGCCGGCCTCGGCCTGGGCGATGAGTCCTTGGCGGTTTTCGTGCGCATCGGTGAATGCACCACGCGTGTGGCCGAAGAGTTCGCTGCCGAACAACGAATCCGGCATCGAACCGCAATTGATCGGGATGAACGGCCCCTCGCGGCGGCCGCTCAGGTAATGAATGGCACGTGCCGTGAGCTCCTTGCCCGTGCCGGTCTCACCGTTGATCAGTACCGTCGCGTCACAACCAGCGAAGCGCTCGATCTGCCCCAGCAACCGCTTGAACGCCGGCGACTCGCCCAGCAGGTTGAGCTTCGCGTTGAGCAAGACCTGCGATGAGGGCGTGCCTTCCTGGCGCATGCTTTCTCCTGAAGTCTGCGAAGGCTCTCAACCACAGATTGCAATTGCAATCTGTTACTCCGCGACTGTCTTGCCGGCTGTGACTTTGTACCGCCGACGCCTTACGGATTGGCAACGCTCGCGTTCTTTTGCAGTGCGGTCCCGACCGAAGGAGAGGCGGGCGTGTCGCTAGTCCTATTTCCTCTGATTGCTGCGTCGTGCCACAGTTGCCCGGTCGCGATGTCGCGGCGTAATGGATAACGTCCTGGATGCGGTCGCGATACGGGACTCTGGCCATCTATTCGATGCTGCTGGCCATCGTGGCGGCCGGCTCGCTGCTGGTGGCATTGCTGCGAGGCGTCGATTTCCCGGCCTGGTGGGTCGTGCTGCTGGGCATCGGCGCGTGCCTGTTCGTATGGCAATTCGGGTTGCGCGCCCCGCGTCTCGGCCTGATTTCGATGGAGCGCCTTCCGCAGATCGGGCTGCTGCTGGTTTTCGAACCTGCGGTGGCCGCAAGCATCTGTGGCGCCGCATCCCTGATCTGGCCGTTGGTCAACCGCCGCTACAGTCAGGGCTCGCTGGAGGTGGCCGCATTGCGCGCCGTCCACAACGCCTCGATGACCGTGCTGATGCTGATACTCGCCGGGCAGGCGTACCTCGCCTGTGGCGGCCGCCATCCACTTGACGGTCTGGGTAGTACCGACCTTGTGCCCCTCATCGTGATGGGATTGACCGCTCAGGTGGTCAATGTCGGGCTGATGACTCTCTTCTTCCACTTCGACGGTCGTGACGTGCGGCGCATCGTCACGCCCAGCTATGCGCTGTCGGACCTCATCTTCGTACCGGCCGGCGTTCTGGCGGCCGTGCTCTATAACACCGGCACCACGGCAGTCTTCGCGTTGTTCGCGGGCCTGATGCTGCTCCTGGTGTTGAGCTTCAACACCATCGGCACGCACCGCGATCCGGCGCTGGCCGCGAACGCGCCGCTCACGCGTCTGTTCGAGGCCGGACTGGCATTGCAGGGCGCGCGTCGGATCGATGACCTCGCCGAGCGCATCCTGGCCGAGACGCGCACCTTGTTCCGCTTCGATGAGATGTACCTGGTGCTGATAGATCGCGAACGCCGCATGCTGGACATCAGGGTGCACGAACGCAATCAGGCTCGCCTGCCTGCCCGGCTCAAGCCCATCGACTCCGGTCTGTTCGGCTGGCCGGTCTCGCGCTGGGCACCCCTGGTCGTCAAGGATTGCCGCAACGCGCCGCCGGAGTTGTTGCAACCGGCCGATGCAACGGAGAAGGTCAGCGGTTCGTTGCTCGCCGTGCCGCTGGTGAACGACGGTGTCATGCTGGGCCTGTTGAGCGTGCAGCGCACTCTGGCGGACACCTACGCCGACGCCGATCTGCACCTGATGCGTCAGCTCGGCGAACAGGTCGCGGGTGCGCTCGCCGATGCGCGCGCATTCGAGGATCTGGAGAATTATCGCCGCCATCTCGAAGAGCGGGTCACGGAACGCACCGCCGAGCTCGAGAAGGCGAACACTGAGAAAGAACGGCTGATTTCGATGTTGCGCGAACGCAGCCAGAAGCTGGAGCGTGAGTCGCAGGAGGATCCGCTGACGGGCGTTGCCAACCGGCGTTGCTTCATGCAGCGTCTCGCGTCCGAGATCGAAGTCGCGCTCGCCGTCGGCCAGCCACTCAGCATTGCGATCGCCGATCTCGACCATTTCAAGGTGGTGAACGACGAGCTCGGACATCCGGTAGGGGATCAGGCGCTGCAGCAGACCGCTGCCTTGATGCTTCGCAGCTGCCGGCACAGCGATCTGGTGGCACGTATTGGCGGCGAAGAGTTCGCACTGATTCTGCCCGGCATGACGCGCGCGGACGCGACTGTGTTCTGCGAGACGCTACGTTCCACCGTCGCAGAACATGATTGGCGGAACATACACGCGGATCTGTCGATCACGATCAGCATCGGGCTCGCTCAGTGGGATGCATCCGCAGAACTCGACGAAGTGGTGCATACCGCCGATGAGCAGTTGTACCGGGCCAAGCGCGCGGGGAGGAACCAGGTGGCGTAATCGGCGGCAGGAATGTGCGCGCGGCTGAACCCCTTGCTTGCCCCGTGGTTCGGCGCGATGCTCCGGCCCGAGTCTCCGTGCCAACAATCCTTCCAATGCACGCTGGAGGTCCCATGAATAACGCCCGTCTTTCGCGCGCGTTTACCGGTTTGCTGCTCGGCTTTGCTCTCGTCGCCTGCCAACAGGGTGGCCATGATCCCGCCGCTGATGCCGCGTCACTCGACAAGGCTGCCGCTGCCTGGGAAGCCGCCTACAACGACAAGAATGCCGAGGGCGTCGCAGCCCTGTACACCGAGGACGGTCAATTGCTTCCGCCGGGTGCCGGCGTCGTCAATGGCCGCGCGGCCATCAAGGACTTCTGGTCGAACGATGTCGCCACGCAGTGGGCCAGGATCAGCATAAAGGCGGACTCATCAGCCGTGGCCGGCGACTGGGCGTATCGCTCCGGCGCGTGGAGCACCGAGTCACCCGCGCTAACCGGCAAATACCTCGAGGTATGGAAACGCGCGGGCGACAGCTGGCAGCTGCACCGGGACATCTGGAACCTGGATTCCATGCCCGAGGCACCTGCGACCGCGGAGCCAGCGGCCGCGCCGGCGTCCCAGTAGCCGCGTATCGAGGTCCGCGCCTAGAAGAGCCTGATGCCCGTGAGCCTGGCCAGACTGTCGATGAGTTCGTCCTGGAAGCGATGGTCGAGAGCTTGGTCTGCAGGTTTCTGTCGTTCGCGGTGATACCAGAGACCGCCGCTGGTTTTCGCGGCGGGCTCGTCGCTGGTCGCAAGCCAGGTCTGCGTGAGGTGCCCTTCTTCCAGATCGTCGGGAGCGCCGCGTCCCCCCATTTTGGTTGGCACCCAACCTGGATCGACGGCATTGCTCGCGACTTCGGACCAGTGCCGTGCGACCGCGAATGCCAGTGCAGTGATGTAGAGCTTGCTTTCCGCGTACGCACGATGCGTGTCCCACGGGCGCCTTGACCAATCGATGTCGTCGAGGGTGCCTTCCCCACTGCGATGCATGCTGCTGCTCAGGTAGATCAGGCGGTCGGGGCGTTCGACCTGCGCGGTCAATATGAAGGGCGCGAGTACATTCACCGCCAGCACCTTCGAGTGTCCGTCCGGCGTCGTTCCCCGATTGGGTTCGCGGTAGATGCCGGCGTTGTGGATGACGGCGTCCATTCGTCCGATCTTGTTCACCTGCTCGGCGAGTGAACGCGTCTGTGCGGCGCTCGCAAGATCGCCGATGACCACACCGGCGGCACGGGGTGAGAGATCCTTCAATGCAGTCACACGCTCCTTCGAGCGCGCGTGCAGGACGACCTGGTGACCTTCCTTGATGAGCGTTTCTGCGGCCCCACGGCCGAGTCCATCCGTGGAGCCCGTGATGAAAATGCGACGCATGGAGCGTTCCTTTGCGAACGAGGCCACGGGCAGCGCCGCCGCGAGCAACGCGATGCCTTGGAGCAGATGGCGCCGTGAGCGTGATGCGGGCTCGTCCATGAACTAGGAATGAGCCGTTGCCGACGTACTTGGTTCCTCAGCCGCCTGCGGCTGCTACGCCCTACACGTCCAGGTTGGCCACTGCCAGCGCATTCTTCTCGATGAACTCGCGGCGCGGCTCGACCTGGTCACCCATGAGCGTGGTGAAGATCTCGTCCGACGCCAGGATGTCTTCGATGCGTACCTTGAGCAGCCGCCGCGTCTCGGGATTGAGAGTGGTCTCGCGTAACTGATCGGGGTTCATTTCGCCGAGGCCTTTGTAGCGCTGGATCGATTGCCCCTTGCGGGCCTGCTCGAACAGCCATTGCATGACCTGCTTGAAAGAGCCCACCTCTTCCCGCGCTTCACCGCGCGTGACGTATGCACCCTCGCCGATCAGACCGGCCAGAGTCTTGCCGAGCTCGACAATGCGTCGGTATTCAGCCGACTCGAAAAATTCCTTCGGTAGTGCTTTTTCTGTGACAGAACCGTGCTCTGTCTTGCTTACTGTTACACGGGCGGGATGACCAGCTGCCTGGCGATACTCGACACGGTAACTGCGCGGGCTGTCCGAGAGCGTATTCAGCTGCTGGGTGAGATCGCGGGCCCAGTCGCGCATCCAGTCGAGCCGATCGAATTCGGCGGCCGTGACCACGGGCATGTAGATGAGTTGTTCGAGCAGCCGCTCGTCGTAGCGCCGTGCCCAGCGTTTGATGATCGCCTGCACTTCCATGTACTGGCGCGCCAGCGCCTCGAAGCCCGCACCAGACAGTGCCGGCGCGGAACTGTTCACATGCAGTCCGGCGTCATCGAGTGCCGAGTTCAACAACATTGCGTTGAGCTCGTTTTCGTCCTTGACGTAGATTTCCTGCTTGCCGCGCTTCACTTTGTACAGCGGCGGCTGCGCGATGTAGATGTGGCCGTTGGTGATGAGCTCCGGCACGTGTCGATAGAAGAACGTGAGCAGCAGTGTGCGGATGTGCGAGCCGTCGACGTCGGCGTCGGTCATGAGTATCACGCGGTGATAACGCAGCTTCTTGAGGTCGAAATCGTCCTTGCCGATGCCGCAGCCGAGCGCGGTGATCAGCGTGCCGACTTCGACCGATGACAGCATCTTGTCGAAGCGCGCTTTCTCGACGTTCAGGATCTTGCCCTTGAGCGGCAGGATGGCCTGGGTGCGTCGATCACGGCCCTGCTTGGCGGAGCCGCCGGCCGAGTCACCCTCGACGATGAAGATTTCGCACAGCGCCGGATCTTTTTCCTGGCAGTCGGCGAGTTTGCCCGGCAGGCCCGCGATATCGAGCGCGCCCTTGCGCCGCGTGAGCTCGCGCGCCTTGCGTGCCGCCTCGCGCGCACGCGCGGCCTCGATGATCTTGCCGACGATGGCCTTGGCCTCGGCAGGATGCTCGAGCAGGAACTCGGAAAGTTTTCCGGCCACAGCCGACTCGACCACGCCCTTCACTTCGGACGAGACCAGCTTTTCCTTGGTCTGCGAAGAGAATTTCGGATCGGGTAGTTTGACCGAGAGAATCGCGGTGAGTCCTTCGCGCGAATCGTCGCCGGTGGTCGGCACCTTCTCCTTCTTCGCCGCCATCTCCTTTTCGATGTAATCGTTCAGCGTGCGCGTGAGCGCGGCGCGAAAGCCGGCGAGATGGGTTCCGCCGTCTTTCTGCGGAATGTTGTTCGTGTAGCAGAACATCGATTCGGTATACGAATCGTTCCATTGCATGGCTACTTCGACCCCTATTGATCCTTCCTGGGAACGAAACCAGAACACGGACGGATGAATGCCGGTGCGCGAGCGGTTCAGGTGTTTCACGAACTCCTGCAGGCCGCCCTGGTGCTCGAACACGTCCGACTTGGCTTCGCGCTCGTCGATGAGCTCGATGCGCACGCCGGAATTCAGGAACGAGAGTTCGCGCAGGCGCTTGGCGAGGATTTCGTAGTCGTAGGTGATATTCGTGAAGACGGTCGGGCTGGCCTTGAAGCGGACGACCGTGCCCTTCTCGGTCGTGTCACCGGCGATGGCCAGCGGCGCCACGGGGTCACCCAACCGGAATTCCATCTTGTGGGCTTTGCCATCGCGATTGACGGTCAGCCACAAGTTGTCCGAGAGCGCATTGACGACCGAGACGCCGACGCCGTGTAAACCGCCCGAGACCTTGTACGAGCTGTCATCGAACTTACCGCCTGCATGCAGCACGGTCATGATGACTTCGGCTGCTGAACGGCCCTCTTCGGGATGGATGTCCGTGGGGATACCGCGGCCATTGTCCGAAACGGTGACAGATTCATCAGCGTGGATGGTGACGACGATACGGTCGCAGTAGCCCGCCAGCGCCTCGTCGATGGCGTTATCCACAACCTCGAAAACCATGTGGTGGAGGCCCGTTCCGTCATCGGTGTCACCGATGTACATGCCGGGTCTTTTTCGGACCGCGTCGAGACCCTTTAAGACCTTGATTTTGCTTGAGTCGTAGACGTCGTCGTTGGCCATGACTTACTCGAAAAAGCGGGCCGAAATTATAGCCGGATTACCCCTCCTTGTTCCACGTGAAACGTCGCTTTAGGTGCTTGAAAAAGCGCAGTTTCCGGCGTCAGCGAGGTGGCGATCATCTGGCATCGGAGCGACGAGAGTTCGGTGAACAAGCGCTTCAGATTTCGCTCGTCCAGCTCGGCTGCGGGATCATCCAGCAGCAGCAGCGCCTGCATGCCGATCTCGTCCTGCAGGAGCTGTAACTGCGAGACGATCATGGCCACGGCGGTCAGCTTCTGCTGCCCTCGTGACAGCGTCTCGCGAGCCACCCGTTGGCCACGGCGCAGGGTTACATCGGCTCGATGAGGTCCGGACGTTGTCATCCCTCGCAGCCGATCCCTCTCGGCATGCGACTGTAGTGTGTGCCTCAGTGTCGTTCCGGCGGCCCAGCCGCTCATGAACCCCACCTGCACGTCGAGGCCGCCGAAGCGCTCGAAGGTGGCATGCAGCCTCGGAGCCAGGCGATCGAGTACGCGCTGGCGCGCGTGTGTGATGGCCTCGCCCTGCGACACCAACTCTTCATCCCAACTTTCGATGGTGGTGGCTGAGGTCCTGAGCGCGGCGTTCCGTTGTTTCAGTGCCCGGTTGTACCGCGCCCAATGGAGGCCGAAGGTTGGTTCCACGTGGAACACCAGCCAATCCAGCCAGCGACGGCGCCGCTCGGGACCTTGGTCGACCAGCTTATGGATCTCCGGATCGATGGCCTGTACCGGCACGACGCCGGACAGCTCGAGCAACGACCGGGCATTCTCGCCGTTGATGCGGGCGCGCGTGCCGCCATCCGCGGCGATTTCGATTCCGGCCTGCCTGGACGGGTAACCGTCTGTACGGCCGTATACGGTCAGCTTGGGTTGGCCGTGTCGGATGAGCCGTTCACTGGTACGGGTGCGAAAAGACCGTCCGCGGCCGAGCAGGAAAATCGCTTCGAGGATGGAGGTTTTGCCGGCGCCATTTTCCCCGGCGATCAGATTGAGTTCGGCAGAGAACTCGAGCGCTGCTGACTCGATACAACGCAGGTTTTCGATCCGCAGCTCGGCGAGAGCCATCGCTAACGAGCAACTGTCATGCGGTAAAAAACTAGAGCCGCATCGGCATCACGACGTACTTGGAACTCGCCGAGCCAGGTGCTCTCACCAGACAGCTGCTGTTCCCGTCGGTGAGCCCCAGCACAACCTTCTCCGAGTCGACGGCCGCCAATGCATCGAGCAAGTACGTCACGTTGAAGCCGATCTCGACTTCTTCACCCTTGTAGACCACCTCAACCTGGTCCTCGGCCTCTTCCTGTTCGGGGTTATGTGCCTGGATCATGACGAGATCTGGCTTCAAACTGATGCGAACTCCGCGATACTTCTCATTCGAGAGAATCGCGGTCCGCTGCAGCGCCTGGCGCAGGCCTTCGCGGTCTGCTTCGACCTGCTTGGTAGGGTTGGCTGGGAATCACCCGGCCATATTCTGGGAAACGGCCATCAATCAGCTTCGAAGTGAAGCGAATATCGCCTATCTGGGCACGAACGTGGCTAGTTCCGATCGCCAGGTCAACGTTGCCATCGCCGCCCAATATGCGTTGAAGCTCGAGAACACCTTTGCGCGGAAGGATGACCTGCTGATTGGTCTTTGCTTTCGTCTCGAGCTCGGCCTCGCAAAGCGCCAGGCGGTGACCATCGGTCGCAACCGCGCGTAGCGTTTTACCGTCGGTCTCAAGCAGAAGTCCGTTCAAATAGTAGCGAACATCCTGCTGTGCCATCGAAAAGTGCGTCTTGTCGATCAAACGCCGGAAGTCACCCTGGGGAAGCGTCAGGGTTTGCTGCGCGTTGATCTCTTCGACCACGGGAAACTCTGTGGCGGGCAAAGTGGAGAGCGTGAAACGGGATTTTCCCGCCTTGATCGTGACACGTTCGCCGTCAGTCGCCATCGTTACCGGCGTTTTCTCCGGCAGCGAGCGAAAAATATCGAGCAGCTTTCGCCCGGGTACCGTGACATCACCCGGCTGCTGCACGGTGACTTCTCCGGATGCGACCAGCTCCACCTCGAGATCCGTGCCGGTGATGCTGATTCGGTTGTTCCGCGCCGCCAGCAGCACATTCGAGAGCACCGGCATGGTCTGTCGACGCTCCACGACCCCGATGACGCTTTGCAGTGGGGTCAGGATTTGCTCGCGAGTCGCGGAAAGCTTCATGCGTATGCCTTCTGTTCTTAAAGATTTAAAGCTTGTAGTAGTAGATATAGAGCCTGTGGACGACGGGGACTACTCGAAAACATTCTTAGCATCAGTCCCTTAACCCTTCGAATTCACTTGACCAACTTACCCACAGTCTGAGGGTCCCCTGTGGGTGATCTGTGGACTATTTTGTCCACAAAACTATCCACAAGCACTGCACAGTCATCCGGTGAGGGTTCTCAACAGGTTTTGATAATCCTCGCCGATGCGCTGCTCGGCCACGCGAAGCTCGCGGATCCGCCCGCAGGCATGCAGCACGGTGGTGTGATCTCGCCCGCCAAAAGCGTCACCGATCTCCGGCAGGCTGTGTGTGGTCAATTCTTTTGCAAGCGCCATGGCGACCTGGCGGGGACGCGCGATGGAACGACTGCGGCGTTTTGAAAGCAAATCGGCTACGCGCACTTTGTAGTAGTCGGCCACCGTCTTCTGGATGTTCTCGATAGTGATCAATTTCGCCTGCAATGTCAGCAGGTCTTTCAACGCTTCCTTGGTGAATTCCAGCGTGATGGGCCGACCGGTGAAACGCGAATTTGCGATGACACGTTTCAACGCGCCTTCGAGCTCGCGAACGTTCGAACGAATTCGCTTGGCGATGAAAAACGCCACTTCTTCCGGAAGCTGCACGTTCGCCGCCTGTGCTTTGCCGATGAGAATCGCCACGCAGGTCTCGAGCTCGGGCGGCTCGATTGCGACCGTGAGGCCCCATCCGAAGCGGGATTTCAAGCGTTCTTCGAGACCCGACACTTCTTTCGGATAACGATCGCAGGTGACGATGACCTGCTGCTGACCTTCGAGCAGCGCGTTGAAGGTGTGAAAAAATTCTTCCTGCGATCGGTCCTTGTTCGCGAAAAACTGGATGTCGTCGATGAGCAGCGCATCGAGTGAGCGATACGCCGTCTTGAACTCGTTCATCTTGTTGTGCTGAAGCGCGATGACCATGTCACTCACGAATCGCTCGGAGTGAATGTACGCCACGCGCGCATCCGGATCGCGCGCCTTGATGGCATGCCCGACCGCCTGCATGAGATGCGTCTTGCCCAGGCCCACACCGCCGTAGATGAACAGCGGGTTGTAGGCGCGGCCAGGATTCTCGGCCACCTGCACGGCCGCGGCCTTGGCGAGCTGGTTGCTCTTGCCTTCCACGAATCCATTGAAAGTGAAATCGGCATTGAGGCGAACACCTACGACAATGCCTTCACTGCGCTTGGGCCGGGAGGGGGCACCCGATTCGGGCTCGCCGATCCGGACGACTTCCGAGCCACGTGAACCCACCTCGACGGTCACGATGGGCGCGTCGCCCTCCACGAAACCGCGCACCATCTCGCCGAGACGTGACAATAAGTGCGCGTTGACCCAGTCGACGGCAAATCGATTCGGGGCCAGCAGCTTGAGCGCGCCGCTGCTCTCCACCGCCTGCAGCGGCCGCACCCAGGTGTTGAAGTGCTCCCCAGGAAGCTCGTGCTCCAGGGCGCGCACACAGCGCGACCAGAGTGAGCTGCCGTTTCCCACCGGCGTGGATTCACGCGTCGCTGCATTCACGGTTTGAGTTGTCCAATGGGAGGTGGGCTTCGAAAAAGGGGGTGGGAGTCTAGCCCTTCCGGTTATCTTTCAGGAGAGGGATTGTTGACACCTTGAGTGCCTGCTGCGTACCCTTCCCGCCCTTTTTTCCAAGAGATCAGCGGCTTTGGAGCCGATCATATGAAACGCACTTATCAACCGAGCAAGCTCCGCCGCAAGCGTGCCACGGGATTTCGCGCGCGCATGAAGACGGTCGGCGGCCAGAAAGTACTTTCGCGCCGTCGCTCCAAGGGTCGCAAGAAAATCGTCCCATAACGGACGCCGGCACGCGGGACGTGTCGCCGCCATGCAGCCCACGGAACGCCGCCTTCGATTTGGCGCTGAGCTGCGCCTGCGCAGCAAGCTGCAGTTCGACGCCATATACGCGTCTGGCCGCCGCATCGACGACCGGTTTTTCGGCATGCGCATCAAGCCCAACGGCCTCTCGCATCCCCGCCTCGGCCTTGCCGTCGCCGTAAAAACGGCTGGCAGCGGCGTGGCGCGCAATCGCCTGCGCCGCCTGGTGCGCGAGTCCTTCCGGCTTGCACAACACCAGTTGCCCGCGATCGATGTGGTGGTCGCCGCAAAATTTCCGGCCGCCGGAGCGCCAGCAACAACCCTGCGTGCTAGCCTCGCCACCCTTTGGAATCGCGTCGCCAGCACATGCGCTCCGTCCTGAAACTCCTGATCCGCGGGTACCAGCTCGGTATCAGTCCGCTAATCGGGCCGCGTTGCCGTTTCTATCCGTCCTGCTCGCACTACGCGATCCAGGCCATCGACACACATGGCGCGGTGCAAGGCACGTGGCTGAGCATCAAACGCATCTCGCGCTGTCATCCATTCCACGACGGCGGATTCGATCCGGTTCCCTGTCCGAAACATCCGCATGACTAACAACATTCGCGTCTTCCTGTGGCTGGCTCTGGGGCTGGCCCTGTGGGTCAACTACTCGCAATGGCAGCTGGATTACGCGCCAAAGCCTGCCACTCCGGCGGCGGCGACGGATGCCACTGGCGCAAATCCGGCAGAAAAACCCCCCGCGCTGAGCGATAGTGTTCCGCAGGCGGCACAAACTCCCGCCGGCGCCCCGGTGCCGGCGGATGCGGCGCCCGCTCCCGCCGGCGGTGTGGAGGCACCTGCTGCAACTTCGCCGGCCGAAGCCGCCACGCCGACGATTCGCGTCACGACCGATGTGCTGGTGCTCGATATTTCGCTCGCCGGCGGTTCGCTGGTGCGCGCCGAGTTGCCTGGGTATCCCATGGTCAAGGGAGAAGCGGCGCCGGTCGTGCTGTTCAACCGCGACTCCGCGGACACTAACTACGTGCTGCAGAGTGGGCTCGGACCGGCTGACAGCGCGCACCCGAGCCATCTCGCGATGTTCACGAGCCCCGCCAACAGCTACTCGCTCGCGGCCGGACAGGATGAGCTGCGCGTGCCGCTCACCTGGACCGATGGCAACGGCATCACGGTCACCAAGACCTACGCGTTCCACCGCAGCATGTTCAGCATCGAACTCGACTATCGGATCGAGAACGCGACGCAGGCGCCGTGGAAAGGCAATTCGTATGTGCAGATCAACCGCGTCGACCCGCCGGTCGAGCGCTCGATGTTCAAGGTCGAGAGTTTTGCGACGCGTGGACCGGCGTTTTACGATGGCAAGCAATACCGCAAGCTGGACATCGAATCGTCGGAAGACCAGGTTTCGCAGGACGTCAAGAACGGCTGGCTCGCCGGAATGCAACACCACTTCGTGTCCGCCGTCGTTCCCGACTCCGCCGATCTCTACCACTACTCGATGAAGGCGAGCGGCCGCGAATATCTGCTCATTGCGTCCGGCCCCCTCAAGACGATCGCGCCGGGTGGCACGGCCAACTTCAAGGAAAGTCTGTTCGTCGGGCCGAAGCTGCAGAAGCAGCTGCTCACATTGCATCCGGACCTCGATCGTGTTGCGGACTACGGCAAGCTCACCTTCCTGTCGCGCCCGTTGTTCCTGCTGCTGAGTTTTCTGCACGACCTGATGAGCAATTGGGGCGTGGCCATCATCTTCGCCACCTTCCTGCTCAAGCTCGCGTTCTATCCACTGGCGCAATACGCCGGAAAATCCATGGCGCGCATGCGCGTGCTCGCGCCGCGCATGAAGCAGCTGCAGGAAACCTACAAGGAAGACCGCGAAAAACTCGGCCGCGCGATGATGGATCTGTACAAGACGGAGAAGGTCAACCCGATGTCCGGTTGCCTTCCCATGCTCATCCAGATGCCGGTGTTCCTGGCGTTCTACTGGGTGCTGCTCGAGAGCGTGGAAATGCGCCAGGCTCCGTTCATTGGCTGGATCAATGACCTGTCGGCGCGCGATCCGTACTTCATCCTGCCCGCGCTCAACGGCCTGGCGATGTGGGGGCAGTACAAGCTGAATCCGCCGCCGCCGGATCCGGTGCAGGCCAAGGTGTTCCAGTTCATGCCCCTGGTGTTCTCGGTCATGTTCGCGCTGTTCCCCGCCGGCCTGGTGCTGTACTGGGTGACCAACACCGGCCTGTCGATCCTGCAGCAGTGGAACATCAATCGCACGCTCGAGGCCGCCGACAAGGCGCGCAAGAAGTAAGGCCCGGGAAGAGATCCGGGAAATGACCGACGGGCTGTCGCGCTGCAGCGCGCGTCAACCGGGGTAGACTCGAAAGCGCGACGAAAGGGTCGCGCGCATGAGTCATCCGGACACCATAGTGGCAGCGGCAACTCCGCCGGGACGCGGAGGTGTCGGCGTCGTACGCATCTCGGGGCCCAAGACGCCCGAGATTGCGGCTACGCTGGTCGGAGAACTTCCCGAGGCGCGGCACGCGACCCTCACGCACTTCCTGGACGCCGCCGGCGAACCCATCGACATCGGTATTGCGCTGTTTTTTCCCGGGCCGCATTCCTACACCGGCGAGCACGTGCTGGAACTGCAGGGCCATGGCGGCCCGGTCATCCTGGAATCTCTGGTCGCGCGCTGCCTGGAGCTCGGCGCGCGGCGCGCGCGGCCCGGTGAATTCACCGAACGCGCCTTTCACAACGACAAGATCGATCTCGCCCAGGCGGAAGCCGTTGCCGACCTGATCGACGCCGGCTCGCGCGAAGCGGCGCGCGCCGCCATGCGCTCGCTGCAGGGCGAATTCTCCAACATGGTCCAGGGCCTCACGGATGCGCTGATCGAACTGCGCACCTATGTCGAGGCCGCAATCGATTTTCCGGAGGAAGAAGTCGATTTCCTTGCCGATTCGCAGCTCACGGAACGACTGGTCACGGTGCACGGCCATTTCGATGCGGTGACCGCCGCAGCCGGGCAGGGCCGGCTGCTGCGCGACGGGCTCACCGTGGTACTGGCGGGCCGTCCCAACTCCGGCAAGTCCAGCCTGCTCAATCGTCTGGCGGGTTACGACGCCGCGATCGTGACGGAGATTCCCGGCACCACACGCGACGTGCTGCGCGAACGGATCGACATCGACGGCTTGCCGCTGCATGTGCTCGACACCGCGGGCCTGCGCGACTCGGACGATGCCGTCGAGCGCGAAGGCGTGCGCCGTGCCGCCGCCGAAATGAGCCGCGCCGATCGCGTCTTGTTCGTGATCGACGCTTCCAACGACTCGCTCGGACGGGCATTCGCCGAAGAGCGCCAGCGCCTGCCGCAGGACGTCCCGGTGACGTTGATTTTCAACAAGATCGACATTGCCGAAGGCCTGCCGATGGCTGACACCGTTTCGGGTCCGCCCCGCATCCATGTTTCGGCGGCCACCGGCGCCGGCCTCGCTGCGCTGCGATCGCACCTCAAGGGTTGTGTCAGCTTTCAGACCGCGGGTAACGGCAGCATTTCCGCCCGCAAACGGCACCTGGAGGCACTGTCACGGGCCCGGCAATGTGTCGAAACTGCGTCGCGCGAGCTGCAGCAGCGGCGCGCCGGGGAGCTGGTGGCCGAGGAACTTCGGCTCGCGCAGCTTGCCCTGGAGGAAGTCACCGGAGTATTTACGGCAGATGACTTGTTAGGCCGTATCTTCGGCTCGTTCTGCATAGGTAAATGACATGTGGATCGGTAATCGCTGCCAACCGCCGAAAGACGTCGAACTGGCGCTCGAGAGCCTGTTCGGCGAGCCCGTGCGCCAGGTCAAGGTCATCCAGTATTCCATCTACGTGCGGTTTCACTGGCGGGCCATCGCCACCACGCGGCGCAACCGCATCTATCTACGCGGCAGCGGCAAGGAATTTTTCTCCGACACTCCGCTGATGCTGCACGAATACTTTCACGTGCTGCGCCAGTGGGCGACCGGGGACCTCACCATCGCGCGTTATCTCGGCGAATGTTTCCGGCGTGGTTACTGGGACAATCACTACGAGATCGAGGCGCGCGAGTTCACCGCCACCGAGATCTTCAGATTCCGCGCCATGCTGTCACAGCACCGCACCGCGTCGCTGCCACCCGGCGTGCGCCCGATCCGTGCCGCAAAGTCAGCCTAGCAACCCTTCGCGGCGATACAGCCGCCCGGCGACATACATCAGCAGCACGCCGTAGATCAGGGTGCTCACGGCCGAGATGGCCAGGAACGTCGGTTCGATGCGGCTCGGCACGCACCACCGTGGTCATCAGCAGATGCTGCGAGAGGAACGGCACGAACATGAACCCCAGTTTCGCCTGCAGTCCCAGCAAGCCAGCGAACATCAGCGGCATGGTCGGGATGGTGATCACCAGGCCCAGGTAGGTCTGCGCCTCGCGGTAACTCTTGGCGAAGCCGGCAACGATGCTGAGATATGCCGCGCCAAAGAGGATCAGCGGCGCGCAGCAGGCGATGAGCTTGGAAGCCGCGCCGGGCCCGAGGTTCGCGGTGAAGCCGAGCTGCTCGAAGCCGACGAAACTCATGGCCACCGAGAACATGGTCACTGTGAGCACCAGCGAGATCAACATGTACGCGGCGGCGGCGAAAATCTTGCCGTAGATCAGATGCTCGCGCGGGACGGGAGATGTGAGCAGCACTTCGAGCGAGCCGCGTTCGCGTTCACCCGCGGTGGCGTCGATCGCGAGATACAGGCCGCCGAGCAACATCGACAGCAACACCAGGTAGGTCATCATGTTCATCACCAGCACCGAGCGGCTGCTGGGCGTGGACACATCGATCTCCTGTACCGAGATCGGCAGTACCGAGATGGGATCGATGCCGCGCGCCAGGTAGCGCAGCTGCGCGATGTCGAGGCCGTATTGGTATATGAGCGCACGGACGCGTCCAACGCCGCGAAGCTCAAACTGGCGCGAACCGTCGGAATAGAGGATTACGGGGGCAGGCTGGCCTTCCTGCAGGCGCTGGCCGAAATCCTCCGGAATGTCGAGGATGATCTTGTGGGTCTGCGCGGCGACCGCACGCCGCGCGCCGGCCTCGTCGAAGCTCACTTTTTCGATGTCGATGCCGCGCGCGGTGAGATAGGCGAGCAGGTTCGGCGCACGCTCGGCATGCATCACTGCCGCGATGATGTTCTCGTCCGATTGCTCTTCGGCACGCGAGATCTGGAACTGCACCACGCCGGCCACCAGCACCGGTCCAAGCACCGGCCCGAACACCAGTGCCGACAACAGGGTGCGTCTATCCCGCAGGTTCTCGCGAAATTCCTTGCGAAAGACCGCCCAGATGCCGCGCAGATTCATGGCGTGGCCTTGAGGCGCAGGCTCGGGCTCCATCAGCGCCACGAAAGCATCCTCGAGCCGGTCGCCGCCGTGCGCGCGGATGTCGGCCAGCGTGCCCGCCGCCACCACCTGGCCATTGGCAATAACCACGACTTCATCGCAGAGCTGTTCTACCTCCTGCATCACGTGGCTGGAAAACAGCACGCAATGACCCGCGTCGCGCAGCTGCGCCAGGAGTTTGCGCAGGCCGCGCACCGCCATGACATCGAGCCCATTGGTCGGCTCGTCGAGCAGCACATTCTTTGGTCGGTGCACGAGGGCACGGGCCAACGCGGTCTTGAGCTTTTGCCCCTGCGAGAAGCCCTTGGCAAGGCGATCCGCAAAGGGCTGCATTTCCAGCAGTTCGATGAGCTCGGCGGCGCGCGTCTCGCGGTCCTCGCGCGCCAGGCCATGCAGCTCGCCGAAGTAGGCGATGTTCTCGCGTGCGGTGAGATGGTTGTAGACGCCGGCGCCGTGCGACATCACGCCGATGGCGCGCCGCGCCGCCAGCGGGTCCTGCAACACGCTGCGGCCGTCGATGAGCGCGTCACCTTCGTCGGGTCGCAGCACCGTGTACAACATGCGCAGCGTGGTCGATTTGCCCGCGCCATTAGGCCCCAGCAACCCGGTGATCTGTCCGTCGCGCGCGCTGAAGCTCACGCCGCGCACGGCCGCGACCTTGCCGAATGACTTGTAGAGTCCGCGCGCTTCCAGCATCAGTCCGGTCTCACGGTGCGGGACCCGCAAGCGTGGTGAAGAACGGCATGGGGGGCACCTTCTGCGTGCAGCTCACATCCAGATCCTTCGCGCTGCCCGCGCCGATGAAGTTCGCCATCACGCGGTCGACGCAGGGCACGCCGATCTGCCCATGACCATGGCCGGCAATGATCACGTGTTTGCTGTCGGCGAAGGCGCGCTGCGCGATATTGGCATTTTCGGGCGGAGTGACCGGATCGTCCGTGCCCGACAGCAGCAGCACTCCCGCATTGCTCTTGAGTGGCGCGTGCAGGTCCTCGTCCACCACGCCCCTGGGCCATTCGCGGCAGGCTTCGATGAGCAACTGCACACCCTCGGCGCCCATGTGCGTGGCATTGAGCGCGGACAGGTCCAGCTTCGCGGAATCGATCAATGGCGCATCTTCGCTGCAGGCCACGCTGTTGTGCATGCCATAGGCGAAGGCGTCGCTGAGTGAGCGCGCAAACACCCGGAACTGGTTGGCGAGCGGCATGAAATTGTCTTCGTGCATCGCCAGGTGTAGTGACAGCGGCAGCAGGGCGGCCTGGTCGTCGTTGTAGCTCGCGAGGCGCAACACGGCCGAGAGATGCCGATGCGTGAAATCGAAGTGAATGGGCCGGCCGGTCTTCGCATCCGCCACCGTGGCGGGCTCGGGCTTGCGAACCAGGCGCTGGCGCAGCGCGTGGTAGTCGGCGAAGGGATCGCCAAAGGCCTTGGCGCAGGACGCATCCGCCTGGCAGCGTCCGAGAATGTGCTCCAGCGCACGCTCGGCATCGATGGCGATCGCCGGTCCGAGCACGATTTGCGGATTCACCACGCCATCGAGAATCAGCGTGCGCGTGGCTTGCGGATAACGCCGCGCGTAGTGCTGCGCCACGCGGGTGCCATACGAACCGCCGTAGAGATTGATGCGCTCGTACCCGAGCGCACGACGCACCGCGTCGAGATCCTTCACGGCGATGCTGGTGGTGTAGTAGCGCAGGTCCGAATTCTTCGACAGATCATCGCGACACTGGATGTTCTCGGGACCGACTTCGACCTGGTCGATGCGCTGGAAAACATCCTGATCGCCAAACTTGCAGTCGAGGCGGTGGGAACGGCCAGTGCCGCGCTGATCGACCAGCACGATGTCGCGATCGCGTCGCACACGACCGAATGACCCTGCCGAGGAGGTGTACAGGTCGACTGCCGAGGTACCGGGTCCGCCGGCGATGAGAAACAGCGGGTCAGGGGCCTTGTTGAGGCTGATCGCCGGCACCCGCGCCACGAACAGCTCGATCTTGCGCCCGTTGGGGTCATCGGGGTTTTCGGCGACTTTGAACGATCCACATTCGGCGGGCAGCGCGAACATGCGCGCGGGATGCTCGAGCCGGCACGGAGTCAGCGTGAGTGTGGGGGGCGCGGCCTGGGCTGCTAGCGGCAGTCCGAACAACAGTCCCGTCAGAAGGCCAAGTCGCATCATGCGGCGCGCAGGATACATGGTCACGGGCTGCGCCCGGGACTCAATCCCGGCTGCGCCGGGTTCGTAAATATGAAAAGGGCACGTACCGATGCGTACGTGCCCTTCAACGTTGCGGTTCTGCTATTAGCCGCGGTCCTGCGCGTCGTGTTTCTGACGATAGATGCGGCGCGACTGCTGGTTGGCTTCATGCTGCAGATAGACGCGCTCGCGGGCGGTGACGACGCCATCTGACTTCGCGCGGGCTTCGGCGCGACGCAGGTGCACCTGGCCGGCCGCGAGGCGGCGCGTCTCGGGACGGGTGAGCTCGCCGTTCGTCACGCCGTTGTGAATGCGGCTGCGCTGGTTGAACTCGCGTGCATCGAGGCGGGGAGTACCCGCCAGCACGGGCGCCGTGGCAATGACGGCCAGGGCCGCAAAAAGGAATGACTTCTTCATGACTCTACTCCTGCAAACCCGGCCGGAAATCGGCCTTCTGCCTCTAACAACGGCCCGGCGGCGGTGGCGTTGACGTGCCCGCCGGCCTACAATGCGCGCCCTTAACTGATTGATCTGACGGAACTTCCTTGGGCCCGAGCACCACATTTGACGTAATCGTGATCGGCGGTGGACACGCCGGTACCGAGGCCGCCCTGGCCGCGGCGCGGATGGGTGCGCGCACACTCCTGCTCACGCAGTCGATCGAGACGCTGGGTCAGATGAGTTGCAACCCGGCCATCGGCGGCATCGGCAAGGGTCATCTCGTCCGCGAAATCGATGCGCTCGGCGGCGTGATGGCGCGCGCCGCTGACGCGGCCGCGATCCAGGCGCGCACGCTGAATGCCAGCAAGGGTCCCGCGGTGCGCGCGACACGCGTGCAGGCCGATCGCCAGCTCTACAAGGCGTTTGTCCGTCACGCACTCGAGAATCAGCCGAACCTCACGCTGTTCCAGCAGGAATGCGGCGATCTCATCGTCGAGAGCGAACGCGTGTGTGGCGTGGTGACGGTCACGGGCATCGAGTTTCGGGCGCACGCCGTGGTGCTGACCGTCGGCACTTTCCTCGCCGGCCGCATTCACGTGGGTCTCGACAACTACGCCGGTGGCCGCGCTGGCGATCCGCCGTCCAACAAGCTCGCCGAGCGGCTGCGTGCAATGCCCTTCCGTACCGGGCGACTCAAGACCGGTACGCCGCCGCGCCTCGACGGACGCACCATCGACTACACGCGCCTCGCCGCGCAGCACTCGGACGATCCGCGCCCGGTTTTCAGTTACCTGGGCCGCCCGGACGATCATCCGCGCCAGTTGCCCTGCCACATCACCGCCACCACCGAGCGGACTCACGAAATCATCCGCGCGGCCACCGATCGTTCGCCCATGTTCACGGGCAAGATCGAAGGGGTCGGGCCGCGCTACTGCCCAAGTGTCGAGGACAAGGTCGTCAGGTTCGCCGACAAGGCGTCGCACCAGATCTTCGTCGAACCGGAGGGGCTCAATACCCACGAGGTCTATCCGAACGGCATCTCCACCAGCCTGCCGTACGATGTGCAGGTCGAGTTCGTGCACACCATCACGGGCTTCGAGCGGGCGCACATCACGCGGCCGGGCTACGCCATCGAATACGATTTCTTCGATCCGCGCGACCTGAAGTCTTCGCTCGAAACCAGGACCCTGGGCAACTTGTTTTTCGCGGGCCAGATCAACGGCACCACGGGATACGAGGAGGCGGCGGCGCAGGGTCTCATCGCCGGCATCAATGCGGCGCGCACCGCGCGCGGCGCGCCGGCCTTCGTCCCGAAGCGCAGCGAGAGTTACGTCGGCGTGCTCATCGACGACCTGGTGACTCGTGGCACGCGCGAGCCATACCGCATGTTCACCAGTCGCGCCGAACACCGCCTGCTGCTGCGCGAGGACAATGCGGACCTGCGGCTCACACCGCTCGGCCGCGAGCTGGGCCTGGTCGACGACGAGCGCTGGGCGTTCTTCGAAGCCAAGCGGTCCGGCAGTGCGGCGGAGCTTGGGCGATTCGCAGCCACGCGCATCAAGGCGATCGACATTCCGCCCGGCTGGCAGTCCCGCGTACTCGGCGAGGCCTCGATGCGTGACGTGGTCAGCGCCTTCGATCTGCTACGTCGGCCGGAAGTTGGCTACGACGATGTCATCGAACTGATCGGCGCGCCGCCCGCGGCGGCGGATGAACGTCTGGCCGGGCAGATCCGCGCGCAGCTCGAAGTCGCCGCCAAATACGCCGGTTACATCGAACGCCAGGAAGAAGAAATCGCGCGCCAGCGGCGCAACGAGGAAACCCGGCTTCCGGAGGACCTCGACTATTCGGCCATCACCGGATTGTCGAATGAAGTGCGGCAAAAACTCGCGCAGATCCGGCCGGCGACGGTCGGACAGGCCGCGCGCGTCGCGGGCGTCACTCCGGCCGCCGTATCCATCCTGCTGGTGCATTTGAAGAAAACCAGCCGCGCCGCCTGATGGGGAATATCTCGCGCCGCGAGCTGATTGCCGCGCAGCTCGCTGCGTTGGCGCTCGGCGCCTGTGGCGGACGCAAGCCCGGAGACACGCCGAACGGCCAGAAGATCCTGTTGCGCGGCAACGGGCCCGACCCCGATTCGCTGGATCCGCACAAGGCGCGCTCCATGGAGGCGACGGTCGTGCTGCGCGACCTGTTCGAAGGCCTGACCCGCCTCGATCGCAATGCGGCGCCGATTCCCGGGGCCGCCTCGAGCTGGACGGCGAGCGATGACGGCCTGGTGTACACCTTCAGGCTGCGCCCGAATCTCAAGTGGTCGAATGGCGATCCGCGTCGTTGCGCAGGACTTCGCCGCCGGCCTGCGCCGGCTGGTGGATCCGGCCACCGCGTCGCAGTACGCACAGATCGTCGACGTGATTCGCGACGCCGGCGACATCATCGCCGGCAAGAAGCCCGTCGACAGTCTCGGCGTTGCCACACCGGATGACGCAACCGTGATCATCAACCTGGCCGGGCCGGCGCCCTATCTACCAGGATTGCTGGCATTTCCCTCGTGCGCGCCGCTGCATCGCGCGTCGCTGGCCAGGCTCGGCGACCGTTTCGCACGCGCCGGCGAACAGATATCGAACGGCCCGTTCGTGCTCGCCGAGTGGTTGCAGGGCAGCTACATCCGCGCGGCGCGCAATCCGCACTACTGGAACAACGCCGCCAACCGCATCGACGCGGTGAAGTTCCTGCAGATCGCGGATGAAAACGCGGAGTTGCGCGCTTACCGCGCCGGAGAACTGCACATGACGGCGGTGGTGCCGCGCGGGCAGTTCGACTGGATTCGCGACAACCTCGGCTTCGGAACTGCACGTTTCGCCGCAGCTCACGACTTATTACTACGGCTTCAACCTCGACCGGCCATTGTTCCGCGACGTGAGGATCCGGCGTGCACTGTCGCTGGTCATCGATCGCGAACGGCTCGCGGGTTCGGTGCTGCGGGTCGGCGAACTGCCGGCCTACGGCTGGGTGCCGCCGGGCATTCTCAATTACGCCCCACAGGCCTTCGACTACTCCTCGACTCCGATGTCGGCGCGCATCGCCGAAGCGCAGGCGCTGCTTGCGGCCGCAGGCTACACGCGCGACAGGCCGCTGAGCTTCGAGCTGCGTTACAACAATGGTGAGGTGCACACCAAGGTTGCCGTGGCGGTCGCCTCGATGTGGAAGGAAGCGCTGGGCGTCGATGCGAGACTCGCCGGAGTCGAATTCAAATCGCTGATGCAGGACGTCGACCGGCGCGACGTCGATGTGTATCGGCTCTCATGGGTCGGCGACTACAACGACCCTTACACCTTTCTCCAGTATCTCAAGAGCGACTTCGGCATCAACCTGCCGCATTACAAGAGTGCCGCCTATGACGCGTTGCTCGACGATGCTTCGAAGCAGACCGACGCCACCAGGCGCCGCGCGCTGCTCGAAAGCGCCGAGCGCGTCGCACTCGCCGACCATCCGCTGATCCCGCTGTATTTTTATGTGAACAAACATTTGGTCAAACCGGAAGTCAGGGGCTGGTACGACAACGTCATGAACGTGTTGTATTCGCAGGATCTGGATCTCGCACCGACGAATCCCGGAAGCTGAGTAGTCAGGCCGCACCTGTCGGCCGCCGCAGACGTTCTGACAAGCTCGCCAGTCAGCGTCCGACAACGCGCCCGCGGTTGTTCCTGACATCGATGCGTCTGCGCGCCGACATCGGAGTGACACAAGGTTTTCCGATCATGACGTCGCCCGGCGGAGGTGCCGGCACAGGAGAAGTCGTGACAGATCCCGCCCGCTCCACGTACGCCAGCTCCGCGTTCCTGCCTCCCGGATTTCAGGAAGCGGCCGACATTGCCGAATGCGCGCTCGATGAACGGCTCGAGCAATTGCAGCGGCAGTTCGCGGCTGCGACGCGCGCGGCTTCACGCGCCCGGTTCGAGCTCGAACTTCTGGAAGTGCGCGACGACATTCATCCGCACATCCTGGCGCAGGCGCAGCGTCAGCGCGCCGCGGCCGAGACTCGCAGCGAACAGCTGCTCAACGCCATCGACGCGCTGGAAGACCGTCTCGACCTGCGCGAGGAGTACGAGTGATGCGACGTTCGATCGACGATTACCGGCGAGCGCTCTGTTCCGCGATCCAGGCGCGCATTTCCGCCTCGAGGATCGACAGCGGCAAGGCGCCGCTTCCCAAGAGCTTGTCGTGGAAGGCGCGCACGTCGAACCGGTCACCCAATGCCTTTTCGGCCTCGGCGCGCAGCGACTGGATCCTCAGCTGACCGATCTTGTACGCCAGGGCCTGGCCCGGCCATGAGATGTAGCGGTCGATCTCGTTGGTGATGTCGAGATCGCTCTTGCCGGTGTTCTGCTTGAAATAATAGATGGCCTGGTCGCGGTTCCACTTGAAGGCGTGCATGCCCGTGTCGACCACCAGTCGCACCGCGCGCCACATGTCGTAGTTCAACTGGCCGAACTTCGAGAAATCATCCTGGTAGAGACCGAGGTCGTACCCCAGCTTCTCGCTGTAGAGCGCCCAGCCCTCGACGAAAGCGGTGTAGCCCGCATTGCGGCGGAACTGCGGCAAGCCGGTGAGTTCGTACGCCAGCGCGATCTGCAGGTGATGGCCGGGCACGGACTCGTGTGCGGTCAGTGCCTCGATCTCCCACATCGGGCGCGTCTCGGGCCGGTACAGGTTCACGTAGTAGTTGCCGGGCCGGCTGCCATCGAGTGACGGCGGCTGGTAATAGGCCGTGGTCGTGGTGGGCGCACTGGCCGCGGGAATCGCGCGAATGCCAAACGGCGTCTTCGGCAGCCGGCCGAAGAGTTTCGGCAGTTGCGGCTCGATGCCACGCGCGGTCTTCGTGTAGGCGGCCATCAGCTCTTCCGGGGTCTTGTAGAAGAACCGCGGATCGGTGCGCATGAAACCCAGGAACTGTTCCAGCGTACCGAGGAAGTTGATGCCTTCGAGCGTCTTCTCCATCTCCGCGCGGATGCGCTTCACTTCCTCGAGGCCGAGGTTGTGGATGCGCGCCGCATCCATGTTGTCGACGGTGGTGTGGTACTTGATGCGGTTGCGGTAATACTGCTCACCGCCGGGAATGTCGTAGATACCCACGGTGTCGCGCGACGCCGGTAGATAGACGTCGCGGAAGAATTTGTCGAAACGCTGGAAGGCCGGGATCGCCACGACCTGCACCGCGGCCTTGCCGGCGGCGATCAGGCGTGCCTGCTCGGCCGCGGGAATACCCGCCGGCATCTTCTTGAAAGGAGCATAGAACGGGTTGGCCTCTGGATCGGCGGTGAGCGGGCCCTTGAGCTGTTCCAGCACCTTGTTGATGACGATGCGCGGCTGCGTGAGTCGCTCGGTGGTGCCCTGCGTGAGCAGCAGGATCCACTGGTCGACATAGATGCCCGTGGTGTTGAGGCGCGCGATCCAGTTGTCGTAGTCCTTCACCGTGGCGAAAGGCGCGTACTCGGCTACCTCGGCGAGCGCCTGCGGACCGTCGCCGGTGCGGTTGGCGAACATCCAGGGCTTGAACTGGTATTCCTCGATGCGCGTCTTGACCTCGCGCTGGAACAGGTCGTAGTTGAGCTGGTCGGCCTTGTCGAGTTTTTCGCGGTTGATCTTGGTCAGAGCCTGCAGGCGCGTGTAGTTCTTCTTTTGGCGCCGGTCGATGGCCTCCAGTGACATGTCCGGCCACTTGTCGTTGAAACGCGGGTCGCCGAGCTGGGTGGCGGACAGCGGGTCGTCCGCCAGATCCTCCTGCCAGGTGGTGTCGAGCAGCTTCAGCAGCGGGCCATTCGAGGGCTTGGCGGCGGCTAAGGCGGCATCGAAAGTCAGGAATCCCAGGGGGGCCAGGAGGAGCAGCAGGTTTTTACGGCGCATAGCGCCGCATTTTCAGCTACCTACGCCGCGAGCGGCAAGGGGTTCGCTGCGCACGTGACCCATTGCGGGACGAAAACGCAGCAATTGCACGTGCTCCACGTGGGTGTCACACGAAATCAGCTTTACTTTGGCGTCGTTCAGGAAGGCCGACAGGAAACTGCACACGCCATCGAAACGTTTGCGGGCACCGGGCGTGTCCTGGACCTGCCCAACCACCTTCGCCTGCCAGTGTTGCGCGCGCGGTTCGTTCTCGCGCAGGTCCGCGAAGCAGCGGTCGAGCAGCAGCAGGTCGGTGGAGAGCGTGGTATCGGTGAGCTCCGGGTCCTGCACGCGGCCCGGTGGACCTACGCGCAAGTGCACCAGGGCGCCCGATTCGAGCACCGCGTCATACAGACATAACGCAAAGGTGGATTCGAGCTGAGCGACCAGCACGACATCCCGGGTGACGACGTCGAAATGATCGGGCTCGACCCTGATTTCCGGAACGGGAGCTTCTGACACGGCGACCTGATACTAGACCTGTTCATCCCCGGCGCGCGCCCAACTTCTGCGGCTGGTGTCCTCGCGGGTTCAAGGCTGCGGATCATCTCAGAGTTGCCCTGATCTGCCCCATGTCGCCCCCCGGCTACGTGCGGAAATTGCGTCATTGGGGGAAATACCCCTCGGTGGACCTCGGGCGTATTCTCCACGTGTGGTCCGGTGGGCTACGCTCGCCCGGACCCTGACTGCGCCGCCGGAGGTCAGCATGCTTACCGTACAGCAGCTCCTGGATCAAAAACCGAAGGGAATCTACTCGGTAAAGCCCGACGATCCGGTGATCACCGCGATCAAGAAGATGGCCGAGCACCACATCGGTGCGCTGCTGGTCATGACGGGCGACAAACTCGTCGGCATCGTCTCCGAACGCGACTATGCTCGCAAAGTCGTGTTGTTAGGTCGCTCGTCCACCGAAACATCGGTCGAGGCCATCATGACCGCCAAGGTCATCACCGTGACCGCCAAGCAGGATGCGCACGACTGCATGCGGCTCATGACCGACAAGCGCATCCGGCACCTGCCGGTGGTGTCTGGTGATCGAGTGATCGGTGTGTTGTCCATCGGCGACCTGGTGCGCGCCGTCATCGAGGAGCAGGAACGCACCATCGCGGACCTGGAGACGTACATTCACGGCTGAAGTTCGAGCGGGCTTTAGTGGATAGCGTCACGGCGGCCTACTTGCGCCAGAACGTCGCGGTAAACAGCACCAGTACGCTGAAGATTTCCAGGCGCCCGATAATCATGGCGGCGATGCAGATCCAGGTCTGTGTGTGCGTCAGCGGCTCGAAGTTCACCGCGGGACCGACTTCGCCCAGGCCGGGACCCAGGTTGTTGATCGACCCGACGATGGCCGAGAACGATGTCACCAGGTCGAGACCGGTAGCCAGCATGGCAAAGGTCAGCACGAGGATGGTGCCGAAGTACAGGAAGATGAACGCCAGCACCGAATAGACCACGCGCTCCGGAATGGCCATGCCACCAATGCGAATCGGGATGATGGCGCTCGGGTGCACCAGTAGTTTGAGCTCGCGACGCGCCTGGCGCACCAGCAACAGCGTACGGAACATCTTGATGCCGCCGCCGGTGGATCCGGTGCTGCAGGTAATGCAGCTCAGGAACAATATCCAGACCGGAATGAACGCCGGCCAGTTTTCGTAATTCTCGGTGACGAAGCCGGTGGTCGTCGCGATTGAAATGACATTGAAAAACGAATGACGCAGGGATTCGGCAAAGCCCGAGTAGACGCCGTTGAGCCACAACATCATGGTCACGAGCGCCACCGAACCGGTGAGCACGATGATCACCGCTTTGCCCTCGGAATCCGAGCGGTAAGGCCGCAGCGACAGATTCCGGAAAGCCAGGAAATGACGCGAGAAGTTGATCGCGCCGATCACCATGATGAGCGCGAGCACGATCTCGATCGCGGTCGAAGAGAAGTAACCCACACTCTTGTCATGAGTCGAGAATCCACCGAGCGCGATGGCCGAAAAGCAGTGACAGATGGCGTCGAACCAGCTCATGCCGGCGATGTGCAGTGCGACCACCCCGACGGTGGTGATCGCGAGGTAGGTGAACCACAGCGCCTTGGCCGTCTCGGTGATACGTGGGGTGAGTTTCTCGTCCTTGACCGGGCCGGGCGTCTCGGCCTTGTACAGCTGCATGCCGCCGACACCCAGTAATGGCAACACGGCGACTGCCAGCACGATGATGCCGATGCCGCCGATCCAGTGCAGCGTGCAACGCCAGAGATTGATGGACTGCGGCAGCTGATCGAGACCGTTGAACACCGTCGAGCCGGTGGTGGTGAGACCCGACACGGCCTCGAAATAGGCGTCCGTGAAAGTCAGATCCGGCATCGCGATCATGAAGGGGACCGCTGCCGACGCCGACATCAACGCCCAGGACAGCGAGACCAGCAGGAAGCCGTCGCGCGGCTTCAGCTCCCGGCGGTAGCGGCGGGTGGCGCTGGCGAGGCCCAGCCCCACGAAGGCGTTGATGAGCGCCGCCGCCACGAAATCGATGAAGGCACCATCCTGCACCGCCACCGACCAGACGATGGGCAACAAGTACAACAGGCCAAAGAAGGCCATCATCAGCCCAAGGACGTGCGCGACGGCGAGCACGACTACTCCGCGAAACTCAGCGCCCGCCCGGGCCCGAGAACAGGCGCTCTACCTGCTCGACGTGCCGGCGGTCGGACAGGAACACGATGACGTGATCGTCGTTGGCGATCAGCGTGTCGTGGTGCGCGATGTGCACCTCTTCGCCGCGCACCACCGCGCCGATGATGGCGCCGTCGGGCAAGGGAATCTCCCCGACACGCCTGCCGATCACGCGCGAAGTCTTGTCGGTGCCGTGCACCACGGCCTCGAGCGCCTCGGCGGCGCCGCGGCGCAACGAATGAACGCGCACCACGTCGCCGCGCCGTACGTGCGCCAGCAGCGA
Organism: uncultured Pseudomonadota bacterium; assembly: GCA_963839685.1. Lineage (GTDB taxonomy): Bacteria > Pseudomonadota > Gammaproteobacteria > Steroidobacterales > Steroidobacteraceae > CADEED01. The sequence goes on along the minus strand of CAWIVS010000011.1, from coordinate 395,596 downwards.
GCCGATGGTGATGGTCTGCGGCGAGATGGCGATGTCGATGTTGCCGCTTTCCATGAGATCGGCGTAGGAAGGCTTGTTGATGAGCGCCATCACCTTGCGCGCGCCGAGTCGCTTGGCTTGCATGGCCGAGAGGATGTTGGCTTCTTCGGAGTTTGTCAGCGCAGCGAACACGTCGCAGCTGTCGATGTTCTCCTCGATGAGCAGCTCTTCGTCGGCCGCGTCGCCGTTCAACACGATGGTGTTGAGCAGCTGCTCGGAAATGCGCCGCGCGCGCTTTGGATCGCGTTCGATCACCTTGACCTGGTTGTGGTCTTCCAGGCTGCGGGCCAGAGACAAGCCGATGTTGCCTCCGCCTGCGATGACCACGCGCCGTGCCGGCGCTTCTTCCTTGCGGATCTCGCTCATGAACTTGCGGATGTCCTGGCGGGCGGCGATGAAGAAAACTTCATCGTTTTCCTCGATCACCGTCTCACCATCCGGGATCACGCTGCGACCGGCGCGGTAGATGGCCACCACGCGCGCCTCGGTGTCGGGGTGATGTTCCTTCAGCGTGCGCAGCTGCTGGCCGACCAGCAAGCCGCCCTTGCGCGCGCGGATGCCGACCAGGCGGACGCGCCCATCGGCGAAATCCAGCACCTGCAGGGCGCCCGGATACCTGATGAGTCGCGCGATGTATTCGGTCACCAGCTGCTCAGGGCTGATCCACACATCGACCGACAGCGCCTCGTCGGCGAACAGCTTGGGATGACGCGTGTATTCGGCGGAACGGATGCGCGCGATCTTGGTGCGCGTGCGGTACAGCGTGTAGGCGACTTCGCAGGCCATCATGTTGACCTCGTCGCTCGAGGTCAGCGCGACCACGATGTCCGCCGATGCGCATCCCGCCGCTTCGAGCACGGAAGGGTAGGCGGCATTGCCGGCGACAGTGCGAATGTCGAGACGGTCCTGCAGGTCGCGCAGGACTTCCTCATTGGTATCGACGACCGTGACTTCGTTCGATTCTTCGCGCGACAGGTGGTAGGCCGCCGTACGCCCAACCTGCCCGGCGCCAAGTATCACGATCTTCATGGGGGCGGTATTGTAGCCGCGGAGCCGTCGATCCTATGGTCATTCTCTACGGGCACCCCGAATCCGGGCATACCTATAAGGTGGCCCTAACCCTGGAGTTAGCCGGGATTCGGCTCTGGCTGGTTGGCTTCGGCCCACGCATCGTCGACATCGCCTGCTTCGCCTATCTGTGCTACGACGATATCGAGCTCGCGTGAGCGACGCCGCGCCACCGCCCGACGCCCGGGTGTTCAAGGTCCGCTACGGGCCCGAGAAGCCTTCCCACGTCGACGAGCCCTGGGCTAACAACCTGGGGCTCACCGGGTCCGGTACCGTGATCGTGGGAGCCGACGCCATCTGGTTTTCGGACACGCGTGACGCTCCGACCAAGGCCAGGCGCCAATTCGCCATGGCGGACATCGCCAATGTTGGATTCTCGGAACAGGAAAACATCGTGGCGGTGCGCACCCGCAACGACGATCGCGAGGTGCATGTGTGGATGGCGTCGGCGCAGGACGCGCACGCGCTGCTCGGGTTGCTCCCCAGGACCGCGACGCCGCAGTTTCTCGAGCAGCAACGGCTGCGCCTGAAATTTCGCGAGAATCTGCGAGTCATCGCGCCCAAGGCGCAGGTGACGCCCGGGATCATCGGCACCAATGTCGTGGTGTTCCTCCTCATGCTGGCCGCGGGGGCGAGCTTCGTCGCGGGCAGCGGCGAGATCGCGGTCAAATTCGGCGCGAATTACGGACCGCTCACCTGGGAAGGTCAACCCTGGCGCCTCATCACCTCGGCGTTCGTCCACTTCGGCATCGTGCATATCGCGTTCAACATGTACGCACTGCATTACGGTGGTTCATGGACTGAGCGCCTCTACGGCAGCGCACGTTTCGGCGTGATCTACCTGCTGTCGGCCTTGTCTGGAAGTGTCGTGAGCAGTTGCTGGGATGCGACGCGTCTGAGCGCCGGCGCCTCGGGCGCGGTGTTCGGCGTGTACGGCGCGCTGCTGGTGTTTTTCTTGCGGCGACGCGGCGATATTCCGCTCGACTTGCTGAAGAGTGTGCGAAGTGGCGCGATCTCGCTGTGTGTGTATTCGCTGGCCATGGGCGCGGTATTGCCGACCGTGGACAACTCCGCGCACATCGGCGGATTGCTAGGCGGCGCCGCGTCGGGATGGCTGCTGGTGCGGCCATTCGAACCGGCAGCACGTGCGGTGGCCCGGCCCTGGCACGTGGCTGCCGTCATCGGTGTCGTGTGTGCGGCGCTGGCCGTGCTCGTGACGTTGGCGCTGTGACTCGCGGGAACCTTCGTCCATTGTCCTGGGTCGCAATAGGCGCAGGCTGGAGAAACAAAGTGTCTATCACGCGGCTGGCAACCGGAATTGCGCTGATTTTCAGCGCCGCCGTACAGGCTGCCGATCCGCCCGCGCGCCCGGCAGCGGACAAGCCGGCGCAAACCCCGCGCAAACGCCGGCGGCCACCAGTACGCGTGCCCCCCTCAACCTGCAGATCGGCGACGTTCGCAAGTACATGATGCCGAATGAATACCGCGCCACGGTCGATGCGCCGGATGCGGACAAATACACCGTCGTGGTGGAAGGCCGGCGCGAGTTGCTGCCCATGAAATTCGAGAAGCCCGTGCCGGTGGGCATCGTGACGCCGTTCTGGATGCTCGCGAATCCGGTGTCGGCGTGGCGTGCTCTCGTCCCGGATCTCAGGGCACCGCCCCCAGGTCCGCCCGATCCGGTTCCCGCGCGCGAATTCCGCTGGGGGCCGTAGCTTCAGCGCGGTTTGCGCGCCGTGTGAATTGCAACGATGCCGAGCGACAGACGTTCGAACTGAACGAATTCCGCCGCGTTATCCGGAGCGGCGCTGTTCATCAGGCGCGCTGGGCGTTGATGGAATCGCGCAGCTCCTGCGTGGCCTTGCGCGCGGCGTTGGCGAAATCGTCGCCGGAACTGGCGTAGAGAATGGCACGCGAAGAGCTGATGATCAGCCCGGTGCCGGCGTGGGTCTTGCCCGCGGCCATCACCTTGGCGACATCGCCGCCCTGCGCACCGACGCCGGGAACGAGAAACGGCAGATCGCCGACCCGCGCACGGATGTCGGCGAGCTCCTCGGGGTAGGTGGCACCCACCACCAGCATGCAATTGCCCGCGCTGTTCCATTCCTTCGCCACGGTCTCGGCCACGTGCTGAAACAGCTTCTTGCCGGGCCCGACCGGCAGATCCTGCAAATCGCGCGCACCGGCGTTCGAAGTGCGGCACAGGATGATGACGCCCTTGTCGGCATGCTTGAGGAAGGGCTCGACGGAATCGCGGCCCAGGTAGGGATTTACCGTGACCGCGTCCGCGCCATAACGCTCGAAGGCCTCGTGCGCGTAGTGCTCGGCGGTGCTGCCGATGTCGCCACGCTTGCTGTCGAGGATGACAATCGCATCCGGGCTGCGCGTCTTGATGTAGTCGATGGTGTGTTCGAGCTGGTTTTCCGCCGCGTTCGCCGCGTAGTGCGCGAACTGGGGCTTGTAGGCGCACACCAGGTCGTGGGTCGCGTCGATGATCGCCTTGTTGAATTCGAAAATGCCGCCCGGCGCGTCGCGGTACCGGTCGGGGAATTTCTTCGGCTCGGGATCCAGCCCCACGCACACCAGCGAATTCGTGGCCTTCCAGGCGGCGGCCAGTCTCTCCTGGAAGAGTGGCGCGACCTTCACCTGACGACCTCGAGATACTCCAGCATCATGATCTTGCGTCCCAGCGACTCGAAGTTCACCTCGATGTTTGCCTGCGGCCCCTGGCCCTCGACCTTGAGGATCACGCCCTCGCCAAATTTCTTGTGGCGCACGCGCGCGCCGAGCTTCACGCCGGGCGCCAGTTCTTCGGCGGGCATGCGGAAGCGACCCGCGGCGACCGGGCGCGAAATCTGGATGCGCGGCCGCACCTCTTCGATCAGTTCTTCCGGGATCTCCGAGATGAAGCGCGACGGCGTGCCGAAACTGTCCATGCCATGCATGCGCCGCTGCTCGGCGTAGGTCATATAGAGCTGGCGCATGGCACGCGTCGCCCCCACGTAGCACAGCCGGCGCTCCTCCTCGAGACCTTCGGCGTCGTTGAGTGAGCGCTGGTGCGGGAACAGACCGTCCTCCATGCCGCACAGGAACACCACCGGGAATTCCAGCCCCTTCGCCGTGTGCAGCGTCATCATCTGGATGCAGTCTTCCCATTCGGCCGCCTGGCCTTCACCCGATTCGAGCACGGCGTGGGCAAGAAAGGCTTCCAGCGGCGGCAGTTGCTCGTCTTCGGTGTTGAGCCCGTCGGGCTCGAAGCCGCGCGCGGCGGACACCAGTTCGTTGAGGTTCTCGACGCGCGCCTCACCGCGATCGGCCTTCTCTTTCTTGTGGTGTTCGACGAGGCCGGAATTGTTGATCACGTGATCAACCTGCTCGTGCAACTCGAGCCCGGAAACATCATTCGCCAGCTGGTCGATGAGCTTGAGAAACCCGTTCACCGCGGTTTCGGCCTTGGGACCGAGCGCGCCTGTCGCTACACATTGCGCTGCGGCCTGCCATAGAGATGTCCCCGCGACCTTGGCCTGGTCGCGGATCACATCCAGCGACCTGGCGCCGATGCCGCGCGTCGGCAGGTTCACCACGCGCTCGAACGAGGCATCGTCGGCACGGCTGGAAATCAGGCGCAAATACGCCAGCGCGTCCTTGATTTCGGCGCGCTCGAAGTAGCGCAGGCCGCCGTACACGCGATACGGAATGCGCGACGCCATGAAGATTTCTTCGAACACACGGGACTGGGCGTTCGAGCGGTACAGGATGGCCACGTCACGGCGCGCGCCACCCTGGTTCATCCATTCGCGGATGCGGTTCATGACGAATTCGGCTTCGTCGCGCTCGTTGAACGCCGCGTACAGCCGGATGCGTTCGCCGTCGCTGCCGGAGGTCCACAGGTTCTTGCCGAGGCGCCCGGTGTTGTTGGCGATCAGCGTGTTCGCGGCCTTGAGGATGTTGCCGGTGGAGCGGTAGTTCTGCTCCAGGCGGTACATCTTCGCGGCCGGGTAGTCGCGCGTGAACCGCGTGAGGTTCTCCACGCGCGCGCCGCGCCAGCGATAGATGGACTGGTCGTCGTCACCGACGACGAAGGGCGCGCCATCCTGTCCGGCGATCAGCAGCGCCCAGGCGTACTGGATGGCGTTGGTATCCTGGAACTCGTCGATCAGCACGTGCCGGAAGCGATGCTGGTAGTGCTTGAGGATCTGAGGGTTCTTCAGCCACAGCTCGTAGGCACGCAGCAGCAACTCGGCAAAGTCCACCACGCCGGTGCGCTGGCACTGTGCTTCGTACTCGGTGTAGATGCGGATCAGCTGGCGGCGCGTGGGATCGTTGGCGTCTTTCAGTACCGCCGGCCGGAACCCCTCATCCTTGTTGTGATTGATGAACCACTGGATTTCACGCGGCACCCAGCGTGTCTCGTCGAGCTCCATGGCCTTGACGATTTTCTTGATCAGCCGCAGCTGATCCTCGCCATCGAGGATCTGGAAACCCTGCGGCAGGTTGGCGTCGCGCCAATGCAATCGCAGCAAGCGGTGCGCGATGCCATGGAAGGTCCCCACCCACATCGCGCCGCCCGGCACACCTAACAACTTCTCGATGCGGCCGCGCATTTCGTGCGCCGCCTTGTTGGTGAAGGTGACGGCGAGGATGGAGTGCGGCGAGGCGCCTTCGGTGGCGATCACCCAGGCGACTCGATGCGTCAGCACGCGCGTCTTGCCAGAGCCCGCGCCGGCGAGCACCAGCACGGGCCCGACGGGTGCGGTGACGGCGGCGCGCTGCGCGTCGTTGAGGGTATCGAGAATCGGCGAGGTATCCATCGGGGCGGCGAATTTTAGGGGACATTCCTCATTTCCGCTGTCACATTTAACTCAGCGAAACGACACCCTGCGGCCCGCAAAAATGTGACAGCGGAAATGAGGAATGTCCCCAATCCTACCCGGGATTTGACTAGCGGCCCGGTTTCGGCGGCGGTATCTGCGCCTGCGCGTCGAGCTTGCGCTTGTTCGGCGCGATCACCTTCTCGTCGAAGTACTGCAGGATGGCGGCGGCCAGCGCCAGGAATACAGGCCCGACCACAATTCCAATGGTGCCGAAGGCGCCGATGCCGCCGACCACGCCCACGAATACCGTGAATGCCGACACCGGCGCGTAGCGCGACACGAGGATCGGCCGCAGGAAGTTGTCCGACGTCGAAACGATGAATCCCCAGACCAGCATGAACACCGCCAACTTCCAGTGGCCGGAGGCGAACAGATACAACACCGCCGGAATCCACACGATGGCCGCACCGCCCGCGGGAAGCAGCGCGAGAACCGCCGCGAGCACGGCGAACACCACGGGCGACGGCAGCCCGGCGATGGCAAATCCGATGCCGACCAGGACGCCCTGAACCAGCGCCGTCAGTCCGATGCCGTAGAACACTCCGCGCGTGACACTCGCGAGGTGATCGAAGAGCTGCTCGCGATGCTCCTCCGGCACCGGGATCAGCCGTTGCAGCCGGTCGAACATATGGGCCCCGTCACGCAGGAAGAAGAACAGCAGGAACAACATGAAGAAGAATCCCACCAGCGTGCCGAGCGCCGACAGCACCACGCCGCCGCCGACTGATGCCACGTTCCGGAGCAGGGCTTCGGCCGCACGAGTGATCCATTCCTGGATGTCCGCCGCGCTGACGGAAAGCTCTTCGCGCGCCAGCCGCGCCACCGGGCCGATGATGGGGTATTGCTCGAGCTGCAGGAGAATCGAGCCGTCGAGCTTCAGGTTGCGCTCCTGCAGGTAGGAAATGAGTCCCCGCGCCTGGTTGGCGAAGGACACTCCCAGACCGGTGAGCGGTATGAGCAGCACAAAAGGCGTGAGGCTCGTGATGATGCCGGCCGAATAACCCGGGCGGTTACCCAGCCTGCGCGACAGCCAGCCGTGCAGAGGTTTCAGTATGAAGGCGAGGAATATCGCCCAGGCCATCGATCCCGCAAATGGCTGGAGAATCAGCAACAGCCCGTAGCCCACGAAGATCGCGAGCGCGACGAAGAAGGCTTTTGTGTAGAACTCCACCCCGCGCGGTTCCCTGAGTTTGCGGTCGACAGGCTCCTTATATATGTGTCGCCAGAGGGGGTCTATAGCCGAATTGCCACTCGCGGAGGGATGTTTGAGCCTGCCGCGCCCCGAAGTTTGCACGGTCATACGACTTGTCGCATAACAAGCGGACTAGTTTGCGGCGATTTGCGCCGCGCGTTGTAATGGAAACAGACGCGTACGAACGAGGCGGAATGACATGCGACAAGATCGTCCGGTTGCATCTCGACTTTGCCGTCCCCTAACTACGGGTTAGGTGTCGGCGGAAGTGTCAGACGTGAGCGCGCAAATCCGCGAAGTCATCGACCGTGAAACTCGCGCCTGGGATACCAAAGACGCGGACCTGCTCCTGTCGGTGCTACACGAAGATATGGTCTGGCCCTGGCCACCCAGTTCGACCGCGCACGACCCGGCACAATGGGTCCTGGTTTGGGGCCGATACAATCGCGATCGTTGGCGCCGAGGGTGGCAGGAGCTCTTTGATACACATCGGCTGGTCCACAACCGCCGCACGACCGAGAGAATCGTGGTTTCAGCCGAGGGCGATGGTGCGTTTGCGGTGGTGGACGTCGATACGCTGTGGCAGCGCAATGACGGAGCGAATAGTCATTGGCGCGGCCGCGCCTGTAAGTTCTATACCCTTACGGTCCACGGCTGGCGGATGATTGCCCAGACCGGCTTGCTTGATTATTCACTCGTATCGCAGGCTGACACCTCGCCGGAGCACACATGCAAGATAAAATGCCAAGCCCAGACCTCCGCAGCCGCGGCGTTTAGATCACGCAATGTTCACTCGCGAGCACGCTGACCAGGTAGTCGCCAAGTTTCTCGATGAACACGAAATCGCAACTTTCGACTTTGAATCTCCTTTGCCTCGACACGACGATCGGCATCTGCAGAAACTGGTAGTGGTGCGCGTTGACGAACACGACTTTGGGTGGGTCTATTTCTATGATGGCTCCCGTCATGTAGAAACGGGCAATGTAAGTGACGCACTGGTCGGCAATGCTCCGTTGATTGTCGACCGGGTCGACGGAAAGCTGTACGTCACAGGCACGGCTCATCCGATCGAGCACTATCTGGATGAATATCGTCGTGGCCACCGGACGAATGCCTGACACCTCGCGCCTGAGGGACAAGGACATGTCGGCGTTTTCCTTTTGTTGCAAGTGCGCGCTGTGCGCGGCGCTGTTGCTGATCACCGCTGCAAGTCACGCGCAGCAACCCGCTCCCGCTGCGCAGATCGTCGGCACCAAGCTGGTACTGCTCGGTACGGGCACTCCGCCGGCAGACCCTGACCGCTCCGGTCCGTCGAGCGCCGTGGTGGTCAATGGCACGGCCTACCTGGTCGACTTCGGCGCGGGTGTAGTGCGGCGCGCAAAGGGAGCTGTCGCCGAGCGCGGCATCGACGCGCTCGATCCGGTGAAGCTGCGCGTGGTGTTCCTCACCCATCTGCACTCCGACCACACCGTGGGTTATCCCGATCTGATTCTCACGCCCTGGGTGCTGGGCCGCCGCGTGCCGCTCGAGGTTTATGGCCCGGCAGGCATCAAGGACATGACCAGCCACATCCTCGAGGCGTATCGCGTCGATTTTGAATCGCGCCAGAAGCAATACCAGGAGGGTCTGTACAAGGTGGGTTCGCAGCCCGAGGGGCACGCCGTCAATGCGCATGAAATCAAACCAGGCCTCGTGTACCAGGATGCGAACGTCAAGGTGACCGCGTTTGCGACCAAACACACCATGGAGAGTTATGCGTATCGCTTCGAAACTGCCGATCGCAGCATCGTGTTTTCCGGCGACACCAATCCCGCGCAGGGCACTATCGATGCGTGCAACGGGTGCGACGTGCTGGTTCACGAAGTCCTGACCCTCGACTGGCTTTCACGCCGCCCCGATTTCGCGGAGTACGCCCGGCGCTATCACACCACCACCACGCAGCTCGCCGAGCTTGCCACCAAGGCCCGACCCAAGTTGCTGGTGCTTTACCACGCTTCGATTTCGTGGCGACCCGTCGTCGATACCCAGCGCTCCCGTCCCGAGGTTCTGCTCGCGGAAATGATGCAGCACTATCGCGGCCACGTGGTGGTCGGCCGCGACCTCGACGTCTACTAGCTACTGGCCTCGCGGGCGGCGCCCGGCGCGACGGGCGCGGAGCGCGTGGTTCCCAGGTACGAGCCCAGGATCACCAGCGGAAAGCCGATCAGCATGCCGGTGGTCAGCGGCTCGCTCAGCACCAGCGCGCCCAGCAGCATGGCGACGGCAGGATTCACGTACGTGATCACCGTGGCGCGTGCCGGGCCGACTTCCGCGATCAGCGCGAAGAACACCATGAACGCGGCGGCGGTGCACAACACGCCGAGACCGACGATCGATCCGACCGCCGGGGCGGTGAATTCCGCCGGCCACACCAGCGGCGCGAAAGGCGCATAAATGAGCGTGGCGAGAATCATTGACGCCGTGATCACGCCGATGGCCGGGACATTATTGAGCTTGCGATCAATGATGATCGGCCCGATGGCATAACACAGCGACACCACGATCGTGGCGAGCACCGCTCCGAAATCGGCGAAGTCGATGTCGAGACCCACCAGCAATGCGACACCGGCGAAGCCCACGCCAAGACCGAGCATGCGGCGCGGCTCGAGCCGCTCATGTCCCAGCTTGGTGACGATGATGGCCGCGAACAGCGGCACGATGGCGATCAGCAGTCCGGCGGTCGAACTATTCAGACGCGTCTCGGCGTGACCGAGCAGCACCCACGGGATGCTGATCTCGATCAGGGTAAAGGCCAGCAACCACTTCCAGTTGCGAAACGCCGCGCCGAGCGCGTTACGATGCAGGGCGACTGGCAGCAGCAGCAGTGCGCCGATCAGCGTGCGCGATCCGGCGACCACCAATGGGTCGATGCTGCCGACGGCGATGCGAATCAGCAGGTAGGGCATGCCCCAAAGCAGGCCGAGCGCGATGAACAGGATCCAGCCGCGTTTCGTCATGAGGCAATTGTAGGGACCGATGTGACGAACGGTGGCTGCGAATGACCAAGGAGTTCTTATGCGGGCGATAGCATCGCTAACCTCATTGCGCCAGCCGGGCCCCGGTTGCCGGAAACTCGCTGCATGAGTTTTGAATACGTACCAGTGGAAGACGCAATCGCGCGGCGCGGTCTGCGCCTGGTCGTCGTGGCCAGGGTGCCAAGTCCGTGGGGCGAGGCCGCCAAGGGCATCTTTCATATCAAGGGCATCGACTTCGCCGCGGTGCGCCTGGTCTACGACAACGAAGCACTGAAGAAGTGGGCGGGACAGCTGAGTGGCCCGGTAGCCATCTACAACGACGAGCCACCGCGCTCGGGTTGGGCCGAGATCCTGATGCTCGCCGAGCGACTGGCGCCGGCGCCGGCACTGCTGTCCATGGTGCCGGAGACGCGCGCACGGCAACTGCTGCTTGCGGACAAGTTCTGCAGTCAGGGCGGGCTCGGGTGGAATCGCCGCTTGCAGCTGGTGCATGCCGGGCTCACGCAGACCGGTGGATTCAGCGATCGGGTTGCGGGCTACCTCGGCGGCAAATACGGCTACGATCCCGCCGCGGCGGAGCAGTCCAGTGCGCGCGTCATCGAACTGTTGGGCGAATTCGCGGGTGTGTTGCGTGAACAGCGCGACGCCGGCAGGAGTTACTACGTCGGTGACGAGCTGAGCGCGACCGATATCTACAGTGCGACGTTCATGGCGCTGTTCAATCCGCTGCCGCCCGAACAATGCGACATGCATCCCGGCGTGCGCGCGGCGTTCGAGTGGCTGGACGCGCCGACCGCGAAAGCGCTGGATCCCATCCTGCTCGAGCATCGCGACATGATGTATTCACGGCACCTGCAGCTGCCGTTGTCGCTCTGACGCGTGCCCCTGGTTCGTCCACACGCACTCCCTGCAAACGTGCTGCTCGTTCGCTACGCGAACGACGGCGGTTACGCCGATTGCTTCGTCACCGACGTGCCGTTTTCGATTACGCAGGCCGACTATGTCGAGGCCTTCTACACCACGTGGCTGTTCAAGCTGGAGCGGCTGGTATTGCTCCTGGTCGCCAAGCCGTCGACCGACGCCCACGCCCGGCAGCTGGCGCGCGGTGAACGAACCACTTTTGCCGCCTGGTCGGTGGAGGCACGTGGACCCGATCAGCTGCTGGTGTGCGACTACCAGGGTAAGACGCGTTCCTGGCTGATGATCGAGCCGGTATTCGACAATGGCGCCGCAATGACGCGCCTGTACTTCGGCACCGGAATCGTGCCGGTCACGGACAGAAAATCCGGCGGCCGCGGTATGAGCCCCTTCTTTCGCCTGCTGCTGCCGTTCCACAAGCACTATGCGCGGGCGTTGCTGCGCGCGGCGCGTGCGCGGCTAGTTGCCCGCGGGCGATGAGCGCGACTCTTCCAGCGCCCAATCCACGAAGGTTCGCACCACCGGCCGCCTGAAGTGCGCTGGCGGCGCCATGAGGTAATAGCTCCAGGGAGAAATCCAGTTTTCCTGGGTGACGCGCACCAGCTGACCGCGAGCCAGCAGTGGCTCGACATGCGGTGCGCGCCCGATCGCGATGCCGAGACCGGCGACCGCCGCACCGACCAGCACCACCGAATCGCTGAACTGCGGCCCGCGCCCCACTGGTCCCGTTGGCAGACCGGCGCGCTCGAACCAGCCGCGCCAGCCCAGCCAGGGTTGCTCCGGACCGGCGTCGATGTCATGCAACAGCGGGTAGTCGGTGAGGGCTGCCAGCGAGTCGGGCATGCGCCCGCCTCGAAACAACTGCGGGCTCGCCACCGGAAACAGTTCCTCGCGACACAACACTTCGCCATTGAGCCCGCGTCCGGGCGATGGCGCGAAGCGGATCGCGAGATCGATGGCGTCGCGCCGAAAATCCATGAGCTGCCGCGTGGTGCGCAACACCACGTCGATGCGCGGGGCACGCTCGCGAAAGCGATGCAGTCGCGGCAACAGCCAGCCATTTGCGAACGCGGCCAGGGTGGTGATCGTGAGCACGCCATCGGCGCGCCTGGCACGCAGGCGCGCGGTGGATTCACCGAGCAGGTCGAAGCCCGCCGACAACTCCGGTAGATAGTCTCGGCCGGCCTCTGTCAGCACCAGGCCGCGCGCGAGGCGCTGGAACAGCGTGGTGTCGAGGTATTGCTCCAGCCGTCGCACCTGCTGGCTCACCGCCGCGGCGGACACGCGCAGCTCGCCCGCCGCGGCCACGAAGCTGCCGAGCCGCGCGGAAGCCTCGAAGGCTCGCAGGGCATTGAGGGGTGGTAGTCGGCGCGCCATGACCAGCACAAGAATAACTTAGCCTCAGCAAAAAGCCTTGCGCGTAGCGTCGCGGCGCGCAGCACCGGATACTTTCGTTCCGCGCAGGCAAAGGGACCACCATGCACCTCTTCGACTACCTGGATTCCGGCAACGGCTACAAGGTCAGGCTGCTGCTGGCGCAACTCGGCCAGAAATATCAGTGGACCGAGGTCGATATCGACCGCGCCGAGACCCGTCAGCCGGAGTTCCTCAGGCGCAATCCCAACGGCCGCGTTCCCACCCTGCAGCTCGACGACGGCACCTATCTGCCGGAATCGAATGCCATCCTCTGGTATCTCGCGGAAGGGTCGCGTTTCGTGCCGGCCACGCCGATTGGCCGTGCCCAGGTGTTGCAGTGGATGTTCTTCGAGCAATACAGCCACGAGCCGTATGTCGCCACGCCGCGTTACATCTGCCGGCACCTCCCCGCCGACCATCCGCGCCGCGCCGAATTGCCCGAGCGGCTCACGAAGGGGCGTGCGGCCTTCGCGGTCATGGAGCAGCACCTGTCGACGCGGCAGTTCTTCGTCAATGACCGCTACAGCATCGCCGACATTGCGCTGTACGCGTACTCCCACGTGGCCCAGGACGGCGGCCACGATCTCGAGGCATATCCCAACGTGCGCGAATGGCTAGGCCGCGTCGCGGCGCAGCCGGGATACGTTCCGTTACTCGCCCGGCCGCAATGAGCGCGGAGTTCGCACACACACCCGAGCCGCCGTACTACGCGGTGATCTTCAGCTCGCGGCGCACCTCGGTCGATGACGGCTATGGCCTGATGGCCGATCGCATGGTGGAGCTCGCATCGCGCCAGGCCGGCTTTCTCGGTATCGAGAGCACGCGCGGCGCGGATGGTTTCGGCATCACCGTGTCGTACTGGTCGTCGCTCGAGGCCATCGCGGCCTGGAAGGCGCACGGCGAACATCGCATTGCGCAAACCGCGGGTCGCAGCAAGTGGTATTCGCACTTCGAATTGCGCATCGCGCGGGTGGAACGGGCGAGCGCCGGCCCGTAGGTCGACACACGTCGCCATTCGCCGACGTGAGTGAGCGCGCGATTCGATTGTCGCGCGGCGTTGGGCGCAGTTAGTCTTGCGCTTCATGCGCAAACTCGTGTACCTGCCCACCGCACAACGCTTTGCCGATGCCGCGCTATTGCTATTGCGACTGTTCATAGGGCTGTTCCTGATCTGGAACGTCTGGGACAACGTCACCAGCGGCGTACGCATGCAGGAGTTCGTCGAGTTCCTGCGCAGGCACGACTTCATCGCGCCCCAGGTGCTGGGGCCCGCATCGGTCTACCTCCAGCTGGGCATCGGCGTGGCATTCATGCTGGGGATATTCACCCGCTGGGCGGGACTCATCTGCGCCGTCCACTTCGCCATCGCCATCTGCCATGGTCGATTACCAGGGCGGCATGCGGGGTATTTTCCCGTCGGGCTGCCTCCTCGTGATGGGTCTGTACCTCGCGACCCATGGCGCCGGGCGCCTGTCCTTCGACGAGGCGCTCCGGGCTAACGAAGTGCCGCGAGCTGTCGGCAGCGTGCGACTGAGAAAGTAGCAAGATGGCGCGCAATGTCGAGATCAAGGCGCGTATCGAGAACGTCGGTGTCTACGTTCCGATACTTACGAAGCATGGCATCGAGCGGGCCCCTGGAAACGGCTCATGACGACACCTTTTTCAACTGCGCCGAACGGCCGGCTCAAGCTGCGCGCGTTTTCGATCGAGGCGGGTGAACTGATTTTCTATCGAAGAGTGAACCAGGCGGGTCCCAAGGAGTCGTTCTTTGTACGGTCACCCACTTCATCACCCGAGACACTGCGTGAATCGCTTTCGCTGGCCTACGGACAAATCGGACGAATCCGCAAGTACCGCACTCTCTTCCTGGTTGGACGTACCCGCGTTCACCTGGACCGCGTCGAAGGTCTCGGCCATTTTCTCGAGCTCGAAGTCATGCTGGTGGGCGAGGAATCCGCCGAAGAGGGCGTTCGCGAAGCCAGTCAGCTCATGGATCAACTCGGCATTCAGCCCGAGCAGCTCATCGAAGGCGCCTACCTGGACCTGATGCTGGCACAGGCCTGATGTCCCAGTATCCTTCGGGGCCATGGGCGAGCTCCTGGAGATCCTGACCACGCTGGCGGCTGGCACATTCGCCGGGGCAGCCATCTACATCAACCTCGCCGAGCACCCGGCCCGCATGACACTGGACACTGCGGCCGCAGCGCGCCAATGGGCGTCGAGCTACGCGCGGGCCACCCTCATGCAGGCTCCGCTGGCGGTATTGGGCTTCCTGGCCGGCCTTGGCGCGTGGCTGCTCGGCGGTGGAACCGGATGGATCGTGGCCGGTCTGTTGCTGGGAGCGGTGGTCCCGTTCACGCTGTTCGTGATCATGCCCACCAATCGCCGGTTGCTCGAACCCGCGCGGGACCTCGCATCCGCAGAAACGCGCGTCCTGCTCGGCCGGTGGAACAAACTACACGCGGTGCGCAGCCTGCTGGCCGTTGCGGCGTTTACATGGGCGGCGTGCCTGCTGGCGCGTTGACCCGCACCAGGGCCCGGGGGAGCACATGAAACAACACGCACTCGGTCTCGCCATCGCGTCGGTCGCGTTCGCCGGCAGCTCGCTATATCTGTGGACCCAACTTCGGCAGGAACGGGCGCACGTCGCGCAGGTGGAAGAAACCAGCCGCCAGCTCAATGCACGCATCGCCGAGCTCGAAAAGGCGCGCGGGCAATTGGCGCTGAACGTCACACCTGGCGGCGGCTTCGGCTCCAGTTCGCCGCCACAGACCCGCGACACAGCAGGCGCCCCGCGGCATGGCGAAAAATCACACGCCCCCGAGTCCGGACGAGATGACGCCCGATGCGCGGGAAGCCTGGAAAACGATGGCCCGGCCGGAGTTTCCTCCGGCGGCGCTCAAGATGATGCGTGCGGGGAATCGCGCCCATAACCGGCGGCAGTACGGCGAGTTCGCACGGGAAATCGGCCTCAGCCAGGAGAAGACGAGCCAGCTCATCGATCTGCTCACCGATCAGCAGATGGCGGGCTTCAGCGAGATACGCAACTTCAACGACGCCACGGACATGCAGCGCCACTTCGCGGACCTGCAGCGGGACAACGAGGCGGCGATTGCCGATCTCATCGGCGCAGACAAGGCCGCGCAGCTCAAGGAGTATCAACAATCGGCGCCGGCACGCATGGAATTCGAGATGCTCGCGCAACAACTCGACGGCAGTGACGCGCCACTCAGCGCCGAGCAACAGAGCAAACTGCTCGCGCTGTTCATCGAGGAGCGCAACCGCATTCCGCCGCCGGAATATACCGCCAGCGCGGGTGGCCTCGACTACGTCGATGCGTTCAATGAATGGCATGATGATTTCGAGCAACGCTTCCGCTCCCAGGCCAGCCGCGTCTTCAGCTCCGAGCAGCTCAGCGCATACAACGAGATCCAGCAGGCGCAAAAGGAAATGCGCGACCAGAACGGCGGGTTTTCGGCGGTTTCCATGCCGCTCGGTGCGGAGGGCGATGTCGTCACCTACGCCACGAGCAGTGGTAATGCTGCCTTTTTTTCAGGCGCCGTCGTCAGTGCGCCGGCGCCTCCGCCCGCTGCGCCGAAGAACAAGCCATGAGCCCGGACGAACAGCAGATCCGCGACCTGGTCGCCACCTGGATGTCGGCGACCGGGGCCGGTGACATCGACAAGGTTCTCTCGCTGATGGCCGACGACGTGGTGTTCCTGGTGCCGGGGCAGTCACCCTTCGGCAAGCAGGAATTTGCCGCGACGCTGCGCGCTCCGGCCGGCCTGCCGATGCCGCAGATCGACGGGCGCAGCGAAATCCAGGAGATCCGTGTGCTGGGAGATTGGGCCTTCATGTGGACCAAACTCAGCGTAGAGGTCACTCCTGCCGCCGCGGGTGGCAGGCCCACGAAGCGCGCCGGGCATACACTCTCGATCCTGAGAAAAAACGACGGCCGTTGGCAGCTGGCGCGCGACGCCAACCTGCTCACGCCGGTCGACTAACAGAGAGGGTGTCATGCAATACAAAGGCAGCTGCCACTGCGGCAACGTGGCCTACGAGGTCGAGGGCGAGATCAAGGAAGCCTATTCCTGTAACTGCTCCATGTGCTCGCGGCGCGGCAGCCTCCTGTGGTTCGCGCCAGCAGACAAGTTCAGGCTGCTGCGCGGCGAGAGCGACCTGGTGACTTACACGTTCAACAAGCACCTGATTCAGCACCGGTTCTGCAGTCAGTGCGGCATACAGTCGTTCGCGCAAGGCAAGGATCCAAGCGGCAATGCCATGGCCGCGATCAACATCCGCTGCCTGGAAGACTTCGCCTTCGAAAACGTACCGGTGCAGCACATCGACGGCAAGGCGTTCTGAAGCGCGCTTGGAGCGACTCTTCTATATCTGCGGCAGCATCACCGGCATGGCCGGCGTCGCGCTGGGGGCTTTTGCCGCGCATGCACTTAAATCCCGCCTGAGTGTGGAGATGCTGGCGGTGTTCGAAACCGGCGTGCGGTACCAGATGTACCACGCGCTGGCGCTGTTCGCGGTGGCCTGGGGTCACTCGCGTTGGCAGGGCAAATGGATCCCGGCAGCGGGCTGGCTGTTCGTCGCGGGAATCCTGATTTTCAGCGGCAGCCTTTACGTGCTCGCGTTCACGGGCGTGAAATGGTTAGGCATGATCACCCCGATCGGTGGCCTGTCGTTTCTTGCCGGGTGGCTCTGTCTCGCCTGGGGAGCGCGCTATAGACTGCCTGCATGATGTTCTATGACTACTACGCCGACGTGCCCGAAGACACGTTGCGCGATTTCGTCGCCGGCCAGCAGTTAGGCCGGCTGGTCACGGTCGATGCTGCCGGGCAGCCGCACATCGGGCTCTACCCTTTCCTGTTTCTCGGCGACCGCATCGAGATGCACCTGCATCACAAGGATGAGCAGACCGCGGATCTCGCCGCGAACGCGAAATGTGCCTTTGAGGTGGATGAGATACACGGCTCGATTCCGTCCCACTGGGTGCACGCCACGAACGCGATGTTCGCGACCGCCTATCACCGCACGGTGATCTTCGAATGCGAGGCGACGGTCTCGGATGACCCCGAGGTGCTCGCGGCGCAGCAGCAGCGACTCATGCGGCACTACCAGCCGGATGGCGGTCACACGCCGGTGAGCACCGAACACGCCATGTATCGCGGGCCCTTCCGGGAAATCCGTGCCCTCACGCTCACCGTGCAGGCGCGCAAGGTGAAGTGGAAACTCGGCCAGAACCGCAAACGCGAGCAGATTGAAAGAATCATCGCCGAGTTCCGCAAGCGCGGCCGGCCCACTGACGCCGGCGCCGCCGCCGCATTGCAATGGTCGCTGGATCACGCGCCGTCGAAGTAGCCGCAGTGCCCTGGCAGCGGGCACTGCTGGTGTGGATGCTCATCATCCTCGTGGAAACCGTTCACGGCATGGCACGCGAGATCTTCATAGCGCCTGCCCTCGGTGATCTGCGGGCTCGGCAGCTCGGCGTGCTGACTGGCAGTCTGCTGGTGTTGTGCATCGCGTGGTTCGCGGCGCGTTGGCTCGGCGCGGAGGAGCGCCGCACCCAACTGATCGTCGGCGCGTTCTGGGTGGCATTGACCCTGCTATTTGAAATCCTGCTCGGCCGCGCGATCGGCGCAAGCTGGGATCGCATCCTGTCCGACTTCAATCCGGCGCGTGGAGGATTCATGATCGCGGGCCTCGCGGTCATGTTTTTCGCGCCCATGCTGGCGATGAAGCTGCGCAGCGCCGCCAGGAGACACTCATGATCACCCACCAGGGCGGTTGTCATTGCGGCCGGGTTCGTTTCGAAGTGGACGCGCCCGCCGAACTGGCCGTCGATGAATGCAACTGCTCGATGTGCAGCCGCTTCGGCTACCTGCACCTCATCGTGCCGGCCAACCGCTTCCGCCTGCTCAAGGGCCAGGACGCGTTGACTACTTATGTCTTCAACACCGGCACGGCGAAACACCTGTTCTGCTCGACATGCGGCGTGAAGTCCTTCTACGTGCCGCGTTCGCATCCCGATGGATTCAGCATCAATGCACGCTGCATCGACTCGCCCACGGTCACCGGCATGAAGATCAGCCGTGTAGACGGTCGCAACTGGGAGCAGCACTATCCGGCCGGGCGCGGCGAGTTCACGGCCTAGCTACCAGCGGTTGCGCAGCTCGCGCAGTTTCACGAACACGGTGCGGGCGTCCGGATGGTCGCCGATCTCGGGGAATCGCTCGCGCAGCCGCGCGATGATCTCGGGATTCTGCAGCCGGAGGAAGGCGTTCACGCGTTTCTCTTCTGCGAGGGTCGTGACGCGCGCGTTGGCGGGATCGTGCGCGCGCGCGCCGGCCAGCGCGCGTACCGCCTCGACATTGCCGGGTTCGCGGTCCAGCGTGAAAGCCAGGTTGCGCGCCATGTATTCGTGCCCCGGGTAGACACGCGTCACGTCCGGCAGTGTGGCGAGCTGATTTACGAAGGTTTCGTAAAGCAGGCCGGGATCGCCGCCATTGTGGCAATTGCCGGCGCCGGCATTGAACAGGGTGTCGCCGCAGAACAGTGCCGGCGCATCGCCATGGGCCAGCAGACACACGTGTGAGCGGGTATGCCCTGGGGTGTCGAGCACTTCGAGTTCGACCGTGCGGCCCACCTTGATGACGTCGCCACGCGCCAGGCCCTGGTCCACGCCACCGATGCGGCTGGCGGCACCGGCATGCGCCAGTACGCGGGCGCGTGTCGCTGTCACCACCTCGGCGTTTCCCGCCGTGTGATCCAGGTGCTCATGGGTGTTGAGGACCTGCGTGATGGTGAAGCCATGTCGGCGCGCGGTTTCCAGGCATTGATGCGCGTCCAGCGGATCGACGACCAGCGCTTCGCCGGTCTGCGAGCAGGCGACGAGGTAGTGGAAGTTTCTCAGGTCGTTCGCGGCCCAGATTCTTTCGACCAGCATGCGGTTCCTTCGCGTGGCGTGCGAGCGCCTTCAGGCCCGGAGGGCCTCATCGAACAGTCCATGTTGTGACTTGAGCGGGACGCGGATGCGCACCGTGGTGCCTTCGCCCACCACCGAATGTATGTCGATATTTCCGCCCATGAGTTTCAGGCGCTCGCGGATATTGAACAAGCCGAATCCGCCGGTTCGTGTCGGCAGCCGGTTGAGCGACTGAACTTCGAAGCCGACGCCGGGATCCAGCACGTCGATCCGCAGCTGATCGTCATCGGCGGCGCAGCGCACCGTCGCGCGCTTGGAGCGTGCATGTTTGACCACGTTTTGCAGCAACTCGCGCACCGTCTGGAACAGCAGCACCGTGACCTGGTCCTCGAGCGGCTTGGGCGTGCCGTCATCTTCCACGCTCACCAGCAGGCGCTGTTGCTGTCGAACGCGATCGGCCAGCCAGCGCAGCGCCTGGACCAGGCCATTTTCGTGCAGCCCCGGAGGCGCCAGCTCGAGCATCAGGGTGCGCGTCTGCAGGGTGGTGTCCGCGAGCACCTGCTCCATTTCGGCGATGCGCTCGACGGTTTCGCGATCGGTGATCTTCCGCTTCAGGGACGCGAGATTGAGACTCATGCCGGTGAGGTTTTGCGCGGGACCGTCGTGCAGTTCGCTCGCCAGCTTGCGCCGCGCCCGTTCCTCGGCCAGCGTGATCTCGGTGGCGAGCGCGCGCAACTGCGCGTCATGTTGCGCCAGGGCATTTTCCGCCTCGCGCATCGCGGTGACATCCCGGCCGGTGCCCCAGAAGCGCAGGACGTGGCCGTTATCGATGATGCCGGTCATCGAGATCAGCAGGACGCGGTCCAGGCCGTACGGACCATGCACCACGTGCTCGATATTGCGGACCTGGTAGTTGTTGCGAATCGCCTCGCGGATGCGCTCGATGTAGACCCGCGACCAGGTCGGATGGTCCGCCAGCCGCGTGCCTACCATGGGACTCGGCGCGTCCTTGATGCCCAGCGCCACCATGAACGCGGTGTTGCATTCCGCGACATAGGCGTTCTTGCGCACCCAGGCGACCTGTTCATCGAGCGTCAACGTGATCGGCATGGGCTCGGCGAGCTCGGTGCGGAAGATCGCCTCGGAGCTGTTGGCGACGAAGGCGCGATAACGTTCGTCGCTGCTGCGCGCATTGATCATGGCATCGTCGCGCTCGGCCATGACCGCCTGCAGCAGCAGCACCGGTAACACGCACAATGCCAGGAAGGTCTGCAACTGGTAGGTGTCGCCGAAGGGGCCGAAGCCGCGCGTGGCGGCCAGTGCCGCCACCGTCACGGTCAGGCCGGCGGCGAATGCCGTGCGGCGTGGCCCGCCGAGTATGGCGATCCACACCAGCATCGGGTAGACGATGTACGGAACATTGAGC
This sequence comes from uncultured Pseudomonadota bacterium, assembly GCA_963839685.1. Classification (GTDB taxonomy): domain Bacteria; phylum Pseudomonadota; class Gammaproteobacteria; order Steroidobacterales; family Steroidobacteraceae; genus CADEED01. The sequence continues at coordinate 374,715 of CAWIVS010000011.1, read as the reverse complement.
AGCGAAGGCGCCGCGTCGAGCGGGCGCAGGAACACGGCCCCGAGCAACAGCAGCAATACTCCGAACGCGGAATAAGTCGAAGCACGTCCGCCGCGCATGGGTGTGGTCACCGCGATGCCGTGGAAGCCAATCGTCAGCAGCAGTGGCGTGACGATCAGCGCACCGAGGAAGTCGCCTATCCACCAGGACTGGACGCTGAGCCAGAAATCCGGATTTGCCGCGACGTGGCCGCTGCGTACGCTGACCGCGACGAAGGCGGTGGCCAGGGTGGATACCGCCGCCGCCGCCGAGAAGACCAGCACGTGATGCAACCGCGCGAAGGAGATGGGGCCACGGATGCTGACGTGCATCAGCCAGACGCCGAGCACGGTCGCGGCGAACTTTATGAAGTACAACAGACCCGATAGGGTGTATTCGAGCTGCGGCGGGGCAAAGACTTCGTTCGAGAGGATTTCGGCCAGGAAACCCAGGCCGAGCACGGCCGGCCAGTAGCGGCCAGGATACAAAAGGAGAAAAGCGAACAGCGTGCCCGTGGCGGGCCAGAACACGCTCACCTCGTTCTGCGCGAGCAGCGTGAGGCCAGCGCCTACTGCCATGAAATGGACGGGAAAATACACAGCCCCCGCCTGCAGGGGACTTAACTTCAGTCCGAATGGTCGAACGTGACGATTCATGACTGCCTTTAATATAGCAGCGAGTTGAGACCTGAACCGTTGCCGGCAGGCGACGATTTGTTGTTTGCTGCCTCTGGGGCATATTGCGCCTATCGATGGGGGTTGTCCCGCGTAAGGGATCAGGAATGGGAACCGAAAGCAGATTCAGGGTTTGGATATTTCCGCTATTTGGTGCCCTGGCTTCATGCGGCGGCGGTGGCGGTGGCGGCTCAGGCCCGCCGGCCACCGGCAATACCTGGCAGCCTGACGTATTCCTGCCGCGAACCAACTTCGACGCGATGTGCGTCAATCCGCGGCCGGGCACCTCGGATCGCAGTGGAACCAGCGCCGATGAGAACAACTGGCTGCGCTCCTGGACGAACGAACTCTACCTTTGGTACGACGAGGTCACGGATCGCGATCCGTCGCTGTACGCGACCGACGAATATTTCGACCTGCTCAAGACCAACGCTGTCACCACGTCCGGTACCAAGAAGGACAAGTTCCACTTCACATATGACACGGCGGCATGGGTAGCCTTGTCACAGGGTGGCACGTCGTCCGGCTATGGCGCGGAGTTCGCATTCTGGCGCCAACGCCACCCCGCCGAATCGTGGTGGCTTATCACCGAGGCTGGATCGCCGGGCGGCACGCAGCTGGCGCGCGGCGACGAGATCCTGCAGGTAGATGGACAGGACGCCGTTAATGGCAATACCCAGGCCATCGTCGATGTGCTGAACGCGGGGCTGTTTCCCGACGCAAACGGGCGAGACCCACAGTTTCGTCGTGCGCAACACGGCCGGCATCACGCGCACGGTGAGCATGACCTCGCAGACCATCACGGAAGTCCCGGTTCCCATCGTCACCACGCTGCCGACTGCATCCGGCGCCGTCGGTTACCTCCAGTTCAATGACCACATTGCCACCGCCGAGGATGATCTCGAAGCGGCCATCGACTCGCTCAAGGACGAAAACGTCACGGACCTGATCCTCGACCTGCGCTACAACCGCGGCGGCTACCTCGACTTGGCGAGCGAGCTCGCCTACATGGTCGCCAACACCACGCTGACCTCAGGTCGTACCTTTGAGAAGCTAGTGTTCAACGACAAGAATCCGACGCGCAATCCGGTAACGGGCGAGAACTGACGCCGACGCCATTCCACAGCACCTCGCAGGGTTTTTCGGGCGCGGCGGGCCGTCCTCTGCCGACGCTCAATCTCGACCGCGTCTACATCATTTCGGGTCCGGAACCTGTTCCGCCAGCGAGTCCATTATCAACTCGCTGCGCGGTGTGAACGTACAGGTGTACCTCGTCGGCTCGACGACCTGCGGCAAGCCGTATGGTTTCTATCCGAAAGACAATTGTGGCACTACCTACTTCTCGATCCAGTTCCGCGGTGAGAACGCCGAGAACTTCGGCGTCTATTCCGACGGATTCTCGCCCGCCAACCAGACCGGCATCGTCGGCACCGCGGTGCCGGGCTGCTCGGTGGCCGACGATTTCTCCCATGAGCTCGGCGATCCCGCCGAAGCGCGCATCGCCGCGGCGCTGGCCTTCCGCGCCAGCAACAACCAGGCCTGTCCCGCGCCCAGCGGCATTTCCTTGCCGCGGCTGGCGAAAGCATCTTTGGCCCCGATCGAACCGGTTGGCCTAGCGGTGTCCAAGCCTGCGGCACGTTCGAACCGCATCCTGAGGAACTGACGAGCCGGCCGTAATAACGAACCAGGACAATGGTTCCCGGAAGAGGCCCTTGCGGGCCTTTTTCTTTTTCCGTGAACTGAAACCGCCGCCGCCCGCCCCGCTACTCAACATCCGACACAGCAACACGGACTGTTAAAGCAGCCCCGCACAGGGATGTCGCGGGGCTCGCGCAGGATGCGCGACGTCGATGGAGAGTCAGGGGCGCATCTCATGACGAGGTGCGCCCCACCTCGCGGGGCGTAACGCTGGCAGCGCGCAGCGTCAGTGTACCGTGATCAGGAGCGCGGGCCGGATGGCCTGGGTGGTCGGTAGATAGTGGTCGATGAGGAGTGCCGCGAACAGCCACATGAGATAGGTGATCGAGAAGCGGAATACCTTCATGGGAAGGTGTGCGCGTTCGGTCACCTTCATCGCGAACGCGTAGTACACGAACATCCCGTTGAGCACCAGCGCCGCACCGAGGTAGATGAGACCACTCATGCCGGTGACGAAGGGCATGAGCGTGACGGCCGTGAGCAGGATCGTGTACAGCAGCACCTGCAGACGCGTGAATGCGACACCGTGGGTGACGGGCAGCATCGGAATGCCCACCTTGGCGTATTCATCCTTGCGCGCGATCGCCAGCGCCCAGAAATGCGGCGGCGTCCAGACGAACACGATCAGGAACAACAGCAGCGCATTCGGATCGATCGAATTCGTGACCGCGGCCCAGCCGAGCACCGGCGGCGCAGCGCCGGCGGCACCGCCGATCACGATGTTCTGCGAGGTCGCGCGCTTCAGCCACACGGTGTAGATGACGGCGTAGCCAATCAGCGAGGCGAAGGTCAATGCAGCGGTGAGCAGATTGACCAGCAGGCAGAGGATCGCCATCGAGGCGACGCACAGGACGGCCGCGAACATCAGCGCCGCGCGCGCGGTCAACTTGCCGCTGGGCAGCGGCCGGCGCCTGGTGCGCGACATCTGCGCATCGATGCGCTCGTCCAGCACGTGATTGATGACCGCCGCGCTGGCGGCCGCCAGGCCGACGCCCAGGTTGCCGAATATCAATGCATCCAGCGGTGGCCAGCCGGGAACCGCGAGTAACGTACCCACGATCGACGTGAACACGATCAGCATGACGACGCGCGGCTTCGTCAGCTCATAGAAACTGCGCCACCGTGACGGGGTGGCGGCTGCAACGATGGGTTCGGGGGTGGCCAAAGCGCGCTTCCTTCGGGGCGCGGAAGTTTAGCCGAACTGGGTCACCGGACGGAGTTTGCGGTTCAGCCATACGGTCGCCGCCACCAGTAGCGCCGCACCCGCGTTATGCGCGGCCGCGAGCGGCAGCGGGAAGGCGCGCCACACCATGAAGATGCCGATGGCCAACTGCAGCGCCAGTGCCGCCAGCACCGCCAGGCCTGCCCAGCGCGGGCCGGGCCCGAGGCGCCGCAACGCGGCGTGTGCCGCGAGCAACAAGAGGATTGTGGCGAGCAGCGCGCCCAGGCGATGCGCGAAATGGATGGCGACGCGCGCCGGGTGATCGAGCACGCCGCCCGCGTAGTTCAGCCCCAAGCCACGCCATAACACGAACGCGTCCTCATAGTCCGCCTCGGGAACCCATTGATTCTGGCAGCGTGGGAAATCCGGGCAGGCGACTGCGGCATAGTTGCTGCTGGTCCAGCCGCCGAGAAAGACCTGCAGGCCGAGGGCGGCGAGCGCCAGCGTAGCCAGCAGGCGCGCGCGCGAACCGTATTCGACCAGGCGATTGCCCGCGTACACACTCGCGCCATCGACGGCCTGCCGCTGCGCGCGCATGGACAACCACAACCACAGCAGCAACGCGAAAGTCGCCAGGCCACCGAGCAGGTGACCGGTGACGATGAGCGGCTTCAGCAGCCAGGTCACGGTGAGCATGCCCAGCATGCCCTGGAATACCACGAGTGCCAGCAGCACGATGGCGAACCAAACGCTCACGCCACGTTCGCGTCGCGCGCGAATGGAAAACGCCGCGATGCACGCGATGATCAGGCCGAGCGCGCTCGCGGCATACCGATGGATCATTTCCACCCAGGCCTTGCGCACGTCGGATGCGCTCGCGTAGTGCTCCGTGGCGCCGGTGGGTGCGACGTGTCCGAAGCAACCCGGCCAGTCCGGACAACCCAGGCCGGAATCGGACAGGCGCGTGTAGCCGCCGAGCACCACCACGGCGAAACAGAGTATGGCCCCGATGAGGGCCAGGCGCCGGATCCAGGTCACTTCACGCATGTAGTTAGAGAGCCGTCAGCCAATGTGCGACAGCTTGAGCAGCTTCTTGAGATCGGTCAGCAGATCCTTGCTGGTGTGTGACGCGTCATGCCGCATCATCAGATTGCCGAGCGGGTCGACGACGTACAATGAATTCTGCCGGCTGGCGGGAAACTGCCCGAGCAGGGCCCGCGCCTCGGGCGCAGAGGCATCGAGCGCGATCAGACCCGGCTGCTCCGCCGCGAAATAGGCGGTCGCACAGCAATTGCGGGTGGCCAGGAAGATGCGCTGCACCCGGGTCATCTCGTTGTTGAGTGCCAGGCGCGACTGGCGCGCGAATACCAGCGCCGTACGGCAATCGGCATCGCAGGCGCCATCACCGACATAAACGATGGACCACTTGCCGGTCAGGACGTCGCCGCTGGCCGGGCTGCCGTCGACCTGTTTGAGGCCCGACACCGCGAGCGGTCGCGCCGGCTGGATGAGTTCGCCCTTGCTCGCCGATCCGCTCGGCCGCCACAGCTTGCCGTAGTACAGCGCGAAAGAAGCGAGCACCGGCAACAGGAATATTGCCGCGACAATCAACAACAATCGCCGGCCGCGGCGGCGCGACTCATCCATCAGGGCACCTTGCGAAAATTGAGGCCGAAGTAGAGCACGAGCAGCACGACGGCAAAACCCCACCACTGAATGGCGTATGAGAAATGCCGCTCGGGTGCCAGGCCCGGTGACGACCACTCGCGAACATAGCCCTGCGGCTGATCGGCATCGAGCAACAGGATGTGGCGCGCCAGTGGCGCACCAAGTGCCGACTCGAGCTCTTCGTGTGTCGGGAAACTGGTGAGTTTCGGCCAGCTGGTGTCCCGTGCCGGTGCCGCGCGGCCACTGGCCAGTCCCGCGGCGGGCAGCTCGTCCAGTCGACCCGTGATTTTCTGCGATTCATCGGCCGCGAACGAAATGTCGGGCAGCCGATCGCGGTAACCCGTGAAGGGGACCCAGCCACGGTTGACGAGCAAGCGCCGACCGCTCGACAGCACGAAGGGTGTCAGCACCTCGTAACCCGCTCGTCCTGCATGCGAGCGATTGTCGAGCAGGAACTGATGGCCGGGCTCGAATCGTCCCTCGAGTGTCAGCCGTGCAAATCGTGAGCTCGTGTCGACATCGCCGGCAGCGGTCGGCGTCGCGGCGGACTGGTGTTCGAATTCGGCCCGCATGGCCTGTTTTTCCACTCCACGCTGCCATTGCCACCGTCCGAGACTCATGAAGACCATGAGCAGGACAAATGTGAGCAGGGTCATCGGCCAGGACGGCGCGAACACCCGCCCGCGAGCGGAAAAGCGGATCGGCATGGGGGGCGGGAGTATAAAGTGCCTCCCATGGAGCCGATCAAAATCCTGGTCATCGTCGTGTTGTTCGCGATCGTCGGAAGCCTGGGAAGCGCGCTGTTTCACCTGGCCCGCGGCAAGGGTGATTCGAAGAAGATGGCTCGCGCCCTGACCATACGGGTAGGCCTGTCGGTCGTGCTCTTCCTTCTGTTGATGCTGGCCTGGTACAACGGGTTGATCACGCCGCACGGGTTCCAGCCCGGCCACTAGGCGCCGAAATTCGGCAATAAGGCCCCGGATTCCTGCGCCATTCGCTTTACGCCGGGCGGCCACTCCGCTAAGGTTCGCCCCCCCATGATTCGCACCACGACGAAAAAAGGCACGAAGACCAAGCCCACCGGGGCCTTGGGATCTTGCACGCGCTAGTCGAAGGCGACAGGAATACCCGAAGGCCCCGCGAGGAAACCCGCGGGGCCTTTTCATTTGGAGCAATGACAATGGCATCGAACGCCGAGACCGGCCGTAACAAGAAGAATCCCGTCGTCGCCATCGCCGGTGCCACCGGCGCGGTCGGCGTCGAGCTCATGCAGTGCCTCGAACAGCGCAAGTTCCCGCTTTCCGAGCTGCGCCTGCTGGCCTCGGCCCGCTCGGCCGGCAAGAAGATGAAGTTTCGCGGCGGTGACCTGGCGGTTCAGGAGCTCACGGACCAGAGCCTCGAGGGCGTGGACATCGCGTTGTTCTCGGCGGGTGGCGCGCAGTCCAAGCGGTTCGCGCCCGCGGCTGTCAGGGCCGGCGCCATCGTCGTCGATAATTCATCCGCATTCCGCATGGACAAGGAAGTTCCGCTGGTCGTCCCGGAGATCAACGCCAGCGCGCTCGCACTGCACAAGGGCATCATCGCGAATCCGAACTGCGTGGCCATCGTCGCCGTCACACCGCTGTGGCCGTTACACCAGAAGCGGCGCATCAAGCGCATCGTCATGTCTACCTACCAGGCGGCCTCGGGCGCCGGCGCGGCGGCCATGGAAGAGCTGAGCGAGTCGACCCGGGCCTATCTCGAAGGCCGCGCGTTCCAGCCCAAGGTGTTGCCGCATCCGTACGCCTTCAACGTGTTCTCGCACAACACAAAGGTCGATCCGGAAACGGGTTACAACGAGGAAGAGACCAAGGTGATGCAGGAATGCCGCAAGATTTTCGGCGTTCCCGAGCTGCTTGTGACCGCTACCTGTGTGCGCGTGCCAGTACTGCGCGCGCACTGCATCGCTCTGAACATCGAGCTGGAGGCACCATTGTCGCCGGCCGAAGCGCGGGCGATTCTGGCAGACGCGCCGGGTGTGCGTGTGGTAGATGATCTGGAGAAGAATTACTTTCCGATGCCAGTGGACGCCAGCGGCAAGGACGAAGTGCTGGTTGGCCGGATTCGCAAGGATGTTAGCGATCCCACTGGCTCGTCGCTGTCATTATTCGTCGCCGGTGATCAGCTGCGTAAAGGTGCTGCATTAAATGCAGTTCAGATTGCGGAACGTCTGCTCGGCTGAGTAATCTGACCCGAATGTTGTTCTCTCAAGCGAGGCTGCCGCCATGAAACACGAAGTATCGAAGAGCGATCTCGAATTCCTGGCGGCGTTCGAAGCGGGCGCGTATGCGCCCGCGGACTTTTCCCATCGCGCCCACGTGCGGCTCGCGTATGTGTACCTCGCCACCAACGACGTGGAGCGCGCCACCCACCTGATGCGCGCCGCCATCATCAATTTCCTCAAGCATCACGGCATTACGCCGACCAAGTACCACGAGACGATGACGCATGCGTGGATCCTCGCGGTATTTCATTTCATGCATCGCACGACCTCCGCGCTGTCAGCCGACGATTTCATCGATCGCACGCCGCTGTTGCTGCAGAGCCAGATCATGCTGACTCACTACAGCGCCCAGTTGCTGTTCTCGGACAAGGCGCGTGCCACGTTCGTGCAGCCGGACCTGGACCCGATTCCGCGCCACGCGGCGTAGCAGCAGTCACCTCGATGTGCTGGCTGATATTCGCCGGCATCCGCGGGCACCGTGGAGATCCTGCCGCGGTATTCAAGGCGCGCGGTTACCTGGCGGCGGTGTCGAGCAACCCGACGTGTGGGCAGTTTGGCACTCCGGCAGTGCTCGCGGTCTCCGACGGTCACTGCGCATGCTCGCTTTACATCCCGACGCAGAGATATCTCGGCGAGGATACACAGCTCATGCGCGCACGCTACCGTCGCAAGGGATGGCCAGACGGCAAAATCGAGCGAGCCGTGCGAGCGCGCTGCGCAGCGGATGAGAAGTGGGCCGCCAAGCGTGCCGATCGCAACAAGCTCCCTTCTGTGGTCGAGGGGCTGGTTGAATCGGGTGCCGAGGTTTCGCTGCTGGCACACTTTTTTGATGGCTCGTTCGATGAGCCCTTTCCCGTCCGCAGTCGCCGGAAGCTGATGCTCGCGGAGTTCCTGGCGAACGGCGGCACGTTTCAAGAAGACGAATTGACCGTCATTACCCGCTGAGAAATTTCACTTTGCCGCGACTGCGCCGTGCGGACGAATCGTGGAGTTGAGGTCTGTTGCGCTAACGCCCAGACGACGCGCGGCGGACAACACCGCGAGCACTGAAGCCGTCGCGATGTTTGCGTGCCGGCCCGCGCCATAACGGATTCCCGCGACGCCGTCGCGTGCCGCCTCGACGATGGCCAGCGCCGACGCGTCGGCACCGGCGCGTAGCGCGCGCTCCTCGTAATTGTCGATGCGAATCGGCAGGGCCAGCGCATTCACCGTGGCCGCGATCGGGCCAGAGCCAATGCCGCGCAATCTTCGGCGGTTGCCGGCCACGGTCATTTCGATCTCGATGCCCTGCTTGTCACCCTCTTCGAACAGGTGGTGCGCGTGATAGGCCATGTCGAGGTCAACGGCGAGATAGGTTGATTCGAACAACGCCCAGAGCTGCTGCGAGGTCATCTCGCCTTCCGCCGAATCCATGTGCCGCTGCACCAGGGCGCTGAACTCCACCTGCATGCGCCGTGGCATGACCACGCCGTAGTCCCGCTCGAGTAGATAGGCAATGCCACCCTTGCCGGACTGGCTGTTGACGCGGACGATGCTGTCATAGGTGCGACCGAGGTCCGCCGGGTCGACCGGGATGTAGGGCACTTCCCAGATGGCATCCGGCTTTCTGCGCGGCCATGCCCTTGCGGATGGCGTCCTGGTGCGAGCCCGAGAACGAGGTGAACACCAGGTCGCCGACGTACGGATGCCGCGGGTGGATGGGCAGGCGCGTGGCCTGTTCGACCTCGCGCGCGATGGCGTTGATGTTCGAGAAATCCAGGCCGGGGTGGATGCCCTGCGAATAGAAGTTCAGCGCGAGGTTCACCAGGTCGACATTGCCTGAGCGTTCGCCGTTGCCAAACAAACAACCTTCGACGCGATCCGCACCCGCCAGCAGTCCGAGCTCGGCCGCCGCGACGCCGGTGCCGCGATCGTTGTGCGTGTGCAGCGACAACACCACGTGTTCACGCCGCTCGAGCCGCGTCGACATCCACTCGATCTGGTCCGCGTACGTGTTGGGAGTCGCGTTCTCCACCGTGGTCGGCAGGTTGATGATGATGGGCCGGCCGGGGCCCGCGTCCCAGGCGCGGATGGCGGTGTTGCAGGCCTCGAGCGCCACCGGCAGCTCCGTCATGCTGAATGCCTCGGGTGAGTACTCGAGGCCCCAGCGGGTTTCCGGCATCACATCGGTGAGTTGTTTGACGAGAGCGACCTGCTTCGCGACCAGCTGGATCATCTCCGGAACGGTGAGGCCGAACACCACGCGCCGCCACACCGGCGCCGTGGCGTTGTACACGTGCACGATGCCGCGCGGCGCGCCCCTGAGCGACTCGACGGTGCGGCGGATGAGTTCCTCGCGCGCCTGGGTCAGCACCATGATGGTCACGTCGTCGGGAATCAGCTTCTGCTCGATGAGATCCCGCGCCGTGAGGAAATCGGTCTCCGACGCCGACGGGAATCCGATCTCGATTTCCTTGAGCCCCACGGAACAAAGTGTCTTGAACAGCCGCTTCTTGGTGTCGCGGCTCATGGGCTCGAACAACGCCTGGTTGCCGTCGCGCAGGTCAGTGCTGCACCACACCGGCACCTTGTTGAGCGTGCGCGACGGCCACTGCCGGTTTGGCAGGTCGACTGGCGGATACGGGCGATACTTTTTCGACGGGTCCTTCAACATGACTGCTTCTCTGCTGGACGATGATACGTGACTTCCCCGCGTTTGGGAGTTGTCAGGGATTCCAGTCTTGTTGGCGCCGACTGGTGGCGCGTGAGTGTTTGCGGCTAGGCCGCAAGAAGCAGGAGCGAACGAAGCAGCGCCGCATTGCGGCGGAGGGTCTGGCCCTGCTGTTCGTTGCGAATCATGGGCGCCAACCTACCACGGATGCGGGCGCGCCCGTCAACTGTAGCCGTCAAATGTCCTGGGCCGCTTCCAGCAACGCGACCATCAGTCCGTTCATGGGCGTCGGAATTCCGTGTTTGCGGCCCAGGCGCACGATGACACCATTGCGTGCGTCGATCTCCATCGGTCGCCCGGCGTGTCGGTCGGTGAGCATCGAGTTGCTGGTGTCGCGCGGTACACGCCGCGCGCCGGCCACTATCTCGTCGGGAATCGAATCCTCCAGTTTGGCGCCCTCGGCGCGCCCCACCGCGATGCATTCACGCACGATGGCTCGCATGAGTTCCGCGACACCGTCGTGGTGCGCGATGCCCGCAGGCTTCAGCAGCACGGCCGATACCGCGCCGGCGCTGTTGAGGCATAGCTTTCGCCACACGGCGGTGACGAAGTCATCGGTCTGCCTCGCGTCGAAGTTGGCGTGTTGGAACAGCGCGAGGAATGCCGCGCCGTCCTCTCCAGCCGGGACCACCAGCTGTGCGGGTCCGCGCTGGACCGTGCGGCCGGGTGCGATGCGATCGGCCGGCAGGTCGATCATCACGGGCACGATTCTCGCCCGATCGAAGTGACGCTCGAAGTGCTCCACATGCTCGACGCCGTTCTGAATCACGGCGAGGCGCGTTTTCGGACCCGTCGCATTGGCAAACCATTGCGCCGCGGCATCGCTGTCGTATGCCTTGGTGGTCACCAACACCCAATCGACTGGCTGTGCATGCCGAGGATCGGTGATGACGCGTGGCGAGGCGCGGATGATGTCGCTCGGCGTGTTTACTTCGATTGAATTGAGGGGCGTGCGAGCGGCGAGCACCAGTTGATGGCGATCATCCTGCGCGAGCCAGGCCGCAAGGGTGGCGCCGATGGCGCCCGGTCCAATGAGAAGTATCGAAGCCACATGGCGATGATAGTCGACGCTGCGGGTTCACCTCGCATGCAGGTCCCAATGCTGCCGGGCCGCTTCGCCAAGCCGCAGGTACACCTCGAGCATGGTCGCATCAGGAGCCTTTTGTGGCAGGAAGATCGCCGCGTCGCAGCGCCGCGGATCAATGCCGCCGCTTGCACCCACACCCCAAGCGCAGTCCACGGCGTATCGCGCTAACTGGATACTCGTTCCGTCACGGATTGTTGACGGGGCCGGAGCGCGCCAACAGTTTTTCGAGTGTGGCGAAATCCAGCGGCTTGACCAGGTGCCCATCGCAGCCGGCGTCGTGTGAGCGCTTGCGGTCCTCGTCCTGGCTGTAGCCGGTCAAGGCGACGATAGTGAGGCCGCTGCCGCGCGGCAATTGCCGCATTCGTCTGGTCACCTCGTAGCCGTCCATGTCCGGCAATCCGATATCCAGCAGGACGACGTCGGGCTCGAAGGTTTCGGCAAACTTCAATGCATCGCTCGAGCAGTTGGCGGTCTGGATCTGATGCCCGTCCATCTCCAGTAATGTTCCCAGCGACGAAGCCGCGTCCACGTTGTCGTCGACGATGAGGATGCGACGGGCCGGTGCCCTGTCTTCAGCGGGTGATTCGGAAATCGCCGGCGGTGGTGGGGCACGCGGGAAGGTAATTTCAAAGGTTGAGCCGTGACCCAGGCCTTTGCTATGTGCCGTGACCTGGCCACCATGCATCTCGACGAGTTTCTTCACGACGGGCAGACCAATGCCGAGGCCGCCCTGTGATCGATCCAGTGTTTGATTCGCCTGCGCGAACATGTCGAACAGTCGGGGCATGAACTCCGGCGCGATACCGGCGCCGGTATCGCTGATCTTCACCTTGACCGCGTCATCGCTGGCGCTGACTCGAATCCCGATCTGGCCGCCTGGCTCGGTGTATTTGGCCGCATTCCCCATCACGTTCGCAAGAATCTGCACCAGCCTCGCCTGGTCGCCGATCACGTACAGCGGATCGAGACTCGGCCTGGGTAGAGAGCTCCTGATGTTTCGCGCGGCATAGTGGCGCAACAGTCTCGACGGCATGGTCGATGACCTCGGAGAGCAGCAAGGTTTTTCGCTTTAATTCAATATGGCCCATCGAGATGCGCGAAACATCCAGCAGATCATCGACGATTCGGGTGAGCTGCGTGGCCTGCCGCCTCACGACCTCCGCTGCGCGCCGGATCGGTTCATCGTCCGACATGCGCCGGGAAATCACTTCGGCGGCGTTGCGGATCGGTGCGAGTGGATTGCGAAGTTCGTGGGCCAGCATCGCGAGGAATTCATCCTTGCGACGATCCGCGTCGCGCAATGCCGCGTCCGCGAGCGCGCGCGTGGTCGCATCGAAGCCCTCCACGAATATTCCGGAAACCTGGCCGTCAGTATCCTTGATGGGCTGGTACACGAAATCGAGATAACGTGTTTCAACAGGCCCATTGGGCACGGGCTGAGTGGGAATACGGCGCCGCCACAGCCGAGTATGCCTTGCCGGTCGAGTAGACTTCGTCGAGTAGTTTGAGATAACCCTGCTCGATGATTTCGGGCAGTGCTTCGGCCACCGGGCGTCCAACGACCGGGCGATTGTTCACCAGCCGCAGGTAGACAGGATTCGCCAGCTCGACGATGTGTTGCGGGCCGCGCAGCACCGACATGAACGTGGGCGCCTGCTCGAAAAGCTGGGCAAATCTCTCGCGTTCCGCGGTAATGCGACGCTCCGCCAGCACTTGCAGGGTGGTCTCGGTGCAGATCACCAGCACCCCACCGACACCATTCGGGGCCGCAGGTTCGTCGATGGGTCCGTAGCTATAAGTCCAATAAACATCCTCCAGCCTGCCGTGGCGGATGATCGGGACCAGCGCGTTTTCATGCCAGGTCGCCGAATCACCGCGCTTCACCTGGTCAATCTGCGGGCCGATGATCGACCAGATTTCCGGCCAGGCTTGCTCACCCGACTGACCCAGGATCACCGGATGTTTCTCTGGCCCGAGCGAACGCGCGTAGGCATCGTTGTAGAAGCAAATGAGTTCAGCGCCCCAGAAGATGAACACCGGATGCTGGGTGGTGAGCAGGATGCGCAGCGAGGTGCGCAAGCCCGATGGCCAGTTCGCAGGCGGCCCCAACGGCGTCTGTTCCCATGTGTGCCTGCGAATGCGCTGACCCATCTCGCCGCCACCGGAAAGAAAATCCAGTTGCCTGGGGAGCAATGGCGCTGCGGCACTCATCACGATCAGGTTAACGAGAGTCGGGTCTCAAAGGTTGTAAGACTTCACCGACAGTTACGACCACCAAAAAAACGGGGCGCCGAAGCGCCCCGTCAAACACGCACGCATAATACATCAGATCCAGTAGACGAACACGAACAGGCCTAACCAGACCACGTCGACGAAGTGCCAGTACCAGGCGACCGCTTCGAAGGCGAAGTGGCGCTGCGGCGTGAAGTGGCCGTTCAGCGTTCGCAGCCAGATGCACACCAGCATGATGGCACCCAGCGTCACGTGGAAGCCGTGAAAGCCGGTCAGCATGAAGAACGTCGAACCGTAAACGCCGGTCGAGAGCTGCAGGCCCAGCTCCTTGTAGGCGTGGCCGTATTCGATGGCCTGCAACGCGACGAAGCTGAATCCCAGCGCGAAGGTCAGGAACAGGAAGATGTTGAGAACTGCACGATTGCCGGCGCGCAACGCGTGGTGCGCGATGGTCACCGTGACGCCCGAGCTCAGCAGGATGAGGGTATTGATCGCCGGCAGCTCGAATGCCGGGATGATTTCAAACGTGCCGTCATCGCGCGGGCTGAGCCTGGCCGGGCCGTTGGTGGGCCAGGCATTCTCGAACAGCGGGTGCAACAGCGCGTTGCTCAAGGCCTTGGCGCCCTCGCCGCCCAGCCACGGCACGGAGAACACGCGCGCGTAGAACAAGGCGCCGAAGAACGCGGCGAAGAACATCACCTCGGAGAAGATGAACCACATCATTCCCATGCGGAACGAGCGATCCACGTCGAGGCCGTAGACACCGCTCTGGTTCTCGTCGATGACGGTGGTGAACCAGCCGACGAACATGAACACCACCAGTGCGAAGCCGGGCAGCATGGCCCAGGCGGGCAGCCAGTGGTTGAGCAGCGCGACGGCGCCCAACAACAGCGTGAAGAACGCGATCGAGCCGATGATCGGCCATCTGCTTTCGTGCGGAACGTAGTACCTGCCAGCGGGGGCGTGAGCGTCTGCCATGAAAAGTCCCTGTTGCTAGTTCAATGAGCTCACTCGCGTGAACTCGTCGTAGAAAATGTAAGAAAGAGTGATGCGCCCGATCGAACGCGGCAGCGCCGGATCGACCACGAAACGCACGACCATGGGCCGCTGCTCATCGACCGCGAAATTCTGCGGCGTGAAGCAGAAGCACTCGGTCTTGCGGAAATAGCCCGCGGCCTTGCCGGGCACGATATTGGGCACCGCCTGCGCGACGGTGGCGTGGCCGGTGAGATTGTGCGCCACGAACTCGGTCTCGTAGAGCCGGCCCGGGTGCACCTGCATCGACGCGACGGTCGGGCGGAATTCCCAGTTGCCCACCGAGGGCAGTTCGGCGAGGAAATCCACGGTGATGGTGCGGGAATCGTCGGGCTGCTCGACCGCGGTACGCGCCTCGACGAGCGCCTTCTGGTTGCCGAAACCGGTGAGATCGCACAACACGTCGTACAACGGCACGAGCGCAAAGCCAAACGCAAAGCTGCCGAGCGCGATGCCCAGCAGTTTCAGCGTCAGCCGCTGGTTGTCGCGTTTCTTCGCCTTGTCTGCCATCAGGCCTTGCTCACCGACATGACGATGAACGCCACGTAAAAGCCGAGAGCCACGAGTCCGAGCAGCATCGCGGTGCGGCGCGCCCTGGCGCGTCGCTCGCTGACCTGCTCAGGAGTCAAGGCCGTCATTCTCAGTGCTCCACGCCACGCGCGATGACTTCACGCGACGGCGGATCGCTCCAGCTGTGGTACGGCGGCGGCGAGGGGAGTTCCCACTCGAGACCGTGCGCACCTTCCCAGGAACGCGCGCCCGACTGCTGGCCGGCCTTGATGCACTTCCAGATGATGTACGGGAACAGCAGCTGCGACAGGCCGAAGCCGAAAGCGCCGAGCGAAGACACCATGTTCCAGTCCGTGAACTGCACCGCGTAGTCGGGAATTCGCCGCGGCATGCCGGCCAGGCCCAGGAAGTGCTGCGGGAAGAACAACACGTTCACGAAGATGGCCGACAGCCAGAAGTGGATCTTGCCGAGCTTCTCGTCGTACATCCGGCCGGTCCACTTGGGCAGCCAGTAGTACACGCCGCCCATGATTCCGAAGATGGCGCCGGGCACCAGCACGTAGTGGAAGTGCGCCACGACGAAGTAGGTGTCGTGGTACTGGAAGTCGGCCGGCACCACCGCGAGCATCAGGCCCGAAAAGCCGCCGATGGTGAACAGGAACAGGAACGCCAGCGCGAACAGCATCGGAGTTTCGAAGGTCAGCGATCCCTTCCACATGGTGGCGGTCCAGTTGAACACCTTAACGCCGGTGGGGATGGCAATCATCATGGTCGAGAACGTGAAGAACAGCTGGCCGGCGAGCGGCATGCCCACGGTGAACATGTGGTGCGCCCACACGATGAACGACAGAAATGCGATCGCCGCGGTGGCGTACACCATGGCGTCGTAGCCGAACAGCGGCTTGCGCGAGAAGGTCGGGATGATCTCCGAAACGATGCCGAAGGCCGGGAGGATCAGGATGTACACCTCGGGGTGTCCGAAGAACCAGAAGATGTGCTGGAACATCACCGGGTCGCCGCCACCCGACGCGGAGAAGAAGCTGGTGCCGAAGAAGTGATCGGTGAGCAGCATGGTCACCGCGCCGGCGAGCACCGGCATGGTGGCGATCAGCAGGTAAGCCGTGATCAGCCAGCTCCAGCAGAACAGCGGCATGTTGAGCAGGCCGACGCCCGGCGCACGCATGTTCATGATGGTGACCACCACGTTGATGGAGCCGAGGATCGAGGAGGCGCCCATCATGTGGATGGCGAAGATCGCCATCGGGAAACCGTCACCGGCCTGCAGCGACAGCGGCGGGTACAGCGTCCAGCCACCGGCGGGCGAACCACCGGGCACGAACAGCGTCGACAGCAGCAGCGTGAAGGCGAACGGCAGGATCCAGAACGAGAAGTTGTTGAGGCGCGGCAGCGCCATGTCCGGTGCACCGACCTGCATCGGGATCATCCAGTTCGCGAGACCGGTCCATGCCGGCATCACCGCGCCGAAGATCATGACCAGCGCGTGCATCGTGGTCATGGAGTTGAAAAACTGCGGCTCGACCAGCTGCAGGCCCGGCTGGAACAGCTCGGCGCGGATCACCATCGCCATCGCCCCGCCGACGAAGAACATGATGCACGCGAACACCAGGTACATCGTGCCGATGTCCTTGTGGTTGGTCGCATAGACCCAGCGGCGCCAGCCGTGACTCGGACCGTGGTCGTGATGGTCGTGCGTATCTGCGGTGTGTTCGTGTGCCATGTCGATGCTTCTCGTCTGAAACTTAACTTTGGGCCACTGCTTATTGGGCAATGGTGGCGGGGGCGGTGGAGGCCACGGCGGCCGGCGCACCAGGTGCGACCCCGGCGAGCTTCTGTTCGGCCTGCTTGGCGCGCAGCCACGCGTCGAATTCGGCCGGCGACTTCACTTCCACCACGATCGGCATGAAGCCGTGGTCGCGTCCGCAGAGCTCGGCACACTGGCCGCGGTACACGCCGGTCTTGTCGGCGTCCACCTGTACCCAGATGTCGTTGGTGGTGCCCGGAATCGCGTCCTTCTTCATGCCGAAGGCCGGCACCCACCAGGCGTGGATGACGTCCTGCGCGGTCAGGAAGAAGCGGATCTTGGTCCCCGCCGGGATGACCAGCGGGTTGTCCACGTCGAGAAGGTAGTTAGGAACTCCGTTGGGATCGACACCCGACCCGAGCTGGCGCGCGGCGTCGCTGTCGCGCTTGAGGGTCGAAAAGAACCGGACGTTCTGGCCGAGGTACTCGTATTCCCACTTCCACTGGTAGCCCGTCACCTTGATGTCCATCTGCACGTCTTTGGGCACCTCGATCTCGATGAGCGTCTTGGCGATGGGCACCGCCATGGCGACCAGGATGCCGATCGGGATCACGGTCCAGATGATTTCCACCTTGGTGCTGTGGACCAGTGTCTTGTCGGCCTCGGCGCCCTGCGACTTACGGAACCTGATGATCGAGTAGATCATCGTGCCGAACACCACCACCGCGATGGCCACGCAGACCCAGAGGATCAGCATGTGCAGGCCGTAGATCTCCTTGCTGAGGATGGTGACACCCTCGGGCATGTTGAGCCCGCCCCAATCGGCGTGCGCAACGGACGCCAACAAGGCGGACAGCGAGATGGCGGCGGCCTGTAATCCACGGCGCGCTTTGGCGTTCTTCATGTGAAAGCTCATCGATGACCTCAAGAAAACTGATCGGGTGAACCGGTGCGCGGCAGTGCCGGCGATTGGTTCATGCCGCCTATCAGCAGCCGCAATTCGGCCGCCAGCTGGCGACGCTCCTCCTCTGTCAGAAACTTTCCTACCTCATGACCCCGGCCCTGCGACTCGATGACGAGCTGGCCGCGGTGGAGGGGCGATTTCGGGCGGCGGATTTTAACCTGTGCCCAGTGGCGCGGGAACACGACGCGCTGCGGCACGCGCACGCGCGAATTCGATGATCACATCGCGTTCGGTGATTTCGATGTGCTCGCGCTCGAAGCGCCTTGCCATGTTCGTCTTCAGCGCCCAGCCGAGCAGCAACATTTCCGCACCCGCAAAGGGCAGTACGGGCCAGTAACCGAGCCAGGTGGCGAAACCCGCAACGCCGAAGGTGGTGAAGCACACGCTGGCGAAGAACAACAGCGCTCCGTGCACGCTCAGCGAGCAATGAGGAGCCAGGTCGAAGGTGTGCGCGGCGCTCAACACGGGGCGCGACTATACCAGTCAATTTGCAGGCTGACTCAATGACTTACGAGACTTTTGGCCCCTGAAATTGCCCACCCGGGTACGGGGACCGACCTAGGGTCTGCCCCCACGCTGCCCGCGGGGACAACGGCGAGCGGCGGCGACGCCAAATCGATCGCTCAGCGTGGCGATATTCGCCTCCGCGAGTGGCATTTCCGTCGCGAGTTTGTTGGCCACCCATCCCGCGAAGGCGAGCCCGCGCCCGCGCACCGCGTCGCGAGTCAGCAACGCGTGATTGAGGCAACCCAGTCGCACGCCCACCACGATGATCACCGGCAGCGCGAGCTTTTGCGCCACATCCGCCATGGTCTCGCGGTCGGAAATCGGCGCCAGCCAGCCGCCCGCGCCTTCCACCAGCACGAGTTCTGCGGCCGCTGCGAGCCTGGCGTATGCGACGACGATCGGCTCGTGACGAATCGACACGCCGTCGGCGCGTGCGGCGAGGTGTGGTGACGCCGCCGTCCTGAGCAGCCACGGATTCACATCCTCGTACGCGGCCGGCACATTGCTCGCCGCTAACAACTCGAGCGCGTCTTCGTTGAAATCGCCCCGCGCTGTGGTCACCGTGCCGGCGGCCACTGGTTTCATGACCGCGACGCGCAGCCCTTGGGCCGCGAGCGCGCGTGTCAGCGCCACGGCCACCAGGGTCTTGCCGACGCCGGTGTCGGTGCCGGTGATGAAGAACCCCTTGGAGACAGACTTCAAGTCTTTCCCCTCTTCCTGATCGCGCTCGGGCTGATCAAAGCCTCGCGCGGGAAGCCTGCATCATTGATTGTGTTCTGGGATACGCGCCGCGCGCTGCCCCAGGCACTGGCGTGAATCACTTCCCAGGTCGCGGGCAGTTTCCCGTCCCGGCGCAGCGTCTCGTAGGCGCTGACCATGGCGGAGAGCCGCCGTCGCCCGGTGAGTCCGCGGGCGCGACCCCGCGTCACGTTGTGGGCGCCAATGGCCTTGAGCTCTCGCATCAGGCTCAAGGCATCCGGGTAGCGCTCGACGATGCGATCGACATCCAGCACGGGCTCACTCAACTGCGCCTGCAGGAGGGCGCTGCCGAGCGCATGTGCGTCGAAGAAATGGTTCACGTGATTGCTGGCGTCGTCGCTCGTCGCCCAGGCCGCGCGCAACTCGGCGAGTGTTCCGGGCCCGAAGGTACTGAACAGCAGCAGGCCACCGGGCGCGAGCACGCGGGCGATCTCGGAAAAAACCGCGTCGAGGTCGTCGCACCACTGCAGCATCAGGCTGCTGAACACCAGCTCGAAGGCGCCATCGCGAAACGGCAATGAATACGCATCGGCGCGTACCCGGCCGAATCGCCGCAGCCAGCCGGATTGCCGCCGCGCGCGCTCGAGCATGCCGGGCGCGATGTCCACCGCCACCACCTGGGCCCTGGGAAAGCGGCGCTTGAGCGCCCGCGCACCGTGACCCGTGCCCGCGCCGAGATCGAGAATCGAACGCGGCGCGATCTTCAGTTCATCGAGCCGGCCGAGGAGCTCGTTGCGCACGCGCTCCTGCAGCGCCGCGGCGGCGTCATAGCTGGCGCTGGCGCGGTCGAAGGCACGCGCCACGGCGCGGCGATCGAGCCCGAAGACCTGGCGCGGATCCGGGAAGTTCATGCGGCCAACGCCTGCGCGAGCGCGCTCACCAGCGCATCCACCTGTGTTTCTTCGTGCGTCGCCGAGAACGTCACGCGCAGCCGTGCGGTGCCGGCCGGCACGGTGGGCGGGCGAATCGCCGTGACGAGCAAACCCTGGTCTTCGAGCCGCTTGCTCACCGTCAGTGCGCGCCCGGCTTCACCGAGGATCACGGGAACGATGCTGGTGACGGACGGCGTTTCGCGCGTGACCTGCGCCTGCGTGGCAATGCCGCGCTCGATCAGTCCGCGTTGGAAACGCCGCGCGAGCCCCAGGACCTTTTCGCGCCGCCAGGACTCGCGCACGCTGACGCGCAACGCGGCGCGGGTCGCCGCGGCCACCGCGGCCGGCAACGCCGTCGTATAGATGTAAGTGCGCGATTTCTGGATGAGGAATTCGATGAGATCGGC
Organism: uncultured Pseudomonadota bacterium; assembly: GCA_963839685.1. GTDB lineage: Bacteria > Pseudomonadota > Gammaproteobacteria > Steroidobacterales > Steroidobacteraceae > CADEED01. The sequence continues at coordinate 354,387 of CAWIVS010000011.1, read as the reverse complement.
GTCGCCGGCCACGAACGCGCCGAAGGTGCCGAAGGCCTTGCCAAACGTGCCGATCAGTACCGGCACGTCACCGGCACCCAGCGCGAAGTGCTCGCAGCTGCCGCGTCCGGTCGCGCCGATCACGCCGAGTCCGTGCGCGTCATCGACGATGAGCCAGGCTCTCGAATCGCGCGCGGCGCGAGCGAGCTCGGGCAGGGGAGCGAGGTCGCCATCCATGCTGAATACGCCGTCGGTGACCAGCAGTTTTGTCTCTGCGCCGAGCGCCGCGAGCAGCTCCGTCGCATGCGCGCCATCGGCGTGCCGGTAGCGTCGGAGCTCGGCGCCGGAAAGCCGGCAGCCGTCGATCAATGACGCATGATTGAGCTTGTCCGAGACTATAGCGCCACTTTGATCCACCAACGCGCCAATCACACCGATGTTGGCCATGTAGCCGGTGGAGAAAACCAGCGCCTTTTCGCGGCCGGTGAAGTGCGCCAGTTCGGCCTCCAGCGCCTCGTGTTCGACACCATGGCCAGTCACCAGGTGCGACGCGCCACTGCCCACGCCGTGACTCGCCGCGGCGGCCGTAAATGCATGCACGACCTCCGGGTGATCCTTCAGGCCGAGGTAATCGTTGCTGCTGAAATTGACGAGTCCGGGCGCGATTCCGACCCGGCGCGTGCGCTTGAGCTGGCGCTGCTCGAGATCGGTGAGCGCGGCCCTCAGCGTTGCCGCGTCGCGTTGCATGCGTGAGCCGGACGCGCAGGCGCGTGCTCGCAATCGGATCCGTGCACGTGCTCGGGATGTGCGTCCGCGCCGTTCTCCGGGAGCACAGGCGCCATGGGAGTAATACCCAGCCGGTCGAACAAGGCACGATCGCGCGCCACGTCCGGATTGCCAGTGGTCAGCAGCTTCTCGCCGTAGAAGATGGAATTCGCGCCGGCGAGGAAACACAGCGCCTGCAATTCATCGCTCATGACCTCACGGCCGGCTGACAATCGCACCGCCGCCTTCGGCATCACGATGCGCGCCACCGCGATGGTGCGCACGAAGTCGAACGGATCGACTTCCTTCTGGCCAGCGAGCGGCGTTCCCGGCACACGCACCAGCTGGTTGATGGGCACACTCTCGGGATGCTGCGGAAGATTCGCCAGCGTCGCGAGCATGGAAGCGCGATCACGTACCGTCTCGCCCATGCCGACGATGCCGCCGCAGCAGACATTCAGTCCGGCCTCGCGCACCGCGGCCAGTGTGTCCAGACGATCCTGGTAGGTGCGAGTGGTGATGATCTCGCCGTAGAACTCCGGGCTCGTGTCGACATTGTGGTTGTAGTAGTCGAGGCCCGCGGCCTTCAGTTCCTGCGCCTGCTCAGTGCTCAGCATGCCGAGCGTGGCGCAGGTCTCCATGCCGAGCGCGCGCACTTCGCGAATCATCGCGGCGACCGCTTCGACATCGCGCTTTTTCGGTGAGCGCCAGGCCGCACCCATGCAGAAGCGGGTCGCGCCGGCATCCTTTGCGGCCTGCGCACGGGTGCGCACCTCGTCGAGCGGCACCAGCCTCTCGCGTTCGAGGCCGGTGTCGTAGCGCACGCTCTGTGGGCAATACGCGCAGTCTTCCGGACAGGCGCCGGTCTTGATCGACAGCAGCGTGGCGCGTTGCACGGCGTTCGGATCGTGGTTGGCGCGATGGGTGTCCTGGGCGCGGTACACCAGATCTGCGAAAGGCAGCGCGAACAGGGCTTCTACCTCGGCAACGGTCCAGTCGTGGCGCTGGGTAGTGGTGCTCATCTCGCTCCCTTAACTATTGATTTACATCAGTTTGTCGGCTGGCTTTGGTCGCCCGGGCCGTGAAAACCTGCGGGCATGTTCGGGAGCGGGAAACCCATTGTCAACCAATGGCGGCACTTCAGGTTGACGGCGCCGCGAGCGATTTCGCGGCTCCTGGCCTCAACCATCTTCCCGCCGCGCTGCTGCCTGTGTTCATTCGAAGGCGCCTCGCTGGATCTCGATCTTTGTACGTACTGCCGCGCGGACCTTCCGTGGTGCGACGCCCAGGGGACCGAGCTGATCCCGCTGCGCTTCGAGCCACCGGTCGACCACCTGATTCGCCGCCTCAAATATCACGGTGTCATCGCCAACGCGCGCGTGCTGGGCGTGCTGCTCGCCGAGGCCGCACGCCAGCGCGCTACGCCGCTGCCGAGGTTATTGGTGCCGGTGCCGCTGCATCCGGCGCGTTTCCGCGAGCGCGGCTTCAACCAGGCCGCGGCCATCGCGCTCTACGCCAGCCGCATGCTGGAGATTCCGGTTGCACGACACGTCGTGCGCCGCGTGCGCGATACGCCTTCGCAAACCACGCTTGGGCTCCGCGAGCGCCAGCAGAACCTGCGCGGTGCGTTTGCGATTCCGAATGCACGTCAGCTGCGGCGCCTGCGGGCAGCGGCCCACGTGGCCATCGTCGACGACGTGATGACCACTGGCAGTACCGCGAATGAATTGAGCGGGCTGCTCACCGCCGCGGGCATCAGCCAGGTGGAGGTGTGGGCGGTGGCGCGGGCGAGGTGAGCTCAGGCCAGGCCGGCTTTCTTCAGCGCCTCGAGCGGCGGCCCGTCGAATTTCTCCAGCGGCACATTGCCGGTGTAACCGATGTCCTTCATGCCGACCGGCGTGGTGTAGAAACCGCCGGCGGTGAGGTCGCGAAACCTGGCAAAGAACCTTGCCGCCTGCGCGAATTCGGGTGCCGCTTTGGCCGTTGAGCAGATGTCGTCGGCGATGGCGACTTTCTGCGCGTCGGCAATCGCGGCGAATGCCTTGCCGAAGCGCTTGTGGGCTTCGTCGTCGATCCAGGTGAGTCCCGGCAACACGATGTCGCGGTCAGCTCGCTGGTTCGGATACGGCGCACTGATCCATTCGTCGATGAAATCCACCACGCCCACGGCGGAAGCCGCCGGCGAGTGTTCGTCGGCCGGAATGATGAGATCGCACAGCGCCTGCGTGGTGCGGCGGCCGCTCTCGGTGAGTGTCAGTGGCCAGGGACCACCGGCTTTCCATTCCTTCAGCAGCGCGGGATCGGTGCCGTATCCGGCCTGCCCCGCGGCCACGTCGCGCGCGACCGAATCGCCGGCGTGCAGCTGCAGCGACTGCATGGCGGCCGTCGCGGCCAGCATCCACTTGATCGAAGTGCGCCGATCCATCACAACTCCTTCTTCTTCATGAGGCTCAACATGTGATCGGCCGAGCGCCAGGCCAGGGCCATGATGGTGAGCGTCGGGTTCTTGTCGGCGTTGGAACACAGCGTCGCGCCATCGGTGATGAACAGATTCTGCATGTCCCAGCATTGGCCGTAACTGTTGGTCACGGATTTCTTCGGATCCGTGCCCATGATGGCGCCGCCCACTTCATGAATGATGACGCCGCCCTGCTTGATGGCCTTGTCGCCGGCTTGTGGCGCGCTCGAGGTCCGGCCGCCCATCGCTTCGATGATCTCGGCCGCGGTTTTCTGCATGTGCGCGGCCTGCCCGGTCTCATGCGATGACCACTTCCAGTGGAAGCGCAGCACCGGAATGCCGAACTTGTCCTTCAATGTCGGATCGAGCTCGGCGAAGGAATCTTCGTTTGGAATCATCTCGCCGCGGCCGGAGAAGTACACGAAGGAACCGTAATACCGCCGCGCGTCCTCCTTGAACTTGCGGCCGTAGGTTCCGCCGTTGAGCCACTCGAGTCCGGAGGCGGTGCCCATGTCGGGCATGCGTCGTCCGCCGCCGAATTCGAAGTGATAGCCACGCGCGAAGCCCAGCTTGCCGGCGAGCTGTTGCTGGTACAGCCACCAGGGCGAGTACAGGTGGCCGAAGTCGGCGCCATCCTCGTTGTGCAGCGGCATGTTCTCGAGCAACGGCACCTGGCCACCGATGCCGGCGCCGACGGTGTCCATGATGTATTTGCCGACCTTGCCACTGGAATTCGCGACGCCGGAATTGAGCAGGATGCGCACCGATTCGAGCGCGCTCGCGGCCAGCACCACGATGCGCGCCTTCACGCGGTGCTCCGCACCGGTCTTGCGGTCGACAAAGACCACGCCCTCGGCCTTGCCGTCCTTGCGCCTGGTGACCGCGCGCACCATGGCGTCGGTGACGATGTCGAGGTTGCCGCTGTCCAGCGCCGGCGGCAGGTGCACCGTGGTCGACTGGTAGTTAGCCCGGATGGAGCAGCCGCGTCCGCACGGCGTGGCCCAGAAACACGCGGCGCGTTTCTGCATGTCCGCGGCGAGGATGGCCTGGGCATTCGCATTGCCGGGATGCAGTAGTTTGGGCAGGCGGGTGTGATCGAGCCGCGTGGTCATCACGGCGCGATGCATGGGGATCACCGGTACGCCGAGCTTCGCGGCGCGCTGTTTGACCAGCAGGTCGCTGACGCGCGGCCTGGGCGGCGGCAGCAGTACACCCGGCGAGGACCTGGGCGTGTTCTCGAGGTCCTCGTCGCCGCCATAGACGCCGATGAGCATCTCGACCTTGTCATACCAGGGGGCGAGATCCTGGTAATTCATGGGCCAGTCGAATCCCAGCCCGTCGCGCGCATGGGGTTTGAAGTCGTAGGTCCCGTTGCGCAGGCTGATGCGGCCCCAGTGATTGGTGCGGCCGCCTAACATCCTGGCGCGCCACCAGCGGAACTGACGATCGGGATCGTCCGAGGCACTGGTATAGGGTTCACCCGGAACCTCCCAGCCACCGTCGATGGTCGCGTCCCAGAAGCCGAAGGGTTTGTCCGGCGTGCTGGCGCCACGCAAGGGCGCCTCGGCGCTGTTCTGCATCATCGGGGTTTCGGAGGCGGGCTCGTAACGGCGCCCGGCTTCGAGCATCAGGACTCGTGCGCCTTCCATGGCCAGGGTGTACGCGGTCTGGCCACCGGCCGCGCCCGATCCCACCACGATGACGTCATAGGTATTGCGGTCCGCGGCGGTGCTTGCGATGAATGACATATGCCGGTGATTGTAGGGACTCTGCGGGCCGGTCTCATAGTCGCAAGCTATGTCCCGGTGGGCTAGGCTGCCGCGCTATCAATTCCCGACCGGCCCAGCCGGCAATTCTTCGCACGTGAGCGCCCACATCCTCGGACGACGACAACTGCTGCAGGGCGCCCTGGCTGCCGCTCTGCCCATCGGGATCTCGGCATGTTCCTCCAGGAGTGACGGGCGTGAGCCGCTCATCGTCGGAGGGCTGCCGGTCACCTGCAATCTCACCCTGCCGGTGGCCTGCGTCGGCAAGGAAGCGAGTATCAAGGCCGGCACGGCGTCCAACGACTTCCGCTTCGAATACAACAAGTACAGTGGCTGGCCCGAGATCAAGGAATCACTCATGGCCGGCCGCATCCAGGCGGGCTACATGCTGGCGCCGCTGGTCATGGATCTCGCGGACAAGAAGATCCCGGTCAAGATCGTTTCGCTCGGGCATCGCTCGGGCGCGGTGATCATGGTTCGCCAGGACTCCCCGTATCAGCAGTTCACGCATCTGCGCGGCAAGCGCATTGCCATCCCGAGCCGCTTCGCGGTGGATTTCCTGTTCCTGCGCAAGATGCTCAAGCGCGAGAACATGACGCCCGCGGATATCGAGATCGTGGAAATGCCGCCGCCCGACATGCCGGCCGCGTTGTATGCCAACGCCGTGGATGCGTATTGCACCGGCGAGCCCTTCGGCGCCGCCGCGCAACGCGCCGGATACGCGCGCGTACTGCGCATGACACGCGATGAGTGGCGCAACTACATCTGTTGCGTGCTCACGGTGCGCGAAGAACTCATCCAGTCGCAGCCGGAAATGGTGCAGGACCTCGTGAACCAGGTACTGGGTGCCGGCGTGTGGCTCGACCAGAAGCAGGACAATCGCAACAAGGCCGTGGCCATCGCCGCCGGCAAGAAGTTTTTCAACCAGGATCCGAACATCATCCAGTTCGTGATGGAGAATCCCACCGACCGCGTGACTTACGGGGACCTGCGCATGATCCGCGCGGAATTCGAAGAACTCATGGAGCTGTCGATCCAGGCCGGCACCATCAAGCACCCGATTGCCTACGAGACGTACATGGAGGAGCGCTTCGCGCGCGCCGCGACGCCGGCGACGATCCCGCTTTGAGCATGAAACTCGCGTGTCGCCAGTTCGCCGGATTGATGGTTGCGGTTCTGACGCAGGCCGCGGCGCATTCAGGCGCTGACCAGGCGGTGGCGCTCAAGGCGGGGGTGCTCAGTCCGGCGTTGCCGGCTCCAGAACTGTCCCTGCAGGCAACCGACGGCCAGGCGCTCAATCTCACGCGCTTCCGCGGCAAGGTGGTGTTGCTGGCGTTCGGTTTCAGCAACTGCGGTGAAGTCTGCCCCATCACGCTCGCCACGCTCGCCGGCGCGCGCAAGAAACTGGGAACGGCTGCGGCAGATGTGCAGGTGGTCTACGTGAGCGTCGATCCCGAACGCGACGATGCCGCCCAGATGCGCAAATTCCTCGGCAGCTTCGATCCGAGCTTCGTCGGCGGCGTGGGCACGCGCGCGCAGGTCGACGTCGCGCAGAAGAACTACGGAATTTCGTCGACGAAAACCGTGTACGCGAACGGAAGTTATTCGATCGGCCATTCCTCGTCTATCTACATGATCGACCGCGCCGGCAAGTTGCGCGCGGTCATGCCCTACGGCCACAGCGCCGAAGATTTCGCGCATGACCTGCGAATCCTGCTGCGACAATGACTCGTCGGGCACGGATCATCCTGTGGCCGCTCGGCGGCCTGGCGCTGCTGGCGCTCGCCTGGGCCGGGTTCGCGCCTGTTCACGTGGATTCGCGCGACGAGCTGTTCGAGATACCGAAGGGGACCTATGCGCGTCGCATGGCGGGCGACAAGGTGGAGATCCTGCCGTCGCGGATCACGCTGACGCTCGGGCTCAACGACGTGCTGCTGTTGCGCAACCTGGATGATGTGCCGCAGGTGTTCGGGCCCACGATCATGATGCCGGGACAAAGCTTCCGGCTGCCGTTCGAGAAGGCGGCCGAATACCAGTTTGCGTGCACGGCGCACGCCAGCGGGCAGATGACCATCGTGGTCGAGCCAGAACCCGTGTGGCCGTGGCAGAAGATTTCCTGGCGCGCGCACCAGTGGCGGGAGAAAAGGACGGAATGAACAAGTGGCAGCATGCGCTCCCATCGATCGTGGTGGCGGCCATCCTCATCGCTATCTGGTGGCTGCTGGTCACGATGACGAACAGCATGATTTTTCCGACGCCGGGCAAGGTTGTGCTGGGCACGCTGGAGCTGGCACGCGACGGCAGTCTCTGGGAACACATCGGCGCATCGTTGTTCCGCGTGGGCGCGGGGTTTCTGATCGCCGTCCTGTTCGCGATTCCGCTGGGACTGTGGATGGGCCGGGTGCACGGCGCCTTCGTGACGCTGAACCCCATCTTCCAGATCCTGCGCCCGATCTCACCCATCGCCTGGATCCCGATCGCCATCCTCTGGTTCGGCGTGGGCAACGCCTCACCTATCTACCTGATCTTCATCGCGTCGGTGTTCCCGATGATCGTGCAGACCACGGTGGGCGTACACACCATCGAGAAGCGCTACCTGCGCGCGGCCGAGAACTTCGGCGTGCCGCGCGGAAAGTTTTTCCTGCAGGTGGTATTCCCGGCGACGCTGCCGCAGATCATCGTCGGCATGCGCATCGGCCTGGGCGTGGCCTGGCTGGTAGTGGTGGCGGCCGAGATGATCGCGCTGCGCTCGGGCCTCGGCTACATGATCATGGATGCGCGCAATGCCGGAAATCGCTACGAGCTGGTGGTCGCGGGCATGATCATCATCGGGCTCATCGGCCTGATGCTCGACGGCATCATGCGGCTGCTCGAGGGCCTGAAGAGCGTGCGGTGGCGATATGCCCATTAAGATCCAGGTGCAGAACGTCGGCAAGGGATTCCCGGCCGACAAGGGCCGGCTCGAGGTCATCGACGATCTGAACTTCGAGGTGGGTGACGGAGAATTCATCGCTATTGTGGGTCCGTCTGGCTGCGGCAAGACCACGCTGATGAACATCATCGCGGGATTCCTCGCGCCCGACACGGGCTCGATCCTCGTCGATGGCGCCTTGCGTACCAAGCCGAACAGCAAGGGCGTGCTGATCACCCAGCAGGGCTCGGTGTTTCCCTGGCTCACAGTGCGGCAAAACCTGCTGTTCGGGCTTCCCGACGAGCTGCCGAATCGCGAGGCGCTGGCGCAGGAATACGCCGCGCTGGTTGGTCTCCAGGGCTTCGAAAACAACTACCCGCACGAGCTGTCGGGCGGCATGCTCAAGCGCGCCGAGATCGCACGCGCGCTGGTGGTCAAGCCCGAGATCCTCTACATGGACGAGCCGTTTTCAGCACTCGACGCACTCATGAGCCTGCGCATGCAGATGGAGCTGCTGCGCATCCTCGCGAAGGAGCGCCACACCGTCATGCTGATCACGCACGACGTCGAGGAGGCCATTCACCTCGCGGATCGCATCCTGGTGCTGAGCCAGCGCCCGGCGCGCATCCAAGCCTCGTTCATCGTGCCGTTCGGCCATCCGCGGCGGGTGTCGAGCCCGGAAGCGCAGGCGCTGCGGGTCGCCCTCCTGCGGGAGCTCGGGGTCACCGAGACCGTGTGAGGCTGTCCCCGACCTTCGGGAGCCGTACATGGTGCCAGGATGTGCTGACGAGGAGGGGCACCCGGCAAGGTCCTTTCTTCTTGTCGGTATCCTGTCGCAGGCGTACCCTTCACGACCGGCCCCGTCGTTTTTGGGCCGAAGTTCATACCGGTGAACCCCAAGCTTGGATCGATTCCCAGCATTGATCGCGCGACCGGCGAAGAGACTGAGTGGCTGCGGGTCGCGCACGACATCGTCAGTGATCTGTTCCACCGGTCGCAACCCATTTATTGGACCGATTTCGTCTTAAGCGTCGTCGTGGCCTGGGGACTGGCTGGGTTCGCACTCTGGCGGCACACGGATTCGGGAATCGCGATGATCGCATTACGCATGTCAAGCAAATGAGGGATTCCATCAACATTACCGGCCAGACCTGGTTGACCGTGTTCATGTTCCCGGTGGGACTGCGCTACCACGCCTTGCATCATCTTTTCCCGGCGTTGCCCTACCACAATCTCGGCGAGGCCCATCGCCGGCTGACCGAGCGCCTGCCGCCGGATGCGCCTTATCACCTCACCGGCCAAGCAAGCTACTTTGCGGCCTTGGCTGCGCTGTGGCGCGGCGCCAGGCGGACCGCGCGCAAGGACTCCGCCATGACCCGGTGGCGTCATGGCAGCCACGCCATTTGAACCCACTCGAATTCGCCAAGTTGCCGGCGCACGCGACAGCAGCGCAGGCAGAGTCGCCGCCATGCCTGATTGTCAATCCGCGCAGCTTCTTGGTGGCGGGCGGCCGACTGGGGTCACAGGCGATCGCGCTGGCGTCCAGGTACCGGGCCGACATCATCGTAGCTGATCGACCCGAGCAGATTGCCGCCGGGTTGGACAAGGCACTTGCGCGTGGCCGGCGTCGCGTGTTCGTGCTGTCTGGCGACGGTACGATGCAGGCGATCGTCGATCATTTAGCCAGACTTCCAGTCGGGTCGCCGACGCCGCTGTTGCTGGTCCTTGCGGGCGGGCGGACGAATCTCACGGCGGCTGACCTGGGCGGTCGTAAGGCGGTGCTGAAGAAGCTCGAATCCGCTCTGATGCGGTGGGGCCGCGACCCGATCGAGGAATGCCGTGTCCAGCATCGTCACACGCTGGTGGTCGAGCAGCCCCCGGAGCGGCCGCAGCACGGGTTTTTCATGGCTGGGGCGCTGATCGACAGCCACATCCGTAACTGCCAAAGCTACCGCGAATCCGGCAGTGGCGACCTGCGCCATGGACATTTGGGCACGGCCTGGTGCCTGCTGAAATCCGCGGTCCCGTCACTGCGGGGCCGCAAACCATTCGTTTGTCCAGACCTGGATGTCGAGGCGCCGGGTCTTGGGCATCTGCGCGGACCTGCCCGAGTGCTGATCGCGACGACCCTGGCGCACGACGAGAGCCTGTTCAATCCTTACGCCGACCGGGGCAGTGGAGCAGTGCGCGTCACCGCGGTGGCGGCGCGGGCGCCGGGCTTCTGGCGATCGCTCCCGCGACTGCTCACCGGCCGCTTTACGGCTGAAATGGAAACCGGGCACGGGTATCTGAGCGGGCGTTGCGAAACGCTCACGGTCCGCGGCCTCGCCACGTTGTCGCTGGACGGCCAGGGTTTCGAGCTGGATCCCGCGCGGCCCGTCCATATTCGGGCCGGCCCTCGCATTGGCTTCCTGACGCCGTGAGCGTGATATCCGCACGGTCGCTGACTGCAACGCCGGATCGCGGTGCGATGCCGATGCTGGCCGCGTTCGTGCGTTCCTATCCGGGACGCAGCATCGCCGCACTGGTTGCCGTATTCATATCCGGCCTGCTCGACGGCCTGGGCCTGTCGATGCTGTTGTCGATGCTGACACTGGTGGCCGGAGGTGCCAAGACTGATCCTTCCCTGCCAGAGCGCATCGCGCTTGGCCTGGCTGACACGTTGGGTATCTCGCCTACCGCACTGAACCTGCTCATGCTGGCCACCGCGCTGATCTCGCTCAAGGCGGCCCTGTCTCTGCTGGCCAATCGCCAGGTCGGATACACGGTCGCTCACATTGCGACCGAGTTGCGGTTGGCTTTGATCCGCACGGTCATGAATGCCCGATGGAGCCATTATCTGCAGCAATCCGTGGGTCGTCTGTCGAATGCCGTCGCGACCGAGGCGCAGCGCGCCTCGGAAGCTTTCCAGCATGGCGCCGAGATGGCCGCGGTGACTATAAATGCGTTGATCTACATGAGCATCGCGCTGTCGATTTCGCCGCGGGCCGGCGTTGCGGCAGCGGTCGCCGGCGGCCTGATGCTGCTGTTACTCCAGGTGCTGATCCGGATTTCGCGGCGCGCGGGCCTGCAACAGACGGCGCTGCTCAAGTCGCTGCTGACGGTGATGAGTGGCCAGCTGGCGGCGGCAAAACCCCTCAAGGCGATGGCGCGCGAAGATCATGTCGATGCACTGCTGTCCGATCAGACACGCCAGTTGAAACGGGCGCTGCGCCGCCAGGTCATCAGCAAGGAGGCACTCTCGGCGTTGCAGGAGCCGCTGCTGGCCATAATGGTCGGCATTGGTTTCTACCTGAGCCTCACCGTTCTGAAAATGCCCATGGCGGCGGTGCTGATGATGCTGTTCATGCTGGCACGCTCGGTCAGCTATCTGTCGAAGGCGCAGCGCGCATTCCAACAAGTCGCCACGCGTGAGAGCGCATACTGGTCGATCATTGAGGCGATCGAAGCGGCGCGTGCGCAGCGCGAACCTCGCGGCGGTGGGCAAATCGTCGAGCTTTCGCAGAGTGTTCGCTTCGAGGACGTCGTCTTCGGCCACGAAGGCGGGCAGAAAGTCATCGATAATCAATCTTTGGTTGCGCCAGTGAACCAACTGACGGTCATCGTCGGCGCTTCGGGCGTGGGTAAGACCACGCTGCTCGATTTGTTGGTTGGGTTGCTGGAACCGGCCGCCGGCCACATCCTGATCGACGGCGTACCGCTTGGCGACCTGAACCTGCGCCACTGGCGCCGGCAGATCGGCTATGTGCCGCAGGATTCCATCATGGTGGACGAATCGGTCGCCTACAACCTTGCGCTCGGCGAACCGATTCCGGAACACGAGATTCGGCAGGCCCTGAAAGCGGCCGATGCGCTTGATTTCGTGGAAGCGATGCCGGCAGGGCTGGAATCGCACGTCGGCGTGGGCGGCTCCCGGCTTTCAGGGGGTCAGCGACAGCGGCTTGCGATCGCCCGCGCGCTGATCCACAACCCGCGCCTGCTGATTCTCGACGAGGCGACCAGCAATCTCGATGCCGAGGGACAGGCCGCTGTCGTCGATACGGTGAGTCATCTCAAGGGTCGGCTGACGATCATCGCAGTCGCACACCAGGACCGGTTGATCCAGGCCGCCGACAGAGTCTATCGGATGGCGGACGGGCGGCTGGAGGCGGTTCACTTGGCAGCCGACGGGCGCACTCCCGAAAATGCCTGACATCGGACTGTCGTTGCGCCGTGGCTGGCGACGCCTGACGTTCCTCACGATGCGGCAACTCATGCGTGTGACGGGCTTTGCCAGCGCGCGTCGTCTTGGCAGTTTGTTCGGCGATATCCAGTTCCACTTGGCCTGGCGCCAGCGACAGCGCTGCCTGCATGATCTCGCGCAGTTGTTGGGCCGACCCGGCGGTGATCCGTGGGTGCGCGTGCAGTTGCGCCAGGCCTATCGCGTGAATACGATCGCCGTGCTCGAAGCGCTTGCAATGTTCGATCGTCGCCAGGACGAGCGCATGCTGGATAGGCACTGCGAGGTCGTCGGCAGCAAGCACCTGCGAGCCGCACTCGCGTTGGGGCATGGAGCGATCATGCTGGCAGCGCACATGGGAAATTGCGCCCTGCTGGCCACGCATCTCGCATTTTCGGGCTTGCCGGTCAGCGTTGTGTACCGCCGGGCGCGTATGATGTCTGCGGGCTTTTTTGAACGTGGTCTGCCCCTTTACGGCATCGAGGGCATATCGGCCAATGCGGGCATACAGGCATACGGCCGGATGCTCGATGCGCTGCGCCGAGGGCGGATCCTGTTCGTGATGATGGACCAGGGCACCAAGGCTGCGCAGGACGGAATCATCCTGCGCTTTCTCGGCAAGAACATGCCCATCTCCGCTGGGCCCGCCCAGTTGGTGCGTCATTCCGGCGCACCACTTCTCGTCGTATCGACGACTGCCGCGGAGCCCGTCTGGCGATTCTCGATTGAAGCGCCGCCGGCGCGCGCGCTTGAGGCATCGTTGGAATCCGACGTCGAGTTTCTGGCCCGTCTCACGGAGCAACGGATCCTGCAGTATCCGCATTTGTGGAGCTGGCATCAGCGGCGCTGGCGCAAATATCCGATGGTCGAGCAGTAGTTTCATATCGCCGCCGCGATGACCGCACCGAATCCACCCGGCGTATCGGACCATGCGCAGTCGCCCGTGGCGGCTCCGCTCGTTGCCGTCACCGGTGCCAGCGGATTCATCGGACGGCATCTGGTACCGGCCCTCATGCGCTCCGGCTGGAGAGTGCGCCTGTTGCTGCGGCGTGATCCGGCGCTTCCGGAATGGCAGCAACTTCGGCCGGAAATCGTGCCCGGCGTTTTGGGTGATCCGGCGGCGCTCGCAAGTCTGGTCGAGGGTGCCACCGCGATCATTCATCTGGCCGGGCTTATCAAGGCGACGAGACGCCGGCACTTTTTCGCAGTGAACCTCGACGGCACCGCCGCGCTCGCCCGCATCGTGCGCACTGTCGCGCCGCGAGCGCATTTCGTGCTGGTCTCGAGTCTCGCGGCGCGCGAGCCGACCCTCTCGTATTATGCGGCAAGCAAATGTGCAGGCGAGGCGGCGGCGCGCAGTGCGCTTGGATCTCGCGTGACGGTCCTGCGTCCGCCAGCCGTGTATGGGCCCGGTGACCGCGAGTCGCTGCAACTCTTTCAGCTTGCGCGGCGGCGAATCGTGCCGCTGCCCGTTTCCGCGCTTGCCCGGGTGGCGATGATCCACGTCCGAGACCTGGCTCGCTTGATCGTCATCCTCGCCGGCGAAGCGCCGTCACGCGACGTGCTGGCGGCGGCAGACGCGTGTCCCCAGGGCTACCGTTGGGACGAATTGCTCACTGCCGCCGCGCGTGCCGTCGGCAACTATGCGCCAAAACTGGTACGCACGCCGGACGCGCTGCTGCGTGCAGCAGCGTTGGCCGGCGATCTCGCAAACTTTTTTGGTTCGGCAACGATGCTGAGCTCACAGAAGCTGCGGGAACTACGCCATCCCGACTGGTCAGTCTCGCCGCAGGAGCTTGCGCGCGCTCCCGGATGGCGGCCGGAATTCGATCTGGAAACAGGCTTCGTGGAGACGGTGGCGTGGTACCGGAGTGCCGGCTGGCTTCCCGGGTGATTCCGGCGTCTCAGCGCAACAGTCCAAGCTTGCGCAACTGCCAGTAAATCCCTGGCGCAGCCAGCAGCGGATGGCGTCGTTGCCAGGCCCGTACCTCGAGCCGGACGCCGGCATGTCGCTCGACCTTCCATGCCACGTAGTCCATGGCGCCTTCGAATGTGAATGCGGCTTTCACCAGTCGCGAAAGGTTCAGTGCGTGGCCGAGTCGCCGGCGCAGCGCCCACCGGCGCGCGGCCGCGGCACGATCGCGCCGGGTCATTTGCGGATCCAAAATACCGTCCGCGGTGGCGTCGAATACGATGCCTGTCGCACTCCAGGCCGCCGGCAACAGGCGTGCATAGCGCCCGGTGTCGCGGTCGACCAGCTCCGCGCCTCGTGTGGCCGGCTCGACGCGCAACTCGGCACCGTACGTGAGCGCAAACAAGGCGCGCCAGAAGCTCGCCGCGTCGCCGCGCTCAGGCCCCAACATCGCTGCCCAGTGCGCCGCAGTGAGCGTGGCCGCCCGAACTGCGCCGGCAATGGCCGCCCGATCTTCCGAAGAGCGCGACCAGACACAGGCACAGGGCTGTGAGAAACGTGCCCACAGTCCTGTGTGGATGGAATTCGCGGCCATTCCGCTGGAAAACTGGGCCAGGCTCAGCACGGCGTACTTGGCGCGAAGCAGCCGGCCATCGATCGGACCTTCGAAATACCCGACGTTTGGCGGCAGCAGACGATTGGCCAGCGCGGCGAGGCGCGGACCTGGCCAGGCGGCGACTTTGTCGAGCACAATATAGTAATCCAGCACGCCATCCAGAGCGTCGTCCCTCAGCGCCGAGCCATAGAACAGCACGGCGACCGCATGTCCGGCGGCCCGCTCTGCGAGGTGGCGGGCGAGTCGCACGACCGCCGGCGCTGCCGGCTGCCGCAACTCGTTCTCGATCAGTTCAGTCAGGACGCAAGCCACGGACGAAGCGGACCGTGACGGCGCTGCAATGCGGCCTGGGCCAGCCGGAAGGTGTGTACCGCCAGCGACACGACAGTCCACGCGGCGACCGCGATTATTCCGAGATCCGGCCTGTCGATCAGCACGGAAGCGGTGAGCAGCAACAGGTTCGGATTGCGCCGCGCGGTGATGAGGCGGAAACGGCTGTCGAAGCGTTGCCAGACGTGCATGCCCAGGCCGAAGAACGCGTGGAACAGACCTTCCTCGATGCGCTGCACCACATAGCCCGCTAGAATCACGCCGAGCACCACTGGGGCGTGTGCAAGCGCCAACCCAGCCTCCTCCAGGCCGACGATCCATGCCCACCACCAGAAGGGCGGATGGATCAGGTCGATGGAATGGTCAAAGAAATCCCCGAAACGCGACGATCGCAATGTGACGCGCGCCAGCTTGCCGTCGACCGTATCCAGAAAAGTCATCGGCCATGCTGCCAACAGGCCCAGTTCGAACCGACCGGTCCAGAAAAGTCCTAGTGCCAGCAGCACCAGCAGCAGGCTGACGAACGTCACCTGGTTTGGCGTGATGCCGGCGCGCGCACAGAATCGCGTGACCGCAAGCGCCGGTCTCGGCCAGGCGTACAGCGTCACCAGGTCGGTAACACCCTTGTAGGCGCCGCTGAAGACGCGCCGTTCGATCGCTTGCAGTCCGGCGATGTCGAGCGGCATCAAATACGGAGGTTCGCGCTTTCGCAGCCGGTCATCGTACGCGCCAGCAATCTCAGTGGGTTGCAGGCATCGCACGCCTGCTGGCACGTGCCGTGCCCGGAGCGCTGTCGCGGCTTCGCCGGTACGCGAGGCCTGGACCGAGAACGCGACGCAATCGCCATCGGCGGCAGCGAGCGCGACGTCGTCGCGCGCCGTCGCAAGGCCGCGAACCAGCGCATCGTCGTAAACCCAGTCGGCGCGCAACAGTACGGCGCGCACCGCCACGTCCGCTGCGGCGTCTGCACCGGCACGCGCGAGCTGGCGGCGCAACCGAAGCTCGGATGGCAGGCCGAAGATGCGCCCCGGTGAGCTGCCGACGATGTGGCCGGATACCTCAGGATTACTCGAGGCTTTCGCGCTCACGAGCGACCGGCACCGGGGGGTAACGGTGACAGGTGTGCCATGATCAAATTATCCATGAGTGCGATCACGTTGGCACATCTCTCGGACCTTCATCTGCCGTTCGATCCCCGGTTGTCGCCCTCGCAGAGGCTTTCGAAACGCCAGCTCAGCAGCTGGGCGTGGCGTCGACGGCGCATGCTGCATCGGACCGAAATCCTCGAGGCGCTCGTGGCCGATGTGCGAACTCAGGGTGCCGATCACATCGTGATTACCGGCGACATTACCAATTTTTCCTTGCCCGAAGAATTCCGGCGCGCCGCAAGCTGGCTCGAGGCGCTTGCCCCGCCGGCTCGAATAAGCGTGGTGCCGGGAAACCACGACGCCCTGGTTTGGGTCTCCGAAATCGAAGGGCTCGGACGCCTCGCGGCCTGGACGCGCGCTGACGCGGGCTGGCCATCCGTCCATCGCCTGGACAGGGTGGCGCTGATTGGATTGAATTCGGCGCGGCCGACTGCGCCGCTGCTCGCGCGCGGAAGCCTGGGCGCTGACCAGTTGGTGCGTCTCGAGCGGCTTCTCGGCGCGGAGCTCGCATCCAGCCGAATACGCGTCGTTCTGCTCCACCACCCGGTTGCGGAAGGCGCCGTGAGCTGGCGCAAGGCACTCGCCGATCGGAGCAGGCTGCGCGCCGTTCTGGGGCGGGCCGGTGTGGAGCTGGTGCTTCATGGTCATGCACGTGATGCACGCCTGGACGCGCTTCCGGGTCCCCGGGGACCGATTCCCTGCGTGTGTGTACCCTCATCATCTGCATTGCCAAGTCGGATGGACGAAGGCGCTCGCTGGCATCGGGTGACACTGTCATGGGCCGGTGATGCGCCTCGTGCCCGCATCGAGGTGCGTCGATGGTCGGTCATCGAACAGGCATTCGTGGCGAGTGGCGGCTACGCGCTTTGTCTTCCGCGCCGGCCGGCGGAGGACCTGTCGCCAAAGACTTTGGCGAATCGATAGAATATCCGCGTGGCGAATTCCACCGAAATGAAGTTCGGCGATCCGGCAACCCGCGTCGCCCAGACCATTCATTGGACCGTACTGCTGCGACCCAAACAGCCCACGCTCGGTTCCCTGGTCCTGGTGTGTCGGGAACCGGTGCGGGCACTTTCAGAATTGAGCGAGGCGGCGTTC
The DNA here is from genome assembly GCA_963839685.1 of uncultured Pseudomonadota bacterium. Taxonomy (GTDB): domain Bacteria; phylum Pseudomonadota; class Gammaproteobacteria; order Steroidobacterales; family Steroidobacteraceae; genus CADEED01. The sequence goes on along the minus strand of CAWIVS010000011.1, from coordinate 337,185 downwards.
ACGGATCTGCGCGCGATTGTGCGTCATCTGGAGCCCGCATTGCGCGAAGTCAGCGTCTGCGAGCGAATCAATTATCTGATGCTGATGATGGTCGATCTGGACGTGCATTTTCACGTGATCCCGCGTTATTCGGGTGCCAGAAGCTTTCTCGGGGTCGATTATCGCGACGTAGGCTGGCCCGGGCCGCCGGCTCTCGATACCGCCGTGGAACTGGAATTGGAGGTGCGCGTATCGTTGATTGAACGACTTCGCAGCGCCTGGAAACGCGCGGTGGACTGACGGTCGGCGACATTGTCCAGCCAGCTCGCCCTGAATCGCCTGGATCTCTACACGTTGCGACAGCTGGCCGGCCCGTTCGCGCTGTCGCTTTGTGTGCTGCTGCTCGCCCAGCTCCTCGAGAGACTGCTGAGGCTATTTGATCTCGTGGCCGCGACCGGGGCTGCGATCTCGGTCGTTATGACGATGGCTGCCAACCTCGTGCCGCATTACCTCGGCTTGGCGCTGCCCACGGCGTTCACCGCCGGAATGTTCGTGACGATCGCACGACTTGGGGATGACAACGAGATCGATGTCATGTTGAGCACTGGTCGCTCCATCGCACGCATGGCAATGCCATACTTCGCGTTGGCGCTGATCCTGAGCTTGTTCAGCTTGTACCTGTTCGGCTTTTTGCAGCCACTGAGCCGCTATGGCTATCACGTCGCGGTCCACCAGGCGCTGAATGCACGCTGGAATGCGCGCCTCGAGGACAAGCGTTTCATCGCAGCCGCGGGTGGTTTCACGCTCAGCGCCGACGCCGTTGATTCCGACGGGCGTGGCCTGCGTGGTGTCTTCATCGATCGCCGCAAAGGCAGCATTGACGAAATCACGACCGCGCCCCGCGGCCGTCTTGTGCCCTCGCCGGACGGTAATCGCCTCACGCTTGAGCTCGAGGACGGTCTCATCGTTCGCCAGAGCAGAGACTCGGGTCTGTGGTCCATGCGCTTCAGGCACGTTCTCCTCAACCACGACTTCTCGCCGGTGCCGCCGCCTTTTCGGCCGCGCGGCGAATCCGTGCGCGAATTGACGCTGCCCGAATTGTGGCGGGGAATCCGCGAACCGGACGCGACGCAGCCGGATCGGGCTCTGGCCGCCGAGCTGCACGGCCGCCTCGCGCGAATGGCGCTCGTGACACTCCTGCCCCTGCTGGCGGTGCCGCTCGGCATGGCTTCGAAGCGAGGCCGGCGCGCACCGGGCGTGGTGTTCGCCGTCATTGCGTTATTGGGGATCAATCATGCGCTGCAATTCGGCGAAAGCCTTGCCGAAAGCGGTCGTGCGGCGGCGCTGCCGGCCGTGTGGATACCGTTCGTGATATTCGGCGCAGTGTGCATCTGGCTCTTCCGCTGCAGCCTGGTGTGGCCCGGCGACAACCCGATTACGCGCGCCGTCAGCGCAATTGACGGGGCATTCGAGGGCCTCGGGCGGAGTGTTCGCTCCCGGCGACATCCGTGACCGTCGTCCTGGCAAATTACCTGCGTCGCAGGGTCGGCGCCCAGACACTGGCGCTGTTGATCATTCTGACCGCCCTCATGCAGGTCGTAGAACTGCTGGACGTCACGACGGACATCCTGGAGCGCGCCCTCGGTGCCGCAGGAATCCTCTATTACATCCTGCTCCGGACTCCAAGCGAGGTCGTACTGGCGCTTCCGCTTTCGATGCTGCTCGGCGCAATGTCCACGTTCTATTCGATGGCGCGGAGCAATGAGATCACGGCGATCCGGTCCGCAGGCGTCAGCCTGAAGCGGTTTGTACTGTACCTGATGCCGCTGCCCGCCCTGCTCGCCGTCCTGCAATTTGTCCTGGCGGAGCACGTCGTGCCACGCTCGGAAATTGAACTGAAGAGGTGGTGGGATGCTACGGCCCCGCGGTCGAGCGCGCCCGCGCGGCGCTGGGTCCATACCAGCACCGGGCCTCTCTCATTCGATGGTACGAGTCCGGACGGACATCAGCTCCGGGACGTCCGAATTTACCTGCGTGATGCCGACGGTCTGTTTTACCGCCGAATATCCGCCCGCACCGCGCAATGGGATGGACGTGAATGGCGGCTAGCAGAGATCGACGAGGTCAGCATGTCAGATCGCCGGTACAGTCCCTCCAGTAAGGCAGGGCGGATCTGGAATACGAATCTCCGCCCGGATGACGTACAGCGCCTCGATGTTCCCCAGCCTCATCTGTCCAGCGTGATGCTTGCCGATGTCATTGCCGGCAAACGCGTCGGATCGCAACCGCTCAGTTACTATCAGACGGTGTTGTATCGCTCGTTCACGGCGCCGCTCGGGGCCTTCGTCATGTTGCTGCTCGCCGTGCCGCCAGCGCGCGCAATGTCTCGTGGTGGTGGCGGAGGCGAGCTGCTGCTGGCTCTGGGGCTCGGGCTCGGCTTTCTGCTGTGCGACGGTCTGATGTCGGCTCTCGGCACAAGTGGTCGCGTGCCGGCCGCCGCGGCGGTGGCGGCGGCGCCGGTCATGTTCACCGCCGTCGGCGTCGTGCTTCTGCGCAGCCGGACGTGATCTTCAAGGTCGCAACCCGCCGTCTGGAGGCCTGGTGGCAGTCGTGGACATCGTTTCGGCGCAATTTGCCGCGGGGATGGGCAACTCACATCTCCGCCACCGCTACCCATGATGCTCATGACTCCGGCGTGTGCCGAACGAAAGACGCAGGCCGGAAGCGTTCCGCTGAGTGACGTACGGCAGGTCGAGATGTCGTGCTGGAGAGCACTTTGATTGCGCTGGTGCTGGCTGGCACGCGAGCCGGCGGTGATCCGCTCGCAGAATACGCTGGTGTCACCCACAAAGCACTGATCGAGATCGGCGGATGCACGATGATCGAGCGGGTCGTAAGGGCACTGGCCGCCGTGGGGGAGGTCAGTCGCATCGTGATCGCCATCGATCGACCGGAAGTCCTTTCCTCACTTGACGGCCTGCGTCCGCGAGCCTGCCGCAAGTCTGTGGTGACGATTCCGGCGGCTGAAGGGCCAAGTGCAAGCGTCGCCTCCGTGCTGGCATCGGAAGGCACACCGTTGCTGGTGACGACCGCGGATCACGCGCTATTGCGCCCCGAATTGCTGCGGAGCTTCCTGGATGCGAGTCCCGCCGATGTCGATGCCGTCGTCGCCCTTGCGCGGCGAGAAAACATCCTCGCGGCCGTGCCCGACGCGCAGCGCACCTACCTGCGCTTCGTGGACGGTGAATTTTCGGGCTGCAACCTGTTCCTGTTGCGGCGACCCGCCGCAGCCGGCGTGGTTGACCTCTGGCGACACTTTGAAGTTGATCGCAAACGGCCCCTGCGCCTGATGCTTCGGGCGGGCACGCGCGTGGCGCTGCGCTACGGATTCGGGCGCTTGGGGCTTCACGATGCGCTGGCTCACTTGGAGCGCTTGTCCGGCGCGCGTGTCGGGATTGTCGAATTGAGCGACGGGCGCGCCGCCGTCGATGTCGACAAGCCGGCGGATCTGGACCAGGTGCGCCGGCTTGTAGCGGCAGCAGCGGACTGAGTGTGGAGTCGCAGGACGTCATGACTCAATGAGGGAACTTGCCTTAAAACTGGGCGACGAGGGCGTAGTGCCGGAGCGGGTCGGGTATTGCGCAGGCGACGACTGCGTCGCTCCTCGCTAACACTCGCTTCGCGGCCGGCTCGCTGCCTGGGCCTCCAGCAGCTCCCATCGCTGGGTGAAAGCCCCAACGACGTCGGGGCTGGTACAGACGCCGCCTATCTCGTGGTTGAACCGGAATGAACGCTCGGTCCAGTTGAGGCTTCCAAAAATCACGCGGTCTTGTCCGGGCTCCTGTACGAGGATGAACTTGTTGTGCATCGGCAGGCCGGAGGGGTGCACGACCCGGCGAATCGTGATTCCGGCGTCTTGCAGTCGTTCTTCCACCTTCTCCGGGACTCGACGGCGCGTTTCCTCGGTGAGAATCGTCATTCTCACGCCGCGGCGTGCCAAATCGATTAGCGTCCGAACTGGCGTAGGACCCTTGATATGCGATGCGGCAATTCGCACAACGGCTCCCGCGGTGATTCGACGCAGATGTGCAATCAAAGGATTCATCCGCCAGCAAGGCAGGAAGAAGATGTCCGTATCTTCACTGTGAAGGCGAATGGCAGCAGCAGAATAGAAGCGCTCGAAGATTCCATGGCCGGATCGATGCATAGACCGGGCATGCGCCACGAGACCGCTGACAATTGAGGGTTCGCGAATCGAAACGAGCACGTTGTGACCGCGATCCTGATCGCGGATCTCCTGGATGACGTCCGGCTCCAGTTCCGGCTCGTCACCGGACGGATTGAAGGAGCCGATCAGGGCAACTGGATGCGGGTGAGAGAAACAATACAGCTTTTCGTGCAGGTACGGCCGCAGGATCAAACCCGCGTGTCGTACCAGCCGCAACCCCTTTCCGAGTCCGCCGGGTCCCGACAGCAACTCGACAACGGCCCGGTTTGCGCGGGACGTGCGCGGGGATTGCTCCAGGGTGAGCGCCACGCGCACGCCGCGTTCACGCGCATCGAGCAGCGCCCGGGCCAGCCGCCGATCCCGGAAATAATATGTGACCCAATCAATCTCACCCCCTGGGGGGACCGCTGCCGCGTGCTTCTCCAGGAGATCGCGCAGCCTCATCGGCTCCAGGTCCGGCCCGCCGAAATGAACAGCAGGCTGATGCGCAGTGCTCACGGCGTGAAGACGGCCTGCCTAGTCTCCGCTGCCGGCTGCCGGCACAATCCCCAAGAGTGTCGAGGAATAAACTATGCAGTGTGCGTGTCGACTCGGCCGCATTGTCATCATGTTTCATCCTGCTTCAGGTCCGAGCCAGTATAAAACGTGTTGTCGCTTGCCATGACGTCCGAGACCGCCCGTACGCTCATTGTCCCGGTGGAGAGCCAAGTGCGGGAACTCGATGCCAAGCTGCTCCTCGCATGCGAGGCGGCGGAACGCGGCTTTCCTGTTGTCATCGGCTCAAGAGCGTACATTCACTTTCTGGTGCCCTTTCTGGCGCCAGGCGTCTATGTCGCGAAGAGCATGCGTTCACTGAGCGATGTGATGTTCAGCGTCCTACGCGATCTTGGACACGATATCGTCGCCTGGGACGAGGAAGCACTGGTGCGTTTTGCATCTCCCGAGTACTACTCGTGGCGCTATTCAACGGCGACCTTCGATCGCATCAGCCACCTGTTCGCCTGGGGCCTGGACGATGCCGAGTGGTTTACCGGCTACCACGGTTATCGGGGCACTCCAATCCACGTGACCGGAAACCCGCGGATCGACCTCTTGCGGCGCGAAGTTCGCGAGTATTTCCGAAGCGATGCCGAGGCGCTCCGGGAGCGTTTTGGTGACTTTGTCCTGGTGAATACGAACTTCTCGTTCGTCAACAACTTCGTTCCCCGTCTCAACCTCGTTCAACCAGCCGCATCCGGCAAGGGCCGGACTGTCTCCGCTCGCACGGGGAGGGGGCTCAGTCAGGAGTTCGCCTTGGGAATGGCTGCTCATCAACAGGCCATTTTTGAGCGCTTCGTGGAACTGATGCCGCGTTTCAGCGAATGGTTTCCGGAGCGGTCCATCGTCTTGCGGCCCCACCCCTCGGAAAATCACGAAGCCTGGCGCGCCATCCTCCGTGACTGTCCCAACATACACGTGCTGCACGAGGGCAACGTAGTCCCCTGGCTCATGGCGAGCCGCGTACTGCTGCACAACGGTTGCACTACGGCAGTCGAGGCCGCCGTTCTTGAAACGCCGGCCGTGGCCTACCAGCCGGTAAGCTCATCCCGGCACGACTATCAACTGCCCAACTCATTGAGTCATGCCGCATTCAACATGCAGGAAGTGCGTGACAAGACTGCCCAAATCCTCGCCGGTCACCTGGGTCCCGTGGACGAAGTTGTGCGTCGTCGATTGTTCGCGCGTCACCTGACTGGTACCGACGGTCCATTGGCCGTGACGCGGTGCGTGGACGTGTTAGAGCAGGCCGGCTATGCGAGCGGACTACGGTCAGCGCGGCTGACACCGAGGTTCCTGGCGGCCTGGGTCAAGGCAAACGCGCGCACGCTACACAAGCGCATCAACATGCTCAGGCCAGACCACCCCAACAATGCGGCATACCATGCCCACCGCTTTCCACAGATCTCCAGTGATGAAATCAACGCCCGGATTCGACGTTTCGGTCGACTGTTTGGCAGGTTCGAGAAAGTCCGCGCCGAGATGCTGTCGCGGCACATCTTTCGCGTTACTTCCGTTCAGGAGACGTAACTATGACCCCTTGCGTGACGCGGGAACCCAGCATGATAAGGTTGATTGGGAAACTGTTTGAGCCGGCCCTTGACGGTAAACGCGCCGGACGCGTCTATCACGAATTCGACGAATTGAAAGGATACCGCAGCTATCATCAATTCTGCAGAAGCCGTTTCACGCGGCGTTCATCAACGGTGGAACCCCGCCTGCTCACCGATTTCGGGTTCCAGTACGTCGATATCATGCGTGAACTGCCTGCTCGCCAGGTCCTCAAACAGGTTGTGGCCGGCAGTTCGCCTTCGTACCTCAAGAAGGGCACGCACGATCTTGAAGGCTATGCCATCGAAGACCCGGGCCGGGTCGAAAAACTGCTGGAGGCGGCGTTGCCTGAATCCGTTGACGCGCTCATCTCCGGCTTTTTCCAAAGCGAGTACCTGGTACATTGGTACACAGTGTCACGTACGATGCCGGCCCGGCAGCAGCGCTCGGTTTCGTTCCGCTGGCACTGCGACAGAGGACCGACGGGACATCTCAAGATCCTGGTGTATCTGAATGACGCCAGGGAGCACCGCGGCGGGACGGCGTTCCTGAACCTTGAAGATACTGCGCGTCTCGCCGAGCGGGGATACCTTTTCGGGCGAACAGCCAGACGCAGCTCCAGTATCGAGTATCTGTCGCGCTTGGCTGGATACGCGCTGAAACCGGATCTTCGTGAAGTACGCGCAGGGCAAGGAATCATCTTCCGGCCCGCCTGCGTGCTGCACTCCGGCATCAGCCCGACGCTCGGGCCCCGCTACGTGCTGACACTGTGCCTTCTGCCCAGTCCCGTCCACTGGTGGGAGGCTTTTCGCCTTGGTACCATGAGCGACCTAGCTGCAGCTGATAAATGGCATCAACACGCTTCGGCTTTGCTCGAGCAAATGGGCATCACGACCAGTGATCCTCGAGCGCTGACAGTGGGGCAATAGTTCCATCATGACGGCGGTAAAGGTCGTAGCGGAGATTGGATGCAACCACAAGGGCGATATGGCGGTTGCGAGAGAGATGATCCGCACTGCCGCAGCCTTTGCCGGTGCCGCCTACGTGAAATTCCAGAAGCGCTGCATCGGCGAACTCCTGACGCCGGAAGAATTGCGCGCCCCGCATCCCAACTCCAGCAACAGCTACGGAAGTAATTACGGGGAGCACCGCCAGTTCCTCGAGTTCGACCTGGAGCAGCACCGCCAACTCATTGACTGGTGCCGCGAGTTCGGCATCGGCTATGCGAGCTCGGTGTGGGATCTCACCTCCGCCCGGGAGATCACGCAGCTGCAGCCGAATTACATAAAGATCCCGTCGGCCAGCAATCTCAATTTCGAGATGCTGGATTTCCTCGCCGGGGAATTCACCGGTGAAATCCACATCTCCATGGGCATGACCACGCTGACAGAGCAGGCGGACATCGTTTCCCGTCTGGACGCGAACGGGGCCGCGGCGCGGACCGTGCTCTACGCCTGCACCTCCGGCTATCCCGTGCCCTTCGATCAGGTGTGCATCTTGGAAATACGCCGACTGCAGGACACCTTCGGTGACCGCGTCAAAGAGATCGGGTTTTCCGGGCACCACCTGGGCATCGCCGTGGACATCGCAGCAGTGGCATTGGGCGCACGCTGGATAGAACGGCACTTCACGTTGAACCGCACTTGGAAGGGAACGGACCACGCTGCATCCCTGGAGCCGGACGGGCTGCGGAAGCTGGTGCGGGACGTCGCCGCGGTTACGAGCGCGATGACGTTCAAGGACACGGATATTGTCGACATCGAGAAACCGCAGCGCGACAAGCTGAAGCGAATTCCCGGGATACACTTTTGAAGGAGCGCTGGTTGGCTCTCATGCCCCTGAGGGGCGGATCGCGGTCGATCGCGTCCAAGAACCTGCGCCGGATCGCCGGCCGCCCGCTTTTCGCCTGGAGCCTGGAGGAGGCACAGGCGTCGCAATGCTTCCAGCAGCTGTTCGTCTCCACCGATTCGGATGAGATCCGCAGCGCAGTCAGGGATCATTTCCCCTCGGGCGTAGAATTCTTCGATCGCTCGCCTGAGTCCGCCACCGACACGGCCAGTACCGAGGCCGTCATGCTGGAATTTCAGCAGCGCGTGGCCTTCGACGTACTGTGCCTGATTCAGGCGACCTCTCCGCTGACGCTGGCGACGGACTTTCGGGCCGCCCGGGATCGATTCGAAGCGGGCAAATTCGACTCACTGCTTACCGGGGTCGAAATGAAGCGCTTTCTGTGGTCCAGGGACGGCATCCCGATCAACTATGATCCGCGCTCGCGCCCGCGGCGCCAGGACTTCGAAGGCGCGTGGATGGAGAACGGCGCCTTCTATTTCACCCGCGCTGGCATCCTTAGCGATTTGCACAGCCGCCTTGGCGGGAAGATCGTTGTTCACCCCATGAGCGCGGAGAACGCGCTCGAGGTGGATGAACCGGCGGACTGGGACATCGTCGAGCAACTCCTGCTGCGCCGGCAGCGGCATGCATCACGCATCCCCGCGCTCGGCCGGATCGCCGCGCTGATTGTGGACGTGGACGGCACGCTCACCGACGGCGGCATGTATTACGGCGCGGGCGGCGAGTCGCTGAAAAAGTTCAACACGCGCGATGCGCTGGGTCTTGCCCGCGTGCGAGAACGCGGTATTCGCGTGTGCGTCGTGAGCGGCGAGGACAGCGCAGCCGTTGGCGCACGCATGGTGAAGCTGGGGATCACTGAATACCATCCGGGCATCGGGGACAAGGCAGCACTCATGCGTCGACTGGCGGTTTCCTGGTCCGTCGATCTCGATCGAATTGCGTACGTGGGCGATGACCTGAGCGATCTGGATTCTCTGCAACAGGCCGGTTTCTCCGCCTGTCCCGCCGACGCGATCCCCGCCGTCTGCGCCTGCGCGGACTATGTCTGCGCCCGGTCGGGCGGCGCCGGCGCCATTCGCGAAGTCTGCGACCTGATCCTTGCCGCCAGCACACCCTCCGCGTGATTCATTCGCTCGACCTCCCGGGCGCCACACCCAGGACCCCGAACTCCGTCTCATGATCAATGCATGCGATTTCCAGTTGTCCGCCAAGCTCGCGATCGCCAGCGCATGGATTTCCCGGCTCTTCACACGACGCCGCGGGCTTCGACCCGCCCCGCCAGTGCCTGTTCTCGTGCCACCCAGACTGCGGCCATCGTCCGGGTACGGACGAGGTCGGCCGGGTAATCGAGTTCGCCCCATAGCAAGCCTTCAATCGATACAACGCGCACGTCCACGCCGGCCGCCGCGAGGTGATGGATTGCGGACAGATACCACAGTCGGGTGCCGGCGGGGGTGCGCATCGCGCGCTCGACCTCGGCGACGAAGCGTGCGCAGCCAACCGCGTCCAACCGCAGAAATCCGATCGATTCCCCGGTCACTTGGTCGGCGTGCAGTTTCTTGCCGATGCCAATGAGGCGGTCACCCACCGTGGCAACCTTCATGTCGTCTGCGTCATAGCTTGATTTGCGGTCGATCGTGACCGTGATCGGGGCAGGTGGAGCTGTCAGAAGCCTGCGGGCGATTTCCGGTTCGAACAGCGTGTCGCCATTCAGGATCAGGCACGACCCGGTGAGTTCAGCGCGCGCCATCCAGCAGCTCGCGAGATTGTCGGCGAGGCTGAAGAACGGGTTGTACAACGTTCGCACCTGCATGTGCGGTGGCGCGTGTTGCGCGATTTCGAGTTCCACCTGGTTTGAACCGAAACCCGTGACCACGACGGCCTTGTGTACGCCGACTTCGGCGAGCGCGCGCAACTGCCACGCGAGCATGCTTCGTCCGGCCAGAGCGAGCAGGCATTTCGGGATTTCTCTGGTCAGCGGCAGCAGGCGGCTGCCCTGGCCGGCGCCGAGAATGACTGCTGTGTACTTGACGCTACGGTCGTCCATAGTGCCTGTCATGGATACTTTGCCGACCGCGTCAATCGGCGTATCTGCCGGCGCAGAGCTCTTTCGTGCTGACTCGATGCATCGCCCGCGCCGACGATGACTCGGAGAGCGCCACGTGCGCCGAGTAACCCTGGTCCATGGGCACCGACTCCGTGTGCCAGCGCACTCCCGCCAAGGTCGCTAGATCGCGATCGATCCTGACGTCGCGAATTTGCGCGAGACCCAGCGTGCCCGCCGCTTTGACGACCGCTTCCTTACGTGTCCAAAGTGCGTAAAAACGACTCGGATCGTCGCCCGCCCACGCGCGTTCCGACGCGGTCAGATAGATTCCGAAGCCGGCGGCAGTCTGCGCACCAATCCACTCGACATCTACGCCGACGGGTCCGGTGGTCGAAAGTGCGCAAAGAGTCCGGCCCTCGGTATGTGACAGGCTGACATTCACTGGTACGCCGATGTCCGGCTTGCCATGCCTCGCGTAGCTCAGTCCAGAGAGACAGCCAGTCGCGTAGCCCATCAATCGGAGTCCCTCGCAGAGCAACCTGCTGCCAACCAGCGAGCGGCGCCGGGCGTTGGAATCAGGCCATTGCTGCAGTTGCCTGCGGCGCTCAGTCGGCAGGTCGGAAAGCCAGACGGCCTCCAGCGCCGGCGAAGGCGCAAAGTCATTGACCGTATGTACGATTAACACCATGGGCGCCGGCAGGCTGCGGAATAATACTAGAGATAACCAGCGCGCGGAAATCCAATCACCGATCATGAGTCTTGCCGTTGCTGATGCGCTGGCGCCCGTGCTGGAACGGCCATTCGACCTGCATGGCGATGACAAGAACCTGCACCTCCTGCAGGCGCTTTTTCAGCGCAGTGGCGGCATCTGTCGGGTAATGGCAATGAAAGTGATGATGGTGGCCACGCGCTTTCGGCTGGAATTTTGCGGCTGCGCGCCGCCCGAGCCCGAATTTCGGCACAATCTGCATCCGCGCCGGGACTTGCCGATGCAGGTTTTCGCGCACTGAGGGATTGCGCATGCCGCGATTCGATACCCTGTGCTCGGCGCTCGATGCCATGCGGCGCGAGGACCGCAACGTCACGCTGATCGATGGCGCCGATAATCAGCATTCCCTAAGTTTTGCCCAACTGCGGCAGCGCGCGATTGGCACGTTGGGCGCCCTGCAGCGTCGCGGGCTCACCGTCGGAGACGCGGTGTTGCTGTTCGTCAACGACAATGAATCCTTCCTCGTGATGTTCTGGGCGTGTGTCCTGGGGGGATTTGTTCCGGTGCCGGTTGCCGTGGGAGTCGGTGATGAGCAGCGACGCAAGTTGTTTCGAATATTCGCGCAGTTTGACAGGGCCTGGGTCTACGGCGATGTCCGGACGATGGAACGCATCGAAGGCTTTGCGTCGGCCGCGGGTTTGCGGGAGCAGTGGCTGCAGGTACGGTCGCGCTTGCTGCTGGTCGGTGCCCTCGATGTCGCGGGCGCACCCGGACGGCCAATCGTGCCCGACCGCCACGACATTGCCTTTGTCCAGTATTCCTCGGGGTCCACCAGTGAACCCAAAGGCATAGTACTTACCCACCTAAGTGTAATGACGAATATCGCCGCGATAAGCGAAGCTGTGCATTACACCGATTCTGACGTAGCGCTGAGCTGGATGCCACTGAGCCACGACATGGGACTGATCGGCTTTCATCTGAACATGATCGCCTGTGGTGCGACGCATGCGATCATGCGCACCGACTTGTTCGCACGCCGGCCGCTGCTATGGCTGAAGAAAGCGACGGAACTGCGGGCCACCGTGCTTTGTTCGCCGAATTTCGGCTACCAGCACTACCTGACGCAATTCGAGCTCAGGCGTCCGGAGGGGCTGGACCTGTCGGCCGTGCGCATACTGTTCAATGGTGCAGAGCCGGTCTCGGCAGAACTGTGCGATAGATTCATGCGCGCGATGACGTCCAGCCGTCTTGGGGCCGCCACGATGTTGACGGTCTATGGCCTCGCGGAAGCCAGCCTTGCGGTGAGCATCCCCCGGCCTGGAGTGGGGGTCGAGGTTTTGCATTTGGACCGAAATGCTTTCCGAGTGGGAGACACGGTCAGGCAGGTGGCGGCGGACGACCCGCATGCCGTCAGTTTCGTGAAGCTGGGGCCGCCTGTCGCCGGCGTGCAGCTGCGCATCACGGATGATGCCGGCACGCCGCTTAGCGACGGGATACTCGGGCATGTGTGTATCAGCGGGGAGAACGTGACTCGCGGCTACTACCGGGACGATGTGGCAACCGCCCGCGTACTTTCAGCGGATGGCTGGCTCGATACGGGCGATCTTGGATTCCTGATCGCGGGCGAGCTCGTGATTACCGGCAGGACGAAGGATGTCATTTTCGTCAACGGTCAAAACTACAATCCCCATGACCTGGAGATTGTTGCCGGACGGCTGCCTGGTATGGAAGCCGGCCGGGTCGTCGCGGTCGGCGCGCGCAACAACCGGACAGGCACCGAAGATCTGGTGATTTTTGCGCTGCACCGAGGTGGCCTGAAGGAATTCGTTTCCATTGCACGCGGTCTGCGCCGGTCCATCAACCAGCAGACCGGGCTTGAAGTGGCCCATGTACTGCCAGTGACGCGGATTCCCAAGACAACGAGCGGCAAGGTCCAGCGCCATTTGCTGGCGCGCGAGTTCGAGCAGGGCCGGTTCGAAGAGGCAATCGCGGCGCTGGCGCCGCTGCTCGCCGAGCCGGAAGACACGCAGGCGGCGGATACCGAATCCGCTCGTGGCACGACCCAGCGGTTGCAGGAAATCTGCGCTCGGTTAATCCCGGAAAAGCACGTCGGCGTTGAGACCAATCTGTTCAGTATCAACCTGAATTCCCTGACTCTGGCGCGACTCCACGAGGCAATTGACAGGGAGTTCCCCAATCGGCTGGAAGTCACCGACCTCTTCGACAATCCGACGCTGCGGGAACTTGCCGCCTTCCTTGACGCGCGGCCGGTATGACGGGGCGCCATGGCAGCAAGCGTCAAACTGAGCGGCGAAGCACATCGAGGTGACAACATTGCACTGCAGCGACTCAACCATTACATTTACCGGCAATTGCGGGCCTACCCCCGCGGTTTTCGAATGGGCGACACCAGATCAGGCGGCTATCCGGGGTGAAATCGGTGGACGGTAGCCACGCGCCAAAGGCGCCCGATATTTCCGGCCACGAGCCGACGCCGACCGCTAGCGGCATTCCTCTGCGGAGTGCCGATTTCGCAACGTTGTCGGAAGCGCTCGACTATGCCGCTTCAGGTCAGTCAGGCGTCAATTATTACGACGCTCGTGGTGAGCTCGCTGCCTCGCTCACTTACCGCGAGTTGCACGGAAGAGCACGCGATCTGGCGCGCCGGTTGCAGCATTTCGATCGCGGCAGCCGGATTGCGCTGGTCGCTCATACGCACCTCGATTTCGTGGTGATGTTTTTCGCCTGCCAGTATGGGCGCTGGTGCCGGTCCCGCTTCCGGCGGCGATCCATTTGGGGGGGCGCGACGCCGACGTTCGCCATTTGGGGCAGTTGCTGCGTGATTGCGATGCGGTGGCCGCGTTCGCACCGGTCGAGTTCGTCGAGTTGCTGCGCAAGGCGACGGCGGGCCTGGGGCTGGAACTGACCGGAACGATGAGTGATTTCATGGCGCTCGAAGTGGTTGGCGAATTGCCCCCGCCGGCACGGCGGGACGAACTTGCGTACCTGCAATACACGTCTGGCAGCACACGCTTTCCGCGCGGCGCGATGATCACGCAATTTGCCGCCATGAGTAACCTGCAAGCGATCTTTAATCACGGGTTCCGACTGACTCCAGACGATCGCTTCTGCTCCTGGCTTCCGTACTACCACGACATGGGTCTCGTCGGCATCGTGCTCGGATGCGTGGCGACGCAGCGCTCGGTCGACTTCCTGGCGACGCGGGATTTTGCGATGCGTCCGCGCCTGTGGTTGGAGCTGATGTCGCGCAACCGCTCCACCGTGTCATTCAGCCCGCCGTTCGGCTATGCACTGTGCGCCCGCCGCCTCAGGGCGAAGAAGGACACGGAGGGTCTCGATCTCTCGACCTGGCGAATCGCAGGCGTCGGCGCAGAAATGATCCATCCCGCATGGCTTCAAAATTTCGCCGATGTGCTGGCGCCGGCCGGATTCGATGCGCGTGCCTTCCTGCCCTGCTACGGCATGGCCGAATGCTGCCTGGCGGTGAGTTTTTCGCCGGTCGGAGCCGGAGTTCTGGTCGATCGAGTGAACAGCGAGTCTCTGTTGCTGGATGGCAGGGCGCAGCCAGTTCCTGAGTCCGATTCTGCGATCAAGACCAACGCGTTCATCAATTGCGGCGCACCCCTGCCAAACTTCGAAGTTGCGATCTGTGATTCGCAGGGTCGGCCGTTGCCGGAGCGCCGATGCGGCCATATCTATTTGCGTGGTCCCAGTGTCATGTGCGGCTATTTCGGGAATCCGCAGGCGACCCGCGAGGTCCTGTCTGCGGATGGCTGGCTGGACACCGGCGACCTGGGCTACCGCGTCGAAGGTAACCTGTACATCGCAGGACGAGCAAAGGATCTGTTGATCATCAACGGTCGCAATATCTGGCCGCAGGACATCGAGCATTTGGCGGAACAGCAACCGGAACTGCGGCCTGCAGATGCGTCCGCATTTTCGGTCACGGGCGAGGACGATCGTGAAATCGCCGTGCTGGTCGTGCAGTGCCGTGAAGTCGACCCGGCGGCACTGGCGTCGCTGGCCGACCGCCTGCTGCAGGCGATCTACTCGGAATTCGGCATCCACTGCCTGATCCAGCTGGTACCGCCACACACGCTTCCGCGCACTTCGTCGGGCAAGCTGTCTCGCAGCACGGCACGCAAGGAGTTTCTGGAGCGATTCAGCGGCGAGGGCTTGCCGGAGTCTCCGTGCGGACTGATCGGCATCGTGCCGATCTCGCGCTCGAAGGCCATGAGGGCCGCAGACTTGAGTCCCAGCCGCGTCGAGGCGACCGGTCGCCGTTTCGGGTAGAATTTCCGCCGAGCCGCCACGTCAGGTCCGCGCCCTGGACCGCGCAACGGGACACATTTTGCAACACTGGCAGCAGCGATGACGATTAGCGCCGCCGCGGTGGAGCAGGCAGTTCGTGAAGCGCTGGGTGCCGTACGGCCCGACGCCGGAGGCATCGGCGGCAGCGCCGATCTGGCACGCGAGGCAAGCCTGGATTCGGTGCAAGTGCTGGACCTCATCATGGAGATCGAAGACCGACTGGATATCTCCATTCCGGTCGAAATGCTGGCGAGTACGCGCACGCTGGATCAGCTCTGTGCCGGCATCGTCCGGCTCGCCGACGGCCCGCATCGTGAGCCTGTTTGACAAGTTCGAGGCGATGCGCGCGCTGCAGGCGGCATTTGGCGGCGATGGGCGAGTGTCGTCCGTCGCGACGCCGATGGATGAAGTGCATTCAGCGACCGAGGCCACCATTCAGGGCCGGCGCGTCATTCTCGCCGGCACGAACAATTATCTCGGGCTGACCTTCGACAGCGAATGCCGTGCGGCGGCGGTTGCCGCCATCGAAGCGCTCGGGACCGGCACCACCGGCTCGCGCATGGCCAGCGGCAATTACGCGGGTCATCGTGCGCTGGAACGCGCCCTGGCCGACGCATACGGATGGCCGGCCGCAATCATTTTTTCACGGGTACCAGGCCAATCTCGGCACCCTTGCCGCGCTCGCGGGTCCCGGAGATTTTCTGCTGGTTGACGCCGACAGCCACGCCAGCATTTACGATGGCTGTCGCCTAAGCGCCGCGACGACCATCCGCTTCCGGCACAACGATCCCGACAATCTGCACCGGCGACTCGAGCGTCTCGGTGACGACGCCAAGAGGGCGCTCGTGGTCGTGGAAGGCATCTACAGTACCCTCGGCGACCACGCGCCGTTGCGGGAAATCGCGGAAATCAAACGGCGCCACGGCGCCTGGCTGCTGGTCGACGAGGCGCATTCCTTCGGCGTGTTTGGCGCACGCGGGCTCGGCCGGTGCGAGGAACAGGGCCTGCTGGAGCACGTAGATTTCATTGTCGGCACGTTTTCCAAGAGCCTCGGCGGAGTCGGGGGTTTCTGTGTCAGCCGCCACGCAGAATTGGAACTGCTGCGTATGGCCAGTCGCGCGTACATCTTCACGGCCGCGGCTCCGCCGGCCGTGATCGCCGCAACCCGCCAGGCACTCAGGCGCGTACTCGGCGGAAAGGACTTGCGGGATCGCCTGTGGCAGCATGTCGTCCGGCTCTATTCGGAGCTGGAGCAACTCGGCTACCGTGTCGGATCCGCGGCCCCGGGGCCGGTTGCCGCGCTGATCTTTGCCGAGCGCGATACGGCCATCGAACACTGGCAGGGCCTGCTCGAGGCGGGCGTATACACTAATCTGATGATTCCGCCGGCAACCCCGAGCGGACTGAATATCGTCCGAATCAGCCTGAGCGCGGCGCACAGCGACGAGGACATTTCACGCATCATTGCCGCCCTGGAGACACTCGCCAACCGTCGCCGCCCGCCGGCCGCAGCCTAAATACCCGCTTGCCATCGGTTGCCGCGCGGCCCTGCGCGAGGCGTATTTGCTCAAGCGTCGTGCGATCGATCGCTGATTGCAATCTGTGACAAGACTTTCCTGTAGGCTCGCCGGCGCTTGTGGTTCACGTGCTCGAACTCGTCCCATTGTGACTGCACTTTCCTGTTATCAAGCAATTCAGGATTGCTCTCGGCATATTTCACGCCGGCTTTGATCAGGGCAGGGAATCCCTCGTAGAAAATCAAGGCATTCACTCCCTTGTTCTGGTAGTCCTCGCGCACGGCGATCAGCAGAAGGTCGACCTCAGGGTTCCTCATCTTCAACGCCTTGATCAGATGCAGGAATCCAAACGGGAACAGTCTCCCTTGCGCCCTCTGCAACGCTCTCGACAATGATGGCATGGCGACCCCCATGGCAATCAATTCTTTGCTGTCGTCCACGACCAGCCACAAGAACTCCAGCTTCAACATCGGCATGTACAACTTGAGGTAATAGTCGATCTGGGCCTGCGTGAGCGGAGTGAAACCGTATAGATGGCTGTATGTGCTGTTCACGAGTTCGAAGAGCTTCTGTCCATAGCCGTCTTTGAGGAATTTCGAGGCGCTGGTGTATTTCAGGATTCGCAGCTTGTGCTTCTTCATTACATGCTCAGCGACCCGTCTCAGTTTCTCCGGAAGAACACTGGCAAATGTGATCCTGTACTCCACCCAATCCGCATCTCCGATATAGCCCAGCTTTTCGACATGAACCGGGTAGTAAGGATAGTTATAGATGGTCGCCATCGTGCCCAGCTGGTCGTAACCCTGAATCAACATTCCTTCCTGATCCAGATCGGTGAATCCCAATGGACCATGGATGGAGTGCATTCCTTTCGCTTTCACCCATTCCTCAGCCGCGGAAAGAGCGCTCTTGAAACGGTTTCATCATCGATAAAATCCACGAAACCAAATCGACCGCTGCGCGTTTTCCAACCTCATTCGCCCGGTGATTGACCATTGCACAAATGCGGCCGACCGGCCTGTCGCCATCGAAAGCCATGAAACACTGCACTTCGCAGAATTCGAGTGCGGGATTTTTGCCCGGATCCAGCGTTGTCAATTCGTCCATGTAGAGTGGAGGAATTGCGTACGCAGAATCCCGGTACAGGTCAATCCTGAATTTTATGAATTGCTTCATCTCCTTCTTTCCGGAGACGGGGCGAACATTGATTTCCATACAGCGGCCGTGCACCCGTTTTGCCACCGTTCGGAGTATAGGACGAACGGGGTTTTGGGAGTATTGGCTCGGCGGCAATACTCGCCAATCGCCGCCGACCGGCGGGCCCGGCGTGATTGGCGTTTGACGGTCCTCACGCGCCGGGCTGGTAATTCCTGATGTACATGTGGAACAGCCGTTTGCCATCGCGACGTTGCTCGGCCTGTACCATCACGTAGTCGAGTCCGGGGCGTACAGTATGTATTCTCGCGAGTCGAGCCGTCGCGCGAGCAGCGAAAGACGACCGTGTCCAGTACGCCAAGCGCCGTAGCAAGCCGTTCGTGTCGCAGCAGCGTGAACCGGTAATACTTGATGCGGTCCTTCTCGACCGCTTGCGGTCAGTCGCGTCTCCATAATCCACTGATCCGGTGCCTGCGCGCGGCTGAGTTCAGTACGACTGCTCCGACGCTGAGCCTGCTGTACTTGACGGTATATTCCGCGACGTACGGGATGAGGTGATCGTCGGCCGCGCCCGCAACCCGTTGGGTGAAGACTCGCTGCATCGCGGCTATCCTGCGTCGTTGCAGCACACGTTGGGGCACCGGCTCACATTGGGAGAACGCCACGCTGTTCGATTTTCGCAAGGGAAACGAGCTCACGCCCGCGGCGGATTTCCTCAACGCGATTCGTAAGTAGGGAGACAAGATGCGGCTGAAGGCAGGCCTGCTCGGCATCGGCAAGATCGCGCGCGACCAGCACATTCCCGCATTGCGGCAAATTCCCGCTTCGAACTCGTGGCCTGCGCGAGCCGCAATGCCCGCGTCGAAGGATTGGCGAATTTCACGGATCTCGAATCGATGCTCGCCGGCACGCCCGGCCTGCAATGCGTTTCGATCTGCACGCCGCCCCAGGCGCACTTCGAGGCGGCGTTAGCTGCTCTCCGCGCCGGCTGCCAAGTGACGCTCGAAAAGCCGCCCACCGCGACCACGCGCCAGATCGCGTTGCTGGCCGTGGAAGCGGCGCGCCGGCAAATCACGCTTTTTCAGAGCTGGCACTCGCGCTTTGCCGCGGCGGTCGATACGGCGCGCGAATGGTTGCGCACGCGCAAACTTGTCGCGGGCAAATCACCTGGAAAGACGTGCACTTCAGCACCCCGGGCAGCGCTGGATCTGGGAGCCGGGACTTTTCGCGTGTTCGATCCCGGCATCAACGCGCTGTCGGTGTTGACGGAAGTTCTCGCCGATGAAGTCGCCGTGGAGCGCGCGCTGCTGGAATTTCCCAGAACCAGCAGGCCCCCATCGCGGCCGCCCTCACGCTGCGGACCACCACGGGCGTGGCTATCGCGGCGGAATTCGATTTCCGCCAGAAGGGTGAGCAGAGCTGG
Source organism: uncultured Pseudomonadota bacterium (assembly GCA_963839685.1). Lineage (GTDB taxonomy): Bacteria > Pseudomonadota > Gammaproteobacteria > Steroidobacterales > Steroidobacteraceae > CADEED01. The sequence goes on along the minus strand of CAWIVS010000011.1, from coordinate 317,856 downwards.
GACATCGAGTTCACCACCACCAGCGGCGCGCTGAAACTGTCGCGCGGCGCGCGGGACTCGCCATCGACGGCAGGATCGTGTCCCTCGTCGAAGGCCTTGTGGGTGAATACTGCGTCTCTACGAGCGCTTCGCCTTGCTGTGCGAGGCCGGCAGGCTCGGAAGTCGACTGGCGCCCCTTCGAGCTGGTGGCCAACGCCTTCCTGGTGGGTGAACGCCGCATCGTTGCACCACACGAGATCTAGCCATGCACGTGCGCAATGCCTCCAAGCCCGCGCGAGCCAGGCGGCCCGCGCCGCATTGGAGCGCTCGCCGCCCCGTAACATCGCCCGCATGACACGTATCGACGACCTGGACGGCAAGGCCGTGCTCATCACGGGCGCCAGCTCCGGTATCGGCGCGGCGCTGGCGCGTGCTTTCGCGGCGCAGGGCGCCGAGCTGGCACTGCACTTCAACGCTCACGAGACTGAAATGCGCACACTCGCGGACGAAATTTCGCGCACCGGCGGGAAGCCCAGGCTGGTGCGCGGAGATCTCAGCAAACGGGGCGAAGCCAAGCGCGTCGTGAACGAAGCTGCACAGGCGCTCGGCGGTCTCGATGTGCTCATCAACAATGCCGGCGGCCTTGGCGAGCGACGGCCATTGATCGAAATCGACGATCAACTGTTCGACTTCGTTTTCGACCTCAATGTGCGGGCGGTGCTCGCGACATCCACTGCCGCGGTGCCCCATTTCGAGAAACGGGGCGGCGGCAATATCATCAATGTGGGTTCCATCGCCGGCGTCGATGGCGGCGGTTCCGGCGCCAGCCTCTATTCGTCCGCGAAGGCCGCGGTCCACAATCTCACGCGCCACCTGGCCAACGATCTCGCGGAGAAGAACATTCGCGTGAACACCGTGGCGCCGGGGCCATCGCCACGCCGTTCCACGCGCGCACGCCGGTGGCCCGCATGGATGCGATGCGCGATGCCACCGCGATGGGACGCGTCGGCGTGGCCGAAGACTGCGTCGGCTCCTTCCTGTTCCTCGCGTCCAGCGAGCTCTCGGGCTACATCACCGGCAACATGATCCACGTGAACGGCGGCATGTACATGCCATGACGACCGCCGCCTTCATCGCAGTCGACTGGGGCACCAGCAATGCGCGCTTCGCGCTGTGCGACGAGCAAGGCCACTCGCTCGACATGCACGAAGGGCCAGGAGCCGCCCAGTCCCGCGGACGATTCGCGGAAGTTTTCGACGAGGCCACGGCCGCTTGGCGTGGCAAGCATGGCGAACTGCCGGCCTGGATGTGCGGCATGGTGGGCTCCGCCTTTGGCTGGGCCGAGGCCCCCTATCTACCTTGCCCGGAGGATCTCCGCGAGCTCGCCGACTCGGCGGTGCAGGTCCGCGAGGGTGTGCACGTGGTGCCCGGCATGCGCTGCACCAACCCGCTGGGCGCCCCCGACGTGATGCGCGGCGAGGAAACGCAGCTGCTCGGCGCGTTGCGGCTGGGACAGTTGACCGGCACGGCTCGCCAGCTCGTCTGCATGCCGGGCACGCACACCAAGTGGGTGTCACTGACCGGCGGCGTGGTGCAGGAGTTCCTCACGGCACCTACCGGTGAAATCTTCGGATTACTCTGCGAGCACAGCGTACTGGTGCGCGACAGGACGACACCTGTCACGCATGTGGCATCGGACTTCGAGCGCGGCCTGGCCGAAGCCGCGCGCCACCCCGGCGCATTCGTGCACCAGATCTTCCAGGCGCGCAGCCTGCGCCTCGACAGTCAGCTGTCGGCCGAGGGCGCGGCTTCCTGGACCTCGGGCCTGCTGATTGGCGCGGATGTTGGCGGCGCGCTGGCGATGTTCGGCGTGGGTGACAACGCTCCGGTGCTGGTCATCGGCGCGCCACGACTCACCGAGTCGTACGTGTTGGCGCTGACGCGCCGCGGCCGCGGGACCGCACAGATCGACGGCGCGCGGGCGGCACTCGCCGGGCTGGCTCATATCTTCCAGGAGCAACAGGGCGCATGAACAACGGCAGAACCGTGGAGCTGGTCGCCATCCTGCGTGGGCTCACGCCACAACGCGCGCCCGAAGTCGGTACGGCGCTGTTCGACGCCGGTTTCCGCTGCATCGAGGTGCCGCTCAATTCGCCGGAGCCCTTCGAGACCATCAAACTACTTGCGGACGCGCATGGCGCGCAGTGCCTGGTGGGCGCCGGCACCGTGCTCACCGCGGCGGAGGTCGACCGCGTACATGGCGCGGGCGGCAAGCTTGTGGTCGCGCCCAACTGCGATCCCGCCGTCATTCGCCGCGCGCTCGACCTCGGCATGCGTGTGCTGCCTGGTATCGCTACCGCCACCGAAGCGTTCGCCGCGCTCAACGCAGGCGCCACCGATCTCAAGCTGTTTCCCGCGGCGACGTTCGGGCCGCGTCATCTCAAGGCGCTCAAGTCCGTGTTGCCGAAATACGTGCGCATCTATCCGGTCGGTGGCATTGGCTCACAGGACATCGCCGATTGGCTCGTGTCAGGCGCAGACGGATTCGGATTCGGCAGCGAATTATTTACGCCCGCGTATACACTCGCGGAGCTGACGAAACGCGCGCGCGCACTCATCGAGGCGCTGCGTGCGGCAACTGGCTAACAACAAGGTGTCGCACGACGCCGCGACCTGAGGGGGTCCCAGATGAACCTGGAAACAGTCGACATCGTCATCCTGTGTGTCTACGCGGTCGGCATCTTCGCGCTGGCGCAGTGGGTGTCGCGCGAGAAGGGCGAACACAAGAAGGACGCGCAGGATTACTTCCTGGCATCGCGCGCGCTGCCCTGGTGGGCCATCGGCACTTCGCTGATCGCCGCGAACATTTCCGCCGAGCAGATCGTCGGCATGTCGGGATCCGGTTATGTGATGGGCATGGCCATCGCCTCGTACGAATGGATGGCGGCGCTGACGCTCATCGTCGTCGGCAAGTGGATCCTGCCGGTATTCCTCAAGAACGGCATCTACACCATGCCGGAGTTCCTCGAGAGGCGTTACAGCCCCGCGGTGCGCACCGTGATGGCCATCTTCTGGCTGGTGCTGTACATCTTCGTGAATCTCACTTCGATCCTGTGGCTCGGCTCACTGGCGGTGAACGCGATCACCGGGCTCGAGCTGCAGATCGTCGATCACCGCGCTGGCGCTGTTCGCGCTGTTGTACGCACTTTACGGTGGACTGAAGGCGGTGGCGCTCACCGACATCGTGCAGGTGTCGCTGCTGGTCGCGCGGCGGCATCATCATCACCTGGATCTCGCTCGACAAGGTCGGCGGCGACGCCGGCGTCATCGCGGGCTTCAACACCCTCACGACGCAGTTCCCCGAGAAGTTCGACATGATCCTGTCGAAGGACAGCCCGCACTACAAGGACCTGCCGGGCCTCGCCGTGTTGTTAGGCGGCATGTGGATGATGAATGTGTCGTACTGGGGCTTCAACCAATACATCATCCAGCGCGGCCTCGCGGCCAAGAGCGTGAACGAGGCGCAGAAGGGCATCGTGCTCGCGGCCTTCCTCAAGCTGATCATGCCGGCGATCATCGTGGTGCCCGGCATCGCAGCGCTGGTGCTGGTGCCGGGCCTGGAGCGCACCGACCAGGCGTATCCGAGCCTGATGGCGATGCTGCCCGTGGGCATCAAGGGCCTGGTGTTCGCGGCGCTGGTCGCGGCCATCGTTGCCTCGACCGGCTCCAAGATCAATTCGATCGCGACCATCTTCACGATGGATCTCTATCGCGCGGCGCGGCCGCAAACCGAGCCAACAGCTCGCTGGTCAAGGTGGGCCGCATCGTTGCGATCGTTTCAATTCTCATTGCCATCGTGATCACCAAGCCGTTCCTGAGCAATTTCCAGCAGGGCTTTCAGTACATCCAGGACTTCACGGGCTTCGTGACGCCCGGCATCTGCGTGATCTTCCTGCTGGGCCTGTTCTGGGAGCGCACCACGGCTACGGCCGCAATGACGGCGGCGCTGGTCACAGTGCTGATGTCCGCGGCATTTCGCATCTGGCTGCCCGAATATCCGTTCATGAACCGCGTCGGCTGGTGCTTCGTGGTCGGCATGGTGATCGCGGTGGTGATCTCGCTGGCGTCGCCGAAGCGCGAGACCGCGCTGCGCGTCGACATCAAGAACGTGGACTTCACCACCGGCACGGTCTTCAACATCGCCGCGCTGATCATGGTCGCGATCCTGGCCTGCCTCTACTACATGTGGTGGTGATGCGGCGAGTATCGGCATGGCTGTGCTGCGGTTTGCTGTGCCTGCAGCAGGCCGCGGGCGCGCAGAAAGCTCGAAGGGCGTGCCCATGCCGCCGAATCCCGCGAAGTAACGCTCGCCGATCGCGCCCCAGTCGCGGAACTCCGCGCCCAGGCGATAAGTAGCGTCGCCGGCGCGCATCAACGTCACTTCATCGAGTCCCAACAGGCGCAGCAGCCGATGCAGGCTGGGCACGGTGGTCACCGCGCCCCAGGTGGCATCCTCGGATTCGGTTTCGATGACCTGTATCGCGCACGAGCCGTGCAGCACGCGCACGAGCGTCGCCGCGGCCAGCCAGGCCGTGGGCCCGGAGCCGATGATGGCAATGTTGCCCACCGGAAACGCGGACATCTCCCCTCGCACCCCGCCCTGGCTATTCGAATTCTGCGGCAGCGCCCCGCATCCCGGGGAATGCCAATTCAGGGATTGAAGGCGTACTGCAGCAGTATGCCGATGAACACCGCGAACCCGACGTAGTGATTGTTGAGGAAGGCCTTGAAACAGCCTTCCGGTCGCCGATCGCGGATCAGCCACTGCTGGTACACGAAGAACACGCCGGCGCCGACCAGGCCGGCGTTGTACCAGTAGCCGAATTCCATGTTCGTGCCCACGAGATACAGGGCGAACAGCATCAGCCCCTGCAACATGCCGATGATGAGCTTGTCCATGTCGCCAAACACGATGGCGCTGGATTTCACGCCGATCTTGAGGTCATCGTCACGGTCGACCATGGCGTACATGGTGTCGTAGATCGCCGCCCAGATGATGCCGGCGAAGAAAATGATCCAGGCCACGCGCGCGATCGTGCCGGTCTGGGCGTTGAACGCCATCGGCACGCCCCAGCTGAAAGCCACACCCAGGTAGAACTGCGGCAGCGGAAAGAAGCGCTTGAAGAGTGGATAGGTCACGGCGAGTGCCGCGCCAATGACCGACATTCGTGCCGTGAACGGATCGAGCTGCAGCACCAGCGCCAGCGCGATTGCGATCAGCACCAGGAACCAGACGATGGCCTCCCGGGGCGCGATGCGCCGCGAGGCGATCGGCCGGTCACGCGTGCGTTTGACGAAAGGATCGAAGTCGCGATCGGCCAGATCGTTGATCACGCAACCGGCGGAGCGCATGGCGATCGTGCCGAGCACGAAGATCACCAGAACCTTCGGGCTCGGATGAGACGCGCCGGCGATCCACACCGCCCACAACACCGGCCAGAGCAGCAGCCAGATGCCGATCGGGCGATGCAGGCGCGCGAGCTCGATCAGATCGCGAGCGCGGCGCGCATAACGCAGCGCCGTGAGGCGGGCGCCGGGCGGAGCGGGACTGAGGTTTACGTCAGCAAACGAATTGGCCACCGGCGCGAATCATACGCGCCGCAGAGAATCAGGAGGCGCGGCGATCGAATCCAATCGGGATCAGGACCTGGGCGGGCTGCGCCACGCCATTCACTTCGTAGGGACGGAACAGGAATTTCGCCACGGCCTCGCGAGCCGCCGTGTCCAGACGCTCGAATCCGCTGGAGCGCTCGACCTGGACCTGCGCCGGGCGGCCTAGTGCATCGACCAGCACGCGCAGCACGACCGTGCCGTGTTCGCGCTTGCGCTGCGATTCCTTCGGATAGACCGGCGGTGCGGCACGAACGTATTCCACCGACTCCACCATGGGAGGCGCAACGGTGGTCACTGGCCCGGATGAGGTGATGGCCGTGCCCGGCATCTCCGAGATCGTCTCCGTTTCGATGGTGATTTCCTGCGGCGTCGGCAGCGAATACACGATGTTCATGGGAGGCGGCGTCACTGCCGGCGGCGGAGGCTCGCGGTCGGTGGGAGCTTCGAGCAGCGAAGCTTCGATCGGCGGGGGCTGCTCCTGGAAACGCTGGGTGAACTGCATGCGCACCAAGGCGATAGCCACCACCGCGTGCAATCCAATCGTGATGCCGAGAAACGCGGCGCGGCCATTGAATCGCGTGCGGCGCTCGCGCGGGGCGTTCAGTTCGCGCAGCAACTCCCCGAGCGGTTCACCACGGTGAACCTCGACATCCGGCATCTCGTTGATGATCTGGACGGCCATGGCGAATAGGACTGGGAATGTAAATGATTCGCATTTGGGGAACAACTGCGATTCTTAATCTATGTGCATCCCGTCTCATCCCACCCGACCGTATCGGGCACCGCTCCCCACCCAGCGGTTCGTAAGGCCTTCCACCGCCGCAACATCCTGTTTCAGAAGGATTTCAGCGGCGTTTTGGACCGCCGGAAGCAAATCCGAATCGCGCATCAGGTCGGCCACGCGCAGATCCGCCAGGCCCGTCTGGCGGGTGCCGAGCAATTCCCCCGGACCCCGCAGCTCCAGGTCACGCCGGGCGATTTCGAAGCCATCGTTGGTCTCGCGAATCACCCGCAGGCGAGCGCGCGCCACTTCGCTCAATGGATCGCCATACAGCAAGACGCAATCGCTTTCCTGCGCGCCGCGACCCACGCGGCCGCGCAACTGATGCATCTGCGCGAGGCCCATGCGCTCGGCATTCTCGATGACCATCAGCGTGGCGTTCGGAACATCAACGCCCACTTCGATCACCGTGGTGGCAACTAACAACCCGATCCTGCCTTCCTTGAAGGCATACATGCCGCGCTCCTTGTCGCGTGCCGGCATGCGCCCGTGCACCAGGCCGACGCGCACATCGGGCAGCGCTTCCGCGAGCGCCGCAGCGGTCTCCTCCGCTGCCTGGTAACGCAGCTCCTCGGACTCCTCGATGAGCGGGCACACCCAATACGCCTGGCTGCCCGCTGCAATTCGCGCGTGCACCCGCGCGACGATCTCGGAACGGCGCGACTGCGGGAAGACGGTGGTGCGGATCGGTGTGCGTCCGGGCGGCAATTCATCGATGACCGACACATCGAGGTCCGCGTAGGCCGTCATGGCCAGAGTGCGCGGAATAGGTGTGGCGGTCATGATGAGCTGATGCGGCAGCTTGCCGGCGCGCGCGCCCTTCTCGCGCAGCGCGAGTCTCTGGTGCACGCCGAAGCGGTGCTGTTCATCGACGATCACCAGTCCGAGGCGCGCAAAATCCATGGATTCCTGGAACAGCGCGTGGGTACCCACGACGAGTTTGATCTCGCCGCTGGCCACGGCCTCGAGCGCACTGCGGCGTGTGCGTGCCGGCAACGATCCGGTGACCAGTGCCACCGGAATGCCCAGCGGCCGGAACCAGCGTTCGAAGTTCTTCGCATGTTGCTCGGCCAGCAATTCGGTCGGCGCCATGAGCGCGGCCTGAAGTCCGCTGCCCACCGCACGTGCAGCGGCCGCGGCGGCCACTACGGTCTTGCCGCAGCCGACGTCGCCCTGCACCAGCCGCACCATGGGCCGATCCGCGGCGAGATCACGGTCGACGTCGGCGAGCGCGCGCGACTGTGCGCCGGTGAGCGTGAACGGCAGCGCCTTCAACAGTTGCTGCTCGAGGCCAGCCGCATCGCGCAGCGCTTCTGCCGGATCCGCCTGGATGTTCTGGCGCAGCAACCGCAGCGAAAGCTGGTGTGCCAGCAATTCTTCGAATGCCAGGCGGCGTTGTGCCGGGTGGCGTCCGGAGAGCAATTCGCCGAGATCCGCCTCGCGCGGCGGACGATGCATCGCGGTGAGCGCTTCGAGCAGCGGCAGCAGATCGAGTTTCGCCAGCAGCGTCTGCGGGATCCAGTCGCGGACTCCGGATGCCGCCGCCTCGCGCAACGCCGCGTCGATGAGCGAGCGCAGCCGGGGCTGCGGCACACCTTCGGTGGTCGGGTAGATAGGCGTGAGGACTTCCTCGAGCGGCGCGGCTTCCACGCTGATGCGCCGGTATTCGGGATGCACGATCTCGAGACCCAGCGGGCCGCGCCGGATCTCGCCGAAACACCGCAAGCGGGTGCCGCGATTCAACGCGGCTTGCTGGGCCCCAGAGAAGTAGAAGAAGCGCAGCGTCAGTGAACCGGTGCCATCGGTGATCCGGCACAGCAGCTGGCGGCGGCGGCGGTACGCCACCTCGCTGAGCTGGATCTCGCCTTCCACGACCGCGCGGCTGCCGGGACGCACACTGCCGATGGCACTGATCCGCGTGCGATCCTCGTAACGCGCCGGCAGCACGAACAACAGGTCCTGCACCTGCGTGACGCCGAGTTTCGCGAGTTTTTCCGCCAGCGCAGGCCCGACCCCTTGCAGCGAAGCGACCGGGCGCTGTTCGTTCACGACATGTGCAGCGTGCACCCTGGCCACCGGTGTGGGTCTACCCCAGGTGCAGCGTGCACTCGATCTCGACGCGCGCGTTGCGCGGCAGCGCCGCCACCGCAACCGTCGAGCGCGCCGGATAGGGTTCCTTGAAGTATTGCGCCATCAACTCGTTGAGCTTGGCGAAGTTCGCGAAGTCCGTGATGAAGATCGTGACCTTGACGACCTGGGCGAACTTGCCGCCGGCCGCGGCGATCACCGCCTTGATGTTCTCGAATACACGGCGCGCTTCGGCCTCGAAGTCACCTTCGATCATCTGCATGGTCGCCGGATCCAGCGGGATCTGGCCGGCCAGGTACACCGTGTCGCCGACGCGCACGGCCTGTGAATACGGCCCGATGGCCTTGGGCGCCTGATCCGTGTGGATGGCCTGGCGGTTCGTCCCCATCGCGAGCTCCTGTGTCATTCGGCCGCGCGGGAGCTGCGACCGTGGCTGGCGATTGTACGCGTCACCTTGAGCACTTCGGGCATGCGGCGAATCACCTTGACCACGCGCGCCAGATGCTCGCGATTGCGCACGCGCAATTCGAAGACCAGTGAGGAGCTGTCGGCGTCCTTCTCCTCGACCGCGACTCGTTCGATGTTGGTGTCGCCCGCCGAGATGGCCGCGGCCACCGCCGCGAGCACGCCCATCTTGTTGGCCACGTCGACGCGTATCTCGGAGCTGAAGACCTTGTCGGTAGTGGCCTGCCACGACACTGGCAGCCAGTTCTCCGGGTGCTTGCGGTAGTCCTCGACGTTCACGCAATTCTCGCGGTGCACGACCACGCCGCGGCCCGCCGACAGGAAGGCGAAGATGGGATCGTCCGGGATCGGGAAACAGCAGCGTGCGTAGGACACCAGCAGGCCCTCGGTGCCGGCGATGGCGAGCGGCACGGGCGCTCCGGAGAAGGACTCTTCGCTCGACTTGGTCGGCAACAGCCGTCGCGCGACCAGCGGCGCGAGCCGTTCACCCAGGCCCACCTTCTCGTAGAGCTCGTCTGGATCATGCATGCCGAATTCGACCACCGCGGAGTTCAGCGTGTCGGCCGCGACTTCATCGAGAGACAGGCGGAATTCACCGAGCGCCTGGTTGATGAGGCGCGCGCCGAGCTCGATGGCCTCCTGCCGGCGCAGGCCCTTGAGATAGTGTCGGACCGCGGCGCGCGCCTTGGCGGTCACCACGAAATTCACCCAGGAAGGATTCGGCATCGCGCCCTTGGCGGTGATGATCTCCACGGTCTGCCCGTTGCGCAGCGGGGTGCGCAGCGGCGTCAGCCGCCTGTCTACCTTGGCAGCCACGCAGCGATTGCCGACGTCGGTGTGCACGGCGTAGGCGAAGTCCACCACGGTTGCGCCGCGCGGCAGGCGCAGGATTTCGCCCTTGGGAGTGAAGACGTAGACCTTGTCCGGGAACAGGTCGACCTTGACGCTCTCGAGGAAATCCTCGGAGGTGCCACCCTCCTGCATGTCGACGAGATTCGCGAGCCACTCGCGTGCGCGGTCGTCCTGACCGCCCTCGGTCTCGTTGACCTTGTATTTCCAGTGCGCGGCAATGCCGGCTTCGGCCACGCGATGCATGTCCTCGGTGCGGATCTGCACCTCGATGGGGATGCCGTTGGGGCCAAACAGCATGGTGTGCAATGACTGGTAACCGTTGATGCGCGGAATCGCGATGTAGTCCTTGAAGCGGCCGGGCATGGGTTTGTATGCCGCGTGCACCACGCCCAGCGCGCGATAACAGGAATCCGCCCTGTCGACCACGATGCGCAGTCCAAAGACGTCGACGATCTCCGAGAGCGGCGCGCCCTTGCGCAGCATCTTGCTGTAGATGCTGTAAAGGTGCTTCTCGCGCGTGCTGACCTCGCCCTTCAGGTCGGCCTTGACGAGCGCGATGCGCATGGTGTCGGCAATCTTGTTGAGGAACTGCTTCTGGTTGCCGCGCGCCCGCTTCAGCGCGCGTTCCAGCACGCGGTAGCGATGCGGATAGGCGGCCCTGAACCCCAGGTCTTCCAGCTCGAGCTTCAGGTTGTAGAGACCGAGCCGTCCGGCGATCGGCGCGTAGATGTCGAGCGTCTCGCGCGCCACGGCGCGGCGCCGCGCCGGCGCCATGGCGTCCAGCGTGCGCATGTTGTGCGTGCGGTCGGCGAGCTTCACCAGGATCACGCGCAGGTCGCGCACCATGGCGAGAACCATCTTGCGGAAGGATTCCGCCTGCGCCTCGGCGCGCGACTTGAACTGGATCTGATCCAGCTTGGTGACACCATCGACGATTTCCGCCACCGCCGCGCCGAACTTGCCGGCGAGTTCTTCCTTGGAGATCGGTGTGTCTTCGATGACGTCGTGCAGGATGGCCGCGATGATCGTGTCGGGGTCCATGTGCAGATCGGCGAGGATCTGCGCGGCCGCCAGCGGGTGCGCGATGTACGGTTCGCCGGAGAGTCGCTTCTGACCTTCGTGCGCTTCGGCGCCGAACTCGGCGGCCTCACGCACCCGCGCGACGTGGTCGGCGGGAAGATAGGTCTCGACGCTGTTGATCAGCTCGCGCAGGCCCGGCAATCGCCGGGCACTGGGCAGAAGCTGAAGGAGCGTCGACGCGTAGTCCATAGCGCGCGAGCGCTCCTTTGAGAGGATTAGGCGGTGGCGTTATTCCTGTACGTCACGATCGCCTTGCAGGCCGAATTGCGGCGCACGGAACAGAGATTGATTGTCGGCATCCGGCAGCGGCGCCTCCGGCGGCGGCTCGGGCTCGCGCAGCATCTCGGGCGTGATGTTGCCTTCGGCGATCTCGCGCAGGGCGACCACGGTGGGCTTGTCGTTCTCCCAGGGTACGGTGGGCTCGGCGCCATTGGCGAGGCGGCGCGCGCGCTGCGCGGCCAGCAGCACCAGCTGGAAGATGTTCTCGACGTTCGGCAGGCAATCTTCGACGGTAATACGGGCCATGAGTCTCTCGGCAGAGCAAGCTGCGGGGGAATGAAGTCTACTGGAAAAACGCGAGGTTTTGCCGGGATTTGCAACGTCCGAACCCCCTGGCGGCGTCGCGAACTCGCCACGCGGGCTTTCAGGCCAGCAGCTCGCCGAGCAGGGGCTTCAACTCCGGGCGATCCGCCCGGTAACCCGGGCTTCCCCGCATGATCTCGAGCAGCTGTCGGACCGCGGTCTCGAAGTCCTTATTGACGATGACGCGGTCGAATTCCGCGTAATGCGATATATCCGCAATGGAATCCCGGAGACGCCGCTTGATGACTTCATCGCTGTCCGTCTTGCGATTGCGCAGGCGTGTTTCCAGCTCGCTGAGCGATGGCGGCAGAATGAACACGGAGATGCAGTCCGGCTGCGCCTTGCGTACCTGCTGCGCGCCCTGCCAGTCGATCTCGAGGATCACGTCCTGCCCAGCGCTACGCATCGCTTCGACCTGCGCGCGGCCCGTCCCGTAGAAGTTGTCGAATACCTGGGCATGCTCGAGAAACTCACCGGCGTCACGCAGCAGTTTGAACTCGTCCACGCTGACGAAGTGATAGTCGCGTCACCGGGCACTTCGTTCGGCCGTTGCTTGCGGGTGGTGTGCGAAACGGAGACACGCAGGGAAGGGTCGCGCTCCCGCACGGCCTTCACGAGGCTGGTTTTACCGGCGCCCGACGGCGCGGCGATCACGAACAGCGAGCCGCGCCGCTTCGAGACGGCACTCATCAGGCGTTCTGAACCTGTTCGGGTTGGGCTGAGGAATTCACCGCCGACAGTCTATTCGAGGCGCGATCAATGCCCCAAGGGGCCATTACGCGGATCCGCGATTGCCAGATACAAGGAGGTCAACCTTATTGGTCAACCTGGGGAATCGCATGCGGCTGGTCAATCAGAACTGGTGGTTCACGACACTGCTGGTATCGAAGCACAAGTACTGCCCGCCGCTCAGCAAGGACATCAAGTGTGACGTCGCAATCGTCGGGGGAGGGTTCGCGGGCGTTGCGGCTGCCACGCAGTTTCTGCGCAAGGGCCTCAAGGTCGTCCTCCTCGACAAGAACATCATCGGCGGCAGTTCCTCGGGCCGCAGCGCGGGATTCCTGACCCCGGACAGCGAGCTCGAACTCCACCAGCTCTGTCGCCGTTACGGAAACGAGGCCGCGCGCGAGATCTGGGATGCGCCCTGCAGGGGCATCGAACTGATCGTCGCGGCGATCAGGAAGTACGACATCCAGTGCGGACTGCTGGAGCAGGACTCGCTGTTCCTCGGACTGGGAAAGGGCGGTCATGAGGCGGCGAAGTCGGAGCTCGAATGCCGCAAGGACGTTGGGTTCACCGACCAGAAGCTCTACGACGTCGAGCAGCTCAAGAGCATCCTCGGCTCGGAAGGCTATACCGCCGGCATCCGCTACGGCGGCACCTATGGCATCAATCCGCTGCAATGCCTGCAGGGCTTCAAGGATCTGCTGATGGACGACGGAATGGAGATCTACGAGAGCACGGCGATGAAGCGGCTGGAAGGCCACACGGTGTTCACGCACGCCGGCAGTGTCACCGCCGATCACATCATCATCGCCGTCGACAAGCTCGAGCCGACCATCAGCCCGCTTTCGGCCGAGGTCTTCCATGCGCAGACCTTCCTGAGCGTCACCGAGCCGCTCACCGATCGGGAGCGGAGCGTCCTGTTTCCGTCGGGTGAGCAGATGCAGTGCTGGGACTCGAAGCTGGTCTACACCTACTTCCGACTGACGGCCGACAACCGCCTGCTGCTCGGCGGCGGCTCGCCGTTCACCACGTTTCCTCAAGGACGCGTACAACAATCCCGGGGTCATCAAGCGCGTCATCGCGGACTTCTACGAACACTTCCCGCAGCTCAGGAGCCTGGCGTTCATTCAGTTCTGGCCGGGGCAGATCGACACCACGCGCGACCTGTTGCCGACCATCGTCAAACCGAAGGATCAGCCGCACCTGCGCTTCATCTTCGGCTGCGTGGGAATCCCCTGGGCGACGTTCACCGGCAGCTTCGCGGCGCGCAACGTGCTCGGCGATGCGGATGACGATTACCGCAAGTACTTCAACTATTTCTCCAACGAACGCTATTTCTGGCTGCCGAGCAGCCTCGGCAACGTCATAGGCAAGCCGCTGCTGTTTTCACTCAGCAACAGCTGGGCCAAGTTCAGGCAGGTGGACAAACTGCGCGAAAGCGCAGTGGGCCAGAAGGAGTTCTGACACTACTCGACGTTCTGTACCTGCTCGCGCATCTGCTCGACCAGGACTTTCATGTCGACGGTGATGCGCGTGGTGTCCAGGTCCTGCGATTTGGACGCGAGCGTGTTCGCCTCGCGATTCAGCTCCTGCATGAGGAAGTCGAGCCGCCGGCCGGCTGCTTCGCCACCCGCCATCACCCGGCGAGTTTCCTCGATGTGACCCGTGAGCCGGTCGAGTTCCTCGGCCACGTCGAGGCGCTGCAGCTGCAACACCAGCTCCTGCTCGATGCGATCGCGATCGACGGATGCGAGCATTTCCGCGACGCGATCCTGCAGTCGCGAGCGTACGCGCGCCTGGATCTCCGGCAGTCGCCCGCGCACCTGGACCACCAGCATCGCCAGTCCGGCGCAGCGTTGCTCGAGGAGCTCGCCCAGGCGTTTACCCTCGCGCAGTCGCATCGCGCCGAGATCGTCGAGCGTCTGCTGGAACAGCGAGCGCCCCGCGCCTAACAAGGCTTCCGCATCCGCGGTCGCGGTCTCCACCACGCCCGGCCAGCGCAGGATTTCGACCGCGTCCACCGTCGCCGATGGCACCTGGTTCAGCACCTGCCCGACGGCCGCCGCAATGCGCCCGAGGGCCGAGGCGTCGATGCGCAGCTCGCGCTCGCCGGCCTGGGCGCCGCGCAGATGCATGGTGCAGTCGATCTTGCCGCGCTTGAGGCTTTTTGCGAGCTGCTGTCTCAAGTCGGATTCGAGCGGCCGCAATTCCTCGGGCAGGCGAAACCCTGGTTCCAGGTATCGGTGATTCACGCTGCGCAGCTCGCAGGTGAGCGTACCGAAGCTGCCGGCCTGCTCACGCCGTGCGAATCCCGTCATGCTGGCGATCATGAGGCGCTCTGAAGTTCTTCTGCCTGACGCAGGGTGCGGTAAAGTGCGCGGCAGTTTATCAGAGCCCCCACCCCGCCTTGCGCATCGAATACGCCGAAGTCAGCCTGCTGGGCCATCGAACCGACAACCAGGATCGCGTCACCGTCGCGGTCTCCGAGCACTCGGCATTACTCGTCGTGATCGATGGCATGGGAGGTCATTCCGATGGCGCGCGTGCCGCCGAAACCGCCATCAAGACCCTGTCTGAGGCGTTCTGGCACACGCCGCAACCCATTCTGGATCCGCTCGGATTCCTGCATCTTTCGCTCGGCCGCGCACACGAGGAAGTTGCCAAGCTCGGAGCCAGCCTGCCGCTCGAGATGCGGCCGCGCGCGACCTGCGCCATCTGCCTGGTGCAGCACGGCAGCGCCTTCTGGGCCCACATCGGCGACAGCCGCATCTATCTTCTGCGCCGGGGCAAGGTGTTCAAGCGCACGCGCGATCACAGCCATGTCGAGTTCCTGATGCGCGAAGGCGTGATCACCGCGGACCAGGCACAGACCCATCCGATGCGCAATTTCGTGGAATGTTGTCTCGGTGGAGAGCCCTTCCTGCCGGAGATGTCGCTGAGCCTGCGCGAACCGCTCGAGGCCAACGACATCCTGCTGGTGTGTTCCGACGGCCTGTGGGGCGGTCTCGACGATGCCGACATCGGCGCCGCATTCCCGCCGGCGCGTGCGCCATTGCGCGATGAGCTGGTGCGCCTCGCCGAACGCTCGGTGACTCTGGTGGGTGCCGGCAGCGACAACACCTCGGCAGCTGCAGTCCGCTGGATAGGAAACGCCTGATGAGCGCCAGGCCCAGTGGTCGCGCGCCGGATGAGCTGCGCGCCGTGCGCTTCACCCGTCATTTCACGCTGCACGCCGAAGGCGCCGTGCTGGTCGAGTTCGGCAATACCCGGGTGTTGTGCACCGCGAGCGTGGAAGAGGGCGTTCCGGGATTCCTGCGCGGCAAGAACCAGGGCTGGATCACCGCCGAATACGGCATGTTGCCGCGCGCCACGCACACCCGCACGCCGCGCGAGGCCGCGAAGGGCAAGCAGAGCGGACGCACCCAGGAGATCCAGCGGTTGATCGGCCGCTCGCTGCGCGCGGTGGCGGATCTCGCGGCATTGGGTGAACGCACCATCACGGTGGACTGTGACGTGTTGCAGGCCGACGGCGGAACCCGCACCGCGGCCATCACCGGCGGATATGTCGCGCTCGCCGATGCCTGTGACGCGCTGCTGTCGAAGCGGCTCATCACCTCGTCTCCGCTGCATGGCCAGGTCGCGGCGGTCTCGGTCGGCATCTGCAAGGGAGTGCCGGTGATCGATCTCGATTACGCCGAAGACTCGACCGCCGAGACCGACATGAACGTGGTCATGAACAATGGCGGCGGTTTCATCGAAGTGCAGGGCACGGCCGAAGGGCATGCGTTCCGGCGCCACGAGCTCGACGCCTTGCTGAACCTCGCAGCCAGTGGCGTTGCGCGGCTGTTTCAGATGCAGTCCGAGGTGCGCACGGCCGCCTGAGGCGGCCGCCGCAGATCACATGAAGTCCCGGCGCGTGGTGCTCGCGAGCTCAAATGCGGGCAAGCTGCGCGAGTTTTCGGAGTTGTTAGACGCCACCGGCTTCGAGTTTGCCCGGCAATCCGATTTCCACATTTCCCCGCCGGCCGAGACCGGCGTGACTTTCCTCGAGAACGCGCTCATCAAGGCGCGTAATGCCGCGCGCATCTCGCGTTTGCCGGCCATCGCGGATGACTCAGGGCTGGAAGTGGACGCGCTCGGTGGGGCACCCGGCGTGTACTCGGCGCGCTACGCCGGCGAGGACGCCAGCGACGCGGCGAACCTCGAAAAGTTGCTGTGCGCGCTCAGCGATGTGCCACCGGCTCATCGCACGGCGCGATACCGCTGTGTCGTCGTGTATGTCGAAAACGCCGAGGATCCGCGGCCGCTGGTGGGGGAGGGCACGTGGGAAGGCCACGTCATCGACGCGCGCCGCGGAAGCGGCGGCTTCGGCTACGACCCGTCGTTCGTGCCGACTGGAGACACGCGCACCGTGGCAGAAATGCCCGCCGCAGAAAAACACGCGCACAGCCACCGCGGACAGGCGCTGCGCGCGTTTCTCGCGCAGTTGACGAGAACGGGTTTGTGAAGACTCCGCCCCTGGCGCTCTATGCGCATTTCCCCTGGTGCGTACAAAAATGTCCGTACTGCGATTTCAACTCGTACACGCTGCGCGAAACGTTGCCCGAGGATCGCTACCTTGATGCGTTGATTCGCGACCTGGACGCACAGGCTGGCGCGGTCGCGGGTCGGCCGCTGGTCAGCGTATTCCTGGGCGGAGGAACGCCGAGTCTGTTTTCGCCCGCGGCCATCGGGCGGTTGCTCGATCATGCGCGTGACACGCTCGGTCTTGTCGAAGGTGCGGAAGTCACGCTGGAGGCGAATCCCGGCACCATCGAGCGCGGCAGATTCAGCGAATATCGCGCGGTCGGTGTGACTCGTGTGTCGCTCGGTGCGCAGAGTTTCGATGAACGCCAATTGAAGCTGCTGGGTCGCATCCACTCAGCCGACGAAACGCGGCGCGCCGCGGCGGAACTGCACGCCGCCGGACTCGAAAACTTCAATCTCGATCTCATGTATGCACTGCCGGGGCAAAGCGCCGCGGACGCGGAAGCCGACGTGACCACGGCGCTCGGACTCGCGCCGGCACACATATCGCAATATCACCTGACCATCGAGCCGGGCACGGTGTTCGCGGCCGCGCCGCCCGTGCAGCCGGCTGATGATGTCGTCGAAGACATGCTCCAGGGTTCGTTGCAGCGGATGCGCGCGGCGGGTTTCGAGCAATACGAAGTGTCCGGATATGCGCGTGCCGGGGCGCGCTGCGCACACAATCTCAACTACTGGAGCTTTGGCGACTACCTCGGCATTGGAGCCGGAGCGCACGGCAAGATTTCCGATGTCTCGCGCGAACTGATCATGAGGACGCAACAGACGCGCGAGCCGCGCCGCTACCTGGCGGCTGATCCGGCGGCCTTGCAGAAAAAGCCCATCGCCGTGCGCGATCTGCCCTTCGAGTTCGCGATGAACGGCTTCCGGCTGGTCGAGGGTTTCGAGGATGACGCTGTTCGCGGGCAGCACGGGATTGTCGATCGGTGTCCTCGAGCGGGCCCTCGCTCCGCTGGTGGGCCGGGGCCTGGTGGAACGCCAGTCCGGGGGCTGGCGGGCAACCCCCGCAGGGTTCCGCTTTCTGAACGAGATTCTGGTTGCGCTGCTGCCGGAAAACGAAGTGGCGCCGGTGGGTTAGCCCAATGTGCATGCACTTTGGCCGGTTTTATGCACAGACGCCCCTTCACCAGGGTTCAAATAATGGGATTACGGCACATTTCAGTTCTGTTGCACGATAAATGGCACGTATCTGATTGATCTGTCTGCCTTTAATACAATGATCATTATTTGATCAAGGTAACGGTTTTGCGTTTCTTGCAGTCCTTTTTGGCCAAGGAGGGCGTCCTACTCACAGAGTTATCCACACTTTCTGTGGATAAGGGGGCTGGGTTTTTTCGCTTGAGAACCCACTATTGGCCCGCTAGACTGCGCGCCCTTTTTCTTGTGACCGGCCGGCAAAATCCGCCCGGATAGAGAGAACCCATGAAAGCCGATTCGCATCCCGATTACAAAGAAATCAACGTGAGCTGCACCTGCGGCAACTCGTTCAAGACGCGATCGACTTTGGGCCACGACCTGCAGGTCGAAGTGTGCGCCAACTGCCACCCGTTCTATACCGGCAAGCAGAAGATCGTGGATACCGCCGGCCGCGTCGACAAGTTCCGCAAGAAGTACGCCGCCGCCTCCGGCCGCTAGAACTTCCTGGCAGCCCCGGGCCACTCACAAAGGCACCCCTCTTCTGAAGGAAGCGGGCGCCTTTTTGCTGCCCTTACTCATGATCCGGGCGAGTGGTCCGGAACTTGTTGTAGCGGCGCAATATCGTAGTTAAATACGCGCTCGGCCCGCTCGCGGAGACTGATCACATGAAGCGCATTCCACTGCTTGTCCTCTGCCTCGCGGCAGCGGCTACCTTTGTTACGGGCTGCGCATCCAATCCCGCGACCGGCGGCAAGAACGTCGTCATGGGCACCATGGACGGCGAGAAGAAGACCGTCCAGAAGCACCACCAGGAAATCGTCAAGGCGCTGGGTCTGTACGACGATCAGGCCACGCAGGAATACGTGAACCTGGTGGGCAACCGCGTCGCGCAGGTGAGCGACCTGCCCAACGAAGAGTTCAAGTTCTTCGTCATCGACGACGAGGCCATCAACGCGTTCACCACCGGCTGCTGCAACGTCTACATCAACCGCGGCCTGCTGATAAACGTCAATTCCGAGGCCGAACTGGCGGGTGTGCTCGGGCATGAGATTGGCCACATCACGGCGCGCCATCCGGCGCGCCGCCAGACACAAGGCATGGCCGCATCGCTGGGTGCGATGGCGGCCGCCATCCTCACCGGATCGAGTGCCATCGGACAGCTCGCCAATATCGGCGCATCCGCCGTGGATGTCGGGGTACGGCCGCGAGAACGAAATGGAAGCGGATCGACTCGGCATGAAATACATGGTCAAGGCGGGCTACAACCCGGAATCCATCGGCCATGTGTTCGAGATGTTCCAGGCTGGCGAGAAATTCGAGCGCCAGCGCGCGGCGGCGGAAGGCCGCGAACCACGGCTCTATCACGGCGTCTTCTCGAGCCATCCAAGCCCGGATCAGCGCGCGGTGCAGGCCGCGAAAGGCGCGGGCAACATCAAGGACGCGCCGCCCGAGGGCTGGATCGAACGTCGCGACGAGTACCTGACCACCATCAACGGCATCGCCTACGGCTCGAGCAAGGCGCAGGGCATCGTGCGCGACAACCGCTTTTACCATTCGGACATGGGTATCACGGTTGCGTTTCCGCGCGGCTGGACCATCGAGAACCAGCGCGATCGACTGCTGGCGTTCACGCCCAAGAAAGACGCGCTGATGCAGATCATGATCGACAAGAAGCCCGACAAACAGGCGCCGCGCGAATTCCTGCTGTCAAAACTGAAGGGCGCCGCGGTCCTCAAGGGCGAACCCATCACCAGCAGCGAGGGCAACGAGGGATACACCGTCGTCACGCGCTCGGGATCGCCCATCGACAATGGCCTGGGGCCGGTTCGTTGGGCCGTCATCTACCGCGGGCAGAGTGCGTTCATCACCGCTGGCGCCAGCCGCTCGGCGATGAATGGTGTGCCGGAGGTCGACGGCCTCATCCTTTCGGTTGCACAGACCTTGCGCGGCCTCAAGCCCTCGGAGTTTCCGCTCGCCGAGCCTTATCGCATCAAGGTGGTGAAGGCCACCGACAAGAGCAAGCCTGTCTGACTATGCTGCCGAGATGCCGGAGCATGAGTTCAAGAAGGAAACCCTTGAACTCATCAACGCGATGTACCCGAACAAGAAGCCCAAGTCGGGTCAGCTGTTCAAGATCGTCGAATAGTTCTTTCGCGGCGCCGCCGCGATTTGCGCCGCCGTTACCTTGATTCCGGTGCTGGGCCATGTAACCCTCGCCCAGATTCATCGTCAACACGCCGCGCTCGTTGCAGGGCTTCTCCTTAACCATGTCCGATAACAAACTCGAACTCGTCGACACCGTCACCGGCAAGAAAACCTCGCTGCCGGTGCGTTCCGGCACGCTCGGCCCTTCGGTGGTGGATATCGCGCCGCTCGCCAGGGATTTTGGCGCCTTCACCTACGATCCGGGCTACGGCGCGACCGCCGCGGTCGAGAGCAAGATCACGTACATCGATGGCGAAGCCGGCGTGTTGACCCATCGCGGCTATCCCATCGAGCAACTCGCGGAAAAGAGCTCGTTCATCGAGGTTGCCTATCTACTGTTGAACGGTGAGCTGCCGACTTCGGGCCAGCTCGACCAGTTCGAGCGCAGCATCCGCAATCACACGATGATCAACGAGTCGCTGTTGCGCTTCTACGGCGGCTTCCATCACAACGCGCATCCGATGGCGATGGTGTCGGCGGTCGTGGCCTCGATGTCGGCCTTCTACCACGACTCGATGGACATCCATAACCCGCGCCACCGCGAGATCTTCGCGCACCGGATCGTCGCCAAACTACCGACCATTGCAGCCGCGGCCTACAAGCACTCGCTCGGCCAGCCGTTCATCTACCCGCGCAACGATTTCGGCTACTGCGCCAACATGCTGCACATGTTCTTCGCGGTGCCGTGCGAAGCGTACAAGGTGGACCCGATCGCGGCCGAAGCGCTCGACCTGCTGTTCATACTGCACGCCGACCACGAACAGAACGCGAGCACCTCGACGGTGCGGCTGGCCGGATCCACGGGCGCCAATCCGTATGCCGCGATCTCGGCGGGTGTGTCGGCGTTGTGGGGCCCGGCGCACGGCGGCGCCAACGAGGCAGTGCTCGAGATGCTCGAGGAAATTGGCACCGCCGATCAGATCCCGAAGTACCTCGCGATGGCCAAGGACAAGTCCGGCCACTTCCGCCTGATGGGCTTCGGCCACCGCGTCTACAAGAATTTCGACCCGCGCGCCAAGATCATTCGCGCCATGTGCCACAAGGTACTCGAGAGGCTCGGCAAGTCCGACAATCCGCTGTTCGAGCTGGCGCTGCGCCTCGAAGAGGTGGCTCTCAAGGACGAGTACTTCATCGCCCGCAAGCTTTACCCGAACGTCGATTTCTACTCGGGCATCATCTATTCGGCGCTTGGCATTCCGCGCTCGATGTTCACG
Organism: uncultured Pseudomonadota bacterium; assembly: GCA_963839685.1. GTDB lineage: Bacteria > Pseudomonadota > Gammaproteobacteria > Steroidobacterales > Steroidobacteraceae > CADEED01. The sequence continues at coordinate 296,487 of CAWIVS010000011.1, read as the reverse complement.
GTCATGTTCGCGATCGCGCGCACCGTGGGCTGGGTGGCGCACTGGCAGGAGATGATCTCCGATCCGGCCATGCGCATCGGCCGGCCGCGCCAGCTGTACACCGGCCCGACGCAACGCAACTACCAGGAAATCGGCAAGCGTTAGGAGCGCGCCTTTATTGCGCGCGCGGTGAGTCCTCGACCTCGAGCAACACTTCGAGCTCTTCGGCATCGATGCGCCGCATCGGCTTGCCATCGACCGGGCTGATCGGCGCCTGGCGGATGCCATCGACCGGAAACACGGTGGCGTCTACCGTGTGATCGTCGAATTCGAAGTGCACCCCGGGATAAGCCACCACGCGATCGATGCCGTAACGGACGCGCCGTTCGACCACCTCGTGCTCGATGCCGAGGTCCATCAGCCGGAATGTGATCGACTCCGGCCGCTCGGCGAACAGGTGCAGCTGGATGTCGTTGTGCTCGGTGGCGGTGCCGGCCAGTACCGATCCGACCAGCCGCGGGTCGAAGTCGGCGAGCATCTGCATCGCGGAGAGCGCCGCGCTGCGTTGCGCCGCGAGTGTCTCACCGTGGCGCGTGCCGCCAAACAGCCGCTGGTACTCCGCGAGCGCGTCTTCGATCTCGGTGTTCTTGGGGAGCACCGAACCATCGGTCACCCCGAATCGCTCGGCGGCCTTGCGCTTCGCGGTGAGAAAATCGCGAATGCCGTGCTCCGACATGATGCGCGCGGCTTCCTGCGCGAGCGCGCGGCGCAGGTTCTCGGCACGGGGCGGCAGTTTCTTCATGTTCAGAAAATTGGGTCGGTGCCCGATTGCGGCGCATCGGGAGACGTGGAATCGACGTCCTGCTGTCCCAAGCTGATGTCCCCCGAATATCCTTCATCGGTCGGCAGATTGTCCACGCGGAAGTATTCGAACACCGGATCGAGGTCAGCGTCCTTCTTGCCACCGGTCACGGCATTGACCTTCATCTCGATGATGCCTTCGGGAACCGTGCGCGTGTTTTCCGGCACGCCCTTGAGCGCCTCGCGCATGTAGTCCACCCAGATGGGGACGGCGGTGCGCGCGCCATCTTCGCCTTCGCCGAGCGGGCGGTTGTCATCGGTGCCCACCCAGACGCTGGCGACGAGATTGTCGTTGAACCCGTTGAACCAGGTGTCCACCGAACCGTTGGTGGTGCCAGTCTTGCCGCGCAGATCACTGCGGCCGAGCGCCATCGCGCGCCGGCCGGTGCCGCGCGTGATCACCTCGCGCATGATGTCGTTGATGAGGAAATTCACCTGCGGCGAGATAGCCTGCTCGGCCGGGAGCGTGCGGCGCGTCGCCGGGTCGAGCGGCGTGGGCGGGACGTAGGTTGCGCTCACTTCCAGCTTGGCGCGTTCGGCATCGGACACGGCATAGATCGGCTGCGTGCACTCGGTACACACGGTGGTTGGCTCGGCCTGGTACACGATCTGTCCGCCCGGGCCCTCGATGCGATCGATGTAGAACGGCTGGATATGGAAGCCACCGTTGGCGAACACGGCGAAGCCTGTGACCACCTCGAGCGGCGTGGCCTGCATGCTGCCCAGCGCCAGCGTCAGGTTGTTCGGCAGCTGCTCCCGCTTGAAGCCGAAATGCTGCACGTAGTCGATCACCGGCCGCACTCCCATCTCCTTGAGCAGCCGGATTGAAACGAGATTGCGCGAGCGCACCAGCGCTTCGCGCAGCCGCGTGGGCCCGCCGAAGCCGCCGCCGGAATTCTCCGGACGCCACACCTCCTCGAGGTTCGGATCGTCCATGATGATGGGTGCATCGAGGATCACCGATGCCGGAGTGAAATTCCCGGCGAGCGCCGCGGCGTACATGAATGGCTTGAATCCCGACCCGGGCTGGCGCCGCGCCTGCGTGACGCGGTTGAATTTGCCCTGACTCCCGAAGTAGTCGAAGCCACCGACCAGCGACAGGATGGCGCCGTCGTTGGGATCGAGCGCCACCAGTGCACCCTCGGTCTCCGGAAGCTCCGCCAGTTCTGCCGGGCCGCCTTCTTTCTCGTGCAGCACGTGGACCACGTCGCCGCGTGCGACGATTTCCGAGGCGCTCTTCGGCTCGGGACCCAGCGCCAGTTCGTTCGAAAGGCGTTTCGCCCAGGACATGCCCTGCCATTCGATGGTCGCGATGCCCTGGCCCTTGATGAATACCTGTGCCTGTTTCTCGGCGACCGAGATAACCAGCGCTGGCTGCAGGTTTCCGGCCGTGCCGTACTCGTCGAGCAGCGCTTCGAGTTCGTCCGGGGTCTCGGTGCCGGCGAGTTCCACCCGGTTGGTGGCGCCACGCCAGCCATGGCGACGCGCGTAGTCGATGAGGCCGATGCGCACCGCGTGGTTGGCGGCGACCTGCAGCCGTCCATCGAGGGTGGTGTACACCTTGTAGCCGGCCTCCTGCGCCTGCTGGCCGAATCGACGCACGATCTCCAGGCGGACCATCTCGGCGACGTACGGTGCTTCGACGTCGGCGAGCGCTCGATGCGCCCGCGCACTAACTACTTCCTCCGAGGCCGCCTGGGCGGCGGCTTCATCGATGAAACCGAGCTCGCGCATCCTGCGCAGCACGTACTTGCGCCGGTCGGTCGCGCCCTGTGGATTGGCGATCGGGTTGAAATTCGAAGGCGATTGCGGCACGCGCGCCAGCGTCGCCGCTTCGCCGAGCGTGAGATTGTCCAGTTGCTTGCCGAAGTAGGTTTCCGCGGCGGCCGCGACGCCGTAGGAGCGCTGCCCGAAGAAGATCACGTTCAGGTAGAGCGCGAGGATTTCCTGCTTGGTGAATTCCCGCTCGAGGCGATAGGTGACAAATGTTTCCTGCAGTTTGCGCCGCAAGTCGCGCTCCTGCGTGAGGAAGGCACTGCGCGCCGCCTGCATGGTGATCGTGCTGCCGCCCTGGGTTTCCCGCGAAGTCAGGTTCACGTAGACGCTGCGCAACAGGCCCTGCCAGTCGAACCCATGGTGCTCGAAAAAGCGATCGTCTTCGGCCGCGATGAACGCCTGGCGCACGATCAGCGGTATCTGGTCGTACTGCACCGGGTTGCGGCGCTGCTCACCGATCTGTGCGATGAGATCGCCGGAGCGCGTGTACACGCGCAACGGGACCGCCAGTTCGTTGTTCTTCATCGCCGCCACCGTCGGCAGCGACGGTTCGAGGTAGACATACGTGCAGATGAGGGCGTATCCGATCGCAAATGTGAGCACCGTCACACCCATCAACAGCTGCATGGAGAGGCGAAAGTAGTTTGGCTTCACAGAATCCGGGTCTCGATGATTGCGCGCACGTAATGCCCTATGCATAGTAACCGCCGTCGATACGCATACTCACCGAAAGGTGGGGACGCAAAGCTTCCGGTCTAACGGCCTGCATTGGCCTACGACAGCGGGGTTGCCGGCTCAGAGTGTTTCAGACTCTGAGTTGATACGGACAACCGCTCTCTGGTTCCAATGCACTCCTCGCCCGGAACCTGGCGACCCCTCCAAGTGGCCCCCGCGGGATAACCCGAGGAATCCGCCAGTTTCGTGAGAGGCGTCTCGTTCAATTTAACTTCACGCTGATATATAGTGTCTCGAGATTAAGACTGGTCGCGCGATACACGCTCTAAACCTATGAAAGGACTGCGAAAGTGCTGTTCTTAACGCGCAAATATCGTCCGCTGTTGGGACTTGACATAACGACTTCTTCGGTCAAGTTGATCGAATTGGTCATGAGCGGTGGTTCGTATCGCGTCGAGTCGTATGCGGCGGAACCGACACCGCAGAACGCGATGAACGAAAAGGCCATTGTCGACGCGGAAGCGGTCGGCGAAGCCATCCGTCGCGCGGTCAAACGCTCCGGTGCCGGCGCCAAGGAAGTTGCCATCGCAATTTCCGGTGACGCCGCGATCACCAAGGTCATCCAGATGCCGCGCGCATTGCGCGAGCGTGATCTCGAAGCCCAGGTCGAGATGCAGGCTGACCAATACATTCCGTTCCCGATGGACGAAGTGTCGTACGACTTCGAAGTCCTCGGTCCGTCGGAGAAAGATCCCGAGACCAACGACGTGTTGTTAGTCGCGACGCGTACCGAAAACGTCGAGCAGCGCCAGGCGGCCGTGAATGCCGCGGGGCTGACTGCCAAGATCGTCGACGTCGAAGCGTTCGCGCTCGAGAACGCCTGCAAGCTGATGACTCACCAGATGCCCGACGGCGGCATCGATCGCACCATCGCGGTGGTGGACTTCGGCGCCAGCAGCACCACGTTCAGCGTGCTGCGTAATCTCAAGGTGGTGTACACGCGTGACTTCGCCTTTGGCGGTCAGCAGCTCACCGAAGAAATCATGCGCACTTACGGCTTGTCGATGGAAGAAGCCGGTCGCGCGAAGAAAGAAGGCGGCCTGCCGGGCAACTTCCAGGCGGAAGTGCTCGATCCGTTCATCGATGACATGACGCAGCAGGTCAGCCGCTCGCTGCAGTTCTATCTCGCCTCGGGTTCCGGTCGCGACCAGCCCGAGAAGATCCTGATCTGCGGCGGCTGCGCCAACATTTCGGGCGTCTCCGACGTGATCCAGAGCCGCGTCGGTATCAACGCCGAAAAGGGAGACCCGCTGGGTCAGATGAAACTCTCGTCCCGCGCCAAGGCGCAGGCGGTCGCGCGTGACGCGACGGCACTGCTCACGGCCTGCGGACTCGCACTGCGGAGCTTCGACTAATGCCTCGCATAAACCTACTTCCCTGGCGCGACGAGCAACGCAAGGAACGAAAACTCAAGTTCCTCGTGTGGCTCGGTGGCGCCGCTCTCGGCGCGTGCGTCGTGACCGGTGTCGGCTACATGCTGATGGACTCCATGGTCAGTGCGCAGGAAGCGCGCAACTCGCGGCTCGGCGAAGAAATCGCCGTGCTCGACCGGCAGATCGAGAAGATCAACAGCCTCGAGGCTGACAAGGCGCGATTCATCTCGCGCATGGTGGTGATCGAGAAGCTGCAGCGCTCGCGGCCCGAGATCGTGCACATCTTCGACGAGATCGCCAAGCAGATGCCGGATGGCGTCTACCTCACCGCGATCACGCAGTCCGGAACGCGTCTGAAATTCGAAGGCGTTGCTCAATCGTCGACACGCGTGTCGACGTTCATGCGCAACATCGACGGCTCGAGTTATCTCAAGAATCCCGAGCTCGACATCGTGCAGACCAAGTCCGACAAGGACGCGGCGACAGGCGCGTCGTTCGTGCTGTTCGCCGACCTGGCCGGCGCGGAGCCGGAGCCGGAACCGGCTGCCGCCAAGAAGTCCAAGCGGCGCGTTGCGTCGTCGGGAGGCTGATCCATGAGCATTCTCGACGATCTGAAGTCACTCGATCCCAATGACCCGGGACGCTGGCCGATGCCGGTACGCGTCGGCACAGTGCTCCTGTGCTTCGTGGTCCTTTCGGCGGTGCTCTTCTACCTGGTGGTCTACAAGGACCTGAAGCCGCAGCTCGTCGAAGCCACGCAGAAAGAAGATGAACTGCGCAAGACGTTCAGGGACAAGCATTCGAAGGCCGTGAATCTGGCCGTGTACCAGCAGCAGCTGCTGGACATCGAGCGCTCTTTCGGCGCCTTGTTGCGTCAGTTGCCCGGCCGCACGGAAGTTCCGAACCTGCTGGTGGATATTTCGCAGGTGGGCGTTGGTGCCGGCCTCGAAGAGAAGCTTTTCCAGCCTGCCGACGAGATCAAGAAGGATTTCTACGCGGAGCTGCCGATCAAGATCAAGCTGACGGGCGCCTACCACCAGATGGGCGAATTCATCAGTGGCATTGCGGCGCTACCGCGCATCGTGACGCTGCATGACATCACCATCAAGACGGACGACAAGGACTCTTATGACGTGTTGTCGTTCGAATTGACCGCGAAGACCTACCGCTACCTCGACGATACCGAAGTTGCCGCCGAGAAGAGCAAGTCCGCGCCTTCCGAGAAAGGCAAGAAGGGCAAGTCCAAGGCCAAGGAAAAGGCGGACGCCAACTCCAAGTCGGCCTCAGCCGGTTAACGAACGAAAACACAGGTTATCGATATGTTTTCGAAATCCAAGAACAGCTGGCTCCTCGTCGCGGGTGTTTGCGCCCTTGCGAATGCACTGACGGGGTGTTCGAGCAAGGACGACGAACTCGAGCAGTTCATCGTCGATACGAAGAAAGAGCCAGGTGGCCGCGTTGAGCCGCTGCCGGAACTCAAGCCCTACGAGTCGTATACCTACGAGTCGTCGGCCATGCGATCGCCGTTCATTCCGGGTGGATCCGGCGGCCCGAGCCCGCTGCGCCCGGATTCGCGTCGCAATCGCGAGTTCCTCGAACAGTTCTCGCTCGATACGTTGCGCATGGTCGGCACGCTGCGCATGGCCGACCGCACGTACGGGCTCATAAAGACAAAAGACGGTCTGGTCCATCGCGTACTGCCCGGAAACTTCATGGGGCAGAACGATGGCAGGGTCATCGAGATAGAGCCTTCGAAGATTAGTGTCGTGGAAATCGTTGCAGACGGGCTTGGCGGCTACATGGAACGGCCTGCCGCGCTCGCACTGAACAACTAGGGATTCCACGCCAGGGAGTAGATGCGAATGAACAAGATCACTATCCGTCAACTGGCGGCCTCAACATTGTTGTGGCTAGCTGCTTCTGTCGTCGCCGGCCTGGCTGCGTCGGCCGCGTACGCACAGGGCGTGCCTAACAAGCTCGAGGCCATCGACGTGCAGAACCTGTCGGGCCAGCAGCTGCAGCTGACCCTGCGTCATTCGGCGCCGCCTGCCGAGCCAGTGGCATTCACCATCGACAATCCTGCGCGTATCTCGCTCGACCTGGCGAACACGACCCTTGCCCTGCCGTCACGCCGCATCGACGTGCGTTCGGGTGGTGTGGATTCGATCCTTGCCGCAGAAGCCTCCGGCCGCACGCGCCTGGTGCTCAACCTCGACCGCCTGATGCCCTATCAGATGCGCGTCTCCGGTAACGACGTCATCGTCCTGCTGGGTGGTGCTGCCGCCTCGCCCAGTGCCGCCGCCGCCGCCTCGAGTGGCGCCGCTGCTTCGCCCTCGGCGCCGTCTACCGCGTCCGCCGCGCCCTCGGGCCCGCGCGCCATTCGTGGCATCGACTTCCGCCGTGGGACGGGTGGTACCGGCCGCGTCATCGTGCGCCTGTCCGATCCGCGTACGCCGGCCAGCCTGCGCCAGCTCGGCAACCAGATCGTGGTGGATTTTGCCGGCGCCGAAGTCGCGAGCAACCTCGCGCGTCGCTACGACGCCGCTGATTTCGCCACGCCCGTAAGTGGTTTCGACGTCGTGCGCGTCGCCGATGGCGTGCGCCTGGCGATCACCGCTACCGGCGACTTCGAACAGCTTGCCTACCAGTCAGACGACCAGTACGTAGTCGAGGTGCAGCCGGCCCGCAAGGCCGCGCAGAAGCTCGACGACAAGCGCGTCTACACCGGTGAGCGTCTGACCCTCAACTTCCAGGACATCGAGACCCGTGCGGTGCTGCAGTTGCTGGCGGATGCCAGCGGCCAGAACATCGTCGTCTCGGATTCCGTGTCGGGCAGCGTGACGCTGCGTCTGCAGAACGTGCCATGGGACCAGGCGCTGGACATTGTTCTGCGCACCAAGGGTCTCGACAAGCGCAAGAACGACAACGTCATCATTGTCGCTCCGACCGAAGAGCTCGCGGCCCGTGAAAAGGCCGAGCTGGCGGCCCGGCAGGACGTGCAGGAACTCGCGCCGCTGCGCTCCGAGTACCTGCAGGTCAACTATGCCAAGGCCGCCGATCTCGCCGAGCTCATCAAGTCGCAGGGTGACAGTGGCTTGCTCTCCAGGCGTGGCTCGGTCACCGTGGACGACCGCACCAACACGCTGTTGCTGCAGGACTCGGCCGATCGCCTCGACGACATCCGTCGCCTGGTCGGCACTCTCGACATCCCGATCCGCCAGGTGCAGATCGAAGCGCGCATCGTCGTCGTCAGCGATGACTTCTCGCGCGAGCTCGGAGCCCGCGCCGGCTTCTCGGCGTTCAGTTCCGTCGGCAACAACCTCGGTTACACCAGCGGTTCGGCGCTGGCCAACGATCAGGCCATTGGAGACTTCCTGGATCGCGCCAATGACAGCGACCCGACCAACGACGGCGTGCCCTTCGTTTTCTCGGATTCGCCCGGTGTTGCTCCGCCGCGCTACAACGTGAACCTGCCGGTGGCGAGCCCCGCGGGCAGCCTCGCGTACTCGTTGCTGGGTCCCGACTTCCTCATCGACCTCGAGCTGTCGGCGGCGCAGGCCGAAGGACGTGGCGAGGTGATCTCCACGCCGCGCGTCATCACGGCGAACCAGCGCGAGGCCATCATCGAACAGGGTACGGAAATTCCTTACCAGGAATCCTCGTCCTCCGGTGCAACCACATCTCCTTCAAGAAAGCCGTGCTTTCGCTGAAAGTGACGCCGCAGGTCACGCCGGACAACCGCATCATCCTTGACCTCACCGTCAAGAAAGACAGCGTGGGTCAGATCATCGTCGGTGGCGCCGGAGCGCAGATTCCTTCAATCGACACGCGCACCATCACCACGCAGGTTCTGGTGAACGACGGTCAGACCGTCGTGCTCGGCGGCATCCTCGAAACCGAGCGTCGCGAGACAGAGAAGAAGGTGCCGTACCTCGGCGACGTGCCGGTGCTCGGCCGCATCTTCAAGACGACCGGTCGCACGAACAACAAGGACGAGTTGCTGATCTTCGTGACTCCGAAGATCCTGCGTGAAGGCGTCAACGTCTACTGAGACTCGCCTGACTTGGCTAGATAGCGGCCGCCTTCGGGCGGCCGCTTCATTTCCGCTATGCTGCTCGGGGCATGTCTTCGCGAAAATCGAATGTGTTCCTGATCGGCCCGATGGGCTCGGGAAAAACCGCTGTCGGCAAACATCTCGCCCGCCTGATGCGTGCGCCGTTTCGCGACAGCGACGCGGAAATCGAGTCACGTACCGGCGTGGACATCTCGTACATCTTCTCGCGCGAGGGCGAGGCGGGCTTTCGGCAACGTGAACGCGAAGTCATCGATGAAGTGACCCGCGAGACCCCGATAGTTCTCGCGACTGGCGGGGGCGCCATTCTCCTGGAGGCCAATCGCACTGTCCTGCACGACCGCGGCTTCGTGGTCTACCTGCGCACCTCGATCGAGCAACAGGTCGAGCGCGTTCGCCAGGGACGTACTCGGCCGTTGTTGCACGATGTCGATCCGCTCACCAAGCTCACCGAGCTCATGGCCATCCGCGAGCCGATCTACGAGTCTCTGGCCGATTTCAGTATCGCGACCGACGGTCGCAAGGTGCACATGGTCGCGGATTCGATATTCGCGGCCTTCAAGGCGGCGCAGACCAGGCCCTGATGCCACATATACTGGGAGATGCGGGCCGTGGAACGGCCTCCTTACGGAACTCACGTGCAACGCATTGACGTACATCTAGGTGTTCGCAGCTATCCCATTTTCATCGGCGCAGGGGTCATGAACAGCGCCGAAGAACTTTCCCGGGTGATACCTGCAAGAGACGTCCTGCTCGTGACGAATACGACCGTGGGCCCGCTTTACGCCCGCCAGCTCAGCGACGCGCTCGCGCCGCGACGGTGCGTTGAAGTGGCGCTGCCGGACGGCGAGATGCACAAGTCACTCGCCAACGTCTCGCGCATGCTCGACGTGCTGGTCACGAATCGATTCAGCCGCGACGCCTGCGTGGTGGCACTCGGCGGTGGCGTTGTCGGCGACATGGCCGGATTTGCCGCTGCCAGCTACCAGCGCGGGATTTCGTTCGTGCAGGTGCCGACCACCCTGCTGGCGCAGGTCGACTCGTCAGTGGGCGGCAAGACCGGCGTCAATCATCCGGGTGGCAAGAACCTCATTGGTGCCTTTCACCAGCCCGTGGCGGTATTCGCCGATACCAGCACCCTCAACACGCTGCCGGATCGCGAGTTGCGTGCCGGACTTGCCGAGGTCATCAAATACGGCCTGATCGTCGATCGTGAGTTTTTCGACTGGCTGGAGGCAAACGCGCGAGATCTCCTGGCGCGTGACCCCGACGCCCTCACTCACGCAATCCGGCGGTCGTGCGAGATCAAGGCCGAAATTGTCGGGCGCGACGAACGCGAGCAGGGCGAACGCGCGCTGCTCAATCTTGGTCACACCTTTGGTCATGCCATCGAAAGCGCCACCAACTATTCGACCTGGCTGCACGGCGAGGCGGTCGGAGCCGGCATGCTGCTGGCGGCCGACATGTCCCAGCGTCTCGGCTGGGTCAGCCCTGCCGATGTTGCGCGTGTCGAACGTATCCTCAAGACCTTTGGCCTGCCGATCGATGTCAGCGCGCTGTCCGCCGACACGCTTGCCGACAAGATGAAGATCGACAAGAAAGTCGCGGGAGGACGCATCCGGCTGGTGCTCCTCAAGGCCATCGGCAAATCCGTGGTGACCGGCGACTACGCTGATGCCGCGCTGCGCGAAACGCTGCGGGCGCGCTGCGGGTAGCGCATGAACCAGCCGCTCGCGTCGTACGCCGCGATCGACGAACAGAGTCGCGGTCGACGGTTCCCGGAGCCGCCGCCACGTTTTCGCAGCGAATTTCAGCGCGATCGCGATCGCATCATTCACTGCAATGCGTTCCGGCGGCTGGTCTACAAGACCCAGGTGTTCGTCAATCACGAGGGCGACCTGTACCGGACGCGCATCACGCATTCGCTCGAAGTCGCCCAGATCGGTCGCACCGTCGCACGTGCGCTGCGCATCAACGAGACGCTCACCGAGGCCATCTGTCTCGCACACGATCTCGGGCATACCCCGTTTGGACATGCCGGACAGGACGCGCTCAATGAATGCATGCGCGAATACGGCGGGTTCGAGCACAACCTCCAGTCGCTGCGCGTCGTCGATGAACTCGAGGAGCGCTACGCCAGCTTCTCCGGCCTGAATCTGACCTTCGAGTGCCGTGAAGGAATCCTCAAGCATTGCTCCGTCCAGAACGCGCGCAAGCTCGGTGATGTCGGCGAGCGGTTCATCAAGCGAGCACAACCCGGATTGGAGGCGCAGCTCGCAAACCTCGCCGATGCGATCGCCTACAACAACCATGACGTCGACGACGGCGTGCGCGCCGGACTCATCAATATCGAGGAGTTACGCGAAGTCCGCGTGTTCTCGCGCTTCTATTCCGTCGTTGTCAGCGAGTTTCCGGATGCGTCCGCACGCCGACAGCTATACGAGACGATTCGTCGTATGGTCGACTACCTCGTGAGTGATTTGATCCTGAATTCGGAGAAGAACATCGCCACAGCGCGGGTTGACCACATCGATGCAGTGCGCGCTCAATTCGAGTCCGCTCGTGATGTTGAGCGAAGAAGTGCTGACAGAGCACCAGGAGTTGAAGCGCTTCCTTCGCGCCAAGCTCTACAATCATCCGCAGGTCAGACAGGTCATGGATGAAGCCATACACACGGTAAAGCGATTGTTCGAAGCGTATTTACAAGATCCGTCTCGCTTGCCGCCAGAACACCTGGCTCTCGTGCAGCGCGCTGATGCTGATGGCGGCCCAGCCGCGCGTGCTCGAGTGGTCGCCGACTATGTGGCGGGGATGACGGATAGGTTTGCATACTCTGAGAAGTCTCGTCTGATGTGTGGCTGCTGATGTAACGCCAGATTGATGCTGAAGGAAGGAATTAGTGATGAAGAATTCTCGTGACCATCTTCTCTACGCATTCCGGCGCGTCTTAAGGCCGCTTATCCGGATCTTGGTTCGATCCGGCGTTCGTTTTGACGAATTCTGGGAGGTAGTACGCGGAGTGTACGTAGAGACCGCTGTTCGGGATGGATTGGGGGATGGGCGTATGCCGTCAAGAGCGAAAGTTTCCATTTGGACAGGAGTGCCAAGGCGTGATGTAGATCATTACATTGACCACGATGGCGCATTGCCGACTGCGCCACGGTCCCTTTCCAATACTCTGTCCGAGATCTTGAACAAGTGGCACACAGATCCGCAGTTTGTTGGTCCATACGGAATACCGTTAGAGCTCGAAGTCCACGGCCAGAAGGCGCGATCTTTTAACGAACTCGTGAGCATGGTTGACGCGCGAGTAGAATTCGCATGAGGTACTAGAGGAACTAATTCGCCTGCGAACAGTAGTTTGGTCTGGTGATACCCATGTTCGAACTGTGTCTCGCGCATTTATTCCAGTGGAAGAAATGTCACCTGCGCAAATCGAGTTCTTTGGTAACGCGCTCACCCGACTTGCGAATACCCTTCAGTACAATCTCGACCGCCAAAACACAGAGAAGCGTCTGGAGAGGTCGGTCTTCTCCGATCGTGGGTTGCCTAGTTCCGTGATCCCCATCTTCGAAAAACATGTTCGAGAGCGCGTGACCGAGTTGCTCATTGACCTGGATAACTGGCTGAGCCCTTACACCTCCAAGGCACATCCCGATGCTCTGTTGGAACGCGTCGGACTGGCGGTATTTCAGTTTGTTGACCCGGTGGGTGACTCGACACCCCTCCGGGAAAAGGTCGCAACAGATGCAAGGGAGCCGGTCCGGCCTGGCTGACAGCTGATTGCTGCCCGATTTGTAGGAGGGTTTTGACTTAAGTACTCTTAGGCAGTACTGTTTGTGACGTGGGTCGCACTTTCTGCCTCGTTTAGTTAAGTCGACCCATCCCAGGGAACTGGGCCGGGAGCCCGAGATGAACAAGTCAAAGAACATCGTCCGTATTAAGGGTCTCCTTGCTGCACTTATTTGTGCGGTCGCCAACGCCGATGACTCATTCGTATTAGGGCCTGTCGAAAGCCTTGCTTCAGACGGTTCATCAGTGACCGTGCTTGGGCAGACCTACGTCCTGTCTGGCGCTAGGTCACGTACTAATGGCTACTCAATCGGGCAGTACCTATTCGCCTCGGGAAATCGACTCCCTAATGGCAACTTTGCAGCAACAAAGATTCAGCCCTCGAAATACCGATACGTGCCAGGAGCGAGTGAGGTTTTCCTAGCTGGGATCGTTTCCTCTTCAGACCCGGCGACGGCCTTTCTAACGATTGGCGGGGTAAAGGTTTACGTCGCGGAGACCTTAGTGGTCGCCGGAAAGGTAATTTCTGTCGGTGACTCGATTGAAGTCTCGGGCTCTCAAGCGCAGTCCATGGGCCCAATCTGGGCTAGTGAGATTCGCATCGTCGAGCAGACTGTCAGCACCCAGGGTATTCAAGGGACTGGAACTCAAGGAATCCAAGGCACCGGTATCTCCACGTCCGGGATCCAAGGGACCGGTCGTATCCACGTCCGGCATCCAAGGTACCGGTCGCTCCACGTCCGGCATTCAAGGGACCGGTGTATCCACGTCCGGGATCCAAGGCACCGGTCGATCCACCTCCGGCATTCAAGGCACTGGTCGATCGACCTCCGGCATTCAAGGTACTGGGTATCGACGTCCGGCATTCAGGGCACTGGAATTTCCACATCTGGGATTCAAGGGACCGGTGTGTCGACGTCGGGGATCCAAGGTACCGGGCGATCCACCTCCGGCATTCAAGGTACTGGGGTATCGACGTCCGGCATTCAGGGCACTGGAATTTCCACATCTGGGATTCAAGGGACCGGTGTATCCACGTCCGGGATCCAAGGTACCGGCGATCCACCTCCGGGATCCAAGGCACCGGTCGATCCACCTCCGGCATTCAAGGTACTGGGGTATCGACGTCCGGCATTCAGGGCACTGGAATTTCCACATCTGGGATTCAAGGGACCGGTGTGTCCACGTCCGGGATCCAAGGCACCGGGCGATCTCCACCTCCGGCATTCAAGGCACCGGCATGTCCACCTCGGGCATCCAAGGAACTGGCGTCTCGACCTCGGGCATCCAAGGAACTGGCGTCTCGACCTCGGGCATTCAAGGAACTGGCGTCTCGACCTCGGGCATTCAAGGAACCGGCGTCTCGACCTCGGGCATCCAAGGAACCGGCGTCTCGACCTCGGGCATCCAAGGAACTGGCGTCTCGACCTCGGGCATCCAAGGAACCGGCGTCTCGACCTCGGGCATCCAAGGAACTGGAATCGCGTCAAGCTAGGCTTTACGCGACAAGTTGGTCGAACCGCTGTTGCGGCAGACCGTATCCCAATCTCGAAATTTCGTGCTGAGTAATCAGCCCGATCTTCTATTCCAATCTCATTTCAGGGTTGGCATCCCGAACGGCGCCAAGTCAACCTTAATTACTCGGCAACTTGGCCAAATATCTGGCTCTGGCGGCGCACCGTGAGCCTGCCAAGAAGCGACACAATCCTTATGGCCATAGTCGCAGAGGTAGCGAGGACATTGCTCTATTCTTGCGTTCCCAATGGTCTCTCATCGCCACAAAGCCAATCCCGCAAGCACGAGCACAAAACATCATTCTCGGTATCCGTCTAGTTCTCAGGTGGTTGACCAACATCTCTTGCAGATACTAGAAAGCATTGCGCACCTGCTACTGCGCAATGGGTACGGATTCTCACGTGTTAACAAGTTGACAAAGATCGCATTTGTAAACGCAGCTAGGACTGTTGACGCAGGTTCCCTATCAAGAATCAGCATTGCTCGCATCGCGGCAGTCACGGGCCTGACGAGGACTGAGGTATCGCAGTTGTTACGCTCGGCCGATATTCGAGCTTCGTCAATTAGCGAACCGCTGAATCGTGCCGCTCGGGTAGCAAGTGGTTGGGTATCGGATCAGAAATTCTGTGACGAGCTCGGTCAGCCAAGAAAGCTTCCCTTCTCTTCGGCTCGGAACAGCTTTGCTGTCCTGGTCAAGAAATATAGCGGGGATATCCCAGCGCGCGCGATGCTGGCCGAGATGAAACGAATGGGACTGGTTCGACACGATGCCAATGACAGCGTTCGATTAGGAAGACCCAAGAAATCAGAGACTCACGGCCAACGATTTCTGCGATGCGCGCAATTGTACCTTGGGTGAACTTCTTTTCCGATATCGACAAGATCGGCCATGTGACCCAACTAAAGTCTGACGCTCAGAAACTTAGGCTTCAGTTTGAATCTATCCCACAGGCACTAGCGGCCACTCGCGATATCGAGAATCGGCGCGCGAAATTTGTCGAAGGCCTGAAGAACCTTGGAAGACGTACGACAAGACATGCCAAGTATCACCTCGACATTTCCATAGTGATGGCAATCGCAGCGGCAAATCACGTGGCGTCAGTCCGACGGCGCCCAGGTCACGAACGAGTAACCCATGAACGCAAGACGCAACAAGAATAGGGACCGCGCAATTCGCAAGGCGATAGTCCAACTCTTTGCTCTGCAAATTCGACTTGGGGCATCGATTGAGGAGGTTCACGCGATAGCGCGAACTTCAATTCGATTGGCGAGTGGTGACGTAATTAGCGAAGGGACCAACTCGGAAAATTCGGATGCCCATCAATATGCCAGTGTGCTGAGGATGTGGCACCGCGATACCCGATTCTTGTCTAGCGAAGGGTTTCCCAAGCACCTCGGCGTTAGCGGTAGGAATAGTCTAAGAACGCTTATCGCCTCTCACTATCCACGAAGGCAATATGAAATGGTGATTCAGGCATTAGCACAAGCTGAACTCATCAAGCGCGACAAGACATGGCAAGTGGTATCCCACCGGCAAACATGCTGTCTATCCTTCCCTATCCGACGAGCTTCTCGCTCACTTATCCGAGGGTGTCGCGCGATTCATCGAGACGATGACCAGGAACGTCGAGATCCAAGAGAAAGGTGAAGTCTTGTTCGAAAGGTCGTGCAAGGTGCGAAGGTTGCCTGTTTCCGCAAGACCGGATTTCCGTGAATTCGTCAACGGTCAAGCGTTGGCATTTCTTGAGTCAGTTGATGATTGGCTCGAAAATCGAGTGGAAGAAGGAAAGTTGTCAGGCGCAAAGAAATGTACTGCTGGTGTTTTCGCATTCGCGTTTATGGATGAACTTACAAAGCGACAACGACAGTTTCGGAATATTTGAGTTCAGGTCTTCTAGCTGCCAACCTTCGGCAACTCATCCCTCAACGCGCGGCGCAAGATCTTCCCGACATTCGTCTTCGGCAGATCATTTCGGAAATACACGTGCTTCGGCACCTTGTATCCGGTGAGCGCCTTCTTGCAGTGATCAACGATTTCCTGCTCGGTCAGGTTCGCGTCCTTCTTGACCACGAAAACGGCGACCACTTCGCCTGACCTCTCGTCCGGCTGCGCAATCGCCGCGACCTCGAGCACACCGGGATGAGTGACGATGACGCCTTCGACTTCGTTTGGGTACACGTTGAAACCAGACACGAGGATCATGTCCTTCTTGCGATCCTCGATGAACACGAGTCCGCGCTCATCAATACGGCCGATATCACCGGTGCGCAGCCAATCGGTGCCGATCATCACCTTGGCGGTCTCGTCCGGGCGATTCCAGTAGCCGGCCATCACCTGCGGTCCGCGCACGCAAATCTCGCCAACTTGATTGATACCCAGGGCATTGCCGGCGTCGTCACGAATGCTGATCTCGGTCGACGGAATCGGCAGGCCAATGGAGCCATTGAAATCCTCTCCGGGGAGATTGATGCAGGCCGCGGGCGAGGTCTCGGTCAGTCCCCAGGCCTGTGTCAGGACTTTTCCGGTCACTTCCTTCCAGCGCTTGGCTACCGCTTCCTGCACGGCCATGCCGCCGCCGAGCGTAACGCGCAATTCGCTGAAGTCGACCTTGTCGAATCCGGGCGTATTCAACAACGCGTTGAACAGCGTGTTCACGCCGCTGATGAACGTGAACTTGTACTTGCGCAACTCCGCGACGAAGGCCGGGAAATCCCGCGGGTTGGTGATCAGGATGTTGCGCCAGCCAAGCACGACGAACAGCAAGCAGTTCGCGGTCAACGCGAAGATGTGATACAGCGGCAGGGCGGTGATCAGCGTGGCTGAGTCCGGCGGAAACGAAGGCTTGATCCACTCCCTGGCCTGAAGCACATTCGCGACCATGTTGCCGTGAGTAAGCATCGCGCCTTTGGCAACGCCGGTGGTACCGCCGGTGTACTGCAGGAACGCGAGGTCCTGGTGCGTAAGCGTCACGGGTTTCATCCGCACCTCGGACCCCGCCTTGAGGGCGGCCTTGAACTTCCACGCGCCGGGAAGGTTGAAAGGCTTCACTTGCTTGCGCTTGTGGCGCACGACGTAGTTGACGATGCTGCCCTTCAGAAATCCGAGCATCTCGCCGACACTCGTGAGCACGACATGCTTGATGGGCGTGTGCGCTATCACTTCCTGCAGCACATGCGCGAAGTTCTCGAGGATCACGATGACGGTGGCGCCGGAGTCCACGAGCTGGTGCTCGAGCTCGCGCGCGGTGTAGAGCGGATTGGTATTGACGACGGTCAAGCCGGCGCGCAGAGCGCCGTGTATCACCACGGGGTATTGCAGGACATTCGGCATCATGACGGCGACGCGATCGCCCTTCTTGAGCCCGCAGCTAGTCTGCAGGAACGCGCCGAATTGCGCTGACTGGATATCGAGCTCGCCGAAAGTGATGGCGGTGCCCATCTGCACGTAGGCATCGCGTACGGAATGTATGGCAAGACCGCGCTCGATCATCTCCTTGAGCGACGGATACTCGCTGTCATTGATCTCAGCGCGAATACCCGGCGGATACGACTTGAGCCAATGTTTTTCCACGACCACCCCTCGACTACGGTGTCGCAGGCTAGCTTGCGGGTTTGCCGGGGGCAACTAGCATCGGCTTGAGCGTGGGCCAGAGGTTTTCGAGGAGCTTCGGTTGGCCGGCAGCGTTGGGATGAATCCCGTCGGTCTGCATGAGTTCGGGCTTCAGGGCCACCTCGTCGAGCAGGAAGGGCAGGAACGCCACCGAATATCTCGCGGCCAGCGACGTGAACATTTCGCGGAATTCCTCACCGTAGCGCTGGCCATAGTTAGGCGGGATCATCATTCCGACGAGCAATACTCGTGCCTGGGAGGCGCGCGCAAGTTCGATGATCCTTGCCAGGTTCGCGCGGCTGGTCGCGAGCGGCAATCCGCGCAGCCCGTCATTGCCGCCGAGTTCGACGACGAGGATGGCCGGCTTGTGCGTTTCGAGGGCGCGCGGCAGTCGCGCGAGTCCTCCCTGCGTCGTTTCGCCGCTCACGCTGGCGTTGACCACCTTGTATCCGTACCCTTCAGAGGCGAGCCGCTGCGAAAGCAGGCTCACCCAGCCTTGCTGAACCTTGATGCCATACCCGGCGCTCAGACTGTCGCCGAGCACGACGATGGTGCGCGGTGTCGGGGTGGCCGCATGCGCACCAGTGACGAACACCACGAGCAAAAACGACGAAATGAACCGGATGAGCGTACTCAAAGCCGAAAACCTCACAAAAAAGGTTACCAGTCCCGAAGGGATGCTGACCATCGTGAATGACGTCTGCTTGGACATCGCTGCGGCGGAGTCAGTTGCAGTGGTAGGCGCCTCCGGCGCGGGAAAGTCCACGCTGCTGGCGCTGCTCGCGGGCCTGGATTCGCCGACTTCCGGACGGGTAACCCTGGCCGGCGCTGACTTGACTACTCTCGATGAGGACGGGCGCGCCCGCCTGCGCGCGGAGCGGGTCGGATTCGTATTTCAGTCATTTCACCTGGTGCCATCACTGACGGCGGTCGAAAACGTGATGTTGCCGCTCGAATTGGCGGGCCGTCGCGACGCGCGCCCCGCCGCGATGGAGACCATGGCGCGCGTGGGTCTCGAACACCGTACCGGCCACTATCCGCGCCAACTCTCTGGCGGCGAGCAGCAACGCGTGGCGATTGCTCGCGCATTTGTGACGCGACCGGCTGTGTTGTTTGCGGACGAGCCGACCGGGAACCTCGACACGCACACCGGCGAGCGCATCGTCTCGTTACTGTTCGATCTCAACGCGCAATCACATACCACTTTGGTGCTCGTGACCCATGACCGCACGGTCGCGGCGCGCTGCGGGCGCCTTCTGCAGATGGATTCCGGGTCGCTCAAGTGAGCGCGCCAACATGAGAGCGCTGACATTGGCATTGCGCACGCTGGTGCGCGAATGGCGCTCCGGCGAGCTGGGTGTGCTGGTGCTCGCCATTACGGTCGCGGTGGCCGCGCTCACCGGCGTGGGCTTCCTGGTCGATCGCATCGGTCTTGCGGTCGACAACCAGGCGGGCGAGGTGCTGGCGGCCGACCTGCGGCTGGAATCCGGCCAGGTGATGGACGACAAGGCCATCGAAGAAGCGCGGCGACGCGGTCTTGAGACGGCTCGCAGCACGGGTCTCTTCAGCGTGGTGTTCAACGGCGATTTCAACCAGCTCACCTCGTTGCGCGCGGTGTCGGCGAAATACCCGTTGCGCGGCAAGGTGATGCTTTCGGATGAACCATTTGGCCCGCCGGAACTGGCGGGCGGCATTCCGGCGCGCGGCGAGGTGTGGCCCGATTCGCGGCTCGCGGCGGCGCTCGGCGTCAGCGTTGGCACCCAGCTCAACATCGGAGCCAGCACGTTTCGTGTGTCGCGCGTGCTCATCAGCCGGCCCGACCAGGGAGCCACGTTCCTGGAGCTTGCGCCCAGCCTCATCATGAACGAAGAGGATCTGGCGACAACTCAGCTCATCCAGCCGGGCAGCCGCGTGCGGCGCGCCCAGCTTTTCGCGGGGCCGCGCACCGGCATCGCCGACTTCAAGGACTGGCTCGAAGCCAACAAGAAGCCGAACGAGGAAATCGAGGACGTCGAAGACTCGGCTCCGCAGATCAAATCCGCCGTCGACCGTTCGGCACGTTTCCTCAGCATCGCCAGCCTCGTGGCCGTCCTGTTGTGCGCCATCGCCGTCGCGATGGCCGCGCGCCGCTACGTGCAGCGGCATCTCGATTCGGTGGCGCTGCTGAAGACGCTCGGTGCGACGCGTGCCTTCACGCTGTCGGTGAGCCTCACGCAGCTGGTTCTCATCGGCCTGGCCGCGGCCTGTATCGGCTCGTTGATTGGCTTCGGCGCACAGGCCTGGTTGGTGAAGGTGCTGTCGGGCTGGCTGCGCGGAGATCTGCCGCCTCCCGGCCTGGCGCCGCTCGGCGTGGGCTTCCTCACCGCGGTCGCGGTGCTCGGGGGTTTCGCGCTGCCACCGCTACTGCAGCTCTCGCGAACGCCGGCGCTGCGCGTGCTGCGCCGCGACGTGGGACCGCCGGCGCCGCTGGTGATCCTGGCCTTCGGACCCGCGGTGCTGGCAATCGCCTTCCTCATCTACTGGGTGACGCGCGATCTCAAGGTCTTCACGGCCTTCGTGGTCGGGCTCGCGGGCTTCGTACTGGTGGTGGCCGCGGCCGGCTGGCTGCTCGTCAAACTAACTACCCGGCTGCGCGGAGGTGTCGGGGTGTCGTGGCGATATGGCATCGCGAATCTCGGGCGCCGGCGCACCGAAAGCGTCGTGCAGCTGACCGCCTTCGCGCTCGGCATCATGATGCTGCTGGTGCTCACGGTGGTGCGCAACGACCTGCTCAGCGACTGGCGGCGCAGCCTGCCGCCGGACACGCCCAATTTCTTCTTCGTGAACATCCCCGCCGACCAGCACCAGCAGTTCGCGCAATTTCTCGAAGCGCGCGGCGCCGAACGCGTACACGTGCGGCCCATGGTCCGCGCGCGCATGACGCACATCAATGGCAAGCCGGTGCAAGACATCGAGTTCGCAACTCCACGCGGCCGTGGATTTGCGGACCGCGATCAGAACATCACCTGGACCGGCGAGCTCAACCGCGACAATGAAATCACGGCGGGCAAATGGTTTACGCCCGCGGATGCGGGGAAACCGCTGGTGTCCGTGTCCACGGAGTACCAGGAGGAGC
This sequence comes from uncultured Pseudomonadota bacterium, assembly GCA_963839685.1. Classification (GTDB taxonomy): domain Bacteria; phylum Pseudomonadota; class Gammaproteobacteria; order Steroidobacterales; family Steroidobacteraceae; genus CADEED01. The sequence continues at coordinate 275,659 of CAWIVS010000011.1, read as the reverse complement.
TCAATCTCAAGCTCGGCGACTCGTTGCAGTTCGACATCGCGGGCGAGACGCAAACGGCGCGCGTGGCGAGCGTGCGCAAAGTGAAATGGGACAGCTTCCAACCGAACTTCTTCCTGATCTTTGCGCCCGGTCTGCTCGACGGTACGCAGGGCACGTACATGACCGCGGTGCACATGGACGCGCGTAACCCGAAAACGATTGGTGACCTGGTGCGTCGCTTCCCGAGCGTCTCCGTGTTCAACGTCGACGATCTTCTGGGCCAGGTGCGTTCGATCATCGACAAGGCGCTGGCGGCGGTGCAGAGCGTGTTTCTCTTCACGCTGTTCGCAGGTCTGGTGGTGCTGATCGCTGCGGTGCAGGCCAGTCGCGAGGAACGACGTTACGAAAGCGCCATGCTGCGAACGCTGGGGGCGAATCGCAGCACCGTGCTCAAGGGTCTGCTCGCGGAATTTGCGGCGCTGGGAGTCCTCTCCGGTACGCTCGCGGCCACCGGTGCGTCGATTGCCGGAAGCTACATCGCCAGTCGCGTGCTGCAGATCCCGTATGCGTTCGATCCATGGGTATGGTTCTACGGCCTGGTGGGCGGTGGACTGCTGGTCTCCCTGGCGGGCTGGCTGGCAACACGTTCGGTCGTCAATCAACCCCCGATGCTCACGCTGCGGAGCGGGTGATGACGAACACGCCAACCGTGCGACATCGTTCCATGGTGGGCTGGTACGACCCGCGCGTCCTCATGCAGTCGGCGTATCAGATCACCATCGCCAACATCTTCGGGCGCCATTCAGACACACGACTCATCGAAGCGCTGGCCAGTCAACCGCAGTCTGAGTTCGACTACACACGGCATCCGGGCGATTTCTGGCTCGACTACGTCTCGGACCTCGGTGACGGCTGGAACCCCACGTACGCTGTTGCGGATGCCGTCGCGCATCCCTTGCTCGAAGTCGAACACAACGGCACTCCGTGAAACCACGCGCGCCGGCCACGTGCTGGTATTCGGTGGCGACGAGGTTTACCCGTACCCGTCGCGCAATGAATACGAAGTGCGCACCGAGTCACCCTACGCGCATGCGTTCGCGGGCCGGGTGCATCCCGAGGTGTTTGCCATTCCGGGCAACCACGACTGGTACGACAGCCTGGTGGCCTTTTCACGCACCTTCTGCCGCCCGGAGCGGGGCTTTGCCAGCTGCAAGACTCGCCAGACCCGCAGCTATTTCGCGTTGCGACTACCCGCCAACTGGTGGCTCATTGCCATCGACCTGCAACTCGGGGCCGATCTCGACGAGCCGCAGGTCAAGTATTTCCAGAATGTCGCGGCAAGCATGGACGATGCCGCGCGATTGATCTTCTGCGTGCCGGAGCCGCGCTGGATCCTGGAAGACGCCTATCCCAGTCACACGAGTTACGAAGAGCTGTCGAGCACCCGGTTTCTCGAGGAGAAGGTGTTCCGGCGCGAGGCGCGGGTATTTCTCACCGGTGATCTGCACTACTACAAGCGTCATGAAAACGACGCGGGCGTGCAGAAGATCACCTCGGGTGGCGGCGGGGCGTTTCTCCACGCGACGCATGCGCCCGACACCCGCAATCTGCGCCATGGCTTCGCGCAACGCCTGGTGTACCCCGACGAGCAGACCTCGCGGCGCCTGGCGTGGCGCAATTTTCTGTTTCCATTGCTGAATCCGAAGGCGGGCTGGCTGTACGCCTTTCTCTACACGATGTCCGCCTGGCTGGCTTCCGCGAGCCTCGAGGCGTCTGACGTGATCGACATCGGCACCGCGCTTGATGCCGCGGTCAACGCGGCGGTTCGTGATCCGCTGAACGGCATGTGGCTCATCACTGTCATTGCGGGCTTCATCTTTTTCACTGATACCCACGTGCGGTCATGGCGCGTACTGGGCGGGGCGTTGCATGCCTTGTCGCATCTCGCGGCCGCCTTTCTCGTCGGATGGGTGGCACTGCTGCTCACGCTCCATCTGTTCGACCTCTCGTATGGCAGCATCCTGCAACTGCTGGTCTCGGGCCTGATCACCGTGGTGCTGGGTGCCGTGGTGGGATCGTTCCTGCTCGGTGTCTATCTATTCGTGTCGATCCGCATTCTCGGCCGGCATTCAAACGAGGCGTTCTCTTCGTTGCGTATCCAGGATTTCAAACAGTGGGTACGCCTGCGCATTGACGCATCGGGAGCGCTCACGATCTTTGCCATTGCGATCGACCGGGTGCCGCGGCGCTGGAACGCCGCGCAGCGCAATGGCGAGGCGACGTTCATGGCGAACGACAGACGCGCCACACCGCCGCGGCTCATCGACAGGGTTGAAGTACGCCCCTGACGGCCGGGGGCGGCGATCGCGGCGCTCTAGCGCTCGACGGCGAAGCGATACCAGGCAACCGGTACGCTCTCGCGACGCATGTTCATGCCCTCGAGCGTGACCATGTAGTCGCCGGGGCCCAGGGCCCCCGCATTGACCGACAGTCGCACGTGGCCATTGGAGTCCTTGGCCATGCCGTCGATCACCGCCACGCGGCCCTGGTCGACGCGGTCTATCGACACCCGGAAGGTCCCGTAACGCGTCCAGCTGAGATCAGCCTTCAGCTCGGCGAATTCACCGGAGCGGATCGCGAAAGATGTCTGCGACGGTGGGCCATTACGCGCCGTGCCGACCAGGATCGGTCGCTTGCGCGTCGACGGCTCGATCGGCCGTTCGTGGTTCTGCTGCTTGAGCTTGGTGATGGCGGCTTCGCGTGAGGACACCTGCATGGCCAGGATCGCGCAACCGAGCAATGCAACCAGTGCAAGTCCGGCCGCCGCGAAAATGAACGCGGGCTTCTCCCAGAAAGTTTTCTGCTTCTCGGCCCAAGGTTCTGCGATGCCCGCCGCGTCCAACAAGCGCAGGCCGGCATTGACGCGATCGGCAAGTCCGAGCTCTTCGATGAGCTGCGGACGTGAACGTATCAGCCGCTCGAAATCGGTGACGCCCTTGGGCGGCAGACGGCCGGCGAGGTATCGCTCGACGATCTGGTTCTTGATGATGAATTCACGATCCATCGCAGGCGCGGGCGCGCCGTGGGCGGGAGCCTGGTTCACACCGGAGGAATCGATACGAGTCGCAGCTTCCATCTTGGTTCGTAATTCCGCATGTTCAGCGCCAGTCGGCAGTCACGGCCATCGCTGCCGGACCGGACGCGGCGTAAAAACGCCAGGCGCCACTCAGGCTGATATCGGCCATTGGTCCCGAAGGATCGCACCCGCTTATGCTGCGATTCTTATGTCCGCAAGCCATTGCTGCGCTTCACATTCCACGCATGGGTTCCACCCAAACCTGCGACGTGGTTCGCACTTTGCCGAAAGCGCCGGATCTAGACCGTCCGGCGGCCGCGAATCGTTAGTGTTTCCGTCCCATCACACGAGGAACTTGAGCCCATGAAGTCATTCCGCAGTCCGCTCGCCTTCGCTGTATCCGGCGTCTTGTTGGGCATGGCCGCACCCGGCGCCAATGCCGCCGATTCCGCCACCGCCATCACCATCTACAGCTCGGCTCAGCCCGGCGGCATCCCGGCGGAGTTCTATCGGCCGCTTCCGGGGCAAGGCGTTCCGAATGCCATGGCGGTTCCAGGCTATGCGCTGGTGCGCGACGAGCGCGAAATGAAGATCAGGCAGGGACGCTCGCAGCTGTCGTTCACCGATGTGGCCGCGCTCATCGATCCGACCACGGTGACCTTCACCTCGCTGTCCGATCCAGCAACGCGGGTGCTCGAGCAGAACTTCCAGTTCGACCTGGTGAGCACCCAGAAGCTGCTGCTGAAGTTCATCGATCGCGAGATCACCGTCGACAAGAACTCCGGCGACACGGTGACCCCCATCACCGGAACCCTGCTCTCGGCAGTGGACGGCATCGTGCTACGCGGCAAGGATGGCTCTATCTACTCCATACCCGCCTACACCGCGGTGAAGTTTCCCGACCTGCCGGGCGGATTGAATACCCGGCCCACGCTGGTATGGGATGTGCAGTCGCCCGCTGGCGGCGCGCAGAAGACCCGCGTGACCTACCAGACCGGCGGTGTGACCTGGTGGGCGGACTACAACCTCATCTTCAACGAAGGTGCCGACGCCAACAGTGGCCTGCTCGACTTGTCGGCCTGGGTGAGCATCATCAACCAGTCCGGCGCCACCTATTCGGACGCCAGGCTCAAGCTCATCGCCGGCGACGTGAACCGGGTGCAACCCGAGATGGAAAGCCGGATGTTCCGCCGAGACGTGATGGAGGCTGCGGCCGCGGCTCCTCCCGCCGTCGGTTTCGTGCAGAAGGATTTCTTCGAATTCCATCTGTACACGCTCGGCCGTCCGACCACCCTGCCCAACAATTCCACCAAGCAGATCGAACTCTTCGATCAGGCGAAACAGATCCCGGCGAAGAAGATCCTGCACTACTACGGCGCACTGAATCCGTACATGTACGACAGCCCATTCACCGACCGGAACATGGGCGTGGCCATGAACAAGAAGGTGGATGTCTATCTGGAGTTCAAGAACGACAAGGCGTATGGACTGGGAGTGCCGCTGCCGGCGGGTCGGCTGCGCGTCTCGCAGCTCGACAAGGCGGATGGCAGTCTCGAGTTCATCGGCGAAGACAAGATCGATCACACGCCCAAGGACGAGCAGGTGCGCGTCAAGCTGGGTTCCGCCTTCGACGTGGTCGGCGAGCGCCGCCAGGTGGACTTCGTGGTCGACAGCAAGGGGCGCTGGATGGAAGAAGAAATCGAAGTGAAGCTGCGCAACCACAAGCCGCAGGCCGTCGACGTGGTGGTGAAGGAAAATCTCTACCGCTGGAGTGGCTGGCGAATGCTCACCAAGACGCACAACTTTGTGAAGGAAGATGCGCGTACCGTCAGTTTCACGGTGAAGGTGCCGAAGGACGGCGAGACGGTAGTCAGGTACCGTGTTCGCTATTCATGGTGAGGGTGGCCGTGAATCATCAGCTACGCAGGTCCGCGCAACCCCGAGATCTCGTCTCGAGCCAGGACGACAGAACATAGCGGCGGTGTGTGACAGCCTGTTGCGGTCGTGCTGTGCACCATCGCCTGGCTGTCCACCTGGATGACCTGAACGCCAGAGCGCCCCGCGCCTGCGCCGAAGCGTGTAAACCCCACCGCCGCTGTCGCATCCAAGCCCTTATCGTGGCGCCAATTTCCGGCGCAGCAGGGTGGCACGGCTTCATGAACCTGACCGAGACTTCGCTTCGCAATCCCGCGGGCGTGCTGGTGGCCATTCTCATGGTCGCGCTGCTCGGCATCTTCGCGCTGGTCAAACTACCCATCCAGCTGTTCCCGAACATCGAGGAACCGGTCATCTCGATCTTCACCAGCTGGCGCGCCGCAGCGCCGGCTGAGATCGAATCCGAAATCATCGAGCCACAGGAGCGCGCGCTCGCGGGTCTGCGTGGCATGCGCTCGCTGAACGCCTTTGCGAACGCCGGCAGCGCCTTCCTGAACCTGGAATTCGCCGTCGGCACCGACATGCAGGCGACGATGCTCGAAGTCATCAGCCGCATGAACCAGCTGCCGCCGCTGCCGCGTGATGCGCAGGCGCCACAAATTTCACTGGGCGAAGACGGTGGCAATGGGCCGAACAACACGTTGTCGTGGTTCTTCGTCCAGTTGCTGCCCGGCACTCCCGGTCCGATCGACAACTATCGCCGCCGGATCGAGGAGCTGTTCCGCGGCCGCATCGAGTCGATTCCTGGTGTCTCCAACGTACGTATCAACTTCGGCTCCGACGAGGAACTGCAGATCGTGTTCGACCCGGCGCGGGCCGCCGAGCTCGGGATCCAGATTCCGCGCATGGCCCAGGTGGCAGGCTCGGCGGGCGATGTGTCGGGCGGATTCGTCGACATCGGACGCCGTCAGTACACCGTGCGCTTCGCCGGCCGCTATTCGGTCGAGCAGTTCTCCGACCTGGTCATCGAGTGGCGCGACGGACGCCCGGTGCGCCTGGGTGATTTCGCGACGGTGCAGGTGAAACGCGGCGATCGCAGCGAATTGGCGCTGCAGAACGGCAACCCGGCGATCGGCATCCAGATCATGAAGGAGAACGACGCCAACGTTCTCGAGACGCTCAACACGGTCAAGGCCGAGATCGCGGCGCTGCGCGACAACGAGCTCAAGGGCATGGGCCTGTCGATTGCGCAGTCGTTCGATCCTTCGGTGTTCATCGGCCAGGCCATCGACATGGTCACCGGCAACCTGTTCGCCGGCGTGCTGCTCGCGGTGGCGGTGCTCTGGTTCTTTGTGCGCGATCGACGCGCCACATTGCTCGTGGGCCTGTCGATCCCGATCTGCCTCACCGTGACGGTGGTGATGCTGTTCGCGTTTGATCGCACGCTGAACGTCATCTCGCTGGCGGGTCTGGCCTTTGGCGTCGGACAGTCGCTCGACACGGCCATCGTCATGCTGGAGGCCATCACCCAGCAGCGCGACAAGGGCCTCGGTCGCGTGGAATCCGCGCTCGCCGGTGCCAGGCAGGTCTGGCCCGCGTTGCTGGCAAGCACGGTCACCGCCGTCATCGTGTTCCTGCCCATCGTCTTCATGCGTGATTCGGTGTCGCAGCTGTTTGCCGATCTTGCGCTGACCATTTCGATCGCGGTGATCGCTTCGCTGATCGTGTCCGTCACAGCTTTGCCGCTGGCGGCGTCACGCTGGCTGAATACCGACAACGTCCACCACGGCTCGCACGACCGCTATGTCGCCATCGCGGAACGGATCGTGCGCTGGACCGACGACACGCGACGCCGCTATCTCACCGTGGCCGTGTTGCTGATCGCGCCGGTGGTGCTGACCTGGGCGCTGCTGCCGCCACTCGACTACCTGCCCCCGGTGAAGCGCGACGCCATCGACGGCTTCATACAGCCGCCGCCCGGCACCAACATCGACACTATCGAACGCGAGTTCGTGCAGCCATTTGCCGCACGGCTCGCGCCGTACATGGCGGGCGAGAAGCAGCCCGCGCTCAAGAACTACTACGTGCTGGCCGGACCTTTTGGCACCAACATCGGCGTGCGCCCGCTGGATCCCGACAATATCGACGAGCTCGACCGGCTCATCAACGAAGAGATGCTGGTTGGATTCCCCGACACCCAGTCCTTCGCCACGCAGGGAAACCTGTTCGGCGGATTCGGTGACGGCCGCAACATCGACTTCCAGCTGCAATCCACCGATTTCCCGGCGCTGCTGGCCGCGGCGCGCACGCGCCGAAAAGCTCATCCAGGAGAAGATGCCGGGTGCCCAGGTGCAGGCTTTCCAGGGCCTGGAAATGGCCGAACCCGAGCTGCGACTTTCGCCCGACGACCGGCGTCTGAATGAGGTGGGCTGGTCACGCGGCGATATCGGCACGGTGGTAAGGGCGCTCGGCGACGGGATGTTCGTGGGCGAGTATTTCGATGGCGAACGGCGGCTCGACATGATCCTGCGCGCCAGCAAGTGGGATTCTCCGGAGGCGCTGGCGGACACCCCCATCGCGACACCCGACGGCAGCGTCATGCCCCTGGGCGAACTCGTGCACGTCGAGTCCACGGTAGGTTCTGGCGGGCTGCGACGCGTCGATGGTCGCCGCACCATTGGCCTGAACGTGAGCCCGCCCAGAGAGCTCTCCCTGGGCCAGGCCGTCGACCTCTTGAAGCGCGATGTCGAACCGCAGATTCGCGCCGCCCTGCCGGCGGACGGTGCAGTGCATTACGAGGGCAACGCGGGCAGCCTGCGTGAGGCGCTCTCTAACATGGCGCAGAACCTGGCCGTGGCGCTGATGGCCCTGTTCCTGCTGCTGGCGGCGCTGTTCCGATCGGTCAAGGACAGCCTGTACGTCATCCTGACCATCCCGCTGGCGAGCTTTGGCGGCGTCCTGGCGCTGGTGCTGCTGAGACTCATCACCCCGCAAACGCTGGATCTGCTCACCATGGTGGGTTTCGTGGTCCTCATGGGCCTGGTGGTCAACAACGCCATTTTGCTGGTGGACCAGGCACGCAGCGAGATGCGCGCCGGCGCCACGGTGCGCGACGCCGTGCAGTCCTCGCTGGCGACGCGTACTCGCCCCATCCTGCTGACTACCCTGACGACCCTGTTCGGCATGCTGCCGCTGGTGCTGATCCCCGGCCCCGGCAGCGTGCTGTACCGCGGCCTGGGCACGGTGCTCGTCGGGGGTATGGCCGTGAACTCGGTGTTCACGCTGGTGCTGCTGCCCACGCTGCTGCGCCTGATGGAAAAGCCTGCCGAGCAGCCGGCCCCGATTGCGGACGTGCAACAGCCCGACAAGCAACCCCTGGAAGCCGTATGAAACTCTCACGTCCCTGTCTCCTCGCGCTGTGCACGCTCGCGAGCCTGGCCAACGCCGCCGACTCGCCCCCGGTGCCGGTGGTGGTGACCACCGCCCGTGCGGAGAACATCGCCGCCAGCATTGCGGCCACCGGGACCGTGGTGAGCCGCAACGACGCGCGCATTTCCAGCGAGGTGGGTGCCACGCTCGCATGGATCGCCGAGCCTGGCAGTGTCGTGCGACGCGGCGACACGATTGCGCGACTCGATGTCGCGCGCCTCTCGCTGGATCTGCGCGACAACCAGGCCGCCCTCAAGCGCCTCGACGCGCAGCTGGCATTGCTGACCACGCAGCGCGCGCGCCTGGAAAATCTCCTCGGGCAAAGCGTCGTGTCGCAGAGCCAGCTCGAGGAAGCCCAGTCGCGCGAACAGATGGCCCAGCAGGATGTGGAGCAAGCGCGCGTCGCACGCGACCGCGCGAAACTCGACCTGGATCGCGCCACGGTGCGCGCACCCTTCGCCGGCATCGTCGCGGAGCGCGTGCAGCAGGCCGGTGAATACGTGGCCAGTGGTGCACCGCTGCTGCGCCTGGTCAATGACCGCGAGCTCGAGGTGGTGGCGCGCGCGCCGCTGGGCAGCGCGGACACGGTCGCGGCGGGTGCCACCGTCAGCCTGGTGGATGGTGAGCGCAAGACGAGCGGCACGGTGCGAGCCGTGATCCCGGTGGGCGATGCCCGCTCGCGCATGGTCGAGCTGCGCATCGCGCTCGCCGACCGTTCGCTGCGCGTGGGTGCGCCGGTGCGAGTGGAAATCGCGCCCCGCAATCTCCGGGCGGTAGTGACGGTCCCGCGCGACGCCGTCATCCTGCGGCAGGGCGCGAGCTACGTGATGCGCGTGCGCGCGGACAACACCGCCGAGCGAGTGGCCGTGAACCTCGGCCCGGGACGCGATAACCAGGTGCAGATCGACGGAACGCTGCGCGCTGGTGATCGCGTGATCGTGCGGGGCGGCGAACGGCTCGAGCCCGGCCAGACCGTGACGATTCAACTCCTGTAAGGGTGATGCGCAGCGTGGCTCAACGGACGATGTCCGCAGACGAACCGCAAGCAATGGCGGTGCATGTCCCGGATACGGCGACGCCCACGACCATGGTGGTGTGGGTACACGACGGCCCGGTGTGTGTCGGCTGCGTGGATTTGCCGGCGCCCTGCCAGACGGGCGGTGTGTGCCGGTGCCCGGCCTGCCACGGCGCGTTGAGCGCCGATCTGGCGGACGATTTCTTCCAGCACCACTGACTCCGTGTCAGTGTGCGCGCGGACGCTTCAGGAAATATTCAACCTTGTCACGATAGGTGCGCGACAGCTTGAGCTCCTGGCCGCCTTCCAGGCGCAGGAAATATTCGCCATTCATGTGCGCGCGCAGCGATTTCACGCGCGTCAGGTTCACGATGGTGGAACGGTGCACGCGCTGGAACAGTCGCGGATCAAGCAGCGTCTCCATCTCACGCATGGTGGCCCGCAGGATGTGGGTGTGACCGGAGGCGTGGATGCACAGATAGTCACCCGCTGCATCCACCCATTCGATGGCTGCTACCGGCACCCGCACCGTTTCGCGACCGTTGCGAATCGGCAGCCAGGTGGGCGCCTGGGGGTTCGGGCTCGTGATGCTCTCGATCTCGCCACTGCCACGCAGCTCGGCGAGCAGATTCACCAGCTGGTTGCGCTCGGCGACCGCGGTGCGCTGTTCGACCAGCTCACGCACGTGGGTGAGGCTCGCTGCCAGGCGCGCGTCGTCCACGGGCTTGAGGACGTAGTCGATGGCACGCGCTTCGAAGGCCTGCACCGCGAATCGATCGTAGGCGGTCACGAATACGATCATCGGCAGCTCGTGCGGCTGGAGCTCCGCCAACACGTCGAAGCCTGAAAGTCCGGGCATCTGGATGTCGAGGAATACCAGGTCCGGCCGCAGATCGCGGATCGCGGCGAGGGCTTCACGCCCATTGGTGCACTGGCCCACGATATCGATGTCGCCGGCCATCCGCAGGCGCAGTTCGAGCCCGCGACGCGACAGCGCTTCGTCGTCGACCAGAAGCGTGCGAAGCCTGCGCGAACCGTTCATGTTCATACGTCAGCTGGCTGCCATTTCCAGCGGTAATCCCAGCTCGATGCGCAGACCGGGCTTGTTGTCGAGGGTGGCGAAACGGTGGCGGTCTTCGTAAAGCACCGCGAGTCGTTCACGCGTATTGCGCAGTCCCACTCCCCGTCCCGCTCCTGGGGCAGCGCCAGTATTGAGACCCGGGCCGTCGTCTGCCACGGCGAGTTCGAGCATGACACCGCGGGCGCGACCTTCCACTCGAATCGAGCCGCCCTGCTCGGACGGGGAAACGGCGAATTTGACCGCGTTTTCGATGAGCGGCTGCAGCAGCAGGCTCGGCACCAGCGCCTCGAGTGCCCGCTCTTCGACCGCGAATTCCAGGCGCAGTCGATCGCCGAAACGCAGCTTTTCCGTAGTCAGGTACAGATTCATGGCCTCGATTTCCTGCCGCAGGGTGACCTTTTTCATCGGGTCCTGGTCGAGTGTGTACCGCAGGAACTCAGACAGCCGCATGACGGCCTGGTTCGCGGTGCGGTTCTCGTTGTCGAGGATCAAGGTCGAAATCGCATTAAGGGTGTTGAACAGGAAATGCGGATTGAGCTGGTAGCGCAGCATCTTGAGCTGCGCCTCCTGCGCCAGCGTCACCGCGCGCAGCGTGGCTTCCCGCTGATCCTGCAACGACTCGTAGTACTTGATGCCGAAGTAGATGCCGGTCCAGCACAGCAGCAGATAGGTAGAGGACATCGTGTTGCTGAAGAATTCCAGCGGCGATTTCATTACCCATTCCATCGAATCGCTGGTGAACCGCAGGTAGGCCGAGTTGATGATCACGCGCGAGACCAGCGCGAACAGCCAGCAGCTCAGCAAGGCGCCGCCGATGATGACTCGCGGTGACTTGCCCCAGAGGCGCCGGTAGATGTAGCGCAGCTCCAGGCTCAGCAGAAAGCCGCTCACCGTTGCGATCAGGATGACCGTGGTGTAGCCCTGCATCGCCTCGTACTTGTGCTCGTAGAGCAAAGTGCCGACGTACTGCAGCAAGGCGTAGCCGAGCCAGCCGCCGATATGCAGCGTCCAGAACAGGCGCGTGCGGTCTTTCAGGAGCTTGTCGAGGCGGCCGGGCACCTGACAAAGGTACGACGCCGGGGGGTGGCTCACAAACGGCTTGCCGCCGGGAAAACTCGGCTCGTCTGATATCCGCCGGGCCTACCTGGTCTTGCCAGCGCCCAGGCGCATCAGTGGTTTCGGCTGGTCCAGCAGGAAACCCTGCGCATAGTCGAGACCGACGGCCGACAGCCATTCACGCACCGCGGGCGTGTCCACGCGCTTGGCGACACACGACAGGCCCAGCACCTTGGAGGCCTGGGCGATCGCCACCACCAGCGCCTGCGGTACCCGATCCTTCATCGCCACGGCCGTGATTTTCGAGTCCAGCTTGAGGAACTTGACGGCCGAGGAGCCTAACCACCGCAGGGAGTTGTGGTGAAAGGTGTAGTCGTCGAGAACCACGTGACAGCCCAATTTTTCGCAGGCCTCCACGAACAGGTCCACGTCGCGCGCCTGCTCGACGCAGGATTTCTCGGTGATCTCGAAGCCCAGTGCCTTGGACGGCACCTTGTGTTTCTTGAGTACGTTGGCGACGAAGGCGGCGAATTTCGAATCCGCGATCGTGCCCATGCCGACGTTGACCGAAAAGCTCGCCGGCTCGCGTTCCCACACAGCGCGGTTTGCGGCCATCCAGCTCACCAGCTGTTCGACCACGATGCGGTCGAGATCGGAGTTGGCGCTCGGGTCGTGCATGTCCTGCACGACGCGCTCCGGCGCCGAGCCGAATTCGTTGTCGGCATTCGCGTCGCGCACCAGCACTTCGTAGCGGCGCGTGCCGCCACTACCCTTGAGCTTCACCAGCTGCTGCACGTGCAGTTCGTATATCTGGCCGTAGAACTCGAACTGGCCCTCGCTGACGGTCGACGATTCATCTTCGAACGCCGGCTCGACGTTCATGTCGGTCCTGGGGTCGGCGATGGCTTCGACTTCCGCGGTTGCTTCCTCGGCCACCGGCTCATCGTTGCTGTCGATCTGCGGCAACACCGTGGGCGGCGCTGCGTCGGAAGTCAGTTCGGGGATCGGGTCCGATTCCAGCGGAATCTCGAGCTTGTCTAACCGGCCGGTCAGCACCACGCGCAGCTCCGGACGCTTGGGTTCCGGCGGCGCTGCCGGGCGGGCCTGGGGCTTCAGCAGCGCCTTCGGATCGATATCGGAGATCTCGAAGGCGATCGAATCGGAATCGGCGGTGCCGGAGCTGCGCTGCTGCATGCCGGCGCCGGGCGGCGCGCTGCGCGCCGCTGGCACCGCAGGCGCGGCGGGCGGCTGGGGTTTCTGGGGAGGTGCTGCCGCACGGGCAACGGCCGGCGGGCGCGCCTGGGCGGCAGGAGCCGCGGGCTTCGCGGCGGGTACCGCGGGGCGTTGCGCTACGGGTGCGGCCGGACGCTGCGCCGCGACGGGAGCCGCCGGTCGTGCCGCGGCGGCGGGCGCCGCGGGCTTGGCAACGGCCGGCTTGGGGGGCTGCGGACTAGCTACTCGGGCGGCGGGCGGCGCGGCGGGGACGGGCACGGCCGGGGCGGGCGCCTGCGGCGCTGTCGGCGTGGGCGGGCGCCGCAGGAAGGCCAGGCGGCGCATCAGATTGGTGGTCGTCGGGGTGACGAACTTGGCTGCGCCCTTGGAATCGAGAAACTTGGAGTCGGCGATGATCATCGCGACACCGAGCAAGTCATTGAGCGGCGAACGCGCCGGCAGGAAAGCCGCGGAGCGGCCGTCGCCAATCAACTGGAAATGGACGGTGCGATCCGCGGTTTCGGACAGCGCCGAGATCGCTTCCAGGACCAGATTGTGTTCGTCCGGACCGAGCGCGCCTTCATCGAGCCACAGGACATCGCCGCGCTCGTCATGCAGCGAGATCGACTGCAGTCGATTGCCGGAAAGCGCCTGCTTCAGGGCCTCGCCGATCGCGGCCTTGGAGTCGCCGGAAGCTGTGACACTCGCGCTCGCCTGCATTCGTGAAAAATTCCCCGGACTGAGCATGCAGAGTCGCAAATCACCGAAAACCTCGCCGTGACATAGCTCCCGTTCCCCGACGTGTTACGCGTGTGTTGAGGGTTTATGTTCAATGAGCGGCGGTTTCGCGGTGCGCTTGGCACCGTGTTTCGCGACGCGAGGATTCTGGGAAAAAATCCGACAAATCGCATGCGGTGTTACCGCTACCGACACCGCCAGCCTTGCGCTAGATTCGGGCGACCGACGGTGTCCAGGGACCGCGGAATACAACAGAGGGGAACCAGCATGACTAGCTCAGGGATGAGGAGCGCGCTGCTGCGCGCATGTCTGTTTGCGTCTGTTCCAATCGCGACATTCGCACAAACCGAACCCGTCATCGTGCAGGCCGAGGATCCGACCGCGATACTCGGCACGACCATGACCGTCGGCAGCGACGGCACGGCGACCTACGTCACGACCACGCTCAACGACACCAACCCACCGTCGGCGACCACCGCATCGCAAAAGGTGGGGAGTTATACGGTCACGTTCCCGGCACCGGGCAATTACGAACTCTACGCGCGATATTTCATCGGACCGGGGGGCGCAAACGACGACAGCTGGTACTACGGCCAGGGCTTCGGCAACAACACCGCCTGGTCGCTGATGAATCTGGGCCAGGTGGGATTCAACGGCGCCAACCAGACCGTCTACCCCGGCGGCACCGTCGGATCGAATGCCTGGCGCTGGGTGAAAGTCACGGGACAGGCCGGACAATTTCCCACCGTCTGGAGCGTTCCTGCCGGGCAGCTCACGCAGACGTTTTATTGGGCGACGCGTGAAGACGGCATGTTGATGGACAAGTTCGCCTTTGGCCGGCAGGGCTCCTGGTACACCGTGAACGATCTCGACACGGGCGGACCGGCCACGGGCATCGCGCCTCCGCAGCCGCCGCCGGTTCCGCCGGCATACACGCGCGTCGGCGCGCCGCTCGCCACCGGTTACGAGCCGAAATTCCTGGGCAGCGCGCACAGTGGCGGAAATTCGCTGAATTTCGGCGCGTACTGGAACCAGGTGACCCCCGAGAACGGCGGCAAGTGGGGCAGCGTCGAGTTCACGCGTGACGTCTACAACTGGACCGAGGCGCGCGCGGCGCGCGAACAGGCTCGTGCCAACGGCCATCTCTTCAAGTGGCACGTATTGTTCTGGGGCAATCAGCAGCCGCAATGGATGTGGGACCTCAGTCCGGAAGAACAGATCGTGGAAATCCGTGAGTGGCTGGATGCCATTCGCACGGAATTTCCGGATCTCGAACAGATCGAGGTGGTCAACGAACCGCTGCACGATCGACCGGACAAGACCTCGGCGGGTAACACGACCGCGCAGGGCGGTTCCGGTGGCTACTACGAAGCGCTGGGCGGCGCCGGTGTAACCGGCCATGACTGGATCATCAATGCATTCACGCTGGCGCGGGAGTATTTCCCCAACGCCAAGCTGATGCTCAATGACTTCAGTATCACCAACGACGGCAATGCGACCACCGCGTACCTGCAGATCATCGAACTGCTCAAGGCGCGCGGGCTCATCGACCTGGTCGGCGTCCAGGGCCACGCGTTCGAGTACAACTACAACAATCTCCCGGGTACCGCGGCTACGCACACCGCGAATCTCGCCCGGTTGGCGGCGGCGGGTCTGCCGATCTACGTCACCGAGTTCGACATCGACGGTGTCGATGCCATTTTCGGAGTGCAGGACGATGCACTGCAGCTGGCCCGCTACCAGGCGCTGTTCCCGGTGTTTTGGGAAAACGAGGCCGTCAAGGGCATGACCATGTGGGGCTACGTGCAGGGCGGTCATTGGCGCACGAACCTGGGCGCCTGGCTCATGTATCCCAATGGCGCCGAACGCCCTGCGCTGCAATGGCTGGTGCGCTACATGGAAAACAACCTCGCCGTGGTGACGCCGGGCCAGGCGTTCAGCGTCAATGAGGACGCGGCGGGCGGCACCGTTATTGGCTCTGTCTTGGCAACCGACGCCGACGCCGGCACCACCCTGTCGCAATGGCAGATGACGGATCCGAGTGGCAAGTTCGCGATCGATCCCGCTACCGGAAGTCTGAGCCTGGCGCCGGGGGTAACGCTCGATTTCGAGGTTACGCCCAGCTACTCGGTCAGTGTCTCGGTGTGGGATGGTTTCCGGCGCAGCCTCGCCGAAACCGTCACCATCGACGTGACCAACCTGAACGACAACGCGCCGGTGATCACCGCGGGTCAGAGCTTCCGGATCGATGACGGGTCGCGCGGGACGATTGGCGAGGTGAATGCCACCGATGCCGACGACACGAACCAGCCAGGCTTCACCACCTTCCAGGCCTGGACGATCACCAGCGGCAATCCGAACAACGTGTTTCGCTACAGCACGAGTGGAAACCTGGAGATTGGCCGACCGTTGCTGATTGACTGGCGCAGGACCTCATATTCGCTCGGCAGTACGGTGAGTGATGGAGCGAACATCAGCGCCAGCCAGACCGTTCAGGTCACGATTCCGAACCGCGTGAACCTGTGCCTGGAGAACATCCAGCTCGAAGCGCCGAAGCACACGGCGCCATTGCTGATCCGGCTGGGCGCGCAGCTGGGTGCGTGCTCAGGACCTCTCTGATCGGGAAGGGTGATGAACAGAGGGCTGGCGTTTGCCAGCCCTCTTCAGGCGCAAGCGCCACGAAAGAGAACCGCCGCCCAAGCGGCGGCGACCATTCCGCTGAAAATTACCCTGTCGCTTTCGGGTTCACCCGCCGAGGAAGTCGCGCTTGCCGATGTCCACGCCGTTGTGACGCAGCAGGTTGTACGCGGTCACGTAGTGGAAGAAAAAGTTCGGGATCGCCCAGTTCTGCAGGAAGGGCAGTCCCTTCATCTCGAGCGTCCGGTCGCGCAGCGGGATCTTGACGTCCCGCGTTTCACTGCCTTCGAGCGCCGCGACGGACACGGTCCTGATGTAGTCGAGGGTCTTCTTCACACGCGCGACCAGATCGTCCATGGTGGTCTCGCTGTCGTCGAACTTTGGCGGCTCGATGCCCGCCAGGCGTGCCATGGAGTTCTTCGCGAAATCGCTGGTGAGCTGGACCTGTCTCACGAGCGGAAACATGTCCGGCGCGAGCCGCGCGTTGACCAGAATGCTCGTGTCGAAATTGCGCACCTTGGCGCTGGCGACGCCTTTTTCCATGATGTGCAGGAGCTGCGTGAGCGACTTCTGGAAAACATCGTGGCTCATGGCGTGCATCGAAATCTTCATGGGTCATTCCTTTTTAGAACCGTTGGTGAAACAATGCGCGCACCATCGGACTGTTTGGTGCGCCTATGAGTGAATTATGGTCCGCAGCCCAGCTCGCCGTGTTCGCGCGTGTCATCGAGCTGAATGGCTTTTCCGCCGCCGCGCGCGCTTACCGCGTCCCGAAAGTCGCGATCAGCCGCGCCATCGCCGATCTCGAAAAATCCATTGGTGTGCAACTCATGAAACGCACCACGCGCAGGATTTTCCTGACCGCCGCGGGCGAGGCAGTATTGCCGCACGCACGCGCCATCGGCGCGGAGGTCGAGAAGGTACGCCAGCTCGCGCAAACATTCTCTACCTCTCGCGAGGGACCGCTGCGCGTCATCGCCGATCCGACCTACGGCCGCGTGCTGCTCGCGCCACTCGTGCCGCGCTTTCTCGACAGCTTTCCCGACATCGCACTGGACGTGATGCTCGACTCCGGTGACGGCGGCGAGTGGGATGTGGCGATACGCGCCGGCGTCAATGAAGACCCGAAGCTCGGCGCCCGCCTGCTGGGCGCGCCACCCGCGGTGCTGTGCGCCACCCCCGCCTATCTACAAAAACATCCCGCGCCCGAAAGGCCGGAAGGGTTGCGCGAGCACGCGTTGCTCACGCCGGCGGGTGAAGGCGCCGAATACCGCTTCCAGATGACCAAGGCATCGGCGCGCGCCGAGGTTCGTGTGCGGCCGAAGCTGGCAGTCGACGATCCCTCGGTGTTGCACAGTGCAACCGTTGCGGGGCTGGGAATCGGCCTGCTGCCGGAATTCCTGTGCCGCCAGGGGGTGGCGACCGCCAAGCTTCGCAAGGTGCTCGCTGATTGGCAGGCGCCGACGGCTGCGCCACTGTACGCGGTGTTCCCGGCGGGTCTGGAGAACGATCACCGCGTGCGCAGCTTTGTGGAGTTCGCGGCGGCCAATATCGTACCCGCGCTCGCGTACTGAATCCTGAAAGGAAACTCGCATGTACCGCGCACCGGTCAAGGACCTCCGGTTTGTGTTGGATGAGCTGATTGGCAGTGACGAGCTGCGTGCCTGCCCGGAATTCGCCGACTACTCCAGTGAAACCGCGGACGCGGTGCTCGGCGAGGCGGCACGATTTGCGGAGACCGTGCTCGAGCCGCTGTGCCAGAGTGGTGACCGCCAGGGTGCGCGCTGGTCGGCGACCGGCGTTTCCATGCCCGAGGGCTTCAGGGAGGCCTACCAGCAGTTCCGCGAGAATGGCTGGCCCGGACTGCGGGGCAGCGCGGAGTTTGGCGGGCAAAACGTCCCCGCCGTGCTGGGAACCGCGGTCGAAGAGCTGTGGGCCGCGTCGAACCTGGCCTTCAAGCTGTGTCCGATGCTCACGCTGGGCGCGATCGAGGCCATCCAGCATTTCGCCAATCCCGAGCAGCGGCGGCTGTTCCTGCCGAAGATGGTGAGCGGCGAGTGGACCGGCACCATGAATCTCACCGAGCCACAGGCGGGCAGTGACCTGGCGCAGATCCGCACCCGCGCGGTGCCGGCGGGCCCCAACTACCGTATTTACGGGCAGAAGATATTCATCACCTACGGCGAGCACGACCTCACCGAAAACATCGTGCACATGGTGCTGGCGCGCATCGAGGGCGCACCGCCCGGCGTGCGCGGCATCTCGCTGTTCATTGTCCCCAAGTTCTGGGTGAACGCGGATGGAACCACCGCGGCGCGCAACGACGTCAACTGCGCCTCCATCGAACACAAGCTCGGCATCCACGCGAGTCCGACCTGCGTGATGATGTTCGGCGAGAACGAGGGTGCACTCGGCGTGCTGGTCGGCGAAGCCAACCGCGGCCTGGAGTACATGTTCGTCATGATGAACGCCGCGCGCCTGTCGGTGGGGCTCGAGGGTTACGCGCAGGGCGAACGCGCCTTCCAGCAGGCAGTCGGGTGGGCGCGCTCGCGCGTGCAGGGCAAGCCGCCCGTGTCGCTGGCCAAGGTCGCGGGCTCCGCGTCGCCGGGAACCAGCTCCTCGCCCGCGCCCATCATCGGCCACCCCGACGTGAAGCGCATGTTGTTAGGCATGAAGTCGACGGTGGAGGCCTGCCGGGCGCTGGCGTTGTACGCCGCATTCCAGCTCGATCTCGGTGCTGCGCATCCAGATCCGGCAGTGCGCAAGGCGGCGCAGGCGCGCGGCGACCTGCTGATCCCGATCGTCAAGGGATTCTGCACCGAGTGCGGCATAGAGATCGCCACGGTTGGTATCCAGGTTCATGGTGGCATGGGATACATCGAAGAGACCGGCGCCGCGCAGACGCTGCGTGACGTGCGCATCACTTCAATCTACGAAGGCACTACTGGCATCCAGTCAAACGATCTCATCGGCCGCAAGTTCGGTCGCGATGGTGGCGCGACGCTCGCGGCTTTCATCGACGACATGCAGCGCAGCCTGAAAGCGCTGGCGCCCGAACACGCGGCGGCGCTGCGCGCCCGTGATGCGGCGCTCGACTCGCTCGCCCGCCTGAGCGGCGCGGCGCAGTCGGTGCTCGCCAACCTGGCCAGTGCACCCGATCGGGCGATGGCGGTGTCGGTGCCGTTCCTGAAGCTCTGCGGGCTCACCATCGGCGGCTGGCTCATGGCGCGCGCCGCGGACATCGCGGCGCGGAAACTGGCGCAGGGTTCGGAAGACGGGGAATTTTTCGCGGCGAAACTCGCCAGCGCACACTTCTACGCGACCCAGGTGCTGGCACAGGTGCTGGCGCTCGAACAGACCGTGCTGCAGGGAAGCGACGCGGTCGTCACTACCGATCCCGCATTGATCTGAGGCGGAGGCACGATGGACAGACGAGATTTCCTGGCGCTGGGTGGACTCGCGGCAGTGGCCGCGGGCCAGGCCGCGGGGCGCAATTCCAGCGCGCCGCTGGTTCCATTTGCGGCCGCCTCCTCGGGGCAGTTGCTCATGCGCCGCATTCCTTCGACGGGCGAAACCCTGCCGGCCATCGGCCTCGGCACTTCGGGCCCTTTCGAGGTGGGCGCGGACGCGAGCGCGCGAGCTCCGCTGCGCGAAGTGTTGCAGACATTTTTCGCCGCCGGCGCCTCGCTGATCGACACGTCGCCCATGTATTCGACCGCCGAAGCGGTGCTCGGCGACCTGCTCACGGCCGAACAGCAAGCCAAGGTGTTCATCGCCACCAAGGTGTGGACGCCGGGCTCCGGCAGCGCCGCAGAGCAAAAGGGCGTCGAGCAGATGCAGCGCTCCATGGCGCTGCTCAAGCACAGGCGCGTCGAACTCATGCAGGTGCACAACCTCGTGGACCTGGATGAACACCTGAAAACCCTGCACCGCTGGAAAGCGGAAGGCCGCATCAAGTACATCGGCGTCACCCACTACACCACCAGTTCCTATCCCGATCTCATCGCGATCATCGAACGCGAGAAGCTGGACTTCGTGCAGTTCAACTACTCCGTGACCACGCGCGAAGCGGAAAAGCGCCTGCTGCCGCTGTGCGCGGACCGTGGAGTCGCGGTGCTGGTGAATCGCGCGTTCGAGGATGGCAACCTGTTCAACCAGGTGCGGGCCAAGGCTCTGCCAACGTGGGCGGCGGAGTTCGGCGCGAACAGCTGGGCGCAGATATTCCTGAAGTTCGTGCTGGCGCACCCGGCGGTGACCTGCGTGATTCCGGCCACCGGCAAGGTGCGCAATCTGCTCGACAATCTCGGCGCAGCGACCGGTCCGCTGCCCGACACCAAACAGCGCGCGCAGATCATCCAGGCCCTGGGCTGATCCTCCGTCGATCGAGCGTGGCGATGAGCGCCGGCAGCTCGTCCATCGAGCGTATGACGGTGACTCCACTGTCCCGCAGCGCCGGCTCCGCGCTGTTTTCCACGTCTTGGGCTGCGTATCCGATGGCGTGCATGCCGCAGGAGCGCGCGGCCGTGGCGCCGGCCGGGGAATCCTCGACCACCACGCAGTCGGCGGGATCGGCCGCGAGACGCGCGGCCGCCAGTAGATAGACATCGGGCGCCGGCTTGGGCCGCGGCACCATCGAGGTCACGTAGACGTGCTCGCCGAAGATGTCGGCAAGGCCGGTCACCTCCAGTGAGAAGCGCACGCGCCCGAGCGGCGATTGCGAGGCGACTGCGAGCGGATGGCCGCGGTCGCGCAATGCCAGCGCGACCTCGCGGACCCGATTTACGGGCCGCAATTCGCGTTTGAAGGCGTGTGCGGTGGTGAACGCCCAGTTGTAGACGAAGGTGGCGGGCGGCTGGACGCCGGTCCTCGAAGCGATGGCGTCGAGCACTCCCTGCACCGTTTTCCCGAGGAACAGGTCATGCGCCTCGGCGGCACTGATGTTCAGTCCGAGCTCTCGCGCCAGCCCGGACTCGACGCGGCTCGCCAGCCCTTCGCTGTCGACGAGCACGCCGTCGCAGTCGAAGATGACCGCCAGGGGCCGCGCGCCGCTCATGTTGACCCGGGAGCGACTGGCCTCAATTCTTGGCCGGAGTCAGGTTGATGAACGGCGTCGTTCCGCTGCCGAGCATGTACTGTGGCAACACACCGTTCCATTTCTGCACGGCTTCCCATTCCACCAGCTTGGCATTCTGCTCGAGAGCCTCGGCGCGAATCTGCATGGACTTGGCCTCGGCTTCGGCCGACAGCACCTTCTGCCGCGCCTGCTCCTCGATCTGCTTGGTGCGGTTCTGCTCTTCGATGGCCTTCTGCTGCGCGATCACCTTCTGCTCCACCGAATTCTCGAACTCTTTCGTGTAGGCGATGTCGGTGATCTCGAAGCGCAACACCTCGACATTACGCTCGGCGAGATTGCTGCGAATCTGTTCGAACGCCCTGGTAGCGGCCTTGTCGCGGTTGGAGATGAGATCCACCGCGTCCCACTTGCCCACGACTTCCTTGAGCGTTCCAAGCACCACCTGCGGGATGAGGCGCTGCTCCCATTCGACGCCAATGTCGCGGAACATCAGGTGCGCGGCGTTCTGCTGCAGGCGGTAGTTGAGCGTGTACTTGATGACCGACTGCTGCACGTCGCGCGTGTAGGTGTCGGTTTCGCTATCCGTACGCTGGATGCGCGTGTCCATCTCGACGATGTGGTTGGTAAGCGGGTTGAAGAAGTACAACCCCTCGGGCAGTGACTCCGAAACGACTTTTCCGAAGCGCGTTTCGATGCCGCGATGGCCGGTGTCGACCACCTTGATGCCGCAGCCCGCCACGCTCACCACCACGATGGCGATGATCGCGATCCCGATCCACATGAGGATCCTGCCGATGGGCAGTTTCAGGGGGCCATCGCCCCCGCCGACATTGCGCAGGATGGGTGAACCAAAAGCCATGTTGTCTACTCCCTCATTGTCGTTGTTTGCCGCGCCTGAGGCGCGAGTCTGTTAGCCACGGCGCAGGCGTGCGCGCCCATCACTCGACAGCAGCGCCAAGGGCCAGACCAGCGACATTCGCAGGCGCGTCAGCCAGCGTTGCGTGCGCCTCGCCTGATCCTCAGAGGAATAGATATAGCTCGAGGTCGCCATCGCGGCGAGCACGATGAATCCGAAGATCCAGATCACCCCGACGAGTCGCAGCAGTGCGAACGCCATTGCCCTTACTCCCCCGCGCAGCGCAGGTCTGCAATATGTGGCGCGCGGGCCTCGCGTTCAAGTGCCGTGACTAACCTTTCTTGTAAGGTTCGTGCAGGTCGACCGGCGAGGGTTTCGCTTTTTTCTTGCGCATGCGGATGTTGAGCATCTCCACCGCCACCGAGAAGGCCATGGCGAAGTAGATGTAGCCCTTCGGTACCTTGTGATCGAAGCCCTCGGCGATGAGCATCACGCCCACCACCAGCAGGAATGACAGCGCCAGCATCTTGATCGAGGGGTGCGATGAGACGAAGTCGCCGATGGCGCGCGCGAACAGCATCATCAGTCCGACCGAAACGATCACCGCGGCAATCATTACCGACACCTCGTCCACCATGCCGACCGCCGTGATGATGGAATCGAGCGAGAACACCATGTCGATGATGATGATTTGCAGGATGACGGCCGTGAATGCAGCCCCGACCTTGTCCGAGGCGTGACCCTCTTCGCCCTCGGTGAGCTGGTGAATTTCCGTGGTGGACTTCCACACCAGGAACAGTCCACCGAGCAGCAGGATGAGATCGCGCCCCGAGATCTGCGTGCCGGTGATGGTGAATATGGGCGCCGTGAGGCCCACGAGCCACGACAGCGTCAGCAGCAGTCCCACACGCATGAACATCGCGAGGAACAGGCCTATGCGGCGCGCTCTCTCACGTTCAAGCGGCGGCAGCCGGTCGACCAGGATGGAAATGAAAATGATGTTGTCGATGCCGAGCACCAGCTCGAGCGCCGTCAACGTGAAGAAGGCGATCCAGATTTCGGGATCGCTGAGGATCGCAATGGCGGCTTCCATGAATACGCCGCCATATTAATGGAAAATGCCAGGCGCTGGTGCGCCGTATCAGTTGCTGATTCCCAGCCCGACGGTCATGAAGCCGACATTGCCCAGGCTGATGCTGTCGACGATTCCCGCCGCAATGCTCCAGTCCAGGCGTGTCGAATGCACGCGGTGCCAGGTGAGCATCACGCTGGTGCTGCTCTCGTCGATGATGGCGTCATGCACGATGGAGACGTCTACCGCCAGGGTGTCGCGGCCGAAACTGTACTGGGCCCCGGCGGCGGCCTGGCTGTCGATGGCCCCCTGCGCCTGCGTGATGAACGAACCTAGCAGGGCCTCGATGCGCGGCCGGCGCTCGGCCAATGGTCCATCGTCGATCGCCGTGAATCTCTCGAAGTCATCGTCGTATTCGTAATCCAGGCCCATCAGGTACACACCAAAGTCGCCGTGTGTGTAGCTGAGTTCCAGGCCCGCCCCCAGCGCGGAGAAATCCACGCTCCGTCGCACCACGCGCAGCGGCAGCTCGAGCGTGAGTTCGACGCCCATGTCGCGCTGCCGCCCGAGCAGCGACACGCGCAGCTCGCCGACATCGAACCAGCCGCGCGCACCCAGGGTCGAGACGCGGTAGCTAGTCGGATCGTCGAAGCGGTCGTAGTCGAGCGACGCGCCCATGTGTTCGGCGTGCAACGACGCGCCGGCGCCTAACACGGTGCCGGCGAGGTCGCCCACTTCATCCGGGCCGGTGGAATACCCGGCCGCGGCACGCAAGCTGAAATTTTCGGTGGGTGACAGCAGGAAGTCGGCGTCGATGCCATAGCCGCCGGTGTCGTCGGCGCTGGCGGTGAAATTGGCACCGAATTCCAGTGCGCACGCGCTGTTGATGGCGCACAGCCCGAATACACAGGCTGCCATCCACCGATATGGCCGGTTCATCATTCCTCCCTTTGCCGCACCTGTTCAACGCACCCGCGATGCATTCGTTGACAGGCGTGGGTGGAGCCCGAGCGTGTACTCTTCGCGCCTGCCATAACATCGGCCAGGTCTCATGCGCAGCAGCAGCTTCCGGATCCTTGCTTCACTTCTCATTTCCCTTCTGGCGTGCGATGCACATGCCCGGCTGCAATCGGGCGAAGTGCGCGTATGGGACGTGCAGGAAATCACGCTGGCCACGGCGCGTGACTACGCCAATCCATATGTCGACGTGGAGTGCTGGGTCGAGCTCGAAGGTCCGGACTACCGGCGTCGCGTCTATGGTTTCTGGGACGGCGGACGCACCTTCAAGGTGCGACTGGTCGCCACCCATCCCGGTCAGTGGACCTGGCGCGTGGGCAGCAACCGGCCGGACGACGTGGGTCTCGCGGGGGCGGGCGGCTTTCGCGCGATGGCGTGGAACCAGCCTGAGCTCGAGGAGAATCCGAACCGCCGCGGGTTCGTGCGCGCCAGCGAAAACGGTCATGCGCTGCGTTACGCGGACGGGACGCCGTTTTTTCTCACCGGCGACACCTGGCTGGCCGCGTCAACCTGGCGGTTGCCGTGGAAGGGAGTGCCTCCTGCCGACGATTACGTGCCGGCCGAGGGCATCAGCTTCGAAGAGGCGGTCACCTGGCGCAAGCGACAGGGATTCAACTCCATCTCGTTCATCGCGGCATTCCCGAATTGGGCGACGGACCAGCGCGGTGCCACTTACGCCAACAAGGACGGCGTGTTCCTGCGCAACGCCTGGGAGAAGTTTGGCTACTGGGCACCCAACGCGAAGATCGCAACGAGCGACGGTGCGACGACCACGGCCAAGGACATGCACGACGAACACGGCAACCGCCCGTTCGAAATTTTCGACGATCGTGAAGGGCTCGCGAACTTCGACCGCATCAACCCGAAATACTTTGCGAGCCTGGATCGCAAGATGCGCTATCTCGCGACGCAGGGGTTTGTGCCGTTTCTCGAAACCGTGCGGCGCGACAACGCGCCTTCATGGAAGCGATATTTCGATTTCAATGCTTCGTACGCGCGCTTCGTGCAATACCTCATCGCTCGCTACGGGGCGTACAACCTGGTGTTCAGCGGCATCCATCTCGACTGGATTCCGAAGGACTTCAGTCTCACCGCCGATGAGTTCAACGAGGCGCTGACCTGGCACCACCGCAAGTACGGGCCGCTGCCCTTCGGGCAGCCCTACACCACGCTGATCGATCGCTCCACGTACAAGGTATTCGGCCATGGCGCGCAGGCGCCGTGGCTCACCATGCACACGGTGGGCAACAACCCGCGCAACCACGCTATCTACGCCTCGATCGAAGAGCTGTTCCGGCTCACGCCCGCATACCCGGCGGCGAATCTCGAGCCTTACTACGCCGGCTGGAATCACTCGATCAATCGCCCGGGTGGTGAGACCCCGGCGGAGAACTCGGCGCGCGACAGCTATTTCGCGCGCGCGATGATGTATGGCTCGGTGCTGTCGGGCGCGCTCGCGGGTCATGTCTACGGTACCGCCGCCTACGACGTCACCAGCACCGGTGAGCCTGCGGGCTGGCGGCCACACATCTGGACGGCGTTGCGCTACGAATCGGGCGCGCAGATGCAGCACCTGCGCAGCTTCGTACTCTCGGAAGGCGCGCGATACCAGCAGCTGACGCTGGCGTCACAGGATCTCGAGCCGCGCAGCATCCCGAATTCTCTGGCCGACGGACTCGACGGCTGGTCGTTCCTGATGCGCACCGCGCAATCCGACTTCGCGCTGGCGTACTTCGAAAGCAAGGCAATGCGGCCCAGGCTCAGGGGCTTCACGCCGCGGGCTAACTACCGTTGGCGCTGGTTCGATCCGCGCACCGGAGAGTGGAGCCGGGAGCAGCCGGTCAAAGCCGACGCGCAAGGGGTGATTGAGGCGCCCGAATTTCCCGACGGCGGAAATCAGGCCGGCGGCGACATCGCCGCGAAGATAATCAGGTCCAGTTGATTCGGCGGTTCGCGACGCGCGCGCAATCGGCGCATTCCGCCAATTACGCTCCCCAATGGCGCGAAAGCGCCGCGCCGCGTGAATACGCCCATCGTGCATTGACTCGCACGGGCTTTATTATGATGCTTTTGCCCGACATCCGTTCCGGGACAGCGCAAGGGAGCCAATCATGCGTGTGGCGAAACTGGTACAAGGGTTTCTATTCATTCCCATCTGCGGGACGCTCGGCGCTCCGTGGGCCCAGGCGCAGCAGGCCGCAGCCGAGCAGGCTGCGGCAGCCGACGAACCAAAACTCGAAGAAGTCGTGGTCACGGGAAGCCGCATCCGGCAGAGCGAAGAGAATTTCGCGAACCCGGTGACGACCTTCTCGGCGGCGACCATCGTTCGGTCCGGCAAGACCGACTTGGCGGATTTCCTTTCGCAAACGCCGGCGCTGGTGGGTTCGGTCACCGGGGACCTGACTGCCGGATCCAACCCCGACTTCGGCGAAGTGGGACTCAATCTGCTCGACTTGCGCCACCTGGGTGTGGATCGCACGCTGGTGCTGGTCGACGGACGCCGCCATGTCGCCGGCCTCGCCGGATCGGCCGCGGTCGATGTTGACTCCATCCCCACCGATCTTCTCCAGTCAGTGGATGTGCTTACGGGCGGCGCGTCCGCGATATATGGCGCCGATGGCGTGTCGGGCGTCGTCAATTTCATCCAGAGGAAGGATTTCGAGGGTTTGTCGATTCGTGGCCAGGGTGGCATTTCGGGAGAGGGCGATGGCAACAACACCTTCCTCGCCCTGACGGCGGGTATGAATTTCAGCGATGACCGCGGCAACATCGCGATTGCCTATGAATACAGCGCGGATGACCGCGTGGACGAACTGGATCGCGATTACCTGCGCCCGCCAACCTCCGTCGCCCTCTACCAGAACCAGGATGACCTGGATGATGACCCCAACGTCCCCGACCTGGTGCCCTACAACGACGGGCGCTATGCCGACAGCGCCCCCAATGGCGCGGTTGACGTCGATTTCGATTTCGCGTCCGACTTCGAAGGCGATGGCAGCGTCTATGACCGAGGGTTCCTGCTCGAGAACTCCGGCGGGTATACGCAGGGCGGTTCCAGCACGCCGGTCGATGGCTACCAGGGAGACCTCTTTCCTGAACTCGATCGGCACCTGGTCAACCTGCTGACCCACTTCGACGTGAGCGATTCGCTCACGCTTTCCGCCGAGATGAAGTACGTGCGCTCGCACGCCATGTCGATTGCGCAGCCGAGCTACGACTTCTACCTCTTCATGACGCCCGACAACCCGTACATGCCCCAGGAGATCCGCGATGCGATCATTCCTGGACTGGCCTCGGAGTTGTGGTGGGGGGAAGACGGGCCCGATGGCGTCATCCTGACGCGCGACAACTACGACCTGGGCGTCAACGCGGAGGACACCACGCGCGAGACGCTGCGCGGCGTGCTCGCCGCAAATGGCGCCTTGAGCGACAACCTCGAGTACGAAATCTCGTATGTCTATGGCGAGACCGAAAGCGAGATCACAGAGATCAACAACCGGCGCGAGGACCGGTGGGCCGCGGCCGTCGACGTGGTCAGTGATCCCAATGACGCTCCGGTCTGTCGCTCGTCGCTGGACCCGGATGCCGATCCGGAACTCGCGGGTTGCATCCCGTACAACATCTTCGGAGACGGGGTGCGTAACCAGGCCGCGGCCGACTGGGTGAACATGGACAGCGTCAGCCACACCACGGTCACCCAGCAGGTCGCCTCGGGCTCGTTGTCCGGCAATTTCGGCTCGTTCCTGCAGCTGCCGGGCGGTTCGATCGGCTTCGCCGTGGGCGCGGAATACCGGAAGGAGGAAAGCGATTCGGATCCCGCGCAGGAAATCGAGGATGGTTTGACCTGGTGGGGGCCGATTGCATCCTCGGGCGGAAGCTTCGACGTCACGGAAGTGTTCGGAGAGGTGAATCTTCCGATCCTCGTGGACGCCCCGGGCGCCCATCGACTGACGCTCGGCGCCGCGGTGCGTCTGTCTGACTACAGCACCGTGGGTTCGACCAATGCCTGGAAGCTGGATGCCGTGTACGCGCCGGTCGAGTCCTTCACCTTCCGCGCCACCTATGCGCAGGCGGTGCGCGCGCCCAATATCTCGGAGCTGTTCTCGCCCGAGAGCACCACCTTTCATTTCATCACCGATCCCTGCGACATCAACGAGCTGAACAACGGCACGGGCTTTCGCGAGGCGAATTGCGCGGCGCTGCTGACCGAAATTGGCATTGACCCGGGCGACTTCCTGCCGTCGGATGACCCCTCGGCGTCATTGTTCACCGAGGGCTCATTTAGCGGTAATACCGATCTCAGCGAGGAGACGGCGAGCACCTGGACCGCGGGCATCGTGTTGCGGCCGGAATTCGCGCCGGGCCTGAGCCTGTCGCTGGACTGGTACGACATCGAAATCGAGGACGCCATCAACACGCCGGAGGCCATAGAGCTGGCGGAGCTGTGTGTCGACCAGCCCTCGCTCGACAACCAGTTCTGCGACGGCATCACACGCGATGCGGAGACGGGATTCATCACCGGGTTCAGCGTGCAGCCCGACAACGTCGCAAGCTTCCGCACCGCGGGGCTCGATGTGGCGCTCGACTATCGCATTGGCACCGACACGAGCGGCGATTTCCAGATACAGCTGGTCGGCGGCTATCTCGACCGGCTCGAGTTCATTGCAACGCCCGGCGCCGACGTGGATTCGGATCTCGAAGAGGAGTACTACCCGAAATATTCGGCGACGCTGGACGTGAGCTGGACGCGCGGCCCGCTGACGCTGGCCTATGGCATCAACTGGTACGGCGAGACGGACCGGTGGACGGCGGAAACCCTGGCGGGCGATCCCGACTACACCGACTCCAAGTACTTCACGGTCAAGGCGAAATGGGATCACGATATCAATGCGTCGTATGACATCACCGATGCCGTGAATCTCTATGCCGGCGTCAACAACCTGTTCGACGAGCAGCCCGCGTTCGGCTACAGCTCCTATCCGATTTCCGCGATGGGCCGTTACTTCTACCTCGGTGCCCGGGTGGATTTTGGCGCTGCAGTCCAATGAGAAAATCCCAATGGCGCGTGGCCGGGCTGATGCTGGCCACGTGTCCTGGTGTGCTCGCGGCCGCACCGACGCCGGTGGTGCTGGACGACTACTATCTATACGCGAGCGTATCCGAGCCGGTGTTCTCGCCGGACGGCGAGCGTGTCGCCTACACCGTCACGCTCAGTGACAAGAAGAACGACGATTCCACCAGTGACATCTGGTCGGTGCCGTGGAGCGGGGGCAAGCCCGCGCAACTCACGCGCACGCCCAAGTCCAGCGAATCGCAGCCGCGCTTCTCGAGTGACGGGAAGTCGCTGTTTTTCCTGAGCGATGCGGGCAAGGACGATGACGAGGCGACGACCCAGCTCTGGCGCATGTCGTCGAAAGGCGGTGGCGCGCGCAAGGTTACGGACATCAGCGGCGGCATCAGGGACTTCGACCTTTCACCCGACGGCAAGCGTGCTGTCGTGGTCGCCGACGTCGGGCTGCGCGTCGGCAACAAGGCCGAAAATCCGCCGCCCATCGAAATCGACCGCTTTCTGTTCAAGTGGGACGGTGAGGGTTACCTCGACGATCGCACGCGGCAACTGTTCATCGTCGATCTGGCGACCGGCAAGGCGCGTCAGCTCACCTCGGGACAGCGCGATCACTGGCATCCGGTCTGGTCGCCTGACGGCACCTCGCTGGCCTACACCGCGAAGGAGCGCGGCGAGACCGACCGCGATTCCAACTACGAAGTCTTCGTGCAGCGAGTCGATGCGGGCGAACCGAAGCAGATCAGCCAGTCCGCCGGCCCGGACAATGATCCCGACTGGGGCGGTCGCCCCGCCTGGTCCGCCGGATTCACGCCGCGTGTTGTGGCTGGAAGGTGGTGAGGCCAAGTGGCTTTACTATGCGACGGCCCAGCTGGCGGTGGCCGACGTTGCCACCGGTGAAGTAACGCGCCCGGCGCGCATCGATCGCTGGTTCTACTACCCGAGGTTCGCGCCCGATGGCTCGATACTCGCCCTGGTCGAGCAGGACCGGGATACCTGGCTGGCGCGCATCAATGGTGACCAACTCGAATACCTGGGTTCCGGCAAGCGCCTTGGCAGTGAATTCGCCGTCGCGGCAAACGGTCGCGTCGCGCTGGTGGAGAGCGACGTCAGCACGCCCGCCGAGATTTTCGCCGTGGACGGGCACCGCCAGCTGACCCATCACAATGACTGGTTGACGAGCCGCGCGCTCGGTGAAGTGCGCGATGTTTCCTTTACCAGCGGTGACGCGGAGATTCACGGCTTCATCACGCTGCCCGCGGGCTTCGACCCCGCAACGCTACCCGATGGTGACCGAACTTCATGGCGGTCCCGTCTACCAGCACAGCCACGAGTTCTCTCAGCGGCGCGTCTCTACGCGGCTGCCGGCTACGCGGTGCTGGCAGTGAATCCGCGCGGCTCCTCAGGCCGCGGCTTCGACTTCTCCCGCGCCATCTATGCCGACTGGGGCAATCTCGATGCCAAGGACATCAGCGCCGGCATCACTCATGCCATCGACAGTGGCATTGCCGATCCGGAACGCATCGGTGTCGCCGGCTGGAGCTATGGCGGCATCCTCACCGATTACATGATCGCCAGTGATCAGCGTATCCGCGCGGCGGTGTCGGGCGCGGGCGTGGCGAACGTGCTCGCCACTTTCGGCGTCGACATGTACGTGCGCGAATACCTCTACGAGCTGGGTACGCCCTGGGAGAACTTCGACACCTGGCGCAAGCTTGCTTTCCCATTCCTGCACCCGGAGCGCATCTCCGCACCGACGCTGTTCGAGTGCGCCGCTGACGACGACAACGTGCCCTGCGTCGGCGCGCAGCAGATGTACCAGGCGCTCAAGACGCGCGGCGTGCCGACACGGCTCATCGTTTACCCGGGTGAAAACCACGATCTCGGCGTGCCCAGCTACCTGGTGCACCGCATGCGCAGCAACATCGGCTGGTTCGACCGCTGGCTGAAGCCCCGTCAGTAGCTAGCGCTTGCGACGCGTAACCTTGCGCCGCGGCTTCGATCGCACCAGCCGCCTGGACGCGAGTGGCCTTGCGGCGCCGGGTTTCATGCCGCGCGGCGGTTCATTGAGGTTGTCCAGGAACAGCCGTCGTTCCTCGGGACTCATGTGGGGCCAATCGACCTTGCCCTGGTATTCGCGCCGCAGCTCAGCGTCGCGCACGCGACGGCGGGTGTTGCGCCGGATGCGGGCAGCGGTCGCGAAGCGTCGCGTCTTGCCGGTTTTCAGCAGGTCGATGGTGCCCGCGATCACGCGATCGGACAATGGCAGGTCGCTGTGGTCGCAATCCACGTAGCGGTGACGCGCACCGTCGAGGCGCGCCAGCTCCATGGGCACCGTCCCATCGCCGCGCATGCTGTATTCGTATTCGAATTCACCGTTGCGCAGCGCGACGCGGGTGGCGGTGATGCGATTGCAGCCGACCACCGCGTGGAAGCGCTCATCCGCGGGCGCAAGCTTTGCGTTGAGTCCGGCGGCGGCGCGCAACAGGGTCGCGTCCGGACCAGGTCCCTGCGCGGGCCATGCCGCAGGGTCGAACAGGTCGAGGCTGCCGGCGCGCTCGCCAAAGGGCAGCAGCTCGTACACGCCGGGAAAACTCGAGAAGACCTCGCTGGCGAGAAAATCCGCGTCATGCTCCAGGTCGAGCATCGCGAGCTTGCGCACCACGGAGTACGTGCCGCGCAGCGCCTGCACCGCCGCTACCGAGCCGTGATTCGGCGTGCCGAGCATCACCAGCTGGGAGACCTGTTTGCCGGCGACCAGCGTCATGGCAGCGCGCGCCACCAGGCCACCCATGCTGTGTCCGACCAGCGCGACATCATCGTGGCCATCGGCCGCGATGCGATTGGCCAGTGCCTCGCCGATGGATGCCATATCACACCGCCAGTCGTATCCGACCAGCACGGCATCGAAGCCGGCCTTGCGCAGCGACAGTGTGAGTTTCAGATATGTGTAGCTCATCGCCCCGAGCGCGATGAGCCTGGCGCTGCCCGGATACCTGAGCTCGATGAGCCTGCCAAAATTGATGTCGATGGGGTCCAGCCAGAGGATGTCGTTGGGGCGCTGGCCGTCGCGAACGAACCCGAGCTGCGAGCCCATGATGCCCGGCAATAGATAGACGCGACGGCCTGGCGCGGCAGGCGGACGCTGCGCGGCGCGTGCCAGCTCCACGAGGTCGGCATGCAGCTCTTCGCCGAAATACTCCACCAGCCCCTCGTGCCGCGTGCCTGACGCCAGCATCGCAACCAGCATGGATTCGCTGAGTGCCATGCGGTCGTATGGCGTGACGTGATCGGCTGGTGCGCCGTGGGTCATGCGGCAACCCCGAGTCTGGAATCCAGCCAGTCCATCACCGGGCGCCACAGGGTATCGCGATGACGGGAGGCGAAAAATCCCTCGTGGCCGATGCGGGTGCTGCCCACATCCGACGGCGTGTACCAGCGCGATTCGCGTTGCACGTTCGGAAAGAACTTGTTGAGTTCTTCCACCGTGCGGCGCGTGGCGATGGGATCGTCGCTGAACCCGACGTTGAGCACGGGAGCGCGGATCTCGGCAAACACGTTGTCGGTGAGGTAGGTGTGGAGGTCGGGACCAAAATGATCCGGCCGCAGGCACCAGCGCCGCCATTCCTCGAACACGCCGCGCGGCAGCGGCAGTCCGCTCCAGCCGCCGCCGGTGGGTACGTAACCCCGGATCGCCAGCATCAGCGGACCATGTACGCGCCAGAACCACCACGCCAGATATCTGAACGGCGCCTGCTCCCACGGCCAGTAGCCCACAGAGGTCGCAATCTGCACATGCGCTTTCGCCAGCGCATGGTTCTTCAACAATCCGAGGAATTGACCGCCGACGCTGTGGCCGAGGGTTGCGACCGGCAGGCGCGCGGCTCGTTCCGCGACCGCGGACAGGGCAGTGCGCATGTCCAGCAGGCCCCAGTCGCTCATGCGGCAAGGCTCTTGCGCGAGCTGTGCCGGTGCCGAGGTGCCCATGCCCCGGTAGTCATATACGAGAGTGTGATAGCCGCGCCCGGCGGTGTAGTTAGCCAGCCGGAAATAGAATGTCTGCGGAAAACCAGTGGCGGGGTTCAGCAACAGCGCGGCGCGCGGCGCCGCCGCGACAAACCAGTGCGCGGTGATCTCGCGGCCATCGGCGCAGCGCAACACCAGCGGCTGGCCGGCGGGGGGCGCCGCACGCTCCGGCGCCTGCACTTCCCTGCGCTGGCGCGCGACGCTCACAACGCGTGGTTCCCGATCAGTTTGCACAGTGCCAGGATCGCCTCGCGGCGCGCACTCGACTTGCGCCACATCGCGCCCACGGTGCGCGTCGGCACCGGCTTGACGAAGGGCTTGATCGCGACGCCGCGCGCGTTGCCGTAGGCGCCGCGCCCGGCGAGTTCCGGCAGCAGGGTGATGCCGACGCCCGCGGCCACCATCTGCCGCAGTGTTTCGAGGCTGGTGGCGCGGAAGTCCTGCTTCTCGTGCAGATCGGCGCCCGCACAGATTTCGAGCGCCTGGTCGCGCAGGCAGTGACCGTCTTCGAGCAGCAGCAGCGTCTCGTGGGTGAGGTCGGCGATCCTGATGCTGGCGCGTTGTGCCAGCCTGTGACCCGACGGCAGCGCCACCATGAACGGCTCTTTGTAGAGCTCGTAGGTATCGAGCCCATCGTGGCTCACCGGCAGCGCCAGGATTCCGACGTCGATTTCCCCCGAATGCAATTTCTCCAGCATCGGGTCGGTCTGGTACTCGTACAACATCAGCTCGAGGCGCGGCAGCGCCTTGCGTAACCGGCCGGCCACGTTGGGCAGCAGATAGGGGCCGATGGTGGGCAGCAATGCGAGCCTGAGCCGCCCGGCGAGCGGGTCACGGTGACCGCGCGCCAGCTCGACGATCTCGTCGCTGGAGTCGAGGATGCGGCGTGCGCGTTCGACGATCTCCTCTCCCGCGGCGGTGAGCTGCACGCGCTTGGGCGCGCGCTCGATGAGCTGCACGCCGAGGTATTCCTCGAGTTTCTTGAGCTGCGCGGACAGCGTCGGCTGGCTGACGAAGCTGCGCTCGGCCGCGCGGCCGAAGTGGCGCGTGTCGGCCACCGCCACCAGGTAACGCAGGTCCTTGAGCTTGAGGTCCGCCATAGATGCTCTCTATCGAGTTTATACAATCAATCGATTGGCCGAAATACCGCATACCCCGGAGAATGCGCGCCGATCACAAAGTAACCAGTTCAATAGCAAGGAGTCGACATGTTGGGTATCGGACAGAAGTTTCCGCAGTTTTCCCTGACCGGCGTGGTCTCGAACGACCAGGTCAAGGCCTTCCAGCCTTTCACCCAGGACAGTGCGAGGGGCAAGTGGCAGGTGTTCTTCTTCTGGCCGAAGGATTTCACTTTCGTGTGCCCGACGGAGATTGCCGCGTTCGGCAAGCTCGACAAGGAGTTCAAGGCACGCGATGCGCAGCTGTACGGTGCCTCGATCGACAGCGAGTTCGTGCATCACGCCTGGCGCAGCACCAAGGACGAGCTCAAGAACCTGCCGTTCCCGATGCTTTCGGACATCAAGCGTGAGCTCATCGACCGCGCTTGGCATCCTCGACCAGGAAGCCGGCGTTTCACAGCGCGCCACCTACATCGTGGACCCGCAGGGCGTGATCCGCTTCGTGTACGTCACCGACCTGTCGGTGGGCCGCAACCCCGAAGAAGTGCTGCGCGTGCTCGATGCGCTGCAGACCGACGAACTGTGCCCCTGCAACTGGAAGCAGGGCGAAGAGACGCTGAAGGCCGCCTGAGGCGATGTGCGGGCGGTCCGATGAGGGCCGCCCTCACTAGAGGAGAGATCGATGAATTTTCCGGCTTCCATTGAAGGGATTCGCGACGCGCTGCCCGACTACGCCCGCGATCTCAAGCTGAACCTTGGCTCCGTGCTCACCACCGCGGGCGCGCCCGGTCTGAACGAAAAGCAGATCTGGTCGATCGCGCTGGCCTCGGCCATCGCGGCGCGCAACACCTCGTTCGCGCGCAGCATCGAAGCCGAATCGCGCGCCCACCTGGCCGAAGCGGACGTCGACGGCGCCAAGGCGGCCGCGGCCATCATGGGCATGAACAACATCTACTACCGCTTCCTGCACCTGGTGGAGGACGGCGAGTACCAGACCATGCCCGCGCGCCTGCGCATGAACGTGATCGCCAATCACGGCATCGACAAGCTCGACTTCGAGCTGATCTCGCTGGCCGTGTCGGCGGTCAACGGCTGCGGCCTGTGCGTGACTTCGCACGAGAAGAAGCTGCGTTCGCACGATGTGTCGCGCGAGTCAATCCAGAGCGCGGTGCGCATTGCCGCGACCATTCACGCCGTCGCGGGCGTGCTGGAGTTCGAGCAGAGCGCGCCCGTCGCCTCCGTACCGGTCGAACTGGTGGCTTGATCGAGTCATCGGCTGTTCTCCTCCCTGACGGCCGATAATGGGGCGCCTGGACAACCAGGCGCCTTTTTTTTTCAGGACCGGGAATGGCCGAGCGAATTCTCTCCGCTGGCGTCGTGGTGGTCCGGCAGTTCGATGACGGCTGGCGTGTGTTGCTGCTGCGCGCATACAACTATTGGGATTTTCCGAAGGGCATCGTCGAGCCGGGCGAAGACCCGCTCACCACTGCGCGCCGCGAAGTGCGCGAGGAAACCGGCTATCGAGGATCTCGAGTTCCGCTGGGGCGAGGAGTTCATCGAGACCGAGCCGTATTCGAGGAACAAGGTGGCGCGCTACTACCTCGCGACCAGCCCCGCCGCCGACAGTCAAACTACCCGTGAGCGCCGAGCTCGGGCGCCCCGAGCACCACGAATTCCGCTGGCTCGAACTGGTTGCCGCCCGGAAACTCGTCGTGCCTCGCATCGCCGCGGTGCTCGACTGGGTCGCTGGGCGCATCGGCTAGAAAGCGAATTCCTCAAACCACTCTGCCGCGCTTTCCGCCGCGCAGGAAGTCCTCGATGTTGAGCGCCAGCTGATCCACCGCCCGCTGTCGTGCTTCGAACGCCGCCCAGGCAATGTGCGGGGTGACGATGAGGTTGGGGATGCCCGGAGCGAACAGCGGACTGCCGTTGAGCGGCGGTTCCTCCGGCAGCACATCGATCGCCGCGCCACCGAGATGGCCGCCACGCAACGCCGCCGCGAGCGCCTCGAGATCCACGAGTGCGCCGCGCGCGGTGTTGATCAGCAACGCGTCGGGCTTCATGAGCGCGAGCTCGCGCTTGCCGATGAGGCCCGTTGTGGCCGGTGTGAGCGGGCAATGCAACGACAGCACGTCGGAGGCTCGCAGCAGTTCGTCGAGCGAGACACGCTCGGGGCCACCATCGTTCGCGAGACTCGCCGGCTGCGCCGGATTCGCGCCCGGCCGCTGCGCGACCAGCACCCGCATCCCGAGCGCGGCCTGCGCCGCCTTGGCGACCGACTTGCCCAGGGTGCCGTAGCCCACGATGCCAAGAACCTTGCCGGTGAGCTCACGGATCGGCGCGCCGGGGACCGAGAACTGTTCGCAGCGTGCCCAGGTGCCGTCCACGGCCGCCTGGTTGTATTCGCGGAGACGATGCGTGAGCGCCAGCATCACGCCGAGCACATGCTGGACTACGGACACGGTGCAGTACTCACGAATGTTGCACACCGCGATGCCGAGCTCGCGCGCGGCTTCGAGATCCACGTTGTTGGTGCCGGTGGCCGTCAGGCCCACCAGGCGCAATCCCGGCACCGCGCGCATGCGCGCGCGCGAGATGTTCAGCTTGTTGGTGAGAATGAATTCGCAGCCGGCGATGCGCTCTTCGACCTGGGCATCGCTGGAAGTCGGATACAGCTGTGATGCCGGGCAGCACCCGCTCGAGGGAAGTAGTGTCGAGATCGTCGTGACTGACCGTGCCGAAGTCGAGGAATACCGACCGCAACTACCTACTCCAGACCTTTGGCGGGCGCGGGAAGCGCGCCTGCCGGGGCTGTGAGTGTGCCACCAGTCTGGGTATTTGTTGAAAGATTGGCAGGTGAAATGGAAGGCGGGATCAGCTTGTACATCACCGGCGTCACCAGTCGCGCCAGCAGCGTCGAGGTGATGAGACCGCCGATGATCACCCACGACATCGGCGAATAGAGTCCGATGTTCTGCAAGGCAAGCGGCAGCAGGCCGCCGATGGCGGTCGCCGAGGTCAGCAGGATGGGCAGGAAGCGGATCTCTCCGGCCTGCTCGATGGCTTCATCCAGCGGCACTCCCTGTTCGCGCAGCTGGTTGGTGAAGTCGACCAGCAGGATGGAATTCTTGATCTCGATGCCCACCAGCGCCACGAATCCGATCGAGGCCACGAACGAAATGTCGTTGCCCGAGAGCAGCAGCATGAGCAGACCGCCGAACACTCCCAGCGGCACCACCGTGAGCACGATGAGCGTGGATTTGAAGTTGCCGAACTCGAGCACCAGGATGGCGAAGATGCCGAAGATCGCCACAATGATGGCGATTCCGATGCCGCCGAAAGCTTCCTGCGAGGCCTCGTCTTCACCGCCCAGGTCGTAGTGATAGCCGCGCGGCCAGTCCATCTGGTCGAGCTTTGCCGTGATCTGGTTCGTGAGCTCGCCGACGTTGTATCCGGGCGCGGCATCCGCGTCGATGGTCATGGCGCGTTCGCGATTGAAGCGCTGGATGAGTGTCGGCGCCTTCTCGAACTCCAGCGAGGCAAGCTGTGACAGGGGCAGCGTGCTGCCGCTCAGCGAGGGCACGCGCACCTGCTCCAGCGCGGCGAACTCGGCCTGTTGCGTGATTGGTGAACGCACCACGATGGGGTACTGCTCGCCCGATAGTGTCCTTGTAGGTTCCCACGTGCACGCCGGCCACGGCCAGGCGCACGGCGTTGTCGAGTTCCGCGGTCTGTACGCCCAGCTGCTGCGCCTTGCGTGAGTCGATGCGCAACTTGAGATTGGTGCGCGCGACGTTGAGCGGATTCTTGACGTCGCGCGTGCCGGGCGTGGACTTCGACCAGGTCCTCGACTCGATGGCTCAGCGCCTCGATGACGTTGAGGTCATTGCCGATGACGCGGATGGAGATGGGCGCCGAGATCGGCGGCCCATTGGCGAATTCCTTCACATATATATGTGCGCCCGGGTAGCGCTCCAGCCGTTCGCGCAACACCTGCAGCTGGCGCGGTGTTTCGTCGGTGTCGTATTCGTGCAGCTGCACGAACACTTCCGCGTAGTTAGCCGCGTCGTTGCGCTGGATGTGGTTGTAATAGATCTGCGGATTGCCATGTCCGAGATTGGCGAACCAGCTCCTGACCTCGGGCATCTTCGCGAGCTCGGCTTCCACCACGCGCAGCGCGCGATCGGTCTCCGCCAGTGAGCTGCCGTTCGGCGAATTGACCTGGATCAGGAACTGCGGCGTATCGGCCTTGGGAAACAGGCTCGAGCCGAGCACGGGCACCAGCGCGGCGGAGAGCAGCAGCGAACCGCCGAGGGCGGCGGCACACGGTGAACTTCGGCCGCGCCAGGCACCAGTGCAACGCCGGGCGGTAGTAGTTGTGGATCACGCCCATGACGCGCTTGAGGAACTGGTTCTCGTGGCCCGCCGACTCTTCCTTGAGCACACGGCTGGCAATGAACGGAATGATGAACAGCGCCAGCAACAGCGAGCCGATGATGGTGGCGACCACCGCCATGGGCAGCACGCGGATGAATTTGCCCGCGGTCCCCGGCAGGGCGAGCAGCGGCAGGAAGGCGAATATCAAAGTGGCCGTGCAACCGAGGATCGCCACGAAAATCTGCCGCGTGCCGGCCAGCGCCGCCTGCACGCGCGAATGGCCCATGCGCATGTGCCGCGCGATGTTCTCCACCACCACGATGGAGTCATCGACCAGCAGGCCGAGCGCCACCACGAAGCCGGCGATCGACAGCTGGTTGAGCGAGTAGCCCATGAAATACAGGCAGGCGAGGCCGAACGACAGCGACAGCGGGATGGAGATCATCACGATGCCCGCGGCGCGCAGGCCGAGCGGCAGCAACGTGATCAGCACCAGCGAGATGGCGATGCCGAAATCGAGGTACAGCCGGTCGAGCCGGTCGCGCACGTTCTGCGACTGGTCGAAACCCACTTGCAGCTTGATGCGCTTGGGCAGTTCGGACGCGAACTGCTCCGTCGTCGCCATCACGCGCTTGCGTACGTCGAGGATGTTGTAGCCGTCCTTCTGGTTGGCCGTCACGAATACCGCGCGTTTGCCCATGAACCGGCCGGTGTAGCTGTACGCCGCGGTGTTCCAGTTGACCTCGGCCACGTCGCGGATGCGCACGATGCGTCCGTCCA
The DNA here is from genome assembly GCA_963839685.1 of uncultured Pseudomonadota bacterium. Lineage (GTDB taxonomy): Bacteria > Pseudomonadota > Gammaproteobacteria > Steroidobacterales > Steroidobacteraceae > CADEED01. Next base: position 236,176 of record CAWIVS010000011.1, on the reverse strand, counting down.
CCGCCGCGACCACGGTGTCGCGAACCTGGTCGAGGGATTCGTAGTTGCCGGAGGTCTTCAGCGAAAAGCTGCGTGACCCGAGGTCGACGAAGCCGGCGGGAATGTTGGCGTTCTCACTCTGCACCGCCGCGAGGACCTGCGCCGGCGCGATGTTGAGTTCCGACATGCGCTTGAGATCCACGGCGACGCGCAGCTCACGCTCCGGATATGCCCAGCTCTCGGAGGTACGCACGCCGTCGACGGTCTTGAGCCGGTCCTTGAGCTCGCGCGCGTAGTCCTCGAGCTCGCGGTACGGCGCGTCCTCGGACACCAACGCGATCTGAACGGTATTGACCAGGCCGGGAGAGAACTTGCGCACGATGATCTGCGTCTCGGGCGGAAATTCGGGCCGGAGCGCATTCAGCTCGCGCGTGACTTCGTCGTATTTCTTGTCGGCGTCGGTCGAGGCGAGAAATTCAATGGCGGTGAACGACACGCCGTCGCGGATCGAAGTTTCCATCTTGAGCACGTCGTCGAGCGCCGCGAAGCGATCCTCGAGCGGCTTGGCGATCAGGCGCTCCAGGTCCTTGGGATCGGCGCCGGGGTAGATGGCGGCGATGGTGAAGCCGGGGATCTTGAAGTAGGGATCCTCTTCACGCGGCACGCTCGTGAACGCGTACCAGCCGAGCGCCACCAGGCACAGGAAGGCGACCAGCGTGAACTGGTAGCGGCGAATCGGAAATTCGAGCAATCCCATCGCGCTCTCCCCGGGGACCCGCGTCAGCCTTCGGTGACCGGTGTGCCCGGATTGACGGCCTGCTTGGAGGCGTCACGCTGCACTTCCACCGCTTCACCATTCTCGAGGAACAACGCACCGTCGGTGATCACGGATTCGCCCGCGGCCAGGCCGCTTTCCAGGGCAATGCTGTCGGCGGTGATGAAGGCCACGCGCACCGCGCGTTTCTGCGCCTTGCCCTCATCGAGCACGTACACGCTGGCGCGATCGCCGTCGCCTTCGACCAGCGCGGCCATCGGCACATAGGTGAGCGGTGGCGCGGAGCTCTGGGGTGCGAGCCGCAGGCGCGCGACCAGCCCGCTGACCAGGCGCGGTGGTGGCTTGTCGAAGCTCACCTCGATGGAAAACATGCCGGATCGTTCATCGGCGGCGCTGGCCACTTCGACGATGGTGCCGGTCATGGGCTGGCCGGGAAACGCGTCCATGCGGATCTCGCCCTTGTCACCGAGCTTCACGTTGACGATCTCGCGATCGGCGAGCGCCGCACGCACCACGAATCCGCGAGCACTCTCGCCGAACACCAGCACCGGGTTGCCGGCCGGCACGAGCTCGCGTTCTTCGACCAGCTTGCGCAGCACGACGCCATCGCGTGGCGCGACGATGACCGAGTAGCCGAGGTTGAACTGCGCGGACTTGAACGAGGCTTCGGCCATCGCCGCCTGGGTGCGCAGATCCTGCAGCTGCTCGAGGCTGATGACCTGGTCGGCGTACAGGTTTTCGCCGCGCTTGAGGTCGCGCGCGGATTTCTCCGCCATTTGTCGGGCCTGCTCGACCTGCGCGTTGACTTCCGTCAGTTCGATTTCCGCCAGGCGCTGTCCCTGCTTGACCACGTCGCCTTCCTGCACGTGGATGCGGCGTACCAGGCCACCCATCTTGAATGACAGGCGCATCTCATTCTTGTTGGTCACGATGCCGCTGGTGTCGATCGGCGGAATCGCCGGTCCCTGGCTGGCCTGCTGAATGCGTACCGGCGTCGGCTTGGCGGCCAGCGGCGCATCGTTGCCGCCGCAGCCGGCGATGAAGACGGCGAAAAGTACCAGCGCTGTGCTAGTTCGCATGGGAAACATCCAGGGGCAAGGTGCCCGCGGCAGTGGCGTAGTCGAGCTCGGCCTGGCGCGCGAGCACTTCAAAACGCGTGACGTTGAGATTGAGCTCGGCACCCGTGAGGCTCGAGCGCGCATCGATGAATTCCACCTGGCTGATGACGCCTTCATCGCGCTTGCGGCTGGCGATGCGGAAGCCGGCGCGCGAGGCATCGGCGCGCGCATCGGCGGTGGCCAGCGAGTCGGCGCTGGTGTTGAGCCGGTCGAGCGATTGCTGAACTTCGAGCTGCACCTGCTGGGTGAGTTCACTCAGTTGCGTCGCGGTGCGACGCGCGATCGCGTTGGACTGGCGCACCACGGCGCGGCGCGCGCCACCGTCGAACAGGTTCCAGTTGAGCAGCAGCGACACCGTGTAGTAGTTGCTGCCACGTCCGAACTCGTATTCCTCGCCCTGGATGCCGCCATCGGCACCGAGCGAGAGCGTGGGCCAGAGTTCGGCCTTGGCCACGCTGGTCTGCGCCTCGCTGGCGCGCGTCAGATGCGTGAGCTCGGCGATTTCGGGGCGATTGTCGAGCGCCGCCTGGCGCAATTCCGCCAGCGCGCGCGTGGTCGCGGAGATGTTCGCCTCGACTTCCGCGTTCTCGAGCGGCGTGTCGAGCGGCCGGTTCAGCAGGAAATTCAGATAACTCTGTGCCTGCGCGGCCAGATTGCGCGCGTCGCGCGACTGTTGTTCGACCTGCAGCAGTTCGGCGCGCGCGCGCAACACCTGGTCCTGCGTGATCTTGCCGTTGCGGAACAGCGATTCGTTGACGCGCAGGTTCTCGTTGAGCAGCGCCACGCTGGCATCGACGATGCCCTGGTTGCGCACCGATCCCAGCCAGCGCAGGTACCCGACGGTGATGTCACGCTTGAGGCGCCGCGCCAGCGCCGTGCGTGAATACTCGCTGGCTCCCAGCAATTCGCGCTGCGCGCGCACTGCGGCGGGAATCGCCGGCACGATGATAGGCATGCGCATCGTCAGGCGTGTGTCCTGTTCGGTTTCACGCAGGAAGGCGATGCTCTCGTTCTGCAACGTCGGGAAGCGCGGCGGCTGTCCCTGCGCCATCAACATTTCGTTCAGCGTCTGGTACACGGGATTGAGCATGGTCCCGAGCGGAATCTCGATCGTGCGGCCGCCATCGGACTTCGAATAACGCGCCGCGAGTCCGATGTCGGGGAAGTAGCGCGCGCGTGCCTCATCGAGCGCCGCGGTGGCGCGTTCCACTTCGAGGGTCTGCGCCTGCAGGCTGAGGTTCGAGGCCAGCCCTTCGCGCACGTATTCGTCGATCACCGCGGCCAACGGGCGGCCGGGCGCGGGGACGTCCTGGGCATGAGCCTGACCGGCCGCCCCCATCAAAATCGACAGCAGCAGGCCCGTGACGCTCATCACGTGTCGAGATACTGGACGCATGTCGAATTTGAAACGTGGACGGTCCATGTCGGTGAGGCCGCTGGTTCAGTTCTTGAGGTCGCGCGTGATCATGTCGATGGCGTAGTCGATGAGCGCCTTGGGCGCCACACCGTGATGCGCCAGCGCATGCGCCTTGGTGGTGGTGAGCTGGATGATTCCGTGCATGAATCCCCACAGCGTCACGCTCATCAGCATGGGCGATCCGACATCGCGGCGAATGCTGCCATCGCGAATCCCGGCTTCGATGGACGCGATCAGCGTGGCCTGCAGCCGATCACCGCCCAGGGCGCAGGCCTGTTCCGAAGGTGAACCCTCCGCGGGCTCCGACGATTGCAGCTCGCAGCGTGCGAGCGCATCGAAAAGCACGGGAAATTCCTGCGAAAACGCCACGTAGGCTCGGCCCATGGCGCTCAACTGCTCGAGACCGGTGCGATGCCGTTCAGCGGATTCGACGAAGCGCCCGTGCAGCGTGGACATGGCGCGTTCGGCGAGGCCGAACATGAGATCGGATCGATCCTGGAAGTACACATAGAGCAGGGCACGCGACAAACGCGCGCGGCGCGCCACGTCATCCATGGTGAGCGCATCCAGACCCACCTCTCGACCCGCGGCCTCGGCGGCATCGACGATCTCCGCGCGGCGACGTTCCTTTTCCTCAAGTCTGCGTTCGGCGATGTAACTCATGGGCGCGGAGGTTAACCTTGGTACTGACAGCATGTCAATTAGTACATGTTTGTGTAATGTGAGGCCAGACGCAAATGCGAACTCATCGCATTTACATCCAGCATTTCCACACCCATACTCCGTTCGGTGAAAACCGCCGATTTACACCATTCCACCGTCCCGCTCGCCGACCTGCGCCGCGGTGACAGCGCTGTGGTTACGGGCCTGGCCGCCTCCCGCGTGCTAGACGACCGGTCCGAAGATGCCGACGCGTTATTGGCGCGCCTGCGGGACCTGGGATTCATCGCGGGAGCACGTTGCGAAATCGTGGCGCGCATGTGGCTCGGTGGCGATCCGCTGGTGGTGCGCATCGGAGGGTCGACGTTCGCCCTGCGGCGCGCCGAAGCTGCCGCGGTACGTGTGCTCCGTCAGCAGGAGCGTTTGAGTCCTGTCGCGCTCGGCCCCAAGGACGCAAGCGCAGTCACCGCTTAGCGTCCATGGACGCCCTCGTCTCCACCTCGCCCTTGCGCATCGCGCTGGTCGGCGTCCCGAACTGCGGCAAGACCGCGCTGTTCAACCGGCTGACCGGCAGCCGCCAGAAGGTCGCTAACTACCCCGGAGTCACGGTCGAGCGACGGGAAGGCGAGCGCGCCGCCGCCGATGGACGGGTGCTGCGCGTTCTCGATTTGCCGGGCACTTACAGCCTCAAGCCCACCACGCTCGACGAGGCCATCACCCGTGACGTGTTGCTGGGCCGCGTGGCCGATGCGCCGGCGCCGGGCCTCATCGTCTGCGTGGTCGACGCGGTGCACCTGCCAATCGGCCTGCGCCTCGCGCTCGAAGTGAAGCGCGCCGGGCTTCCCATGATGGTGGCGCTCAATCGCATGGATGTGGCGCGCCGCCGTGGCGTGAAGATCGACATTAAACGCCTGTCGAACGAGCTCGGCATGCCGGTGCTGCCCACCGTAGCGGTCAAGCGTGGCGGCGCGGATGCGCTCATCGAGGCCATCGAGCCGGTACGTTGGCCCGCTTCGCAGGGCGCCGCGGCGCCAGCCGGGCAAGCAACCAGCCACGAAGACGCCCAATGGACGCAGGCGGAACTGCAGCGTGTGCTCACCGCGGTCGGCTACACCCTGCCCACCGAAAGTCGCTGGGCCGCTCGCATCGACGCGGTGTTGCTGCACCCGTTGGCCGGCATCCTGGTGTTGGGTGTGGTGATGTTCCTCATCTTCCAGGCGGTATTCAGCTGGGCTGCACCGCTCATGGACGGCATCGATGCGGGCATGAGCGCGCTCGGCGTCTGGGTCAAGGCCAACATGAATGCCGGGCCGCTGTCGAGCCTGCTGGCCGACGGGGTCATCGCAGGTGCCGGTGCCGTGCTCGTGTTCCTGCCGCAGATCATCATCCTGTTCTTTTTCATCCTGGTGCTCGAGGATTCCGGCTACCTGCCGCGCGCCGCCTATCTTCTCGACCGGCTGATGGGCTGGGTAGGCCTGTCCGGGCGCGCGTTCATCCCGCTGTTGTCCAGTCATGCGTGCGCCATCCCCGGCATCATGGCGACGCGCACCATTCCGGGCTGGCGCGATCGTCTGACCACGATCATGGTTGCGCCGCTGATGACCTGCTCGGCGCGGCTGCCGGTCTATGGCCTGCTGATCGCCGCGTTCATCCCACGTCGCGAGGTCGGGCCGTTCAATCTCCAGGGGCTGGTGTTGTTCGCGCTGTACGCGGCAGGCATCGTGTCCTCGTTTATCGTGGCATTCATCATCAAGCAGTTCGCCGGCTCGCGGCGTTACTCGCCGCTGATGCTCGAGCTGCCGGACTTCCAGTGGCCGGACGCGAACAACCTGCTGCTCGGCCTGTGGGAGCGCGTGCGAATCTTCGTGAGCCGCGTCGGTGGAATCATCCTCGCGCTGATGATCGTGTTGTGGTTTCTCGCTGCGTACCCCGCACCGCCGCCGGATGCCACCGGCCCGGCCATCCAGTACAGCTTTGCCGGTCAGCTCGGCGCCATGCTGCAGAAAGTCTTCGAGCCGATCGGTTTCAACTGGCAGATCTCGATCGCACTGGTGCCGGGCCTGGCGGCGCGCGAAGTTGCGGTCGGCGCGCTCGGCACGGTGTACGCCATGTCCGCCAGCGGCGATGACCTGTCGGCACAACTCGAGCCGGTGATCGCCAGTGGCTGGAGCCTCGCCACGGCCTGTTCGTTGCTCGCGTGGTACGTGTTCGCGCCGCAATGCCTGTCGACGCTCGCGGTGGTGAAGCGCGAAACCAACTCGTGGCGCTACCCCATCATCATGGCGGGCTACCTGTTCGCCATGGCGTACCTTGCAGCGCTCATCACGTATCGCGCGGTCGCTGCCTGGACGTAGGATGGGAGCCATGATTCAGCAGGTCCTCGTCGCCGTCATCGTCGCGATCGCTGTGGCTTTCTGCATCTGGAAGTTGCTGCCCGCGCGCCGGCGCCTGCGTGTGCTGCTGGCGCTGGACGGCTGGGCGGCGTCGCGACCGCGGTTGGCTGCCTGGCGTGCGCGTTCGCTCAAACCCCGAATCACGCGCGCGGCGGGCACCGGCTGCGATGGCTGCGCGGTGCAGGACACGCCCGTCCACCGATCGCAGCGGTGAAGCCGGCGCGGCGCCTGGCGCCCTGGTGCGCGCTGCTGTTCGCCGCCGCCGCGGCGACCGCCGCGCCCGCCAAGCGCGAGGTGCGCGACGACACCGGTACGACGGTCACGGTGGCTGCCGACGCCTGTCGCATCGTGTCACTGGCCCCGGGTACCACCGCGATGCTGTACGCCGCGGGCGCAGGTCATTGTCTCGTTGGCACCATCGCGCACAGCAAGGAACCGGCCGAAGCAGCTAGCGTGCCAGTAGTCGGCGACGCAGAGACGCTGGACTTCGAGCAGCTGCTTGCGCTGCGGCCCGCCGTGATCGTGGTGGCCGTCGACGTGGTGCAGCGCGCGCGCATCGACCGCATCCGCTCGCTCGGCATCCCGGTCTACCAGGTGCACGTCACCAGTCTTGCGCAGATGCCGGAATCCCTGCGACGGCTGGGTGAGCTCACCGGCACTTCCGACACCGCGCGGGTCGCCGCTGCGGCGCTCGGCGCCGAGCTCGACGCCATCGGCGCGCGTTATCGTGACCGCGCGCCGCTGCGCGTGCTCTACCAGATCTGGGATCGGCCTATCTACACCATCGGCGGGCGCCACATCATTTCCGATGCGCTGCGCACCTGCGGGGCCACCAATGTGTTCGCCGACCTGTCGACGGCCGCGCCCGCGGTGACACGCGAGGCCGCGCTGCTGCGCGATCCGGAGCTGATCATCATCTCGGCACCGCCCACGTCGGCCGCGGAATGGCTGGCCGAGTGGCGGCGATTTCCGAACGTGACCGCGGTGCGCAACCACCAGCTGCTCGCGTACGCCGACGAACGCATGGATCGCATGGGGCCGTCGGTGATCAAGGCCGCTGGCAGCCTGTGCGAGCTCATCGATCACGCACGCCCGGCGCGGGCAACCGCTTCTGCCCGCGCCGTGACATAAGGACTTGCCGCAGGCTGTACCGCGGTGCGGCGCGCGGGTATCTTGCGGTGCCCGGGGAACCGCGGATCTATTTTGTTTGATGAGTGTCTTTTGTTGGGAACGGATGTCACTCAGGGAGAATTTGCAATGAAATCCATCTTGTTGGCCGTCGGCGCGGCGCTGGCGGTCTGCGCCTGCACTTCTACCCCTGCCCCGCAGACCGCGTGGGGCAAGGAAAATGTCTCGATGCTCGACTACCGCACCGACGGCGGACAGTGCGCCGTGCTCGCGGCCACCGACGCCGGCAGAAGGCAACGGCGCCAATACCGCCGGCGGAATCAATGGCGCGAGCGCCGAGCGCCTGCCAGCGCCGGGCGCAAGGTCAGGGGCGCCGAACACCAACCCCAGCGCCAATCCGGCCCCAAGCAGTACCGCATTCCCGACTGGCAGCGGCGGTGCCTACCGCGACAACACCAATGTCGACATGGTGTCGCGCGCGGCGACGCAGCAGCAGGCGATGGAAGTCGCCGCGCAGAAGCAGCGCACCGAACGACTCAAGAGCTGCCTGGTGGAGCGCGGCTACACGGAGTTCTCGTTGATCGCCCGAGCAGCGCGCGCACCTCGCGACCTTGCCGCAGGGCAGCGACGAGCGTCGCGAGTACCTCTACAAGCTCGGCACGGACCCAGGCGTGCTCAAGTCGCAAAAGAGCCGCGCGCAAGAGCGGTAGTTAGGCCGGAACCACGTCGAAGGCGGCCGTCAGCCGGCGGCCGCCGTCCTCGAATGGCACGGTTCCGTGCCAGAAATACGAGGGAAACAGCACCAGCATTCCCGGCTTCGGTTCCACGAAGTGTTCCGGCGGGCAACCCGCCACCGGCATTGCGGGTTCTCCGAACTTGAGCCAGCCGGCGCGCGATTCTCCGCTGCCGCCCGGCAGCGCGATGTAATACGCCGAGCTCAGCCAGCCCTGCGGATGCACATGGTTGATGTGAAAGCCGCCGGGCTCCAGGCGCACCGACCACGATCCGGCGATGCGGTACGCGTCGCGGCGGCGACGGTCGACCGGGTGCAGGCGATCGCCGTCGCGCAGACCCGCGATGTATTCGCGGATCGGCGCATCGATCATCGCCAGGAACGCCGCCACCAGCGGCTCATTCGCCGGCAGGTTGCGACTGGTCTGTGTGCCGCCGCGCAACGACTGCGCAAGAGGATGATGGGCGGAGCGGTGCAATGGCTGCAGCATGCGTTCGAAGGCTGCGTTGAATGCGGCGATATCGGTGAATTCCGGTGGCGGCACCAGCATCGTGGTGCGCACCAGCCGCCCGTAGTCGCACAGCTGCGCGTGACCCGGATCGCCGAGTACCCGCAGTGCCGTGCTGCGCCAGGCGACCAGCAGTTGATCGTCCGGAAGCCGGCGCGAGAGCTCGGTGACGAGTTGCAGTGCCTCCTGCGGCGCACCGGTGCGTAGCAGTGTCGGCACCAGGTTGCCCCGCGCCTGCAGCGAATCCGGGGTGCGCGCCACCGCCGCGCGCAGGTATGGCAGCGCCTCCGCGGGTCGATCGAGCCCGTCTAACAACACGCCGATCGACGTGAGGAACGCGGCTGAATCCGGCGCGAGCTCGAGTCCGCGTTCTAACAACGTCAGTGCCCGCGGTGCATCACCGGCGCTGCGCAGCACATCTGCGGCGATCAGCCTGAGCTTGAGTTCGCCGGGATGCGACTCGATGGCGAGTTCGAGTGTCTCTGCCGCGCTGCTGCCCGCGCCGCGTTGCCAGCGCAATTCCGCGAACAGCCGGTGCAGGGATGCATCGGTCGGCCAGCGCCGCAGTGCGGCGCCGACTTTCATTTCGGCGCGTTCGGTCTCGCCCGCGTACTGCAGCGCACGGCCGAGATGCCCTAACAACTCCGGCGAATCGGCGGCTTCACTCTCGAGCGCCGCAAGCTCGGCGAGCGCGCCGCGCGAATCGCCGCGTTGCTCGCGCAACAGTGCATGACGCAGGCGCAAAGGACGGGATCCGGGCTGATGCTGCAGTGCGATTTCGAGGTCAGACAGCGCCGCATCCCAGCGTTGCGAATTAGCATTGATTTCACTCAACAGGCGCCAGGCCTCGGCGGCGACATGGATGTCCGTGATCTTGCGCGCCTCGGCCAGCGCGGCCGCCCGGTCGCCAGCAGTTGCAAGCGAAACAATGAGTTGCAGTTGACTTGAGGGGTTTTGCAATTTCATCGGCGTAATGAATTCTTACTCGTGGCGCGACATTTCATGACCCGGCGAGACATGCAGCCAAGCTGCAACTATTGGCAAAACGACTCTTGCGTGGCGGCGCGATCCGGCTACACTCCAAAAAAATTCTAACAATCGGTTTTCGAAATACTCGAAGTAGGCCGTTTTTATACAGGGGGGCATTGCAGTGTCCAAAGAATCGAGAAAGTTGCGGCGTGATGCCGCGCTCGCGGGAAAGTCGCGTGCAGCTGAATTGGCAATCTTCGTCGCCGGCGCGACCTTACTGGCACCTTGGGCCATGGCCCAGGAGGCGGCCACTCCCGCCGACAACACCAACACCACGACCAAGAGCGACGACGATCTGACCGAGATCCTGGTCACCGGCATCCGCAAGGCGCTGGAAACGTCGCAGGAAATCAAGAAAAACGCCGATACGGTGATCGATTCGATCACCGCATCCGACATCGGCGCCTTCCCGGACAAGTCCGTCGCCGAAGCATTGCAGCGCATGAGCGGCGTGACGGTCACGCGTTTCGCCGCCTCCGGCGACACGACTCACTTCTCCGCCGAGCCCTCCGGCGTGGTGATTCGTGGTCTGCCGCAGGTGCGCAGTGAATTCAACGGCCGCGACAGCTTCAACGCGAACAGCTCGCGCGGCCTGTCGTTCGCCGACGTCTCGCCCGAACTGATGGCGGGTGTCGACACCTACAAGAACGCCACCGCGGACATGATCGAAGGCGGCATCGCCGGCACGGTCAACCTGCGCACCCACGTCCCCTTCGATTCCGAAGGCTTCGTGGCCGCGTTCTCGGGTGAAATTGGATACGGCAACCTCGCGGGCGAAGCCAAACCCGCAGGCTCGTTCCTGGTCAGCAATCGCTGGGACACCGGTATTGGCGAATTCGGCGTCATGGCCAATGCCGCCTACTCGCAAGTAATCACCGAGTCGCAGGGCGTGCAGATCCTGCGCTTCTTCCAGACCCAGGACGTCGAGGCCTACGGTGGTGGCGTCAAGTGGATGCCCGGCGGTATCGACCTCCGCCAGAACATCTACGACCGTACGCGCAAGGGCGCGTCCCTCGCCGGCCAGTACCGCAGTCCCGAAGATGCGGTGTTGATGACCCTGCAGTACAACCGCTCCGAATACACCAACGATTGGCACGAGCATTCACTCACCGCGGGTATCGGCAATTCGCAGACCGCGCAGGATATCGTGCTACCCGGTGCGCTCGGCTTCGCGCCGGAGGGCACACCGCCCTACGAGTTCGACAGCCAGGGTGTTTTCCAGTACGGCGTGATCGCCGACTCGGTGAATGGCTGGGCGGGTCCGAACAACAACAACCTGCTCGATCACCCGAACGGTTATCCGACCACGGGTGCGAACGGTCAGCCGATGCTGAACTGGTTCTGCTACACGTGGTCGACGAGCGCGGGTCTCTGCCCGAGCACACGCGGTATCAACACCGGAGCCGACACGCGCTTCGCGACCACCGAGAACATGACGCAGGACCTGGCCTTGAACCTGCGCTGGGACATCAGCGAGCGGGTTGGCCTGAGCTTCGACGTGCAGATGATCGACTCCACGGTCGATAACTTCGATAACAGCGCCAGCACCCATACCGCGTCGAACGTCGAGCTCGACCTGCGCGGCGGCAAGCCGAAGTTCCAGTTCCACCTGCCGACCGGCTTCGGCATGACGGAAGGCGGATTTGCCGATCCGCGCAACTACTACCACGAGTGGACGATGGAGCACACCGAGAACAGCGAAGGCGACGAACTCGCCATGCGTCTCGATGCCGACATCCAGCTCGATACCGGCTGGCTCGACAGCATGCGAGTCGGCGTGCGCCGCGCCGAGCGCGACCAGGAGGTCAACTGGTCGACCTACAACTGGGGTTCCGTGCAGCCGCTGTGGGGCGTGCAGAACGACGAAGCGTACTTCGCCACCCAGGGTCGCTGGGCGGATACCACCGAGGCGCTCGATTGGTCATCGAACCTGGTTGGCGGTGGCGTTTTCCCAGGTGGCACGTTCATCCATCCGCAGATGCGCTACGTGGAGAACTACCAGAACAACATCGATCTGTACGGCAACGGCCACAGCAACAGCTGGACCAACCTGGGTGCGCGGACCAACTGCCCGGTCAACGCGAACAGCCCCGGCGGGCTCTACTGCCCGGTCGAGCAGCAGAAAGTTACCGAGGACGTCGACGCCGCGTACGTGATGCTGAAGTTCGGTGGCGATGAGACCAAGATCGGTAACGTCAGCGTGCGCGGCAATATCGGCGTGCGCTTCGTGAAGACCTCGGTCACGGCAACCGGGGGTATCCAGTTCCCGATCTGGACGCCGCCCGCTCCGCAACCGCCGCCAGCGCCGGGCGAACCGGATCGTGATGATCCGCTCACCCTCACGCCGGCGGACGACATCGCCTTCATGAATGGCGCCACGGAGTCGCAGAGCGGCGGTGCCGATCACGACAACTGGTTGCCGAGCCTGAACCTGCGCTTTGGTCTTACGGACGATTCGTTCATTCGCTTCGCGGTGTCGCGGGCCCTGGCACGTCCCGACATGGGCCTGTACAAGAACTACATCCCCGTGGCGCGCGTCGGTCCGGATTGCACCTCGGGAACGGTCACTTACGATCCGCCGGGTGATTGCGAAGGCAACCCGGTGGCCTACCAGCCCAGGTACACCGGTTCCGCCGGTAACCCGGCCCTGGCACCGACGACAGCCGATCAGATTGACCTGACGTACGAGTGGTACTTCTCGAACACAGGCTCCCTGACGCTCGCGGTGTTTGCCAAGCAGTTCAACGACTACATCCAGTACGGCAGCTACCTGCGTACCTTCACCAACAATGGGGTCACGCGCGACGTGAGCGTCACCGGTCCCATCACCGGCGACGGCGCCAAGCTCAGGGGCTTCGAAGTGGCCTACCAGCAGTTCTTCGATGCGCTGCCGGAGCCATGGAATGGCCTCGGTGTGCAGGCGAACTACACGTACGTGGACAACCAGGGCATCACCAACTCCAACCTGTCGACGGTGTCGGGCGGTGGTACCACGCAACAGGATCCGCTGATCACGTTCACGGACCTGCCGCTGGAAGGTTACTCGCCCAACTCCTACAACCTGATACTCATGTTCGAGCAGCCGAAGTTCGGTGCGCGTCTCGCCTGGAACTGGCGCGACGACTACCTGATCAGCCAGTCGGACTGCTGCATCAAGCTGCCCATCTGGCAGGACGCCTATGGTCAGCTCGACGGCTCGTTGCACTTCCGGCCGGATGAGAACTGGGATGTGTTCCTCGATGCCCAGAACTTGTTGGAGGCCGAGACTGTCCTGAAGCAGCAGGTCAACCAGCAGGGCCTCTTGCTCGCGCGTTCCTGGTTCACGAACGATCGCCGCGTAACCGTCGGCGTTCGTTACCGGATCCAGTAAGGCCGCGTACCGCAGAAACTGGGCGCGCCGTATACGATACGGCGCGCCCTTTTCTTTCCGCGCGGGGTTTACGAGTGCAACCGCTCAAGATCGTCATCGTCGGTGGCGGTACGGCAGGCTGGATGACGGCGGCGGCATTCGCCGCGGTGCTCCGACCCGAGCAGCGCCAGTTACGTCTGATCGAATCCAGCGAGATCGGCATCGTCGGCGTGGGCGAGGCGACGCTGCCGCACATCCGCTTCTTCAATCGCCGCATCGGTCTCGATGAACCCGACCTGATGGCCCGGACCCAGGCCACGTTCAAGCTCGGCATCGAGTTCGTGAACTGGGCGCGCGTGGGCGACAGCTATATCCATCCGTTCGGTGCCTACGGCTCGAAGATCGCGGGCGTGCCCTTTCACAACTACTGGTTGCGCACGCGGGCCGAAGGAATGGACTCCAGTATCGAGGACTATTCCCTGCCCATCGTGGCGTCGCGGCTGAACCGCTTCGCAATGCCGTCCGAGGATCCGACCTCGGTGATGTCCACCTTTGGCTACGCCTTCCAGTTCGACGCCTCGCTGTACGCGCAATACCTGCGCGGCTTCGCGGAACAGCGCGGTGTGCAGCGCACCGACGCCAGGATCGTCGACGTCAAACTGCGCGCCGAGGACGGCTGGGTCGAGTCGGTGAAACTCGACAACGGCGAAACGGTGGGCGGCGATCTGTTCATCGATTGCTCCGGCTTCCGCGGGCTATTGATAGAGTCCGCCCTGAAGACCGGCTACGACGAATGGACCAAGTGGCTGCCCTGCGATCGCGCCATGGCGGTGCCGTGCGAAAACTCGGGACCACTGACGCCCTACACGCGCGCCACGGCGCGCGAAGCCGGCTGGCAGTGGCGCATTCCGTTGCAGCACCGCATGGGCAACGGCTACGTCTACAGCAGCGCGTTTCTCAGCGACGACGAGGCCGCCACGAAGTTGTTGTCGCGGCTCGACGGCAAGGCACTGGCCGATCCGCGGCCATTGCGCTTCACGGCCGGCCGGCGTCGCAAGACCTGGAATCGCAATGTGGTCGCCATCGGACTCGCCGGCGGATTTCTCGAGCCGCTCGAATCCACCAGCATCTACCTGATACAGGTCGCCATCACGACCCTGCTGGACTATTCTGAGCTGATGGAAGTGGGACTGATGGAAGTGGGACCGGCGCAACGGGCACGGATGCGAAGCATTTCGATCCGCGCATCGTCGACGCCTACAACCGCTGGATGGAGATGGAATACGACCGCGTGCGCGACTTCCTGATCCTGCACTACCACGCCACCGAGCGGGACGACGCGCCGATCTGGAACTATTGCCGGACGATGGAGATCCCCGACAGCCTCAGACACAAGATGGAACTGTTCCGGCGTCGCGCGCGTGTGATCACCTACAAGGATGGCCTGTTCCTCGAGCCTTCGTGGCTGGCGGTGTATTTCGGCCAGCGTGTGATGCCCGATGCCTGGGATCCGCTCGCCGATGCGCCGGAAAGCGCGGAGGTCGCGCGCCAGCTGCAGGCAGTGCGCGAGCAGGTCCAGTCGACCGTGGTGCGCATGCCCACGCACGAAGAATTCCTCGCCAGGTACTGCCCCGCGGCGCCCGTTCCCAGCCCTAAGGCGCAAGCATGACCGCGACCATCACGCGCGTGGCGATCGTCGGCGGTGGTGCGGTGGCCTGGCTCGCGGCGGCCGGGCTCCGGCGCGCGTTTCGCAAGCGTGGCGTGGACGTGGTCGTGGTCGACACCGGCATGCCGGCCGATTCGCCGCTGGGTCGCTGGACGCTGCCGTCACAACGCGGCATGCACGGGCTGCTGGGCGTGGCCGAGAACGACCTCATGCGGCGCACCGGCGCGACGTTCAAGCTGGCCACCGAACATCTCGGATGGCAGGGTGAAGGCAGCCGCTTCCTGCATGCGCACGGCGAGATCGGCAGCGACATCGGCGGCACGCCTTTCTACAAGTACCTGGTATTGCAGGCCATCCACGGGCACTTCGAAACGCCCGAGAACTACTCGCTGGCGGCGGTTGCCGCCCGCCTCGGGCGCTTTGCCCGGCCCATGGGTGATGCGAAGTCGCTGACCTCCAGTTTCACCTACGGCTTTCATCTCGACGAGTCAGCCTACGTCGCCTATCTCGCGGCGCAAGCGGCCAGTCTCGGTGTGCGGCGCGTGACCGGTACGCTCGCGAGCGTGACCCGGTTGCCAGATGGCGAAATGGCCACCCTGCGCCTGGACAATGGTGAGTCGGTGGCGGCAGATCTGTTCCTCGATTGCAGTGGCGCGGAAGTCTTGCTGCTGCGCCACCTCGGCGAGGCCGAACGCGATGACTGGTCGGCGTGGCTGCCCTGTGATCGGATGCTCTCGGCGCGTGCGCCGCTGCTGCAGGATGCTCCGCCGGTGACGCGCACGGTGGCGACCGACGCCGGCTGGTGGTGGCGCATGCCGCTGGCACGCGACTCCATCGCGGGCTTCGTGTACAGCAGCGCCTACGCCAGTGACGAGAACGCGCTGCGCCAGTTGCAGGCGGCCGTGCCCGGGCTGGGCACCGTGAAGCTCGCGCCTCTGGCCTCGGGACGGCGGCGGCGTTTCTGGGAAAAGAATTGCATCGCGCTCGGCGCGTCCGCCATGCAACTCGAACCGCTCGCCGGAGCGGACCTGCATTTCGCGCAGCTCGGACTCGGGACCCTGATCGAACTCTTTCCCCTCGACGTGGCGGGCGCAATCGAAGGCGCGGAGTACAACCGCGTCATGGGCGAACACGCCGACGCCCTGCGTGATTTCACCATGGCGCATTATCGCGTCGGGCGCGGCCGGCCCGGTCCCTTCTGGGAGCAGCTACGCGCCGTGCCGCCACCGCAGCGCCTGGCCAACAAGCTCGAACTGTTCCAGGCGAGCGCGCGCATCAACCTGCTCGACTTCGAGTCCTTCGAGGAAGTGGACTGGGCGTGGCTGCTGCTCGGCGCACGCGTCATTCCCGCGGCGCTGGAATTGCAGATTCGCGCCCGCGTGGAAACAGTGACTTCGCAGCAGCTGGCACCATTGCGGGCGCACATCGACCACCTGGCCGCTTCCATGCCGCGGCACAATGAGTATGTTCAGCGTTCGGCGGGTTCTCATGCAGCAAACCATTAAGCGACTGCTCATCGTCGGCGGCGGAACGGCCGGGTGGATGACCGCGGCCGCGTTCGCGCGAATGCTCAAGGGCGGCGGCTACCAGGTCGAACTCATCGAATCCGACGAGATCGGCACCGTGGGCGTGGGCGAGGCCACGATTCCGCCGATCGTCGACTACAACCGCACCATGGGGATCGACGAGGTCGAGTTCATGCGCGCCACGCAGGCCAGCTTCAAGCTGGCGATCGAGTTCGTCGACTGGACGCGCCTCGGCCATTCGTACATCCATCCCTTCGGCGCCTACGGCGTGCCGATGCAGAACGTGTACTTCCACCATTTCTGGCTGCGGCATCGCGCGCAGGGCGGCAATCTCAGCCACGACGTGTTCAACTCGAGCACGGTGGCGGCACGCGCGGGACGCTTCGCGCGGCCCGGCCCTGCGGATCGCTCGCCGTTACCGCCACTCGGTTACGCCTATCACTTCGACGCGAGTCTGTACGCCGCCTACCTGCGCAAGATTGCCGAAGCCGACGGCGTGCGGCGGATCGAAGGCAAGGTGGTGGATGTGAAGCTGCGCGGCGAAGACGGCTTCATCGAATCCGTCACGCTGGGCGACGGCCGCGTGGTCGAGGCTGACTTTTTCATCGATTGCTCGGGGTTTCGCGGCCTGCTCATCGAGCAGACGCTGCATGCGGGTTATGAAGACTGGAGCGAATGGCTGCCCTGCGACCGCGCGCTCGCCGTGCCCTGCGAACGCCTGCCGGCCACCACGCCGTATACGCGCTCGACGGCACGCGAGGCAGGCTGGCAATGGCGCATTCCGCTGCAGCACCGCACCGGCAATGGCTATGTCTACTGCAGCCAGTTCATCAGCGACGATGAAGCCTCGAGCCTGTTGCTGAGCCGCCTCGACGGTGAGGCACGCGCCATGCCACGTCCGCTGCGCTTCGTGGCGGGCCGTCGCAAGGAATGCTGGAAGAAGAACTGCGTGGCCATCGGCCTCTCCAGCGGTTTTCTCGAGCCACTCGAATCCACCAGCATTCACCTGATCCAGACCGCGATCGCCAAGCTGCTGTTCCTGTTGCCGCGCGATCGCGTCGACCCGGCGGTGGTCGAAAAGTACAACACCATGCTGCGCATCGAGCTCGAGGAAATCCGCGATTTCCTCGTGCTGCATTACACCGCCACGGAACGCAACGACACGCCCTTCTGGCGTCATTGCCAGGCCATCAGGAAGCCGGACTCGTTGCTGCAGCGCTGGGAGATGTTCGAGCAGAGCGCCGCCATCGTGGCACCACCGGGAGACCTGTTCCGCGAGTCGAGCTGGTTCGCGGTGTTCACGGGGCAGGGCGTCAATCCACGTTCTTATCATCCCTCGGCCGACATTCCATCGAACGAGGAGCTGGAACGGCGCCTGCAGCTCATCAGCGGTGACGTGCGCAAGCGCGTCGACGGCTTCCCGACACACGACGAGTACATCCGCCAGAACTGCGCCGCCACTCCCATGGCCGCGAAGCCCAGGATGGAGAAATCGATGTGAACTCACCGACGCGCCACGCGCAGGTGTGCGGCCGCGACGTGTTCGTATTCGACGGCCTGGTCGACAGCGCCGAGATCAGCCGCTACTTCGCCGGGTTGTCACAGGCCTCGTTCACGCGCACCGAGACTGCGCGGCCCGAAAGCCAGGAATTCCGGCATTGGGTGTGCGAGACGCCGCTCGCGAACCTGCCGCGCATCGCGATGTGGCCGGCCACCGAGTCGGTGGTCGCCGGACTGCGCCCGGGCGAGCGTTACCAGCCGTATCGGGCCTACACCAACTACTCGTCCTATGGCGACACGCTGCTCACGCATGTCGATGCCCTGCCGCAGGCGCGCGAGTTGACCGCACTGTGGTTTGTCTGCGACCGCTGGGACGCTGACTGGGGCGGTGAGACCCTGTTCTTTGACGAATCCGGAGAAGCCGAAATCGCGGTGAGCCCGAAGCCCGGGCGACTGCTGCTGTTCGACGGCGCCATTCGCCACGCGGGCAAGCCGCCGAACCGCAATTGCCAGATTGCGCGCTTCACCTTCGCGGTAAAGCTGCGGACGCTGTAACTAGTCGCGGAAGTTCTTGAACTGCAGGGGGCGGTCTACCTCCGCCTTCTTCAGCAGCGCCATGGCCGCCTGCAGATCGTCACGCTGCTTGCCGGTGACGCGCAACTGCTCGCCCTGGATCTGTGCCTGCACCTTGAGCTTTGATTCTTTTATGGTTTTTTGCAGTTTTTTGCCGGTTTCCTGGTCGATTCCATGGCGCAGCACGATGTCCTGGCGCGCCTCGGCGAGATTGGTCACGGGATCCTTCTTTTCCATGCAACGCACGTCGATGCCACGCTTGGCGAGACGCTGCGTGAGGATGTCGAGCATCTGCCTGAGCTGAAACTCCGCCGGCGCCTTCATGCTCACGGTGAATTCCTTTTCCTTGAGTTCGTAGCTGGCGCCCGTGTCCTTGAAGTCGAAGCGCTGCGAAAGTTCACGGTTCGCCTGGTCGACGGCGTTGGTCAGTTCGTGACTGTCGAGGTCCGAGACGGCATCGAATGAGGGCATGTTTCTGTCCTGAAGGGTTCAGGCGCGCAGGGTTTTCTCGAGTGTGGAGACCACGTCGGGCGGAACCCTGGTCTTGAGGAAATCGAAAATCACTGGTGCGAATCGCTTGGCATCTTCGGCGGCCAGTCCGAGTCTTACCGAAGCCGCCGACGATGGTGCTGATCAGCGCAGCGTTGCCGCCGATGGCGCCCGCCAGGCCGCCTAACAACCCGCCGAGGCCACCGCCACCGCTGGCGGGCGCCTTCGTTCATGAGATCGCCGAGTCCGGGTACGCCGCCCAGCAGCTTGCCGAACTCCTCGCCGCCTAGCTTGTCTTTCGCGGCCTTGAAGAGCACGGCGGCTCCGCCCTCGGCCTGCGTCGCGTTGACGCCGAGTTTCTTCGTCAGCATGTCGATCAGTTCTTTCATGTCGGCGTCTCCCGAACGTGGTCTCAATCGTATGCCGGGGCGGGGAACCCGTCGGCGCCCTTGCGCCACGGCGTCCACACCAGCGCAACCTCGCCCACGGCGATATCCGACTTGCGCGCCGGCAACTTCCACCTGCCGCAGCGTGATGGTGGCCGCAGTCGAGCGTGGTCTCGAGCCTGGCGATTTCGGCTTCCACTTCGCGCTGGGTATCCGCGAGTCGCTGCTTCAGCACGTCGATGTTCTCTTCCGCGCGATCGACATCCTGCGATTCGCGGCCCCAGCGGCCGGCGGAGCGGGCGGCCGTCCCGACGCGCCCGATATTTGTGGCCGAGATGGCCTTGCGGCCCAACAGGGCGCCGAGGATGGAGCTGCCGATCGATTCACCGCGGTCTGCATCTTCTGCTGCGACAGCTGCGCCTCTTCACGCTCGCGCCGCTCTTCGGCCCGGCGGATCTGGTCCTGCAGCTTCAGTAGTTTGTCCTGCCAGCGTTTGCGCAACTCGGCCACCGCCGCGTCGCGCTTCTCGCGCATGGCGAGATTGAGCCGCGCGCGAAAATCGCCCTCGGACTCGCCGGGTTTCGAGGCCATCTTGAGCACATCGCTGCAGAAAACACTGGCACGCGCGCTCTCGTAGAGATGTGCCTGCAGGTTCTTGCCCCATGCCGTGTAACTGGCGGCGCGCAGTGCCGCGCCGGGCAACTCGCCGTATTCGGCGCCTTCGGCCGGCGTCGCGGTGAGCCGCGCCTTGAGCTGCCCGTCGCGCGTGGCCTCTTCCCAGGAGGCATTGCCGCCGCCGTCTTCCAGCGGCGCCAGCACTGCTACGGTCTGCCAGTCATCCAGGCCGAGCTTTGCGTCGACGTAGTGCAGCTTCGCAAAGCCCGCGACCATGGGCTTGTAGAGCAGCGCGCCCGAGCCGCGCGTCGCCGCCAGAAAATACTCGGCGATGCCTGCGCCCACGGGTGGTCGCGCGCCTGCCGCGGCGGGGGGTGTGGCCGCGTTGCCAGCGGCACCGGCGCCCGGCACCGGCGGGGTGGCGGCGCGCTTGCGCGCATCCATCACTCGCGCGATCTCGGGCCCGGTGAGCGGACCGCGCAGATATGACAACGCCCAGCGCGTCTTCATGAGCACGGGTGCGTCATCGTGGACGTTGCGCATCAGGAACACACGCTGCGTGAGACTCGACATCAGCGCTTCGAGGTTGCCTCCGTCCTCTCTACCCGCGAGCGCGGACTTCAATCCTTCAATCACCCGCAGCTTGTCGCGCTCGGTCTGCAGCCGGCCGATGAACCACGTGCCACAGTTGGCGAGACCCTTGTAGTCGAGGTCCACAGGATTCTGCGTCGCCAGCACGCACCCCAGCCCGAAGGCGCGCGCCTGCTTGAGCAGCGTGAGCATGGGCAGCTTTGCCGGCGGGTTCGCCGTCGGCGGGAAAAAGCCGAAGATCTCGTCCATGTAGAGAATGGCGCGCAGCGACGAGGTGCCTGACTGCGCGCGCATCCAGGCGATGACCTCGTTCAACACCAGCGTCACGATGAACATGCGCTCGGCATCATTGAGATGCGCGATCGAGATGATGGAGATGCGCGGTTTGCCGTCGGCAGTGAACAGCAGTCGTTGCGCGTCGAGTGGCTCGCCGCTCATCCACGTGGCGAAGCCCGGCGAGGCGATGAGGGAGTTGATGCCCATCGCGAGCTTGAGACGCTCTTTCGCCGGGAAGAAGGTCTCGAGGTCGAAGGCGCCGAGCTTGTCGAAGGCCGGTTTCTGCACGGCCTGGATGAGTCCCATCATGTCGAGCGACAGTCCCTGTCGCCACGCACCCTCGAGGATGTTGGCGAGCAGGATGTGTTCGCGCGAAGCGATGGGATCGGCGTCGACACCCAGCAGGCTCAGGATTCCCGAGACCACCGATCCGACACGGTCGCGCAGCGCGCCCGCATCCGCCAGCAGTTCAGGCGGCGGCGGCGCGAATGAGCGCAACACCGACAGTGGCAGCCCGGTCTCCGCTCCCGGCGTGTAGATAGCCACGTCGGCGGCAGCACGCAGTTTGCTGATGCGCTCCGGCGCCTGGTCCCACTCGGCCAGTCCTTTCTTCCAGTTGTCGGCCATGGTGGCCGCGTACTGCGCAGTGCTGAGTCCCTTGCGCGCGGCCTCGCCTGCGTCCACCCAGGGCTCGAAATCGGTGGCCGCGAGATCCGGAAACGTCAGCATCAGGTTGCCGAGATCGCCCTTCGGGTCGATGCAGATGGCCGGGACACCGTCGATCGCCGCTTCCTCGAGCAGCGAGAGGCACAGCCCGGTCTTGCCCGAGCCGGTCATGCCGACGCACACCGCGTGTGTGGTCAGGTCCTTCGAGTCATAGAGAACGAGATCGTCCCCGAGTGCATTCGCCTTCGGATCGAATTCGCGTCCCAGGTAGAAGACGCCTAACTTTTCATAGTCGGCCGACATGCTCACTTCTTGCGACGCGGCGCCTTGGCTTTCTTGCGGGGCGCTGACTTTCGGCGCAGTGCGGTGACCTCGATCTCGATCTTCATGCGCGTATCGGCAAGTCCCACCACCATCATGGTGGCCGCCGGTCGCACCGCGCCGAAGGCCTTGCCCATTGCGGGCCAGCAACGCTCGAAATCCGCGCCGTTGGTCATGAGGTAATGCACGCGCACCACGTCCGCGAAACCCGAGCCCGCCTGCTTGAGCGCTGCTTCGATGTTCTTCAGCGCCTGTTCGCATTGCACGACGACGTCGTCCTGGATGGTCATGTCCGAGTAATCGAAGCCGGTGGTCCCGGAAACGAAGATCCAGTCGCCGTCGACCACCGCCCGTGAGTAACCGATGCTCTTTTCGAACGTGGAACCCGAGGAAATCAGTCGCCGCGGCATGAAAATGCTCCTTGTCGAGGGAGCGGCATCGTACTCCGGGAAAGCCTTGACGGCAGCTTTGCGGCTTGGCGATACTCGCCGTCCCATGATTCAGAACGGCATCCGCAAGATCTGGTGGTGGCGCCTCCGCTAAGGAGAGGGCCACGGGAACGCTATTGCACGTCTGAACTGAACAGCGATTACCAGAAGAACCCATCTCCGGTCAGGCCTGAGATGGGTTTTTTGTTGTCTGCGTGCGGCGCATCGCCCATGAACGAATTGGAAACGGAGAAAACGCGGTGAAACCGCCCTTTGATATCGCCGGAGACCTCGACACGCCGGTGTCGGCTTTCGCCAAGCTCGGGGCGTTCAATCCGCGCTTTCTGCTCGAGAGTGTCGAGGGCGGGGAGCGCCTGGCGCGCTATTCCTTCATCGGCTTCGGCAAGTGCCTGGAGGTGCGGCTGGATGCGACAGGCCTGAAGGTGGGCGACAGCCTGGTTGCGCGGCCGAACGACCAGGCGGGATTGTTAGGCGCCCTGCGCCAGGCACTGGCACGCGCGCCCAAGCCCATGCCCGAAATGGCCGGGGTGCCGCTGGCCGGCGGCCTGGTGGGTTATTCCTCTTACGACGTGGTGCGTTACTTCGAACGCCTGCCCTCGAAGGCGAAAGCGGACGCGCCCGTGCCCGACCTGCATTACGTGGCGCCCGAGTCGATGCTGGTGTTCGATCACCTGACACGCGGCATCGCGCTGCTGCACGCCGGCAGCGAGGCCGAGCGGCAATCACTTCGGCGTGAGGTCATCCGGGCACTGCGTGGCGGCTTACCTGACTATTCAACCGAGTGCCGGCTCCGGCGGCCGCTACTCGGAGGCCGTGGGCTCGCTGTCGCGCGACGATTACATGGCAGGAGTACAACGCACGCAGGAATATATCGCCGCGGGCGATGTCTATCAGCTGGTGTTGTCGTCGCGATTCTCCGGCCGGCACACACTCGATCCGTTCGAGGCCTATCGCGCGCTGCGCCTCATCAATCCCTCTCCTTATATGTATTACTGCAAGCTGGGTGACGTAACGGTGGTGGGGTCGTCACCCGAGGCACTGGTCAAGGTGAACGCCGCGGGCCGCGCCGAGCTGCGTCCGATCGCCGGCACGCGGCCGCGCGCCGAGGAGCAGGCGTCGGACGAGCAGCACGAACGCGAGTTGCTGGCCGACGTCAAGGAAAACGCCGAACACGTGATGCTGGTCGACCTGGCGCGCAACGATCTTGGCCGCGTGGCGCGCGCCGGTAGCGTGCACGTGGATCCTTATCGCGTCATCGAGCGCTACAGCCACGTGATGCACATCGTCAGCGGCGTCAAGGGCC
This sequence comes from uncultured Pseudomonadota bacterium, assembly GCA_963839685.1. Lineage (GTDB taxonomy): Bacteria > Pseudomonadota > Gammaproteobacteria > Steroidobacterales > Steroidobacteraceae > CADEED01. The sequence continues at coordinate 212,726 of CAWIVS010000011.1, read as the reverse complement.
AATTGCGTCCTGAACGCGATGCCTTCGATCTGTTCGCGGCGACGTTTCCGGCCGGCACGCTGGTCGGCGCGCCGAAGGTGCGCGCCATGGAGATCATCGACGAGCTCGAGCCGGTGCGCCGCGGCCTGTATGGCGGCACCGTGGGCTATTTCGGCGCGCGCGGCGACATGGACCAGGCCATCACCATCCGCACCCTGGTGTTCCGCGGCGATGAATACAGCTACCAGGCGGGCGCCGGCATCGTCGCCGACAGCGTGCCCGCGGCCGAGTACGACGAAGTGCTCGCAAAATCCGGCGCGATGGCCCGCGCGCTCAAGCTCGCGGCGGAGGGGTTGTGAGCGTGCCAGAGAATGTGCGATTGCTGTTGATCGACAACTACGACTCCTTCACCTACAACCTGGTGCAGGCTTTCATGGTGCTGGGCGCAGAAGTGGATGTTCGACGCAACGACGCCATCACGGTGGAAGAGGCGAAGGCGGCTGAATCCCACGCACCTGTGCATCTCTCCGGGACCGGGCACGCCCTACGACGCCGGCGTCTCCATGGACATGATCCGCGCGTTTGCCGGAACCGTGCCGGTGTTCGGCGTGTGTCTCGGGCACCAATCCATCGTCGAGGTATTCGGCGGCAAGGTAGTCAGGGCGGGTCGGCTCATGCATGGCAAGACCTCGCCGGTGGAACACGACGGCAAAGGACTGTTCACCGGCATTCCGCAGTCGGCGCAGGTCGGTCGTTATCACTCGTTGATCGCCCGGCCCGACAGTCTGCCGGCGGAGCTCGAAGTCACCGCGCACACGCCCGAAGGCGAGATCATGGGCGTGCGTCACCGGACGCTGAAGGTGGAAGGCGTGCAATTCCATCCCGAGAGTGTGCTCACGCCCGACGGGCCCGCGCTCATCGGCAATTTCCTCAAGATGCGCGGAGGCCGGCAATGAGCCTGCGCGACACGCTCGAACACCTGCTGTCGGGAAAATCGCTGAACGAGACCGAGGCGGGTGATCTGCTGCGCGCGCTCACCAGCGCCGACATGCCGCCCGCACTCGCGGGCGCACTGCTGGCCGCATTACGCGCCAAGGGCGTCACCGTGGACGAAGTGCGCGGCTTCGCGCGCGCCATGCGCGGGCTGGCGCGCCAGCCGGCGATCGCGCCGGCGCCGCATGCCATCGACATCGTCGGCACTGGCGGCGATTCCTCGGGCAGCTTCAACCTGTCCACCGGCGCCGCGCTGCTTACCGCGGCCTGCGGTGTCGACGTGGTGAAACACGGCAACCGTTCGGTGTCGAGCCAGTGCGGCAGTGCCGACGTGCTCGAGCATCTCGGTCTCAAACTACCGCTGGACGAGTCCGCTGCGGGAGCCTGTCTCGCGGCGACGAAGTTCACCTTCCTGTTCGCGCCTCACTACCACCCGGCGATGAAGGCAGTGGCGCCGATCCGCCAGGCCATGGGGGTGCGCACGGTGTTCAACATCCTCGGACCGCTCACCAATCCCGCGGCGCCCAAATTCCAGCTCACGGGCGCGTTCAACCTGCCCACCGCGCAACTCATGGCCGAAGCATTGTCCGGCCTGGCCGTGGAACGGGCTTTCGTGGTGCATGGCGCGGAAGGCTGGGATGAACCCACGCCGCTCGGGCCGTTCACCGTGCTCGACGTGCGCCCCGGCAAGGTGTCGGCCGAAATCCGCAGTCCCTCCGACTACGGCCTGGATCTGTGTGGTGCGCGTGATCTCGCCGGTGGCGACGCGGCGTCCAATGCCAGGTCCCTGCGTGCGGTGCTGACCGGCGAAGATCGCGGCGCGCATCGCGACGCGCTGCTGCTGGGCACGGCACTGGCCCTGGAGATCGTCGGTCGCGTCAGCGATCCACGTGAAGGTGTGCGTCTGGCAAGCCAGGCCATCGACAGCGGCGCGGCGCGCAGGACGCTCGAAGCGCTGGCCTCGTTCGGCGCGCGGGGCGCGGCATGAGCGAGGCGGGCGATTTCCTCAGCGGCATGGCGGCGGCGTCGCGCGCTCGCTCGCTCTCGGCCCAGGAAACGTTGCCGGCGCGCGAGCTGCGCGCGCGCATCGCAGGGATGCCGCGCGCGCCGAAGCTGTCGCTCAGCAGCTTCGACCTCATCGCCGAGGTGAAATTGCGTTCGCCTGCCGTTGGTCTGCTGAAGGCGGCGACCGAAGACGACGTGGGAGCGCGCGTCGCGACTTATGCGCGTGCCGGCGCCGCGGCCGTGTCGATCCTCACCGAGCCCAGTCGCTTCGATGGTTCCCTGGATGACCTTGCAGCCGGTTGCCGTGCGCTCAGCGCACTCTCGGTGCCCGCGATGCGCAAGGATTTCCTGGTCGATGCGTACCAGGTGCTGGAAGGACGCGCCGCGGGCGCCAGTGGCGTGCTCGCCATCCTGCGCATGATTCCGCGCGCCGAACTCGAAGCACTCATCGATACCGCGCTGAGCCTCGACATGTTCGTATTGCTCGAGGCATTCGATGCGTCCGACATCGAGCTGGCGCACCGACTGGTCGAAGCGCGCCTGGCACATCGTGAGCTGCTGCTGGTGGGCGTGAACTCCCGCGATCTCACCACGCTCCAGGTGGTGCCCGGCCGGCTCGATGCGCTGGCCGCCTCGCTGCCGATGCAGGTGCGGCGCGTGGCCGAAAGCGGCGTCGCCACGGCCGCGGACGCCGCGCGGGTGGCTGCCGCTGGTTACGACCTGGCACTGGTGGGCAGTGCACTCATGTCGTCGGGAGAACCGGCGCAGCTGGCGGGTGCCATGCTCGCCGCCGGACGCTCAGCAGTGGCTGCGCGCGCAACAAGGCTCGGGGTCGGGGCATGAGCCAGCCGTTCATAAAGATCTGCGGCATGACCACTGCCGAGGCGGTGAACGCAGCGCTGACCTGCGAAGTGGATGCCATTGGTTTCGTGTTTGCTTCCTCGGTGCGCGAGGTCAGCGTGGCGCGTGCCAATGAGCTCGCGGCCCCCGCGCGTCGCAAACTCGCCTGCGTCGCGGTCACGCGTCATCCCTCGCGCGCGGCCGTCGATGCCATCCTGAGCGGATTCAGGCCCGACATCCTGCAGACCGACCTCGAGGACATCGAGGCGCTCGCCCTGCCGGCGTCGCTGAGCGTGCTTCCCGTGGTGCGCCCCGGTGCGCAGGCGGCCTGCGCCGTGCCGCGCCGCGTGTTGTTCGAAGGCCCGGTGAGCGGCAGCGGCCAAACTACCGACTGGGATGAGGCCGCCGGACTCGCGATCCGCATGCAGGTGATTCTCGCCGGCGGACTGACCGCGCAGAACGTCGCTGCGGCGATGCGGCAGGTTCGGCCCTTCGGCGTCGACGTGTCGAGTGGCGTCGAGGAACGCCCAGGGATCAAGAGCATTCAGAAAATCGAGCAATTCGTGGCCGCCGCACGCGCGGCGGCGCTGGAGACCGCATGAATTCCAATCTCGCAACCCAGGGTTACGACCCGGCCCAACTACTGGCCGACGAGCTTGCCGGCAAGTACCCCGACGCGCGTGGCCGCTTTGGTCCTTTCGGTGGCCGCTACATTCCCGAGACGCTGATCGCGGCATTCGAAAAACTCGAAGCAGGCATCAAGCAGCATCTGCACGCGCCGGATTTTCAGGCCGAGCTGGCGGGGGAACTCAAAAACTGGGTCGGCCGGCCGACGGCGCTCACCTACGCGTCGAAACTGTCGCGCGCCTGGGGGGCCGAGGTGTGGCTCAAGCGCGAAGACCTCGCGCACACCGGCGCGCACAAGATCAATAACGCACTGGGGCAGGCCATGCTCGCGAAGCGGCTCGGCGTCACTCGTATCGTCGCGGAAACCGGCGCCGGACAGCACGGCGTCGCCAGCGCCGCGGCCTGTGCTCGCGTCGGTTTGCCGTGCACGGTGTACATGGGCGCCGTGGACATGGAGCGCCAGGCGCCGAACGTGGGCCGCATGAAGTTGCTGGGCACCACCGTGGTGCCGGTGACCAGTGGCGACCAGACATTGCGCGCCGCGATCGATGAAGCGTTCCGCGACTGGGTCGGCAACCCGAGCGACACGTTCTACATCATCGGTTCGGCGGTGGGTCCGCATCCGTATCCGTACCTGGTGCGCGAACTGCAGACCGTGATCGGCAGGGAGGCGCGTGCACAAATGCTCGAGCAGGCCGGCAGTCTTCCGGATGCGGTGATCGCCTGCGTGGGCGGCGGCTCGAATTCAATCGGCATGTTCCATCCGTTCATCGGCGACAAGTCGGTGGAGATCATCGGCATCGAGGCCGGTGGCACGGGACGTGAGCTCGGACACAATGCGGCCACGCTGGCAACGGGCAAGCCCGGAGTGCTGCACGGCGCGTACTCGCTGCTGCTGCAGGACGAGAATGGCCAGATACAGGAGACCCACTCGGTGTCCGCGGGCCTCGACTATCCCGGCGTCGGGCCCGAGCACTCGCTGCTGCTGTGGGCGAATCGTGTGCGTTACGAAGCCGCGACCGACGATGAGTCGCTGGAAGCGCTCACCGAGTGCTGCCGCAGCGAGGGCATCCTGCCGGCGATCGAATCCGCGCATGCCTTCGCCGGTGCCAGGCGCTGGGCACGGCAGAACCCCGGGAAGAAAATCCTCATCGGCCTCTCCGGCCGCGGTGACAAGGACATGCCCACGCTGCAACGCACCGTGCTCGCTCCTGACGAGGTCAAGGGCAAGCGGTCATGAGTCCACGGGAAAAAATCAGTGCGGCTATTCTCCAGGCGCGCGGCGGGACGGCCATCGTGGCCTTCATCACCGCCGGATTCCCCAGCCGTGAAAAATTCCGTGAACACCTCACGCAGGTCGGCAACGAGGCTGACGTGGTCGAGATCGGCGTGCCCTTCACCGATCCGATGGCGGACGGCATGACCATCCAGCGCTCCAGCCGCGAGGCGCTGCGGCAGGGCGTCACCCTGCGCTGGGTGCTGGAGGAATTGGCTGCCATGAGGCGCGATGGTCGATCACCGGCGGCGCCGCTGCTGTTGATGAGCTACCTCAACCCCCTGCTGGCGTTTGGGTTTGCCGATCTCGCGGCCGCCGCGGTGCGTGCCGGGGTGTGCGGCTTCATCGTGCCCGACCTGCCGTTCGATGAGAGCGCGGATTTTCGCACCGCACTCGAACCGCACGGCCTGGCACTCGTCCAGATGGTCACTCCCGTCACGACGCCTGAGCGCATGGCGCGCCTGTGCGCGGCCACGCAGGGTTTCGTGTACGCCGTCACCATGACGGGCACCACCGGACGCACCGCCGCGGTGCCCACCGAAGTGACCGGCTACCTCGACGCGGTGCAGGCCATGGCCAAACTACCGGTGTGCGCCGGCTTCGGCATCCGCAGCCGCGAGCAGGTCGAGCAATTGCGTGGTCACGTCGCTGGCGTCATCGTCGGTTCGGCGCTTGTGGAAGTCATGGAAAACGGACAGGATGCCGGCCTTTTCCTGAGATCCCTGCGCCCGGACGGCGCCGGGTAAACCCGATCCTTGCAACACAAACTCCCCGGGTACGCGACGCTCGCCGTGCTGATCGGCGGGTTGTCGATGGTCAGCCCATTCTCCATCGATACCTTCTTTCCGGCCTTTCATGCCATGGAGAAGGCGCTGCACGTCGACGCCTGGCAGCTGCAGCAGGTGCTCACCGCGTACATGGTGCCGTTCGCCTTCGCTTCCCTGGTGCATGGGCCCTTGTCCGATGCCATCGGCCGACGCCCGGTGATGATCTGGGGCATGGTGCTGTACACGGTCGGCTCGGTCGCCTGCACCCTGGCGCCTAACTACGAAGCACTGATCGCGGCGCGCATGTTGCAGGGTGCGACCGCCGGCGTCGGCGTGGTCATCGGGCGCGCCGTGGTGCGCGACCTGTACCAGGGTGCGCGGGCGCAGCACCTGATGAGCATGACGACCATGATCTTCAGCATCGCGCCCGCGGTGGCGCCCATCATCGGCGGCTGGGCGCACGTCGCTTTCGGATGGCGCGCGGTGTTCGCGATCATGGTCATCTGCGGAGTGATTTTCGCGTTTTCCGCCTGGTGGAGACTCCCCGAAACGCATCCGCAGGCGGCGCGCATTCCTTTCAACGCTCGCAACCTGGTGTCGACGTCTCTGACGGTGCTTCGCCATCCGGAATTCCTGATGCTGGCATTTGCGGCGGCGATCAATTTCAGCTCCCTCGCCGTACTCATTGGTGCCGCGCCGGCCATCGTCGAGAAACACTGGGGCATGAGCGAGACTTCCTACGCGGCGCTGTTCGTGCCCGTGATCGCGGGCATTCTCATCGGCGCGTGGGTCTCCGGCCGCATCGCCGGCAAGGTCGATCTCGTCTACCAGGTGCGGATCGGCATTGCGACGACCTTTGCGGTGTCCCTGATCCGCGTGATCCTGCATCTGAGTCTCGATGACGTGCCCATTGTCGTGCAGCAGGCACTGCTGTTCATCGCAGGCCTCGGTGCGCAGTTCGCGTTTCCGGTATTGACGCTGCGCATGCTCGATCTGTTTCCGGCGGCGCGCGGCACGGCGGCGTCGGCACAGTCTTTCGTGGCGCTGCTGATCACGGCTTTCACACTCGGCATCGTGTCACCGAAGTCATTGCCGCACCTGCACTGGCTGGCATGGGCATCCTTCGTCTACACCTGCCTCGCCGCGACCTGCTGGTATCTCGCGCGCCGCTGGCATGAACGCGAAGTCGTGCCCGCGAATGCCTAGGTCCTAGGCGTCACGACGCCTGCGCACCAGCCCGGCGATGGCGGCGCGCAGCTCGGCCATCTTGGTCGGTTTGCTGAGCACGCGATCGACCTGCTCGGGCATGTCGTCGGTGGCGATCAGGCGGTGTCCCCAGCCGGTGAGCATGATCACCGGGACGTTCCCATCCAGCTGGCGCAGGCGCGTGGCCACCTTGCGCCCGTCCACGTAGGGCATGCCGAGATCCGTGACGACCACGTCGAACCATTTGCCGCCTTCGAGCGCACGAGCGAATTCGTCGATGCCCGCCTGGCCGCCTTCGGCGGTGACCACTTCGTGCTGGTCGTTTTCCAGCGCGTCGCGTAGTGATTTCAGGACCAACGGGTCGTCGTCGATCAGCAGGATACGCAGCGGTGTCAGGGCGGCCGGCGCATGTGCCGCTTCGCGCAGTATCGCGTCAGTGGGCGCAACCGGAAACACCAGGCGCACGAGCGTGCCGCGGCCCGGCGCACTGTCGATCTCCAGCTCGCCTGCCATGGCGCTGCATCATGCCGAACACCATGGTCAGGCCGAGGCCGGTGCCGCCGTCGCCCTTGGTGGTGAAGAACGGTTCCAGGCACCGGCTCCGCACGGTTTCGGTCATGCCGACGCCGTTGTCTTCGATCTCGATGACGACGCGAGTTTCGCGGGCATCGTGCCGGCTGCGCAGCGTGATCACGCCGCCATCGGGCAGCGCGTCGACGGCATTGAGCATGAGGTTCGTCATCGCATCGCGCACCTCGCTTTCCGCACCCAGCACATTCGGCAAGTCGGGCGCGAAATCAGTGTCGACCCGCACCACCACGCCGCGCTCCTGGGCCATGTTCTGCCAGCGCACGCGCGTCAGGTCGATGACCTGCGCGAGCACCTGGTTCAGGGCGGTGGGCGACAAGGTTCTTTCCAGGCCCCGCGGCGCGTAGAACGCGCGCATGTGCTGCACGGTCTGTGCGACGTCTTCGATGGCGCGCTGGATCACCGTGAGGTTCTCGCGCGCGCGTTCGCTCAGGCCGGGTTCGTGCGACAGCAGCGATTGCGCGTACAGCGAGGCGGGCGAGAGCGCGTTGTTGATGTCATGCGCGATGCCGCTCGCGATCTGCCCGAGCGCGCGCAGGCGTTCGTGTTGCATCACTGTCTGCTGGGTCTGGCGCAGGTCCTGGTATGACGCCTCGAGCGCGTCGTACAGTCGCGCCTGGTGCGCCGCCAATGCCACGTGGGTGGACAGTTGCCGCAGGAATTCGCGGTCATCGCTGCTGAATGAATCAGCCGACCGCTTGGCCACCAGCAACACGCCGAAGACTTCGTTGCTCTCGAACCGCAGCGGTGCGCAGACCAGCGCGCGCAGCCCGCCACCGGCCAGCAGCGCGAGGAATGGCGCGGACTTCTCTTCGATCGCCGCTTCGTAGAACAGCTCGCCGTGCAGGCAGGTGGCCAGCAGGCCGCCCTCCGGTTCTATCGGGGCGCGCTCGTCCAGCCCGATGGCGCGCGCCACCGACAGGCTGCGTTCGCCGACACAGGTCACGATGAGCCGCCGCGGCTCCGACTGGTAGAGGCAGATACAACTGAAGTCGACGCCGAGATTCTCTTCGAGGCTGCGCAGCACCACTTCGAAAACCTTGCGGGCTTCCTGGTGCGCTCCGATGGCATGCGTGGTGCGATCGAGCAGCTGCATGCGCTCGAGCTGCACTTCGAGGCGGTTGCTGGCATTGACGAAGTCTTCGATGTCGGTGTTCGAGCCGAACCATTTGAGGATGCGGCCGGCCGGGTCGCGCAATGGTGTGGCGCGCGTCTTGAACCATCGATACAGCGCCGTCGAAACGGCGAATGCGAAAACTCAGGTCGAAGGCGTCGCCGCTGCCGACCACGCGCGCCCACTCCATGTTGACTCGCACGCGATCGTCGGGATGCACCTGCTCCAGCCAGCCGCGACCCAGTTGCTGCGATTCGCTGCGGCCGGTGTAGTCGATCCACTGCCGGCTGAGGTAATCGCAATACCCGTCGCGCGTGCAGGTCCAGATCATCTGCGGCAGCGATTCGGTCAGGGTCTTGAAGCGCGCCCGGCTTTCGCGCAGCGCCTCGACGGTTTCGCGGTGCTCGGTGATGTCGATGCAGGTGCCGAGAAAGCCTTCGAACTCACCCGTCGGACCGAAGTTCGGTGTGCCACGCTCGAGCAGCCAGCGCCACGCGCCATCGTCACGTTGCAGCCGGAACTCCTGCTCGTAGGGCCGGCGTGCATCGAAGGCCGCATGGTAGGTGTCGAGCACGCGATCGAAATCGGCCGGGTGCAGGTTGTCGCACCAGCCATCACCCAGCTCCTGTTCTATCGCGCGCCCGACGAAGTCCAGCCAGCGCTGGTTGAACCAGGTGCAGCGCTTGTCGGGTCCGCTCATCCAGATCAGCACCGGCGCGGCATTCGCCGTGGTGCGGAACCGCAGCTCGCTTTCACGCAGCGCCGCCTCGGCCTGCACGCGTCCGGTGATGTCGCGCACGAACGCGCTGAACACCAGGTCTTCGCCAAAACCGATCGGCGTGATGGCCAGCTCGACGGGGAACTCGTGCCCGGCGCGATGCAGCGCCGAAAGTTCCACGCGCTTGTTGAGCACCCGCGACATGCCGGACTCGACATAATGGCGCAGACCGCGGCGGTGTTCATCGCGGTGACGCTCGGGAATGATCAGCTCCGCGAGCTCGCGTCCCAGCACGTCGCCGCGCGGCCAGCCGAACAACTTTTCCGCCTGCGTGTTCCAGCCGGTGACCTTGCCGTGTGCGTCGATCGTGACGATGGCGTCGAGGGCGGTCTCGAAGTTGAGCTGGTGCCGTTCCTCGGACACGCGCAGCGCACGCTCGGCGGTGCGCCGCAGGCGATCGGCGCGTTCACCGCGTGCCGCGTTGATCCACACGAATGCCACGAACGCGATCATGCTGGCCAGCGCGAAGATTGCGACCGCGGCCTCGAAGCTGAAGGTGGCGCGACGCTCGTAGTGGATCGTGAGGGCGCCGGCGACCAGAGGCACGATGAACGCCGCTGGCAGCAGCCGCCGCGCCATGCCTCCGCCCACGCCGTCGCTGGCGAGCAGGGCGGCGATGCCGGCATCGGTGCGCAAGGTCAGTGCGCCGGCACACAACAGCAGGATCAGGGTTGCTGCGTGTATGGACATGTCGGCGACGGCGAACAACGCCTCGCCGCCAAACAGGTAACGGGATATTCCCAGCCAGCCCATGAGCAGCGCCGCGATCGCGATTCCCTGGTGCAACAGCGCGGTGCGCCGACGCAGCGAGAAAATCAGCGACAGGCCGAACATGATGAGAGCACAGGCGGTGGCGGGCGCCATGCGTGCGGCTGGCTGCATGTCGACCCCAACCGGTATGGGCGCCAGTGAGAACTGTTCCAGGTGCGCGTTCCAGCCGATGACGTTGCGTATCAGGATCAGGACGCCGATGGCTGCGAGCAGGCCGGCGGCCGGGATGGCATGCTGTGAGGCGCGCAGCAAGGTGAGCCATAACGCCGCCCCGGCGAGCATGAAAGAGACTGCGGTGAGCAACGACATCCGAGGCCAGCCGGGCACGACGTACGTGAGCTGGTCCATGTCGAACGTCCAACCGGCCACCACGAACAGCCCGACGGTGAGCGACACGAAGGCCGCAAATCGGGCGAGCGAGTGGCTCGAATGAACGCTCTCGGGGGAACCCATGACGGGCCAAACTACGCCAAGTCGGTGAAGCGTCGCAATTTGTTAGCTCACACCTGGGAAGCCCTTAGCCCTTTAGTCCGATGCTCTCCAGGAGCCTGGCAAATCGCGGGTCGCCGTGCAGGCGTTCCCAATACCGTTCGAAGGGAAGCCACAACAGCGTAATGGCACGTTCCTCCACGCCGCGCTGCAAGTATTCGAGTGCCCGCTCCGTGTCCTCGAGCGCGATGTAGATACCGGCGATCAATGCCGAGGGCACATAGGTTGTCCGCGCTATCTTCAGAATCTGGTCGAGTTCCCGGCGTGCCTCATCCGGGCGTTGCATCAGCGCAAGGGTTCGCGCGATAGCGGTCAGCCCCAGCGGGTCTTGCGCGGACGGGTTCATGGCGCGGAATTCCGCGATGGCTTCCTCGAAGCGACCCTGCGCCTCGAGCGCCAGCCCCAGACGATAACGCGTCATGACAAAACCGGGCTCCATGGCGACGGTGTGCCGCAACTTGGCGACCGCCTCGTCGAGGCGACCCGCGCGATACAGCAGGAAACCGACGTTGGCGTTGACGATCACCGCGAGGGGATCGATCGCGAGGGCGCGCTGGATCTGCGCCAGTGCCTCGTCGAAACGGCCGAGGCCGCCGAGCGCCATGGCATACCAATGCTGCGCGTTCTGGTTGCTGGGATTGAGATCGATGGCGCGCAGGAACTCGGCGATGCCCGCAGTCACGTTTCCATTCGTAGGTGAACAGTACCTGCCCCAGTGTTCCATGCGCCTCCGACAGCGAGTCGTCGAGCATCAGGGCCTTTTCGGCGGCGGCGCGTGCCTTCGGCATGACCTCGCGCGGCCGCAGGCTCTGTGAGACCGCGGCGCGCAGCCCGAGCTGGATCCACGCCTCGGACAGGCCGGCGTGCGCCAGCGCGAAGCGCGCATCGATTGCGATGGCGCGCTCCATGCACGCGACCGCCTCCGTCAACGCTTCGCGCGTGCGTTTGCTCATGAGGTAGCGGCCGCGAATGTAGTGTTCGTACGCGTCCGGGTTCGCGGCCTGGCGCTGCGCCACCGGCGGGCGTTCACCGCGCGCCAGGGCCAAGGTGAGCGCGGTGGCGACACGCGCGGAGATGGAATCCTCGAGTTCGAGCGCGGCGCTCGACGGGGTATCGAAATTTTCCGCCCACAACACCGCATCCCCGGCGACCGACACCAGCTGCACGCTGGCGCGAATCGTGCTCCCCGCGCGCCGCAGACTTCCCGCGATGACGGCGTCCACACCCAGTTCGCGACCGGCCCCCGCCGGTGCCAGCGCCTTGCCGGCGAAGCGCGCGATCGATGAAGTGGGCCGCAGCATCGTGCGGCGCAGTTGTCCGAGCCGCGTGATGAGTGCGTCCGCGAGACCGATGGACAGGGTCTCGTCGCCGGGCGACGGGTTCAGGAACGAAAACGGCAGGACGGCGAGGGCGCGGATCTCTTCGTTCGGGCCAATCGCTCGCTGCCGGCTTCCCACCGGGCACACGATGGACTCCGACATCCGCCACGAATCGATAGCCGCGACGCGGAACGGTGACGATGGAACCTGGATCGCGCGGGCCTTCGCCGAGCGTCCGGCGTATTTCAGATATGACCTTGGCGAGGCTGTTCTCGTCCACCACCACGTCCGGCCAGAGCGCCTGCAGGAGGAAGTCCTTTTCGAGCAGCGCGCCGCGCCGTTCCACCAGCAGCAGCAGGGCATCGAAACAACGCGGGAACATCGCCACCGGCTTGCCGCCATGGGTGAGCTGGCGTCGCGCGGGGTCGAGACGTCGGCCGGAAAATTCGTATATGAGGTGGGCGTCGTCGCTCATGCGGCGTGTTCAGAACGTTTCAGGTCTCGGGCAGGACTTTCATTTCCGGATTGGCCATTCTGGGCAACATGGAAGCGACACTCAACGCGCGCGGTTCGTCTCTGGCAGGCAGGCAGTGGCTCATTTTCATCGCCGCGGGCATCGGTTTCGCCTTCGACATGTACGAAATCGTCGTGCAGGCCACCATCGTGGGACCGATGCTCAGGGAACTGGGCCCGTATCAGCCGGGAACACCGGCGTACAACTACTGGCGCGGCATGTTTCTGTTCCTGCCGGTCGTGCTCGGCGGTATCACGGCACTGGCGGGTGGTTATCTCACCGATCGCATTGGGCGCCAGCGCGTGCTGGTGTGGAGCATCGTGCTCTACGGCATCGCCGCCTTCATGTCCGGATTCGCGAGCTCGCTGTACGAGCTCATGTTCTGGCGCTGCATTACGGTTGCGGGCGCCTGCGTGGAGTTCGTCGCCGCCATCGCCTGGCTCACCGAGCTTTATCCCGAACCAAAACGCCGCGAGGCCATGCTGGGATATGCGCAGGTCTGCGCCACGCTGGGCAATTTCATGATCGCGGGCGCCTGGTACGCGGCGGTGACCTGGGGCGACACGCTGCCGGCCGTGCACGGCGGGCACTCGCCCTGGCGCTACGCGCTGCTGTTCGGAGCGCTGCCGGCCATACCGCTGATGATCCTGCGGCCGTTCCTGCCCGAATCACGCGCCTGGAGCGAGAAGAAGGCCGCGGGCACGCTGCGTCGGCCGCGATTTCGCGAGCTGTTCGAGCCGCGCCTGCGGCGCGTCACGCTCGCTCACCACCCTGCTGGTCGGCTGCTGCTACGCGCTGGCGTTCGGCATGCTGCAGCACATTCCAGCGATCGTCCCGGGGTTGCCGCAGGTGGAGATCTTGCCGCCCAGGCAGCAACAGCAATGGGTGAGCTGGGTGCACGTGCACGTCGATACCGGTGCGCTCATCGGGCGTTTCATTCTCGCCGGGCTGGTGGTGTGGTTCGTGGCGCGCCGCCCGATGCTGCGCTGGATGCTGGTCATCGGCCTCGGCCTGTTTCCCTTCGTGTTCCTCGGGCCGGCGCTGCACGACGCCGATTCCTTCAAGTACGCCGTGCTGGTGGTGACCATGGTGGTCGGGGCTCAGTACAGCTTCTGGGGTAACTATCTGCCGCGGGTGTTCCCGCTGCACCTGCGCGGCACGGGTGAGAGTTTCGCCATGACTTTCGGCGCGCGCACCCTGGCGCCATTCATGGCGCTGCTCACCGCGAATCTCGCCACCGTGATGCCCGGCGCCACGCCGACGCTCAAGCTGGCACATTCCATGGCACTGGTAGCCGTCGTCGCCACCGTCATCGCATTGGTTGCCAGCCGCTGGCTGCCCGAACCGCCGGCCGAGCTCATGGAGGATTGACCATGTCTGTCGCATCCACCTATCTACTGGACAATGCCAGCGAAAAAGCAGGCACGCGCATGGACGTGCTGGCGCGGCTGTTCGACGCCACCACGCGTCGGGTGCTGGACAGCACCGGGCTCGCGGCCGGCTGGCGCTGTCTGGAGGTCGGCGGTGGCGGTGGCAGCGTGGCGCGCTGGATGGCGGAACGCGTCGGTCCCGCGGGGACTGTACTGTGTACCGATCTCGACACGCGCATCATCGAACGCGGCCGCGCCGCGGCCGGCGCCAACCTCGAAGTGATCCGCCACGACATTGCGACCGATGCCCTGCCGGCGAACGACTTCGACCTGGCGCACGCGCGGCTGGTGCTGATCCACGTCCTGGAACGCGAACGCGCACTCGAGAACATGGTGCAGTCACTGAAGAGCGGCGGCTGGCTGGTGATCGAGGACTTCGATTCGGCTTCGGTCCAGCCCGATGTGCGCGTGAATCGCTACGAAACGCCGCTGCCGACCTCCGAGGCCGTGAGAAAATACCTCACGCGCAACCAGGACGGTTATTTCGGGCGGCGGCTGCACGGCCGGTTCCGCGAGCTGGGGCTGGTGGACGTGTCGGCCGAAGCGCGCATGGTGATGTTCGACCGCCACAACGGCGGCGCCGATCTCATGCGCGTGAACTTCGAGCAGATCGGCGCGGACGTGATCGCAGCGGGACTCATCACGCAGGCGCAGATCGATGCCGACCTGGCCACGCTGGAACGTGACGAGTTCGCGATTCCGTCGCCGATCCTGTGGAGCGTGATCGGAAAGAAGCCCGTCCGTTGATGGCGCCGCTACCGGCGTATGGTGGCGATCAGCCAGGCTGCGCCGATGCCGGCCAGCGCCCAGCCCGCCCACTCCGGATTGCGGCCGAACGCCAGCCAGACGATTCCGCCTAACAATACGGCGGCAGCTATGGTGACCTTGTCGCGGCGTCGATTGGCGCGCCTGATCTCGTTGCGCAGCGAGTTGATCTCGGGCGCTTCGACCGCGAGGCGCAGACGGCCGTCCTGCGCGCGCTGCACGGCGGAACGAATCAGCGGCGCCAGCGTCTGCAGGCTGGTGAGGATCTCCGGAATCTGGGTGCGCGCGTTCTCGAGCAAGGCCCGGCCGCTCATCTTCTCGCGCACCCACTCACGAAGGATGGGTCCGGCGGTTTTCCAGATGTCGAGATCCGGATAAAGATCCCGGCCCAGTCCCTCGATGTTCAGCAGGGTCTTCTGCAGCAGGATGAGCTGCGGCTGGATCTCGACGTTGAAACGCCGCGCGATCTCGAACAGCCGCAGCAACACGGTGCCGAAGGAGATTTCCTTGAGCGGCTTGTTGAAGATGGGTTCGCACACGGTGCGGATCGCCGATTCCATCTCGTCGACACGCGACCCCTCCGGCACCCAGCCGGATTCCAGGTGCAGCGTCGCTACCTTGCGATAGTCGCGGTCGAACACCGCCAGGAAATTTTCCGCGAGGTAATGCTGGTCGCGCGGATCGAGCGTGCCCACGATGCCGAAATCCACCGCGGCGTATTTCGGTGCCGCCGGATTTTCGATCAGCACGAAGATGTTGCCTGGGTGCATGTCGGCGTGGAAGAAGTTGTGCTTGAACACCTGTGTGAAGAAGATCTCGACGCCGTTCTCGGCAAGCCGCTTGATGTCGGTGCCGGCCTCGCGCAGCCGCTGCAGGTGCGAGATCGGCACACCGCGAATCCGCTCGATAACCATGACCGCGGGCCTGCAGAAGTCCCAGTGCACCGCCGGTACATACAGAAGTGGTGAACCCTCGAAGTTGCGCCGCAGTTGCGAGGCGTTGCCGGCCTCGCGCATCAGGTCGAGCTCGTCGAGGACGGTCTTCTCGTATTCCCGCACCACCTCGACGGGTCTGAGGCGCTTGCTGCCTTCCCAGTTGTTCTGCGCGATGTGCGCGAGTGCGTGCAGCACCTCGAGATCGCGCGCGATCACCGCGTGCATGCCGGGCCGCAATACCTTGACCACCACTTCGCGGGTTTTCGCGCCATTGAGGCCGACCTCGGGCCGGAGCTCGGCGGCATGTACCTGCGCAATGGAGGCGGCGGCAAGCGGTGTTTCCTCGAACACCGAGAACACCTGCTCCGCGGCGCGGCCGTACGCCTCCTCGATGATGCTGCGCGCGATTCGGCCGTCGAATGGCGGCACGCGGTCCTGGAGCTTGGCAAGCTCCTCGGCGATGTCGGCAGGCAGCAGGTCCCGGCGCGTGGACAACGCCTGGCCGAACTTGACGAAAATGGGGCCCAGTTCCTCGAGGGCTTCGCGCAGCCGCTCGGCGCGTGGCGCCTCACGACGACGTACCGCCCAGGTCCACGGCGAAAGCAGGAACAGGAATCGCAGCGGCCGATACAGGTGCGTGGCGCGCACGAACTCGTCGAGCCCGTGTCGCACCAGCACGCGCTGGATCTCGATCAGCCTGGCGATGACGCGCAGCTTCATCGCAGGTTCTCCGGCGCATCCTCGGCGCCCTGTTCCATGAGGCGCGCCCGCGCATCGAGCCGGTCGAGGTCCTCGCGCAGCCGCTCCACGCTTCGGTAGAAGTCTTCGGCCTCGGCGCGGGGCACCAGGTCGCCGCGCTCGTGGGCGAGGTATTCGGCCACGTTGCGTACGCCGGTGTTGACCGCGCGCCGGCCGAAGCTTCCGGCCATGCGCACCAGGCGCAGCGCCTGGTGGGCCGGCGTATCGCCGATGATCCTGGAAAGTTCCTCTTCGACATCGGGCTTCAGCAACATCGCGAGCTCGCGAAACCTCTGCGCGAGTTCCGCGTCGCCGCGAATGGTCACCTCGCCACGCTGGATGACTTCTTCCGGGTGACTGCCCGCGAGCGCCGTGAGGCTCATCAAACTACCGGCGATCTCGGCGTCCGGCTCACGCTCGGCCGCGACCGACTTGGTCAGTTTCAGCGAGCTTCCCAGCGACTCGCAGTCGAGGCGCCAGCCAAGGCCATGCGCCTCGATACGCACCGCCTTTCCCTTCAGCAACTCGCACAGCTCCTGCGCGCGCGGGCTGCGCGGCAGGTTGCGGTTGAGCAGATTCTCGATCGCCTGGGTCAGCATGCGGTCCGATCAGTTGCGCCGCCAGGGCGGATTTCCCGAGAGTTTGCCGAGCATCCAGGTGGCGATCGCGCCGCCCGCCACCGCGCTGGCGCTGGCGAAAGCCAGCAGCAGCAGGAGAGACCCGCTTTCCTGGGGGTGCACTTCCATCAGCCAGCTTCCGAGCAGCACCCCGAGGAAGAAACCCATCATTGCCCCGCCGGTGAATGTCGCCGCCAGCACGAAGGCCCGGGTGGCCGAACGCATCATCACCAGTGCGATGACGAACAACGGGATGAACACGATGCCAAGAAGCATCGCCAGCACGTATGCGGAGAACAGCCGTTCCATGACGCGGTCAGTACCCCATCCATCAGTACCTGTAGCCCCGGTGCACCGCCACGATGCCGCCGCTCAGATTGTGGTAGCGGCAGTCCTCGAGGCCTGCTTCGCGCAGCATCTGGAGCAACGTTTCCTGGTCCGGGTGCATGCGGATCGATTCGGCGAGGTAGCGATAGCTGGCTTCATCGTTCGCGATCAGCTTGCCGAGCAGTGGCAACACGCGGAACGAATACAGGTCGTACAGCGGCTTGAGCAGGGGCAATACCGGCTGCGAAAACTCCAGCACCAGCAGCTGGCCGCCGGGCTTGAGCACGCGTCGCATGGCGGCGAGCGCCGCCGGCTTGTCCGTGACGTTGCGCAGGCCGAAGCCGATGGTCACGCAATCGAATTGCGCGTCCGCGAACGGCAGCTTCTCGGCGTTCGCCAGCACACAGGCGACGTTGCCGACCACACCGGCGTCGATGAGCCGGTCGCGGCCTTCGTTCAGCATGGCGGCATTGATGTCCGAGAGAATGACCAGGCCGGACTTGCCGACCTGCCTGGCGAGACCGGTAGTCAGGTCACCCGTGCCGCCGGCCACATCGAGCGCCCGCTGTCCCGCATGCAGGCCCGTGAGCGACAGCGTGAACTCCTTCCACAACCGGTGCGCGCCGCCCGACATCAAGTCGTTCATCAGGTCGTAATTGCCGGCGACGGAGTCGAACACGCCGCGGACGCGGCGCTGCTTCTCGCCCCAGGGCACGCGTTCGTAGCCGAAATCGGTGTCGGTGGTCTTTTTCGGGTCGCTCACAGGGCGGCCAGTATAGACGGGACGTCGATGTCTCAAGCGAAAGCACTGGCATTTCCGGCACGCTTTCGCTACAAAGCCCAACTATTCGAGCGGGGGTCTTGGAAAGGCCGGCAGTCTGCGACCGCCGGCCTTTTTTACTTCGGAGCGGCCCCAGCGCCGCGTAATTCGCGCCGCGAGCCTGGAATACTTCGACCGGCTCCGATAATTCACTGTTGGGCAGCGTGGACTCGCGCCTGGTACTTCTTCCAGTTCGCCGCGTGTTGCTCGCCCAGCTCGCGCAGGTAATTCCACGAGTAAAGGCCAGTATTGTGGCCGTCGTCGAACACCAGTTTCACGGCGTACTGGCCGACGGGCTCCACCGCGCGGATTCCTACGTTCTGCTTGCCCGTGACCAGAACCTCCTGTCCCGGGCCATGTCCCTTTACTTCGGCGGACGGTGAAAACACGCGCAGGTACTCGAACGGCAGTTGGTATCGCGCACCGTCATCGAACGCCACTTCCAGCACGCGCGAGCGGGTCCGGAGCTTGATTTCAGTGGGGTTCTGCATGACGTGCGCGTGAAGCCTATACTCGACGACATGCCGGAGGGGGAATTCCGGCGGCTCAACCCGGGGGGATATGCAACCGACGGACACTTCGCAACCCGACTACTTTCACAAGGTCGTGGATTGCCAATGGGCTTGCCCAGCACACACCGACGTCCCCGAATACATTCGACTTATTGCGCAAGGCCGCTTCACCGATGCCTACATGGTGAACCGCGATTCGAACGTCTTCCCGGGAATCCTCGGGCGCGTCTGCGACCGCCCCTGTGAGCCGGCCTGCCGGCGCAGCAGGGTCGAGGAAAAGCCGGTCGCCATCTGTCGCCTCAAACGCGTGGCCTGCCGACCACCGCGACGACGACATCAAGGGCCGTCTGCCCAGGATCCCCAAACTCAAGAACGGCAAGAAGATTGCGCTCATCGGCGCGGGCTGCGCCTCGCTGACGGTGGCGAACGACCTCATGCCGCTCGGCTACTCGGTCACCATCTTCGAGCAGTACGCCGTGCCCGGCGGCCTGATGCGCACCAACATTCCCTCGTTCCGCCTGCCCGCCGAGGTGCTGAACGACGAGATTGCGCAGATCGTCGACATGGGCGTGGACCTGAAACTCAATCACCCGGTCAAGTCGATGCGCGAGTTGTTAGACAAGGGCGGATTCGACGCGGTGTTCGTGGGTGCCGGCGCGCCCAAAGGCAAGGAGCTGTCGCTGCCAGGACGCAAGGAAGGCGGCGCCAACATCCATATCGGCATCACCTGGCTCGAGTCGGTGGCATTCGAGCACATCAAGTCCATCGGCAAGAATGTGCTGATCATCGGCGTGGGCAACACCGCCATGGACTGCTGCCGCACTTCGCTGCGGCTCGGCGCGACGGATGTGAAGGTGATGGCGCGCAAGCCGCGCCAGTTCTTCAAGGCCTCGGCCTGGGAGCTCGAGGATGCCGAGGAAGAACACGTCAAGATCGTCATCAACCGCTCGCCGAAAGCTTTCGTCGTCGAAGATGGAAAGCTCAAGGGGATGAATTTCGATGTAATCGAATACGACATCGACGCCAGGGGCCGCATCACCGCCGAGCGCATCACCGGCGAAGAATTCCTCGAAGCGGACGACGTGATCCTGGCCATCGGCCAGGAAAACGCCTTTCCGTGGATCGAACGCGATCTCGGCATCGAGTTCGACAAGTGGGATGTGCCCAAGGTGGACGCGAACACCTTCGAGTCGTCGCGCGCCGGCGTGTTCTTCGGCGGCGACGCGGCCTTTGGCCCGAAGAACATCATCTGGGCCGTGGAGCATGGACACCAGGCGGCGATTTCGATTCACAACCATTGCCAGGGCAAGAGCGTCGCGCAGCGACTGCCGCCGGGCGTGAACTTGCAATCGCGCAAGATGGGCATGCACGAGTGGTCTTACGCCAACGATTACAACCCGGCCGAGCGGCGCCTCATGCCGCATGTCTCCCTCAAGGAGCGCTTCAAGAAACTCAACATCGAGGTGGAGCTGGGCTTCACCGTCGAGCAGATCGAGAAAGAGGTGCAGCGCTGTCTCAACTGCGACGTGCAGACGGTGTTCGAAACCAAGCTGTGCATCGAGTGCGACGCCTGCATCGATATCTGCCCGGTGGATTGCCTCACCATCACACACAACGGCGAGGAAGCCGAGCTGCGCGGCCGCCTCAAGGCGCCGGCGAAGAATGTCACTCAGGCTTTGTACGTATCCGCGCCGCTGAAACACACCGGCCGGGTCATGGTCAAAGACGAGGACCTGTGTGTGCATTGCGGACTGTGCGCCGAGCGCTGTCCCACGGCGGCCTGGGACATGCAGAAGTCCCTGGTGAGATGGCCGCATGCCGTGGACGAGGCAGCGGCGGACGCGGCCAAAATGCCCCGTATTGCTTGAAGAACAGGCGCCAGAGATGCCAGACAGAATAAACAACTTCGCGATCAAGATCGCGACGGTGAACGGCACCGGCTCGGCCAGCGCGAACTCGCTGCTCATGAAGTCCATCTTCCGCAGCGGCGTCCCCGTGATGGGCAAGAACTACTTCCCGTCCAATATCCAGGGCCTGCCGACCTGGTACGAGATCCGCGTGACCAGGGACGCCTACGTGGCGCGCTCGGGGAAGATCGATCTCATGGTGGCGATGAACGCCGAGACCTACGCGCGCGACGTGCGCGAGGTCGCTTCGGGCGGCTACATGATCTACGACTCGACGTGGCCGCGGCCGGCGCTGCTGGCGCGTGATGACATCACCGTGCTGGGAGTGCCGCTCGCCAGGCTCTGCAACGAGAATTTCAACGGCGTGCGCACGCGCATCCTGATGAAGAACATCTGCTACGCCGGCGTGTTGGCCGCGTTGCTGGATCTCGACATCGCGAAGATCCGCGAATTGCTCGCCGAGACCTACGCCAAGAAGCCACAGCTCGTGGATTCGAACATGAAGGCCATCGAGCTCGGCTACAACTACACCCGGGAAAATTTCCAGTGTCCGCTGCCGATGCGCGTTGCACCCTCACAGCTCGAGGGTGGCACGAAGACGCGCGGCCACGTCATGATCGATGGCAATACCTCGGCGGCGCTGGGCTGCATTTTCGCGGGAGCGACCGTCGGAGCGTGGTACCCGATCACGCCGTCGACGTCATTGATGGATGCGTACAAGGCCTTCGCGGACAAGCTGCGCGTCGATCCCGAGACCGGCCGGAAGAACTTCGCCTTCATCCAGGCCGAAGACGAACTCGCCGCCATCGGCATGGTACTGGGCGCATCATGGAACGGTGCGCGCGCGTTCACCGCCACCAGCGGGCCCGGCGTGTCCCTGATGAACGAATTCCTGGGCCTGGCGTACTACGCCGAGGTACCCGCGGTCCTGTTCGACATCCAGCGCGTGGGTCCTTCGACCGGCATGCCCACGCGCACGCAACAGTGCGACATCATGGAAGCGGCCTACGCCTCGCACGGCGATACCAAACACGTCTGCCTGTATCCGCGCGACCCCGAGGAGTGTTTCTACTTCGCACGCGATGCCTTCGACCTGGCCGAGCGGCTCCAGACCCCGATCATGGTGATGTCGGATCTCGACATTGGCATGAACGACTGGATGTGTCCCGATCTGAAATGGGACGACAACTACGTGCCGGATCGCGGCAAGGTGCTGTCGAAGGACGAGATCGTGAAGCTGGAGAAATTCCACCGCTATCTCGACGTGGACGGCGACGGCATTCCGTATCGCACGTTGCCGGGAGTACATCCCAAGGCCGCGTATTTCACGCGTGGCTCCGGTCACACGCAATACGGCGCGTACACCGAAGACTCGGCCGAATACCAGATCGTGCTCGACCGCCTGACGCGCAAGTTCCACACTGCCAAGCGGCTCGTGCCCAAGGCGGCCATCGAACACGATCCGAAGATCGACATCGCACTGGTGGCCTACGGCAGCTCGGACGGAGCGGTGCGCGAGGCGCGCGACATCCTCTCCTCGCACGGACTCACGGCCAACTACATGCGACTACGATCATTCCCGTTCGGCGATGACGTGGAAAAATTCCTCGAGGCGCACAAGCTCATCTTCGTGATCGAACAGAACCGCGACGGCCAGATGCGTTCGCTGCTCACGCTGGAGACCCGCGTCGAGAAACACAAATTGCGTTCGCTGCTGCACTACAGCGGCTTGCCGATATCCTCGGAATTCATCGTCACCGGCGTACTTGGCGAAGTCGAACCCAAAACCCGCAAGCCGGAAGTCGTCCCGGCGCCGGCTGCGAAGACCTCCGGGGGTGCCGCATGACGTTTCTGCCGAAGCCAAAAGTCCGTCACCCCTCGTTGCCGAAAAACGCCCTGGGGCTCACGCGGCGCGACTACGAAGGCGGCCTGTCGACGTTGTGCGCCGGCTGCGGCCATGACTCGATCACTGCCGCCATCGTCGAAGCCTCCTGGGGCCTCGACATCGAGCCGCAGAACATGGTCAAGCTATCGGGCATCGGCTGCTCGTCCAAGACGACGGCGTACTTTGTCAGCGGCGGGCACGGTTTCAATTCCGTACACGGCCGCATGCCATCGATCGCGATGGGTGCGAATGCCGCGAACCGCAACCTTACGTACGTCGGCGTCTCCGGTGATGGCGACACCTTGTCCATCGGCCTCGGACAGTTCTGCCATGCCATTCGCCGCAACCTGAACATGGCGTACATCATCGAGAACAATGGCGTGTATGGGCTGACCAAGGGTCAGTTCTCCGCGTCGGCCGACGTCGGTACCAGGGCCAAGAAGGGCGAGGTGAACCAGCAGCCGCCCATCGATCCGGTATTACTGGCGCTCACACTCGGCGCGACCTTCGTGGCGCGAAGCTTCTCCGGAGACAAACAACAATTGGTGCCGCTGATCCAGGCGGCGATGCGCCATGAGGGTTTCGCGCTGATCGACGTGTTGTCTCCCTGCGTGACCTTCAACGATCACGAGGGATCCACCAAGAGTTATGAGTACACGCGCGAGCATTACGACGCCGCGGTCAGCGCTGACTTCGTGCCATTCCAGCGCGAGATATCGGCCGACTACCAGGAAGGCGAAGTTCTGCCGGTGGTGCTGCACGACGGCAGCCGGATTGTGCTGCGCAAGCTAGACGCGAACTACGACCCGACCGATCGGACGCGGGCCATGGGCGCGATCCAGGAACGTTTGAAAAAAGGTGAATTCCTGACCGGTCTGCTTTACGTGGACACCAATGGTAAGGAGTTCCACGATGTCAATGAGACACCGGCTATTCCGCTCAATCAGATTCCCCATGGCCGCTTGTCGCCGGGGTCGGCGGCTCTCGCGAAAGTTCTGGCGCGATATCGTTAGAGGCGCTATGTTTCTGCCCGCTATGAGGATTCGGTGAATCAGGAGCCGACATGACTGAAGAAAAATCCCAAAAATTCACCTCCAAGGTGCGCCGCGGGCTCACCTGGGTGAGCACGGTGTCATCCGCCGAGCTTGCGCGCGTCAAACAGGAAGCCGGCGGTGGCCGCATCCCGGGCATGACCGCCGCGCAGCTGTCGGATATCGAAGCCGCGCTGTTGTGGATCTCGCAGAACAAGGAAGAGGCGAATGGGTAAGGGCGACCGGCGTACGCGCCGCGGAAAACTCTACGCGGGTTCGTTTGGAAAGAGCCGCGCGAAGGATCCAGTGAAGAAGAAAGCAAGAGCCGCAAAGGCGAAGAAGAAAGCCTAGGCCAGACTGTCGATGCACAGGTCCACGAAGCCCGCCGAAAGGCGGGCTTTGTCATTAAAGCAGCGCCCGCGAGGCGAAAGTTTCGCGGGCTTTGTCGTTCAGGGGATGGTGCCCTGCCGGGAGGGAGTCATGAAACGACGCTACAAGATCCTGGGCGGCGTCCTCGGATTCTTCGCCGTTGCGATCGGCGCCTTCGCGCTGGTTGCGAGTCATAACTCGCCTTGCCCCGCGCCGTCGCCGGCGCCGCCGGGACAGGCGATGAACGCGATCCAGTATCACTGCTACGGCGGTTCCGAAGTCCTGAAGCTCGAACGGGTAGCCAGGCCCGTTCCAGGGGACGACCAGCTGTTGGTCAAGGTGCACGCCGCCAGCGTCAACCCACTCGACTGGCATTACATGCGTGGCGAACCCTACATCATGCGCATGGAGTCGGGCTTCGGTGCGCCGGGCGCGCCGCAGATGGGCGTCGACTTTTCGGGCACCGTGGAAGCCGTCGGCGCGAAGGTCACGCGCTTCAAACCGGGAGACGAAGTGTTCGGCGGACGCAACGGCGCCTTCGCCGAATATGTCGTGGTGCGCGAATCGCGCGCGGTGGCGCTGAAGCCCGCGAACGTATCGCACACGCAGGCCGCGGCGGTGCCCATTGCCGGAGTCACGGCACTGCAGGCGTTGCGTGACCAGGGCGGATTGAAAACTGGTCAAAAGGTGCTGATCAACGGCGCCTCGGGCGGAGTGGGTACGTTTGCCGTGCAGATCGCCAAGAACATGGGCGCCGACGTCACCGGCGTCTGCAGCACGCGCAACGTCGATCTGGTCAGGTCATTGGGCGCCGATCATGTCGTGGACTACAAGACCACCGACTACACCGCGGGCGATCAGGTGTATGACCTCATCGTCGATAACATCGGCAATCGCAGCGTGCGCGACAATCGAAAAGTGCTCGCGCCGCAGGGTGTCTACGTGATCGTCGGAGCGCCGAGCGATGACCCGTGGATCGGCGCGTTGTCGGGGCCCATCCGCGCCAAGGCGTATGCGCCTTTCGTCGACCAGCAGCTCAAGTTCTTCGTGGCCAGCATGAATCCCGAGGATCTCGGTTATCTGGCCGGGCTCATGCAGGCGGGCAAGCTGATTTCGGCGATCGATCGCAGCTATCCACTCACCCAGACCGCGCAGGCCATCGAATATCTGGAGACGGGCCGCGCGCGCGGCAAGGTGGTCATCGACATTCAATGATGCCCGTGCGTGGCGTCCTCGAGTTCGGATGCTCAGACGGCTGACACGCGTAGCGACTTGATCGATCGATACTTGTGCACCAGGTCCAGGGCCGTCTGGTTGTCAGGTGGCAGCGCGACGTCGCTGGTTTCGAGGGGCGTCACGCGTTCGCCCCAACGCACCACGTGACCCGTGAACGTGAGGCCGCCGCCGAACGAGGGCATGAGCAGCAGTGCCCCGGGTTTGACACGTCCTTCTTCGATCGCCTCGCACAACGCCACGGGCACCGTTGCCGCCGACATGTTTCCGTAGCGATGCACGTTCGTGAACACGCGCTCCATCGGCACGCCGGTCTTCTTGGCGACGGCTTCGATGATTCGCAGGTTTGCCTGGTGCGGGATCACCAGGTCGATGTCGTCGGCGCTCTTGCCCAATTTCGCCAGCGCTTCGGCGCACGCCGTGCTCATGCCATGGACGGCCTTCTTGAAGATCTCCTGGCCTTCGAACTGCCACTCGGTCTGGCCGAGGATGCGACCCTGGTGCGCGTATCCCGCGCCCATGCCGTGCACGCGCAGGATTTCGCGCGCCTCTCCGTAACAGCCGAGCCGTTCGGCTAACAACCCTTCCTCCCGGTCGGTTGCCTTGAGCACCACGGCGGCGGCGCCGTCGCCGAACAACACCGCGACGTTCCGGTCGCTCCAGTCCATGAACGGCGAAATGATTTCGGAACCGATGACCAGCGCGTTGCTGACCACGCCGGTGCGGATCATGGCCGTGGCCGTCGACAACGAATAGAGAAAACTCGTGCAGGCGGTGTTGACGTCCATGGCCGCGCAGCCGTCGGCGCCGACGCGGCGCTGGATACCCGAGGCCACGTTGGGTACCTGGTCGTCGTAGCTGGTGGTCCCGACTACGATCAGCTCGAGTTCCTTGCCCTGCATGCCGGCGCAGGCCAGCGCGCGCGCGGCGGCCACGTAACTGATCTCGCCCAGCGGTACGTGCGAAACGCGCCGTTCGCGAATGCCAGTGCGCGTCAGGATCCACTCGTCGGTGGTGTCGAGAAAGGTGGCGAGATCCGCGTTGCTGAGCACTGCGGGAGGTAGGCATTTGCCCCATCCGACGATGGCGGCATGTTTGGCGGCTGGCATGGGCTGTGAGGATAGACGTAACTCCTTTACAGTTCACGTCCATGAAAGACCTCATTTTTTCGCGCTGGCGGCCGCATCCCTGGCACGGCCTGGAGCTCGGGGTCGACGCTCCACGCATCGTCAACGCGTACATCGAAATCACGCCTTTCGACATGATCAAGTACGAGATCGACAAGGTCTCGGGATACCTGCGGGTCGACCGGCCGCAGCGCACCTCGTCCCACCCGCCGGCGCTGTATGGATTCGTCCCACGCACCTATTGCGGTGCGCGCATCGCGAAACTGGCGCCCGGCTGTGAAAAGGGTGACGGCGACCCGCTCGACATCTGCGTGGTGAGCGAACGGCCGATCGAGCGCAACGAGGTGTTGTTGCGCGCGCGCGTGATCGGTGGCCTGAAGCTCATCGACCGCGGTGAAGCCGATGACAAGATCATCGCCGTGCTCGAGGGCGACTACGTCTGGGACACCGTGCAGGAAATATCGCAGCTGCCACCCGTGCTGGTCGAACGTCTCGAGCACTATTTCAGCACCTACAAACTCGTGCCGGGCGAACCTAACAAGCTGCAGATCTCCGGCAAGTACGGCTTCGATCACGCCAAGGCGGTGATCGAAGCGGCACGCCTGGACTACCTGGAGTCCTTCGGCGAAGCAACGCAGGAGCGGCGGCAGAGCTGATCCGCCCGCCGCCACCCGCGGATGTCAGGGCTCCCGCCGCCGCATGAATCGCATGGCGCCCGCGGCTACCAGGGCGGCAGCCGGCGCAAGGAACCAGGCGACCACCACAAAATGCGCGGGCAACGGACTGCTGATGGCCAGCCCCAGCACGAGGGCCGGTATTCCGGCGACCAGGCCGTGCAGGAATGGGCTGTTGGCGCCTAACACACCGGCCCAGACACCGGAAAGAAACTGCACCAGCGCCCAGGCCGATGCGTGCCGCGTATCGCTGGCACTGCCCATTGCGAACAGCACCACGAGAGCGCCTGCCACGCTGATCAGGCAGCTGACCAGCAACGCACCGGAGCGCAGGCCGCGGGCCGGCGGTGGAGAAATCACGGGTCCAGTTTGCAAATGAGCACCTCGAGTTTGCGACAGCGCGCGGCGCAGGCCGCGTGGCTGGCCCGATACCGGACCGATAGATAGATGTCCGCGCTGCTGCCGACGAGCGCAACCGGCGAACAACTCCCCGGAAAGCCAGCCTCGACCCGGAAAAATACGCCGCCGAAATGGCTCACATCGGCGGCCAGCAACACCAGTGCCAGGACGACGCAGACCAAGGCACCGTCCACGGCTTCACGAGTCTTTTCACCGCGTTAGTCTCGCCTCGGCGCACATCCGCAGCAAGTGATGCACAAACCGGGATTGAGTTGCGTTACCTTCTGCGGAATGAAATCCACCCGCAGATTTCCGCGTACGGTAGCGACGCTGGCGTTGCTGTTGTTTGCAGCCTTCGCCGTATCGGGCGCGACGGCCGCCGCGAAAAAGATACCGACTCACGAAGATATCTGGCTCATGAAGCGCATCGGGCCGCCGCAGGTGAGCCCCGACGGCCGCTGGATCGTGGTGCCGGTGGTCGAGCCATCCTATGACGACAACATTCACCTCAGCGACCTGTGGCTCATCGATACCAGCGCGCGCAATTCCAGCCGCCGGCTGACATCCACGCGGCGACCGGAGAGCGGCGTCATCTGGAGTCCGGACAGCCGCCGAATCGTGTTCAGCGCACAGCGCGACAGCGACGATGTTCCACAGCTCTACTCGCTCGATCTCGCCAGCGGAGGCGAAGCGCAGCGGCTCACGAATCTGTCGGGCGGCGCACGCGCCCCGGTATTTGCGCACGACGGCCGGCAGCTCGCCTTCGTGTCCATCATGTATCCCGGCGCATACGACGAGGAGACCAACAAGGCAAAGATCGAGGCGCACCGTACCCGCAAATCGAGTGCACGAATCTTCGACGGCTTTCCGATTCGCAGCTGGGATCATTGGCTCGACGAGCGCCAGGTGCGCATCTTCGTGCAGCCGCTGGACGAGGATGGACTGCCGACCGGGTCGCCGCGGGACCTGCTGGCCGGTACCCAGCTGCTCGCCAACCCGGGCTTCGCGGGACGGCAGACCGACATTGGCGAAGAACTCGAAATCGCGTTCACACCCGACAACCGTTCGCTGGTGTTTGCCGCCGCCACCAATCGCGACAAGGCGGCGTTTGCATTCACCGATTCCCAGCTGCTCGTCGTGGACGTGGCAGGCGGCGAGCCGCGCGCCATCACCCGCGGCGTGAACAGCTGGTCACTGCCGCAATTCACCCCGGATGGCCGCACGCTGCTCGCCGTGGTCGAAGAGCAGCAGGGTGAATACGTGTACAACACGGCGCGCCTCGCGGCGTTCTCATGGCCCGACCCGGGTGAGCCGCGCATGGTCACCGGCGGCATCGATCTCGCCGTGAACAGTTACGCGATCACACCGAATTCGCGCACCGTGTACTTCACGGCCGAGGAAGCGGGCAGCGAAAAACTGTTCTCCGTGCGGCTCGGCGGCGGCACGGTGCAGACCCTGTTCGGCGTTGATGAGGGCTCCTACACCAACATCGTGATTCCCGACCGGGTCAGCAACGTTACCCTGTACGGCACCTGGGAAAGCGCCAGCGCGCCCGCGGAAGTTGCCCTGATCAACCCGCAGAATGGCAAGGCGCTGGTGCTCACGCGCTTCAATGCCGCGCGCGTGGCGCAGCTCGATCTGCCGCATATCGAGAATTTCTGGTTCACCTCGAGCCGCGGAAAGCGCATCCACAGTTTCGTCGTGCGGCCACCTGGTTTCGATGCTTCGAAGAAGTACCCATTGTTCGTCGTCATCCATGGCGGACCCCACGGCATGTGGCGCGACCAGTTCTTCATCCGCTGGAACTATCACCTGCTGGCGGCGCCGGGCTACGTGCTGCTGCTCACCAACTACTCGGGATCGACCGGCTTCGGCGAGGCGTTCGCGCGTTCCATACAGGGTGATCCCCTGAAGGGCCCGGCAGACGAGATCAACGAGGCCGCCGACGCAGCCATCCGCGAGTTCAGATTCATCGACGGAGGCCGACAATGTGCCGGCGGCGCGAGCTACGGCGGGCATCTCTCGAACTGGCTGCAGGCCACGACCACGCGCTACAGGTGCCTGGTGAGTCATGCGGGCCTGGTGAACCTCGAGGCGCAGTGGGGCACGAGCGATACTATCTACTCGCGCGAGGTAAACATGGGCGGCCCGCCATGGAAACAGGGCGCCGGATGGCGCGAGCAGAATCCAATCCGTTTCGCCGACCGGTTTCGCACACCGGTGCTGGTCACTATCGGCGAAAGCGATTTCCGCGTGCCGCTCAACAATACGCTGGAATACTGGAGCGCCCTGCAGCGCATGCAGGTGCCCAGCCGCCTGGTCGTGTTCCCGGACGAGAACCACTGGATACAGAAGGGCGAGAACAGCCGGTTGTTCTACGCGGAGCTGAACGCGTGGCTGGCGCGCTGGCTGGCCCTCGAATAGTCCTGCATGGCCATGCGCAACGAGGCTTCCACATAACGAAGGTGCTGGTGATGGCCGGAAAAATCATCGCCGTGGCGTTGATCGGACTTTTCTGCCTGATCGTGTTCTTCGGCTGCCAGGCGCTGCAGCGCAGTGCGCTGTTCTTTCCCACGCACAACTCCAGTGACAATGGCCTGGTTCGCTGGACGCACGAAGGCGCCCTGATCGGCTTCGCGCGCGAAGTGCCGCAACCGGAAAACATCTGGCTGATGTTGCATGGAAACGGCGGCCAGGCGGCGGATCGGGTGTACGCACTCGACGCATATTCACCCGGCGACTCGGTGTTCATCATGGAGTACCCGGGGTACGGACAGCGGCCCGGAACACCCTCGCGCAAAAGCTTCGATGCGGCCGCTTTCGAGGCATACCAGTTGTTGCGAGCGAAATTTCCCGGCACGCCGGTGTGCGTGGCCGCCGAGTCGATCGGCAGCGGTCCCGCGGCGATGCTCGGCGCGGCGGATCAGCCTCCCGACAAGCTGGTGTTCATCGTGCCGTTCGATGACCTGAAATCGGTGGGCAAGGATCACATGCGTTACATGCCGATGAGCGTGCTGCTGGCCGGGACGTGGAACAACGTCGAAGCAGTTGCGAATTACCACGGGCCAATCGACGTATTCGGCGCCGAGCGGGACGAGATCATCGCTGTGCGACATGCGCAGGCGCTGGCCGCGAGCCGCCCGCAGGCGAAGTTTCACCTCATCGACGGCGGCCATAATGACTGGTCGATGCAGGCGGACGTGCGTATCCGCAATCCCTGACCCGGCTACAGCGTCCTTCTGAAGACCACGGTGAGATTGTTCGCGGGCATGCGCACGACTTGCTGCCGTTGCAGGCCATGCAACGCCGCCGTGCGCGTCACCTCGTCGAGATCGCGCAGCCCCCACTCGGAATTGCGGCGCTTGAGCGTGGCGTCGAAGTCGAGATTGGATTGCACCGCGGCGCCGTTCTCGAGATAGGGCCCGTAGAGCACCAGCTTGCCGCGTGCACGCAGGTGGCGCACGGCGCCGAGACACAACGCGTTGGTCGACGACCAGGGCGAGATGTGGACCATGTTGATGCACAAGACGGCGTCGTAATCCGCGGCCACTGGCCAGCGTTGTTCGTGTACGTCGAGCGCGAGCGGTGGTTCGACATTTTGCAGCGCTGCTTCGCGAATGCGCGCCACGATCACCGCGCGATGCGCCTCATCGGGTTCGGTAGGCTGCCAGCGGATACCGGGCAATTCTGCCGCGAAGTAACACACGTGTTGACCCGTGCCAGAGGCGATTTCGAGCACACTGCCGGTCTCAGGCAGCACGGTTTCCAGCACAGTGAGGATGGGCTCCTTGTTGCGCTCCGCGGCCGGGGAGATCAGCAACTCGTTGGTCATTGGCTGCCGCGTTCACTGCGGATGCGCCGCACGGTCATCCAGAAGAACAGGCCGACGACCGTCACCAGCAAGGCCATCAGCACCGCCAGCCCCGGATGAAAGCGCCACGCCTCGACCAGGCCCCAGCCGACGCCGACGGGAGTCATGACCAGCAACATGGGTTTCGCGATTCTCATCAGGGGCTGCGCCGCGGGCAGGAAAACGCCGGCCCTTCTCTGAAGGAAGGGGCCGGCGTCCGTTAGCTTAAAGAATGTAACGCGAAAGGTCTTCGTCCTTGGCGAGATTGCCGAGGTGATCGTCGACATATTTCGCGTCGATCTCGACGGCCGAGCCGCCCTTCTCCGCCGCTTCGAACGACACGCTCTCGAGCAGTCGTTCCATCACCGTGTGGAGGCGGCGCGCCCCGATGTTTTCGGTCTTCTCGTTCACGCTGAAGGCGATTTCGGCGATGCGCCGCACGCCACCGTCGACGAATTTCACTTCGACGTTCTCGGTGTTCAGGAGCGCCTTGTACTGCGTGGTCAGCGAGGCGTCGGGCTCGGTGAGGATGCGCACGAAGTCGTCGACCTTGAGCGAGTCGAGCTCCACGCGAATCGGAAAGCGGCCCTGCAGCTCCGGGATGAGATCGGAGGGCTTGGACATGTGGAACGCGCCCGAGGCGATGAACAGGACGTGGTCCGTCTTGATCTGACCATACTTCGTGGACACGGTGCTGCCCTCGACCAGCGGCAGCAGGTCGCGCTGCACACCCTCACGCGACACATCGGCGCCGAAGCTGTCCTGGCGGCGAGCGACCTTGTCGATTTCGTCGATGAACACGATACCGTTCTGCTCGGCGTTCTGCAGCGCACGCGCGCGCAGCTCTTCTTCGTTCACGAGCTTGCCGGCTTCTTCTTCCTCCAGCAGCTTGTGGGCCTCCTTGACCTTGAGTTTGCGCGGCTTGGTGCGCTGGCCACCCAGGTTCGCAAACATGTTCTGCAGCTGCTCCTGCATCTCTTCCATGCCGGGAGGCGCCATGATGTGGACGCCCGCGGGGATCGCGCGCACGTCGATCTCGATTTCCCGTTCGCTGAGCGCACCTTCACGCAGCATCTTGCGAAATTTCTGGCGAGTTTCCTGGTCGCGCGGACTCTGCTCCTGATCAGTGGAGAATCCCATCATCTTGGGGTGTGGCAGCAGCGCGTCGAGGATGCGCTCCTCAGCGGCATCCCGGGCACGTTCGCGGACCTTGGAGATCTCCTCGTCGCGCGCCATCTTCACCGACACCTCCACCAGGTCCTTGACGATGGAATCGACGTCGCGGCCGACGTAGCCAACCTCGGTGAACTTGGTGGCCTCCACTTTCACGAACGGCGCGTTCGCGAGCCTGGCGAGCCGGCGCGCGATTTCGGTCTTGCCGCAGCCGGTCGGGCCGATCATGAGGATGTTCTTGGGCGTGATTTCCTGGCGCAGCGGATCCTGGATCTGCATGCGGCGCCAGCGGTTGCGCAGCGCAATAGCGACCGAACGCTTGGCGGCGTCCTGGCCCACGATGTGTTTGTCCAGCTCAGCGACGATTTGGCGGGGAGTCATCAGTTCAGGCCTTCAGCTCTTCGATCACGAGATTGCGATTGGTATAGATGCAGATGTCCGCGGCGATGTTCAGCGACTTTTCGACGATGGTGCGTGCCGGGAGTTCGGTGTTGTCCACCAGTGCCCGCGCGGCGGCCTGCGCAAAGCCGCCGCCGGAGCCGATGGCGACGAGTTCGTGCTCGGGCTCGATCACGTCGCCGTTGCCGGAGATCACGAAGAGGTTTTTCGTGTCGCCCACCAGCAGCAGCGCTTCGAGTCGCCGCAGGTAACGGTCGCCGCGCCAGTCCTTGGCGAGCTCGATGGCGGCGCGCGTGAGATTGCCGAATTTTTCGAGTTTGCCCTCGAAGCGTTCGAACAGCGTGAAGGCATCCGCGGTGCCCCCCGCGAATCCGCCGAGCACTTTGCCACCGCCCAAGGTACGCACCTTGCGAGCGTTGCCCTTCATCACGGTGTTACCGAGAGTGACTTGTCCGTCGCCGCCGAGCGCAACGGCGCCATTGCGCCGCACGGCAAGAATCGTTGTGCCGTGCGGATTGAAACCTTCCGACATGAGGAGACCTAACCTTTGCGTTTTGCCCGCGGGTGCGAGGCGTCATACGTGCGGGCCAGGTGGGCAAAATCAAGGTGGGTGTAGACCTGCGTCGTGGAGATGTCGGCGTGGCCGAGCAGCTCTTGCACGCCGCGCAAATCCTTACTCGATTCAAGCAGATGCGTTGCGAAGGAATGCCGGAACAGATGTGGATAGACGCGGCTCGGAAGGCCGGCGCGACGCGCCCATTGGGCGACGCGCAGCTGTATGGCGCGCGGCTTGAGGCGCGAGCCGTTACGCCCGACGAACAGCGCAGTTTCCTCGATGTCAGCGAGAGCGCCGCGTTCGCGCAGCCACACGCGCAGCGCGTCGCAGGCCTTGCGGCCCACCGGCACGATACGCGTCTTGGCGCCCTTGCCGAGTACCCGCACGGTGCGGTCGGCGAGGTCGACGTCGGTGATCGCCAGCCCCACGAGTTCCGCGAGGCGCAGCCCCGAGGAATAGAAGAGCTCCATGATGGCTCGATCGCGCAGCGCGAGCGCGTCGCCGGTTGGCGCTTCGAGAAGCTGGGCAATCTGGTCGACGTCCAGCGTGCCGGGCAGTCGCCGCCCGGCCTTGGGAGCGCTGATGTCCACTGCGGGATTGCTGGCCGCCGCGCCCTCGCGCACCAGGAAGCCGAAGAAGCCACGCAGCGCGGACAACCGTCGTTGCACGCTGCGCGGACCGAGGCCCCCGGCGTGGGAACGCGCGGCGAACACGCGCACGTGCTGGCTGTCGACGCGTTTCCAGTCGCTGACGCCGGCGTGTTCGAGAAAAACGGCGAGCGCGCCGATGTCGCGCGCGTAGTTAGACGACGTGTGCGGCGAGAGGCGCCGTTCGCTGGCGAGATGCTTGAGATAGCCGTCGACCCAGCGGAGATCGAGCATTGTCAGGCGCTCACGCGCCACGTCGGAAATCGGCGCCCCTTTTTTGAAAGAGCTGGGGCGCCGTCCGTCAGTAGCTTTCACTACCGTGAGAGGGCATCCGTGATCAGCTCGCCCATGCGCTTCAGGAATTCCGTGCTCATGCCCGGGTGGAAGCGTTCACGCTCCGCGCTGCCGAGGGCCAGCAATCCCATTACGCCCGCGTCGCCCAGCGGCACCAGCGCGACGGAGCCGATGCTGGCCGCCTCGGGACCGAACAGGAAATCGCGCTGTGTATCGCGCACCTGGCCGCAACGCGGCTTGCCGGTGGCGAGCAGCGCCTCGAAGGTGCGCATGTTGGCGTCGTCCGCCGGCAGCTTGCGCAGGAAGGGTTCGAGTTCGAGGCCGGCGAGCAAGGCCACCGGAGCCGTCAGCAGCAGCACCGAGTGAAAGGCGTCGAAGTCTTCACGCAGCGAAGCTTCCAGCGCGCCGAGTGCCGCGACGGCGCCACCGGCGCGCAGCAGGCGCCTGGTGAAGCGGTGAATACGCTCGGCGATGTGATCATTGGCGCGCGCCACCGCGACGAATTCTGCGAGGCGCCGATCCGCATCGGTCTTCTGCTCGCGCAACACTTCCACCTGGCGCTCGACCAGTGACACGGTCGACCCGCTGCGCATGTGCGGCAGCCGCATGCGCGCGAGCAGCGGCTGATGACGTTCGAAGAAATCGGGATTCAGCGTGAGGTAACGCTCGATGCGTTCTTCGTCTGTCTGACCGGCCGGCAAACCACGTGCGGTCTGTGTGCTCATTCTTGACGACTCCCTGGATTTCGACTTGCTCAAATTTCGACTCGGCCCGTGAAAGATACAGCGGTCGGCCCTTTCATCCAAATGTGTTCGCCGGGCGCGGCCCACGTGATTTCCAGTTGGCCGCCCGGCAATTCCACTTCAACGGTCGAATCCAGGCGGCCGTGTCGTCTGCCGACCGCGACGGCGGCGCATGCGCCAGTGCCGCAGGCCAGTGTTTCCCCGACGCCACGCTCGAATACACGCAGCCGGATGTGCGCGCGGTCGACGATTTCCATGAAGCCCACGTTCACGCGTTTCGGGAATCGTGGGTGCTTCTCGATTGCGGGCCCGAGTCGGTCGACGGGCGCGCTGGCCACCGACGTTACGGTCAGCACGGCGTGTGGATTGCCCATCGAGACGGCGCCAATCTCCACCTCGGTGCCCGCCACGCTGAGCGGATACACATGCGCTTCGGCGGAAGCGTCGAATGGCAGGGATTTGGGGTCGAAGTTCGGCTCGCCCATGTCGACAGAGATGAGGTTGGCATCGTGAATGCGCGCGCGAATCATGCCCGCCGGGCTGTCGAGCACGAGTTCGCCATCGCCACCATTTGCCGACAAGGCGCCGCGGCGATGCAGGAACGCCGCCAGGCAGCGCACGCCATTGCCGCATTGCTCCACCTCGCCGCCGTCGGCATTGAAGATGCGGTAGTAAGCCTGGGTGCCGGCGCGTCGCGGCGGCTCGATCACCAGCGCCTGGTCGAAGCCGATGCCGGTGTGGCGCGCGGCGAGCGCGCGCCACTCGGCGGTCGTCGGCAACCGGCCGTCGCGCGGCGCATCGAAAACGATGAAGTCGTTGCCGAGGCCGTGCATTTTGGTGAACTCGAGCTGCATGGCCGGAAGAATACATTACGATTCACGGGACCTGTGCAGAGGTTCCCCGAGCATGCGTCCTGTTCCCTGGATCGTCGCCGCACTGGTTTTGTTCTCAGCCTGGCGTCTGTATTCGCAACGCGACATCGGTCATGTACCCGGCGTGTTGGCCGCTGAGGATCCTCGCCAGCTGCAAATCGATGACGCCTCAGGCATCGAGCTTGGCTCGTTCGTGCTGCGGCCGCGGGCGGACTTCAGCGCGACGGTGCGTATCCTCGCGCGCGAGGAATATTCCGTCGGCGAACTTGCCGACCCTCGTGCCCACGGATTTCGCCGTGGGCTGGGGACCGATGTCCGACAGCGCCATCCTCGATGACATCGAAATCAGCCAGGGGAATCGCTTCTACTACTGGCGCACCGACAGCTGGCCGTTGTCGCGCCAGGAGATCGAGCGCCATTCGGCCAACTGGCACGTGATCGCAGGCAGCGAGGCGGTGCGCGCCATCCTCGGACGGCTGCGCACCGGCAGCATCGTGGAGCTGCAAGGCCAGCTGGTGGACGTCGAAGGCCGGGAGGGTGACATGAGAACATCGCTTTCGCGCCGTGACACCGGTGCGGGCGCCTGCGAGATCCTGTTAGCCTCTTCGGCCCGCGTCATCGAAGCGAGTTGATGGAACTCCTGACATGCACGACGCCGCCGTCCCGAAGATCCGGCGCGCCACGTCCGAGGACGCGGCGGCGCTCGCCGATTTCGGCGCGCGCACCTTCTACGAAGCCTTTGCCGCGGACAACACACCCGAGGACATGGCCCGACACCTGGCGTCGGCCTGGAACCTCGGCCTGCAGCGCGCGGAAATAGACGATCCCTGCTTCGACACGCTGCTGGCGATCGATGACGGCGGCAGTTTCGCGGGCTTCGCGCAGCTGCAGGCCGAACGCGCGCCGACCTGTGTGGCGACGCACAAGCCGGTCGAACTCAAGCGCTTCTATGTAGACAAGCCGTGGCAGGGCCGCGGACTCGCACGCGAGCTGATGGCGGCGGTGGAGCGCGCGGCGCGTGCGCGCGGCGCGCGCGAGTTGTGGCTCGGAGTCTGGGAACGCAACCAGCGGGCACAGGCGTTTTATCGCAAGAGCGGCTTTCGCGCGGTGGGAACGCAGATCTTCGTCGTCGGCAGCGACCCGCAGACCGACCAGGTCATGCTCAAGGAGATCGCGTGAGCGCGCGCATCGAACACGTCGCATTGTGGGCGCGGGACCTCGATACGCTGGCGGCGTTCTACGCGCGCTGGTTCGGTGCGCGGGTCGGCGAGCGCTACGAGAATCCGCGCAAGGGATTTGCTTCGCGCTTCCTCGAATTCGGCGGCGGCGCGCGCCTCGAAGTGATGACACGCACCGACATCGGTGCGCGTGCCGCGGGTGAACAGTTAGGCTTGGCCCACTTCGCCATCACCGTCGGCAACGAGGCGGCGGTGGATGCGCTGGCCGCGCAACTGGCCGCGGAAGGCATCGCGGTGCTCGACGGGCCAC
Organism: uncultured Pseudomonadota bacterium; assembly: GCA_963839685.1. Classification (GTDB taxonomy): domain Bacteria; phylum Pseudomonadota; class Gammaproteobacteria; order Steroidobacterales; family Steroidobacteraceae; genus CADEED01. The sequence continues at coordinate 175,669 of CAWIVS010000011.1, read as the reverse complement.
GGCGCACCGGTGATGGCTACTACGAATGCGTGGTGCGTGATCCGGAAGGCAATCGCGTGGAAATCGCCGCCGGCACGTGAGACCCAGTCCATGAGAACAACATGCGCGCTGATCCTGCTCATGGCGGCGTCCGCAGCTGGCCTCGCGGCCGGGCCGGCGAAGGTGTGGCCCGAGGCCACGCAGACCGCCAGGCCCTGGACCCGCTGGTGGTGGCCGGCCAGCGCCGTCGAGCGTACGGAGCTGTCGCGCGAGATCGAAGCCCTGGCGGCCGCGGGCATCGGCGGCGTCGAGATCACTCCGATCTACGGCGCGCGCGGATCTGAAGATCGCGCCCTGGAGTTCCTGTCGCCGCGCTGGATGGAAATGCTCGGGCACACGGCCGCCGAAGCGAAGCGCTTCGGTTTGGGCGTCGACATGGCGACCGGCACCGGTTGGCCCTTCGGCGGTCCGGAGGTCAGCATCGCGCAGGGATCGAGCACCGTCGTGCTCGAGAATGGCCGCCTCACAGGCCAGCCGACGGGCATGAAGGTGAAGCGCGCCGCGCCCGGGGGCGAGGGCCTGGTGCTGGATCCGTACGCCGTGAAAGCCCTCGACGCCTACCTGGAGCGTTTCACGCGCGCACTCGCGGCGCTGCCGCGCGGCGCCGTGCGCGGCCAGTTCCACGATTCGTTCGAGTACTACCAGGCGAGCTGGACGCCGCGATTCGCGGCCGAATTCGCCAGGCTGCATGACTATGACGTGCAGGTCTATGCGGCCGAGCTCGTCGGCCAGGGCCGGCTCGATGCCGACACGGCAGGCCGCATCGCCGGCGATTACCGGCGCACGCTCGCCAGGCTGCATCTCGACTACGTCAATCGTTGGGTGGACTGGTCGCACGCGCACGGGTTCATCGCGCGCAACCAGGCGCACGGCGCACCCGGCAACCTGCTCGATCTGTACGCCGCCGCCGACATTCCGGAAACCGAATCCTTCGGCTTTACCGAATTGCCTGTCGAGGGCCTGCGCGTCGAAAGCGGTTACGCGCGTCCCGATCCTGATCCGCCGCTCGGCCTGGTCGGCCGGTTTGCGTCGTCGGCGGGACACGTCGCAGGTCGCAGGCTGGTGTCGAGTGAAACACTCACGTGGTTGCGCGAAAATTTTCGAGAGTCGCCGGCCGCGGCCAAGCCGCAGCTCGACCGGCTGTTCGTCGCGGGTATCAACCACATCTTCTATCACGGGGTCAGCTATTCGCCGTCCGATGCGCCGTGGCCCGGCTGGTACTTCTACGCCGCGACCCAGCTCGGTCCGGACAATCCCTTGTGGCGACACTTCGCGGCGATGAACGACTACGTGGCGCGCGTGCAGTCTGTCCTGCAGGCGGGCCGGCCGGACAATGACGTGCTGCTCTACTGGCCGTTCGACGAACTGACCGACCACGGCTCCGGGCTGATGAACCAATACGGCGTGCACGAAATCGCCTGGCTCATGGAATCCTCCTTCGCAGGTGTCGCGCAACGCCTGCTGTCGGCCGGATACGCATTTGACTTCATTTCTGATGCGCAATTGGCCGGCCTGCAGGTCGAAGCAGGCCAGTTGCTCGCGCCCGGCGGGCGTTATCGGCTGATCGTGGTTCCTGCCTTGCAACGCATGTCACCCGACACTCTCGCGCGACTCGGCGAGCTGCAGCGTCGCGGCGCAACCCTGGTGTTCGAAAACCTGCCCGAGGACGTCCCGGGCTTTTCGCGGCTGGACGCCCGACGAGCCGAGCTCGCGAAGTGGCTGGTCGACCCCGCGCTGCGTGCGGCGGTGGCGACGCAGGGACTGGAAACAAAACTCGCGCAGCTCGGGGTGCGCCGCGAAGCGGCGGGGCCTGCCGGTCTCGGATTCATCCGGCGCGCACAGGCGGAAGGGTTCGACTACTTCTTCACCAATCTCACCGGCAATGCCTTCGATGGCTGGCTCGATCTCGGCGTGACCGCCGCCACCGCAATCTTGCTCGACCCGATGACGGGCGAGGCGGGGCTGGCCGCAATCAATCAACGCGGAACGGCGCGCGTCTACCTGCAACTGGCGAGCGGACAATCGGTGATCCTGCGCACTTCGGGCTCGCGGCGTCCCGGGCGCGGCGTTGCCGCGTGGCGCTACGTCAGGCCTGTCGCGGCCGGCATCCCGCTCGCTGGTGAATGGCAGATGGAATTCATCAAGGGCGGACCGGCGTTGCCAGGCCCGGCGCGGTTGCGCGAGCTTCGCAGCTGGACAACTCTTGAACCCGAGGCGCAGCGCTTCGCCGGCACGGCGCGGTATCGGCTGGAATTCGACGCACCCGAGACACGCGCGGAGGCCTGGGCTCTCGAACTGGGTGACGTGCGCGAGGCAGCCCGGGTCAGCCTCAACGGCAAGCCGCTGGGCGCGGTCTGGGCCCTGCCATTCACTCTGCGCATCGACGGCCGCCTGAAAGCACGCGGCAATGTGCTCGAGATCGAGGTCAGCAATCTTCCCGCCAATCGCATCCGTGATCTCGATCTCCGCAAGGTCGACTGGAAGGTCATGAAGGACATCAACCTCGTATCGCTCAGCTATGCGAAGTTCGATGCGTCCGGCTGGGAAATCGCGCCGTCGGGCCTGCTCGGCCCGGTGCGGCTGCGGCCGCTCGAGGTAGTTAGCCCGCGGTGAGGGCCCGTGAGTCGCCGGGCGTCAGCGGCCCAGCGCCGTGCGCTGCTTGTACATGCAGCGATCCATGACGGTGAAGATGCCGGCGTCACGCGCCTTGCGCGCGGCGGCGGCATCGATCACGCCCTCCTGGAACCACAACGCCGGAATCTTCAGCCGGATGGCATCGTCGACGATGCCCGCCACGTGTTCGGGCCGGCGGAATATGTCCACCACGTCGACCGGGCCTGCGCCCTCGAGCGCCGATGCGAGGTCCGGCCACGCACGCTCCCCGAGGATTTCGGTCGCGTTAGGATTCACCGGCACGATGCGATAACCGAACTTCTGCAGTTCGCTGGCCACGTGGTGGCTGGGCCGCCCCGGCGTCGCCGACAACCCGAGGACGGCGACGGTTCGGGCGCGCCGCAGGAGTGCGTCGATTTCAGGTTTTGCGGGGTTGTCGAACATGACGGCCCTCGGCTTGTGCTAGCGTCCCGGCGTCTCAACTGGGAGGTTGACGATGAGAGCTCCAACTATAGCGACAATGAGACTCACCCTGGGCCTGCTGCTGGGCTCGTTGTACGCACTCGGTTCAGAGGCCTTCGCGCAGGAGTCCGAGGCGACGGAAGGACCGAACTTCGAATACCAGACGGGCGAAGTCGCCCTGCCTAACAAGGTTGCAACCCTGCACCTTGGCGGCAGCTACCGGTATCTCGATCCGGCGGAAACCGAAAAACTCCTGGTGGCCTGGGGCAACGAGCCCGGCAACGATACCCAGGGTGCAATCATCCCCACCCAGGTCGATCCCATGAGCGAGACGGGCTGGGCGGTGATTCTCAGTTACATCACTGACGGTCACGTCGACGACTCCGATGCAGCCGAGATCGACTACGACGACCTGATGAGTGACATGAAGGCGGGTACCGAGGAAGACAACGAGGCCCGTGAGCAGGCCGGTTATGAGCCCGTGCGCCTGATCGGCTGGGCCGAGCAGCCGCGTTACGACGCGTCGGCGAAGAAACTCTACTGGGCGAAGGAGCTGCAATTCGGCACCAGCACCGTCCACACACTCAACTACGACGTACGCGTGCTCGGTCGCGAAGGCGTGTTATCCATGAATGCGGTGGCAACCATGGAACAACTTGGCCAGATCCGTTCGGACATGAAGCCGCTGCTTCGCATCGCCGAGTTCAACCTGGGCCATCGTTATGGCGAATACAACGCCAAGACCGACCGGCTGGCGGAATACGGGCTCGGCGCGCTGATTGCCGGAGGCGTGGCCGCGAAGCTCGGCCTGTTCGGGAAACTCGCGGCGCTGCTGCTCGCTTTCAAGAAGTTCATCTTCATCGGGTTGCTGGCGATCGGCGGATTGTTCGCGAAACTGTACGGCAGAAAGAAGGATCCGGCGGCCTGATCGACCCGATCGCCAGGTTCAGGGTTCACATCGAACCCGGGGGTCACGACATCGTCGTGGCCGCCACTGACGACGTGCTCGGCGTCGCGCTCGCCGCCGGGATTCCGCTGCCGCACAGCTGCCGTGCGGGTCGTTGCGCCTCCTGCAAGGCAAAGGTCGTGTCGGGGCAGATTGGCTACCCGGGAGATCGTCTGCCGCCGGGGATCATCGCGTCCGAGGTCGCACGAGGTGAAGTGCTGCTCTGCCAGGCGCAGCCGCGTTCCGACCTGCGTATCGAAACACGCGCGCTCGCGGCCGGGGAGCATGATGTCCGCGGCGTCGTCGTCGAGCGCACCAAGCCACTGGCAGTCGGCGGCACACACGCGAGTTTGCGCATCCTTGGATCGGCGACGCCCGGGCTGCGACCGGGCAAATTCGTCGACGTCGAAACGGCCGCCGGTGAACGCGAACGTGTGCCGGTGGTGGCAGCCACCGCTGCAACCGTGGATGTCGAGGTTCACGAACTGGCGCCAGGACAGATCATCCGCCTGCGCGGACCGTTCGACGCCCCGCGTTAGATCCGAAAGCGATCCTTGAGATCGCCCGCCATGCGCCGGCTGACTTCCAGAGGCTCGGGAAAGCCGCGCAGGTGCACGAAGTGCTGGCCGCTCGCGTCGCGTGCGATGCGCTCGAGATATTTCGTGTTGACCAGGGCGTTGCGATGAATGCGCACGAACGTGGCGGCGAATTCCTCTTCGAGTGTCTTGAGCGAATCCTCGATGAGGTCCTCGCCGTTCTGGTGCCTGACCGTGGTGTATTTCTGATCGGCGTGAAAACAGAGCACTTCTTCGACTGGTATCAGTTTCAGGCCCTCGCGGCCGCGCACGCCGATGTGCGTGCGCCGCGGGTTTTCGCGCGCGGCACTGGCCACCTGCTGCAGCTGCGGGCGCGTGAGCCGGCCGGCCTTGGCGAGCGCAGCGAGCAGCTTTTCGGCGCGGATCGGCTTTAGCAGGTAGGCGATGGCCTCGGAATCGAAGGCCTGCAGCGCGTATTCGTCGAAGGCGGTGATGAAAATGACCGCGGGCGGCTCGGCCTGTGTCGCGAGATGTCGCGCCACTTCGAGCCCGTCGATGCCCGGCATGCGCACGTCGAGCAGCACGATGTCGGGTTGCAGCGAGTCGCAGAGCTCGAGGGCCCGCTGGCCGTTCTCCGCCTCACCCGCCACGTCGAAACCCTCGGTTTCCAGCAACATGGAGCGCAGGCGCTCGCGCGCTGGGGGCTCGTCGTCGACGATCAGCACTGTGGTACTCATGGATTGGGGTTCATGCCGGGCGCGCAGCCTCGGCAGCCCGGAAGGGGAAACGCAGCGTCACGATGTATTCATCGTCGAAGCGTCCGGCCTTGACCGTGGCGCGCTCGCCGTACATGAGATCGAGGCGTTCCTTGATGTTGGCGAGCGCCAGGCGATTGCCGTCGCGCATGGTGAGGTTGGCGGCGGGCAACGGGTTGCGCACGACAATGGTGATCATGCCCTTGTTGAACTCACCGACCACCGTGACCACGCCGCCATCCGGGCGCGGCTCGACCCCGTGATAGATGGCGTTCTCCAGCAGCGGCTGCAGCGTGAGGCCGGGAACCAGCGCGTTCTGCGGCAATGGTTCGATCTTCCATTCCACGCGCAGCCGGTTGCCCAGGCGCAGCTGCTCCATGCGCTGGTAGGTGCGGGCCACGTCGATCTCTTCGGCCAGCGGGATTTCATTGCGCTTCTCGTTGAGATTGGCGCGGAACAGGTCCGCCAGATCCTGCACCGCCTCCTCGGCGCGCGCCGGGTTGCTGCGCGTCAGCGCGGCGATGGTGTTCATGCTGTTGAACAGGAAGTGCGGCCGGATGCGCGCCTGCAGCGCGTACACCCGCGCCTTGGCCTGCAGCTCGACGTTGTGACGCCACTCGTGCGTCACGTAGAAATAGCGCAGCGCCAGCGCCGTCACCACCAGTGCGATCACCAGGTTGCGCACCAGGAAGGTCCAGTGATCCTGCGGGAACAGCGGGTTGCCTTCGATCCACTCGGCGCGCTCGCCGAACCAGTACGCGGCGGTGGAAATCACCATGACCAGCATGGCGGTGAGCCCCAGCACGATCGCGGATCCTTTGGCGAGCGACTGGCGGTTCAGGTAGCCGCGCAGGACACACAACATGCCGGCGCCGAACAGGCCGATCCACAGCAGGAACATCGAGGTGCGCGCCAGGTCCGCCCAGAATCCCAGCGCCGCCTCGTTGCGTGCCAGCGCCAGCACCAGCGCGGTGAGCTCGCAGATGATCACGATGGCGAGCACGGCGCGCGCCCGGCAGAAGTCGGGTAGATAGAGCTGCGGGGGCTGGTCTCCTTCCCGCAAGGAAGAGTCTCGCGCGGGCAGGTCTCGCGCGCCGGCGCTCATGGGTTGCGCGCTGCGCCCTTGAACAACGCCTGTTTCAGTCGGTGCGTGGCCGAGATGTCCTCGTCGCCGAAGCCGCGCGAGATCAGCTCGGCATATTCGGCGAGCATCGAATCGACCACTGGCAGCGAGACGCCGAAACGCGCCGCCATGTCGCGGCAGATCGCCAGATCCTTGGCGTGCAATTTCACGCGAAAGCCCGCCGGGTAACTTTCGCGGATCATGTTTGGCGCCCGGTGAACGAAGTACCAGCTCGAGCCCGCACCCGCGCCCAGCGTCGACACCACGCGATCGAGTGGCAGCTGGTGTGCACCGGCGAAGGCCATGGCTTCGGCGCAGGCGCGGATGATGCCGGCGCACATGATCTGGTTGGTGGCCTTGGTGGCCTGGCCGCTGCCACTGGGACCGAAATGCTCGATGGTCTTGCCCATGGCCGCGAGCACCGGCCGCGCTGCGTCGAATGCCGCAGGCTTGCCGCCACACATGATCGCGAGCGTGCCGTTCTTCGCACCTTCGACGCCGCCGCTGACCGGAGCATCGACGAACAGCACGTTGCGCCCGGACAGGAAACGCTCGGCCCAGCGAGCGGTGTCGGCGCTGACGGTGGAGCAGTCGATGAGCAGCGCGCCCGGCGCGAGTCCCGGGGCCAGCGCCTCGATGACGTTGCGCACATCCGCGTCGGCCGAGACGCAGATCACTGCGACGTCGAGCGGCCCGGCGAAATCACCGAGGGATGCCGGCGCGGCGACGCCAAGTTCGGCGCCGAGCGCGGTCGCCTTGTCGTGGGTACGGTTCCAGACGGCCGTGAGCAGACCTGCCTTGTGGAGGTTTTTCGCCATGGGGGCTCCCATGGCACCGAGACCGGCAAATCCGACGCGCAACATAGTCGCGGATTATCAGCCTTTCCAGGCGCTCACGCGCCACAAAGGAAAACCTTTTCAGGCGCTGCGCGCCACAACGGAAAACGCCGCCCAAGAGGGCGGCGTCCGTGAAGCGAAGAGGCGGTTAGCCCTGCGGGCCGCAAATGGATTCGACTGCCTTGGCAGCGTCGATGCGGCGCTGCGCGAGCTCGACATCAGACAGGTAGACGCGATTGCCATCCTTGTCCATTTTGTAGAGGCGCAGCGAGTTGATCGACGTGTCGTAGTCCGAGCGAGCCTTCCTGCAGCGCTCGAGACGCGTGGCTTCCAGATCCTTGGCAACGTTCCCGGCGACACGGGAATCGTTCTGCGCCTGAGAAATTCGCTGGTTGCTCGCGGCGAGCTGCTGCGTGGTGGCAGCCTGCTGCGAGGCGTTGGCGCGAGCGGCGGCGGCGACGGGCCGCGGAACGGTGCTCGCGACGCGCACGGCGCCCGGAATGGGCTTGTCTGTGTAGAGCGTTTGACCACGCTCGTCCACGTACTTGTAGACGTCGCCCGCGTGGGCTACGCCGCAAGCAAGGACGCCGGCAATGACGGCAAGGGTTATCGAGTGACGCATGCGCTTCCTCCGGTTGCCGGATTATCGCAGGGAGTGCGTATGAGAACCCTTGATCCCCATCACAGACAAGGGGTTATTCGGGGCCGAATCCTCAAAAAGACAGGGCCTCCCGGGGTTTGCCGACGAGGGGTACGGCGTCCCGGAAGGCCCGATTCTGAAAGGTCCCCCGACACCGGGCCCGTTTTGGCGGGCCCGTGCGGGAGTTCTCACTTGCCGGCGCTCAGCCGTTGTAGGCCCGCTCGCCGTGCGACACGGTGTCGAGGCCTTCGCGTTCCTGCTCTTCGTTGACGCGCAGGCCAATGGTGAGATCCACCAGCTTGTAGGCGATCAACGAGACCACACCCGACCAGATCAGGGTCACGCCGACGCCCCACAACTGCGAGATCACGTGCGCGCCCATGTTGTAGTCGGCCGGATCCGGGAAGGCATTGGCGACGTAGTCGTACACGTCCGTGCCGCCCAGCGCGGGCGAGTTGAACACGCCGGTGAGCAGGGCTCCGACGATGCCGCCGATGCAGTGCACGCCGAACACGTCGAGCGAGTCGTCGTAACCCATCATCTTCTTGAGACCCGAGACCGCCCAGAGACAGATCAGCGCGGCGAGCACACCGATGGCGATCGAGCCCATCGGGCCCACCCAGCCGCAGGCCGGGGTGATCGCGACCAGACCCGCGACCGCGCCCGAGGCGGCACCGAGCATCGTCGGGGAGCCTTTGACGATCCACTCACCGAACATCCACGCCAGGGTGGCGGCGGCGGTGGCGAGCAGTGTGTTGGTAAACACCAGCGTGGCGAAGCCATTGGCCTCGAGGTTCGATCCGACGTTGAAGCCGAACCAGCCCACCCACAGCAGCGCCGAGCCGATCATCACCAGGGGCACGTTGTGCGGTGGCAGCGCGGTCTGGCCGAAGCCGATGCGCTTGCCGATCAGCATGCAGCCTATGAGACCTGCGATGCCGGCGTTGATGTGCACCACCGTGCCGCCCGCGAAGTCCAGTGCTCCCTTGGTAAACAGGAAGCCGTCGTGCGCTTCCACGGCCTTGGCTGCTTCGGCACTGGTGTGAACGCGTCCGGACCCGACCAGAACCACACCATGTGCGCGATCGGGTAGTAGGCGAAGGTCAACCAGATGAGGATGAACACCAGCAATGCGCTGAATTTGATGCGTTCGGCGAAGGCGCCGACGATCAGTGCCGGCGTAATGGCCGCGAAGGTCGCCTGGAAGCAGAAGAAACCGAGCTCGGGGATGTTGGTCGCCTTGCTGAAGTGTGCCGGTCGAGCGAGTCACCGCGTCATGCCCTTCAGGAACATCTTGCCGAATACCGCCGAAGAACGCGTTGCTGCCTTCGCTGAACGCGACGCTGTAGCCGTAGATCGCAAACAACAGCACGCCCACGCAGAAGACGATCATCACCTGCATGAGCAGCGACAGGACATTCTTGCTGCGGACCATGCCGCCATAAAACAGCGCCAGTCCCGGAATGGTCATGAGGATGACCAGCACCGTGCTCGTCATGAGCCATGAAACGTCGCCCTTGTTGGGCGGCGGCGGCGCATCCTGCGCGAACACCAGCGCCGGCAACATCAACAACAGCGCTGCGCCGAGACTGCGCATCACGCTGCCACCCTTCGTTCTCTTCTTATCTTGATGCATGTAACAACTCCTCAACGACATCTCAGGCTGCCGCCGCGCCGGATTCGCGCGTGCGGATTCGCACGGCTTCACCGACTGGCGCCAGGAAAATCTTGCCGTCACCGGTCTTGCCCGTGCGGCAAACATTGGTGATGGCCTCGACGACCGCTTCGGCGGAGGGATCGTCGAGCACAATTTCGACGCGAAGCTTGGGAACGAACTGCACCTGATATTCGGAGCCACGGTAGTGCTCCGCATGCCCGCGCTGCCGGCCGTAACCGGTGACTTCGGTGACGGTGATCCCCTGCACGCCGAGGCGGGCGACGGCCATTTGCAGGTCGTCGAGCTTCCACGGCCGGATGATTGCAGTGATCATTTTCATCGCTTTGGCATCGTTATCCGATGGAGCGCGCCCTTCGGGCACGCGTATGCTCCCTATCCGATAATTTCCCGGCCCAGTGTTCTGGGCCTGTGATCGAAGTGCAGGTTCCATGCCAGCCCTTGAGGGTGGCGAAGAGGGCCCGCTGCGGCGCGAAAGATCGCGGGATCCCCGCATTGGCGCCCACAATTGGGGCGTCGAATTGGTCAGCGCCACAAAACAGGGCACAGTGCCCGCAGTTTGTTAGGAGAAGCGCCGGTGGAGATGCCAAAGGTAGAGGAGTTGCTTCGCAGCCTGATGCAGGGTCTGCCCCCGGGGCTCGCATCCGGTGCCGCGGGTCTGCGCGAGGACCTGGAGAACAATTTCCGCGCCGTGCTGCGCGCGAACCTCGGAAAGCTCGACCTGGCGGGGCGCGACGAATTCGATGCGCAACGCAAGGTGCTGGAACGCACGCGGGCGCGGCTCGAGGAGCTCGAGCGGCGCGTCGCCGAGCTCGAAGCGAAAGCCGCCGGGTCCGCCGGACGCTGAGGCATGCCGGGCCGGCAAGGATGCCGGCCATGCTGGACAAGAAGAGCGGGACAAGGAAGTTGTCGTGACCATGTTTTCGTTATGGCAATAGCCCGCGTCGCGAGCCGCGCGCAGCTCGGGCTGGCCGCCCCCAGGGTCGACGTCGAAGTTCATCTCGGCAGCGGCCTGCCCACGTTTTCCATCGTGGGCTTGCCCGCCACCGCCGTGAAGGAAAGCAAGGACCGCGTGCGCGCGGCGCTCGCCAACTCCGGTTTCGAGTTCCCGGCCGGCCGCATCACCGTCAATCTCTCGCCTGCCGATCTTCCCAAGGAAGGCTGTCGCTACGACCTGCCAATCGCACTCGGCATCCTGCTCGCTTCGTCGCAACTGCCTGACGCCGGCGCCTGGTTCGCGGCGCGCGAGTTCTACGGCGAGCTTGGCCTGGCTGGAGAACTCAAACCCATCAAGGGAATTTTGCTGGCAGCCGCGCATGCCGCGCGCGACTCGCACAGTGTCGTGGTGCCGGATGGCAACCTGAACGAGGCGCGACTCGCCGCGCCGTCGGCCGCGGTGGGCGCCGGCAACTTGTTGGCAGTCTGCGAGCTGTCCGCGGCGCGCGCACCAATCAGCGCAGGTCAGTTGCCGGCAGACGAAATCCCGGCGCCACGCCGTGGGGACTTCTCCATGGATCTCGCCGATGTCTGCGGCCAGGCGCTGGGCAAGCGCGCCATGGTCATTGCCGCCGCCGGTGGCCACAGCGTGTTGTTGATCGGTCCACCTGGCACCGGCAAGAGCATGCTGGCGCAGCGTCTGCCCGGATTACTGCCGGGTCTTCCGGCGGATCAGGCACTCGATGTGGCCTCCATCGCCTCGGTGAGCAGTCGCGGTTTCGACGCGCGCGACTTCGGGCGGCGGCCGTTTCGCGCGCCACACCACAGCGCGTCGGCGAGCGCCATCATCGGCGGTGGTCCAAACGCGCGCCCGGGAGAAGTCAGCCTCGCGCACCGCGGTGTGTTGTTTCTCGATGAGTTGCCGGAGTTCGATCGGCGCGTGCTCGAGTCATTGCGCGAGCCGCTCGAAACCGGCGTGGTGGCCATTTCGCGCGCCGCGTTGCAGGTCGAATACCCGGCACGCTTTCAGCTGGTGGCGGCGATGAATCCGTGTCCGTGCGGCTACCTCGGAGATGTATCGGGCAAATGCCGCTGCGCACCGCCGGAGATTGCACGTTATCGCGCACGCATCTCCGGTCCGCTGCTCGATCGAATCGACTTGCGCGTGGAAGTCGCGACGGTACCGGACGACGAGCTGCTGGCGCATGAAAGCACGGCGGCCGCGACCCTCAGCAGCGCCAGGGTTGCCGAGCGTGTGCGCGCGGTCCGAGATCGCCAGATTGCGCGCAGCGGAAAACTCAATGCCGAGCTCACGGCCGCCGAGACCAAGGAAACCTGCCGCATCGATCGTCTGTGCCGTGCGCTGCTGACACACGCACGCGCGCGGCTGCAATTGTCGGCGCGCGGGGTTCATCGCGTATTGCGCGTGGCGCGCACCATCGCCGATCTCGACGAGGCGGCGGCATTGGCTCCGGCGCATCTCGCCGAGGCTCTGCAACTGCGGCGCGCGATCAATTCGTGAAGACACAAAAAAAACGGGCCCCAGGATCTGAATCCTGGGGCCCGTTCGATGCGATGCTGGTTCGCGGTTACTTGTTCATGTCGAGCATGTGATCGACCGCCTGCTTGACCAGGTCATCCGGCCAGTCGGCGCGACCGCCCTTGGCGGGCATGACGCCGGTCTTGCCGTTGAAGCCGTGGAGGGCGTGGTTGTAGAGCGTGTCCTTGCCCTGCGCGATGCGCGGGCCCCACGCCGACTTGTCTCCTGTCTTGGGAGCGCCGGCGATTCCCGCGCCATGGCACGCCGCACAGGCAGTCTCGTAGGCGGCAGTCCCATCCTGCGGAAGCGCCGCGACGGGCATGGCGGGACCTGCGGTTTCGATCTTGAGCGCCGTATTGTCCTGGCCGGCAACGGCGATGCGGGCCACCGGCTGGAGCCGTTCCTCGACGCCCGCCACGGTGCGCGCGTCGGCACTGAGCTGCGCGAGTTGATGCTTGGCACCGATATGCCTGGCGAAGGCGAACATTCCGAGGGTGACGGCAAACAAGATGCCGAGTACCAGACTGAAATTGTTGAAGAAATGGGAGTCCTGTTTGCTCATGGGCGCGAAGTATATCCGGTCGTTGTCGAGGAATCTGGCGCGCCCGACTGGATTCGAACCAGCGACCTGCAGCTTCGGAGGCTGCCACTCTATCCAGCTGAGCTACGGGCGCGCGGGCTGCGGATTCTAGCCTTTCAGAGCCAACCTTTCCGCTTGAAAAACAGGAACGGGCCGATGGCGGATGACAGCATCAGGCCCATGGCCGCCCAGAAACCCCAGCTCTCGTGCAACCAGGGCATTTTCGAAAAATTCATGCCGAACACCGCGCCGATCACCGACGGCGGCAGCAGGAAAACCGTGACCACCGAGAAGATCTTGAGGATGTTGTTCTGGTCGATATTGATGAGGCCGAGCGTGGCATCGAGGATGAACGACACCTTGGTACCCAGGAAGGAGGCGTGGTCGCTCATGGCCAGCACGTCGCGGGACAGCGTGCGAAAACGGGCGCGCACATCGTCGGTCATGGGCACAGTGGTGTTCTGCTGCACGAAGGTGAGCAGACGGCCGAGACTCACCAGGCTTTCGCGCGCTTTGGAGATGAGCTCGCCGTTCTGACCGAGGCGCTCGAGCGTCTTGCGAAAGTCACGCATGGCGCCGCGTTTCTGGCGGGATGCGCTGAATACTTCCACCGAGGCGCCATCCAGGTCGGTCGCAACCCGCTCGATGACATCCGCGACGCGATTGATCACCGACTCGACCAGGCCCGCGAGCACCGTCGGCGGCGAGTTGCAGGAATTGGGATGGCGCTCCGCGTAGGCGATGAAGCGGCGGAAGGGCAGCGGGTCGACGTAACGGTTGGTAACCAGCTTCGAGCCGGAAAGAATGAAGGTGATCTGCGTGCTTTCGGGAAGATCGGAGTCGAGCTTCGTGATCACGGTGGCCGTCATGTACAGCCCGCCGTCTTCTTCATAGAGCCGGTTCGACGCCTCGATCTCCTTCATCTCGTCGCGTGTCGGTACATCAATGGAGAGAAAGCTTTCGACCTGCCGCTCTTCGCTTGGCGTCGGCTCGAGCAGGTCGAGCCAGATGGCTTCACCTGGAATTGCCGCGCCGGCGCGCAGCTCGAAACGCGTCAGGCCTTGTGGTTGCGGGACGAAGGCGCTGAGCATCGGGTGACTGTGGCGCCAGTTTCGCTGCCGCGCAGAAACTAGCGGCGCTTCTCGCGCGCGGCGAGATCGTTGATGAGAATGAGCAGCTGATCGGTGCCACCAGCCTGCGACACGCTGGTCGAATACGTGCCGTTCACGATGACGACCGGGACGCTGCCGACTTCGTACCGGCCGGTGAGTGTCTGGGCGCGTTTCACATTGTTCAGGACTTCGACCGAGTCATAGGCGGCATTGAACTGCTGCTCGCTGACGCCATGCTGCTTCAGAAAGGCGAGCTGCAGCGCGCGCCCCTGCTCGTCGCTGTCCGCCGAGAGCATGACCCCGTCCCGGTGCATCGCGTCGAAAACCTTGGGATGCAGGTCGCCGCGGCCGAGGGCCTGCAGCGTGTAGTACAGCCGCGCGTGCTGCATGTGCGGCGGACCCCAGATCACCGGTACGCGCACGAACTCGATGAAGGCGGGCTTCTTTGTCTTCCAGGCTTCCAGCGTGGGGTCGAGGGCGTAGCAATGACCGCAGCCGTACCAGAAGACTTCGGCGACTTCGACCTTGCCCGGCGCGACGCTGGTCGCCTGCGGGCGGCCGAGCACGGTGTAGTTGACGCCTGACTCCCACTCGATAGTTTCACCGCAGGCGCGCATGGAAAACGTCGCGGCGGCCGCAGCCGCGACCAGCGCACAGGCAATGACGATTCCGCGACTCATGCGGTGTGCGCTCCGGCCAGGTAGTTAGCGCAGGCCCTGAAGATAGGATGCGATGTTACGGATGTCCTCGGGCGTCAGCCGTGCGGCGATGGTGGCCATCATCGCGCTGTTGGGCGTCGCGTGGACGGTGTTTGGATCGGCTGCATCACGATAACGGTTGCCGGTGAGGTAATCCTGCAACTGCTTGACGGTGTACACGGAATGCTGGGCGCGCAGCGCGGGATAACCTGAACCGGAATTTCCCTGGCCCGCAGGACCGTGGCAGGCCGTGCAGGCCGGAATCTGGCGAGCGGCGTCGCCCGCACGGTAGAGCGTTTCGCCTGCCTTCCAGTAAGACGGGTCCGCCTCGAGGCCGGCCGGCGTCTGTGCGGCGAAGTAGGCGGCGAGGTCGGCGAAGTCCTGTTCGGTGAGTGGTTCGATGATCGGCGCCATGATGGGGTTGTTGCGCTTCTTTGCCTTGAACATCGCCAGCTGTTCGCGCAGGTAGGCGGCATTCTGGCCCGCAAGATTTGGCCATTCAGGATTCACGCTGTTGCCGTTCAGCCCGTGACAGGCGGTGCAGACTGCCGCCTTGGTGGCACCCGCTTCGGCCGAGCCCGCCGCAGCCACGGAACCTGACGCCTCTGGCATGGCAGCGGGCTCCTGCGCGCTGGCACCGCCGGCAAACCACAAACCCGTCATCAACACACGCGCTCAACTTCATGGAAAATCTGCTCTCAATCATGATCTTGCGGGCTCCCTGGAAGGCGGCGAATTGTACACTAGCCTCCATTCAGAGAGCGCGAGCGCCCCGATGAGCCTATTTCCCAATGTGCGCTTCCTGCTCTCGGTGGCCGGCACCAGTCAGTTTCCTCCCGACGAGGGAAGGGAAGTGGCGTTCGCCGGCCGCTCCAATTCCGGCAAGTCGAGTGCGATCAACGCCATCATCGTGCGCCACGGCATGGCCCGCGCCAGTCGCACACCGGGTCGAACCAAACTACTGAACTTCTTCGAACTCGAACCCGGTCGACGCATCATCGACCTGCCGGGTTATGGATGGGCAGACGCCCGCGCCGAGGAACGCCGCCAGTGGACGGCGCTGATCGAGGAATTGCCGGGCAGGGAGAGCCTTACGGGACTGTTCCTGATCGTGGATATCCGGCGCGGCATTGGCGAGCAGGACGAGCAGCTCATGGGCTGGGCCGAGGCCGCCGGCTGGCAGGTGCATGTGTTGCTCTCGAAGTCCGACAAGTTGAATCAGCGGGAGCGGGCTGCATCCCTGAAGGAAGCCCAGGCGCTGTGCGGATCACGAGCCACCGTCCAGCTGTTTTCCGCGCAGGACCGCACCGGCGTGCAACCGGCCCAGAAGCGCCTCATCCAGATGCTGGCCGGCTCTTCTTTGTCTTCTTAGAATTGATGGACGCCGCCGCTTCGGCGGCGATTAATCCGGCTTAGCCCTGAAGTGGGCGTTTCTTCGTCAGCGTAGCCGTCAAAAAGAAAGCCCCGGTGTTTTACCACCGGGGCCAGACTAACCCGGCACAGGTCTCGTGAACCGGGCTACCCGCTCAGGGAGGGAAGCGGGGAGCGTTTTTACGCGCTCAGGTGTTGAGACACCTGGCCCTCCAGAAAGGTTCCAAAGTTTTTAAAAAACTTCGGCCCAGAATCATGTGGTTACGATGCGACCTGTGGCCTGAATACTACAGAAACGTGTACGTGACGCTCAGCGTAATGCTGCTGAAATCCAGGTCCAGGCCGTCGATCTCATTCTCGAAAGGCTCAGCGGAGAACGTCTCCCACTCGGCTCTCACGCCGAGGCTGCCGAAGTGAACGTCCGACTCCGACGCCATAGGTGGGCTCCCAGCCATCATCCGAAACACTCTCGCCCAGATCGGAGAATTCGGTGTCCCACATGGCCATGCCGGCGCGCGCGTACAGATCGACGATGCCGATTTCCGCGAGCACCAGCGCCGAGACGGTGATGGCGCTCGAATCGATCGAAGTGCCCTCTTCACTATCGCCACCGAGATCCATGTAGTTTGCTTCGACGGCCAGCCAGTCGAGCGGACGCCAGCCACCGATGATCTTGAATCCGGTGTCGTCGACATCGTCGCTGCCGAAGCCTGCAAGTTCGAGTTCGGTGGTGGACTGGGAAATACCGGCGCCGAGATAGAAACCGTTGTCGGCAGCCATCGCCTGCGGTCCGAAGGACGCCAGAGCAAGTGTGGCAAATGCGGCGAGGGCCGCGGACTTCATGTTCATTTGAGACCTCTCCATTGGTGGTTAGAAAATCCATTAGAGCCCGGAATATATTAACGTTTCCTGAACCGATTTAAGTAATGTGACGCGTGACACGATTGCATCCTGGCAGCGTCGCGTGCGCGCGACAAACTAGTCCTTGTTAGCCCCGGTTTCGGATACTCCCGGTGCTATCTTTCGGCACCGGCTCCGGCCTGACTACCGGCCGGTGGTTAGTGGGCTTCGTCCCAGTTGGCGCCGGTACCGGCGTCGACCTTGAGTGGCACCTTGAGCGAGGCCGCACCCATCATGCATTCGCGCACCGCGCCAGTGACTTCGGCGACCCGGGCCTGCTCCACCTCGAGTACCAGCTCGTCGTGCACCTGCATGATGAGCCGCGCGCCGCGCCCACCACTGCCGCACCAGGCGTCCACGGTGATCATGGCGCGCTTGATGATGTCGGCGGCCGTGCCCTGCATGGGCGCGTTGATGGCGGCGCGCTCCGCCGCCTGCTGGAACTGTTTGTTGCGCGCGTTGATATCGGGTAGATAGAGACGGCGCCCGAACACGGTCTCGACATAACCCTGCGACTTGGCCTGCGCGCGAGTCTCCTCCATGTAGCGCTTCACGCCTGGATAACGCGCGAAATACAGGTCGATATATTCCTGCGCGGCGCCGCGCGTGATGCCGAGCTGCTTGGCGAGGCCAAAGGAACTCATGCCGTAGATGAGGCCGAAGTTGATTGCCTTGGCCGAGCGACGCTGGTCGCCGGTGACTTCGTCGAGCTTCGCGCCGAATACCTCTGCCGCGGTCGCCTGGTGGATGTCCTTGTCGCTGGCAAAAGCGTCGAGCAGTCCCTGGTCGCCTGACAGGTGCGCCATGATGCGCAGCTCGATCTGCGAGTAGTCGGCCGCCAGCAACACGTGGCCCTCGGGGGCGATGAACGCCTGGCGGATGCGGCGCCCTTCGGGTGTGCGGATCGGGATGTTCTGCAGGTTCGGATCCTGCGACGACAGGCGGCCGGTGGCCGCCACGGCCTGGTGGTAACTGGTGTGTACACGGCCCGTCTTTTCATTGATCTGCTCGGGTAGTTTGTCCGTGTAAGTGGACTTGAGCTTGGAGAGACTGCGGTGCTCGAGGATCAGCTTCGGCAGGTGGTAGCTCTCGGCCAGCTCTTCGAGCACATCTTCCGCAGTCGACGGCTGACCCGTTGGAGTCTTGCGCAACACCGGCAATTGCATCTTCTCGAACAGGATGGTGCAGAGCTGCCTGGGTGAATCGAGATTGAAGGGTGCGCCAGCTTCGCGGTGCGCCTCGCCGAGCAATTCCATGAGACGCTTGGCGAGTTCATTGCTCTGGGTGCGCAGCATCTGCCGGTCGAGCAGCACGCCGTGTTCCTCCATGCGCAGCAGCACCGGAACCAGCGGCTGCTCGCACTCTTCATACAGCGACTTGAGCGCGGGCACCGCGGCGATCTGCGGCCACAGTACCTGGTGCAGGCGCAGCGTGACATCGGCGTCCTCGGCGGAATACTCGGCCGCCTTGTCGACGGGCACCTGGCTGAAGGGAATCTGTTTGGCCCCCTTGCCGGCGACGTCTTCGTAGTGAATCGTGCGGATTCCGAGATAACGCTCCGCTGCCGAATCCATGTCGTGGCGTAATACGCTGTTCCACACGTATGACTCGAGCATCGAGTCGTAGCGCATACCCCGCACGTCGATGCCGTGACGCGCCAGCACGTGCGCGTCGTACTTGAGGTGATGACCGAGCTTGGCGTGTTTCTCCGACTCGAGCAGGGGCTTGAGCCTGGCCAGGCTGGCTTCGCGGTCGAGCTGCTCGGGAGCGCCGGCGTAGTCGTGCCTGAGCGGCAAGTAGGCGGCCTTGCCCGGCGTCACCGCGAAGGACACACCGACGATCTCGGCCCGCATGTATTCGAGGCTGGTGGTCTCGGTGTCGAAGGCGAACAGCTCGGCTGCCTCGAGCCTGCTCAACCATTCGTCGAGCTGCGCCTCGGTGATGATGGTTTCGTAAGCTCGCGGCGCCGCCGCGATGGCCTGGGCGTCACCGCTGAGGAGTGATATTGCCGCGGTGCCCGTGGCCGATGCGCCGCCGGTCGTCGGCGCGGGCGCGGCGCTACCGGTCTCCGGTGGCGCGCCGCCATCGAGCTGCCGCAGCAGCGAGCGCAGCTCGAGCCGCGTGTACAGGGTACGCAACGCATCGACGTCGACTGGCTTGCGCTTGAGATCATCCAGCGACATCGGCAGCGTGAGGTCGGTGCGGATAGTCGCAAGTTTGCGCGCCAGCTCGAGAGTGCCAAGACCGGCACGCAGGTTCTCGCCCACCTTGCCACTCACGTTGGCGGCATCGGCCACCAGTTTGTCCAGCGTGACGTACTGCGCCAGCCACTTGGCCGCGGTCTTCGGACCCACCTTGTCGATGCCCGGAATATTGTCGGAGCTGTCACCCACCAGCGAGAGGTAATCGATGATCTGCTCGGGGAAGACGTCGAACTTGTTCTTGACCCCGGCGCGATCGAGCAGCGTGTTGCTCATGGTGTTGATGAGCGTGATCTGCGGCGACACCAGCTGGGCCATGTCCTTGTCGCCAGTGGAGATCAGCACGCTGAGATTCTCCTTCGCCGCCGCGCACGCCAGCGTGCCGATGACGTCGTCGGCCTCGACGCCCGTCTCGCGCAGGATCGGCAGGCCCTGAGCCTTCACCGCATCGAACAGCGGCTGAATCTGCGCACGCAGGTCGTCCGGCATCGGCGGGCGATGCGCCTTGTATTCGGCGAACAAATCGTCGCGAAACGTCTTGCCGGGAGCATCGAACACCACCGCGATGCGTTCCGGGTCGTAGTCCTTGAGAAACTTCGCGAGCATGTTGAGCACGCCGAACACGGCGCCGGTGGGTTCGCCACGCGAGTTGCTGAACGGCGGCAGCGCATTGAATGCGCGATACAGGTAGGACGAGCCGTCGACGAGGACAAGATCCGGACGCGTGTTCATGGTTCAGCGCGGCGCCGTGTTGTCCGGCGGTTGCTTGTCCTTGTCACCCTCGCCGTCTTTATCGTCGTCTTCGTGGGGCACTGTCACTTCGGGCGCCGGGTTTGCGGGCCCTTCGGGAGAATCGACGGTCTGGGGGGAATTCGGCGCCTGCGAGTCCGGCTCCGGCCGCGTCACTTCGCGCGCCTGGTCCGGTAGATAGAGCGGCCCCTTTTGGCCACAGGCCACGAGCGCGCCGAGCAGTGCGATCGCGAACACGGCGCGCAACACCCGCGCGTCAGCCATACATGACCTGCCCGTTGCCAAGCGCCATCCAGCCGCGAATCACGCGGTACAGGATCCACACGCCGGCGAGTAGCGCGCCGAACGCCAGCGCCAGCCAGGCGCCGCCGAAGGCCGCGCCCGCGCCGGCCGCACCGGCACCGCCGGTCACGGGAGTCGAAGCCAGGCTCACGACGCCGAGTATCGACAGCAGGAAAGCCAGCGCGAAGATGCTGAAACCGATGATCACCGCGGTCCAGAACGTGCGCCGCTGCCATTCGAAGTGCGAGTCGAGCCAGCTGCCGCGGGCTTCAGCGCGGCGCGCGTAGTTCATGATGATGGCGATGATGGACGGCAAGCCGAAAACGAAGGCCCCGATGATAGTGGCGCCAGAAGTGATGCCGATCAGCCCGGCGACGGCGTGCAGCGCATACATGCCGTGCACGTAGCCGGTCATGGGATGCGTGGTGTTCATTTCCATGAGTTCTTCTCCTCCGGGCTCGGCCGCCAATCGACCACGGCCACGGTGAGACGCGAGACGCACACCAGTCGTTCCCGCGGATCGAGGATTTCGATGCTCCAGACCTGGCTGCGCGCCCCGAGGTGGAACGGTCGCGCGGTGCCGGTGACGAGACCTTCCGACACGGGACGCAGATGATTGGCGTTGATTTCCTGGCCGAGACAGCGCTGCCGCGCGCGATCGACCACGTAGTTCGCGGCCACGCTGCCCAGCGTCTCGGCGAGCACCAGCGAGGCGCCGCCATGCAGGAAACCCATCGGCTGGTGGGTGCGCGGCTCGACCGGCATGGTGCCGCGCAGGAAGTCCGCTCCGAATTCCGTGAACTCTATCCCCAGGTGCGAGGCGAGCAGGCCAGTGTGGCTGGCGCGGGCGTCTTCGATCGTTGGATGGGCGAACCAGATTGCCATTCTTGATCCTCGCCTGGTCGGGCCGGCCTAACTATTCCTTGCGGAATTTTTCGCCGATGCGCCGGTAGGCCTCGCGGAACGGGATGCCCTCGCTCAGCACCAGCGCGTTGGCCTGCTCGGCGGCGTGGATCGACGGATCGAGCCTGATCTCGCCGGCGCGAAATCGCACGCCATCCATCGCAATCGCCATGATGGCGGCGGTGGACAATGCGAGGTCGATTCCCCGGAACAGCGGCGGCTTGATGAGTTGCAGGTCGCGCTGATAACCCGACGGCAGTTTCGCGAAAATGCCCAGCACCTCCGACAGACAGGCGTGCGCCACCGCGCTGCGCCCGCGCACCAGCTCGAAGACATCGGGATTGCGCTTCTGCGGCATGATGGACGAGCCGGTGGTAAACGACTCCGGCAGAGTCACGAATGCGAATTCCTGCGTGTAGAACAGCAGCAGGTCGGACGCCAGTCGACCCAGGTCCTGCATGAGCAGCGCACATTCGAACAGCAGCTGGGCTTCGGCCTTGCCGCGCGACAGCTGCACCGCCGTGACCGGCGCCTGCACGCTGGCAAATCCCAGCTTGGCGCGCGTCAGTTCGCGATCCAGCGGCAAACCCGGCGTGCCGTATCCGGCCGCCGAACCGAGTGGATTCTGCGCCGCGCGACGCGCCGTGGCGGCAAGGCCCGCGGCATCGTCACGCAGCTCGGCGGCGAAACCGCCGGCCCACAGGGCGACCGTGCTCGGCATGGCCTGCTGCATGTGTGTGTAGCCCGGAAGTGCGATGGCTCCTTCGCGCCGCGCCAGCGCGTCGAGCGCCACCGCGCAGCTCTCCGCCGCCGCCGCGAGCTCGGCACCGGCGTCCAGCAGGTAAAGGCGCAACGCGGTCAGCACCTGGTCATTGCGCGAGCGTCCCAGATGCACCCGGCCGCCGGCCGCGCCGATGCGCGCCGTAAGGCGCTTTTCGAGCGCGGTCTGGCCATCCTCGTCCGCGAGCTCGATCTTCCACTGGCCCGCGACGTGCTCGGCGGCCAGCGCGATCAGGCCTGCGCGGATGGCGGACAGGTCGGCGTCAGTGAGCAGCCCGGCGGCGTTGAGCATCTCGGCGTGCGCGATCGAGGCGCGCACGTCGTACTTCACCAGGCGCTCATCGAGCGCGTAGTCATCGCCGGCGGTGTACGCGAGTACCCGTTGGTCGAGCGGTGCGCCTTTGTCCCAGAGCCGGCTCATGCGCTTTCTTTACTTTTCGATCTGCTGCTCGGCCGGCGAGAGCGCATTGACGTCGGCGACGATCAGCGTGCCGGCGCCCTCGTTGGTGAACACTTCCGCGAGAATGCCTTCGGGCGATTTGTACGACATCACGTGTACGCGGCGCACACCGCCCCGGATGGCATCTTCGATTGCCTTGGCCTTCGGCAGCATGCCATCGACGATTTTCTTTTCCTCGCGCAACCGCTTCAGACCCTTGAGATCGGTGTACGAGATGATCGATGTGGGATCGTCGACGCGCTCGAGAATGCCGGGCGCGCCGGTGCACAACATGAGCTTCTCGGCCGACAGCGCCGCGCCGATGGCCGCGGCCACCGTGTCGCCGTTGATGTTGAGCAGCGTGCCATTTTCATCGGCCGACAGCGGGCTGATGACGGGCATGAGCGCGTTGTCGAGCAGCTTGAGGATGACGGTCGTGTCGATGGCGTCGATGTCGCCCACGAAGCCGTAGTCGACGGTCTCGCCATTGTCGAGCTTCACCGGCGCGCGCTTGTGCGCGCGGATCAGTCCGGCGTCGACGCCCGAGATGCCTACCGCATCGATGTTCATTTCGCGGCACAGCGCCAGCAGCTTGGTATTGATGAGGCCGTTGAGCACCATCGAGGTGGCGTCGATGGCTTTCTGGTCGGTGACGCGCCGGCCCTGCACCATGCGCGTGGGCACGCCCAGCGCCTCGGTGATCTCGGTGAGCTGCGGGCCGCCGCCGTGCACGAACACCACGCGCACGCCGAAGTAATGCAGGATGGCGATCTGCTCGATGAGGCCGCGCACCGCGGCGGCGTCGGCGAACACGCCGCCGCCGGCCTTCACGACGAAGGTCTTGCCTTTGTACATGCGGATGTAGGGCGCGGCCGAGCGCAGGCTGCGGATGGCGGCGGCGGGGTCGGGGCGATGCATGATCATTGCGTGACGTTCCGTGAGGAAGAGTTGCTAGTGTTGGGGAGTGGCAAGCAGGCGGTGCAATACCGCGGTCTGCACCACCATCCGGTTGTAGGCCTCGCGCTGCACCACGCTGCGCCGGCCATCGAGTACTTCATCGGCGACCGCGACATTACGCCGCACCGGCAGGCAGTGCATGAGTTTGCAATCCACGGCGGCCTGCGAGAACCACGTGTCGCGCACGCACCAGTCGGCGAGTTGCGCACGCTGGCGCGCATCGGCCTCGGCGTTGCCGTAGTCCGAGGTGGAGCCCCATTCCTTGGCGTAGACCACGTGGGCGCCGGCGAGCGCTTCGTTGCGATCGGCGGTTTCGCGCACTGATCCGCCGGATGCCGCGGCGGCGGCCGCGGCCTTTTGCATGATGGGCGCCGGCAAAGCGAATCCTTCCGGCCGCAGCACCACTACGTCCATGCCGCGCATCGCGGCCATGTGCACCGTGGCGGCCGGCACGGCGAGCGGCAGCGCGCGCGGATGATTCACCCACGACAGGACGAACCTGGCGCGACGCGGGACTGCCAGGTCGTCGAGCGTCTTCCAGTCGGCCAGCGCCTGGCACGGATGATTGGCCGCCGACTCCATATTGATGACGGGCTTGCGGACCAGGCCGACCATCTCGAGGAACGAAGTCTCGGCCAGATCCGACTGCAGGTCGGTACCGGATGCGAAGGCGCGAATGCCAAGAGCGTCACAATAGTGCGACAATACTGGCACTCCTTCCCTAACATGTTCCGCAGGCGCGCCATTCATCACCGCCCCGCGTCGAGTTTCGAGCTGCCAGGTGCCATTGCCGGCGGACACCACGAACGAGTTTCCACCGAGCCGGGCCATGGCTGCCTGGAACGAAGCCAGGGTGCGCAGGCTTGGGTTGAAAAACAAAAGGCCGAGGATTTTTCCGGCGAGCGCCTGCGGCTCGGGCCGGGTTTGCAGACGATCGGCAAGTGCGAGCAGCTCGATCACCTGCTCGCGCGTCAGATCCGCCAGGTCCAGGAAGTTCTGCATGGCTCAAAGATCCGAGAGGGCCGAACGCAAGAGGTCGATGTGTTCCTCTCGGAGTATGAAAGCCGGCAGCAGCCGCAGAATCGCGGGATCTCCCGCGGTGCCCGCGAGAATGTCACGCGCCAGCAGCGCCTTTTGAATGTCCTTCGCGGGCTTGTTCATTCTCAGGCCCGCGAGAAATCCCGCGCCCTGGAATCCGGTCACGGGTCCGACGCCGCAGGTCTGCGTAAGATAGGCCGAGACCCGGCGCACGTTCGCGAGCAGCTCCTCGTTCTCGATGGCATCGATGGTCGCTTCCGCGACCGCACAGGCCATGGGTCCGCCGCCAAAGGTGGTGCCGAGATTTTCGAGCTTCAGTGACGCGGTAATGGGCGGCGTGAGCAGCAGGGCGGACACCGGGAAGCCGTTGCCGAGCGCCTTGGCCGTGGTGATCATGTCGGGCATCACGCCGTAATAGTTAGCAGCGAACGGTTGGCCGGTGCGGCCGACACCGCATTGCACCTCGTCGAATATCAGCAGCGCGCCGGTATCGTCGCAGCGCCTGCGCAGGGCGGCGAGGAATTCCTGACCCATGTCGAAGGCGCCGCCCACCCCCTGCACCGGCTCGATGATGACCGCGGCGGTGTTCTCGGTGACGTGGTTGGCGATGTCCGCAACGTCACGGCGCTTGATCCAGCTCACGTCGAAGGGTGCGCGCGGCAGGAAGAACCATTTCTGCGGGGCTCCCCAGGTGGTCGAGGCGCAGGCCGCGGTGCGGCCGTGGAAACTCTGCTCCACCGCCGCCACGTGGGTGCGACCGGGGCGCATCTTGAATGCCATCTTGAAGGCGTTTTCGTTGGCCTCGGCGCCGGAGTTGATCCAGAACACGCTGTCGAACGGCAGGCGCGCGAACCCGAGCAGCTTCTTCGCGGCTCGCGCCCGGATCTCCATGGGAACCGCGTTGGTCTGAAAATTCATTTGCGCGGCCTGGTCGGCCAGCGCCTTCGTCCAGCCCTTGTGGCCATACCCGAGCGAGGCAACCGCATGGCCGCCGTACAGATCCAGGACTTTGCGGCCATCGCGCGTATGCAGCCAGACGCCGTCGGCGCCCACGACTTCGATGGGGTATTGCGCGTAGACCGGCGCGAGACCGTCGGCGGGTGAGGAATGTCCCGTATTCAAAAGCTCGGCGTGCATGTCAGTGAAGACTCGTTCAAGTCCATCCGGGTGCGGTAGCAGTCAGGCCGGCGGTTTCCGGCAGGCCAAACAAACGGTTCATCCATTGCACGGCACCGCCGGCCGCACCTTTGTTGAGGTTGTCGACCACGCTCATGACGGCGACGGTGCGCCCGTTCGCGGCCGCCGACAGATGCGCGTAGTTGCTGGCGACGATGTCTTTGACGCGCGGCGGTGCGTCGAGCACGCGCACGAAGTGAGCGCCGGCGTAGAACTCGCGCAACATGCCGACCACCGCGGACGTCTCGCGCGCCGACTTGAGGCGCGCCTGCACCGTGGCATGGATGCCGCGCGCAAACGGCCCCGAATGCGGCACGAAGGCGAAGTCGGCGTCAACGCCGGTGGCGGCCTTGGCGAGCGCGGTGATTTCCGGCGCATGCCGATGCGCGAGCGCGCCATAGGAGTACAGATCGCTGTGGCGTGTCGGGTGATGTGTGCCCTCGACCGGCTTGCGGCCTGAGCCGGTACTGCCAGTCACACCGCTCACGAACAGCGTGGTTTCCGTCCAACCCGACGCGAGCAGCGGCACGCTGGCGAGCAGGATGGCGGTCGAGAAACAGCCCGGGTGACCGACATGCGGTGTGGGTGCCTTCTGCAGATGCTCCGGCACCGCGCAGGTGAATTGCGCCAGGCGATGCGGCGCACCGTGCGGATGTTTGTACACGGCCTCGTAGCCCGCGGCCGTGGCGAAGCGAAAGTCCGCGGAAATGTCGACGAACCGCGGCTTGGTGCCAGCGGTCTCCGCGGCCTTGAGCAGATTGTCGATGAGCGCGGCAGCGGCGCCATGCGGCGCGGCGCAGAACACGGCCGAGGTGGGCTCGCTGGCCACCAACGACGCGATTTCAGTTTGCGACTTGAACGCGGTGTCGGCGAGGGCGCCGGCAAGATGCGGGAATGATTTCCCGGCCAGCTCACCCGGCGAGCTGTCCGACAGCACGCCCGCCAGCGCGAAATCCGGATGGCCCATGATGAGCCGCAACAGCTCGCCGGACACGTACCCGGTGCCGCCCAGCACGATGGCAGGAATCTGTTTGTTCATGCGCGGTTCTTGTTCTATAGGGGTCGTTATTTCGGATGGCGCGATCCAGCGCGGCTATTCATTTGCCGCACGGTCCAACGCACGAGCCTGTGTGAGGCCGACCGAGTTGATGATGGAATCACCCAGCGCCGCACCGTTCGCGAGCGCATTGAACGCCGGCACCTTGAGCTGGTCCTGGATGATCTGCACGCCCACCGCGTTGTCGGTGGACGGGCCGGTCACCGCGATGGGCTCGATGCCGTACTTCTTGCGCAGGATGTCCACGCCGCCGTACGCGGCCACCGGATCGTTCGCGGACAGCACCACGCCGGTCATCGCCTTGCGCAGATCCGCCTGCTCGAGGATGGCATCGACGCCATACGTGCCCAGGAGTCCGTCACCGAGCTCGAACACGATGACGTCGGGTTTCTTGTCGGCAAGTTCCGTCAACATGGCGCGGGTGAGCGCCGGGCCTACCTTGCGCGTGGTCGAGACGATGCCGAAGTCCGTGAAGATGAGCGTGTTGCGCGCACCCGCGTCTTCGAACGCCATGATGTCGCGGCGCAGGGAAACACCCGTGGCCTTGAAGGCATCCACGACCAGCCCGCGATGCCGCATGCGCGAAATGATGGCCGCGGCGGCGGCCGTCTTGCCGGCCTCCATGCAGGTACCGGCCAGCGCGACGACCGGTACGCCCTGCGTGTTCAGCGTGGCGTCGTAATCGAGACGACGATACCCGACGCGCGCCGGCACGCCGATACGCTCGCCGAGGTAGGGGAAATCCAGCACGCCACCGATGACACGGCATTCGAACGGCTTGCCCTTGTCCGGGTTGACGGAATCGCACACGCCGAGCACGCCGCCGATGTTGAGCATTTGCAGGATATCGCCTGGCTTGACGCTCTCGGGCACGTGACCCGAATAACCGAACAGCGCCTTGCGATGGCCGAGCGCGCCCGCAACGATGTCGCCCCTGCCGACCTTGGCCATGCGGCCGCTGGTGAGCTCGAGCGTGTTGTAGTTCGACTTGTTGGTGAGGATCTCCACCACCACGACCACGCCTTCCTCGGCGGGAATGTTGTCGGTGGCGACACGCACCTCATTACCGAGGCCGCAGGCCTGGGTTACCGAAGCAACCTTGTCGACGACTACCGTACGCATGTTGGTCACTCCTCAGGCTCCGGCCCGATCGGAATTCGCGGCGCGCTCCGCCGCACGCGCATGAAACATGCCCGTGAGCGAAACAATCTTGGAAAATCCCAGCGCGTCCTGCGGGGTCCATTCACCGGCAGCTTCGCCGTACACGCCCCGTGAGGCGGCCATGAGCGAGAAGCGCGACTCGACGCCCTCGACGAACAAACTACCGGGGCGGAACAACACGTGCACCTTGCCGGTCACGCGTTCCTGCGAGGACAGCAGCAGCGCCTCGATGTCGCGGCACACCGGGTCCAGCAACTGGCCCTCGTGCACCCAGTCGCCGTACGGGCCGGCGAGCGAATCCTTGATGCGCTGCTGGCGGGGCGTGAGCACGAGTTTCTCGAGCTCGCGGTGCGCGGTGAGCAGGACTTCGGCCGCCGGCGCTTCGAAGGCCACGCGGCCCTTGGTGCCAATGATGGTGTCGCCGAGATGAATGCCGCGGCCGATGCCGAACGGCGCGCCCAGCGTTTCGAGCTGCTCGACCACTTCGACGGCCGGCATCGTCCTGCCGTCGATACCGACAGGTCGGCCCTTCTCGAAATGGATGGTGTGCTTCGCGGCCGGTCTGGGGTTGCTGAAGGCGTCCTTCGACAGCACCCAGGCGGAATCGGGAATGCTGCCTTCGGAGGTGAGCGTTTCCTTGCCACCGATGGTCACACCCCACAGGCCGCGATTGATGGAATACGCGGCGCCAAAGGGCGGTACCGGAAGCTTGCGCGCCTGCAGATAATCGAGCTCTTCCTGGCGCTTGAAGGCCTTGTCGCGCACCGGCGCGATCACTTCCAGTTCCGGCGCGAGTGTGCGCAGCGCCACTTCGAAGCGCACCTGGTCATTACCGGCGGCGGTGCAGCCGTGCGCGATCGAATTGGTGCCCAACTTCCGCGCCATCAGCGCAATGGTCTGTGCCTGCATGACGCGCTCGGCGCCCACGCACAACGGATAGAGCTGGCCGCGGCGCACGTTGCCCATGACCAGGAAACGCAGCACCTGCTCGAAATAATCGGCGCGCGCGTCGATCTGGTGATGCCCGACGGCGCCCAGCGCCAGTGCACGCTCATGCAGCGTTTTCGCGCCGGCGGCGTCGATGCCGCCGGTGTCGACGGTCACCGTAATGACCGGTCGGCCGTAGTTTTCCTTCAGCCAGGGCACCAGGAACGAGGTGTCGAGGCCGCCCGAATAGGCCAGGACGATGGGTTGTTCATTACTCATCTTTATTCAGACTCCAAAAGCTTCGCGCAACTGCTCGAGCACGCGTGCCTGCGCGCGCGCGTCGGCGGTGGCGATGAAAATCGTGTCGTCCCCCGAGACGGTGCCGGCGACTTCTTCCCATCCAGCCTTGTCGATGGCCGCCGCGACGCTGCCGGCCGAACCGATGGTGGTCTTGATCACGGTGATGGACGCGCCCGCGGTCCGTACCTCACGAACGAACTGCGCCACCGTGGCGAAGTTGCCCTGAGTTCTCGCGGCAATATCCGCGCTGTTCGGCAGTACGTATCCCTCGCTGGCCTTGAGTACGCCGAGCTCGCGCAGATCGCGGCTCACCGATGATTGCGTGACCGCGTGACCCTCGCGTTTCAGCAGGCGCACCAGCTCCTGCTGGCGGCGCACCGGGGCATGCCGCAGCAGGCGAACGATGGCGGTACGACGCGCCTCGCGATGATGGTCCGTCAGCATGGATCAGGGTCTGCCCGTGAATAAAGATCGCGAATGGTGCATAAAAATGCACAGGCAGTCAATGAATCTTTTGTGACGGCGCGACCGGATTCACGCCCTGGCGGCGAGTAGGCGTCAGGCGTCCGGACGGATCGGGTTGATGGCCGCGTCACCCACCACGGTGGTCCAGGCGCGTACCGTCCACTGGGTGACCAGCCCACCCTTTACGTAGGGGTCGTCGGTGGCGAATCGCTCGACCACTTCCTTGCCGGGTGCCGAAAACCACAGCACTCCGCCGTCGACCGGATCCGACAGCGCACCCGCCAGCAGCAACTCGCCGCGCTCTTTGGCCGCCCAGGCATGTTTCAGATGTGCACCGCGAAATTGTGCCCGGCGTTCCAGAACGTCCGGAACGTAGGTATAGAAGAGGAGAAAATGCATGGCAGGCTCATACAGGATCGACGGGTCCGCATTTTAGTGGAGAAGAGTTTCAGATGGGCATCTTCAAATGGCGCGGCCGGATTTCGAAACAGGAGTTTCGCAAGCAACTCGTCGAGGCATTGCGCACTGATGCGCCTCAGCTGACGTATACGACGTCGCCGGGCGATGAACTGGAATTCACGATTTCGGGACTCGAAAACGATGGCCAGTCGGTTGTCGCATTGCATCGCGCCTATGCCGAGTTCGAGAGGGAAACCTCGGAACGCGACCAGATCCTGACGCGTTGGAAGAACATGCTGCTGCGACAGACGAATCGGGAGCCGCTCGATCCGGCCAATGTCGTTCCCATGATCAAGGAGCGGCGCTGGCTCGACGAACAGGTGACGCAGGGTGCCAAGTCGTCGGCCGAAGGCGCCGACGATAGTTTGTGGGTCGAGGAATACAACGAAGAGCTGGTGATCGTGTACGCGGAGCATCGCGACGGCTTCTCCTACGGATTGCGCGAGGACTTTGCCGCGGCCGGAATCAAGCCGGCCGAGATCCGTTCGCTTGCGATGCGCAACCTGCGGGCGCGCACGCCGAAGCGTGAATTCGACATCGTGAACGACGTCTGGATCATCAACGCCGGCGGAAACTTCGAAGCGGCGCTGTTGCTCGACGATGAAATCTGGAACAACCACAGGTTCAGGGACGAGGAGGAAGTCTTCGCGGCCGTTCCCGGGCGCGATTCCCTGCTGGCCGGCACGGACCATTCGCCCAACGGCATCTGGAACCTCGCCACCATGGCGGCCCACATCTACCGTGGGGAACCCTATCCAGTCTCGGCGCACCTCATGGTGCGCAGGAGCGGCCGTTTCGTGCTGCTCGACCCGCACGAAGTCGACGACAGCCATCCCATTCCGGATATCAGTGTCATCGATGTGCACGGCATGAGGCAGAACGGCGGCTCGACCATGGCGGTGGTGATTGCAACCCCGCTGCAAGCCGATCCGCGATCCATCTACAGGCTGTTCCGCAAGCTCGATGGACATCTCGAGTACATCAAGACGGCGGCATACCGGGAGCAATGCGGCGCGGGCGACACCGACATCGAAGTGAGCATCCATGGTGACTCCGATGCCAGGGTTTTCGACCTGTTCGCGGTATTGCCCGACTTCGTGTCGCGCCGCGGAGCGCGTCTGACGGTGACGCCCACAGAATGAGAATGCGGCTGCTGCTGCTCGGCTGCGCGCTGTTTGCAACTGCCACGCGCGCGTCGCCGGCCCTGCGCGATGGCGACATCATCTTTCACACCTCGCGCTCCGCGCAGAGCGCCGCGATCCAGCGGGCCACGCATTCGAGTTCGATCTGTCGGATCCGGTGGTGAAGGCGAAGATGCGCGAGCGTTATGGAAGCCATGTACCGCTGGACGAGCCGGTGATCTCCCCCGGAGCGCAATTCGCGTCGCCTCTGCTGCGGCCAGTCGCAAATCAGTGATGCCCGACTGGCAAATCGCGGGCGACTTCCACAACATGCGGCCCTGCCATGAAACTACCCAACCAGATGCGAAATCTCCTGCGCCTGACCGGCTGCCTGCTGGCCGGATTCTGCCTCGCTGCGCTGCCTGCCGCGGCGATCGAGGACGGCAGCCCGAAAAAGATCAAGTACGTCGCGCCCGATGGATTTGGCGGGCACAAGTGGGGCGACCTGCGCACCAGCTTCGAGCGATTGCCCGAGAAACCGGTGGGCGTCGGGGCCGCGTGGATGCGCCCGGCCGAAAAGCAGATCGACGTCACCTGCGTGCCGCTGGCGGCGCCCGGTCCGACGATGTCGGGTGCGGCTGGCGGCTGCGATTTCCAGGCCACGCTGCTGCGTTATCGCAAGACCTTCGAGGGTGGCGGCACCTACGTGCTGTCCGAGTATTCGATCGAAGAGCAGGGCTTTCGCTTCGGTAACGAAGCCGACGGCATCGTGTTACACCCGGTGATCTACCAGTTCTGCGCCAACTGGGGGCAAACCAAGAAGAGTGAAGCCCCGCCCAATTTTGATTCGATCAACAAGTTCTGCGGCATGAAATTCATGTTCGAGAGCGAGACGCGCGAGCAGCTGCGCAAGCTGCCCGATGAGCACGTGACCACCTACGATCGAATCCTCGAGAAGCTGATCGCCAAGTACGGACGGCCCGACGGTTTTCAGAAACGCGGCAAGGTGGTCATCGAGACTGTCGAGGGCGACTCGTCCGACCCGGCCGACCGCAAGTTCGGCATCTGGCGCTGGTGCCCGGCGAAGGGCAACGGCCTGCACACCAGCTGCACCGCCAGCGTGGTGCTGTCGCTGGACCCGGTGACCGGTCAGGGCATGGTGATGTATTCAACCCCGCAGCTCTGGGAGTTCGCCTACGCACGCGAGAACTACGGCTTCAAGGGCGACAGGCTGTTCCGCATCCTGCACGCACGCGACTAGCCTGCTAACTACTACCGGGCGTGGCGGAACGTCAGGTTGTAGCGGAATTCCCCGGTGACGGGGTGCCGCCCAGGCTTGATGGGACGCACTGCGTGGTAGACCAGGCGTGCCGGCCCACCCCAGACCAGCACGTCGCCGTCGGCAAGCGCCACGGCCCGGCCCTTGCCGCCGCGCGTGAGTCCGTAGAAGGCAAAACTCGCCGGCAGGCCGAGCGATACCGACACGATGGGCTGCGCATAATCCTGCTCGTCGGCATCGCGGTGGGCGGTCAGTCGACTGCCGGGTGAATATCGATTCACCAGGCAGGCGTCCGGCAGGAACTTCGGGAATCCGGCGCGGGCCGCGGCGTCGAGTGCCAGCTCGCGAAACTCGTCCGGCATCGGCGGCCAGCGATTTCCACTCAGCGGATCGCGCGCGTCATACCGATAGCCGCTGCGATCGCTGACCCAGCCGAGCGGACCGCAATTGGTCATGGCCACCGACATGGTCTGCCCGCCGGGCGTCACCAGGTGTCGGAAGGGCGAGATCGACGCAACGCGCTCGATGAGGGACATGAGCCGGTGTGAATCCGCGAATGCGCGCAGCAGCCAGATGCCGTCCTGCAGCGCGACCGGTTGCGCGGTACCGCCGCCGAACAGCTCGAGCGTGCTCATTTCTCGATGGTATACACCAGGTCCGCGCTGCTTTCCTTGCCGGCTTCGGTCTTGACCGTCCAGCGATCGTCGATGGTGTAGCGCATCTTGAATGTGTTGATGGCTTCGCTCAGGGATACACCCCAGCTCACGTACAACCGCGGCGAGAGATATTTACCGAGTACCAGTGAGGTCTCGTTGGACAAATCGGACTCGACGCTGATGTCCTGGATGCCGAGCATTCCACCGAACTGCGACACCAGCAGTGCCGCGGCCTGGCCGGCCACTTCCTGCGTTGCTCCCGGCGTGCCGTCGCGGTTCGCCTGCACCGATTGCAGCGAGCCGCCCGCGAGCAGCAGCGAGACGATCTGCGATTGCGGAATCGAAGGCTCGGAGAAAAACGAGAGCCGCGGTTCGCGCAGTGTGCCGCGTACGTTGACTCCGGCCTTCACGTCGGGAAATTCCTTGATGGCGCGAATGTCGACCGCCGGGTCGACCAGCAGGCCGCCGCTGAATATGAGCCTGCCGCGCTCGATGTCGAGCTTGCGCGCCAGCGCCGTGTACTGGCCGTCACGCACCTGCAGCTCACCGGTGGCGCGTGTCGGCTCGCCAGGTTGCGTACGCTCCGTGATGCTGCCTTCGACGTGGCCGGACAGGCCGTAGGTTTCGATGGTGACCTTGTTACCGAGCGTCAGCGTGATCTCGCTGGTGACGCGGATCGGGTCCGTTTCCACATCCTCGGTGGGCCCGACCATCACCTCGTCGGCGGACGGCAATACGGCATTGGTCAGGTCGGCCGGTGCAATGCGCGCAAACGGTAGTTTGACTTCGCCCTTGACGAAGACGTCGCGGGCGGCGATGCGGAAATCCAGGTCGGGCGACGCATCGATGCGCGCCTCGGGCACGTCGACCAGGCGCAGGTTTTCGCCGCCGAGATGGATGTCACCGTAGGGCAGGCCATCGCGCCACTCGATCTTCCCGGAGCTTTCGAGTGTGCCTTTTCCGGCACGCGCCGTGGAGCTGAACTCGAGATTGTTGGACACGATGCGCGCCTCCATTTCGAGGCCGCGCAGTGCGAGATTGAGCTGGTACAGATCGAGCTCGGCGCCGGAAAGTTTGACAACCCCACTCGCGACCGGCTTTCCGAGGGTTCCCTCGAAACTCAGGTTGGCGTCGAATTGCCCGCTGGCACGATCGATTTCGGGAGCGTAGAGCGTGATGAACCCAAGCTCGCCGGTTGCCATCTGCAGCTGTCCGCGCAAGGGCCAGCCCGAGAAGTCCGAAGAGCTGCGATCGGCGCGCAAGCGGCCCGCGATCGATCCGCGCGCAGCCGCGTCCAGTTTCAGTTCGGCGAGCATGTGATCCGGCTGCGCGTTCAGCGTGACGAAACCCGATCCGAAACTGATGACATCCGTGCGACCGCTGGCGAGCTTGTGACGGATGGCCGCGTCGACGAGGTCGGCGCGTGCGTCGCCGACCGGCGGCGTGCCTCGGCGGCCGCGAAGGTTTGCGGTGGCATTGATGGTGCCTTGGTATTCGACGCGCGGGGTCGATCCGGCGGTGAGCGTGCTGATCGGCAGGTTGCGCGTCTCGGCGCGCACGTTCCAGCCGGCCTCATTCCAGCCGCCCTCGCCGCACAGCCGCGCCACCTTGCCGTGCAGGCACAAAGCATCCAGGCGAAAAGCCTTGGCGCTCGCCATGAGTGCCACCGGAGCGTCGAGCTCGAGCTTGATGTTGGCGGTGTCATCGGTGAGCAGATCCGAGATCGTAGCGTTCCACACTCCGTCATTGAAAGCGCCCTTGCCGGCGAGATGCAGGTTGGTCCTGGAGGCGAGCGCGTCGATCTTGAATGCGTGCTCGGCGGTGGTGCCATCGAGCACGGCATTGAACTGCGTGAGCTCGCGTTCTTCGAACGTGAGCCGCGAGATGGCCACATCGGCATGCGAGGCGCGCTGACCGCGCCAGTCGACGTCCACGTTCGCGGAAAGCTTGTCGACGTGCACGCCCTGATGCTCGATGCCTGTGCCCTGGGCATCGAGCTTGATGACAGGAGTTCCCGAAGTGCCCGCGATGCTGCCGCGCGCATGCAGCGTGCCGCGCGAGCCTTCGGCCAGCAGTCCGAGATTGTCGGCGTCGATGCTGAAATCGAGGTTCAGGTCGCGAGTCGGGCCGACGTTGCCATCGAGCTGCAAGCGGGTCGTGCCGGCCCTGAGGCGCAGATTTTCGAAGGTCCAGTCCTCGCCGTCCTTGACCACGCGTCCGCTGCCGCTCGCGGCATTGCCGCGCAGCTTGCCCGACAAGTCACTGAAGCTGACCTCGAGGTGGTTACTGTCAAAGGGTTCGCCGGCCGCCTTGAGCCTGAAGTCGAGCGCGCCGCTGAATCCGGAGCGCAGCTCCGCCGGGTTGAATCCTTTGACTTCGCCTTCCAGCGACCAGCGCTCCTCGGGGTTCCAGCGGGCCTCGCCGGCGAGCAGCGCACGGCCGCCGAAGGCGCCGAGATCGAGCTGCTCCAGCCCCAGGTGATCCTTGTGCAAGGTGGCGCGCGTGCCGAAGGTCATCGGTTCGAGCTGCGGCACGTACAGGTCGCCGTTGGCCGTGAGCGCATAAGGCCAGACACCTTCGAGGCGGTAGCTGCCCTGCGGACTGCTGAAGAGCTGCGGAGTCTGCGCGGTGAAGCGCGCGGCCAGCGGCCAGCGCACCTGGCGCCATTTGCCGGCCAGCACCAGCTTCGGACCGTAGTCCACCACTTCGATCGTGCCCGCGCCGTCGACGTGGCTGCCGGTGGCGCGATGCGTGAGCCCGTAGTGCGTGGCGTTGACGATGCCGTCCGTGTAGTCGCCCTCGAAGGTCGTGTCGAACAGGCCGGCGCCGAGGCCGGGGATCTGCAGCGGCCCGCGCGCATGAAAGGCGTTCATCTCGCCGCCGAGTTCGAGCGTACCGGTCACGATACCGAGGGCGTCACCAGCGCCGAACGCGCTCAGGTCGAAGTTGTACACCTCGGCCGTGCCACGCCAGTGAAAGTCCGTGTTCAGTTCCAGCAACTCGCCGCTCATGTCGGCGCGGAACGGAGTCTGCAGCTTGCCGGTCAGCGGTAGCTTGGCCAGATCGCCACTAAAGCTGGTCTCCGCCAGCCATTCGGGCTGACCTTCGATGATCATGCGCGTCGTGGCCTCGCCACTCAGCCTGGTCGGGTTGGCAGCGCGCAGCTCGCCGATGGCGCGCGATCGCAGCACCCCGTAGACGAGGTTGCCTTCGAAGATGCGAATGGTCTTGTGCCCGACGATGCCAGCGCCGTTCACGTCGGTGAATTCCACGCGTTTGCCGTTAGGCGCGATGATGACCATGCTTCGGGCAGTGGCGCGTTCGGCGCTGATGCTGAGCAGGCGTGGCAGGAACTTGGGCGGCGTGTCGGGAGGCGGCCGGATGCGGCGTCTTACCTCGATCTGGACCAGGTCCGCCGCAGCGCTGCGGACCGAAATTCGCCCGACGAGCAGCGGCCAGAAGTTGACGCGCGCGGCGGCGTTTTCGATGTACACGTGACTGCGCTCGTGGTCCACGTTGACTCTCACCGCGCTGAAGCCGCCTGCAATCGTGCCGCGTACCTCCTCGACGCGTAGCGTCACCTTGCCCATTTTCTCGGGCAGTCGGTTGACGGCGAACCGCAGTCCCGCCTCGGTGTAAATCACCCAGGCCAGGAATGAGATCACCAGCAGGAGAAACAACCCGAGACACAGGGCTGCGATCTTGAGCCGGCGCTTCATCACAACTTGGGCGAGAAATTGAGATGCAGACGCGGCCCCGGACGCTCGCTGCTGCCCGCTGGAATGGTCAGCGCCTGTGCCACGTCGATGCCCACCGAAACCATCGGCAGGCGGAAACGAACTCCTACGCCGACGGAATACATCATCGGATCGCCGAACGTGTTGAACGCATTACCCACGTCGCCAAAGACGGCAACGGCGAAATTTTTCGGCAGGTCGCGGATAAGCTCAACCGAGCCGGCAAACAGGTGTTTTCCGCCGACCTTTTCCAGCACCGGGTTGTCTTCCTCGTCGAAGAGCGGGTCGCCGTTCTCGTCGGTGGCCTGTTCCACCGGCGACAGATCGTTGAGCCCGAAGCCGCGCACGCTGCGATCGCCGCCGGCGAAGAAACGCTGCGAAGGCGCGAGGCCACTGGTATCCGTTACGGCCGTGGCGCCGACGTCGGCGCGCATGTAGATGTGCCAGCGTCGGCTCTCGTCCAGGTCAAACACCTTTTCGCCCGAGACGCGTCCCTGCACGAAGCTGGCGTCCGAGCCGAGCGAGCTGGGCGAGCCGCGCAGCTCGAGGTACAACGCGCGGCTGAACAGCGATTCGCCGAGGTAGTTGCGCGGCACCAGCGCGAAGCTGATACCTGGAATCAGCAGCGTCTGCTGCTCGGTGCGATTCGACTTGATGAACTCCGAGCGCGTGTCGAGCACCTCGACGTACATCACGCGCTGCCAGAAGTGATCGCCGAACCAGGAGCGGCGTATGTGCGTGATGCTGGGCATGAAATCGATGTTCTGGTCGTCGGTGTCGGCGCGGCGCTCGTGCGTCCCGGTGAGCTGCAGCGTGAACTTTTCGGTGGCCGGGTCGCCGATGGGCACGATATAGCGCGCATCCAGCGACTGCGAGGTCGCGGCACCCTTCATTTCCGTGCGGAAGCGGTGACCGCGAGTGTTGACGCGCCGGATCTCCCAAGCGACCGTGCCGCGCACCTGCGTGTCGGTGCCATAACCAACGCCGTACTGGACGCGGTGCTTGCGATTTGGTTGCGCCAGGATGCTGACCGGGACGATGTGATTCTCCCGGTCGCGGTCCCCGGGTAACACCTCGACCGTCGAGAAGTACAGGCTGTCGTCCAGCGCAAACTGGGTGCGCAGCAGCTCGGTGGCGTTGAATGGATCGTTCGTCTGGTATCGCAGGTAGCGGCGCGCCAGCGGTTCTTCGATGGCGTCCTGGGTGATGGTGGTGTCGCCGAAGCGATAACGCTCGCCCGTCTCGAATTCGATGAGCACGTTCGCCACGTAGGCCTGCGGGTCGACGCGCATCTCGTGTTGCGGCATGCGCGCGTCGAGATATCCGTAGGTTGCAGCCGCACGCAGCAATCCGCCCTTGAGCGATTCGTAGTTAGCGTGGCTGAGCCGGTCGCCGCTCTGGATGGGAAGATCGTTGGTGATTCTGGTGAACACGGGATCTGTGGCGCCCGACCCCGCGACCTTCACGTCGACCTTTTCGACGATGATCGGCTTGCCGGGCGTCACCGTGATGATGACCCGATAGTCCTGCTCGCTTCCCGTGCCTTCACGTTTTACGTCGGAGGCGATGGTCGGCTCGTAGTAGCCGAAGGGACGCATCGCCAGCCGCACCTCGCGTTCGCTGCGTTCCTGCAGCCGTTCGACGAACTCGGGCGACAGGTCGTCGGACTCCTTGTAACGCTCGAACGACAGGTAGGCCAGCACATTGGCGCGAATGTCCTCCTCAACGCCGCGCACTTCCACCACGATACCGGCAACAGCGGGCGAGGCGAACTGCGCGACAAGCAGTGCAAGCAACGAAATTGCGGCAAGGCGCTTGCGATGTTTGTTGTGCAACGTCGGCATGACACCGCTTTACGGCGGAAGAAAATGGGAATTCTAATGAGAGTGGCCGATCAGCGCGCGGGTTCCGCGCCGCCGTTGCGAACCGCGTCATGCCGCGGCGGCGTTCAGCGCGTATTCAGATTCGCCGGTCGCGAGGCCGTTGGCGTCAAAGCGGTGCTCCGCGATGTCCAGCACATCGTCGCCGGACAGCGTCAGTACGGTCGAGCAGCGGGTCCCGTAGGCAGGATCGAGTACGAAGGGCGCCGACAACTTGCGCGCCCACTCCGGCGACAGGTCGGACGGCGGGAGTGCTCCCGGAGCGGCGATGTGCCGGTCGGCGAGCATGTCAAACAATTTTTCGGACAGGGCCCGACGGTCGGTGGAGCCCGTTTCCGCGAGCAGCGTTTCGAATCGCGCGCGAACGCGCACCAGCTTCGGCCAGGGCGTGTCCAGGAACTCGTTTGACAGCCCATAGATGCCCGGCGGCAGCTCGCGGGCGAACTGATCGGAGCGATTGGTGGCGTACCACAGCGAATCGCGATCGGCGAGCAGCAGGTTGAAGCCGGCGTATCCCGGCGCATCGGTTTCCAGGCTGCGCAGCCAGGTGCCGGGCGACGAATTGGCAGCGAGATAGGCCGGGATCAGTCCA
Source organism: uncultured Pseudomonadota bacterium (assembly GCA_963839685.1). Classification (GTDB taxonomy): domain Bacteria; phylum Pseudomonadota; class Gammaproteobacteria; order Steroidobacterales; family Steroidobacteraceae; genus CADEED01. The sequence goes on along the minus strand of CAWIVS010000011.1, from coordinate 136,747 downwards.
CCGCGCGACGGCGCGTTGCGCCGGCGTGCGCCAAATTCCCGAAAGTTGGTGACGATTCCACAACGGCGCGCGCCGTCGATCGCGAACCAGGTGCCCCCGGCCGAGAGGTCGCGGCCGCCCACGATACCAGGCAGGTCCTCCCAGGGCGCGAGTGCCGCGGCCGGCCGGGCGTGGTACTCGTCGCGGTTCGCGGCGACCACCAGTCGATACAGCGGATGGCAGCGCCACGCGAGAACTAACAAACACATGACTGGCTACCAGCGCCGCAGTGGAACGTCGGCGCGGTTGAACCAGCCGTCGATGAGGCGCGCGGAAATGGCTCCCGGCGGGGGCAGCGCCGGGTGACCGGCCGCAAGGTCCGCGCGCGTGAACCAGCGTGCGTCCTCGAGCTCGCCGTCGCGCAACGTGATGGCGGCGCTGCTTGCGATGGCGCGGAATCCCAGCATCAGCGAGGATGGAAATGGCCACGGCTGGGAGGAGTCATACGCCACCTCAGCCACCTGCACACCGGTCTCCTCGGCAACCTCGCGCGCCACTGCATCCTCGAGGCTTTCACCGGGTTCGACGAAACCGGCGATGGTCGAGTAGCGGCCCGCGGGCCACGAGGCCTGCCTGCCTAACAAGGCACGCTCGCCGCTGGCATCGATGACCAGCACGATGATCGCCGGATCGAGTCGCGGGAAGGTCTCATTGCCGCAGGACTCGCGGCTGCAGCGCATGACATGCCCGGCGCGTGCCGGCAGGTTGGCGGCACCACACGCCCCGCAGTAGCGATGGCGCGACTTCCACAGCCCGAGCGCACGTACATAGGCGAGCAGCGAGGCCGAATCGGCCGGCAGCAGCGGCGCGAGCGGCCGCAGCTCCCGGAGCTCGGTACCCGCCGGCAATTGCGCCGCCGCGGGCGGCGCGCGCAATTCCACCAGCACGCAGCGGGCGTCGCGAAACCAGCCTAACAACGTGAGATCCTCGTCGTGCGCGGTGGCTACCAGCGGATCGTCCCCGGTGAGGAAGGCAACCTCGATGCTGCCGGCTCCCGTGACCAGCTGCGCGGCACCGGTGCCCAGCACATATCGCGTCCCCGGATCCGACCGTGCCGCGAGCACCCAGCGGGGATCGTCGCGCATTTCTGCGCGCCGATCGAGGAACTGGCCGGAAAAGAGCGTGGGGCGAATGCTCACGCGGGCAAATCTACCACCCGCGTGCCGGGATGGCGCCTAGTCCGTCCCCGGCTGCGCGCCAGGTCGCGGCTGGCGCACACCCGCGCATTCGTTGCACACCGGCGACCGCAGCGCGAGCCGGTCGGTGACCAGGACGCCGGCGCAGTCCCGACAATGCGCCACGCGCAGCTCGTCGCCGGAATCCAGCGCGCCAATCAGGAACACCGCGTGTTCGAAGGAGATCTGCGGCTCATTCACGAGTGCCCGGTAGGCCTCGAATGCCTCGCAGAGAAGGGCGCCGCGCGCCACCGTCGGCGCCGGCAGCATGCTGCGATCGAAGCCGATGGATTGCGGCGAGATCAGCCCGAACAGGCTGCTGACACTTGCAAATACCGCTGCTTCGCGCCGCATGCGCATGGAGCGTGTGAAGTACGCCGCCTGGCGCGGCGACTTGCCGCGATGGCGTGCCACCCCGATCCCGCCCGCCTCGCACAGGTAGGTCCGGTACAACTTGCGGATGCGGTCATCCGTCAGTCCGGTCCAGGCGCGGATCGTGTGGGTGCGCGCTTCGTGGTGGATGAAGCGTAACGCGAGGTCGAGACGCAGCCGGTCCCTGCTGTAGCGGTCATCTGAAATTCGCATGGTTTTTTCCTGCCCTGTCGCCATTACCAGTGGTTCCAAAATTTGGGAAAAATTTCCCAAATTCGGATATGACTTTCAAGTGGTAGCGGCGCAAGATATCTCGCGCGAACAGGGAGGAATGACATGGCGATCAGCGCAGGTACCCAGACTCGCGAAGAAAACCGGCACTGGCTGCCGTCCCAGGGGGTCGATCCCGCGCCCCTGACGGAGCTCAATGCGGAATGCCTGGGGCTGCTGGTCATGCGCGCCGCCGAATCGGAGGCGCCGGGACTGCTGCCGCCACTGCTTGCCACGCTCCACGACCAGTGGGCCACCATGTCGTCCCATGCGGTGCGCCGACTGGCGGCCGCACCGTTCACTTTGTTTGACGCCGGACTGGCTTTCGCGCCGCGCTGGCTCGAATTGCGGGCACGCGGGGTGCACGACCAGGCCGATCGCGGTGAACCAGGCTATTTCGAGGCTGCTGCGGCGCGCTCGATCACCCGGCGCATGCTGGTCTATGGCTGGCATCTGGCGCGCAGCCGGCCGCGCGCGGCGTGCCTGGTGTTCGGCTCGACTCTCCCGGTGATCGAATCGCTGGCGGCCTGTTCCCTGGCGGCGCTCGAGGCGGCCGCCGAACGCAATGCCGATGCGCTGCGGCCACGCTGGGCACACCAGTTCGGTTTCTGGCACGAGTTGCTCGCGGCCTCGTCAGTCGGCGCCGACACTCGCCTGTCCGAACTGCTGCTCGGAGGAATCCAGCGCCTTGCCGCGGACACCCTCGCGGCGCATGCTCCTTGAACTCTTCACACGCTTTTTTTCGGTGAGGTCTTCTGCGGGAGGCCTGACATTCATGGAAGGAAGGGGGCGTGTGCAATCCAACGCAACGCGTGCGGGCGGAGCCCGCCAACTCAACTCATCTGGGGAGCACGATGATCAGCAGAAATACGGCCATCGCGGCATTCGCCGCCGTGGCGATATTGTTCTCAATGGGCGCAAGCAGCGCCAATCGTCAGCAAGCCATCGCCGCGAAGAACGCGGCCAAGTCGGGCGACGGGGCGCGACTCGGCGCGAGCCTCGCGGTGCTGGAGCGTGCCGCGGCGCGACGCACCCGGCAGGCCGATGTCACCCGCGCCGTGACGCGCAAGCTGCCGGCGCTGCGTGCCAGTGGTGGCTATGTTTCCATCAGCGCGTATGGCGATGACCTTGGCAGTCTGCGTACGCAACTGGTCTCCAAGGGTTTGAAAGACGCCACCAAGCATTCCACCGCGGTTTCCGGCCGCGCACCGATTGCCGCTCTTCGCGACATGGCGGCGACGCCGGGCCTCAAGTTCCTGCGCCCGACGCTGGCCATGGCCTTCGCGGGCACCGTCACCAGCCAGGGTGATCGTTCGCTGCGTGCCAACCTCGCGCGCCGCGAAACCGGGGTCAACGGACGCGGAATCAAGATCGGCGTGCTGTCCGACAGCTACGACTGCGCGCCGGGCGCTTTCGAGCCCGGTGCGCCTTTCACGCGCGCCGCCGATGACATCGCCAGCAACGATCTGCCGCACGTACACGTGCTCAAGGATCTGTTCGATGCGCCGAACGAGGACTGCACGGACGAAGGGCGCGCGATGTTGCAGTTGATACACGACGTCGCTCCGGCATCGCCGAAGGCGTTCTACACCGCCTTCGTGAGCCAGGAGGATTTCGCTGCGGGCATCCGCGCGTTGGCGGACGCGGGCTCGGAGGTCATCGTCGACGATATCATCTACTTCGCCGAGCCGATGTTCGAGGACGGCATCATCGCGCAGGCGGTGGATGACGTGCATCGCGACGGCGTGGCGTACTTTTCGTCGGCGGGTAACGATGCGCGGCTGTCGTACGAATCGCGCTTCCGGCGCTCGGGCGAGGTGGGCATTTCGGGCCCGCGCCACGACTTCGCCCCGGGCCGCGAGGTTGACGGACTGCAGAGTGCCACGGCATCGGCGGGATCCGTCACGCTGATGTCTGTCCAGTGGGATCAACCTTCACTGTCGGCCAATGGCAAGCGGGGCGCGACCAGCGACCTCGACGTGTGGTTCTACGATGCGAACGGCGAGCCGATCGAGATCTGCACCGACGACCTCGCGCAGGTGGTCTGCCAGATCCCCGGCTTCGATGCCAACGTCGGCGGCGACGCGGTCGAGATCCCCATCATGGTCAACCTCAGCGATGAAGACGTCGAGGTGCAGCTCGGCATCGAGATCTTCGAAGGCCCGGCACCTAACTACCTCAAGTACGTGTGGTTCGATCTCGACGCCGGGGTGTACACGGTCCACGAATTCGACACCGCCAGCGGCACGATCTACGGCCATGCCAACGCGGCGGGCGCCGAGGCCGTCGGAGCCGCCGCGTGGTACCAGACCGAGGAATGGGGCAGCCCGTTGCGCCCGCAGTGTTTTCCGGCCTGTCTCAACTCATTCTCGGCGGCTGGCGGTACACCGATATTTTTCCGCAAGAACGGCAAGCGGCTCCATTCGCCGGAGATACGCATCAAGCCGGGAGTCACCGGCCCGGACGGCGGTAACACCACGTTCTTTATCTTTGACCTGGGCTTCCCAGTTCCGGGCACCACCGAACCCGACGGTTTCCCGAACTTCTTCGGCACGTCCGCATCGGCGCCCCACGTGGCGGCGGTTGCGGCCCTGATGCTGGATCAGCGGGCGCGGGATATCCGGGCCGGCAAGCACTTCGGGGGGCCGAAGAAGCTGACACCGGACGCGATCTACTGGGTCCTGCGCCTGACCGCGGACGATATGACATTGCGCAATTTCGGGGGCGACATCGGGCCGCAACCCGTCGATAATGCCGCGGGATTCGATTTCGATACCGGATTCGGATTCGTGGACGCGCAGCGGGCGCTGCGCGCGACTCGCGGCTTCTAACCAATCAGGTGTTAGACGGCACCCGCCTCCAGGTGGGTGCCGGTCCTGGCTTGCGAAGGTCGCGGTCCATTGCGACGATAGGTTGTGACAAGGGGAGCCAGCCGACACATGACCCTGACTGCACGCGCAGTACTCGCATTCAGCTTGCTTGTTCTGTCCTCTGCATCGGCCATGTCCCAGACCGGGCCCAGCGATCCCCAGGTTATCGCGGGTGCATCCACCGCCAAGATCAACATCGGTCAGAAGAAACTCGCCGGCCACGCCATCGCCACGGTGCGAGTCGGCGAAGATGGCCAGGTGCGCGAGGTGCTCATCACCGAGGTCACGGCCGAGCCGGGTATCGAACCGCAACTCGTGAAGGTCCTGCAGAGCGCGCGTTTTCGTCCCGCGATCGACGCCTCGGGTCGGCCGGTCGAAGCCAGCATCGAAATGAAGGTCGAGCTGCGTTCCTCCACCGGCACGGCGCCCAAGCCGGTCGCCGCCAAGCCCGATCCGCAGCTCAACGACATGGAAAAGGCGCGCATCATGAAGATGCGCTGCTCGGATTTCATTTGGGAATGGGACCTGATTCGTGCAGAGGCCGGTGACGGCATCGCCACCGAGTTCATGCCGCGCATCGCCACGATGATGTACGCGACCCTGCGCAGCCAGGCGGGCGAATACGTCGACGTGAAAGTCTGGAAAGCGTCTCCCAGGGGGTTGCGCCAGGCCGTCGATCAATGCCGCGAAAATCCCGGCGCGCCGTTCTGGGAAGGGATCTTCAAGAGCGTGATGGACGAAGCTGTTCCGCGCTGAACGCCATCTCCCCAATGGCCAATTGAAATCCACGCCGGAAGGCTCAAGCTCACGGGAATCATGCACGCACTGTCGATTCGCGGACTCACCAAGACCTACAGCAATGGCGTCCAGGCGCTCAGGGGCGTCGACCTCGATGTGGAGCAGGGCGATTTCTTCGCGCTGCTCGGACCCAACGGTGCCGGCAAGACCACGCTGATCGGTATCCTCACCTCGCTGGTGAACAAGACGAGTGGCAGCGTCAGCGTCTTCGGCCATGACATCGATCGCGAGCTCGAAGCGGCCAAGGCCTGCATCGGCATCGTGCCGCAGGAACTCAACTTCAACCAGTTCGAAACCCCGCAGACCATCCTGGTGAACCAGGCTGGCTTCTACGGCATCCCGCGGCCGCTGGCGCGTGAACGCACCGAGAAATACCTTTCGCTGCTACAGCTCGCCGACAAGCGCCACAAGATGGCGCGTGGGCTCTCGGGCGGCATGAAACGCCGGCTCATGATCGCGCGCGCACTGGTGCACCAGCCGCGCCTGCTGATCCTCGATGAGCCCACGGCGGGGGTGGACATCGAGATCCGTCGTTCGATGTGGGAATTCCTGCGCGAGATCAATGCACGCGGCACCACGATCATCCTTACCACGCACTACCTGGAAGAAGCCGAGACCCTGTGCCGCAACATCGCCATCATCAACGGCGGGCTGATCGCCGAGCGCGATCGCATGTCGAGCCTGCTGCGCAAGATGCAGGCCGAGACCTTCGTGCTCAACCTGCGCGAAGCCGTGGCGAGCGTACCGCAGGTACCCGGTTACGAATTCGAGCTGGTCGACGATCACACGCTCGAAGTCGAGGTCTCGAAAGAGCAGAGTCTCAACGAGGTATTCGCCAAGCTCAGCGAACAGGGCATCGGTGTACTGTCGATGCGCAACAAGGTAAACCGCCTGGAAGAGATCTTCATGAAGCTGGTCGAGAAGCCGCGCAGTGGAGCGGGCGCATGAGCACCGAGGCGCGTGCCGTCGGCGGCGAGGCCGAGTCTCCCAAAGCGGACTCACCCAAGGCCCTGGGCCAGGCGCGCCTGGTCGGACTCAAGACCATCGTCATCCGCGAATACGGGCGCATCATCCGCATCTGGGCGCAGACCATCGTGCCATCCGCGGTGACCTCGGCACTGTACTTCGTGATCTTCGGTAGTTTGATCGGGCAGCGCGTGGGACTCATGGATGGCGTGCCCTACATGCAGTTCATCGCGCCCGGTCTCATCATGATGGCGGTGATCACCAACTCCTACGGCAACGTGGTGTCGTCGTTCTTCGGCGCGAAGTTCGGCAAACACGTGGAGGAGATGCTGGTGGCGCCGCTGCCCAACTGGATCATCGTGCTCGGCTACGTGGGGGGTGGCCTGGTGCGCGGCCTGCTGGTCGGTGCCGCGGTCACCATCGTGTCGCTGATCTTCACGCAGCTGAGTGTGCACCACGCGCTGGTGATCGTCGGCGCGGTGGTGCTGACCTCGGTGATATTCTCCCTGGGCGGATTCATCAACGCGCTGTTCGCGAAGAACTTCGACCAGGTGAACTGGATCCCGACGTTCGTGCTGACGCCGCTCACCTACTTCGGCGGCGTGTTCTATTCGATCACGCTGCTGCCCGAGTGGGCGCAGCACATCTCTTACGCCAACCCCATCCTGCACATGGTCAACGCGTTCCGCTACGGATTCCTCGGTACCAGCGACGTGAACTTGCTGGTCGCCTTCGCGATCATGCTGCTGTCCGCCGTGGTGCTGTTCTCGGTGGCGGTGTTCTTCATGAGCCGCGGCACCGGCATGCGCGAATAAGAATGGGGGCAGCCCCCAATTGCTATTCGCTGGCGGCTTCCGCCTGGGTGCGCGCATCGGCGGCGGCCTGCTGGGCATCTTCGATGCTCTGTTCGACCTTGGCTTGCGCTTCCTTGCCTTGCTTGACCTGTTCGGCGGCCGAGGCGCCCTGAGTCGCCGCTGCGGCGCCGGTTTCTGCGAGGCCGCAACCGGCAAGCAACAACGCGCACACCGACATCGCACTCGAGCTAACAAATGTCGATTTTTTCATGGCGATTCTCCAGTTCAGGCTTCTACATACGCCGTTCCCGGCGAGGAAACTGAGCACCAGCTCCCATTGTGGCGGGCAGTCATTGTGCCCGCACCTGCGCGGATCTGTGCCGCAAAACAGCAGGACCCGCTCCGCGCCGCGGAACGGGCCCTGCGTCCATCATCCGTTCCTACTTCTGCTTCCAGGCGCCACTATCGTCCTGGTAGTACCAGCCGGGCTTGGCACCGGTCGCCACCCAGCGGCGGGCGAAACTCTTCTTGATGTCCGCCTCCCACTCGGGGTGGTTGCTGGCGCGCGCAATCTCCGTGTACAGCTGCGCGCGATCTGCATTGTCTTCCGACACCAGGCGCTTGACCGTGGCGCGGTCCGGCAGGGCGACGGCGTTGATGTCGCGCACTTCGATGAGGCCGTCCCTGGTGAGGCCGACCGCACCGCTGGCGAAGAACTTCTCGAGCTCGCCGAAGCGCGCCCCCATCGATGACTTGATGCGCGACACCGCGGGCGAACTCACGTTGAGCGCGGCTTCGGCATTCTGCGCGTGCGCGGCGGGGACCAGCGCGTACAGCACCTGGCCAATGGCGGCGACCAGCAGGTTTGGTTCTTCACCCTCGCGCGGCGGCGTGAAGTTCGACTGCGGCGGCGTGCCCGAGGCGCCCTTGGTTATATCGTTGATGATCTGGTCCGCGGCCTTGTCGGCGGCGGCGGCCGGGAAGTACACATTGATGGTGACGCACGCGGCGAACAGCAGGCTCGCCAGTGCGATCTTCAATGACAGTACACGACGCATTGTTTACTCCTTACGATTCAAGGCGCATCTGGACGCGGGCATGATCGGGCGGGACCAATGAATGCGCCCTGAACGCTGCTTACGTCAAATATGCGGGTGATTATTGGCCCGAACGTGTTCCGCGTCCATTGAGCTACTTCACAGTTGTGCCGCCAAAATCCGCGGTGGCGATCGATGACATCAGCCCGTTCCAGTTGACGCGTCCCTGGTTGCCGACGATGTCGATGCGCGGCAGGCCGGCGCCCTTGACGATGTAGTAGCCGTTGGGCGCGGGTTCGATGCCGGACATCTCGCAGACATCGGCGACCAGCCGGCAGCGGATGCCAAGCTTGTCGTAGCTGTAATCGTCGAAGAAACGCAGCACGCCGGATTGCAGCGCCTGCACCACGCTGCCGCCGCCGCCACCCACGTTCGACAGGCTGCTGACCGCCCTGGCGCTGATGCGGTGGCGCGATTTGTCGCCCTTGGGTGTTTCGAGTCGCGCATCGAAACTGGTCGGCGTCCAGCCGAACAACTGCAGGCCCAGCACGTCGGCCTCCAGCTTGCCGGTGATGGTGCCCACTTCGAAGGTGCGCGTGACCAGTTCGAGGTCGAGGTCGCGTGCGCGTACGTCGGCGAAGAACTCCGGGTAATTGCCGAGCGGATCCTTGAGACGGATGTTGCTGCCGACGATGCGGCCGCCGAACACCTCAGATTCGAGGTTGCCATCGAAGGTCAGCACGTTGTCCTTGAGCCGGACGCCGGGAATACTGGCGGCGATCGTTCCGGCGAATTCCGGCCAGCCGAAGGCCTTCGTCAGCAACGGCATGCTGATCGGTTCGACCGCGCCCTTGAAAGACACCTCCATGGCGGGCGCACCGAGATTTCCCATCGCGAAATTGTCGATCGCGATCGCGCCGTCGAATACCGGTAGTTTGGCGGGCCTGGTCAGCGCAAAATTGGCGCCGTAGGCGACGAACTCGATGTCGGAGGCACCGCCCACCAGTCCGTAGGCACCGCCCGAGGCCCATTTGAGCGTGGAAACCTGCGCGTCGCGCCCGCCGGCCGGCGCCCAGTGGATTTCGCCGTTCATTCCTTTGAGGTGCAGGCTTCCCTTGTTGGCGCTGAAGTCGAGGTTCTCGGGCTTGACGCGCAGCGCCGTGACGGCGTTGTCTTCGATCGACAGTTCCCCGCTCAAACTACCGCGGGTCTGCGCATCGCCGATCATGCTGGTGGCGAGGAAGTTGGCCGCATACGCCGCGAACGCCGCCGGGAACTCCACCCTGGCGAGTTTGAATTCTCCCGACAGCGACGGAGTCTCGCCCGCCAGGTTCAGCCGGCCCGTGCCGGTCATGTCGAGCAGCTTGTCCTGCCTGAGATGCAGCGAGTCGATGGTGAGCAGCTCCGCGGCGAGCTTGCCGCTCATCTCCAGTTCGAGCGGATTGGCGCCGAGGTCGTAGTAGAGTGGGGTGAACAGCAGCTCCCCGCCGCGGCCCCGCACCTCGAGGTGCCAGTCGCGACTCTTTGCCCTGCGGTTCCATGCGCACTCGCACCGCGCCGGCGACCTTGTCGGTGACGATGGTGCTGGCCTCGTTGGTGAGATCGATGCCCTCGAACGAGGCGCTCACGTCTGCCACCAGCCCGGCACCGGCATCCGCAAGTGTGCCTTCGAGTCTCGACCTGGCCATCACCGGTGATGTCGGCCGGCAGCGCGAACCAGGGCATGGCAAACCTGCGCAGGTCGGAAAACCTGGCGGCCGCGGTGGCGCCCCGCACCTGCCAGCCACGCTCGTCGAGGCGCCCATCGAAAGAGGCGGTGGTGCCGGCGATCTTCACGCCCTTGCCGCCGAAGGTCGTGACGCCAGTATCGCTGCGCAGCTCGGCGCGCAATTGCATGTCCAAAGCGCCAGTCGGGCCGCCGCGCGCCGTCAGCCGCCCGGCATCACAACCGAAGCGTGGCTCCGCGATCACCGGCTGTTCACACACCAGCACGAGATTCGAAAACTTTCCGGCGGGATCCGGCAGCGACATTTCGCGCGCATTGAGGGTGACGCGGGTGCGCGCGTCGGAGATGAGATCGAGACGGGCGCTGGCGCCGGTGATCGGCATACCGGCGATGCTGATTTCGCGCACCTCCAGGACGATGGCGTCGACGGCATGCGCCGCCGGCGCGAGCAGCAACACCACGAAACCGGCAAGCGCGCGGCGTCGGTGGTTAGAGCGCTCATGTCTGCGCGGCAGTTCCATTTGTCAGAATTGTAGCCAGCGGGCTGCGGATTCCGTGACGGGATTCTCCTAAGAGCAGGCTGATAGGCGGACCGGGGGCCTGAATGAGTAAATTCAGGGACTTGGCAACAAAACCTTAATGCCCTCGTAACGAGCATGTCTTGCGTTGAATCGAGACTGTATAGCCCATGGATACCCATGGCTCACTGCTGGCCCGATTTGATCACGCTGAGTACCGGCTGTGTCGCCGACTCAACCGCGGCGTGCGACTCGCGTGGGTACGCGTGTTCTTCATGACCGCCAGTCGCCTCGGCGACGGCGTCCTCTGGTACACCCTGATGCTGGCGTTGCCACTCCTCTATGGCGCGCACGGATTCAAGGTCGCGGTGGTGATGCTCGCCACCAGCGCGGTCAATCTCGCCACCTACAAGTTCCTCAAGCGCACCTTCGTGCGCGAGCGGCCGTTCATACGCCACGCCGGCATCTCGCTGGCAGGCGCGCCACTCGATCGCTACAGCTTTCCGTCGGGACACACGCTGCACGCCGTGGCATTCACCTGGCAGGCCTGCGTGGCGTTTCCCGAGCTCGGCCTCGTGCTGGTGCCGCTGGCGGTGGCCATCGCCGCGTCACGCGTGGTCCTCGGGCTGCACTATCCCACCGACGTGCTGGTGGGCGCGCTGCTCGGCGCCGTGACCGGTGCCGCGGGTGCGGCCCTGCTGTAGCACTGCATGCGGGTATTGTTCGTATCGGACGTCTACTTCCCGCGAGTCAACGGCGTCTCCACCTCGATCCGCACGTTTCGCACTGACCTGGCAGCCGCTGGCGTCGAATCCATCTCTGGTCGCGCCGGAATATCCGGGTGCCTCGCCCGATACCGAGCCCGGCATCATTCGTGTGCCGTCGGGCGGCGTGCCGCTGGATCCGGAAGACCGGCGCTTCCATTCGAGAGCGCTCGCGAAAGCGCTGAATGCCGAGCTCGCCGAGCGCGTCGACCTGGTCCACATTCACACGCCATTTGTCGCGCACTACGCGGCAGTACGTTTTGCGCGCCGGCATGGTCTGCCGCTGGTGGCCACCTACCACACCTTCTTCGAAGACTACCTGCATCACTACGTGCCCATCCTGCCGCGGACCATCGGCCGTTTCCTGGCGCGGCGCTTCACGCTTTCGCAATGCGACGATGTCGCGGCGCTGATCGCCCCCAGCGCCCCCATGCGCGACGCCCTGCTGGCGTACGGCGTGCAGACTGCCATCGAGGTGTTGCCCACCGGACTGCCGACGGAAAGTTTCCGCCCCGGCGTCGGCGCACGCTTTCGCGAGCGATTCGGGATCGAACCTCGCCGGCCGGTGGTGCTGTACGTGGGTCGTGTCGCGCACGAAAAGAACATCGAGTTCCTGCTGCGCATGTTCGTCCGGTTGCGCGCGGGTTGCCCCGAGGCGCTGTTCGTCATCGCCGGCGAAGGACCTGCGCGCGCTCATCTCATGAGCCTGGCGCAGGAACTGAAAATCGACCGCTCCGTTCGTTTCATCGGCTATCTGGAGCGCAGTTCCGAACTACCCGATTGTTATGCCGCCGGAGACGCGTTCGTATTTGCTTCGCGCACCGAGACGCAAGGATTGGTGCTGCTCGAAGCCATGGCGCAGGGCACGCCGGTCGTATCCACCGCGGAGCTCGGGACACGCTCGATTCTCACCGCGGGCTGCGGCGCGTTCGTGGTTGCGGAAGACGAAGCTGTGTTCGCCGACAGCGTTGCGCAGGCGCTGAATCTCGCCACTGACCATCCGCGCCGCAGGCAATTGCGCGCGCATGCGGAAACGTGGGCTTCGCAGGCCATGGCGAGGCGCCTGATGGCGTTTTACGAGAAGGTGGCGGAAGGCCCCGCACTCTCTCTTGCGGATAACGAACGGGGTCCCATCGGGACCCCGTTGGGAGTGGAGCGCAGCTCCTGGGAACAGCGCGCTCCTGAGAAGAACGGGGTCCCATCGGGACCCCGTCAAGTGTGGAGCGGAGCTCCTGACTTATTCCAGGGCGGCTTGCGCCAAGACCCCTCGAGTCGGCCGTATTCTTCTTTTTACGGCTCCCTGCCGACCTCGACCTGCTTGACGCATTTAGCAGCGTCCTTGTCGCAGGAAACATCGACATCGCGAGTATGCGTGGTGCCGTTGGGCAGCGTGCGCGCGGTATCGCGGGTATATCCGTCATCCGTGCGCTGGATCACATCCGTCATCGAGCCCTCGCGGCCGTCAAGCGTGGTGTAGTTCGCCTCGCGCGTCACGCTGCCCGCTTCCTTGTCACGGGATACAGTCAAATCGCGTGTCGCGGTCTCGCCTTGCGGATTCGTGATGGTCGTCGAACGCGTAAAGCCGTCATCGGTCCTGGTGCGCACGGAATCGACGCTGGTCGTTCCGCCATTGGGACCGGTGTAGTCGACGTTACGCGTGCGCGTACCGGCTTCACGATCGTTGGTGACGACCGCATCGCGAGTCGCGGTGTTGCCATTCGCGCCGGTCCACGTATCCGTGCGCGTATGCCCGTTTTCCGTGCGCTGGCGCACGGTGGTGCGGGTATGCGGCTGCGTGGCACGCGGCGGATGCGCGCCGCGCTGGCGTTGTGCGTCGCGCGCGTTCGCAGTGCCGCCCGCGGTCAGCAGCATCACCAATCCCAGTGCGCCGAAAATTCTTGCGGTGTTCAGAGCTGTCACAAATTCCTCCTGAAAAAATACCGGGGTTCGTGCCATACAACGCGCGCAACGCACAGCGGTTGACGCTAGACTTTCCATAAACAGCCTGACCAACCGAACCCGAAGAAAATGGACAACAGGAGCCAGCTGATGCTCTCGAAGCGCGCCTTGGTCGTGGACGATTCGAAATCTGCGCGCGCCTTCCTGGCGCGCATCCTCGAGCGCCACGAAATTACGGTCGATGCCGCCGAATCCGCCGAGGCCGCCATCGAATACCTGGCCCGCCACAAGCCCGACGTGATTTTCATGGACCACATGATGCCGGGCATGGACGGCTTCCAGGCCGTGCAGACCATCAAGAACAATCCGCGTACCGCTGCCATTCCCATCCTCATGTACACCTCGCAGGAGGGTGACCTGTATCTCGGCCAGGCGCGCGCGCTCGGCGCGGAAGGTGTGCTGCCGAAGCAGATCAAGCAATCGGACGTCACCCGGATGCTTTACCAGTTGCAGCTGATCGCCGATCGGCGCGACCGCGAGCAAACTACTTTCGCGCGGGTGGCGCAGGGAATGGGCCAGAGAATCGACGCCAGCGTGGAGCTCCTGCCCGCCAACGAGTCGGCCATCATCGTGCCTGCCGCCAACGAGACGCCCGCTGCCCGGCCGGTGAGTGTCCCGACCGGCGACGGCGCGGATATCGCAAAGCTGCTGCCGCTGATGTCGCTCGAGATCCGCGCCGCGCTCGACGCGTCACTGCAGAAGGAATTCACTGCGCTGCGCGGCTTCCTCGCAACATCGATGGCATCGCAATCCGAGCGCCTGCAGGGTGACCTGGCCGCAGTGCTGCCGGAGCAGACGCACGCCGCGGTCTACGACGTGCCGACGTTGTTGCCGGAGCGGCGTGCCTGGCCGGCGATCATCGGCTGGTCCATGGCGCTGTTGAGTCTTGCCGGCGCGGCGCTCCTGTCCTGGTTGTGGTGGCAGCAGGGCGCGGAAATCGCCGCGCTGCGTACCGATCTCGATTCCGCTTATGCCGAGGTCGAAACGCTGCGGGCCCGCCCCGTAGTTAGTCCGGCCCCGGTTGCGGTGCCGCCCACGGATGCCTCGATCGTGCCGGTCGCGACGGTGCCTGAGGTCGCAGGATTCGCGGATGCCGCCGCCGCACCGGCAGTCGAGGCGAGTGCCATTGCGACAGCGACAGCCGAGGGCTCCGCGCCGGTGCCGGCGACTCCTGGCGCGCAGGCTGCGGCACCGCAGCCCGCGGATCCGCCTCCCACTGCCGAGACGCAGTGACCGGCTTTCCCCTCGATCAGACTTTTCGACCGCGGCGCTGGCTGCGCAGCGGCCACTCCCAGACCATCCTGGCCAGCCTGCCGCCGCGACGCCCGCGCGTGGAGCGCCGCGCCGTGCCCTTGCTGGCGGCCAGCGAGGAGTTATTGCTCGATTGCGGTGATGGGGTAACGCTGCAGGCGTTTCATTCCAGCCCGGCGAAACTTGGCCACGATCCCGGGAGCAAGCTCGCCGTGCTGTTGCATGGCTGGGAAGGCAGCTCGGACTCCACCTACCAGCTGTCGCTCGCGAGCAGCCTGTTCACCGCTGGTTTCGAAGTGGTGCGTCTCAACCTGCGCGACCACGGCGCGACACATCATCTGAATCGCGAACTGTTCCACTCCTGCCGGCTGCCGGAGGTGGTGGGGGCGGTGCGCGCGTTGGCCGGAAAATTCCCCGGGCTGCCGATGGCGCTCGCGGGGTTTTCGCTGGGCGGGAATTTCATGCTGCGGGTGGCGGCGCATTCCGAAGCCCGACACCTGCCACTGGAGCGCGTGATCGCGATTTCGCCGGTACTCGACCCGGGCGTGACACTGCTGACACTGGAGCGCGGCCTGCCGATCTATCACAGTTACTTCGTGCGCAAATGGAGTCGCTCACTCGCGAAGAAACAACAAGCCTGGCCGGACCACTACAATTTCGAGGAGTTGCTGCGCATCCGCAACTTGCGTGAGATGACGCGCCAGCTGGTTCTCAGCCACACCGAGTATCCGACCATGGACGATTACCTGGCCGGCTACGCGATCACCGGAGATCGGCTGACGAAACTCGCGGCTCCCGCCACGGTGTTCATCGCGCTCGACGATCCCATCATCGAAGTCGGGGACCTGCCGCGTCTGGCGCGAGTACCGCAGCTGCAAATCGTCACCACCGCGCATGGCGGGCATTGCGGTTTCATCGAATCGCTGGGCGACACCAGCTGGATCGACCGCCAGGTGGTTGAATTGCTGTCGCGGAACCCGGACAGCTAGGCACGGGTCTGTGACTATGCTGAGCTGCTAACAACCCGGCGGACTGGCGGGGTCCACGGAACCCGGAGACTCTCGCATGCGCGTGCCCACAAATTTCGTCGGCCTGGCCTCGCAGGCCCTGATACTCCTGCTCGCCGGATGCGGCGGTGGTGGCGGAGGCGCTCCCAGTCCGGCTCCGACTCCGCCTACGCCCTCACCGCCGCCGCCCGCCTCGGGCCTCGACGCCCGTCCGTCGAACACCACCTGCCTCGCCGGTGATGCGCCGAATATCGAAGTGCCGTACGGCGTGCAGGAGGTGTATCCCAACCTGCCGGATTTCACGCAGCCCATCGCCATGCTGCAGGAGCCTGGCAACTCCGCGCGCTGGTACGTGGTGCAGAAGACCGGATCGGTGCGCGTCTTCGACAACACGGCGAATGTTTCCTCGTCGCGCGAATTCATCAATATCGCTTCGCGCCTCAACTCGGATCCCAACAGCTCGAACGATGAACGCGGCCTGCTCGGCATGGCGTTCCATCCCAACTATCCGACTGACCCGCGCGTCTATCTCTTCTATACCGGCACGGACCCCGCTCTCGGGCTGGTCGAGCGCGTATCCGAGTTCCGCACGCTCGACAACGGCAACTCGCTCGCGCCGGGCACGGAGATCGCACTGTTCAACGTCGATGATCCGGCGGCCAATCACAACGGTGGCAACATCGCCTTCGGCCCTGATGGCTTGCTGTACATCGGTATCGGCGATGGCGGCGGCGGCAACGACCAGTTCGGCACCATCGGCAATGGCCAGCGACTCACCATCCTGCTGGGCAAGATGCTGCGCATCGACGTGGCGACGCCGGCGACCGCCTCCGTCCCGTACGCTATTCCTCCGAGCAATCCGTTTGCCGGCAATGCGCGCTGCAACGTCAACGGCACGGGCACCGCGAATTGCCCCGAGATCTATGCCTACGGATTCCGCAATCCGTGGCGCTGGAGCTTCGATCGCCTCAGCGACGAGTTGTGGGTCAACGACGTGGGGCAGGGCGCGCTGGAGGAAGTCGATCGCGTCACGCTGGGTGGCAACTACGGCTGGCGTTGCTTCGAGGGCACTAACGACACTGGCATGGCGTGCGGCGCCAACGAGTCGAACTCGATTGCTCCAGTCGCGCAATACGGCCGCACGCTGGGCCAGTCGACCACCGGTGGTTTCGTGTACCGCGGCACTGCGATGCCGACGCTGATCGGCCGCTACGTGTTCGCCGATTTCGCCAGCGGCAACATCTGGCACATCGCGCGCGATACGCCGCCCACGCTGACGCTCACCACCAGCAACATGCTGGATACGAGTCTGCTGGTCTCCTCGTTCGCGGAGGACACCGACGGCGAGTTGTATGTCGTCAATCTCTCCGGAACGCTGCACAAGCTCGTGCCCACGGCGGTGGCAGGCGGGCGCGTGATTCCGACCGAGCTCTCGGACACGGGTTGCGTGAATCCGAGCAATCCGACGCAGCCGGCGAGCGGACTGATTCCCTACGCGCCGAATGCGCCGTTCTTTTCGGATGATGCGGAGAAGACGCGCTGGCTCGCGCTGCCGGACGGTGAGCGCATCAACATCATTTTCGACAACCACAACGACTTTGATTTCCCGAATGGCAGCGTGCTGGTCAAGAATTTCACACTCGGCGGCAACCTGGTCGAAACGCGCCTGTTCATGCGCCACAACAATGGCCAGTGGGCGGGATACACCTATGAGTGGAACGCGCAGCAGACCGCAGCGACGCGTGTGATCGGCGGCAAGACCGTGCAGGTGGCGGGCCAGAGCTGGCTGTTTCCCAGCGAAGACCAGTGCCTGCAGTGTCACACCGAGGCCGCGGGCCGCACTCTGGGCCTGGAGGTCGGCCAGCTCAACGGCGACTTCGGATACCCGACGGGCCGCACGGCCAACCAGATGACCACGCTCGACAGCATCGGAACATTGCTCGGGGTGCCGGCGCCGCCGTCTTCCTGGGAAGTGATCCCCGATCCCGCGGGTACCGCCCCGCTCGCGGAGCGCGCGCGCGCCTATCTACACGCCAATTGCGGCTATTGCCATCGTCCGAATGGGACGACGCCGACCAATCTCGACCTGCGTTACACCACGGCGCTCAATACCACCAATGCCTGTGATGTCGCGCCGAGCCTGGGGAGTCTCGGCATTACGAATGCGCGGCTGATTGCGCCGGGATCGGCCGCACGATCTGTGGTGGTGGCACGCATGAACCGCACGGGCACGGATGCCATGCCGCCGCTCGCACGGCACATCATCGACGACGATGGGGTTCAGCTGGTTACTGACTGGATCAACGGGCTCGCCGGCTGCAACTGAAAAAGGGGACAGATCTGTCCCATTTTTACTAGGCGGCGTCGGAGGTGCGTTTCTCTTCGAACGTCACGATGGCCTTGCCGCTGGTCACGGTGACCTCGCCCTCGATGCGGGCACCATTGGCGATGGCGAGGATCTTGGCGACGATCTCGCCCTGGATGACGGCCGAGGAGCTGATCTCGAGCTTGTCTTCGACGACGATCTTGCCCGTGACCCTGCCGGCGAGTACCGCCTGGCGGGCAGTGATGTCCCCTTCCCAATGCGCCGACTTGCTGACCGAGAGTGTCCCGCCGATGCGGCCGTTGCCCTGCACGTGACCCGACACCATCAGCGGCCCCTGAGTCACGACATCGCCCACGAGGGTGGTGCTTTCCGCAATGACGGTAGGCGACAGGCCGAGGCGATCGGACAGGCGACGTTTGGGTTCTTCGGGCATGGCGGCTCCGCTAAACTTTCTGGCGTTTACAATAAATCGGTCGTCGACCCGGATCATAACCATGTCTCCACGTTGTCTCGTGACGCTCGTCGCAATCCCGCTGCTCGTGTTGTCCGGTTGCAGCCGCGAAAAGGGCGACTGGCGTTCGGCGCAGGCCGCCGACACTTCGGAGTCCTACGTGCAATTCATATCCGAGCATCCCGACAGCGCCCTGGTGGCCAAGGCGCGCGAGCGACTGGGTCAGCTCGCCGAGGAAAAGGATTGGCAAAGCGCCGCGGGCGTCGACACTCCCGAGGCATACCAGCAGTTCCTTACCCAACACCCCGACGGCAAGTGGGCCAAGGAAGCACGACTGCGTGTCGACAATTTCGCGGGCCAACCCCCGTCATCGGGGTCCTCGAGCATTCCGGGCCAGGTACCCGCGTCACCCGGTGAACCCGCCGCAATACCTGAGCCGCCGGCTGCCGGCGCCGCGGCGGACTTCGGAGTCCAGCTCGGCGCCTTCTCTTCGGCAGAACGCGCCAACGAAGAGTGGACCAAGTTGAAGGCCGAAACGCCCGGAACGCTCGACGGACTCGAACCACGCGTAGTAGTTGCCGAGGTGTCGGGCAAGCCGATCTATCGGCTGCAGGCCGCGGTGCGCGACGAAGCACAGGCGCGCGCCATCTGCGGCGGGCTCAAGATCGCCCAGAAGGCTTGCGTGCCCGTTCTGCCGCGTTAACAAAACGTCGGCAGCTTCTGCCCGGTGGTGCGCGTGCGCTACGTCAACAACTGACACTGCGCGTCACCTGCCGCCGGCGCACGGGCGCTGGCCGCCCATAAGCCATTGATTTATGGCGGCTCGCCGCGCTGGCACAAGCGTTGCTTTGTAGATACCCGTGATGGCGAGATCAACAGTGACGCTGATTCTTCCCCAGGCCCAGGGTGTCGCCAGCATTCGGCCGGCGATAGCGGGAATGCTGGTCAAGCGTCGCCGCGGTGGCAGCGTGAGTTTCGCGCCCATCGACGCACGACTCGCGCGGGCACAGCTCGCGGCGATCCACGCCATCAAGGTTTCGAGGTAGTACCCGCAAAGAGGTTGCCTCAAAAAGCACTGCGAACAACTCTTCCCCGGTGTTCGCTCCTTCGCGCCGCGCACGTCTTCCCCCGTTCGCGGCGCTTTTCTTTTCCGTAACCATTAAAGTTGCGCACCTGAATTCCTGAGGTGTTGCATGCCGAAACTTCCGCTCGAAGGTGCGTGGGTTGCCTGCCTGTTCCTGTCGTTCGGCCTCACGAGCATCGCGGCAGGGCGCTCCAAGCCGCCCGCCGAGCTGGTTGTTCCGGGCGCCGACCAGGTGCGTTCGACCACCCTGGCGAATGGCATGAAGGTCATCGTCTGGACGGACCGCGACATCCCCAACGTCGCGCTCTACAACTGGGTGCGCGTCGGCAGCCGCAATGAAGTGTCCGGCATCACCGGCCTGGCGCACTTCTTCGAGCACATGATGTTCAACGGCACCAGCAAACGTCAGCCGGGCGAATTCGACCGCGAGATGGAGGCCAAGGGTGGCGCGAACAATGCGTTCACCAGTGACGATGTCACCGTCTACCAGGACTGGATTCCGAAGAGTGCACTCGACCTGGTGTTCGATCTCGAGTCCGACCGGCTCGCAAATCTCTCGTTCGATCCGCAGGTCATCGAAAGCGAGCGCGGCGTGGTGTTTTCCGAAAGACGACTGCGCATCGAGGACAGCAACGAGGGATCTCTCGTCGAGCAGATCCAGGCGACGGCCTTCGTCGCGCACCCCTACCAGATTCCGACCCTCGGCTGGCCCGCCGACATCCAGAGCTGGAAAATCGAAGACCTGCAGAAATTCTTCAAGACCAATTACGCGCCCAACAACTGCACGCTGGTGCTGGTCGGTGACGTGAGCGCGGACGAAGTGTTTGCGCTGGCGAAGAAATACCTGGAGCCGATCCCGCGCCAGGAACCTCCGCCGCCAGTGCGCACCACCGAGCCCGAGCAACTCGGCGAAAAGCGTGTTTACGTGCAACGCAATGCGCTGACGCCGCTGCTGTACGTGGCGTACAAGTCGCCGGCCGCCAATGATCCACAGGGTCCGGCCATCAACCTGCTGGTGTCCATCCTGACCGAAGGTGATTCGTCGCGCTTGCATCGGTTGCTGGTGGAAGAAAAGAAGCTGGCCATCGAGGTCTCAGGCCAGTTCCAGGAGGGATTCGATCCGAATCTCACCTGGCTGACTCTCACGCTGCCGGAAGGCGCCGACGTTGACGCGGTGGAAAAGGCACTCGACGCCGCCCTGGCACAGATCGTGTCACAGGGCGTCACGGTCGCGGAGCTGATTCGCGCCAAGAACATGTTCGCGTCTTCGTTCTGGAAACAACTCGCCACCATCGATGGCAAGGCGAGCCTGCTGGGCTCGTACGAAATATTCGAAGGCGACTACCAGAAGCTGTTCACGGCCCCGGGTGCGTACGAAAAGGTGACCCTCGCTGACGTGCAGAAGGCGGCGGCGCTGGTGTTCCAGAATCGCCGGCGTACCGTCGGAATCCTCGAATCGCCGCCGCAGGCACCCGCGGCGCCGAGTGCCCCCGCGGCCACGGAGCCCAAACAATGAGCCGCGCAAGCTTGCCGCGACCCATGGTTGCATTGATAGCCGCGTTGTTCTTCGGCGCGCTGTTGAGTGATGGTGCCTTCGCAGCAGACGCGGATTCCGCGGGCGTGAAGGTGCCGGCGCATCAGCGTTTCGTGCTGCCGAATGGTCTGACCATCATTCTCGTGCCGAAAAAGGAAGTGCCGCTGATCGCCTTCAGTGGCTTCGTGCGTGGTGGTGCGCTCGCCGATCCTGCCGCGAAGCCGGGTGTGGCTTCGCTGGTCGCAGGCCTGCTGGACCGGGGCGCCGGCAAGCGCAGCGCCTTCGAGTTCGCCGACGCCGTCGAAGGCGTGGGCGGCAGCTTCAATGCCGCTGCGGGCGCCGAATCGATTTCCGTGAGCGGGCAGTTCCTGGCCCGCGATCGCGTGCTGATGATCGAACTGCTGAGCGATGCGCTGATGCGGCCGCGCTTCGAAGCGGAGGAGTTCGCGAAGTACCGCGACCGCGAGATCGAATTCATCAAGTCGGCCAAGGATTCCGATCCTTCCGATCTGCTGCCCGACTACGGTCGCGCGCTGTTGTTCGGCGCGCATCCGTATGGCCGTCCGCAGGGTGGCAGTGAGCGGTCGCTGACGACCATCACGCAGGGCGACGTCGTGGAGTTACCACGCCACAAATTTTGGCGCCGACCGCGCGGCGCTGGTATTCGCCGGGGATCTCGACGCGAAATGGATGAAGTCGGCGCTCAGCAAAGCCTTTGGAGGCTGGGGCAAATCAAAGTCCACGGCGACCGAGCTCAAGCCGGCGCCGCGCGCGGCGGGGCGCCGGGTTTTGCTCGTCGATGCACCGGGATCGGTGCAGACCTATTTCTGGCTCGGCAATGTCGGCGTCGACAAGCGTTACAGCGGCCGCCCCGCGCTCGACCTGGTCAACACTCTGTACGGCGGACGCTTCACATCGATTCTCAACACCGAGCTGCGCATCAAGTCCGGCCTCTCGTACAGCGCTTCGTCGGGATTCGTGCGCGGCAGCGTGCCCGGTGAATTCGCGATCCGTTCCTACACGCAGACCGAAAACACGGTCAAGGCGCTGGATCTCACGCTGGAGACTCTCGACAAGCTCAAACACGGACAGATCGAGCCGCCAATGCTCGAATCGGCACGCGCCTACGTGCAGGGACAGTATCCGCTGCGGCTCGAAACTGCCGCGCACTGGGCGTCGGCCCTTGCGGAGCTGGAGTTCTTTGCGCTCGGCAAGGGCTACATTGAGGACTATGGTCCGGCGCTCGGCAAGGTGGATCTTGCCGAGACCGTCGCAGTGACCGCCGATGCCTTCCCGCGCCCCACGGATCTGTTGATGGTGCTCATCGGCGATGCGTCGAAAATCCGCGAGGGCGTGGCCAAGTACGGCCCGGTGACGGAGATGAAGCTTACGCAACCCGATTTCACGCCGGCCAACTAGAACACTTCATGTCTGCACAAGGTTCCTCGATCAAGGCGATTCTCTACGCGTTCATCGCCAACCTGGGGATTGCGCTGGCGAAACTCGCCGCCGCGATCTACACGCATTCGGGCAGCATGCTGGCCGAGTCCATCCATTCCTTCGCCGACTCCGGCAACCAGGTGTTGCTGTACCTGGGTCTCCGGCAGGCACAGCGGCCTCCCGACGCGCTGCATCCGCTGGGCTACGGCCGCATCACCTATTTCTGGAGTTTCATCGTCGCACTGATGTTGTTCTCCATGGGCGGCCTGTTTTCCATCTACGAAGGCTGGCACAAGCTGCATGCGCCCACCGAGCTCAACAAGGTGTGGGTGGCGCTGCTGGTACTGGGTGTGTCGGTCGTGCTCGAATTCGGATCGCTGCTCGGTTGCCTGCGCGAAATCCGCAAGCTGCGCGGCGAGCGTTCGCTGGGCTACTGGGTGAAGAACACGCGAAACGCCGAGCTGGTCGTGGTGCTCGGCGAAGACCTGGCGGCGCTGCTGGGACTCGTGCTTGCCTTCATGTTCGTGGCGCTGGCCGCGGCCACCGGCAATGCGATGTTCGACGCCATCGGTTCCATGGTCATCGGCGTGGTGCTGGTGTGCGTGTCGATCTTCATCGCGCTGCGCATCAAGGGCCTGATCGTCGGCCGCTCCGCCGAAGACGACCTTCAGGAGGCGCTCGTCAGGCAGATCTCCGCCGAGCGCGGTATCGAGCAGCTTTACCGGGCAATCACGATACAGATGGGTCCGCAGGTCATGCTGGCCGCCAAGGTGCGCATGGCGCCGGGGCTCTCCATCGAAGAAGCGGTGGAGTGCATCAACAGCCTCGAACGCAACATCAAGGCGAATTTTCCCGAAGTCGCCTGGTGCTTCGTGGAACCCGACAACGCCGACTGACTACTGGCCGAAACTCCCACCGTGCGCCGCCAGCCATTCGATCTCGGCCGGCGTGCTGTCGCGTTCCAGCACGCGATTGCGGTGCGGGAACCGCCCGAACTTCGCGATGATGTCGCGGTGCTGGCGCGCGAATTTCAGGCAGTAATCACAATATTCGCGCACTTCCACGGCAGCTTCCGCCACCAGCCGCTCGAAGGCCGCGACCGCGGCGTCCTGCGCCTCCAGCGACTCGGCGTGTTCCAGAGGTAGATAGAAAAAGATCCGCTCGATCGGGTCCAGGGCCGCGTCCGCCGCGAGCTGCATGCCTCCCAACGCCAGCGACAGTGCCTCGCGATCGAAAGCGAAAGCGGCGGCCGTGCCGCGCCAGACATTTCGCGGCACCTGGTCGAAGAGAATGATCAACGCCAGGCGGCGCTTGGGGCTTGCGGCCCAGGACGCGAAGTCGCCGCGTGCCGCGCGTTCCAGCAGCGGCTCGAGCCGCTCGCGGATCAGCGCATCGCGGCTGGCCACGGCGGCCGCGTCGTCACCCCCGAACCAGAACGACGAACGCTCCTGGAGGCGCGCGGCATCGAATGGCTCGCGGCCGAACCAGAACTCCAGGATGTCTTGAGCGCGTTGCATGCGGGCCAGCATGCTAGATCAATCAAGTTTCGAGCGCTGTTTGCACTGGCACTGTCCCTGCTGATGCCCGACATCGGCAACGACCTCTGGCGCACCGGGTCGCAAGCAGGGAAACTTCCGATTGCCGTGTACACGCGCGGCAGACAGGGAATCCTCATGCGGGCACTCAAATTACTGGGGACCAGCCTGGTTTCCATTGCGCTCGGGGCATCGTTGATCGCCGCGGAGCCTGAGGACAAGGTCCCCGAAAGCAAGGCCGACCCGGCGCTCGCCTTCCCGAGACAGCTGGATGCCAACGAGGCATTGGTGAAGGGCCGCGAGCTGCGCCAGCGCGTCGACAAGGGGGATGCGCAGGCGGCCTACGATTTCGCGGTGATGCTCACGACGTACGGCCGCTTTGGCCCCGCGGCCGATGCCAGCACCGTGGTCGAATGGTCGAGGCTCGCAAATGGTCGATCGGCATTTGACTGGGTCGTGCTGGCCGCCGAAGCCGGCAATCAGGACGCCATCGGGGCGGTGTGCAGCATGGCCCGCGACTCGTTGGCGCCGGCGCACCTGCGGGAAAAGGGCATGGCGCGCTGCGAGGTGCTACGGAACAAATATCCGGCGAAATCGTAAATGGGGACACTCCCCATTTCCCGGAAACGGGGGCGCACCTCTTTGGGTTGCGGCTGCTGTTCGACGCAGCGAATGAGGTCCGTCCCCATTTCCTAGGAAATGGGGAGTGTCCCCATTATTCGCAGAGGCCGTCGAGGTAGCCCTGCGCCACCAGCGACAGTCGCTTGCGCGCCAGCTCGCGGGCCTTGGGCTCGTCGACGATCTCCTCCAGCGGACCCGACACGAGGATGTGACGCACCTGCGGATCACGCTCGGCCTTGCGCGCGAGCTTGTTCAGCACGGTGAAACCTCGGTTGATCTTTTCGCGGGAGACGCGCCGATGCTCGATGGAGCTGGCGAGGTACTTGCCGAAGCGGGCGTAGAGGAAGTAATCGTCGTTTCCAACGTGGAAACGGGCTTCGGCAAAGAAGTCGGGGAAATTCTTCTCGAGATACTGATTGACGGTATGAAGACGGGGTCCAGGTAAAGAAGCCGACCGCTCAGATTTCTTCATTTCAGTTGTCCACCTCCAACTGGGTCCGGAGCACCATTTCTGGACGTCACGACCGGTTCCCAACCCCGTAACGCGCGCGAACGATAGGGCTTAATGACTTCAACTTCAATAGGACACGTCATGAAAATTCTCACACTTTGCGTCGCTGTCATTTTGCTCAGCGCGTGCGGCGCGCGCTCCAGCGACGAAGAACGCGTGCGCGAAGTGGTTGCGGCGATGGAAAGCGCGGCCGAAGCGCGCGACGCGAGTGACGTGCTCGAGCACGTCGCGGAGACTTACGAAGACACACAGGGCTTCGACCGCGCGCAACTCACGAACTTCCTGCGAGGCTACTTTCTCGCGCATCCGAAGATTGAACTGCTCGTGGACATCGAGAGCCTCGAGTTTCCCGCCGACGGGCTGGCGCAGGCCGAAATCTCCGTCACCAGCCTGGCGCTCGACGATGCGGACCACGAGCGGTTCAAGGTGGAATTCCGCCGCCAGGAAAGCACCTGGCAGCTGAGCCGCGCCGATCGGCTACGGCCCTAGCAACGCCGTATTTGCCGGATCACAGGGAATGCCCTATGTTCCGTGAAAGCCGTCTTTGCGCCCGTGGCGGCAGCCGCGGGTGAAGTCGCAAACGCCGAGCTGCGCGATCCTTACAGCGGCGCGGCATTCGAATGGGATGCGGACCGCGCGTCCGTGATCTTCAGGGGCCGTGAAGACAGCCAGTGGGGCCGTCACGAGTTCTTCTACTGAGTCGCCATTCAATTGGTCCCGGCGCTGCCGAGCTTCTTCTTCAATTCATCGAGGCGCTCCGCGGCCCAGCGCTTCTGTTCGATGGAGTGCGAATAACGCAGCACGGCCGTCGCATACGGCTTGAGATTCTGATCGCCGCGCGCGTACAGCACCCGTCCCGCCGCCAGCGCCATGTCCGGATTGGACGGTAGTCGCTCGAACATCGGCACGAGCCGTTCCAGCGCCACGTCCAGATCTCGCTTGAGGTCCGCCGCCTGCATCGCGAACGCCCACACGGCTTCGGGATCATCGGTGCGCGCCTTGAGCGAACGATCGAGCAGGGTGATGCTGCGGGTCGACAGGTCGGTGCGTCGCGCCGCTGCCGACGCGTCGAGTGTCTGCGCGCGTTCGTACAACGCGAGGCCCGCGGCACGGGCCGCCTGGGTATCGTTGGGGTCCTTGGTCAGAACCCCGTACAACTTTTCGAGCTCGGCGTCGTCCTTGAGGCGCGCGGCCAGGCGCATGCGCAACGGCACGACGCGCGCCGCGCCCTCCGGTTCGGCGGCCGCCGCGTCCAGCAGCTCGTGCACCATGTCGATGTGCAGGCCGCCATCGAGGCAGATGGTGGCAATGCCCAGCAGGGAATCCAGCTTTGAGACCGGCGTGCCGGCGGGCAGCTTCAGGTCCGCGATGCTCTCCACGTCCATGAGGACGCGCTTTTTCCCGGACTCGTTGACGTAGGCGCGCATCTTGAAGTCGAGATCGTCAATGTTCCCCAGGATGGCTTCCGCCTCCTCGGGCGTGGCGAGATTGTTGACCGCCTCCAGGTACTTGAAGACCTGCTGGCCGAATTCTGGCTTGTCGACCAGCGCGCGATACACCATCGCGTGCGACTGGAAGTGAAGGCTGTAGAGCTGCTTCTGGCTGAGATATTCGGGCGAGGCTTTAGTGGCGCGCAATACGCGCGCGGTGGGCACCCAGCCGCCTTCGTCGTTGTGCCTGGCGGGAAAGATCTCGACGCTGGTCCCGGTGAACATCGCCCGCGCCATCATCACGGCCAGTCCCTCGTCGAACCACAATGGATAGACGCCCGGCATCTGGTTGTAGAGATACAGATGAGTGTGTTCGTGGAACAGCTCCGGGCGATTGATCTGGGTGTTGTTGGCGATCACGTAGTTCGCGAATCTCGTCGGCACGAATTCGCCGGGAATTCCTGTGGTGGGCTCCAGGTAGCGATCCCAGATGGAGCCCGAGACGACGTAGAAGTAGGTCGGGATACCCGTCGGCTTGACGTCGATGCCCAGCGATTTCTCGAGTGCACGCTTGAGGCGCGGCAGCTTGGCCATGTCGCGCCGCAACTGCGGATTGTCGACCGCAACCAGCGTGTAGCCCGGTAATTCGTAGCGCGTCATCTTGCCGGGATTTGCCGCCGCGAACGCATGGCTTGCGGCCAATGGCGCCAGGCAACAGAAGACCAGCCGCATCGCCGCGGCACGGATCACTCGGGTGTTCGTCATTGGGCTGCCTTTTTCTTTTTTCCGTATTTCTTTTCGTATTCCGCGATCGCGTTTTTTCGTAGTCCTCGCGGATCTTTTTGTTCTCCGCGTCGATCCTATTCCGTTCGGCGATGAATTTGCGCGTTTCGATCAGGGTATCGGCGGCCCAGCGGCGGGTGCCCAGGTCCGTGGCGTAACGAATGGTGTCTTCGAGATACGGAATCATCTCGTCGGGTTTTTCCTGCCGACTCTTGAGATTGGAGAGTGACAAGGCGATCTCGGCGCTCGAAGGTGCGCGCTTGTAGGCGGCGACCAGCGCTTCTTCGGCGACATCGAGATTCCTGCCGAGCTCCGTGGCCGCGGCGCCAAAGCCCCACAGCGCCTCGACGTCCTGGTTGTTGTGCGAAATGGCTTCGGCGAACCATTTCATGGCGCGACTCACGTCCCGCTGGGTGTCCTCCCGCTTGCGCGTGCTCAGCGGGCCGCGTTCGAGGCCGCTGACCAGCAGCACGCTGGCCAGCTCACGGCGCTGCTCCCAGTCGCCGGGGGCGAGTGCGGCTTCGGCCCGGCTCACCGCCTGATCGAAGGCGGCATCGTCCTGGTCTGCCTGGGCGACCCGTGCCGCCAGTATTGCCGCACGCGCCTTGTTCGGGTCGCGGCGTTCGAGCGAGTCGACCAGCGGCCGAACACGACCCGGGGGCAGACGGGAATCGAGCATGACGCTCGGCCAGCATGGCGAGCGTGTCCATCTCTGCCAGCGGGCTGCCTGCCGGCAACGTGACCTGCGGCATCTCGCCGAGATCCATGCCGCCCGAGGACATGCTGTTCTGGCGCGAATAGTCGCGCAGTAGTTTGTCGGCCGCCGCCAGGTCGCCGAAGCTGGTGCTTGCCGCCTCTTCCTGCGGGACCAGCTTATTGAGCTCGTTGATGTACTTGAGGATCTGCCGGCCGAAGTCGCGGTTCTCGACCATGCCGTAGTGCACCGTGAGCCAGGATTGCGCGTAAAACGACGCCGCCAGCCGGTGCGACTGGTATTCCGGATCGTAATGATCGACGCGGAGCAGGCGATCGAATGGAATCCAGTTGCCGTCGCGTGCCTCGTAGAGACGAGACATCGGAATCAGCAATACGACGCTGTCCTTGCTCGAACCTGGCGTAGCCCATGAGCTCGGCGAGGCCTTCGTTGAACCAGGGCGGGTACTCACCCGCGAACTGCGAGGCGAGGTAGTAGTGGGTGTATTCGTGGAACACGATGACCAGCGCTTCGGCCGGCGGCGCGTCGCCGTTCAGGGCCAGGTAGTTGGCGAACCGCGCCCTCTGAAAGAATCCCGCGACGTTCTCACGCGGCTGCAGCCAGGCTCGCCAGTCCGAAGCGCTGGTGATCACGATGGTGGTCGGAAAATCGCTTTTCGTGGCGCGCTTGCCCAGCGCGCGTTCGAGCGTGAGCCGGAACTTGGCGAGGTCCTCGACGAACCTGCGCGCCTGGCTGGCGCTGCGCGAGGTGATGATGACGAATTCGCCGGCGTCGTACTTCACGTACTTGCCGACGCGGGGTTCGGCGGAAAATGCCAGGCACGAGATTCCCAGGGCCAGCAGCAGTGCCGCGCCAATGAGAACTTGTTTCATTGTTTTCCCTCGGTACACGATAAAATTACGCGCCTCCGCACGCCGCGTCTATCTATTGACTCATGTTCGTCGTGTCAGCGCTGCGTATGGCGCTTCACTTTGTGGCCGTCGGTGCTCCCGCCTGGGACGCCAGCACTGCGTTGACGCGGTTGATGGCCCACTCGCGTTGCTCGGTCCGGCTGCTCATGCGAGCGGTCACAACCAGGAAGGGGATCATCTTTTTCTGTTCGCCGAGCGCTTCGTAGACGAGTGCGGCCGCCATCGCGAGATCGGCGTTGTAGCTTGCAATGGCCAGTCCGCTGTCCAGGCGCCGCAAGGCAATCGCGAGGTCTTGTTTCAACTGCGCGGCGAGCATGGCGTAGCCCCGGATGGCTTCCACGTCGTCGGGCTTGCTCATGACCGCGCGATCGAGCAGCTCAAAGGCCCGGCGGCTCAGGCGCTCGCGGTCCGCCGGTGACATCGGGTCGCCAGGCTTGCTCTCGCGCACCCGTTCGAACAGAGCCAGGCCGGCGCCACGCGCGACGCGCGCGTCGGAAGCACGCGGCTCGAGCTCCGCAAGCAGGCGACCGAGAGCGGCATCGTCGCGGTCGCGCACCGCCAGCTGCATGCGCAGGGCGAGCACCTTGGGCGAATCGGGAGCTTTGCGATAGGCCGCGTCGATCAGTTCGGCGAGTCGCTCCGGCTTGGTGCCAGCCGCGAGCATCGCTTCGGCGAACAGCTCCAGCGACTCTGCCTCGCTCATGTCGCGGCCGGGTGGGACCTTGGGCGGCGGAACCCGTGGGACCTTGACCTCGAAGAAGGCATCCAGGGAGGCCTTCTGGACGTAACGACGCATGCGCAGGTCCAGCTCGTCCGCGCTCGCGCCGAAGCTTTTCTCCATCGCCTTGTCGATCGGATACAGATTGTTCAACGCTGCGAGGAAGTCGAACAGCTGTTTGTTGAACGCCGTGTCTTCGATGACGGCGAGGTGGACGAGGGCCCACGAACCGTAGTGCACCGAAAACGCCTGCGTTTCGCTGCGATATTCTGGCGAAGACCGGTCGAGCTGGAACAACCGTGCCAACGGTATCCAGGGGCTGCTGGCCATGATCGGCATGCCGATTTCGACCTTGGTATCGTGGAATCGGCTGTACTGGATCAGCGTGGCCATTCCTTCGTCGAACCACAATGGGTAGTAACGCTTCATCTGCGAGCGCAGGAAGGCATGCGTGTATTCGTGGAACAGTTCGAACCGAACCTGGTGCGAATTCACGCTGTGTTGCAGTAGCAGGTAGTTCGCGAACGGGGCTGGCACGAATTCGCTGTCAAAGTCATCGCTGGTCTCGAAATACCGGAGCCACAGGTCGGTCGGTATCACCAGGATCTTGGTCGGCAGGTTGGGCGTATGCACCGGCATGGCGAGCTGCTGCGTGAGGAACGCATCGATTCGCGCGGTCTGGCCCGGTATCTCGCTCGCCGTGTATTGATCGTGCGTGACCAGCGTGTAGGTCGGCTGCTCATACGCCCTGAACGCGGGAATGTCGGGATCGCCGGCCAATGCCACGCTGGAAATCGCCATCGCCAACACGGCGGCGGCACGGATGGGAATTCTTTTCATTTTAGTTCTCCCTCGCAGCTAAACTTACGCGCTCTTTCGCGCCCGGTCTATCTAGCCCATGAACCCCCACCGCCGCGCACTCATCGAGATCCACATCTGCGTGGTGCTGTGGGGCTTCACGGCCATCCTCGGCAAACTCATCACGCTGCCGGCGCTGGGCCTGGTGTGGTGGCGCATGTTGTTAGTCACGCTGGCGCTGGCGCTGTTTCCGCGCGTGTGGCGCGGGTTGCGGGCGATGCCCGCGCGACTCATGGCGGTGTACGCGGGCATCGGCTGCCTGGTGGCGCTGCACTGGCTGGCGTTCTACGGGTCGGTGAAGCTCGCCAACGCCTCGGTCGCTGCCACCACCATGGCACTGGCGCCGGTGGTCACCGCGCTCATCGAGCCGTGGATCACCGGCTCGCGTTTCGAAAGACATAATCTCCTGCTCGGCGTCCTGGTGATCCCGGGCGTGGTGCTGGTGGTCGGCGGCATACCGCAGGACATGCATGTCGGCTTCTGGCTGGGTGTGGCATCGGCGGCACTGGCGGCGGTGTTCAACGCGCTCAACAAGCGGCACCTGGGCCTTCACGATGCGATGGCCGTGACCTGGCTCGAGCTTGGTGCGGGTTTCCTGCTGGTGGCATCGATTGCGCCATTCGCGGCCCCGGCGGACCAGGCGTTTGTCCTGCCGGATGTCCGCGACGGGGCCTTGCTGCTGGTGCTTGCCATCCTTTGCACCCTGATTCCGTACGCGCTGGCGCTCGCCGCTCTGCGGCATGTTTCGGCATTCACGGCGCAGCTGGCGATCAACCTGGAGCCTGTTTATGCAATTTGCATAGCGGTGGTGTTCCTGGACGAAGCGCGCGAGCTCGACACCGCGTTCTTCGTGGGCGTGGGCGTGGTGATGGCCGCGGTCTTCGGCCATGGATGGCTGCAATTGCGATTGACCGATCAGCGTCGGTCTGTATGATCGGACTCTATATATATCTGACGACTCAGCGCGCCTTGGCGGCCGCGCCTCCAGATGTAACCAATTGAAAACGAGGATGTTATGGGCGCGAGCCCATAGCGCGGGGAAGTTGCGCCCCGCGCGTTTGTATTTGGAGGACGAGACCATGACTGCGATTCGACTGGGCCCGCCGCCAAAGCAGGGCCTGTATGACCCCCAGTTCGAGCATGACGCCTGCGGCGTCGGCTTCGTCGTGAACATCAAGGGCAAGAAATCGAACACCGTCGTCAAGCAAGGCATCCAGATCCTCAAGAACCTCGATCACCGCGGTGCCTGCGGCAGCGAGGTCAATACCGGTGACGGCGCCGGCATCCTGATGCAGCTGCCGCACGCCTTCCTCAAGAAGGTGGCGAAGAAGGACGCGCGCATCAACCTGCCCGAGCCTGGCCTGTACGCGGCCGGCAACATCTTCATGCCGCGCAACGCGACGCAGCGCCGCAAGATCGAAGAACTGTTCGCGCGCGTGGTGCAGGCGGAAGGACAGATCTATCTGGGCGCGCGCACCGTGCCGACCAACAACACCATGCTGGGCGAGACGGCCAAAGCCTCGGAACCTTTCGTGCGCCAGGTGTTCATCGGCCGCGGCCCGGACACGCTCGACGAGAACGAGTTCGAGCGCAAGCTATACGTGATCCGCAAGCGTGCCTACAACGAGATCCGCATGTCGACCATCGGCGGCGCGGAGTTCTGGTACGTGGTCAGCCTGTCCCACAAGACCATGGTCTACAAGGGCATGCTGACGACGATGCAGCTCGATCAGTATTTCCTCGATCTGCAGAACCCGCTGATGGAGAGTGCGATTGCCCTGGTGCACTCGCGCTTCTCCACCAACACCTTCCCGAGCTGGGATCGCGCACACCCGTACCGCTGCATCGCGCATAACGGCGAGATCAACACGCTCCGCGGCAACATCAACTGGATGCGTGCGCGCGAGGCGCTGTTCCAGTCACCGGTGTTCGGCGAGGACATCCGCAAGATTCCGCCCATCGTCAACCCGAACGGCTCGGATTCCTCGATGTTCGACAACGTGCTCGAGCTCATGGTGCTCTCGGGCCGCTCGATGCCGCACGCGGTGATGATGATGATCCCCGAGCCGTGGTCGAAGCATGCCTCCATGGATCCGGCGCGCCGCGCGTTCTACCAGTATCACAGTAGTTTGATGGAGCCGTGGGACGGTCCCGCGGACATCTCGTTCACCGACGGCAAGCGCATCGGCGCGGTGCTCGATCGCAATGGGCTGCGCCCCGGCCGTTACTACGTCACCAAGGACGATCTGTGCGTCATGGCGTCGGAAGCCGGCGTGCTGGAATTCCCGCCCGAGCAGATCGTGCGCAAGGGCCGGCTGCAGCCGGGCCGCATGTTCCTGGTGGACACCGAGCTGGGGCGCATCGTCGAAGACGAAGAGATCAAGCAGCAGATCATCAGCGAGCGTCCGTACGCCGAGTGGCTCAAGCAGCACCTGGTGCACCTCAAGGACCTGCCGCCCGCACCGGAGCTGCCGCTGCCGGAACCCGTCGCGCTCGCCAAGCGCCAGGTGTCGTTCGGCTACACCTTCGAAGACCAGCGCATCCTCATGGCGCCCATGGCGCGTGATGGCAACGAAGGCGTCGGCTCGATGGGCAACGACACGCCGTTGGCAGCGCTGTCGCAGAAGTCGCGCATGCTGTACGACTATTTCAAGCAGCTGTTCGCGCAGGTGACCAACCCGCCCATCGACTGCATTCGCGAAGAGATCATCACTTCCACGGACGTCTGGCTGGGCTCGGAAGGAAACTTGCTGGATCCGAGACCCAGCGACTGCCGCCGGCTGGAGCTTCCCGGTCCGGTGCTCACCAATGAAGAGTTCGCCAAGGTGCGGCGCATGTCGCTGCCCGGACTCAAGGTGGGCACGTTGCGCATCCTGTTCCGCGCTGATCGCGGCGAGGATGGGTTGGTCGAAGCGATCGAGCACATCCGTGCCGAAGCGCGCCGCCTGATCGACGAGGACGAGGTCAACATCCTCATCCTCTCGGATCGCGGCGTGAACAGGGAATACGCGGCGATCCCGTCGCTGCTGGCCGTGTCAGGGCTGCATCACTACCTGATCCGCCAGGGCCTGCGCATGAAGGTGTCGCTGGCGCTGGAAACCGGCGACGCGCGCGAGGTGCATCACTTCGCACTGCTCATCGGCTACGGCTGCTCGGTCATCAATCCGTACCTGGCATTCGAAACTCTCGACGGCATGATCCGCGACGAGATGCTGCCCGACGTGGAGCACAAGCTGGCCTGCAAGAATTTCGCGAAGGCCGCGGTCAAGGGCGTCGTGAAGGTCATGTCGAAGATGGGCATCTCGGCCGTGCAGAGTTACCACGGCGCGCAGGTGTTCGAGGCCGTGGGCCTGCGCCAGGATGTCATCGACGAATATTTCTCCGGCACCGCTTCGCGAGTCGGCGGTGTCGGACTCGACGTGATCGTGCGCGAAGTGCTCATGCGCCACACGGCCGCGTTCGCCGAGCGCAAACCGCAGTTGCAGACCGAGCTGCCGTCGGGCGGCCAGTACCAGTGGCGTTCGGATGGCGAGTTCCACCTGTTCAACCCGGAGAGCATTCATCGCCTGCAGAAGGCGGTGCGCACCGACTCGTACAACACGTACAAGAGTTACGCCGAACTGATCGACGACCGCGCCAGGAATCTCTCCACGCTGCGCGGTCTGCTCGATTTCAAGCAGAGCGAGCCGATTTCCATCGACGAAGTCGAATCCGTGGAAAGCATCATGAAGCGCTTCAAGACTGGCGCCATGAGTTACGGCTCAATCTCCAAGGAAGCGCACGAGACCCTGGCCATTGCCATGAATCGCATCGGCGGCAAGAGCAACACCGGTGAGGGTGGCGAAGATCCGGATCGTTACGTGTTGGAGGAGAACGGCGATTCGAAGAATTCGGCCATCAAGCAGGTGGCATCGGGCCGCTTTGGCGTGACCAGTCACTACCTGGTGAACGCGAAAGAACTGCAGATCAAGATGGCGCAGGGCGCCAAGCCCGGCGAGGGCGGACAGCTGCCGGGCACCAAGGTGTATCCGTGGATCGCCAAGACCCGGCATACCACCGCGGGTGTCGGGCTCATTTCACCGCCGCCGCACCACGACATCTATTCGATCGAAGACCTGGCCGAGCTGATCCACGATCTCAAGAACGCGAATCGCGACGCGCGCATCAGCGTGAAGCTGGTGGCGGAAGTTGGCGTGGGCACTATTGCTGCTGGCGTGGCCAAGGCGCACGCCGATGTGGTGCTGATCTCGGGCCACGACGGTGGCACCGGCGCTTCGCCGCTGACCTCGCTGACTCACGCGGGCCTGCCCTGGGAGCTCGGGCTGGCCGAGACGCACCAGACGCTGGTGATCAACAATCTTCGCAGTCGTATCGTGGTGGAGACGGACGGACAGCTCAAGACCGGTCGCGACGTCGCCATCGCCGCCTTGCTGGGCGCGGAGGAATTCGGCTTCGCCACCGCGCCACTGGTCACCATCGGCTGCATCATGATGCGCGTGTGCCATCTCAACACCTGCCCGGCGGGCGTCGCCACGCAGGATCCGCGACTGCGCGAGAAATTCACGGGCAAACCGGAACACGCGGTGAACTTCATGCGCTTCATCGCGCAGCACCTGCGGGAGATCATGGCGCAGCTTGGTTTCCGCCGGCTCGAAGACATGGTCGGCAGAGTCGACATGCTCGAGCCCAAGGCCGCCATCGACCACTGGAAGGCCAAGGGCTTCGACTTCAGCAACATCCTCTATGCGCCGGACGCGGGCCCGGAAATCGGCCGCGTGCAGAGCATCGCGCAGGATCATGGTCTCGAGAAGTCGCTGGACATGACCACCCTGCTGAACCTCTGCAAGCCGGCCATCGAACGCGGCGAGAAGGTCAGCGCCGAGCTCGAGGTGCGCAACGTGAATCGCGTCGTGGGCACCATCACCGGCAGCGAACTCACGAAGCGGCATGGCGCCGGCGGTTTGCCGGACGACACCATCCAGATCAGGTTCAGGGGATCGGCGGGCCAGAGCTTCGGTGCGTTCATGCCGCGCGGCATGAGCTTCGCGCTCGAAGGTGATGCCAACGACTACTTCGGCAAGGGACTGTCGGGCGGCAGGCTCGCGGTGTTCCCGAGTCCGAAGGCGACCTTCGCTTCCGAAGACAACATGATCGTCGGCAACGTCGCGCTGTACGGCGCCACCAGGGGCGAGGTGTTCGTGCGCGGCATGGCGGGCGAACGCTTTGCGGTGCGCAACTCGGGTGTGGATACCGTCGTCGAAGCCGTGGGCGATCACGGCTGCGAATACATGACGGGCGGACGCGTGGTGGTGCTGGGCACGACGGGCCGCAACTTCGCCGCGGGCATGTCCGGCGGCATCGCCTACCTGCTCGATGAGAACAACGAAGCCATCGCGCGCATCAACCCGCAGATGGTGGAGATCGAACGCGTCGAGGACCCCGCGGAAGCCGAGGAACTGCGCGTGCTGATCCAGAAACACGTGGACGCCACGGGCAGCAAACACGCCGAGAACATCCTGGCCGCGTGGCCGACCAAGCTGCCGAAGTTCGTGCGCGTGATCCCCAAGGATTACAAGCGCGTGCTCGCCTGTCTCAAACGCGCGCACGACCAGGGCCTGTCGGGTGACGAGGCCATCATGGCGGCGTTCGAGGAGAACGCGCGCGACACCTCGCGCGTCGGCGGAAACTGATCACGGAAAAGTAGCCAGTAAATGGGAAAGCCAACAGGATTCATCGAGTATCTGCGCGAACTGCCGGTGGACCGCTCGCCGGGCGAACGCGTGCGCGACTGGAACGAGTTCCACCACCACATGGACGAAAAACGCCTGCGTCAGCAGGGCGCACGTTGCATGGACTGCGGCGTGCCGTTCTGCCACACGGGCAAGCTGATTTCGGGCATGGCCTCGGGCTGCCCGGTGAACAATCTGATCCCGGAATGGAACGACCTGGTGTATCGCGGCTTGTGGCGCGAGGCGCTCGATCGCCTGCATCGCACCAACAACTTTCCGGAATTCACCGGGCGCGTCTGCCCGGCGCCGTGTGAAGGGTCGTGTGTGCTCGGCATCACCGCGCCGCCGGTCACCATCAAGAACATCGAAAACGCCATCGTCGACAAGGGATGGGACGAGGGCTGGATCGTTCCGGAGCCGCCGGTGACGCGCACCGGCAAGAAAGTGGCAGTCATCGGCTCCGGGCCCGCGGGCCTGGCGGCCGCGGCACAGCTGAACACGGTCGGACACACCGTGACCGTGCTGGAAAGGGCCGATCGCCCGGGCGGATTGTTGACCTACGGCATACCCAACATGAAGCTCGACAAGCGCGAGGTGGTCGCGCGCCGCATCGCGCTCATGGAGAAGGAAGGCATCAAGTTCGTCTGCAATGCGAACGTCGGCGAGAACGTCGAGCCGCAGCTGCTGATCAGGGATTTCGACGCCACCATCATCTGCACGGGCGCCACGCTGCCGCGCGATCTCAATGTCGAAGGCCGCAACCTCGGGGGCGTGCACTTCGCGATGGATTTCCTGACCGCCAGCACGCAGGCGGTGTTGGCCGACAAGCCGGATGCCACGCCCATCAGCGCCAAGGGCATGGACGTCGTGGTGTTGGGCGGCGGCGATACCGGCACCGACTGTGTCGGTACTTCGATGCGCCACGGCTGCCGCAGCCTGCAGCAGATCGAGATCATGGCCATGCCACCCATGGATCGCGCCGCGGACAATCCGTGGCCGGAGTGGCCCAAGGTCTACAAGATGGACTACGGCCAGGAAGAAGCCGCGGCGAAGTTCGGTTCCGACCCGCGCGTGTACCTGACTACCGTCAAGAAGTTTGTCGGTGACGCTGCCGGCAATCTCACCGGCGTCGTGACAGTGAACATCACGTGGGAGAAGAACGACAAGGGTCAGTTCGTCCCGGTCGAGCAGCCAGGCAGCGAGAAGCTGCATCCCGCGCAGCTGGTGTTGCTGGCCATGGGATTCCTCGGTCCCGAACAGGGACTGCTCAAGGAACTCAAGGTCGAGGTCGATGCGCGCAGCAACGTGATGGCCGAGCACGGCAAGTTCGCGACTTCGGTTCCCGGGGTGTTCACCGCTGGCGATGCGCGCCGCGGTCAGTCGCTGGTGGTTTGGGCGATCAACGAAGGTCGCGGAGCCGCGCGGGAATGCGATCGCTACCTGATGGGCGCCACCGAGCTGCTATAGCGCTCCGTCAGCTTTTCCTCGAGCGCGACGCCGAAATGCGCCTGCGGGTCCGACGCATCCACGCCCTCCGCATTTTCGCGTTTGCCAATCGCTGCGCTCGCGGACTCGAAGGCGGCGCGCAGACTCGCGGCCCTCGGCAACGCGTCCTTGTAGAAGGCTTCACCGAAATAGGTGAGGTCGCGATCGTCCGAGCAGCCGAACGACGAATTCTCCCTGGCCGCCGCGGTGAGCACGATGGTGTGATCGTCGGCCAGCGACTCGATGAAGCTGCCGGCGTGGCAGGCCGAAATCACGATGACTTTCCAGCGTATGCCGGACTCGTCCAGCATGGCCCGCACGTCCGTGGCGCTCAGATCGCGCCAGTACATCATCGTCTCGCTGCTCACTGAAATGGTTGCGTCCTCGGAACCGTGCGATGACAACGCCAGGAACAGCACGTCTTCGTCCCGGTTCATGCGCCGGCCGAGGCTGACCAAGGCGTGCCTGAGCGCGGCCACCGACGCCAGCGGGTATTTTTTGGTGTCACGCCGGTCGTTCACCAGCAGCAGCTGCCGCTTGCCGGTGTCAAATGCTGCCGCGACGGTGCGCGCCGCGGTGCCGATTTCCTCGGCGAATACGCGCTGCTCGCCGTAACCCGCGAAGCCGACGAAGTACATCGCGGCGTGCTGCGGCTCGCCCGGCGGCATCGCGGCGATTTGCATATCAATGCGCGTAGCTTGCTCGAACAGCAGCGCTTCGCGCGCCGCGCTTTCCTCGGATGACGGATCGAATTCATCATCCGCCTGGTACCACAGGCCGGGAGATACAAACATGTAGCTCGACGCCACGATCATGAGGAGACAGCAGGCACCGGCCGCCAGGAAGGCGCGAAATTGGCGCATTCCCGTCATGACGCGCAGACCGCTCATCCAGAGAAATGCGATCCACATGCCCACCAGCACCGTGATGCCATAGATTCCGAAGGTGCCCACCTTCTCCGCAAAGTACGCGGCGACCGTGAAGACCGGCGCTGCGGCCAGCACCAGCAGCAAGGTGCGTCTCATCGGCACGGGCGGTGAACTGAAACGCGACAACGACCAGGCGAGCAGCAGCGCGCCAACCACGAACACACTCGTGCTGGGAAGGCCGTACCACATGAACTGCACGTCGTCCGGGTAGTCGAGCCGTGAGAGGCCTACCCACAGGCTGAACGCCAGCGACGCAAGCAGCAGCAGCGTCAGGTCGCGACCATACAGGTGCGCCGGTTGCACGCTGCGGTGAGTTTCCAGTCGCAACAGCGCGCCAAATTCCTGCCTGATCGTGGGCGCCGGTGTGGCAGCAATTGCAACGAGCATCGGCGCTGAAGTCGACGCTTCGCGCGACGAAACTGCCGGACTCGTGACACCGGCGGCGGCGCGCGCCGCCACGACGAACGATCGCAGTCGCGTGACGGCGTCCTGCACAGTCAGCGGCGCGGGAAGATCCGCGACACGAAAGGTGTAGGCGGACACATGATCGATCCACAGCATCACGTGTGTGGCCGTCTGCGAAACATCGCGCACCAGCGTCCACTCGTTGCGTGATTTCGAATGCGCGCGGGTGACTTCAAAATGCGTGGGCTCGAAGACGAATTCGGTGGTGCCCAGGAAGGCGCCGTCATCCGCGGGCCGGTATGCCCGGCGCTGGCGCATTCCGATGGCCCAGGCGAACGCAAAGAACAGCACAAGGGAAGCCAGCAGCGAGCCGGGCTGCACGAGGCGCGGCCACACCTGCATGCAGACGACGACGAGGGTGGCTGCCGCGAACCACAATGCCGCCGGCACCCATCGCCGAAAACCTGACGCCGCCAGCCGATCGTTGGCACGCTCAGTGAGGGCTCGCGTCAGCGCCTGCCAATCCGCCTGCCCAAGAGTCGTCGTGACCTTGAAACCTTCCATGAAAACTCCGTACTCGCTATCCGGAAAGTCTCGCAGAACAGCGGCTCAGAGCAGTCTGGTGTATGAAAAAGAGTGACGAAGCGCACGGCACGTATCCCTGCCGACCATCGGCAGCGCCGCTTCTAGTTCGGAATCATGCTCGCCTGGCCGTGAGCCGCTTCCAGCTCCGCCAGTTTCGACTCCATCAGGGGGCCGAAATACGACTGTGGCTCGGAGGGCCGCACGCGTTCCTTCTTCTCGCGCTTTCCGATCTCGCTGCGCGTCGCCTCGAACGCGTCGCGCAGGGTGCGCGCAGACGGCAGCGAATCGCGGTAGAAACTTTCTCCGAAGTAGGTGAGATGCCGGTCATCCGAGCAGCCGAATGACGCGCGGTCGCGCGCGGCGGCGCTCAGCACGATGGTGTGATCATCGGCCAGCGAGTCGATGAAACTGCCCGAATAACAGGCCGATATGACGATCACGCGCCAGCGGACGCCGGCATGTTCGAGGGCTTCAGCCAGCACCGTGGCGCTCAGATCGTCCGATCGCATGCCTGGATTTGAAATGGCGATCGTGGCGTCATCCGAGCCGTGCGACGACAATGCCAGGAACAACACGTCGTCTTCGTCCATCACTTCACCGAGCGCATCGAGCGCGTAGCGCAGCGACGCCACGGTGGCGAATGGATAGGTTTCGATGTCGCGCCGGTCGTTGACCAGCCGCAACGTACGCGTACCCGCGTCGTAACGCTCCACGACCCGCTGTTCGGCGAGCGCGATTTCCTCGGCGAACACGCGTTCATCCCCAAAGCCCGCGAAGCCGAGGAAATACACCTGGGCGCCCGGCGCGGAGCTCGCAGCGATGCGTGCCACCGTGGCGTCGATGAGCGACGGCTGCCGATCGACGATTTCCTGGCGGATTCGGGTGACGGGCGCCGCCAGGGCCGCCGTGGCCAGCAGGACGGCAGTGGCCGGCAGCAGCATGCGAATTGGGTTCACGACGACAAGTGTGCCAGAGCCGGCAGTTGCCTAACTACGTTGCGCTCGTTGCGCTTCGATCCACACCGCCGCCCGTCGGCCATTTCGAAGAAACCAGCAAAATCCTTTCGCCCGGGCCTCGCAGCGGGTGCCGGCAGCTCCCTGGTGTGGGATGGCGCCGACAGTGGTGGCCCGGTTGTTCCCCGGCGGCCGCCGCTGCAGAATGCGCGGCGACCCGGATCTTCCGACAACCAGAACAAATTCAAGGAGACCGCCATGACCGAGCTCTCTCTGCTGTGGCCGCCGATCCTGCTAGGCGCCGTATTCGTCTTTATTGCCAGTTCCATCATCCACATGGGGCCTCTGTGGCACCGCAAGGATTTCCCGCAGCTGCCCGATGAGCAAAAGGCGCGCGCCAACATCGGCGCACTTGGTGTGCCGCCGGGCGATTACATGCTGCCGCGGTGCGAGACCATGGCCGAGATGCGCTCGCCGGAGTTCATGCAGAAGATGGCGGAAGGCCCGGTGTGGATCATCACCGTGCGGCCCAATGGCCTGGCGGGCATGGGCAAGCCACTGATTCTGTGGTTCGTGTACATCCTGCTGGTGGCATTGTTCGCGGCTTACATCGCCGCGCACTCACTGCCGCGCGGTGCTCACTACCTGGCCGTGTACCGCGTCGTCGCCACCACCGCGTTCATGGCCTTCTCACTCGGGCTGCTGCACGACTCCATCTGGTACGCGCGCCAGTGGAGCACCACGTTCAAGCTCATGTTCGATGGTCTGATTTACGCGCTGCTGCTCGGCGGCACCTTCGGCTGGCTGTGGCCCAGGGCCGTCGCGTAGCCGCGCCGCTCGCACAGTTTCCAGTTCCGCGAGCTTGCGCTCGATCGCGGCGCCGAAGTGCGCCTGCGGATGTGAGGGTTTGAGGCCGGCGGCGCGTTCGCGGCGCTCGATGTCCGCCACCGCGAGGTCGAACGCCTCGCGCAGGCTGGCCGCCCCCGGGAGCGCGTCGCGATAAAACGCCTCGCCGAAGTAAGTGAGGGCGCGCCGGTCGTTGCACCCGAATGACATCCTGTCCGGCGCGGCGGCGGTGATGATCACCGTGTTGGCATCGCGCAGCGGTTCGATGAAGGCGCCTGCGTAACAGGCCGAGATCACCAGCACCTTCCAGCGGATCTGCGACGCGCGCAGGATTTCAGCCAGCGCGTCGGCCGTGAGCTCATCGAGTGGCAAGGCGCCGTTTTCCACGACGAGATGTGGATTCTTCTTGCCATGCGAGGAGAGCGCGAGGAACAACACGTCGTGATCGCGATTCATGCGCGCACCGATGCCGGCGAGCGTGCGCGCCAGCGCGGTGCGTGATGCCAGGGGGTGACGGTCGAAATCGCGCCGGTCATTGACCAGCAGCACGCGCCGGCCGGCGATGCCATATCGCTCATCGACTTGCCGCGCGGCCAGCGCAATTTCTTCGGCGAACACTTTCTGGGGCCCGAAGCCCGCAAAGCCGACGAAATACATGTTGATTGCCTGTCCTGTGTTCGCTGCTACTTCGGCGAGCGCGGCATCAATACGCTCGGCCTGCAGGTACATCAGTTCTTCGGCGCGACGCTCGGATTCCTGGAAGTCGGCGAGCTGGTCCGGGGCGAGGCGTGGGGTCCAGACTGTGAAATCGAGGTTGGTGCGCTGGTGCAGGGCGATGAACGTCACCGTGCCGAGGGCTAGCGCGGTAAACGACAGCCAGGGTGACTTCGCGCCGAGGGCGCGCAGTCCGAAGAAGAAATACAGCGCCGCGTGGATGCAGGCGACCGACGCGACGACCAGTGAACCAGCGCGGGGGAATGGGCTGGATCAGCAGCCAGCCCGCGGCAGCGGCGGCCGGCAGGTAGCCAGCGACCAGCCACAGGGTGTGCCGGATCGGCAGCGGAGGCCGGCTCACGCGTGCCGCCACCCAGGCGAGCGCAAGGGCAGCGGCGGCCACCGAGGCGAGCTCCGCGTAGCCGGAAATCACCGGCAACACGGAACCCTTGATGTCCAGGCGCCCCAGCGCGACCCACACGGCCAGCGCGGCCGCCCCGAGCAACGCGATGGTGGCATCCCGGCCGACCAGCCGGCTTGCATCGAGCCGCAACGTGAAAGCCAGCCGCAGCACGGCCAATACTTCGCCGACCACTCCCATGCTGTGCGCGGAGGGCGGCGCCTCCGCGATATCCGTGGCGTCTTGCATGCTTTTCTAACTACCTGCCGGGTCCGTGGTTCGTCTCGACAGAGCAGACCCGATTTGCAGGCCGGGCACACTCGGTGTCAATCTGCGTGAGATGTGGGGCGACGCCGACAGGGAAAGGAGGTGGTGGCGGCAGGTCGGGGGCCGCGCTTCCGACGCCCGGTACCGCCTATTGCCCCGCCGCCGGCCTCACGGCACGCGCGCAGAGGAGTACGCAGAAGAACACCAGCACACCGGAGACCAGGTACGGGGCGCCAGGAAAGACCACCGGGGCGGTGGGCTGCGCGTAGTAACTGAACAACTGCGTCATGAATAAGGGCGAGATCACGGCCGCGATGCCGTTGAGGCTGGCGACGGCACCCTGCAGCTCGCCTTGCGCCGACGGGCCGGCCTGCCGCGACATGACGCTCTGCACGCTGGGGTTGGCGATACCACCGAGCGAGCCGATGGCGAGCGCGACATACACCATCCAACCCTGCGAGGCGAATGCGTAGCCCAGGAATCCGAGCGTCATCAGCAGGAACCCGAAGATGATGGCGCGGCGTTCGCCGATCCTGGGCACGACCACACCCGTCAGTCCGCCCATGACGAGCACCGTCATGATGCCGACGAAGGTCAGCGACCAGCCAACGTCGTCGGTGCCCCAGCCAAACTTGTGCTGTGTGTAGAACTGCCACACCGCGGGCAGCGAGTCGTGCGCCACCTGGTAGAGGAATAACGCGAACAGTAGCCCGGCCACCATGGGCAGATGGGCGAGGCTCCTGAAAGCGCCGAACGGGTTGGCGCGTATCCATTCGAACTTGCGCCGTCGCTCGGGTGGCAGCGACTCGGGCAGCACGAAGAAGCCGAAGATCACGTTTGCCAGCGCCAGCGCGGCCGCCGCGAAGAATGGCGCGCGCGGGTCGAAGTGCGCCGCGGCCCAGCCGCCGATCACCGGTCCGAGCGTGAAGCCTCCGCCCCATGCAGCGCCGATGAGACCGAAATTCTTGTGGCGATTTTCGTCGTTGCTGATGTCGCCGATGTAGGCGCCCGCGGCGGCGTACGAGGCGCCGAAGACGCCCGCCACCGCGCGACCGATGAAGAGCCATGCCAGTGTCGGAGCCATGCCGGTCAGCAGGAAATCGATGCCAAACGCGGCCAGCGACCACAACAACACTGGCCGGCGCCCGATGCGGTCGCTGATATTGCCGAAGATGGGCGCCATGAAAAATTGCAGCAGCGCGTACACGGCCATGAGATAGCCGTTCCACCTGACCGCGATCGGCTCCGGCT
This sequence comes from uncultured Pseudomonadota bacterium, assembly GCA_963839685.1. Taxonomy (GTDB): domain Bacteria; phylum Pseudomonadota; class Gammaproteobacteria; order Steroidobacterales; family Steroidobacteraceae; genus CADEED01. The sequence continues at coordinate 92,720 of CAWIVS010000011.1, read as the reverse complement.
GGCCGGTGAGTTCCATGAGCACCGGCGCCATCGAGGGGATGATGATTCCGAACCCCAGGCTGTCGATGAACACCGACAGCAGAACGAAGACGAGGGCGGCGCGCGATGTAGTCAAATGCCGGTCCGGCAAGTTCGGGGGGCGCGCATTGTCCGGCATATGTCCGGTGCCATGCTAGTCTCGCCGTGCATCCGGATTGGCCCCGGACACGTAGGGTTCAGCATGGAACGGACTGATCCTTTGCCGCCGGAGATCGAGCTTGCGCAACTGTTGCAACGTTGTGCCGCCCATGATTCCGCCGCATTCCGCACGTTGTACGACAAGACATCGCCGATACTGTTCGCGCGCCTGCTGCGGATGCTGCGCCGTCGAAGCGTGGCCGAAGAGGCCCTGCAGGAAGTTTACGTGCGCGTCTGGGAGCGCGCCACGCAATACCAGGCGCATCGCGGCCGGGCGCTGGCGTGGATGGTCACCATCGCGCGTTATTGCGCCATCGACCTGATGCGCCGCGAGCGCCTGACCCTGGTCGGGGACGACGCGCTCCAGCAGATCCCGGACGCAGCCACGGCGGAGCCCGGTGACTTCGACAAGCCTAACAACTTTGACGAATGCATCGGCCTGCTGCCCGAGAACACGCGTCGCTGCCTGACGCTGGCCTTCGTCGAAGGCCGCTCGCATGACGAGATCGCGCGACTCACGCTGAACCCGTTGGGCAGCGTCAAGAGCTGGATCCGTCGCGGACTGATCAGTCTCAGGGACTGCCTGTCCGGGGAGAGGCAGACCGCGTGAAAGCCAACGATCGCGAGCTGGTCGACCGCCTGGCGGCGGAGTACGTGCTTGGCACGCTGCGCGGTCGTGCGCGCCGGCACTTCGAGCGCTGGCTGGTATCGCCGCAGGTCATGCAGATGGTGAACGCCTGGGAAGAGAGGCTGGCGGGCCTGGCGCCGCCGCTGGAGAAAGTCACGCCTCCCGACGCCGTGTGGCGCGGCATCGAGAGCCGGCTCGAGCTCGCCCGGTCGGGCCGCTCGAGCGTGCGCTGGCTGGCGCTGGCTGCCTCGGTGCTGCTGGCCGTGTTCGGTTACTTCGCATTGCGTGAGCCGCAACTCGTTGCCACGCAGCTGGCATCGATCGCCGCCGATCCGCAGACTATCTACTGGCGCGTCGAACTGCTCGGCGACAACCAGGAGCTGCGCGTGCAGGTCGAGTCACCGCATGCACTCGACGCGGGCAAGGCACTCGAGTTGTGGATCCTGCCGGCCCCAGGCAGCAAAGAGCGCAACCCGGTATCACTCGGTCTGCTGCCGACCAGCGGCGAGCAACGGCGCACGCTCAGCGCCGCGCAGCGCGCCGCGCTCACCGGGGCCAAACAACTGGCGGTCAGTCTCGAGCCCGCGGGTGGCTCGCCAACCGGACTTCCGACCGGCCCGGTGCTGCACGTTGCGCCCCTGTCTCCAGCTTGAGTGGCCGACCTGATTTGACACCCTGATTAATGGTGTGAAGCCGTTCTCAATCGGCGGACTTACGGGCGCCCGCAATATGAGAGGCAGTCGCCGTCGTGCTGCGGCGCGAGCCCCTAGAGTTGACCCTCATGAGAGAGCCGTCGAGTCGCGGCATCCGCAGCCCCCTGTTGATGCAACCCACGTTTCGTATTCATCCACGGGCGCCAGCGGGCCCGAGCGCCGCCGGCGCCGGTAACCCTTCGTTCACACTGCAGTTCCGGGTTCGGATCAAGTAGTCACGACGCCGGCTGCACCGGATCGAAGCGAATTCGGTTCAGCTGCACTCCGCTGGCACTCGAATCGACTGCCGCACCGCCAAATTCCCGGTTTCAGGAGCCTGGCGGCGTTTTCGCGGTTGGCACGCCGATTGCTTTATCTGGATCGTCTGCGGAATGTTCTCCTCCCCCCTCGTGAGACGTTTTTGCTGGACAGGCGCGTGCAGGAACGGAAGGGCCTGCACGCGCTTTTTTTTTGGGCCACCGTGTGAGCGCGCGCCGCATGCTGCCCGTAATGCCGTCTGACCGCGACCTGTCCGTGTGACGCCTACAGTCCGCGGCATGCGCGCGCTGGTTTGTTTCTTGCTCATGACGGTCGGCGGAATGGCCGCGGCCTCGAATTCGCGTGATATCCAGCGCGCGGTCGGTGATGACGCGCTGCTGGCGAGCGCCGGCGTCGAACCGGCCACGGCCGAGATGCGCATGCCCTGCTCGGCGGCGCTGATCGACTCTGACGATCCGCCCGAGTTCTTCGATTGTGTCTACGTGCAGACCCGCCGCGATCTGAACCTGTTCAGCCTGGAAGCAGGCCACCTGATGTCCGAACTGCAGCTCACGCTGGCGAACATGGATGGCGTGGCGCTGCAACGCATGGGTCGCTATGTCCAGGTGCAGATCTTCAGCGGCAATCGTGTGACCGCGCTCTTCATCCATGACGAGTCCTGGATCGACCCCGGCCAGACCGAGGCCGTCTACCGCTGGCTGCTGGAGCACGGCGTGCGCGAGCACCCGCCGCGCCGCTGGATCGGGCCCTGACCGATAGAGATGGGGCTGCCCCTTTTCTGCTTGACAAGCCGCCGCGTGCGCCTAGAATGCGCGCCCCAATGACCCCTAACTACCTCAATCACCAGTTTACGCACGCGTTGGCGGCGCCCCCGCGCCACGACGCGCTCGCAATGACCTGCTAGCCCTTCGAACGCGGAGGGCTGGCTCATGGCCGCCTTCCGACGAGTCTCCAGACGAGGCCCCGGTCGGCAGCCGCCACCGGGGCCTCGTCGTTTGGGCGGGGCCCGCTGCCCGGACAAGAACAATGTCGCTAACAAGACTGAACGAACGCGAGCAACGGCTGCCGGCCTCTGCCGACCTTCGCATCTCGCTCAAGCAGCCCATGTACTACCTGGGCGATGCCATCGTGCGCGCCCGCGCCATGCAGGGCTGCGACTTCGACCTGCGCCAGTTGCCCGTGCATCGCTCGCTGCGCTGGTCGGTGCGACGCAAGGTCGAGCCGTTCTTCGATGACCTGGCGCTCGACGGCGCGTTCGTCGCGCTGCGCGCGCACGAAGGCGTGGTGTTGCTCAACGCACCGGGTGCGTTCGTGTACGCGAACGGCAGCAACAAGGGCAGCTACAGCTCCTGCTGGTTCACAATGTGGACCGAGAGCCGCGCGCGCGCCGACGAAATCATCGCGCGCCTGGAAGCCATCGCGGGCGCATCGCGCATGACCGAGCAGACTTTCACGCTCGACTGGCAGTTCACCAGCGCCTCGGGCGAGCTGCGCAACTCCACGTTCCAGGAGCTCGCCGACCCGCTGCTGTTCGACGAGGCGTATGTGTCGCTCGGTGCGCCGGTCGCGGAGTTCATCACCCGGTATCTGGAAGCGCCCGAGTGTGTATTGATCCTGCTCGGGCCGCCCGGCACCGGCAAGACGCGCCTGCTGCGCGCCATCCTCGCCGAGATTTCGCGCCGCAAGGGCGAAGACGCGCAGGTGATGTACACCGCCGATCAGCGCGCGCTGCGCAGCGACGAATTGTTCGTGGAGTTCATCACCGGGTCGCATGACGCGCTGGTGATCGAGGACACTGATCACCTGCTCAAGGCCCGCACCAGCGGCAACGAGGAGATGCACCGGTTCCTCGCGATCGCCGACGGCGTGGCGCGCTCGCAGGGTCGCAAGATCATCTTCACGACCAATCTGCCGAACGTGAACGACATCGACGATGCGCTGGTTCGGCCCGGCCGTTGTTTTGCCGTGAAGCACCTGCGCAACCTGACCGGGGAAGAGGCGCTGCGTCTGGCAGCGCGCATCTGCGGCGATGACGCGGCGCGTGCAATGAAGGCCCGTGATGCGCTCATCACCCAGGCGGCAAAGTCGTACTCCGTGGCGCAGGTGTATCGGCTGTGCGCGTAACGGGGGGCTGCCCCTTTTACCGCTTCGGATGGAAGCGGTAGAACACCAGGTATTCGCCTCCGCCCGGATCGAGCTCGAGACACCAGCCGTTTTCGTCCTTGCTGCGATACAGGTTCTCGGCAATCCAGCCGACGAGCGGCGTGCGCTTGATCTCGGGCGTCACGAAGCGCGCGCGCATGTCGCTGTTCTTCGGCCAGATCACCGGGTTCAGTCCGGGTGAGAGATCGAGGAAGGAATGGCTTTCGATGTTGTCGGGCTTGCGGTTGCGCTTGCGCGCCATTTCCGCGAGCACCAGATTCAGCGAGTGCGGAATTTCGAGCGGCGCGGCCGTGTTGATCGGACGCTTGAGTGCGTCGTCCCCGGCGCGCGCGAGCGGCATCACTGCCAGCACGCACAGCATCATCGCCCCCATGCGACCGAATCTGCGGCGATCGACTGATTGCCCCTGCGGGACCATCGCACGACCTCGTGTTTGATCGACGTAAACAGGTTAGGAGTGATATCGGCAGGCACGCAATAGGGATTGACGTTAGGGGGCCCGAATTGCCAAGCCAGCCGGAATTTTTGACTGGTTGACCGACTCTAGATGAGCATAATGCACCCCTAAGTCGTCAGCGCCTCGTCATGAAGTTGTGGCAGCCGGGCGGATCGTTGCAGAGCAGGGGGCGGCGGCGTAGTTTTGCCCTCACAAGCTTCGAGGTTGCGTATGGCGCGTGTCCCCGTGGTCGAGTCTCCGTGTCCCATCGTCGGCAAGTCATTGCCGGCCGGCGCAACCGAGCACTGCGAGCTCTGCGAGCGTTCGGTACATAACCTCGATCGCATGAGTGACCGGGAACGGCGCGAGTCGCACGGTGGTCTGCGCGCTGCCTAGACCGTGAGTGACTTCCAGCGCGTCGTCCACAGCGCGTGCCTCGACGCGCGAATGGCCCTCGCTGGTCTGCACCTCGCGCGACAGGCGCCGCAGTGCGCCGTCGGATGCACTCTCGGTCTCGACGATCATGCGGTAACGCACGCGACGATTGGCCTTGCCAAGATGAATTTCGATGCGCTCGGACTCGATCACAGTCGAGTCGTTGGTAGTGCGCGTCACCAGCGCGTGTCCGACCTTGATCTGGTTGGCGCTCACCACCTGCCAGCGCTGTGTTTCGCCGGCCTGTAAGCTGGCGGAGAGTGCGAAGGCGAAGGCGGTGAGAAATCCAAGACGGCCGGCACTGGCGATTCGCGCATGCACAAACAACTCCCCTCCCATACACTGCGCTGCACTTTATGCGAACAGCGTCATGACCGTCGACCAGACTATCAACGCGTGGCTTGCGCCGGTCGCCGACTGGTTCGGCGCCGTCATTTTCTACTCGGTGCCCGTCGCCGGAGCGGAACTGCCACTCATCCTGGTGTGGCTGATCATGGGTGGCGTGGTCTGCACGCTGGCATTCCGTTTCGTGAACCTGCGTGGCTTCGGTCACTCGGCGCGTGTCATCCGTGGCGATTACTCGAGCCGTTCCCATCCCGGCGAGGCCACGCCATTCCAGGCGCTCTCGACCGCGGTGTCCGGCACGGTGGGTCTCGGCGCGATTGGTGGAGTCGCGGTGGCCGTCACTCTCGGGGGACCCGGTGCAGCCTTCTGGATGATGCTGGCAGGCTTTCTCGGCATGAGCACCAAGTTCGCGGAGGTCACGCTCGCGGTGAAATACCGCCTGGTGCGCGCGGACGGAACCGTCTCGGGCGGCGCCATGCACTACGTGCCGGTGGCGCTGAGCCGGGCAGGGCTGCCACGGCTCGGCAAGTTCCTCGCAGGATTCTTCTGTGTGGCCGCGGTGGGCGGGTCACTCACGATCTTCCAGGTGAACCAGGCCTACGTGCAGTTTCACGCGGTCACGGGTTTTGAACATGCATTCCTTTTCGGCCTGGCCGTCGCGGTGTGGATCGGCATCTTGCTGTTCGGCGGCGTGCGCCGCATCGTCAAGTGGACCGACAAGCTCTCGCCCATCATGTGCCTGCTGTACGTGGCGGCCTGCCTGGTGGTGCTGGGGGCTAACTACGCGAACATTCCCGGTGCGCTTGCGACCATCGTGCGCGAGGCTTTTGTGCCCGACGCCGTCGCCGGCGGCCTGGTGGGTGCGCTCATCCAGGGTTTTCGGCGCGCCGCATTCGCCAACGAAGCGGGGCTCGGCTCTGCGCCCATGGCGCATGCCACGGTGCGCACCCAGGAACCGATGTCGCAGGGATTCGCCGCGCTCATGGAGCCGTTCCTCGATACCGTGGTGATCTGCCTGCTGACGGCGCTGGTAGTGGTCGTCAGCGGGGTCTACCAGACAAGCGCCAGCGAGGGCATCGCACTCACCTCGGACGCATTCGCCACCGTCGTGCCCTGGTTCCCGCTGGTGCTCGCTGTGGTCGCCATCCTGTTCGCGCTGTCGACCGTGCTGTCCTGGGGCTACTACGGGGAGCAGGCATGGACCTGGCTGTTCTCCGAGCACCAGGCGAGCCGCGTCGCCTACCGGTTGTTCCTCTGCTCGGTGCTGTCGGTGGCAGCGACGCTCAACATCGGGCAGGTGGTCAACATCGTCGATTCGCTCAATTTCTGCATGGCGATCCCGAATCTCATCGCCGTCTATCTATTGCTGCCGGAGTTACGCGCCGACCTCGCGAGCTACTGGCAGCGCGTGGTGCTAAAACGGGGAAAGACAAATGTCGCGTAAGCCCTACCTCTGGACCCTCATCATTGTCTACGCCATGTGGTGGGTGGCGATGGCGATCGGGCCCTACGACCGTTCCGACTGGTTGCTGGAAAATGTGCTGGTGATCTTCGGCGTAGCACTGCTGGTGTTCACGTACAAGCCGTTTCCGCTGTCACTGGTCTCGTACACCTGCATATTCGTGTTTCTGGTGTTCCACACCCTGGGTTCGCACTACACCTACGCGAAGGTGCCGTACGAGGAGTGGCTGCCGTTCCTCGCCGGCGGTCGCAATCACTACGACCGGCTGGTGCATTTCCTGTATGGATTATTGCTGGCCTATCCGATCCGCGAAATGTTCCTGCGCATCGGCAATGTGCGCGGCTTCTGGGGTTATTTCCTGCCGCTCGACCTGACCATGTCGACGTCGATGGTCTACGAGCTCATCGAATGGGCCGCGGCGGTGCTTATCGGCGGCGATCTCGGTGCGGCCTATCTCGGCACGCAGGGCGACATCTGGGATGCGCACAAGGACATGGCGCTCGCCTCGCTCGGGGCACTCATCGCCATGACCATCACCGTCTGCATCAATCGCGGCATGCAGCGCGACTTTGCCAACGAGTGGGCCGAAAGCATTCGCGTCAAGCGCAAGAAACCGCTGGGGGAGGGCGCAGCCGCCAACTCGCGCTGAATCGGTGACGCACCTCTACCACGCGAAGATCGCGCGATCTCCCGGCGCGATGATCATCAGCCAGCGGTCGCGGCCACCATCGAGGCTCCCTTCGTAGCCCTCGAGCATCTGCGCGTCGCCGGGCAGCATCACGACCTGGCGTGCTTCTCGAAACTCCCAGCTGGCATCCTCGTCCGACCGTTCGAAGTGTGGTGCCGGCGCCAGCTCGCGCAACGCTTCTTCCGGGCCGTGCAGCAACATATGAGTGGTGTGAAAGAGGTGTCGTTCATTTCACTACCATGCGCCATCGCATCGACATTGGCCGGCAGCGTCATTGCGGTGATGCTGAGAAGCCGCGGTCCGCCGTCAGGAAGCGGCGTTTCTGCGCTTCGTGGCCGAGGAAGTAACCAGAAACACGACGCTGAGGGCGATCAGCCACTGGCGTGGCCGGCGTCTCATTTCTAATTCCTGGCTGTCAATGCCGCGAGTCGCGCCTGTGACAATGCATACACGCTGCTCGCCTGGATCACGCCCTTCTGCGGCTTCTGCACGCGCGTGTAGTAATCACGCGCGGATTCGGCGTCGCCGTACGCCTCGGCAACGAGCCCGAAGCCATACCAGGTCGAGTCGTCGGGTTTGTCGATACCCACCTGTTCCATGCCCTTCAACAACAGGTCGCGCGCCTCGCGCGGTTTGCCGCTGGCGGCATAGACGCAGGCCAGCGTGTGATTGATGGCGACGCTGCGCCCCTGGGTCTCATCGTAGGCCATGCGCGCTGCCTCGACGGCCGCGTCCGGGACCGGCTGCGTCAGCAGGGAAGACCAGGCGTACTGGTTGTAGTCGGAGGCCGTCGCGCGTCCACTGTCGATCAACGGCTGCATGATGACCGGGATCTCGCCGAACGTGCCGCGTGCTTCGGCTCGATGCACCAGCATCTCGCGCGCGGTCGAGTCATCCGGCAGGCGCGCGAGGCGTTCGACCGAGGCCTGTTCGACCGCGTCCCACTGCTGCAGCTGGATGCCCGCCCATTGCTGGTAACGGAAAGCGAGTGCCGAAGTTGGCACGGCGGTCTGCAGCCGACCCGCGACTTCCCCAAGCTGCGGCCAGCGACTGAGTTCGAGATACACCTTGCCGAGGGCGAGGTCGAGACTCAGACGGTCGGACGGTGTGGTTGCCGCATCGCGCGCGCCGAGCAACAGCGGCAGCGCGCGTTCGCCCAGTGCGCAGTCGGCCAGCAGCAATGCGGTCGCCAGGCGCGTGTGCGGCAGGTCGGATTCCACTCCCACGGTCCAGACACGCGCGAATGCCGGGCCATCGAGCGGATCTTCGGGGTTCGAAGGCTTGAGCTCGAGCCGCGCCCAGTCGAGCCAGCGGCGCGCGCCGACGAAGTCGCCGGCATCGATACGTTCCTGCGCCATGAGAGCCACGGGCGCCATCAGCGGCGCCACCGTGAGAATGCGGTAAGCGTCATCTTCCCGGACGACGAAGAAGCTCTGCGTTTCGCCGGCCGCGCGCAATCGCACGCGATAGCCGCCCGCGTCGTCACCTTCCACGTTCACGCGCACATTGCTGAACAACAGGTCCGCGCCGACTTCGACCGGCAACTCCTGGCGCGTGAGTCCGGCAATGATGTTGCGTTGAGCACGGCTGAATTCCATCGTGTCCGCGAAAGCCGCACTGCGGCTGCTCAGCATGCCGCGAATCGCGGCGCGGTCCCGGTCGGGCGCGAACAACTCGCCCAGCGCATGCAGCACCACGCCGCGCGGGTCGATGGGCGCAATTTCACGGCCATCGAGGTGCGTGGTCTTGCGCAGCATCGCGATGCGTTGGGTGTTGGCGGCCGTGGTGGTCTGGCCACGAGTGCTCGCCTCGATGAGGTCCGCGGCGGCCTGGTACTCGCGCAGGCGCGTGAGGATGTTGCCCGCGCTGGCCAATGCCGTGCGCCGGTCGGACTCACTGCTCACCAGCGAGCGCGAGGCCTCGATGGCCGCCGCGCCACCGTGTTCGGCCGCGACGGCGGTGATCAGCAGGGTACGCTGCGCCACGCCAGGCGCGGCGCCCTGGAGTGTTTCGCGCAGCTCGGCAAAACGGTGCGCGTACAGCAGCACGTAGTAAAGGTTGTTTGCGTAGTCGTCCGACTTGGCGTCGTCCTCGCCGAGCAGCTTGCGTCTTGCCTGGTACTCGGCGATGGCCTCGTCCAGATTTGCCTTGGGTGAATAACGAACGCCGTAGGCGTCGTGTTCCAGCAGCACGGCGAGATCAGCCGCGATATCGGTATCCTCGGGCGCGAGCGTGCGAGCCTTGCGATATGCGGCGATGGCAGCGGCGCGGTCGAATCCTTCGCCGAAGCGCCGCCCCACCGCGTCGTGTTGCAGCGTCCAGCCGAACATCTTCCAGGCCAGCGCCGATTTTGGCTCCAGGCGCGTGGCCGTGAGGGCTTCGCGCTGTGCGCGAGTGCCGAGTCCCGCTTCCAGCAGCGCGGAGGCGTTGCGCAGGCGATGCACGCCCTTGCGCGGGTATTTTGCGACCAGGGTTTCGTTCGCCTGCAGTGCACCCTTGAAGTCGCCATCGGCGCGCAGCGCGACTCCAATCTGATCGAAGGCGATCAGTTTCGATTCGGCGGCATGCAGGTCGCGCAGTGCCTTGATCAGCGCGTCGGTCTCGGCCATCGAGTAACGACCCTTGACCGTGTCGAAGCGCCAGGTGGCGCGCACTGCGCCATCCGCCGTGGAGCTGAATTCGGACACGAGCCTGGCCGGCCCGAGCTTCATGCACATTGCCGGCGGGCAGGGGGCGTGGCTGAAATCCCGGCGGCGGCTGGATGCGGTATTGCCATTCCGTCACGAAGGGTTCGAACACCACGTCCGCGGTGCGCGCATTGCGACCTCCATCGCCATCGGCTGTCTTCCATGCGCTCGTCGAAGTATTCCGGCAGTCGCGACGTGATGTTGGCGACATTCACGCCGACCGCCGCGGTCTCGAGGTCCGTGAATCCCACCGGCGCATCTTTCATCTCGAGGCTCATCGAATAGGGCCTGGAGAAATCGTCACTGCCGGTGTGCTCGTAGTTCACCAGTTGCTTGGCGCGATACGTATCGCGCGAGTACGCCTTGAGGTCGTCGAGGCGCGCCTTGGTGTCCGCGCCGGCGTACCACGTGCGGTATTCACCTTCGATGGTGCCGTGGGTCTCGGTGGTTTCGATGAGGCGCGCGGGGCCGTATTCGGACAGGAAGAATTCGCGGGTCTCGACCTGGCGATTGTCGGCCGAGCGCAGCGCCGGCGTGCGGACCAGGCTACGCGTGCCGTCGCGGATGACGAGCGCCAGCCGGTTGGCGTCCTGCGCCGGCAGCACGCCGACGCGCGCGTACTCGGCGGTGGCGTCTATCCACAGATCCTCGCCGCCCAATGCCCCGGGCACGAAGACAATGGCGTGGTTGAACATGCCGAGCCCCGGCAGGTCCGCGGCCACGTCCTGGTCATCCCCTGCGGACAGCAGTGCTACGTAGGCGTCGACCCCGGACGCTCGCAGTGCCGCCACCAGCAGGATCGACTTGTCCTTGCAGTCGCCGAAGCGGCGACGCAGCGTTTCGGACGGATATTCGGGAACCAGGCGCGCCGAGCCGAACTCGACGCCCGTGTAGCGCACCTCGCGATGCAGGCGTTCGACGATTTTCGCGACGTTGTCGAGCGAGGGTCTGCGCGCCTGGGCGTTCATGTCGCCGCCCGGCGATGATTTGATTCCCGCGAGCAGTGGCCGCGCATCGTCGTTGCGGATGCGCCCTTCGATCATTTCGCGGTAGACGTTCGCCACGGCCTCCCACGACCCACCAGATGAAAACTCCACGCTCGGCCAGCCCGCGGCGTCGGTCGGGAGGTTTGACTCCATCTCGGACATCTCATCGATAGCACCCTGCTCGATGGTCCAGCGCACGCGGCCGTTGCTGCGGGCTTCACTGACCTGCGCGTTCGGCAGGAGATTGTTGATGCGCTTGAGGGGCAGCGAGTCCGGCGCATCGATGACGATACGGGTATGCAACACCGGTACCGGGCGGCCGACGTATTCGCGATACACCAGGCCGGCCGCGAAGAATGGCTTCTCGTCGTGCACCGTGATGAGTTCCTCGACCACGGAGCCGACCTCCACGGCGGGCAGCGGCCCCTGGAGCGTGTGATCATCGTCGTAAACCAGGTTTCTGCCGCTGCTGGTGCCGGCGTCCGTGAGCAGCTTCTGGTCGAGCTCGTGTTCGCGACCGTCCCGCGTGATGACGCGCGCGCGAATCGTCGGCCGCGCCTGGTGCCAGGGCTGCCACTGCGCGGTGCTCGCCGCCCAGTTCTCGACGCCGTCCGGAGAGTCGACCCGGTAAATCATGCGGCTGGTGCGCGTCACCCGATGTTGTTCGTCGAACACGAAGGTGCGTTCGTCGAGCATCAACACCACGTCGGTGGCGCGTTCACGCTTGATGGCCGAAGCCGCCTGCAGCAGCTCGGATGCCGGGGTCGCGAAGGGAGCTCCTTCCCAGGGCTCGGCGGCACCGGCGATGCGCGTGCCAGGAGATTGCGCAAAGGGCGAGGATTACAGTGCGGCGATAGCAGAGCATTCAGGGCCTTCGATCCTTCGACTTTACGGGAGGATACTGAGGAGTCCCGCGGCCAGATCGCGACTGGGTCACGGCTGGTGATAGTCTCGCGCGCCATGGGTACTTCGGACGCTACGGAACTGGTCCAATTGCGCGACGCGCTGCGCCAATTCGCGGCAGAACGGGACTGGGACCAGTTCCACAGTCCCAAGAACCTGGCCTCGGCACTGGCCGTGGAAGCCGCCGAGTTGCTCGAGCGGTTTCAGTGGCTGACCGAGGATGAGAGCCGCAATCTCTCGCCAGCCGACCTGGCCCGGGTGCGCGAGGAAATGGCCGACGTGCTCAATTACCTCGTGCGGCTCGCCGACAAGCTCGACGTGGACCTGTTCGAGGTCGCGCGCGACAAGATCGGGAAAAACGCGCTCAAGTATCCCGCGGAAAAGGCACGCGGCAGCGCCCGGAAATACTCCGAGTTTTGAGGCGCGGGCCCGGGCCGCCTGCAAGGCGTGCTGCAACGTGCCAAAAATTGCGGCGACGCGATGCCGCGTTCCCGGCACAATGCCGGCCATGCCCACTAACTACGTCCTGGTCGACTTCGAAAACGTGCAGCCCGACTTGTCGATGCTCGCGAACACCTCGTTCAAGGTGAAGGTTTTCTTCGGCGCGAAGCAGCAGGAAGGACGTGTACCGTTCAAGCTGCTCGACGCCATGCTGCAGCTGGCTGGCCACGTCGAGCCGATCAAGGTGATGCGCAGCGGCAGCAACGCCGTGGACATGCACATTGCGTACTACATCGGCCGTCTCATCGAAAAGGAGCCGGCCGCGGTGATCCACATCATCTCGGGCGACTCGGACTTCGATCCGCTGGTGGAATACCTCAAGGCCAATGGCGTTGCCTGCAAGCGCGCCAAGTCCATCACCGAGATCGCCAGGCTGGCGAATGCCAAGCCACCAGCGACCGCCGCGCGGCAGCAGAAGGCACTCACGCCTGCCGCGAGGAAGCCCCACAGTGACAAGCTCGCGCCCATCATCAAGCAACTGCATTCGCTGTCGGGTAAACCCGCCACGCGCAAGAAACTCGCGCAAACCATCTCGAATTACTTTCGTCATCATGGCGGGCCACTGGCGGATGTCGCCATCGAGCAGATCATCGAAGATCTGATTCGCATGAAGTACGTGAGCCAGAGTGGTACCAAGGTGAATTACCACCTGGCGTGAACGCGGCACCCATGGCCTTAGCGCTGGGTGCATTGCAACGACGATTCCGGCTTCGCCGGGAACCTTGTCAGATCATTCCGAATCTACGCCCTGAGCCACATTGACGCGGTGTCGGACCGCTAGAATGCGCGGCCTAACAACTCCAGGCAGCAGGATCGCACGTGCGCAACTCCGTTCGGAAGCTTCTTTTCGTCGTCATTTTCTTCAGCAGCACTGCCGCGCAGGCGCTGGCGCTCGCGGTGGGAATCGGTGTGCGCTACAACTCGGATCCGCCGCCGCTCGCGGAGAGCACCGATACGCTGTTCACCGTTAACCTGGTTTACAACATCAAATGACCGGACGCCTGACATCTCTGGCATTGACCGTGCTGCTTGCTATTGCTCGCCGTGCCCGCGCGGCCGCAAGCCGGCAGCAGCGGCACGATCACCGTCGCGAGCGGACCGCACAAGGGTGATTACAACTTCGCGCCAACGGAGACCTGCTTCATCGCGGCGTTCGGCAAGAAGCCGCCGGGACTCTCGGTGGTCATGAGCTCTCAGAAGTCTTCGCTGTCCATCGACATGCCCAGTATCGATGAGAAGCACGCCAACCAGATCCAGGTGGTGCTGGTGATCGCCGACGACCGTGGCCGGCAAGGGCACCTCGAGCGTCACTTACGAAATTGACACCCGGCCCGACGCGGTGCTCGAGCCCTTTCAACGGGCCGAACGCGCCAACAAGGGCATGAGCGGCAAGGCGACCACCACCCTGATGCAGAAGGGTGACAGCGCTCTGCTGAGCTTCAGCGGCGAGACCGCGAGCGGCGTCAAACTCGACGGCAGCGTCACCTGCCGGAAGATGATGTAAGCACCGGCGGGCGAGCGGCTTCAATTCTTAAGTATTTGATCTTGCAGGAGAAAGTGGCAGGGGCGTACGACCAATTGCCCCTGTGACGTAACACGGTGCGGCGTTAACGTGCGGCGCCCAAGACAAATAATCCAGAGGGAACTCACATGCCCATCGCAAAGCGCTGCGTTGCTGAGTTGTTAGGTACGTTCTGGCTGGTGTTCGGCGGCTGTGGCAGTGCCGTACTGGCCGCCAAGTTTCCTGAGGTCGGTATCGGCCTGGTCGGAGTGTCGCTGGCCTTTGGCCTCACGGTCGTCACCATGGCATATGCCGTCGGCCACATCAGCGGCGGCCATTTCAATCCCGCCATTACGATCGGCGCGCTCGCGGCCGGCCGCATCAAGGGCGGCGACGTGGCGCCGTACGTCATCTCGCAGGTTATCGGCGCGGTGCTGGCGGCGTGGTTGCTGGCTACCATCGCGAGTGGCAACGGCACCGACGCGGTCGCTGGCGGCCTGGCCGCCAACGGCTTCGGCGATCATTCGCCCGGCGGCTACAATCAAACTACCGGGTTCATCACCGAAGTGCTGATGACATTCTTCTTCCTGCTGGTGATCCTCGGATGCACCAGCGATGAGGCGCCGAAGGGATTTGCGCCACTGGCCATCGGTCTCGCGCTCACACTGATTCACCTCGTCAGCATTCCGGTGACCAACACGTCGGTGAACCCGGCGCGCAGCACCGGTCCCGCGCTGCTGGTCGGCGGCTGGGCCCTGCAGCAGCTGTGGCTGTTCTGGGTGGCGCCCATCCTGGGCGGCGTGCTGGGCGGCGGATTGTGGAGGTGGCTCGGGAAAAAGTAGCGCCTCAGGCATATCACGGCGCCAAGCATATCGGCCTGGCGCTGTCCACATTCCGACCGGACTTGCGCACCCTGGGACCAAGCGACTGAATCACGCGGTGCCCCGGGGTGTCCGGAAGTGATTCGCCTGCGCCGACACACTATGCTCGCACCCAATTCTGTCTTGGGGGTTCATCGTGGGTCGCAAGCTTTTCCTGAATTGCCTCATCGTCCTGGTTTCTTCCGCCGCCTGGGCGCAGGTTCCGACCGCCGAGCTTGCCAAGCCGCCGGCCAATGCGCGGCACTACCTGATTCAGTCCACCGCCGGAAAACACGGCGACTCGTGGGCCTGGGTCACCGCCGATGGCACGCGCATGGGACGCGAGAGCCTGAACCTGCGCGGCCAGGTGTTCGAGCTCGATTCGAGCGGCAAGGCCGGCAAAGACGGCATGGTCGAAAAACTCGAGATCCGCGGCGTCACGCCGCAGGGTGATGCCGCGGAAACCTTTGCCATCACCAGCGGCAAGGCGAGCTGGAAGAGCGTGGTGGACGCCGGCAGCACCGCGTACGGCGCGCCGTCGTTCTATTCCTCGTTCGGTGGGCCCATCGACACCACCGCCTGGCTTCTCGAGGCGTTGCTCGCGAGCCCCGACAAGACGCTCACGCTGCTGCCCGGCGGCAAAGCGCGCGCCGAGAAGCTGACTACTCTCACGGTGGGAGAAGGGGCCAGCAAGAAGGAAATCACCGCCTGGGCGGTGATCGGCGTGAGCAACTCGCCCATCCCGGTGTGGGCCGATGCCAACAACAAGTTCTTCGCCTTCAATTTCTTCCTGAGCTGGCTGCCGGATGAATACGCCGGTGAACATCAGCGTCTCGCGGAAGCGCAGTCCAAGGCGCTCTCAGCGCGCGGTCCCGCGCTGCTCAAGTCCCTGCTCAAGACACCCGCGGGCGCCGTGGCCTTCAGGAACGTGCAGCTGTTCGATGCCGACGCCAAACAGTTCCTCGCCGATCACACCGTGGTCGTCGACAAGGGGTTGATCACCGCCGTCGGGCCGTCGAAGTCGGTGAAGATTCCGCAGGGCGCGCAGGTGATCGATGGACGTGGCAAGACGCTGCTCCCGGGCATGTGGGATTGCCACATGCACGTCGGCAACGACTTCACGGGGCTGCAGGAACTGTCGATGGGCGTCACCTCGGTGCGCGATCCCGGGAATGATGACAGGCTGACCATCGATCGCCGTGGGCGCGTCGCCAAGGGCGAGCTGCTCATGCCGAACGTCTATCCGTCGTCGCTCATCGACGGCAAGGGACGGTACGCCGCGCAGACGGCCAACGTCGCGAACAGCGAGGCCGAGATGATTGCGCTGGGTCGACAAGGCCAAGGCCAATGGATTCACCGGGGTGAAGTTCTACGGCACATTGAACAAGGCGTGGGTGCCGGCTGCCGCTGCCGAAGCGCACAAGCTGGGCCTGCACGTGCACGGCCACATCCCCGTCGGCATGCGGCCGCTCGAGGCCATCAACGCGGGATACGACGAGATCACGCACATCAACTGGGTGGTGATGCAGGGCATGCCCGACGCTGTCATCGCTGAATCCAACGGCATCATGCGTTTCGAAGGACCGGGCCGTTACGCCAAGGATCTCGACCTCGATGGCGAGCCCATGAAAGCCATCATTTCCACCATGGCCGCCAAGGGCATCTACAGCGATCCCACCATGGTGGCATTCGAAAGTCTGTACGTGCCCGAGAATGGCGAGCTGTCGCCCATGTATGCGCCCGTTCGTCGGTACGCTGCCGCCGGCGACCGAACGCGGATTCCGGCTCGGCGGCTTCCAGGTGCCCAAGGACCTGACTCGCGCCGATTACCGCGCGAGCTGGGCGAAGATGGTTACGCTGCTCGGCAAGATGCACAAGGCGGGCGTGCCCATCGTTGCCGGCACCGATGGCGCAGGCATCGAGCTGGTGCGTGAGCTCGAGATCTACGTCGAAGCGGGCTTCACGCCGGCGGAAGCCCTGGTCTCGGCGACGCTGCTGCCCGCGAAGCTCGTCGGCCAGGACAAGACCACGGGTTCGATCAGGACCGGCAAGGTGGCCGACCTCGTGCTGGTGGAGGGCGATCCGTCGAAGAAGCTCAGCGACCTGCGCCAGACCCGCACCGTCGTGCTCGGCGGCAAGTTGTTAGACGCCGACGCGCTGCGCACCGCGGCCGGATTTTCGGGGAGACCGAAATAGATCGACCAGCGTCGCGAACCAGCCGACACCCGCGCGCGGCATTCGCTGATTTAGTCTGCCGCCAGCCTCGCAAAGATGGTGGTCTCGACGATTGCCGGAGCCACGCCATGACCAAGCTGGACAAGCCGCTCAAGCGGGAATTGAACGTGAAGAAGACCGCGTATGTGCTGACCATCGACCCCGACAGATTCAAGCTCACCAGGAAGGGGCGACGGAAAGGGATTGAAATTGCCTGGAAGGATCTGGTGAGCGGCGACGCGGCGATGGCGGTGGCATTGCGGGCGAGCGTCGCGAGCGTCACTTGACGCGCAGTTCGCGCATCACGCTGGCCCGGCGGGCGCGGCTCACCGGCACGCGTACCCCAGACTGCAGGACTATCACCAGTTCGCCGCCCTCGAGGCGATCGAGTCGCTGCACTCGCGCGATATTCACCAGCGCGCTTCGATGCACGCGCATGAATTTCCTGCCGAGCCGCTCCTCGAGTTTCTGCAGGGGCTCGCGCACCAGGTGTGCGTGCCCATGGGCGTGGACCTGCGCGTAGTAATCCGCCGCTTCGATCCAGTCGACGTCGGAAGTGCTCACCCAACTCACCCGCTTGCCGTCGTGTACGGAGATGCGCTGGTTATCGTCGACCACGCCTGCCGGCGCCGCGCCGTTCCGCGAGACGATCTCCCGCGCCAGTTGCATGAGGCGCCTGGTGCGGATGGCGTCCTTGGCGCGCTGCACCGACCGCTCGAAGCGTTCGTCATCGAACGGCTTCAACAGGTAGTCAACGGCGGCCACGTCGAACGCGTGCACGGCATGTTCGGCGTGCGCGGTTGCGAAGATCACGTACGGAGTTCGATCGAGATCTTCCAGCACGCTGAAGCCGTCGCCCTGCGGCATGCGTACATCCAGCAGCAACAGTTCGGGATCCAGCTCCCGGATCGCGCGTCGCGCTTCTGCGCCGCTGCCGGCCTCGCCGACCAGCGCGATCTGCGGGTCGCGCTCGAGCAGCGACCTCAACTGGCGACGGGCGAGGGGCTCGTCATCCGCAATGAGTGTCCGGATCGGCTCGGACATACAGGATTTCCTCGCGCGGGATGCGCAGTGTCACGGACGAATGACCGCAGCCCACCAGCAGGTCGAGCGTGAAGCGCTCCGGGCCGTATAGATAGATGAGTCGGCGGCGGGTCACGTCCAGGCCGATGCCGAGCCCGGCGACCCTGGGATCCGCGGACTGGGTGCGCGCCTCGACGCGCACCAGCATGGTGAGCCACTGGTCGGTGGCATTGGCTTCGATGCTCACGCGGCCGTGGCCGCTCACTTCGACGCCGTGACGAATCGCGTTCTCGACCAGTGGCTGAAGGATGAGCGCTGGCACGAGCAACTCCTCGGCGCCGGGCACGATGTTCGTGCTCACCTGCAGATTGTCTTCGAAGCGCAGGCGCTCGACGGCGACGTAGCGATCCGTGAACTGCAATTCCTCGCGCAGCGGAACGCGTACGTTGCCGCCGGTCTTGAGCACGATGCGCAGCAGGTCGCTCAGCGCAACCACCGCGGTCAAAGCACGTCGATTCTCGGCCAGCCGTACCAGCGCCGCGACCGTGTTGAGCGCATTGAACAGGAAGTGCGGTTGCAGCGTGCGCGCGAGCACGTCGAGCCGTGTCTGCGTGAGCTCGCGCTGCAGCTCGAGCTCGACCAGGTGACTCTCGGCAAGGCGCCGGTAGTACACCAGCGCATAGCCGATGCCGGCGACGGCACCGTAAGCGAAGATGTTGATGAACAATTCGTAGTAGAAGCGCTGCCCGAAGCTGCCTTTGTCGAGATGCGTGAATACATTCATGACGAGATCGATGCCCACGTCCAGCGCGCACAGGAACAGCGCGAACACCAGGTGCAGTGCGAGCGCCCGCAGGCGCCTGCCGCGTTCGTATTCGAGCCATTCCGAGGCGGTGAGGATGAAGGGCGTGAACAGTCCCCACATCACCATGCTCTGGATGGTGAGCGCGAGCTCGCGCGGCGCGAGACTGGCGACGCCGGGGCCGACCGTGAGGATGTCGCGCGCCCAGACGATGGCGGCTACGGCGATCCACGCGGCGGTGGCGACGGCGAAAGTCGTCGGAGTGAGAAATCCGCGGCGCCATGGCAGCGCAGCATTGGCGGGCAGGTCTTCATCGCGGGTGACGGCGGACACGAGGCGATTCTAGTGGCGGCGCGTGATGGACGGAGGCGAACAACCATTCGCCATCGAAAATCGACCGTTCGCTGCAGGAAAGCGGCGTTTACGGGTGCAAAGTCGTCCGCTGGCTGCGGATTCCTTGACGTCCCAAAGAGGGCGCAGACGATAACGGAGCAGCGGCACCGGTACGCGGCACGACCTTTGAGGTCTCCTCCGCCTTTCGATCGTGCCGCCGGATCCGAATTGGGCCGCCGGCCCGATCGTCGCGGCGGTCGTCGTGGCACTGCAGCGCGACGGCCGCCGCGGTGGAGGGCGCCGCTACTTGCGGAGCTTTTTGATCGGGCTCGAGTCCCGGTTCGAGTCGACGCACGCCATCGTGAGCTTCATCGCGCCGCGCCGCGCCTCGCGTTGCATGACATCGAACTTTGCCGCGAAGCGCTGCGCGCTTTCGAGCATGGCTGAGAGCCGCAATTGTTCACGCCTGGCAGATAACTGTCGTTGCTCATCTTATTCATCGAAGTCAGAATACCTCGCGAAGCGGCAATTGTTCTTGTGGGCCACAAGGTATGCCCTTCGGCTGACATCGAGCACTGAATCTCGAGTCCGAAACGCTCCGAGTGTGAGAAAAGTCCGCGGTCAACTCAGGTCATTTCGACTCGACATTCAGTCGCGCCATTGTTAGCGCAATCATCCACCGCTTGCGAGGCTCAGAATCCCGGCCCCACACGGAACGACAACTTTCGGCGCTGCGCGGGTTCGAACCGCGCCGCGGCGGGCGCTTCCCTGCCAACTCGCAGCAGGTACTTCCCTGGCGCGAGATCGCGAACGTCGAGCATCTGCCGGCCATCACTCTGCGCGGGCGCAGTCTTCAGTACCGTTCGTTCGGGCGTGAGCAGGTCCCAGGTGAGGCCGTGGTCACCCTTGAGCTCGAGCTGGCCGTGGCGGCGCAACTCTTCATTGACCGTGATCTCCAGCCACTTTTCCCATTCGCGCAGCACGAACGGAGGATCCGGCCACCAGTCGGGGAAGATCTCGATGTCCGGCAGCTGGTGCGGGTCTGGCAGCTGGTCCTTGTCCAGCATGTAGGTAAACACGATTGAGTAGAGCGTGGCCTTGGCGCTGCGCACTTCGATCCAGCACTCGGGCTTGGGCAGGCGCAGGTCGAGGAACTTGACCTGCGGGAACAGGCGCGAGGTGCCGCCCGGTCCGTGCAGCGTCACATCAAGCGGCGCATCGGAAGTCAGCTGGCAGCAGGGATAACACAGTGCGCGGTCGCCGATGTCGGTGACGTGATACCAGTCGACGTCGAAAGGATCCTGGATGTTCGCGTCGTAACCACCCTGGTAGAAGACGCCGGCGCCGAACAGGTCGAATTTCGTCGCCGCGCGCAGGCGTACCTCGGCAGCGGTGGCGCGCGTGTTGTTGTTCTCGAAGCCATCCGGCGCGAGCGGACGTGGCACCAGGCTCACGCGCAAGGTGTAATAGTTAGGCGCTCCACCGCGCACCTTGACGACGTAGCCACCGGGAGGCGCCTGTCGCAATGTAATGACCTGCCGGCCAGGGTTGGAGATATCGCTGGCGTTCTCGAATGCCAGCGTGTTGGGATCATCAGGGAGCAGCTCCATGCCGACGCCGCCCAGCGGTCGCACGTAGTTCAGCACCACGGTGATATCGGCGTACTCGGTGGTGCCGAAGCGGTGAAAATCCCAGTCGAAGCCGTTGGACAGCGTGGTCTCGCCCAGTGGCTGCAGGACGTTGGGCGCCGCCACGATCATCTGCTTTGCCGTCGCTGGAGTGTTGTTGGGCTCTTCAAAGGTGCCGGGGGGCAGCGCGTTGTTGATGGCGGCGAGCACCGCCTGGTACGCATTCAGGATGCGATTGGCGCGCACGGCGGGGTCCTGCCAGGCGGTGTCGCGCAGGATCCGCTTGACGTCGTCGGGAGTCAGCGATGAATTGGCGGACTTCATCAATGCGGCCACGCCCGCCACGATGGGTGCAGCGGCCGAGGTTCCAGTGAGTTTCACCTGCGGATTGAACGGATCTGCCACGGTGTGAATGTTGGTTCCGGGTGCCCACACGTCCACCGAGCTGCCGTAGTTGGACTTGTCACGTGCCTTGTCGCCATCCAGCGCACCGACCGTGATGACACCCGGCGTGCGCGTCGCAGGCAGTATCGTCAGATCGTCGGGCAGGTTCTCGCCGTCGTTGCCTGCGGCGGCAATCACGATGAGGCCGCGCTCGTGTGCGATGCGGAAGTGGTCGTCCCAGTCGCTCCAGAAATCGGACAGGATGTTGGGAATCGTGATGCTGATGCTCATGTTGAGCACTTCGATGCCCCAGGCCACGCAGCGCGCCAGGCAGGAATAGATCTCATCGGAGTCGATGTGCGTGCTGAACATGAAGGGCATGGCCACGGGCAGCCGCGCCGGCCCGACGGGCAAACCGCCGACGCCGCCGGCGCCGATGCTGTTGTTGACCACGGCGGCGGCAATGCCAGTGACACCGGAGCCGTGAAACGCATAGTTGCCGATGTCGGTGGGGCCCAGGATGGACGCACCGGGATTGGTGAGATTGAAGGCGGGCCCCGTGGCGAAATCCGTGGGCGCGACGAATGCGAAGCCGCAGTCGATCACGCCGATGAACACGGGATGGCGCATCGAGCGCACGTTATCGAGCGCCTGGCAGAGCTGCCATGCCTTGGTGATGCTGGACTTGCCGTTGTACTCGGGCCACTGATACGCATCGGTTTCACCCGGAAATGCTTCGGTGGAACTCGACAGCGGAAAGTCGTTGGTGTTGCCGGCGAAGTTGAGTTGCCCGCCGAGGCCGTGTTCGCGCAGCAACAGTGAGGCGGCGAGGGTGCCCGCGCCTTCGCGAGAGCTCACCTTGAAGTCCGTTGCCGGCCGGCAGGCCAGCCTCCGATCGAGAGCATCGAGTGGGACCTCGCCACCCTTGATACGCACTTTCACCATCCTGGGCATATCCCGGATGTCACGTTCCGGCAGGCCGCAAAGCGCCCGCGGCCGTTCCGGGATGGGCGCGGGTTCCACGACCTCGCCGCCGAACTTGTCGACCAGGTACGCGATCGCGTCCGCGTCTCGCCGGTTCACCAGTATTTCGTTCTCGACGAACATGCCCGCGAGTTTTCCGCCGACCGACATGCCGGCGAGCGGCTTGCGCCGGATGGCGCTCTGATGCCGCATGTAGCCGCCGAGCAATGAGTGTTCGTAGCCTGCTTCCTTGTTCATGGAACCTCCGTGTGATTGCGGTCGAGGCTGTCACAGGGAAACTTACGCAAGCCTTACGCAATGCGGTCATAAGTCGCAGTTCCGCATTTGCATGGCGCGCAACGCCTTTGACGTCCTGTGGCCGCGCGGTAGCGTCGGCACTGGCTAACTAGCGCAGCCTGAGGCACATTTCGGCGCGATGAACATGGAGGTGAAGCCCAATCCGCCCGGTGCGCTGCGCAGCGCATTGTTCCAGGACGTGCCTTACATCCTGGACAGCCTGTGGCGCTGGGGTGAGTTTCGTGCCAACCGGCTGGGATCGGTGCAATTCGAGGAGCCGCACGGCTACGTCCTGCGGCCCGCATGGCAAAGCGGCGCATTCGCGATGTTCGCGCTCATGTGCCTGTTCGCGATCTTTGGCCCCACTTCCGACGCGTTGTGTGCGCTGCGCGGCTCGGAATTCGCAGCCAGCATCCGTTCCATCGTGAGTTTCCTGCTGCTGTTCGTGGCGTTGTTGATATTCACGCGCGTGCTGAACGGGGTGACGTTCTATCTCATGCGGCGCGCGGAACTGCTGGCCGCCGAACGCCGTGGCGCAGACTCCCGCAGCGAGAGTCCATTCGCCAACCTCGCGCAGGCGCAGACCGGCAGCGAGCGGCGATTCCGTTCGGTGCGCGTGGCGCTGGATCGTCGGACCCAGGAGAACATCGGCAACCTGAGCCGCTTCTTCCGCGCCTTGCCGTCACTCGCGAGCCGCGACCGGCGCACGCTGATCATCGGGTTGATAGCGCTGATGTGCGGCTCGCTGCTGGTGGTCTCGCCGCTCGCCGCCACCGCCTACGGCTTCGCGTACGGCGAAACCGATGCCATGGGCTGCGCGCGGCTCGATCACACCGGCCTGGTGGTGGCCCAGTTCGTGGCGCTGCTGCTCCTGTTCGTCGGCGGCCTGGTCCTGTGGCGCAGCCTCGGCATCGTGCACGCCTTCCGCACCTGCCTGGCGCTCACCTTCCTGCTGGTCGCTGGTGATCGGCGCATTGTGGTTGTGGTTCACGCCCGAACATCCGAGCGAGGCGGCCGGCGGCTTCTACCCGCACGTCTACCTGCTGTTCATCGGCGCGCTGCTCGCTGTGGCGCTGTTCTCGCGGCTGCTGGCGCACATCATGTTCTCGGGATTCAAGGCCGCCCCGGCATTTCGCGAAGCGATCACCTGCGAGGACCTGCTGCACAACGAGCGCATACCGCCCGATATCTCGAACCTGCGATTGCTGTCCGCGCTCATCAACGGCGTGACGGCCAATCCGCTGCATTTCCTGCTGCTGCCGTCGTTCGTGGCATTCATCGCCCCGACCGACTGGTTGTGGTGGATCGTGCCGATGTTCGCGCTCGTCAGCGTCATCCTGCTCATGTACGGCAGCCTGTCGAGCCGCTGGGAACAGATGCTGGTGTACGTGCAGCGCTGGTTCCTGGTGGGCACGCCGCTGGTGATGTCCATCGCGGTGATCCTGCTCGCACTGCTGCGGTTGTTAGGCGTGCAATACGTCTCGACGGTGCTCGACGCCACCCCGGTGGGCGTGCTGTTCATGTTCATCGTGATGATGTACGTCGCGTTCTGGTTCTTCGAATACTGGGTGAACCGCTGGGTGGGCGAGGAACTGCTGGAAGTCCTCGGCGCCGAGCGGCCTGTTTCGCCGAGTTACGTGAAGTGCGCCTTCCAGCCGGGCTGGGCCGCGCCCTGGGCCAGCGCCGCGGGACGGATCGTCGCGCTGCACGGCACCGGGCGCTTCGTCGCGCAGGGCTGGTTCGAGCGCCGGGATCCCACACCGGGAGAGCGGCCGAAGGACCATGCGTTCACCACCTACGGATTCGTCGAGCTGTTCGATGTGCTCGGCGTCAACCAGGAGAAGGGCGAGGACTTCGCGCACGACATCCGCCGGCGCGTGCACCTGTACTTCACGCTGGTGAACATCCTGCTGGTGGCGTCGGCGGTGGGATTGTTCTACTGGCATCTCAACTGGTCGCGGCCGCTGGCCGTCGAACCCATGGTGCGCGCCAGCGCCATCCTGCCCGAGCAGGTGAGCGACGCGCAGCTGCAGGCGCAGGCGCGCGCGACGGGTGACACGTTGCGCCAGCGCCTGCTCGAGCAAGCCGCCCTGCAGCGGCCATCGCTGGTGGTAGCGGCCTCGGGTGGCGGCACGCGCGCGGCGGTGTACACGGCCGTGGCGCTCGAGGGCATGGCGCAGATCAATCGCGCGCAAGGATGTGGTGTTGCTGAGCGGTGTTTCGGGCGGCGGCGTCTCCGCGGCGGTGTTCGCCAGCCGCTTCGACACGCTGCGCGCCGCGAATCCGCGCGATGAATCCGCGCAGCTCCCGGGACCGTGGCGAAATTACGTGGCGACCGTGTCGCAGCCCTTCATCCAGGACGTGCTCGAAGGCGCGGGCGAACTGCGCATCGCGGGCAGTTCCTCGCTGGGTGTGCTGCTGCAGGAAAGTCTGCGAGCGCCGCGCCTTCGCGCGCGACATGACGCGCATCGACACGTTCTCCAGGCTCGCGACGCCAGGCCTGATCCTCAACACCGCGATCAGCGGCCATCCCTATGATGATTCCGAAATGCTGGAGGGACGGGTCGCCGCGCCCGGCCAGTCCTGTATCAGCCAGTCGCGGCCGTATGCCAACCTCGCCGGCGGACGCCTCATCTTCACCAATCTCGACAACCTGAGTGGCTTCCCGGAACCGTCAACGGACGTGCCGGACATGTGGCTGCCGTTTCGCATCGTGAATGACGGCAATGTGTCGCTCGCCGCCGCCTCCGCGCTCACCGCCAACTTCCCACCGGTATTTTCGAATGCGCGCGTGCGCCTCATCACGCGCCAGAACGCGGACTGCAATGCGCAGTCGTACTTCGTGACCGATGGCGGAGCGACGGAGAACCTCGGGCTGGTGTCCGGCATTGTTCGCGCTGCGCGGCACGCTGACGCAACTGCCGGCCGACAAGATGCTCAGCGACATTCACGTGCTGGCATTCGAGGCCTCCGCCATCGACTACGACTACCGGGACGATCGCGGTGTCGGCGCGGCGACCGGCGGCTCGAAAGAGCGCATCAACGCCGGGCTCACGCAATTACTGCTCAAGGAGGTCGGTGCGCTGGTCGCCGCACATGGTGCGGAACTGCGCGTCCACTACCTGCCGCTGCCGGTGGCATTCCGCTCGCGCGGCGGATTCGGCACGCACTGGATGTTCGCGCGCAATATCCGCGTGACCAACCCGTTGCTGGCAGCGGCGCCGAAGTGGCGCGATTCCTTTGGCGCAGTACTCAAGGATCACGTCGATCTCGAGCGCGAGGAATTGATGGTGACGTGGCGCGCGCTGTTCGACCCGCGCGAGCCCATCTGCGCGCGCGCGGAAGGCTACGTCAAGAATCCGGAATCCGCCCCGCCGGACTGGACGCCGGACGTGCAACTCGTCTCACGCTGGATCTGCGGTCACGACGACCGGCGCGCCACGCCGCCGCTGCGGCCTGACTACCAGGTCGAGGCCTGGGGCATCGTGGTGCGGGAGCTGGGCCGGTTGTAGTCCCGCGCCGATCCTTGCGTCGGCGAATCGCTTCACACCCCTACCTACCTGAAACGTTCGGGAACGGCCTACGACGCGCGCCGTGGATGGCACCTACGCTCGGCACATCTGCGAAGGAGCCACGTCATGCCACGAAAACGCAAACGTTCGATCGAACCCATCGGGCCCACGAATATTCCCGGAGAAGCACTCGATCCCAGGATTCCGCCAGACATTAGTCCGGCAGAGGAAACGCCGCCCGCGCAGAGCGAGCACGCGGAAACCGAAGAAGAAGGACAGGCGCGAGATTCGGAACAGGCCTTTGACCGGGCGGTCACACGTATTCCACCGGGGTAGTCGCCGCCGGCAGTAACGGCGCGTAGCGCGCCACCTGTGACTGGCCTCACAACCTCGGCAAGCGCGGTGGACATCTCACGTCGTCCCGCGCTGCGAGGAGCCCTCTGGCCAGTCACTGCGCTACGCCCGCGGCTACGAGCCCCACGCCATTTCGCCCAACACTGAGAACGAAACGTACGTATAGGGCGGTGGGCGAAGGCAACCCATTCGACGGATTGCACGCCTACAATCAGGCGTCACGCTGAAGGGGAGCAACTTGAAGCAACACCATCGCCTGGCGGCCCTGGGTTCCGCCGCATTGCTGTGCCTGACATTCATCGCCCGGGCCCAGCAATCACCACCCGCTCCGAAGCTCAAGGACGAGATGCGCCAACCCTGGACGCGCAACGACACCGGCTTCATCAAGAACTGGCAGCTCGCGGGTCCCTTCAGTTGCAAGCTGGAGGCCGAGTGCGCCGCGATTCCAGGCGGAGAAGCCAACGCCGGCCCCGGCGTCACCGGAATTCAGTGGGAGCCGACCAGCAGCTGGAGCGATGTCGTGGGTCTGTTTGGAGACAGCGGCGGCGCGCTGACCTATGCCACCACGAATCTCACCCGTGCGCGGGCCGGCAAGGCGCGACTGTCGCTGGGCAGTTCCAACGGCATCCGTGTCTGGGTCAATGGCAAGCCGGTGCTGGCGCACGACGGTCAGCGTTCGCTGACCCCGGACGAAGAGCAGGTCGAAATCGATCTGAAGCAGGGCGCCAATACGCTACTGCTCAAGACCTTCGCCAACGCGTCGTTCGCCGTGCGCGTGCTCGAGAGCGGCGCCATGCTCGCGCCCTACGCCGAGATCGGTCCGTCGATCGTGCGTGAATCGGCTTCCGGCTTCACGGTGAAGACCGACATCGACGATGCGCGCCCCGCCGCCGAGCCCGTCACCCTCGAAGTGATTCAACCCGGCGGCAGAGTGCTGTTCAGCGCCACGGCGCCGCGCGGCGCGGAAGTGGCCGTCGACGCGGGCAACTGGCCGTCGGGTCCGGTGGAGGTCCGCGCCACCACGCGCACCGCGCGCGGATTTCTCTATGTCACGCATCTCCCCTGGTACAAGGGCGATGCCCTGGCGAAGGCGCGTGAGCTCGCGGCCGAAGCGGCGAAAGCCGACGACTCGAAGCCCGAGGGCTTCACGCTGAAGATGCTGGCCAACATGGTCGATGACCGGCTGGGTGTGAAACTCGCCGCACCGCAGGAAAAGAACATTGGCAATCCGTGGGGGCAGATCCACGCGGCGCTGATGGAATTCGACGAGCTGATGCTCGAGCGCCGCGGCCAGACTGGTCGCGTGCGGCCATATGGATTCGTGCGCTTGGGCTGGCGCGATGAAGTCGACGACACGCCGCAGTATTGCCGCGTCAACCTGCCCGCCGGCTACGACCAGTCGAAGAAATGGCCCACGGTCCTGCAGCTGCACGGCTACAACCCCCCCAACCCGGAGTACTGGGACTGGTGGAGCGCGGATAACCGCGGCTACATCCACACGGATTACGCGGGCCACGGCGACATCATCTACATCGAGCCGCATGGCCGCGGTAACACGTTTTACACCGGACTCGGCGACAGCGACGTGCTGCGCTGCCTTGACGAGGCGAAGCGCCTGCTCTCGATCGACGAAGACCGCGTCTATCTCACCGGTGATTCCATGGGCGGCTGGGGTACGTGGAATGTCGCGTCGCGCCATCCCGATCTGTTCGCCGCCATCGCGCCCGTGTTCGGCGGCGTGGACTATCACTCGGAGCTCACGGAGGAGCAGCTGGCCGCGCTCGACCCGGTGGAACGCTTCTGGCAGGACAAGCGCAGCTCCTGGTCCATGGCCGACAGCCTCATCAACCTGCCTGTCTACGTGCATCACGGAGACCGCGGACACTGCCGTGAACGTGGAATGGTCGCGCTACGGTGTGCGCATGCTGCAGCGCTGGGGCTACAACGTGCGATACCACGAATACCCCGGAAAGGTGCACGAAGCACTCGGCCCCGGTGGCAATGGCGAGCTGAGCGTTCCGTGGTTCCTGGAGCACCGCCGCAATTCCAATCCGCTCAAGGTGCGGATTCGCTCCGCCGAATTGCGTAATGCGTCTGCCTACTGGATTCGCGTGCAGCAGGCTGCGAGTCCGCTGGACTTCATGGTGGTCGACGCGGAAATCGTGGACC
Source organism: uncultured Pseudomonadota bacterium (assembly GCA_963839685.1). Taxonomy (GTDB): domain Bacteria; phylum Pseudomonadota; class Gammaproteobacteria; order Steroidobacterales; family Steroidobacteraceae; genus CADEED01. The sequence continues at coordinate 64,298 of CAWIVS010000011.1, read as the reverse complement.
GCAATGTGATCCGCCTCGACACGCAGAACGTGTTGGACATCGTCCTGTCACCAAAGGCAGACCTGGTAGACACCACGAAGCCGGTGAAAGTGGTCTGGAACGGAGTGCCGCGCGAACTCACGGCGTCGCGGGGCGAGCTGCGATTGTCGGATCCGGGTCACCAACCGTCGAAGCTGCGCAAAACCCCGGCGTTGCCGGGCGGCGGCCGGGATTTCTACGTGACGCCGTTCGCCGTGGTGATCGGTACTACCGCGAAGGACGCGGAAATGAAGGAGCTGATCCGCAAGCGGGCGCAGTTCTTCATCGACAGCTGGATCAAATGGCAGAAATTCTCTCCACGGGTATTCACCGACACCGGGATGACCGAGGCGGATATCGGGCGATATTCGCTGCTGCTGTTCGGTGGGCCTCGCGAGAACGCGGTCGCCGCGAAGCTCGCGTCCCAACTACCGCTGCGCATCGACGCGGGCGCCATTCGCATCGACGGCGAGGAATACAAGGTGACGGATGCGGCCTTGCAGATGCTGTATCCGAATCCGCGCAATCCGCAACGTTACGTGTGGCTGGTGGCAGCCACCTCGACGCGCGGCATGTATCACGCGGATCCCAATGTCTACAACGGGAACGACTGGGACTACTTCATCGCTGACGGGCACGTCCCGGCGCGTGGCGTCGCCGCCAGCCAGCAGAGGCTGAGCGTGGTGTCGGGCATGTTCGACTACCAGTGGCGCTACGCGGATTCGCTGGCGATCAGGGGCGATGCGCAAGTTCGCGACAAGGGCCGCGTGCTCCGCGGGCCGAACCGCAAGCTGGTCATCGAGCCGGCGGTGCTGGCGAAATACAGCGGCCGGTTCCAGTTCCAGGACGGGCCCGATGCCGAGTTCCGCGTGTCCGATGGCAAGTTGTTCCTGAAGGTGAACGACGACGAGACAGAACTGTTGCCCGAAACCGAGTCCATCTTCTACAGCGAACGAAACAACTTCACGCTGGAATTCCTGCAAGACGAGTCCGGCAGCTTCAACGAGCTCTGGGGCTGGAACGGCAGCGAGTTCACCGGGAAGCGCGTGCCTTGAGAATTTCGCGGCATAGCTGGTTCATGACACACCGCAGCAGTTGTCGGTGAAACCTTACGTGAGCGCCGCACGCGCAAGATGATCATTCGGTTGCGGTGGCTGCTTCGCACGCGGTCTCTGCCATGATGTCCTAGCAGAATGACTCTCGCTGGCCACAACTCGGAATCGGTGCATTGGGCGCCTTGACTTCACCGCAGGATCACGACGCCTCGCTGTTGCGCGAAGGCGGACTCGCCGCCGTCGTGATCCACAACAAGGAAAGAATTCTCGAGCGCTTCTGTCATCGCGCGCAGCAGACGCTCAAGGGCGCCCGGCGCGAGCCGTTGCCGGTGCTCGTCGATACGCTGCCGTCCTTCATCACGCGTGTTGCGCTGGCGCTGGCGGGCAGCGACTACATGGAGTTCGCCACGCAGTACTCGAACATCGCGCTGCAACACGGCAGCGAACGTGCGCGCTTCACGAGTTATTCCCTCACCGAGCTGCTGAAGGAATACCAGTTCTTTCGCGAAATACTCGTCGACGTGCTGGAAGCCGAGGCGCAGCCCAGCACCGACGAATGGAAAATCGTGCATCGTTCCGTGGACGAGGCCATGGCCGAAGCAGCGACGTCGTTCGTGCAGGTACAGGACAACTTTCGGGAACTGTTCACGGCGGCGCTCACGCACGATTTTCGCGGCCCGTTGTCGAGCGCCTGGAATTTCCTGGAGCTCATGCGGCGCGACGAAGATCCCGCCCAGCGCGAACAGTTCGCGCGGCGGGCGGCACAGAACCTGCGGCGTATCGGCCGGATGATCGCGAGCCTGCTCGATGCCAGCCGCAGCAACGCGGGTGAACGTCTCGATCTCGATGCGCGCCAATGCGATGTGGGCGCGCTGCTGGACGAGGCGATCGGGGATCTCGAGCCGCAGGCCCGTCAGCGCGTCGTGCTCGACCTGCCCGCGCCACTCGTGGCCTTCTGGGATCGCGAAAAAATCCGTCGCGCCATCGACAACCTGGTGGACAACGCCATCAAGTACTCACCCGATGGCAGCCAGGTGACGATTCGCGCCATAGACACGCACGGACGTGTCCAGATGTCGGTGCACAATTTCGGGGACCCGATCCCCGAAACCGACCGGCTCTTGCTGTTCCAACCTTATCGGCGCACGGCCGCGGCACAACGCAGCGGCAAGGTCGGTTGGGGTCTGGGACTGGTGCAGGTGCAGGCTATTGCGGAAGCGCATGGCGGCAGCGTCGGCGTCGAAAGTGCCGCGGACTCCGGCACGACGTTCACCATCGATCTGATACGCGACGTGCGCACACTGCATCAGGCCGGATCAGGCCCGGCAGACATGAATGGCGGGCAGGCGCGATAACGGGTAGGTTGTCGTCGATGGCAGGTTCGTCGAAAAACCCGCTCGATACGCCGTCGCAGGAATTCGCGGTGAGCGCACTGCTGGAGACCGCGCTCGTCAACGTTCGCGGGGTCCGTTGCCGAGGCACCTGTCGGCATCGCAGCGACATCGAATGTGCATCGCACACACATCTGGTGTTTCCGTTTCGCGGCGTGTACCTGCGCCACGTGGGTGGCGACCAGGCCGTGGCCGACGCGAATCACGTGTTGTTCTTCAACAAGGACGAGGGCTACCAGGTGAGTCACCCGGTGGCGGGCGGCGACACCAGCCTGGTGCTCAGCCTCGCGGAACCATTGCTCGCTGAGCTCGCGCCCCGGACATCTGCTGGCGCGCGCCGATCCCCTCAGTTTCAACCAGCAGCATCTGCGTATCGACGCGCGTGCCCAGGCGCTGGTGATGTTGCTCAGGCACTCGCTCGAGATCGGCAGCATCGAATCGCTGGAGGCCGAAGGCCTGTCGCTCACCCTGGTGTCGCGCGCCATCGGTCCCCGTACCGCGCGAGCGTCGGGCGCGACCTACGCGCGCCGGCGACTGGTGGACCGGGTCAAGGTGCTGCTCGCGACAGATCTTTCCAGGCGCTGGACACTGTCCGAAATCGCCAGGGAAATCGGCGGGTCACCGGTGTACCTGACCCAGGTGTTCCAGCAAGTCGAAGGCCTGCCGCTGTATCGCTATCAGCTGCGGCTGCGCCTGGCGCATGCGCTGGACCTGATTGCGGGACACGAGGACCTGTCAGGTCTCGCACAGGATCTGGGGTTCTCGAGCCACAGCCATTTCACCGCGGCATTCCGCCAGGCCTACGGCATGACTCCGTCGGAATTTCACGCCTCGGTCTGCAGTCACTAAATATTTCGACAGCCCAAAACAGGGCCGAATGGTCTCCTGTCACTGCCCCGGGACGTGGGCGAAGCCAAAGGAGACGGCCATGACGAAGAAAACCTGCGCGTGCTGCGACTATCCGCTGGATCCGAATTCCACCATCACGGTGAAGATTGGCGGCAAGCCGGTGGAAGTGTGCTGCGAGGAATGCGCCACCAAGCTGCGAGCAGCGAGCGAAAAGCAGAAAAAGAAGGCCTGAGGAATGCTGGTACGGGTCGCAGGGGACTCCGCGCGCCGGTTGTCCGGCCGCGGAGCGTGCTGTTCCTTATGAATCAGTGACTTGAGTTGCTCGCGGCCTCGCAGGCGCGTCAGCGGGAAAAAGTCTCGTTTTCGCGGTACTTACGGGGCGGCCGGGTTGCCGCAAGGGCGCTGGAGCGGCGACACTGCTTGCGAGTCATCCAGACGCGTTCCAAATCGCTCCACAAGAAGCAACGGACGCCACAACAGTACCGGGGCAAAATCAGTGAGTTCGATCTCCTATCTACCGCAGACATTCACCACGCTGTTTTTTCTTGCCGCCAGTATCCTGCTCGGACTGATTGGCTGATCCCGCGCTCGCCGATTTCCTGAAGGCCGCGCGCGAGGTCGCATGGACTCTGCTGTAGTTCATGCCGGCGCAGTCGTAGGACGCCGCCATATTTGCGTCGTCGCGCGCGGCCAATTTCCCGCGCTTCACCGACTTGTTAGCGTGTCGCCACCCTGATGGCCGGCCAGGCGTGTTCCCAAGACACTCCTCACACGCTACCGCCACCGAGTTGCCCGGAACGTTCTGGCTGGCTGTTGGGGACCACATCATCAACGCCGAAACAACCAGAGAATCAGCGACACCACCACGCTGACCACGATCATGGTCGTGATGGGAAAGAACACCTTGAACCCGGGACGGTCGAACACGAGGTCACCGGGCAGCCTGAAAAACGGCAGGGCGGATATCTGCCGCCAGAAAATCCCGATGAGCACGATGAGGATGCCGATGACGACCAGCGCGCGGTTCATGCGTCGAGCATAAATCACGCGCATCGAACCGCGTTGGTCCCGTTGCCGAAATCCGCATTTCCCGCATTGCGGTACCGCTAACCGCGTGCAAGTCTGCGGGCGGGTAGCGCTGGCATGGCTGCCCGCCTTCTCTTACGAATGCATTGGACACACGCCAACTGATCGGTCGCAGGAATCCTGACTAGACTTGCAGTTACATCACATGAAGCTCTCATCGATCATCACTATGGCCTGCGCGACGCTGGTGGCCGTCGGCACGACTGGCTGGCTGGCTGCGGAGGAGCCGCCGCGCATACCGTACCCCAAGGCAACGCCGCCACCGCCGCCCTCGCCGGTCTACACGCCGTCGAAAGAAAGCGCTCCGACCCTGGAGGAAATTGAAAAGGCGGCACGCGAGCACAATGGAATGCTGGCCACGGTGATCGAGCGCGCACTGGCTGCGGGCGATGCGCAGCAACGCGAGACCGCCTTTACGTTCCTGCTGCCCGAGCTGCTGCAGATCGATCCGCAGCGCGTGGTCGCGTTGCTGGCCCGCCTGCAGCGCGGCGAGGCGCGTGACGTGTTGCGCAGTGAAATGGCGAGCCAGTGGGTGGCGCAGGATCGCGACGCGGCGGTCGACTGGATGAAGTCACTGGAAAATCGCGCCGAGCGACGCGATGCCGCGCAGGCCGCGGTTACTTCGCTGGCGGCGATCGACCCGGCACGGGCGATCCACGTGGCCGACCAGTTCGGCATTGGTCGAGACGATGGGTCACTCGAACACCTGGTACAGATGTGGGCCGAGGAAAATCCCGAAGCGGCGGGAAGCTGGATTGCCACGCAGCCCGACGGTCCGCGCACCGAACAACTTCGTGCGCGCATCGACCAGGTGCTCTCATCGAAAACCGAACGCGAAGCCACCAACTAGTCGCCGCGGCATTCACGCGGCGCAGTCCGCAGAGGTTAGACTGCGCGCGCCATGAAAACACCCGGAACGACTGTCTGTTTGGCGCTCTGCTGCCTGATGCTCGCGTTTATCGCGCCGGCCGAGGCGCGCTCCGACTTCGTCAAGGTCAACGGCCGGCACTTCGAACTGGACGGCAAACCGTACTATTTCGCCGGGGCCAATCTATGGTACGGCATGTACCTGGGTTCGCCCGGCGCCACCGGCGATCGCGCGCGCCTGACGAAAGAGCTCGACCAGCTTGCGGCGCAAGGCGTCCGGAATCTGCGGGTGCTCGCGATCTCCGAATCGAGCGCGCTGAAACGTGCGGTGACACCGGCGGTGTTGAACGGGCCGGATTCGGCGGATGAAACCCTGTGGAAGGGACTCGATTTCCTGCTCGAGGAAATGCGCAAGCGCGACATGCGCGCGGTGCTGTATCTCAACAACTTCTGGCAATGGTCGGGCGGCATGTCGCAGTACATGGCCTGGATCAACCGCAGGCCGGTGGTCGATCCGGACGTGACCGGCGACTGGAATGCATTCATGGACAATTCCGCGGCGTTCTACCGCGAGCCCCGCGCGCAGGAAGCATTTCGTGGCGCCATCAGGCAACTGATCGGACGGAAGAATTCCGTCAACGGGCGCGCATATGCGGACGATCCCACCATCATGTCATGGCAGCTTGCCAACGAGCCGCGCCCCGGCAGCGATGCGCACGCGCGTCCGCATTTCGACGTGTTCGCGAAATGGGTGGACGAGACCGCGGGTTTCATCAAGTCGCTGGCGCCGAAGCAGCTGGTGAGCACCGGTAACGAGGGCTGGATGGGCACCGCGGGTTCGCGCGAACTCTTCGTGCAATCACACGCGACCAGGAACGTCGACTACCTGACCTACCACATGTGGGCGCCGAACTGGCAGTGGTTCAATCCGAAAAATGCCGCGGCCACCTATGACGGCGCGTGGAAGAAGATGCAGGACTACCTCGACTGGCACATCGACACCGCCAACAAGATGGGCAAGCCCATCGTGCTCGAGGAGTTCGGCATCAACCGCGACGACGGATCGTTCAACCCGTCCGCCACCACCGTGTATCGCGACCGGTTCTACCGGGAGATATTCGCGCTGATCGAGCGTCGCGCCGCGGCGGGTGACGCCATTGCCGGCTCCAACTACTGGGCGTGGGGTGGCGTGGGCCGGACCGCAAATCAGGATTTCATGTGGAAGGCGGGCGACAGCTTCGTCGGCGATCCACCGCAGGAACCGCAGGGTCTGTACTGCGTGTTTGATTCGGATGCGTCGACCATCGCGATCATCAAGGCGCACGCACAGCAGATGGCCAGGCTGCGTTAGCCGCCGGTACGCACGGTGCGGCGGAACGGCGCCGCCCCGCGCGCACTAACTACTCGACCTTGAACGCGACGACCGTGTTCTTGAAAAAGGTGGGTACGTAGACCAGCTTCGATACGGGATCCCAACCCATGTCGGCGGTCTTGGTGTCGACCGCCTTGCCGTCGAACAGCAGTTCCTTGGAGCCGTCAGCGGTCACGTACCACACGGCACCGCTCCACACCGACACCAGGAAGTCATCGCCCGTGACGTTCTCGAGACCGTCGACGCCGCCGGGCATGCCTGAGGCCAGCACCTTGAGTGACTTGTCGGCTTCGACACGGTTGAGGCTGTCGTTGTCGAGCACGTAGAGCGAGCCGTTGTGCACCAGCAAGCCGTTCGGACCCTTGAGTACCTTCTCATCGAGCAACACGCTCGCCTTGCCGTCCTTGAACTCGTAGACCTTCTTGCCCTTGGTGTCGGAGGCGTACACCGTGCCCTTGTCATTCACCACGTCGTTGAGCAGACCGCCTGGCACCGCGATCTTGTTCTTGATCTTGCCGGCTTTGATGTCGATGACCACCAGGCCGCCGCAATCACCTACGTAGAGCCACTTGCCGTCGTCCGACAACGCCATGCCCTTGGGACAGTCGAGCCCGGTGACCCATTCGGACGCGATGACTTTGCCGTCGAGCCCGACCTTGCCCACCGAGCCTTTGCCGTCGGCAGTCCAGGGTTCACCGTCGATGTTGGCGACGTACAGCACCTTGCGGTTCGCGTCGAGGCGCACCGACTCCGGGGTCTTGAGTGTCGCGTCTGACTCCCAGACCTTGGTGAGCTTATGACTGTTGTTGTTGGCGCTCCGGGCGTCCTGGCCGTGCGCAGCGGCGGCGAGCAGCAGCGCGCCTAACGTCACGAGAGTTTTCGTCATGGCATACGTCCTTGGATGGAAAGGACGCGAAGTATAGTCGCGTGGCTTTGCGGCCCGCCATCGGCGGCCTATGCTCGTCACATGTCAGTCATGAACCTGTTTCCGACCCGGATCTATGCCGCGCGACTGCGGGCACGCACCTCTGATGGAGGCCTGAATTCACGGCTGCTGCGCGAGTGCCGGCAGCTGGCGCTCGACGACGGCGCCGGTCGCGCCTGGTCGAAGACTAACTATCCGGGGGGATACACCTCGTACAGCTCCGCGTCGCGGATGCATCAGATGTCTCCTACGTTTACGCAACTCGAAAAGCGTATCGACAGCCACGTGCGCAGGTTCGCCCGCACGCTGGATTTCGACCTCACCGGACGCCGCCTGGTGATGACGGACTGCTGGGTCAACGTGATGACACGGCAGGTGGTGCACGGACTGCACCTGCACCCGCTCGCGAGCATCAGTGGAACGTATTACGTGCGCACGCCGCGCAACTGCTCGGGACTGAAGTTCGAAGACCCGCGTCTCGATCGCTACATGGCCGCGCCACCGCGCAAGACGCGCGCGCGGCGCGAAAACCAGGTGTGGGTCTCGGTACCGGCGGAACAGGGCAATCTGGTGCTGTTCGAGAGCTGGCTGCGCCACGAGGTGGCGCCGAATCCGACCGAGGCGGAACGGATCTCGGTGTCGTTCAACTATTCGTGGTTCTGATGCGTCAGGCGCCGAACACGACCTGAAAGGCGTCGCGCCACACCTGGAAGTCGGTGATACCGACGAACACCAGGCCAGTGATCGCGCCGTCGAGATGCGCGTCGTGATTGATGCGTCCGTGCGGGTTCTTCGACGACCAGATCGTGTAGGCGAGATATCCAAGGGCGAACACCGCCGCCGGCATTGGAATTGCGAAGAACAGGTACAGCTTCTGTGTCGGGTAATAGACGATGTATGCAAACAGCACACCGAGGATCGCTCCCGACGCGCCCAGCGAGGCGTAGTCGGGATTGCGGCGCTGCTTGATGACCGTTCCCAGGCTGCTGACGATGAGCGCGATAAAGTAGAGAGCGAGAAATCGCGGCGTGCCGATGGTGCGCTCGAGGGCGGGTCCGAAAAAAAACAACGTCAACGAGTTGAACAGCAGGTGGCCGAAATCGGCGTGCACGAAGCCACAGGTGATGAGCGTGCTGTATTCGCCGAGTTTCACCACGCGGTACGGCCTGAGCAGGTTGCGCTCGATGATGTTCGGCGCGGCCATGAGACCGAGCGCGCTCACCGCGACGATGAGCAGCAGGATGGCGTACGAGGCCGGAGGAAAGCCGAAGTGCATCACGGGGCACTACGCGTGTAGCCACGGTCCTGCAGCCACTCGGCCAGGCGCTGCGGCCAGTTCCTGATGCTCACGTACTGCGATCGCTGTCCCATGTTGAAGGCGTGTTTCCCCTGCGCGTAGATGTGCGATTCGACCTGGGCGCCCGCGACGTGGTACTTGCGCGTGAGTTCGAACATCACGTCCGCGACGTATTCATCGTCCGCCGCACCCAGCAGGAACAGCGGCGGCGCGTCGTGCGGCACCTGTTTGGGAATGCCCAGTGGGCCGGGATAGATGAGGATCTGGAAATCGGGTCGCGCGCCCACGCGCTCCACCGGGTCCTTCGCGGCCGGATTGCCATCGACGGGTGGATAGGCGATCAGCGCGGCCACTTCACCACCCGCTGACCAGCCCATGACGCCGATGCGATCCGGCTTTACGCCCCATTCACCCGCTCGTGCGCGCACCAGGCGCATCGCCCGGCGGATATCCTCGGCGGTGTTGTCGAGCGTGTACTTTGAACCCGGTTCGCGAAACAGCCGGTACTTCAGCGCGAACGCGGTGATCCCGAGGCTGGCCAGGTACTGCGCCGGTTCCACTCCCTCCGGATTGAACACCAGTTCGCGGTGTCCGCCGCCCGCGGCGACGATCACGGCCGTGCCACTCGCCTTGCCGGCCGGGGGCAGGAACACCGTGAGCGACGGGTTGTGGATGTTCTTGTACCACCAGTCCTTGTGTTGTTCGGGCTCGTCACGGCGTGACTCGAAGCCCGGTGCGCCGGCTTCCCAGAGCGGGATGACCTGCTGTGCATCAGCGCTGGTGGAGGCGAGAAACGACGCGGCGATGAGCGCCAATATACGTGCTGGCATGAACGCGCAACATGCCATAACCGCGCTTGGGTGTGGACCTATTTCTTCGGTGGCGGGTATTGAAAGCCGGTGCCGCCATCCTTCAGGCAGCGGTCAGTGGCGGTGGACCTGCGGTGGTGAGGCGCCTCGAGCAGCCGCTCGATTTTTTTCGCGATGCCCGTCGGCAGTTCCTCGGACGCTTCCAAAACCGCATACGCCTAACAAGATCGCGATGGCGAGGGCGTGCTGCATCGCCCGTGAGTCTAGCTAGTAGCGCTCCTGGGAATGGGCCACATTCCCCAACTCGAAAAAAAGCCCCGCGTGAGCGGGGCTTGTTAGTTGGTCGTCGTCGACTTAGGTAATCGCTGTCAGCCGAGCAAGTCGACTACACGGACTGAAAACGTATCCGGCTGGAACGTTGGCGGCCTTCCGGCCTCCGGCTAAACACTCAAGCCCGCGTGTCAGTTCACGCTTCTTTCGTTCCCACCAGTAGCTGAAATCTTTGGCTACCGACTGCACCCGTGTCCGTGAGCAAATCCTGAGTTTCTTAATCATCTAAACCGCTGTGTTCTCCGCGCATCACTTATTGATGCAGTGCAAGAACCCGAAAAATCCTGACCTTTGCAACCTCGCCATCTGACCTTGAATTCAGTCACTTAGCGGCGTTTCAACACGCCGAATCATACGCTGAAAACCTTATCGCCACAATGTCTCGATCACGCGACACGCGGCATCTTTCGTTAAGTCTATCGGCAAAAACCACGTAGGCTGAATGAGACCTTGTGCGCAGGGCCGGTCAGCGGGTCAGACGAACGATGAAGATCGCCCCGCTGCCGTCGGGCAGATTCGCCGCCCGGGCCGAGCCGCCGTGAAACTCGGCAATCAGGCGGACGATGTACAGGCCGAGGCCGAAATGCGGGCGCTTGTCGGCTTCCGCGCGGGACTGCCACAACGATTCGAATAGCCGGGTATCCGCCTCCGGCGGCAACAGGGGGCCGGGGTTGGCCACGGACAGTTCGGCGTGCGACTCGTCGGTGCGCAACATGACAGTGATCGTGGCCCCATCAGCGCTGAAATCGACCGCATTGTCGACGAGCTTGTCGAGCAGCTGCACCATCAGCTCCGGCGCTCCGGTCATCGTGACGGGATCTGCTGGCAATTCGCAGGCAAAACGACGACCTGGAAAGGCGCCACCGTAGGCGTCCACCGCGGTGCGCACCAGGTTTCGCAGGTCGAACCGCTGGCGTTCACTATGCGCGATCGCTTCTTCCACCCGAGTGGCGGCCCCCATCGCAGTCAGGATGGCGCCCAGGCGCTCGCTGCCCTCGCGGGCCCGGGCGATATACACCTTCGCGTTGTCGGAGTTGCTCTCGGATTCCAGGTTTTCGAGCGATGAACGGACGATGGTCAGCGGGGTACGAATTTCGTGCGCCAGCTTGCCGGCGAGCGTGCGCAAATACCCGGTGTATTCGTCCAGGCGCCCGAGCAGCGACGAGAAACTCCGCGACAGATCGCCGAGTTCGTCGGGAGCGTCGACCTCCGGCAACAGCGCGCGCGACGTTGCCTTCGCGACCCAGAGCCGTCTCGCTCGCGGCGCCCAGACGAGTGATTCGCAATGTCATGCGGCCCGCGAACCAGAAGGCGGCGCCCACCGCGAACAGCGTGACAAACAGCGTGAGATTCAGCAGGCGGGTCAATGCCCGGTCGCGCAGCGTGAGCCAGCGGTCGGCGGTTTGTGCGAGCTGGATCACCCCGATCACCTGCCGCCCGTCGGCGGCAAAAATCGGCGCTGCCGCGGCGACGATCACGCTTTCCTTATAGCGGCCGGCAAACAGCTCCGTACTCGGAGTTCCCTGCGACGCTCGTTCGGTGAGCGTTTGCACCGCCCGCTCGCGATCCGCCTCCGAGACGCTGCGCGGTATGGCGCCACCGTCGAGGAACAGACGGTACATGCGCGGCAGAAATCCCCGCATGCGGGTGTAGTCGCCGGGCAGCGCGGCCGCATCAAGGCGCGTCAGCACCGCACCTGTCGAAGAGGCGACGGTGAGTTCCACGCCCGGCTGCGCGAACTGCCGCAGGTGATCGTTGAGATCGGGTGAGGCGGCGATGAGCCGGCCAGTCGCACGTAGATCCGACGCCTCGAGTGTGCCGTAACTGGCACGCGGCGCGCCGCGCCGATCGCGGTCGTCGATGAGCACGCCCAGGTGCTGACCGACCATGGACAGCGGCACGCCGATTTCCAGCACCCAGCCGTCGCGCGTCGCCTGCCACACGCCCTCGATGCGCGGCTCTTCGACCGCCTGTTCCCGGCCGTAAGCCAGTGTTTCGATGCGCCGGCCGCGCACGGTCCCCGGCCCGGTGCTGGCAAAGAACAGTCGCTGTTGCCCGCCGCGCTTGTCATCGAAGGCCAGCCAGACACGATCGCCGAGGGTCTCGAGGTCGAGTGGTGCGAGCTCCGACGCATCGAACACCCACTTGTTGTCGTGCACCAGCAGCGCGAGAAACAGCCGCCGTTCATGCGTGGCGGCCAGCAGGCGCAGGCTGTCGCCGCCTGGCCCCACCACGCGTACCGGGTTGCGAGCGTCCGTGTCCCAATCCTCCGCGCGCCCGTCGATCAGCGGTGCGCCGGACAGCACCACCGGAGTGATGTCACGCTGATTGCTGCCCGTGGATCCAGGCAGTGAATCGGCGCGAAACAGCAGTTCCTGCCTGCCCTTGAGTGAGCCGGCGATCGTGGTGGTCACGGCCAGCAGCGATTGCTGTTCGTTTTCCCGCAGCACGTTCTCCATCTCGCGCGCGTACTGGCAGCCGGCCCAGGGCAGCGCCAGTGTGGTCAACGCCAGCAACAGTAGTTTGGTGCGAAGGCGCAAACCGGATATCGGCCCGGTCTTCAGGAGGTCTGCGAGTCGGCCCACTTATGGTTTCCGTTCACTCGACCCAGCGATATCCCATGCCGTACACGGTGTGCACGGCGTCGAACGCGGGATCCACCACCTGGAACTTGCGGCGGATGCGCTTGATGTGCGAGGTGATGGTGTTGTCGTCGAGCACGACGTTCGCCGCGTCCATGAGCTGCTGGCGATTCTTCACGTGGCCGGGATGTTTGGTGAGCGCGTACACGATCCAGAATTCGGTTAGCGACAGCAATACCACCTGTCCATTCCACGTCACCGACATGCGTTCGCTGTCGAGCGTGAGCGCGCCGCGGCGAATCACCTGCTTTTCCTCGGGAGGGCGCCGCAGCGCGTCCACCCTGCGAAACAGGGCGTTCACACGTGCGATCAGGTGCGCCAGCGACAGGTCCTTGGTCAGGAAGTCATCGGCGCCCAGGCGCAGGCCCGACACCGCGTCGAGGTCGCTGTCTCGCGCCGTCAGAAAAATGATCGGCAATTCGGCCGACAAGCCGCGCAGCTCGCGGCACAACTCGAAGCCGCCCTCGGGCTCGTCCTCGAGCGAGATGTCGATGACCGCGAGATCCGGCAGGCGCGCCGCAAAGGCGGTCATGGCGTCCCGGCGGTTCGGGTAACCCCGCACCGCGTAGCCCTCGCGCGAGAAGGCCGCGGCGTAGTTGTCCCGGATGGCGCGTTCGTCCTCGACGATGGCTATGGTCTTTTTCATGGAATGATTTTTTTCATGAGGTTGAAGTGTAAGCGACCTTTTCCCGCGTTGTTTGCGCCGGCCACATTTGGTCACTTTCTACCTGCGGTACGCCACCAAGGCGTCACTGCGCCGACCGCCGGTGCGCGCGAAATGTCTCCCAAGGTCAAGCAAAGGAGACTGACATGCGCGATACGCCAATACGGACATATCCCGGCACCCAGGTTGGTGTGCAGCCGGGTGAACGCTGGCGGCGGTTCCTGGAGCGGGTCGGTACGCGCAGCCACGACTTTCCTGTGCGGCTGGCGCGCGCGCGGTTCGTCTACCTGCATCGCCGTGACACCGGCGCGCACTGGTTGCCGTTATGAGCGCGATTCCCGAGGAATTCATGCGCGAGCCGGCGGACCAGCGCGAATCGATGCGGCCGGACAAACTGTCGCGGCAGGCTGAAAACGAGAAGTCCCGCAGCGACGGGTGGCAATGGCTGGCGGTCGGCGTGCTGCTGGCCTGTTGGCTCGCCGAAGCGTCCCTGTACGCGGGACCGGGATCCTGACACCCCGATCAGAGGTCGGGGACCGGCGTTACGCTCAGCTTCTCGACTTTTGAACGCTGCGCGGCCGCCAGCACCTGTGCCACGCGCTCATAGGGCGCGCGTTTCTCGGGCATTACCTTCAACAGTGGTGGATTCTTCCGACGCGCGAGCTCGGCGAGACGGGGCAAGAGATCTTCGACCGACGCGACGTGTTGTCCATTCCAGTAGATTTCGCCCAGGTACATGATTTCGAGATGCACCGGGGCCGATGGCGGTCCGGCGGCTTCATGTGGCAAATTGACTTCCACGGTGTGTGTCGCGACCGGAACTACGAGTATCAACATGACGAGCAGCACCAGCATGACGTCGATCAACGGCGTGGTGTTGATCTGCGCATCCGGAAGATGGGAAGTACTGGACATGGCTGACCTCCTTGAAAGACAAACGCGCTGCGGCGGTGCCCGGGGTTTACAGCCGCGGAAAGGGCGATGAGAGCCGACCCACGTCATAAGCCGCTCCCGCCGGAGCCCGCCACGTTGCTCACCGAAGGTCGGCTCAGCGAGGCGGTGGAAGTGCTGCGCAAGTCACACGGCCTCAGGCACAGGGAGGCGCGCGCCTGGATAGACGCTCACATTGCGGATAACCCGATGCTGCGCGTGCAGCTCGAGGCCCAACGGCGCGCACGACGTCGCAGATTCTTCCTCTGGTTCCTGCTGGTCGACATCCTGGTCGCGGCTGCCGTCATCTACTACCTGTTCTACCTGCCACGCTGATCCAAAAGGCCACGACAAGAGACTCGCTGGATGCTGCTGATTGGAATGTTCGATTCGCCGTTCGTGCGCCGTGTGGCCGTCTCCATGAAGCTGTTAGGGATACCCTTCGAACACGCGAACTGGTCGATTGGCCGGGACTTCGATCGCATCCGCGAATACAACCCGCTGGGGCGTGTTCCCACGCTGGTCACGGACAAAGGCGAAAAGCTCATGGAGTCGGCCGCGATACTCGACTACCTCGACGAGCGCGCCGGGCCGGAAAGCGCGTTGCTGCCGCATTCGGGGCCCGACCGGCGCCAGGCGTTGAACCTGATGGCCATGGCCACCGGTGCGGCAGAGAAGGGCGTATTGCAGGTTTATGAGCGCGCCTTCCGGCCGGAAGACAAGCGTCACCAACCGTGGGTCGACCGCTGCCGGATCCAGATGAGCGGCTCACTCGCCGCGATCGATCGTTACCTGGGCGAGCGCGGCGTCGCGCAATGGCTGGTGGGGAAGCGCATGACGCAGGCCGACATCACCGCCGCGTGCGTGTTCACCTTTCTCGACGACACACTGCGCATCGCCGCCGACCGCGTGATGTTCCAGTCGCTGGCGACCCTCGCGGCGCGCTGCGAGGCGCTGCCGGCGTTCCAGGAGACACGCGTCCCGTTCTTCGTGCCGAATAGCTAGAGAGAACCTTCCACGCATTCACGGGCGACGCCCCCTTCTTCATCAAGAAGGGGCGGCGACTTCCGACGTGGGCGGCAGCCCTCAAAAAGCGCTGATGCCCGTCAGCTCGCGACCGATGGTGAGCTGATGGATGGTCTCCGTCCCCTCGTACGTGATCACGCTCTCGAGATTGAGCGCGTGACGGATCGGAACGTATTCGGCGCTGATACCTGAGCCGCCGAGCATGTCGCGGCAATCACGCGCGATATCGAGCGCCATGCGGCAATTGTTCCACTTGGCGAGCGATACCTGCGTCGGCTGCATCTTGCCCTGATCCTTGAGCCGCCCCAGCTGGTGGGACAGCAGCTGGGCGGTGGTGATCTTTCGCGCCATCTCGGCAAGCCGGAGCTGGATGGCCTGCGTGGCTGCCAGCGGCCTGCCGAACATTTCGCGGGTCTTGGTGTAGTCGATGAGCTGCGCCAGGCATGCCTGCGCCGCGCCGATCACACCCCAGGTGATGCCGTAACGCGCCTGGGTGAGACAGGACAGTGGTCCCTTCAGGCCCTTCACCCCCGGCAGCAGGTTCGCTGCCGGCACCACCACGTTGTCGAAGAACAATGCCGATGTCACCGAGGCGCGCAGGCTGAACTTGCGTTCGATCTCGGGCGCCGAAAAGCCCTTCATTCCTTTCTCGATGATGAATCCGCGGATCCCTTCGTCGGTCATGGCCCAGCAGATGCACAGGTCCGCAATGGCGCCGTTGGTGATCCACATCTTGGAGCCGTTGATGACCCAGTCGCCGCCTTTTTTGACCGCGCGCGTCTTCATGTTCGCGGGGTCCGATCCGCCGTGTGGCTCGGTCAGACCGAAGCAACCGATTTTCCGGCCGCGTGCCATGTCAGGTAGCCAGCGCTGCTTCTGCTCTTCGCTGCCGAAGGCGTAGATGGGATACATGCACAGCGAGCTCTGCACCGAGACGAAACTGCGAATACCGGAGTCGCCGCGCTCCAGCTCCTGGCAGATGAGTCCGTAGCTCACGGCATTGAGGCCGGCGCAGTCGTAGCCCTGGATCGACGAGCCTAACAACCCGAGCTCGGCGATTTCCGGGATGATTTCCTTCGGGAAGTGATGCTTCTCGAAGCATTCCTGGATGATGGGCAGCACTTTCTCGTCGACGAAGCGGCCGACCGAGTCCTGGATCATGCGCTCGTCGTCGGTGAGCAGTCCGCGCAGGTCGTACAAATCGAGGGGATTCAGCATCGCGCGATGATACGGGGAAAACGGGGGCAACCCCCAGTTCGCCGCCTTGCGGTCAAACGGGCTCAGCCCCTTTTCCTATCCCTTGACGATGACTGCGACCTTTCCGACCGTGCGGCCGGTTTCCACCTGGCGGTGCGCATCGGCCAGTCGCTCCAGCGGAAACCGATGCCGCACTTCCGGCCGCAACCCACCGACGTCCGCGAGCTTGGCGATGGTGGCGAGAATTTCGCCGGGACGGCCGGGATCGATTTCGTGCGCGGTGGGAATGCCCATGAATTCGTAGCTGATGGTGACATTGCGATACAGCAGGCTCTGGCCGCGCTGCCTGAGGTCGGTGCTGCCGCCCAGGATGGTGACGACGTGGCCATTGATCGCGACGCAGTCGAGGCATTGCACGAACACGTCACCGCCCACGGTGTCGAACGCCACCGGCACTCCTTGCCCGCCGGTCAGCTTCTTCACGGTCTCCACGACGTCCTGGCTTCGATAGTCGATGACCTCGTCGGCGCGCAACACCTCACGGCAGAACGCCAGCGATTCCTCGCGGCCCGCAGTGGTGATCACCCGGCAGCCATGTAGTTTGGCGAGCTGCACCGCGATGTGTCCGACGCCGCCGGCGCCGGCGTGGATGAGAACGGTCTGACCGGGTTGTATGCGCGCCCGCAAGTGCAATGCTTCCCAGGCAGTCTGCGAAACCAGGGGCAGGGTGGCGGCCGATACATGATCGAGAGCCGCCGGCTTGCGCGCGGCACTACGCGCGTCGACCGCGACGTACTCGCCGTTCGCGCCGGGGCGGAACAGATTGGGCGCGGCGATGAGCTCATCTCCCGTCTTCCATTGGGTGACACGCGCGCCGCAGCGCACGACGGTGCCGCTGACGTCGTAGCCCAGCACGATCGGCCAGTCACGCGGCACTGTGGCACGCGCCCTGACCTTGGTGTCCACGGGATTCACCGACGTGGCGCGCACCTCGATCAATACATCGGTGTCGCGCAGCACGGGCTCCGGCAGTTCTTCGAGGTGCAACACCTCGGGTGCGCCGTGTTCGCGCTGAACCATCGCGCGCATTGAAGGAGTGCCGGCTTAGAAGGTCACGCCGAGGCGGCGGTACACGTGCGAGACCAGCCAGATGGGTCCGATCAACAGGAACTGCACGTCCTTGAAGAAAGACGGCCGTGCGCCTTCGATGGAATGGCCAATGAACTGCCCGATCCAGGCGACGATGAACACCACCAGGCAGATGAGCCACAGCGGCCACGCCAGCGTGTCGAGCCAGCTGACAACGAACAACAACGCGACCAGGCAAACCGTCGCGCCCACGCCGAGCGAGGGCGACAGCAGGAAGTAGTACGAAACCCATCCCGCGACGGCGATCGTGGCCCAGTTCAGCCATGGCGACACTTGAGCGAACGCTTGCGGTACGGGAATGGCCCACAGGAATCCCAGCACCGTCAAGACAATGGCTGGCACGCAGATCCAGTGCAGCAACTCGTTGGTCGCATTGCGGTGGCTGGCGCCGTATTCATCGAGCCATTGGTGCATGGTGCGCATGGCGCGAAAAGCTACGCCCACCAGGGGCGCTCTGCAAGAATAGCCACCCATGCCGCTGATGCAGCGATTCATGCGCTTCATGTCGCGCAGCAAGATCCTTTCGGATTCGCTCCTCCTCGAGCTCTATCCGCCCTTCCGACCGATGCGCATCAAAGTGCTGGAGATCTCCAGCGACTGGCGGTCGGTTCGCATCCGGCTGCCACTCAATGCCAAGTCGCGCAATCCGGGCGGCGTGATGTTTGGTGGTTACCAGGCGGCGCTGGCTGATCCGATCGCGGCGCTGGCCTGCGCGCGGGTCTTTCCGGGGTACTCCGTCTGGACGCGCGCCATGACGATATCCTTCGACCACGGTGGAAATTCCGACCTGGAGATGCGCTTTTCACTTACGCCAGAGCAGGAGTCGGCCATCAGGCTCGAACTGGAGCGTGACGGCCGCTCGACGCCGACATTCGAATACGGCTATTTCCGCAAGGATGGGGTGCGCTGCACGGTGATTCGCAACACGGTTGCGATTCGGCCGCGTGGCTATAAGCGCGCGACCACGCCCCCGGCTTCCCCGGAAGCCGTCGACTGAGAACTGGCGCACAGAAAATGGGTTCATTCGGCGTTCAGATGCTCGCCGTTATGTTTGCCCGCAAGGAGGAATGAATGAAAACTTCGACTCTCGTCCGCAGCAGCTTGTTAGTGATTTCGGCCGCACTGGCCACGGCCGGCTGCACGACCACCGACGCCTATACGGGCGAAAAGAAGGTCAACAACGCATCCAAGGGCGCCGGCATCGGCGCGGCCGCCGGGGCAGTACTCGGCGCATTGACAGGCGACAACTCCAAGGAGCGGCGCGAGCGTGCGCTCATTGGCGCGGGTGTCGGGGCGCTGACGGGCGCCGGCGTGGGGGCCTACATGGACAAGCAGGAAGCCAAACTGCGCGCGCAGTTGCAGGGCACGGGAGTGTCGGTCACGCGTAACGGCGACGAGCTCATCCTCAACATGCCCGGCAACATCACCTTCAAGACTGCGAGCTCGGACCTGAATTCGAATTTCTACCAGGTGCTCGATTCAGTGGCCCTGGTGCTCAAGGAATTCGACAAGACCCTGGTCGACGTCGAGGGTCATACCGACAGCGATGGCAGCGATGACTACAACCAGCAGCTGTCCATGCAGCGCGCGAATTCGGTGGGCACGTATCTGCAGTCGCATGGCGTGAACAGCCAGCGCATCGTGGCGCTGGGCGCGGGCGAGGCACGTCCGGTTGCGACCAACAGCACGCCGGCCGGCAAGCAGCAGAACCGCCGCGTGGAGCTCAAGCTTCAGCCCATCGTTCGCGGCTGATCTGACTCGTGAGCTGACAGGGCGGCGGGCTCCGGTCCGCCGCCCTTTTTATTCAGGGTTTCATTCCTGAAACAATCGGCACGTGCCAGACGGCGTAGTGCTCCGGATTCAGGATCGAAGCGATGATTTCGTTGAAGTGCTGCCGGACCACCGCGGCGGGCCAATCCGGCGTCGACAGCGCGTCCACGTAACCATCGCGCCAGGCAGTGATGATGTTGGCAAACACGCGGCGCGGCACGCGCAGCGTATCGACGACGACGTAGTCCACGCGCACTTCGACCAGCCCGGCCGCACGCAACAGCGTCCACGCACGGCGGCCAATGCGGGAATCGGTGCCGGTGCGCTCGGAAAACTCCACCGGCCCCTTGCGCCAGAACACGTCCGGATCGAGCGGACCCGACATCATGTGCAGCATGGTGTAGTCCTCGGCCAGCACATGCACGTGTCCGCCGGGCCTGGTCACGCGTACCAGTTCGCTCAGAACCTTTTCCACGTGCGGTACGGCCTGGACCATGTGGCGGTTGGCCACGAGATCGAAACTGTTATCGGGAACCGCCAGCGCGAACGCATCACCCACTTCGAACCTGAGGCGCGGGGCCAGCGCAGCATGCTTTTCGCGCGCCATCTCCACCGATTCGGCCAGCAACTCCACTCCCAGCACCCTTGCTTCCGGGTATGCCTCGGCCACACGCGCACTGAATTCACCGGTGCCCGCCCCGACGTCGAGTACCTGCGAATTGCGGGGCAGCCGGTAGAAGTTGAGCAGCGACTTTTCCTGCGGCCAGATCGCCTCGATCTGCGCGGCCAGCGTCCGAATCATGGATTCGTGCGCCATCTGTTCGCCCTGGGGGTTTAGATTCGGGTTTGTCGCGGTCATGGGTGGTCGATTAATCCATGGCGCCGACCCGACGACAACCCGCAAAAACTTAACGGCCATTTAGAACAATGCAGCCTAAAACAAAAAAGCCCCGGCGGATGGCCGGGGCTTGAAGCAGCTGGTTGCCCTTCGCTTGTTGGGCTACCGATTGGAGCTGGAGCCGTATCCGCTCCCTTACACTCCAACCATCAAACCTCGCAATTTCTTGATCGCATTGGCCTCGATCTGCCGCACGCGCTCGGCCGAGACGCCGTACTTGTCGGCCAGGTCGTGCAGCGTCGCCTTGGCGTCACCGGTCCAGCGATTCACGAGGATGTCGCGGGCACGCGGGTCCAGTGTCTTCATGGCCGCGGCCAGCCGGTCACCAGTGGTGTCTTCCCACTCGGCATTCTCGATCTGTACCGCCGGATCGGCGTCGGGTGCAGGTAGATAGGCGGCGGGCGAGTAGGTCTCGTCACCGTCTTCACTCGACTCCGGCACCGGGTCGAACGACAGGTCACGCGCCGCGAGGCGCTTTTCCATTTCCGTCACTTCTTCCGGCGAAACCTTGAGGTCGCGCGCAACCGCCAGCGTCTCTTCCTTGGTCAGCCAGGCCAGGTTCTTCTTCATCTTGCGCAGGTTGAAGAACAGCTTGCGCTGCGCCTTGGTGGTGGCGACCTTTACCAGGCGCCAGTTGCGCAGGACGTATTCGTGAATTTCGGCGCGGATCCAGTGGACCGCGAAGGAAACGAGGCGCACACCCACCGTGGGATCGAAACGCTTCACGGCCTTCATGAGACCGACGTTGCCTTCCTGGACGACGTCACCCAGCGGCAGGCCATATCCCGAATAACCACGCGCGATGTGCACCACGAAACGCAGGTGCGACAACACGAGCTGGCGGGCAGCCTCGAGATCCCCTTCATTCCGGAAACGACTGGCGAGCTCGACCTCAGCCTCGCGCGTCAGCACGGGGATGCGGCTCACCTTGTCCATGTATGCGTCGAAGCTGCCGACCGGGCCGGCAAGGACAAAGTCGTTCTGGCGAGCAACTACTGCATTGGCAGTGGGCGCAATGACGGTCATCTGTACAAAACCTCCTTGGGCGATCTGCTGGGCTCTGATGGGCCGGGATATTAGCAGTCGAGGTATTGGAGTGCTAATGACCCAATTGGTTCCTCCTGAGAACCATAGGTTATTGATCCGACGGGGGCGCGCAGCGCCAGCCAGGCTGCTGCTAAGTGCCCGGGAAACAGGCACTTTTCCGCTAACGGTCAGGCCCGGGGTTCGATCCGCCGCAGGTGTCGCCCGGTGGATATCAGGGCGCCGAGCCAGCCGAGGATCGCACCCGCGCCCGCCAGGATCCCCGCCCCCTCACCGTCGAGCCCGATCATGCGGTATTGCCCGCCGTACTGGGCCGAGAGCTCCCGCACTGCCTGGTCGAGGTA
This sequence comes from uncultured Pseudomonadota bacterium, assembly GCA_963839685.1. Taxonomy (GTDB): domain Bacteria; phylum Pseudomonadota; class Gammaproteobacteria; order Steroidobacterales; family Steroidobacteraceae; genus CADEED01. Next base: position 42,635 of record CAWIVS010000011.1, on the reverse strand, counting down.
GGCCATTCCTCCCGTCAGGATCACGGCCGCGAGCAGGGCGCCACCCAGGCCATAGAACAGGCCGGTATAGAGGAAGGGGCGCCGGACAAAGGCATTGGACCCACCGACCAGCTTGGTGACTTCGATCTCCTGGCGGCGTTGCTGGATCTCGAGGCGGATGGTGTTGCCGATCACGGCGAGAACGCCCAGGCCGAGCACCGACATCACCACCCACAGCGAGCGCTTGAGGACGTCCAGCAGTGAATGCAGCCGGCGCACCCAATCGAGATCGAGCTGCACGATTTCGACTTCCGGAAAAGCGGCAAAGTAGCGGCGCAGCGACTCCACTTCCGTTGGACCGCTGGCGTTCGGCGCCGGCCGCACCGTCAGGTGATGTGGCAATGGATTGTCCTCGAGCGCGGAGAGGGCATCGCCAAATCCCGAGGCCTGCTTGAATTCCGCCAGCGCTTCATCGGCCGTGGTCACGGTGACGGAGTCGACGCCGGGCCGTTGGCGGGCGCCCTTGGCCAGTTGCTGTACGCGTTCGATGGGCGTGCCGAGCTTGAAATGCACGGTGAAGTCCACGGCATTACTGAAGTCGCCGGTGGCCACGCGCAGGTTGTTGACCACCAGCGCAAGGCCCGCGGGCAGCGCCAGCGCGACGCCGATCACGATGAGGGTCAGCAGGGTGGCGAGCGGCGCGCGTGCCAGCCTGCCGAGCGCACCGAACAGCGCCTGCAGATGCCGCGTGCCGTAAGAGGAAACCGCGCCGCTCATGTGCGCAGATCGATATTGGGCAGGTCGGCGAGTCGCGGCGCCGTTGCCGTCATGCGCTTGGCCGCGGCCGCGTGCAGCATGTCCGATCCGATGCGTCCGGAATCGAGCACGATTTCCCGCTCGCCGAAGGTTTCCACCAGGTGCGGATCGTGCGAGGCGATGATCACGGTGACGCCGACTTCCTGAAACCGCTTGAAAACCAGCATGACCTCGATGGAGAGCGCCGGATCGAGGTTGCCGGTGGGCTCGTCCGCGATCAGCAGTTGTGGCTTGCTGATGACCGCGCGTGCAATGCCGACGCGCTGCTGTTCACCCACCGACAATTCCAGCGGCGAAGAACGTTCGCGCCCTAACAACCCCACCTGGTCGAGCGCGGCGCGCACGCGCCGGTCGACTTCCCTGTATGGCGTGCCCGCCACCACCAGCGGTAACGCGACGTTGTCGTAGATCGGCCGGTCGAGCAGCAGCTTGTGATCCTGGAAGACGACCCCGATGGCGCGACGGTAGGCGGGAATCCTGCCCGATTTGAGCTTGCTCGTGTTCTGCCCGGCCACCGTGACGGTGCCGCGAGTCGGTCGCTCGAGCAGCGCAATGAGTTTGAGCACGCTGCTCTTGCCCGCGCCGGAACGTCCGGTGAGAAAGACGAACTCGCCCGGCTGGATGTTGAACGACACGCCGGCGAGCGCTTCGCGGCCATTGGGATAACGTTTCGCGACGTTGTCGAATGAAATCATTGCGGCGGAGTTTAGCCTGCGGGAGCGGAATTTCCGGAAACCAGCGCCGTCGCGAAGGCGCGGGCGTCGAACTCGCCGAAGTCGTCAGCTTGTTCACCCACACCGATGAAGCGGATGGGTAGTCCCAGCTTGCGCGCGATGGCGATGACGATGCCGCCCTTGGCCGTGCCGTCAAGCTTGGTGAGCACCAGGCCGGTCACGCCCACCGCCTGGTGGAACTGCGTGGCCTGCGTGAGCGCGTTCTGCCCCTGGTTGGCGTCGAGAACCAGCAGGACCTCATGCGGCGCGGCAGGTTCGACGCGCTGGATCACGCGCTTGACCTTCTTGAGCTCGTCCATGAGATGCGACTGGCTGTGCAGCCGTCCAGCCGTGTCGATGATGACCACGTCGGCGCGGCGGGAGCGCGCCGCGGTCACCGCGTCGAATACCACGGCGCCCGGATCGGCGCCGGCCTGCTGCTGGATGAGGTCCGCGCCGCTGCGCGTCGCCCAGACCCCGAGCTGTTCGATGGCGGCTGCACGGAACGTGTCGCCGGCGGCCAGTATCACCTGTTTTCCGCTGTCCGCGAAGCGACGCGACAACTTGCCAATGGTGGTGGTCTTGCCCGAGCCATTCACACCAATCACGAGCAACACGAAAGGTTTTTCCCTGCGTGATATCGAGGGGCTGCTGGACGGGCAGCAGAATCGCCTCGATGGCGCCAATAAGAGCCGCGATCAGCTTGTCGACGTCGTCCAGCTCCTTGCGTGCGACTTTCTTGCGCAGCTCATCGAGGATCTGCTCGGTGGCCTCGACACCGACATCCGCGGTCAACAGGCGTGTCTCGAGCTCCTCGAGTACTGCGGCGTCGATCGTGCGACCCGGGACGAGGTTGGCGAGATCGTATGAAAGCCACGACCCCGGCCGGTTGATCTTGGCGCGCATGCGCGCAAGAAACCCGGACTTGGCGGGTGGGTCGGATGACATCGAATGACTACCTGAAAAAGAAAGAGCGGCCCGAAGGCCGCTCTTTGTCGCGATTCCGAGCGTCCTTATTGCGGCGCGAGTATCGCCGAGTTGGCGACCGAAATCTGCAAGCCGCCGGAGCCCAGGAACGAAGCGAGCTCCGTGCGGGCCTCGACGTACGAGGCCAGCGTCTCCAGACCACTGGAAGAAGCGGGCAACGCGATGGTGCCGTGGCCGCCTTCCGTGAATCGCGTGAGACCTTTGACGCCGGCGGGGTTCACGGTCGTGGTGGTGATGGTCGGAACGCCGAGCAACTCCGCGAGGCGCAGCGTGGACGAGTTCGGCACGGCGCGATCCGACGGCTTGGTCGCAACGCCCGGCGTGCCCTGGATCATCTGCAGCAGGGTGGGCTTGGCCGCCCAGTTCGCCGCGTAGTTGCAGCCATCGCCCGACTCGACGGCCGCCTGCGCGGCGTGTACGAATTCGTAATAGATGGAGCTGCCGGTGGGGATGCCCGCGGCCGCAAGACCATTGTTGAGGATGGGCGAAAAACCCGGCGACTGGCGCAGCGTCTCCATGACTCCGCAGCCGGCCGCGAACAGTGCCACCGCCTTGATGGGTGCCGCGCCCGGCGTGCCGGCGTACGCGCTGCCGACGATGCCACCCAGCGACCATCCGAAGAATCGAATGTTCGATTCGTCGATGTCGTCGGTGGCCGGATTGCCATCGAGATCGAGCGTGGGCACGGCGCGCGTGAGCGCGATCAGGTTGGCGACCGCCTGGCGGATGTTGTCGCGCGAGGTCAGCGTGCTGGTGAGATTGATGAAGTGCTGACCGGAAGGATCGGGCACGCCATCGGGTCCTGCGGCCAGCGTGGTGTTGTTGATGTAGTCGACACTGAACGTCGGTTCACCCACGCGGAATGGCGCCGGCAACGCGGCATTCGCCGGGTTGGTGGGCGACAGGGCGTACAACGGATCGCTCGGCATGATTCCGTGCAGCGGCAGGTCGATGCCGACGATGATGAAACCCGCGGCGGCGGTGGCATCGGCGATCAGCGCCAGCGTGGCGCGATCCTCGGTGATGCCGTGCTGGTAGATCACCACGGGCCAGCCCGCGGCGGGCTTGACGGCCGGCGCGCGCGGAATGCCGATGAGCATCGGCACCGTGAGCTGCGTGGTGACGGCCGGGAAGGGATTGAAGCGCGTGAGATTACGCTCGTTCTTTGGGTCCTGCAGACCAGCGGCGGCAGGCGGCGGATTCGCCGCGCGCCAGAAATTCGTCAACGGCTCAGTGCCGGTCCCGGCCGGCGGCGCCACGGGTGTGCTCAGGTAATACGGCAGCGTGATGGTGGCCACGTGCAGGTTCGCGAGGTTGGGTCCCGCTGGTCCGGTGATCGCGCCAGTGGTGGCGACCGGCACGGGAAGCACCAGGGTGGCAGGCGCCGGGCTGGCAGCGACGGTGCCCGAAATCACGCGCAACACCGTATCCACGGATTGTGTCGTGAAGCTGCTCGACACGATCACGGTGGTGGGATCCACGCCCGCGACGGCGGCGGCGCCAAAGTGGGCACGCGCCAGCCCGCAAAGCGCACTGAGTCGCGCATCGGTAATCGTTGCGCAGGTATTCGTCAGCGCTGCGCTCTTGATCGTCGCGTAGTTGGCATCGGCCGCGAAGGCATTGCCATTCGTTGCCCGCAGCGAATTGGTGACCAGCACCATGTAACCAATGTCGCGCGGCCGGGTGGCGCCAGGCGCATCATTGTTTGCCAGCAGCGGACGGATCGGCACGAGCTGAACCAGCGCGCCACCCGCGTCGATGTTCGGTGCGATCTCGGCCCGATAGTCGACATCCTGCGTGAGCACGCGGCGTACCGGGCTCGAAGTCACCGGAAATCCGACCGTCGCCTTGGTGGCAGGGTCGACGTGCACCTCGACCAGCCGTATGCCCGCTGCCGCGGTGGTGATATCGACCGGGCTCGAAAAGCGCAGCTTGATAGGCGCCTGCGTCGAGAAACCGTCGAGCGCGTTGACCACCGGCTCGGTCGTGGTGGTGCCCGGAATGCGCACCGTGGCGGGGAAGAACGCGCTGGAGGGCAGATTGAGCGTGCCGTCTGTCGGAACACCTGGAGTTGGCGTGAAGTACGCGTCGTGCGGATAAGGCAGAACACCCTGGTTCGGCGCAAACAAGGCGCGATCAGGTGACAACGCGCCACTGGACGGCGGATTGCCGTTACCCATGGTCGGATCGGTGGGCCCCACGTCGGGTGGATTGTCGACAGAGCTCGAGCAGCCGGCCGCGAACGCGGCAGCGATAATCACCACGGCTGCAAATAGCCTCTTCATGAGATCGCTCCTCGGAATTCTGTTGAGAGCCAGATCGGTCGCATTCCCTCGTTGTTCAGAACGATGCGCCGAACTTGTCGTATTGGGGCTGTAGGGTACGCTTGGGCCCCAAAAGGTGGCAAGCCAAGACAGCGGCGCAAACATTTGGCGACGGTCAAGAAAAGCGGCAAAGGTCGCGCCACGCCGCGTGCGCATGATGCGGATCGTGGTGCGCGCGAGCCTGGTGCGCGGTCGCGGGTCCTGCGCATCATCGGTGGCCGACATCGCGGTCGTCGCTTGCGTTTCCCGCCCGGGGTTGTTATTCGCCCGACGCCGGACCGCGTGCGGGAGACACTGTTCAACTGGCTGCAGCCGCGCATCGTCGGCGCGCGCGTGCTGGACATGTTCGCCGGCAGCGGTGCGCTCGGCCTGGAGGCGCTATCGCGCGGCGCGGCTCACGTGACCTTTCTCGAGGCCGACCGGCGTGCCGCCGGAGCCATCGAAGCGCTGGCACGCGAGTGGCACGAGGAGTCCGTGGCGGTGGAGTGTGTCGATGCGCTCCAGTGGCTGGCGCGCCGGCAGCCGGCCGAAAAGTTCGACATTGTGTTCGTCGACCCGCCTTATGACGCAAACCTGCTGGCGGCGGCGCTCGAAGCACTCTGTGCACGACAGCTGCTCGCGCCCGACGCGCGTGTCTACGTGGAGCATCGTGCGCGCGATGCGTTGCAGGGGTTGCCCGCGGCCTGGAAGGCCGTTCGCGACGGCCGGGCCGGCGAGGTCGGGTATCATCTGCTGGCCACATGAAACGCAGTGCCTTATATCCCGGGACCTTTGATCCCATCACCAACGGCCACCAGGACCTGGTGCGCCGCGCCGCGGGCGTGTTCGAACGCGTGATCGTCGCGATCGCTTCGAACCCTAACAAGACGCCGATGTTCCCGCTCGAACAACGGGTCGAGCTCGCGCGCCAGGTGCTTGGCGACATCCCGGGCGTCGAGGTCGTAGGTTACTCGGGTCTCACGGTGGATCTCGCGCGCAAGCTCGGTGTGCAGGTCGTGGTGCGCGGCCTGCGCGCCGTGTCGGATTTCGAGTTCGAGTTCCAGTTGGCGAACATGTCCCGGCACCTCATGCGCGATCTCGAAACCGTGTTCCTCACGCCGCAGGAGCAGTTCACCTTCATATCGTCGACGCTGGTGCGCGAAATCGCAGTTCTCGGCGGCGACGTCAATGAATTCGTGCATCCCCTGGTGGCCGCCGAGCTGAAGAAAATGAAGCGGGTCTGAAGTGAAGCAGTCGGCAGCCGGTTTTTTCGCACGCTTTCTCGTTTGCTTCGCTGTTTGCCTGGTCGCGCTTCCGCTGCAGGCGCGCGACACGCCGATTCCCGCGCGCGGGCCCGGCAAGGCGGCCATCGCCAGCGCCTATCCACTGGCGAGCGAGGCCGGCAAGGAAATTCTCGCCAAGGGTGGCAATGCCTTCGACGCGGCGGTGGCCGTGGCCGCGGCGCTCGCCGTGGTCGAGCCCTCGAGCTCGGGCCTCGGCGGCGGCGGGTTCTTCCTGATCCGGCGCGCCAGCGACGGCCTCGAGACCATGATCGACCTGCGAGAAATGGCGCCCGGTGCCGCTTCGCGCGACATGTACCTCGACAAGGATGGCAACCCGATTCCCGGGTTATCGCGCGATTCGGCGCTGGCGGCGGGAATTCCGGGGGAACCCGCGGGATTCGCGCATCTCGCGAAGAAATACGGCAAGTTGCCACTGTCGGTCAGCATGGCTCCCGCCATCCGGCTGGCGCGCGACGGCTTTGCGCTCTACCCGCGGCTGCGCGGCGGCATGGAGTTCAAGAAGAACGCATTCCTGAAGACTCCCGATGCCTCGCGCGTGTTCCTGGTGAACGGGCAGGTGCCCGAACTCGGCTACGTCATCCGGCAACCCGAGCTGGCCGCCAGCCTCGAGCTGCTCGCCACGAAAGGTGCGGATGCGTTCTACAAGGGCGAGTTCGCGCGCAAGCTCGTCGACGGCGTGCGCCAGCTCGGCGGCAACTGGACGCTCGAGGACCTCGCTAACTACAAGGTGGTCGAACGCGCGCCGGTGAGCGGTCACTACCGTGGTGCGCGCATCGTCTCCGGGTCGCCGCCGACCTCGGGTGGCATCGCGTTGATCGATGCCCTGAACATCCTCGATGGCTTCGACCTGGGCAAGGTCGACAAGGTCACGCGCACGCATCTCATCGTCGAGGCCATGCGGCGCGTGCATCGGGATCGCGCCGTCTATCTGGGCGATCCGGATTTCGTCTCCGTCCCGGTGGCGAGGCTCATTGACCAGAACTATGCCGCCGGACAACGCGCGTCGATCCGCATGGATCGCGCCACGCCGAGCGCCATGCTGCCGGGCGTCGACGCCCCGGCGCCCGGGCCATCGACCACGCATTTCTCGGTGATCGACACCAAGGGCAACATGGTCGCCGCCACCATCACGCTCAATTTTTTCTTCGGGTCCGGGCTCATGATCCCTGGCACCGGCATCCTGCTCAACAACCAGATGGACGATTTCTCCGCCAAGCCTGGCGTGCCCAATGGCTTCCAGCTCATCGGCGCAGATGCCAATGCCATCGCGCCGAAAAAGCGGCCGCTGTCCTCGTCCACGCCCACCTTCGTCGAAGGGCCCGACGGCCTGATGATCATCGGCTCACCTGGCGGCAGCTACATTCCGGGCATGGTGATCCTGGGTACCCTGGCATTCCTGGAAGGCAGGAGCGCGCAGGAAATCGTGAGCGCGCCGCGTTTCCACCACCAGTTCTCGCCCGACGTGCTGTCGTTCGAGAGTGATGCGCTCACTGCCGAGGAGCGCAAGGAACTCGAAGCGCGCGGCCACACGCTGCGCGAAGGCACCCGACGATGGGGCAACGTGCAGGTGGTGATCTGGAACTACAAAACCGGGCAGGTCGAAGCGGCGTCGGATCCCAGAGGCGCAGGCGTGGGACTGGTTTATTGAAGTGCGCGACCAGCGCCTGGAAGGAGCCTGGCTGCCGGTTGCCGCATACATCGCAGGTGAAGTGCTCCCGGTGGCGGAGCTGCGCATCGCGCGCCTGCTCATCAATGATGTCGTCTACCAGATCCTCGACAATCAACAGCGCGTCATCGATCGCGGCGAAGTGAAACTCGACACCGTGGCGAATCCCTGCGCCATGGACATGATCGGCCTCGAAGGTCCACACGCCGGCCGCACGCTGTTGGCAATCTACGAGTTGTCGAACGACCTGCTCAGTATCTGCTACGACATGGAAGTTGGCAGCGATCGGCCCCGGTCGATGCGGCCGGAAGAGGACCAGATTCTCCTGTTGATCACTTATGCGCGCGACGCGCGCGTGCTTTCCTGACGTGCTTCGATCTTCTTTGGTCGCCGGGTTCGGTTGTTTTTCCGAAGGCCGCTTCTTCACCAGCTTGATGCGGGTCGGCAGCATGGGCGCCGGCAGTTTGCCGGCGCGATGCAGATCGACGGCGCGCCACAGGTACCAGGCAGCGACCGATCGAAAGGGTGCCCAGCGCGCGCCGTATTCGGCCAGTGCACGCGTCGTCGGCATGCCGCGCAGGCCGTAGGCGAGCCGGAAACCATTGCGCACGCCGAAATCATCGACCGGTAACACGTCGGGCCGCCCCAGGCGGAACATCAGCAGCATTTCCACGGTCCAGCGTCCGATACCGCGCACCTGGGTGATCCGCTCGATGATTTCATCGTTGCCGAGCGTGTGAAGGATTTCGTACGGCGGCACGACGCCGTCGATGGTCTTCCGTGCCAGGTCCTTGATACCGGCGATCTTGGCGTACGACAGCCCCACGGCGCGCAGCTTCTCATCCGGCGTCGCGAGCACCAGTTCGGCTTCCAGCAGTGCGGCTTGTCCAGGTGACGCATACAGGCCCACGAAGCGTCCGAAGATGCTTTCCGCCGCTGTCCCATTGAGCTGCTGGTGCGCGATGGCGCGCGCCAGCGCATGAAACGGCGTGTGTTCGGCGTTGGGCGCATGCGTGAAACGGCCGGCCGTGCGCATCAGGTTGGCAAGTACCGGGTCGACTTTGGCGAGTCGCCTTCTGAAGCCCGCGAGCTCGGCCGCGGTGCACATGGATGTTGCTGTGGTCACGCGCCGATTTTAATCACTCACTTCTGGCAGTGCGCGCACCAGTAGGTGGATCGCTGTCCCTGCGTGAACTGCTTCACCGGTTTGCCACACACGCGGCAGGGCTTGCCGGCACGTTCGTACACGTAGAGCTTCTGCAGGAAGTAACCGGGATTGCCGTCCGCGCCGACGTAGTCGCGCAACGTCGTGCCGCCGACCTTGACCGCCATGGCGAGCGTGGCCTTGATGGCGCGCGCCAGGCGGACACATTCCGCCATCTTGAGCGACCGAGACCGTCGCCGCGGACGAATGCGCGCGCGGAACAGCGCCTCGCTGGCGTAGATGTTGCCGACGCCCACTACCAGGCGAGAGTTCATGAGGAGCTGCTTGATTGCCACCGAGCGGCGGCGGGTGATCTTCCACAGGTAGGCGCCGTCGAAGGTGTCCTCGAGCGGCTCCGGCGCAAGGCTCTTCAGAAGCGGATGCAGCGCCGGATCGCCCGTCGTGAACAGCAGGCTGCCGAAACGGCGTGGGTCGTTGAAGCGCAGCGTTTGTCCGGAATCGAGCTCGATGTCCACATGATCATGGGCGATGCGCGGCGTAGCCGCCGGCAGAACCCGCAGTGATCCCGACATCCCGAGATGCAGGATCAGCGTGCCGGCTTCCGTCTCGAGCAGCAGGTACTTGGCGCGACGGCCCGCGCGACGGATCGCGCTGCCAGCGACGACCCCCGGCATGGTGAGATCCACCGGCCAGCGCAAACGACGTTCGTGCACGATCAGGCGGCTGATGCGCCGCCCGATGACGTGCGGCTCGATGCCGCGGCGAGTGGTTTCGACTTCCGGTAGTTCTGGCACGTGTCGGCTCGCGGCCCTCTCGGATCGGCGCGGTTTCCGGCCGAATGGCCGAATGACTTGCAACCGTTTCCCCGGCTGGCGCGTCTATCCAGTACGAACGATTGTGGGTGGCGGCGGAACCCTCCTGCAAGAGAACCAGTGCATCTCGCTCACCCAGAGCAGAACACTACGCCGCCGCCACCCTTTCCAGGGGCTTACGCCCCACGACGGAAAACGGCGTCGAAGCGACGCCGTACATGCAGCGAAGATAAAGAAAAAGCCCCGTCGGTTTCCCGACGGGGCTTTTTCTCGTGACCTTGATTGCGCTCGCGACTCGCTCCGCTCTCTGGAGCGAACGACCTATTTGATCTTCGATTCCTTGTACGCAACGTGTTTGCGCACGACCGGATCGTATTTCTTGACTTCCATCTTGTCGGGGTGCAGGCGCTTGTTCTTGGTGGCCACGTAGAAATGGCCCGTGCCAGCGGTCGACAGCAGTTTTACTTTCTCGCGCATGGCTTAAACCTTCTTGCCCTTGGCACGCAGATCCGCGATCACGGAGTCGATGCCGTTCTTTTCGATGGTGCGCAGGCCGCGAGTGGAAACCCGCAGGGACACCCAACGACGCTCGGTTTCCAGCCAGAAGCGCTGGGTGTGCAAATTGGGCAGGAAACGACGACGTTTCTTGTTGTTGGCGTGGGAAACGCGGTTGCCGACGGCAACGCCTTTACCCGTGACTTCGCAGACGCGGCTCATAGGAAATTCCAACAAATCAGTCAGTTAACAGACAGGCAGCCGGAATCCGGCGCCAAAAGGGCCGCCTTTATACCAGCCGCCCGAAGGCGGAGCAACTTCGGGGGCCAAAACTGGCGGCCGCCGCGCTGCGCCCGCCAGATCCCATCAATTGGTCGCCGTGAACTACCTAGAGCAGGCCGCGTTCCGCGAACGACAGGCAGTTGTTGTCGCCGACGATGAGGTGATCGAGCACGCGGATATCGACCAGCGCCAGCGCGTCGCGCAGGCGGCGCGTGATGAGCTCATCCGCCTGGCTGGCCTCGGCAACGCCCGACGGATGGTTGTGCGCGAATATCAGCGCGGCTGCGTTGTACTGCAGTGCCTGGCGCACGATTTCGCGCGGATGCACGCTGGCGCCGTCGATGGTGCCGCGAAACACCTCCTCGAAATGAATGAGGCGGTGACGGTTGTCGAGGTGCAGGCAGCAGAACACTTCGTACGGCCGATCACGCAACTGGGCGGTGAGGAACTGCCGGGTGGCTGCGGGCGCATTGAGCGCGGGACCGGCGCGCAACGCCTCGCAGTAGTGGCGGCGTGCCAGCTCGAGGGCAGCCATGAGCGTGGCGTAACGCGCCGGACCGAGGCCCCGGCGTTTGAGCAGGGTGTGAGAGTCGGCCGTGAGCAGGCGCCGCAGGCTGCCCGAAAAGTGCTGCAGGAGCTGGCGCGCTATATCCAGTGCGTTGGCACCAGCGGCGCCGGTGCCCAACACCACGGCCAGCAGCTCCGCATCGGACAGCGCTTGCGCGCCGCGCTCCAGGAGCCGTTCGCGCGGCCGCTCGCCGCGCGGCCAGGCATTGATGTTTCCGGGGCGCGCCTCGCCCATAAGCTCCTGATCCATAGGGCAATCATGGCGTTACGCGCGGCCGGAGCCGAGCGGCCAATCGGGCGCGTTTCGTCAGTTTCGGCGGTTCGGGAAGGGAATGATGCAAGAACCGAATGAAACTGGCGCCGGTGATACGCGGCTGCCGATAATGCGCGGCCATGCAGGGCAAAAGAATCTTACTGGGTGTCACCGGCGGCATCGCGGCCTACAAGAGCCCCGATCTCGTGCGTCGTCTGCGCGAGCAGGGTGCCGAAGTTCAGGTGGTGCTCACCGCCGGCGCGCGCGAGTTCGTGACCCCGATGACTTTCCAGGCGGTATCCGGCCGCGAAGTGCGCAGTGACCTGTGGGACCCGGAAGCCGAGAAGGCGATGTCGCACATCGAACTCGCGCGCTGGGCCGACTTCGTGATCATCGCGCCCGCGACGGCCGATTTCCTGGCGCGCCTCGCCACCGGGCAGGCCGACGATCTGCTAACTACCTTGTGCCTGGCAACCGACGCGCCGATCGCGCTGGCGCCGGCCATGAACCGCCTGATGTGGGGCAACGCGGCCACGCAGGCCAACGTCTCGACGCTCAAGTCGCGCGGCATCCATGTGTGGGGACCGGGCGAGGGCGACCAGGCCTGCGGTGAGGTGGGCGCCGGCCGCATGCTCGAACCCGTGCAACTGGCCGCCTTCGTCTCGAACACGATCGCGCCGTCAGGGCCGCTGGCGGGCAAGCGCGTATTGCTGACCGCCGGCCCGACGCGCGAACGCATCGACCCGGTACGCTTCATCAGCAATCGCAGTTCGGGAAAAATGGGCTTTGCGGTCGCCGTCGCTGCCCGCGAGGCCGGCGCCGACGTCACCATCGTCTGCGGGCCGGTGAATCTCCCGACGCCGCCCGGCGTGAAGCGCATCGACGTGGAGAGCGCCGCCGACATGCTCAACGCCGTCATGAAGAGCCTGGATGGCGTCGATATTTTCGTCGCTACGGCCGCGGTCGCCGATTACCGGCCGGCCAACCCGGTCGAATGCAAGATCAAGAAGACCAGCGAGTCCATGGACCTGCAGATGGAGCGCACCGTCGACATCCTGGCGACGGTGGCGGCGCGCAGCGGCGCCGCGCGTCCGTTCGTGGTGGGCTTCGCGGCCGAGACCGATTCCGTGGAACAATACGCGCGTCAGAAACTCCTCAAGAAGAATCTCGACATGATCGCGGCGAACGAAGTCGGGCACGACAAGGTGTTCGAGAAGGACGACAACGCATTGCTGGTGTTATGGCGCGATGGCAGGCGCGAGCTGTCGCATGCGCCCAAGGTGACGCTGGCGCGTGATCTCGTGGCGTTGATTGCCGAGCGTTACGCCGAGCGCGGCAAGCTGCGCCTCGCCAGTGTGTCGGCATGAACGCGCTCGTTTCGCCTGTTTCAAATTCGCTGGACGCGGAACGCGCGCTGAAGGTGCGCATTCTCGATGCGCGCATCGGCAAGGAATTTCCGCTGCCGGGCTACGCCACCGCGGGATCGGCCGGCCTGGACTTGCGCGCCTGCCTCGAAGCTCCGCTGCGACTCGCGCCCGGAAAGGCGGAGCTCATTCCCACCGGACTCGCGATTCACCTCGACGATCCAGGGCTTGCCGCGATGATCCTGCCGCGCTCCGGGCTCGGTCACAAACACGGCGTGGTGCTGGGCAATCTCGTCGGACTCATCGACTCGGACTACCAGGGACAGCTCATGGTGTCCTGCTGGAACCGCGGTGCGGTTGAGTTCGTGGTGCAGCCGGGCGAGCGTATCGCGCAGATGGTCATCGTGCCGGTCGTGCAGGTGCGGCTGGAAGTCGTCGAGGATTTTGCGGAGTCATCCCGCGGCGCAGGTGGCTTCGGCCACACTGGCACTCGCTGAACCGGGCTACTTCTTGCTGCGATCTGCGTTGCTGAGACGGGCGGCCGCCGAGGTGCGCAGCTCCTTGAAGCGCTTGATGTCGCCGTCGAACTGATCGACGACGTTCTGCAGTTCGCTGCGGCGCTGGGCGAGCGCGGCATTCTGTGTCCGCAATTCACTCAGCGCGCGCACCATTTCCTCGGCGAGATCGTCGGGCATGCGTCGCGCACCGGGCTTGGTGTTGTAGGGCGCGTAATCCAGCGCACGCACCTTCAGACCTTCGACGCGCTCAGTCAGCGTGGTGATATAGGCCTGGGAAGCGGAGACCTGGCCGTTGATCTGATCGAGCCGGGTGTCGCGCACCGTTTCGATGTCGGTGACGGTCGAGTACGTGGACACGAGGAACATGTCGTGCTGTCGGCGACGCGCTTCCTCTTTCGTCCTGGCGGTATAGGCCGCCAGTTCGGCGGGCGACATTTCCGCCTGGCGCTTCTGCACCTCGACACCGTGTGAATTCAGCACGCGTTGTTCGCGCTGCGAATATTCGGCCGGGACAGTATCGCCGTAATGAGTCACGCCCTGTTCGTCGACCCACTTGTAGGTCTGGCTGTCGGCGGCAGCGGTGGCACTTTTCGAGCGTTGTTTTTGCGCGTGCGCAATTCCAGCCAGGAGCGAGCCGGCAAGCATCAAGGCCAAGAAGGGGGTGGCATTGCGCATGCGGCGTATTCTGCCCCAGCTGGTTAGCCGGGGGATACGGCGGCAATACCCCAAGCGGCCTGATAAGCACGCAAAGCGGCGAACTGTTCGTGAGAAATGCGAACTGCATCACCCGTCGCACTGGCGAAGGTATCCACCAGATCCGCAAGGGTGAGGATGCTGATGCAACGCAATCCGAACTGCGCCGAGACTTCCTGAACCGCGGACTGCGTCCCCTGGCCGCGTTCCTGGCGGTCCAGGGCAAGGGCGACCCCCGCGGGCTCTGCGCCTGCGGCGCGAATGATTTCGACTGATTCTCGAATCGCCGTCCCCGCGGTGATCACATCGTCGACGATGACCACTCGCCCCTTGAGGGGACTGCCGACGATGCTGCCGCCTTCGCCGTGTTCCTTGGCTTCCTTGCGATTGAACGCCCACGGCACATTGCGATGGTGATGCTCGGCGAGTGCCACCGCCGTCGAGGTCGCAAGCGGAATGCCCTTGTAGGCGGGCCCGAACAACATGTCGAATTCGAGACCGGAACGCACCAGCGCTGCCGCGTAACATTTGCCGAGCACCGCAATCGCTTCACCGTCGTTGAAGAATCCGGCATTGAAAAAGTACGGACTGTCGCGCCCGGACTTCAGCTTGAACGTGCCGAAGCGCAGCGCCTGGCGCGACAACGCGAGCTCGATGAAGGTTCTCTGGTACTCCTGCACGGGTTCGGTCTCGGTATGATGCGGGTGCGCATGATACCGCCGAATCGCGAAAACCCGGGAAACAGACGTTGAGCGCGGTCGCGAATCCACCGGCCGCCAAGCCGGGCATACGCGACGTGCTCACGCAGCCGCGCATGGTCGTCATCCTGTTGTTAGGCGCGGCGTCCGGACTCCCGAACGCGATGTCGGAAAGCACGCTGCAGGCCTGGGGCACGACACTCGGCTTCACCAACACCCAGATCGGCGATCTCATGTACGGCGCGTTGCCGTACCTGTTGAAGCCGTTGTGGGCGCCGTTGATGGATCGTTACACGTTGCCGTGGCTCGGTCGGCGCCGTGGCTGGATCTCGCTCACGCAGATCCTGCTTGCCTGCGCGATCGCGTTGATGGCCTTCGTCGGGCGCGAGACGCCTCTTACGACCATCGGCGCGGTCGTGCTGCTGATCGTGTTTCTTTCGGCGTCGCAGGACATCGTCATCAACGCCTACACCACCGACGTCACGCGTCCGCCGGAGCGCGGTGTCGCGGCGGTGGCGACCAACCTGGGTTATCGCGCCGCGGCGTGGGGCGGACTCGCCATCGCGCTGATCGTCGCGGATCACGTCGGCTGGCGCGAGGCGTTCTTCGCCGTCGCCGCGCTGATGCTCGCGTGCGTGTTCGTCACGACCCGTTCACCGGAGCCCGACGATCCGCGTGGCTCGGTGATACCGAGCTTCCGCGATTCGGTCGTGATTCCGTTGCGTGAGTTGTTCGGCGCTCCCGGCGTCATCGCGCTCGTCGTCCTCATCATCTGCTACAAGATTGGCGATGCCTTCGCGGTGAAGTTTTTCACCGCCTTCCTGCTGCACGTCGGATTCACGCTCACCGAAATCGGCGTGGCGGTCAAATTCCTGTTGGTGACGGGAACCATTGTCGGCGCGGCGCTCGGCGGCATCTGGATGATCAAGCTCGGGTTGCGGCGGGCAATGCTGCTGTTCGCGGTGGTACAGGCGCTGACGAATCTCGGCTACCTGCTGCTCCAGCACACGGGCAAGAACTACGCCGTGATGATCGGTGCCGTCGGACTGGACGCGCTGGCGAGTGGCATGGGCAACATCGCCTCGACCGCGTTGATCATGGCCATGTGCGACAAGCGCTTCACCGCATTCCAGTACGCGCTGCTGTCCGTGTTTGCGCTGCTGCCGCGATACACGCTGAGCCGTCCCGCGGGCCTGCTCGCCGATTACGGCTGGAACGAGTATTACCTCGTGAGCTTCGCGCTCGCCATCCCGGGCGTGATCCTCGTCTGGGTCATGCGCGAGCGCATCGAGGCATTCGACCTGTCCAATACGGGCGTCAAGGGCTAGTGCGCGAGATCGATACCTCCCGGGTGCTCTGCTCGCTGTCCGAGCTGGATGCCACCGGGAGTCGCGGTTTCGCGGTCGGCGAGGGTGACTGGCCGCTGCGTGGATTCCTGGTGCGTACCACCAATGGCGTGGCTGCATACGTGAACACCTGTCCACACGCCGGTCATCCGCTCAACTTCACGCCCGACCGATTCCTGACGCCGGACCGCAGTCTCATCCTGTGCAATTCGCACGGCGCGCTGTTCACGCGCGACACGGGACTGTGTATCGCGGGGCCATGTCCGGGCCAGTCGCTGACGCCGGTGCCGATCGAGGTGGTGGAGGGGTACGTGATGCTGGCCGACGGGGTCGACCCCATCGCCATGAGCAGCGGCTCGAGCGAAACGACGCGCCGCTAACTACTCGCGCGACCTATTCGAACAGGTCGAGGCCTTCGAGTTTGCTGGCCCGCTGGCGATCGTCGTCTTCGCCGTAGCCGACCGCGCCGCGCGCGTCATCTTCTTCGGGATCGACATCCACCGAACCGGTCCAGTCTTCCGGTGGTTCGATTTCCTCGAGCGCACCGTTTTCCTTTTCGGCCTGCCAGTCTTCGATGTCCATCTCCTCGACGGTCCCGTCGAAATACTGCAGCTCGATGGTGCCGTCGTCATCGTCGATTGCAACGACCTCGAATGAGTCGCTGCCCGTGATGCGGTACCAGTGGCCGATGGTGGGTTTCATCGAATCCCTCCGAATCGTGATGCTGCTATGCTGCGTCATCGAGAGACGACTTCATGTTGCTCCCGAAATTTGTCAAGTACAAGAACGAATTTCTTGCGCAAAGCATCATGCTGGAACAGGCCCTCAAGTTCTTCATCGTCTTCTTCGTGGTCGTGGAACCGATCTCGCTGATCCCGGTGTTCTCCGGGCTCACCGACGGCGCGAGCAAAGCGTACAAACACAAGATGGCCCTGAAGTCGGTGTTAGTTGCAAGCGGAATACTCCTGCTGTTTGCACTCGGCGGCGCCGCATTCCTGAATGCCATGGGCATCGCGCTCGACTCGTTCAGGATCTTTGGCGGACTGTTGCTTTTCCTCATCGCGCTGGAGATGGTGTTTGCCCGCGAATCAGGGACACGCACCTCGACTGATGAGAAGGTCGAAAGCAAAAAGCGCGCGGACATCTCGGTTTTTCCTCTTGCTTTCCCCTTCATGGCCGGTCCCGGTGCATTGACGACTCTGCTGCTCTGGTTCGGACCAATTCCAGTGACCCAACACCCGCTGCAGTTCCTGCTCATGTTTGGCTGCGCGCTGGTGGTGCTCGCCTGTTGTTTGTTCGCCATGTGGGCCGCGGGACCGTTCATGCGGGTGATCGGCGTCACCGGGACGAACGTCGCGAACCGGTTGTTCGGCGTGGTCCTGGGCGCACTGGCGGTGCAGTTTGTCATCGATGGCTTACGCGCGAGCTTTGCGTCAAACGTAAACGATGAACCCGGCTCCCGAACCTGCTCGCGCTCGACCGGCATTCATTTCCATGGTGGTGATGTTCCTCGGCACTTCCCTGGCGCTGGTTGGCAACTACTACATCTATGACTCGATCGGCCCGGTGGCGGAGCAGCTGTCGCGCGAGCTGGGTTTCTCGGACACCCAGATCGGAACGCTGAATGCCATCTACAGTCTGCCGAACATCTTCATGGTGCTCATCGGCGGAGTGCTGGTCGATCGCTTCTCGGCCCGCAGCGTCACACTCGTCACCACGCTGGTATGCCTGCTGGGCGCGATGCTGACCGCGCTCGGTGAACAGTTTGCGGTCATGGCGGCTGGCCGGCTGCTGTTCGGCATTGGTGCCGAGACCATGATCGTCGCGACCATCGTGGCCCTGGCGCAGTGGTTTGCCGGCCGCTATCTCGCACTGCTGATGGCGCTCAGCATTACCTTCGCACGCCTCGGGTCTTACCTGGCCGATCGCTCGCCGTCTTATGCGTCCGACCTGTACTCGCAGGGATGGCAGCCGCCGCTGTGGCTGGCGGCCGGCTTCGGACTGATCGCAGTCGCCGGCGCCGCGGCGTACTGGCTGGTCGACCGTCGCGAAGCCGCGCGCGGCACGCTCGCCATTCCGCCGCCCGGCGAGCGTTTCGACTGGAAGCACTTGCTGAGTTTCCGTGCGGAGTACTGGTTCGTCGTCGCAGTGTGCGTGGCGTTCTACTCCGTCATCTTTCCATTTCGGAGCACCTTTTCAATCAAGTTTTTCCAGGAAGCGCACGGCCTCACGCTGGAAGCCGCCAGCATCCTCAACAGCCACGTTTTCCTCGCCGCCATGATCGCCACGCCCGTCTTCGGCTTCATGGTCGATCGCTGGGGCCGACACGGGATGTTGCTGGCCCTCGGAGCGTTGGCGTTGCCGCTGTCGTTCGTGCTGCTCGGTGCTCAGGGCACGCAGGGGCTCGGCGTCTCGACCGCCTTGCTGGGTGTGAGTTTCTCGCTGGTGCCGGCGGTGTTGTGGCCCGCCGTGACCCGGCACGTGCCCGCCGCGCATCTCGGCACCGCATACGGACTCATGACGGCCCTGCAACAGGCGGGAGTCTTCGCGGCAAACATTCTCGCCGGCTACATCAATGACCGCAGCGGTGCGAGTGCCGCGAACCCGTCAGGCTACGACGCGATGCTGTGGTATTTCGGAGTCCTGAGTGTCGCCGCCTTCATCTGCGCCGCGCTGTTGTGGGCGCGTGACGCCCGCGTCGCACGGGCCAGGCTCGACGTCGCGTAGTCGATCCCCGGCAGAATATTCTGGCAGGCCCCACGGTGTACTGCCGACAGGTGATCGGACTCATTCCCGACCGCGGACTGGTCGCGGTTTCATTTAAATGAAATCTCGTCCACTGGGTCGCAAAGAGGGTGAGTCATGGCCAAGTCCAGCAAATCGTCGAAGATCAAGGTTCCCAAGCACGTCGCGGGCATGAAGATTCCGAAGGTGGTGCGCAAGGGTCCGGTGATGGATTTCGTGAACTCCTCTGCCGGCCGTCTGTTGATCGCCGAGGGGCTGGCAGCGGCACTGGCGGTGCTCGCGTACAAGAATGTCGATTCCGACACCGGGCGTCGCATCAAGTCGGGCACCCGCGACGCTGAGGCCGCGCTCAAGCGCAACACTGCGCGGCTGGCGTTTGCGTTCGGCGAGGCGGTGCGAGTGTTTCGCGACTCACTGGCGCGTCCCGATCTGCCGTCGGATGGCAACTCCGGTGAAGTGATCGACGCCGAGGCCCGAGACACCGGTCGAGGCGGCAAAAAAAAAGCCACCTCGCTCCTCTCGAAGCCACGAGATGCCGGAAGCGCTGTAACTCGCAGCTTCCCGGTACCTGCGTCGGCGAGCGCGCGCGAACGGGCGCTGCTTGCGATCCAGCGTTGGGCATCGAGGCAGATCCAACGGCGGCTGCTGAAGGAATGGGAAGAGTCCCGGCAGCCGCCCGAGGTGCGGGCCCGACTGTTCCGGCGCTCCAGCACCGGCGGCGGCACCCAGGTCTCGCGCAGTTTCATCCAGATCAATTTCCTGCGCGGCGGTCGCCCAGACTAACCACGCTCGAACGCGAGGTCCCAGACGCCGTGACCCAGCCGCGCACCGCGCTTCTCGAAGCGCGTGGGTGCGCGTTCCTCGGGACGCGGCATCCAGTCACCTGTCGGCGAGAGATTGCGGAACGTTGCCTGCGAGGCTGAGAGAACTTCCAGCATCTGCACCGCGTAGGGTTCCCAGTCGGTGGCTAGTTTGAAGATTCCGCCGGGCGCAAGGCGCGATGCCACCAGTTCCACGAAGGGTGGTTGAATGAGCCGGCGCTTGTGGTGGCGTTTCTTGTGCCAGGGGTCCGGGAACAACACCAGCAATTCGTCGAGTGCGCCCGGAGCGATCTGGTCGCGCAGCACTTCCACGGCGTCGTGAGTACTGACCCGGAGATTGGCGAGGTTTTTGGTCGCCGCCAGCATCAGCAGGTGTCCAACGCCCGGTCGATGCACTTCGACACCGAGATAGTCGCGTTCCGGATGCGCGGTCGCGAGCGATGCGAGATGTTCGCCGTTGCCGAAGCCGATTTCGAGCGTGCGCGGCGCGCGTCGGCCGAAGAGCGTGTCGAGCGACAGCGGCTCTGACGAGTACTCGACGCCGAATCGTGGCCAGAGCTCTTCGAGCGCGCGTGACTGCCCGGTGGTCATGCGTCCGGCGCGCATCACGAAACTGCGGATCGGCCGATGGGCGGGTTCGCTCATGCGGGGACATCTAATAAGGAGTACAAATTCGCAAAGCTGTGCGCCGCCGCGTCGAGTGCCGCTTCCCAGTGCGCGGCCGAGTCGCTGTCCGCCCCGTCAGTGATGTACTTCGCGCAGGCGAAGCGAACGCTCTCGGCGACACACACACGCGCCAGCGCGAATGCTTCCATGTCGACCACGTCGCCGTCGATGCTGTGCCGATGCGTGGCGAACGAGTCCGCGGTGGAGCAAAGCAGCTGCGGAAGCTGCGTGAACACCGGCGGAAACTCGATCACGGCCGGTGTCTCATCGAATGGCGTGACGCCCGGTGCGAATCCGAGACCACTCACGTCCATGTCGCGCTGTGAGAATCGATTACACGCCACCAGTGAGTGGGCCGCGACGCTGCGGCTGCCGGCGGTCCCCAGGTTCACCACCAGCGGCACCGGGTCGCCCGTGCAGCGCATCTCCGCGAGGCGGCGCGCCAGCGTCGACGCCGCATTCACCTTGCCGACGCCGGTGTACAGCAGATTCGCGCCGGCGCGCTCCAGCTGGCCGCGGGATTCCTGCGGCAATGCCATGACTATCAACGGTTTCGTCATAAGGGCGGTTGAGAAGGCCATTGGGGCTCAGCTATTCTCGCCTGCCCGGGCGCGGGTGTAGTTCAATGGTAGAACTGTAGCTTCCCAAGCTACTAACGTGGGTTCGATTCCCATCACCCGCTCCAATCCCACTTCATTGCCGCGCTAGAGCCTCGTCGTGCGATGCTGTCTATTTCTGCCCGGCATGATCCCTGTGCGCCCAAATCTCCGCTTGTCATATCAGGACATGGAGAAGCCTGTGTAGCGGGCGGCGGCCTTCTCCAGATTCTTCATCAGCCCTCATTTCTGGAGATCAGATCATGTTCAAGACCAAACTCAACAACAAGCTCAGGGCTGCAATGCTGATCGCGGCCACGGGATTTACGGCTGCCTACTCGGCCAGCAGCAGCGCCGCCGATGTGTTTATACGAACCACGACAACGAGCAAGAATCTTTCCGACACGGGAGCGCCCGTCACCATCCTCACCGTTACCATCCCGGCCGGAACGTGGGTCGTGACTGCCAAAGCCAATCCAGTGAACTTCGGTGCTGCCGACTATGTCCGCTGCCGCATCGTGGTTGGAACGACTCAGAAGGACGCTGGGGCGACACTGTTGGGCAATGCGGCGCCCGGTCCCACCGGCGAAATGGGTCCATCAGTGGCCCAGATTGCTCTGCAGACCGCGATCACAACGACGTCGTCGAAACTCTTCAAGCTCGACTGCCAGCACGACTTCCCGACCCCCGGCATCTACCTAGATCCGGGTGCGAGGCTCATGGTCGTCAGAGCGCCGGGACCTCTGGGTTGACCGACAGGTGGCGGCTTCGCCGCCACCGCTCTTTCCGGTCGTCGGCGCTACTGGGCGCCTGACGCTGCTGCGGAGCGGATATTCCGCCCCGATTATTCACACGCGGATTACACGCAAGATGTGGACCCCGCCTTTTCTGCTGTAAAGTGCGCGCCCCCTCGATGACAGGGCGACTGGCACCCGGTCGACTGGATCTGCATTGCGTTCAGTTTCTCACTCAATTTCCGCCCGCTGGCGATGGGCGATGTTCGCGCCGCTTGCCTTTCTCGCGCTCGCGCACGATGCCGTGGCCGAGCGGCAATTCAAGAAGCTGGGCGTGGGACGCGGGCTCGATGCCAACGTTGCGACGTCGATGCTGGTCGACCGCGACGGCCTGCTATGGATTGGTTCGCGCGAAGGCCTGTTCCGCTACGACGGCTACCTCGCCACGGGATTTCTGCCCGATCCGAACCGCCCGGGCAGTATCAGCGATGTCGATGTGCGAGCGCTGTACGAATCGGACGACGGCGCGATATGGGTGTCCACCAACACCGGCGGGCTCAATCGCCGGGATCCGGTCACGGGACAGTTCACAGCTTTCCATCACGATTCCGCCAATCCACGTTCACTGAGCTCCGAAAGCGTCTACGGTGTCGCGCAGGATGCGAGCGGCAACCTGTGGGTGGGCACCCAGAACGGGCTCAATCGGCTCGATGCGAACGGACGGGAGTTCACACGCTTTTTCCACGAGCGTGACAAGCGCGCGAGCCTTGGCTTCAACTGGGTCGTCCCGCTGCACCTCGGGCCGTCGAAGCGTTTGTGGATCGGTACGATGGGCGGCGGCATCGATCGTTGGGACGAGGCGACGAACAGTTTCGAGCATTTTTCACTGTCGAAGCTCGCAAAAGGCGCCGCCGAATACGATTTCATATACGCGCTGCACGAAACTGCGGACGGACGGCTCTGGGCCGGTACTACGGTAGGCCTCGTGGTACTCGATCCGGTTCGCAACACGGCGTCGCTCGTCGATCTTGCGACGGTGCCCGAGGGCGAGCTTCCGCTCGTCACCGCTATCTACACGGACAGGAAAGGCCGGTTGTGGATTGCCACAATCGAGCACGGTGTGCTGATCCTGGATCCTGCAACCGGGCGTTCGATGCGCCCGCACGCCGGTGCCATCGGGGAGACGGGCAGTCTTCCGGACACCGAATTCCTCAGTATCGCGAGCACCGACAACACCATCTTCGTGGGATCCTGGGGCAGAGGCGTCTATTCCGCGCCGCTGGAGGAGCCGCAGTTCTGGCTACTCACGCCTGCGGCGAACGGCGCGGGGCTGCAAACAGAGAATGTGACCGCCGTGCTCGGCGGTGCATCCGCCGGTAAGCCCTGGGTCGGCACCTTCGGCGGCGGAACGCAACGCGTCGACGTGCTCACCGGTTCCAGCGCGCCGACCGGGAGGGATCCGGCGGACTCACTCAGTAGCGCCGGCATCGTGAGTATTGCGGCCAGCACGGACGGAAGTTATTTCGCCGGTTCGACCGATGGCCTGTATCGTTTCGCGGCAGATGGCAGCAGTCTCGTCCACGATTCATACGCCGCGGATCGGAAGGATGGCATCGGCCAGGGCTACGTGGTCGCACTGCTGCCGGACGCCACGGGAGTTTGGGTTGGGACAGGTGGCAGCGGCTTGTACCGGCGCGCTTTGCAAGGCACGCAATACCACGCTTTTGGCCACGATCCCTCCGTCGCCAACTCGCTGAGCGGCGACTTCATCACAGCGCTCGCTCCTGGCCGCGCGGGGCATCTGTGGGTAGGTACACGCTCCGACGGGCTCAATCTCTGCGTGATCGAGCCCTGGTCCTGTGAGCGCTTCGACGGCCGTACACCTGGGGAACGCAATCTCGCCAACTACCATGTCACGGCGCTGCATCGCGATGGCGGCGGCGCGTTATGGGTAGCGACCGACGGCGGTGGTGTGCACCGCGTGACCGAAGACGCGCAGGGGCGCTTCGTCTCGATCGAACGCTGGGACGTTACTCGTGGGCTGCTCGACAATGGAATCATGGCCGTTGAGAGCGATGATGACGGCTCGCTGTGGCTCAGCACGCGTCACGGAATCTCGCGGCTCGATCCCGCCACCGGGCGCGTCGTCAACCACGTGCGCGAGTCGGGCCTGCCGGCGGTCAACTTCAATACCGGCGCGTCATCGGCCGACTTCCGCTGGATATATTTCGGGTCCGTTGACGGCCTGCTCAGCATTCCGCGCGGCAGTGCGATGCCCAAGCGTTCGCCGTCGCCGTTGCAAGTGACGAGGATCCAGTCCCTGACACAGGGCACCGAGCAGTCCATGCCGATAGGAAAGCTGAGCGCCGGGTTCGAGACGAGGTTCGGCGATGGACTCGCGATCGAATTTGCGGTGCTGGATTACGCGGAGATCCCGCATGAATACGCCTATCGCCTGAACGAGACCGATCGCTGGACGGCACTCGGCAAGCGACGGCAGCTCACCTTCTTCGGCCTTGCCGCGGGCCATTATCGATTCGAAGTCCGCGGCCGCGATGCCTTCGGCAACTGGAGCACGAGCCCCGCCGTGTCTTTCGAGGTGGTGCCGCCGTTCTGGAGGACCATGTGGTTTCGTGTACTGGTGTTCAGCGCCATCGTGCTGCTGGCGCTCGGCCTGCACATGACGCGCCTGCGTGCACTGCGACGCCGGAACGCGGTGCTCGAGCAGTTGCAGCGGCAGCGTGAACTCGCGCTGGCGCAGGCGGAGCGCAGCCAGCATGAGCTCGAAGAGGCCTACGCAGGTCTGCGCCAGCTTACCGGCCGGCTCGAGTCGGCGAAGGAAGAAGAGCGCAGCCACCTGTCGCGCGAACTGCATGATGAATTCGGCCAGACACTCACCGCGGCCAAGATCAACCTGCAGATGCTCCGCCGCGTCACGCCCGATGCGAGCATCGGGCAACGACTCGAGGACTCGGTCAGCATGATCGACAGCATGATCAGCCAGGCGCGCAACATCGCGCTCGGTCTTCGGCCGCGGCTGCTCGACGAGGCAGGACTGGTAGCCGCGCTGGAGCATCATCTCGAGGCGCTGGCGGGACGCTCGGGTGTGTGCATCGAGCTCGATGCCGCGAACGCGGGCGTCAATATACCGCCGTCGATGAATGTGACGATATTCCGCCTGGTGCAGGAGGCGGTCAACAACGCCCTGCGGCACGCGCAAGCCAGCACGATCCGCGTGACACTGCGCGACGATGCGGATGTGTTGTGGCTGGTCGTCGAGGACGATGGCATCGGCTTCGATCAGGAAGCGGTTGCGCAGCGTGCCAAACGCGGCGAACACCTTGGCCTGCTCGGCATGACCGAAAGGGCGCGCAGTGTGGGAGGCACCATCGTGCTCGACTCCCGCCCGGGCAACGGAAGCCGCATCGAGGTGCGTATTCCGTTGGTTAGAGACGTGGAGTCTGTGTCATAGCCACCAGAACGACAGCCCGGCGCAGCATCGTGCTCGCGGACGATCACGCGCTGGTACGCGCCGGCATCCGCTCGCTGCTCGAGACCCTGCCAGGGGTCGAAGTGGTTGGAGAGTACGGCGACGGGCTCGAGGCACTCGAGAGTGTGCGTCGCGAGCCGCCCGACGCTATCCTGCTGGATATCACATTGCCGGGACTCAACGGCCTGGAGCTGGCGGCGCGCATCACCCGGCTCGGGGTGCGGACGCGTGTGCTGATGCTGTCGATGCACAACTCGCCCGAGCACGCTGCACGAGCGCTCGCGGCGGGCGCCGCGGGCTATCTCAACAAGGATTCCGCATTCGAAGAACTGGCCACGGCGCTGGACGCGATCTTTTCGGGCAGACGTTATCTGTGTCGCGCGCTGAACGAGGACGTCGTGCTGGCACTCGAGCAGCGCGCGGGCGAGGCCAAATCCGAGCTGGAACTGCTCACGCCCCGCCAGCGGCAGATACTGCAGCTCATCGCGGAGGGGAATCCCACGCGACAGATCGCCGAGCGCCTGTTTGTCAGCATCAAGACCGTCGAGACGCACCGCGGCCAGATCATGCAACGCCTGAACATCTTCGACGTTCCGGGATTGGTGCGCTTCGCGATCCGCAACGGGCTGGTGTCGTCCGAGCCGACATAACGTCCCTAAATATAAGGTCCGCCCTGATGGCTCTGGTCCGGGTCGTTCATCACGATCTGGGCAAAGAAGGGTGCGCCTAACAAGCAGCTCGACAAATCACTTTTCGCCAGGCCGGTCCGGATCAGCCGTGCTGGCGGCAAGACCATTGGTCAGGGATTCGACCCCGGGCTTCCCGCGCGCGTCTCGTCGAGGGCGCGGGGTGGTCATGCCCTTCTCCGCCAAAGGCGTTCAAGACGCCAACTAACAACGCTTCAGGGGAAGTGCGAATGAAGAAAGGGTTGCCTGACAAGTACCGCGTAGCCAAGTTGTCGGTGCGCAAGTCGGCCATGATGGGAGCGGCCGCAACGGCGTTGATCGCCGCGGCTCCGGCCTTCGCCGCTTCCCAGGGCACCGAGGCATCGCTGCAGGCAACTATCAGGAACATCCTGCGCACGCCGGTGAAGGCGACATCATGGCGTGTGAAGGCGTCCGCGACGTCGGAAGTCCCCACACGCTTCAGCGCCATCTCCATCGACAACGGTGACGATGTCAGCGTCGGCGCCGACGAATCCGCGCTCAGTCACGCGGAGAGCGTCGAGGACGTCTCCCTCGTCAACACCGGTAATCTCACCGGCGGTATCGGCATCGAAGTCTCGACCGGCGAGATCAACCTGGCCGACGCAGTGTTCGATGACTCCGCGACGTACGAGTGGAATGACGACCTGGAATTCATCTACGACGACGCCGGCAATCACCTCCAGCCGTACGGCTATTACCAGTCGGTCGCAACTTCGCATGTCACGCTGGAAACGCGCCAGACGGTCCTGAATACGGATCCGCTCGACGCCAGGATCTCCATCGACAACAGCGGCTCGATCGCCTTCTCCGGCCTGCGTGGCATCAAGGCGAACAACCCGGCCGGCGAATCGATCACCATCACCAACTCCGGCGACATCACCTCGACGCACGACCTTGCGAACCGCGTCGGCATCTATGCTTCGACGGAGTCGCTGCAGAACCGATACAGCAACACGCTGACCCAGCCGGGTGACTTCACGTACAACGCCTACGGCCAGCTGACGGGAGTGGTCTCGCCGAACGAGGTCCTGCTCGTCAACCACGCGATTGACATGGAGCTCGACGGCGGCGCCATCGACATCCACAACACCGGTGACATCGACATGGGCCCCGTCCAAGGCTACGCGGGCTATGGCGTCATGGCCTCGGTGGGCATCTACACCCGGGGTGATGGCGGTACCACGATCGTCAACGAAGGCAACATCAAGGTCGGTGACTTCAGCTCCGGCATCTTCACCTTTTCGACCGCCACGACGTCGATTACCAACGCCGGGCGCATCGAGGTCGGCAACGCATCGGCCGGCATTTTCTTCGAAGAGTCGCAAGGCGCCGCCGAATTTTATCGCCTGGGTGGCTATCGCCTGGGTGGTGACGTCTACATCCTGAACACCGGCGACATCGTTGGCGGCGAGAACAAGGCCGATACGCCGCCGGGAGGGTACACCGACGTCGGCGGCATCCGCGTTTTCAGCCCGGGAAGCAACACCAACATCCCGGTGCTCGCCAACCTGGCGGAGATCAATCAGCTGAACACCGGGTACAACGAAATGCTCGGCGAGGATGTGTTCGAGACTTACGACATTCCCAATGTCCGCCTCTACACCACGACGGTGGTGAACCGGGGACGCATCGAGCTCAAGGACGGCTCGCGCGGCATCTTCATCCAGCCCGACGCCGGAGATTCGGTCGCCATCAATGAAGGCACGATCATCGTGGGCGAGGGGACGACCAACTTCCTCGGCAACTATCACGATCCCGCGGCCGGAATCTGGAACAGCAACCTGCCCGTCGACGGGCGTGGCCTGATCGTCAGCACTCAACACGGCAACCGGCGTCATCCACACCGGTGACGACGGCGCGGGTCTGGCGAGCCAGAACTACCGTGGCGATGCCATCACCATCAACGAAGGCGTCATCACCACCGGTGACGGCGTCGTGGGACGGGTGGAGGACTACTACGCAGGTCCCTACGACAAGCTGTTCCATTCGCAGGGCATGCTGGCGCGCTCGGTCGACTACGTCGCGGGCACCACTGCTCATGCGCGTAACAGCGGCAGCATCACGGTCGGCGATCTCGCCATTGGCAGTGGCGTGATCGGCGGGGGCATTACGCTCCTCGATCCAACGCGAAGCACGGCCCTCAACGTGAACGAAGGAATCATCCAATCCGGCGACAACTCGGCCGGCATGTTCACCAAGGGTACCAACGCCACGTCGATCAATACCGGCACCGTCACCAGCGGCAGCTATGACATCAGCGCGTTCATCACGAACCAATACAGCGCGGGTGAGTTCGCCATCGGGCGCAACGGCGTGGGTACTTCGGGAACGCTGCGGTCCGAGGTCGTCAACTACGGCACGATCACCACGGGTGACGGCAAGGTCGGCGCGTCCGCCGTCATGACCTACGACTTCGGTTACGCCGCGCGCGTGATCCAGAACGACGCCGGCGTCATCACCACCGGCGACCATTCAATCGGCGCGCGTGTCACCGGCAACGGATTCGCCTTCCTCTCCAATGACGGCAGGATTTCGGTCGGTGACGACTCGGCCGGCGCCGATGTCACCGCCGGCGGTGCGTTGCTGTACACCGGTGAGGCCGAGCCGACGGTAACCGTGGGCACGCTGCGGGTGTCCAACGCTGGCATCATCGAAACCGGCGACAACTCGGTCGGTGTTCGCATGAACGGCGACCGCAAGGACGTGCCGTGGACGGGCTGGGTGCGCGTCCCATCCAACTACTATCCGTACTACGCCTACGATCAGGTCTTTGGCACGATCGACATCACCAACGCGTCATACCTCGCGAATGCCGGCACCATCCGCGTGGGCGCCAACGCGACCGCGGTGGAGATCACGGGCATGCCCGGTAGTGAGCAGGGCGGCCTGCACCTCTTCAACGCCGGCACCATCGATGGCAGCCAGGCTTCATCCACGGCGATCCGCGTCAACGCCGAAAACATCCTCGGGTCCTACGTGGTCAACGTGGGCACGATCGTGGGCAACATGACGTTCGGCGCCGGCGACGACCGACTTGATGAACACGCTGATGGTCGACGACGGCGGCCGGGTGACGCACTCGGGCAACATCGTGATGAACGGTTCGACGATCGACTTCGGCGCGGGCAATAACCGCTTCGACAACGATCGCGGCATGATCACGCTCGCCGGCGGTGACAACCTGATCACTGGCGCCGACCTCGTCATGACCCAGGCGAGCATCGAGGCGCGTAACAACGCCGTCGACAGCAGCCTGACGATCAACGGTAACCTGTCCGGCGACTTCGCCTTCGGTGCCGACTTCGATGGCAGCGGATCCGACCAGCTCATCATCACCGGCGATGTGGCCGGCGGCAGTGCGATGAGCGTGGTGCTGAATCCCACCGAGCAGTTGAGCGGCGAAACGAGCTTCACGGTCATCACCGTCGATGGCGAGAGCAACGCGGACGCACCGGTCATCGCGGGCATCACCGGCAACTTCGCCGACAGCCTGCTGGGCGCCGAGGTGAACTACTCGGAGGCGACGGGCGAAGTCAGCGTGACGGCGCGCTTCGGCATGGGGCACATGGCGACCTCCGCGGCATCCGCGACCACCATGGCACAGAACTGGTGGATGCAGTCGATCGGCAGTGTCGACAAGCGCAACCTGCAGCAGCTTGCGGGGCTGGAAGACGCCGGCGTGTCCGCGTGGGCCACGGTGTTCCAGGAGGAAGGTTCGGTCGATCCCAGCAACGATCTGCAGGACGTGAGCTTCGACCAGAAACTCACCGGAGTGCAGACCGGCATCGAGTGGCAAGGCAACCTCGGAGGTGGCACCTTCAACATCGGACCGATGTTCAGCTACGGCAATGCCTCCGCGAACCAGAACGCCAACATCTCCAGCGCGATGGGCGATGCGACCGCCTACGGTCTGAACGCCGGTTTTCGGTTCAACAGCGGCCTGTACCTGAATGCGACCTGGCAGCAGATGGCGATGGCGATCGACTTCCGCACGCCGGGAACGACGTCGAATGCACTCGGCACGACGGACGCCGAGGGTGACGGCTTCAACGTCGAGCTCGGTTATGCCTACAAACTGCAGTCCGGCCTGACGTTCGCGCCGCAGCTCCAGTACGCGAGCGTCTCGATGGATCTCGATGAGTTCACGACCAGCGACGGCGTGTACGACCTCACCGGAATGGGCGGCGAACATGCACTGCTGCGCGCGGGAGTGTCGATGTTCAAGACCTTCGAGACGACCAGCGGGTCGATCACTCCGCTGGTGGACCTGAGCTACCTCGACGCGATGGATGCCGACAGCGAGCTTGCGTCAAATGACATCATGTTCGACAACGACAGCTCGGGTTCGGGTTATCGCGCCGAGGTCGGTGTCGCTGGCCGCTACAAGGGCTGGGACATTGCCGGGCGCCTGGGATTCTCAGAAACCAGGGCGATCAATTCGGCGCTGTCATCGAATCTCACCGTCCGCTACCGCTGGTGAGCAATGTTCCATGGCTGGTGAGGCTCGCCATCCGCAACGGGCTCGTGTCGTCAGGCGCGACATAGCTCAGGGTTAGTCGTATCGGAGCGCGTCCGCGACTCGCCGCCGTCGCAAATATAAGGTCCGCCCCGATGGCTGCGCCCCGACTGGTTCATCACGATCCGGGCCCAGAGAAGGGCATGCATGACACCGTCGTGACGATTTCCAAAATCCACGCGGTGAAAGCGACAGGCACGCAGGCTCGACACAAAAGACTCGCCAGGCCCGGCTGAACCGCACCGCCTGGCGCAATTCACAGGTCAGGGATTCGACCAAGTGTTCCCCTGCTCGCCGCAAGGCGAGCGTGGTTGTCATGTCCTTCTCCCGGCGATGGCGTTTCGGAAAGCGATCAGTAACGTTGGGGGAAGTGCGAATGACGAAAGGGTTGCCTAACAAGTCCCGCGTGGCCACCGCGTCCCGGGTGCGGAACAACGCCATGATGGGTGCGGCCGCCACGGCGTTGATCGCCGTAACGCCGTCTTTCAGCGCGAATGCGCCGGCCCCGGAAGCAGCGCCGCTGCAGGCAGCCATCAGAAACATCCTGCGCACGCCGAGGAAGGAAATCTCGTGGCGCGTGAAGCTCGACACGGCGCCGGGAACTCCCGCCAGGCTCAGCGCCATCGACCTCGGCAACGGCGACGACATCAGCGTCGGCGCGGATGAAGTCGCGATCAGCCACGCGGAGACCGAGGAAGACATCAACCTCGTCAACACCGGCAACCTCACCGGCGGCGTCGGCATCGAAGTGTCGACCGGCGCCATCAACCTGGCCGACGCCATTTTCGACCAGTCGGGCGTCAATGTTCTACCGGGCGTCTACCAGTACATTTACGACGATGCCGGCAATGTCGTGAGCACCGGGACAGCGACCGCCGAGATCACGCGCAGCTACCGCGACACGATCCTGGTTCGGGACCCACTGCCGTCCAGGATCTCCATCGACAACAGCGGATCGATCGGCTTCTCCGGCCGCGAGGGCATCAGCGCGTCCAACAAGTCTGGCGATTCCATCACGATCACCAATTCCGGTGACATTACCTCGACGCTGGACACCGAGGGCCGCGCCGGTATCTATGCGACCACGGAAACCTTCCGCTACACGCTCATCGAAACGCTGACCGATCCCGGTGAGTTCACCTACAACGCCGACGGCCAGCTGACTGGCGTGATCGAGCCTGACAAGTGGACCGTCGACATCCAGCGCGTGGACATGGAGTACGACGGCGGCACCATCAACATTCACAACACCGGCGACATCGACATGGGCGACGTCGGCGCGTTGGCGATGTTCAGTGAAATGCACTCGGCGGGCATCTACGCCAAGGGCGACGGCGGCACCACGATCGACAACGAAGGCGATATCAAGGTCGGCCGGGGCAGCTTCGGCATCCGTGCGGTGTCACAAGGCAACGCGTCGATCACCAATTCCGGGCGCATCGACATGGGCAACGCCTCCGCCGGCATTTCGGTGTGGCGGTCCAATGGCAATGCCGGTGACTATCGGCTGAGCGGTGACACTTACGTCCTGAACACCGGCGACATCTTTGGCGGTATCACCAAGGACGAGCTCGAGCCAGGTGAAGTGCCCGTGGCTTTCGGCATGCACGTTGTCGCCCCCGGCTCCAACAACGAGTACCTGGCCGGCATCGCGCACTGGAACCTGATGGCGGCCGAGTACAACGAGATTCTTGGCTCGGATGTCTACCTGATCCATGACGTGCCCAACTTGCGGCTGTACAACACCACGACGATCAACCGCGGTCACATCGAACTGAAGGATGGCGGAGTCGGCATCGCGGTAGATCCGCTGGCTGGATTTTCGACCGCCATCAATGAAGGCACGATCATCGTCGGCGACGGCAGGCCGGACTTCCAGAGCAACATCCCGTTGCCTAGCGCCGGTGTCTACCAGCGCAACGCGGATCACAACGGCATGGGTGTGACCACCAGCATCAATGCCGAGACCGGCATCATCGTCACGGGTGACGACAGCATTGGCGTCGGCAACGTGAACTGGGCCGGTGATTCGATCGCTATCAATGAGGGCTCCATCACCTCGGGTGACGGCGTCGTGGGGAGTTACAGCTCGTACGGCGAATCACACGACCGCGTGTTCGAGACCTACGGGTTGATGTCGACTAGTATTGCGCCGTTTGTTGCAGGGGCGACCGCGTACGCGCGCAATAGCGGCAGCATCACGGTCGGTGAGCTCGCCATCGGCAGCAGCGTCGCGGGCCTCGGCGATCCTCTGCTGGATCGGACCATCCTCACGGGCATCAACGTCAACGAAGGCATCATCACCACCGGCGACAACTCGGCCGGCATGACTGCGTCCGGGATGAATACGATGGTCCTCAACACGGGCACCATCACCACCGGCAGCTACGACATCAGTGCATACCAGCCGGGCAAATACAGCGCGGGCGAATTCGCGCAGTTGCGGACGGGTGCATCGGCTTCCGCCTGGCGCTATGCCGAAATGATCAACTACGGCACCATCACCGTGGGAGACGGCAAGATCGGCGCGGTCGCCCGCTCTGCGAATTCCGGTATCGGATACGCGGCGCGCGTGCTGCAGAGCGACGCGGGCGTTATTACGACGGGCGACAATTCCATCGGCGCGCGCGTCCACGGCAATCTCTTCTCGATGTTCTCCAGCGCGGGCGAGATTTCGGTCGGTGACGATTCCGTCGGCGTCGAAATCACCTCGGGCGACGCATTCGTCTACTACGGCGATACGCAGCCGACCACCTTCCCGGGTGTGCTGCAGGCATTCAACGACGGAATCATCGAGACCGGCGAGAACTCGACCGGCATTCGCATGAACGGCGTCAGGGAAGATGTTCCCTGGAGCTTTTATGTGTGGAAGCCGGATCCGAATGTTCCGGATACCAACTACAGGGTGGACTACTCGGGGACAGTCGACGTCACCAGTCCTTCCTACCTTCAGAACAGCGGCACGATCCGTGTGGGCGCCAACTCGACCGGCGTCGTGATCACTGGCACGGGTGGCAACGAGCAGGGCTTGCAGCTATTCAATGCCGGCACGATCGACGCCAGCCAGAACGGCAGCACGGCCATTCGCCTCAATGCCGACCGGAACCTCGATTCCTACGCCATCAACGTGGGCACGATCGCGGGCAACATCACGTTCGGCGCCGGCGATGACAAGCTCATCAACACGCTGATGATCGACAACGCCGGGCGCATCACGCACTCCGGCAACATCGTGATGAACGGGTCGACGATCGACTTCGGTGCCGGCAACAACAGCTTCGAGAATGATCGCGGCACGCTCACGATCGCGGGCGGTGACAACCTCATCACCGGTGCGGACCTCGTCATGACGGCGGCGCACATCGAGGCGCGCAACAACGCGGTCGACAGCAGCCTGACCATCAACGGCAACCTGTCCGGCGACTTCACCTTCGGCGCCGACGTCGACGGTGACGGAGCGGATCAGCTGATCATCACCGGCGACGTGGCCGACGACAGCACGATGGGCGTGGTGATCAATACCACCGAACAGCTCAGTGGCGCGACCAGTTTCAAGGTCATCACCGTCGGCGGTGAAAACAATGGCAACGCCGTGGTCGCGAG
Organism: uncultured Pseudomonadota bacterium; assembly: GCA_963839685.1. Classification (GTDB taxonomy): domain Bacteria; phylum Pseudomonadota; class Gammaproteobacteria; order Steroidobacterales; family Steroidobacteraceae; genus CADEED01. Next base: position 8,796 of record CAWIVS010000011.1, on the reverse strand, counting down.
TGTGACTGGAGACTTCGCGGACAGCCTGCTGGACGCGGAGGTGAACTACTCGGAGGCGACGGGCGAGGTCATCGTATCTGCCAACTTCGGCATGGGACACATGGCGACTTCCGCGTCGGCGGCGACCAGCATGGCGCAGCACTGGTGGATGCAGTCGACCAGCAGCCTCGACAAACGCGACATGCAGCAGCTGGCTGGACTGGAAGACTCGGGACTGTCCGTGTGGGCCGCGACCTTCCACGAGGAAGGCTCGGTCAATCCCAACAACGATCTGCAGGACGTCAGCTTCGACCAGAAAGTCTCGGGCCTGCAGACCGGCATCGAGTGGAAGGGCGATGTCGGCGGTGGCAGCTTCAGTGTCGGCCCGATGTTCAGCTATGGCAACGCGTCCGCGGCGCAGAACGCCAACCTGGCGAGCGCGAAGGGCGATGCCAGCGCTTACGGCCTGAATGCCGGCTATCGGTTCAGCAACGGCCTGTACCTGAACGCGGCCTGGCAGCAGATGGCGATGCAGATCGACTTCCGCACGCCGGGGACGCTATCGAATGCGCTCGGCAGCACGGATGCCGAAGGCGACGGTTTCAATCTCGAGCTGGGCTACGCGCACAAGTTGAACTCCGGTCTCACGCTCGCGCCCCAGCTGCAGTACGCCAGCGTCACCGTGGACATCGATGACTTCACCTCCAGCGATGAGCGTCTACGCATTCTCCGGGATAAGCGGCAAACACTCGCTGCTTCGCGCGGGCGTCTCGATGTTCAAGACCTTCGAAACGACCCATGGCTCCATCACGCCGCTAGTGGATGTGAGCTACCTGGACGCGATGGATGGCGACAGCACGATTTCGTCGAACGGCATCGTGTTCGGCAATGACACCTCCGGTTCGGGCTACCGTGCCGAACTCGGCATCGCCGGGCGCTACAAGGCCTGGGATATCACCGGGCGAGTGGGACTGGCGGACACCACGGCTATCAAATCGGCACTTTCTACGAACCTGACGGTTCGGTACCGCTGGTAGGCCGGGGCAAATCAAACTGAACATGAACAAACTACCCCAATACTTGTCGCTCAGCCTGCTGGCGCTGGCCATGAATACGCCCGCCGGAGCGCAACAGAGCGCAGAGCCGGACCCAAAACCCAAGCAGACCGAGGACGAGGCCGCGCGCACGCCCGCACCCGAAGAGAAGCGGGGCGCTGCGCAAGAGGCAGCGAACCTCGAGGAAATCCTCGTTACCGGCTCGTTGATTCCGCGCGAGACCAACGATGGCATCTCGCCTATCACCGTTGTCACCAGCGAAGACATGGCGGCAAAAGGCCTGATGTCGATCGGTGACGTGATGGACTCGCTCACCGAGAACAGCGGCTACACCGAGGGCAAGGAATCGAACCTGCTTGGCAGATTCACCACCGGAGGGCAGGAAGTAAACATCCGTGGATTCGGTACCGGCAGGACGCTGATCCTCCTGAACGGCCGCCGTGTCGCGGACTATCCACTGCCCTTCGGTGGCGAACAGAACGGCGTCGACGTCGGCGCGATCCCCATGTCGTCGCTTGCGCGCGTCGAACTGTTGTCGTCCGGCGCATCGGCGATCTACGGTTCCGACGCCATCGGCGGCGTGCTGAACTTCATCACCAAGCGCGACATGGACCAGACCGAAGCCAGCGTGACTGGCGGCCTGTTTCAGCAGGGAGTGGGCCAGACGGCTATGGCGTCGGTCATCACCGGCAACTCCTTCGAGCGCGGTTCGTTCACGGTCGGACTCGACGGCTTCATCACCGAGCAGATCCTGGCGAGCAACGTTGATTACCTGAAGAAGAACGCACCGTACGACGCTGGCATGGTGACGATCCAGAGAAACACGCCGCCGTCTCCGGTGGTGCCGGCGGTTCCGCCGGGAGCTTGCGCTTCGCTGGGATTCGAGTTCACCGATGACGTCTGCGTCAAAGAAGTCAGCGATACCATCTCGCTCCAGCCGGAGGTCCATCAGCTTTCGGGCTTCTTCGACGGACGCTTCGACCTGACCGACAACATCGAGCTGTTCGGCACCGCCATCGTCACGGAAAACAAGTACAACACGAGCAGCAACGTGCTGTTCTGGAATGGCGTGGTCGTCAACGAGGATCTGTCCTCCGCGGTATTCCTGACGCGCGGCTTCTCGGCGAATGAACTGGGGTCGTCCGACGTCGAGGCCAGTCAGCGCATGTGGACGGCGACGGTTGGCGTCAAGGGCGGTCTCGACATCGGTGACGATCAATGGCACTGGGATCTCAGTTACTCCCACGCGCGCTACAAGACAGAAGAGACGGCCATCAACCTGAAGGAAGAAGGCATCCGCGACTGGATCATGGATGGCGCGTCCAGCGTCATCACCGATGCCAATCAGCAGTACACGTACTTCGTCGATGCCGACTTCTACGACAACCAGCTGATCGACAACATCGTGAGACCCGTCCAGGAGTCGGACATCGACGGGTTGATCGGCCAGAACATCATGCACGCCAACTCATCGTCCGGCTTTCTGACGCTGACGCTGGACGGCACGCTGGGCGACCTGGGCTTCCTCTACAAGCCGCTCAAGTTTGCGCTGCGCTCGGAGATCGCGACGCAGTCCACGGAAATCATTCCAGACGAGCGTTCGCAGAATACCGAGGGTGAGGGCTGGTACAACATCGGCGCCATCCAGTCGAAGGGCGAGCGCGACCGCAAGGCGCTGGCACTGGAGCTGGCATTGCCGGTACACGTCGAAGCTCGATCTTTCGCTCGCCGGTCGCGTCGACCACTACAGCGATTCCTCGAGCATTTCCAGCCGGCCTTCAGGACAGATCAAGTTTCTGTACCGCCCGAACGACTGGCTGAAGGTGCGCGGCGGCTACTCGCAGACGTTCCGCGCGCCGGACATGTTCAACCTCTACGGCGAATCCGATGCCTTCCAGTAGGTGGCCGACTTCTCGGCGCCGGGCTGCTTCGATGGCGAAGTCTATGTCTGCGGCTTCAACTCTGTTGCCACGACGCGCCGCCCGGATACCGGGCTGTCCGAGGAGCATGGCAGTGACTACGGCCTGGGCATCATCTGGCAGCCGGTACTCAACTTCGCAGTCACTCTCGACTGGTACCGGATCAATCTCGAAGATCTCGTGGTCACCGAGAGCGCCTACGACCTGCTGCTGCGGGAATGGCAGTGCGACAACGACGTGCTCGAGGGCTCCTCGCAGCTGTGCGCGGACGTGCGCAGCCGCATCACACGCAATGGTTTTGGCGCGGTCGAGCATGTGACCGTCCAGCCGCTCAACCAGGACAGCATGGAGCGCGAGGGTGTGGACCTGCGCGCCAACTTCTCCTATGAATCCGAAAAGCTCGGCCAGTTCTCGGCGTCGTTGTTCTATTCGAAGGTGCTGAAGTTCGAGTTGAACAGCTTCGAGGGCGATGAGGCGATCGATCTGCGCTACGGCTGGCAGGGACAGTCCACGCCCGATAATTCGATGAGCATGACGCTGGGCTGGAGCAACCCGATCTCGGCCGGCAAGGGTGTGGGTGTGTCGCTGTACGTGCACCGCGATGGTGGTGTGTACAACTTCTCGCAAACGCAGTTCCTGAAGCCGATCTACGACGCGAATCTGACCGTGCAATACCAGTTCAGTGCCAGGGGCGGGGTCGGTTTGACCTTGCAAAACCTGCTGTACACCAAGCCGCAGGACACTGGCAGCGGTATCTGGCCGTACTACTGGCCGCACCTGCAGAACTCCGGCGCGCTCGGGCGCGCGGCCTACCTGTCATTGAACTATTCGTTCGACTGAGCACGCAATGAAGCTTTCTCGTGTGCGCTACGTTTGTGGTGGGGCTGGCTGCGGCACTTGCAGTCATCGCGACTCTCGCCGCCACGGCATTTGCCGGACCCGGTCTCCACGACCACATCGCCGCTAGAAGCTGACCGACATCATCTCCAGGCCCAAGTACCGTGGCCTGACGATCTCGCCGGACGGCAAGTATTTCGCCGGCATCGCCGTGACCGACGAAGGCCGGACCGTGATGCACATCCTGGACCGCAGGACGATGTCGGTGGTGCACAGCGAGGCGTATGACGGTCCGCTGGGCGTCGGCGATGTCCGCTGGCAGGACAACGAGAACCTGCTGATCAACGCGACCTGGAAAAGCGAGCTCGCCGAAGGACGGGGCGGGGCCGGTCTCTTCATGCTCAACCTCAAGACGAAAAACATCAAGCCCGTCTGGACTGGCGACGGCACGGCGGACTATGGCGGATCCGAAGGCGCGCAAATCGGTGATCGGATCGACGATGACGCATTACTGGCTGACTGTCGGGCCGTCGGGATCCAGCTACTCGGAAATTCCCTTTGTCTATCTATACAAGCTGAACATCTTTACGGGTCGGGCCACGAGGGTCATGAAATCCCCCTCGCGTGGAACGAGCTTCGTGTTCAACCAGGACGACGCAGTCACCCACGCAGTAGGCGTGCTGCCAGACGACTACGACTCGACGGTAGTTCACAAGCGGGTCAACGGCGAATGGGTGCTGGAAGGCGTCTACGCCAGTTCCAAAGGTGTCAGCGTGCCGGTTCGCTGGCACAAGACCGATCCCGACAAGATCCTGTACCAGGACAACCTGGACGCGCCGACCCTCGGCTACTACTGGGTCGATGTGAAAACCGGCAAGAAGGAACTGATCTACCGCGATCCGCGTGTCGACATCGACGAAGTCGTGTTCAACGACGAAGACGAAGCCATTGCGGTCAAGCATCAATACGACTATCCGACCTACGTGGTGCTGAGGCCCGACGATCCTCGCGTGAAGCGGCGCCAGAAGCTGGTGGCGGCCTTTCCGGATGATCTGATCGCTGTGGAGAGATCCACAGCCGACGGCCTCGAGCACGTGCTGCGCGTCCACAATGACCGGGAGCGGGGCCAGTTCTATTTGTGGAATGAGTACGACGGCAAAATCCGCCACCTGCTCGACCCCCGACCACATATCAAGGCCGAGTGATTTACCGCAGACTGCACGCCGTCAAATTCAAGGCGCGCGATGGCCTGGAGCTGGTCGGCTACCTGACGGTCCCCGTGCACAAGAACATGAAGAATCTTCCGCTGATCGTCCTGCCGCACGGTGGTCCACACGGCGTCCGCGACAACTGGGGCTATGAAACGGAAGCCGTTACGTTCGCCAATGCGGGCTATGCGGTGCTCAAGATCAACTATCGCGGCTCGGGCGGTTACGGCAAGGATTTCCACTACCAGTGGTATCGCCACTGGGGCCTGGAAATGCAGGACGATCTGGAGGACGGTGTTCTCTGGGCGGCCAAGGCGGGCATCGCCGACATCAATCGGGTCTGCATCTATGGCGCATCCTACGGTGGCTACGCGGCGCTGATGGGCGTGGTGAAGACACCTGACCGCTACAAGTGCGCCATCGGCTATGTCGGCGTGTACGACCTGAACATCATGCACAAGATCGGCGACGTCAGCCGCTCTCGCGGGGGCCGGAAATACCTGGACGAGGCGCTGGGCACGGATCCTGCGGACCGCGCCGCGCGCTCCAGCACGCCGAACGTGGACCGGATCAAGGTGCCCGTGTTCCTGGTGCACGGCATGCAGGACGACCGCGCCCACTTTCAGCACTACGTGGAAATGCGCGATGCGCTGAAGAAAAAGGATCACAGGTTCGAGACGCTGCTCGTCCCGCGCGCCGGGCACGGCGCACGCGAGCTCGCCAGCGTGCGCGAAGTCAGCTGCCGCATGATCGATTTCTTCGACCGTCACATCGGCGACAAGAAGCCGACGGATCCGCCTGACAATTGCCAGTTCCCGGGTTCCAAGAAGCTGCCGTATGAATACTTCGAGGGCCGGTAGATGAGAATGCACGTGATGTGTCTTGTTGCGCTCGCGCTGGCATCCACTGCTTCGGCGCAGTCAGCCGTGAGTTTCAAGCGGCCGGACTGTTCGGCCTACAGCGCCGCGCAAAAACCCGAGCGCAAATGCGTGCGTGAAATTCGACGCACCTGGCAGGAAGCAAATTTCGACGAGTTGCAGAAGACCGGGCTCATGTTCAACTACATGGCGCGCCGGACGTCAAGGCCGCCCTTGACGCCTTGAAAGTCGTCGAAAAGAAGATCGAAGGATCATTCGTGATCCGGTTTTCCGTGAGGACGGATGGAACGGTCTACGATGTGCAAGACGGTGGACGTCACCGAGGGAATCCAGCCATTGGCGAAATTGTGGGCCGACACGATCCGCCAGTGGACTTTCGTGAAGACCGACCAGGCCGTCACCGGCATCGAGTACCGGCGAATCTATATGTATTCGGCGGATGACGATGAGCGTGCCTGGAACGTCGCCGCAGACGTGAGCATTGAGCACCTATGACCCCGAACAACGACGAACCCAAGAGCGAGAGCGCTGAGAGCGCCGCAGCCGCAGCTGAAGCCGCAGCCGCCGCCGCACCTGCCGAGCCGACGACTGAGAACGCGGAGGCCAAAAAGGCGCCGGAGCCGATCAGGAAGTCGTGCTCTCCCGGCCTGACGGCGTGGATGCGGCGCAACCAGGTCTCGATCGCATTCACTTCCTATCAAAGCGGCCGGCTGTACCTGCTCGGCTCGGACCCGACCGGGCGGCTGTCATTTTTCGAACGCATCTTCGAGCGCGCGATGGGCATCGTCGGCAACGCACAGCGCATCTACCTCGGCGGGCTGTACCAGCTGTGGCGCTTCGAGAACGTGCTGCGCGAACGAGGTCACTCACCAACGCAGTTCGACAAGTGCTACGTGCCGCGCAACGCGCAGACCATCGGCGACCTCGACATCCACGAGCTCGGCATCCGCAAGAACGGCAAGGTCGTGTTCGTCAACACCAAGTACTCCTGCCTGGCCGAGCCGAGCCAGACGCACAGCTTCAAGGCGATCTGGAAGCCGGACTTCATCAGCAAGCTCGCGCCGGAGGACCGCTGCCACCTCAACGGCCTGGCGATGGTCGACGGCAAGCCGAAGTACGTCACCGCGGTCTGCAAGAGCGACACCGTCGATGGCTGGCGCGACCGGCGCCACGACGGCGGCGTCGTGATCGACATCGAGACCAACGAGATCGTCTGCGAAGGCCTGTCGATGCCGCATTCGCCGCGCTGGGCGAACGGCAAGCTGTGGGTGCTCAACGCCGGCACCGGCCACCTGGGCTGGGTCGATTTCGAGAACGAAGAAATTCGTGCCGCTCGTGTTCTTCCCGGGCTTCCTGCGCGGGCTGTCGATCATCGGCAACGTCGCCGCGGTCGGCCTGTCGAAGCCGCGCAACCAGCGCTTCGAGGGCCTCGACCTCCAGAGGAACTCGAGGCAAAGGACAGCGAGGCCTGGTGCGGCGTGCAGATCGTCGACCTGAAGTCAGGATCGGTGGTCGAATGGGTCCGGCTCGACGGCCCGGTGAGCGAGCTGTTCGACGTCGCCTTCCTCGACGAAGTGAAGTGCCCGATGGCGCTGGGGCAGCAGAGCCCGGAGAACCTGTCGTTGATCTCGATCGAAGGCGCACAAGCGCAGCGCTGAGGCCAGACTGGCTTCGACTCTCCCGGGGACGTCTGTGGGTCAATGTGCTTATTGAGCAGCCCGCTGACCGGCATGAGCATGCTGCCCATGAAGGCAGCAACCCGGATGCTGAACCTGGCGTTGGCCTGCGCCATTCCCGCGCCGGGTAGCGCCGAAGAACCGACCGCGAAGAGCGCAAGCCCGACACGCCTGCCGAGCAGGCGGTGCCGCATTCGAAGTTCCAAGATCCCGATGACGGCAAGTTCGAATCTCGACGTACCTTGCGACCCCGAAGCGCTTTCTCCCCGTGCCCATCGTGGTCACCGAACCGGCCATCGGTTACGGCGGCGGGATCGCCGGCATGTTCATTCGGCCCGAAAGCAGGCGGGGAGTGAGGGCTTCGCGCGGCCTAACATCTCAATCGCTGCAGGTTTCGCCACCGAGAACGGCACCTGGGGCGCATTCGTTGGCGACTCCAGCCACTGGATGGACGATCGCCTGCAGACCCTTGCTGCGGCGCCACCGGCGAATTGCATCTCGATTTCTACGGGCTCGGCCACGCCAGCGACTCCCTCGATGAAGCGGTGAGCTATCACTCGACTTCGCCTGTCGCTGCTGCAGGGCTACTGGAAGCTGCATGCGAAGTCTCCGTGGTCCTTCGGCTTGCGATACGTCTATTCGCAGGTCGAACCGAAATTGCACGACGAGCCGCTGTTTCCGGGCCTCGCCGACAATATCGACATGAAGATTTCCGCGCCGGCGGCTGTGCTCGAGTTCGACAGCCGCAACAACCTGTTCACGCCGACGCGCGGCATGTATGCGGAGTCCGTGTACCTGGCTTCGCGTGAAGAGCTCGGCGCTACCGAAGAATTCGAGCGCTTTCAGCAGGTGGTCATGGGTTGGCTGCCGCTCGCGGAAAAGTGACGCTGGGCTTGAGAGGCGACTATCAATGGGCGTCCGATGGCACGCCTTTTTTCTTGCGGCCCTACATCAAGCTGCGCGGCGTCGAGGCCATGCGTTACCAGGGCGATGCATGGCTTCGGCCGAAGTCGAGGCGCGCTGGCAGGTGCATGGCCGCTGGAGTCTTGTCGGCGCGGCGGGCTACGGTAGCGCGCGCACCGACCGCGAGTTGTATTCCGCCACGCGCGATTCGTCAGCGGCGCTGTGGGATTTCGATACGAGTTCGCGCGCAAATTCGGGATGCACGCCGGCCTCGACGTGGGATTCAGCTAAGACACGACCGCGATTTACTTCCAGATCGGCAACGCCTGGTTCAGACCCTG